>NZ_KB822598.1 GCF_000364605.1 Nocardioides sp. Iso805N | reverse complement strand
GACGACTTCGGCGCCGCCCGCGCCTACTCCCTCGAACAGACCACCCACCCCTGGCGGCTCTGCATCGACGCCGACGAATGGATCGCCGACCGCGAGCAGGCCGCCGCGCTCTTCGACGACATCGGCCAGCGGCTGCCGAACTTCGCCGGCAGCATCGACATGCTCCAGGCACGGGCCGACGGCACCCTCAACGACGACGTCGTCCCGACGCCCATCATCCGGCTCGTGCCGCGGCACGTCACGTTCACCGGCCGGGTCCACGAGCAGGCCACCCCGGAGATCCGGGGCGTCCGGCTGGGCCTGCTGGTCGGCCACGACGGCTACACCGACGAGGCGAAGGCGCGCAAGGAGGGTCGCAACGTCGACATCCTCATCGCCTCGCTCGAGGACGATCCGAGCAACGCCTACCTCTGGTACCAGCTCGCCGCGGAGTTCTTCACCCGCGACATGTACGCCGACGCGATCACCCACCTCATCCAGGCCTACAACCTGCTCCACCCCGAGAACCCCGGGCCGGACGCACCGGTCAAGGCACCGTGGTGGCACCGCGTCTCGATGCGGCTGGTGCTGACCCTGATCCAGCTGGACCGGCTCGAGGAGGCGGTCCAGGTCGGCGAGATCGAGGCCCGCGCCTGGCCGGACTCCTCGGACTTCTTCTACGCCTTCGGCCTCGCCGTACGCAAGCTCGCACTGAGCCTGCGGTGGAGCGAGCCGGAGCGTGCCGAGGAGCTCGCCGCGGCCTCGACGGGGCTGTGGACGCAGGCGGTGGAGATGGGTGACCGCCAGGAGTACACCGGCGTCCTGGGCTCCCGCGCCACCGTCCTGGCGGCCCGGCTGCTGGTCAACGACTACGAGACCCTCGGCCGCTCCGCCGAGGCCGAGCGCTACCGTCGCATCGCGCACGGGGAGCAGCTCGTGGCTGCCAGTGCCTGAGGCTGCCTCGATGGGAGCGCGCACGATGTCGCGACGGCGCTATCCGATCTCGGTGGCGATGATCGTGCGCGACGAAGAGGCCGTCATCGGCCGCTGCCTGGCCTCCCTCCAGGGACTCGTCGAGGAGATCGT
>NZ_KB822596.1 GCF_000364605.1 Nocardioides sp. Iso805N | reverse complement strand
TTTGTGGTGGGGGTGGGTTGCCTCTTTCGCTGAAGCTGCGCTGTTGGTGTGGTGGGGGTGTTGGTGGGTTGGGTGGTTGATAGTTGGATAGTGGACGCGAGCATCTTTGGCATCACACATGCAATGCTCACAATGCTTCACCAGGTGTTGTGGGTGTGTGGTGCCGGTCTTTGTAGTTATAGCCTTTGAGTTTTGTATTCGATGAGGGCAATGAGCCGCACGACCCGTTGGGTTGTGGGGTTGTTTGTTGTTTTTGTTGAGTGTTTGTTTGGCAAGCTATGAGGGGCACATGGTGGATGCCTTGGCATCAAGAGCCGATGAAGGACGTACGAGCCTGCGATAAGCCCTGGGGAGTTGGCAACGAAGCGTTGATCCGGGGGTGTCCGAATGGGGGAACCCAGCACGAGTCATGTCGTGTTACCCCTGCCTGAATATATAGGGCAGGTGGAGGGAACGCCGGGAAGTGAAACATCTCAGTACCGGTAGGAAGAGAAAACAAAAGTGATTCCGAGAGTAGTGGCGAGCGAAATCGGATGAGGCTAAACCAGCTGCGTGTGATACCCGGCAGGGGTTGCGTGGTTGGGGTTGTGGGAGCCTTCACATCGATCTGCCGGTCGGTGGCACAGTAAGAAAACATCGTTGAATGCGAAGTCCGTTGGAAAGCGGCACCGTAGAGGGTGATAGTCCCGTAGTGGTAAGACGATGTCTGTGGAGGGATTTCCCAAGTAACACGCTACTCCTGGAATGGCGTGTGAATCTGGCAGGACCACCTGTTAAGCCTAAATACTCCTTGATGACCGATAGCGGACAAGTACCGTGAGGGAAAGGTGAAAAGTACCCCTGGCGGGGAGTGAAATAGTACCTGAAACCGTGTGCCTACAATCCGTCAGAGCCCCTACGTGGGTGATGGCGTGCCTTTTGAAGAATGAGCCTGCGAGTTAGCGGTGTGTGGCGAGGTTAACCCGTGTGGGGTAGCCGTAGCGAAAGCGAGTCCGAACAGGGCGGTTTAGTCGCGCGCTCTAGACCCGAAGCGAAGTGATCTATCCATGGGCAGGTTGAAGCGCCGGTAAGACGGCGTGGAGGACCGAACCCACTTCAGTTGAAAATGGAGGGGATGACCTGTGGATAGGGGTGAAAGGCCAATCAAACTTCGTGATAGCTGGTTCTCCCCGAAATGCATTTAGGTGCAGCGTTGCGTGTTTCTTGCCGGAGGTAGAGCACTGGATAGCCGATGGGCCCTACAAGGTTACTGACGTTAGCCAAACTCCGAATGCCGGTAAGTGAGAGCGCAGCAGTGAGACTGCGGGGGATAAGCTCCGTAGTCGAGAGGGAAACAGCCCAGACCATCAGCTAAGGCCCCTAAGCGGTGACTAAGTGGAAAAGGATGTGGAGTCGCAGTGACAACCAGGAGGTTGGCTTGGAAGCAGCCACCCTTGAAAGAGTGCGTAATAGCTCACTGGTCAAGTGATTCCGCGCCGACAATGTAGCGGGGCTCAAGTCACCCGCCGAAGCTATGGCATTCACATGTTAGCTAAGCCGCCCCTTGAGGGTTGGTTCAGGTGTGTGGATGGGTAGGGGAGCGTCGTGTGGCCGGTGAAGCGGCGGAGTGATCCAGCCGTGGAGGCTACACGAGTGAGAATGCAGGCATGAGTAGCGAATGATGAGTGAGAAACTCATCCGCCGGATGATCAAGGGTTCCAGGGTCAAGCTAATCTGCCCTGGGTAAGTCGGGACCTAAGGCGAGGCCGACAGGCGTAGTCGATGGACAACCAGTTGATATTCTGGTACCGGCAAAGTAGCGCCCATGACGAGGCGCATGATGCTAACCACCCGAAACACCATGACCAAGACTTCGGTCGAGGCGTGTGTGCGTAGCGTGGGACCCGAGTGTGTAGTAGTCAAGCGATGGGGTGACGCAGGAAGGTAGTCGATCCGGCGCGATGGTTGTCGCCGGCTAAGGATGTAGGGCGAGGCATAGGCAAATCCGTGTCTCATGTGCCTGAGATCTGATGGGGACCCGTATGGGGAAGTCGATGATCCTATGCTGTCGAGAAAAACCTCTAGCGAGCTACGCGCCGCCCGTACCCCAAACCGACTCAGGTGATCAGGTAGAGAATACCAAGGCGATCGAGCGAACCATGGTTAAGGAACTCGGCAAAATGCCCCCGTAACTTCGGGAGAAGGGGGGCCGGATCCGTGAACCCACATGCTGGGGGTAGCGGTGATGGCCGCAGAGACCAGGCCCAAGCGACTGTTTACTAAAAACACAGGTCCGTGCGAAGTTGTAAGACGATGTATACGGACTGACTCCTGCCCGGTGCTGGAAGGTTAAGGGGACCGGTTAGAACGCAAGTTCGAAGCTGAGAACTTAAGCCCCAGTAAACGGCGGTGGTAACTATAACCATCCTAAGGTAGCGAAATTCCTTGTCGGGTAAGTTCCGACCTGCACGAATGGAGTAACGACTTGGGCGCTGTCTCAACCGTGGACTCGGCGAAATTGCACTACGAGTAAAGATGCTCGTTACGCGCAGAAGGACGGAAAGACCCCGGGACCTTTACTATAGTTTGGTATTGGTGTTTGGTTCGGCTTGTGTAGGATAGGTGGGAGACTGTGAAGCATGCACGCCAGTGTGTGTGGAGTCATCGTTGAAATACCACTCTGGTCGTACTAGATGTCTAACCTAGGACCATGATCTGGTTCAGGGACAGTGCCTGATGGGTAGTTTAACTGGGGCGGTTGCCTCCTAAAATGTAACGGAGGCGCTCAAAGGTTCCCTCAGCCTGGTTGGCAATCAGGTGTTGAGTGTAAGTGCACAAGGGAGCTTGACTGTGAGACAGACATGTCGAGCAGGGACGAAAGTCGGAACTAGTGATCCGGTGTCGGCATGTGGAAGCGACATCGCTCAACGGATAAAAGGTACCCCGGGGATAACAGGCTGATCTTCCCCAAGAGTCCATATCGACGGGATGGTTTGGCACCTCGATGTCGGCTCGTCGCATCCTGGGGCTGGAGTAGGTCCCAAGGGTTGGGCTGTTCGCCCATTAAAGCGGCACGCGAGCTGGGTTTAGAACGTCGTGAGACAGTTCGGTCCCTATCCTCTGCGCGCGTAGGAAACTTGAGAAAGGCTGTCCCTAGTACGAGAGGACCGGGATGGACGAACCTCTGGTGTGCCAGTTGTACCGCCAGGTGCATGGCTGGTTGGCTACGTTCGGAAGTGATAACCGCTGAACGCATCTAAGCGGGAAGCACGTTTCAAGATGAGGTTTCCCACCCTTGATGGGTTAAGGCCCCCTATAGACGATGGGGTTGATAGGCCAGAAGTGTATAACCGTGAGGTAGAGCTGACTGGTACTAATAGGCCGAGGGCTTGCCTTACAAATGCTCAACAAAACTAACAAACACTGCTACGAAGTGTTATTGCGTGTTCGCGTCCACGAACCAACTG
>NZ_KB822595.1 GCF_000364605.1 Nocardioides sp. Iso805N | reverse complement strand
TTTTCCCCCATTGTGTGGGGGTCGATAGGGTTACGGCGGTCATAGCGAAGGGGAAACACCCGGTCCCATCCCGAACCCGGAAGTTAAGCCCTTCAGCGCCGATGGTACTGCAACCGGGAGGTTGTGGGAGAGTAGGACGCCGCCGGACAATTATTAGCGTAGGGCCGTTCCCCCGGTTTTCGGGGAACGGCCCTACGCTGCATTTACGGGTCATCGATTGCTGTCTGCGTTCGGGGACGGAGGCCCGACTCGACGGGGACGGAGGCCCGACTCACCAGGGCGCGGGCCGATAGTCCTTCAGGAAGCAGCCATAGACGTCTTCGCCGACCTCGCCCCGCACGATCGGGTCGTAGACACGGGCGGCGCCGTCGACCAGGTCGAGGGGGGCATGCCAACCCTCTGCGGCGATCCGGAGCTTGTCGTGGTGCGGGCGCTCGTCGGTGATCCAGCCGGTGTCGACAGCGGTCATCAGGATGTGGTCGGTCTCGAACATCTCTGTGGATGAGGTTCGCGTGAGCATGTTCAACGCCGCCTTGGCCATGTTGGTGTGCGGGTGCCCTGCTCCCTTGTAGCGGCGGCTGAACTGACCCTCCATCGCGCTCACGTTGACCACGTAGGCACGCCCTGCCACGGCTGCGGCCGCACGCATGGCCGGTCGAAGCCTGCTGACGAGCAGGAACGGCGCCACGGTGTTGCAGAACTGCACCTCGAGCATCTCTAGGGGATCGACCTCGTCGACGACCTGGGTCCACGAGTTCACCGTGGCCACATCGGGCAGCAGGCCGCCGGCGTCGACCGCCGTACCGGCGAGGTGAGCGGCGAGCGAGGCGCTCCCTGCCGTGAGCGCCAGCTCGGTGATGGTCGCCGGATCATGGTGCGTGACCGGGTGGGACGCCAGCGCTCCGGTCAGCGCCGCCGGGTGAGCTTCGCTGATGCGGTCGAAGGTCACCATCTCGACGTCCGGTCCCTCCGGCAGTGGCGCACTCTCGCCGGCGACCAGCTGGGTGTAGGCCCCGGGGGAGCGGCGTACGGTCTGGCAGGCATTGTTGACCAGGATGTCGAGCGCTCCGCCGGCCGCCACCTCGTCGGCCAGGGCGATCACCTGGGTGGGGTCCCGCAGGTCGATGCCGATGACCTTGAGCCGCGGCAGCCACTCGACGCTGTCGGGCATCGCCGAGAAGCGGCGTACGGCGTCTTTGGGGAAGCGGGTGGTGATCGTCAGGTCGGCACCGTCGCGCAGCAGCCGAAGGGCGATGTGCATCCCGATCTTGGCGCGACCCCCGGTCAGGAGCGCGCGCCGCCCGGTGAGGTCGGTGCGCTGGTCGCGCTTCGCGTGGCTCATGGCTGCGCACGCGGGGCAGAGCCAGTGGTAGAAGGCGTCGACGGTTGTGTACGGCGCCTTGCAGATGTAGCAGCCGCGTGCGCTCCGCAGCTCGCCGGCGACGGCGCCGGGCGCCGTGGAGACCAGCGGGAGGCCGGCGGTCTCGTCATCGATGCGCAGCGGTGACCCGGTCGCGGTCAGCTCCGTGATCGACCGGTCGTGGTCCTGGCGCTCCTGACGTGAGGCGGCGCGGCGGCTGCGTTTCACCAGCTTCCACATGTAGCCGGTGGCGTGCTTGACCGTGCGTACGTCCGGGTGCTCGGGATGGAGCCGGTGGAGCTCGGCGAGCACCTTCAAGGTGACGGCGAGGTCGTCGGGGTCGATCCGCTCGAGCGGAGCATCGGTCTCGGACACCGGGGGAGTCTAGGCCGGGCAGGCGGGGTGTCCGTAGTTCGGCGAGCACGGGCCGCGGACACGCGACAGGGCCGCGGTTCCCGTCGAGCAGGTCGTCGACCTGCTCGAGGACTCCGCGGCCCCGTCGTGGCGGTGTGCCCGCCGGCTCATGTGAAGAGGCTGACGCCTCCCGGCCCGACCAGCAGTCCGACCACGATCAGGACGATGCCCCACAGCAGCGCGCCTCGGAAGATGCTGACGATGCCGGACACGACCAGGATCACTGCCAGGATCCAGAGCAGAAATGCCATTGGGGTTCCTCCCTCATTAGGTGAGGTTCCGAGGTACCCCCGAGGGCATCGGATCACTCCTCCTCGGTGACCTCATCATCGAGCTCGTCCTCGAGGACCACGTGGACGGCTGCCTCCTCGGCGGATGCGCCGGCGCCGTCGATGCCGGCGTCCCAGCCGACCATGTCCTTCTCGGTGTCCTCGCCGTAGCCCTGATCGGGGTCGACGAGACGACCTGCACGCCGGTCGCCCACCTCACGGTCCTCGTCGCCCTCGTCGAGCTCGTCGTCGTCCTCGGCGTACGGATCCTGCTCCGGCTCCTCTTGGCGGATGCGCTGGTCGAGCGACTCGCCGTGCGCCTCCTCCCAGGGCGTGTTGCCGTAGCCCTCGCCGACACTCCACTTCTCCGGCGGGGAGTAGCCGGCGTCGAGCTCGTCGCCGGGCTCGCGGGACGGGTCGGGGGCCTGATCACCCTCAGCGCCTGGCTGGTCCTCGTCGTCGACGCTGTAGTCGCCGTAGGACTCGCGTTCCTCGGTCATCAGAAGATGCTCCTTTCGTTGCAGATGGGACAGGTGCCCTGACCCCAGTGTGCCGACACGTCGGCGTCCGGAGAACGATCATCCAAAATTAAGTAAGTCAATCGAGTTAAGGTCATATCCCATCGGGCCCTGTGTCGACGGCACCGATGCGTCTCGCCGTACGACGAAGGGAACGATCACGTGACTCCGCGCACGACTCTTGCGGTTCTGGCCGTGGGTGCGCTCGCCGCTCTCAGCGGCATCGCCCACCAGTCCGAGCCCGCGCACTCGGTCACGCAGACCAAGCGTGCGGCAGGCCCTGTGCTGCCGCGGACGGCGACGCCGACGCCTGCGCTGCGCGGATTCTCGCAGCGGCCCAACGTCTTGATGATCACCGCCGACGACCTCTCCGAGCTGGACCTGCCCTACATGCCGCACGTGCGCCGGCTGATCGCCGAGGAGGGGGTCACGCTCAGCGACGCGGAGGCGCCGACACCGATCTGCGTGCCTGCCAGGGCGTCGCTGCTGTCGGGACAGTACGCACACAACGACGGCGCCCGGACCATCTCTGGCCCGCACGGCGGCTATCACTCATTCGACGAGCACGGCACCGTCGCCACCACCTTGCAGGCGGCCGGCTACGACACGCTCTTCGCCGGCAAGTTCCTCAACGGCTACGGCGAGCACGGCACCGCCCATCAGGTGCCGCCGGGCTGGAGCGACTGGCGGGCCACGATCGATCCCACGACGTACGGGTTCTTCCACCCGACGTTCAACATCAACGGCCACCTCAAGAGATCGCACGGCTACAGCACGACGGTGATCAGCGAGCAGGCGAACGCCATGCTGCGCTCACCCCAGCGATCCACGAAGCCGTGGTTCGCCTGGATCAACTACGTCGCGCCCCACTTCGGCGGCCCGATCGAGCCCGGCGATCCGCGCCGCATCTTCCGGGGTACGTCGGCGGCGATCCCCACCACCGTCCCCGCCCCGCGCGACCGCGGCCGATTCGCGCACGTGCCGCTGCCGAACCGCCCCGACGTGTTCGAGGCCAAGCGCTACACCAGGCTGCTGCCGAAGAACTCGCCGGCGCGGCGGAAGGTGACGGCCAAGATGAGGCGCGCGCTGCGGATCGCCTACGACCAGCGTCTGGAGGCGGTGCAGGGCGTCGACCGGGCGGTGGCCGCCCAGCTGCGGGTGCTACGGCGCAGGGGCCAGCTGGACGACACCCTGATCGTCTTCGCCTCCGACAACGGCTACGCGACCGGCGAGCACAACATCAACGGCAAGCTGTGGCACTACGACGAGATCGTTCGTATCCCGATGCTGATTCGCGGCCCGGGCGTCCCGCACGGCACGACGGTGTCCACGCCGGTCACCAACCCCGACGTGACCGCAACCATCATCGCCGCGGCCGGCGCGCGTCCGCAGCGGGCGCTGGACGGCGTGGACATCAGGCCGTGGCTCTCGGCTCCCGATCAGGAGCGGGTCGTGCCGATCGAGGGCTGGCCGGTCACGAACGGCAACCGGAGGCTCTACTCGGGCGTACGGGTCGGCGACTACACCTACGTCCGGCTGCGGCACGGCCACGAGGAGCTCTACGACCGGTCGAGCGACCCCTACGAGCTGCGCAACCTGGCCAGGAGCTCCGCGGCGCGGACCGTCCTCGAGCAGTTGCGGGCGCTCGATGCGCGCTACCGCGACTGCCGCGGGAGCACCTGCCCGAAGCAGTTCTACGCCCTGTCCTAGCGCGCTCAGGCGTCCGGCACCGGCGTCCGGGTCTGCGCGGCCGGCTCAGGGCTTCGGTCGAGCTTGCTCGGCCACCAGATCTTCCGGCCCAGGTCGAGGTTGAGGGCGGTGACCAGCACGGCGCGCACCACCAGCGTGTCGAGGATGACCCCGAGAGCGATGGCGGTGCCGATCTCGGCGAGGAAGACCAGCGGGATCGTCCCGAGCACGGCGAAGGTCGCAGCCAGCACCAGCCCGGCCGACGTGATCACGCCACCCGTGGAGGCCAGGGCGATCAGCGATCCCTGCCGGGTGCCGACCCGTTGGGTCTCCTCGCGGACACGGGTCATCAGGAAGATGTTGTAGTCGATCCCCAGGGCGACGAGGAACACGAAGACGAACAACGGGAAGCCCGAGTCGGCCATGTCGAAGCCGTAGATGTACTTGAAGATGAGTGAGGAGATCCCGAGCGCCGCCCCGAACGACAGGATCACCGTCAGGATCAGCAGCACCGGCGCGAACAGAGCGCGCAGCAACAACATCAGGATCAGCATCACCACGATCAGCACCACCGGGATGATGACGCGATTGTCCCGGTGCGCGGCGTTGGCGGTGTCCAGGTAGATCGCGGCCGAGCCTCCCACCAGGGTGTCGGGGATGTCGCTCACCGCGTCGCGGACCGCCACGACCTGGTCCGCGGCGGTCTGGCTCGCAGGGTCGACCGTCTGGGTCACCGGAAGGTACTTCACCCCGCCGGCCGCCGGCACCGTCTGGTCGACCGGCCCGACGCCCGAGACCGTCCCGATCGCCGTGGTCACGGCCTCGGCATGCTCGGGAGTGGTCACCACCTGGATCGGCGTCGAGGTGTCCGCCAGGCCGTGGTCGACCAGGACCCGCTGGCCCACCACCGAGTCGTAGGTCTTGGTGTACTGCTTGTCGGTCGGGATGTTGCCGGTCTTGAGGGTGAGCATGCCCAGGCACGCGATCAGCAGCACCACCGAGGTGGCCACCCAGACGGTGCGCGGACGCGGCGCGATCGCGTTGCCGACCCTGGCCCAGAAGCCGTGCGTGGTCGGCTCGTCGGAGCCGTACGCCGGACGCCGCGGCCAGAACACCCAGCGGCCGCAGATGACCAGCAGGGCCGGTAGCAGGGTGAGCATCACGACCAGCGTGACGAGCACGCCGATCGCCATGATCGGCCCCAGCCCGGCGGTCGAGTTCAGCTCGGCGAGCAGCAGGCACATCATGCCGACAGCCACCGTCGAGGCACTGGCGATGACCGCGGGGGAGGCCCGGTGCAGTGCCACCGCCATTGCCTCGTGCCGGTCCTCGTGACGGCGCAGCTCCTCGCGGTAGCGCGCCACCAGCAGAAGGGCGTAGTCGGTCCCGGCGCCGATGACGAGCACGCTCAAGATGGCTTGACTCTGCCCGTTGACGGTGAGGTCGGCGTACTTGGCCAGGAAGTAGATGACTGCCTCGGCGGTGAACAGCGCGAAGACGGCCGAGAGGATCGGCAGCACCCAGAGGATCGGGCTGCGATAGGTGAACAACAAGATCACGATGACCACGCCGAGCGCGGCGAAGATCAGCGTCCCGTCGATGCCGGCGAAGGCGTCGGCGGCATCGGCCACCTGACCGCCGGGACCCGCCAGATGGGTGTCGACGCCGGGTATGTGCGCGATCGAGCGCAGGTCGTCGGCGATAGGTGGCATCTTGTTCCAGCCCTGCGCGCCCAGGTTGAAGGTGACGATCGACGTCGCCACCTCCCCGTCCTGGGAGACCAGGCCCTGCTTCTGCCCGCTCGCCGCATCGGTCGGATGGATCACGGTCGGACTGCCGTCCGACGGCGTGACGACGCCGTCCAGGTCGGCGATCTGCGGTGCCTGGGCGGTGATGGCCTGGAAGTCGGCGGCGGTCAGCCCGCCGTCGCGGTGGTAGACCACGACGGTCGGGATGTCGTTCTGGTCGGAGAACGGCGCCAGCTTGTCCAGGGCCTTGGTCGACTCGGCGCTCGCGGGCAGCCAGGACGACGCCTCGTTGTTCTGGACGTCGCCCAGTTTCTGCGCGAAGGTGCTGGCGGCGGCGACCACGATCAGCCATGCCACCAGGACCACCCACTTGGTCACCCGCCCGGTCAGGGCGCCAGCGATCTGACGGTGCATAGGTTCAGTGGATCAAACTTTCGCCCGGTCTGGCACCGGGGTTTCCCCTGATCTGGTGACGCGAGGGCTCAGACCTCGCCGTACAGGGTCGTGCGTTCGCGGACGGGGCGGTTGATGCCGTCGGCGATCTGGGTGATCTCGGCGACGGTCTTGGCTGAGCCGAACTCCGAGCCGGCCATCCGGGAGATGGTCTC
>NZ_KB822594.1 GCF_000364605.1 Nocardioides sp. Iso805N | reverse complement strand
AGATGACTTTCGCATGACCGCATCCTGATTAGTCCACCGAAATTCGGCCAGATGCTTCGCTATCGGCTTGAAGTGCCTGCGCGCGGACCTCTATGCGCCTTAGCGTTCGGACGTTTTCGTCTGATCGCGCTGGTTGTCGTGGGGGTTCTCGGTGTTTCGTCGTGTGTCGTTGAGTGTGGGCGTTGTCGTTCGGTTGTTGGCGGTGTTATTGGCGGTCTCGGGTCTGCAGTTGGTCGCGGTGGCGACGGTTGCGGGGTCGGCGTCGGCGGCGTCGGTGGTGACCGGTACGGGTGGTGAGTTCGTGCCGGTGACGGGGCGGTTGATGGACACGGCCACAGGCGTCGGTGGCTATTCGACGCCGATGGCGGCGAACGCGTGGCGATCGCTCCAGGTGGGCGGCTTGTTGGGTGTACCGACCAGCGGGGTTTCTGCTGTGCAGATCACGCTGACGGCTGTCTCGCCGGCGGCGTCGGGCATCATCCGGGTTGCGCCCTCTGGCTCGACCTCGGCGCTGAGCGCGGTGATCTTCGGCTCGGGTCCCACCCCGTCCTCGGTGTCGAACACCGCGATTGTCCCGATGGTCGCGAACGGCAAGATCTCGGTGGAGGCAACCTCGGCGGTGCGGTTGATCGTCGATCTTCAGGGCTACTACACCGCCGGTTCGCCGGCGGCGGGTGGCTATGTGCCGATGACGACGAAGCGGATCGTGGACACACGGTCCGGTATCGGCCTGCCCGAGAAGAAGCTCACCACGGGTAGCACGACCACGGTCAACGTCGCGGGCCTGAGCGCGGTCCCTGCGGACGCCTCGGCGGTCTTCTTGAACTTCACGGTCCTCAACTACGGCACCGCTGACGCGTGGATCACCCCCTATGCGTCAGGTACGCCATACCCCGGCACCTCGCTCAACTTCGGAGCGAACGACACCAGCGCGATGGGGGCGGTGGTGCAGCTGGGTGACACCGGCACCTCGGTGGGGAAGATGAACGTGTGGTTCAACAGTTTCAGCTCTGCCTCGACTGCTGATCTGTTGGTGGACGTGGTCGGCTATTTCACCCCGAGCACCAACACGGGCGCGTTCACCCCGGCCGCAACTCGGATGGTCTCGGCTCTGACCGTCCCCGGAAACACCACGGTGGTGCGCCAGCTTGCCGGGCTGGGTGGTGTCCCGGCCGCGGGTTCGGGGATCACTGCCCTCGCGGTCAACGTCCAGGTCACCCACGGCGGCGCCAGCACGGCGGGCAACGTCCACGTGTGGGCCGATGACCAGACCAGCAGCAACTCGATCGTCAACTATTCCAACGCCATGACGGCCAGCAACTTCGCGGTGATCAGGCTGGGTGCCGATGGCGGGGTGAAGATCCAGAACAACGGCACCGATCCGGTCAACGTGTTCCTCGATCTGGAGGGTTGGTACACCTCACTGTCCGACACCGTGGTGGGCGGCCAGGACACCACCCAGCGGGCGATCGCGCTCCAGGCCTCGGCCACTGGAGGCGGCGCCTGGGTGACGTACAAGTACCGGCTCGGGACTACTGGCCCCTTCGCAGCGATCCCGACCGGTGCGAACGGGTATCTCAGCACGGATTCAGGTCAGGTCGCCTCCCAGCCCGTCACCAAGAGCGGTAGCCCGCTCGCCTTCCCCAAGTACACCTGGGACATCAAGGGCACCCTTGGCTCCTCGACCAGTGACGCCTTGGTGCAGGTCGAGGCCTGTTATGGCCAGACCAGCACCGATGCTGATGACGCCTTGGTGTGTTCGATGCCATCGAACATCACCTATTCCCCGGCAGGGTTCAGCGCCGCGAACGCGACCACGAGTGTGGGTCCGGGCACGTTGTCGCTGCTGACCGGGGACTACCAGATCTCCTCCACCGACGCGTCTATGTCTTCCAGCATCGATGGTCTCTCGATCGGTCGGTCGTTGACCACGCTGGCACCCGCGGCGGCGAACACGACCGCCTCTGGTGTCTTCGGGCCGGGCTGGTCGGCAGACCTGTCCGGGCCGAGTGCCGGTGAGGGGGATCTGACCCCGATCGACCAGCACACCAACGGCTATCTGGAGTTCACCGACGCCAGTGGCTACAACGCCTACTACACCGCGACCTCCAGCACCACCGCCTACCCGATCAGCTTCGCGGGGGTAGGTGACAACGCGGGTGATGGCGAAACGGTCACGATGAGCTCGGCCACGAAGATCGCGATGGCCGACCCCGACGGCACCGTCACGACGTGGGCCAAGGTCGGTAGCGCCTGGCAGGTTGCCGGCATCACCGAGCCGGGCTCGAACACCACCACGACCTATACCTACGCCAACGGGTTGGTGACTCGGATCCTCGCACCTGCGCCCGCCGGCGTGACCTGTACGAGCCCGGACACCATCGTCGGCTGCCGGTCGCTCAAGCTGTCCTACACCACCATCGGGGGCGCCAGTCGCCTCACGTCGGTGAGCGCATCGATCCCGCTGTCCAGCGGAGCCAACGAGACCCCGATCGAGAAGTACGACTACAACGCTTCGGGCCAGTTGATCGACGCCTATGACCCGCGAACCCCGACCCTGGCTGCTGCCTACACCTACGACAGCAATGGGCGGCTCAAGACCCTGACTCCCGCGCTCGACCTCGCGCATCCGAACTCACCCGGGATCAACCCCTGGTCGTTCATCTACGACGGTACGGGTCGGCTCTCGAAGGTTTCCCAGACCGTGCCGGTCACCGATGCCGCGAACCCGGCCGCTTCGCCCACGGACACGCTGGCGACCTCCACGATCGTGTACGGCGTATCCAATGCTCCGATCGCTGGCGACCTGCGTCCTGACCTGACCAGCAGCTCGTCGACGGGCACGCCGACCTGGGGAGAGTCCAGCGATCTGCCGATCAGTGGGGACGCGACCGCGGTCTTCAGCCCCGACCATGTCCCCGCCGACACCGACCCCACCAAGGTGGCCGATAGCGACTGGCAGTTCTCGACGATCCATTACCTCGATGTCCAGGGCCGGGAGGTCAACACCGCCACGTTCGGTGCCAACGACTGGCTGATCGACTCCACCCAGTACGACGCCAACGGCGACGACACCTGGGACCTGTCTGCGGGCAACCGTGCCCAGGCGCTGAACCCGACCAGCGCGACCGACTCCTACGTCGCGGCCATCACCAGCCCTGACCAGACCGGCCTGTCCGCGTCCGTGCAGCGGGCGAACCTGTTGGCCTCGACCACCGTGTACAACCCGCTGGACCCCAGTGAGGTCACCGACACCTACGGCCCCACCCACCCCGTCACGCTCTCCACCGGGGCGGTGATCCACGCCCGGACCCACACCTCGACGGTCTATGACGAGGGCGCCCCGTACGGCGACGTCGACCCCGCCACGGGTGCGGCCTTCCGGCTGCCGACCACGGTGGTCACCGACCCCTACAACGTCGGGGCCCTGGCCCCAACCCCACCGGATGCGTCTTTCCCGGATGCCTCGACCACGCGCACCGGGTATGACGCGGTCGGCTCGATGAGCGGTCAGAGTGTGAAGAAGTCCGACGGGACGACCCTGACAGACACAAGTGGCAATCCGGTGCCGTTGACCGGCTGGAGCCTCGGCCAGGCAACCACCTCGACCGTCCAGATGGGCGCCAGCGCCTCCTCGGCCGACATGACGACCACCACCGTCTATGACGCCGACGGCCGCACCATTCAGACCCGCCTGCCCGGCGACACGGGCGGCACCACGCCCCGTGCGACCAACACGACGTACTACACCGCGGCCGGTACCGGTGCCTGTGTGAGCCCGTTGTCGGCCGGTCTGGTCTGTCAGACCGCGCCCGGGGGCCAGCCCTCCACCGGCAAGCCGCTCCCCACCACGACCACCACCTACGACGCCTGGGGCAACACCCTCACCACGGCGCAGACCTACGGCACCGCAAGCGGTGCCACCGTGCGGACCACTACCAATACCTATGACAACGCCGAACGGCTGCTGACCAGCGCTACCAGCGTGACCAACGCACCTGCAGACAACACCGACCTCCCCACCGTCACGGTCACCTACGACCCCGCGACGGGTCAGGTCGCGACCAAGACCACCGGCACCGGTACCCATGCTCAGACCCTGACCTCCCTCTATAACAGCGTCGGGGCGCTCACGTCGTACACCGACGCGACCGGGAACACCACGACCACCGGCTACGACATCGACGGACGTCCCATCAGCCAGACCGACACCAAGGGCACCGTCCAGTACACCTACGACGGGTCGGGGGAGCACCGCGGCGTGGTCACCAGCGAGGACATCGGCACCAGCACCAACTCCCGGTTCACCGCGACCTATGACGCCGACGGGAACCTCACCCAGACCTACCCAGGTGGCACCACCGCGACCGGGTCATTCGACAACGCCGGCAACCAGACCGGGTTGAGCTACACCAACAACGGCTCCACCCTGGCGGCGTTCACCCAGAGGTTCGGCACCACCAACACCGGCACCGACCACATCGTGGCCCAGACCAGCACAGTCAACGGCAACCCCTACTCGAGCCAGGCCTTCACCGATGATGCCGCCGGCCGCCTCACCACCGTGGCCGACACCTACAACGGCACCTGCACCACCCGGAAGTACGCCTTCGGTGACCCGACCAGCGACGCCGCGGACTACTTCGACTCCAACCGCACCAGCCTGACCAGCTACCCCGCCTCCAGCGGTGGTGACTGCTCGAGCTCGACCACCCCGACCACCACCTCCTACAGCTACGACCAGGCCGACCGGCTCACCAGCGACACCACCGGCGGCACCACGAACACCTACGCCTACGACGCCCTGGGCCGCACCAGCACCCTCCCGTCCGGCGATGCGGCCGGGATCGGGTCACACAACGCCGCCAACGGCGGCCCGACCGGGGACCTGGGCATCGGGTATTACAGCAACGATATGGTCGCCAGCCAGACCCAAGGCACCGGCACCACCGCGGCCAGCATCGCCTTCGGTCTCGATCCTGACCAGGACCGCGTCTCCACCCAGACCACCACCACGGCCGCGGGCACCAAGACCATCACCAACCACTACGACGACGCCTCCGACGCCACCGCGTGGACCAGCACCAAGAAGGTCGACGGCACCACCGCCACCAAGCGTTATGTTGGTGGCATCGACGGTGGCTTGGATGCCACCGTGGGAGATGATGGGTCGGTCAAGCTGGACCTGACCAATCTGCACGGCGACACCGTCGCCACCATCACCCCCGACGCGACCAGCATCACCAGCTACCACGAAACCACCGAATACGGGGCTCCGCGCGACCCCGCGTCAGCGGCCGACGACTACGGCTCCCTCGGCGCCAAGAAGCGCTCCACCGATGACCTCGGCGGCCTCACCCTCATGGGCGTCCGGCTCTACAACCCCACCACCGGACACTTCTTGTCCGTTGATCGAATCGCCGGCGGCAACGCAAATGCGTACACGTACCCGAACGACCCTATCGATCGCTTCGACCCCACCGGCCTCGACACCGACGAGGAGGATGGCAGCGGAAACGCATATGGATATTCCCCGCCGGCGGACCAGAACGACGGTTGGGGCGGCGGAGGCGGCGGAGGGGGTGGTGGCAGCGATGTCTTAATAGAACTCGAAGGGATGGATTTAACCGAGGCCGACGTCAAGGCAATTGCTCGACGTATCGCGCACAACAACCACAGTTTCACGAAGCACGTGATCGATGAAAAGGAGTTTCCGAATATCAAGACAAGGGCTCAATATGGGCACATGATCGAAAAGGTCATGAAGAATGGCATGAATGAGAGAATGGCGAATGGTAGCTATAAATTCTATTATGAAGGCAAGATGGTAATTTACAACCCTACGACGAGGGGCGGAGGGACTGCATACGCCCCGAAAGGCGACGCATTCTCGCATTATCTGAACTTTGGCAACAAATGATTGTCTCCTGTTTGCGGGGCGGCATGGCGCCGAAGTTTGACGCTCTTCGAGCGTGACTCGACGGTCGTGTCGACGCTCAATAGACTGTTAATCCGCGGTCGTCGGGATGTTTCGATGTGGATAGGATGTCTCTATGGCGACTCCAAGGATGCGAATCGAAAATTCGCGAAGGTGGTATAGGTGATGGAAGGGCGCCCATCAATCGTTGGCATTACGAACAAAGAGGGAAGGTTTCTCGACTCGGCCCTGTCGTGCTGGGCCGGCCCAGTGCCACGCCCCAGTGACGAGTTGGCTGTAGCTATGGGGTTCTCAAGCGGCGAGGCCGTTTGGAGGGAGGCCGAGCGATTACGACGGCGGATCGCGAACGATGAATTGCTGACGGGGCAAGAGTGGAGGCGTGTGCTTGTTGCCTCCGAACTCGCCTTTGCTAGCGACGTGTTTGGTGCTGGAGTCGAGTGGACTATCTTTAGCGATCAAGACTTGACGGACATCGCGTCGATCGTGGTCTTGCGAGGTTTGCAGCATAAATTAATCGATTGGTATGCGGGCCAATAGTCAAAAAATCTGAACCCCCGACCAGGACCGCCTCGCCACCCAGACCACCACCAGCAACGCGGGCGTCAAGACCATCACCAACCACTACGACGACACCACCGACGCCACCGCCTGGACCAGCACCCAGAAGGTCGACGGCACCACCGTCACCAAGCGGTACATCGACAGCATCGACGGCGGCCTCGACGCCATGGTCGGCGACGACGGGTCGGTCAAGCTCGACCTGACCAACCTGCACGGCGACACCATCGCCACCATCGACCCCTCCGCGACCAGCATCACCAGCTACCACGAAACCACCGAATACGGCCTCCCACGCGACCCCGCGTCAGCGGCCGACGACTACGGCTACCTCGGCGCCAAGAAGCGCTCCACCGACGACCTCGCCGGCCTCACCATCATGGGCGTCCGCCTCTACAACCCCGCCACCGGACGCTTCCTCTCCACCGACCCCATCTACGGCGGGAACGACAACACCTACACCTACCCGCTTGATCCAATCAACGGGAACGACCCCACCGGAGATCAATTCGAGGCCGGGGGCGCCCCCAGTACAAACCACTCCGCGGCGGTGACGAATCACAGCATAGCGAACAAGTCACATAAATCGTCGTGCCATATCAAGTGTCACTTGAGCAGCACTGGCGTCGACGTTGTCGCGTCTGGTGTGGGTGCCGCGATAGCATCAGGAACCGACGTAAAAACCGCCTACCATGTAGGTAAGGGAATCCTAGGTTTGAGCAAAGGAACGGCGCACCTCAAGGATGCGTCGGAAGAGCTGACTGAAGAGACTGAAAACGCAAAGAAGTCTCCCGGGTGGCAAATTGCCCAAGGAATGGGATTGGGCCTCATGACTTGGGGTGCCCTGGGACTTTCCCATAAGCACCACGGGCGCGACTGAAAGGTTGGTAGCGAGATTAGTACGTTGGTGCTACGAATTGTTTTCGCAACGATGTTCATCGTCTGCGCCGGGCGCGCCGGAAGGGATTTTCTTGTCGCGTATCACTACGTCCATGCCCGACCGTCGCGAACACTACGGTTCGGATTTATGGCGAGTGGGGTGTTTGCTGCCTTAGCTTCCCTCGCATTTGCGGGGATGGCGCTTTTTCCGATCAACGTGTCGGATTGGCTTTTTGGGACCGCGATCGTGTCAACGGCGGCGGAGATGCTAAACACTTACTTTTGGCGTAGTCGGATGTCGAATGTCGCCAGCGCGGAGAAGCGGGACGGCGAGGGTCGGTAATTCAGCTCGTGCAGCCCGTCATCTGGGCCAGAACTTGTGAGAATCGCTCTACAAGTGAGAGTCACGGATGGCTGCAGCGAAGAGGGTGAGTCCGGAAGAGATCGTGGCGCTCTGGGCGTGCGCTCCGGCGGCCGTGACGATGCGGTTGCGTGACGCGGAGAAGCACGGTCGTCTCTGGATGGGTCACTCGGTGGACGGGAGCGCCCGCGCCTGCAGCCGTTTTCCGCTCCAGCGACCCGGTTCCAGTGGCAAGCAGAGCGCCTGCACGTATCTGCGTGATCCGATCAACGGCCTTACGTCGAAGGTCGGAGTGGAGGCACTGCTGGCCGGTTGGGCGCCAATGATGATGACGGTCTTGGGGGAAGCCCCAAGCTGTTGCCTCGGCTACTTTGACGGCGTGCGTCGATCGGCCCCGATCTGTCAAACTTACCCGCGGGCAGGTCGTCAATCTTCGCTGCATTTCGACATCTGCTTGTCGAGATGCAACGTAGTTTGACGAGATCGACAGCCGGATAAATTATCCGCTCCACCGACAGTCTGGCCGCCTCCAGTGCGGTAGGTC
>NZ_KB822593.1 GCF_000364605.1 Nocardioides sp. Iso805N | reverse complement strand
GTCGGCACCGCAAGCCTCGGTCAGACCCCGATCTCCGCGGGCGAGACCCGGCGGCTGGCGTGCACCGCCGCGATCATCCCCTACGTGCTGGGCGGCCAATCCGAGCCCTTGGACCTCGGCCGAGCCAGACGCCTCTTCTCACCAGCGCAACGCAAGGCCCTCAAGATCCGCGACCAGCACTGCCGCGCCGAAGGCTGCACCGTCCCCGCCACCTGGTGCGACGCCCACCACGAAAATCCCTGGAGCCGAGGCGGACCCACCGACCTCACCAACGCGGCCCTCCTCTGCGGCCACCACCACAGACGAGCCCACGACCCCACCTACGAAACCATCCAGCTCCCCAACGGCGACTACCGCTACCGCAAGACCGCGACGCTCATCGATGACCGCCATGACACCGAAGAGTCCCTTCGTGACCGCCGAAGCGCCCACGGCCCACAGGCTCCTTCTGGAAGGCTGATGACATGACACTCGTTCAAGAGGCGTACATGGCACGCGCGGACGAGTACATCGAGCTGTTCGGCTCGATCCAGGCGACCCACCCGACCGACCGCGAGCTCGTCACCCGCTGGGCTGCGGGCGTTCAGGGGAGGATCCTCGACCTCGGGTGCGGACCGGGCCAGTGGACCCAGCTGCTGCACGCGCAAGGCTGCGACGTCTACGGCGTCGACCCGGTGGCCGCCTTCGTCGAGCACGCCCGCGGCCACTTCCCGGACGTCAGCTATGCGCACGGCACCGCCCAGCACCTCGACGAACCCGCCGGCGCTCTGGGCGGCGTCCTCGCGTGGTACTCCCTGATCCACCTTCCTCCGACGGAGTTCGACGACGTCCTCACCGAGGTCGCCCGCTGCGTGCGGCCCGGAGGCGGCCTGCTGCTCGGCTTCTTCGAGGGCCCGACCAACGAGCCGTTCGACCACGCCATCGTGACAGCACACTGGTGGCCGATCGCCGAGCTGTCTGCGCGCGTGACACGAGCCGGCTTCACCGTGACCGAGACCCAGACGAGGACCGATCCGGGGCGCCGACCACACGGTGCCGTCGTCGCCGTACGCGGTCCGCACATCAACCACGACCAGACCGCGCCGCACCGCGATCAGATGGCCCCGGATCCCTCACCCGCCCACGACACCGGCCGATAGGCCCACCGGCACCAGGACGGTGCCACCCGTGTGGTGCCAAGGACGGCACGAGCCAGATTCGCCTCGAGAGGCACCTGATTGTGAAGTCCTACGCCAAGCTCGGCGTGCCCATCGGCATCGTGCTGATCGTGGTCATGCTGGTCGTGCCGCTTCCGGCCGCGGCGCTGGACCTGCTCATCGCCGCCAACATCACCGGCGCACTGCTGGTGCTGCTGACCACGATGTTCATCACCCGGGCGCTCGACTTCGCGTCGTTCCCCTCGGTGATCCTGGTGATGACCCTGTTCCGGCTGGCGCTGAACGTCTCCGCCACCCGGCTCGTCCTGCTGCACGGGTACGCCGGCAAGGTGATCGACACCTTCGGCCACTTCGTGGTCGGTGGCTCGCTCATCGTCGGCCTGATCGTCTTCGCGATCCTGCTGATCATCCAGTTCGTCGTGATCACCAAGGGTGCCGGCCGCGTCGCGGAGGTCGGCGCGCGCTTCACCCTCGATGCCATGCCCGGCAAGCAGATGTCGATCGACGCCGACCTCAATTCCGGCCTGATCGACGATGAGGAGGCCAAGCAGCGCCGCGCCGAGGTGCACGCCGAAGCCGACTTCCACGGCGCCATGGACGGTGCGTCCAAGTTCGTCCAGGGTGACGCCGTCGCCGCCATCATCATCACGCTGGTCAACCTGCTGGGCGGGTTCGCGATCGGCATGGTGCAGAACCACCTCAGCTTCGGCGAGGCGATCAACACCTACTCGCTGCTCTCCATCGGTGACGGCCTGGTCTCCCAGATCCCAGCGCTGCTGCTCTCGGTCGCCACCGGCCTGATCGTCACCCGCGCGGCGGGCAACGACGACATGGGATCGGACATCCTGCGCCAGCTCGGAGCACGCCGTACGCCGCTGCGCGTGTCCGGCTTCGCCGCCCTCGCCATCTGCATCATCCCGGGCCTGCCCAAGATCCCGTTCATCATCGCGGGCGGGGCGATGCTGCTCGCCTCGACCCGGGTGAAGGAAGCCCCGGCCGCCCTCGAGCTCGACCCGCTGCTCGACGCCCCGCCGCCGAAGAATCCCGACGCACCCGAGCAACTCGCCGCCGACATCCTGGTGGACCCGCTCGGCCTGGAGCTCTCCGCCGACCTCATCGACCTGGTCGACCCCTCCGCGGGCGGCGACCTGCTCGACCGGGTCAAGGCGCTGCGCCGCAAGATCGCCACCGACCTGGGCATCGTGATCCCGCCGGTGCGCACCCGCGACAACCTGGACCTGCCGCTGCGCTACTACGCGATCACGCTGTTCGGCGTGGAGGTGGCCCGCGGGGAGGCGCCGCGGGGATGCGTCCTGGCCATCGGCGACTTCCTCGGCGCGCTGCCGGGCCAGGCCACCCGCGAGCCTGTCTTCGGCCTGGACGCCAAGTGGATCCCGGCCGAGCTGCGGCATCAGGCCGAGATGGGGGGCGCCACCGTCGTGGACCGCGCCTCGGTGGTCACCACCCACCTCTCCGAGGTGGTCACCGCCCACGCCGGCCGCCTGCTGGGCCGCGAGGACGTCCGCCTGCTCACCGACGTGGTCAAGCGCACCCATCCGGTCGTGATCGAGGAGCTCACCCCCAGCCAGCTCTCCCTCGGCGAGATCCAGCGGGTGCTCCGCGCGCTGCTCGAGGAGAACGTCTCGGTGCGCGACCTGGTCCGGATCTTCGAAGCACTCTCGATGCGCGCCCCGGTCTCCAAGGACCTCGACGGGCTGGTGGAGGCCTCGCGTGCCGCGCTCGGCCCGGCGATCGTCGCGCCGTACCTCACCGAGGGGGCCGTCTCCGCGATCAGCCTCGACCCGATGCTCGAGCAGGGCATGCTCGAGGCGCTGCGGGCCACCGAGCAGGGCGCCGTGCTCGCCCTCGACCCCGACACCGCCCAGAACGTCCTCACCCGCACCGCCCAGCTCGTCCAGGTCGGGGAGAACAACAACGTCCGCGCGGTGCTGGTCTGCGCCCCGCAGCTGCGCGCAGCCGTACGTCGCCTCATGGCTCCGGCCATGCCCCGTCTCCCGATCCTGTCCTACACCGAGGTCAGCGGCGCTGCGAGCGTCCACTCGGTCGGGGTGGTCTCCGGTAGCCGGGTCGATGGCGGCGCCAACCTCACGGCGGTGGGGGCGTGACGACCATGCCGCTGCCCGCCGTCAACCACGCCGCCCCGTCGCTGGTCGGCCTCACCCCCGAGGTCATCACGGTCAGCGCGCTGCTGAGCATGCCCGCCGTGTGGACCGCCGTGGTCGAGCGGGAGCTGCCTGCCGGGATCCTCCTCGAGCGGTTCCTGATCGTGCTGCTCACCTGTGCCATGCTCACCGAGCTCATCCGCCGGCTCGGCGAGGGCGGCGCACTAGGACCGGCACCCGCGGACGCCGACAGCCGGACCTCGACCTCGTCGCGGACCACAGCCTCGGCAACGAGCCTGTACGACGCACGGGTCGACTACGACGACTTCGGCGGCGGCTTCCAGGAGTACGACGCGCCGCTCGCCCTCGACGGATCCTCAGCCCTCGACGCGCCATCGACCGGCGACCTCGAGCCGCTCGGCGACCTCGATGCGGGGCTTGCCGACTTCGGCAGCATCGACGACCTCGGCGAGCTGGCGCCGCTGGACCTCAACGCCGATCCCTTCGCCGACCCGGTCTGACAGCCCGCCGAGGCCACACCAGGGGCCACACCAGGCGCCACGGATCAGGGGTCAGTGCGCAGTCGGGACGATCCAGTCCAGCCGGCTGCCACGGATCCGCAGCAGGCCGCCCAACCGCTCCGCACGGGTCCGCAGGTTCGCCAGGCCGCTGCCCAGCACCCCGCACTCGCCGTCCGGGATGCCCACGCCGTTGTCACAGACCCGCAGCATCGTCCACGACGGCGAGACGTGCAGCTCGACACCGGCGGCGGTGGCGCGGGCGTGCTTGACGATGTTGGACAGTGCCTCGCGCAGGGTGGCGAGGACGTGGTCGCCGAGGTCGCCCTCCAGCAGTGCGTCGATCGGACCGCTGTGCTCCAGCGTCGGCCGGAAGCCGAGGCCGGCGGCGTACTCCTCCACCAGCGCTTCCACCTGTCCCAGCATCGTGAGCTGGCGACGGCGGCGCAGTCCGTAGATCGTGGCTCGCAGGTCCTTCATGGTGGTGTCGAGGTCGCGGATGGCGGCCGTGATCCCGGCGCCGACCTCCTCACCGATGGCACGCCGCACGCCCTGCAGCTGCAGCCCGGTCGCGAACAGCTGCTGGATCACGGTGTCGTGCAGGTCGCGCGCGATCCGCTCGCGCTCGGCACCGACCGCACTCTCGACGTCTGCAGGCTCACCCTCGCCCGGCACATGGGCGTGCTGGTGCTCCAGCGCGTTGCCGATCGCCTGGCCGGCGGCGGTCACCAGCCGGCTCAGCATCAGCTCGTCGGACGGATCGAAGCCCCCGGGGCGACCCGCCAGGTGCAGCCGCGCGAACGGCAGGCGGCCGACCATCACCGTGGTCACCAGCCCGTCGCGGCTGGCACTGAGCGGCTCGGCAGACGCACGCTCGCCGTACAGGATCGCCCGCTCCCCCGCGATCGCCACCATGCCGTGCGGCGCCCCGGTCAGGATGCAGCCCGCCTCGAGCGTACGCCGCAGCACGCCGTCGAGATCCAGGTCGGCCGAGACGGACAACAGCGCCTCGATGAGCAGCTCGACGGGCTGGGAGAACTCGACCGCTGGGTCGACAGCGTCGGCCGACGAGGCCGGGTGGGACGCGCGATGGCGTCCTTCTGCTGCGGGGACCACGAGGGACCATAGTAATGACCGCACCGGGCCTCCACAGCCGGTTCGGTGGGCGGATGGTCCCGATTTCTTGACGGGTTCGGACGATTTCCTCCCGACCGGGCGGGGGGCGTCCCTGGCCGGGGCGACCTAGGCTGAGGACATGTGCCGCAACATCCGACCCCTGCACAACTTCGAGCCGGCCGCGACATCGGACGAGGTGAGTGCCGCCGCGCTGCAATACGTCCGCAAGGTCAGCGGCACGACGCGGCCCTCGCAAGCCAACCAGGAGGCGTTCGACCACGCCGTGGCGGTCATCGCGCACGCCACCCAGCACCTCCTCGACGAGCTCGTCACGCAGGCGCCCAAGCGCGACCGTGAGGTCGAGGCGGCGAAGGCGAAGGCGCGGGCCGCGGTCCGCTACGCGCGGTGACCGGACCCGTGTCCGAGCACCTGACCGACCCCCGGCCTGCCTCCCGCGCCGACGCCGAGCATGCGCTGGCGTTGCTCGCCGACGGCCCGCTGGTGGCGCTGACCGGCGCGGGCCTCTCCACCGACTCCGGCATCCCTGACTACCGCGGCCCGAACGCACCCGCGCGCATGCCGATGACGTACGGCGAGTTCGTCTCCGGCCCGGGCGCGCAGCAGCGTTACTGGGCGCGCTCGGCGCTCGGCTGGTCCCGGATGCGGGTGGCCGAGCCGAATGCCGGCCACCTCGCGCTGGCGGCGATCGACCCCGAGCTGCTCATCACCCAGAACGTGGACGGCCTGCACGAAGCTGCGGGCAGCCGCAACGTGGTGGCGCTGCACGGCCGCATCTCCCAGGTCGTCTGCCTCTCCTGCGGCACCGTCAGCGAGCGCGCGGCGCTGCAGCAGCGACTCGAGGAGCTCAACCCCGGCTGGGCCGAGCGACACGACGACGTGGCCGTGCGACCGGACGGCGACGTGGACCTGGAGGACACCTCCGACTTCGTCGTGCCCGCCTGCGAGGTGTGCGGCGGCGTCCTCAAGCCCGACGTGGTCTTCTTCGGCGAGAACGTCCCGCGCGACCGCGTCGAGCGCTGCATGGCCGCCGTCGACGCCCTCGCCACCCAGGGTGGCGCGCTGCTCGTGGCCGGCAGCAGCCTGACCGTGATGAGCGGCCTGCGGTTCGTTCGTCGCGCCGCCAAGGCAGGTACGCCGACCGTCATCGTCAACCGCGGCACGACCCGCGGCGACGCGCTGGCGACGTACCGGATCGACGCGGGCACCAGCGGCTTCCTGACCGCGTTGGCGAAGCGTCGCGCGGAGATCGGCGAGGAGCCGGACCGGCCTCAGGTCATATCGGTGTGACGCAGCATGTTGCGCAGCTCGCCGAGTAGATCGACCACGTCGTGGACGCTGATGTTCTCCGGCTCCAGGTCGGCGTCGGTCATTCGCTGGGCGGCGAGATCGACCGGCAGCCGGGCCCCGATCCGGAGGTGATACTCCGGATCCACGCCGTCACCGCCCACGGCCACGACCGTTGCGCCGTGGAACTCACCGTCCTGGTCGGTGACGACCAGCTCGTCGCCGACCTCGAGGGGCTGGGGCAGGCCGGTGCGCGTGTGCGGGAGCACGACGCGACCAGGTCCGACCAGGTCCGCCGCCGTGAGGCGAACGTGAACCAGCTCCAACGGAAGTTCTCTCTCTATCTACCGGTCGTGCAGCCGCCCGCATCGGTGCACGTAGCCGTCGCTACATTCTCTTGACGAAGATGTGATCGGCAGCCTCGGGCACGATCTCTGCACTCTCGCCACCCGAACCCACCAGCACACCCTCCGACGTCGTCACCACCGTGACGGTCCGGTCCGGGATGGCTCCGACGCGACGCAGCGCCGACATCAGCGCCTCATCCTTCTGCATCTCCTCGGAGATGCGGCGCACCAGCACGGTGCCCTTCTCCCCGCTCACCACCTTGGACAGCGGCTCGACACCGGACATGAACTCCTCGCCGACCGCCTCCGAGCCGAGCTCGTCCAGGCCCGGGATCGGGTTCCCGTACGGCGAGGACGTCGGGCTGCCGAGCAGCTCCATGAGCCGCTTCTCGACATTCTCCGACATGACGTGCTCCCAACGGCATGCCTCCTCGTGCACCAGCTCCCAATCGAGGCCGATCACGTCGGTGAGCAGTCGCTCGGCGAGGCGGTGCTTGCGCATCACCCGGACAGCGAGGCGGTTCCCCTCGGGGGTCAGCTGCAGGTGCCGGTCGCCCTCGACGGTCAGCAGGCCGTCGCGCTCCATCCGCGCGACGGTCTGCGAGACCGTCGGGCCGGACTGGTGAAGTCGCTCGGCGATCCGGGCACGCAGGGGCACGATGCCCTCTTCCACCAGCTCGTAGATGGTGCGCAGGTACATCTCGGTGGTGTCGATCAGATCGCTCACAGCACCATCCTACGGGGATCGGAGGCCAGCCTTGCCTTGCCGGCGACCCCGCAGGATTCAGCCGAGATCGCCGTTGAATCGCCCGAGCTGGTCGGCGAAGTTCTGCAGCTCATCGGTGGACCACTCCGCCAGCTTGCGCTGCCAGTTCCGCTGCTGCTCGGCGTGGGCGTCGTCGAGCGCTGCCATCGCCTCGGCGCTGGCGGACACCAGCTGCGCCCGGCCGTCCTCGGGGTCCGCCGTCCGCTCCGCCAGGCCCAGATCGACCAGGTGCTGGATCTGGCGGCTGATCGCGCCCTTGTCGATGTCGAACTGGCACGCCAGGGCGCTGCCCCGGGTCGGCCCGTTCTCGATCAGGAAGGCCAGGATGTAGTAGGAGGACGGCTGGAGCTGCGGGTGCACCTCGGCAGCCCGTTCGGCGATGATCGTCTTGAACCGACGACCCAGCACCCGCATCTCCGCCGCGATCTCCTCGAACGCGTCGACGCGCTCGGTCACTTGGACCCCTCGAGGGCGCCGCCGACCTGAAGCTCCGCGGCCAGGTCGAGCGCGATCTCGGGCTCCTCGATCTTGTCGAGCGTGGTGCGCAGGCGAGTCTCGCGGATGAAGAGCACCGCTACCAGGGCCAGCACGGTGCACGGCACGGCGAAGAGGAAGATGTGCCCGGTGGCCGCACCGAACGCGCCCTCGTAGAGGTTGCGCAGCGGAGCCGGCAGACTGGAGAGCGCCGGCACATCGCCGCCGCCGAGCAGCTTGGCCTGCTCCAGGGTGACCCGTCCGGTCCGGACCAGCGGGGCGACACCGTCGGTGACCTGGGCCGCGACCCGGTGCGAGAGAACCGCGCCGAACGCGCTGACACCGATCGCACCGCCGAGGGTCCGGAAGAACGCCACCACCGAGCTGGCCGCACCGATGTTGGCCTGGTCGACGTTGTTCTGCACCGAGAGGACGAGGTTCTGCTGGGTGGCGCCGAGACCCGCACCGAGGACGAACATGAAGAGGCCGACCAGCCAGAGCGGGGTGCTGTGATCCATCGTGGCCAGCAGCGCCGTACCGACGACGACCGCGCCCATGCCCCAGGTCAGCCAGACCTTCCAGCGACCGGTGGCGCTGATCATCCGGCCGGAGATGATGCTGGTGCCCATCAGGCCGGCGACCATCGACAGCGACATCAGGCCGGCGTTGGTCGGGCTCATCCCGCGGGAGTCCTGGAAGTACTCCGAGAGGAAGGTGGTGGCGGTCAGCAGGGCCACGCCGACGAAGATCGCCGCGACGGTGGCCAGCGCGATGGTGCGGTTCTTGAACAGCTGCAGCGGGATGACCGGCTGAGCGGCGACCTTGCCCTCGACCAGCGCTGCCAGGGCGAGCACGAGCAGGCCGCCCACGACCATGTACACCGTGGTGGCCGACGCCCAGGCGAACTGCTGGCCGCCGAGCGAGACCCAGATCAGCAGGATGCTGACGCCGCCCATGAGCAGGGTCGCGCCCAGGAAGTCGATCTTGACCTCCTGCTTGACGGTGGGCAGGTGCAGCTTCGCCTGGAGCACGATCAGGGAGATGATCGCGAACGGCAGGCTGACGTAGAAGCAACCGCGCCAGCCGAGCGCGCTGTCCACGATGACGCCGCCGACGAGCGGGCCCAGCAGGGTGGCCAGGCCGTAGGTCGCGCCGATGTAGCCGGAGTAGCGGCCGCGCTCGCGCGGGGAGACCATCGAGCCGATGATGATCTGGATCAGGGCCATCACACCACCGACGCCGAGACCGGTGATGACACGCGCACCGATCAGCCAGCTCATCGACTGGGCGAGACCGGCCAGCGCTGAGCCGGAGACGTAGACGACCAGCGAGATCTGCATCAGCAGCTTCTTGCTGAACTGGTCGGCCAGCTTGCCCCAGATCGGGGTGGTGGCGGTCATCGCCAGCATGGTGGCGACGAGCACCCAGGTGTAGCCGGTCTGGGTGCCGTGGAGGTCGGAGACGATGGTCGGCAGCGCGTTGGTGACAACGGTGCTCGACAGGATCGCGACGAACATCGCGATGAGGAGACCCGAGAGCGCCTCGAGGATCTCCTTGTGGGTCATGGGTGCCTGGGCCGGAGCCTCGGCGAGAGTTGCGTCCTGGGACATGCTTCTCGGATCTCGAATCTTTCGTGCGGACGGTGTCTGGTTACGTATCTAGAAGGTTGCTGAGATCAACTATATTCGAGATTGGTTGACCATGACAACTTTGTAGGCACGTGCGCTTGACCACACATTCGAGAAATGGGCGATCCGCAGGCGTTGGCCCTCGAGGGGCCTCCCGGAGGACGTGGGCCGGGCGCCTGCGGATCGGGTGACTGGGGGTATTCGCCGACAGTCAACGTCACTAGATGTCGGACTGCTAGCGCGCAGCCACCTCACGCGTCCTAGAAGAATTCATTCTTCGGACCACCTCCTTTCCCGTGTACGTCGAAGGTACGTCGTGGCGCCGGCACAGCCAAGGGGTTTTCCGGACGTGACACGCTCAGGCCACCTCCTCCTCGCTCGCGACGGCGCCCGCGAACTGCGACTGGTAGAGCCGGGCGTAGGCGCCGCCCACAGCCAGCAGGGAGTCGTGGTCGCCCTGCTCGACGATCGCGCCGTCCTCCATCACCAAGATGAGGTCGGCATCGCGGATGGTGCTGAGCCGGTGGGCGATCACGAAGCTCGTCCGGTCGGTGCGCAGCGCCGCCATCGCCTGCTGCAGCAGCAGCTCGGTGCGGGTGTCGACGCTCGAGGTCGCCTCGTCCAGGATCAGCAGGTCCGGTTGGGCCAGGAACGCCCGCGCGATGGTCAGCAGCTGCCGCTCGCCGGCCGACAGCTGGCCGCCGTCGCCCTCGATCATGGTGTCGTAGCCGGCCGGCAGCGAGTGCACGAACCGGTCCACGAACGTCGCACGGGCAGCCGCGAGCATCTCCTCCTCGGTAGCGTCGGGGCGACCGTAGGTGATGTTGTCGCGGATGGTGCCCTCGAACAGCCAGGTGTCCTGGAGCACCATGCCGATCCGGCTGCGCAGCGCCGCACGGGGCATCGCGGTGATGTCCACGCCGTCGAGGGTGATCCGACCCGCCCGCAGCTCGTAGAACCGCATGATCAGGTTGACCAGCGTGGTCTTGCCGGCACCGGTCGGGCCGACGATCGCCACGGTCTGTCCCGGACTGGCCACCAGCGAGAGGTCCTCGATCAGCGGCTTGTCCTCGTCGTACCGGAAGCTGACGTGCTCGAAGCGGACCTCGCCCTCGGCCGCCGAACGGGCCCGCGTCGTGCCGAGCCTCTCGGCGGGTCGAGGCGACTCGACAGCGACCTTCGCGTCGGAGAGCTGCTCCTCGGCGTCGAGGAGCTCGAAGACCCGCTCGGCGGAGGCGACGCCCGACTGCAGCAGGTTCGCCATCGAGGCGACCGTGGTGAGCGGCTGGGTGAACTGCCGGGAGTACTGGATGAAGGCCTGCAGATCGCCGACGGTGATGTGGCCGCTGGAGACGCGCAGGCCCCCGACGACCGCGACGATGACGAACTGCAGGTTTCCGACGAACATCATCAGCGGCATGATCAGCCCGCTGACGAACTGCGCCTTGAACGAGGCTTCGTAGAGCCCCTCGTTCTGCTCTCGGAAGGTCTCCTCGACGTCGTCCTGGCGACCGAAGACGGTGACCAGGTCGTGGCCGGAGAACGTCTCCTCGATGTGGGCGTTGAGCGCCCCCGTACGGCGCCACTGCGCGATGAACTGGCCCTGGGAGCGCTTCATCACGTTGCCGGTGACCAGCATCGCGATCGGAACGCAGACCAGCGCCACCAATGCCAGCAACGGGCTGATCCAGAACATCTGGACGAGCACGAAGACGACCGTGAGCAGCGAGGTGAGCAGCTGCGACATGGTCTGCTGCAGAGTCTGGCTGACGTTGTCGATGTCGTTGGTGACACGGCTGAGCAGCTCGCCGCGCGGCTGCCGGTCGAAGTACTCCAGTGGCAGCCTGTTGACCTTGTCCTCGACGTCGGCGCGCAACTGCCACACGGTGCGCTGGACCACGCCGTTGAGCAGCCAGCCCTGCGCCGCCGACAGCACGCTGCCGAGCACGTAGACCGCGAAGACCAGCTCGAGCTTGTGGGCGAGCTCGGTGAAGTCGATGCCCGGGCCGCCGCCCTGCATGCTGAGCCAACCGTCGACGATGACGTTGGTGGCGTGACCGAGCAGGCGCGGGCCCAGCGACATCAGGAAGACCGACACGATCGCCAGCCCGACCACGCCCAGGACGGCGTTGCGCTGCGGCATCAGGCGTCGGACGAGGCGTCGCGAGGACGCCCTGAAGTCGTGCGCCTTCTGGCCGACCATGCCACCGCCCATCGGGCCGGGACCGTGCTGGCGCACCACCCGCTCGGTGACCTGCAGCTGACCCTTCGGGCTCTTCTGGCCGGCCTGCGGACCGCCGGCGTTGTTCTGCTCGCTCATCAGGCCGCCTCCTCCGCGCTCAGCTGCGAGGAGACGATCTCCTGATAGGTCTCGCAGGAGACCAGCAGCTCGTGATGGGTCCCACGGCCGACGACGACGCCGTCCTCGAGGACCAGGATCAGGTCGGCGTCGCGGATCGTGGAGATCCGCTGCGCGACGATCACCACCGTCGACTCCCGCGTCTCCGGCGCGAGCGCGGCGCGAAGGCGGGCGTCGGTGGCCAGGTCGAGGGCGCTGAAGGAGTCATCGAACAGGTAGATCTCGGGCCTGCGCACCAGCGCACGGGCGATCGCGAGCCGCTGCCGCTGGCCGCCGGAGAAGTTCGTGCCGCCCTGGACGACAGGTGCGTCGAGGCCGCTGCGGCCGTCCTCGCCGAGCTCTTCCACGAAGGCACGCGCCTGGGCGACCTCGAGGGCGTGCCACAGCTCGTCGTCGGTGGCGTCAGGCTTGCCGTGCAGCAGGTTGGAACGGACCGTCCCGGTGAACAGGAAGGCCTTCTGCGGCACCAGCCCGAGCCGGCTGTGCAGCGCCTCGGGATCGAGCAGCCGTACGTCGACGCCGTCGACCATGACCCGACCCGCGGTGGCGTCGAAGAGTCGTGGAACCAGGTTGAGCAGGGTGGTCTTGCCGGCGCCGGTCGAGCCGATCACCGCGACCGTCTGACCCGGTCGGGCGTGGAAGCTGACGTCGGAGAGCACCGGGGACTCGGCGCCTGGGTAGGTGAAGGAGACGTTCTCCACGTCGAGCCGTCCGTGGCCGTGCACCTCGGTGATGCCATCGGTCGGCGGCACGACCGAGGAGACGGTGTCGAGCACCTCGGCGATGCGATCGGCACACACCGCCGAGCGCGGCACCTGCATGAGCATGAAGGTGCCCATCATGACGCTCATCAGGATCTGCATGAGGTAGGAGAGGAACGCCGTCAGCGGGCCGACCTGCATCCCGTCGGCGACCCGGTGGCCGCCGAACCACATCACCGCGACGCTCGCCCCGTTGATCACCAGCATGACCAGCGGGAACATCATCGCCATCCACCGGCCCGCCGCGAGCGAGACAGCTGTCAGACCGTCGTTCGCATCGGCGAAGCGGCGGGTCTCCAGAGGCTCGCGGACGAACGCCCGCACCACGCGGATGCCGGTGATCTGCTCACGCAGCACCCGGTTGACCCCGTCGATCCGGACCTGGACCTGGCGGAAGTTGGGCACCATCTGGCTGACCACGAAACCCACGGCGAGGAACAGCACCGGCACCACGACCGCGAGCAGCCACGACAGCTGCAGGTCCTGGCGCATCGCCATCAGCACGCCGCCGACCATCATGATCGGGACCGTGACGGCCATCGTGCAGGTCATCAGACCGAGCATCTGCACCTGCTGCACGTCGTTGGTGTTGCGCGTGATCAGCGAGGGCGCGCCGAAGCCGTTGACCTCGCGGCCGCTGAAGCCGCCGACCCGGCGGAACAGGTCGCGGCGCAGATCCCGGCCGAAGGCCATCGCCGTACGTGCGCCGAAGTAGACCGCGCCGATCGAGCACGCGATCTGGAGCAGCGAGACGACCAGCATGAGGCCGCCCTGACGCAGGATGTAGCCGTTGTCGCCCAGCAGGACGCCGTTGTCGATGATGTCGGCGTTGATGCTGGGCAGCAGCAGTGCCATCACGGTGCTGATGAACTGCAGCACGACGACACCGGTCAGCCAGCGGCGGTAGGGGCGCAGGTAGGTGCGCAGGATGCGAAGCAGCATCAGGCGGTCTCTCTCCTCTCGACGCCGTGGAGCACGACGCCGACGATCTCTTCGGGGCTGAGCATGTCCTGCTCGGCGATGTCGCTGTGGCTCGCCGAGAAGGTGAGCAGACGAAGCAGGTGCAGGAGTCTGCCGGGCGGCACCGACAGTTTCTCCGCGTCAGGCTCCACCAGCGCGAGCATGCGGGTCAGGAGGGCATCGCGGGCCGCGATGTGCTCCTCACGATGATGACGGTGGTGATCGTGCTCTCCGGGCGGGGCGACCATGCCGCAGGCGCGCATCAGGCCGAAGACCGCGAGCAGCCGCTGCTGCAGGATGCTGACCATCTTGACCAGTCGCTGCTCCAGCGGCCAGGACGGGTCGACGTCGTCGAGCCGGGCCAGCACCTCCCCCGGCTCGAACGCCTGGGCGATGGCCGCGTCGACCAGCGCGTCCTTGGAGTCGAAGACGCGGAAGATCGTGCCCTCCGCCACCCCGGCGGCCTCCGCGATCAGCTTGGTGGTGACGTTGCGACCGTGTTGATAGAGCAGCGGGACGGTGGCGCGGACGAGCGCCTCGCGGCGCTCGTCGGGCGTCATGGGGGTGGCACGGACCATGCCGCCCACCCTAAGTGAGTGAGCACTCACTCACAAGTCGATTTAGGGCGCGAGCCGCGTGACCGCCCAGCCCTCGCCGGTCCGCTGGTAGACCAGCCGGTCGTGCATGCGCCCGATCCGGCCCTGCCAGAACTCCACCGCCTCCGGCACGACCCGGTAGCCGCCCCACTCCTCCGGTACTGGTACGTCGGCGCCGGCGAAGCGCTGCTCGGCCTCGGCGTACGCCTTCTCCAGCTCCTCGCGGCCCGCCACCGGTGCGGACTGGTGCGAGGCCCAGGCACCGAGCTGCGAACCACGCGGGCGCACGTCGAAGTACGCCGCGACCTCGGCCGGTGACAGCTCCTGCGCGACACCCTCGATGCGCACCTGTCGCTCCAGGTCGTGCCAGGGGAAGAGCAGCGCGATCCGCGGCTCGGCGGCCAGCGCACGGCCCTTCCGGGATGCCTGGTTGGTGTAGAAGACGAAACCGCTGCGGTCGAAGCCCTTCAGCAGCACGAACCGCGCCGACGGAGCGCCGTCGGGATCGGTGGTGGCGACCACCATCGCGTTCGGCTCACGCACCCCCGCGTCGCGCGCCTCGACGTACCAGCGCTCGAACATCTCCACCGGGTCGGACGCGAGGTCCGCCTCGCTCAATCCGCCCCTGCTGTACTCCTCGCGCGCCGCCGCCAGATCCATGCTGCGAGCCTAACCGTGGGCATCACGTGACATTTCCGGCACTCTGAGCCCCTCCTACTCGAGGAGCAAGTCGTGCACAATGCCGGACGAGTGGAGAGTGAGGACTGAGGATGACCGAGGTACACCACGGGCTTGAGGGCGTGATCGCGTTCGAGACGCAGATCGCCGAGCCCGACAAGGAGGGCTCCGCGCTGCGCTACCGCGGCGTCGACATCGAGGACCTGGCCGGTCGGGTCCCGTTCGAGAACGTCTGGGGTCTGCTGATCGACGGCGCCTACACGCCCGGTCTGCCGCCCGCGGAGGCCTACAACCTGCCGGTCCACACCGGCGACGTCCGCGTCGACGTGCAGGCCGCGATCGCGATGCTCGCCCCGGCCTTCGGCTTCCGGCAGACCTACGACATCACCCCCGAGCAGGCCCGCGACGACCTCGCCCGCGTCGCGGTGATGGTGCTCTCGTACGCCGGCCAGTCGGCCCGCGACATCCACCTGCCGGTGGTGCCGCAGCGGCTGGTCGACGAGGGCCGGACACTCGCCGAGAAGTTCCTCATCCGCTGGCGCGGCGAGGCCGACCCCAAGCACGCGCACGCGATCGACGCCTACTGGTCCTCCGCGGCCGAGCACGGCATGAACGCCTCGACCTTCACCGCCCGGGTGATCACCTCGACCGGCGCGGACGTCGCGGCCGCGTTCTCCGGTGCCATCGGCGCGATGAGCGGTCCGCTGCATGGCGGCGCCCCCTCGCGCGTGCTCGGCATGATCGAGGACGTCGAGAGGACCGGCGACGCCGCCGCCTACGTGAAGAGCCTGCTCGACTCCGGTGAGCGGCTGATGGGCTTCGGCCACCGCGTCTACCGCGCCGAGGACCCGCGTGCGCGGGTGCTGCGGCGTACTGCCAAGGAGCTCGACGCGCCTCGCTTCGAGGTCGCCGAGGCGCTGGAGAAGGCCGCTCTGGCCGAGCTCCGCGAGCGCCGCCCCGACCGGGTCCTGGAGACGAACGTCGAGTTCTGGGCCGCCATCGTGCTCGACTTCGCGCAGATCCCCGCGCACATGTTCACCTCGATGTTCACCTGTGCCCGCACCGGTGGCTGGTCGGCGCACATCCTCGAGCAGGTCCGCACCGGCCGGCTGATCCGGCCCTCGGCCGTCTACACCGGCCCCGCCGCGCGCCCGGCCGACGCGATCGAGGGCTGGGAAGCGGCCTGGGGCAAGTAGCCCTCACGGGTCCCCGACCTGAAACTGTCACCGTGACATGTGGGGCCGAGAGTGACATGTCGTCACTGTCACTCTCGGCCCGAACCATCACAGTGACACTTCGCGTTGGCCGCGGTGGGTGCGTTCCTACGGACCGGCCCTGCCTCTCAGAGGCGCTTGCCGAAGCACCGCACGTTCGGTGAGTCGGCGTAGTAGCCGAACGGCTCGACCAGCTCGTAGCGTGCCGACGCGTACAGCCCGACGGCCGCCACCTGTGGTGCCCCGGTGGAGAGCACCAGCGCGTCGAACCCGGCAGCCCGGGCGGTCGCCTCGAGGTGGGACAGCATCCGCCGAGCCAGGCCGAGCCCGCGAGCGTCGTCGGCGACGTACATCCGCTTGATCTCGGCCACGCGCCCGGCGCCGAGCCGATCGACCGTCACGGCCCGCCAGCCACCGGTGACCACCGGGCGGCCCTCGAGGTAGCCGACGAAGAACGCTCCGGCAGGCGCGGCGAACTCGGCGGCGTCGGTGGGATCGGTGTCGCCGTCGCCGCCGTAGAGCTCGACGTAGAACGCCAGCGCCCGGGCGACCAGCCTCTGGGCATCGGGATGGTCGAGCGGCACGGGGCGGATCTCCAGGTTCACGCCCGCATTGTGCGCGATCGGAGCCAGCCAGGTGGACTCGATATCGAACCCGGCGCTCGGACTGGGAGAATCATGGCGACGCCGCCGTTGAACGAAAGCCCCGACCGATGACGCTTCGCATCCCTGCCGATCTCCTCCCCGCCGACGGCCGCTTCGGCTCGGGCCCCTCCAAGGTGCCCGACGGCCGCCTCGACGCGCTGGCCGCCACCGGCCGCAGCCTGATGGGCACCTCCCACCGGCAGGCTCCGGTCAAGCAGCTGGTCCAGCGCGTCCGCGAGGGCGTCGCGACCCTCTTCGACCTGCCCGAGGGGTATGAGGTCGTGCTCGGCAACGGCGGCTCCATCGGGTTCTTCTCGCTGGCCACCTACGCCCTGATCCGCGAGCGCAGCCAGCACGTCGTGTACGGCGAGTTCGCCAAGAAGTTCGCCCTCGAGGCGAAGGCCGCTCCGTGGCTCGGTGAGCCCACCATCGTGAGCGCCCCGCACGGCTCCCGCGCGGTCCCGGCCTTCGAGGCGGACATCGACACCTACGCCTGGACGCACAACGAGACCTCGACCGGCGTGATGTCGCCGGTGCTGCGCCCCGAGGGCGCCACCGACGACCAGCTCGTGCTGGTGGACGCCACCTCGGCCGCGGGCGGGCTGCCACTCGACGTACGCGAGAGCGATGTGTACTACTTCGCACCGCAGAAGTCGTTCGCCTCCGACGGGGGCCTGTGGATCGCGCTGATGTCGCCGGCCGCGATCGCCCGTGCCGAGGAGCTGGCCGCGAGCGGGCGGCACATCCCGGCGTTCTTCAACCTGGTCGACGCGATCAAGCAGTCCCGCCTGGACCAGACCGTGAACACCCCCGCGGTCGCCACCCTCTACCTCATGGCCGAGCAGCTCGACTGGATGAACGCCCACGGCGGCCTGACCGGCATGGTCACCCGCACGGCCGCGAGCGCCGAGGCGCTCTACGACTGGGCGGAGGCCTCGTCGTACGCAGAGCCGTTCGTCACCGAGCCCGCCCACCGGTCGCTGGTCGTCGGCACCGTCGAGCTCGACCCGGCGATCGACCGGGTCGCGGTGATGGACCACCTCCGTGACAACGGCATCGTGGACGTCGACGCCTACCGCGGCGTGGGCACCAACCAGCTGCGGATCGCGATGTACCCCTCGGTCGACGCCGCCGACGTCACCGCCCTCACCCACTGCATCGACTACGTCGTCGAGCACCTCTGAGCGGCACTCGAAGAAGCGCTGCGACGCGGACACCCGCGGGGCACCCGAAGAAGCGCTGCGACGCGGACGACCGCGGGGCACCCGAAGAAGCGCTGCCGGACGACGCGCCGCGACGAAGGAGCGCCGCGCGGCGGTAGGCCTGCTTCGAGGGCGCCCCGCGGGCGTCCGCGGCGCGCAGGCCTGCTTCGAGGGCGCCCCGCGGGCGTCCGCGGCGCACGCCTAGGCGCACGGGCACCCCACGGCCCAGCATCTGAGGTAGCAGTTCGGGAGCTCTCCCGATGTCCGCGCCTACCTCAGAGGCCCAGAGTCGTTGCCATGAGCACCCACGACACCAGCTACATCAAGGCAGAGCAGGCATTCCGGGCGGCGCAGCTGCGCGAGCAGATCGTCGGCCGGCGCGAGGCGAGTCGACTGCGCAGGGAGCGCAGCAGGCTCCGGAAGGGGATCACCACCTGGGAATCATGATGCGCCCGGCTACGCCACCGGGGATCATGTCCGACGTGGCGCACGCGAGTCGGATCCTTGTCGGACGCGACGCCGAGCTGGAGGAGCTCTCCTCCCTGCTCGGCGTCGCTGCGCGTGCCGGATCACCCGCCGGGCCGGGTGTGCACGTCCTGCTCTCCGGTGACGCCGGAGTCGGCAAGACCCGTCTGCTCAGCGAGCTGGCCGAGCGGGCGCAGGGCACGGGCTGGCAGGTGTACGTCGGACATTGCCTCGACCTCGGTGAGAGCGCACTCCCCTACCTGCCCTTCTCCGAGCTGCTCGACCGTCTCGCGGACGAGCTGCCCGAGGTCGTCGAGCAGGTCGGCCGCACCTACCCCGACCTCGGCCGGTTGCAGCCGGTCCGCCGACTGCTCGGTGCCACCGCGCCCGAGTCCGGTGACGCCGACAGGATGCAGCTCTTCGAGGGCGTGCAGGCGCTGCTGGAGGCGCTCGCCGCGCAGACTCCGCTGCTGCTGGTGATCGAGGACGTGCACTGGGCCGACCAGTCCACCCGCGACCTGCTGACCTTCCTGTTCACCCGGCCGTTGAACGGGCCGGTCGGGATCGTCGCCTCCTACCGCACCGACGACCTCCACCGCCGGCACCCGCTGCGACGCCAGGTGGCGGAGTGGTCCCGGCTCCCGGCCGTCTCGCGGGTGTCGGTGGGCCCGCTCGGCGATGACGACGTACGCACGCTGGTGGTGGCGCTCGACCCGGCCGCCACCGACAGCGAGGTGACCCACATCGTGGAGCGCGCCGAGGGCAACGCGTTCTTCGTCGAGGAGCTGGTCGGCGCGGTCAGCGGCCCGGACCGCTGGATCCACGACGAGCTCGCGGACGTGCTGCTGGTCCGGCTGGACCGGCTCGACGACCCGGCCCGCGACCTGGTCCGCACCGCCAGCGCGGCCGGCCGCAAGGTCACCCATCCGCTGCTCGCCGCCGTCACGGACCTGACCGACGACGCGCTCGACGACGCGCTGCGCCAGGCCGTCGAGTCGCACGTGCTGGTCGCCGGCGAGGGCGAGTACTGGTTCCGGCACGCCCTCCTCGGCGAGGCCGTGTACGACGACCTCCTGCCCGGGCAGCGCGTGCGCGTGCACGCCCGCTACGTGACCGCGCTGCGCTCCGGGAGCGCCCCCGGCACCGCCGCGGAGCTGGCTCGGCACGCCCGGCTCGCCCACGACCTCGACACCGCCCTGATCGCGAGCATCCGCGCCGGGGACGAGGCCGCCGCGATCGGCGGCCCCGAGGAGGCGGCGGTGCACCTCGAGTACGCCTTGCAGCTGCTCGCCGACCCGCAGCGCCGGCTGCCCGACGACGAGTCGCCGGTGCGGGTCGCCGAGGCGACGGTCGATGCCCTGCTCGGCGCCGGCCACACCGAGCGCGCCGTACGGGTCGCCCAGGACGCCCTCGACCGGCTGCCTGGCAGCTGCGCGGCCGACCGCGCCCGCCTGCTCACCGCCCAGGCCGTCAGCCTGGGCATGCTCGATCACACCGAGTACGACGCCGTCTCCGTCTCGACCGAGGCCGTCGCCGCCAGCGAGGACGCCGAGCCGCCGCTGCGTGCTCGCGTGCTGGCCAACCACACCCAGATCCTGTCGTGGGCCGACCGGCGCGAGGAGGCCGAGCAGTTCGGCCTGGAGGCGCTCGCCATGGCCGAGCGACACAACCTGCCGCGGATCGCCTCCGCGGTGGTCACCACGCTCAGCTCGGCCGACCGCACCCGGACCTCGCCGGAGAGGTTCCGCGCGATGATGCCGGCCGCGATCGAGCGTGCCGTCGTCAGCGGCAACATCGGCGCCGAGCTCCAGGCCCGGTTCATCCTGGCCCGCTCCTACGAGGACGAGGCGGACTGGCCCGCGGCGGAGCGCGCCTTCCGCGAGGTCGTGAGGCGCGGCGAGCAGCTCGGCCGACCGTGGGCGCCGTACGCCTTCGAGGCCCGCCACCAGCTCGCCTGGGTCTACTACGTCGGCGGCCGCTGGGACGAGGCCCTCGCCCTCCTGGCGATCGCGGTGCCGGGTGCGCCGGCACTCCCCTACGCCTCGCTCGACGCCGTCCGGCTCTCGATCCGGCAAGGTCGCGGTGAGCCCGTGCCGACCCGCATCCACCGCTCGCAGTGGGAGGTCGACGGGATCGTGGCGGCGTTCAGCTCGGCCACCGAGATCCGGGCGACCAGCAGCACGGTCGCCGCCATCCGGGCGTACGACGACGCCCTCGCCGCGCTGACCCGCGCCTGGGGACCGGGCTTCGCCGCCGGCGTGCGTCTCGCCGCCACCACGCTCGGACACCTCGCCGACCTGGTCGCCGCGGCCGATACGCCCGTCGACCCGGCTGCGCTCGCCGAGACCGCTGACCGCCTCGTCGAGAACGCAGCGGTCGCGGTGCGCCACCACGAGGACGGGCCGGCCTGGGGCCCCGAGGGCGTGGCCTGGCTCTCCCGCGTCGGCGCCGAGGAGCTGCGGCTGCGCTGGCTGCTCGACGGCGGCTCCGCGCCGGAGGCCGCCCTCGTCGCGGCCTGGCGAGCAGCGGAGGCCTCGTTCAGCTCCTTCGGCCATCTGCACGAGCTGGCGATCGTGCGGGCGACGTACGCCGCAGTGCTGCGGGCGGCCGGTGACCTCGACGCGGCCCGAGCGCTGGCCGACCAGGCCCGTGCGGCCGCCCGCGAGCTCGGTGCCCAGCCGCTGCTACGAGCCCTCGGCGACGTGCCGGCGGGCGCCCCCACCGAAGCCACGAACACCGTCGCCCTCACCGGCCGCGAGCGCGAGATCCTGGCCCTGGTCGCCGATGGCCGCAGCAACGGCGAGATCGGCAAGCAGCTGTTCATCAGCACCAAGACCGTCTCGGTGCACGTCTCCAACATCCTCGCCAAGCTGGGTGCCGCCAGCCGCACCGAGGCCGCAGCCATCGCCCGACGCCGCGGGCTGCTGGAATAGCTCGGGCACCCGCAGCCGGCCTCACGCCCACGCTTGGATCACCTACGATCGTGAGATGGGGGAAGACGAGCGAGAGACCCCGATCCTCTCGGCGATGGACCGCGGCTCTCGCATGACCTGTCTACGGGTGGGCCAGCAGGTCGGCACGGTGAGCGCAGGGCTGCTCGCAGCCGTGCTTGCCTGCCTGCTGCTCTGGGCGGCGGACTCATCGGTCGCCTACGTCGCCGTGCTCGCCCTCGCCCCGTCTCCGTCGGTGCGTCACGCGCTGGGCAGCCCCGAGGCCCTGGTCGCAGCGCTGGCACTGGGGCTCCTGGCGGTCTTCGTCATGGTCGCCGTGTTCGGCGAGGCAGCACGAGTGTTCGGGCAGACCAAGGTTGCGAGCCGACTGGCCTGGTTTCCGCTGATCGGTGGCCTCGCCGTGAGCGGGATCGCCTGGACCGTCGCGAGCTATGCCCGCACGCCCTCGCCGGCCTTCGACCTCGACCGAGCAGCGACCGCGCCCGATGTCCCCCGCGAGGTCGGGGCGATCGCCGCGGCCCTCGCGACGACGTGGGCCCTGCTGGCCCTCGGGCTGCTGCTCCGGGCGGTGCGACATGCGCGGGCGCGCCAGCGCACGATCGAGCGCCTCCGCCGTACCGGTGTGCGCCATCGCGGCCTGGTCACCGACGCCGACTTCCGCAATCTCTGGGTCTGGGACCAGCCGGTCCTGCGGCTCCGCGTCGCCTACGCCGACCGGGACGTGTGGGTCCACGTGCGCACCGATCCCGATCGCGTGCCGATCGTCGGCTCGACCCTGGGCGTGATCACGGACGATGCCGGCGCCATCCACGTCGAGCTCGATGACCCCGCCGCGGCCCGGTTCGAGGAGGACTACGGCCGCTACGTCGCTCCCGAGGGGTGACGGCGGCGGCGAGATCGCTCGTCGACCTGCGGCCGGATCAGGGCGGGATCAGTCCTGCGCGAGCAGCCTCAGCGTCGCCCGCTCCAGCGCCAGCTGTCGCTCATCCGGCGTGGCATAGGTCTTCCCGGTCGCGCGGGCGATCGTCCGGCCCTCCTCATAGGCGCTGACCACGCGCGGATCGACGTACGACGAGCGTGCCAGGGCCGGCGTGTTGCCGAGGAACTCCGAGACCTCGCGCATCGCCGCCGCCACGACCCGCTTGCGCCCCGTCGCCGAGGTTGCCGTCGGCGCCTCGGCGAGCGCAGCCGCGGCGAGGACCGTGGCGTGCCAGGTGCGGAAGTCCTTCGCCGTCGCCTCCACGCCGGTCACGGTGCGCACGTAGTCGTTGACCAGCTGAGGCAGCATCGCCCGCCACCGCCGGCCCTCCCGGAACGCCAGCAGCTCCTCGCCCCCGCGGCGGCGCCGCATCACCTCCAGCGCCTCGCCCACCGTCACGTCGTCGATCTCGATGCGGTGGTCGACGCCCGACTTCCCGGTGAAGGTGAAGACCAGCCTGTCCTGCACGCGACGTACGTGCCGGCGCTGCAGGGTGGTCAGCCCGAAGGAGCCGTGCGCGTCGGCGTAGACGTCGTTGCCGATCCGGAAGTAGCCGAGGTCCAGCAGCCGCACCGCCGCCGCGCACGCCCGCTCCCGCGGCATTCCGTCCTGCCCGAGGTCGGTCAGCACCCGCGCCCGCGCCCGCCCCAGCGCCCGCCCGAAGTCGAGCACCCGGTCGAACTTCTCCGCGTCGCGCCGGGTGCGCCAGTCCGGGTGGTAGAGGTATTGCCGCCGCCCGGCCGCATCGGTGCCCACCGCCTGCAGATGGCCGTTGGCATACGGCGTGATCCACACGTCCTCCCACGCCGGCGGGATCACCAGCGCCCTGATCCGCGCGACCTCCATCGCTCCGAGCCGCTCGCCGTGCTCGTCGAGGTAGACGAAGCCGCGACCGGCCCGCTTCCGCGACCAGCCCTCTTGCTCAGGCGAGGTGCGTCGCAGTCGGACCATGAGCGGCAGTACCCGCTCAGCGCGGACGCAATGACCGCAAAAGTACGCCGATGGCCGCGAGGCCGATCACGCCGCCTGCGGCCCACGGCCACCACGACCGGTCGGCATCGTGGGCAGCCGGCCGCGGCGCCTCGACAGGCTCGGCGTGCGGGGTCCCGTTCGCCGATCCTGTCGAGGCGCCCGCCGGCAGCGCCCTGGCCGGGAGCGCGAACCGCAGGACCTGGGAGTGCAGCCCCTCGCTGGAGAGGTAGACGGTGCCGTCGGGCCGCACGCCGACGCCCTCGCCCTGCGGCTGGGTGGGCAGCCGGAAGGACGCGATCTTGTCCATCGAGGGCCAGGCGTAGGTGGTGGCGCCGAAGTAGCCGCGCACGAGAACGGCCCGACCACCGGGCAGGAAGACGCCATCGGTGGCCATCGGCAGCACGGTGGCGACTGGCTTCAGCTCGTTCTCGCCGGTGGCCGAGAGGTGCTCCGGCGCGGCGTAGAGCGTGCCGCCGAGCCAGCCCTTGGTGGCGACGTAGAGCCGCCCGGTGCTCGGGTCGCAGAGCAGGGTCTCGGCGTCGTGGGAGCCGTCGGGATAGACCAGCGTGTAGACCGTCGGGTGCACGCTCCGATCGCTGGCGCCGGCAGGGACACGTGCCACCTGGATGTGCGGACGCGAGGCGGAGTTGTCGCCGATGTCGCCGACCCAGATCTGGCCGTCGGGGTCGGGCGCGAGCGCCTCGACGTCGCGCGGCGACTCCTCCCACTGCGTCACCCCGACGGTCTTGCCGGTGGCATCCACCGTGAAGATCCGGCCGGTGTCGCCACTGTCGTTGGTGGTCACGAAGAGCCCGTCGGGCAGCGCCACCAGCGCCGAGGCCTCGTCGATGCGGGTGTCGGAGAAGGAGAAGACCTCCCGGCCCGCACTGCCGTCACCGTCCACGGCGTGTGCGGGGCCGCCGACCAGGGCTCCGGCCAGGAACGACGCCCCCGCCAGCGCGGCGAGGACACGCACGATCCCGTGGCGCGGGGTCACAGCCCGAGCAGCTCCCCCAGCTTGGGCCTGATGCCCCAGCCGGCGATGAGCTCGTCGTACTCCTTCTTCACGCTGCCGCCCTTGACCGCACCGCCCGAGCGGATGGCACGCAGCAGCGTGTTGCGCGGCGTGTGCTGGCTCTCCACGAACTGCACCACGTCCACCTTGTAGCCCGACATCCGCAGCAGGCTCGCCCGGATCGCGTCGGTCAGGGTGTCGGCCAGGCGCTCGCGCAGGATCCCGTGCCGGGTCACCATCGCGTACGGCGAGGGTGTCGGCGTCCTGCGCAGCTGGGCGGCGATGTCGTGGTGGCAGCACGGGGCGGCCAGCACCAAGGGCGCCTCCCACCCGATCGCACGGGCGAGTGCGTCGTCGGTGGCGGTGTCACAGGCGTGCAGCGCGAGCACCACGTCGGGGCGCTGGTCGAGCACCACGCCGTCGATGCTGCCGACCACGAACTCGGCGCTCACCCCCAGCCGGGCCGCGACGTCGGTGTTGTGCCGCGCGCTCTGCTCCTTGACGTCGACGCCCGTGACCACGACCGGCAGCCCCCGCACCTCGGTGAGGTAGCGCTGGGCGGCGAAGGTCAGGTAGCCGTTGCCGCAGCCGAGGTCGACGATGCGCAGCGGCTCCTCGGCGCTCGGGGCCCGCAGCTGACCCTTGGCCCGGGCGTCGTCGATGGAGGTGGCGAGGTGACGCAGGAACTCCTCGACCTGGCGATACTTCGCCTGCCGGCTCGGCTTGAGCCTGCCGTCCTTGTCGGAGAGGCCGAGCTCGACGAAGACCGGGTCGTCCTCGGGCAGCAGCCGCTCCTTGGCCTGGTCGTGGGACCGCGACACCTCTACGGACTCGGCGCCGGCGCCCACGGCCGCCGCGTCGGCTCCCTGAGCCTGTCGAAGGGTGGTCGTGACTCGTGCGGTCGTCGGCTTGGTGACCAGCAGCTCCTGCCGCTCGGCCACGGTGTCGACGTGCCAGCTCGCGAACGGCACCTCGAGCAGGTCGTCGAGCGCACTCGCGTCTCCGACCGGGTGGTTGGCGGTGAACGCCTGCGTGTCGTCGTACGTCGTGATCTGCAGGTGGGTGCCGCTCTTCAGGTCGACGTAGCGCAGCTCGGCTCGGCGCCAGGCGGGCTGCGTGCCCCGCTGCCGACCGCTGGCCACCGCCTTGACCAGTTGCTCGGGGTCGAGGAGCACCGAGCGCATCCGGTTCAGCGCGCGCAGCAGCGGCTCGCTGATCGTGGTCGGCTCGCTCATCCCTTGACCAGCTGGGTGATCAGCACGATGAGCAGCAGGACCACCAGGGCCGCCGGGATGATGAGTCGACGGTGGCGCGGGTTCACCCCTCGATCTTAGAAGCGAACAACTCCGCGAGATGCATCGTGGGCACGTGCGCGAGGTCGTCGAGCTGCACCCGGCACGACATCCCGTCGGCCAGTACGACGGCGTCAGGCTGCGACCGCACCGCGGGCAGCAGGTGCGTCTCGGCGACAGCGACGCTGACCTCGTAGTGGCCCTGCTCGACGCCGAAGTTCCCGGCCAGGCCGCAACAGCCGCTGACCTTGGTGACAGTGGCACCGGCACGCTCGAGCAGACGCTGGTCGACGTTCCAGCCGAGCACCGCGCTCTGGTGGCAGTGCGGCTGCGCGACGATCTCGACGCCACGCAGGTCGGGCAGCTCCAGGTCCAGCCTGGTGACCAGCTCGGCGAAGGTCAGCAATCCGTCGGCCACCAGCTGGGCTTCGGGCGCGTCCGAGAGCTCGAGCGCGTCACTGCGCAGGGTGGCGGTGCAGGACGGCTCCAGGCCGACGACCGGCACCCCGCTGGCGACGTACGGCGCCAGCGTGCGCACGGTGCGGCCCACGATGGTCCTGGCCTTGTCCAGCTGGCCGGTGGTCACCCAGGTCAGGCCGCAGCACGCGTCATCCTGGATCACCTTCACCCGCAGGCCCTGGGCCTCCAGGTAGCGGATCGCGGCCAGGCCCGAGCGCGGGAAGAAGTGGTCGGTGAAGGAGTCGGCCCAGATCCAGATGTCGGGCGTCTCGTCGGCCGGCGCGACGACGCCGGTGGTACCGGCCGCCGGGCCGCTGCCGGCGGCGCTGCGCAGCGTCGTCGCTGCGAACGTCGGCACCGATCGCCGCTGGTCGATGCCGGCCATCCACTTGGCCAGCGCGCCGAACGGCGGCAGCTTCATCAACACGTTGAGCACCGCCGCGAACGGCGCGGCGAGCCGGGCCCACTTCGGCAGCTGGCCGAGGATGAAGTGCGAGCGCGGGCGACGGACCTTGCCCACGGTGTGCTTCTGGTAGAGCGCCTCGGACTTGTAGGTCGCCATATCGACGCCGCTGGGGCAGTCCGACGAGCAGCCCTTGCAGGCCAGGCAGAGGTCGAGCGCCTCCCCCACGGCCGGGTCCGAGAGGCCCTTGACCAGGCCGCCGTCGAGGGCCTCCTGCAGCACCCGGGCGCGCCCGCGGGTGGAGTCCTTCTCGTCCTTGGTGGCCAGGTAGGAGGGGCACATCACGCCGTTGGTCTTCGGTGCGACGCACTTGCCGACGCCGGTGCACCGGTGCACCGCCGCGCCCAGGTCACCCTCGTCGTGGATCAGCCGCAGCGCGGCGCGCGGCTGGGCGCGCGGGCGCACGGGGCGCAGGTCGTCGGTGATCGAGGCGGCGCCGTTCCGCGGGCCCCCGTCGGGGGCGGCGATGATGCCCGGGTTCATCAGGTTCTCGGGGTCGCAGACCGCCTTGACCTGCCGGAACAGGTCGAGGGACGTCTCGTCGTACATGAACTGCAGCATCTCGCCGCGGACACGACCGTCGCCGTGCTCACCCGAGAGCGTGCCGCGGTAGTCGCGCAGCTTGTGCGCGCAGGCGGTCATGAACTCGCGGAAGAGCTGGGCGCTCTCCGGCTTCCCTGCCTCGAACGGGAAGTCGATGCGGCAGTGGATGCAGCCGTCGCCGAAGTGGCCGTAGGGGAAGCCCTGCAGGCCGAACTCGCCCATCAGCACGTCGAAGTCGCGCAGCCAGGCGCCCAGGTGCTCCGGGGGCACGGCGGCGTCCTCCCAGCCGCTGTAGGCGGGCGTCTCCAGCGAGCGACCGGCGAGGCCGGCCCCGTCCTCCCGGATCCGCCACAGCGCGGCCGCCTCGGCGGCGTCGGTGACCAGCCGGGTCGCGAGCGCACCACCGACGGCGGCGAGCCGGTCGGTGACCTCGCGGGCGTCGGCGCCCGCCACCTCGGCGAACAGCCAGCCGCCGCCCTTGGGCAGCTCCGGCACCGCGCTGCCCTTGGACCGCACCAGCTCGACGATGCGCGCGTCCATGCCCTCGCAGGCGATCAGCCGGCCGGGGGCCGCGGCCAGCAGGGCCGGTACGGCGTCGGCGGCCTCGGCCATGCTCGGGTAGCCCAGCACCAGCAGCAGCCGACCGGGCTCGTCGGTCACCAGCCGGACCGTCGCCTCCAGCACCGTGGCCAGCGAGCCCTCGGTGCCGACCAGGAAGCGGTCGACCCGGCGCCGCTCGGGCAGCAGGTGCTCCAGGCTGTAGCCGCTGACCTGTCGCCCGAACCGGCCGAACTCGGTGCGGACGTGGGCCAGGTGTCCTTCGGCGACCTCCGCGAGTCTGGCCTCCGTCCCCGTCGATTGATGGCTCTGTCCCAGTCGAGTCCGCTCTCCGTTCCCGAAGACCACGTCCAGCGCCTCGACGTTGTCGACGGTGCGGCCGTAGCCGAGCGCGCGCGAGCCGCAGGCGTTGTTGCCGATCATCCCGCCGATGGTGCAGCGGGTGTGGGTCGACGGGTCAGGACCGAAGCGCAGCCCGTACGGCGCCGCAGCCCGCTGCAGGTCGGCGTGCACGACACCCGGCTCGACGCGCGCCGTCCGTGCGTCGGGATCGATCTCCAGCACCCGGTTGAAGCCGCGGGTGTCGACCACGATGCCGGGGCCGACCGCGTTGCCTGCGATCGACGTACCTGCCCCGCGCAGGGTGATCGGGACGCCCAGCGCCCGGGAGGCCTCGTGCACCGCGAGCAGGTCCTCGACGTGGCGGGCCTTGACGACCGCCTGCGGGATGACCCGGTAGAGCGACGCGTCGGAGGAGTAGAGCGCACGGGCCAGCGTCGAGTCGTCGACCTCCCGCAGACCTCTCGCACGCAGCTCTGACGCCAGATCGGAAGCGGCCAGATCACCAACGGTCAGCGTCACCGCCTCATTCTCCCATCGACCGCCGGAAGATCCTCGCGAGGTCGTCCTCGGTGGGACGCTTCGGCGCGATCGAGAGGAGCCGTTCCTGCTTCAGCGCACCCTCGACCAGGTCGTCCACGTCGGCGGCGGTGTAGCCGACCTCGGCCAGGCCGCTGGGGATGCCGATGTCACGCTTGAGCTCGGTGAGGACGCGCGGCAGGGTGTCGGGGCCGTCGTCGGTCACGTTCGGGTCGAGCAGCCGAGCGGCGCGAAGGTGCCGCTCGGGCGCGGCGTCGAAGGTGAAGCGGAACGCCTCCGCTGCCGTCAGCGCAACCGACATCCCGTGCGGGATGACCGGGTGGCCCTCCGGGTAGCCGGCCGGCGTGTAGTCACGCACCCGACCGGCGATCGGGTAGGCGTCCGCGTGCGGGATGTGCACGCCGGCGTTGCCGAAGCCGAGTCCGGCGAAGGTGGCTGCGGTCGCCATCTCCTCGCGTGCCCGGACATCGGAACCGTGCGCCACCGCTCGGCGGAACGACCCGGCCAGCAGTCCCAGGGCACGCTCCGACCACATGTCGGCGACGGGGTTGGCGCCGCAGTAGGGCACCCGCTGCTCGGGCGATTTCCTCTCGAAGTCGGTGTAGGGCCGGGCCGTGTAGGACTCCAGCGCATGGCACAGGATGTCCATCCCCGCGCTGGCGGTGACCATGCTCGGCTGGGTCAAGGTCAGCGCCGGGTCGACCACCGCCAGCGTGGGCCGCAGCGCGGCGTGCGAGATGCCGGTCTTCACCTTCAGCGCCAGCACGTCGAGCACGCAGACGGTGGTCGACTCGGCGCCGGTCCCGGTCGTCGTCGGTACGGCGACCAGCGGCAGCAGCGGCTTGACCGGCGCACGCCCCTTGCCCACCGGGGCGTTGACGTAGTCCATCAGCTCGCCCGGGTTGGTCAGCAGCAGGTTGACCGCCTTCGCGGTGTCGATCGAGGATCCCCCACCAACAGCCACGATCGCGTCGAACGGCCCCTCGCTGCGGGCGAAGTCGATCGCCGCCGCGAAGGAGGCGTCCGTCGGCTCGACGTGTGCCCGGTCGAAGATCGTCACCGCCATCCCCCGAGCGGAGATCTGGTCCGCGATCCGCTGCGGATGCCCCGTGGCCGCGACCCCCGCATCGGTGACCAGCAGGACCCGCCTGACGTCGTACCCGCTCAGGTCGTACCCGATCTCCTCGGAGGCCCCGGCCCCGAACTTCAACGCCGGCGCAGCATAGGTGAAGACGGTCTCATCCACCCCGCCAACCTAGCGCCCGCGACCCCACCGGCGGCGTGACCGGGCCTGGAGTACCCACGTGCGGCGTGACCGGGCCTGGAGTACCCACGTGCGGCGTGACCGGGCCTGGAGTACCCACGTGCGGCGTGACCGGGCGTGGGGTGCCCGCCAGGGGCGCTGCCGGACGACGCGCCGCGACGAAGGAGCGCCGCGCGGCGGTAGGCCTGCCCCTAGGGCGCCCCAGGCCCGGTCACGCCGCACACCCAAGCGGCCCCGG
>NZ_KB822592.1 GCF_000364605.1 Nocardioides sp. Iso805N | reverse complement strand
CGGCTACTCCATCGGCGCTGAGAGCGTGAAGCACGAACTGGCCCGGTTGTTCGAGGAACACGGTGCCCCGGGGATGATCCGCTCGGACAACGGCCGGGAGTTCATCGCTACTGGCCTGCTGGAATGGCTGCGCGAGGTCGGCGTGACGCCCGTGCATGTGGCGAAGGCCAGCCCGTAGCAGAACGGGTACATCGAGCGGTTCAACGGCTCGATGCGCGATGAGTTGTTGAACCGCGAGTCGTTCCATTCCCTGACCGAAGCCAAGGTCGTGATCGGCGCCTGGGTGAAGCATTACAACGAGTTCCGGCCCCACTCGGGGATCGGCATGCGCACCCCGGCAGCGTTCGCGGCATACTGTGCGACGCAGCCGCCTACGACAGATCAGGCGGCAAGTGAGAGGGGCAGGTGTCGTTGACTACCAACACTCTTGCTGGACCAGAAGACGACGTCTTCTGGGACCTCTCGATTGACCGGGAGCTCCACTTCGAGTGGACCAAAACCTGGGGGCTAGACACCCTGGAGATCGACGATCAACCGCACCGCCGAGGTGGCCTCCACCGAGATCTTGCCGTTCGCGACCATCGGGACGATCGCGGTGTTCGACACCGAGGACGGGGTGGGACCCGACCCGAAGATCACCGCGCTCAGAGCCGAGGTCGAGCCAGAGGGGGCAACCCGGATGATGCCCGACGCCGCCGGCGAGACCGCCGTCAGCGTCACCTGCACCGCGGATGCGTTAGCCGGTACACCCAACAAGCCGCCCACCTGAAGCGATCGCCACGCGTTCGCCACCATCGGCGTGCTGTAGCCACCCAGACCCGTCGAGGTGTCCATCAACCGCCCCGTCACGGGCACGAACTCACCACCCGTACCGGTCACCACTGACGCCGCCGACGCCGAACCCGCAACCGTCGCCAACGCGACCACCTGCAGACCCGAGACCGCCAACAACACCGCCAACAACCGAACGACAACGCCCACACTCAACGACACACGACGAAACACCGAGACCCCCAAGACCACCAGCGCGATCAGACGAAAACGTCCGAACGCTAAGACCCAGAGAGGCTTGCGCGCAGGAAGTTCAGGTCACTTCGCCAGGCATCCTGTGTCAGATCGCCCATCCTGATCAGGCACCGGTCAGCCAGGGGTCAGATTCGCTCCTCAGACAGCCGCATCGTCGTAGTCCGACCCAGCCCGACGCCCCGCCCGCACCCAGGCCACGTACCTCCCCAGCGCAGGTACGCCGACGCGGATCATCAGCCCCACCAGCACGCCCGCGACCACGTCGGTCAGCCAGTGCGTACCCGTCACCAGCAGCGCCACGGCCAGCACCAGCACCAGCCACCACGGGGCGCCGTACGCGACGAGTGCCAGCTCGTGCCCGGACGGATAGCTGCCGCCGAGGTGCGAGACGCTGCCGTGCACGTCGGGTCGGTGGAAGAACCACTTCAGGAAGACCACCGCGAAGATCACCAGGCCGACCCGCAGCAGGCCGCCGACCAGTGCCGTACGTGAGTGCCGCCGGACCCTGATCGCCAGGAACACCACGCTGGTCACCGCCGGCTGCAGCAGGTTGACGAAGACGTCGGCCGCCCGCTGCGGCAATCCCCAGCGCTGCCCGGGATAGAAGCGGTGGTAGGCCCACACGTCGAGTCGGTCGGTGCCGTGCAGGTGCACGAACGCGCTCAGGGCCACGAAGAGCAGGCCCGAGCCGAGCACCACCCAGACGGCGAGCAGCCTCCTCATCCCAACGGCGCTCCCACCCGCTGCGGGATCCTGGCCGCGACCAGCGCGAGCCGCTCCCCCAGCTCGGCGAGGGGCGGCGCGGCCCGGTCGTTGTCCGACATGACGCTGACCGGCAGCGGCCACGGGATCGCGAGAGTGGGATCGTCGTACGCGATCGTCAGGTCCTCGCTCGGATCGTGCGACCGGTCGATCCGGTAGGACGTGTCGGCCACCTCGGTCAGCGCCTGAAACCCGTGCGCACACCCGGGCGGCACGAAGATGCTGTTCTGCCGCTCGCCCGACAGGTCGAACGAGAGCCAGGTGCCATACGCCGGCGAGGCCGGGCGCAGGTCGACGACGACGTCGAAGACGGCCCCGCTGGAGCAGCGCACCAGCTTGCCCTCACCGGCGCCCACCCGCAGGTGCAGGCCCCGTACGACGCCGCGCGCCGAGCGCGACATGCTGTCCTGCACGAACCCGTCAGGGTCCACACCGACACTGCGCGCGACGGTGGTGTCGAACGTCCTGCTGAAGAAGCCGCGGGCGTCGTGGTGCGGCTCTGGGGTGAACGTGACCAGCCCCGGGATCGCTGTGGTCTCGGCGTACAAGGGACCCTCCCCAAATGTGGGCAAACCGGATGCTCCGGATCCTTCGCCGCTCTCGGTGCCGCCAAGACTCGTGCCGAAGGATTTCACTCATTGGGGGTATCTGATGCCAGCATGTCGTCTCTGCGGGAGCGATCTCACCGCGACCTTCGTGGACCTCGGCATGTCGCCGCCGTGCGAGACCTATCTCGCCGCCGACGAGCTCGACCAGGCCGAAGCGTTCTACCCACTGCACGTCCGGATCTGCTCCGAGTGCCTGCTGGTCCAGCTGCCCGCCTACCTGTCGGGTGAGGCGATCTTCAGCGACTACGCCTACTTCTCGTCCTACTCCGACTCGTGGGTCCGGCACGCGGAGCGGTACGTCGATCACGCCATCGCCCGCCTCGGCCTCTCCAGCGACTCCTTCGTGGTCGAGGTGGCCAGCAACGACGGCTACCTGCTGCAGCACACCGTGGCCCGCGGCATCCGCTCGCTGGGCATCGAGCCGGCCGCGAACGTCGCCGAGGCGGCGGTAGCGCGCGGGGTGCCGACCGAGGTGATGTTCCTCGGCCAGGAGACCGGTACGAAGGTCGCCGACATCCACGGCCCCGCCGACCTGGTGGTCGCCAACAACGTCTTCGCCCACGTGCCCGACATCGTCGACTTCGCCCGTGGCCTGCGCGCTCTTGTCGCCGACAACGGCACCGTGACGATCGAGATCCCGCACCTGCTGCGGCTGATCGAGGGCAACGAGTTCGACACGATCTACCACGAGCACTTCTCCTATCTGTCGCTGCTGACGACCCAGCGGGTGCTCGCAGCCGCCGGCCTGACGGTGGTCGACGTGGAGGAGCTCGAGTCGCACGGCGGCTCGCTGCGGACCTGGTCCATGCCGACCCAGTACGGCGCCACGCCGAGCCCGGCCGTCGCCCGCGTGCTCGCCGACGAGGCCGCCGCCGGCCTGCACACCCTCGAGGGTCACGCCGGCTTCGCCGCCAAGGTCTCGAAGGTGCGCAACAACCTGATGGAGTTCCTCATCGAGGCCTCGTGCGAAGGCAAGCTCGTCGCGGCGTACGGCGCCCCCGGCAAGGGCAACACCTTGCTGAACTACTGCGGGGTCAAGCCCGACCTGCTGGCCTTCGCGGTCGACCGCAATCCCGGCAAGCACGGTCGCTTCCTCCCCGGGACGCACATCCCCATCCGGCCCGTCGAGGCGCTCGCCGAGGCTCGGCCCGACTACATCCTGGTGCTGCCGTGGAACCTGCGCCGGGAGATCAGCGAGCAACTCGCCTACGTGAGCGAGTGGGGCGGGCGCCTGGTCACCGCGCTCCCCCGTCTGAACGTCTTCGAGGCAGGAGAGAACCGATGAAGGTGGTGCTGTTCTGCGGCGGTCTCGGCATGCGCATGCGTGCCGACAACCAGTCGCTGCCCAAGCCGATGATGTCCATCGGTGACCGGCCCGTGCTGTGGCACATCATGCGCTACTACGCGCATTACGGGCACACGGAGTTCATCCTCTGCCTGGGATACGGCGCTCGGGCGGTGAAGGAGTACTTCCTCAACTACGAGGAGACCACCTCCAACGACTTCGTGCTCACCAAGGGCTGCCAGCACGTCGACCTGATCGGCACCGACGTCAGCGAATGGACCATCACCTTCGTCGACACCGGCATGGACACCGCGATCGGCGAGCGGCTGCGTCGCGTCCGCCCCTACCTGGAGGACGACGAGTTCTTCCTGGCCAACTACGGCGACGTGCTCACCGACGCTCCGATCAACTCGCTGGTCGAGGAGCTCGCGGCGACCGACGCGGTCGGGCAGTTCATCGCCGTCCGCCCGCAGGACTCCTTCCACGTCGTCGACATGGACTCCTCCGGGTCGGTGTCGGGCCTGACCCCCGCCGGCGACATGCCCTACCGGATCAACGGCGGCTACTTCGTCCTGCGCCAGGGCATCTTCGACTTCCTGGACGAGGGCGACGACCTGGTCATGGACGGCTGCGTCAAGGCCGCCCACGCCGGCCAGATGCGCGCTGTGGCCTACGACGGCTTCTGGGCGCCGATGGACACGTTGAAGGAGCGGACGTATCTCGAAGACCTGCACCGGCAGGGAACGGGGCCGTGGGAGGTCTGGCAGCACGCCTGGGCCTGACCGCCGAGAAGTCACTTTCTGCGGGTTGAGGGGTCAGTTTCTGCGAACCGAGTCGTCAGTTTTTGCGGGTCGAGTAGCCCCGCGCACGCCGCGCGACGTCCGCCGATCCACGTCCGCCGATCCACGTCCGCCGATCCACGCCCGCCGAGCTTGTCGAGGCGCCGGCGGTCAGCGGGGCGGCCAGAGACAAACGAGAAGCGTGGGCCAGTACCAGCGTGGTCACGTGTCTTGGCTGGGCGGGGTGCCTTCGTATCAGTCGCGTCGGGCCACCAGGCGTGTGATCGGGTACGGCGAAGAATTCACCCGATGCGGTCAGCAAAGAGGGTTGTCTAGGTCAATCTGAGCAGATAGGATTCGAATACGTGTTCGAACCGTCTCTCTCGGGTGGTGACCATGCATCAGATCCAGAAAACTCTCGCGACGATCGATGCCGCCCTGAGCGATGCTGCGGATGCGAATCCGATCTTCCTCTCCACCACCGACAAAGCCGCCACCATCCTCGCCCTGCGCCGGCTCCGTGCCCGTCTCGAAGAGCTCGAACTACGGGTTATCGCCAGCGCCCAGGACGTGGCCGAGGAGATCGGCGCACGTGACGTCGCGTCCTGGCTGGTCGCCCAGGAGGTCGTCGACAGCAGGGCCGCGCACGCGGCGCTGGCTCTGGCGCGCGGCCTGGAGCAGCGGCCGGTGGTGCGGGCCGCGTTGGCGCAGGGTCGGTTCAGTCTCGAGCATGCCCGGGTGATCCTCGACGGGCTCGCTGCCCTGCCCGACGACCTGCCCACCGATGTCGTGGAGCGCGCCGAGGCGCACCTGTGCGACCTCGCCACCCAGCACCGCCCGAAGGACCTACGCCACCTCGCCTCCCACCTCCTCGAGGTCGTGGCACCCGAGATCGCGGAAGCAGCAGAGGCCGAAGCCATCCGTCGGTTGGAAGAAGCCGCGCACGCGAAGGCGACGCTGTCGATCAGCGACCACGGCAACGGCATGGCCCGGATCCACGCGATCGTGCCCGAAGCCGTCGGTGAGCGGTTGCGGACGCTGTTGGAGGCGTTCGCTCAGCCAAGGGTCGCCGCGCTGGAGGCCGACGGACACGTGCGCCCCCGCAACCGGCTCTTCGCCGACGCGTTCGCCCAGCTGCTGGAGTGCGTGGACGGCGACGGGGTTCCGGCTCATGGCGGGGACACCACCACGATCATCGTGGCCATCCCGCTGGAGCAGCTGCGCAGCGAGCTCGGGACCGCAAGCCTCGGTCAGACCCCGATCTCCGCCGGCGAGACCCGACGGCTGGCGTGCACCGCCGCGATCATCCCCTACGTGCTGGGCGGCCAATCCGAGCCGTTGGACCTCGGCCGGGCCAGACGCCTGTTCTCACCCGCCCAGCACAAAGCCCTCAGAATCCGCGATCGGCACTGCCGCGCCGAAGGCTGCACGGTGCCCGCCACCTGGTGCGACGCCCACCACGAAAATCCCTGGAGCCAGGGCGGACCCACCGACCTGACCAACGCCGCCCTGCTCTGCGGCCACCACCACCGCCGCGCCCACGACCCCACCTACGAAACCATCAGACTCGCCAACGGCGACTACCGCTACCGCCGCAAGACCACGACGCTCCTCCACGACCGCCGGTGAGCCTCGATCCACCCGGCCGACCAGCGGATTCCCCGACGACCGCGGCGCAGGTCCGGATATATCCGCTGCGACCCGGCTAACCCCGCCGGACGCTCCCCCGGTCCTGCCCGTACGGCGCGGCACGCCACGTCCGCCAGCTGACCACATGGTCCTGCTCGTGGACCATGAACCGCCAGGCCCCGACGTACAGGTTGCTCGCGAATGTGTTGTCCTGCGAGAACGTGATGTGGTTCTCGACCACGGTGCCCTGGAACGGCGACCAGGACGGATAGCTGCCGTAGTTGGAGAACAGCCCGTTGTAGCCGCAGCCGGTGTTCGCGGCGCAGCCGTGCCCGACGCGCGCCGCGCTGAACACGAACCGGTTGTGCAGCACCCGGACGTGCTGGGTCCTCCATCGACAGTCGTTGATCAGCGGCGCCTTGGCGACCCTGGACGGCGACCCGCACGCCGAGACGGTCGCCTGCGGCGAGACCAGCGTGCTGATGCCGGTACTGCTGTTGGCCGGCGAGCCGGCGAACCGGTCGGCGTTCTCCCACAGCACGACACCCGACCAGTTGTCCCGGAAGCGGTTGTGCGCAACCACCAGCTTCGTCCCGTAGCGCGAGCCCGCGCGTGGATCCGCGCCGGACTCGGAGAGGTAGAGCGCAGCGTGCGGGAAGCCCGGGTCGGCAGGCCCGCCCACCAGCGCGTTGCGGATGAAGGTGTTGTGCACGATCCGGGCGTTGTAGCTGGTCTCGTAGACCACGCCTGCGTCGGCGTTGCCGCTGAACGTGTTGTGGCTGATCAGGAAGCCGGTGTTGTTCGTGTCGGCCCACACCCCGACACCGATGTTGTCGTGCACGAAGTTGTCGCGGATGACGGCGTTGCGGGTCGCCCAGAACTTTCCCCCGCCGGTGCAGCCACAGCCGCTCTGCCGCTCCTCCCAGCGGGCGGTGTCGTTGCCCGCGATCTCGTTGCCGATCAGGCGGACATTGCTGACACCGTTGTCCTCGTAGGCGCTGAAGCCGTACTGCCCGTTGCCCGTCAGGCAGCTGCGGCTGAGCACGTCGCCGCTACCCAAGAACACCCCGGCGCCGGCGTTGCCCCGGACGGTCAGCGCACGCATCCGCCAACCGTGGCCGGCGTCGTGGTTGACCACGCCTTCGTTGAAGTCGTCGGTGAGCGACGTGCCGAAGTTCTGCACGACCAGGTTGCTGATCCGCACGCCCTTCGCGCGACCGACGAACGCGTAGTGGTTGCGGCGCTTCCCGTCCAGCACCGCCCCGGGCGCGCCGATGATGACGTCGCCCCGCTTCGGCTCCACGTTGTCGTACTGTCCCGAGCCCAGCACGTGCACGCCCGGGGTGACCCAGAAGGTGGTGCCGGCCCCGTGTCTGGCGACGGCGACGTCGAGTCGGCCGCTGACCTTGACCGCGCCCGCTGGCTTTGTCGCCGGCCCGGCCGGCACTGCTCGGACACAGCCCACCGAGGAGGTCACCCGGCCGAGGTCAGGAACGCCCGATGACTGGGGCTCCCCCGGGCCGGCGGTCCGGCTCACCAGGACAGACGATGCCTGCCTGCTGGGCGCCGGCCCAGGGGGTGCGGCCCCCGCGCCGAGGGTCCCCGTGGCCACCAGGCATAGGACAGCCCCGATCACCAACCGGGTAGGCAGGACCATCGCCGTCCTCCCTACCCACTTCCCTCGGCTTGCCGCGCTCCGAGCCTAGGGCGCTGGAGCCGCCGGGCTCATCCCTCAAATGAGGTACGCCGCCCGACCATCCGAGACGAGCCGCCAGCACGCTCCCTAGCGTCGAGACTGCGCGACCGATGACGAGGCCGCGCCACCGGGACGGAGACGAGGGAGGCGACGTGCTCGGACTGCAGCTCCCCGCCGGCCATCTGGACGTGCTCTGCCTGGGGGCCCATCCAGACGACGTGGAGATCGGGTGCGGCGGCACGCTGCTGCGCCTGGCCGAGCGCGACGCGGCGATCCGGGTCCACGTCATGACGGGTACGCCGGGGCGCGTGGCCGAGTCCACCCGGGCGATCGGGCTGTTCGCGCCCACGGCCAAGATGTCCTTCGGGCAGCTGCCCGACGGCCGGCTGCCGGCGTACTGGAATGACGTGAAGCAGGCTCTGGAGGATCTGGCCGTCACGCCCGACCTGGTGCTCGCGCCGCGCGTCGACGATGCCCACCAGGACCACCGGCTGCTCGGCCGCCTCGCCGCCACGGTGTGGCGAGACGCGCTGGTGCTGCACTACGAGATCCCGAAGTGGGACGGCGACCTGGAGCCGCCCACGCACTACGTCGCACTCACCGCCGAGCAGGGCCGCCGCAAGGTCGAGCTGCTCAACGAGTGCTTCCCGAGCCAGCTCGGCCGGGACTGGTGGGACGACGAGCTGTTCCTCGGCCTGATGCGGCTGCGAGGCGTGGAGACCCGCGCCCGCTACGCGGAGGCCTTCCACACGACGAAGGTGAGAGTGGCACTGTGAAGGTCTTGATCAGCGGCGACCGCGGCTACATCGGAGCGGTCCTCGCCCCCCTCTTCCTGGCCGCCGGCCACGACGTCGTCGGCCTCGACGCGGGCTGGTACGACGGCTGCGACTTCGGCCCCTACCGGCTCGACTACGAGTCGCGCACCGGCGACATCCGCGACCAGACGCCGGAGGACCTGCGCGGCTTCGACGCGATCGTCCACCTGGCCGCGATCTCCAACGACCCGATCGGACACCTCAACCCGGAGACGACCTACTCGGTCAACGCCCACGGCGCCGCGCACCTCGCCGAGGTGGCCCGCACCGCCGGGGTCGGACGGTTCCTGTTCTCCTCCTCCTGCTCGCTCTACGGCGCCGCCGGCGACGCACCGGTGACCGAGGAGAGCGGGACGAACCCCGTCACGCCGTACGGCGAGAGCAAGATCCTCGCCGAGCAGCTCATCGCCAAGCTGGCCGACGAGGGGTTCAGCCCAGCGTACCTGCGCAACGCCACCGCGTACGGCGCCAGCCCGCGGCTGCGCACCGACATCGTGGTCAACAACCTCTGCGGCAGCGCCCAACGTTCCGGCGAGGTCAAGCTGTCCAGCGACGGCACCGCCTGGCGGCCGCTGGTGCACATCGAGGACATCTCCCGGGCGTTCCTGGCGGTCCTCGAGGCCGATCGGGAGGTGATGCACGACCAGGCGTTCAACATCGGGCGCGACGAGGACGTCATGCAGGTGCGCACCATCGCCGAGGCGGTCGCCGCCCGTTACGACGCCCCGGTCACCTTCGCGGCGGGGGCCGGGTCGGATGCTCGCGACTACCGGGTCAGCTTCGCGAAGGCGACCGAGCTGCTGCCGGCGTTCCGACCGGAGTGGACGGTGCCGCTCGGGATCGAGCAGATGGCCGACCAGATGGCGGCGTACGGCGTCGATGAGGACCGCTTCACCCGCTTGCGCCAGATCCAGCGGCACACCGACGCCGGCCGGCTCGACGAGCTGCTGCGATGGCGCTAGCCGACGCTGCGACCCCTGATGAGGCCGCCGAGACCTCGGCCCCGGGCGAGCTCGAGGCCCGGTTGCGACAGCGGATGGAGCGGCTCTACCCGCTGTGCCGCAGCCTGACCGGCGACGGAGTCCGGCAGACGCTGGCGATCCTCGCCGAGGACCTCCCCCTGGACGTACGCCGGGTGCCCTCGGGCAGCTCCGTCTTCGACTGGACGATCCCGCCGGAGTGGAGTGCGCGGGCGGCCTGGATCGCCGACGCCACCACCGGTGAGCGTCTGGTCGACTTCGCCCACCACACCCTGCACCTGGTCTCCTACAGCGCGCCGTTCAGCGGCCGGCTCGACCGCACCGAGCTCGAGCCGCACCTGCACTCCCTGCCCGACCGGCCCGAGTGGATCCCCTACCGGACCAGCTACTACGCCCGCGACTGGGGCTTCTGCCTCAGCCAGCGGCAGCGCGATGCGCTCGGCGACGGTCCCTTCGACGTGGTCGTGGACACCACGCTCACCGAAGGCGCCGACGGCGGCGAGCTGGTCTACGGCGAGGTGCTGCTGCCCGGCACCGAGGCGGACGCCGGCGAGGTGCTGATCAGCTCGCACCTGTGCCACCCCTCGCTCGCCAACGACAACCTCAGTGGCCTCGCCGTGGCCACCGAGCTGGCCCGTCGGATCGGCGGCCGCCGGCACCGGCTGACGTATCGCTTCGTCTTCGCGCCCGGCACCATCGGCTCGCTGACCTGGCTGGCCGAGCATCCGGAGGTACGCCCGGCTCACGTGCTCGTGCTGACCGGCCTGGGCGGCGGCGGACCTCTGGTCTACAAGCGCACCCGCCGCGGCGCTGCGCCGATCGACCGGGCGGCCGAGCACGTCGTCGGCCGACGGAACGGGCGAATCATCGACTACTCGCCCTACGGCTACGACGAGCGGCAGTACAACGCGCTCGGCTTCGACCTGCCCGCGGGCCGGCTGACCCGCACGCCCCACGGCGAGTATCCCGAGTACCACACCTCCGCCGACGACCTCGGCTTCGTGCGCGACGACGAGTTGGTCGAGGCGATGACGGCGATCGAGGAGATCCTCGAGGTGCTCGAGGGCGATGCGGCGTACCGCAACCTCAGCCCGTACGGCGAACCCCAGCTCGGCAAGCGCGGCCTCTACCCGAAGATGGGTGGGCGCAGCGCCGACGATGCGGTGATGGCGATGCTGTGGCTGATGGCGTGCTCCGACGGCGACACCTCGGTGCTGTCGATCGCCGACCGCGCCGGGCTGCCGTTCGGCGTACTCCGCAAGGCGGCCGACGACCTGCTCGGCGCCGGCCTCCTCGGTTGATTGATGGCTCCGTCACCGTCGAGTGATGGCTCCGTCACCGCCGAGACCTGGCTCCGTCACCGCCGAGCCATCACTCTATCCGGACGGACTCATCACTCGACCCGGACGGAGCCATCACTCGCCCCGGACGGGCCCATCAATGAACGTCAGTAGGCGCCGTCGTGCCGCAGCACTGCCCCGACGGTCCGCGCCAGGATCACCACGTCACGACCCAGCGACCAGTTGTCGACATAGTCCAGGTCGAGCCGCACGGACTCGCTCCAGGACAGGTCCGAGCGTCCCGAGACCTGCCACAGCCCGGTGATCCCGGGCGCGACGGCGAGCCGGCGACGCGGGTCTCCGTCGTACGCCGCGACCTCGCTCGGCAGCGCCGGTCGTGGTCCCACTAGCGACATCTCCCCGCGCAGCACGTTGAGCAGCTGGGGCAGCTCGTCCAGCGAGTACCGCCGCAGGATGTGCCCCACGCGTGTCACGCGTGGATCCTCGCGCAGCTTGAACAGCGGCCCGGCGCCGTCGTTGCCGAACGTGTCCTCGACCAGCTGCACGTCCGAGCCCACAGCCATCGAGCGGAACTTCAGCATCGTGAACGTCCGTCCGTCCCGTCCCACCCGCACCTGCCGGTAGAGCACCGGACCAGGGCTGTCGAGCCGCACCGCTAGCGCGATCCCGATCAGCACCGGCGCCATCGCCGTCAGCGCACACAGCGCGAGCGCCCGCTCGGAGACCTGCTTGACCAGCAGCCGCCAGCCGCGGCGACGCGCCGCCTGGACGTGCACCATCCCCAGATGACCGGCGAGGAGCGGCGCGACTCGGTTGGGCAGCACGCCGTCGATCCCTGTCTCGACCAGGAGCGGCAGACCGACGGCCTCGGCCTGCCAGGCCAGCCGCTGCAGCGCCCGCCCGGTCAGCTCCGGCCCGGGTACGACGAGGACCGCATCGACCGCGCCACGTGCGTGCGCGGCCAGCTTCGAGGCCAGCGCCTGCGGTGTCGGCGCGCAGACGTCGACCGCCCGCACCCTGCCCACCGAGGTCTGGTCCAGCGCCGAGACGGCCCGGTCGTCGCAGCCGACGAGCAGCACCCGCAGCCGACGTCCCCGGGCGGCGAGCCGGGGGGCCGCAGATCCGGCCACGGCCACGGCGATGCCGAGCATCGCCCTGCTCGGAGCCATCGGCAGCGCGGGGCCGGCGATCCAGCAGCCCAGGCAGACCAGGGTGGCGGCCCGCCACACGGGCGTGGCGCTCGGTCGCGCCAGGCGCGCCGTCGGGGCCGTCAGCATCCGCAGCAGCACCAGCCAGCCGACCACGATCGCGAACACGCGCGGGGTGGTGCCGACCAGCAGCACGCCGGCGAACGTGGCCACCACCGCGTCGCAGATGCCGATGCCGCCGCGCAGCCCCGGGTGGTCGATCGGCCCGGGTCGAGCCAGCGACCACACCGAGCGATCCAGCCAGCGGCCCGACCCGGTCGGGACCCGGTTGCCCAACGACGCGGGCGAGAAGGACGCGGTCATCGCCGACCCCTCCCGTCCTCGGCCGGGACCGCCGGGTGCCAGCCCAGGTGGTGCGCCAGTCCGACGGCCGCGATCTGCGAGGTGACCTCCAGCTTGGCCAGGATCGCCTTCACCTGGGTCCGCACCGTCGCCTCCGAGACCACGCTGGCGGCGGCGATGTCGTGCACCGTCATGCCCTCCATCAGGTGGCCGAGGACCTGGGCCTCGCGCGGTGTCAGCCGATCGATCCGGGACTGCAGCCCTGCCATCTCGGCGTTGCGCTGGTGCCACAGCCGCAGCAGCGACTCACGCTCCTCGACCTCCATCACCGGCTGGCCGTTCCCGAGACGGCGTACGACGGCGAGGATCTCGTTGAGCGGGCGTGACTTGGAGAGCACCGTGCGCGCTCCGTGCCGCAGCGCCTCGCCCCACCGCACCCGGTCGGTGTTGGCAGTGACGACCACGACGTTGACGCCGGCCTTGGCAAGCGGTGCGATCATCCGCACCCCGTCCCCGAAGTGGCCGAGGTCGAGGTCGAGGAGGACGATCCGAGGGTTCTGCCGGACCACCGAGGCGATGACCGTGCTGGGCGTGCTGCCGTTCATCGGCAGATCGGCCCGCCTGACGTCGTACCCCTCGACGGTGAGCGCCAGCTCGAGGGATTCGGCGAACAGGACATGGTCCTCCAGGATGATGATCCGGACCTGGCTACGCGAGGTGGGCCGGTTCATCATCGCCCCGTCGTGCCATCGGAAAACCTGCCACGAAGGTGGCACCGCGCACGGTGCCTTCCCGCAGCCGCAGGTATCCGCCGTGTCGAGCCGTCAGGTCCCGGGCGATGTGCAGCCCGATCCCCTGGCCCCGCGACCGCGGCCCCCGCGATCCCCACTCGAACAGGTGCTGCCGCAGCTCCGGCGCGATCCCCGGACCATCGTCGGAGACCACCACCTCGACCGCGTCGGCGACCGACTTGACCGTCACCGAGGTGTCGCTGGACCCGTGCTTGGCGGCGTTGTCGAGCAGGATGTTGAGCACCTCCGCCACCGCGTCGGGCTCGGCGGTGACGCGTGCACCGCTGGGCAGCCAGGTCACCCTGTTGCCGCGAGCCTCCTGCGCCAGCACCAGGTTGCCGATCGTGTCATCGAGATCGACGACGGCGGGAGTGGCACCGACCGGCTCGTTCAGCAGACGCTGCAGCCGGCCGAGCTCGGCGTGGACCATGTTGTCGAGCAGGGTGCGGCGCTCAGACCCGATGGTCGGGTCCTCCCGCAGCAGCCGGCTCGCCGAGACCACACCGGCGATCGTGGAGTTGATCTCGTGGATCCGCGCCCGGTCGACCCGCAGGCCGTTCTCGAGCTCGTCCACCCGCAGCCGCAGCTGGTCACGGTCGCGGTCCTCGGCCACGATCGCCATCCGCAGCACCGCCGCAGCGGCGGCGGTCAGCAGGATCGCACCGTCCAGGTCCGCGATGAGCGTGACGGCGCTGCCCACGGTGGAGCGGGTCGCCCCGTCCGTGTAGGCGACCAGGTGTCCCACCCCGTAGAGCAGGACTCCGGCGCCGACCCGGGCGCTCACCCAGGTGGGTACGTCCGGCAGGAGCGTCAGCAGCAGCACCGTCGGCACTGCGAGGAAGGCGAAGCCGAGCATCAGCGGCAGCCACCCGAAGGTGTTGGCACTCACGTTCGGGAGGTAGGTGACCGCCAGGATGCGGCCGATCCCCAGCCCGAGCCCGACCAGCGCGCCCAGGAACACCGGGTCGCCATGGTGGGAACGGCGACCCGCCGCCACGCTCAGCCGAGCGATCAGCGCAAGGCTCAGGACGTCGAAGAGAACCAGCCACAGGCTGCCACCGACCTGATGGGTGATGTCGATGAGTTGAAGGCCGGATTGAAGGACCGCCTGTACGGCGATCGCCGCGGAGACGGCGGCCAGCCAGATCAGCTGCGGTTTCGCGCTGATCCGCCAGGCCACGTAGAAGCAGAGCGTTGCTGCGACGGCTGCTGGGCCGCGCACCAAAGCATCCAGACTCGCCGCCACGACCAGCCGGTTGGGCCGATCGGTGGAGAGCCATGTCAACGACAGGATCGGTGTCAGTGCTACCACGAGGAGCAGCGCGGAACAGCGCCAGTTCCAGTACTCCCGCGGTATGTAATTGAATTTCATCGTGCCCCCGATGCGAGACCAGGTGCGCATTGAGCAGCGTCCCCCAACGCTCCCGAGAGCGCCCAGACCCGGCTGCGCCGGGGCGTCGTCTGGTCACTTTGTTGTTCCGTCCCGAACGCTATGGAACGACGGGCCGGACCTCCCCAACACGAGGGACGCTATACCGCAATTTGGCGAGATGGTGCCGAATCGACACGAAAAATCGGCAACCTGCTACGGAACCGAAGCAGAACCTCAAACTTTGGACATGCGTCTAGAATTACCCTTCTCCCCCAACTTGGGGAGAAACCGCTCCCACGGGACCGCCGGCTGCGGCGGACGTGAGGATGAGCCGCAGGGACGCCGCTGCCTGGGGAGCGCCGTCGAATGAAGGACCGACGCGGGGGTGAGGGATGGCGGCAGGGCGCGAGGATGCGGTGCACGCCGCGATCGCGGCGGAGCAGTCGCTCATCGGCGACGCCGTCAAGACCGCGTTGCACAGCCGCGGGTTCTCCACCACGCTGGTGCACTGGCCCGGCGGCGGCGTACCACTGCCTCGCTCAGGCGAGCAGTTCGACGTGGGCCTGCTGGTCAGTGACCTCGATCGTTGGCAGCGTGTCCGGGCGAGTGGCGTGGTCCTCCGTGGCCTCGCGATCCCGTGGGCGGTCCTGACCGGGGCGCCCGCGGGCCCGCTGTGGGGCGCGGCGTACGAGCACGGTGCGGCCGTCGTGCTGCCGAGCACCACCGCTCTGGACGAGGTCGTCGAGACCCTGGACGCATTGGCCCGCGGCGAGTCAGCCGTCTCGGCACGCGACCGCACCGAGTTGCGCGCCGAGTGGCGCCACCTGCGCGACGACCGCGAGCAGATGCAGGCCCGGGCCCGGTCACTGACGCCGCGCGAGCGCGAGGTCCTCCTGCTGCTCTACGAAGGTGCGCCGATCCTCGAGATCGCCACCCTGCTGGAGATCTCCGCCTCGACGGTCCGCAGTCAGATGAAGGCCATCCGGCGCAAGCTCGGGGTGACCTCGCAGCTCGCGGCCGTCGCGGCGTACGGCTCCCTGATCGAGCCGGACCCCGCCCTGCCGCCGGTCAAGAGTTGAATCGCTGCTGGGTCTTCTCGAGCCCGTCGGTGATCAGGCACTCGACGGCGTCGGCGGCGGTGTCGACCTGGAAGGGCAGCACCTTGCGCTCAGCGCCGGAGTAGTTCGACAGCACGAAGTCGGCGACGTCCTGCCGGCCGGGCGGGCGGCCGATGCCCACGCGCACGCGGTAGAAGTCGCCGGTGCCGAGGGAGCCGCGCAAGGACTTGAGGCCGTTGTGGCCGTTGTCGCCGCCACCGAGCTTGATCCGCATCGTGTCGAAGGGGATGTCCAGCTCGTCGTGGATCGCGATCAGGTGGTCGGCGGGGACCTTGTAGAAGGTCGCCAACGCCTTGACCGGGCCGCCGAGCTCGTTCATGTACGAGCGCGGCCGGGCCAGGACGAGTCGAGGGCCACCTCGGCCGGAAGATCCAGCACCGAGGCGGCCCTCGACGACGTCGGCGCGGCCGGACTTGTGGGACCTCCAGGTCCCGCCCAGCCGCTTGGCCAGCTCGTCATTGACGAGATAGCCGATGTTGTGACGGTGCCCGGCGTACGTCGGCCCGGGGTTGCCCAGGCCGACGACCAGCCAGACGCCGTCCTCACTCATGGGTTCACTCAGCCTCGGTGGACTCGGCCTCGGGGGCCTCGTGCACGATGCCGGCCTCGGCCTCGGCGGCCTCGAGGTCGGCCTCGGCCTGGGCAGCGGTCGGGGCAGCGGAGACGTTGACGATGTTGGAGTCGGCATCAGCGACCAGCGTCACGCCCTGCGGCAGCTCGATCTGGCCGGCGGTGATGATGGTGCCGGCCTCGACACCCTCGACCGAGACCTCGAAGCCCTCGGGGACGTGGGTGGCCTCGGCCTCGACCGTGAGGACGGTGTGCTCGAGGGTCACGACGGTGCCCGGAGCGGCCTCGCCGGTGACGTGGAGCGGGATCTCGACGGTGACCTTCTCGCCCGCGATGACGGCGACGAAGTCGATGTGCTCGATGACGCGGCGCAGGTGGTCGACCTGGACCTGCTTGGTCAGGGCGAGCTGGGTCTTGCCGTCGATGTCGAGCTCGAGGAGCGCGTTCTGGCCGTGGTGGCGCAGCGCCATCAGGGTCTCGTGGCCCGGCAGGGTGACGTGGATCGGGTCGGCGCCGTGGCCGTAGATGACGGCCGGGATCTTGTTCTCGCGGCGGACGCGGCGCGCCGCACCCTTGCCGAACTCGGTGCGCAGCTCGGCGGTGATCTTCTCGCTGGTCATGGTTGTCTCCTGGGGATCTGTGGTCGGGCCGTGCCCGACGTGGGCCGACAAAAAAGCACCGCGCAACCGACATCGGCGCGCGGCGCTGGAAAGTGCCGGCCCTGTCGATCACGGAGCTCCGTTGTGCGGACTCCCTCGCCGAGGCAACCTCGACAGTCTAGGAGGCGGGGGCCGCCTGAGCGAAATCCGGCAACCTCCGGCCCTGGGGGACCTCCGGCGCACCATGTACGCCGCAGATCACCCAGGATCGACTGGGCAGCTGGCACCGCACCGCCGCGCGGCGCCGATCCAGCCCCTGACCTGCAGCGCCTTGCCGATCCGGTCGGCGGTCTGGCACGCCTCGCCGAACACCTACCCGTAGCGTAACCGCGCGACGCTTCGGCCCGTGGCGAGATCATCGAGGTCACGGGCCGCGTCTCGGTTGCCTGAGGCCCACGACTCGTGGTTGAGCCGTCCGTCCAGCTCCACGACGAGGCCGATGCCTCGTACTCGCCGTCCCTGCACTCGGTGCCGCGCGACGACGTCCGCCGGGCTTGTCGTCTCAAGGGCGGCAGGCCGTGTGGTCGCTCGACGTGGACGAGGTAGCCGTGTTGGAGCACCGAGTCCGTGCCCTCGGCAACGTCGTCGATCAATGTGGCCACGAAGCGTCGCCGCCGCAGGCTGTGATGCTGTTGCAGTGCCGCGCGAAGTCGACGGCCACTGACCTTGGCAGCAACAGCGGCCGCCACGACAGCGACGGCGTCGAGCTCGGTCTCAGCCTCGTGCGCCATGCACAAGGCGTCGTGCGCGAGGTCCAGTGCCGGCAGTCGGCGGCCGTCCACCATCTGCTGGAAGCCGCGCACCCGGTGGATCCGAAGACCGACCAGTGGTCTGACCTGGCGGTCGTGCGGCACTGCTACGTGGATCACCTCGCTGTCCCGATCGCCGAGGCGCCAGCACAGTGCTGCCGGCTCGGCGTAGAGCAAAGCCGCCCATTCCCGCTGGCGACGCGTGAGAGGGCCGGTGTGATCGATGTACACCCGCGGGTGCACGCGCCGAAGCTTCCGACGCCGTAGCATCCGCTCGATGTCGTGCTTGGCGATGAGGCACTCGCGCAGCTGCGCCCGCGAGAAGACACCCTCCTGCGCTTGACGATAGAACTCCAGCAGGTGTTGCGCCGCGTCGCGCTCGTCCTCTGTGACCACGGCGTGCTCATGCCCCGTCATCCGCCGGCGAATCAGGAGAGCCGACGCCTGTGGAAAAGCACCTGGGTGACCTCCGGCGCAGCACGTGCGCCTTAGATCACCCAGGTGACGTGTCAGATCAGGCGTGGCCGTCGAACATGGAGGTGACTGAGCCATCCTCGAAGACCTCGCGGATCGCCCGCGCCAGCATCGGCGCGATCGAGAGCGTGGTCAGCTTGTCGAACTGCTTCTCCTGCGGCACCGGCAGCGTGTTGGTCACGATCACCTCGACGGCGGGGCTGTTCTTCAGCCGGTCCACGGCCGGGTCGGAGAGGATCGCGTGGGTGGCGCAGATGATGACGCCCGCGGCGCCGTCGTTCATCAGTGCCTCGGCGGCCTTCACGATCGTGCCGCCAGTGTCGATCATGTCGTCGGTCAGGACGCAGATCTTTCCCTTGATGTCACCGACGACGCGGTTCGCGACGACCTCGTTGGCGACGTCGATGCGGCGGGTCTTGTGGATGAACGCCAGCGGTACGCCGCCGAGGCGGGCCGCCCAGCGCTCCGCGACCTTGATCCGGCCGGCATCCGGGGAGACCACGGCGAGCTCCTGGTCGCCGTACTTCTCCTTGATGTAGTCGGTCAGGATCGGCAGCGCCATCAGGTGGTCGACCGGGCCGTCGAAGTAGCCCTGCAGCTGGTCGGCGTGCAGGTCGACCGAGATGATCCGGTCAGCGCCGGCGGTCTTGAACAGGTCCGCGACCAGGCGGGCCGAGATCGGCTCGCGGCCGCGGTGCTTCTTGTCCTGCCGGCTGTAGCCCCAGAACGGCATCACCACGGTGATCCGCTTGGCCGAGGCGCGCTTGAGCGCGTCGACCATGATCAGGTGCTCCATGATCCAGTCGTTGATCGGAGCGGTGTGGCTCTGGATGACGAACGCGTCCGAGCCGCGCACCGACTCCTCGTAGCGAACGTAGGTCTCGCCGTTGGCGAAGTCGTAGGCGCTCGTCCCGACAAGGGGGGTGCCGAGCAGCTCAGCCACCTCCTCCGCGAGCGCCGGGTGTGCTCGACCGCTGAAGACCATGAGGTGCTTCTCGGTTGTCCGCTTGATGTCGGTGGTCACGAGCGCCGCTCCCGTGTTGAGAATCCGCCAGAGGGGGTTACATGAGGATTCTTACGCACCCGTGTCTGCGTCCCCAACCCGGCGCCCCCCGGTGTGAGACTCCTCATGTTCACCATACGTTTGCCCGGCGCCGGCGGGGGCATCAGAACCTGTTGCGGCCTCAGCAGCCTCGGCCTGAGGCGTGCCGGGTCGCTTGGCCTGGGCCCAGCCCTCGATCACGCGCAGCGGGCCCGCGGAGACGGCCAGCGCGCCTGGCGGCACGTCGTCCCGCACGACCGTGCCACCACCGGTGGAGGCGCCGTCGCCGATCGTCACCGGTGGGATGAAGGTGTTGTTGGAGCCGGTCTTCGCATACTTGCCGACCGTGGTGCGGTGCTTCTTCACGCCGTCGTAGTTGGCGAAGATCGTCCCGGCACCGATGTTGCTCCCCTCGCCGATGACCGCGTCGCCGACGTAGGACAGGTGCGGCACCTTCGCACCGTCGCCGATCTCGGCGTTCTTCGTCTCCACGAAGCCGCCGATCTTGCCGCCCTTGCCGAGGATGGTGCCTGGCCTCAGGTGGGCGAAGGGCCCGACATCGGCACCCTCGCCGATGACCGAGAGCGACGCATGCGTGCGTACGACGTGGGCACCTGCGCCCACCTCGCAGTCGGTGAGCGTGGTGTCGGGGCCGATCAGGGCGTCCTCCCCCACGATCGTCGCGCCGAGCAACTGAACGCCGGGCAGGATGGTCACGTCGCGGGCCAGCTCGACGTCGACGTGGATCCAGGTGGTCGCAGGGTCGATCACGGTGACGCCCTCGCGCATCCAGCGCTCCACGGTCCGACGGTTGAGCTCGCGGCCCAACGCCGCCAGCTGCACACCGTCGTTGGCGCCCTCGGTCTGCACCCTGTCCTCGAGCAGGTAGCCACCGGTCCGAGCGCCGTCGCCGACCGCGAGCCGCACGGTGTCGGTCAGGTAGTACTCGCCGCTCACCTGGCTGCGCTCGAGCCGCGGCAACGCGGTCTGCAGGAACGCCGCGTCGAAGGCCAGGATGCCCGAGTTGATCTCGTCGATCGCGCGCTCGGCGTCCGAGGCGTCCTTCTCCTCCACGATGGCGCGCACGTCGCCACCGTCGGCGCGCACGATCCGGCCATAGCCGTAGGGAGCCGGCACCTGGGCGGTGAGGACGCTGACGGCCCGCTTGCCCGACCGATGCTTCTCCACAAACCACCCCAACGTCTCGCCGGTCAGCAGCGGGGTGTCGGCCGTCAGCACGAGCACGTCGCCGCTGGTCGCTCCGCTGGCCAGCATCCCCACCTGAGCCGCGTGGCCGGTGCCGAGCTGCTCCTCCTGGACCGCCACCACGACACGCTCGTCGAGCTGCTCCACGTGCGCCTGCACCTGGTCGCGGCCGTGGCCGACGACCACGACGACCCGGTCGGCCCCCAGCGACTGCACGGCGGTCAGCACGTGACCGACCATGCTGCGCCCGCCGATGCTGTGCATCACCTTGGGGAGCTTGGACTTCATCCGCTTGCCGTGGCCGGCAGCGAGCACGATGACGGTCAGTTCGCTCATGGGCGTGAGCCTACGGGGAACGTCCGACAGCCGGGCACGCGCACCTGCGGCCGTCGTCGGGGCCGGTCGCGGGTGCGTCCAGCGGTTGGAGCGGCGAGTCAGAATCTCCGGGTGAGCAGCATCGTGGAGCACAGCGTGGAGATCGCCGCCCCGGTCGGCGAGGTGTTCGCCTACGTCGACGACTTCACCACGACCAAGGACTGGATGTACGGCCTGCACACCATCGAGCCGGTCGGCGAGCAGCTGCGTGGTGTCGGAGCGACCTACGACGGCACGATGAGGCTCGGCGTCTCGCTCACCTCCCGGCTGCGGTGCACCCGCTGGGAGCGCGACGAGCTCCTCGAGATCGAGTCGGTCAAGGGCATCCAGAACACCCAGCGCTGGACCTTCACCGACCTCGGCGACGGGCGTACGCGGCTCGACGCCTGGATCAGCTACACCCTTCCGGGCGGCCCCGCCGGCAAGGTGATCGCGAACGCGGTCAAGCCGCTGATCTCGGTGGCGATCAAGCACACCAGCGCGACGCTGGTGCACAACATCGAGAATCGCTGAGCTCCCCGGGCAGGAGTCGAACCTGCGTCGCTAGTCCTGATTCAAAGTCAGGCGGGCCCTGCCGGCAGACCAACCGGGGATCGTGAGGTCCAGAGTGTCAGATGCGGGCGCGGTAGCGCTCCAACACCTCCTGGACAGCTGCCTCGTCGCGGTCCTGGATCGGCACCAACAGCTCGGCGACCACGTCGGTCAGCTCGGCGATGCGGCGATTGAGCTGGCGCAGCTCCTGGACCTCGTCCTCCAGCGCCCGCAGCCGGGCGCGGACGGTCCCGCCGGTGGCACGCTCAGCACGCCACTTCTCGATGTTGTCGCGGATCTTCCCAGTGGCACTCATGCGTTGCTTCCCTTCGACGCGGGCCAGGATGCCCGGATCCGGCACACGGCCGGGTCGGGCTGGTCGAACATGTCATCGCCCGGACCGACCTCGAGCAGCTCGATGCGGCCGCCGCGGGCGCGGATCTCCTCGGCGACCTGCTCCGGGTCCAGCCGCTGCTCAAGGCCGTCCGGTGCAGCATCGGGTACGCCGTCGCCGGTCGCGGCGAACTCCAGGAACAGCTTGCGCTCACCCCGCAGCGCCATCGAGCACAGCTGCCAGAACTGATCGCGCGCGGCGCCGTCGAGGGCGCCGAGCAGCCGGCGCGCGATGATGTGGTGCGGATCGCGGGCCAGCCGCGCGCCGAAGGTGAGGACGTGGCGCAACTCGCCCAGGATCAGCTGCTCGGTGCGCACCTCGACGTCGCGCTTGCTGGCGCGTCGGCCGGTCAGCCGGATCGCCCCACGGGAGAAGTCGACGGCCCAGAGCCGATGACCCCGGCGCGCCAGGAGGGCGGTGTCGCGGCCGTTGCCGCAGCCGACGTCCAGCACCGACTGGGCCGGACCGAGCTGCTCATGCACCCAGCGGCCGAAGGAGGAGCTGCGGCGCGGCACCGCCTCGGAGGCGGCACCGGTCCAGAACTCGGTCCACAGGCCCATCGTGGTACGGAACCCGCGCAGCCAGCCGTCGAGGCGGCGGACACCAGCGGGCGGGTCGGCGTACTTGAACGAAGGGTCCGGGACGCGCCAGGACGGGCCGTAGAGGAACGCCAGCATCGCCTCGGGGTCGGCCGGTGCCGGGAAGGAGTAGCCGTGTAGCTCGACCTGCGAGACCGGCAGGATCACCTCGCGCGCGACCTGGCCACTGCGGTTGCCCAGCTGGTGGAAGGTGCCGCGGACGTAGAAGGCCACGAAGATGTCGATGTGGCAGACCCGGCCGTCGCTGAGCCGGAGCAGGAGCTTGATGTCCCCGCCGGACATGCGAAGCAGGTTCCAGCCCAGGTCGCGCATGGTGCGCTCGATCTTGTAGGACTCGAGGATGACGTCGGCAGGCGACTCGTGCCGCGACAGGTAGCAGACGTCGGTGTCGGAGTCGTGCGCGATCATCGCGCCGTCCCGGATCGCGCCGAGCAGGGCGCCGTAGTTGAGGTAGGCCTCGACGCCGCAGGTCTCGCGCAGGTCCCGGAGCGCGCGCTGGGTGCCGGCCAGGATCTCTTCGCGGATGCTCTCGTCGGTCGCCGCGAACGAGCGGGTCAGGTGGCCGACCTTGTCGACCGAGAGCGGGTTGCCGTCGCCGTCGACGATCGCGAGGCGTCCCGCGCCGGAGCCGAAGGAGACGTCAGCGTCGACGTACGCCGTCTCCCCGGTCACGTCGGTCACGCCGATGCGGCCGACCCCGTCCAGGAAGCGGTGCAGGACGTGCGGCCACGGCACCAGCCACCCGCCCGCCTCCGACGTACCGTCGCGCTCGGGGGTCAGGGACCACACGTAGCGGCCCTCGACGGAGAGGACCAGCGGGCCGGTGCCCTGAGCGGTGACATGGACGCCGCGCCCATCGACGCTGACGCCACCGACCAGCTCGCGATCCGCGGCGGGTCCGGGGACGGATGAGGTCACGAGACGCGCTCGTCCCCTCGATCGAGGTGGCGTCGCAGGGCCGTGCTGGAGGTGTGCATCGTGTAGGGGAAGTAGACGACCTCGACCCCCACCTCGGCCATGTGCTGCTCGAGGCGCTCGCCCTTCGGCGTGCCCTTCCAGTCATCACCCTTGAAGATCCGGTGGAAGCCGACCTCGCGCCAGGCATCGCGCTTGTCGGTGGTGATCTCGACGTAGGCGTCGTCGACGATCCCGATCGCCCGGACGATCTCCAGCCGCTCGATCAGCGGAACCGTGGGCGTGATGCCTTTGGACGCTTCGCAGACCTCGTCGGACACGACACCGGCGACGAGGACGTCGCACATGGCGCGCGCCTGCCGCAGCGCGTTGAGGTGCCCCACGTGGAACAGGTCGAAGACGCCGGGGACGTAGCCGACGACGTTGCTCATGCGGGTCAGAGTACCCAATGTGAGTCGCCGCCTCCGCTTCCGCGAGCGCTGCCGACCGCGGAGCCCGGCGCGCATTCCTATGCGCGTCCGGTGCGCGTCCGGTGCGCACGACACTCCACTGTTCGGTTTGATCACTAGAGTCGTGGGCGTGGACCTGCCCGTGATGCCACCCGTCCTGCCGATGCTGGCGAAGTCGGTGCCGTCGGTGCCCGCGACCGAGGGTTTCTCCTTCGAGCCCAAGTGGGACGGCTTCCGCTGCCTCGTCTTCAAGGACGGCGACGAGGTCGAGCTGGCCTCGCGCAACACCAAGCCGCTCACCCGCTACTTCCCCGAGATGGTGGCGGCGATGCGCGAGCAGCTACCGGCGCGGTGCGTGCTCGACGGCGAGCTGTTCGTGGCCGGCGGTGACCGGTTGGAGTTCGAGGTGCTCCAGGAGCGGATCCACCCGGCGGCGTCGCGGATCAAGCTGCTTGCGGAGCAGACCCCGGCGCAGTACGTCGCCTTCGATCTCATCGCGCTGGACGAGACGTCGTACGTCGAACGTCCGTTCGCGGAGCGCCGCGCCGCCCTGGAGAAAGCACTCAGCGGCCTGGCCGGACTCGGCGGGCCGTGCCACCTCACCCGGACGACGACCGACCCGGCCGAGGCCGAGCGCTGGTTCCGCCAGTTCGAGGGAGCCGGTCTCGACGGCGTGGTCGCCAAGCGGCTGGATGCGCCGTACGCGCCCAACCAGCGGACCATGCTCAAGATCAAGCACGCCCGCACCGCCGATGTGGTCGTCGCCGGCTACCGACTGCACAAGACCTCGACCGACGAACAGCCGCTGCTGGGCAGCCTGCTGCTCGGTCTCTACGACGGCGACCAGCTCCAGCACGTCGGCGTCTCCGCCTCGTTCACCGCCAAGCGCCGCGCCGAGCTGATCACCGAGCTGCGTCCGCTGGAGGTGCCTATCGAGGAGCACCCCTGGGGGCACTGGGCCGAGTTCTTGACCGCCAACCCGGACCGGGTGCCCGGTACCCAGTCGCGCTGGTCCCAGGGCAAGGACCTCTCCTTCATCCCGCTGCGACCCGAGCGGGTGCTGGAGGTCGGCTACGACCACATGGAGGGGCGACGCTTCCGGCACACCGCGCAGTTCAAGCGCTGGCGACCCGACCGCGATCCCACCTCCTGCGGCTACGACCAGCTCGATGAGCCGGTCTCCTACGACCTCGGCGACGTCCTGGGTGGCTGACGCGCTCGGCTCCCCCGCCTGCGGCTAGGCTCCGGGCATGGCTGACTACGACGTCGTACTCCTGGTCGAACAGGCTCTCAGCACTGCCGACGCCGCCCGGATCCACTCCCTCCACGAGTCGCTCGAGGACCCGGTGACCTACCACGTGCTGCTGCCCGTGGACGACGCCGCGGCGCGGGTCGAGGCGGCGATGGGTTCGCTGCCGAGCAGCGAGCTGCTCGGGGCCCCCGGCGTGCTGGCCAACAGCGCCGACCTCGCTGCCGTCGAGGACGACGCCCGCGACCGCGCCAAGAAGGCACTGGCCGACACACTCGCCGCGCTCACCTCCGCCGGCGCCACCGCCACCGGCCAGCTGGTCGAGGACCCGATCGAGGCCCTCGCCGCCAAGGTCAAGGAGGTCGACGGCCGCGAGGCGATCATCCTGACCCGCCCGCACGTGGTCGCCGGGTTCTTCCACGTCGACTGGACCGCGCAGGCGCGCCGCAAGCTCGGCGTACCCGTGCTGCACCTGCTGGAGCACGAGACGTTCGACGAGCAGGCCGGCGAGGGTGAGGGCATCCAGGGCTTCTGACCAGAGGCCCGCCGCACTGTTCCTGTTCTGTTACCGAGCCCTGTTGCTCTCGTGGGTGTCGCGAGGCATCTCGTTGCCTAGGCTTCCGGGTGGTGTTCGCCCCCAGGGGAGGTCGAGCGCTGCTTCATGGGAGGCGTCGAAGCACCCCGGACATCGTTCGGGCGGTAGGTCGGGGGACAGACCGCGAGTGTGTCTTCGTTAAGTGGCCCGTCGTGCGATCGGGGGATCAGCACGGCGGGTCGGCCTCATTTCGGGGCTAGGACTCGGTCCGGTTGCCGTCCTCGTCCCAGTGTCCGGCGACCTTCTTGCTCGGCTGCACCCGCGGCGGCTCCCCCGGCATCTTGGGGTAGTCGGGCGGGAAGTTGAGCTCGCCGCCCGGCAGCTCCTCCCACAGCTTCAGCAGCGGAGCGAGATCGTGCGGTACGTCGTCGATGGCCGCCCACGGATCCGGGTCCGCCAGCCGGTCGGGCACGGTGATGATGTTGAGCTCGCGCGGGTCGTCGAGCCCGGCCAGCTCCGCCCAGCTCAGCGGGGTGGAGACCGGCGCGCCCGGCTTCGGGCGCAGGCTGTAGGCGCTGGCGATGGTCCGGTCGCGGTTGTTCTGGTTGTAGTCCACGAAGATCCGCTGGCCGCGCTCCTCCTTCCACCATGCCGTGGTGACGCCGCCGTCGCGGCGCTCCAGCTCGCGGCCGAAGCCGATCGCGGCGTGCCGCACGTCCTCGAAGGACCACTCCGGCCGGATCCGGACGTAGATGTGGATGCCGCGGTTGCCGCTGGTCTTCGGGTAGCCGGTGATCCCCAGCTCCCGGAGCAGCTCGTCGGCGACGCCCGCCACCCGGCGCGCATCCGCGAAGCCGGTGCCGGGCTGCGGGTCGAGGTCGATGCGCAGCTCGTCGGGCCGGTCGCCCGCCCGATCGGACCCGGTGGCGCGACGTACGGGCCACGGGTGGAACGTCAGGGTGCCCATCTGGGCGCACCACACCGGCACCGCGGCCTCGGTCGGGCAGACCTCGTCGGCGGTTCGGCCGCTGGGGAAGGTCACCGTCACCGTCTCCAGGTAGTCGGGCGCGCCCTTGGGCACCCGCTTCTGGTAGAACGCCTCGGCGTCCTTCTGCATCGGGCCGGTCGCCAGCCGGAAGCCCTCCCGGACGCCCGAGGGCCAGCGCTCCAGCGCGGTCGGCCGCTCGCCCACCGCGCGCATGAGCCCGGCGCCGACGGCCGCGAAGTACTCGCACACCTGCAGCTTGCTGATCTCCGGCGTACGGTCCGTGGCCTCGTAGATCACCCGGTCCGGGCTGGAGATCCTGACCTCCCGGTCACCGACGGCGACGTACGCGTCCTTGGGCATGCGCCCACCGTAGACGGTGCGCGTCGCGGCCTGTCCTGTTGCCGAAGCGTTCGTCGAATGCCGAGCATGCGTTCACCTCCGGTTATACGGACTCTCCACGATCGGCACCATGTCGTCCTCCCCGTTCATCACGCGCTCGCGCGCCGCCGTCGCCGCGTTCGCGACCGCATCCGCCCTGCTCGCACCCATGGCCCTCTCCGGCCCCGCCCACGCGGACACCGCCTCCCCCGCCAGCACCAAGGCGTACGCCGGAGTCATCCCCTTCACCGCCGCCGACGTCACCAACATCAGTGGCAGCGACTGGTCGGTCTCCTGGACGGCTCCCGCCGACGTGACGTCCGTGCAGGTCTTCGTGGGCACCAGCGCGACCAGCTTCCCGACCACGCCCACCACCACGGTCTCCACCGCCGCCGGCGCCGCGACCATCACGAGCGCCACCCGTCCCTGGGTCAAGCTGGTCGCCTCCTACGGCGCGCCGCTGGTCATCTCCACTCGCAGCCTCGGCCTGGCCAGCGACGCCAACCTGCGCGACGCGGGCGGCTACCGCACCACCACCGGCCAGTGGGTCAAGGAGGGAGTGGTCCTGCGCAGCCAGGCACTCGCGATCAGCTCCGGTGATCAGGCGGCGTTCAACACCCTCGGCATCTCGACCGACTACGACCTGCGCACCAGCTGCGAGGCGATCCAGGTGCCGGACGTCGTGCCGACCGGTGCGACCCGCGTCCACCTCAACGTGATGGGCGACGGCGCGATCACCGATCCGAACGCCACCACCTGCGCGGCCGCCTCGCAGATCCCCGCGGGCATGAACACCCCGGCCGCCGCCGCGGCCATGATGACCCAGGGCGAGGTCGCGTTCGTCGACAGCTCGACGGCGAAGACGGCCTACCAGGCCCTCTACACCGGCATCCTCGGCGACCAAGGCGTCAGCCTCTACCACTGCACCGCCGGCAAGGACCGCACCGGCTGGGCCTCGGCCGCGCTGCTGACCCTGCTCGGTGTCCCCGCGGCCGACGTCATGCGGGACTACCTGCTGAGCAACACCTACTACCTCGCCGGCGCCGGACAGCAGACGCTCGCCGGTATCCAGGCGTCCGCCCATGACGCCGCAATCGCGCACGGCGCCACCGAGGACCAGGCTGCCGCGGCGGGCGCCGCGGCAGCGGCGACGTACACGCCGTTGATGGAGGTCCGGGCCGAGTACCTCCAGGCCGGTCTCACCCAGGTCAAGACCGAGTACGGCTCGATGGAGAACTACTTCGAGAAGGGCCTCGGCCTCACCCGGACCCAGGTCGACGGCCTGCGCGCCAAGCTCCTGACCGGCGCCCCGATCCCGGCCGCGACCACCGCCCCGGTGCACGTGACGCCCGGCAAGATCGCCGTCGCCAAGCCGACCCTCAAGGGCAAGGCCAAGGTCGGCGCGAAGGTCACCGGCACCGTGAAGACTCCGGCCGGCACGACCGTCTCCTACCAGTGGCTTGCCAACGGCAAGGCGATCACGGGCGCGACCAAGGCGAAGCTCAAGCTGACCAAGGCTCTCAAGGGCAAGCGGGTCGCGCTGCGCGTCGTCGTCGCCGAGAGCGGCTACACCTCCAGCACCGTGACCAGCAAGGCGGTCAAGGTCAAGGCCTGACCTCTCCCTGACCTCTCCCGGTCTCCCCCGCCGTACGCCGGTCCCGACACCACGGGGCCGGCGTTCGGCATATCCGTACAATGGAGGCGTGGCCTACAACGTGGAGAAGACCGACGCCGAGTGGCGCGAAGAGCTGAGCCCCGAGGAGTACCACGTGCTGCGTGAGGCGGGCACGGAGCAGGCGTTCACCGGCACGTACACCGACACCGAGACCAAGGGCATCTACCGCTGCAAGGCGTGCCAGGCGAAGCTCTTCGAGTCCGACACCAAGTTCCACTCCGGCTGCGGCTGGCCGTCGTTCTACCAGCCGATCACCGACACCATCGAGTACATCGAGGACGACTCCTACGGCATGAAGCGGGTCGAAGTGCGCTGCTCCAACTGCGGCTCCCACCTGGGCCACGTCTTCCCCGACGGCTACGGCACGCCGACCGGCGACCGCTACTGCATCAACAGCATCTCGGTCACCCTCGAGCCCGTCGAGTAGTCGCCGCGTAGGCATCGCGTAGTCGCCGCTCGACGGTCGAGACGTCACCGCGCCGCAGTCGAGGCATCGCGGTGTAGCGGTGCGGGCTTTCGCCGTACCCTCCCCGTCGGCCATCCTTGGCCGACACGTTCGGCGGAGGAAGGGCGCGAGATGCGACTGGGTTGGGACCTGCACGGGGATGGCCGGACGATCCGCGAGGGCGAGATCGTCGCGCCTTGGGAGCGGCTGACCTGGCCGCGCACGATCGGCTTCGGCGCCCAGCACATCGTGGCGATGTTCGGTGCCACCTTCCTGGTGCCGCTGCTGACGCACTTCCCGCCGAGCACCACGCTGTTCTTCTCCGGGGTCGGCACGCTGCTGTTCCTGCTGCTCACCGGCAACCGGCTGCCCAGCTACCTGGGCTCCTCGTTCGCGTTCATCGCCCCGATCCTCGCCGCGGAGGCCGAGCCGAGCCAGGGCGTCGGCGGTGCCCTCTTCGGGGTGATGGTGACCGGCATCCTGCTCGCCGTCGTCGGCGGCATCGTGGTCGCCACCGGCACCCGGTGGATCGAGGTGCTGATGCCACCGGTCGTGACCGGTGCCATCGTGGCGCTGATCGGCCTGAACCTGGCACCCACCGCGGCCAACAACTTCGAGGCCAAGCCGTGGCTCGCCACGATCACGCTGGTCACGGTGCTCGTCACCTCGGTCGCCTTCCGCGGCATGGCTGCGCGGCTCTCGATCCTGATCGGCGTCCTCGTCGGGTACGTCGCGGCCGCACTCGCGGGCGACATCAGCTTCACGGCCGTCCGCAAGGCGCACTGGCTCGGGCTGCCGGACTTCGCCCACCCCCATGCCACCTGGTCGGTGGTACCGATGTTCCTGCCGGTCGTGCTGGTCCTGGTCGCCGAGAACGTCGGCCACGTCCGCTCGGTGGCCCACCTCGCCGGTGACCCGACGATCAACCGGCAGACCGGCCGAGCGCTCCTCGCCGACGGCTTGGCGACCACGCTCGCCGGCCTGGGCGGCGGCTCCGCGACCACGACGTACGGCGAGAACATCGGCGTCATGACGGCCACCCGGGTGTTCTCCACCGCGGCCTACTGGGTGGCCGGCGCCGTCGCCCTGCTGCTCAGCATGAGCCCGAAGGTCGGCGCAGTGCTCAACACCGTGCCGGCCGGGGTGCTCGGCGGGGTCACGGTCGCGCTCTACGGCCTGATCGGCCTGATCGGCATCCGGATCTGGCTGGATAACAAGGTGGACTTCGCCCAGCCGGTCAACCAGTTCACCGCCGCCGTGGCACTGGTCATCGGCATCGGCGACCTCACGCTGAGCGCGGGCGACCTGACCTTCACCGGCATCGCGCTGGGCACCATCGCGGCGGTCGTGGTCTACCACGGCATGCAGACGATCACCCGGCTGCGCGCCCGCGCCTAGTGTCGCGTCGGGCGCGCCTCGACAAGCTCGGCGTACGGGTGCCGACACTCCCCGTGCGGAGTTCCACACGGGGAGTGTCGGTTCGACTAACGCCTCGACCAGCCTGCGGCGACTTCGCTCAGTAGCGGAAGGTGCCGACCAGGCGGTCCAGGGTGGTGGCCATCCCGGCGAGCTCGCCGGCGGCCGCGGAGGTGCCGTGCGCGCCCTGCTGGGTCTCCGCGGCAGCACCGGCGACCTTGGTGATGTCAGCGGCGATCCCGTTGGCACCGGTCGCGGCCTCGGTCACCGACCGCGCGATCTCATTGGTGGTAGCGGTCTGCTCCTCCACCGCAGAGGCGATGGTGCCGGTGATGTCGTTGATCTGACCGATCACCGCAGTGATCTGGGTGATCGCCTCCACCGCATTGGTGGTATCACCCTGGATCGCCTCGATCCGACGCCCGATCTCCTCGGTCGCCTTCGCGGTCTCACCCGCCAGCTCCTTGACCTCGTTGGCCACCACCGCGAACCCCTTACCGGCATCCCCGGCCCGGGCGGCCTCGATGGTCGCGTTCAACGCCAACAGGTTGGTCTGCTGGGCGATCGAGGTGATCAGCTTGATCACCTGAGAGATCTCGGCCGAGGAGGCATCCAACGAGTTCACCGCACCCCGGACCTGCTCGGCGACCCGGACCGCGTTCGCGGCCACACTGGAGGCATCGGTCGCATTACGCGCGATCTCCCG
>NZ_KB822591.1 GCF_000364605.1 Nocardioides sp. Iso805N | reverse complement strand
GGACCCCGTCACCAAGCTCGTACCTCGCTTGGACGACGCCCGCTCACTCGCATCGCCGCGCGCTCCGCGCTCGGGGCTCGCTCACTCGCATCGCCGCGCGCTCCGCGCTCGGGGCTCGCTCACTCGCATCGCCGCGCGCTCCGCGCTCGGGGCTCGCTCCCTCGCGGACCCCGTCACCAAGCTCGTACCTCGCTTGGACGGCGTCCGCTCACTCGCATCGCCGCGCGCTCCGCGCTCGGGGCTCACTCCCTCGCGGACCCCGTCACCAAGCTCGTACCTCGCTTGGACGGCGCCCGCTCACTCGCATCGCCTAGGATCTGCCCGTGGCAGGCCGGATTCGTGACAAGAGCATCCAAGAGGTGCGCGAGAAGGCACGGATCGACGACGTCATCAGCCAGTACGTCACGCTGCGCAACGCGGGCGGCGGCTCGATGAAGGGGCTGTGCCCCTTCCACGACGAGAAGTCGCCCAGCTTCCAGGTGACCCCGGCGCGGCAGATGTTCTACTGCTTCGGCTGCCAGACCGGCGGCGACGTGATCAGCTTCGTGATGAAGATCGACGGGTTGGGCTTCACCGAGACCGTCGAGCGGCTCGCCGAGAAGTTCGGCGTACCGCTCGAGCGCGAGGAGGGCGACGGTCGCGAGGAGCGGCCCCGCGGGCCGCAGCGCGGCAAGCTGATCGAGGCGCACCGGATCGCCGCCGAGTACTTCGTCGAGCAGCTGCTCACGCCGGCAGCTCTGCCTGCCCGGCAGTTCCTCGCCGAGCGCAGCTTCGACCAGGCCGCCGCTCAGCGCTTCGGGATCGGCTTCGCCCCGACCGACGGAAAGGCGCTGCACAACCACCTGCGTGGCCGCGGCTTCACCGAGGAGGAGCTGGTCGTCGGCGGCCTGACCCGGCACAACGGCTACGACGTCTTCCAGAGCCGGCTGATCTGGCCGATCCGCGAGTCCAGCGGGGACGTGATCGGCTTCGGCGCCCGCAAGCTCTTCGACGACGACCGGATCTCGGGCAAGTACATCAACACCTCCGAGACCCCGATCTACAAGAAGAACACCGTCCTCTACGGCATCGACCTGGCCCGCGAGGGGATGCGCAAGACCGGTCAGGCCGTGGTGGTCGAGGGCTACACCGACGTGATGGCCTGCCACCTCGCCGGGATCACCACCGCCGTGGCCACCTGCGGCACCGCCTTCACCTCCGACCACGGCAAGGTCGTACGTCGGTTCATGGCCGACTTCACCCAGTCCTCCGGCGAGGTCGTCTTCACCTTCGACGGCGACGCGGCCGGTCAGGCGGCGGCGATGAAGGTCTTCAACGGTGACCAGGACTTCACCTCCCAGACCTACGTCGCAGTCGCCCCCGACGGCCTCGACCCGTGCGATCTGCGGATCCAGCAAGGCGACGAGGCGGTGCGTGAGCTGATCGCGGGGCGGCAGCCGCTGTACCGGTTCGTGCTCGGCAACGTGTTGGCCAAGCACGACCTGGATCGGGCCGATGGCCGGGTCGACGCGCTCCGCGAGGGTGCTCGGTTGGTCTCCAGCGTGCGCGACAAGTCGAAGGTGGACGCCTTCGCCCGCGAGCTGGCCTCGATGGTGGGCGTGGATCCGGAGCAGGCCCGCGCGGAGGTACGCCGCGCAGGCGCCCGCGACGCCCGCGGAGGCACCCCCGCTGCGACGACGGGTCGCCGGGACGTCGCGGGCCCTGCCAGCGGCCCGGCAGGCGTCCCTGCCGGCGGACCCACAGGACCAGAGGCGCCGCCGCGGCCGCCCACGCCGGACCTGCGCGATCCGCGCTTCGCGATCGAGCGCGAGACACTGAAGGTGCTCATCCAGCACCCGATGGCCGTGGGCCGGCTCACCGGCGAGATCACCACCGCAGACTTCCAGCATCCTGCCTACCAGCAGGTCTGGGCGCTGATCGCGGCCGCGGGCGGCCCCGGCGCCGGAGCCGGGGACTCGACCTGGGCAGCACGGCTGAGCAGCGCGGCGAGCACACCGCACCTCGCGTCGTTGGTCAGCGCGCTGGCGGTGGAGTTGTTGCCGTCTCGTCGTGAGCCTGACGCCGGCTACGTCACCGAGCACGTCGTGCGGCTGCGGGAAATGTCGCTGCAGCGCCGCATCGCCGACGTGCACAGCCGGTTGCAGCGCACCAACCCGACCGAGGACCCGGAGGGCTACCGCGCGCTCTTCGCTGACCTCGCCGGCCTGGAGCAGCAGCGCCGCTCGCTGCGCGAGCGGGTCGGGACGACCTGAGGCGACGTACGCACGCCCCCGATTTGCAGGTGCCACCGACGACGTTGCTAATGTTCCCCCTGCTGCCGATGCGGTGGCTGATCCCCGATAGCTCAATTGGCAGAGCTTCCGACTGTTAATCGGACGGTTGTTGGTTCGAGTCCAACTCGGGGAGCCAACGCGAAGGGCCCCGGATCTGCGAAACGCAGATCCGGGGCCCTTCTCGCGTGTTCGTGCATCGGCTGACAGGCAGACCTGCGTTGCCGGCATGAAGACCGCCGCCGGATGTACGGCGACCGCTCGGTGGCGCGACTGGGATCAGTACAGACCGCCGTCGACTCGGATCAGCGCACCGGTGGTGTAGGACGACGCGGGGCTGGCGAGGTAGAGGGCTGTCGTCACCACTTCCTCGACCCGCCCGGGTCTGCCGATCGCGCTTCGCGTGCGCTCTCTGGACTCTGCGGACCAGTGCTCGGCGATGTCGGTGAGGAAGGGGCCCGCCGAGAGCGTGTTGACCCGGACATTCGGGCCGAACTCCCGTGCGAAGACCTGGGTGAGCACGTTGAGGGCAGCCTTGGAGCCGGCATAGGGCCCGAACGAGGGCTGCGGCATCAGCGCGCCGCTTGACGACACGTTGATGATCGTGCCGCCGTCGCCTGCTGCCATCCGGCTGCCGATGATGGCGGTGAGGCGGAACGGGCCCTTGAAGTTGACGGCGACCACCTTGTCGAAGAGCTCTTCACTGGTGGCCTCGGAGGAGGGGGCCAGCGGAGACATCCCGGCATTGTTGACCAGGATGTCGACCCGACCGAATGCCTCGTAGCTGGCACTGACCAGCTGATCGAGCTCAGCCCAATGCCCGACGTGGCATCCGACGGCGAGAGAGCGGCGGCCCATGCCGGAGATCTCAGCGGCCACGGCCTCACACGCCTCCTGCTTGCGCGAGGTGATGATCACGTCGGCACCGTGAGCTGCGAAGGCGAGCGCCATCGCCCGGCCCAACCCGCGGCTGCCACCGGTGACGAGCGCGACCTTGCCGGTGAGGTCGAAGGGTCCGTCGGTGCTCACCGGCCGAACTCCGCGAGTGCGGCGGCGTGCTTCTCCCGAGCTGAGGCCAGCCGGGTGGGAACGTGCTCGGTGGGGAAGATGCCGGGAGCTGGTCTGACGTCCTTCAGCAGCTGCTTCGCGATCGTGCCTTGGTGCACCTCGGTCGGCCCGTCTGCCAGTGCCAGCTGCGGCACGCTCGCCCACCAGCCCGCGAGCGGCATCTCGAGGGTGGTGCCGAGGGAGCCGTGCAGGTGCAGGGTGCGCTGGATGATGTCGTGCATCAGTCGCGCCATCGCGACCTTGCACATCGCGATATCGATCCGTGCGGCGCCGTGCGGCGCGTTGTCGATCTTCCACGCGGTGTGCAGGACCAGCAGCCGGAACTGCTGCAGCTCGATCCAGGAGTCGGCGATCGTCTGCTGCACCGACTGCTTGCGGGACAAGGTCTCACCCTGCGTCCGGCGGGACACCGCACGCTCGAGCATCATGTCGAAAGCACGGCTGCATCTGCCGACGGTGCGCATGGCGTGGTGCACGCGACCGCCGCCCAGACGGGCCTGCGCGACCTTGAAGCCCTCGCCGGGCCCGCCGAGCATCGCATCCAGGGGGACCCGTACGTCGTTGTAGCGCACGTATCCGTGGATGCCCTCGTCCAGGTCGTCGCGCTCGCCGAGGACGGCGACGTTCCGGATGATCTCGATGCCCGGAGTCTCAGCCGGGACGACGAGCATGGACATCCGCTCGTGCGGAGCGGCGTCGGGATCGGTCACCGCCATGACGATGAAGAAGGTGGCGTAGCGGGCGTTCGAGGAGAACCACTTCTCACCCTCGATCACCCACTCGTCGCCGTCGCGCCACGCCCGACAGGAGAACTCCTTCGGGTCGGCACCCCCCTGCGGTTCGGTCATCGAGAAGCACGACACGATCTCGCCGTCCAGAAGCGGCTGCAGATATCGCTGCTTCTGCTCCGCTGTGCCGAACATCGCGAGGATCTCGGCATTGCCCGTGTCGGGGGCGGCGGTGCCGAAGACGGTGGGTGCCCAGTAGGACCGGCCGATGATCTCGTTCATCAGCGCGAGCTTGAGCTGGCCGTAGCCCGGGCCGCCGAGCTCCGGGCCCAGGTGGCAGGCCCATAGGCCCTGTTGCCGCACCTGGTCCTGCAAGGGCCGCAGGATCGCTCGCGACGCCTTGTTCTCGACGTCGTACGGATCGCCGCCGTGGGGGAAGAGCAGGTCGAGGGGCTCGCACTCCTCGCGCACGAAGGTGGCCATCCAGTCCAGCTTCGCTTGGAACTCGGGGTCGATCGAGAAGTCCATGAGCTTCCTCCTTGTTGACTTCTGCCATGCTAGAACGGCATTCTGCGAAATGTAAACCACGTACTGGAGGCGTCATGACACAGGCCGAACTCGCGACAGAGCTCGAAGTCCGATTGCGGGAGGACGTCCACCGGTGGCGGCCTGGGGCGGAGCTCGCGGCGCTGGAGCCGCTGACGGGCGGGGCGTCGAGCCTGACCTTCGTCGCCAGCGTCACCGGCGCCGAGGCGGATCGGGTCGTGGTCAAGGTCGCCCCTCCGGGCCTCGCGCCGGTGCGCAATCGAGACGTCCTGCGGCAGGCGCGCCTGATGCGTGCGCTCCACGGCACGGGCGTCCGGGTCCCGCGGGTGCTCTTCGAAGACGGCGGTCAGCCTCCGGCCGTGCCGCCGTACCTGGCGATGGACCTGCTTCCCGGCCAGTGCGTCGAGCCCGTTCTCGAGCCCGTCGCGACCAGGCCCGCACCCGAGGAGGTGCGCTCCCGCTACCTGGAGGCGACCCGCGAGCTGGCGAGGCTGCATGCGCTGCGCCCGGAGAGCATCGGGCTGGGGGACGAGCCGGTTGTCTCGCTCGAGGATGAGATCGAGCGCTGGGTCCGTGCCTTCGCCACCGTCCCCGAAGGCCTGCAGGCCGGCCATGGCGATGCGGCACGGCTGCTGCTGGACAGCTTGCCGGACGCCCTCCCGGCCGTCATCAGTCACGGGGACTACCGGCTGGGCAACCTCCTGTGCCGTGGCGCAGACATCGAGGCGGTCATCGACTGGGAGATCTGGTCGGTCACTGATCCTCGGATCGACGTCACCTGGCTGACCTTCTTCACCGACGAAGCCGCGCACCCCGCGGCGGAGCCTGGCGAGCCGGCCGGCACACCGACGAAGGCCGAGGTGATCGCGTGCTACGAGGAGGCGGCCGGGGCGGAGCTCCCGGACATGCTGTGGTTCGATGCGCTGACCAAGTTCAAGGAGGCGGCGGCAACGGCCTTGCTGCTGAAGCGCGGCCTCCGCGGCGGCCCACTGTCGCCGCCCATGGAGCGGATGGTCAACGGCGTTCCTCGGCTGCTGAGTGAGGTTCGCGAGGCGCTCGGATGATCCTTGTGCCGCCTGCAGGTGGCACGGGCACCGCCCGTCGACGGTGGCAGCACGGCTGTTGCCGCCGCGGAGGGACGCTCGGACTCGGCTGCCCTGCTCAGCGGCTCGAGGTGACGGCCGCAGCGATGAAGCCGACCAGATGGTCCACCTCTCGGCGACTGGGCTTGGTCTCGCGCCAGACGTGATCCTGCAGGATGCCGACGAGGGCGACGGCCGCGACGCTGGCGTCGCTGCTCGGATCGCTCGATCCGAGGTCCTTCAGCGTCGGTGCGAGCAGGTCCGCTAGCGATGCCTGGACCGGGGCGCCATCGCGGCCCGCGCCGGCCAGGTTGAGGATGTTGCGGGCAGCTGCGGCGAGCTCGGGCCGGCTCGCCTGGCTCATCAGCGCCTCGACCGCCGCTCGGAGCCGTCGGTGAGGATCCGCCTCCGCGCTCATCTTGTGCTCGACGTAGGAGGTGACGCGCCGGCCGCCGTCCTCGGCGACGGCCGCGACGAACTCCTGCTTGCTGCCGAAGTAGCGATAGAAGGCCTCGAGCGAGACCCCGGCGACTCTGACGATGTCGGCGACCCTCGGGTTCCCGCCGTCTCCGAAGAGAGTGCGTCCGGCCTCGATCAGACGGCCCACCTCGGCCTCGGCGGCCGACTGGCGCCGCTGGAGACTTCGCTGAACGGCCGCGTCCGCCTTGGAGAGAGTGCCTGGGTCGCTCACGCGGCCAGTCTAGATCCTCAGAATGCTGTTCTGCTGTGAACGGCCCGACGAGAGGCCCGCTGACCTTCCGAGAAGCAGATCAGCGGCCCCACACTCGCCGGCTGGGGGCGACCGGCGGATCAGAAGTACTGCTGACCGCCGTCGACACTGATGTGCTCGGCGGTGATCCACGGTGTCTCGTCCGAGGCCAGGAAGGCGACCACGGCCGAGATCTCCTCGGGCTCGGCCCAGGACTTCTCCAGGAAGGTCGTGCCCATCGTGCCGAGCTTCTCGGTGCCGGCCGAGGCCGCCTCCATGGCGGCCATCATGTTGCCCGATCCCATCGGCGTGTTCACCCCGCCGGGGTGCACGCTGTTGACCCGGATCTTGTGCCGGCCGAGCTCGGCCGCGAAGCCCCGGGTCATGCCGACCAGTGCGTGCTTGCTGGTCGTGTAGTGGATCATCCAGGGCTGGACCTTCTTGCCGGCGTACGAGCTGGTGATGACGATCGAGCCACCGCCGCGCTCGATCAGGTGCGGCGCGGTGGCGGTGATGGTGTTCCAGACGCCCGTGATGTTGATGTCCATGTGGCTGGCCCAGATCCGCGGTGTGGTCGCGTCCCAGGCAGAAGGGATGCAGATCCCGGCGTTGGCGACGACGATGTCGAGGCCGCCGAAGGTGTCGACGGCCTTCTGAGCAAGCGCCTTGAGCGCATCGGCGTCACGGACGTCGCCCTGCGCGGCGATGATCCGGCCGCCGGCCGCCTCGACGAGTCGGACGGTCTCGGCGAGGTCCTCGGGCGTCGCCGGGTCGTAGGGAACGTCGGGGACGGCCTCGCAGATGTCGAGCCCGACGACGTCGGCCCCCTCGGAGGCCAGTCGGACAGCGTGGGCGCGGCCCTGCCCGCGCGCGATGCCGGTGATGAGAGCGACCTTGCCCTCGAGACGTCCAACCATCGGTTCAGCTCCTTCGTCGTGGTTCTCCTGCGCGGCGTCGACGAGATGGCGACGTCACGATTCGGGGCATCAGGCAGCGTGCGCTGTCCGAGCGGAGCGCGCCGAGCCACAGCCCGGCGCCGTAGGACAGGTCGTCGAGCCGGCGCCCGACCCACCCGGTGAGGGGGCCGACGTCGGGCCTGTCGACCGTCACCTGGACGATCGCGTCGACGACCAACGCACTGGCAACGATCCGGCGGGCTCGCGCACTGGCGAGGGAGGCGACGGCGAATGCCGGCCACCAGTGCCTGGTCACCAGGGCCGCCTCCTGCCGCACCGCCCATCCCAGCCCTCTGACCGACATCGTGACAGCGGCGGCGTCGCGACCTGCGACGTCGGGCAGCGCTCGGCGTACTGCGTGGGCTCCCCAGCCGACCGCCGCCGCCGACGTGAGCACCGACCAGGGCCGGCGCAGCAGCACCGCGGCGGCGGCCAGGCCCATGACAGGGGCGAGTACGGCGGGCGCCACCGCGTCACCGTGGCGCTGGGCAAGCACGGCTCCACCGCTGCCGTAGAGGACCTTGCGACCCAGCCAGCCCAGCACCGTCGGTCGTACGTCGTGGAGTGCCTGGTGGCTGGGGTCGTAGCGCACGACGTGGCCGGCGTCGACGAGTCGCCACACGAGGTCGACGTCCTCGCCGACGCGCAGCCCGGCGGCGAAGCCGCCCATCGACCGCAGGACCTCGGTGCGGCCCACCAAGCAGGCCGAAGGCAGCCAGCCGACCGCCGCACCGGGCCGCACCGAGCAGGTCCGGCGGCCCAGGGCCAAGGAGGACGCCGCCGCGTCATAGCGTTCCCACCAACGGGGCCGCACTGAGCGGGCGATGCCCCGGACGAGCGGGCCGACGAGGGCGACGCGCCGATCGGTGAAGTGCATCCCCAGGGCACGGAGCACCGCCGCTGACGCCTCGACGTCGGAGTCGATGAACGCCACGTAGGGCGTCTGCACCCTGCGCAGCCCCTCGTTGCGTGCCGAGGCCGGACCGACGTTCGTCTCCAGGCGCACGACCCGGGCCGTGTGCCGCTGAGCGACGCGCTCGATCGCGACGGCGTCGCGCGACTCGTCGTCCACGACGACGACGTGGAGCCCGCTGAGCGCGGCGAGGCAGCGGTCGAGCTGCTCGGGCCGATCGCGGACCGGCACGACGACGGTCAGGTCGGCCGCGTCGATCGTGCCGTCGAGCTCGGGATCACCCAGGTTGCCGTCCAGCAGCTGCCTGGCCAGCCGCGCCTCGACCTCCGTCGTGACGGTCAGGACCCGGTCGGTCAGCACGGTCTGGACCGGACGAGCCAGCCGTACGGCGCGCAGTGGCGACCCGCCGAGCAGCAGTCGCCCACCCTCGAGCCTGCGTACGTCGTCGCGCAGCCGCACCCGGAAGCCGAGAGGCAGGGTCTGAGGCGAGGTCGCCGTGCCGGCACTCATCCGACGAAGCCACCGTCGGCACTGACCACCGAGCCGTTGAGCACCCGGCCCTCGGGCGAGCAGCAGAACGCGATCATCGCGGCCAGCTCGGCGGGGGAGAGGACGTCGCGCACGAGCTGGTGCTGGGCCAGCTCCTCGGACGTGACGTCGTAGATCTGCGCCGTCGCGGCGAGCATCGCCGTCTGCGTGGACCCCGGCGAGACCGCGACAGCCGTCACGCCGGTGCCGACGAGGTCGGCCGCAAGGCCCCTCACCAGACCGACGACCGCGTGCTTGGCCGCCGTGTAGGCCGATAGGCGGAACAGACCGTGTGCCCCGGCCGCGGAGGCGAGGGCGACGAAGCGGCAGCCGCCGGCGGCGGGGCCGGCCAGCATGGCCGGCACGGCGGCGGAGGCGGTGTTCCACACCCCTCGCACGTCGACCTCCCACAGCAGGTTGAGGTCGGCGGCCGAGCTGGGCGCCCACAACGGCTCTCCGCCTGCCATCACCGCGGCCGCCGCGACGGTCGCATCGAGCCGTCCCCAGCGTTCGACGGCAGCGTCGACCGCTCCCTGGACGGCGGCCGGATCACGGACGTCCGCGATCCAGGGGATCACGTCACCGTCGGCCGTCGCCGTCGCGGAGGCGATGGCCGCGTCCAGGTCGGCCCGGGACGCCATCGGATAGCCCGCGGGCGAGTCGTCTCCGGCGCACCAGTCCAGCGCGACGACGCGATAGCCGTCGGCGCTCAGCCGGCGGACCGTGGCCGCGCCGATTCCGCGTGCGGCTCCGGTCACCAGCGCGACCCGTCGCTCCGTCATCGCCTCTCCTGCGATGCCGCGTGCGGGGGATCGCCGAGCCGATCGAGTGCCGCGGCGACCATCGACGCCAGCAGCACCTCGCCCTCCTCGGCGGAGGCGCCGGTGGGGTCGCCCAGGACGCCGTTGGGCGCGACCGCGGCGACCCCTCCGGCCATCATGGCCGCCATCAGTTCGCCGACCGGGGTGGTGTTGCCGACCTCGGCCCGCGTGAGGTCGACCCGGTCCGGATCGAGGTGGAGCATCAGCGAGGTCTCGGAGCGACCGGCATGGGCGTCCCACGGCAGGCCGTCGGGGGTGCAGCTGATCCATTCGCACGGCACCCAGCCCACCTCGTGCCCCTCGGCGACGAGCTGGGCGACCGATGCGGCGAGTGCCGGGGCATTGCCGCCATGGCCGTTGACGAGCACGACGCGCCCGGCCCAGGTACGCAACGATCGCACCAGCTCCACGATGACGAGTCGGAGCGCCTCAGCGCCGATCGAGACGGTCCCGGCGAACGACTGGTGCTCACCGCTGGACCCGTACATGAGCGACGGCAGCAGCGCCGCGCCCAGGTGGTCGGCGACGCGAGCCCCGACCGCGGAGGCGATCACGGCATCGGTGTCGAAGGGCAGGTGCGGTCCGTGCTGCTCGAAGGAGCCGACCGGCACCACCACCGTCACACCGCGCTGGACGTCGGACCAGGACCGGTCGGCGAGCAGCACGGTGACCTACTCCGCGCCCAGGGCGAGCACGAAGTCCTCGGGGATGAGCAGCTGTTCGGGTGCGAGCTGGTCGATCGAGGACAGGCCCATGCCGAGCAGCGCGGAGTCGATGCCGCCGCGGAGGATGTCGAGGACGTTCTCCACGCCCGTCTGGCCGTTGGCGGCCAGGCCCCAGAGGTAGGCGCGACCGATCATCACGGCGCGGGCTCCGAGCGCGAGCGCCTTGACGACGTCGGACCCGCGGCGTACGCCGCCGTCGAGCAGGACCTCGATCTGGTCGCCGACGGCGTCGGCGATCGGCTTGAGCACCTGGATGGTGGCAGGCGTCCCGTCGAGGTTGTTCCCGCCGTGGTTGCTCACCGAGATCGCGTCGACACCGCAGTCGACGGCACGCTTCGCGTCATCGACGCGGGTCACGCCCTTGAGCATGAACGGCGTGCCCGTCATGGCATGCCACTGCTCTGCCATCCAGGTCACGTCCTGCCAGGACGGTGGCGGGGTGGTCATCCACTCGTAGTAGGCGCCGAAGAAGGTCGGCGCCGGGCCGCCGTTCGGCGGCGCCAGGTTGGGGGCGGTGAGATCGGGGATCTGACCGGTCTTGCCGAAGGTCCACAGCCAGCGCGGGCGGGTGATCACCTTGGGGGCGAAGCGGAGGGCGGCCTTGAAGTCGACCTTCTCGGGGATCTCCGGGCTGCCCCAGTCGCGGCCCATCGAGAAGGACCAGTCGAGGGTGGCGATGAGGGCCTTGGCGCCTGCCTTGTGGGCGCGCTCCATGCGCTGCAGCATGACGTCGCGGTCGCCGGTCCAGTACATCTGGAAGAAGGTGTTGGGGTTGGCCTCGCAGACCTCCTCCACCGACTTGCTGGCGAAGTTGGACAGCCCGATCGCGGTTCCACGTGCGGCAGCTGCCCGCGCGACGGCGACCTCGCCGTCGGGGTGCACGGCCTGTACGCCGGTGGGGCTGATGATCACGGGAAGCGCGATCTCCTGCCCGAGGACCGACGTGTTCATGGTGCGCTCCGGCTGGTGGCCGGCGACGTGGGGTGCGAAGCCGATCCGGGAGAACGCGTCCTGGTTCTGCTGGATCGTCTGGCCACGCTCCGAGCCGGCGACGAGGGCCTTGTAGACCGGGTCGGGCAGCCGCTTGCGGGCGCGCTCCTGCGCGACGGCGACCGACTCGAACCAGGGGTTCTGCTTCCACGGGTTCTCGAACTTCGACGCCATCAGGCGCGTTCCCTTCTCGTGATGGTCAGCAGCACCGGCTCGTTGCGACGCGGGTGCAAGGGGGAGTGGTCGCAGCTCCGCTCGGGCACCGTGCGCTCCCCGGCGAGAGCGGGCTCGCCGTAGCCCTTGACGCACTCGGGGTCGGGGCCGTCCAGCGGCAGGCCGGTGAAGAACTTCGCCGCCATGCAGCCGCCGCGGCAGGCGTCGTAGTGCGAGCACTTGGTGCAGGTGCCCTCGGTGACCGGAGACCGCAGCTCGGCGAAGAGTGAGGACTCCTGCCACACCCGCTTGAAGCCGCCCTCGGCCAGGAGGTTGCCCGCGAGGAACTGGTCGTCGATCGCGAAGGGGCAGGCGTAGACGTCGCCCACCGGGTCGATCAGGCAGACCACGCGGCCGGCGCCGCACAGGTTGAGGCCCGGGAGCGCCTCGCCGTAGGCCGCCAGGTGGAAGAAGGAGTCGCCGGTCAGGATGTTCTCGCCGTTGGCGACCAGCCAGTCGTAGAGGATCCGCTGCTGCTCGGCGGTCGGGTGCAGCTCGTCCCAGACATCGGCACCGCGGCCCGACGGCCGCAGCCGGGTCAGCCGCAGCGTCGCGCCGAAGCGGTCGGCGATCGCCTTGAACTCGTCGAGCTGGCCGATGTTCTCCCGGGTGCACACGACGCTGATCTTCGCGTCGGTGAAGCCGGCGTCCTGGAGGTTCGTCAGCGCCCGCATCGCCATGTCGTACGAGCCCGTGCCGCGCACGTGGTCGTTCACCTCGGGGGTGGCGCCGTCGAGGGAGATCTGTACGTCGACGTAGTCGGTCGAGGCCAGCCACCGGGCCCGGTCCGGGGTGATCTTGAGGCCGTTGGTGGAGAACTTCACGCCGACGTGGTGTGCCACGGCGTACTCGACGATCTCCCAGAAGTCGGCCCGCACGGTGGGCTCGCCTCCGCCGATGTTCACGTAGAACACCTGCATCCGCTCGAGCTCGTCGATCACCGCCTTGCACTGCTCGGTGGACAGCTCGCGGGGGTCGCGGCGGCCGCTGCTGGACAGGCAGTGTGCGCAGCTCAGGTTGCAGGCGTAGGTCAGCTCCCACGTCAGGCAGATCGGGGCGTCCAGACCCAGCTCGAACTGGTCGCGGAGCTGGGCGCTGCCGCGTTGCCGCAGGAAGGACAGCTTGCGGGTGCCGAAGTCGTAGGCGAGGGCACCGAATCGCTCGGGCCGCAGCGCGGTGGTGTCGGGGAGGGACGTGCTTGCGGCGGCGAGTGCCGCCGCAAGCCCGTCCTGCTCCCGGAGGAGCTCGGCGGTCATCAGTAGACGCCGCACATGCCGTCGATCGAGACCTCTTCGATCACGAACTCGTCGACGTCCGTGCCGACCTGGGTGGCGTTCTGCTCCGGTTCCATCGGGATCACCTTTCACTTGGCGTGTGACTGCAGACACAATAATGTCGCGGAGTGCCAAAATGGAAGGGGATAGATTCTGTCGCCGTGACCGATCGCCCATCGCTCCGCGGCAGACCCGCGGCGACGACGCACGCCGAGATCGAGCAGGCGGCCTTCCGGCTCTTCGCCGAGTACGGGTTCGAGGCGACCACGCTCGACATGATCGCCGTGGAGCTCGGGATCAGTCGGCGCACCGTCGCGCGCTATTACCCCTCGAAGAACGACATCGCCTGGGGGCGCTTCGACGAGACGCTCGTGTCCTTCAAGGAGATGCTGGATGCCATGCCGCAGGACCTGCCGCTGTGGCAGGCGGTGCAGCGCGGGGTCCTCGCCTTCAACGCCGTACCCGCGGCCGAGGAGCCGTTCCTTCGTCGGCGGATGCGCCTGATCCTCGGCACTCCGGCGCTCCAGGCCCACTCCACCCTGCGGTACGTCGAGTGGCGCACTGTCGTCGCGGAGTTCGTGGCGCGGCGACGCGGCGTACCCGTCGGGGACCTCGGGGTTCAGACGATCGCCAACGCGAGTCTGAGCATCGCGATGTCGGCCTACGAGGCCTGGCTCGACGACCCTGGCACGCCCCTCGCCGAGCTGCTCGACGAGGCGATGGCGCGGCTCCGCGGCTATCTTGCGGTCACGGGCGACCCGGACTGAGCGGGCGATCCTCGCCGTCGCCGAGCACGAACGTCCCCGTGGTCGAGACGCCATGTCAGAGTGCGGAGGAGAAGCCGCCGTTGACCGGAATCGTCTGTCCTGTGATCCATCCCCCGGCGTCGGAGGCGAGCAGGAGCACCAGGCCGGCGACGTCCTCGGGGACGCCGAAGCGGCGGATCGCGTACGCCGCCAGTTGTCGCGCGTCGGCCGCCGGATCGGCCTCAGCCCCCTGCGTGCCCGAGCGGACGGTGCCGAGGGCGATGGCGTTGGCGGTGATGAGGTGGCGACCGCCCGCCTTCGCGATGGCGCGCATGAAGCCGGCGGCGCCGGCCTTGGCGGCCGAGTAGACGGCCAGCCGGCCTTCGCCGACCCGTCCGGCGTCGGATATCACTGTCACGATGCGGCCGTGGCGGCGCTCGGCCATGCCGGGCAGTGCGGCATGGGTGCAGTTGAGGACGCCCATCAGGTTCACCTCGATGAAGGCCTGCCAGGTGGAGGGGTCCGACTCCCAGAAGGGCGAAGCCATCGATGAGAAGTCGTTGCCCGCGCCCGCGTTGCCCGCGTTGTTGACCAGGATGTCCACCGGCCCGGCTTCGGCGAACATGCGCCGCACGTCGTCGTAGGAGGTGACGTCGGCCGCGATCGGCACCGCCTCGGCACCGGCCGCGACCAGCGCCTCGGCGGTCGCGATGGCACGCGCGCCGCGGACGTCGTTGACGACGACCCGTGCTCCTCGTCCGGCCAGGTGTCGCGCGATGCTCTCGCCCACGCCTTGCCCGGCCCCGGTGACCAGCGCCGTACGCCCGGTGAGGTCCAGGAAGCCCGGCGGCATGAGCTGGCTCATGCCAGTGCGAGCGGGCCGTCGGCGACGACCGTCGTCAGAAGTCCCGGATCCACGCCGAGGTCGGCGGCCTGGGCCTTGCAGGCGGCGACGTCCTTGGCCAGGAACCGCCCGATCTGCGTACCGAAGATCTCCATCGACTCGTGCTGGGCCGCCGCCGTGCTCGCATAGCTGCCGCCGCTGCTGTGCGCGAGCGCGGTGAGAAGCGTCGTCGACTCGATGCCGAGGTCGCGCCCGAGACGGACCGCCTCGGCCACGAGCTGGACGTTCGCCGAGAAGAGCAGGTTGTTGATCAGCTTCGTCGCGAGTGCTGTGCCCAGTCCTCCGGCCGGCAGCACGGAGTCGGCGTAGGCCGAGACGATGCCGGCGACGCGGTCGCGTGGCTCCTCGTCCCCGCCGAGCAGGACCGTGAGCCGACCGTTCCGGATGTCGTCGGCGGTACCGCTGACCGGGGCGTCCACGACGCTGACGCGGCGCTCGGCGCCGGATGCCGCGAGGGACCGGATGAGTGCCACGGTGCCGGTGACGTGGGAGACGAGGGTCGAGCCCGACGACATGGCTGCGATGAGCGCCGGACCGACCTCGCGCAGCTGGTCGTCGGAGAAGACGCAGACGATGACGACGTCACTGTCTCGGGCCACGGTCGTCAGGTCGTCGGTCGAGGTCGCGCCGAGGTCCTCGAGCTGCTGGCGAACGTCGGGTCGCCGGGCATGCACGGTGAGTGCATGCCCGGAGCCCAGGAGGCGTTCGACCATCGGGAGCCCGAGTTGCCCCGGGCCCACGAAGCCGATGTCCGCCATGCTCAGAAGGTCGGAAGCTGCGGGCGCAGCTTCACCTGGCCGCCGGCGTCGACCCGCAGCTGGACGCCGGTGACGTAGCGAGCCTCCTCGGAGAGCAGGAAGAGCACGGCGTTGGCGGCGTCCTCCGGCTCGATGAACGGCACGCCCATGCCGCTCATCGCGGGGAAGGCGCCGATCGCGTCCTCGCGGCTGGGGTTCTCGAGGTCGGGCCGGAACTGCTTGTACATGATCTCGCTGTTGAGCATGGGGGTGTTGCAGTTGGTGGGGTGGATCGCGTTGGCCCGGATGCCCTCGGGGCCGAGGACGACGGCGAGGTCGTTGATGAACGACGCGACCTGCCGCTTGGCGAGGGAGTAGCCGAGACCGCCAGACCCGTTGGAGGGGCTGTCGGTGGCCCCGGGCAGCAGGGCCGCGAGCGAGCCGGTCGCGACGATCGATGCTCCCGACCTCAGGTGCGGCAGCGCCGCCTCGACAGCGTTCACCACGCCCACGAAGTCCACCTGGAGTGCATCGATGAACGGCTGTCCGCCGGTCGTGACCAGCGGACAGATGCCGGCCTGCGCGACGACACCGTCGAGGTGGCCGAGCTCCTTGACCGCGGTGTCCACGATCTGGCTCAGGCTGGAGCGGTCGCGTACGTCGGCGACCGCGGCGTACATCCTGCGACCCTCCTTCTCGACGAGGTTCTTCGTCTCGTCGAGATCGTCGACTCTGGCCATCGCATAGGCGTTCGAGTCGATGTCTGCACAGATGTCGACGCCGATGATGTCGGCGCCCTCCTGGGCCAGGCGAACGGCGTGCGCGCGGCCCTGACCGCGTGCAGCACCGGTGATGAAGACGACGCGGCCGTCCATGCGTCCCATGACGTGCTCCTCTATCGAAGTGACTTAGACCACATATAGCATGTAGTTATATTCGTTTGCTAGGTCGGGCTGTCGGTGGACGTGCCATCCATTCGCTCAGCTTGTAGCGACCATAAGTAAGACTTGCATCGCAGAGTGGCATGCGTCACAATCATGCATCAACGGTTATCTCATTCAACTGAAGGGGGCAGAGTGGCAGACCTGACGTACCGGCTCTTCATCGATGGCCAATGGCAGGACAGCGACGGTCCCTCGACCTTGGAGGTGCTCAACCCCGCCACCGAGGAGATCGTGGGGGTGGTGCCCGAGGCCACCCGCTCAGATGTCCAGCGAGCGATCCGCGCCGCGCGTGCCGCGTTCGACGACGGCCCGTGGCCGCGGATGAGTGCCCGCGAGCGCTCGGTGATCATGCTCAGGATGGCCGATGCGATGGAGCGGCGCGCCGAGGAGATCAAGGCGCTGAGCGCAGCCGAGGCCGGCTCGGTCAGGTGGCTCCAGGACAGCATCCAGGTCACCCTGCCGATCCAGCACTTCAGGGACATGGCCGAGCGCATTCTGCCGAGCTACAAGTTCGAGCGGGCCGCCGAGAGCACCACCGTTGGCCTCCTCACCGCCGGAGTCATCCGCCGCGAGGCGTACGGCGTCGCAGCGCTCATCTCGGCGTACAACTTCCCGTTCTTCCTCAACATCATGAAGCTGGCTCCGGCCCTCGCCGCCGGCTGCACTGTGGTTCTCAAGCCCGCGCCGACCACGCCGCTCGAGGCCTTCTTCCTTGGCGAGATCGCCGAGGAGGCGGGGCTGCCCGCAGGTGTGCTCAACATCGTCACCGGCGACGTCGAGGCCGGCCAGGAGCTCACCACTCATCCCGACGTCGACCTGATCAGCTTCACCGGCTCGGACACGGTCGGCCGCCTCGTCTACGGCCAGGCGGCGCCGACGCTCAAGAAGGTCGTGCTCGAGCTCGGCGGCAAGTCCGCCAACATCATCCTCGACGACGCTGACCTTGCCGGTGTCGTGCAGAGCGTGGTCGGCAACATGGTCACCCACGCCGGCCAGGGCTGCGCGCTGCTCACCCGCACGTTGGTGCACGAGTCGAAGTACGACGAGCTGGTCGGAATGGTGAAGTACGGGCTCGACCAGGTGAAGGTGGGCGACCCGTCCGACCCGACGGTGATGATGGGCCCGCTGATCTCCGCCGCCCAGCGCGACAAGGTCGAGGCACTCATCAAGGCCGGCTTGGACGAGGGCGCCCAGCTCGCCTACGGCGGTGGCCGACCCCACGGCCTGGAGAAGGGCTTCTTCGTCGAGCCGACGCTGTTCGTGGGCGTCGAGAACACCATGACGATCGCGCAGAAGGAGTTCTTCGGTCCCGTCGGGGTGATCATCCCGTTCAAGGACGACCAGGACGCCGTGCGTCTGGCCAACGAGAGCGACTTCGGCCTCGGCGGCGGCGTGTGGTCGGGCGATCCCGCGCGGGCCTACGCGGTCGCGACCCAGATCCGGACCGGCTTCATCAGCATCAACGGTGGCGGGTCCGGCGTCACGCCGTTCCAGCCGTTCGGCGGTTACAAGCAGAGCGGGCTGGGGCGCGAGTGGGGCGAGTTCGGCCTCGAGGAATATCTGCAGACCAAGTCGATCGCTTGGAATGCTCGCTGATGAAGATCGTCATCGGCCAAGGCACGTGCGCCGGACATGCCGGCTGCTTCACCACATCCCCCGACCTGTTCGTGCTCGACGACAGCGGCTAGATCGCCTTCGCCGAGCTGGAGCTCACCCCCGATCAGGAGGCCGCCGCCCCACCGGCGGGGCCGCTTGCCCTGAGCGGGCCATCACCTTGATCTGAACCCGTCACACCTCAGCAAACCGGAGTCCTCATGACCGTCGCAGAAAAGACATCGACCAGAACGGGCGCGTGTAGCGTGCGCAACTTCAACCACAACTTCGTCAACCACGACGGGATCCTCGAGACCCTCACCAAGACCGGCGGCCAGCTCGGCCTGCGGTCGCTGCAGATCGAGTGGGACCTGTGATGGCCGGGCCGATGAGCGGCGTCCGCGTCGTCGAGGTCGCCCAGTTCACCTTCGTCCCGGCCGCCGGCGCCGTCATGGCCGACTGGGGCGCGGACGTCATCAAGGTCGAGCACGCCCGGACCGGCGACGCCCAGCGCGGGCTGATGAAGGTCTTCGGGCTCGACGCGATCAGCAAGGGCAGCAGCTTCCATCCGATGATGGAAGGCCCCAACCGCGGCAAGCGCAGCATCGGGTTGGCACTGGAGAAGGCGGAGGCGAGGGAGCTTCTCTACGAGATCGTGCGCACCAGCGACGTCTTCCTCACCAACTTCCTTCCCGAGGCTCGACAGAAGCTCGGGATCGATCTGGAGGACATCCGCAAGATCAACCCGGACATCATCTATGTCCGCGGCTCCGGCTTCGGTCCGAGCGGCCCGGAGAGCAACAAGGGCGGCTTCGACAGCACCGGCTTCTGGGCGCGGGGTGGAAGCGGTGCCCAGATCAACGAGTCGACGGAGTTCTTCCTCGACCAACCGACGGGTGCCTACGGCGACTCAATCGGCGGCATGACGATCGCCGGCGGCATCGCGGCTGCGCTCTTCAAGCGGGCGACCACGGGGGAGACGTCGGTCGTCGACGTCTCGCTGCTGTCGGTCGGCGCGTGGACCACGCAGTTCTCGGTCAACATGGCACTCATGGTCGGCGGGCCGGTTCCGAGCAGGCCGCCGCGGAAGTACGGCTCGGCCAGCAACCCGCTGACCGGCCCGTACCAGACCTCCGACGGTCGCTGGATCATGCTGGCGATGCTGCAGCCTGGCCGCTACTGGGCCGACTTCATGACGGCCGCGGGCCGCTCCGACCTCGCAACCGACGAGCGCTTCGACACCGGGGAGAAGGTCCTGGCGAATGCGGCGGAGGCCTCCGACGTGGTGGCGGAGCTGTTCGCGACCAAGACCTACGCCGAGATGACGGCGGCCCTGGAGAGTCAGGAAGGTCAGTGGGCGGCTGTCCAGAACACGTGGGAGGTCGGCAACGACATCTCGTTGCGGGCCAACGGCATGGTGGCGAAGGTCGAGGATGCCGAGGGTGTCGAGCGTGAGCTGATCGCGAACCCCGTGCAGTTCGACATGACGCCCGTCTCGATCACGCGGGCACCGCAGTTCGCCGAGCACACCGACGACATCGTCCGCGAGCTGGGCCACGACGACGAGCGTCTGATCGAGCTCAAGCTGCTCAACGCGATCACCTGATCCCGACGGCAGACGCGGCGGCAGCCGGTGACCCTCGCAGGTGTCACCGGCTGCCGCCGGCCGTTTCCCTCCGTGGCCGAGCTGGCAAGGAGCCCCGGCGCTATCGTGATCACTGGCGGATGCCGCGACGATGCCGTATTGCGCGACACCGCCATCAGGCCCGCGGCTTCAAGGCCGACCTGTTCGGGAGAACCCGCCCCTAGTCAGCGAACCGCGGGTCACCTTCCGCTTCGGCTGGACGCCGACCGAGATCGTGGGCGACGGGTCGATGCGACGGATCCGCTTCGCCTCGACGTACGGCGACGGCGAGGGCGAGGGCGAGCTCGAAGCGGGCCTCGTCATCGGTGCGATCGCTGGACACTCAACCCGCGGAAACTGACCTCTCGCGGCTACCGGCCTGCCCGGCCTGGTGGCGTCAGGATGCGCGCATCTTCTCGATGAGCCGGGCAGCCTCATGCAGGTCTGCGCCCTCGTCGGCGAAGACCTTGAGGGCCACCTCGCTGAACGCGGCCGAGGCCGGCGACGGATCTCCTGCCTGACGCAGCATCGCCACCGGCCAGCGTCGAGCGGGCGTGAGGGGACGCACGACGACGTCCGGACCCGGGTTGGCGGGAAAGGCTCCTCGGGTCGTGATGTGCGTCCCCAGCCCCTGCGCCACCAGGTCGACGCTCGTCTCGAAGTGCTCGCACTCGACGCCGTAACGCGGCGTCGCTCCTGCCGCCGCGAAGTTTCGGTCGAGGAGGATGCGCATCGGGTGGTCCCGACTCGGTGCGATCACCGGAAGCTGAGCCACCTCCTTCAGGGTGATGGGGTCCTTGCTGCCGCCGATCGGAGAGTCTCGCGGAACGAAGGCGACGCTCTCGTCGACGGCCACCGGCGTGATGTCGAGAAGGTCATGGGTCACCCGGAGCTCGATGTCGTCGTTGAAGAGCGCGAAGCCGATGTCCGCCGCGCCGGACTCCACGTTCCGGTGGACGCCGGTGGTGTTAGACGGTGGCAGCAGCTTGATCGTGACGCCGGGATGGAGGTCGCGGAACGCCGCAACCACCTTCGTCACCGGGGTGACGAAGGTGATGTACGGCGCGATCGTCAGCGTGCCGGTGTCGAGGCCGCGCAGGGCGTTGACCGTCTCCTGGGTGTCATCGACGGCGCGGAGCACGTTGCGGGCCTGCCGCACCAGCACGTTCCCGGCCTCGGAGAGGACGGTTCCCTTCGAGGACCGGTGGAACAGCTTCGCGCCGAACTCCGCCTCGAGACGGGCCACCGACTGGGAGAGCGAGGGCTGCGTCAACGAGAGCAGTTGTGCGGCGCTCGAGAACGACCCGCTGTCGGCGACCGCGACGAAGCAGCGGAGCTGCTGGATCTCCATCGGACCATCCTTTCATCCGTGCCGCTGACGCAGGTCGTAGGACTCAGTCGCGCCGCAGCAGCATCGCGCCGGACGGTACGCCGCCGCCCGCCGACACGACAGCGGTGCGGGCATGCGGGACCTGGAGACCGGGCGCCTCGCCACGCAGCTGCAGCATCGCCTCGCGGACGAAGCCGTAGCCGTGCAGCCGCCCCGCCGAGAGCTGGCCGCCGTGGGTGTTGAGCGGCAGGCGTCCGTCGATCGCGATGGCCTTGCCGCCCTCGAAGAAGTCGGCTGCCTCGCCGAATCCGCAGAAGCCGAGCGCCTCGAACCACGAGACGGCGTTGAAGGTGAACCCGTCGTAGAGCTCCGCGATGTCGATGTCGTCCGGAGTCAGGTCGGTGCGAGACCACAGGTGGGCGGCCGGCCCGAGCGTCTGGGGAAGATGCGTGAAGGTGTCCTGGTCCCAGCTCAGGCGCTCCATGATCTGGGTGCCGATCGCCTCGACGTAGACCGGTGTGGATCGGAGGTCGCCGACGGTCTCCTTGGCCGAGACGATGATCGCGACCGCGCCGTCGACCGGAACGTCGCAGTCGTAGAGGCCGAACGGCGTCGAGACCATCCGGGCGTTGACGTAGTCGTCGAGCGTCAGCGGGTCGCGGTACACCGCCTCGGGGTTGGCCGCGGCGTTGGCACGCGCGGTGAGGGCGACCGGTGCCAGCACCTCCTCGCGGGTCCGGCCGTACCTGTGCAGGTACTGGGAGGCCGCCATGCCGATCCAGGACGATGCGGAGACCGCGCCGTAGGGAAGGCGATACTCGGACATCACGCCCTCGGCGCGGCCGGACGACTCCTTCCAGAAGCCGCTGCGGGCGAGCTCGGCGTGGGTGGCCTGCCAGACCGTGCGGAAGCACAGGACGTGGCGGGCCATGCCACTCGCGACGGCCATCATCGCGTTCATGATCGAGCCGATCTGACCGGGCGTCTCACCGCCGCCGTTGATCCAGGTCGGCGTCAGCTGCAACGCCTCGACCAGCGCGCTGATCCCGCCCTCGGACATGCCGTGGGGGAGATTGCCCGGGTAGCTGCAGATTCCATCGATGTCGGCCAGGGTGAGACCCGCGTCCTCGATCGCGGAGAGGGTGGCCTCGATGGTGAGCGCGATCGGGTCGGTCATGAGCCGGCGCCCGACCCGCGACTGGCCGACGCCGGTCAGTGCCACCTCGTCCTCCGGTTTGCGGGCCGAGGCGGGAGCACGCAGCGCGGCCCGGTAGTCGCGGATCTCGGGTTGCGGCCCGTCGTCGCCGCCACCCTCGGCGAGGGGGACGGGCTCGAAGAGCGGCAGCCAGATCCCGTCGTCCAACTCCTCGAACAGCACCCTGACTCGGGTGCCGACGCGGACGTCGCTGGGCGGGCAGTTCACCACGTTCGTGGTGATCCTGCAGCCGTCGTCCTCGTCGAGTGCCACGTTCGCAATGGTGTACGGAGGTGGCAGCGAGGGGAGCCACTGCTGATGATTCACGCTGACGCCGATCACGGTGCCGGCGCCCGACACGGGCGTGAAGGAGACCTTCTCACCTCGGCACGAGCGGCACCGAGGCATGGGCGGCATCTGGTACGACCCGCAGTCGGCGCATCGCTGCACGCGCAGGACGCCGTCCGACCCCGAGGCCCAGTACTCGCGGCTGGCGAGGCTGGGTTGCGGGACCGGACGCCCGGTCGCTTTCGTCATCGGCTCAGCCCTCGCTGCGCGGGAACCGGAAGACCTCGCGCGCGTTCAGCTCGACCATCTGGTGGACCTCGTCGTCGGGGACGTCGACGAACTGCTCGGCCAGGATCTTGCGGCTGTTGGGCCAGTTCGAGTCGGAGTGGGGGTAGTCGACCTCGACCGTCAGACGGTCGATGCCGATCTCGTGACGGTTCTTCACGCCGAAGTAGTCCGAGATGAAGCAGCCGTAGAAGTGCTTGCGGATCAGGTCGGCCGGGTCGGTGGCCTTGTCGATGTCCTGGTACCAGCGGTGCCGGGACCAGGTCTCGTGGGCGCGCTCGCTGATGTAGGGCAGCCAGCCGATGCCGCCCTCGGAGAGCATGATGCGCAGGTCGGGGTGCTTCTGCAGCTGCCCGGAGAAGACCCAGTCGAGCGTCGACCACATGAGGTTGGTCGCGAACCCGGCGATCGCAACGGCGTACGGCGAGTCGCCGGCAGCGGGCGGGTTGGGAGACAGGGCCGCGCTGGAGTAGTTGAAGCCGGGGACGTAGCCACCTGACCCGAAGTGCAGGCTCAGCGGGATCTGGTGGTGCTCGAGTGCGCTCCAGAACGGGTCCCAGACGGGGTTGTGGAACGACGGCATGCCCAGCATCGTCGGCGCGTCGGGGAAGGAGACCGTGCGAGCGCCCTTGGCAGCGATGCGCTCCAGCTCCTGCACGCACAGGTCGACGTCCCACGTCGGCAGGATGCCGAGCGGGATGTAGCGGTCCGGTGCCGATCCGCACCACTCGTCGATGCTGAAGTCGTTCCACGCCTTGACGCAGGCGAGCGCGAGCTCCTTGTCGTTCGCGCGGTGGAAGACGTTGCCGCCGAAGCCGGGGAACGACGGGAAGCACGCGGCGGCCTGGACGCCGTCGATGTCCATGTCCTTGACGCGCGCCACCGGGTCGTAGCACCCGGGGATCATGTCCTCGTAGCGGACCGGCTCCATGCCGAAGTCCTCGAACTTCTTGCCGGCCACGGCGTTGAGTCCGATGTAGGGGTACCGCTTTCCCTCGTAGACCCACACGTGGTGGCCCTGCTCGTCCTCGATGATCTGCGGGCCCGCCTCGACGTACTTCGATGGCAGTCGATCGCTCCACACCCGCGGGTGCTCGATCAGGTGGTCGTCGACCGAGATGATGTGCATGTAGTCCTGCAGGGGCATGAACGTTCCTCCGGCGAAGTCAGGTGATTGTGATGACGATCATATAGCATACTGTTATGCATGATCTAGTTGTTCGTTATGAGGAGTTCAGTCGTGAGTGATGCTCAGCCACAGTTCGAGGTCGTCCAGCGCAACGAGGAGGACGAGGACCACGATCTGCTCACCTACAACGAGTCCGCGGCCCGGATGACGGAGGAGATGGCCCTGATCCGCGGGGCGATCGAGAGCGGGGAGGGCGATGCCGAGACGTTGCACGCCCGTCTCGCCCTCCTCGAGTCGGCGTACGAGCGCAACGTGACGCGCTCGAAGACCGACGTCAACGGCTCTGGCTTCTTGGCGTACGAGGGTCCTGGCAGCACCCTCTAGCAAGGTGCCGTGCCGTTTCCGCATGCTCGAGCAGGGCGGCAAAGGGCGAGGCGTCAGCCCCCTCAGCTGGGCTGACGCCTCGCGTCCTTGTTGGCATCCCGAGGATGCGCGGGTCAGGCCGCCGAGCTCTCCCCGAGGTAGGCGGCCTCGATCTTCTTGGGGTGCGCGATGAGGTCGGCGCCGGTGCCGGTCAGGGCCACCTCGCCGTGGGCCAGCACCATCGCGGTGTCCGAGATGCTGAGCGCGAGCTGCACGTGCTGCTCGACGAGCACCACGCCTGCCCCGGTCTCGTCGGCGACCCGCCTGAGCACGGGAAGCAGCGCCTCGACAATCACCGGAGCGAGCCCCATCGAGAGCTCGTCGATGAGCAGCACCCGCGGCCGCTGCACGAGGGCACGGCCGATCGCGAGTTGCTGCTGCTCCCCACCGGAGAGCAGCCCCGCCTGGACGTTGAGGCGCTCGGTCAGGCGCGGGAACAGGTCGTAGACCTCATCGACGCCGGCCTTGTCCTTGGCCGCGAGCTTGAGGTTCTCGGCGACCGTCAGCGTGCGGAAGAGAGCGCGATCGTCGGGGACGTAGGACAGTCCCGCCTTGACGGTGGGGCGCGGCCTTCCGCTGTGGATCTCCTGGCCGGCTACGGTGACCGACCCGGACATGCGCGGGAGCATCCCGCTGATCGCGAGCAGCGTGGTCGTCTTGCCGGCACCGTTCGGCCCGAGGATCGAGAGCACCTCGCCGGCCTTGACGGTCAGGTCGAGGTCGCGGACGACGGGGGACGCGACGTAGCCGGCGCTGAGGCCTTTGACCTCGAGCAGGATCTCGCTCATACCTGCGTTCCTTCCGTGGCGGTGGCGTCGTCACTTTCGACGACGATGCTCTCGAGCGCCGGCTCCTCGCCATGGCCGCCGCCGAGGTAGGCCTTGATGACGGCGGGGTCGTGGCGAACGTCGGTGGGTGAGCCGTCGGCGATCTTCTTGCCGAGGTCGAGAACGACGATGTGGTCGCACGTCTCAAGAACGAGACCCATGTCGTGATCGATCATGACGATGGTCATGCCGGCGTCACGGACCCGCTTGAGCCGCTCGCCGAGCCAGAGCGACTCGGTGCTGTCCAGGCCCGCGGCCGGCTCGTCGAGCAGAAGCACCTTCGGCCGGCCCGCCAGTGCACGGGCGATCGAGACGAGCTGGCGCTGTCCCTGGGAGAGCTCGGCGACCGGGCGCTCTGCCACGACCTGGAGGCCGAGCAGACGGAGCAGGGCCTCCCATTGGTCCTGGTCCAGCGGACCGTCGGAGCCCGCCATACCGACACGGATGTTCTCCGCGACCGTCAGGTCCTCGTAGAGCTCGATGGCCTGGAACGTACGGCCCAGGCCGGCCCGGACCCGCCGGTGCGCCGCCATGCCGTCGACGCTGCGGCTGGCCACGGCGACCGATCCGGTGGCCCGTCCCGCGAAACCGCTGAGCGCGTCGAGGAGCGTGGTCTTTCCGGCTCCGTTGGGGCCGATGAGGCCGAGGATCTCCCCGTCGCGGGCGACGAAGGAGACGTCGTCGAGTGCTGTCACACCGCCGTACCGGACCCCGACCCCCTCCACCGTCAGCACGGGCTCGCCGAAGGTGAGGTCGGTGCGAGGCGTCACCTCGCCGCTGGCGTTCATCACGTCGCCGCGAGTGATCTCGCGCTCGTGACGCGTGCGCCACCTGTGGATCAGCTCGTGCACCGGTCCGGTGATGCCCTCGGGGTAGACGATCACCGTCACGACGAGGAGCGCACCCATGACCACGGCGAAGTACGTGTCGAGGCTGAGCCACTGGTTCAGCAGGTAGTAGAAGAATCCGCCCGTGGCCCCGATGACGCCGGCGTTGATGCCGCCGAAGACCGAGGAGACGCCGCTGAGGTAGACCGCGGCGAAGATCGCGATGCCGCCGAGCGTGGAGTACGTCGATGCGTTGGCGACCTGCTGCTGGTAGGCGAGCATCGAGCCGCCGATGCCGGCGATGAAGGCGCCGATCGCGAATGCCGCGATCTTCACCTGCGCGACGTTGATGCCCGACGCTGCGGCCGAGCGCTCGTTGGCCCGCACCGCCAGCATCGAGGCACCCAGACGCGAGCGGCGCAGGAGGGCCACGCCGATGGCGACCAGCGTCAGGACCACCAGGCACGTGAGACCGAACGCCACCCGGGGATATTCGTGGCCGCCGCCGATGCCCAGGTCGAGGCCGAAGAGCTTCGGCTCCTTGATGGGCGCACCGGCCGTCCCGCCGTTCCATTGCGGGTTGAGGAACCAGATGGACTCGATGGCTGCCGCGATCGCCAGGGTGATGACGGCGACCGGAAGGCCGCGCAGACGCAGCGCGGGCAGACCCAGCACGACCCCGAGCACCGTGACGCACAAGGCAGCCAGGATCGGCGCGATGGGGAAGGGGATGTGCGCCTGGGTGGTGAACCGGGAGAGCAGGAATGCCGCGCCGCCGGCGAGCGTGATCTGGGCCAGCGAGACCTGGCCGGCATATCCCGTGGTCACGACGTAGGAGAGCGAGATGATCGCGTAGACGATCGAGACGATCACCGCACCGCGCCAGTTGCCGTGCAGCGCCAGGAGCGCAACCACGCCGATCACCACGCCGATCGCGGTGCCGAGCGGGATGTTGCGCGGGAGCGGGGCTCGGCCGATCGAGGTGACCGCGACGGCGGCCCGCTGGGGGATCCCGCCGCCCTGGACCAGAAGGACCACGATGATGACGGCGAGGGGGACGAGCTTGTCGACGCCGGCCTGCGGGAAGTGGGCGACGCTGCTCTGTGCGTACACCGCCACCGACTGCAGCGCGCCGATGGCGATGCCGGCGGCGATCGCGGGAGCGAGTCGACTGAAGCCGCCGACCATCGCCGCGGCCAGCGCGGGCACGATGAAGAGGGTGTAGGCCTGGGGGACGAGCGGCAGGATCGGCGCGATCAGGATCCCCGACAGGCCTGCGACGACCGCGCCGAGGACCCAGTTGGCTGCTGCGATCGTGTCCGGCGAGAGGCCGCTGACCAGCGCACCCCGCTCGGTCTCCGCCACCGCGCGGGTCGCGAGTCCGAAGCGGGTGTAACGCACGAGCGCGCCGAGCACCAGTCCGACGGCGATGACGATGCCGGCGATCCAGAGGCGATCCTCCGGCAGCCGAGCCCCGCCGATGCTGACGGCCTTCGAGGGCAGGAAGCCGGTGACGCTGACCGGGCTGGTTCCCACCCGCGCCGCCAGCAGGCTCTGGATCACGAGCATCACGCCGATGCTCGCGACGGCCTTGGCGACAGCGGAGGCGCTTCGCAGCGGTCGGAAGATGAGGAAGTAGAGCACCAGCCCCAGGACGGCGGCGATCGCGAGCGAGATGAGGATCGCCGGAGCGGTGGCCACGGGTCCACCGAGGTCGATGCCGACCGGCGTCCCTGGCAGCGGGCTGAGCAGCTGCCCGTTGCGCAGGTAGGCGAAGGTGTAGGCGATGTAGAGCGAGATCGCTCCGGTGCTGAAGTTGACGACGCCCGAGGAACGGAACGTCACCACCAGGGCCGAGGCGAGCGCGGCATACACCGCGCCGCTCCCGATGCCCAGGAGCAAGAAACTGAGGTACTCGGTCATGCTGAGGAACTCCCTTGGAGGAGTGGATCACGGTGCACCGGGCGGTCCCGCCAGGGGGTCCGCCCGGTGCACCGGTGTCCGGAGGTGACTACGAGAGCGGTGCCAGCGTGGGGGTGCTGCCGTCGGCCATGACGTTGCCCACGAGCGTGCCAGCGCCGCAGAGCGACGTCACGCCGGGGAACTGCTTGCCGTCGCACGTCACGGTCAGACCGCCGCCGAGGGCGAGCGGGACGCCCTTGACCTTGTGCAGGGCGGCGATGATGTTCGCCGGCGTGGGATCGGTGCTGCCGATCGTGGAGCCCGCCGCGTTGATGAAGGTCAGCATCGACTGGTAGCCGCTCGGGGCCTGCAGGGACAGCTGGGCGCCCGCGGGGGCGTACTTGGCCATGACGGCGCGGTAGGTCTTCGCGGAGTCGCTCTGCGTCGTCTGGTCACTACTGGTGAAGAGGACCGACTTCGCGAGCGCGGAGCCCGCCGACTTGTTGAAGGCATCCGAGAAGCACGGCTGGATGAGGTACGGCGTGGTGTCCGTGCCGAGGGTGGAGAGGGCCTTCATGGCCGCGGTGCACATCGTGGTGTCGCCGACCAGGCCGACCGCGGTGGGCTTGTCCTTCACGCCGGCGGTGACCTGCGGGGTCGCGTCCGGCGTGCCGGCCGGGATGGGCGTGATCGTCAGGTCGATCTTGGCCGCGGCGAACGTCGGCTTGGCGATGGCGCTGACGCCTGCGACCACCGAGCCCGTGTCGGTGATGAAGAGGGTGAAGTTCTTCGCGCCCTGCTCGGCCGCCTTCCGGGCGAATCCGGCGATCGTGGCGGGGACGCCGCCGGTCCAGAAGAAGGACGTCGGGTTCGTGAGCTCCTGCGGGGTCGCGCCGCTGTAGCTGGTGTAGGCGATGCCGGCCTTGCCGAGGATCGAGGCCATGACCGGGCCCTGGCCCGTGTTGGTGATGACGACGGCGGCGACGCCGTCCTGCACCATCTGGTTGGCGCAGGCGGTGGCCGAGGGCGCGTCCTCCGCCTGCTTGCAGATGTCGAGCTTGATGACGTGGCCGCCGAGCCCGCCGAGGTCGGCGTTGGCATACTTGACCGCGGCCTCGGCCGCGACGCGACCCTCCGGAGCGTCGATGTTGGTCCCACCCTCGTCGCTGATCAGGCCGATCGTGACGGCGGACCCGGTGGCCTTCTTGCCGGGGAAGGTGCCCGCCGGCGCTGCGCTGATGGCCGAGTCCTTGTCGGCGTGGCTGGAGGATCCCGAGTCGTTGTTGCTGCTGCTTCCACAGGCCGCGGCCGTGAGGACCAGCGGCAGCACTGCCACAGCGGCCAGTGCGCGTCGTGCTGAGGTGCGACGGTGTGTCATCTTCGAGCATTCCTTCTGGCGGTGGGCGGTGGCCCTTCGGAGCGGCGCGTCGAGGTGACGCAACCGTGTGATTTCAGTCACCGGACCATAGATGATCTAGTTCACATAGGTCAATGATCTAAATGGTTAAGGTCTTGCACAGGGGGTGGCGGCGGACGCCAGGGAGGGCCGTTGACAGCCGGCGGCGGACCGGATTGCATGCTCGCTAATAGTCATATGATCTAACTGGGAGTCCCGATGTCAGAGCCCGACCGCACGCCCCCGAAGGTGCATCTCCGGATCCATGGCGAGAAGCTCGCTGTCGGCTCCGGCGGCTCCCACGAGCACGTCTCACCGGCCACCGGCGACGTGGATGCGGTGATCCCGATGGCCGGCAAGGAGGAGATCGACCTGGCGGTGGCCAAGGCGCAGGAGGCTTTCGGGACCTGGAAGCGGACCCGTCCAGCGGTGCGGCGCCAGCTCCTGCTGAAGCTGGCCGATCTGATCGAGGCACACGCGGCCGAGTTCGGGCGCCTGGGAGCGCTGGACAACGGGACGCCGCTCGCGGCGGGGGCAGCCTTTCCGCAGCTTTCGGCCGAGTGGACCCGCTACTACGCGGGCTGGGCGGACAAGCTGACCGGCGACCTCACGGGCAACCCGCAGGACCTGGGCGAGCTCGGCTACACCCTGGCCCAGCCGTACGGCGTGGTCGGCATCATCATCACGTGGAACGGCCCGCTGATCTCGTTGGCGATGAAGATCCCCGCCGCAGTCGCCGCGGGCAACACCGTCGTGGTCAAGCCCTCGGAGCTCACGCCCTTCTCCGGTGAGCTGTTCATGGATCTCGTCGAGGAAGCGGGCTTCCCGCCGGGCGTGATCAACGTGCTTCCTGGCACCGCCGAGGCAGGCGCCCACCTGGTGAGCCACCCGCTGGTCAAGAAGATCACCTTCACCGGTGGCCCGGCCACGGCCTCCAGGATCCTGGAGGCCTGCGCTGCCGACATGAAGCCGGCGGTGCTCGAGCTGGGCGGCAAGTCGGCGAACATCGTCTTCGAGGACGCCGACCTGCTCGCGGCCTGCCGGCTCGGGACGACGTTCTCGCTGATCGCCCTGTCCGGTCAGGGATGCGCCTTCGCGACCCGGATGATCGTCCAGGACTCCGTGTACGACGAGGTCGTCGCCACGGTGAAGACGATCGCCGAGAACATCCCGGTCGGCGATCCGTTCGACCCCGAGATCGCCTCCGGACCGGTCGTCAACGAAGCCGCCGTGGACCGGATCCTCGGCATGATCGAGCGAGCCGAGGAGCAGGGCGCCACGGTCCTCACCGGCGGCAAGCGCATCGACCGCCCCGGCTACTTCATCGAGCCCACCGTGCTCGTCGACGTCGATCCGGCCAGCGAGATCGCCCAGACCGAGGTGTTCGGACCCGTGCTGTGCCTCTTCCGGTTCTCCACCGAGGAGGAGGCCATCGCGCTCGCCAACGGCACCCGCTACGGGCTCTCGTCGTACGTCCAGACCAAGGACCTTACGCGCGCGATCCGGGTCGCCACCGAGCTGGAGGCCGGCGAGACCCTCATCAACGGGGCGATGAACCTGCAGGTAGGCAGGCCGTTCGGCGGCTTCGGGCTCTCCGGCGTCGGCAAGGAGGGTGGTCGCGAGGGGATCGAGGAGTTCCTCCGCACCCGCAGCATCGCCATCGCCATCTGAGCACGACCCGTCGCACCACCCTCGAGATCAGGAGTCTGTTCATGACCGCAACACAGGAGGGCCGCGTCGCTCTCATCACCGGCGCCGCGCGCGGCCAGGGCCGCGCTCACGCCGTACGTCTGGCCCGGGAGGGCATCGACATCATCGGCCTCGACATCTGCGAGGACATCGCCAGCTTCGACTACTCCTGCGGCACGTGGGCGGAGCTGGAGGAGACCGCCGCCCTGGTCGAGAAGGAGGGGCGCACCATGGTCATCGGCAAGGCTGACGTGCGCGATGGCGAGGCGGTCAAGCAGGTCGTCGACGAGGGGGTCGCCCGCCTCGGCCGCCTCGACATCGTCATCGCCAACGCCGGGATGATCCGCTACGGCGCCACCGAGAACCCCGTCCAGGAGTGGCAGGACACGCTCGACGTCATCCTCACCGGCGCGTTCAACACCGTCCAGGCGACGATCGAGAGACTGGTCGACGGCGGCAACGGCGGCTCGATCGTGCTGGTCAGCTCCAGCGCCGGCCTCAAGGGGACGGGCACCGATGCTCCCGCGGCCCAGGCCTACACCGCGGCCAAGCGGGGGCTGGTCGGCTATATGCAGGTGCTCGCCCAGCAGTACGCCGCCCACATGATCCGGGTGAACACGATCCACCCCACCGGCGTGGTCTCGGGCATGACGACCAATGCTGCGATGCAGAAGATGGCCGCAGACCCGAACACGAACATCGCCGCGATGCAGAACCTGCTTCCCGTGGCCATCCTGCAGCCGGAGGACATCGCGAACGCGGTGGCCTACCTGGTCAGCGACGAGGCGAAGTTCATCACCGGCACCCAGTGGGCGCTGGACGCGGGGTTCTCGATCCGCTGACCCGATCGCGGGGTACTGCCGCTTCTGTCAGCTCCCTGTCAGCGGTGCCCCGCGATCGCGTGCGGCGTGTAGTGCGCCTCGAGCGACCCGACCTCCTCGTCGGTCAGGGTGAGGTCGAGGGCCCCGAGGGCATCGGTGAGGTGGTGCGGCTTGGTGACGCCGATGATCGGTGAGGTGACGGCGGGCCGGGAGAGCAGCCACGCCAGGGCGACCTGCGCGCGCTGCACGCCCCGTGCCTCGGCGACCTGCCCGACGGCGTCGACGATGTCGCGATCTCCGGGCTGGTAGAGGCCCGCGCCGAACTCGTCGGTCTGGGCGCGTGCTGTCTCGGCATCCCACTCGCGGGCGAGCCGTCCGCGGGCCAATGGGCTCCACGGCAGGACGCCGACGCCCTGGTCGGCGCAGAACGGGAGCATCTCGCGCTCCTCCTCACGGTAGAGGAGGTTGTAGTGGTCCTGCATCGAGACGAAGCGGGTCCAGCCACCGAGGTCGGCGGTGTACTGCGCCTTCGCGAACTGCCAGGCGTACATCGACGAGGCGCCGATGTAGCGGACCTTGCCCGCCTTGACCACGTCGTGGAGCGCCTCCATGGTCTCCTCGATCGGCGTACGGCGGTCCCAGCGGTGGATCTGGTAGAGGTCGATGTGGTCGACGCCGAGGCGACGAAGACTGGCGTCGACCTCGGTCATGACGGCGTGCCGCGAGAGCCCGGCGGCATTGGCGTCCGCGCGCATCGGGCTGAACAGCTTCGTCGCGATGAGGACCTCCTCACGGCGGGCCATCGTGCGCAGGAGGCGTCCGGTGATCTCCTCGCTGCTGCCGCCGGAGTAGGCGTTGGCGGTGTCGAACATGTTGATGCCGGCGTCGAGTGCCGCGCGCACGATCCCTCGCGCGGCCTCCTCGTCGAGGACCCATGGATGTCCGCCGCGCGACGTGTCGCCCCAGCTCATGCAGCCGAGTGTGAGTGCCGAGACCCTCAGGCCGGTCTTGCCAAGGCGCCGGTAGTGCATAGCAGTCTCCTCATGGGTCGGTGCTCGGGTCCGGTTGTTTCGGGGATCGGTGTCGGGCCGATCGGGCACGGGTCGCCGGCCGTGGCATCGCGGACGATCGCACCGAACACCAGCTCGCTGACCTCGTCGGTGATGTCGGCGACGGTGTCGAGGTCATGGCGCAGCCGGGTCAGCCCCTCCGCGATGAGCCGGTAGCCGACCGCCGCGTGCCGGGCCGCGGAGTCCGGGCCGAAGAGCAGGCTCGGCTGCTGGTCCGACGGGTGGATCACCATGGTGGTGCCGGTGCCGACGAGGTCCCGGACCATCGCCGGGCCGCCCGTGTCTCGGAACTCCCGATGGACCGCTGTGAGGTCCTCGGCCGTGATCGCGGGCAGATCCGCCATCAGCAGCCCGATCGCGTCGACCCTGGATCGGAGCGCGTGCTCCCGCCCGCGGTCGAGCGCGGCGCACAGCCCCGCGCGCTCCGGCTCGGGTACGACGTCGGCGCCGAGGGCGATGGTGATGGCCGCCAGAACGGGGTCCGAGGTCACCACCGTCACCGAGCTCACGTCGCGACACCCCATGGCGGTGGCGACCGTGTTGCTCAGCAGGTGCTGGGCGACCTCGCGGCGTACAGGATCGGGAAGGTCGAGTCGTGACTTCGCCTCCGCCAGGCGCTTGGCCGGGATGACGATCGCGAGCCGGTCAGCGGGCCGCACAGGCGACCTGCGTGGACCCGACCTCGCCGTACAGGGTCGTGCGTTCGCGGACGGGGCGGTTGATGCCGTCGGCGATCTGGGTGATCTCGGCGACGGTCTTGGCTGAGCCGAACTCCGAGCCGGCCATCCGGGAGATGGTCTC
>NZ_KB822590.1 GCF_000364605.1 Nocardioides sp. Iso805N | reverse complement strand
CCGCCGCCTGTCGGCGCCACCGATACAGCTGAAGAGGGCGGCGATCGGCGTCCCCGTCGACACCAGTTCGGCATACTCACACATGTGCCCGGGATCAATCAGCATCGTGCCATCGTCGATGAGGCTCTCAAGGCACTCGGCAAGGACTGGGATGCGTGGCCGGGCGTTCTCACAGCCTCGCGACTGGACCCATCAACCCGATTGTCGGGCGTCCTTGTGCTGCTCGCGGCAGTGGAGACCTTCGCAGCCCGTCCACAGATCGTGACGATCGACCCCTCCGACGAGACCCTCGACTGGCTCGGTCGAGCACGCGAGCCCTGGGCAAGCGTGGCGCGGATGCGACTTCCGTGGACAACGACCACCGCCACCACGGCGGTCTGGGCCGTGACCAACCGCGGCCTTTATGACGATCGACGGATCGCAATCGCACTTCGCGGCGCCCGACAGATCTGCTCCGAGGGGAAGGCAGATATCGGCCTACTCGACGCCCTTGCGGAGTGCGTCGCGTATCTGCAGGCGATCGAGCGCACCGCACGCTGGGAGCCACAGCTAAGAGAGCTGCTCAGCCTCGCAACACGGGTCATCACATCAGCCACGCCGCCCGAGATCCTCGACCTCTCGATGCTGGTCGACGGGGACACATGGGCCGACCCGGCGCGAGAGGCAGCTCGCTCCTTGCCGGCCGAGGACATCGCTCCCCTCGTCCGCCTGCTCAGCGACCTCGGGCCTCGACGGCCGCCGCAACGATGGCTACGCGACGTCGAGACCACGCTGAATCCACCGTCCGCGCGGCAGCTCCTGCACCGCTGGACCGAGCTGGCCAGCGCGGCGGACATCGTCCCCGAGTGGCCCGGCTCGATCGTCGGCGACTGCCGCGGCACCCTCTTCGTCGGAAGCAACGCCGACATCGTTCGGGCAGCCGTCTGGGCCACCAGTGTCCTGCGGGACGAAAGTTGGCCTGTCGAGCACCTCGTCGTTCTGGCCAGGCGCGGTGAGCTTCACAACGGTGCGCCGCAACTGCCCGAGCCGCTGGCTCTCAAGGTGGCAGCCGCGGCCGTCGACGCGCTCGCCGCCCGCGGCACCCCCGCCGACCGCATCGCCCTGGTGGGCCTCCTGACCGCACTACGGCGCCGCGATCTCACGAAGAAGGTCACCAACGCGCTGGGCGGCTCTCCCACCTGAGCGCGTGCGCGCGCTGAGCCCCGTGACAGAGCCGTCGAGCTACGGGTCCTTCCCTGCGCGGTATCGATATGCGGCATATCGCCGCCTGAGCGTCTGGCGAGGATGCTCTTGAGACGGGGTCGGACTTCGGTCTTGATCTCGACCTGGCAGATACCTACACAAGCCCGGCCGTGGCTCGGGTCTCGGCGCGCAAACCCGCCAAGGCGTCGAGGACCGCAGCCTCGAATGCGGCTGTCGCGGTCACCTCCGGAAAGCTGCCGCCGTTGTGGATGGCATCCCAAGCGGCGTCGGCCCGCTCCACTACGTTCTCGGGCGCAAAAAGTCGAACGGCCTCAAGCGCCTGAGCGGTCGATGTCGTCCATGGGTGCTGCCGCTCAACGGCCGCCAGATGCGCCGCGCGACACGCCTCGATGATCGCTTGGTCGCCGCCCGACTGGGCGTTGAGCAAGGAGTAGGTCGCACGGGAAATGGCGGAGTCCGCGGACATGAGTTCGCGACCGGCGTGCACTAAGGACGCCACCGCGTCGACGTAATGCTGGCGGCGCCAGATCACGTCGGCTCGCTTGTTGGCTCGTCTCTCCGCCTGGAAGTCGGAGATCGTCTTCAGTAACCAGCCGACCACAACGCCGGCGAAGCCGGTCAGAACCGCAAGCACGGCGTCACCCTGGCATACAAATCGGTCCGCGCGATACAAGTTGGCCATCGCAGGAACATGGGCGATGACCTGAGCGATGTCGGCAAGTGACGAGTCGAGTTCTGCGATGGCTGGCGTGCTTAGCCGCCGGCACCATTGCACTTTTGGTCTCGTGCTCGCGGGTGCTTTACGAGGTGCGGCCGCGAACGCGCGCGGCGGCCAGGGGTTCGCGCTCGCTGGCGGCGCGCGCCTCACAGTCAGTCCGCCGCTTGTCCGCGCCCATCCCTGACGTCCGAATCTGCAGCCGAGATCGGATGCAGCCAGGCGGCTTAGCGTCCCCAGACCTCGCAGGGATCTCCCTACCCGCACCTATCGTTTTGCGATAGGTTCCGCCCATGGCGAGGTCGGTCGTACTTCTCAAGGCGGTCATCGTCGCGGTCGTTGGCTGGTTGGTCCTCATGCAGGTGCTGGTGCTGCCGTGGACGGCTGGGACCTACGCCTTGAGGTATCCCGAGTTCGCCTGGATGCGATCACCGCTCCTTGTCCTCTCGATCGTGGCCCTGGCAGTCGTCGAGTTCGGCCTGCTCGGCGTTTGGCGGCTGTTGACGTTCGTCAGCGAGGGCGTCTTGTTCTGCTCCCCCGTAGCGGACCGCTGGGTGACCCGTGAGATCGGAGCGGTGGGGTTCGTGACGGTCCTCGGCGCGGCGATGCTGGTCATCATCGATCAGCCGATCGGCGTCGTCCTGTTGCCGGTCGAGGTGCTCCTCGGCGTTGCCGCGGTGCTGCTGGTCATCGTGCTTCGCGGCCTCCTTCGTGCGGCCGCCACTCAGCATCGTGAGCTGGAGTCGGTCGTCTGATGACGGTCGTGGTCGACCTCGAGCCGATGATGACCCTTCGAGGCATGGGCGTCGCCCAGCTGGCCAGCCTCATCGGCATCACACCCGCGAACCTCGCCGTGTTGAAGAACGGCCGAGCGAAAGCCGTACGGTTCACCACGCTCAATGCGCTTTGCGAGGTGCTCGATTGCCAGCCGGGCGACATCGTCCGGTGGGTCCCAGATGCTCCCGGTGAGCGCGACTGACCGCGTGGTGGCCCGCTTGCTGGCACGTCAAACGGTGAGACTCCTCACCGTGGTGCCAAGGAACAGACCCAGGAGGTGGCAGCGCTGTACGAGTCATGGCTGATCTCTTCGACCCCCTGAACGTCGGCGCGTGGACGCTGCCGAACCGGCTCGTGATGGCGCCGCTGACCCGCAACCGTGCCGAGGGCACCGTGCCCGGCAACCTTGCGGTGGAGTATTACTCCCAGCGCGCCTCCGCCGGCCTGATCATCACCGAGGGCAGCCAGCCCACCGCCGAGGGCCAGGGCTACCTGAACACCCCCGGCTTCCACTCCGAGGAGCAGCTCGCCGGGTGGCGCCGGGTCGCCGACGGCGTACACGCGAACGGCGGCCGGATCGTCGCGCAGCTGATGCACGCCGGACGGATCTCCCACCCTGACAACACCGGCGGTGAGGAGGTCATCGCCCCCAGCCCGGTGGCGGCCCCGGACGAGATGTTCACCGCCGAGGGGATGAAGCCGTTCCCGACTCCGCGCGAGATCACCGTCGAGGAGATGCCCTCGATCGTCGAGGGCTACGTGCAGGCCGCCCGCAACGCGGTCGAGGCCGGCCTCGATGGTGTCGAGGTGCATGGCGCCAACGGCTACCTCATCCACCAGTTCCTAGCGCCCGGCTCCAACCACCGCACGGACGAGTACGGCGGCTCGCCCGAGAACCGGGTCCGCTTCGCCCTCGAGGTCACCCGTGCGGTGGCCGACGCGATCGGTGCCGACCGGGTCGGCATCCGCATCTCGCCCGCTCACAACATCCAGGGCGCCACCGAGGAGGACCCGGCCGACGTCGCCGCGACCTACCGGCTCCTGGTCGAGGGCCTCGCGCCGCTCGGACTGGCCTACCTGAGCATCCTCGCCGACCCGAAGCAGGACCTGATCCAGGAGCTGCGCCGCTCCTTCGGCGGCGTGGTCATCGCCAACGACGGCTTCGGCGAGATCACCACCCGCGAGTCGGCGCAGGAGATCCTCGACAAGGACCTCGCCGACGCGGTGGCCGTCGGTCGGCTCTTCCTGGCCAACCCGGACCTGCCCGCTCGGTGGCGGACCGGCGCCGAGCTCAACGAGCCGAACCCCGACACCTTCTACGGCGGTGGCGCCGAGGGCTACACGGACTACCCGTTCCTCGACAGCTGATCAAGACGATCGCCCACCCGCGCGGCGGCGGCGGCGGCGAAGGTCAGACTCCGGGAAGTCGCCCACGTACGCCTCGAGGTCACGGGCCAGCCCCGGATCTGTCGACTGAGCCAGATCAACCGAGGTGACCCGCTGTGCACCCGCGCCGTATCGCCGCGTGTGCAGCCTTCTGCGCTGGACCCGTCACTGACGTGCTCGGGTCACCCTGCGGCGGTGCGCGCCGGTTCCTCCACGAACTCTTGGATCCGGCGCGCGCTGTCGACATGGTCCGCGGTCCAGATCAGCCGCACCGTGTGCCCACGGACCGATGCGTCGGCTGTCGTCACAGACTCGACGGCCTCCCGGAGTGCCTCGGCGAGCCGGTGGTCGGAGGCATCGGCCCTGGGCAACGCGCGCGGCACGGTCCCAGCGCCGGTCATCGCCTTGGCCATCGCAGCGAACCAGTCGGTCACCCGCTCCGTCATGACGATCAGCTCCACCTGCGCTTGCGAGACGTCGACGCCAACGCGCTCCTCGTCGCCCCAGAGGTCGGACACGGACTGGGCGGTCAGTCGCATCCCCGCGACTCCGGTCAGCAAGGATGCGACCTCGGCGAGGCTCAGTCGCTTGCGGCCACGCTCAGCAAGGTATTGCCGGAACGCATCGTCGAGACGACGGGCCGCAGCGGCGGCGCGTAGTGCGGCCCCCTCCGCCTCTGTTCGAGATCCATCGAGAGCGGTTCCATCCTCGACGGCCGTCCGCAGGTAGTCCGCGCACTCGGCGTAGGCCTCAGCCAAGGCCTGGCGGAGGACTCCCCCGGCACCTCTGGGCCAGAACACCGTCCCCACGACGAGGCTGACCGCACAGCCGATGGCCACGTCCTCGACACGGACCAGGCCGACCTGCCACCCGGCCGGGCTGATGATGTTGAAGAGGATCAGGAGCGTGACGGTGAACCCCGCCTGCCCCGCGGCGAAGGAGATCGCAGGTGCGACGCCGGCGGCAAGGATCGCGACGGGAAGCAGCACCCACAGCACAGGAGTGTTAGCGCCGATCACCAGAATCAGAACGGCCGCGATAGCGAACCCGATCGTGGTGCCGACGAGCCCGCGGACCGCGCTCTGCCCGGTGCTGAGCGCGTTGGACCGGAGCACCGACAGCGTGCCGAGGACGATCCAGAACGAGTGCTGCACCCCGCTCAGATGCGCGACCGCGACGGCACCGGCCAGAGCGACAGCGCCGCGGAGGCTGTTGCGCAGCCAGACCGAGTGCGGCTCGATGTGTGCCAGCGCCCGCTTCTGTGCCGAGGCGATCGCCCCTTCCAAACCCCGCGGTTGCTGGCCGAGCAGCTTGCGCCACCAGGAGCGCTGCTCAGCCGCCGTGGTGATCGCGATGTTCGCCGCGATGGCCCGCACGGCGAAGGCGAGCTCTTGGGCGCGGTAGCTCGGTCCGAGCGAGTCACCGAGCTCCATCGCGATGTCTGCACTCCTCGGCATCTCGACGACATCGAGAGCCGCCGTCTCCATGGCTCGGCGGGCACGGGCCAGGTCGTCGAGATGGTCATCCAGGCTGTCCTGCGGAGGCTGCTCGATGCTGAGAGCCTTGCCGGCGTGGTCAAGCAGCACGGCGGCTGCCGACTTGACCTCACGCACGGTCGGGTCGATCCGACTGGGTCGAGCGGCCGCGGCGTTGTCGAGGATCACGCTCAGCCAGATCAGCTCATCGACCAGCCGAACCACCGCGCGGTTCGCCGTGCTCAGCCCGGACGGTCGGTACGGCGTACCGAGGAACGTGCTGCGCAGATGCGCCACCGCTGCGTCAGACCGAGCGACTGCCTCCTCGACGTCCTCGCCATCCTGACCGTGCCGGCGCGCGACCTCAGCGGCCAGTCGTGCCGACAGCTGCCGGCAGGCCTCGGATGCCGCGGCGCGCAGTGGTTCGGTGCGGGGTGCGGGCCACAGCAGGGTCACCGCAGGCAGCGACACCGCCCCTGCCACCAGCCAGCCCAGCAGCCGGTCCGGGATCGCCGCCGGCGGAGCCGGTGTCGCGACAGGGAGGATGAAGGCCAGCAGGATCGCCGTACTCGCCGCCGCCAGTACCGAACTCACCACGCCCGCGAAGAGCACCGCGAACCCCACCACGAGCATCGTGGCGGTCGCCAGCCACGGATCACGTGAGACCAGCGTGGCGAGCGAGAGGAGTACGCAACCCACCCCGATCAGCGAGATCTGCGCTGCCAGCCGCTCACCGAGAGTTCCGCCGAAGTCGGCGAGCAACAGCATCGCGAACGACCCGAAGCCTGCGAACGTCGCCACCGTCGGGTTCCCGTTGACGTGAAGGACCACCGCGAAGAGCGCCGGCATCACGATGGCAGTCCTGGCTGCACGCCGAGTCGCGCGCAGGTTTCCATCTCGAGCGAGCAACCAGTCGCGAACCTGCCCCACCATGCCTCCGCCGCTCGAGGAGCGACCAGTCTCGTCGGTGAGCGCTGCCACGGCTACCCCTAGCGCGCGCCATCCGATGTGCGACGCAGACCTCCAACCTGCATCACACCGCCGCCAGTCGGCCGCAACCGACGTGCCGGGTCTGGCACTGGACGCCGTCTTCGGCTGGCGAGTTTGGCCTGCTGGTCGCCGGTGCCGGTCAGTTGCCGCCGGCAGGGAGTGCCTCGAGCATGACATCGGGGTGGTCGCGCGCGGTCGTCTTGGCCCGCCACTGGTCGACGAAGAGCGCGAGGTGGGTGCCGTCGCTGCGCTGCAGGACCTCGACGCCCCGGATCCCGGCCAGCGCGACGGCACCGCGGGCATCGGTACGCCGGGCCACCTGGTAGTCGAGCCGCGAGAAGCGGATGGGAGCGTTGAACTCGTTGGTCATCCGGTCCTCGACCACCTCGAACTGCATCGGCCCGACCGCCGCGAGGACCGGGTTCTGGTCACCGCGAAGGTCCGAGCGCAGCACCTGGACGACGCCCTCCTGGTCAAGCTGCTCGATACCGCGGCGGAATTGCTTGTAGCGGCCGATGTCGCCGGCGCTGGCGGTCATGAAGTGCTCGGGGGCGAAGGTGGGCACGGGCGGGTACTCGATCGCCGGGCCGATGTACACGGTGTCGCCTACCCGCAGCGCAGTCGCGTTCACCAAGCCGATGATGTCGCCGGCCTCGGCAGTCTCGACCGACGTCGTCTCGCGACCGAAGACCGCCTGGGCGAACTTCGTCGCGAAAGGCCGGCCGGTGGCAGCGTGAGTCACGACCATCCCGCGCTCGAACGAGCCGGACACAACCCGCGCGTAGGCGAGGCGGTCGCGGTGGGCGGCGTTCATCCCGGACTGCACCTTGAAGACGAAGGCGCTGAAGTCGTCGGTGACCTGGCGGACGGCGCCGTCGACGCCCGTGGTCGCGCCGGGAGCCGGGGCGAGTTCGAGCAGCGAGTCGAGGAGCTGGGCGACGCCGAAGTTCTGCAGCGCCGAGGCGAACATGATCGGCGTAGTGGCCCCGGCAAGGAACCGTTCCTGATCGTGGTCGGCCTCATCGAGCTTGAGCAGCTCGTGCTCCTCGACCGCGGCGGCCCAGGCCTGGGCGTCGACCTCCTCCACCTCGTTCGGCCCGATCCGTCGCTCGGGGGCGCGCGTGGCGCCGCCGGCGGTGCGGGTGTACTTCACGAACTCGCCCGTGCGACGGTCCAGCACCCCGCGGAAGTCTCCGGCCTCGCCGACCGGCCACGTCAGCGGTGTGGGGCGGAGCCCGATCTTCTCGTGGATGAGGTCCATGAGCTCCAGCGCGGAGAGGCCCGGCCGGTCCCACTTGTTGATCACGGTAATCACCGGGATGCCGCGCAGCGCGCAGACCCGGAACAGCTTGAGCGTCTGAGGTTCGAGGCCCTTGCCCGCATCGACCAGCATCACCGCCGAGTCAACGGCGGAGAGCACCCGGTAGGTGTCCTCGGAGAAGTCACTGTGACCGGGGGTGTCGACCAGGTTGACCACGTGGTCGCGGTAGGCGAACTGGAGCGCGGCCGAGGTGATCGAGATCCCGCGGGCCTTCTCCATCGCCATCCAGTCGGACACCGTGCCGCGCCGGTCGCCCTTGCCGTGGACGGCTCCGGCCTCGTTGATAGCCCGGGCATGCAGGGCGAGCGCCTCCGTCAGGGTCGACTTACCCGCGTCGGGGTGGCTGATGACGGCGAACGTACGGCGGGGGCGGGAGTCGGGCACCGGAAGAACCTAACGGTCGACCGGTCACTCCCTCGACTCGTGCGGGGCCCTTTCGCTCCGCCGCAGTCGAGAACGATGACGATTCTTGTCCCGGCTAGGTCGATCGGAGCGTCGTGGCGCGCGCTTGACGATGTGATGAGGCGAAGAAGGAGGCGGGGGTGGAGCCGGCGAGTGATCGGGCGGTCTGATGCGCTCGGTCAGAGCATCTCGAGGGGCCGCGGGCCGCGCGGCGGGGGGAAGGCCTCGTCCAGCATGCGCAGGTCCTGCTCGGTCAGACGCAGGTCGACAGCGGCCCGGTTCTCCAGCACGTGCTCGCGCGTACCGGCACGGGGGATCACGTTCACGCCGTCCCGGGCCATCACCCAGGCGAGCGCTACCTGCGCCGGGGTGGCGTCGTGCCCGTTCGCGACCGCGGTGATCATCGGGTGGCGCAGCAGGCGACCCTGCTCGATCGGCGAGTACGCCATCACCGGAAGCCCGTGCGCCCGCAACGTCCGAAGCAGGTCATACTCGATTCCCCGGCGGGTCAGGTTGTAGAGCACCTGGTCGGTCTGGACCGCCTCCCCACCGGGAACGCTCAGCAGCTCGGCCATGTCCCGGACGTCGAAGTTGCTGACGCCCCAGTAGCGGATCGTGCCGAGCCGGACCAGCTCCTCGAAGGCGCGCACCGTCTCCTCGAGCGGTACCTGGCCACGCCAGTGCAGCAGATACAGGTCGAGCCGCTCGGTGCCGAGCCGCCTGACGCTCTGGCGACACGCCTCGATGGTGCCCGCGTACGTCGCGTGTGAGGGTAAAACCTTGCTGACCAGGAACACCTCGTCCCGGCGTCCCGCGATCGCCTCGCCGACCAGCGCCTCGGCCGCGCCGTCGCCGTACATCTCGGCGGTGTCGATCAACGTGAGCCCGTGGTCGATGCCCAGGCGCAAGGCAGCCAACTCCGAGGCACGTCGGGCCGGACTCTCGCCCAGGTGCCAGGTGCCCAGACCCATCACGGGAATGGACTCGCCAGCAGGCAGCCGCACCATCGGGATGGACTCCATCGGCATCACCGGCCCCGCAGTTCCTACGCCGTTACGCGCCAGCCTAGCTCTTGCTGGCCGGCACGTGGCGGGTTGGGCGAGACCGCTGGCATTTCAACGTCACCGACGTACGGCGCGGACCGGGGAGATCCAGATGGCATGCGACCTGCGGAAACAGGCCCCATTCAGACGTTGAAGCGGAACTCCACCACGTCACCGTCGGCCATGACGTAGTCCTTGCCCTCCATCCGGACCTTGCCGGACTCACGGGCCTTCACCATCGAGCCGGCGGCCACCAGGTCCGAGAACGAGACGATCTCGGCCTTGATGAAGCCCTTCTGGAAGTCGGTGTGGATCACGCCTGCGGCCTCCGGGGCAGTGTCGCCCTTGCGGATGGTCCACGCGCGGGCCTCCTTCGGCCCTGCGGTGAGGTAGGTCTGCAGGCCGAGGGTGTCGAAGCCGACCCGGGCCAGCTGGTTGAGGCCGGACTCGCCGATGCCGAGGTCGGCGAGCATCTCGGCGGCCTCGTCGTCGGTCATCTCGATCAGCTCGGACTCGATCTTGGCGTCGAGGAAGATCGCCTCGGCCGGCGCGACCAGCTCGCGCATCGACTGCTTGAGCGCCTCGTCGGCGAGCTCGTCGGTGTCGCAGTTGAAGACGAAGATGAACGGCTTGGCGGTCAGCAGCGAGAGCTCGCGCAGCAGGGCGCGGTCGATCGAGGTGGCGATGATCGGCGTACCGGCCTCGAGGGCCTCCTTCGCCGCCTTGGCCGCCTCGAGGTTGGCGACCAGGTCCTTGTTCTTGCGCGACTCCTTCTCCAGCCGCACGATCGCCTTCTCGACGGTCTCCAGGTCGGCCAGGATCAGCTCGGTCGAGATGGTGGAGATGTCGTTGCCGGGGTTGACCTCGCCGTCGACGTGGGTGACGTCGTCGTCGCGGAAGACGCGGGTGACCTGGCAGATCGCGGCCGACTCACGGATGTGCGCGAGGAACTTGTTGCCCAGGCCCTCCCCCTGCGACGCGCCGCGGACGATGCCTGCGATGTCGACGAACTCCACCGTTGCGGGCAGCACCCGCTCGGAGCCGAACAGCTCGGCCAGCGTGCCCAGCCGCTCGTCCGGTACGCCGACGACGCCCACGTTGGGCTCGATCGTCGCGAACGGATAGTTCGCGGCGAGCACGTTGTTCTTGGTCAGCGCGTTGAAGAGCGTCGACTTGCCCGCGTTCGGGAGACCGACGATGCCGATGGTGAGAGCCACGGGAGACGAGTCTAGAGACTGCTGCGCCCGCTCACCGATTCGGTGGGCGGGCGCCACCGGCCTCCCTTCCACCCGAGCCATTGCTGGTGTTGGCTGGCCGCATGACCGTCGCGATCCACACCATCACCTTCGACTGCGCCGACGCGCTCACGCTGGCGCGGTTCTGGGCGACCCTGACCGACTGGCACGTCTTCCACGACGACGACCCGGAGGTGCTGGTCGCGCCGTACTATCCGAACGACGGCGTCGGGCTGCTGTTCATCCCCGTTCCCGAGGGCAAGACCGCCAAGAACCGGCTCCATCTCGACCTCGCGCCGACCGACGTGACCCGCGACGAGCAGGTCGAGATCGCCCTGCGCCTCGGCGCCACGCTCGTCGCCGACCACCGTCGCCCCGACGGGGGCGGCTGGGTGGTGCTCGCCGACCCCGAGGGCAACGAGTTCTGCATCGTCCGCTCGGACGCGGAGCGGGAGCCGGCTCCCCGGACGTTCCGGCTCGGCTGAGCGACGGTAGGTTTCGCAGGGTGCGCATCGCGACCTGGAACGTGAACTCCATCCGTACCCGCATCGATCGGGTGCACGCCTTCCTCGACCGGCACGAGATCGATGTCCTCGCCGTTCAGGAGACCAAGGCCAAGGTCGACCAGATCCCGACCATGGAGCTCGAGCTGCGCGGCTACGAGATGGCAGCGGTCGGCCACTCGCAGTGGAACGGCGTGGCGATCTTCTCCCGGGTCGGCCTCGACGACGTCCAGGTCGGGTTCGAGGGCATGCCCCTGTACGGCGAGCCCGAGCAGGCCGAGGCCCGCGCCATCTCCGCGGTGTGCGGCGGGGTGCGGGTGATGTCGCTCTACATCCCCAACGGCCGCAAGCCCGACGACCCGCACTACGTCTACAAGCTGGACTGGCTGGCCCGACTGCGCGACGCCTCGCAGGCGTGGCTGGACTCCCCCACCGCTCTGGTCGGCGACTGGAACGTGTGCCCCTTCGACGAGGACTGCTTCGACCCCTCGCAGTTCAAGAACTCCACCCACCTCACCCCGGCCGAGCGCGAGGCCTTCTTCGCGATCGAGCACGACTATCGCGATGTCGTCCGCCCCTACACCCCGGGGCCGGAGGTCTACACCTACTGGGACTACTACCGGCAGCGCTTCGAGCGCAACCGTGGCCTGCGGATCGACTTCGTGCTCGGCTCGCCGTCGTTCGCCGCGCGCGTGACCGGGGCGTTCATCGACCGCGACGAGCGCGACCCGGCGCAGGGCGTCGGGGCGCCGTCGGACCACGCTCCGGTCATCGTCGACCTGGCCGACTGAGTCGTGACGATGGTGCGGCCGGCCACGGCCTCCGACGTACCGGCGCTGCTGGCGCTGTGGGAGGTGGCCGCCGAGAACGACGCCCGACCGGCCGACAGCGCCGCGAAGGTCGAGCTGCTGCTGGCACGCGATCCGGAGGCGTGCATCCTCGCCGAGCAGGACGGCCGGGTGGTCGCCTCGCTCATCTCCGGCTGGGACGGTTGGCGGGCCCACCTCTATCGCCTGGCCGTGCACCCCGACGTACGCCGCCAGGGGGTCGGGCGACTGCTGATCGCGCACGCCGAGGAGCGCTTCCGCGCCCTCGGTGCTGGGCGGATCGATGCGATGGTGCTGGAGGGCAACGACCTGGGTCAGACCATCTGGCGAGCCGCCGGCTACGTGGCGCAGCCGGAGTGGCGGCGCTGGGTGAAGCCGCTCGGCTGAGTGGTGCGGTTTTGACCCCTAGGGGTCAGTGCCGAACGTTGTCGGGCAAAGCTTTGCCCCCCAAGCTGCGGTTTTGACCCCTGGGGGTCAAAACCGCCCCCGCCCGCGCCCCGCCGAAAACTGTCAGTGCTCCCTGCGACCCTCACGGCATGGAGATCTTCGCGCTCTTCGTCGCCCTGGTGGTCGGGCTCGCGCTCGGCGCCGTGATCGGCGTCTTCTGGATCCGCTCTCGGCCGGCCCAGCTGGAGGGGATGCTCGACCAGGCTGAGGTGATGCAGGGCCTCGACCGGCTCAGCGACCAGATGCACCACCTCGATCGCGCTCGGGCACAGTGGCAGGGGCAGTTCCATGCCCAGGTCGACCTGCTGCAGCGCGAGACCAGGTCGCTGTCCACTGCGCTGCGTCGCCCTCAGGTGCGCGGCCGATGGGGCGAGCTGCACCTGCGCCGCGCGGTCGAGCTGGCCGGCCTGGTGGACCGCTGCGACTTCACCGAGCAGGTCCGGCTCGAGGACGGTCACCTGCGTCCCGACCTGGTCGTCCACCTGGCGGGCGGCCGTCAGCTCGTCGTCGACGCGAAGGTGCCGCTCGATGCTCATCTCGACGCCACCAGCACCGATGACGAGGCCGAGCGCCACCACCACCTCAACCGGCACGCCCATCAGCTGCGGGCCCACATCGACCTGCTCTCCTCGAAGGCCTACTGGCGCTCGCTCCCGGAGAGTCCTGAGTTCGTGGTGCTCTTCGTCCCGGCCGAGTCGTTCCTCGCGGTGGCGCTGGAGACCGATCCCTCCCTGATCGAGTACGCCGCAGCACGTCAGGTCGTGCTCGCCACCCCGACCACGCTGATCGCGCTGCTGCGCACCGTCGCCCACGGCTGGTCGCACGAGACCCTGGCCGAGGAGGCCCGAGAGGTGCACCGGCTGGGCCGCGAGCTGCACCAGCGGCTCGCCACCTTCGGCGGCCACCTCGACGCACTCGGCCGGTCCCTCAATGCGTCCGTCACCCGCTACAACCAGGCGATCGGCTCCCTGGAGAGCCGGGTGCTGGTCACCGCTCGCCGTTTCGACGAGCTCGGCGTCACCGGCGACGCGCTGCCGACCCCGCAGCCGGTCACCCTCCATGCCGTGCGGCGTGCCGCCGAGCAGAGCGAGGCCGACGACCCTACCGTGGCGCTATAGGAGGATCAGGTGAGCAGGACTATCTGGGACGAAGGCCACGAGCCGGGCGGACGTGTTGTCGCGCTCGGGGTCGCGCTCGCCCTCACGGTCGCCGTGATCGACGGCCTGCTGGCGGGCCACGTCGAGCTGCTCTTCGACGTCTGCTTCGTGATGATCTGCGTCGGCGTCGCGCTGCTGGTGCACCCGCGTGACTTCTTCGCGGTCGGCGTGCTCCCGCCGCTGCTGATGCTGGGCATCTTCGGCCTGTTCTCGATGGGTGCCCGCGAGCGTATCGGCGCCGCGCCCGGCGACGGCTTCCTCCAGGCGTTGATCTCGGCGCTGGGCCACCACAGCATCGCGCTGTTCGTGGGTTACGGGCTGGCGCTGACCTGTCTGGTGATCCGGCGCAACAGGCCCAGCCGAGGCCGGGTCAGCCCAGGAAGCGCGACCAGTCGCCCGCGCCCTCCCGCACGATCTCAGGAGTATCACCCGACCAGTCGATGACCGTCGTCGGCTCGGCGGGAGTGTCACCGGCTTCGACGACGATGTCGACCTGGTGATCGAGCTCCTCCTTGACGTCCCAGCCGCTGGTCCGCGGCTCGGTCTCGCCCGGCAGGATCAACGTCGAGGACAGGATCGGCTCGCCGAGTTCCTCCAGCAGTGCGCGCACCACCACGTGATCGGGGATCCGCACGCCGACGGTCCGCTTCTTGGGGTGCAGCAGCCGGCGCGGCACCTCGGGCGTGGCCGGCAAAATGAACGTGAACGGCCCCGGCGTCGCGGCCCGCACCGCCCGGAAGGCGCTGTTGTCCACGTGCACCAGCTGACCCAACTGGGAGAAGTCGCGGCAGACCAGGGTGAAGTGGTGCCGATCGTCCAGGCCCCGGATCGCCAGGATCCGGTCGCGGCCGTCCTTGTTGCCGATGCGGGAGCCGAGCGCGTAGCCCGAGTCAGTCGGGTAGGCGATCAGCTGGTCATCGCGCAAGGCCTGCACGACCTGGGCGATCAGCCGTGGCTGCGGGTTGTCCGGGTGGACGTCGAGGTAGCGCGCCATCGTCCTACTCCTGCTCAGCGGCCAGCGGCCTTGAGGTCGCGCCGCAGCTCCTTGGGCAGCGCGAAGATCAGCGACTCGTCGGCGCTGTGCACGATCTGCGGCGAGGGATAGCCGCGCTCGGTCAGTGCGGCGAGCACCCCTTCGACCAGCTTCTCCGGCACGCTCGCCCCCGAGGTGACGGCGACAGAGCCGACGCCCTCGAACCACGCGTCCTGCAGCTCGCTGGCGTCGTCGACACGGTGTGCGTCGCGGGCACCCGCCTCGAGGGCCACCTCGACGAGCCGGACGGAGTTGGAGGAGTTGCCCGAGCCGACCACGATCACCAGGTCGGTGTCCTCGGAGATCTCCTTGACCGCGAGCTGACGGTTCTGGGTGGCATAGCAGATGTCGTCGCTGGGCGGGTCGATCATCTCCGGGAACCGCGTCCGCAGCGCGGCCACCGTCTCCATCGTCTCGTCGACCGACAGCGTGGTCTGGGAGAGCCAGACCACCTTCGCCGGGTCACGCACGACGAGGTTGGCCACGTCGGCGGGGCCCTCCACCAGCTGGGTGTGCTCGGGCGCCTCACCCATGGTCCCCTCGACCTCCTCGTGACCGGCATGACCGATCAGCAGGATGTCGTAGTCCTGGAGGGCGAACCGCCTGGCCTCCAGGTGCACCTTGGTGACCAGGGGGCACGTCGCATCGATGGTCTTGAGGCCACGGGCGGCGGCATCGGTGTGCACCGTCGGCGCCACGCCGTGCGCGGAGAAGACCACGGTGGCGCCGGACGGCACCTCGTCGAGCTCGTTGACGAAGATCGCGCCGCGCTCACGCAGGTCGCCGACGACGTGCTTGTTGTGCACGATCTCCTTGCGGACGTAGATGGGCGCGCCGTACAGCTCGAGCGCCTGCTCGACGGTGATCACCGCCCTGTCCACCCCGGCGCAGTAGCCGCGCGGGGAGGCCAGCAGGACGGCCTTCTCCTCCTCGGAGATGACGCGCGGGTTGCCGAGGTCGATGCTCATGCGGCGAGTCTACGGCCCCGCAGGCCTCCGTGAGACTGTCGGTGCCAGGTCCTACGGTGGACGAGCACCACGACTTATAGTCCCTTATAGCTTTCGTGACCTATAAAGACCTATCCCGCCCCGAGGAGGTGCCGTGCTCCCCAATCCCTACACACCCGGGGACCGCCCGCGCGTCTTCGTCGGTCGGGCGGCGGAGCGCCAGCTGCTCCGCGACAAGCTGGCCAGGATCGCGGCCTACGGCGAGATGATGGGCGCACTGACCATCGTCACCGGCCCCCGCGGCGTCGGCAAGACCTCGCTGCTGCGCGACGTCGCCGGGCAGGCCGAGGAGGACGGCTTCGTCGTCGCCTGGGTCTCCTGCGTCAAGCAGCACCCGTTCCTCGCCGAGATCGTCGACCGCGTCGAGCACAGCCTCGAGCGCGCCGAGGTCGCCGCTCCCGGCCCGCGGCGACTCAAGGACCTGACCGTCGAGCTCAGCGCCGGCTTCGCCAAGGTCCGTGCGCGCCTGGAGGCCGGGCCGGTGGCGCAGCCCACCGCCCTGGTCGGTCCGCTGGAGGACCTGCTCGGCCGCGCCGGCCGGTTGGTGCGCGAGCGCGGCGGCAGCGGGCTGATCGTGATGATCGACGAGCTGCATGCGCCGCTGGAGTCGACCCGGGAGTGGGAGTACGCCCCCGAGCAGCAGGCCCTGCTGCACGGCGGCGTGCTGCTGAACGCCGTACAGAACCTCGCCGGTGAGCGTGCCGGGCTCCCTGTCGGCGTGATCGGTGCCGGCCTGCCGCAGACCAAGAGCCTGCTGACCCGCGCCGCCACCTTCGGCGAGCGCAGCCATGAGCTCGTCCTGAGCGAGTTCGACGACACCGACGCGGCGCTGCTGCTCACCGAGCCGGCCACGGCGCTGGGCGTCACGTGGTCCCTCGATGCCGTCGCCGAGGTCGTGGAGACGGCCCGGGGCTATCCCCAGTCGCTCCAGATCCTCGGCGCCGCGACCTGGGATGCCGCCCGGCCCGAGCCCGGCTCAGTCCTGGACCTGGCCGCCGTCACGGCGGGATCGCAGTCGGCCCACAGCGCGCTCGCCTCGATCTTCGAGGCCCGCTGGGCGGTCGCCACCTCGGCCGAGCGGGCATTCCTCGTCGCGATGGCCCAGGTCGAGCGCCCCGTCGTACGCCGTGGCGAGATCGCAGCCCTGCTGTCCACCAGCACCGAGGCGCTGAGCATGGTGCGGCGCAACCTGATCGTCAAGGGCATCGTGGAGGAGGCCGGCTACGGCCGACTGCGCTTCACGATCCCCGGGTTCGAGCGGTTCGTCCTCGACCAGACCACCGGCAGGGAGGAGCACTGATGGCACTGGAGACCTCGCTCGAGTCACCGGCACCGGTGCGGCAGATCGCCAATGCGATCGCCGGCTGGGTCGACCGTCTCGGTCCGGTGTGGGTGGAGGGCCAGATCGCCCAGATCAGTCGCCGCCCAGGCATGCAGACCGTCTTCATGACCCTGCGCGACACCGTGGCCGACATCTCGGTCCCGGTGACCTGCAGCCGCACCCTCTTCGACGGCCTCAACCCGCCGCTCGTCGAGGGCGCCAGTGTCGTGGTCCACGGCAAGCCGTCCTACTACGCCAACCGCGGATCGCTCTCTCTGCAGGTCCGCGACATCCGGATGGTCGGGCTCGGCGAGCTGCTCGCGCGGCTGGAGCGCCGCCGGCAGCTGCTCGCTGCCGAGGGCCTGTTCGCGGTCGATCTCAAGCGACGGCTGCCGTTCCTGCCCGGCGCCGTGGGGCTGGTCACCGCGCCCAACTCAGCGGCCGAGCGCGACGTCCTCGAGAACGCCCGCCGGCGCTGGCCCGCGGTGCACTTCGAGGTCGCCTATGCCGCGATGCAGGGCTCGCGCAGTGCCGAGGAGGTCATCGGCGCGCTGCAGCGGCTCGACAAGAATCCCGATGTCGAGGTGATCGTGATCGCGCGCGGAGGCGGGTCCGTCGAGGACCTTCTGCCGTTCTCCGACGAGGCCCTGATCCGAGCGGTCCACGCCGCCACCACCCCCGTCGTCTCCGCCATCGGCCACGAGCCCGACTCCCCGCTGCTGGACCTGGTCGCCGACGTCCGCGCCTCGACCCCGACCGACGCCGCCAAGCTGGTGGTGCCCGACGTCGCCGAGGAGCTTCGACTGGTGGCGACGGCTCGCGAGCGGCTGCGCGGCACCCTCTCACAGTGGCTGCAGCGCGAGCAGAACCTGCTCGACGCGATGCGCTCCAGGCCCGCGCTGGCCGATCCGACCAGCCTGGTGACCAGCCGACTCGACGAGGTCGCCCAGTTGCGCGAGCGCAGCCGCCGATCGCTGAGGCACCAGCTCGATCGGGCCGGCGACGACATCGCCCACCAGCGCGCCCGTGCACGAGCACTGAGCCCGCTGGAGACGTTGCGCCGCGGCTATGCCGTCGTGCAGGACGCCGAGGGCCAGGTGCTGGCAGGCGTCACCGCCGTCGCCCCCGGCTCACCGCTCAGCATCCGGCTGGCCGACGGCCGGATCCACGCCACCACCGACGAGATCGAGACCGACCCGGTCGACACCAGCGAGGAGGGCCACGATGGCCAAGAGTGACGAGCAGCCCAAGCCGAGCTACGAGGAGGCACGCGAGGAGCTGATCGAGGTGGTCCGAAGCCTCGAGGCCGGCGGTACGACGCTGGAGGAGTCCCTCGCCCTGTGGGAGCGCGGCGAGCGGCTGGCCACCGTCTGCCAGGAGTGGCTCGAGGGTGCCCGGGAGCGGCTGCGCAAGGCCGCCGCGACGCAGGACTGACGGCTCAGGACAGACGGCTCAGGACTGCGCGCTGGCCGACGCTGAGGCGGTCGGCAGCTCGGCCCGGGTCAGGCGCTGCATGAAGGTGGTGAAGTCCGCCTTGTCCGCCGACCCGTAGACCAGCAGGACGTAGTCGCCCAGCTCCATCGCGTACCCGGTGTCGCCACCCCGGTCGGAGAACGTCGTCCAGGTGTCGCCCAGCGGAGTGTGCAGCGTCTTCTCGCCGTCGCTGGAGGCGTTCTTGTCGATGTAGGTGGACACCAGCGAGGCCACGGGGGCCGCCTCCAGGCGCAACCCGACGAAGGAGTCGTGGTCGGTCACCGCACCCAGGCTCCAGGCCGGCTTCGTGCCGAGACCGCTCTGCGGGACGTAGTCGGCACTGGTCGCCTTCCAGCCCTGCGGCAGCGAGGTCGGGTAGATGACCTTGAGCGGCGCGTCGGCGGCCTGCACGTCATGCACGGCGGAGCGATAGTCCACCGCGCTGCCTGCGACGTTCGGGGTGTCGTGGGTGAGGTTGTTCAGCGCCCAGTAGACGACCACGACGATGACCAGGACCACCATCGAGACGATCAGACCGTGAAAGGTCCGTGGATACCGACGGGCGCCCTGCTCACTCACCGCACCATCGTCTCAGGTGCCCCCAGGCCACACCGAAACGCCGATGCCCGGCCCCTAGGGTGTGACCCGTGATCGGGGTCGTCTGCCTAGTGGCGCTGCTGGTGACGGCCCACCGGCATCCCCGGCCCCGCACCGAGGCGTTGGTCGCGCTGGCAGCGGTGTTGCTCACCCTCGCCACCCGTTACGTCAGCCTCCACGCCGCCGGCGAGGCGATCCGGCCGTTGGCGCCGGTCGTCGGCTTCCTGGTCGCGATCCTGGTCGTCTCCGAAGTGTGCGCGCGGGCCGGGCTCTTCGATGCCGCTGCCGACCTGGTCAGGGAACGGTCCCACCGCGACCCGCACCGCCTCTTCATCGGCGTCTTCGTGCTGGCCGCGCTGGTCACCACGGTGCTGAGCCTCGACGCCACCGTCGTACTCCTGACGCCGGTCGTCGTCGGTGCCGCGCGCGGCCTAGGAGCCTCGGGGCGTCCCGGGGCCTACGCCTGCCTACGGCTGGCCAACTCCGGCTCGCTGCTGCTGCCGGTCTCCAACCTCACCAACCTGCTGGCCCTCCCCTATCTCTCGCTCACCTTCGGGTCCTTCGCGCTCCGGATGGCGCTGCCGCTCGCGGTCGTGCTGGTGGTCGAGTACGTCGGCCTGCGGCTGCTCTTCGCCAGCGAGCTGCGACGCTCCCCGGACCAACCGGTGACCGACACGCCGGAACCCACCACGGCCTCGTCCGGGGCGCGCGCGTGGCGGCTACCCGCGGCCGTGGTCACCCTGATGCTCATCGCCTTCGGCGTCCTGAGCCCGTTCGGCGTGGAGCCGTGGGTGCCTGCGGCCATCGCCGCGGCGACCCTCCTGACCTGGGGCGTACGCCGCGGCATCCTCTCCCCGACCGACGCCGTGCACGCGGCTCACCCGTCCTTCGCGCTGTGGGTGCTGGCCCTCGGCATCGTGGTCGCAGGCCTGTCGGCCGACTTCCTCGGCGACCTGGTGGACCGGGTGCTGCCCGACGGCACCGGCTTCGCCGACCTGCTGCTGATCGCCGTGATCGCCACCCTGGCGAGCACCCTGCTGGCCAACCTCTCCGCCACGCTGGTGATCGTCCCCGCCCTCGCCCCGCTCGGTGACACCGCGATCCTGGCCGCGCTGCTCGGACTCACCATCGGCGCCGGGCTGACCTGGACGGGCAGCCTGGCCAACCTGCTCTGGCGCCGCACGTTGGCGCGGGACGCGATCACGCCGGGGAACGGCCGTTTCCACCTGGTCTCGCTGACCTTGACGCCTGCTGCGCTCGTCGCCGCGGTGGCGGCGCTGTCGGTCACGCGCTAGGTCCGGCAAAAGCGACAGAAGTCTCGATCTATGGATCGTTCCAGCCGGGAACTGCCCCCTCGGGTCCCGCTACAGTCGCCCCATGAGCGACTCCTCCCACCTGCCCGAGCCCCTCGACGTCGCGCCGCAGGCGCCCGACCGCAACCTCGCGCTCGAGCTGGTCCGGGTCACCGAGGCAGCCGCGATGAGTGCCGCCCGGTGGGTCGGACGGGGCGACAAGAACGGCGCCGACGGGGTAGCGGTGAACGCGATGCGAGTGATGATCTCGACCGTCTCGATGGACGGCACCGTGGTCATCGGCGAGGGCGAGAAGGACAACGCCCCGATGCTCTACAACGGCGAGCGCGTCGGCGACGGCACCGGCCCCGAGGTCGATGTGGCGGTGGACCCGATCGACGGCACCACGCTCACCGCCAAGGGGATGAGCAACGCCGTCTCCGTGCTGGCGGCCGCACCGCGCGGCGCGATGTACGACCCGTCTGCCGTGTTCTACATGGAGAAGCTGGTCACCGGTCCCGAGGCCGCCGACGTGGTCGACATCCGCCTCCCGGTCGCCGAGAACGTCTCCCGGGTCGCGAAGGCCAAGGGCACCAAGCCCACTGACATCACCGTGATCGTCCTCGACCGCCCCCGCCACGCGGGCCTGGTCGAGGAGCTGCGCGCCGTCGGCGCCCGGATCAAGTTCATCACCGACGGCGACGTGGCGGGCGCCATCTCCGCGGCCCGCACCGGCTCCGGAGCCGACCTCCTGCTCGGCATCGGCGGTACGCCGGAGGGCATCGTGGCCGCCTGTGCGATGAAGGCGATGGGCGGCACCATCCAGGGTCGACTGTGGCCCAAGGACGACGACGAGCGGCAGAAGGCCCTGGACGCCGGCCACGACCTGGACCCCGACAACGTGCTCCACACCGATGACCTGGTCACCGGCGACGACTGCTTCTTCGTGGCCACCGGCATCACCGACGGCGACCTGATGCAGGGCGTGCGGTTCCTGCCCGGCGGCGGCGTGGTCACCGACTCGCTGGTGATGCGCTCGCGGTCGGGCACGATCCGCAAGATCACCTCCGAGCACCAGCTCTCCAAGCTTCAGGCCTACTCGGCGATCAACTTCGCCGGCTGAGCGACGACCACCCGACCTGCTCGACTCACAGCGGCTCGTCGAGCAGCCAGGAAACGCCGTGGACGGCCTGGGACGCCGTCCACACGCCGCCCTTGTCGAGGTTCTTGCGGCCCTCGGCACTGAGGAAGGCGTCGATCTTCTTCGGGATCGGTGTGCCACTGGGCGCTGTCGGCATGCCGTCGAGGATGTAGCGCTCGTGCTGGCGCTGGTCGAGGAAGAAGACCTCGTCCGAGTGCTGGATGTCGTAGGTCAGCAACGCCCCGGTGCGCCAGTTGCGCACCTTCTCGTCCTGCGGGACCTTCTTCCAGAAGACGCCGAAGAACTTCCAGATCGCGTGCACGTCGTGCGCAGAGCCGGTCAGCAGCAGCCAGTTCGGCACCGTGGTCCCATGGGCGTACTGCCGTCGGTAGGCGGCGAGCTGGGCAGGGGTATCCCGCTCGGGGTCCACGGTGAGCGTGATGAAGACGACGTTCTTGGCGGCGGCCGGATCGGCGTCGACCTGATGCGCGGTCTGCACCAGTGTGGCGGTGTCGATCGGGCAGGTCTCCTGACACAGCGTCATCGAGTCCGAGATCACCACCACCTTGCCCGCGAAGTCGGACAGGTGACGCACGGCGCCCGTGCTGTCGGTCAGCGGAGCCTGCAACAGGCTCGCGGGCAGGGCCTGGTCGATCCGGGTACCGACACCTGGTGACGGGGCGGCGACCTTCGCCGTACTGGAGGAGGCGCCGCAGGCGGCCACCAGCGGCAGGACGAGCAACAGCGCGACAAGGACCGAGGGACGCAGGCGGGGCACGTCTGGGCAGGCTACCTCCGCGCCACAAGGCAGCGGCGCCGTCCCCCACGTGAGGAGACGGCGCCGGCTGCTGGACGGGTGTGCTCGAGGCTCAGTCGGAGAGGCGCAGACCGCTCTCGGTGTCGAACACGTGCACGTCGGACGGGTCGGTGGTGACGTAGATGGTGTCGCCCTTGCGGACCTTGTCCTTGGAGCTGACGCGGACGATGACGGTCGAGGGGGTGCCCTCCACGTCGCAGGAGCCGTAGACGAACGAGTCCGAGCCGAGCTCCTCGACCACTGTCACCGAGACCGGCAGGCCGCCGTCCTCGGCACCGACGAGACGCCAGGCCTCCGGCCGCACACCGACCGTGATGTTTCCGGCCATCTTGTTCGCGGCGGTCGGGTCGACCGGCACGGCGTAGCCACCGATACTGGCCGCGCCGTTGTCGGCCTTGGCCTCGATGAGGTTCATCTGCGGGGACCCGATGAAGCCGGCGACGAAGAGGTTGACCGGCTTGGAGTAGAGGTTGAGCGGGGTGTCGACCTGCTGGATCTCGCCCTTGTTCATGACCGCGACCCGGTCACCCATCGTCATGGCCTCGACCTGGTCGTGGGTGACGTAGACGGTGGTGGTGCCGAGGTCGGCCTGCAGCTTGGCGATGTCCGTACGGGTCTGCACGCGCATCTTGGCGTCGAGGTTCGACAGCGGCTCGTCCATGCAGAAGACCTGCGGCTGGCGGACGATCGCCCGGCCCATCGCGACGCGCTGGCGCTGACCGCCGGACAGCGCCTTGGGCTTGCGCTCGAGGTACTCGGTCAGGCCCAGGATCCGGGCAGCCTCGTCGACGCGACGCTTGCGCTCGGCCGGGTCGACCTTGGCCATCTTGAGCGAGAAGGCCATGTTCTCGGCCACGGACATGTGCGGATAGAGCGCATAGTTCTGGAAGACCATCGCGATGTCGCGGTCCTTGGGCGGCATGGTGGTGACGTCGCGGTCGCCGATCAGGATCGTGCCCGAGGTCACCTCCTCGAGCCCGGCGAGCATGCGCAGGGTGGTCGACTTGCCGCAGCCGGAGGGGCCGACGAGCACCATGAACTCGCCGTCGCGAATCTCGAGGTCGATGCCAGGAACCGCCGGGCTGTCCGCCCCCGGATACCAGCGCTGGGCCTTCTGGAAGGTCACCGATGCCATGTTGAGTTGCTCCTTCACCGGCAGGTACGTGCCGGACGATCCGTAGTGAAGTGACGCCACAGGTGTGGCCCGGGTCACTCTACGTCATGCCCCCGTAGGCATGCCTACGACCCCGGAAGGGAACCGCTTCAACACTGGACGTCAGCGGCCTCAGGGGTCTACACCTGTGACATGGGTCACTGCCGACATCGGGAAAGGGCAGGCGCGATGAGGAGACCGCGACGAGGACGAGGGCTCGCTGTCCTCACGGCTGCTGCCTTGGCTTCGACCGCGCTGGCGGCGTGCAGCTCGGCCAGCGGCAGCAAGCCGGAGATCATCTGGTACACCAACCCGGACAACGGCGGGCAGGCCGCGCTGGCGAAGGCCTGCAGCACCTCCCAGTACACGATCACCACCCAGATCCTGCCGCAGGACGCCACCCAGCAGCGCGTGCAGCTGGCGCGCCGGCTCAACGCCCACGACAGCTCGATCGACCTGATGAGCCTGGACCCGGCGTACACCGCCGAGCTCGCGAACGCGGGCTACCTCGCCCCCATCCCGACAGCGCTCCAGACGCTCTTGAAGCTGCAGTCGTTCAAGGGCGCCGTCGCCGCCTCGAGTTGGGACGGCAAGCTCGCGGTGGCGCCGTTCTGGTCCAACACCCAGGTGCTCTGGTACCACAAGTCGGTCGCCCAGAAGGCGGGCCTGGACATGACCCAGCCGGTCACCTGGGCCCAGATCATCGACGCGGCCGCGAAGACCGGCACCAAGGTCGCGGTGCAGGCCAACAAGTACGAGGGCTACGTCGTGCTCATCAATGCGCTGGTGATGGGCGCCGGCGGCGACATCGCCAGCGACCTGACCAAGGGCGTGGACGCCAAGATCGACATCGACTCCCCGGCCGGTCGGGCAGCGGCGGGAGTGATCCAGAAGCTCGCCCACAGCTCCGCCGCGCCGCCGGACCTCTCGATCGCGCAGGAGGGCCAGTCGGAGTCGACCTTCGCCTCGCCGAGCGGCGGCTTCCTGACGAACTGGACCTACATCTACAGCGCGCACAGCAAAGCCATGGGCAAGGACCTCGGCTACGCCCGCTATCCCGAGACGGTGGCGGGCAAGGTCTCCCGCCCGCCGTACGGCGGCATCGGCATCGGGGTCAGCAAGTACTCCAAGCACGTCTCGCAAGACATGGCGGCGGTCAAGTGCCTGACGTCGCCCACCAGCCAGGGCAAGTACGCCGTGGCCGAGGGGAACATGCCCGCCAGCGCCGCCGGCTACGCCTACCCCCCGCTGCGGAAGGTCTATCCGGCAGACCTCCTGACACTGTTCCAGCAGAGCGTCGACCAGGCCGGTCCGCGACCCACCACGCCGTACTGGAGCGACATCTCCGGTGCGCTGCAGTCCACCTGGCACCCGCCGGCATCGGTGAACCAGGGCACGCCGGCGAAGTCGGCCAGTTTCATCAGTGACGTGCTGCACGGAAGGAGCCTGCTGTGACCACCACCGTCGCCACCGCCGCGACCCCACGCAAGCGGCAGGCCGCCACTGACCGGGCCGTCGCGGAGAACAGGCTCGGACTGAAGCTGGTCGCACCAGCCGTGGTCGTGATGCTCGTGGTGACCGCCTGGCCGATGATCCAGGCGCTCTACCTCTCGCTCTACCGCTACCGGCTGACCACCCCCAACGACCGGGCGTTCGTGGGCCTGCGCAACTACGGCACGATCCTGACCGACTCGCTCTTCTGGCACGACACGTTCAACACCGTGGTGATCATGGTGGTCAGCGTCGCCGTGGAGCTGGTGGTCGGCTTCATCTTCGCGATGGTGATGCACCGGGTGATCTTCGCCAGGGGCATCATCCGGACCTCGATCCTGATCCCCTACGGCATCATCACGGTGGTCTCGGCGTTCGCCTGGCAGTTCGCCTTCAGCCTCAACAACGGCTTCGTGAACAGCTGGTTCGCCTGGCTGCCGGGGATCCAGACCGGCGCGGACGCGACCAACTGGTTCGGCCACCACTGGCCGGCCATGTTCGCGATCATCGTCTCGGAGATCTGGAAGACGACGCCGTTCATGTCGCTGCTGCTCCTGGCGGGTCTCTCGCAGGTCTCCGAGGACATGATCGAGGCATCGCAGGTCGACGGCGCGACGTGGTGGCAGCGGCTGTGGAAGGTGATCCTGCCGAACATGCGGGCCGCGATCATGGTCGCGGTGCTGTTCCGTGCGCTGGACGCGTTCCGGATCTTCGACAACATCTACGTGATGACGCGCGGCGCGCAGAACACCGAGTCGTCATCCTTCCTGACCTACAGACAGGTGATCGAGCAGTTCCAGCTCGGTCTCGGATCGGCGCTCTCGGTGCTGCTCTTCCTCACCGTGCTGCTGCTGGCGTTCGGCATCGTCAAGCTGTTCCGGGTGGATCTCGCCCGCGCTCGAGGGGAGGCGTGATGGCCCGCAGGACGCGCAAGGCGCTGTTCGGCACCGGCGTCGGCTTCGTGGTGATCATGGTCTGGTGCCTGCTGCCGGTGGCCTGGATCCTGTCGCTCTCGTTCAAGTCCCAGGCCGAGACCAACTCGGGCAGCCCGCAGTTCCTGCCCAAGTCCTGGACGCTCCAGAACTACCGCGACATCCTCCACAACAGCGACTTCCTCTACGCGCTGCGCAACTCCTTCGGCATCGCGATCATCGCCACCTTGCTGTCGGTGATCTTCGCGACGCTGGCGGCGTACGCGATCGCCCGGCTGGACTTCAAGGGCAAGCGGCTGGTGCTCTCGCTCGCGCTGGCGATCGCGATGTTCCCGGTGGTCTCGCTGATCAGCCCGCTGTTCGACATGTGGCGCACGTTCCACCTGTTCAACACCTGGCCCGGCCTGATCATCCCCTACATGACCTTCACCCTCCCGCTGGCGATCTGGACGCTGTCGGCGTTCTTCCGCGAGATCCCGTGGGAGATGGAGCAGGCGGCGCAGGTCGATGGAGCCACGCCCTGGCAGGCGTTCCGCAAGGTGATCGTCCCGCTGGCCGCGCCGGGCGTGTTCACCGCCGCGATCCTGACCTTCTTCTTCGCGTGGAACGAGTTCGCCCTGGCGATCTCGCTCACCTCCACCACCGCTGCTCGCACCGTCCCGGCGCAGATGTCCTTCTTCGTCGGCAGCGACCCGTTCAACCCGCCGTACGGCCAGCTCGCCACGGCGTCGGTGATCGTCACGATCCCGATCGTGATCATCGTCCTGCTCTTCCAGCGCAAGATCGTCGCCGGCCTGACCTCCGGCGCAGTGAAGGGGTGACCCCATGGCGTCCATCACCATGAACCACATCGTCAAGAAGTACGGCGACGGCTTCCCAGCGGTCAACGACGTCAGCATCGACGTCGCCGACGGGGAGTTCATGATCCTGGTCGGGCCCTCCGGCTGCGGGAAGTCCACCCTGCTGCGGATGATCGTCGGTCTGGAGGACATCACCTCCGGCGACATGCTCATCGGCGATCGGCGGGTCAACGACCTGGCGCCGCGCGATCGCAACCTGGCGATGGTGTTCCAGAACTATGCGCTCTATCCGCACCTGACGGTCTACGAGAACATCGCGTTCCCGCTGCGGCTGGCCGGTGCTCCGGACAAGGAGGTCGAGGAGAAGGTCAGGGCCGCGGCGGAGACCCTCGAGCTCAACGAGCACCTCGAGCGCAAGCCGGCCAACCTCTCCGGCGGCCAGCGTCAGCGGGTCGCGATGGGCCGCGCGATCGTGCGCAACGCCGACGCGTTCCTCTTCGACGAGCCGCTGTCCAACCTCGACGCCAAGCTGCGCGGCCAGATGCGCACCGAGATCTCACGGCTGCAGAAGCGCCTGGGCATCACGACCGTCTACGTCACCCACGACCAGATCGAGGCGATGACGCTGGGCGACCGGGTGGCCGTCCTCAAGCGCGGCCTGCTCCAGCAGCTGGCCACGCCGCGGGAGCTCTACGACAACCCCGCCAACCTCTTCGTCGCCGGGTTCATCGGCTCGCCGCCGATGAACTTCATGCCGGCGACCGTCGAGGGCACCACCTTGAAGCTCCCCTTCGGCGAGGTCGAGATCCCCGCAGAGAAGGCCGAGCGGGCTGCCGGCGCGGGGCTGCTCATCGCCGGCATCCGCCCGGAGAGCTTTGCGGAGGCATCGGCGCCGCACCTGCGCGACGTCAACGAGGCCAACACCTTCGAGGCCAACGTGGACGTGGTCGAGTGGCTCGGCAACGAGACCTACGCCTACGTCCCGTTCGAGGCACCGCCCGAGGTGCAGAGCCAGCTCACCCAGCTGGAGCAGGAGCTGGACGGCGAGGTGGTCCGGACCCAGCTGGTGATCACCCTCGACGGCTCCAGCGAGGTGCGCGAAGGTGACACGGTCAAGATCTGGATGGACGCCGCCAAGGTGCACCTCTTCGACCCGAAGACCACCGAGAACCTGACCGTCGACCTCGACCACGCCGGCCGGATCCCCGGCCGGGAGGACGCCCTCGCCGCCTCGGCCGGCCCCGCTCCCGGCACCACCCCCGCGGAGTCCTGACCACGACCGCTATCGGCGCTCGACGCTGACGCCGCCCATCACGCACCAGCCGCGGATCACCAGCCGCGGGCTGCCAGTGGTGGCGACGTTGCCACGCGTGTCGCTGTAGCCGCCCAGGACCGAGGTCATCTCGAAGACCACCTCCACCTCGGGCGGCACGATCAGGGTCACCCCACCCCAGAATGCCTGGACGGTGAGCTCGCAGGTCTCGGCGGCGTACGTCGCCTGCCGCAGGTCGAGGCTGGCACCGCCCAGCACCGCGGTGACCTGCATGGCCACCGGCACCTGCCAAACCCCCTTGCGCTCGAAGCCGCTCAGGACGGCCCGGTGCCGCTCGGGCTCGGCCGGCAGGTGGCCGTGCGCGATCACCGGGCGGCTCGGGGTCGCCGGAGCCGGCGGCGGGGAGTACGGCGGGGAGTACGGCGTCGGCAGGTCCTCGGTCAGCGGGACCAGGTCGGCGGCCGTCTTGGCGCCGTACGCCGCCTCCAGACGCTCGTCGAGCTCCTCCAGCGTCAGGCGCCCCTCCCCCGCGGCCTGCCGCAGGATCTCGGTCACCTCGTGCCGCTCGGCATCGCCGATGCGTACGGCTGGTCGCGCGTCGCGGCCATCGTTGCGTTCGGGACGGTCCAGGTCACCCATGCGCCTCAGCGTAGTGAGGTCTCGGCCTGGGAATCGCGCTAAGCGGTCGCTGTTTCGGCGGCCATTCCTACAGTGTCGGCGGCCATTCCTACGGTTTCGGCGAGGTAGCGGCGCACGGCCAGCGCCGCCGCCCGGCCTGCCCGGGTGGCGCCGATCGTGCTGGCCGAGGGCCCGTAGCCGACCAGCTGCACGCGTGGGTCGGCGGCCGCCGTGACGGCGGTCTGCACGTCAGAGCCGCCGGACTGCAGGGCGATCCCGCCGTACCGGGTGCGCAGGTGCAGCGGCGCGAGGTGCTCGACGGCCGGGCGGAACCCGGTCGCCCAGAGGATCACGTCGACGGCCTCTAAGGCAGCGTCCGAGCCTGTCGAAGCCTCGCTCCAGCGCACGCCGTCCGGCTCGATCCTGGTGAACATCGGCCGCCGCCGATAGGCGCCCAGGCTCTCCGCCAGGCGCTCCTGAGGCCGCAGCGCGAGTCCCGTCACGCTGACCACGCTCGCCGGTGGGCGACCTTCACGGACCCGGTCGAGCACCCGGCCGATCGCGGCCCGGCCATCGAAGCCGCCCTCGTTCCAGACGGGCACCCGGCGGGTGACCCAGAGCGTGTCGGTGATCGGCGCGAGCTCACCGAGGAACTGGACCGCCGAGGCACCGCCACCCACGACCAGCACCCGCTTGCCGCGGAAGTGCTCGGGACCCGGGTAGTCCACGGTGTGCAGCTGCTCACCGCGGAAGGTGTCGGCGCCGGGGTAGTAGGGCACGAACGGCCGGTCCCAGGTGCCTGTCGCGTTCACGATCGTGCGGCCGCGCCAGCTGCGCGACCCGGCGTGCACGACGAGCAGCTCGCCCTGGCTGGTCACCCGGTCGACCCGCGCCGGCCGCTCGACCGGCAGCGCGTGCGTCGTCTCGTAGTCGCCGAACCACGCTGGCACGACCACGTTCGCCCGATCGCCCGAGCCGCCGGGCGCGGCGGCGTCGGGCAGGTCGGCGACGCCGTGCACATCGGCCATGGTCAACGAGTCCCAGCGGTGCTGCCAGGCGCCGCCGGGGCGCTCGGCCGCGTCCAGCACCACGTGGTCGATCCCCAGCCGCTTCAGGTGGTACGACGCCGACAGCCCGGCCTGACCGGCTCCGATCACCACCGCGTCGTAGACATGCACACCCGTGGAACGGCCTGGCGCGCGCCGCTATGCCCACTCAGCGGGTGAGGTCCGTCGCCTCCTCGATCCGGCCGAGCTTGTGCGGGTTGCGGACCGCGTAGAGCCGGGTGATCCGGCCCTCCTCGACGACCATGCTGATCGCCGAGGTGCCGACCGGGTCGGGGCCGTCCATCCGAAGCGCCGGTGCGCCGTTGATCCAGACCATCCGCAGCTCGGTGCCGTCGGCGTAGCGCGGGAAGTTTCGCAGGAAGGCCGCGATCTTCGTCGCGCCGCGGATCGGGACCCGCGCCGCCTGGGCGAACCCACCACCGTCGGCGATGAGCACCACCTCGGGCGCGAGCACGTCCATCAGTGCCTGGACGTCGCCGCCCTGCATCGCGGCGATGAACCGCTCCAGCACCGCCCGCTGCTCGCTGTGGTCGACGGCGACCCGCGGTCGGCGTGCCGCCACGTGCGAGCGCGCTCGGTGACCGATCTGCCGTACGGCGGCGGCTGTCTTGTCCACCGCAGCGGCGATCTCGTCGTAAGGCAGGTCGAAGACCTCCCGGAGCACGAAGACGGCTCGCTCGGTCGGCGTGAGCGTCTCCAGCACCGTCAGCATGGCCACCGAGACGCTCTCGGCCAGCTCCACGTCGGCAGCGACATCGGGCGTGGTGAGCAGCGGCTCGGGCAGCCACTCGCCGACGTACTCCTCCTTGCGGCGGGCGAGGGTGCGCAGCCGGTTCAACGCCTGCCGGGTGACCGCGCGCACCAGGTAGGCGCGGGCGTCCTGCACCTCGCTCTGGTCGATGGCCGCCCACCGCAGCCAGGTCTCCTGCACCACGTCCTCCGCGTCGGCGGCGGAGCCGAGCATCTCGTAGGCGACGGTGAAGAGCAGGCTGCGGTGGGTGACGAACGGGTCCGTCATGCCGATGACGCTACCGACTCGTCCCCCGAGCTTGTCGAGGCGCCTCGACAAGCTCGGCGGACGGAAGGCTGAGAGGTCGCAACCCGCAAGCAGCGGCGAACCCCTCCGACTCGATGCCGAGCGCGACGTTGGACCGGGTGGTCAGGTTGGCGAACCCGATCACCGCCGTCAGCTCCAGGAACCCCGGTGCCCCGAGCTGCTCCAGCAGGCCGGCGGCCATCTCGTCGGTCACGGCCACCGGCGTCTGGGTCATCGCCTCGGCGTACGCCATCGCGTCCCGCTCCAGCGGGCTGAAGACCGTCGACTCGCGCCACCGCGGCACCTCACGCGCCTTGTCCATGTCGAGGCCGAGGTTGTTCGCCTGGAAGTAGTTGAAGTCCAGGCACCACGTGCAGCCGATGTAGGAGGCCACCGCCATGTGCGCGAAGGACTTCAGCCCCTCATCGCACTCGTGCCACTTCTGCAGCTTCTGGCCGTAGCCCATGCTGGCCTTCAGCGCCGGCAGGTGGTGCCACATCACACCCAGCGACTCGGGAACCCGGCCAAACATGCGACCGGCGAACCTCTTCACCACCGCGCCGTACAGCCCGGTGATCTCCTTCGGGGGGACCCTGGTGGTCATCTCGCTCACTCCTTCAAGTCAGTGACACCATCCAGACACCGCCCGGCTTCGAGGTGTGACACCGGCGAGGGTTATCGTTCTGAGCCGTGGCCGACGCTCCCTTTCTCTACAGCGACCTGCTCCCCACCGGTGAGGACACGACTCCTTACCGGCTGATCACCGCCGAGGGGGTCAGCACGGTCGAGGTCAGCCAGGAAGACGGCACCACCCAGACGTTCCTCAAGGTGGACCCGGAGGCGATCCGGCGGCTGACCTACGAGGCAATCCACGACATCCAGCACTACCTGCGCCCGGCCCACCTCAGGCAGCTGCGCAAGATCATCGACGACCCGGAGGCGTCCGGGAATGACCGCTTCGTGGCGCTCGACCTGCTCAAGAACGTGAACATCTCCGCTGGCGGCGTGCTGCCGATGTGCCAGGACACCGGCACCGCGATCGTGATGGGCAAGAAGGCCGAGGGCGTGCTGACCGGCGTCGACGACGCCCAGGTCATCTCACGCGGCATCTACGACGCCTACACCACGCTCAACCTGCGCTACTCCCAGCTCGCGCCGATCACGATGTACGACGAGGCGCCGACCGGGAACAACCTGCCCGCCCAGATCGAGCTCTACGCCACCGAGAACCGCGGCAAGCCGGAGTACAAGTTCCTCTTCATGGCCAAGGGCGGCGGCTCGGCCAACAAGTCCTTCCTCTACCAGGAGACGAAGGCGATCTTGAACCCGAAGCGCATCCTGGAGTTCCTCGACGAGAAGCTCAAGTCGCTCGGGACGGCCGCCTGCCCGCCGTACCACCTGGCTGTCGTGATCGGCGGCACCTCGGCGGAGTTCGCGCTCAAGACCGCGAAGTACGCCAGCGCGCACTACCTCGACAACATGCCCACCTCCGGTGACGTGTCGGGCCACGGCTTCCGCGACGTCGAGCTGGAGGAGGAGGTCTTCAAGCTGACCCAGTCCTTCGGCATCGGGGCCCAGTTCGGCGGCAAGTACTTCTGCCACGACGTCCGCGTGATCCGGCTCCCCCGGCACGGTGCCTCGTGCCCGGTCGCGATCGCCGTCTCCTGCTCGGCCGACCGCCAGGCGCTGGGCAAGATCACCGCCGAGGGCGTCTTCCTCGAGCAGCTGGAGACCGACCCGGCGCAGTACATGCCCTCGGCCGGCGTCGCCGAGGACATCTCGGCCGGCGAGGTGGTCAAGATCGACCTCAACCAGCCGATGGACGACATCTTGGCGACCCTTTCCCAGCTCCCGGTCAAGACCCGACTCTCGCTGACCGGCCCGCTCGTCGTCGCCCGCGACATCGCGCACGCCAAGATCAAGGAGCGGCTCGACGCGGGCGAGGAGATGCCCGACTACCTGAAGGACCACCCGGTCTACTACGCCGGGCCGGCCAAGACCCCGACCGGGATGGCGTCCGGTTCGTTCGGCCCGACCACGGCCGGCCGGATGGACTCCTACGTCGAGCAGTTCCAGGCGGCCGGCGGCTCGAAGGTGATGCTGGCCAAGGGCAACCGGTCCAAGGTCGTCACCGATGCCTGCCACACCCACGGCGGCTTCTACCTCGGCTCGATCGGTGGCCCGGCCGCCCGGCTCGCGCAGGACTGCATCAAGTCGGTCTCGGTGCTCGAGTACGAGGAGCTCGGCATGGAGGCGATCTGGAAGATCGAGGTCGAGGACTTCCCGGCCTTCATCGTGGTCGACGACAAGGGCAACGACTTCTTCACCGACCCCGCGGGCACGACGACGGTGCCGCTGAGCGGCATCCGGGTGCGATCGCGCGAGCGCTGAGGGCCGGCCCCACGCACGTGTCACCGTGACACTTCGCGCGACGCCCCACAAACACCCGGCATGATGGCGCACGTGGAGGAAGTAGCACGCAGCCAGTCCGATCGCGGCGAGCTGGTGCTGCGCCGACTCGACGACGGCTCGCTGGAGCTGCGCGCGAACGGCGTGTTCGTGATGGACACCGTCGAGACCACCACCGAACGCGAGCTCGCCACCCGCGCACTCGCCCTGCACGGCAACGCCGCCAGCGTGCTGATCGGCGGCCTCGGCCTCGGGTTCACGCTGGCAGCCACGCTCGCGGATCCTCGCGTGGCCGAGGTCAACGTCGTGGAGATCGAGCCCGCACTGGTGGGCTGGTTGCGCGACGGCACGGTGCCACACGGTCGTGCCCTGCTGGCCGACCCGCGAGTCACCGTGAGCGTGGCTGACGTGGCCCGTGCACTCGCCGAGGCCCCGCCGTCGGCGTACGACCTCGTGCTGCTGGACGTGGACAACGGTCCGGGCTACCTGGTGCACGACGCCAACGCCGACCTCTACCGCGCTCCCGCGCTGGAGGAGGCACGGCGGGCGACCCGCCCCGGAGGCATGGTGGTGGTCTGGAGCGCGGCGGAGTCACCCGAGCTCGAGGAGACGATGGCGGGCGTCTTCGGCCGCTGGCGCACCGATGCGGTCTCCTACGATGTCGACCTGCAAGGTCGCGCGGAGACCTACTGGCTCTACGTCGGGCACGTCGCCGGCGTCTGAGCCCTACTCGTCCTCGAGCCGCTCCCCCAGCCGCGGCCCCTTCGGCTTGAGCTCCTGGTCGCGGCGGTTCTCCGGCGGTACGCCGTCGGGTCCGGCGCCGCGCGCGTCCGGGTCGCCCGACTCGCTGTCGGGGTAGCCGGCCGTCGAGTCCTCGGGACTGATCGGGGTGTCCTTGTCGTCCTCGTCGAGTCGACCTACCTCGGAGACCTGGCCTTCGGACTGTTGCTCGCTCATGTAACCCGGTAGCCCGCGGGGTCCCGGAGCACTCCACCCGAGTGCGGCGTTCTGCGTCGTCGTGGGTTCGTCGTGGGTTCGGCGTTGGTCCGGCGGGGCGAGCGTGTGCGGGCATAAGACGGGTACTTTCGGTGCTATGCCCGATGTGACCGGCACCGATGTGAGCGAGCAAGAGTTCCGTATCGAGCACGACAGCATGGGCGAGGTGCGCGTCCCGCGCGACGCCCTCTGGCGAGCGCAGACCCAGCGAGCCGTCGAGAACTTCCCGATCTCGGGCACTCCGATCGAGCCGGCCCTGATCCATGCGATCGCGCACGTCAAGGCTGCCGCTGCCGCCGTCAACGCCGAGCTCGGCGTGATCACCGACGAGCAGGCGCACGCGATCGTGGCTGCCTCTGACGAGGTGGTCGGGGGCGGGCACGACGACGCCTTCCCGATCGATGTCTTCCAGACAGGCTCGGGCACCTCGTCGAACATGAACGCCAACGAGGTCATCGCCACCCTCGTGGAGCGCTCCGGCGCCCCGAGTGTGCACCCCAACGACCACGTCAACGCCTCCCAGTCCTCCAACGACACCTTCCCGACGGCCATCCACGTCGCCGCGGCGGTCGCGGTCAGCGAGCAGCTGCTGCCGGCGCTGGAGGTGCTCGCAGGCTCGCTGGAGCGCAAGGCCGAGGAGTTCGCCGGGCTGGTCAAGGCCGGACGCACCCATCTCATGGACGCCACCCCTGTCACGCTCGGACAGGAGTTCGGCGGCTACGCCGCCACCATCCGGTACGCCGGCGAGCGTCTCGAGGCGGTCCTCCCCCGCGTCCGCGAGCTGCCGCTCGGCGGGACCGCCGTCGGCACCGGCATCAACACACCGGCCGGCTTCCCGCAGGCGGTGATCGCCGAGCTGTCGCGGCGTACGGGGCAGGCCTTCACCGAGGCCCGCAACCACTTCGAGGCCCAGGGCACGCGCGACTCGCTGGTCGAGCTCTCCGGCGTGCTCAAGACGATCGCGGTGGGGCTGATCAAGATCAACAACGACCTCCGCTGGATGTCCTCGGGTCCGACCGCGGGCCTGGCCGAGATCCACCTGCCCGACCTGCAGCCGGGCTCCTCGATCATGCCCGGCAAGGTGAACCCGGTGCTGCCCGAGGCGACCCTGATGGTGGCCTTCCAGGTGATCGGCAACGACGCCGCCGTCACCGCCGCCGGCGCGTCCGGCTCCTTCGAGCTCAACGTCGCGATGCCCGTCATCGCGCGCAACCTGCTGGAGTCGATCCGGCTGCTGTCGGCCTCGATGACGGTGCTCGCGCAGCGGACCGTGGACGGCATCACCGCGAACGCCGAACGGCTGCGCTCCTACGCCGAGTCCTCGCCCTCGATCGTCACTCCGCTCAACCGCTCGATCGGCTACGAGGCCGCTGCCAAGATCGCCAAGCAGGCACTGGCCGACGGAGCGACGATCCGCGAGACGGTGCTCAAGCTGGGATACGTCGATCGTGGGGAGCTCACCCTTGAGCAGCTCGATGCGGCTCTCGACGTGGAGTCGATGACGCACCCGTAGGTCGAGAGGTCACCTTCTGCCGGTCGAGAGGTCACTTCCCGACGGTCGAGAGGTCACCCCCGACCGTCGAGAGGTCAGTTCGTGCATCACCATCGGACTACGCGAGGCGCGGCCGGGTCGTCGTGCGCGATGACGATGCTGGCCCGCTCCAGCGGGCGCTCCTCGGCCAGGTAGAGGTCGCAGGCGGCCAGGTAGCGGCCGTCATGCGCTGCGGCAGCCGCCGCGGCACCACCGAGCCGGCCTGCGTCGCGTGCGACACCGCGCGCCAGCGCCGTCTCGCGCGCGGCATCGAGGTAGATCACCTCGTCCCACAGCGCACGCAGGGCGCCTCGCTGGAGGAACGTGCAGTCGAAGACCACGATCGTCCGCGACCCGGCGACGGCGTACGCGTCGGTGATGACGGCGTCGCTCGCCATCTCGTGCACCGCTGTCGCGTAGCGGCGTGACCCACCCGGTCCGAGCGGGCGCAGCACGCGCTCGGCGAGCGCGTCGAAGTCGTAGGCGTCCTCGTAGTAGCCGCGCGCGGAGTCGCGGCCCTGCCGGTAGCGCACGGTCTGGGGATGGTGGAAGCCGTCCGAGTCCAGGTGTACGGCGTCCGCACCGCGGGCCGTGATGACCCGCACGAGCTCGGCCGCGAACGTGCTCTTGCCGACGCCGCACGGCCCGTCGACACCCACGCGCAGCGGATGGCCCTGGTCATGTGCGACGAGGCGACCGGCAAGAAGGCCGAGGACGTCGTCGCGGGCGCTCACCGGACCACCATGCTCGTCATCTCAACCAGCACCAGTGACCTCTCGACCCGCCGAAAGTGACCTCTCGACGGTTCGGGGTGACCTCTCGACGCGCGGAAGGTGACCTCTCGGCTTAGTACCAGCCGTGGGACTGGGAGTGTCCCCAGGCGCCGCAGGGGCTGCCGTAGCGGTCCTCGATGTAGCCCAGGCCCCACTTGATCTGGGTCTCGGCGTTGGTCTGCCAGTCGGGACCGGCCGAGGCCATCTTCGAGCCAGGCAGGGACTGCGGGATGCCGTAGGCACCCGAGGGGTTGGCGGCGTTGACGCGCCAGCCGGACTCGCGGTTCCACAGGTCGACCAGGCAGCTGAACTGGTCGCCGCTCCAGCCGTAGTTGCCCAGCAGTGCGCTGGCGATCGACTTCGGGTCGCCGGTCGACATGTCCTCGGTCTCGACGACCGCACGGGCGGCCGTGCCGGCCGAGGTAGCGAGCGCGGCCTCCTTGGCCGGGTCGACGGCGTCGCGGCGATCGGATCGGGAGATGACCGCCGTGCGGCGTACGGCCGACGCGGCCGAGCCGGCCGTCGACGTCGACGTCGTGGCGGACGCCGACGGTGAGGCGGACGGCGAGGTCACGCTGTGCGCGATCGGCGCGGCGACATCTGCGGCGGTGGCCAGCGTCGGCCCTGCGGAGAGCGCCAGCCCGCCACCAACCGTCGTGCCGGTGCCGGCAACGGCGATCGCGGAGAGGACCAGGGTCTTCTTCAGTGCCTTCTTGGGGGCCTCGACGAGGGGTCGCTCAGGGGCTCCCCGATGCTTCGGGGTGTATGCGGCGTGCTTCGACAAGGCGCTCGTCTCTGGGTATCGGGGCCAGGGGCGTTGGCAAAATGACTCGACCCACCATGCATGACCCATCAACTGGTTGCAAACCGAACCACCCAGTTACGTCGAAAAAACAGGACCCCTGGACGCCACTGTTGCCACAGCAGCACCAGGGGTCCCGTCCGTCTCGGGTTGCCGAGACAACGTGCGGTCAGAGCACCACGTTCTCCAGCATCTCGGTCACCAGCGCCGCGATCGGCGAGCGCTCGGAGCGGGTCAAGGTGACGTGGGCGAACAGCGGGTGCCCCTTGAGCTTCTCCACCACCGCGACCACCCCGTCGTGACGACCGACCCTCAGGTTGTCGCGCTGCGCGATGTCGTGGGTGAGGACGACCTTCGAGTTCGCGCCGATCCGGGAGAGCACCGTGAGGAGCACGTTGCGCTCCAGCGACTGCGCCTCGTCCACGATCACGTAGGAGTCGTGCAGCGAGCGGCCGCGGATGTGGGTCAGCGGGAGCACCTCGAGCATGCCTCGGTCGAGGATCTCGTCGATGACGTCCTGCGAGGTGACCGCCCCGAGCGTGTCGAAGACCGCCTGGCCCCACGGACCCATCTTCTCGGCCTCGGTGCCGGGCAGGTAGCCCAGCTCCTGACCGCCGACCGCGAAGAGCGGGCGGAAGATGACGACCTTCTTGTGCTGCCGGCGCTCCATCACCGCCTCCAGACCGGCACACAGCGCGAGGGCCGACTTGCCGGTGCCGGCGCGGCCGCCGAGCGAGACGATGCCGACCTCGGGATCCAGCAGCATCTCGAGGGCGATCCGCTGCTCCGCAGAGCGGCCGTGCAGCCCGAACGCCTCACGATCGCCGCGGACCAGGTGGACCTGCTTGTCGGGTCCGACCCGGCCGAGGGCGGTCCCGCGATCCGAGAGCAGCACCAGACCGGTGTGGCACGGCAGCTCGCGGGCGACGCCGAGGTCGAGCACGCCGTCGTCGTACAGCTCGTTGAGATCGTCGGAGGTGACATCGAGTTCGGTCATGCCGGAGTAGCCCGGGTCGGAGTCGGAGATCGCCTCCCCGCGGTACTCCTCGGCGGTCAGGCCGACTGCCGAGGCCTTGATCCGCATCGGCAGGTCCTTGGACACCACGGTGACGTCGAAGCCCTCGGCGCTGAGGTTGCAGGCGACGGCGAGGATGCGGGTGTCATTGTCGCCGAGCCGGAAGCCCGACGGCAGTGTCGAGGGGTCGGTGTGGTTGAGCTCGACCCGGATCGAGCCGCCGTCCTCACCGATCGGGACCGCCTCGTCGAGACGACCGTGCGTGATGCGCAGCTCGTCGAGCTGGCGCAGCGCCGTACGGGCGAAGTAGCCGAGCTCGGGGTGGTGCCGCTTGGCCTCCAGCTCGGTGATGACGACGACTGGGAGGACCACCTCGTGCTCGGCGAACCGCTTCAGCGCTCCCGGATCGGAGAGCAGGACGCTGGTATCGAGGACGAAGGTGCGGACCTTAGGACTCGCGGGCTTGCGGGTTGCCTTGGTCGTGGATGCCTGGGCGGGCACGGCGTTCACCCCTCACGGACCCAGGCGCGCACTCATCGCCCCGGTCCTAGTTCTCGCACATGGACCGGGCTGCCCGAAGGCCGGAGTGCCGACCTCCCCCACCGCGGCACGAATCGTGCCGAGTGATGTAGTCGTGAATGCTCACGAACGGGCCTCCTGGTACGGCGGGCTTCCCCACCCGCCGGTGATTCGAAGGTAGATCCGGTACCCGTTCAGATGTGGCAACACGCCGAACCTGGAATGTGAACGTTAGATTGCGTGACCCGGCGGAATCTGACGTCGCTGGCGCGCGTGGCGCCAAGTCGGAGGAGCGAAGCCGGTCTGGGAGCGGAGCGACCGCCGAGCGACGACAACGCCGGCGACGCGCCGTCAGCGACGCCAGGCGGCGTCAGGCGGCGTCAGCGGCCGAGGCGACGCTCACGCTGGGCATAGGCCCGTAGCGCGCGCAGGAAGTCGACCCGACGGAAGTCGGGCCAGTAGGCCTCGCAGAAGTAGAACTCGCTCTTGGCGCTCTGCCACAGCAGGAACCCGCCGAGCCGCTGCTCCCCGCTGGTGCGGATCACCAGGTCCGGATCGGGCTGGCCGGCGGTGTAGAGGCGGCCCTCGATCTCCTCGGCGATGTGCTCGGGCGTGAGCTCCTCGACGGCGATGTCGTTGGCGACGACCTCATGCAGCAGGCCCCGTACGGCGTCGGCGATCTCGCGGCGACCGCCGTATCCAACCGCGACGTTGACGAGCATCCCGTCGACGTCGCGGGTCGCCTCCTCGGCGGCTTTGAGCCGCTCGGCGACCTGCGGCGGGAGCAGGTCGAGCGCACCGACGGGGTGAAGTCGCCACCGGCGCTGGTCGGCCAGCGAGTCGACCGCCTCGGTGATGATCTGCAGCAGCGGCTCGAGCTCGGCTGCGGGCCGGTTGAGGTTGTCGGTGGAGAGCAGCCAGAGGGTGACCACCTCGGTGCCGACCTCGTCGCACCAGGTCAACAGCGGCTCGATGTTCGCAGCGCCCGCCCGGTGGCCGTGCGCGGTGTCGCGGCCGACGGCCTTGGCCCAGCGGCGGTTGCCGTCGAGCATCACGCCGATGTGCTGGGGCAGCTTCGCGGAGTCGAGCCTGGCCTGGAGCCGTGCCTCGTAGGCCGGGTAGAGGACCCGCCGTACTCCGTCCTTCCAGTCAGCCACGTCCCTAGGTTAACCGTGTCATGCCCCGACTGGCCGATCGATGGCTGTGAGGAGGTTGTGCCCGGCGGGTACCGTCTCCCCATGAGTGAGACCACCGACAGCCCGCGTACCGGTCTCGGGCCCGCTGCCGGAGCGATCACGGGATCGATCGCCGAGTCGATCACCGAGAAGGTCGCGGAGATCAAGCCGAAGCTTCGCGGCTGGCTGCACCTGGCCACCGCCCCGCTGGTGCTGGCCGCCGGCATCGTGCTGATCGCGCTCTCCCCCAACGCCCGCGCCGTCCTCGGCGCGTCGATCTACACCGCCGCCGCGCTGCTGCTGTTCACCGTCTCGGCGGTCTACCACCGCGGCAACGGCCACTGGTCGCCGCGGGTCTACAACCTGCTCAAGCGCTGGGACCACGCCAACATCATGGTGATGATCGCCGGCTCCTACACGCCGTTCGCGCTGCTGCTGCTGAACGGCACCTCGCGCTGGGTGCTGCTGACGCTGGTCTGGGCAGGTGCCATCGGCGGCGTGTTCTTCCGGGTGTTCTGGAACAGTGCCCCGCGCTGGCTCTACGTCCCCATCTACCTCGCACTCGGGTGGGCGGCGATCTTCTTCATCCCGTCCTTCCTCTCCGGTGCCGAGGCGCTCGGCGCCGGGGTGGGGATCGCGGTCTTCACCCTGATCTGCGTGGGCGGCGCGCTCTACACCTTCGGTGGCGTCGTCTACGGCTTCAAGCGGCCGAACCCGTGGCCGCGCGTGTTCGGCTTCCACGAGGTGTTCCACGCGTTCACGATCCTGGCCTTCGCGGCTCACTACGCCGGCGTCTCGCTGGCGACGTACTCGCTGCGCTGAGACTCACAACTGACCCGGGTCGGTGACCGGACGCTCGCAGACGAACCCCCGGCAGACGTACGCCGCGGCCTTGCCCCCGACCGCCTCGCGCCCCTGGAGCAGCGGGATCCCCGCGATGGGGCCGTCGGCCACCACCACGACGGCGCCGGGACGGCGACGGGCACGCTCGGCCAGCGCGTCGCGCTCCGGGCCCGCGGGGCCGACGACGGCGATCTCCTCGGGGCCGTCCGCCATCACGGCCGCGGCCGTCAGGGACCACCCCGCGAACCGTGGCGCCTGCGCCATCAGGCCTCCGACCGTGGCCAGCGCCTCCTCGGCGGCCTGCCGGTAGCAGCCCTCGCCCGTCAGCGCGTGTGCGGTGACCAGCGCGTGGATCATCGCGCTGGTCCCGGACGGGGAGGCGTTGTCGCCGGGGTCGCGGGGTCGCGTCACCAGTGTCTCGGCGTCCGCAGCGGTGTCGAAGAAGCCGCCGTCGTCGGCTCGGAAGCGGGCCAGGGCGTCGTCGAGCAGGCCGGTCGCGGCATGCAGCCAGCGCGGGTCGGAGGTCGCCTGGAGGAGGCTGAGGAAGCCCATCGCCACGCAGCCGTAGTCCTCGAGCACACCCGCGTGACGACCCGCGACGCCGTCGCGGCTGACCCGCAGGAGCCGGCCGTCAGCGTCCCTGTGCACGCGGAGCAGCAGCTCCCCCGCGGCGACCGCCGCCTCGACATAGCGCGGCTCGCCCAGCAGCAGGCCGGCATCGCCAGCCCGCTGATCGCGAGGCCGTTCCAGGCGGCCACGACCTTGTCGTCGCGCGCGGGGCGCGGTCGCTGCCCGCGTACGTCGAGCAGTCGCGCCCTGACCTCGGCGAGGCGTCGCTGCTCCTCTGCGGGCGGCTGGTGGCGCAGCTGCAGGGTCGACGTACCGTGCTCGAAGGTGCCCTGCTCGGTGACGTCGAAGACCTTCGCGGCCCAGGCGCCGCGGTCGACGCCGAGTGCCTCGGTCAGGTGCGCAGGCGTCCAGACGTAGAAGGCGCCCTCGACGTGCCGACCGGTGCCGTCGTCGGAGTCGGCATCCAGCGCGGAGGCGAAGCCGCCCTCGGCGGTGCCCAGCTCGCGGATCATCCAGTCCGCACTCTCCCGGGCGACCCGGTCGCCGAGCGCAGTGTCGAGGCGGGCGTAGAGGCCGACCAGCTGGGCGTTGTCGTAGAGCATCTTCTCGAAGTGCGGCACCACCCAGCCGCGATCCACGCTGTAGCGCGCGAAGCCGCCGCCGAGCTGGTCGTACATGCCGCCGCCGGCCATCGCGGCCGCTGTCCGGTGCAGCATGTGCCGCGCGCGATCCGCGTCGGTCGAGTCCGTCGAGGCCAACCGCAGGAACTCCAGCACCATCGACGGCGGGAACTTCGGCGCACCGCCGAAGCCACCCGCCATCGGATCGAACTCGCCGGCCAGCTTCTCCAGCGCGGCCGCCAGATCGACCTCCGACGTACCTGCGGCGACGTGCGGCTGCGCGAGGTGGGCCCGGATGTTGTCCGCGACGCCGGCGACCTCGCCCCGCCGCTCCCGCCACGCCTCACTGAGCGCCTGCAGCACCTGGGTGAACGCCGGCTGCCCGTGCCGCGGCTGATCGGGGAAGTAGGTGCCGGCGAAGAACGGCGTGCCCTCGTGGTCGAGCACGCACGTCATCGGCCACCCACCCTGCCCCGTCATCGCGGTGGTCGCGGCCATGTAGACCGCATCGACATCAGGCCGCTCCTCGCGATCGACCTTGATCGCCACGAAGTGCTCGTTCATGTACGCCGCCGTCGCGGCATCCTCGAACGACTCGTGCGCCATCACGTGGCACCAGTGGCAGGCCGCGTATCCTACGGACAACAATACTGGTGCATCACGGCGCTTCGCCTCGGCGAATGCCTCGGGTTCCCACTCCCACCAATCCACCGGGTTCTGAGCGTGCTGGAGCAGGTACGGGCTGGTCGCGGCGGCGAGGCGGTTGGCCATTTCCTGTTACTCCTCATGAGTGGCACGTGCATCAGTTTCTTTACCGAGTGATGCACGAAGTGATGCACGAGATGGGCTTATCGTGGATCGGGCAGCAGGTCGCTCGGGATCCGCTGACACCAGCGTAGGAGGCGGTCGCATGGCCACGCGCGCTCAACCGAAGCTGCTTGCCCAGGGCAAGCCGCGCATGCTCGGCGGCTCGGCGCGTGGGTGGCGGGTGCGGCTGTACGCGCCGTCCGCGGGGAGCAACAACTACCAGGTGTTCTTCCGGGCGCCGGCCGGCGACGGCGAACCCTGGAAGCGGGTGCTGCGGCGCGCTGCCTCCGAGGAGGAGGCGCGCAAGATCTTCGACCAGGCCGAGCGGGCGCTGGACACCGAGCAGGGGTTGCCGGTCGGCGCCGACGTGCGCGCGTCGCGGACCATCCGGATGCTGGGCGAGGAGTACCTCGACGACAGCCGCAAGCGCGGCAAGCAGCCGCGCACCATGGAGGGCCGGCAATCCCGGCTCAACGCCCACATCGTGCCGACCATCGGCGACGTACCCGTGGCGAAATGGCGCATCCAGCACAGCCGCGCCGTCATGGAGAAGGGGTCGGCGACGCTCCACTCCCAACGCGGCCGCGAGGACCTGCGCGGCCAGATGGCGGCGATGCGCAAGCTGGCATGGCGCATGGGGTGGCTCGACCGCTCGATCGACCCACTCGACGGCCTCGACATCGGACGATCGACCGTCCTGCAGGGCGCCACCACCCACTACGTCGACCCACGACTGCGACCGGAGACCCGACAGGTGCGCGCGATGGCAGCCGCCGCCGACAAGCTGTGCGGCCCCGGGGGCACGGATCCCCTCATGACGCGACTGCCGTTGTTGGGCACGAAGATCCGCGTCGCCGGCTTCGGCGGTCTCAGGCTCGGCGAGCAGAACGGGCTGCGTGCGATCGACGTCTTCTTCGACCGCGGCTATGTCCTAGTTAATGGCTCGTGGGTCACGCCGCGCCACGCGCCCGGCTTCCGAGGCCCGGTCAAGAACCAGGTCCTCCACGAGGTCCCGCTCCCCCGCTCGCTGATGCGCGACGAGCTCCTCCCCCGCGCCAAGGAACTGCTCGGCCTGCCCGCCAGGGCGTCGCTCCAGCAGGTGCTCAACGCCCAGGAGGAGGAGCGCCAGCGTCGAGCCCAACTCGCCACGCGCTCGAAGGACACGTCACTGGCTTGGTGGAACTACCCCGTCCCACCCGAGGAGGAGCAGTGGCTCTTCGTCGACAACGTCACCGGCCTGCCGGTGAAGCCCGAGATGCACAACGAGCGCTGGCACCGCGTCCGCGCGTGGGTCGAGGAGAACGACCCCGACAACGCCTGGCCCAAGACGATCGTCTACCGCAACCTTCGGCACCACGCCGCCACGAAGTGGTTCCACGACGAGCTCGGCGAGCCCTGGGAGGTCGTCGCCCAGTACCTCGGCGACAAGCTCACCACCGTCCTCAACCACTACGTCCGCGCCGGCGAAGACGCCCTCCGCGACTCGGTCAACAAGCTGTCGACCCGATGAAGTGCTGCGTACGCGGCGGTGTGACGCACTAGTTTTCTTGTGCCCTCCGGAGCCCCCAGGCCTACGATTCGTGTGCACGCCTCGAGGTATCTGGACTGCGACGACCGGCTGGCGTGGCTCCGGCTGCGGGCGACTCGGCAGAGCGCTGCGAACGCGGATACCGCCTCGAGGCGTGCCTGAAGGCGACGGTGTGACGCGAGTGCGCGGACTCTTGCGTCGTGCGTGCGCATTGACCGGGATCTGGTGCGCCGTTGACGCACGAAGCTGTCGTTCGCCGGACGAGTATGTGGTTGGCGTCTTAGCCTGCGGAGCATGGGTTGGTTCAACCGCCGCAACTCGGCAAATGTCTCCGCCACTGCCAAACCGGACTGGTACACCGATCCGGCCGCTCCAGGACAGCTCCGCTATTGGGACGGAACGGCGTGGACGGACCGCTTCGCACCGATGTCCGACGAGCAGACGTCAGCCGTCGCAGGCGCGCCACCAGCGCGAGGAGTGCGCGCCAGCGACGGGCGCCCATTCGGCCGGCCCGTGCCGCCGTGGTCGGAGAAGCTCGTACATCAAGACATCGTCGGCGAGTCCTTCCACGAAGACGCATTCAAGGCCATCGCTGCGGAGTACGGCCAACGCAGCCTGCCCGAATATGGCTACGAGATCCCAGAGGCCACGGCCGCGATCGTGCCCGACCCTGACAACAAGTTCGACCCCAACGCCGTTGCCGTGTGGGTCGAGGGCAAGCACCTTGTCGGCCACCTCCCGCGGGAGGTCGCTGCCGCCTATGCCCCGAAACTTGAGGCGCTCGACCGCGGCACCTACCTACGAGTGCAGGCGCGGGTATGGATCGGGCGCGACGATTGGGACCAGAACACGGGAGCCCAGAAGAAGGACGGGGTTCGCGGCAGCGTCAGCGTCCGCCTGCCCGAACTGAACGGCATTACAGCGTTCAACGACCTGCCCGACGAGCCCCACACTGTGCTGCCTTGGGGCCGTGCCACCCAGGTCACGGGTGAAGAGCTGCATATGGACGTACTACGCACGTTCGCGCTCGGATCCGACCCGCGCCATGTGGCGGCGACCCTGCATGTGATCGAGGAGGCGCGTCGGAGCGGTGATCCGGTGCGCTTGGTGGAGGTACGTCTGGACGGCGAGCGCGTCGGAGTAATGAGCAAGGTGACGAGCGAGCAGATCCACGACCTCGTCACATTCGTCGCTGACAAGGGCCGCGTTCCCGTCGCTCGCGCGATCGTGAAGGGGTCAGACCTCCGCGCCGAAGTGACGGTGCATGTCGCACGCACGAGCGAGGTCCCGCATAAGTGGCTCAACTCGATCCAGGCACCATGACCTCACTCCGTTCGCGCTCGCACGCCGCGACGTGCGGGCGCGATACCTCCAGTCCGCCGCGGCGGTGTGACGCAGCTCGGGACGGCGCTCCCGCGGTGGATGCGATCAATCGCCGCTGAGATTCTCCCGCAGCGGGTCTGGAATGGCGCCGGGTTTCAGAGCTTCGCGGACCGCACGCTCCCAGTCGTGCCAGCGTGCCGGATCCGAACGCATGTATTGGTGGAACAGCACTAACCCCTCGTCGGGGTCGGACTCCAGATCAATGTACGAGGCAGTCATGAGGAACGCGGCCCGGTACCCTGTTCGAGCGTCAACGTCTGGGGAAGAGGCATGTCGGTGGTCACCGGATGATGCTTTCACCCGGCACTTGCCTCGTTCACGCAGCGCCGGCAGATCCTTGCGTCCCGTTGGCGGCGAAACGACGCACGTCGGGGACCGCGCTGTCAACGGCATCCGGTGGCGCCGGGGCGCGCGACTCGCGGCAGATCCGTGGCGATGTGGCGGCTACTGCTTCACGAGGGTCCCGACCGTCACGTGCGGCCAGTGGATGCCGTTGAAGTCGAGCATCACCAGCTGGGTGTACTGCAGTTGCTCCTTGTCCGGTTGGCCCCCGGTACCCGCGATCGTCTCGATCCAGAGTGTCGCCTCGACACGCACGGCATTGGCGTTGCCTCCGGGAGGGTTGCCGCTCGCGGCCAGGAACGCCGTGTTGGCGGTACCGCCCCCGGCTTTGACGACGCTGTGATTGGTCGCCACGCGCAGGACCGTCACGTGCTTCAAGGACGTGCCGTGCACCGCGGACTGGAGTGCAGCCTGGAGCACGCTGTTGGGGTTCTTGACCATGGCCTGCGTCACCCCGGGAGCCACGAACCGGAACTGGGTCGGCTGGGACAGATCCAGCTCGTTGAACGTCCCAGCCACGTTCTCAAATTGGGCGTTCGCCGGTGCCCCTGGCCGAAGAAGAACGGCAGGATGTTGTTGTTCGGGATGTGCAGCGAGCCGTCCGGCGCGACCGAAGCGATGCCTTGGGCGAGGATGGCAGTGCCGTGCGGGATCGACGCCATGCGGACCACCGATTCCGGTTCGTGGGGATCAGTCGTGGGAGGCACCCTGGCCCAGATCCCAGGCTCGATGTGGAGTCCCGCGCCCGTACTCGACTCGCTGATCTGCTGCATGTAGGTCAGGCCGTGCATCTCGATGTCGTGCATCGCGAGGCCGCGGTTGGGGATGGCGCCATTGATCCGGGTGAACACCAGGGTCTCGTCGGTTCTATTCAACTCCAGGAAGCGATCGTGCTGGGTGACCCGGTGTGGCCTCCAGATGGCGTTGAAGCCATGGCCCTTCCAGGTGCCCACGAGGCCTGCCAATGCCCCGAGGGGATGGGGTGCCGCCTTGCGGGCGGCGGCCTCACCCACCTCTGCGCTTTCTGTCTCAGGCGTGGCCAGCCCCGCGAACGCGAAGTCCGAGTCCGTTTGCGTACGTGCCGTCATGACGTCTCCTTCCATCGGCGCAGCCGTAGTGCCGTCACCGTGGCTTCTGGTCGGAGCCGACGTCGCGACGCCGCTGTGGGGACGGTATTCACGGCTGGACCCCCGGCGGCCTCTGGCGGACGGAGATCGCCGGAATGAGGTATCGCCCGCCTGTTTCGTCCTGACCCAGTCCCAAGAGCAGGCCCTAAGAGAAGGTCGCGCTGGAGGTCATGCGACCCGCGAGGCGACCCGCCCGGCGCCGTCGACGCACGCTGACATCGGCAGATCCCGTCGCGCTGGATCGGCGGGGTCGGTACGCCGGGCGTAGCCGATGCTCAGGTCAGCACAGAGGCAAGGCCCGATGGAGAAGAGGCCTGGCCGAGAGGCGCAGACAGGCGCCGTCTCCTATTCGTGGATGCACGACCGCGGAGGGCCGACCGATCGCGCTCACGCTGACGGCCCGAGCAGGTAGGGCAGCCGTCGGGACAGGAACCAACGTGGGAACTCGTCGCGCAGGCGCCAGAGCCCGGCGTCGATGACGAAGTGAGCCATGACCAGCCCGAGATAGCAGCCGTACAGCCCGCGTACGGCGCCGTGTGCGGTGTGCAGGTGCGACGCCTGGCTCAGCGCCAGGCCCGCGATCAGTGCGATGTTGACCATGACCAGCACGCCGAGCTGAGGCGAGGCGGAGGCGTCGAGCGGTGCGGCCGAGAGCAGGCCGACGAGCAGGAGGTACTGCATGCCGTGGGCCATCGTGATGCCGGCAACGGCGGCGTACGGCGAGGGAAAGATGAACACCGGTACGAAGAACAGCAGCGAGGTCATGTAGACCGCAACGAACGCTCGGTGCCGCTCGGACCGGCGGCGGCCGACCATGGCGAGAGCGCCTGCGGCCGCGGCGACGACGAAGAGCGTCTCCCCGCCATCGAAGAGCCAGGTGAGAGAGACGCGCGGCGAGAGATCGAGGAGCGCCGGGTGCGCGATCAGCGCCGCGATCCCCCCGACGCCGGACCAGATGAGTGCGTGCCGCTCGATCCTCGAGAGCGGGCGGACGCGCGTGGCGCGCGCCGCGAGAGCGGCGATGCCGAGGTTCTGTTTCTGGAAGTGGAAGAACTGCCAGGCGAAGAACCCCAACAACGCCTCGACGAGCAACGCCGCCGGTGCCGCGATGACCGCGACAGCGGCGACGGCGACGAGCAGCAGTGGGGCCCACACGTAGCGGAGGCGATGCGCTCTCATGTGCGTGCGCACCTCGGGAACGGTGTAGAACCATGCGGTGGCACCGACGTGGGCCGAAGAACCGACGAACAGCAGCCACACCAAAGCCGGACCCGGACGTGTGCCGGCCCTAGGTGCCAACGCGACGGCAACGACGATGGGCAGCAGCGTCAGCGCGATGGTCGCGACCAGCCAGAAGCGATGCTGGCCGCGCCGCGGCACAGCGATCGGCGGATCAGCCGCCGCCACAGCCGCCCGCTGCTCCTGCCGCCTCGTGCAGCGAGATGGCCGCGATGACGATCACGACGGCCAGGGCAAGCAGCACCAGCAGCACAACGCGCGGCCAGATCCGCGTGCGCTTCGGGTCCTCTGGCTGGTCCGTCAGGGCGCCCTCGTCGAGATGCGGGATCAGGTCCGTCACTGCTGCACCTCCACGTCGCTGGTCTCGAGTGGACTCAAGGTAGCGCGCTCATGTGCCCGCCGTTGCCAGATTCCTAGCCGCGAGGGGAAGGCAGTACGCCGAAACACAGACGCTCCGTGGACCATCGCGAGCGAACCCGGTAGTTCGCACTCGCGCCCCGCTCGCGGCGCTCAGATACCCGAACGCGCGAGCAACCGGCAGTCGCCTCGTGTGCCATCCCGATGCGATGGGATCGTCATCCCAACGTCCGCGCGAGTGCTTGATTCGTACTACCCGGGCACCCGCTCGGTGATCGGATCACGATCTCGGACGACGCGAGCCCGGTTCGCGGCGGTGTGACGCACCGTCGAGGCCTTGGATCGGGCATGAACGTTCTTCCCTAATGCGAGTATTCCGCACGTGACTGAGCGCCTTCGGCCCGACCTCATCGCTCGCCTCCATCGCGTGGCGATCGACTTCGTCATCCCCGCGGGCCTCCACGTCGACGACGCGGTGCGGGTGGCTGAGGACCTGGTGGCGTCGGGCTTCGAGGGCGAGGCGACGCTCGACGTCGCAATCTTGGATCGCAATAGCGTCGGCAGTGACGCTGAGCGGCTGGTGCGGGCAATGCTCTCGGAGCACGGCATCGAAGTGCAGGTTACGGGCGAGGAGGATGCGAGGTACGGCGTGCTGCTGCGTGCGTTCGGCTACTGGGACCTGTCGATCCGCTATCTCGAGGAATCGTTCTACGCTCGGATTCCTGAGTGGGACGACCAAGATCCGCTCGACCGGGCGCTCGTGACCATGCTCGACGAGCGCGATCATGCGACAACGCCAGCCGAGCGTGATGCCGTCGTGCGGAGGATGCGCGCTGTGGTGCGCAAGCACGTCGCTGCTGGGTGACTCTTGCGTGCCGTTCACCGACAGATGAGGCCCCTGGCAAGCGGCGAATGACGCACGTCGGGACCGCGCTGTCAGCGGCAGATCCGGCCGCGTGCCGCGGATGGCATGCACGGCTTGCACGGGCGGACCCACCGGCGCCGCGCCTGACGCTCACGGACGGTTGTTGGTGTCGCCTGGGCTGGTCCGCCGGGACGCGGCATACTACCGACAAGGTACTTAGAGGTCGCGTGCGCGGCGACGGTTCGCGAGCATGAACGCTCCGGCGGCCAAGACGGTCAAGACGCCCATCTCGGGGAACCCGACACCGAATCCGATGATGGATGCCCCGCCGATCCACACGGCCAAGAACAACACGATCCCCAAGACGGGATGGGGAAGCCGCCAGATCATGACGCCAGTCTCCCACGTGGTCAGGCAGGCGTAAGGCGGATCTGCTCGGGTCGCGGCAGATGCGGTAAGTCGGCTGTAGCGAGTGTCAGCCGCCACCCGCAGGGACCGCGGTGCCGCGGCGTATCCACCGTTCGCGAGCGCTGACGTGCATACCTGGGACATGATTTGTCCATGAACGTTGCGTCGGCCTCAGGAACGCCTGCCTGGCGCCGGCTCGACCAACTCATGCTGGTCAGCCTCCTCACAGCCGGTGGCTTCTGGCTTCTACTGCTCTCGCCGCCCTGGGATACCGAAGGTTCCGACGGCGTCGGGTTCTTCCTGACCACTGCGACTTATGTGCTGCTCGGTGCGCTAGCGATGGCGGGCCTCTACGCCCGCGAGGAAGTCACCCTGAAGCAAGAAGTCTTGATGCTCGTCGCCGTCTGGACCGCCGCGGTACTCCTATGGACAGCGAGGTGGCTCAACCTCGGCGTCACGGCGGAACACCACCCCGGCACGGCGTATCTGGTCAACGGAGTGTCGTGGACTGGGAGCATCTTTTCGGGGCTATGGATCGCCACGCCCTGTTTCCTGGCGTGGCAGCTGCTCGCGCTGTCCATCCGCGCCGCTTGGCGGCGGCTATCAGCACGACGCCGGTGCGCAGGGAGCGCCGCCGGCGGCCCGACCGGCGCATCGGGGCTGAGATAGGGCGAGCCGCGGGCTCACCGGGGTCCACAGGCATGGCGCGACGGGCCAGCACGAGTCGCGGCAGATCCGGTCACCGGCAACTACGATCACGCCTCGTGAAAAGCACGGTGTCTGTCACTTGCGAACAACGCATCTCAGCGGCTCCGCCCGTGGTCTGGGCGATCGTCGCTGACCCGAAGATGCAGGAGCGTCTGGACCCGAGATGTCGTGTCGAGTCCGCGACGGGCGACTGGCGGGCTGCGGGCTCGGAGTTCATCCTCAACGTTCGCGGCGTTCGTCTGCGCTACGTCGTCACTCAGGCTGAGCCTGGAGTCCGTTGGGTGGCAAGCGTCGACCGAGCCGGGAAACTGGCAGGTGCTCAGGGCGGTGAACTCGCCGCTGACGGGACGGGCACCCTGTTGCGCTGGACCGTGAACATCTCAGCTGGTCCGCTGGTGCGTCGACTCGCTCAGCGGACCTGTGAACGTGAGTTGCCGAAATGGCTTGGCGCCGTCGAGCGCGAGGCACTCGCGAGCGTTCCGTAGGACCCCACCGGCCCATCCGCCCATCGGCAGTCCGGTAGGCGCACATGGGTCGCGGGCGAACGCCGCTGCGGCCTGGTCTCGCGTGCCCGCTACAGGCCGAGGGGATGCTCGGAAAGCCATCCGGCGAACCGGCTCGCCAGTGCGTCACGCTCAACGGTGGACCGAGCGATCACGTCGGCGCCTCCGTCATAGGGGTGATACAGCCAGCTCAGGTCCCGGGGCATGAGGATCACGCCCCCCGCCTGATCGTCAGCGACTAAGCGCAGCAGCGGGTCGAGCTCTACAAGCATTGCGACGCTGGTGACGAAGAGGTGCCACCAAACCGCGCCGTACTCGTCCGGTTCGAGGAGTAGCGACCGCCACAGGGTCGCGTTGGGAGCCGACCGCGCGAGCTGTCGATCTCGACGGCGCGGGCGAGTACTCGGGCTCCACGACGTCGTCACCACCAGCAGTTCGCCGCCTGGTGCGCCGAGCGCTGTGAGGACGGCGTGATGCCGCGCGAGAACTTCGGCGTGCTCGTCCTCGCTACTGGCATAGCGCTTGCCCGCAGGCAGGCTGTGGAAGCGGACCCAAAGGTCGTGGTAGCCACGGAGCTCATGGGCCACGGGAGGACACTCCGGGAACCTGGCGTCCCAGGACGCGGCAAGCTGGGCCCACTGAGGGTCCGGTGAGATCCTCGGCAATAGCCGATCGACCGACCAAGCCCACGCTTTGGAGAGTTGCCGCCACGGGTCCACGCCGGGAAGCCTACGGTCCCCAGCCGCTTCCACCCCACTGGGCCTAATTTCGTGCAAGTTGCGGCAGATGCGTGCGGTTATCCGCGCTCCGGCAGGAGGCGAGCGGCTGAAATCCTGACGAAGTACCGCCGCCAGTAGGGCCCAGGGACCCAAGGCACGTCGTCGGACTTCCAATCTGCTGGGTCGAGGTCATCGCGTGTAGCGCGACGGGCCGCGAGCCATCCGTCGAACGACTCGTCAGCCTGCTCCCCGGGAGCGGGCCCTGCGACGAGGTCGAAGAAGACGTGGTCGTCCGCTGTCAGTCTCTTCAGCAGATCCGCGCAGGCGTCGGCCTCGCGATCGTGGACTTCAAGGGAGAACTCGCCGCCACGCTCTGAGTAGAAGACCACCCAAGCTTCCGCTCGATGCTCGATGACGAAGGCGTCATCGAGATGTGCGCCGTACAGGTGAAAGGTGCCCGAGCACACCGATGGCATCGAGATGGTCTGCCAACTGGCTGCGCGTCTGCGGAGCGACGACCGAAGCGGACATGGCGGGATGGTGGGGCCTGACCCCGGTTCTTGGACACGCTGAATCCAGCACCTGGTGCTGGGGAAGCGAGATGATCCGAGAACTATGGCCAGGAAGAACTACTCCG
>NZ_KB822589.1 GCF_000364605.1 Nocardioides sp. Iso805N | reverse complement strand
ACCCCGCACCCGCTCCACGAACTCGATCGGCACCTCCCGCACCACCAACCCCGCCCGCAACGTCCGCGTCGCCAGATCAGTCTGGAACACATACCCCGCCGACTCCACCGACCCCAGATCCACCTTCTCCAACGTCGCCCGACGAAACAACCGGAACCCCGCCGTCGCATCCCGGATCCCGATCCCCAACAACAACCGGACATAGAGATTCCCACCCCGCGAGAGCACCTGCCGCGAAAGTGGCCAGTTCACCACCGACCCACCTGGCACATACCGCGACCCGATCACCAGATCCGCATCACGCAACGCCACCAACAACCGACCCAGCTCCTCGGGCTGATGCGAACCATCCGCATCCATCTCCCCGATCACGTCAAAGCCCTGCTCCAACGCCCAACCGAACCCCGCCAAGTACGCCGCACCCAACCCCTCCTTGCTGGTGCGATGCAACACATGGACCCGCTCATCACCCGCGGCCAGCTCATCAGCCAAAGCACCGGTGCCATCAGGAGAGCCGTCATCGACCACCAACACCTCGACCCCAGGCTCGGCCCGACGCAACCGGCCCACCACCCAACCCAGATTCGCAGCCTCGTTATAGGTCGGGACCACCATCACCACCCGACCCAACGCACCCAGATCAGTACTCACGTCGCGACTTCCGCCTCCTCCATGCGATTCCGACGCGCGACATTAGTCGACCGCATCCGGGGATCCGAGTTCACGAGCCACCGTCACCACGACGGAGGTTGAGACCGTAGCCGGAGGCCAGGATCGGATAGGTGCGGATCTGCTGCCTCTCCTGCTCCGACAAGCCGTCCCTTCGCAGGCGCAGCACGACGAAGGCGTCGCTGTCGGTGAGGTGGTCGACCAACCAGGTCCGGAAGACCAGGTTCTGCCCACGCGAGACCCTGCTGCCGTAGCTGGCGCCGGTGACATCGACGGGAACATCGCAGTGGCGGCGGAAGTTCGTCGTGAGCCGGTTCATCTGGATCAGCGCTGCCGGATCGTCGGCGGCGATGCAGCCGGCCGGCGCCGCCGCGATGAACCGCCCCGAGGGAAAGCTCTTCCCGGTCGGGGCGGCGGCCACCACCACACCCGACCAGATGACGACCGCTGCCGCCGCGATCACCGCCCCGGTGCGAAGCGGAGTATGCCGGATCGCCGTCACGGCGCCGCCGAGCCCGATGGCGAGGACCAGTGCGCCGGGGGCCGCGAGCAGGACGCCGTAGTGCCGGAAGTACGACGGGCTGACGATGAGCACGACGGCACCGGCGGCGAAGCAGGCCACGATGGGCCAGGCGCGACGATCCCGCAGGCACAGGACGGCCGCGACCAGGACCAGCAGTGCGACGAGCAGCGTCACGAGGTGCAGGGCTACGGGGCTCGCTCCATCCAGGACCGTCTTGGTGCCGAGCATGTTCGGGATCCGACCCAGCCGCGGCTTGGGTGTGCCCTGGCGACCGAGCTGGTTGCTCACCACCATGGTCCACATCCGATGCGGCGCCAGCAGGAAGAACGGCAGGAGCACGACGACCGCTGTCGCAACGCAAGCAGCGGCAAGGCGGGCAGCCGACCGGAGCTCGCGGCGCAGCAGCAGAGCGATGAGAACGGCAGCGACGATCGCGACGTACCAGATCTTCACCGTGCAGGAGAGGCCCAGCGCCACCCCCGCCGCCACGTCGAGCCAGCGCGAGCGTCGGCTGGCGGGAACGGTCAGTGCAAGCAGTGCCACCAACGTCAGGAAGGTGCCGAGCGGCTCCAAGAACGTCGCCTGCTCGCTGTAGGTGGCAGCGGCCGATGCTGCGTAGATGAGGCCGCTGACCAGTCCGCGAACCGGGCCCCACCGGCCCGCGATCACAGCGACGAGTACGGCGCTGAGACTCCCGAGCGCCATGAAGGACAGGCGTGCCACCGTCATGCCGGTCGGGTCGGAGGTCAGGCGGCCCAACACCGTGAACGGCATCAGCGCGATCGTGCTGCCCGGCGGATGGAGGAGGACGAAGTCCCGATAGGGCACGTGACCGAAGGTCAGTGCCTCCGAGCCGGTGTAGTAGACGCCGTCGTCATAGCGCCCGTAGAAGTGGAGACCGCCGCCGCGCAGCACCGGGACCAACCGCACGGCGTAGGCGAGCAGGAAGACCGCGACCAGGGCAGGGACACGATCGAATCTCCACCACGAGATCCGGCCGTCGCAGCGCTTCTCACCACGGTCCATCTCGTCGCTGCCGAGCACAGCGAAGGTCATGCAGGCGGCTCCTTCCAGGATCGGGCGGCTGACCATACCTCGACGCGGCTGGTGACTACCTGGGCGCCGACCCGAAGGTCGGCAAATGAAGAAGCCCCCGGCGAGCTCTCGCTCGCCGGGGGCTCCTGACACTGGCGGAGACGGAGGGATTTGAACCCTCGATGGGCTGTTAACCCAAACCTCATTAGCAGTGAGGCGCCATAGACCGGACTAGGCGACGTCTCCAAGTCAGCGCGCACAGGCTACTAGCCCCGGCAGCGCTTGTCCCAATCGCCCCTGATTTGGCTTCACAGGCCCAGCGGGCGGACCTTCTGACCCTCGCCGAGGTGGCGCTGCATCTGCCGGACGAACTCCTCGCGGTCGATCGCGAGCAGCCCCACCGGGATCGAGGTGGTGGTGCCGTTGCCGAGCCGCAGCACCAGGCATGCGATGCCACGGGTGGTGGTCGTTACCGCGTCGCGGACCTCGGTCCACGGGGCTTGGCGGACGCCGGCACCCCGCACGAGGCGGACGGCGTACCCCTGCTCGTCGCAGCGGACCACCCACGCCTTGCCCCGCAACCACCAAGCGCCGCCGGCGATCACGACGGCACCGACGAGGACGATGCCGATCACGATGTCGATCGAGCCGTGGGTGAACGCGACCACGATCGTGGCCAGGAACGCGACCAGGGCCAGCAGCACGAGCGCCAGCCCGAGGATGCGCGCCACGACGGCCGGGGCGAGGCGGTAGTACGTCATGGTTCCGATTGTCCCCAATGGGCCGCGTGATCCCGCATTCGCTTGTCCTGACCCGTGACCCGGGTCACACTCTCTGCATGGCGACCCTCAGCTCCGGGATGGCGGAAGCGCTGCACGGCCTCGAGCAGGCGATCGTGCCGCCGCGTCCCGGAGTGCCCCTGGGCAACTGGCGCTGGTCGCTGCGCCAGCGGCTCGCCTCGGTGCGCGACGCGCTCGTGGAGGAGAACCCGACGGCGGCCGACGGCTGGCTCGCTGCGCGCGGGGGTCAGGCGTTCCGCGAGCGCGGCATGCTCGTCTCGCGACTCTCCCAGCTCGCCGACGCGGCCCTCACCGCACCCGATCCGGAGGTGCTGCGCCAGGACCTGCGCCGGCTGATCGGGGACATCGGCCGACACATCCAGCGGCTCAACGACCTCGCCTACGACGACGTTGAACTGGAGCTCGGCGGGGAGAACTGAGGTCAGGGTGCCGAACGGAAGAGACTCGGGCCCCGAGCGACGGATGGCGCCCTAGTCTCGCGAGGAGTGCCTTCTCACCGCAGGTTTCACCACGATCTTTACGGTCCGGCTTTCGACGACTCTGGCGTCATGGGTTGATCGGGCAGTCAGAGCGCAGGTGATGGTGCCGCGAGCACGTTTGTCAGCCCTGATGCGCCAACGAAGTGTCTGGGCGCTACCTGCCGCCAAGATCGGCGTGCGGTACGTCCCCGACCGAACTGCTGCGCTGACGACGCGGTGCCCGAACTGCCACGTCATCTTGAGGTGAGGTCGCTTGCACCCCTGCAACGCAAGCGAATCGCCGACCAGCCCATCGTTGCGGAGCCGGATCGTCGCGCTCGACGCCGAGCCCCGGCGGACCACCAACTTGGTAGCGGCCGGAGCCACGAGCTTCCTGTACGACGGCCCTGCCGACGGTCGGCGGGACGCATGTGACGACGCATCGATGGCGAGATCCGGACGAAGTACATTCGCCACATCCAAGGCGCCGAGAAGCGCGTCAGATCCCTTGTCGACCGCCGCGAACATGCCGTCGTACGTAGTCCCAGCGAAGTAGACGCGGTCATCTGACGCGGCGACGCCCTCAGCGGCGTCGAATCCGGCAGCGCCGAAGGTGAGATGCCACTGAGGCGCACCATCGAATCCCCGACCCTCCACGTAGGCGTCGGTCGACGATGTCGTCCCGTCGTTGACCTCGCCGCCGAGTATGACGCCTCGTGAGGTGGTGGTGATGCTACGAACGTTGCCGCCGTGCTGACCCACCTCAGCCTGCCACAGCGGCTTGCCGCCACTCGAGATCGCACCCACGACGCCGTCGGACGCCGATGAGACTTCCTCCCCCATGACCCCACCCCAGTAGATGATCCCGTCGCGGGTGGTGAGGGCCGCCACGGAATCCGTCGCCGCCGTGCCGATCTGGGTGGTCCATCGCGTGCTGAGAGTCGTCGGATCGAGCGCGACGATGACGGCATCCTCATCGCCAGCAGACGGCGTGGCGCCCATGGCACCATCGGTCAGTCCGCCGACGATCATCTCGTCGCCGAGGAACGTGACCGCACGCGCCATGTCGAGCGCCGGGGAACCGAAGGTTCGGCTTGCGAGGAGTGTTCCCGTGGCCAGGCTGAAGGTGCTGACCGCGATGTCCTGCGGTCCACCCCCTGCAAAAGACTCACCCACGACCGCCACCGTGTTTCCGTGGACAGCAACGCCATCTACATAGGAGACCGGCCCGCGGCCGAATTGGGTCGTCCAGGAGACGGAACCATCGGGAGCCAGCAATTGGACCCAGCCATGCTCCCCGGACGTCGGTTCCGCCCCCGACCCGGGAAACACCCCGCCGGTCGTGCCGGCCACAACAGCTCCCCACGGACCCGCGTCGACGCCACGCGCCGTATCCCCCGACTGACTGCCTTCAGTGATGTGGCCGAGGTCCTGCCCCGTCACCGACGAGCGCTGGACAACAACGTCACTGTGTCCGTCGTTACGCGGGCTGCCCTCGCCCACCGACCAGACGACCCCATCCGAGACGTCGACCGCCGTCAGGTTGCCTCCGAACCCGATGTCGCTCTGAATGCCCCAGGTGAGTCCGTAGGACTGCGGGGATCCGTACCGATCGGTTGCGCTCGCACTGAGTGGCACGGTGACGAGCAGTACGGTGAGCGCCGTCGTGAGCGCCGACGCCGGGAACAAGAACTTCACCGGCGTATTAGACACCGCCCAGCACCATCTCGCAGGCAATACTCACCATCGCTCGCGTCGGTAGCCGTGCCGAATCGGCGGAAGCGTGCCGGGCGGCTGACGACGATGGGCATCTCGTCCAAGGGTCGCCCTGGCCGGATGAGATCCATCACCGAGACGCTCCCATGCTGACGTTCGAGTCTCCGCTCGTCACGAAGGCCGCCCGCCTGATCGACAAGGTCGGCGGCGTCATCTTCGGCGCCCTTCGGAGGCGCGAAGAGGTTCATCACTCACGAGGCGGTCGACTCGTGTCCGCGAACTGCCGAGCTCCAGGAGTTCCCTGCAGCCCATGGCGGATGGTGAGGGATTTGAACCCCCGGTGGGTCACCCCACGCTCGCTTTCAAGGCGAGTGCAATCGGCCGCTCTGCCAACCATCCCGTGCGCTGGGACCAGCGCAGGTCAGAGGGTAGCCCAGACGGCTCGGCTCCGATGGCGCGCGGGCAGGTCGGGCAGGGTCACGAGCGAGCGTCAGCCACCGAGCTCGAGCAGGATGTCGCCCTCCTGGACGACGTCGCCAGCGGTGACCTTCACGGTGAGGACCTTGCCCGCGACCTCGGCGAGCACCGGGATCTCCATCTTCATCGACTCCAGCAGCACCACGGCGTCGCCGACCGCGACCGAGTCGCCGACGGCCACGTCGATGCTCATCACGTTGGCAACCATCTCGGCGACGACAGGGGTGACGGTCTCGCGGGGCATGAGCCCGACGGTATGCGTTACCCCCCGGTAGGGCGAACCGGACAGGCTCAGAGCAGAGCCTGGGTACGCCGAGGCTCGGGCCGCACCGCGGCGGCCTCCTCGGCCTCCCGCACGGCGCGCCGGCCGGCTGCAGGCGCCACCTCGGCAGCTCGCCGGGAGCGCCCCTTCCGGACGCTGCGGATGCTGCCGGCGCTGCGACCAGGGCCGCCGGTGAGGAACAGGTCGGCGCCGATGACGACGTACCCGAGAGCGAGGCCGACGACGAGGCTGTAGCAGATCGAGAGGACGCCCTCGACGACCGAGACCTCGGGGTTCACGAACGTGCTGGCCATCGGCGCGGTGGCGGCCACGCCGAACGCGCACACCCACCAGCCTTGCCGACGTCGGGCCCGCATGTGCGTGCCCCAGGCCAGCGCCGGGACGCCGAGCAGTGCCTCGATGGGTCGCGGATAGCCGCCCAGGTGTTCGCGCATCCACACCACGCCGTCGCGCAGGGTGCCGACCAGTCCGGGGGTGCCGTAGCGGCGGATCGCCTCGGCGTACAGCAACGTGGCGAGCAGGAGGATGGCGCCGGCACTCACGGTGGCGAGGCCCCGTCGGCCCAGCCCGTGCAGGCCCGCACCGAGGCGGTAGACCAGCAGGAAGACGCCGATCAACGCGAGCACGAGCACGGTGTACTGGAAGCGGTTGACCGTCACCACCGGGGCGTACCCGATCGCCGCGAGCGAGCCCAGCCCCGCGATGATCGCCGCCACCCCGCACTCGCGGGCCGCCCTGGCGAAGGTGACGGCGGGCGTCGTGCCCATCACGGCGAAGACGGCGGAGACCGCGGCCATCATCACCGCCGCACCGGTGCGCAGCTCGTTGCTGCCGACCACGAAGACCGCGATGCCGAGCACCAGACCGAGCGCCGCGCAGATGAACGGCCGGCCACCCGTGCGGGCGGCCAGGCCGTAGACGTAGGCCGTGGTCAGCGCGACCGCGCCGATCCCGCCGAGGAGCTCGTCGTGCAGCCCGAAGGCGGCGAGCAGCACGCAGACGATGCCCACACCGCACACCGTCGACCACAGCAGCACCTGCTGACGCAGCCTCAGCCGGAAACCCGATCGCCCACCCTCACGCACACGGGTAGGGCTCGGGCTGGTGCGGGTCATGGGGTCGAAGGTTACAGGCGACGATTGGCCAGCGACGGATTCACGCGACGGGCCTCCTCCAGCACCTCGCGGGTGAGCGTGGCGGTGATCACGGCCGGGTCGGAGTCCGCCTCGGCGAGGACGTCGCCGAGCGGATCCACGACCATCGAGTGGCCGCAGTAACGCGGCGCCGGTTGACCGCAGGCGGCCACGAAGACGGTGTTCTCGATCGCGCGGGCGCGCAGCAGCGTGCGCCAGTGGTCGACCTTGCGGTCGCCGGCGACCCACGCGGCGGGTACGACGAGGATCTCGGCGCCCTCATCGACCAGCGACCGCGCCAGCTCGGGGAAGCGCAGGTCGTAGCAGGTCAGCAGCCCGATGCGCGCGCCCTCGCCCGTCGCGTCGGGCACCGTGACGACCTGCGGCGCGACCGGCCCCGCCGCCAGCACGTCGGACTCGCGGTAGCCGAAGGAGTCGTAGAGGTGGATCTTGCGGTAGGCCGCCTGCGTGCGCCCGCGCACCACCAGTGTGTTGAACGGCGTGGCCGCCTCGTCGGCGACGTGCTCCAGCATCCCGGCCACGATCGTGGTCCCGCGGTCGCGTGCGACCCGGTCGACCTCGGTGGCGAACGGCCCGTCGAAACCCTCGGCGTACTCGCCCAGCGGGGTGCCCGGCTTGCCGAAGTCCCTGGCGAAGACCTCCGGGAAGACGACGAGATCCGCGCCGGCCGGCGTCAGCGCGTCGATCCGGGCCCGGTTGGCGGCCGGGTCGAGTCCGGCGGGCTCCTGCACGAGGGCGATGTCGAGCGTGGTCCAGGTCATGCCCTCCATCATCGCGCGGCGCTCGAGGATGACGCAGGATGGGAGGCGTGTGGGACCCGTGGGCAGCGATCATCCTCGCCGGCGGCCGGGGCAGCCGGCTCGACGGCGTCGACAAGGCCGGCATCGAGCTCGGCGGTCGCACCCTGCTGGAGTGGGCGCTCGACGGTGTCATCGACGCCCGCGAGGTGGTGGTGGTCGGCGACCCGGTGCCGACCGAGCGCCCGGTCACGTTCACCCGCGAGAGTCCCCGGTACGGCGGACCCGTCGCGGGGCTGCTGACAGGCCTCGACGCGCTCATGTCGGTGCCCCGGTACGTCGGGGTGGTCGGCGTCGACATGCCGCACGTCCACCACGGGACGTGGCGGCGGCTGCTCGCCGGCGCTCGGACCGGCGGCTCCGACGGGGCGATCCTGATCGGACCCGACGGCCGCTGGCAGCTGGCGCTGGTGCTGGATACCGTGCGGCTGGAGCAGGTCCGGCCCGACTACGAGCAGCAGCACGACCATCCGATGAAGAAGCTGCTCGCGCCGTTGACGCTGACTCCCGTGATCGCGATGGATCGCGAGCATCAGGACATCGACACCTGGGCCGACCTGCGCGACGCTTGATGTCGTGAACCTGCACGACTGGATCGACGAGCTGTGCGACGTCCTCGACATCGACGCGGATGTCGATGAAGGGCTCATCCTCGACCTGGCGAAGACGGTGGCGACGAACGTCGAGAGACCGGCGGCGCCCGTGTCCGCCTACCTGCTCGGCGTCGCGGTCGGCCGTGCCGATGCCGGCACGACCGAGACCGAGCGGCTGGCGGCCGTGACCCAGGAGCTCGCCGAGCGCTGGGACAGGCCTACGGGTGTGACCGCCTCCGATGAGGATGAGGCTCCCGCCGTCGAACCGGCGCCGCCCGACCTCGACCTGGACTTCGGCGAGGACGACACTGCGCCGGACTGAGGGGTGGGCCGGCTGGTTTTGACCCCTGAGGGTCAGTCCCGCACGTTGTTGGGCAAAGCGCTGACCCCCAACGTGCGGTTTTGACCCCTGGGGGTCAAAACCGCCCGGCACCCTAGGGTGGGGGCATGCGTGCCGTCGTCGCCAGCGAACCCGGAGGGCCGGAGGCCCTCACCATCACCGAGCTGCCCGACCTGACCCCTGGGCCCGGCGAGGTCCTGATCGACGTGGCGGCCGCCGGCCTCAACCGGGCCGATCTGCTGCAGCGGCAGGGCTTCTACCCGCCGCCGCGCGGAGCCTCCGCGATCATCGGCATGGAGGTCAGCGGGACCGTCGCCGCGCTCGGCGACGGCGTCGAGACCTGGCAGGTCGGGGACGAGGTGTGCGCGTTGCTGGCCGGAGGCGGATACGCCTCCCAGGTCGTCGCACCCGCCGGTCAGGTGATGCCGATCCCCGCCGGTGTCTCCCTGATCGAGGCCGCGGCCCTTCCGGAGGTCGCCTGCACGGTCTGGTCCAACGTCTTCATGATCGGCGGGCTGCGCCAGCACGAGTCGTTCCTGGTGCACGGCGGTGCCGGTGGGATCGGCACGATGGCGATCCAGCTCGCCCACCAGCTCGGAGCGCGGGTGTTCACCACCGCAGGTACGCCGGAGAAGCGCGCGCTGTGCTCCGCCCTCGGCGCCGACGTCGTCATCGACTACCGCGAGGAGACGTTCGAGGACATCATCGACGATCACACCGAGGGCCGCGGCGTCGACGTCATCTTGGACAACATGGGCGCGAAGTACCTCACCCGCAACATCACGGCCCTCGCCGAGGAGGGCCGACTGGTCGTCATCGGCCTGCAGGGCGGCACCACCGCCGAGATCGACCTGAACGCCTTGATGCGCAAGCGCGCCGCGGTCATCGGCACCACGCTGCGCTCGCGCTCTGTCGAGGGCAAGTCCGCCATCTGCGCCTCCGTGGTCGCCAACGTGTGGCCCCTCCTGGCCGCTGGGGACGTGAAGCCGATCATCGACGTCGTACTCCCCTTCGACCAGGTCGCCGACGCCCACCGGCGGATGGAGGGTGGCGAGCACAGCGGAAAGATCCTGCTGAGGCTCTGAGAGCGCCGTGCACGCCTGGCTAGGCTGAACGACATGACCGAAGAGCAGCAGCACGCCATGGTGATCGGCCCCGACGGGCAGCCGGTGGTGGTGGCGGCACCCGAGCAGGACAGCAGCGATCGTGATCTGACCGAGCTGGTCGAGCAGCCGGCGAAGGTCATGCGGATCGGCTCGATGATCCGCCAGCTCCTCGAGGAGGTGAAGTCCGCACCGCTCGACGAGGCTTCGCGCAACAGGCTCCGCGAGATCCACCAGTCCTCCATCAAGGAGCTCGAGTCGGGTCTGGCGCCGGAGCTGATCGAGGAGCTGGAGCGGCTCAGCCTGCCCTTCTCCGACGACCGCACGCCCTCCGAGGCCGAGCTGCGGATCGCGCAGGCCCAGCTGGTCGGCTGGCTGGAGGGTCTCTTCCACGGCATCCAGACCGCGATCTACGCCCAGCAGATGGCAGCACGGGCACAGTTCGAGCAGATCAGGCGCGGCCTGCCTGCCGGCATGGGCGCCGCGATGCCGCAGATGCCGCAGCAGGGCCCGCCGCAACAGCAGCCCGGGCAGCAGGAGGAGCAGGGCGGCAGCAGCGGCCTCTACCTGTAGCAGAAGACGCCGACCACGGCAGCGACCAGCAGCGTCGTCAGCACACCTCGCCGCAGCACGAAGAGCAGCACGAAGGCCCCGGCGAGCACCGCGTACTGCCACGGCTGGCTGAGCGCCCGGGCCAGCATGATCGCCGATCCCAGGATCGCGCCGACCGCGGCCGGGCCCCTAACGAGTCGCCGTGAACATTCGTGTTGTCCTTGTGACCCGGACCACAGCGCGCCACCATGTGCCCATGCTGGGACTGATGCAGGACGGGCCGCTGACCATCACCTCGATCCTCGAGCGCGGCGAGCGTGTCTACGCCGACCGGGAGATCGTCACCAAGACCGCCGTCGGCAAGGAGCGGGCGACCTTCGCCGACCTGGGAGCGGAGGTACGGCGCCAGGCCGGCGCGCTCGACGCCCTGGGGATCTCGCCCGACGGCCGGGTGGCGAGCTTCGCCTGGAACACGTTCCGGCACCTGGCGCTCTACTACTCCGTGCCCTGCACGGGGCGGGTGCTGCACACCGGCAACATCCGCTACTTCCCGGAGCAGCTGATCTACACCTTCGAGCACGCCGAGGACGAGGCCGTCTTCGTGGACCGCTCACTGCTCGGCCTGCTCGCGCCGCTGCTGCCGAAGATGACCACCCTCAAGCATGTCGTGGTGATGGACGACGGTGCGCCGACGCCGCTGCCCGACGACCCGCGCGTGGTGTCCTACAGCGAGCTGGTCGACGGCGCCGACCTGGCGGACCTGACCGGCCGGATCACCGACGAGCACACCGCCGCCGGGATCTGCTACACCTCCGGCACCACCGGCAACCCCAAGGGCGTCGTCTACACCCACCGGTCCAACTGGCTGCACGCGCTGGGCTCACTGTCCAGCAGCGTCTTCGGGATGCACGACGGCGACCGGGTGCTGCCGGTCGTGCCGCTCTTCCACGCCAACGGCTGGGGCTACGCCCACTCCACGGTGATGGGCGGCGCCACCTTGATCATGCCCGGCCCGGACCTCTCTCCGGCCGGTCTGGTCGACCTGATGGAGTCGGAGAAGGTCAGTGTCGCCGCCGGCGTGCCGACCATCTGGATGGGTGTCGCTCCGCTGTTGAAGGGGCGGGACCTGTCCGCGCTCCGAGCCGTCATCTGCGGCGGCTCCGCCGTACCTGTCGCGTTGTCGGAGGCGTGGCGCGAGGCGATCGGCGTGCCGATCACGCAGGCGTGGGGCATGACCGAGATGTCGCCGCTGGGCAGCGTCGCCAGGCTGCGCAGCGAGATCACCAGCCGCGAGGAGGAGATCGAGACGCTGGCCACCGCCGGCCTGATCGCGCCGGGCGTGTCGGCCCGGATCGTCGACGCGGTCAGCCGCGAGGAGCTGCCGTGGGACGGCGAGACCAGCGGTGACCTCGAGGTCAGTGGGCCGTGGATCGCTCGCCAGTACTACAAGACCGACGAGCCTGGCGACTCCTTCAGCCCCGACGGCTGGCTGCGCACCGGCGACGTCGCCGCGATCACCCCGCTGGGCTACCTCAAGATCGTGGACCGCACCAAGGACCTGGTGAAGTCCGGCGGCGAGTGGATCAGCTCGGTCGACCTGGAGAACCAGATCATGGGCCACCCGAAGGTCGCCGAGGCCGCGGTGATCGCGATGCCGCACCCGAAGTGGGGCGAGCGGCCGCTGGCGTGCGTGGTCATCCGCGACGGCGAGACGCTCGACCGCGACGAGCTGCTGGCGTGGCTGGGCGACAAGGTCGGCAAGTGGCAGGTGCCCGACGACGTGATCTTCATCGACGAGGTGCCCAAGACCAGTGTCGGCAAGTTCTCCAAGAAGACCCTCCGGGAGCAGTACGCCGACCACGTCCTGCCTACGTCTGGCGCGTAAAGCGGACTAGGTTCGAAGCCATGGGATCCAAGCTCACTCCGTACCTGTCCTTCCGCTCCGAAGCCCGCCAGGCGATGGAGTTCTACCAGTCCGTGCTGGGCGGCGAGCTCAACGTCGTCACCTTCGGTGACTTCGGCCAGGCCGAGGGCGGCGCCGACCTGGTCATGCACGCCTCGCTGGTGACCACGGCCGGCTACACGATCTTCGCTGCCGACACCCCGCCCGGGATGGACTTCGACTCCGGCAGCCAGATCACCGTCTCGATCTCGGGCGAGGACGTGGACGAGCTGCGTGGCTACTTCCGCCACCTCTCCGTGGACGGTCAGGTGCGGATGCCGCTGCAGGTGCAGGCGTGGGGCGACGAGTTCGGGATGTTCGTCGACCGGTTCGGCATCCCGTGGATGGTGAACATCAGCGGCGCTCAGTAAGGCCGCAGCCCCGGCGGCCTCAGCCGCGCAGGCTCGCAGGCAGGCGCTCGTACCCGCGCAGAATGCGGGTGGGGCGTCGGTTCGCGCCCGGCAGCAGCCGGACGTCGGGATAGCGCTCGAAGAACATCCGCAGGCCGACGTCGCCCTCCATCCGGGCCAGCGCTGCACCCAGGCAGTAGTGCCGGCCGGCCGAGAAGGAGACGTGGTCCTTCGCGTTCTCCCGCGTGACGTCGAAGGTGTTCGGGTCGGTGAAGACCTCGGGGTCGCGGTTGGCGGCGGCCAGGACGGTGACGACGACACTGTCCTGGTTGAACCGCTTCCCCGCCACCTCGGTGTCGCGCTCTGCGATCCGGCCGGTGAGCAGCACCGGCGGGTCGAAGCGCAGCACCTCGTCGACGGCGTTGCCCCACAGCGACGCGTCCTCCCGCAGCAGTGCCAGCTGGTCGGGGTGGTCGTGCAGCAGCGCGATCCCGTTGCCGAGCAGGTTGACAGTGGTCTCAAAGCCGGCCGCGAGCACGAGTCCGGCGGTCGCCTTGAGCTCGTGCGGCGTCAGCCCGACACCGTCGTCCTGGGCGGCGACCAGCTCGCTGAGCAGGTTGTCCCCCGGCTCGCGGCGCAGTGACTCGAGGTGCTGGGTCAGCCAGGTGTCGAACTCGCGCAGCCCGCTCTCCACCTCACGGAACCTGCGCCAACCCAGACCCATGTCCAGGCTCGGCGCGGCGGCGGTGCCGAACTCGAGCACCTTGGCACGGTCCGCCATCGGTACGCCGAGGATCTCGGCGATCACCGTCACCGGCAGCAGGCTGCAGTACGCCTCGATCAGGTCGACCGGCGCTCCGCCCGACTCGCTGACCCGCTTGTCCAGGTCGTCGAGAAGCCCGGCGGCGACCTCGGCGGTGCGCTCCTGCAACCGCTGCACGGCGCGCACCGAGAAGACGCGGGTGACCAGCTTGCGGTAGCGGGTGTGGTCGGGCGGCTCGGTGACCAGCAGCGAGGGCGGCTCCACCGGGCTGATCACGTCCGTCGCCGACCACGCGGCCAACTGCTGCATCCGGCTGCCGGCACGTGACGGCACACCGGTGCGGAAGTCGTTGCTGCTCAGCACCTCGCGCACGGCCGCATGGTCGACCGCCATGTGGGTCAGTCGGGTGCTGACCACCGACCCCTTGGCGCGCGCCTCCTCGAAGAGGTCGAGCAGGTCGAAGGTGTGCCTGCCCGGCGCGGCCGCGATCAGCCTGCCCTGGATGTCACCACGGCGGGCAGCGGCGCGGAAGAACGCGCGCGGCAGCGCATGGCTCACCCCCCAGCGCACGGGCGTCTTGACCTGGTCCACGAGCGGCCTGATCACGGGGTCCAGCAGCGTCACGGGGCACTCCTCACGCCGTTTGGTACGCCGTCGTACCAGTCGTTGGTACTCAAACGTACCGCTCGATGGAGGATCTGACCAGGGTCGCTCGGCGTGGGGGTCCCGCTCGCCTAGGGTGTGCCCGTGACGTTCACCGCCCTCGACAATCGCTCCCGCCTGCTCGCCGGGCTCTCGGACGCGCTGCGCGAGCGGTCCTACGCCGAGGTCACGGTCGCCGACATCGTCCGCCAGGCGCGTACGTCGAAGCGCACCTTCTACGAGCACTTCGCGGACAAGCACGACTGCTTCGTGGCGCTGCTGACGCTGTCCAACCTGGAGCTCCGGCGCTGCATCGCCGCCGCCGTCGACCCGACCGCGCCGTGGGAGACCCAGGTCCGGCAGGGTGTCGGCGCGCTCCTCGAGCTGGTGCACGCCGAGCCGCACCTGTTCCTCAACTGGTTCCGCGCGGTGCCCACCCTCGGCGACGAGGGCCGCACCCTGGTCCGCGAGGGGATGGCCACCTTCGTCGAGCTGCTGCGCACCTTGGCGGACACCCCCGACCTGAAGCGAGCCGGGGTCGAGCCGCCGACGCGCGAGCTCGGCATCATCGTCTTCGGCGGCCTGCGTGAGCTGATCGCCACCGCGCTGGAGGAGGGCCGCGACCCGCTCGCGCTGACCGAGCCGGCGAGCCAGGCGCTCAGCGCCCTGCTCGCACCTCGAGCCTGACCACCACCACGTCGCCCTCGGCGAGCCGCTCGGTGAGCCGAACGGCGGCCTTGAGCGGCACCAGGTAGCGACCGCCCTTGGGGAACAGCGCCGTGGCGAACTCCGTCGCGCCGATCCGCGCCGTCACCGGCACCTGGCCCCAGTACGCCAGCGCACGGGAAGCCTCCTTGAGATCCTCGCTGTCAGCCACGGGCATCACGACGAAGAGGTACGGCGCCGGACCGCGCCACTCGACGACCTCGCCCTCGAAGACCCAGGCCATCGCCTCAGGAGAGCAGACCGTGGAAGCTCGGCAGCTTGATCCCGTGCCCGACGTTGTCGCCCCAGAGATCGGTCTTGCGGTTCCCGATGTCCATCACGACGGTGTAGCCGCGCGCCACGATCTTGGCTCGGTTGGCCTGCTTGCTCACCGCGAGACCCTGGCCCTTCGGCCGGCCGTAGACATCGGCGTACCGATAACCGGCGGCGCTCAGCTGCGGACGGACGCTGTCGGCGCTGCTCTGGGTCCGGCCGGTGACGAAGAAGACGGTGTAGCCGAGCTGGACGGCATGCTTGGCCACCCTCAAGGTCGGCCGGACCGGCTTCGGCCAGCGGTAGTGCGTCTGCAACGAGGTGTTGTCGATGTCGAGCACCAGGGCGGGCCGGGCGGCATCGGCCGCGTGCGCGTCGAGGTAGGCGTTGGCGCCGGCCAACTTCTTGCGCACCTTGGCCAGCCAGACCGACCTGGGCGGGAGGCCAGCACGCCGGGCGTGAACCCCGCACCCGCTTCCGGCGGCCGCGCTCGATGCAACCGGAGCCGCCACCGGAGCGGTCACCTGCGCGGGCACCTGGGCGAGTGAGGCGGAGGGGACGAGCAGCGTCGACCCGAGCGCGAGCCCGAGCAGCGAGGCGCGTACGGCGGTGGTGAGTCGGGGGCTCATGGTTCGACCATAGACGAGTCGGGGAGACGGATCACGACGCCTCAAAAGGTATTAGCTTGAGTGGTTTACTGTTGTTTATGCGCACTCTCAAGACCGTGGCCGGCTCCGGCGGCCAGCACTGGGGCATCTACGACCTGGCCCTCGACCCGAACCGCTCGACGATGGCCGATGCCGCCGTGATCGCGCCGCGGGCCGAGGCCGCCAGGATCGATGCGCTCTTCCTCGCCGACCTGCTGCAGTTCGGCAACCAGGGCGCGATCGGCGCCCAGGAGCCGCTGATCTTCCTGGCGGCGCTGAGCCAGCTGACCAGCCACACCGGCCTGATCGCGACGGTCTCCTCGACGTTCAACGACCCGTTCTCGCTGGCCCGGCAGTTCGGCACGCTCGACCACGTCAGCAACGGTCGCGCGGCGTGGAACGTGGTAACCTCGGCATTCGGCGAGGAGAACTACGGCTATGCCGAGATCCCCTCGCCCGAGGACCGCTACGCCCGCGCCGAGGAGGTCCTCGAGGTCACCACCGCGCTGTGGGACAGCTGGCAGCCGGGAGCGCTCCGCGCCGGCGACGGCGGCGCGATCCTGGATGCCTCCCTGGTACGCCCGATCGACCACCACGGCCGGTTCTTCGACGTCGCCGGGCCGCTCAACATCCCGCCGCTGCCGCAGGGCCGGCCGGTCATCTTCCAGGCCGGGCAGTCCGAGGGCGGCGTACGCCTCGGCGCGCGCTTCGCCGAGGTGGTCTTCACCTCGCTGCCGACCATCGAGATCGCCCAGGAGTTCACCGACCGCATCCGGTCCCTGGCGGCCTCCTTCGGCCGCCCGGACCGGCCGCTGATCTTCAGCTCGTTGCACGCGACGTACGGCGCCACCGAGGAGGAGGCGCTGCGGCTCAAGCGCGAGCGGATCGAGTCGATCGACCTCGAGACCGGGCGGGCGCGCCTGGAGCAGATGCTCGGCGACATCGACCTCTCCGAGGTCAAGCTCGACGAGACCATCCCCGCCTCGCTGCTGCCCTCGCTGGACTCGATCGGGCGGCGCCGCGGCCGGGTGGAGATCTTCGCCGCCTGGGCACGATCCGGCCGGACGCTGCGCGAGCTGATCGTGGACGCACAGGACACCGGCCACTGGGCGGTCACGGGTACGCCGGAGCAGGTCGCGGACGCGATCGAGGAGCGCTATCGCCTCGGTGTCCTCGACGTGGTCAGCGTCGGCGACCTCGCCGACGACACCAGCCACGACTTCGTCGCCAACGGACTGCTGCCCGAGCTGCGCCGACGCGGCGTCGTCGGTGACGACTACCGCGGCGACACGCTGCGGGAGAACCTGGAGCTGCCGCTCACTCGCTGAGCTGGCCGAGCACCTCGGTGCCCAGTCGCGCGAGCATGTCGCTGCGCTCGGCGGCGGCACCGGTCAGGCTGGCGCCGTTGACGATGAACTCGTCGTAGCCTGCCTCGGCGTACCGGCCGATCTGGTCGGCGAGCTGCGCGGCCGATCCGCCGATGCTCGGCCGCCCGGGCACCGCCTCCTCGTCGAGCCGGACGATGCTGTTGATGCTGCAGTGCACCGTGCCGGGGTCGCGGCCGACCTGCTCGCAGGCGGCGAGCAGCTTCTCCCGCGAAGCGGCGGCCGTCTCGGGCGTGCCCCACGTGTTCCACTCGTCCGCGTAGCGGGCGGTGATCCGCAGCATCCGCGGGCTGCCCGACCCGACCACGATCGGCAGCCGCTGCTGCACCGGCTTGGGGTCGCACGGCGCATCGACGACGTCATAGACCTTGCCGCGGAAGGTGGTCCGCTCCTCGACCAGCAGGCTGCGGACGATCTGGATCGACTCCTCGAAGCGGGTGACCCGGGGTCCGGGCTCCTCCAGCTCGAAGCCGTAGGCGGCATGCTCGTTGACCTGCCAGCCGGCACCGAGGCCGAGCACCATCCGGCCGCCGGCGAGGTGGTCGATGGTGACCGCGCGGTTGGCCAGCAGGGCCGGATGGTGCACCGACGTCGGGCTGACGAGGGTGCCGATCCGGACCCGCTCGGTCGCGGTCGCGAGGGCCGACAGCAGCGACCAGGCCTCGTGCACCGGTCCGTCGGCCGGTGCGCCGTCGGGCGTGTTGGGCATGTAGTGGTCGGCGAGCCAGACGCCGTACCAGCCCTCCGCCTCGGCCTGGCGGGCCTCGGCGAGCACCTCGGCGGGTGGGTGGGAGGTGGCGGGCCAGAAGGAGAACTTCACGCTGGCCACCCTAGGCCCGCCGTCCCAGGCGCACGGGTGCCCCGGCTCATCCTGGCCTGCACGCCTCCCGGGTGCCAGGATCGAGAGGTGAGCGATGGGAACACCCAGGTCATCGAAGAGTTCCGTGCCAACCAGGGCCGCGTCGGCGGTCCGTTCGAGGGAGCGCCGATGGTGCTCGTGCACCACACCGGCCGCCGCAGCGGCGCCGAGCGGGTCACCCCGCTGGTGTACCTGCCCGGCGACGACGCCTCCGTCCTCTACATCTTCGCCTCGAAGGGTGGCGCCCCGACCAACCCGGACTGGTACCGCAACCTGATCGAGACGGGCACCACCACGATCGAGGTCGGCGCCGAGACCTACCAGGTCAGCGTCGAGGAAGTCACCGGCGCGGAGCGCGACCGCCTCTTCGCGGGGCAGGTCGCGCGGATGCCCGGTTTCGGTGGGTACGCCGAGAAGACCGCGGGCATCCGGGTCATCCCGGTGCTCAGGCTGACGCGGTCCTGACCGACCTTGCTACGTTCGAGGCATGGCCGACCCTGCTCCTGACGACCTGGTGCTGTGCTGCTTCCTCTGGGCGGTGCCCGGCGAGGAGGCGGGCCTGGAGTCCTACGAGGACCAGGTGCTCGCACTCCTGCCCGAGCACGGCGGTTCGCTCGTCCAGCGGGTGCGCTCGACCGGCGAGGCAGCCGGACCGCGCGAGGTGCAGCTGCTCCGCTTCCCCGACCAAGAGGCGGTCGGCGGCTACCTGGACGACCCGCGACGGCTCGCCATGGCCGACGTGCGCGACCGGGTCATCGCGCGGACCGAGCTGTTCCCGGTCTCGGTGCTCCGATGAGCCAGGACGAGCCGGCCACCGATTCTGTCCGCACGCTGGTGCCCGTGCCGCCGGAGCAGCGCCCACGGCGTCGGCGGCGTACGGCTCGGGTGCTGTTGATCGATGACCGCGACCGGCTGCTGCTCTTCCACGACACTGACCCCGGCCTGTCCGACGTGCACTGGTGGATCACGCCCGGCGGAGGGCTCGACCCGGGAGAGAGCGACACGGCAGCCGCGGTGCGCGAGCTCTTCGAGGAGACGGGCGTCGTCGTCGGCGAGGACGAGCTGGTCGGGCCGGTGATGGAGCGCCGGGTGGTGCATGGCTACTCCGATGTGGTGGTCGACCAGGAGGATGTCTTCTTCGCGTGCTGGGTGCCGGCGTTCGAGATCTCCGACGCCGGCCACACGCCCGAGGAGCGGGCCCTGATGACCGGGCACCACTGGTGGACCCGGGCCGAGCTGACCCGGACGACCGATGTGGTCTGGCCGGCCGAGGTGCTCGACCTGTGGGCTGACGCGGACGCACGTCGGGGCAGTGGGACCGCACGGCCGCCGATCGACGGCGGGTACGTCGAGGAGTCGACCGTCCCGGCGCAGTGAGCGTGCGCTCAGTCGGCTGAATCGCGGAGGTAGGCGATCAGGATCGCCAGGATCGCCTCGAGGTGGTCGGTGCTGCCGGTCGAGCGCAGCACAGTCACACCGCCCTGGATGCCGGCGATGAAGGCCGACGCCGTACGCCGGGCGTCGATCTGCTCCCCGACCTGGCCCTTGGCCTGCATGGTGCGGATGCCGCGCTCGACGTCGCGCGTCCAACTCTCCAGCAGGGTGCTGGAGACCTCTGCGGCGCCGGGCACGCTGCCGACCTGGCTCATCAGCGAGGCCAACGGGCAGTGCTGTCCCTGGGCCCGGTAGCGGGCGATGACCGCCTTGCGCCAGCGATCCCACGCAGCCCAGGAGTCGAGCGCGCCGAGATGGGGCTGCTGGTCCTCGATCACGCGTGCCGCCTCGAACCGCGCGACCTCCAAGAAGAGCTCCTCCTTGCCGCCCGGGAAGTAGTGGAACAGCTGGCTCTTGCTGGTCCGGGTGACGTCACGGATGTCGTCGAGGGTGGCCACGCCGGGGTCGCCGCTGCGCAGGTGCGCGGCAGCGCCCTCGATGATCCGCTGACGCGTCGCGATGCCCTTGGCGGTGAGTCCCACGACGTCGAGGCTAGCGCGATCCTGGACCGGAGCGTCCATTTTTCTGGACTTGCCGGTCCAATTTTTTGGAGTCACAGTCGGGTCATGAACTCACGACTCACCGGACGCACCGCCCTGGTCACAGGCTCCACCAGCAACATCGGGCACGCCATCGCCCGCCGCCTCGCCGCCGAGGGCGCCCACGTCATCGTCTCCGGCCGCGACGAGGCACGCGGCGCGAGCGTCGTCGAGCAGATCCGCGCCGCCGGTGGCCGTGCGGACCTCGTCGTCGCCGACCTCGACGGCAGCAGGGCGGCCAGCCACGGCCTCGCTGCCGCCGCTCACGAGGCGCTGGGCGGCCGGCTCGACATCCTGGTCAACAACGCCGGCATCTATCCGCCGAGCACCACCCTCACCGCCGACGAGGAGCTCTTCGATCGCGTGTACGGCGTCAACGTGAAGGCGGCCTACTTCCTCACCCAGGCCGTGGTGCCGCTCATGACCGAGCAGGGCGGCGGCACCATCATCAATCTGGGCAGCTGGGTGGCCCGCCTCGGTGTCACGGGCGGGGCGCTCTACGCCTCGACCAAGGGCGCGCTGGAGACGCTGACCCGGATGTGGGCCGCGGAGTTCGCCGACCGCGGGATCCGGGTCAACGCGGTCTCGCCGGGGGTCATCCGGCCGCCGGACCTGGAGCCGGGCGTGTCGTTCGGCGAGCAGATGATGGTCGGCACGCCGGCCGGCGAGGTCGGCCACCCGGACGCGATCGCGGCAGCGGCGGCGTACCTCGCCTCCGACGACGCGGCGTTCGTGCACGGCACCGTGCTCGACGTGGACGGCGGCCGGACGGGCGTGGCCGTCGTCGCGTGACCGAGGCGCCCCGCGCGGTCCCGGCCGCGTGGGTCACTCGCACGTTGACGCTACCGTGAGCGCTCAGCTGGCCGCTGCGGCGGCCGAATCCAAGGTTGTGCCGACCTCATCGCTCTCCACCCTCGCGCGGGGGAAGAAGCGGCACCACAAGAAGAAGCACCACGCCAAGCACCACAAGAAGAAGCACAAGAAGCACAAGAAGAAGCACCCGGCGACACCGGCGCCGAAGCCCGTCGTCACCGCCGACAAGCCCGCCAACCCCGGCGTGGTGCACCTCGCCGACCGCTTCACCGGCGGCTACACCACCGCGCTGGGACAGGCGATCACCGCTGCGGGCGGCACGCTGGCGTGGTTCGACAAGCAGCTCGCGCCCGACCAGGTCGCGGAGAGCACCCGCGGCCTGCAGCTGTGGTCGTGGTTCCCGCTGCTCGCGCACACGCCTGCGCAGCGCTATGCCTCGGAGCGGTCGGGCGGGTTCGGCAGCTGGGACTACGGCATCGACCTCGCGTCCTGGACGATCCTGCGGCGGGTGCACAGCAACCGTGCCGTGCTGGAGGCGATGGTCGAGCTGTGGTCCGACCACCTGCACATCGCGGTCGGCTCGGACGCCTGGTACTGGCGCCAGGACTACGACGCGCTGATCCGCGCGCACGCGCTCGGGAAGTTCTCCACGCTGTTGGTCGCCGCCGCGCTGCACCCGGCGATGCTGGTCTTCCTCAACAACGCCGAGTCCACCGCCGACCACCCCGACGAGAACCAGGGTCGCGAGCTGCTCGAGCTGCACACCGTCGGCCGCGGCCTCTACGACGAGGACCAGGTCAAGGCGTCGGCCCGGATCCTGTCGGGCTGGACGGTCAAGTGGCCCTGGGACGACGACCACCCGGCGGTCGCGACCTGGAGCGCCTACTACGACCCCGACCGGCACGCCACCGGCCCGGCGACCGTGCTCGGCTTCACCAGCAACGGTGACGGGCGCTCCGGGCAGACCGCCAAGGACTACCTCGACTACCTGGCGCACCACCCGTCGACCGCACACCGGATCGCCACCAAGATCGCCACCCGGTTCGTCAGCGACAGCCCCTCCGACGCGCTCGTCACCAAGCTCGCCCAGGTCTACCTCGCCAGCGACACCGACGTCCGCCCGGTGTTGCAGGCACTGGTCCGGCACCCCGAGTTCGCCGCCTCGGCCAAGAAGAAGGTGCGCACCCCGGTCGCGGACATGATCGCGACCATCCGGCTGCTCGGTGTCGACGTCGGGGCACCGACCTCGCGCGACGACGCGGCCCACACCATGGTCTACGTGCACGGCGGCCTGCAGCCCTACTCCTGGCCGCGGCCCGACGGCCCGCCCGACAGCGCCGCCGAGTACGCCTCGGCGAGCCGGATGCTCAACAGCTTCGCGATGCACTGGAACCTGGCCGGCGGCTACTGGCCCACCGACGGTGTCAGCTACCGCACGCCGGGCGCGTTCCTGCCCGCCGGCACCCCCACCGTCGCGCAGTACGCCGAGCACCTCAGCCAGCTCTTCCACGCCACCAGCACCACCGCGACCACCACCCAGGCACTCGCCCAGGCGATCGGGATGAGCCCGGGCGACACCATCGACCCGACCAGCTGGCAGGGCGAGGGCCTGCGGGAGTGGCTCGGCGTCCGCGCCCTCGGCGTCATCCTCGACCACCCCCGCCACATGACCCGATGAGTCCCATGAACCCGACGAACCCGACGAGCCCGATGAGCCGACCGATGCGCACCGATCCCGCCACCGCCGCGGACCCCTGCTGCGCTGAGTACCGCGCCGGGCTCTCCCGGCGTGGCTTCCTCGCCGGGCTCGGCGCGGCCGCTCTCGGCGGGGTCGCCGTCAGCGTCTTCGGCGACGCGGTCCGTCAGGTCGCCTACGCCGACACCACCGCCGACACCACCCCCGAGAGCACTGCCGGCAACGTGCTGGTGGTGCTCTCGCTGCGCGGTGCGATCGACGGCCTGGGCGTCGTCGTCCCGCACGGTGACAGTGCCTATGCCGGGGCTCGGCCCACCATCGCCGTACCGACGTCCCGGCTGCTGGCCGCGGACTCGATGTTCGGACTGCACCCCGGCCTCGCGCCGCTGCTGCCGTGGTGGCGGTCCGGGCAGTTCGCGGCGGTGCAGGCGGTCGGGCTGCCCATGCCGAACCGCTCGCACTTCTCCGCGATGGAGGAGATCGAGGAGGCCGACCCCACCGAGGCCGTACGCCGCGGGTGGGTCAACCGGATGATCGGCATGGACGCCACCTCCTCGCCGACCGAGGCCGTGCACCTCACCTCCGCGATGCCGCCGACGCTGGTCTCGGGCCCGGCACCGACGCTGGCCGCCGACCGGCTCTCCGACATCGCCCTGGTCGGCGCCAACCCGCTCTTCGACACCGACGCCTCCTGGCGGGCGCGGCGTCGGCAGGGCCTGCAGACGGTGTGGAACGGCGCCGGCGGCACGCTCGGCGACGCCGGCCGGCAAGCGCTGACGATCACCGAGGTACTCGCCCAGGCGGCGGCGACGGCGTACCAGCCGCAGAACGGGGCGACGTACCCGACCGACTGGCCGGCCACCGACCTGGCCGCGGCGTTGAAGGACACCGCCCAGCTGATCCGGGCCGACGTCGGCACCGAGGTGGTCTCGATCGACTTCGGCTCCTGGGACTACCACGCCGACTACGGCACCGTGGACAGCGGCAACATGGCCGGCATGGTGGGTGCGCTGGGCGACAGCATCGCCGCGTTCCTCACCGACCTCGGCTCCGACCTGGACCGGGTCACCGTGCTGACGATCAGCGAGTTCGGCCGCCGCCTGGGTGAGAACGGCGCGCACGGGCTCGACCACGGCTGGGGCAACATGATGCTGCTCCTCGGCGCCGGCGTGAACGGCGGCCGCTACCACGGCACCTGGCCCGGTCTGACCGATCCCGCGAGCCCGTACGTCGACGACGACCTCGCCGTCACCACCGACTATCGCGACGTGATCGGCGAGGTGCTGGCCAAGCGCTTCCCCGACCGCAGCCTGGCCAGCGTCTTCCCGGGACATCAGCAGGCCTCGATCGGCGTCATGAGCTGACTTCGGGCGCACACTGAGGTGATGAGCCGCAGTGACATCGCCCGCCAGGAGGTCGCAGGCTCACCCGCGACCGTCTACGCCGCGCTGACCGACCCGATCGCGCTGGCCGACTGGCTGCCGCCCGACGGGATGAGCGCCGAGGTGGTGCACTTCGACGCCCGCCCCGGCGGCGGCTACCGGATGGTGCTGCACCACGACGATCCCGTGGCCGCGCCGGGCAAGACCGGGGAGGGCAACGACGTCGTGGAGGTCCGCTTCGTCGAGCTAGTCCCCGGGGAGCGGGTGGTGGAGGCGGTCGACTTCGTCGCCGACGACGAGGCCTACGCCGGCACCATGACGATGACCTGGTCGATCACGGCCCGCCGCGGCGGCTGCGTGGTCGAGGTCCGCGCCGACGACGTACCGAGCGGGATCAGCGAGGCCGATCACCTCGCGGGGATGGACTCATCGCTACGCCACCTCGCCGCTCACCTGGCCGGCTGAGCCATCACACCGCACCCCGGGTGGGAGACTGCGGCCATGACACTCGGTCCATCGGCTCAGCGGCATCTCCACCAAGGACGGTGCCTTGCCTAGCCCGCAGCGCAAGGTCTGGCGCAGCTCGCACCAGCGAGCGCAGGACAAGGCCCAGACCAAGGTGGTCGTCGCCTTCCTGTTGGTGGTCGGGGGCCTGCTGCTGGCCTGGGTCCTCCTGACGATCGGTGTGGAGTACCTCGGCGTCACCCAGCGGGAGTGCGGCAGTGCCTGGACCGGCTCGTCGCCTCGCTACAGCTGCAGCGACGTGGGAGGGACGCAGGCGCGGCTCCAGGCGTTGTGGAGCAGCGGCGGGGACGCCGTGGTCGTACGGCACCCGGTGGCACTCTGGCTCGCCCGGCCGATCTTCGCTGTCTATGCCGCCGGCGCTTGCTGGCTGCTTGTGCTGATGGTGCGCTCCCTCTGGCGCAGCCTCGGCTCCGGTGTCGGTGCCAGGCGGCGGTCGGGGAGCCGACGCACCGAGCAGCGTTCCCGCGACTGAGCGCCCGCCGAGCCGGTCGAGGCGTCAGGCGGACACCCGACCCGCGCCACCCATCGGGCTCCGGCGGCGCTGCGGCACTCCAGCAGGACCAGCTGGGCGACCGCACCATCGCGCTCGACGCGGGTCCGGTGCTCGCCGACGACCTCCGCGGCGTCGTTCTCCACCGGCACCCGCCACTCGATGTCGCGCTCCGCCCTGCCCTCGGCCAGCCCATCGCGACCATCAACTCGAAGAGCCGGCGCTTGCGACCCGGGTCCATCGGCTCGGCAGCGCCTGGTTCCCGTCGCGCAGGTCGACGGGGACCCACAGCGGCGCCTGGGCGAGGCGGCGTGCGGGCCAGTCCCGCTCGGTGAGGTGCACCTCGACGCGGTCGTAGACGTCGCGGTAGCGGTGTGAGCGCATCTGGGAGTGTCGCTGGCGGTTCCAGGACGGGGTGCCGGCGGGAATCGGGCCGTACGGGGTGTCGATGCGGGACATGCGGGCTTCCTCGGGGTGCTGGTCGGAGGACCGGCATGCCTCGACTCCACGACGGGGAGCCGGTCGGACTAGGCCCCGTCGTGGCAACGAAGAAGGAGAACGCGCATCTACACGAGCGCAATCGTGCACAACTCCTCAGACACGTTGAGTAGTCAGAGCGCTGGCGCCGCCCGAGCAAACTCGCGGAGCAAGTCATGACGCACGTCATAACGACTGTCGCTTGAACGATCACGATATATCGCGTTACAGTTGGTTCATCAACTGATCGATAGGAGCTTCAACATGATGAACGACTCATCTGACGAGCGCCGCGGACCCCGCGAGCGCGATGGATTCGGTGAAGGCTTCGGGCCCGGTTTCGGGCCCGGTTTCGGCGAGGGTCGACCCGGCCGTCGTCATGGCGGTCGCCCGGGTGGCGGCCGTCCCGGGGGTGGCGGTCCTGAGGGCGGCCGTCCCGAGGGTGGCCGTGGCGGCCGCCGCGGCGGTCGTCGTCGCGGCGACATCCGACGGCTGCTGCTTGCCGGCCTGATCGACGGCCCGGCCCACGGCTACGAGCTGATGCGTCGGCTCGAGGAGCGGTCGGACGGTCGCTGGCGTCCCAGCCCCGGCTCGGTCTACCCGATGCTGCAGCAGCTGGAGGACGAGGGCCTGGTCCGCAGCGTGCAGGGCGAGGGCCGCAGGGCTTTCGAGCTGACTGACGAGGGACGGGCCCAGGCCGACCCGGCGGCGCTCGACGAGCTGGCCCGCGAGACGGACGCCAACCCGGGCAGCGGCCTGCGCGAGGAGCTGGAGCAGCTGCATCTCGCGGTCCGCCAGGTCCGCGCCGTGGGTGGGGAGGACCAGATCGCCGAGGTCGCCGGCGTACTGCGTCAGGCGCGCCAGACCATCTACCGGCTGCTCGCCGAGGCCTGATCCAGCCGGCAGCCGGCGCCGGCCGTTCCTCCGCCGTGAACGAAGCGAGGTGCGGAGCGATCCGGTCTGCGCCGTCGCGGGAGCAGGGCCGGGGTCAAGGAGCTATCTCGTGTCCCTCGACGATGAGGTTGCGTGTAGCGGGGGTGCCGTCGGGATTCTGCAGACACGTGATCACCACGACGCGGCCAGGCGTGTCGGCCCAGATGTCGGAGCGGTCCGGCACCTGGGTCTTGGGCAGGCTCATCGAGCCGGTCACGCGATACCGGACGCCTCCGACGTCGATGATCGCGCCCGTCTTGAGCGCGCTGCCGCCGTGGGCGAGGTCGACCAGGTAGTCGCCGGCGCCGATCCCGCCACCGTGGACCGAGTGCATGACGACGAACACGGTCCCATCCTTCGCCCGCCCCGGCTGTACCCCGAGGTTGCGGACCAGGTAGGCGCTGGTGATCCCAGGGGGAGTGATGTTGTCGTCGACCATGGTCAGCGCCCCGAGCGGGACGTTGAGTCCGACCGAAGGCGCCACGAAGCGCTGACCGGTGTCGTTCTGGACCCGCATCCGGGTAAGCACGTTGGTCGCGGGCAGTACGCCGGGCTCCAGGCGCACGCGGGTGCCGGCCATGTCGCGGACCGTGCTGACGGAACTTCCCGCGGCCACCGGGGCGGTGTGGTGCTGGTGTAAGAGCACCACACCGGTCGAAGCCAGCAGCATCCCGGCGAGGGCCAGGAGCGGCCATAGCCACCCCGTGCCCGCCCGACGGTGTTGGCGTCCTTGCTCACCCACGGCGGCGCCGCCGTCTGAACCGGACCACGGCAGCCGCGGCCATCAGGCACGCGGCGCCGGCCAGCAACATCTCATCCAGGAGGCGGTCACCGCCGCCGTTCGCCGTGCTGGCGGAGGGCACCGGGATCACCGTGATCCCGGTGTCGACCACGGGGTGCGGTCCGCGATTCTCGGGCAGGTCCGCCTTCTGCGGGGAGGGCGGGACCGGATGGTTCTCGATCGCGCCGAACGAGACGCTCGTGGCGGTCGCGGTGATGCTCACCGGGTGGTCCTTGGGATCGCGTACGTATCCGGCAGGGGCCTTGGTCTCACGGAGGTGATAGGTGCCCCAGGCGAGGCCGGTGACCTTGAACGCACCGGTCTTTGTGTCGACGTCGACATCGCCGTTGTCGGTGATCCTGCGGTCGTATCCGTTCGGGCCGGTCAGGGTCCAGACGGAGCCCGCCAGTGCCTTCCCGTGCGCGTTGACCTTGCTCCACGTCACGGTGCCCGGGACCTGCACGTTGGCGATCGCCCCCAGACCGACCGACAGGTCGTTCGCGCCCAGCGTGAACGGGTACGGCGTCGTGGTGGCGGTGTAGCCCGTGGGTGCGGTCTTCTCGGTGAGGGTGTAGTCGCCCCAGCCGAGACCGGTGACCTTGAACCCCCCGTCTGCCGGGTCGCTGTCCTGGGCGCTGTTGTCGGCGATGGTCTGGTCATATCCGTTCGGGCCGGTCAGGGTCCAGACCGAGCCGGCCAGCGGCTTGCCGTCGGCGTCGACCTTGGTCCAGGTCAGAGTCGCTGCCTTGGGCTGGTCGACGACCTTGCCGAGGTCAACGGCGAGGTCGTTGCCGTCGATGGTGGCGGTGCGCGGTGTGGCGTCGAGCTGATAGCCCGTGGGTGCGGTCTTCTCGGTGAGGGTGTAGTCGCCCCAGCCGAGACCGGTGACCTTGAACCCCCCGTCTGCCGGGTCGCTGTCCTGGGCGCTGTTGTCGGCGATGGTCTGGTCATATCCGTTCGGGCCGGTCAGGGTCCAGACCGAGCCGGCCAGCGGCTTGCCGTCGGCGTCGACCTTGGTCCAGGTCAGGGAGCCGGGCTCCTCGACGATGCCTTGGTCGACGTTCAGGTTCTGCCTGGACGGTGCCAGCGCGATCGGGTCAGTGACACCTGTCGTGACGTTCCCGTCCGAATCGACCGTGTCGTCGGTCCCGACATGCTGCGCAGTGAACGACGTGCCGGCCGGCAGGGTCGACGGATCGAACGTGACGGTGTAGGTCCCGCTCGGCAGGTTCGAGAACAGATACTTGCCAGCGGAGTCGGTGGTGGTGTCTAGATTCACCGTGTTGCCGTCCTCATCGGCTCCCTGGAGATGGACCTTGACACCCGCCACGCCGGGCTCGCCCGAGTCCTGGGTCCCGTTGGCGTTCTGGTCGAGCCACACCCGGTCGCCGATGGAGGAGGAGATGACGTTGACCGAACGAACCGTGGGGCCGACGGGCTGAGAGACGCCGACCGCGCGACCGGCGGCCTGGTTGCGGTAGATGTCGCCGCCGCTGTTGCCCGACGGGGTCATGGTGACCTTCGCCTGGATCGTGTCGGCGGGGGTGAAGTCTCCAGCTCGCTGGAACCGCAGGCCGGTGACGTCGGCCAACGACGTCGGACACGACGAGGCGTTGCCGCTGCCGGAGACGACCGTCCCGGTCCCGTCGGCGGCATCACACCAGGTGGTGGCGCCGTTGGTGGCGTTGCTCGGATTATCCGGGTCGACGGCCAGGCTGGCCGACGGAGCGCTGGTGTAGAGGATCTGGACGTTCGTCCCGCTGGCGATGGTGACCGAGTCGAGGTTCAGGGTCCCGGTGAAGCTGGAGCCCAGGAGACCGTCGGCCGGCAAGACGTCGACGAAGTCGACGTTGGAGACGTTCTCAGGGGAGTCGATGTTCGCGAAGGTGATCGTCCAGGTGAGTTCCCGGGGGTTGGGGGCACCAGCAGGGTTGACCTCGATCTGCGGCTTGTCCACCGCCTTGGAGATCTTGATTCCGGTCGGAACCACCAGTTGGATCTGCGCCGAGGCCGTCCGCGCGGCGGCCGGGGAGCCGTCGGCCGGGGAGGAAACCAGGGCGGTGTTCGTGTAGGTGCCGTTGGGAGCGGTCTCGAGTACGTCGACGGTGTAGTCGATCGGGTCGATCGGCTTCCCGATCTCCTGTGGGCCGAGGTCCCACTGGATATAGGTCTCATCCGGGCCACAGGCCAGCTCGGAACCCGGTGGGGCTCCCGCCTGTACGACGGTAGGCGTGATCGCGGCACCGCTGTCTCGCTTGGAGGAGGCATACGCCAGGTAGTTGGGCAGGCAGTCCGTGACGGTCACATTGGCGTATGTCCCCGCGTCGACATCGGCGGTCAGGGTCGGCGTCAGCTGATACTTCACCGTCGAGCCTGCGGTGTATTGCGGCACCGCGGTAGTGGTGTAGTTGCCCGCACTCGAGTCCCAGACACCCTTCTTCAGCCGAGCGGTCGCCTTGCCCAACAGCAGCCGGTCGCCAAGCTGACCGGTCGTCGTCGTCGGGTCGTAGGTGGAGTTCGACTGGGTCCTATTCGGGTCCGCGAGGATCGCGTCCATGCCCTCGACGGCCGGGGCGGAGGTCTGACTGGCCCAGTTGGGCAGAACCGTGCCGGTGGCTGCATCCGAGACGACGGTCAGTGCGATGGCGCCGTCGAGCTGGAAGTAGTCGGTCGAGCGTGGGGCGATGTCGGTGAACGAGATGCGTACGCGGTTGACGCCCGACCAGGTCCCGTTGACCAGCTGAGCGCCGGGCACCTCAGCCGGGCTGTCGACCCAGGTACCGGTCGTGCAGCTGGAGTTGGTGCCGGACCCAGGCGTCGCTGTATAGCCGTACTGGATGTCGACGTTCCTCACCGAGGAGGCTGGCAGCGGAGACCCGTCACCCGCGTAGGCGACCCAGGCCGGGCTGCCGTTCGACGGCTCACGCAGATCGGTGGTGGTGGAGCCGGCGTAGGCGAACGTCCCGGGCATCTGCAGGGTGGTGTCGTCCCAGGTGTCGCACATGATGCTGCTGTTCAAGAAGGTGTCGTCGGCGGCCGGCGGAATCCCGTGCCGGGTATAGAGCATCTCGCTGACGACCGTCTGCCCCTTGACCGCGACCGTGTTGCCGTCCCGGATCTGGTTCGACCCAGGCGGTCCCTCGAACGGTGGGTTGGTCGAGAACGTGCTCGCGGGGGTGTTTCCACTGGCACCGGTGATGCCCACGAACGCCTTGCTGAGCGTGCCCGGCCCGCTACGGTCCAGACGGAGCGTCGCATCGCGCTCGTTGTCGTTCGGGTTGCTGTCGGCGACGCTCTGGCCGGTCGCGTCCGTCGCGGTGAAGCCGGTGAGCTTGTTCTGCGTCTGGAGTGCCCAGGTGCCGTTCTGGTCGAGACCGAGGTCCTTCAGCGCCGCCACGGGGACCTGCACCACCAGGTCATAGGAGAAGATCAAGCTCTGGGAGGTCGGCAACGCTGTGGATCCGTCGAACGTCGTGGTGGGAACGGTGTAGCCGGTGGTGTCGGCGCCCGTGGTCGTCACGGTGGCCGCCGATCCCGGGCCACCGGCCTGGGTGCAGGTGACGGTGCCACTGTTGCGGACCGAGTTGTCGGTCGTCGCATTGACTCCGAGAGCGGACGCACTCAGGCTCGACCCCGGCTGTGCGTGAGCCTCGAGGACCTCAGGCCGCCCACACCCGATCACGCGGGCGCCGTACGTCGTCAGCGCGCCGGCGCCTGCCGACTGCCACGCGGCCGAGGAGGTGGTCCCGGCCGGGTAGAACGAGTCGGGCGAGAGGTCATCGGTGACGGAGATCGGGCCGGCCAGCGGCGCCATCCCCTTGCCGCCCGCCGGTATCGACATCGTGATCGGGTAGGTGAGCTGGACGCAGGTCTGGGACTTGTCCCAGGCGCACACCGCGTACGACATGCCGAGCGGGCCCGACGTCTGCGATGACGCGTTCATGTTCTTCGACACGTCCACCGTCGGCGCGGCCGAGACGACCTGGTCGACCGACCGAGACACTGCCGGAGTGGTGACCTGGTCGCTGACGACGCTGGCTGTCACCGGGTCGAGCTGGGTGCCGTTCGGCACCTCCGGCCGCACCTTCGCGACGAACCGGTAGTTGAGGGAGGTCGAGCTGTCCTGATCGGCGACGACACAGGTCACGGTCTGCGTCGGTAGCGACTCCCACGAGGTTGCCGTGACAGGGATCGCCGGTGCCGGGAGCGTGGCTGGTGAGACCGAGGAGCCGGGAGAGAGGCAGAAGGCCGGGAGGCTCACCAACTCCTCGCCCTTGGGCAGAGTGAACGTGATGGTCGGCTTGGTCTGCGCCTCACCCTCGTACCGAACACCTACGTCGTAGGTGACCGTGTCGTTGGTCCGCACAGTGTTGTTGCCGCCTGACGCGTCGTCGCCAGGAGCGTCATCGCTGTCGAACGGCGCCGTTCCTGTCGTCTGCGTCAACGTCGCCGCGAGCGCATCACCCGCAGCCGCGTCTGCGGGCGTAGACGGCACGAAGAGGGTCATCGATCCCAACGCAGCCACAACCAGGGCGGCAACGGCCGCGCGCTTTCCCGCTACCAGCATGAGTCCCCTCGAGTCCACCCGCGACCCGGAGGCGGCCCGCGGCACCGTATGACCCGGCGCGCACCCGGCGCGCACCCGGCGCGCACCCGGCCCGATCCGGGTAGCGGCCCGGTCATCTCGGCCAGAACAGTGACGCGCTGGGCTTCACCTCATGACGTGGAACGTCGCGCCTTTTCTGGAGAAGGCTCCGCGGTGCCGGCACAACGTGTTGTGCCGTCAAAACAGGTCCGGCCGCGTCTCGCGTGCCGGACCCCCGGTCGCTCGCCTCGCCCACGGGTCCATAGTCATGTAACCGACTAGACATTAACGTCTAGCGCTGACAGGAGGACCCCCATGCACCAGACCCAGCGGATCGGGCTGCTGGCAACGACCGCCGCCACAGCCCTCGCCCTGACAGCCACCGTGGCTGCCACCGCCCCTGCCGCCGACGCGGCGACGTACGGCCAGCGCGGTCACGACACCCACCACAGCCGCCACGCCCACCAGAGCTCGGCGCAGACCTCGACCGACACCACGGCCCCGCCGCCGGTCACCGTGACGACCAACAAGCTCGGCCGCAAGGCGAAGGGCGACATCTTCGTGGCGCCCTACGGCACCTCGAGCAGCTATGCGAGCGGGGCCGAGATCCTCAGCCCGAACGGCAAGAAGGTGGTCTGGTACCACCCGGCCGCCGCCGGCCAGTCCATCGCCGACTTCCGCACCCAGACCTATCGCGGCAAGAAGGTGCTGACCTTCTGGCAGGGCACCGGCCTGGGTGGCGTGGCGACCGGCACCGACTACATCTACAACGACAAGTACCAGAAGATCGCCGAGGTGCACGCCGGCAACGGGCTCAGCGCGGACGGACACGAGTTCCTGATCACCCAGCGCAACACGGCACTGATCCTGAGCTACACCACCGCCACTGCCGACCTCACCTCGATCGGCGGTCCGGCCGACCAGACGGTCATCGACGGCGTCGTCCAGGAGATCGACATCAGGACGGGCAAGGTGCTCTTCTCCTGGAACAGCGCCGATCACGTGCCCTACTCCGAGAGCCAGCAGCCGCTGCCGGCCAGCGCCAGCACGCCCTGGGACTGGTTCCACGTCAACGCTGTGAAGGTCGACAGCCACCGCAACCTGCTCATCGATGCCCGCAACACGTGGACTGCGTACGACGTGAACCGCCGCTCGGGCGCGATCAACTGGAGGCTGGGCGGCAAGAACAGCTCGTTCATGCTCAAGGCGGCCCACGGCACCACGCTCAACGACGCCGGCCGGATCTTCGCCTGGCAGCACGACGCCGAGGACCACGGCCACGGCCTGATCAGCGTCTTCGACAACGAGTCCGCAGGCGCCGCGAACACCGGCCAGGGCGCGGTCTCCTCTCTCGGCTACAGCCGCTCGACCGAGATCAGGCTCGACCTGAAGCGCCGGACGGCCACTCTCGTCAAGGAGTACGACGAGCCCACCCGCACGCTGGCGTCCTCGCAGGGCAACACCCAGGTCCTGGCCAACGACCACGTCTTCACCGGCTGGGGCGCGCTGCCGCACTTCTCGGAGTTCAACGCCCGCGGCAAGGACGTCTTCGACGCGAGCTATCCGGCCGGCTTCATCAGCTACCGCGCCTACCGGCTGCCGTGGAAGGCGGCCAAGCACCGCTGAACCATCGCGATGGCGGGGCTTGACCTTGACGCAGCGTCAAGGTTGGAGGCTGGTCTCATGACCATGACACCAGCCATCGAGATCGCCGGACTGACCAAGTCCTACGGCGAGCACGCGGTGCTCGGAGGGGTCGACCTGAGCGTCCCTCCGGGCACCGTGCTCGCCCTGCTCGGCGCCAACGGCGCCGGCAAAACCACCGCCGTGCGGATCCTCTCCACCCTGCTGAAGGCCGACGGCGGCCGCGCCGTCGTCAACGGGTACGACGTCGCCGCCGAACCGGCGAAGGTGCGCGCGTCGATCAGCCTGACCGGCCAGTTCGCCGCCGTCGACGAGGTGCTCACCGGGCGGGAGAACCTCGTGCTCGTCGCGCAGCTGCGTCACCTCGCCGACCCGGGCGCGGTCGCCGACGGCCTGCTGGCGCGCTTCGCGCTGACCGAGGCCGGGGGACGCCGCGTGGCGACGTACTCGGGAGGGATGCGGCGGCGACTGGACATCGCGATGAGCCTGATCGGCGACCCGCCGGTGCTCTTCCTGGACGAGCCGACCACCGGCCTGGATCCGCAGGCACGGCTCGAGGTCTGGCGGACAATCCGCGGCCTCGCCGACGGCGGCACCACGGTGCTGCTCACCACCCAGTACCTCGACGAGGCCGAGCACCTCGCCGACCGGATCGCGATCCTGCACCAGGGCCGGATCATCGCCGACGGCACCCTCGAGGAGCTCAAGCGCCTGCTCCCGCCGACCAAGGTCGAGTACGTCGAGAAGCAGCCGAGCCTCGAAGAGATCTTCCTCGCGATCGTCGGCCACGACGGCGCCGCCGCCCAGGAGGCACGATGACCAGCCACGCCGTCGCCGACACCCTCGTCCTGCTCAAGCGCTCGCTGCGCCACGTCCTGCGCAGTCCCGACACGATCATCACCACCGCCGTCACGCCGGTCGCGCTGCTGCTGCTGTTCGTCTATGTCCTCGGCGGCGCGATCCAGACCGGCGGCGGCAGCTACGTCGACTACCTGCTGCCCGGGATCCTCATCATCACCATCGCCTCGGGTATCTCCTACACGGCCTACCGCCTCTTCACCGACGTCTCGTCGGGCATCTTCGAGCGGTTCCAGTCGATGCCGATCGCGCGCTCGGCGGTGCTCTGGGGCCACGTCCTGACCTCCGTGGCGGCGAACCTCATCTCGCTGGCCCTGGTCCTGGTGGTGGCGCTGGCGATGGGCTTCCGCTCCGGCGCCGGCGTGGTCGGGTGGCTCGCCGTGCTCGCGATCCTGGTGCTGTTCACGCTGGCGCTGACCTGGCTCGCGGTGATCCCGGGACTCACCGCCCGCTCCGTCGACGGCGTCAGCGGCTTCTCCTACCCATTGATCTTCCTGCCGTTCATCAGCTCGGCGTTCGTGCCGACCGACGGGATGCCGGGCCCGGTGCGCTGGTTCGCCGAGCACCAGCCCGTCACCCCGATCGTGAACACGCTGCGCAGCCTGCTCGCCGACCAACCGGTCGGTCACGACGGGTGGCTCGCACTGGGATGGTGCGTCGGGCTGCTGGTCCTCGCCTACGTCCTGGCGATGGCGACCTACCGCCGCAAGATCGCCTGACCTCGGGCGGACTTGGAGAATGAGGCCATGCTGACGATCAGCGAGCTCGCGTCGTACGCCGGCGTCACTGTGAGAGCGGTCCGGCACTACCACGCCAAGGGACTGCTCCCCGAGCCCGAGCGCGACCGCTCCGGCTACAGGCGGTACGACGCCGCCGCGGCGGTCGACCTGATCCGGATCAGGACGCTGGCCGATGCCGGCGTACCGCTGGCGCGGGTGCGACAGCTGCTGGCGGCCGACGAGGAGGACTTCGCCAGGGCTGTGGAGGAGATCGACCGCCGGCTGCGGGCCGAGATCCGGGACCGGCAGCGCTCCCGCGAGCGGATCGCCAAGCTCGCGGCCGGCGACAGCCTCGCCCTGCCGCCGGAGGCCGTGGCCTATCTCGGCCGGCTGCGAGGGATCGGCGTACCCGAGGCGATGGTGGACGCGGAGCGCGACGCCTGGATCCTGGTCGCTGCCCAGCTGCCCGGGCGGATGCCGTTCTACATGGAGCTGAAGGAGCAGCAGCTCGCCGACCCGGGCGTCCGGGAGCTCTACCGCGACCTCGCGGAGGTGATCGGCTGGGGCGCCGACGATCCGCGCCTGGCGGGCGTCGCCGACCGGCTCGCCGCGCAGTTCGAAGCGATCCCAGCGTCGGCCTGGGACGAGGAGGCCCTGCCCGCCGACCTCGCGGCGCTGCTGGACGCGGTCTTCCTCGACTCCGTCCCGGCCGCCCGGCGGTTGCTGGCGCTGCTCGAGGAGCGCGGCTGGACCGGCTGGACCAACATCCGGCCGGTGGCGGGGAGCTCGGCGCCGACTGGACCCCACGACCGGCGCGGGTCATCATCGATGGTGTGACGCCGTGCCGGCGTCCCGGACGAGGGCGTCGTACCCGGTCAGCGACAAGACGACGCCGATGGAGATCCTCGTCATGTACGACGTCATTCAGATCCTCGGCTCGGTCCTGATCCTCGCCGCGTTCATCGCGGCCCTCGGCGGCCGGCTGCAGCAGTCCGGTTACGCCTACCTCGCGGTCAACGCGATCGGCTCAGCGGCCCTGACCGCGACGGCCGTGATCGGCCGCGAGTGGGGCTTCATCCTGCTCGAGGGCGTGTGGGCCGCCGTCTCGATCTACTCGATCGCGCGGAAGCTGTCGGGCGGCTCGGTCGTGACCCACGCCTAGGTCGTCGCCTGTCGCTCAGGTCGCGAAACGGTGAAGATCGCCCGCAGCGGCGTCCGTTCCAGCGTCGCGATCAGTCGGATCAGTGGCCCGCGCGCGGGCAGCCACCCGCCGAGCATGATGGCGGAGCTCAGCACCACCGCACCGATGACGTCGTGGGGATAGTGCTGACCCAGGTAGACCCGGGAGAAGCCCTCGACGGCGGCGAGCGCGAAGGCGACGAGGCCGAGCTTGTGGTTGACCAGCCACAGACCCAGCGCGAGCGCCACGGCCACCGTCACGTGGTCCGAGGGGAACGAGTAGTCCGTGGTGCCCGGGCAGGCCTGCACCGTCGTCAGGGCGATCGTCCGGCAGGGCCGGGCCTCCTGGAAGACCTGCTTGAGACCCAGGCCGGCCACGATCGAGAGCACCGTCCCGAGGCCGAGCCATGCCACGGCGGCCATCGCCCGCCGATCGGCATGCGCACGGGCCGACCACCAGGCGAGCACCGCCAGCGCCGCCAGCGCTGCGATGCCGACCAGCGTGTAGACCTCCATCGGCCGGTGCAGCCAACCTGAGTGCTGCGCGAACGAGTTGACCGCGCGGTACCAGCCGTCGTCGATCGTCATGACGGTCCGGGCGGGTGGGGCTGTTGCCGAAGGCACAGGGGATGGTCCTCTCCGAGGTGGGTGGTGGTCAGGCGCGCTGCGCGAAGTCGGGGAGACGGATCTCCTGCTCGGCCCGCGGCGACCCGATGAAGCTGGCGCCGTCGGCGGCGACGGACGCCGCGAGGGTGTAGCCCTGTGCCCGGATCGCTTCGCGACACTGGGCCTTGGCCGACTGCTCGTCGTCCGCCCCGGGCGGACGGCCGCAGACGCCGTCTGCGGGAACGTTGCTCCGCGCCAGGAAGCTCTCGATGCGCTGCAGACCGTGGGCGTAGGAGCGCCCGGTGACGTAGAAGACGCCGTAGCCCAGGGCGTGCGCCGTCCGCACGAACCGGACCGAGCGGGGGACGAGGGTCCCGACCCCTGCGAAGTGGGTCTGGACCATGACGTCGTCGATGCCCATGATCACCGCCAGGCGTTCGTCCGGGCCTCGGTGATCCATCCGGCGGCGCAACCATGCCTCGGCTCCACGGCCGCCGTCGACGTCGGCGTACGCGGTGTCGACGGCACGCAGCCAGGAGACCTCGTCACGGGGCGCCCGAGGCATCTGCTCCTCGGCCACGCGCACGCTCGAGGGTCCTGACGCCCCGCCCGTCGGACCGGCGAGGTCGACATCGACCGGTCGGGCTACAGCGCAGGCAGCAAGGAGTACGGCGCCTGCCGCAGCGGCCGTCGCCGCGCGCAGTCGCAGGACGCGCCGCGAACCGGCACGCCCGGGGTGGGGGTTGCTCACCGTGCCAGTGAAGGCGGGGGGTCATGCCACGAACCTGATCGCCGCCGCAAACCACCGGATCGCCCGGTGCACGGTCAGACCCTGTGACCTCTGTCGCCTGGCAAAGGGGCGATTCGCCCGGTACGAGGGAGGGTGAGGATGCCAGGATCGGGTTCGATCGATGCTCGAGCGACCGATGTGATCACGACGAGATGAGAGCCGATGACCACCTCCACCGAGGCGCCCACCCGATCGGCGGCCGCGCGTGCTGTCGACGCTCGCAAGACCTACGGGACCGGTGAGGCCGCGGTCCACGCCCTCGCCGGGGTGACGGTCGACTTCCCCGAGCACGAGTTCACCGCGATCATGGGCCCGTCGGGCTCCGGCAAGAGCACGCTGATGCAGTGCGTCGCCGGACTCGACCGGTTGACGTCGGGTTCGGCCTACATCGGGGACACCGACATCTCGAAGCTGAACAAGACCCAGCTGACCCTGCTGCGGCGGGATCGGCTGGGGTTCATCTTCCAGCAGTACAACCTGATCCCCTCGCTGACGGCGAAGGAGAACATCCTGCTCCCGCTCACCTTGGCCGGGACCAAGGCGAACGACGCGTGGTTCGACGAGATCATGCGGACGGTCGGTCTCCAGGACCGGCTCGGCAACCTGCCGAGCCAGCTGTCCGGAGGCCAGCAGCAGCGCGTCGCCGTCGCGCGTGCCCTGGTGCCGAAGCCCGACATCATCTTCGCCGACGAGCCCACCGGAGCCCTCGACTCGCGCACCGGCATCGAGATCCTGACGTTCATGCGCCGTGCCGTCGACGACACCGGGCAGACGATCGTGATGGTCACCCACGACCCGCACGCCGCGTCGTACGCGAACCGGGTGCTCTTCCTCGCCGACGGCCAGATCGTCGACTCGATGGATGACCCGACCGCCGATCGGGTGCTGGACCGGATGAAGCAGTTCGAGGGCTGAGCCCACATGATCAAGCTCGTCCTGAGCAGCGTGCGGCACAACCTCGCGCGCTACCTGGCCACCCTCGTCGCGATCAGCGCCGGCGTCGGCTTCTTCGTCGCCGTCAGCGTGATCTCCGACGGCATCATCTCCTCGCTCGATGGCAACGTCGACGCCCAGTACGGCACCGTCGATGTCGCTGTCGTCCCCGATGACACCACCACGGTGGCGAGCACCGGCGCCGAGCCTGAGCCGCTGAAGCTGCCACAGTCTTCGGTTGACCACCTGCTCGCTCTGCCAGGTGTCGACGGCGGCGCCGGCATCCTGACCGCCCCGGTGGCGTTCCAGGCCGAGGACGGCAAGCCGTTCGCGACCTCGGCGACCGGCCGGCTGTGGATCACCGACAAGGAGCTCAATCCCCTCACCGTCACCGAGGGCAAGGCACCGACCAGCAGCGGTCAGATCGCGGTCGACCAGGGGACGGCGGACGACCAGCACCTGAAAGTCGGCGAGTCCCTCACCTTGCTGACATTGGCCGGCAAGCAGAAGGTCACGCTGGTCGGGATCACTGATTTCGGCGACTCCGACGCCCTCGACACCGGTGGCACGGTGTCCATCAGCGAGCCCGACGCCTTCACCTGGCTCAACAACGGCCAGCAGGAGTACGCCTCGTTCTACCTGCGCGGCAACGACCCCAGCACGCTGGTGGCTGAGGCGGGACAGGTGATCCCGGACGGATTCAACGTCCAGACGGGCAACGAGTTCCGCCAGGACCAGCGGGATGCGAACGGCTCCTTCGCCCAGGGGCTGAAGAAGGCGTTGCAGGCCTTCGCGGTGCTGGCCCTCCTGGTCGGCGGGTTCGTCATCTACAACACCTTCAGCGTCATCGTGGCCCAGCGGCTGCGCGAGCTCGCCGTGCTCGCCGCGATCGGTGCCACCCCTCGACAGCTCAAGCGCTCGCTGCGGCTCGAGGGGGTCGTGCTGGGGATCGTCGGGTCCGTGCTCGGCGTGATCACCGGATACCTCCTGACGCTGGCGCTGGAGGGCGTCCTGAAGGCGACCGGCAACACCTTGCCGGGTGGTCTGTCCGTGAGCACGTCCACCATCGTCAGCGGGCTGCTCCTCGGCACGATCATCACGGTGTTGTCGGTGATGATCCCGGCCCGCCGGGCCGGCCGGACAGAGCCGATCGAGGCGATGCGGGAAGCGGCCACCGAGTCCGCGTCGCTGGGACGCACGCGCGGCATCGTGTGTGTCGTCCTCGGTGTGCTGGGGCTGGTCGCCATGCTCGCCGGGTCCAGCCTGGCCGTCATCGGCCTGGGTGTCGTCGCCTTCGTGGCATCGGTCTTCGTCGGGGCGCCGTACCTCGCGCGGGGTGGTGCCCGCGCCGCCCGACCGCTGCTCGAGCGGTTCGGCATCGAGGGCCGACTCGCTGTCGACAACTCGGTCCGGAGCCCGAAGCGGACCGCCACCACCGCGAACGCCCTCCTCATCGGCGTCTTCCTGGTGACGCTGGTCGCCGTAGCGGGGGCCAGCATCCGCGACTTCGCTATCCAGCAGGTCAACGACCTGCAGTCGGCCGACTACGTCGTGGTCAGCACCGGCGGCACCATCGACCCGGCCTTCGTCGCGAAGCTGCGCGACGTGAAGGACGTCAACGAGGTCGTCGCGTTCCGACGTGAACCCGTCACCATCGACAGCAAGGCCTCGATCGCATCCGCCGGCGACGTCGCGCAGATGGCGAAGATCGCCAGCATCAAGGCGGAGAATGGGAGCCTGGCCGACCTGACCACCGGCACCATCGCCGTCCTCGACACCGGCGAGGGCAAGGTCCCCGCCGTCGGGAGCACGGTCACGGTGAAGGACAGCCGCGGCAAGGACGTCCAGCTGCGGGTGGTCGCGGTGCTGGCTCCGACCCAGGACACCGGTCAGACGGGCAGCATCATCGACGAGCACACCTTCGACTCGCTGGTGGGCGACGTCGCACCCACCGTCGCGTTCGTCGACATCGCCTCCGGTGCGCAGGGGAGCACGAAGGACGCCATCCAGAACCTCGCCGACCTCCGTCCCGACATCACCGCGCAGGAGGGCAACGCGGTCGGCAAGCTCATCCGGAGCGTGTTCGACTTCCTGATCAAGGCCGTCACCGGACTGCTGCTGATGAGCGTGGTCATCGCTCTGATCGGCATCATCAACACGATGTCGCTCTCGATCCTCGAACGCCGTCGTGAGCTCGGGCTGCTCCGGATCATCGGGATGACCGACAAGCGCGTACGACGGATGGTCACCTTGGAATCGGTGCTGATCTCGCTGCTCGGCACCCTCGGCGGCATGCTCACCGGCTTGGTGGTCTCACTCCTGCTCGTGCTGTCCTTCAACCGGCTGAGCCAGGCCACGATCACACCGAGCATCCCGTGGGTGGAGCTCATCGTGATCCTGGTGCTCGGCGTACTCCTGGGTGTCCTGGCAGCCCTGCTCCCGGCTCGGCGCTCGACCAGGATGGAAGTGCTGGACGCCATCGCGGCCAGCTAGAGCTCAGTCGCTGGGCGACTGTGGTCCGGCAGGCCGACCACGCCACCGTCGTTGGAGGCCCACACCTTCATGGCGAACTCGTCGAAGGTCAGGCCGGCCACTTCCAGCCTGTCCACCACGCGCCTGGCACGCAGAAGCGCCGCGTGCTCGTTGTAACGACACCGAAGAACGAACTGAGCGTCGCAGAGGGCGGCCTCGCGTTCGTCCTCCCACTGAAGCGCGATGTTGAGGCACCTGTCCCCGCGCCGGATCGCCCACCCGTTCCCAGCGTCGACCACCGAAAGGCACCAACGCTCCTTGGCCGCACTGTCGAGGTCGTGAAAGCCGGACGGGCGGACGGTATAGGCGGCAACGCGATAGGTAGGCCCCACCGGCGCCTGCACGGTCAGGTCATCCTGCTCAGGGCGCTCCTGCTGTGCGCTGGGGGAATCTCGGTCCCACCCACGCCAGAGCCGCCTGTCCACGAACGCCGCAGGCGACTTGCTCTTGAAGAAGCGCGGCTGCCGGGGAGCCCCACCGCCCAGGGTGTTCACCGCAACGCCGATACGTCGAGGAGGGCGTGGATCTCGCCTGCGGGAGCCGGACGGCCGAGCAGGAAGCCCTGCGCCATCGGCACCCCGATCTCGCGCAGGCACGTGAGCTGCTCGGCGAGCTCGACACCTTCGGCGATGACCTGCAGGCCCAGAAGGTCGCACATGTGTGCCACGCCCTCGAGCAGGCGGCGACTTCGGTCATCGGAGGTTGCGGCTGACACGATGCAACGGTCGATCTTGACGACATCCACGGGAAGGTTCTGAAGGTAGCTGACGGAGGCCTGGCCCGCCCCGAAGTCGTCGATGGCCACCTTCACCCCCCGTGCGCGCAACGCCTCCAGCTGACGGACGGCGCCAGGGAGATCGTCGATGGCAGCCGATTCCGTGACCTCGAGCTGCAGGAGATGCGGGGGCAGTCCCGCATCGCCGAGGATCCGGTCGATCATGGCGACCAGCCGCGGCTGCGCCAGCGTGGTCGCCGACAGGTTCACCGAGACGTAAAGGGGCTGTGCGCCGCTCTGCCAACCACGGGCTGCGGCGATGGCCCGGCGAAGGACGTATTCGTCCAGGTGTGCGATGGCACCGGTTCGTTCAGCGGGTGGGATGAAGATGCCGGGGCTCACATACCCTCCGGCGGACCCGCGCCAGCGGGCGAGCGCCTCCAAGCCAGTGATCCGGTCGTCTTGCACCCGACAGATCGGTTGGTAGAAGACTTCGATCTCGCCGCGCTTGAGTGCCCGAAGCAGCCGTGCCGACGCCATGGCATCCAGCAGTCGGCTCCGAAGCGTCGCTTCGGGGTTCTCGACGAGCAGCGCGATCAGGACCCCGATCATCAAGAAGATCCCGAGTCGTGGGATCCATGCGTCGGGCTGTTGGGCGATGCCCAGGGAGACGTCGGCGGGCAGCAGTGGTCCGCCCAGCACGCCCGCGGCCACAGCCACCACGGCCGTCGCGCGCCAGGTGAACCGGACCGCGGCCAGGACGATCGCGACATAGAACAGGTGCGTCCCCGCGCTGTGCGATCCGCCGATGGCGAGGCACCCGGCCCACGCGCCGCCGAGAGCGGCCATGATCGCGGCTGTCGCGCGAAAGGGACGTGCTTGGGAGTAAGCCGCGCAAATGCGGGCACTTTTGGCAGCAAGGGTGTCGGCGGACGTGCCGAGACGCGCTGCTACTCCACCATCCGTAGGTGGCCGACCCGGCCGCCCGTCGCTCTCCGACACGTTGCCCTCCCGCATCTCACCTGGGCTGCCTGCGCCTGACCGAGTTTTCGGAATCCTCGGCACGAGGATGACGCCGATGAAGCGCCGTGCCGACCACCTCGGCGCGGTTCTGCGCATTCCGGCCACCAGACAGCGCTGGGCGGATCACCAAGCGCCCCCGCGCCTGGCCGAGTCGCCTAGCATGACCTCCGAGACAGGGCGTCCACCCGAGCGTCGAAGAGGCCGAGGAGCGCCGCCGTCGACCTGGGACAGGGCGCTATCGCCTTCGGCGCCGAGCCCAGGACCGTAGGGAGAAGCACCATGAGCACCGCTGCTGCCGGGAGCTGCGGGCCCACCTGGGACGAGACCGACCCATCGCTGGCGACCGTCATTCGCAGCACGACCGACGACCGCGATGAGGCCGAGAGGGTCGTCACCGAGCTCTACCTCCCGAACCGGCTCGACCTCTCCGGGGGTTCCGCACGTCTCGGTATGGAGGTGGCCGGCCTGCGTCTGGGTGCGCTCACTGTCGGCCGGCTGACCTACGGCCGCCGGGTCCATCTGCGCACGGCCGACGCCGAGGAGGTCCATGTGAACATCCCGCTGCGCGGCCGGGTGGGGTCGAGGCGCGGGAGCAGCGAGCCCGTGACGACGGGTCCTGGGGAGGGCCTCGTGTTCTCACCGGGCGCGCCCGCCGAGATGTCGTGGTCGGCGGACTGCGAGCAGTTGTGCCTGATGATTCCGCAAGCCAGCCTGGAGGCGGAGCTCGAGCAGCTGCTCGGGCGCCCCCTCAGAGGTCGCCTCACCTTCGACTTCACCCCCACCGACCTGCAGAGCCCTCTGGGACGCCGCTGGCGGACGGTGCTGAACCTCCTCGTGGACGAGCTCGACCACCCCACGGACATGTGCCGGAACACCCTCCTCGGTAGACACCTCGAGAGTCTCGTGTGCGACGGCCTGCTGCTCGGTCAGCCGCACAGCCACAGCGACGCCGCGACCGGTGACCGTCCCGTCAGGCTGAGCGGAGCGATCAGGCACGCGGTGGAGCTGATCGAGGAGCGACCGTCCGAGCCGTGGACGACGGTCCGTCTTGCCACCGAGGTGCACCTGAGCGTACGTGCGCTGCAGGAGGGGTTCCGTCGAGACCTCGCCGTGCCGCCGATGAGATACCTGCGCCAGGTACGGCTACGTCGTGCGCGAGAGGTGCTCCAGGCGGCCGACCGCGATGCGACCACTGTCGGCGCCGTCGCCGTCGGCCTCGGGATCCTGCACATGGGCCGCTTCGCCGCCTCCTACCGGGAGGCGTTCGGTGAGTCTCCTTCGGAGACGCTCAACCGCCCGATCTGAGGCCGAGGACATGTCTTCGCGCCCCTTGCCTCCCGGCGCGTGGGATCCGACACTCGCACTATGACACCGCAGGGTCGGAACCGTCTGCGCGGCCTGGCCGCCTCCCCATGAGCGACGGCGGCGAGGTCGCGATCGGACTCATCTCGGCACCGGGTGCGGCGACGGAGCTGGCACCGACCCTCGCCGTCGATCTGCAGGCCGAGTTGGCTGTGCACCTGCCCCACGTCCGATGGCGCGTGCCGACGGTTGTCGACGCGCTCGTGCACCCGCCCGCCGACGACGCCACTCTCGTTGCCGCGGCGAGGGGCCGGCTCCTGGAGGAGGACTGGGACCTGGTCGTCTGCCTCACCGACCTGCCGCTGAAGGCTCAGCGGCGACCGGTGGTGGCTCACGCGAGCCCTCTGCACGGCGTGGCTGTCGTATGCCTACCAGCGCTCGGCGCCGTCGGACTGCGTCGACGCACTCGTGACACGGTCGTCGGGCTCGTACGCACCTTGCTCGGGGACACCGAGGAACAGGCACTCTCGGGAGGTGTTCCTGGGCTTGGACGCCGCGCCCGGGAGCTCGGCAGGAGCCAGCAGCCGGAGGGCGACGGCAGCATGAGGTTCACCGCCCGGGTGATCAGCGGGAACGTGCGACTTCTGATCGGAATGATCCGGGCCAACCAGCCGTGGAGACTGGCCATCGGACTCTCGCGAGCACTCACCGCCGCCCTGGCAGCGGGGGTGTTCGCCCTCGTGACCTCCGACATCTGGCAGCTCAGCGGAGCGCTGGGCTGGATCAGGCTCTCGGCGATCGCGGCGGGGTCTGTCGCTGCGATCACCGTCGCGCTGATCGGCGGGGCTGGTCTCTGGGAACGCACGTCGGATCCGGTCGATCGCAAGCAGGTCACCCTCTTCAACGTGGCGACGACGGCGACGGTCGTCCTGGGGGTGCTCTTCCTCTACGCCGCACTCCTGCTGCTCGCACTACTGACCTCACCGGTGCTGGTGCCGTCACGACTGCTCGAGAACGGTGTCGGGCACGGTGTCGGTTTCGGGGACTACCTGAAGCTGGTGTGGCTCGCCAGCTCCCTCGCGACGGTGGGGGGCGCGCTCGGCGCTGGTCTCGAGAGCGACGAAGCCGTCCGGGCGGCCGCTTACACGCACCGGCACGACCGCCGCCAGGAGGTCACCTCGGGACAGGGTGGTGGAGAGCGACCACCGTGAGCTCGACGCGGGTGTGGATGCCCAGCTTGAGGTAGATGTGCTTGAGGTGGGCGTCGACGGTGTGACGTGAGAGCACCAGCAGCGTGGCGATCTCCTGGTTCGTCAGGCCGGTCACCACGTGACCAGCGATGCGTTGCTCCGACACGGTCAGGGCATCCCAGCAGTCACGTGCGATCACTCGCCGTCGTCGGCCCTCCGCGCCCGCCTGGTGAGGCTGAGGCTCCCCAGGCTCCGTGGCACCGACGTGACCCGCGCCGACCTGGTAGTTGGGATTGACCAGCACAGTGCCGTCCACGAGCACCGTCTCGTGCGTGGTGAGCACCTCGCCCAGCATCTCCGCACCGAAGCGGTGCAGGTCGTACGCGCACATGACCACCGCGGACGCCTGCTCCACCAGCTGGTCGACGGCCGCCTCGTAGCACACGAGGTCGTGCATCGCCCGCGGCTGCCGCAGGAGCCAGCCCATCTCCACCATGACGCGCAGGACCGGGAACCCCGCCTCGGCCGCACAGGCTGCGCTGTCGGCCAGGAACGATGTCGTTCGGTCCTCGGAGAATCGCCCTGCCTGAAGGCAGACGTCCGTGGCGCAACGGACATCGCAATAGCGGCTCTCGCCTGCGTCGAGGACGTTCCCGGCGCTCGACCGCCTCATCGAGAGCTCGAGCACCGGCGCCGCTTCGAGGTGGTCCACCAGGAACAGGCACCTGTCCCCGTGCTGCAGCCCCTCTCGCTGGAAGGCGAGCCGACCCGTGTCGCACTCAGCCGGCCCTGAGTAGAGGGCGCACAGGTGGGTCCCCACGGACATGTCGCTCTCCCTCGGAGGTCCGATCCTCAGACGCAGCGCACACAAGGTGCGCCCGTGCCGTCCCTCTCTTCGATGCTACGCCGCCTCTGCTCGACCGAACCCGCTGACGGCCCTGCCCGTGGCTCCGAGATCCGCCTCGCGACTAACCCGTTCACGGGATGCCGTCCGGTCCCTCATGAAGCATCGTCGGGAGTGGGAAACATCCAGCGAGAGGAGCGGGTCATGGGCAGAGCTGTCGGTATCGACCTCGGTACGACGAACTCGGTGATCGCGGCGATGGACGGTGGGCAGCCGCAGGTCATCCCCAATGCGGAGGGGAATCGGACGACCCCATCTGTCGTCGCGTTCCTCGAGACGGGTGAACGGCTCGTCGGTCAGATGGCCCGACGCCAGGCGATCTTGAACCCCAAGGGGACGATCTACTCCGCCAAGCGCTTCATCGGACGCGCGTACGACGAGGTCGCGAGCGAGACCAACGCGGTCTCCTTCGACGTCGTCGCCGGTCCCGACGGCGCCGCGCGCTTCGAGATAAACGGCAAGCTCTACGCACCGGAGGAGATCTCCGCGCAGGTGCTGCGCAAGCTCGTGGACGACGCTGGCAAGTTCCTGGGCGAGCGGGTCACGGAGGCGGTCATCACGGTGCCCGCCCACTTCAACGACGCGCAGCGCCAAGCCACGAAGGACGCCGGACGGATCGCGGGACTCGAGGTTCTCCGGATCATCAACGAGCCCACCGCCGCGGCGCTGGCGTACGGGATGGACAAGCTCGAGAACGAGACCGTGCTGGTCTTCGACCTGGGCGGTGGCACCTTCGACGTCAGCATCCTCACTGTCGGCGAGGGCGTCGTCGAAGTCCTGTCCACCGCGGGTGACACCCACCTCGGCGGCGACGACTTCGACCGGCGCATCGTGGATCACCTCGCCGAGGAGTTCAAGAAGTCGAACGGCATCGATCTGCGCGACGACCCCCAGGCCCTGCAGCGGCTGTTCGAGGCCGCGGAGAAGGCCAAGGTAGAGCTCTCGGCCGTCACCCAGACGTCGGTGAACCTGCCCTTCGTGACCGCCGACGCCTCCGGGCCCAAGCACCTCAACGTCAACCTCATGCGATCGACTTTCGACGAGCTGACCCGGGACCTCGTCGAGCGGTGCCTCGACCCGGTCAAGCAGGCGATGGCGGACGGGAAGGTCACCACCGACGACATCGACGAGGTGATCCTGGTCGGCGGCTCGACCCGGATCCCGGCCGTCCAGGACCTCGTACGCCGGCTGACCGGCGGCACGGACCCGAACATGACCGTCAATCCCGACGAGGTCGTGGCCGTCGGCGCCGCCGTGCAGTCCGCGATCCTCAAGGGAGACATCAAGGACGTCCTCCTGCTCGACGTCACGCCGCTCTCGCTCGGCCTGGAGACCCTCGGCGGCGTGATGACCAAGGTCATCGAGCGCAACACCACGATCCCGGCCCGACGTACCGAGGTCTTCAGCACCGCCGAGGACAACCAGTCCGCCGTGGACGTGGTGGTCCTCCAGGGCGAGCGCGAGCGCGCGAGCGACAACCGGGTCCTGGCCCGGTTCCGGCTGGAGAACATTCGCCCCGCGCCCCGCGGCGTGCCGCAGATCGAGGTCACCTTCGACATCGACGCCAACGGGATCCTCAACGTCTCAGCGCGGGACAAGGACACCGGGGCCGAGCAGAAGGTCACGATCAGCGAGACGTCCAACCTCAGCCAGACCGACGTCGAGAAGATGGTTGCCGATGCCGAGGCCCATCGCAGCGACGACACGGCGCTCCGGGAGCTGGTCGATGCACGCAACGAGCTCGACTCGGTCGCCTACCAGGTGCAGCGCAGCCTGGACGAGGCGGGAGACGCGGTGGCCGAGCACGACCGCGCCCGGGCGGAGATGCTCGTCAGCGACGCACGCACGGCGGTGGAGCAGCAGGAGGCCGACATCGACCGGCTCCGTGCCCTGACGGGCGAGCTTCACCAGATGGCTCAGGCCCTGGCCGTCTCGAGCGCCTCGGGTGCCCAGCCGGCGGGCGCTGACGAATCCTCGCCGACCTCGAGCGCAGACGCCGGGGACGACGACGTCATCGACGCCGAGTTCACGACGCACTGATCGCCGCCATGTCCGAGTCGCAGACTCCCCAGGTCGAGGACAGCGCCGTCGACGGTCCCGGCGGCGGCCGCGACGACGGCCCCGACAATGGCCCCGACAATGGCCCCGACCCGCTCGAGACGGCGACGCAGAGGGTGGCCGAGCTCGAGGACAGCTGGCGGCGTACGGCCGCCGAGCTGGACAACCAGCGCAAGCGGACCGCGCAGGAGCTCGCGCGGGTCAGGAAGCAGGAGCGTGCCCAGGTCGCGGCGGCGTGGCTGCCGATACTCGACAACCTCGAACGCGCCCTCGAGCACGCGTCCGCCGAGCCGAGCCAGGTGATCGAGGGCGTCCGAGCAGTTCTCCAGCAGGCCCACGCGACCATCGGCGGCCTCGGATTCCCCCGCCGCGACGACGTCGGGAAGGCCTTCGACCCTGCCGTCCACGAGGCCGTGGGCACCGTGGCCGATGATCAGCTGGTGCCCGGGACGGTGGCCGAGGTCGTCCGGCCCGGCTACGGGACCGACGACGAGGTCCTGCGACCGTCGGCGGTCGTGGTTGCCACCAGGAGCACGTGATGGCGCGGGACTTCTACGAGGCCCTCGGCGTCCCCCGCACCGCCGACCAGGCCGAGATCCAGCGGGCGTTCCGTCGGCTGGCTCGCCACCTCCACCCCGACGTCAACAAGGACCCGGGCGCCGAGGAACGGTTCAAGGAGGTCTCCGAGGCCTACGACGTGCTGTCCGACCCCGATCAGCGCAAGCGGTACGACGCGTTCGGCGAGGACTTCCGCCGGGTCTCGCCCGATGCGGACCCCGACGCCCAACGCCGCTCCCGTGCCTACGCCGGCGCGGGTGCGCGACCGGGCGGCGGTGGCGTGCGCTTCACCGACTTCGGCGACGACGTGGATCTCGACGACCTCCTGGGCGGAATCTTCGGCGGCCGGGGCCGCGGCCGGGGCGGGTGGGGGCCGATCCCGGGCTCCGACCACGAGACCGAGATGGAGGTCACCGTCGACGAGGCCTTCCACGGCGCCAAGCGGAGCCTGACGATCACCGGCCCGGACGGTCCGCGCACCATCGACGTCAACATCCCGGCCGGGGTCGTGGACGGCCAGCGGATCCGGCTGCGCGGCCAGGGCGGCTCCGGCACAGGCGGGGGCGACTCGGGCGACCTCTACATCATCGCCCGGATAGCGCCGGACCGCCGCTACCGGCTCGTGGGCCGCGACCTGTACCTCACGCTGCCGCTCGCGCCCTGGGAAGCCGCCCTGGGCACCGAGGTCGACGTCGAGACCCCGGCGGGCAAGCTCACGGTCACGGTGCCGGCGGGTACGTCGAGCGGCCGTCGGCTGCGACTGGCGGAGCAGGGGCTGCCCAACCGCCGGGGCAAGCGAGGCGACCTCTTCGCCGAGGCCCAGATCACGGTGCCCGAGAAGCTGACCACCGAGGAGCGCCGGCTCTTCCAGCAGCTCGCGAGCATCTCCAGCTTCGACCCGAGGAGCAGTCGATGAACGTGTCCACCCGCTACGCCCTCGCACGGCCCTACGTCTTGAGCCTCGACAGCTACGCCCGACTCACGGGTGTGCATCCTGAGCTGGTCCGCCGGCTGGTGGCGATGGGTCTGCTCGAGATCAGCCGTGATGCCCAGGGCCGGCTGTGGTTCGACCTGACGCAAGTGCGGGCGATGGCCCGGATCCAGCGACTGCACCTGGGGCTGAACCTCAGCTACGCGTCGCTCGGACTGGTCGTCGACCTGCTCGACCGGATCACCGAGCTCGAGCGGTCATCGCCGCGCCCGCCCCTAGGAGGAGAACCTCGATGGACATGAACCGCCTGACCCAGAAGTCGCAGGAGGCCCTGCACGACGCCCAGACCAAAGCCCTCCGCTTCGGTCACAGCGAGGTCGACGGCGAGCACCTGCTCCTCGCCCTGCTGGACCAGACCGACGGATTGGCCGGACCGCTGCTGAGCCGGGCCGGCAGCGACCCCGACCGACTGCGCAAGGCACTCGAGGCCGAGCTGGAACGACGTCCACGCGTCACGGGCCCGGGCGCCTCGCCGGGTCAGGTGTACGTCACCCAGCGCCTCTCACGGCTCCTGGACGACGCCGACAAGGAGGCGCGGCGGCTCAAGGACGAGTACGTCTCGGTCGAGCACCTCGTCGTGGCGCTGCTCGACGAAGGCTCCGAGTCGGCCGCGGGCCGCCTGATGCGGCAGGAGGGCCTGACCCGCGACAGGTTCCTGACCGCACTCACGGAGGTCCGCGGCCACCAGCGCGTCACGTCCGCCACGCCGGAGGGGACCTACGAGGCCCTCGCGAAGTACGGACGTGACCTCGTCGCAGATGCCGCCGCGGGACGGTTGGAGCCGGTGATCGGCCGCGACGCGGAGATCCGGCGTACGGTCCAGATCCTCTCGCGCAAGACCAAGAACAACCCCGTGCTGATCGGTGAGCCCGGTGTCGGGAAGACAGCGATCGTCGAGGGCCTGGCCCAGCGCATCAACAACGGCGACGTACCCGAAGGACTGCGTGACAAGACGGTCTTCGCGCTGGACATGGGTGCGCTGGTCGCGGGGGCGAAGTACCGCGGCGAGTTCGAGGAGCGCCTCAAGGCGGTCCTCAACGAGGTGCTGAGCGCCGACGGCCGCATCCTGCTGTTCATCGACGAGCTCCACACCGTTGTCGGCGCCGGCGCCGCCGAGGGCGCGATGGATGCCGGCAACATGCTCAAGCCGATGCTCGCCCGTGGAGAGCTGCACATGATCGGCGCGACCACCCTCGACGAGTACCGCACCCACATCGAGAAGGACGCCGCGCTGGAGCGCCGCTTCCAGCCCGTGACCGTCGACGAGCCGAGCGAGGAGGACGCCCTGTCGATCCTGCGCGGGCTGCGCGAACGGCTCGAGGTGTTCCACGGCGTCAAGATCCACGACGGCGCGCTGGTGGCCGCGGTGACCCTGAGCCACCGTTACATCTCCGACCGGTTCCTGCCCGACAAGGCCATCGACCTGGTCGATGAGGCGTGCGCGATGCTGCGCACCGAGATCGACTCGATGCCGGCCGAGCTCGACGAGCTCACCCGCAGGGTGACGCGCATGGAGATCGAGGAGGCGGCCCTGTCCGCCGAGGACGACGCGGCCAGCAAGGCTCGGCTCGAGGAGCTGCGCCGTGAGCTCGCTGACCTTCGGGCCGAGGCGGGCGCGATGCGCGCCCAGTGGGAGGCCGAGCGTACGGCGCTCCGCGAGGTTCAGACCCTGCGCCAGGAGCTGGAACAGGTGCGCCAGGAGAGCGAGCAGGCGGAGCGGGAGTACGACCTGAACCGGGCCGCGTCGCTGCGACACGGACGGCTTCCGGAGCTCGAACGGCGCCTCGAGGCGGCCGAGGCGAGGCTCACCGGCAAGCAGGGCAACCGACGCCTCCTCCGCGAGGTCGTCACCGCGGAGGAGATCGCCGCGGTCGTCGCGCGGTGGACCGGGATCCCGGTCAGCCGGCTCCAGGAAGGCGAGCGGGACAAGCTGCTCCGCCTCGACGACGTGCTCCACGAACGAGTCGTGGGCCAGGACGAGGCGGTCGACCTGGTGGCCGACGCGATCGTCCGGGCCAGGTCGGGCATCAAGGACCCCCGCCGTCCGATCGGCTCCTTCGTCTTCCTCGGCCCCACGGGTGTCGGGAAGACCGAGCTCGCCAAGACGCTGGCCGCGGCCCTGTTCGACACCGAGGACAACATGGTCCGCATCGACATGAGCGAGTACCAGGAGCGTCACACGGTCAGCCGCCTCGTCGGTGCCCCGCCCGGCTACGTCGGTTACGAGGAGGGCGGCCAACTCACCGAGGCGGTCCGGCGCAAGCCCTACTCCGTGGTCCTCCTCGACGAGATCGAGAAGGCCCATGTCGACGTGTTCAACACCTTGCTGCAGGTCCTCGACGACGGCCGGCTCACCGACTCCCAGGGCCGCACCGTCGACTTCCGCAACACCGTGGTGATCATGACCTCGAACATCGGGTCCGAGTATCTGCTGGACGGGGTGACCGCGGACGGCGAGATCACGGACGAGGCCCGCAGCCTCGTGATGGGCTCGCTGCGCAGCCACTTCCGGCCGGAGTTCCTGAACCGCATCGATGACATCGTCCTGTTCAAGCCCCTCACCCTCGCCGAGATCGAGCGGATCGCGGACCTGCTGCTCGACGACCTGCGGACCCGTCTCGCGGACAGGCGGATCACCCTGCACGTCACCGAGTCGGCCCTGCGGTTCATCGCCGCCCAAGGCTTCGATCCGGCGTACGGCGCGCGCCCGTTGCGGCGATTCATCGCCCGTGAGCTGGAGACCCGGCTCGGCCGGGCACTCCTGCGCGGTGACGTGCTCGAGGACGGCTCGGTCACCGTCGACGTGGCCGATGACCAGCTCACGGTGACGCCGACCAGGGACCACGACGAGGCGAGGGCAGTCGCATGAGCACAGCCACCGAACGCGCACGCGCCGGGGTCGTGGTGTGCCCCACCTGCCAGACCAGGAACCGGGTCGCGCCGGTCGCCGTCGGGGTACCCCGGTGCGGCCGGTGCCAGTCGCCGCTCCCCTGGATCGTCGCTGCGCTCGACGACGACTTCACCGCCGTCGTCGACGAGGCGACCGTCCCGGTGCTCGTCGACGTCTGGGCACCCTGGTGCGGGCCCTGTCGGATGGTCAGCCCGGCTCTGGAGCAGCTCGCCGGCGAGCTGGCGGGCCGGCTGAAGCTGGTCAAGGTCAACGCGGACGAGGCACCCGAGGTGAGCCGGCGGTTCGAGGTGCAGGCGATCCCGACCCTGGTCCTGCTCGACCGCGGCCAGGTCATCGACCGGCAGACTGGAGCCGCACCGGTGAGCGCGTTGCGGTCGTGGCTGATGGACAAGCTCCCCCAGGAGCCGACGTGACCACGTCGCCGGGCCTACCCGACCCCCACCTCGCCCTGGTGCGCCCGGTGTCGCCTCGCACCAGCGGCTGCGAGGAGTGCCTCCGGCTCGGCACTCCGTGGGTGCACCTACGGCTGTGCCTCACGTGCGGCAAGGTCGGGTGCTGCGACTCGTCACCGATGCGGCACGCGCGAGCTCACGCCGCCTCATCAGGACACGCGATCGTGCGCTCGCTCGAACCGGGCGAGGACTGGAGATGGTGCTATGTCGACGACCAGTACGTCTGAGCAGGAGGGGCCGGCACGACCCGAGACGCCGGACGTGTCAGGTGCCTACCCGAGGCTCACCGATGAGCAGGTGATGACGCTGTCGCGGTTCGGCACCCGGCGACGGGTGCCCAAGGGGTCGGCGCTCTTCTGTGAAGGAGACCGCGACTGCGACTTCTTCGTGATCCTGGAAGGTCTGGTCTCGGTGCGGCAGTCCGACCGCGAATCGCAGCTCATCGCGGTGCACGGTCCCGGACGATTCCTCGGCGACCTGTCGCTGCTCACCGGGCAGACCATCTACGTCACGGCCATCGCCGAGGAGGACGCGGAGGTGCTCGCCGTCTCCGTCCAGCGACTCCAGGAGGCGGTCCTCGAGGATCCCGTGCTCGGCGACCTCATCCTGCGAGCCTTCCTCGTACGTCGCAGCCTGCACGCGGGCACCGGCGCCGGCCTCCGCATCGTCGGTTCCCGGTACTCCTCCGACAGCCGGCGGATCCGGGACTTCGCAAGTCGGAACCGGATCCCGCACCGCTGGGTCGACCTGGAGGAGGACCCGGAGGCCGAGGGCGTCCTGCGAAGGCTCGGTGTCACGCCTGAGGAGACACCGGTGGTGATCTGGAAGGGCGAGCACGTCCTGCGCAATCCGAGCAACGCCGACCTCGCGACCCTCATCGGGTTGCGCGCCGCTCCCGCCCGCGACGCCTACGACCTGGTCATCGTCGGCGCCGGTCCGGCCGGCCTCGCGGCGGCGGTGTACGGCGCGTCCGAGGGTCTCTCATCGCTCGTCCTCGACGCGGTGGCGACCGGTGGGCAGGCCGTGACGTCGTCCCAGATCGAGAACTACCTGGGCTTCCCCGCGGGCATCTCCGGAGCCGAGCTGGCGGACCGGGCGGTGGTGCAGGCGCGGAAGTTCGGTGCCAGCTTCATCGTCCCCGGCGAGGCGGTGTCCCTCCGCGACTCCGAGGGCTACCACGTCATCGGACTCTCCGAGGGAGAGGACGTGACGGCGCACGCTGTGATCCTGGCGACCGGGGTCCAGTACCGGCGGCTGGACGTGCCCGGCCTCGATCGCTTCGAGGGCAGCAGCATCTACTACGCCGCGACCGAGTCCGAGGCGCAGATGTGCGGCGGCGACCCCGTCACCGTCGTCGGCGGTGGCAACTCTGCCGGCCAGGCTGCCCTGTTCCTCTCCCGCCGGTCGTCGGCGGTCAACCTGGTGATTCGCCACCACGAGCTGCATCGCGACATGTCGCGCTACCTGGCGGACCGGATCGAGAGGACTCCGCGGATCCGCGTCTGGCGAGACTGCGAGGTGCACCGGCTCGAGGGGGACCTGGCCCTGGACTCCGTCGTCCTCAAGGAGGTCGAGGGCGACCGGACGCACGTCGTCAAGAGCTCGGCGCTGTTCGTGCTGGTCGGCTCGAAGCCGCGCACCGCCTGGCTGGAGGATCGGATCGAGCTGGATGAGCGCGGATACGTGCTGACGGGGGTGACCAGTCGGTGCGGCACGTTGTTCGAGACGGACACGCCCGGAGTGTTCGCCGTCGGTGACGTCCGTAGCGGCTCGGTCAAGCGCGTCGCCTCCGCGGTCGGTGAGGGCGCCATGGCCGTGCGTCTCGTCCACGAGTTCCTCGAGAGTGCAGGTCGGCGGTGAACAAGCCCCGCGGCCCGGCGCGTCGGCGGTCGCCTGGCAGGGGGCCTGAGGAGTGCCGACGCGGGCAGGCAGGCTCCTGCCTGCCTGCCCCGAGCGGGCATCGCTCAGGTCAGTGGATGTTCGCGCCCAAGGCGACGTTCCAGCCGGCGCCGTTGCGGGCCAGGCCCATCAGGAGGATGGCCGCCCACTCGAGGACGTAGGTGCCCTCGGGTCCGCCGGTGTCGAGCGGCCGCATGCCGAGGCTCGTGACGAACTCAGCGAAACGCGCCCGTGCCTCGGGGCTGCCGCCGGCGAAGAGCACATCCAGCGGCGTGGCCTCGGCCAGGACATCGCGGAAGATCGTGTTGAAGGCCTTCACGACGGGCGTGCCAGCGGGCGCGGCGGCGGCGATCTGCTGGGAGACCGAGCTGCCCTCGCTCGTCACGATGCCCGTCCCGTCTGCGTTGAACGGGTTGGTGATGTCGACCAGGATCTTGCCGGCGAGCGCCTCGCTGAAGTGGGTGACGACGTCGACTGCGCCCTGGTGGAGCACGGCCAGGACGACGATGTCACCTGCCGGGATCGCGCCGTACGTGCCGACGACCGCGCCGTTGCCGATCTGGTCAGCGGCGGCCTGGGCATGGGCCTGGTTGCGGCTCATGATCTCGACGGTGTGGCCGCTCCGGGCCGCTCGCCCGCCGATCGCGGTGGCCATGTTGCCGGCGCCGATGATGGTGATGGTGCTCATGAGAGGTCCTGTTCTGGCCACTGGGTGGTCGGTTGAGAGGGCGGCGATTGCCGCTCCGGCTTCAAGGTCTCAACGGAGGCCCCCCTCACCTTATTCCGGAGGGGTACCTCATTTTCGCGCGGATCGAACCGGAGGTGTGCCTCCACATCGCCGGTAGAATCGGAGACATGAGTGCGAGCGAGGTCGAGCAGCGGCCGCTGCGCCGCGATGCGCAGGAGCGCCGCGACCGGCTGATCGGCGCCGCCCGCCGCGAGTTCGCCACGCACGGCGTGGATGCCTCCCTGGAGAAGATCGCACGCGAGGCCGGCGTCTCTATCGGCACGCTCTATCGCCACTTCCCGACGCGCATGGACCTGCTCATGGCCGCCTTCCGTCCGCGGCTGGAGGAGTTCATGGACGGCGCCACCAGGGCGCTGGCGATCGAGGATCCGTGGGACGGGTTCGTCTACTACCTGGAGAACCTCTTCGCCACGCAGGCCGGCGACCGAGGCTTCAACGACTTCCTCTCCCGCCGTTTCACCGACAACGCCGAGACCGAGCGCATCCACGACCAGATGTGTCGCCATATCGAGGACGTCCTGGCCCGCGCCCAGGATGCCGGCAAGGTGCGTCCCGACCTCAGCCAGGCCGACATCGTCAACCTCATCTGGTCCAACGGCCGGATGATCGATGCCACCACCACCACGGCGCCGAACGCCTGGCGACGCCACCTCTACCTCATGCTCGATGCCTACCGCGCCGAGCGGGCCCACCCGATCCCCGAGCCGCCGATGACCGACCAGCAGCTCTACGACGCCATGGTCCACCTCAGCCAGGCGGACTGAGTAGCCCTCGGCGCCCCTGACCTCGACCATTCGGGGGTTGGTGCCAGGTGCCCTGGGTCTGGATGGCGACCACGGTGAACCAGAGCGTCAGTGCTTGCCCGTACGTGACTCAGCCGCGATCTCCCTGGTTCCGACCGGCCGACCATTCACCCTCGGTCGGCAAGGTGGACTGACCGGCCCTCCAGGCCATGAGCTGCCTGATCACCAGCGCCGCGACCTGCCACAGCACGTAAGGAATCCCCACCATCACGCCCAGCACCACTGAGATGGCTACCGCAGACGCCCACCCAACGTCCCCCAGCTCGTGATCGGACAACACCCCCAGGAACACCAAGAGCCAGGCCGCAATCCAGGGAGCGAGCCAGGTGAGAAGCTCCTGCCGCCGGCTGAGCGTTTCACTCGCGTAGACCGCCGCGAAGAAGACACTGCACACCACGACGTACGCCGCCCCGATCGGGCCCAGACTCAGCACACCAAGCCCGCCCCACAGGAATGTCGTCAACAGCAGCCACAGGACCCCTGACACCAGGTTGCTGACCAGAACCGCACCGTCGAGCCGCCGCCAGACAAGGCGCCCCACGTAGCTCTGTATGCCCGAGCTCACATCATCTCCCAGCCCAGCGAACACGCCTATCGGCCTCTGTCTTCCAGATCGTTCGGCTCACGAATGCGAGTACCTGCCCCATCACGGAGGTGATGCAAGCTATGGACACCCAACTCGCTTCCAAACGAATCGCACGGGGAGGACTTTGGCGGCTCTTCGGATCTAAGCGTGGGTGAGTTGCGGGGTTCCGGCGTGGCGTAGCCGTTGGGAACGAGACGAGGTCTTCAGGATCAGGAGCGACCAAGCAACCTGAAGAACTGAAGACCTCGACATGACGCACTGGACGTGCGGCCGTGGCCACCAGTGGTGTCCGCGCGCCGATCTGCTGCTGGGCCTGGACGGCCTCCACGTCCTCGATGTCGACCGCAGCGCGGACCGGCTCGTGATCACGGTGGAAACCGACGCGGTGTTGGCCGGCTGGGGACGAGGTTCGATGCCATCGACACGTAGACGACGTAACGACCGTCCGGGCTGATGGAGGGCTGGGCTGATGGAGGGCTGGCCCGATGCCGCGTTGCCCGCGACACCGTTGGCCGCCGACACGACGCGGGTCGTCTTGGTCTTGCGGTCCCACAAGGTGATCTGCGAGGCATCAGTGGGACCGGAGGTGAACACGACGTAGCGACCGTTGGAGCTCATCGAGGGCGCGTCCACCCCAGCGGCTGCCCTCGAGACCTGCACTGTCTTGGCAGGTGCTACGGCGTCGGCGCCAAGAGTCACCGAGAAGACCGCCGAGACAGCCACGGCAGAGAGGGAGAGAAGTGCTGCTACCGCGAGCCGAGAGCGGTGTGTCGTCATGGCAGGAACATACGCTCCGGTCAGGAAGATTTCAGTTGGTTGGCGACTTGCGCGATGCGCAAGGTCGGACGCTATCTGGGCGAGCTCAGACCCCGCTGGCCGCGCTCGCCCCGGCGGAGCTGTCCACGCGAACACTCAGATCCGTTCGAACATTCATTTCATAGCCAGAATGAAATGTTCTCTGCATCTCGACAACTGTCGAGATGCAACGAAGATTGACGAGGCTCCCGCGTCCTACTTTGACGAGATGACAGCGCCTCGGCGAGGCCGTCAAAGTAGCCCTGCGCCGGAGCGGCGGGCGGCAGACCGCCTTGGACGCAGCCGCGCCCAAGGTGGCTGACACACATCGCCTATAGGAACGTGGCTTCCTCCCACAATCATCGCTCGCCGTGGCACGTCCGTCGGGCGTGGCCAGCGATCCCGGCGCGGCCCGACGAGCCTGTTGTCAGCCACCCATAATGCAGACCTCCGTGCGTCGCCGCCTCCGGAAAGCTGCCGCCGTTGCCTCATGACTGACTGCGTGCGAGAGTGCTGGTGACCGACATCAGCGACCCCGTAACCCCCGGAGAGTGATGACGATGACAGACGAGGGTGCGACCAGCCCCAGCCTTCAGTCCAACGACTCCGAGTTACCTTCCCCCGCTCCACAGTTCGCGGCCCATTTCACCGATCCGATCTATGAGGACGTCTCGAACGACGTCGCCCCGTTCGGCGGCGACGAGGGCTGGGACATGCTGCACACGTGGGACGAGCGGCGAGATGAGCTTGGCCCGACGTCGACAGTGGCGGACGTGCTTGAAGACGATCCGGCGGAGCTTGTCGAGAGCGGGGAGTTCGACGACGCGGTCGCTGTCCGCGCCGCGGGGTTCGTACTGCTTCGCCTGACTGGCCATATCGACGCAGCCGGCAAGCGAGCCACGCTCACGGCTTTGGACCAGCTGATCGATTTCTACCGCGGTGCGCCGGAGCTGTCCCGACAGCGTGAGGATCTGGACACCTGGGTCGAATAGGCCAGGAGGTTTGTCACGATACCTTCGACCGGCCCGATGAGGGCTTGTCAGGGATCTTTTCCAGGAGCTGGCGCACCTCGTTCATGACGTGGGCAGCTTCGGTATCGCCGGCCTCGGCGGCGTCCGACATATCGTCGCCGTGGGGGACGCCACGCGGGATGACGGCGTGTATCCGGGTGGTGCTGGACCACTCAATCTCGCGTTCCGCAGGGTCAGGTGAAGAGGGCCCGAAATCGACGGAGACGTCGAGCTCTCGAAAGCCGTATCGAGTGCGCAGGCCGATCCATTCTTGACTTTGCGAGCAGAACACGGCGTGACGACTCAAGTGTGTGAGAAACATGCTATTCGAGAATGGCCAGCGGAGATGGGTTCCGCCCGCCTCGTCGATGTACATGTTGATCGAGATCCACGGGCTTCCGTCTCGCCTGAGGGAAGCGAGATCTTTCAGGGACCGTGAGCCCGAGGGCTGAGGTGCCGCAGTCCGCAGCACCTCAGACAAGGCCTCCTCGAAGGTCGTTTCGAGCGGCACCGGAGTTTTCGCCGCTTGCGGGTTGCCCACCAACCTGTCAAAGAAGCGTGGGCCAGCCGGAGCGAGGACGACCGACTCCACGGCTGCGCGAACATCTCTCTCGGTCGGCTCGTGGTAATAGTCGCGGAAGAGTTGTTCCATCCGTGTTGTGAGGCCGCTCTCTTCGGCCGTTCGATGGAAGGAGCGCAACTCTGTTCGGAATACCTCCACGCCTTCATCGCCGAAAGAGGCGATAAAGTTTATTGCGCCTTCAACGTCTTTACGGCGGGGCGATCCGACAAGGGAGGCCACAATCCAAAATGTTTTCACCGGACATCCGATCCTTGCCTGATCGCTATGTGCAGATATACGAGTTATGCCCAGGCGGGCATTCGTGATACGTTTTAAGGTAATTGCCAATGAGGGTCGCCTCGAGAGCCCTCGCTTCCCATTTGCTTAATCCACTCTTAGGCTTCTGTCTAGCCCCCAGGTTTTGGTCCACTCGAAGTGGAGCTCCCGGTCAATCGAGAGGTCCCAGAAGACGTCGTCTTCTGGTCCAGCAAGAGTGTTGGTAGTCAACGACACCTGCCCCTCTCACTTGCCGCCTGATCTGTCGTAGGCGGCTGCGTCGCACAGTATGCCGCGAACGCTGCCGGGGTGCGCATGCCGATCCCCGAGTGGGGCCGGAACTCGTTGTAATGCTTCACCCAGGCGCCGATCACGACCTTGGCTTCGGTCAGGGAATGGAACGACTCGCGGTTCAACAACTCCTCGCGCATCGAGCCGTTGAACCGCTCGATGTACCCGTTCTGCTGCGGGCTGGCCTTCGCCACATGCACGGGCGTCACGCCGACCTCGCGCAGCCATTCCAGCAGGCCAGTAGCGATGAACTCCCGGCCGTTGTCCGAGCGGATCATCCCCGGGGCACCGTGTTCCTCGAACAACCGGGCCAGTTCGTGCTTCACGCTCTCAGCGCCGATGGAGTAGCCG
>NZ_KB822588.1 GCF_000364605.1 Nocardioides sp. Iso805N | reverse complement strand
CGAACAGTTGTCCGGCCCCGCGCCCACCCCCCAGTCAGCGGAACGAACGTTCGGCACTCCCGCGGTGCGTCGGCGAAGCGCGACGCTGGACGCGAGCGCTCCCGGCGCGCTCGCCCACGACAGCGGCGACTGGTCGCGCGCCTCGCTCAGCGCGCTGCGGTCGATGACCCCCGGTCTCGGCCTGGCCATGCCCGATCTGTTGACCATCGGACGGCGTGACGGCCGCGCTGCTGACAGCCCGGGCGCCTTGCCCAGCGGGTTCGGCGCCCCGGCGCAGATCCGCCCGGCGACCGGCGGCCTCGGAACGGGCGTGCTGCCGGCATCCCCAGGACCGCGCCGTGCCGACGCCGTGCGTGCCGACGCGGCCAACGGCGGCGCCGCTGCCACGGTCCGCCGTCGAGCGAGCGTACGTCGCGCCGCGGCCTCCGCCGACGGCCTGACTCTGCTCACTCCGAATCTCACCCGATCGCACGTCACCGCTGGCGAACCCTCGCCGATCCCCACAGCTGCGGGCGCCGGCGCGGATGCGGGGACTGGCGCGGATGCAGGCGCCGGCAGCGACACCTTCGCCGGAAGTCCGACGTCGCGCAGTGTCGCGCCCCATCCGGCGCGCCGCTCGGCGCTCCGCCCCGTGCCGGGCTCGGTACCGGGCTCGGCCCCGGGCTCGGCCCCCCGCACGGCGGCCGCTTCCGAGGCAGGCGCGCAGCCCGATGCGACCTCAAGCGGAACCGCCCCGAACCCGGCGTCGGCATCGCCGCGCCAGCCGGGTGCGCCGGTGCTGCGGCGTACTGAAGCGGCCGCGCTTGCCGGGCCGCCGGTGCCCGCGAACCCCGGCGGCGGTGATGCCGCGGCGCTGCGCGCATTCCTGCACGCCAGCACCCACGCCAGCACCCACGCCAACCCGCTCGGAGCGCAGCAGCCCACGAGCCGCCCCGGCGTCCGGGCACCCTGGCAGGCACCGTGGACCGATCAGGAGCAGAGCAGGAGGGAGGGCACGATGTCGAGTCCGGTTCCGGAGGGGCGCCCGCGACCGCCGGCGCTGCCGATCGCACCCGCGTCAGCAGACTGGGAGTACGACGCCGACCTCCCCGACGCGATCCGCCGCAGGCCGGTGATCAACGGCAGGACCCGACCAGGTGGTCCGCTCGTCGGCAAGGCCGCGAAGGCGGCGCAAGCGGCCAAGTCCGGCGACGGCGGCAACGCCGGCAACGGCAAGGGCAGCAGGTCCGGCACGTCCGGCAGGACCGGCCGGTCGCTGCTCGAGGACACCGCGCACCTGTTCGCGCCCGAAGCCGGTCAGGCGAACGGCGCCGACGCCGCCTCGGCAGCAGGCGCATCCACCGCGCCGGTGGTCTACTCGGCGCAGCCCGGCCAGGGAGTGGCGGGTCCCGCCGTACCGGCCTCCGCTTCGCTGGACCCGCAACAGCTGGACGAGGTGATCGCCGCGGTGGTCGAGCGGATCGAGCAGCGCGTCGTCGACGAACTCGAGCGGCGTGGCCGTCGCTCCGGAAGAGGCGGTTTCTGATGAGTCTTGCGAAGGCCTACCTGCAGATCGAGGGCGGGACTCAGATCCCGTGCCTCTACAACCCCGAGCAGCTCTCCATCAGCCGCAAGAACAGCTGGGACGCGCCCTCGATGCCGGGCAAGGGCGTCTCGACGGCGCAGTTCAACGGCACCGAGTCGGCATCGATGTCACTGGCGCTGAAGTTCGACACCACGCTGGAGGGCGTGCCGGTGACCAACTACACCGGCAAGATCCTCGCGCTGATGGAGCCGGATCCGAGCCTGGCCGGCTCGGACGAGGCCAGCAACAACGCCCGCCCGCGGACCGTCACCTTCGGATGGGGCAACCTGCAGAGCTTCGAGTCGGTGATCACCTCGCTGAGCCTGACCTTCACCTACTTCTCCGAGAGCGGTACGCCGCTGCGTGCCGACATGAGCCTGACCCTCATGCAGTACCAGCAGTCCGACGCCTTCGGCCCGCAGAACCCGACCTCCGGTACGCCGCGCCCGCACCGCGTGCACCGCGTGCAGCCCGGTGAGACCCTCGACCGGATCAGCGCGCGCTACTACGGCGACTCCACCAAGTGGCGCGCGCTCGCCTCGGCCAACAGCCTCGAGGACCCCCTCGCGGTACGTCCGGGCACGGTGCTCTCGATCCCACGGCTCGGTTCATGAGTATCGCGCTCGCGCCGGAGATCAAGGTCGGCGGCCAGGATCTCGCTGCCGCCTGGCTCGACCGGCTGGTCGGCGTGCGGGTCGATCTCCAGCTCGGTCTGGTCGGCCGCGCCACGCTGCGCTTCCGCGACTTCGGTGCGGCCCTCGCCGATGCGTCGGTCTTCACCCTCGAGAAGGCCGTCACGTTCGGCAAGGCGGGTGGCAGCTCGCCGATCTTCTCCGGCACCGTCGTCGGGATCGCGCTGAACCAGGGCGAGAGCCGCCAGCCCGAGCTGGTGGTCACCGTCGACGATGCCGCCCACAAGCTGACGCAGGGCACCTCGACCAAGACTTACCTGAACAGCAGCCTGAGCACCGTCGTCAACGGCCTCGCCAGCGCCCGCGGTCTGTCGGTCACCAGCGGCCAGGCCGAGAACGCTACGCAGGCCTACCTGCTGCAGTCGGGCACCGACCTGGACTTCCTCAACGAGATCTGCGCGCGTACCGGCCGGGTCTGGTGGGTGGAGGGGACCCGGACACTCCGCTTCGAGAAGGCAGGTACGTCGGACGCCACGGTCCGGCTCGCCTTCGGCACCGATCTGGACGGCTTCTCGGTCAAGGCGACCAGCCTGCGACCCGACAAGGTGGACGTGGTGGGCTGGGACCCGGCCCAGCAGCAGCCGATCACGGGCAGCGCGACCTCCGTGGAGACCAAGGCCCAGGGGAACCTGATCGACCCGTTCCTCGCCGATCTCGGCAAGGGCTCGAAGACGCTGGTGGTCCGGGACGCGGCGCCGATGGATGCCGACGAGGCGACCGCGATGGCCTCCTCGATCTTCGCCACCGCAGCCTCTGACGGCGTCGTCGCCCGCGGCACCGGCGACTTCAACGCCGCCATCGCGCTCTCCACGACCGTCGACGTCAGCGACGCCGGGCCGGCGTCGGGCAAGTACCTCGTCACGGCGGTCGAGCACCTCTACGACGTCAGTGGCTTCACCACCCGCTTCACCGCTGGCCCGCACCGGGCCCGGCACCTGGTTGACGTGCTCGGCGTACCGGCGGAGGGCAGCGGGTTCACCCTGCCCGGTGTGCTCACCGGCGTGGTGACCAACGTGGCCGATCCCGACAACGCGGGCAAGGTCAAGGTCACCTACTCCACCCAGGGCAACACCGTGGAGTCGCCCTGGGCGCGGGTCGTCACCATCGGCGCCGGCAAGGGCCGTGGCCTGGAGTTCCAGCCCGAGGTCAACGACGAGGTGCTGGTCGCCTTCGAGCAGGGCGACACGCGTCGTCCGCTCGTGCTCGGCGGCCTGTTCAGCGCGAAGAACACCCTGCCCACCTCGCCCAAGGCCGGGAACGTCGACGGCAGCGCCATCGCCTACCGGCGGATCACCTCGCGGTTGGGTCACGTCATCGAGCTCGCCGACGGCACCGCGGACGACAGCAAGTACGTGCTGGTCAAGCTGGCCGGTGGTCAGCACCAGCTGCGGATCGGGGCTGACAAGACGGATCTGACGATCGCCAACAAGGAGCTCACGATCACCAACGGGCCGGCAAAGATCGTCTTCTCCGAGCAGGGCGACATCACGATCCAGGGCAAGAGCATCACGCTCAAGGCCGACACCACCGTCGACGTGCAGGCGGGCACCAAGGCCGCGATGGCGGGCAAGACAGCGGTCGAGGTGCAGGGTGCGGACGTGAAGATCGAAGGCCAGGCGAGTACGTCGGTGCAGGCCTCGGGCCAGCTCGCCCTCAAGGGCGGGGTGGTGATGATCAATTGACCAGCGGACCTCACGAGAGCCGACTGCCGGCGCGGGTCACGGGCAACCGTGATCCGCGGGTGCCGGCCGGCACGGATCCCTCGTTCCTCGGGAGTGGCTTCGCCTGGCCGCTCGGCGTGGACCACACCGGTTCGATCCGGCTCTCGGACCCGGTTGCGGACCTGGACCGCTCGATCGAGCTGGTGCTGATGACGGCGCCGGGGGAGCGGCTGATGCGACCGCAGTTCGGCTGCCGGATCTGGGACCTGCTCTTCGAGCCGGTCACGCCGAACCTGCTGGGTCAGATCGCCGTGGCCGTGCGCCAGGCGGTCGCGCAGTGGGAGCCTCGGGTCGAGGTGGACGAGGTCGTACCGATGCCCGACGAGGACAACCCGGCCCTGGTCCGGATCGGCATCGCCTACCGGATCCGCGCCACCAACGACCGGCGCAACCTGGTCTACCCGTTCTACCTGATCCCCCACGACAGCGAAGAGTGAGCCGATGCCTCTCCCGACTCCCGGCCTCGACGACCGGACCTTCCAGAGCATCGTCGACGAGGCCAAGCGGCTGATCCCGCGCTACGCCCCGGAGTGGACCAACCACAACGTCTCCGACCCGGGTGTGGCGCTGATCGAGCTGTTCGCCTGGATGAGCGAGATGGTGCTCTACCGGGTCAACCAGGTCCCTGAGCGCCTCTACACGCACTTCCTCAACATGGTCGGCATCGAGCCGTTCCCGCCCTCGGTGGCGCGTGCCGACCTGACGTTCTGGCTCTCGGCGGTGCTCGAGGCGCCTGTCGTGGTGCCAGGCAACACCCAGGTCATGACCGCGGCGAGCGCGGCGGACGGCGCGGACGCGGTGGTGTTCAGCACCACCGAGGACCTGGTGATCGCCCCGCCGGTCCTCGAGGCGGCCCAGACCGTCCAGGTCGGGGGCGTCACCGACGACGTCTGGGAGGACCTGCGCTTCGGGACCGAGGGCGTGCGGGCGTTCGCGTCGCCCGCGCTGAGCCCCGGCGACGCGCTCGCCCTGGGCTTCCACGACAGCCTGGCCGGGATGGTGGTCCGGCTGGTGGTCGAGGCCCAGGCCGAGGGCATCGGCGTCGACCCGAACCGGCCGCCGCTGGCGTGGGAGGTGTGGAACGGCGAGGGCTGGATCGCCTGCACCGTGCACCAGGACTCCACCGGCGGGCTCAACCGGGCCGGCGAGATCGTGCTCCTGGTCCCGGTCGAGCATGCGCCCTCCACGATCGGCAACCAGGCTGCCTACTGGTTGCGCGCGCGGCTGCTCGCGCCGTTGCCGGGCCAGCCGACGTACCGGGCCTCGCCGCGGGTCCGTGGTCTCAGCGTCGAGGCGCTGGGCGGCACGGTGCTGGCCGAGCACGCCGAGCAGCTGCCCGGCGAGGTGATCGGCCGCAGCGACGGTACGCCGGGGCAGAGCTTCATCGTCTCGCGCACGCCGGTGCTGCCGCGTCGGACCGGTGAGCACGTGCTCGTCCGCGACGACGACCGGGAGGCCGTCTGGCGCGAGGTCGAGGACTTCTCGCTCGCCGGGCCCGACGACCAGGTCTACGTCTGGGACGGCGGCTCGGGCATCGTCCGCTTCGGTCCGCGGGTGCGCTACGCCGACGGAACCGTGCGCCAGCACGGTGCGATCCCGCGCGACGGCGCCCGGATCGAGGTCAGCGGCTACCGCCACGGCGGCGGGGTGCGCGGCAACGTCGGGGCTCGCACCCTGACCCTGATGCGCACCACGGTGCCGTTCGTGAATGCCGTCTCCAACCTCGGTCGGGCGGCGGGTGGCGTCGACGCCGAGTCGGTGGCGGAGGCCAAGGAGCGCGGTCCGCTGACGCTGCGTACGGGTCAGCGCGCCGTCACCGTCGGCGACTTCGAGCGGCTGACCCTGGAGTCCTCGCCGGAGGTGGCTCGGGCTCGGTGCCAGCCGGCGGGGCCCGGGAACGCGCACGTCCAGCTCCTGGTCGTGCCGCAGGTACGCCGTGAGATCGGCGAGCATCACCTCGACGACTACGCCATCTCCCCGGCGCTGATGGAGACCATCACCGCACACCTGGACCAGCATCGGATCGTCGGTACGGCGATCGAGGTCGGCACGCCCTACTACCAGGGCGTCTCGGTGGTGGCGCTCGTGCACGGCGACCCCGGCCGGCCGCCCGCGCTCGTGCAGCAGCGCGCCGTGGATGCGCTCGACCGCTACCTCAACCCGCTGCTCGGCGGCGCCGACGGCACCGGCTGGCCCTTCGACGCCGACGTCAACGCCGCCACCGTCACCCAGCTGCTGGAGTCGGTCGAGGGGGTGGAGCGGGTCGAGGAGGTGCTGCTCTACGAGTTCGACCTGCGCACCGGCCGGCGGCTCGGTGCGGCGAAGGACGTCATCCGACTCGACCGGCAGTCGCTCTTCCTCTCCGCCGCGCACCGGGTGGTCGTGCGATGACGCTCGCTCCCTACGTCTCGCAGCAGCCGAGCGGGCAGCTGCGGCCGCGCCGCGACCCGGACTGGATGGTGCACCAGCTGCCGGTCCAGATGGTGGCGCACGACTTCTTCCGCCGGTTCGTCTCCATCTTCCAGGAGCTCGGCACGACGCTCCTGGAGGACGCCGACAACATCGACCACATCCTCGACGTGTCGGTCGCACCGCCGGAGCTGGTGCGGTGGCTGGGGTCGTGGATCTCGGCCGCTCCGATCGACGAGGCGCTGCCCGAGGACCTGCAGCGCCGGATGGTGCGCAGCGCCGCCCGCACGCTGACCTGGCGCGGGACCGCGCACGGCCTGCGCGAGTTCCTCGAGCTGCTCAGCGACGGTCCGGCCGAGGTCGAGGACGGCGGCGGGATCTGGCGCAGCGGTGATGCCCCGGCGGATGCCGCCTGGGTGCGGCTGCGGGTGGCGTCGACGGGCCAGCTCGCGGTGGCGGAGTTCATCGAGCGGATCCGCGACGAGGTGCCGGCGCATGCTCGGGCCGAGCTCTACGTGGCCGATGAGTTGGTGTGGCGATCGGGCGAGGACTCCGGCTCGCACCGATCGTCGTACGGGAGGAAGGCATGAGCGAGCAGCGCGTGGACCAGCGAGGGGCGGTGGCGTGCCCCGAGTGCGGTACGTCGGCCCAGGTCGCCTTGAACCGGCGTGACGCCCAGGACTTCTGCGGCAAGTGCGACTTCCCGCTGTTCTGGACGCCGGCCGAGGTCATCCGGGACGGCGCGGAGGGCAGTGGCGAGAACCTGCGTCGCCTGCCCGGCACCGCGGGCAGGGTCACTGTCGCATCGATCCCCTGTCCGACCTGTGCGGAGGCCAATCCCGTCGGTGCCGAGACATGCCTGCGCTGCGGCGGGCCGATGGTGCTGGTGACGGCACCCGAGCCGATCACCGTGATCGCGCCTCCGCCGCCCCCACCGGCTCCTGCGCCGGAGCCGGAGCCGGCCGGGATCGACTGGTACTGGTGGCTCGTCGGTGGTGCGACGCTGGTAGCGCTGATCGCCCTGATCGTGGTAGTGCTGGCCCGCTGATCCGGCGTCTTGGACCGTCTCGAGGAGCCGGGCGGGGGCGCGTTCCTTGAACCCGGGTCAAAGACGGCGAGAATTCCTGTCTTCGAGGGTTTCCTTCCGGCCCGGTATTGGTACTCTGCTGCTTGCAACAGGTGCAAGTTCCAAGTGGTCTGACGCCCGCGGAGTTTGTGATCCAACGGCGTTTCTGCTCTGTGCCCGCTTCAACGCGGGGGACTCCACAGGTCGGAGCGACGGTGTCACCGCAGCTGTTGCGGGGCCGTCGAACCTGGCGGCTTCTCGCCCCGACTAAGGAGAAACAGAGCACATGGCTCAGGGCACTGTTAAGTGGTTCAACGCTGAGAAGGGCTTCGGCTTCATCGCGCAGGAGGACGGCGGCGACGACGTCTTCGTGCACTACTCGGCTATTCAGTCCAACGGTTACAAGTCGCTCGACGAGAACCAGAAGGTCGAGTTCGACGTCACCCAGGGTCCGAAGGGCCCGCAGGCGGAGAACGTCCGCCCCATCTGATCTAGATCAGAGCGAGGCCCCGACCGCGAGGTCGGGGCCTCGTGTCATTTCGGCAGGTCGTTGGACGCCGTCCAGGCACTCTCCAGGCATTGTCCAGGCATTGTCCAGGCGTCATCCAGGTTGGGTAAAACGTGGCCGCACGCGTGTCATGTCCCGAGGTCCGGTTGGTGTTTGGACGTAATCTGGAAGGGGAATGGGAGCACCGGAAGCATGCCCTGGTCGGACGGACCTGGCGACCCGGTGATGAGGAGGACCAGGTGCACGACCAGTTCGACGTCTCGCTCGAGGACGCGGACCTGCTCGGGGAGGTCGAGTTGACCACCAACCTGATCATCGCGGCCAGCGAGTCGGAGGAGCACCTCAGCACCGAGGAGATCGACGAGATCCTCGGTGTCGTTCCGCGCGCGCGCCAAGGGTCCTGAGCGGCCCGCATTCGGCCGTCCGTCTTTGCGCTCTTGATACCCCTAGGGGGTACGGGTAACGTCATGGACGTGAGCGAGCACGGCTACATCCACCGCAAGGACGACTACCTCAAGCGACTGCGACGCATCGAGGGCCAGGCGCGCGGCATCGCGCGGATGGTCGACGAGGAGCAGTACTGCATCGACATCCTGACCCAGGTCTCGGCGATGACGAAGGCGCTGCACGCCGTCTCGCTCGGCCTGTTGGAGGAGCACATGAGCCACTGCGTGGTCGACGCCGCGCGCAGCAGCGACGCCGAGGCGCAGGAGAAGGTCGCGGAGGCCGTCGAGGCGATCGCCCGGCTGGTGAGGTCGTGAGCACGTTCCACGGGGTCGTCGAGGGCATGACCTGTCAGCACTGCGTCGCCTCGGTGACCGAGGAGGTCTCCGCACTGCCGGGTGTCGTCGAGGTCGCGGTCGACCTGGCGACGGGTGAGCTGAGCGTGACCTCCGACGTACCCCTGGAGCGGGCGGATGTCGCCGAGGCCGTCACGGAGGCCGGGTACGCGTTGCGATGAGCCAGCAACAGGTCGAGCTCGCCATCTCCGGGATGACGTGCGCCTCGTGCGCCAACCGGATCGAGCGCAAGCTGAACAAGCTCGACGGCGTCAGCGCGAGCGTCAACTACGCCACCGAGAAGGCCTGGGTCGAGTACGTCGACGGCGTCGCCACCGGTGACCTCGTCGCGGCGGTGGTGGCTGCCGGCTACGACGCCACCCCGGTCGAGGCGGCCGATGCGGCCGAGGAGAGTGCCGAGCCGGGCCGCGAGCGCGACCCGTTGATCGGCCGGCTGGTCGTGGCGGCGGCGCTGACGGTGCCGATCCTGGCGATCGCGATGCTCGCACCGCTGCCCGCCCCCATCTGGCCGGGCTGGGCCTGGGTGACGTTCGTGCTGGCCCTGCCGGTGGTGACCTGGTCGGCCTGGCCCTTCCACCGTGCCGCCCTGGTCAACCTGCGGCACGGCGCGACCACCATGGACACGCTGGTCTCCCTCGGCGTGAGCGTCTCCTACCTCTGGTCCCTCGGTGCGCTGCTCGGCGACGGCGACACCTATGTCGAGGTGGCTGCGACCGTGACCACCTTCCTGCTGGCAGGTCGAGTGCTGGAGCACCGCGCCAAGCGCACCGCGGGGGAGGCGTTGCGTGCGCTGATGACCCTGGGCGCCAAGCAGGTGCAGGTGCTGCGCGACGGCGCCGAGGTGACGGTGCCGGTCGAGCGGTTGCGCGTGGGGGACCTGTTCGTCGTCCGTCCGGGGGAGCGGATCGCCACCGACGGCGTGGTCGAGGCCGGCGTCTCGGCCGTCGACGCCTCGCTGCTCACCGGCGAGCCGGTGCCGGTCGAGGTCGGCGCGGGCGAGGCGGTGACCGGTGGCACCCTCAACACCAACGGCCGGCTCGTCGTCCGCGCGACGGGGGTCGGCGCCGACACCCAGCTGGCGCGGATCGCCCGGTTGGTGGAGGAGGCCCAGAGCGGCAAGGCTGCGGCGCAGCGGCTCGCCGACCGAGTCTCGGCGTACTTCGTGCCCGCCGTGCTCGTGCTCGCCCTGCTGACCTTCGTCGGCTGGCTGGTCACGGGTGGCTCGCCGTCAACGGCGATCACCGCCGCCGTCGCGGTGCTGATCGTCGCCTGCCCGTGCGCGCTGGGGCTGGCCACCCCCACCGCGTTGCTGGTCGGCACCGGACGCGGTGCGCAGCTGGGTGTGCTCCTGCGCGGCCCGGAGGTGCTCGAATCGACCCGTCGCGTCGACACCGTCGTGCTCGACAAGACCGGCACCGTCACCCGCGGCGAGCTGAGGCTGATCGAGGTCACCGCGTCGCCGACCACCTCCGAGCAGGACGTACGCCGCCGCGCGGCCGCAGTCGAGTCCGCCTCCGAGCACCCGATCGCCCGGGCGATCGCCGTCGCCGGTCGATCCGGGCACGCCGCCACGGACCTGCCGCACGTGGACGACTTCCTCGCTCTGCCCGGCCTGGGTGCCGAGGGTGTCGTGGACGGTGAGTCGGTCGTCGTCGGCCGGCCCGAGCTGTTGCGCTCGCGCGGGCTGCCGCTCGAGCCCGCCCTCGAAGAGGCGGTGGAGAGGGCCGAGGCCACCGGCGCGACGGCGGTCGCGATCGGCTGGGCCGGTGCCGCGCGCGGCGTGCTCGCGGTCGCCGACACGGTCAAGGACGGGGCAGCCGATGCCGTCGACCAGCTGCGTCGGCTCGGCCTCGAGCCGGTCCTGCTCACCGGGGACCACGAGCGCGCCGCACGCACGATCGCCGACGAGGTGGGCCTCGAGACCGTGATCAGCGGCGTACTCCCCGAGGAGAAGGCCGCCCACGTGCGTGCCCTCCAAGAGGCCGGGCGGGTCGTCGCGATGGTCGGCGACGGGGTCAACGACGCCGCCGCCCTCGCCACCGCCGACCTCGGCATCGCGATGGGCACCGGCGCCGACGCCGCGATCGCCGCGAGCGACCTGACCCTGGTCCGCGGTGACCTGCGGCTGGTCCCGGTCGCGGTGCGACTGGCCCGCGCCACCCTGCGCACCATCCGTGCCAACCTGGTCTGGGCGTTCGGCTACAACGTGGTGCTCATCCCGCTGGCGGCGTCGGGACGTCTGGAGCCGATGCTGGCCGGCGGAGCGATGGCGCTGTCGTCGCTGTGCGTGGTGGGGAACAGCTTGCGGTTGCGGCGATTCCGGGGATAGTCCGGGGCGCAAATCAGGGGTTACTCGCCGGTGGGGCTGATTTTCGCCCCGGACTACCCCGCCGACAGCCCTCAGCAGGTCGCGAACAGCAGCGGTCCCGTGGACAGGTCCGAGAGCACCGGTGAGCCGTTTTTGGGCCGCAGCGCCATCGTCACCACGGCACCATCAGCGGCGACCTTGCCGAGCGCGAACCGGTCGGTGAAGCTGCCGCCCTGCCCGGGCGCCTCCCCGCTGGCCAGCTTCGCCCGCGTCGTCGCGTTGGTGACCGCCTGGTCGTGGCTCTCGAAGGCGAGCGCCACCCGTACGTCGCCCGCCTTCCCGGCGGGGCCGATCTCGCGAGCCATCGCGAAGGCCAGCACCGGGTTGACCTTGCCCGCCTCGGTGATCAGCTGCTGGCCCTGCGCCTCGTCCGTCGGGTCGGCCTCGCCCATGGCGAGCTTGCTGCAGGTGTAGTCGCCGCCGTAGATCTCGGCCGCGATGGGCTCGTCGACAGCATTCACCACCCGCGCGATGGGTTGCGGCACCGACCCGTCGCCGAGATGGTCCACGACCTGTGCCGCGAAGCTGTCGGTGTCACTGGTGACCACGAGGTGCCGGTCCTCGTCGAGGGAGACGAACGACAGGATCGGTACGCCGCCGACGCCGTCCACGGTGCTGCCGTCCCACACCCCGCCGTCATCCTTGGGCGCGGTGAAGCCCGCAGCCTTGAGGTGCGATCGGATGCTGTCGAAGGAGACCGAGTCGGACACCTTCATCAACAGCGCCGCGCCGCTCGTCGACTGGGTGAGCAGCTCCCAGGACATGGTCGCCGGGGTGAAGCCGAAGGCAGACTTCATCAGGTCCACCGACGTGGTGAGGGAGGAAGCCGGCGTCAGATCCGCGTCGTACCCGGCGTCGAGGAGCTTCTCGTCCGAGGATGTCCCGAGCGCCGCGCGCACCCGCGCCCAGTCGGTCCAGGAGTACCGCTGGGCGTCCTTCGGCGCGAGCGCCATCGCCCGCTGCAGATCACTGCGATGCGCGGAGTCCCACGCCTTCACCCCGAGCACCGCGCCCACGCAGACGACGATCGCGAGGACAGTCGTCAGCGCGATCGTCCGCGCCCGTATTCGCCTCAGCACCACGGTGGACAACCTAGGTCACCAACGTCGTGCCCGCGGCCACTGCCCAGCGCGCCGCCCGGCCGAATACCCTACCCACATGCCTGCACCCACACGGGACGTCGAGGCCGCCGGGGCGGTCGTCTTCCGTCGGAGCAAGAAGGAGTGCCGCGAGGTGCTGCTGGTGCACCGGCCCAAGTACGACGACTGGTCCTTCCCCAAGGGCAAGCTCGACCGCGGTGAGCACGTCACCGTCGCCGCCGTGCGGGAGGTGGAGGAGGAGACCGGGCTGCCCATCCGACTCACCCGGCCGCTGCGCGCCCAGCGCTATCGCGTCGGCCGCGGCTGGAAGCGGGTGCACTACTGGACCGGGCGGGTGCTCGAGGGCGCCACCGACGACGTCAGCGACTACCAGCGGCCCGGCGAGATCGATCAGGTCGCCTGGGTGCCGATCGCCGACGCCGGCCGGCGGCTCACCTACCCGCACGACCGGGCGACGCTGCGTGAGGCGATCGCGGCCCGCAAGACGACGTACCCGCTGATCGTGCTGCGGCACAGCGACTCGCGCTCCCGCGACACCTGGCGCGGTACCGATGCGGCGCGGCCGCTGCTCGCCTCGGGCAAGCGCCAGGCCGAGCGGCTCAGTGCCGTGCTCGCCGCGTTCGGCGTGACCCGGGTGGTCACCTCCACGAGCGAGCGCTGCCGCCAGACGGTCGAGCCGTACGCCGTGGCTGCCGACGTACCGATCGAGTCCACCACGCTGCTGAGTGAGGAGGGCGCTGCGGCCGAGGCCACCGGTGCGCTCATCCTCGGACTCGCCAGCGAGCTGCCGGGTCGCGGACCGCTGGTGGTGTGCAGCCACCGTCCGGTGCTGCCGATGGTCTTCTCCGCGCTCGGCATGCGGAAGCTCGCGCTGGAGAAGGGGGAGATAGCGGTGGCGCACATCCGCAAGGGCCGGGTCGTCGCTATAGAGCGGCACCTGCCGCTCTGACAAGTCCCAGGACCGCGAGTTCACTCACTATCTGCCGACTCCACGCGATTTCGTTTCCGAGACGGCAGATCGCGTTCACGCCTCGTTCACCAACGACCATGGATCCGGTCACTTCGGCTGCCTACCTTCGCTGACGTCAACCTGCGAATGACCACAGGAGAAACTGAAGTGAAGACCTCCCTCCGCCGGGCCGTCGTCCCGGGTGTTGCCGCGATCGCGCTGGCAGCCTCCCTCGCCGCGTGCGGTGACGACAACAACAACGCCAGCGACAGCTCTACCGGTGCCGCAGGCGGCTCCGTCAGCGGCAAGCTCGCCGCTGGTGGTTCGAGCGCTCAGGGCTCCGCCCAGCAGGCCTGGATGGCCGCCTACCAGCAGCAGAACTCCGGCGTGACCATCAGCTACGACCCCGTCGGCTCCGGCGCCGGTCGCACCAGCTTCGAGTCGGGCGCCTACCCGTTCGCCGGCTCGGACGCGTTCATCGCGAACCCCTCCGACGAGTACACCAAGGCCAAGCAGCAGTGTGGTGGTGCGGACCCGATCGAGGTGCCGGACTACATCAGCCCCATCGCCGTCGTCTTCAACCTCAAGGGTGTCGACTCGCTGAAGCTCGACGCGCAGACGATCGCCAAGATCTTCAACGGCCAGATCACCAAGTGGAACGACCCGGCGATCGCGCAGCAGAACAGCGGCGTCACGCTGCCGAGCACCGCGATCCACACCGTGCACCGCTCGGACGACTCGGGCACCACCCAGAACTTCACCGAGTACCTGAGCAAGGCCGGCTCCGGCGCGTGGAAGAGCCCGGCCTCGCAGACGTGGCCGTCCACCAACGGGCTGTCGGGCAACGGCACCTCGGGTGTCATCACCTCGATCAAGGGCGGCGACGGCACCATCGGCTACGCGGACGCCTCGCAGGCCGGTGGCCTGGGAGTCGCGTCGATCAAGGTCGGCTCGTCCTACAACGCTCCGTCGGCCGACGGGGCTGCCGCCGTGGTCGCCGCCTCGAGCCTGGACCCGTCGGCCACCGACAACCAGCTGATCTACGACGTCAACCGCACCGACACCAGCGATGGCGCCTACCCGCTGCTGCTCGTGTCCTACCTGATCGCCTGCCCGACCTACAGCGACGCGAACACCGCGAGCCTGGTCAAGGGCTACCTGTCCTACATCGTCTCCCAGGACGGCCAGAAGGCCGGTGCCTCGAACGCCGGCTCGGCCCCGCTGAGCAGCGACGTCTCGGACAAGGCCACCGCGATCGTCGCCAAGATCGCTGCCAAGTGATCCCGCGCCCGGGTGACCCCACAGGGTGACCCCGGGCTGGCAAGACCTGGTGCGGCGGCCCGCGATGAGCGGGCCGCCGCACAGCCCACTTCGACCTCAGGAACTGCGTGTCTCTCACCGCCTCCCCCGAGCAGACGCCCACCGGGCCGCCCGAATCTGACTCAGGCTCCCCGGCGCGGCGTTCGGCGCGGCTCGGCGATCGGATCTTCGCAGGCGCCGCGCTGGGCGCGGGCCTGCTCATCATGGTCGTCCTCGCCGGCGTCTTCATCTTCCTGCTGATCCAGGGTGTTCCTGGGCTGAGCGTGGATCCGAGCACCTACGGCCAGGGGTTCGACAACTTCTGGTCGTACGTCGCGCCGCTGCTGTTCGGCACGATCTTCATCTCGATCCTGGCGCTCATCGTGGCGGTGCCGTTCGCGCTCGCGGTGGCACTGTTCATCAGCCACTACGCCCCGCGCAGGCTCGCCACACCGGTCGCGTACGTGATCGATCTGCTCGCCGCCGTGCCGTCGGTCGTCTACGGCCTCTGGGGTGGCAGGGCACTCGCGCAGGCGCTCAAGCCGGTGATCAACTGGCTGGGCGACTACCTCAACTGGATCCCGCTGTTCAAGGGCCCCGCGTCGCCGAACGGGCAGACCGCTCTGACCGCGGCGCTCGTTCTCGGCGTGATGATCCTGCCGATCATCACCGCGATCAGCCGCGAGGTGTTCGCGCAGACGCCGCGGCTCAACGAGGAGGCAGCGATCGGTCTCGGCGCCACCCGGTGGGAGGTGATCCGGCTCGCGGTGCTTCCCTACGCGAAGTCCGGTGTCATCGCCGGCATCATGCTCGGCCTGGGCCGCGCGCTCGGCGAGACCATGGCGGTCACGATGGTCTACTCGTCCTCGCCGAAGTTCACGCTCAACATCATCGGCGACACCAGCCCGCAGACCATCGCGGCCAACATCGCCAACAACTACTCCGAGGCCACGCCGGACAAGCAGCACGTGCTGATCGCCGCGGGTCTCGTGCTGTTCGCCTTCACCTTCGCCGTCAACTTCATCGCGCGGTGGGCGATCGGCCGCGGTGAGAGGAACCTCGCACGATGAATCACCCCACGCAGTTCTTCGCTCCTCCCGCTCCGCTCCTTCCGCGAACAACTGAGCGGGGACCCCGATGACAGCCCTTCTCGCCCCCTCGACGCTCGCCCGCCCGCGCCTGCCGCGCTGGGCGCCGGTGGTCGTCGCCGTGGCCGCGCTGGCCGTCGCCGGACTGATCTCGTTGCTGTTCGGCTGGAGCTGGATCGCGCTGCTCGTCGTGGCCGGCCTGCTCTACGTCTTCGCACTCCCGCTGTGGTCGCGCGTCCTCGAAGGCCCGCGCGCCGCCACCGACCGACTCATGACCCACCTGGTCTGGGGCTCGTTCGTCGTGGTGTGCGTGCCGCTGCTGTGGCTGCTGATCCTGGTGGTCCAGAAGGGTGCGCCGGTGATCAACGGCCACTTCCTGACCACCTCGATGCGCGGCGTCATCGGCTCGATGCCGGGCGGAATCCTGCACGCCCTGCAGGGCACCATCGTGGTCACTCTCGCGGCCTCCATCATCGCGGTGCCGATCGGCCTGATGACGGCGATCTACCTGATCGAGTACGGCAGGGGTGGCCGGCTGGCGCGGGTGATCACCTTCCTCGTGGACGTGATGACGGGCATCCCCTCGATCGTGGCCGGTCTGTTCGCGCTGGCCCTGCTGGTGATGTTCTTCGGGCCGGCCTTCCGGGCGGGCATCGGCGGCGCGATCGCCCTTGCCCTGTTGATGATCCCGACGGTCGTCCGCTCGGCCGAGGAGATGCTCCGGCTGGTTCCCAGCGACCTGCGCGAGGCGTCGTACGCCCTCGGCGTGCCGAAGTGGCGCACCATCGTGAAGGTGGTCCTGCCGACCGCCATCGGCGGCATCGTGACCGGCATCGTGCTCGCGATCTCGCGGGTCATCGGCGAGACCGCGCCGCTGCTGGTCACCGCCGGCTACAACGACTCGATGAACGGCAACCTGTTCTCCGGCCGGATGACCACGCTGCCGGTCTACATCTTCAACCAGTACAAGACGCCCGGCGCGACACCGCTGGGCGCGCACGCCGCCGACCCCCCGGGCTACGCCCGCGCCTGGGGCGCCGCGCTGGTCCTCATCGTGATCGTCATGATCCTCAACATCATCGCCCGCATCATCGGCAAGATCTTCGCCCCACGGTACTGATTCAGCCAGGGCACTGACGGGAGTAACACAGCAATGGCAAAGAGCATCGACATCACCGACCTCGACATCTACTACGGCGACTTCAAGGCCGTCGAGGGCGTCAACATGACCATCAAGGCGAAGGCTGTCACCGCCTTCATCGGCCCCTCGGGCTGCGGCAAGTCCACCTTCCTGCGCTCGCTGAACCGGATGCACGAGGTGATCCCGGGCGCCCGCGTGGAGGGCAAGGTGACGGTTGACGGACAGTCGCTCTACGACTCGGCCATCGACCCGGTCGAGGTGCGCCGCCGCATCGGCATGGTCTTCCAGCGGCCGAACCCGTTCCCGACGATGTCGATCTACGAGAACGTGCTGGCCGGCAACCGGCTCAACGCCAAGCGGATGCCGAAGGCGACCGCGGACACGATCGTGGAGAAGTCGCTGCGCGGCGCGAACCTCTGGAACGAGGTCAAAGACCGCCTCGGCAAGCCGGGCATGGGCCTCTCCGGTGGTCAGCAGCAGCGGCTGTGCATCGCTCGCGCGATCGCGGTCGAGCCCGAGGTGCTGCTGATGGACGAGCCGTGCTCCGCGCTCGACCCGATCTCGACCGCGGCGATCGAGGACCTGATCCACGAGCTCAAGTCCGACTACACGATCGTGATCGTCACCCACAACATGCAGCAGGCCGCGCGCGTCTCCGACGACACCGGCTTCTTCAACCTCAAGGCCGCCGGTCAGCCGGGCCACCTGGTGGAGTTCAACCCCACCAAGACGATGTTCACCACCCCGGACAACCCGGACACCGAGGCGTACATCTCCGGTCGCTTCGGCTGAGCCGACTGACCCGGGCACCTGACCTTTCTCACCGGGACACGCCGGTGGCTGGTGAGGAAGGTCAGGTACGCCGGGGGCCTGTGGACGGCCGCCGCCGCGTGACGGCGATCCGGGCGATCCTCGGTCCATGGATCTCTCGGGAATCACGCGACAGGGCCTCGCTCTACCGGTCAAGGTCGATCGAGCGGGAATCGAAGGCCCGCGCTCGCGGGAGGCCGCCGGGCCGCACTGGCGCAGTCCCTATCGCGGTTGGCACGTTCCCGCGGCGGTCGACGGCCGCCGGGTCGACCAGCGCATCGTCGAGGCCGCGGCGCTCCTCCCGGCAACCGGAGCGATCACGGGCTGGGCTGCACTGCACTGGGCCGGTGGTCGTTACTTCGACGGCACGACGAGGGCTGGATCCGGTCTGATGCCGGTGACGCTGGCACTCGACAACAAGCGACGACTCCGTCAGCAGCCAGGGGTGGAGCTGTGCGAGGAGTTCCTCGATCCCGCCGACATCATCGTGGTCGATGGGCTACGGCTGACGACCCACCCCCGGTCGGTCTGCCGGCTCCTGCGCAGCAACCGGAGTCTCGAGGACCGGGTGCGGATCCTCGACATGGCAGCCTTCGACGACCTCTGCTCGCCGGCGGAGGTGCACACCTACGCTCGTGAGCGGCTCGCCGGCCGCCCGCACGTCAGCCGGATCTGGCAGGCGTCGCCGTACGCGGATGAGAACAGCTGGTCGCCGATGGAGTCGATCATGCGGATGGCCTGGCTCCAGACCCGCCGCGGGAGTCCGCTCGCGAACGCTCCGCTCTTCGACGAAGACGGCCGGCACCTGGTCACGCCCGACCTGATCGATCCTGTCGCAGGCGTGGTGGGCGAGTACGACGGCGCACCGCACGACGGCCTCGAGCCGCGCGAGCGCGATCTCGATCGCGAGGAACTCTATCGGCGCCTCGACCTCGAGCTGGTCGTCATGATGAGCGGGGACCTCGCCGGGCGTGAGCGCTTCGTGCGGCGGCTGGCCGCGGCCTATCAGCGCGCCGCCGCACGCCGACGTACGGGGCCGTGGACCTTGGCCCAACCGGACTGGTGGGTCGACACGTCCACCGTCGCGCGGCGGCGGGCGCTGACCGATGGCGAGCGTGGGATCTGGCTCAAGCGACAGCTGCCCGCCGCGTGACACACCTGACCTTCATCACCATCTATCGGCGTGTCTCGGTGAAGAAGGTCAGGTGCCTGGGTCTCAGACCCGGAACAGCACCCGCAGCACTTCGTACATCCCGGCTGCGGCCAGCCCGGCGGCCGGGAAGGTGAGCACCCAGCCCACGACGATGTTGCCCGCGACCCCCCAGCGCACGGCGTTGAAGCGCTGCGTGGCGCCAGCGCCCATGATCGCCGAGGTGATGGTGTGGGTGGTCGAGATCGGAGCGTGGAAGAAGTACGCGCTGCCGTAGAGCACGCTGGCACCGACGACCTCGGCGGAGAAGCCGCGGGCCGGGTCGAGGTGGATGATCTTGCGGCCCAGGGTGCGCATCACCCGCCAGCCACCTGAGTAGGTGCCGAGCGAGATCGCGGAGGCGGCGCAGAGCACCACCCACAGCGGCAGGTTCTTGTCGCTGCCGTAGGTGGCCGGGTAGGCGACCGTGAGTGCCAGGAAGATGACGCCCATCGTCTTCTGCGCGTCCTGCAGGCCGTGACCCAGCGCCAGCGCGGCGGCCGAGAACGTCTGCATCAGCCGGAAGCCGCGGTAGACCTTGTGCGGGTTGCGCCGGCGAAAGATCCACATGATCGCCAGCATCACCCCGAACGCCAGCGCGAAGCCGACGATCGGGGAGATCACCATCGGCACCAGCACCTTGTCGATCACCGTGTTCCAGTGCACGGACGCGTACGACGATCCGGCAGCCAACGCGGCACCCACGAGCGCACCGATGAGTGCGTGCGAGGAGGACGAGGGCAGACCGAAGTACCAGGTGATGAGGTTCCACGCGATCGCGCCCAGCAGCGAGGCCAGCACGATCACCAGCGCGTGGTTCGCGTCCGCCGCGTTGAGCCGCAGCACCTCGGAGACGGTATGTGCCACCTCCTGTCCCAGCAGCGCGCCGACGAAGTTCATGACGGCGGCCAGGATGAGCGCCACCCGCGGCGTCAGCGCGCGGGTGGAGACGGACGTGGCGATGGCGTTGGCGGCGTCGTGGAAGCCGTTCGTGTAGTCGAAGGCGAGCGCGATCACCACGACCGCGATCAGGATCGCGAGAGTCACTCAGGATTCCTTGACGGCGATCTGCTCGACGATGTTCGCCACCTTCTCGAAGGCGTCGATCGACTCCTCGAGGGACTCCACGATGTCCTTGAGCTTGAGGACCTCCATCGCCTTGAACTCGCCGGAGAAGAGCTTGGCGAGGATGCGACGGTGGTTCTTGTCGCCCTGGTTCTCCAGGCGGTTGATCTCGATCCAGTACTCGTCGAGGTCGCTGAGCGACTGCAGCTTCGGCATCGCGGCGGCGGTCAGCTCGGCGCAGCGCTGCAGCACCGCGACCTGGTCCGACAGCTCGGGCGGCAGCACCTTCACCTCATAGACGAGGATCTGGTCGACCACCTCGTCCATCGCGTCCATCACGTCGTCGAGGCCGGAGCCGAGGGCGTAGATGTCCTCGCGGTCGAACGGCGTCACGAACGTCGAGTTCACCCGCCGCACGATCGCGTGGGTGGTCTCGTCGGCGGCGTGCTCGGCGTCTCGCATGCGCTTGGCGACACTGGCGTGCTCGGCGCTCTCGCTCAACATCTCAGCTAGGAGTGCCGCCCCGGTGACCAAGTGCTGGGCTGACTCCGTGAACAGGTCGTAGAACGATGTCTCGACCGGACGGATGCGCAAACGCACGGAAAACTCCTGGCGTGGGGTGGACGAACGCTCCACATGCTAGGCGAGCGGCCTTGCGCAGGCGCAAGTCGCCGCACCAGCGACGGGAACGCGGGGGGTTCGGTCTTCGCGCCTGAGGGCTCAGGTCTTCTGCCTGCGTCGGCGTCGCTGCCGCTCGATCAGGGCGGCCTGAAGGTCGACCGAGCCGTTGTTGAGCGTCCATTCGCCGTCCGGGCCCAGGGTCCATGCCCGCGTGTCCGGATCGAAGGCCAGGTCGAGCAGGCTCCCGATCTCGGCGACCAGCTCAGGTGTCGGCATCTCGACCAGCACCTCGACCCTGCGGTCGAGATTGCGGTGCATCATGTCGGCCGACCCGATCCAGGCCCGCGACTCGCCGCCGTTGTCGAACCAGAAGACCCGCGAGTGCTCCAGGAAGCGGCCCAGCACCGACCGCGTCTCGATCGTTTCCGACAGGGCAGGTACGCCGGGACGCAGCGCGCAGATGCCCCGCACCAGCAGCTGCACCGGGACACCTGCCTGCGAGGCGAGATAGAGCGCGTCGATGACCGCCTCGTCGACCAGCGAGTTCGCCTTGAGCCGGATCCGCGCCGGGCGGCCGTTGAGGTGGTGGTCGATCTCGCGGTGGATCTGCTCGACCAGCCCGCTGCGCACCGTCTGGGGCGCGACCAGCAGCTGCTCGTACTCCGGCGCCGAGGACCAGCCCGACAGGTTGTTGAACAGGTGGGCGACGTCCTCGCCGATCGCCTCGTTGGTGGTGATCAGGCCGAGGTCCTCATAGAGCCGCGAGGTCTTCGGGTTGTAGTTGCCGGTGCCGATGTGGGTGTAGCGGCGGATGCCGTACTGGCCCTCGTCGCGCACCACCATGGCCAGCTTGCAGTGCGTCTTGAGACCGATCAGGCCGTAGACCACGTGGCAGCCGGCCTGCTCCAGCTTGCGCGCCCAGCGGATGTTGGCCTGCTCGTCGAAGCGGGCCTTGATCTCCACCAGCACCAGCACCTGCTTGCCCGCCTCGGCGGCGTCGATCAGGGCGTCGATGATGGGCGAGTCGCCCGACGTGCGGTAAAGCGTCTGCTTGATCGCCAGCACGTGCGGATCTGCGGCTGCTTGCTCGATGAACCGCTGCACCGAGGTGGAGAAGGCGTCGTACGGGTGGTGCAGCAGGATGTCTCCACGCCGAGCGGCCTTGAACACGTCGACCGGCGCCGCCGACTCGACCGGTGCGAGCTGGCGGTGCGTCGCGGGCACGAAGGCTTCGTACTTGAGGTCCTCGCGGGCGATGTCGGCGATGCCGTGCAGACCGCGCAGGTCCAGCGGTCCGGGGAGGCGGAAGACCTCCTGCTCGGAGATCCCGAGCTCGGAGACCAGTAGGTCGAGCACCGAGTCGCTGATCGACTCCTCGACCTCGAGGCGCACCGGTGGCCCGAACCGGCGGCGGAGCAGCTCCTTCTCCAAGGCGGCCAGGAGGTTCTCGGCGTCGTCCTCCTCGACCTCGAGATCCTCGTTGCGGGTGACCCGGAAGGCGTGGACCTCGAGGATCTGCATGCCCGGGAAGAGCTTGGAGAGCCGCTCCCGCATGATGTCCTCGAGCGGAACGAACCGGTTCTCGCCCAGCGGCACGAACCGGCTGAAGATCTGCGGAACCTTGACCCGGGCGAAGTGCTCCTTGCCGGAGAGCGGGTCCCGGATCAGCACAGCGAGGTTGAGCGAGAGGCCGCTGATGTAGGGGAACGGGTGCGCCGGGTCGACGGCGAGCGGTGTCAGCACCGGGAAGACGCGCTCCTTGAAGAGCTTCTTGCAGTGCTTGATCTCGCTCTCGGACAGCTCGCTCCAGCGGACCAGCTCGATCCCCTCGGCCTGCAGCTTCGGCATCAGCTGCTCGCGGAAGACGCGGGCGTGCCGCTCGGAGAGTTCACGGGTGTTCTTCCAGATCAGCTCCAGCACCTCGCGCGGCATCAGGCCGCTGGCGGCCCGGACGGCGAGGCCGGCGGCGATGCGGCGCTTGAGGCCGGCCACCCGGACCATGAAGAACTCGTCGAGGTTGCTGGTGAAGATCGCCAGGAACCGGACCCGCTCGAGCAGGGGCAGCGACTCGTCCTCGGCCAGCTCAAGGACGCGCTGGTTGAACCGCAGCCAGGACAGCTCGCGGTCCAGGAAGCGGTCCTCGTGCTTCTCCACCTCGGCGAGCGCGTCGTGATCGGGGACGTAGACCGGATCGAGGTCGTACTCACGGTCGTGGACATCGGCGAGCGTCGTCGTCTCGGGGCTCCGGTCGGTGCTCTCGATGGTCATACGGCCAGTCTGGCATCCTCGGGTGAACAGCGGTGGCCTCGCCGCTCAGGGCTACCAGGCGGTAGGTTCGGGGGGTGAGTGTTGAGTCGCTGCGCCACCCGGTGGAGAAGTTCGCCTTCGTCACCGCCATGAACCTCCCCGCCGGTCTCCAGCGTCGGCTGGCCGGCCGCCCGGTCGTGGTCGATGGCCAGACTCTTGCGGTGGACACCCAGCTGATGCTGCGGCTGACAGCGCTCGCCGGTGAGCCCGACCCCTCCGCGCTCTCGATCCCCGAGGGCCGCGCGGCACTGCTGCGCCAGGCGGTCATCGGCGGTGGCACCCAGAAGATCGGCTCGGTGCGCACCCTCACCGTCGGCGGCCTGCCCGCGCGGCTCTACATCCCGACCGGCGCGCCGGCGGTCGGCCCGCTGCTGGTGTTCTTCCACGGCGGCGGCTTCGTCTTCGGCGACCTCAACTCGCACGACTCCTCCTGCCGCTACCTGGCCGAGCAGGCCGGCGTCCGGCTGCTGGCGATCGACTACCGGCTGGCGCCCGAGAGCCCGTTCCCGGCGGCGTACGACGACGCGCTCGCCGCCTTCGACTGGGCGCACGAGCACGCGGCCGAGATCGGGGCGGACCCGGCCCGGATCGGTGTCGGCGGCGACTCGGCCGGCGGCAACCTCGCGGCAGGCGTGGCGCTGACGGCGACGGCGCGGTGCGCCTTCCAGCTGCTGATCTATCCCGTCGTGGACATGGGGGCCGAGACCGAGTCGCGCCGACTCTTCGGCGAGGGCTTCTACCTCACGACGAGCTTCATCGCGCTGGCCGGTCGCGCCTACGTGCCCGACGGGATGGACCACCGCGACCCCAGGCTGTCGCCGCTGTTCGCAGAGGTGCCTGACGACGTGGCTCCGGCGTACGTCGTCACCGCCGGCTTCGACCCGCTGCGCGACGAGGGCGAGGCCTACGGGCGCAAGCTCGAGGACGCCGGGGTGAAGGTGGAGATGCGGCGCTTCCCGGACCAGATCCACGGCTTCTTGAACGTGATCGGCGCGGGACGCACCGCCAAGGCCGCCGTCACCGAGATCGCGGCAGCGCTCAAGGCGGGGCTGTAGGGGGCGACGGTTTTGACCCCCAGGGGTCAAAACCGCACGTTGTTGGGCAATGCTTTGACCCCCAAGGTTCGGGACTGACCCCCAGGGGTCGAAACCGACCGCTCAGACGCCCAGCTCCGGGCGCCACCGAGCCAGCTCGCGGGTGAACGCCTCGGCGTCGACCATCTTCCCGTCCACCGCGACCGCCTGCTCCCCGGAGCGGAACTCCACCCGCCAGCGCCGGCTGCTGGGGCGGGCGTTCATCCGCACCTCGGTCGCGGTGTCGTAGAGGTCGAAGCGGTAGCTGCGGCTGCCCTTGCGCACGTCCAGGACGCCCTGGTCGCTGACGGTCACCTCGCCGGCGGTGAGCAGGCCGAGCTTGTTCTCGGGTGTGAAGCTGCGGAGGTCCTCGGCGTCACTCGCAGGGACGGGCGCGGGCTCAGCGGCCGCGGCCACGGCAGGGGCCGACTCCGGCAGGTTGCCGCCGGCGGCGTCCATGGCGCGCAGCACGTCCGGCGTCAGCTTGGGGATCTGGCCGGTCTGCGCCAGCTCGGCGGCCAACGCCCAGGCGCTCTTGGTCTGCACCCGCGGCTCGGGAGCGGCCGGAGCAGCAGGTACGTCGGGCTCGACCGGAGCCGGTGCCGGTGCAGCGGCGACCGCCAGCTCGAGCGCCTGCAGGCTGCGCTTGGAACCCTTGTCCTTGATCGTGGCGACGACCTTGTCCCGCAGGTCGGCCAGCTCGCGGGCGAGCTCGCCGGCGCGCCTCTCGGCGGCCAGCCGCTCCTGCAGGGTGGTCTCGACGAGCTCGGTGTGGTGCCGGATGGAGGACTCGATGGCCTGGCGGTCGATCACGAGCTGGTCCACCCGGGCCTCGGCTTCGGCTCGCAGCCGGGCGGCCTCGTTGGCGGCCTCCTCGGCGGCGATCCGCGCGGCGTAGGCATCCTCCACCTGGAGTCGGGAGAGCTCGGCCGCGGACGCGGCGGCGGCGAGGACCTCCGCCGTACGTGCCTCGGCGGCGGCCCGCTCAGCAGCCGAGCCCTCGGCGTGCTGGTGGGCACCCGCGGCGGCGTCCTCGGCCTCCGCGCGCAGTCGGGCCGTGGCCTCTGCGGCCTGCTCCGCGGCGGTCCGGGCCTCGTGGGCGCTGGTCGCCTGTGCGGCGTGGTCGGCGGCTCGGGCATGCGCCTCCTCCGCCTCGCGAGCGCGCTCGGCCGCCGCGTCGTGGGCAGACCGTTCCGCCTCCGCCGCCGCAGCGGCGCGGGCGAGTGCGGCCTGCTCGGCACCGGCCGCCTGGCCGGCGGCGAGTGCCTGCTGGTGACTGACGTTCTCGGCCTCGGTACGGCGGGCGTGCGCCTCCTGAGCCTGGGCGTGCGCGGCCTCGGTCGCGGCCTGGGCGGCCTGCTCGGCGGTGAGTCGGGCAGCGTGCGCGTCGCCGGCGGCGCGGGCCTGCTCGGCGGCGACGGACTCGGCCTCGGTGCGGGCGATGTGCGCCTGCTCGGCCCGGTCGGCGTGCTCGTGCGCGGCCAGATCGGCGGCGCGGCGAGATGTGTGGGCCTTCTCCGCCTCGTGCTCGGCATCGGTGCGCAGATCGTGTGCCTCGCCGGCCAGGCGGGCCTGCTCGGCAGTGGCCTCCTCGGCCGCCAGCCGTGCGCGGTGGGCGTCGGCGGCGTTCTGCTCCGCGGTCTGACGATCGGCGTGCGCGCCCTGGGCGGACGCGTGGGCGGCCTCGGTGGCCGCTCGGCCGGCCTCCTCGGACGCTAGCCGTGAGGCGTGCGCGGCCTCTGCCTCCTGAGCCCGCTCGGCCGCGGCACGCTCGGCCTCCGCGCGGGCCTGGTGCGCCTCACCGGCGAGCCGCGCATGCTCCGCAGCCGCCTGGTCGGCCGCCTCCCGTGCCTGCTGGGCGCTGGCCGCCGATGCCTCGGCCGCCTCGCGAGCCTCCTGGGCGGCAGCGGCGGCAGCCTCGGCGGAGGCGTGCCGGTCGTGTGCCTCGCCGGCCAGGCGGGCCTGCTCGGCAGCGGCGACCTCGGCCGCCTCCCGGGCCGCGTGGGCGGCGGCCGCGTCGTCCTCGGCCGCGATCCGGTCGGCGTGGGCCTGCTCGGTCTCGTGCGCACGCTCGGTGGCCGACTCCTCCGCGCGCCGCCGGCCTTCGTGCGCCTCGGTCGCACGCATCGCCTGGAGCGCTGCGCTCTTCTCGGCGTCGCCCCGCTCCGCCGCGTGCGCTGCCGCGGCGTGGTCAGCGGCCTCGCGACCGATGGCAGCGGCGGCCGCGGCCCGCTCGGCCGCCTCGCGGGCCTCTTGGGCCGCCTTGACCTTCTCGGCCATGCTGGTCGCGACCCGCTCGGCGAACTGCCGCGCTCCATGGGCCGCCACGGCCTCGTCGGCCTTCGCTCTCGCCTCGTCCTCGGCGGCGATCCGGGCCTCGTGCGCCTGCGCGGCCTCGTGGGCGCGTGCCTCGGCGGCCTGCTCGGCGGTTGCGCGGGCCTCGTGCGCCGCAGCCGCCTCCTCGGAGCGGACCTTCGCGGTGTCTTCGGCGCGGGCCCGCGCGGCAGCCACATCCGCGGCCTGCTGCACCGCGTCGCGGTGGCGGCGTACGGCTTCCTCGGCCAGCTTCGCCTGCTCGGCCGCGGCCTGCTCGGCGAGCACCCGCTCCTTGGCCCGGGCCTCGCCGGCCTCCTCAGCCGCGCGACGAGCCGTCTCGGCCGTGACCGCTGCCTCTTCGGCGGCGTTGCGGGCCTGGTGGGCGGCGCGCGCCATGTCGGCGTGGTCGGCGGCCTTGCGGTCGGCCTCGGCGCGGGCACGGGCGTGCTCGGCGGCGTGCTCCTCGGCGACGATGCGCTCGGCCGCCTGCTCGGCAGCGGCCTGCTCCGCGGCCCGGCGCAGGCCGGCGTGACGCTCGGCGGCGGCGGCCTGTTCGGCGGCACGCGCGGCCACCTGCTCGACGGTCTCAGCAGGTACGGCGCCGTTGGCCTCGCCGCCCGATCGGCGGAACCACTTGCGGTCGGGGGAGTTCGGGGTGTCCATTTGCCTCCGATGCTATCGGGGTATCGACAGGCCCGAGGGCCGAAGGCGTGGTCAGTACACGACAGCTTGAACGCCGTCGGCGAGGATCTCCTCGGCGAAGACGGCCGCTCCCTTGATCTGTACGCCGGGAATGACGTCGCCCTCGGTGATCCCGCGCCGCGCCGCGCACTGGGTGCAGACGGTGACGCTGCCCTCGGCCAGCACGATCCCGAGCAGGTCGACGAGCGGGGTGGCCAGCGGGAGGCTGAACTCCTGCGCGCGTCCGGGCACGCCGTACCAGGCCGATTCGCCCGTCAGCCAGAGGCTGACCTCGGCGCCGGCCGCCGCCGCGGCGGCGGCCACGGTGAACGCCTGGTTGCACCGCTCCGCGTCCTCTGCGCCTGCGGTGACCTTCACGACGAGCTTCCTAGCCATAGCCGCACCCTAGACTGACCACGTGCCCTTCCACCTGCCCGAGAACCTCCATCCCGACTGTGCCCCGATCGCCTGGCTGCTCGGCACCTGGCACGGCAACGGGCACGGCGACTATCCGACGATCGAGAAGTTCGAGTTCGAGCAGGAGCTGGTCTTCCAGCAGGACGGGCGTCCGTTCCTGCACTACTCGGCGATGTCGTGGGTGGTGGATCCGGAGACCAAGGAGCGCCTGCGTCCGGGCGCGATGGAGACAGGCTTCCTCCGCTCCGCGCTGATCGAGCCGGGCAAGGCTCGCCTGGAGATGGTGCTGGCGCACAGCTCCGGGCTGGCGTCGGTGTGGTTCGGGGAGGCCGCCGAGGGCAAGATCGAGCTCGCCACCCGCGGGATCGGCCAGACCGAGACCGCCAAGGAGGTCACGGCCGGCCACCGGCTCTACGGCAACGTGCAGGGCCAGCTGATGTACGCCTACGACATGAAGGCGATGGGGCAGGAGCTGCAGCCGCACCTGTGGGCGCAGCTCAACCGTGTCGAGCAGTGAGGCTGGTCGTGCGATGAGCGACGAGGACTGGCGTGAGCGCCTGCGGGGGAGCGGCTACCGGCTGACCCCCCAGCGCGAGCTCGTCCTCGCCGCGGTGGAGAAGCTGCAGCACGCGACTCCCGACGAGGTGCTGGCGTGCGTGCGCGAGTCGTCCTCGGCGATCAACGCCTCGACCGTCTACCGCAACCTCGAAGTGCTCGAGGAGCTGGGCCTGGTGCGGCACGCCCACCTCTCGGACCGCGTCGCGACGTACCATTCGACGACCGAGCACGAGCACTTCCACCTGGTGTGCAGGAAGTGTCAGCGGGTCATCTCTGTTGACCCTGACGTGGCCGGCGACTTCGCCGCCCGGCTGCAGGCGGAGCGAGGGTTCGTGCCCGACCTCGGTCACCTGGTCGTGTTCGGTGAGTGTGTGGAGTGTGAGAGCTGATGAGTGACGTGTCCCCGCTGTTGTCCTTGGCCGGCGCGGTCGCAGGATCGGGGGTCGACGCCCCGGTGGCTGCCCACTACGGGTCGTTCAACGTCGAGCAGCGCACGCTGGCCTCGGGCGAGGGGTTCGTCGACCTCTCCCACCGCGACGTCGTCCGGATCGCCGGTCCCGACCGGCTGACCTGGCTGCACTCACTGACCTCGCAGGCGTTCGAGGGGCTCGCGCCGGGTGGCTGGATCTCGGCCCTGATCCTGTCGCCCCAGGGCCACATCGAGCACTTCTTGGCCGGCTCAGACGACGGTACGGCGTTCACCGCCTGGACCGAGCCGGGCCACGGCGAGGCACTGCTGAGCTATCTGGAGCGGATGAGGTTCTGGTCCGACGTGACGGTGACGGCCGAGCCGTCGTTGGCGGTGGTCTGGCGGCCGGTCTCGACGGGCTCGAGCACCGCAAGCAGCACGTCGTTCATCCCGCGCGACTCGCTCACGGCCTATGTCGACGCGGCCGGTCCGGCCTGCGGGATGTGGGCCTACGAGGCGCTGCGGATCGAGCGCGGCGAGCCACGGGTGTTCGTCGACACCGACCACCGCACCATCCCCAACGAGATCGGCCTGATCGGCACTCACCTGGACAAGGGCTGCTACCGCGGTCAGGAGACCGTCGCTCGGGTGCACACCCTCGGCCGTCCGCCGCGCAGGCTGGTGCTGCTGCACCTCGACGGGTCCGAGAACCGGCTGCCGCAGGCCTCGACCCCGCTGGTCGGCGCCGACGGCAGGGAGGTGGGCTTCGTCGGCTCCTCCGCGCGCCACTTCGAGCTCGGCCCGATCGCGCTGGGGCTGGTCAAGCGGTCGGTGCCTGTCGATGCACAGCTGAGCGTCGACGGGATGCCCGTGGCGCAGGAGACGGTGGTCGATCCCGAGGTCGGGCTGCACGTGCGACCGCTGCGCTGAGCCGGCATCAGGCCCGGCGGCGATACTGCACGTGCGTGTCGGCCGCGGCGTGGGAGAACCCGAGGCCGGAGTAGAGCCTCAGCGCGGGGGTGTTGTCACCCTCGACGTACAGATGGATCTCGTCGACCCCGCGCGAGAGCAGGTGGGCCAGCCCGGCGACGGTGACCAGGCGGCCGAGGCCACGGCCCTGGGCGGCCGGGTCGACCCCGACGACGTAGACCTCGCCTGACGCAGGGCTGTGCTGCTTGGTCCAGTGGAAGGCGAGCAGGCGACCGGTCGCGTCATCCCACGCGGTGATCAGCCCGGCCGCGGAGAACCACGGCTCGGCCATCCGCTCCTGCAACCCGGCCCGGTCCAGTGCCCCCTGCTCCGGGTGGGAGGCGAACGCGGCGGCGTTGACGCGCAGCAGCTCGTCCTCGTCGCCGGGCGCGAACCCGCGCACCGTGATCCCGGCGGGCACCTCTCCGACGGTCAGCGGGATCGACGAAGGTCGTCGCATCACCCACAGCTCGCGCACCCGCTCCCAGCCGTACGACGCGGCCAGCGCGCGGGCGGCCGGGTGGTCGCCGTGGGACCAGGCCAGCCGCGCCTCGGCAGGTGCCTGGAGGAGCAGCCGGCGACCGAGGCCGGTGCCGCGCTCGTTCGGCAGCACCACCAGAGACATCTCGTCGCCGTGCAGCAGCCCGAAGCCGCGGTTGTCGCCCCACACCTCGACCGACTCGGGGTGGTGTCGGACCGCGAGGAGCGTGGACTCGTCGAGCGGCGCGACGCCGTCGGCGGCCTCGGTCAGGCGGGCGAGCGAGGTGATGTCGAGCATGCGACTCACCCTAGAGGGCGTGGTGAGGCGCATGTCGCGGGCCCACGGATTGCGTGTCGGGCCGTTCACGAGGCGACATCTCAAGCGTCGGGGCGTCTTCGCGGGCCGCTTTTTCACATTCGCGCGTCATATCTCGCGCGGTACTCGCTCCCATCCACGTGGGTTCTGCTGAGAACAGCCCCTGCGAGGAGCCGCATGTCACGAGGCGTCGCATCGGTGGCGTGCTGCGGGCGTTGTCCGGGACAGACACGGTCCGGGCCGTGGCTGCCGATCTCGGCGTGACCGAGGCTGAGGTCGGGAGATGGAGCGACGCGCTGCGCGGTCTGTGGCTGAGCAGCGGATGGGTGCCGCCCTCGTCGGGTCCGGAGAGCGCGCAGAGCCCTCCGGACGAGATTTCTCCGCCGTTCCGCGTCATGGCGCGGCTCCGCGGCCCTCACCATTCTGTGATGCCAACGTACCGAGCGAGACACGGACACATGTCATGAGCCGTGGGAGCCGGACGTGCGGCGGCAGGCGATGGATCATCTCGGCCACGGTCGCAGCCGTGGCGGTGGCGATCAGCACACCTGTCGTCGCTCCGCAGGCACGGGCGGAGGGGGCGTCCACCCCGGTGCCCGCCGCGACCACCTGGGTGCCTGACGGGAGCACGGCCGAGCGAGCCGCCGCATCCTGCTGGGAGATCAAGCAGAACGTGCCGGACGCCACCGATGGCGTCTACTGGCTCGTGACGCCGACGCTGGTCGCACCGGAGCAGTTCTACTGCGACATGACCACCGATGGCGGCGGCTGGGTGCTCATCGGTCGCGGTCGCGACGGTTGGCTCGATGGCGGCGACGGCCAGGGCACGCCCGCCCAGGTGCAATCCAACATCTGGAACCAGGCGGCCTTCAAGCCGCGCCAGCTCTCCGACCAGATGATCGACGGGCTGCTCGACGGCACGGCGCCGTCGAGTCTGGTCGACGGCGTACGCGTGGTGCGAGCAGCGGACCGTGCAGGCGCCACCACGACGGACGTCCGGCTCAAGCTGACCAAGATGCCGCGTTGGTCGTGGGCCTTCGGTGCGGGCCAGCCGGCCGACGCCACGATCTACGGTCCGAGTGGCGACCGCGACACCGGAGGTCGAAGCAGCACCGTCCTGCAGGGTGTGACGACCCGCAACATCGATGGAGACGGGAGTGACGGGATCAACCGGTTGTGGAGCTACCTGGACGCGGCCAACGGCTGGGTGTCGGGCTTCAACTACGGCCGTGCGATCGCTGGCTCGACCGATGCGAGCTCGTTCCTCTACGCCACCGAGGGCGCCTACGCCACGCCGATGACACAGGTCTGGCTGCGGCCCGAGCTGACCACAGACCAGCTCAGCTACCCGAGCATTCCCGACTCCGGAGCGCCCCAGGAGGAACAGCCACCGTTGGCTCAGTCTGCGGCTCTGCCCGGCACCTGGGGGGTGGCCGGCCTGGCCGACGGCAACACCGACGAGCTCCACACCGAGGCCCATGCCTTCGCGCAGATCGGCAACGTGATGTACGTCGGCGGGAACTTCGCCCGCGTCGAGGAACACGCCGACCGCTCCCCCGCCGGAGCCGCCACCCAGTCGGTCCCACAGAGCTATCTGGCCGCCTTCGACGCGACGACCGGGGACTGGCTCCCGGGCTTCCGCCCGGTGCTCGACGGCCAGGTCAACGCGCTGGCGGCCCTGCCGAACGGGACCCTCGCGGTGGGCGGTGAGTTCGACACGGTGAACGGCGTCGCCCAGCCCGCTCTGGTCGCGCTGGACCCGACGACGGGAGCAACCGCGACCAGCTGGCCGATCAAGGTTGAGGACCGCATCAGCAGTGAGCATGCCGAGGTCCAGACGATGGACGTCCAGGGGGACTGGCTCTACCTCGGCGGCGACTTCACCCACTTCACCGGCGGCAGTTCGCGCTACGCCGTCTATGCGCGCAAGGCGGCCCGGCTCAACGTCGCCGACGCGACCCCGGACCCCACCTGGAATCCGGCCTTCGACGGCGAGGTTCAGTCGATCGACGCCAGCAGCGACGGCAGTCGGGTCTACGTCTCGGGCTACTTCACCAAGTCCGGCACCACCCCGGCGATGCGCGAGGCGATCATCTCGGCGGCTCCGGGAGCCGCGGTCATCCCGTTCAGCCCGCTCTACTCGGTCGCCAGCTCGCCGTACCAGCAGGCGATCCACGCCACCGGCGACACGTTCTGGGTCGGCGGCAGCGAGCACTCCATGTTCGGGTACGACGCGTCCAGTCTGGCGCCGATCAGCCTCAACGTCATGCGTGCCGGCGGCGATGTTCAGGCGATCACGGACAACAACGACCAGGTCGTCTACGGCGGCTGCCACTGTGGCGACTGGGCCTTCTCCGGCCAGCAGAGCTACTCGCTCTCCCCAGGCGACACCGATCCGACGTGGCAGCAGGCGAACGCGATCGACTACGTCGGCGCGTGGGACGCCGCCACCGGCACCTATCTCCCGGCGTTCCACCCGACCGCGAAGGCACGCAACGGCTACGGCGCGTGGGCGCTGGACGTCGCTTCGGACGGCACCCTCTGGGCCGGCGGCAGCTTCACCAGTGTCATCGCCACCGACGGCCGCAGCCAGTGGGCAGGCGGCTTCGTGCGGTTCGCCGTACGACCGCACACCGCCCCGCCGGCGCCGACCGGACTGACCGCCGAGCTCTCGGGCCAGGTCGCCACGCTGTCCTGGACCGGCTCGGGCGCGACCGGTACGACGTACGAGGTACTGCGCGGCGGCCGTGTCGTGGCCACCACTACCCAGACCAGCATCCAGGTTGCCGACTCCGCCCCCGACGACCGCTTCTTCGTGCGGGCCACCGACGGCCAGGGCGATCGGTCGCCCACGACGGCCGTGGCGTCGATCCGGGTCGACTTGGTCGCGGCAGGGTCGGCTTGGCACTACCTCGTCAACGCCAGCGCCCCGCCGGCCGTGGGATGGCAGTCGGTCCCCTTCGACGACTCAGCGTGGCCGAGCGGCGCCGCACCCCTGGGCTGGGGTGATCCGTCGATCGTGACGAATGTCGATGTACCCCCGGGCCAGCAGCGTCAGATCACGACCTACTACCGGCGGTCCTTCACCGTCGACGATCCCAGCCAGCTGAGTGTGCTCAGGCTGACGACGCGGGCCGACGACGGCGTCGTGGTCTACCTCAACGGCCACGAGGTGGCCCGCAAGAACCTCCCTGCCGGCCAGGTCGGGCCCTCGACGTACGCGACCGCGGCGCCGAAGACGGCAGCCGCGATGGCCGACCCTCTCACCGTCTCGCTCGACTCCTCGGACCTCGTCGCCGGCAGCAACGTGATCAGCGTCGAGGTGCACTCCAACTACCGGGCGACGCCGAACGTGAGCATGGACCTGGCCCTCAGCGCGCAGTTCGCCGACGACGGGCAGACGGCACCTCCGTCACCGACCGAGCAGCCGGCACCGACCGAACAGGCGAGCCCGTGAGACAGACCTGGACCTTTCGTGACGCCTACCAGGCCCTGGCCGCGCGCCAGAAGCCAGGCGCAGGAGTCCCGTTCTACACCCGCGTGGTCAATCGACGACTCGGCCGCATCGGCGGCGCCGCCGGGGCAATGCTCGGGCTGAGTCCGAGCGCGGTCTCCATCGCTGGCGGGGCGCTCTGGGCGGTGGCGCTGCTCGGGCTCTGCCTGATGCCGATGTCGGTGCCAACCGTCCTGGTCGTCTTCGCGCTGCTCGTGATCTCCTTCGGACTGGACTCCGCGGACGGTCAGCTGGCCCGTCTCACCGGGCGGTCCAGCCGGGCCGGGGAGTGGCTCGACCACGTCCTCGACTGCGCCCGCCACAGCGCGGTCCACCTCAGCATCGCGGTCGCCCTCTACCGGGCCACCGATCTGCCCGGCCCGGGCCGGCTGGCGCTGGCGCTGCCGCTCCTCTTCGCGGTCGTCTCCACCACGAGGTTCTTCGCCCAGGTGCTCGGCGAGCAGCTGCGGGACGGCGGTGGGTCCAGGCAGGTGCCCGACCGGTCGCCGCGCGCCAGCCGCGGGCTCGTCCAGCTGCCCGCCGACACCGGGGTGCTCAACGCATGCCTGCTGCTGCTGCCCGTCCCTGCCGTCTTCCTGGTCGTCTACGCCGTCCTGGCGGGTGCCAACCTCCTCCTCCTCGCCGCCACCCTCCGGCGTCGCTTCATCGAGCTGGCCGGTGTGGACGCCGCCGCGGCGGCCCCGAGGCCGGCGGCACAGCAACCGCGTGTGAGCGCCCGATGACCGCGTCGAGCGCCGCGACGCCGCACGACTCCGCGACGCCCAGCTGGCCGTCGGTCACCGTGGTCATCGCGACGGTCGACCGCCCCGTGCTGCTGCGCCGGGCGGTCTCCGCCGCTCTGCAACAGACCTACGACGGCGCGGTCGACGTCGTGGTCGTGCACGATCGGACCGAGCCGCGGCCCGTCGCAGTGGACGCGGATCGTGACGGGCGCTCCCTGCGGGTGGTGGCCAACGACCGCACACCGGGGCTGGCCGGTGCCCGGAACACCGGCATCCTCGCCGCAACCACCGACTTGGTCGCCTTCTGCGACGACGACGACTCCTGGGCACCGACCAAGCTGCGTGAGCAGGTCGATCTGTGGCGGGCATGTCCGGACGCCGTCGCCATCGCCACCGGCATGGTGATCTCGACCGAGCAGGGACTCGTCGAGCACATGCCACCGGCGCGTGTCGACTTCGCCCAGCTGCTGCGCTCCCGCGTGCTGGGGCTGCATCCCTCCGCCCTGCTGCTGCGCCGAGAGGACCTGTTGGGGGCCGTCGGGCTCGTCGACGAGCAGCTTCCGCAGTGCTATGGCGAGGACTACGACCTGCTGCTGCGGCTGGCGTCGCGCGGTGAGATCGTGTCGGTGCCGAAGCCGCTGCTGATGGTCGACTGGGCGCGGACGTCATACTTCGGCGACAAGTGGGACGCGGTCAGTGACGGCCTGACCTATGTACTGAAGAAGTTTCCCGAGTTCCGCAGCGACCGACGCGGGTGGGCCCGGATGGCCGGTCAGATCGCCTTCGCACACGCGGCCGGCGGCCGGCGCCGGGATGCCGCTCGCTGGGCTCTCTCCGCGCTCGTCCGTGATCCGGCGCAGTTGCGAGCCTACGCGGCGGTGCTGGTGGGCGTCGGCCTGGTTCGCGCGGGCTGGCTCCTCAAGCAGGTGCAGCGACATGGCCGCGGTCTGTGAGCCGGCGAGTGGCAGCGGCGGGGTGATGACCGGCCCGACGGCCGCGCCGCACCACCGGGCCACCGATCCGAGCCTCCCGGCCTGGCCGCTCACCGCGATGCTGGCCGGCTTCCCATTGGCCTGGCCGCTCGGGCTCACCACCTTCGCGCCGATCGCGTTGGCCGCCGTCATGCTGGGTCTGCTGGCGCGGTTGGGCCGGTGCCGACTCCTGCCCGGGGTGGCCCCGCTGCTGCTCTTCGTGGCGTGGGCCGTGCCGTGCGGTCTGATGATCGACACGGGTGGACGCCTGGCTGGCTGGTTGCTGCGGCTGATGACCCTGGCGACCGTCGCGATCGTCGTCGTCTACGTCACCAACGCCTCCGAACAGGTCACCCGCGCACGAGTGATCACCGGGTTGACGGTGGTCTGGGTCACCGTGGTCGTCGGCGGGTGGCTGGCCGTGCTCGCGCCGGAGCTCACCTTCACGACACTGCTCGGTTATCTCGTGCCCCATGGGCTGCTCGGCAACCAGCTGGTGCACGACATGTTCGTGCCGAGGATGTCGGAGATCCAGACGCCTTGGGGCGCGCCCACGCCGATCCTCAGGCCGGCGGCACCCTTCCCGTACGCGAACAGCTGGGGCGCGGCCATCGTGCTGCTCACCCCCGTCGCCGTCGCCGCCCTGTTGACCAGCCGCCACCGGTGGGTTCGGTGGGCGGTGTCCGGTCTGCTGCTGGCCTCCATCGTGCCGGCCGTCGACTCCTCGAACCGGGGGATGTTCCTGGGCCTGGGAGTCAGCGCGGCGTACGTCGTACTCCGGCTCGCGATCCGCGGGCGGGTGCGGATGCTGGGGGTGCTCGCCGTGCCCGGCGCCGTCCTGGCGGTGCTGGCCGTGCGGCTGGGAGCTGCGGCCCGCATCACCGACCGCCTGCAGTACTCCAACTCGACCGAGGGCCGGGCCTCGCTCTACGCCGAGACCTGGCGGCGCACCTTGCAGTCGCCCTTCTTCGGCTGGGGGGCGCCGCGCCCGTCGCTCTACCACGAGGTCTCGGTGGGGACGCAGGGCTACGTGTGGACGGTGATGTTCTCCTACGGCCTGGTCGGACTGCTGCTGTTCGCGGTCTTCCTCGCAGGGTCTGTGCTGCGCACCTGGCGCGTTGTCGACGATGTCGCGTTGCTGATGCACGCCAGCCTGGTCGGGGCGGTGGCGATCGTTGGCTTCTACGGCCTCGACGTGATGCAGCTGCTCACCATCGGAGCTCTGGCCGCCGTGCTGCTGCGTGAGCGGGCCGACCGGGCGATGACGCCGGCCCCGTCATCCGACCGACCCGCCGGGGTGGCGGCATGAGCGAGTCGCGCACTCTGGTGGCCCGCGCCGCTGGAGTCGGCCTCGTCGGTGGCGTCATCGGAGCGGCGTCGAACCTGCTCCTCGCGACCCTGGTCGGGCGTGCACTGGGTGCGGCCGGCGCCGGACCGTTCTTCCAGACCATGGCCGTGGTGGCGATCGCCTCCAACGTCCTCGAGCTCGGCGCAGACACCGGGTTGGTCCGGCATGTCTCGGCGGCACTCGCCCAGGGCCGTGACGACCGGGTGCGCGGCCTGGTCGGGATCGCCGTGCTGCCGGTCGTCGCGGCCAGCCTGCTGGTCATCGTGGCAGGAGCGCTGGTGGCGCCCGAGCTGGGCGGCCTGACCGGCGGCGGGCGTGGCTGGGTGGTGATCGTGCTGCTCGGCTCGGGCCTGGCAGCGCTGATGGCGGTCTTGCTCGGCGCGGTCCGGGCGATGAGCTCGGCGCTCTCGGTCACGCTCGTCCAGAACGTTGGTCTGCCGTTGGCCCGCCTGGCGCTGGTGGGCGCATGCGTGATGATCGGTGCTTCGTCGTGGCGTTCGGCCGCGCTCGCCTGGCTGGCGCCGCTTCCGGCGGCGTTGCTGGCCGCCGCCCTGCTCCTGGTGCGTGCGGAGCGCAGGCATCGTGTCCCGAGCGCGCCCGTCCTGCCGGTGGAGTCGGAGTGGCGCCGGTTCTGGGCCTTCAGCGCGCCCCGGGGCGTGGGGGCTGCGGTCGAGATCTGTCTGGAGTGGGTCGACGTCCTGATCGTCGCGGCGCTGTGCTCGGCGGCGGATGCGGGCGTCTATGCGGTGGTCACCCGGGCGGCGCGCTCGGCTGAGCTGATCCAGCAGGCTTCCCGCATCGCCATCGGCCCGGTCATCAGCGCGGCGCTCACCGAGGGGCGTCTGGGAGCCGTACGACGGCTGCATCGCGACGTGGCTCTCGGCACGACCCTGCTCTCGTGGCCGTTCTTCACCATCGCCGCCTACTTCGCCCCCGCGCTGCTGGGTCTGTTCGGCCCGGGGTTCGCCGAGGGCGCCACCGCCCTGCGGATCCTGTGCGTCGGCCTGGCCCTCGCCTATGCGGCGGGCGGCGTGCAGAGCATCTTGTTGATGGGCGGGCGCAGTGGTGCCCAGGTCGGCAACAAGACGGCCTGTCTGGTCGTCAATGTCGGCCTCGATCTGGTGCTGGTGCCGCGCTTCGGCATCGTCGGCGCGGCCGCCGGGTGGGCGGTGGTGCTCGTGCTCGACGCGGGGCTGGCGTGGCTGCAGATCCTGACCGGACTGCGCTTGCGGCTCGGTCTGCGCACGGCGTACGTCGCCGGTGCAGCTGTCGCCGTGGCTACGGCAGGAATCTGCGTGCTCGTCGACGCGCTCGGCACCGGGCCGTTCGGCCACGGGGGCGGCTCGGTCGCGGCGCCCATCGGTGCTGCGCTGACGGTGACGCTCGTCGGCGGCGCCGGCGCCCTCATGGCTCTGCGTGCTCGGAGCGGTGCTGGACAGCAGGATCGTGGTCGCGGGGACGGCCTCGACATGACGACCGAGGACCTGCAAGGGCTGGCTTCTCGGACAGGAGGAGATCTGTGACAGCGAGGCCGATGGGATCCAGCACGCCGTGGGTCCCGGACCCGGATCTGATCGAGGCGACCCGTGGCGGCGACTCCGCGGCGTACTCGTCGCTGTTCAACCGCCATCGCGAGGCAGCGTGGCGGCTGGCGCGCCAGTTGGCGCGTACTCCCAGCGATGCGGATGACCTGGTCGCGGAGGCATTCGAACGCGTACTGAACCAGCTGCGGCAGGGGAAGGGCCCCGATGTGTCGTTTCGCGCCTACCTGCTCACGACGCTCAGGCATGCCCATTTCCGCCAGCACCGCGCGGAGAAAGTCACCGTGCCGACCGACGATCCCATGGTGCTGGACCAGCCGATCGAAGACCCCGACCGCGTGTTGGCATCCTTCGACAACGCCGCCGCGGCGCGTGCGTTCGGTGCCCTGCCGGAGCGTTGGCAGATGATCTTGTGGCACCTCGAGGTCGAGGGGCAGCGGCCGGCGCAGGTGGCCGAGCTTCTCGGCATGAAGCCGAACGCGGTCTCAGCCCTGGCCTACCGGGCAAGGGAGGCGCTTCGGCAGGCCTACCTGCTCGAGCACGTCGCCCATGCCCGCGATGCCGCGCACGCTGCCATCCTCGACCAGCTGCCCGCGCTCGCGCGCCGGAAGCTGGGGCGGCGCGACACGCAGAAGGTACGGCGCCACCTGGCGGGCTGCGCCTCCTGCTCGGCTGCCTACGCCGAGATCTCCGAGATGAGCTCTCGGCTGTGCGCTTTCATCGCTCCGGTGATCCTCGGTGCTGGCGCGGCCGGCTCGTACCTGCAGAGTGTGCCGGCGAGCACCCTGACGGTGCTGCACCGTCCGGTGGAGCTGACGCGGCACTGGATCCACCACGGACCCGTCCGGAGTGTCCTGCTGCACAAGCTCGCGGTGGGCGTGGCTGGGTCGCTGGCCACCGGCGTGATCGCGGGGACCGGGTGGGCCGTCTATGCCGAACCCGGCTACGGCACCAGCCACGTCGCGGCCCCCGGCCGCGGCGCGCCGACGACCGACCACCTCGGCGGCACGCCGTGGGCCGAAGCCGGAGGCGCGGCCGCTGCCACCGGGCCCTCGGTGCGGCCAAGTCCGACCACGGCGCCGCGGCTGCCCGCAACGTCGATGACCACCTCGCCGCCCGCGAGTTCCTCGCCTGTCCGGCGCCAGGTCGAGCCGATGGATACGACGGGACAAAGCACCGACACGTCGAGCAGCCATCCGCCGCGTCCGCACCCGGACCCGGAGACCGATGGCCACACCGCAACCGACCCGGCGCCTCCCTCCCCGACCCCCTCTCAGGGGACCACGGCGCCAGCCGACGTGCCGATCTCGGCGAGCTTCGAGGCAGACCCGTCTGGGCTGTCGGTGACAGTGGTCGCGCATGCCGACGGCGACATCGGCCACTACGCCTACTCCTGGCAGTTCGGTGACGGTGCCACCGCGTCCGGTGCGCGGTCCTCACACACCTACGCATCGAACGGCACCTACACGGTGAGCTTGACGGTCCGTGGTCTCCCGGGTGCGCGCACGGTGACCAGATCGGTCCCGGTCAGCGAGCCCTCCCACATGCCGAGCCCAGACGTCGGGATCAGGCAGCGTGGGTCGCGCATCATCGCCGTGGCGCACACGCCGTGCGGCCAGGGCGGTGAGAGGACGACGATCTGTTCCTGGAGCTTCGGCGATGGCTCGACCGGACAAGGCCGGCGGGTCTGGCACCACTACGACGCACCGGGACGCTACCTCCTCCGGTTGACCGTGACCGGCGGCGGCGTCACCTCTTCGCACGCGATGATCGTCTCGGTGGACTGACCAGGACTGGCAGGTGCCCCTCGGGGCTGCTCCACCGGGGCGCCAGTGCCCGACCGTCGCGACTGCACGATCTCGCGGAGTCGGGCGAGGCTGACGAAGCCGACCGGCCGGCTGGCGGTCTCGCGCAGCAGGCGGGCGACCCGGTCGACCGTGTCGTGGATCGGCGGTGACCCCGCGTCGGTGCGGACAGTGGCCGGGTCGGCGAGCGCCGCATCAAGGAGCCGGTGCAGCTGCGTCTCGCTCTCGGCGAGCAAGGCGCGACCGTCGGCGGCCATGCGGCGGCAGAACGCGACCTGGTGGTCATCCACTACCTCGCCGTACCGGGCCAGGCGTGGCACCACGACGGGTATTCGCCCGACGACGGCGGCGTCGAGCACCGTGCCGGGACCTCCCTGGCCGAGTACGACGTCGGCGTCCTCCATGCGGCTGAGCAGCTCGGCTCGCGAGACGATGCCGATCGACTCGGCTCCCGCGGTCGTCCCGGAGTATCCCGTCTGGACGAGGCACCGTACGTCGGGGTGTGCTGCCAGCCAGCTCGCCAACCAGCGCGACAGCCTGTCGAACCTGTGATGGTCGGTGCCGAAGGTGGCGAGGACCGTGAAGGTGTGCCCGGGGGCTGTCACATCGTTCTCCCGACCACGACGCCGCGGCGATAGCTACGCCTTTGCTCCGGCCACTGCAGCGCGAAGGCGTCGGCGAGCGGATAGCACATCCGCCCGGTCAGGGTGGGATGCTCGATCCTGTCGAAGACCTCGAGGTAAAGGGTGCGGATGCGGAGGAGCCGTGCGGTCACGAAGAAGGGGAAGGCCACCCCTGCTCCGGTGGACACGACCACGTCCGGCCGTTCGCGAAGCAGGATCCGCCAGGCGAGTGCCAGGTTGCGAAGAGCGTTGGGGACGTTGCGGGTCGTCGGGTGGTGTGCCCAGGTCCGGCGCTCGCCCTCGAGCGCGCCGCGGGCGTCGGCCTTGTCGAACGTGACCCAGTGCCGGTCATGGTCCGCCCAGACCTCACGCAGCGCGACCAGTTGGGCGAGATGGCCGCCGGTCGAGGCGACGAGGAGCACCTTCACCTCAGGCGCCCTCCTGCTCGAGGGCGTCGTCCGCCGGCGGGTTGCTCGACCCTGCGGGCGACGTCGTCATGGCGCCGTCCTCGGCAGCGGTGCAGAGCGGGTGCTGCCGGTCCAGGAGCACGGCGCCTGTCACCTGGCGGCCGGCGGCCCGTAGAAGTGCGAGGAAGGCGTCGGTGTGGGCCAGGGGAGCCTTGGTGGTCACCACCAGGATGACGAGGTCGCAACGGCTGGCAACCGTCGCCGCGACCGGATCGTCGATGTCGCTGCCCAGGTCGACGATGAGGACGCGGCCGACCTTCGCGGTCGGCCAGCCGCGGTCCACACCCAGAGGGCTGACATCACTGGCTTGCACCAGTCGCGTGCGGAGACCCTGATGCCCCATTCGCTCGGCCAGCAGGTGCGCGAGTGCCGGTGTGGGAGTGCCTGCAACGGCGATGGTCCGCGTTGCGGTCCGGGCATCCAGGTCGAGCCGCAGCGCGAGCGTGCGGAGAACGTCGTTGGCGGAGGTGTGACGGTTCGCGACGACCACGGGGGCGCCGATACGGGAGCTGAGCAGTTGTGGGTCGCTGGCCCGGCGAGACATCCTGTCGCGCAGCAGCGCGACGGCGACGGCGCTGGCCAGGCCGAGCACCAGCGCACCGGCCAGATAGATCACGAGGGACGGCCCCGACGTAGCCGACGCGGGGGTTGCCTGACGGGTGACGTGGCCGCCGCTGGCGTCATCGACCAGGGCGAGATCGGTGACCTGGGCCTCGAGGTTGGCGAGTTGCTGACCGTCAGCGTTCTCGAGGGCGCCGGGCGCCTTGCGCGGCCTCGGGAGGTCCCGGCGCAGCAGACTGATCTGCGCCTGCAACACGGCGGTCTGGGCGTGTGCCTGGGCCAGTGCCGCGGTCCGTCGTACGGTCAGATAGGTCGTCGCGACAGTGTTCGCGCCCTGCGCTGCCTGGGCAGCGGAAGCGGCGGTGTAGGAGACCGTGAGCACGCGCGATTGGGCGGGATTCGCCACGGTGAGCGCACCGTCGACAGCGCTGGCCGACACTCTCAGCGCACGACCCGCTTGGTCGAGTACGGCGGTGCTGGTCACGTTCTGCTGCTCCGTCGGCATGTCCGGCGCCGGCGGTGTGCCGGTCGTCGGCGAAGCAGCGGCGAAGGATTCGACGGTGACGGCCGCGGTGGCGGTGCGGCTGGTCGGCGCGAGTGAGCACGCGACCATGCCGATGCCGAACCAGATCACCAGCGCGAGCAGCGCGGTCGGCCACCGTCGCCGCAAGGCAGCAGCTGCCTTGTCAAGCTGCAGCGAAACAGTCGCGGGTGCCTCGGGATGCACGTGATACTCCTCGGGAAGTCGGCCCTTCTCCTTGGTGGAGCAGCCGCTCGGTGGGTTATGACGCCACTTGACGGATCGATTCGATCTCGGGAGGGTCAAGCGCGCGGGGTGCGCGGCATGGCGCTCCTGGCCACAGGATCAGCAGCTTCTTCTCGGGGGGACGTGGTGATGCGCGCGCTGATGAGAGCCGCCGTGAGACCGGCCGCGTGGGCGGTCGTTGCTGTCGTGATCGGACAGTGCGCGGCAGCTACGGCGTCGGCCGGCCTGTTGGACCGACCCGCCGGCTCGTCGGTTCGAGCGGCAGGCGAGGGTCTTGCTCCGACGGTCACCACGGCGCGCTTCCGGCGCGGCGTGGACGGCTGGAGCGCTGGAACCGGTTCGAAGGTACGCCGCGTCGACCATGGCGATGGCGTGCTGGAGGTGGTCCGTCGCGTGGGCCACGGCCCCGCGAGCGCATGGGGGCCGCTGGTGCACGGAGGTCCGGGTGAGCCGGTGGTCGTGACCCTTCGGATGCGGTCGGTGCGTCAGCGACCTCAGCCCGTCGTGGTCACGTTGGTCACCCAGGCCCGGACCGGGCGGTCGGTGCTGGCCCGGACCGGCAGACAGCTGTCGCCGGCCTGGCAGACCGTCACCGTCACCTACCGGGACGGCGCGCCCGTGGTGCAAGCCCACGTGAAGGCCGGCCGGCACCGCGCCTCCGCCCGGATCCAGATCGACACCGTCCGAACCACGGTGTCGACAACCTCCGTTCCCGCGGACCACGCCGCGACGCAGGCCGCCTCGCCGAGCGCGTCCCGTCCGCCGGCCGGGTCGTCACCAGCCAGCGGGCCCGCGAGCCCCTGCCAACCGCTGGACTACTCACAGCCCACGCAGGGCGTGTTGGACTGGTCCGATGACTTCGATGGCACCAAGGTCGATCCGACCCATTGGCGCGTGCACGACGGTGAGTCGCTGTCCTACGACCAGGCCCGGATCCAGGCCGCCAACGTCTCGGTCGGGGGAGGCCTGCTCACCATCGAGGCGCGTCGGCAGGACACCGCCGGCCGGCCTTTCACCACCGGCTACCTCGACACGATCGGCCGTTACGCCCGGCAGTACGGGCGCTGGGAGATCCGCGCGAAGCTGCCGACGCAGGTAGGTCACTCGCGGGGCCTGTGGCCGGCCTTCTGGCTTCGCGGGGTGGACACCCCCGGAGAGGTCGACGTCGTCGAGGCCTGGGGTGAGCCGACGGTCCGGCCGGGCTATCGCTCCGGTTCCTACCAATGGACGGTGCACCAGAACACCGCCTCGCCGCCAGGCAGTCAGCACCTCTCGGGATGGGGAACCGACCCCGGCGCCCCGCCAGTCGCCGACGGCTTCCACCTCTACGCCGTGGACTGGTCGCCGGATTGCCTGGTCTTCAGCTTCGACCACCACGTGGTAGGGGTCGTCTCCCGCTCACAGGCACCGTGGATGTCGACGTCGCTTGCCGGGCCGGCCGACATCCGGCTCAACCTCCAGGTCGGCCAGAGCTACTGGGGCTACGCCGACCCCGCCGACAACCAGCTGACAGCACTTCCCGCCAAGCTGCTGGTCGACTACGTGCGCGTCTACCGGCCACTCTCCGGAGGCTGAACACGGAGTCCAGAATCCGCCGGCAACACATTTCTGCGTCTTCGGCGTCATGGTCCGTCCTGAGCGGACTCTCCTGGCTACCACGAACGTCGTGGGCCGGTCGCTCGACCGGTTGGGGGATCTGCTGGGGCAGGACATTGACGAAGCACACGAACGGACGGTTCGCGGCCGGGGTCGGCCCGGTGATGGTGACTGGTGGGGCGGGCTACATCGGCGCACACGTCGTTGACCTGCTCGTCGGATCGGGCGTGCCCGTCGTCGTGGTCGACGATCTGAGCACCGGGCGGCCCGAGCGGCTGCCTGCCGACGTACCTCTCATGGAGGTCGACCTTGCTGCCCCCGGCGCGGCCACGGCGCTGCTGAGCATCATGCGGATCTATCGCATCGAGGCCGTCGTGCATCTGGCCGCCCACAAGCAGGTGGCCGAGTCGGTACGGCGCCCGGCTTGGTACTACCGGCAGAACGTCGACGGGCTGCTCGCTCTGCACGACGCCATGGCTCAGGCACGCGTGCACCGACTGGTCTTCTCCTCCTCCGCCGCCGTCTACGGTGACGTCGCCGCACGTCCCGAGGGCGCGGCGGGGGCGGTGGGCGAGGATGCCATCCCAGAGCCGATCTCCCCCTACGGCCAGACGAAACTGGCGGGGGAGTGGCTCAACCGCGCGGCGTACGGCGCCTGGGGATTGCGAGCGGTCAACCTTCGCTACTTCAACGTGGCCGGGGCGGCCCGCCCCGGACTCGCCGACCCGGGGATATCCAATCTCATTCCGATGGTGTTCGCCGGCCTCGCCCGTGGCGAGGCCCCGCGCATCTTCGGTGGCGACTACCCCACCTCTGACGGCACCTGCGTGCGGGACTTCGTCGATGTCCGCGACCTGGCCGCCGCCCACGTGGCGGCCCTCGGCTACCTCGACACAGCGATGCGGCACGGCGAGGTGTTCAACGTCGGCACCGGACGCGGCGCGTCGGTGGCCGAGGTGGTCGAGGTCATCGGCGCTGTGACCGGGTGGCTGATCGAGCCGGTCGTCGTCGATCGTCGCGCCGGTGATCCAGCAAGCGTCGTCGCCGACGTGAGCCGCATCCGCGCCGCCATGGACTGGCGTGCCGAACGCTCGCTCGAAGACATGGTCCGATCGGCATGGTCCGGCTGGTGCGAGCAGGTCGGGCGACCAACGGCGCCGGCACCCGCCAGGAGGGTGGCGGGATGAGCATCGCCCCGCCCGGAGCACCGCCGCTGAGCACCTCCCGACCATCGCCCCAGCACGAGCCGACACGAACGATGCCGACCAACCTCCCTGCCGCCCTGATCGTCACGCGCAGCGGAACCGTCGTGCGGGGCGGAGCGCTCGCGCCGCATCGGTCCGACGTGCTGCTCGTGCCCTCTCGCCCCGCCGCGGGCGGTCAGTCGAGACCCCACGTGATCCTCAAGAACGGTGTGGACCGCGTGCTGGCGAGCCTGTTGCTCGTGCTCCTCGCCGTGCCGATGCTGCTGGTGGCGCTGGCCGTCCGGCTCGACTCGGACGGCCCGGCGGTCTTCCCGCAGACACGGGTGGGTCGCGGCGGCCGTCGGTTCACGATGTACAAGTTCCGGTCGATGGCCGTCGACGCGGAGGCCCGGCGCGAGCGGCTGCGCGGCCTCAACGAGGCCGCCGGGCCGATGTTCAAGATGCGTCGCGATCCTCGCGTGACCCGGGTGGGTCGCTTCCTGCGCAAGGCCTCGCTCGACGAGCTGCCTCAGCTGTGGAACGTCGTGCGGGGCGAGATGTCACTGGTCGGCCCGCGTCCCGCGCTGCCCGAGGAGGTCGCCAGGTACGACGAGCGGGAGCGGCGGCGGCTCCTCGTGCAGCCAGGCATGACGGGGCCGTGGCAGGTCAGCGGGCGCTCTCGGCTCTCCTGGGAGGAGGCGATCACGCTCGATCTGGCCTACGTCGACGGCTGGTCGGTGTGGGGTGATGCGGTGCTGCTGCTCCGCACCGTGCGCGCCGTTTTCACCGGCGACGGAGCCCGCTGACCTTCGATCCGGGGCCGAGGCCGAGCAGGGTGGGCCTGATTCCTCAGGCCTTGGCGAGCTGGGCGACGTCGTCGGCCTGCTCCTTCTCCTTGGCCGGCACCACGAAGCGGTAGCCGACGTTGCGCACCGTGCCGATGAGGGTCTCGTTCTCCGGGCCGAGCTTGGCGCGCAGACGCCGGATGTGGACGTCGACCGTGCGCGTGCCGCCGAAGTAGTCGTAACCCCAGACCTCCTGCAGCAGCTGCTGACGGGAGAAGACGCGTCCCGGGTGCTGAGCCAGGAACTTCAGCAGCTCGAACTCCTTGAACGTCAGGTCGAGCGGTCGCCCGCTCACCTTCGCGGTATAGGTCGCGTCATCCACGACGACCTCACCCGAGCGGATCACGTGCGCGTCCGGGTCGGCCGCGACGCGCGCGGCGGTGAGCCGGCCGATCGCGAGCCGGATGCGTGCCTCGAGCTCCGCGGGGCCGCAGGTGTGCAGGACGACGTCGTCCATGCCCCAGTCGTGCGCGACCACGGCCAGGCCGCCCTCGGTGACGATGAGCAGCACCGGCACCTCGGCGCCGGTGGCGCGGATCAGGCGGCACAGGTCGCGGGCGTGGGCGAGGTCCTGGCGGCCGTCGACCAGCAGCAGATCGGCGCCGGGCGCATCGAGCAGAGCGCTACCCTCGGCCGGCAGCACCTTGACCTGATGGCCGAGCAGCGCGAGGCCGGGAAGCACCTCGGCAGAGGGCTGGAGCGAGCCGGTGAGAAGCAGAAGGGTGCTCATGATTTCCTCCAGGTGGAGTGAGGAGCACCGAGCCGCAACACTGAGCCTCGGTGGCGTAACCGTTGAGACATCGTAGCGAAAGGTGAGCCGACAGTGGCTGAAACCTCCATCACTGTTCATTACTGGGCTGGAGCCCGCGCCGCAGCAGGTACGTCGCAGGACATCCTCGACGCGCCGGCGCCCATCACCCTGGCCGACGTGATGGCCAGGGCGATGGCGCTGCACCCGGGGACCAGGCTGGGCGACGTACTGGCTGTCTGCTCGACCCTCGTCGACGATCGACCGACCGCCTCGGAGGACGCGGCGGAGGTGATGGTCCGGCCGGGACAGGCGGTGCAGTTCCTGCCGCCGTTCGCGGGGGGCTGAGACGCGGTTCTGGTCTAGACCTGAGGCGAACTGATGAATGATCCGTGTCGTCCTGGTCACACGGTCGTTACGTTTCGCAGAAGACATCGGCCTCGGCCGGTTTCCATCATCGAAAGGTCCCCGCCATGACCGTGAACCCCGCCACCAAGGGCATGCGCATCGCCGCTCTCGGCCTCAGCTCCGTTCTCACCATCGGCGTTCTTGCCCCGTTCGTCGGGCTCGAGGGCGCGTCCGCCGCCACCACGTGCAGCACCGCGTCGTCGCACTACTCCACGGCGAACTCCAGGCTCGCCGTCGACACGGCCAAGCTCCACAAGGCCAAGAAGAAGCTCAAGAAGGCCAAGAAGCACCACAAGTCGCACGCGGTCATCAAGCGCGACAAGAAGAAGGTCAAGAAGCTCAAGCACAAGGTCGCCGCTGACCGGGCCTCGCGCAAGTACTACGCGGCGCAGCAGACCAACTGCACCACCGCCTCGAACCAGGCCGCGACCGGCACGGCGAGCGCGCTGGACTCGCTGCTGACGCAGCTGCAAGGCGTCCTCGACCCCTCGCAGGTGACCGGCGCCCTCAACGGCCTCGCCACCCAGATCGCCGCCTCGGGCGTTCCGGGCGCGGACCAGCTCGCCGGGGTGATCAAGCAGCTCTCCGCGGCGATCGCCAGCGGCGCCACCTCGATCGACCCGAGCCAGCTGACCTCGCTGTTCGGCCAGCTCAGCGATGCTGGCCTCGACCCGACCGCGATCGAGAAGGCCTTCGAGAACGCTGTGGCGACCTTCAGCAGTTTCGACCCGAGCTCGCTGGCGAGCAACCCAGCCGGCCTCGTCGACCTGCTCCTCGGCACTCTGGCTGACAGCTTGAAGACGGCGGGCGTCCCGGCGTTGCCTGACGTGATCAGTGAGCTGAACACGACGATCGACTCGATCGTGAGCGCTCTGGTCAGCGGCAACACCAGCCAGCTGACCAGCCTGCTCAACGGTCTGCTCGGTAACCTCCCGAGCTGATCGGCGCTGACTGACTGAGTCCCATCACTGAAGTCCCATAAACGGGGCCGTTCCTCTGCGGAGGGACGGCCCCGTCTATGCATCGCAGGGCCTGTCCCCATCTCGTGGATCACGACCTGGTCCAGACCACCGTTCCCGCTGTCGGGGAGCGTCGTTGGCGTCCGCCCGCACGCCCCATGCCCGGCCCGACACATCCTCGGGGGAATCGCGACGGCGCAGTACGACGTTGCACCCGTCGTGGTCGGACTCTGGATCGTGCTCGCCGCCGTCGTACTCGCGCTCGGGTTCGGCGGCTATCGCCTGCTCACCGACGGCCGCTTCAACGGGACCCACGCAGTCCGTGGCGCAGGATCGGAGCAGGATGTGACCGCTCAACCCGCGGAAACCGACCCCTCGACGTGGGCCAGCCTCGGCGAGGCGGTCGCGAGCGTCGTCCCGGGGGAGAGGGCGACCCTGGTGCAGTTCTCCAGCGCGTTCTGTGCGCCGTGCCGAGCGACGCGGCGGATCCTCGGCGAGGTGGCCGAAGTCGTCCCGGGCGTCGTGCACGTCGAGGTCGACGCGGAGCACCACCTGGAGGTGGTCCGTCGGCTGAACGTCGTGCGGACGCCCACCACCCTGATCCTGGACGGGGACGGGCGCGAGGTCGCTCGCGCGGCCGGGGCGCCGCGCAAGGAGCAGGTGCTCGGCGCGCTTCCGCTCGGCATGTGAGTGTCAGCGTGACCTCTGGGTCACTCTGACACTCGCATGCCGAGATAGCCGGGGTCGTCCTCGGCGCCCGTGGCCAGTCGGCGTGCTTCGACGGCGACCATCTCCGCCATCAGATCCGCGACCGATGTGCGCGCCTGCCAGCCGGTGGCCCGTGTGATCGCCTCGGCTGAGCCGCCGACCGCGGCCGGGTCCGCGGGACGGGCGACCGTGGCGGTCTCGACGACGTACGCCCCCGGCTCCCGACCCGCCGCTCGATAGGCCGCCTCGGCGAGCGCGCGCAGTGGCTGTCGGACGCCGGTGCAGATGTCGGCATCGAGGGGTTCGGCGAGCCGCAGCAGCTGCGGCATCGCGGCAACATGGTCGCGAGCGTGTCCCCAGTCGCGCTCGGAGGAGAGATCCCCGATGTCCAGTACGTCGCCACAGGCCGCGGCGCGGGCGATCCGCCGGGAGACGAAGTGTGCGGGGCGCAGCGGCGACTCGTGGTTGGCCAGCCGGCCCGAGACGGCGAAGAGTCCGCGGGCACGTGCGTCCGCGACCCAGCCCTCGGCGGCCAGCTTCGAGGCCGCGTAGGGGCTGGTGGTGCCCGCCTGGACCGAGGAGGCCTGGAAGAACCGTGCCTGCGGGCGGATGTGGCGCACCGCGGCGAGCATGCCCTCGACGGCGTCGGCGTTGACGGCCACGGTGGCACGTGGGTCGTCCCAGGACCGGGCGACGGACGAGACCGCGGCGAGCTGGTAGACCTCGTCGATCTGGCGGGCGCGCAGCAAGGCTGCGAAGGCGGCGGTGTCGGTGACGTCGAGGTCGACCACCGTGATCCGTGGGTGCGCGAGGTAGAGGTCGCGGGCGGTGGCGGTGCGACGGCTCGCCAGCACTTCGGTGCCGGTGGCGGCGAGGTGCAGGCTGAGGTAGATGCCGTCCTGGCCGGTCGCGCCGGTGACGAGCGCCAGGGGCCGGCGCTGCGACGAGGCAGTCGTCACTGCTGCAGCGCGGCGATGTCGGAGTCGACCATCAGCCGAGCCAGCTCGCCGACGGAGGTGGTGGCCTTCCAGCCGAGCTCGCTCGCCGCGTGCGAGGCATCGCCGACCAGCTCGGGGACCTCGGCCGGGCGTTCGAAGCGTGGGTCGATGACCACGTGATCGCGCCAGTCGAGCCCGGCGTGGGAGAAGGCCAGCTCGCAGAAGTCGCGGACCGTGGTGCCGACCCCGGTCGCGAGCACGAAGTCGCCGGGGGTGTCCTGCTGGAGCATGCGCCACATGCCCTCGACGTACTCCTGGGCGTAGCCCCAGTCGCGGATGGCGTCGAGGTTGCCGAGCGTGACCGGCTCGGCGGTGCCGCCGCGCTCGAGCGAGGTCGCGATCCGCGCGACGGCGCGGGTGATCTTTCGGGTCACGAAGGACTCGCCGCGCCGCGGCGACTCGTGGTTGAAGAGGATCCCGGCGACGGCGAAGAGTCCGTAGGCCTCGCGGTAGTTGATGGTCGCCCAGTGCGCGTGCAGCTTGGCGGCGCCGTACGGCGAACGGGGGTGGAAGTGTGTCCCCTCGTGCTGCGGTGGCGCGGTGAGCCCGAACATCTCCGACGTCGACGCCTGGTAGAACCGGGCCTCGGGGGCGTGCTGGCGGACCGCCTCGAGCATTCGGATCGTCCCGATGGCGTCGGCGCTCGCGGTGTACTCCGGCATCTCGAAGCTGACCGCCACGTGCGACTGCGCTGCCAGGTTGTAGACCTCATGGGGCTGCGCGGTGCGCACCAGGTTGGTCAGGCTGGTGGAGTCGGTGAGGTCGCCGTAGTGCAGGTTCAACCGGCCGGTGTTGTCGGCGTGCAGGTAGATCGGGTCGATCCGGCCGCGGTTGAAGCTGGAGCTGCGTCGTACCAGCCCGTGCACCTCATAGCCCTTCGCGAGCAGCAGCTCGGCGAGGTAGGAACCGTCCTGCCCGGTGATCCCGGTGATGAGGGCGCGCTTGGTCATTGCGGCAGCATACGGAGACTGACAACACCGTCGGTCGGGGCGCGACAGCCGCGAGTCGCGAAGCCCTTCAATCTCAATTCGTGGACACGCGTCTCGCTGCGTGAGACGTCAGTTTCGCTCGCGCCGAAATCCCTCCTAGAGTCGCATCGTGCTCTCGACCATGCTGACCAAGCGCCGCGCAGTGGACCACTGCCGCGTGCGCTCGTCGCTGTGTCGGCTGGGTCGAATGTCCCAGCGAGTCTGACGGCCCGTCCCGCGCTCCTCTGAGGAGGCACCGCGATGGCTGTCGCAAGATCCGCTGACCAGCCATCCAGCCCTCTCGACCTTGGAGCATCCATGTCTGCCACCGCCCCTCGACAAGCTCGGGGACCGTCCGCCTCGTACGCCGAGCCTGTCGAGGCGCCGGGCATCGACCCGCGTGGGCCGCAGTTCACCGCGGCGATCACGGCGGTTGTGCTGATCGTGATCCTGTTGCTCCCGCCCGCGGCTGCAGCGGTGCTGACCGGCGTACAGGCCCTGCTGTTCGCGCTGGGAGCGATGCGCGGTGTTCAGCACACCCCGCACGCCGCGCTGTTCAAGCGGCTGGTGCGACCCCGCCTTCGGCCGTCGGCCGAGCTGGAGGATCCGGCCCCGCCGCGGTTCGCCCAGGCGGTCGGCCTGGTCTTCACGCTGGTGGCCCTGGTCGGCTACCTGACCGGCCTCACCCTGCTCGGCCAGATCGCGATCGGCTTCGCGCTGGTAGCGGCACTGCTCAACGCGGTCTTCCGGTTCTGCCTGGGCTGCGAGATGTACCTGCTCCTCAAGCGCCTCGGTGGATGAGGACGGCCGACGGCGCATCGCCAGACCACCAACCCCTGCTCTGACAAACGTAGTGAAAACCGAAGGGAACCAAACGAAATGACCCGCGAGAACGCGCTCGTCTCCGCCCAGTGGGTGGAAGAGAACCTGGACAACCCGAAGGTCGTGCTGGTCGAGGTTGACGAGGACACGTCGGCCTACGACAAGGGCCACATCAAGGGCGCCATCAAGCTCGACTGGACCACTGACCTCCAGGACCAGGTCCGGCGCGACTTCGTCAACAAGCAGCAGTTCGAGGCGCTCCTGAGCGGCCGCGGCGTCGCCAACGACGACACCGTCGTCCTCTACGGCGGCAACAACAACTGGTTCGCCGCCTACGCCTACTGGTACTTCAAGCTCTACGGCCACCAGGACGTCAAGCTGCTTGACGGCGGTCGCAAGAAGTGGGAGCTGGACTCGCGTGAGCTGACCACCGACCTGCCGTCGCGCGCCGAGACCTCCTACACCGCGCAGGAGCAGGACAAGAGCATCCGTGCCTTCCGCGACGAGGTCGTCGCGGCGATCGGCACCCAGAACCTCGTCGACGTCCGCTCGCCCGACGAGTACGCCGGCCGGCTGCTCGCCCCGGCCCATCTCCCGCAGGAGCAGGCCCAGCGTGCGGGTCACATCCCCACCTCGGTCAACGTGCCCTGGAGCAAGAACGCCAGCGACGACGGCACCTTCAAGTCCGACGCCGACCTGAAGGCGCTCTACGACGAGGTCGGCTTCGACACCGAGAAGGACACCATCGCACTGTGCCGCATCGGCGAGCGCTCCTCGCTGACCTGGTTCGTGCTGCACGAGCTCCTCGGCCAGCAGAACGTGAAGAACTACGACGGCTCCTGGACCGAGTACGGCAGCCTCGTCGGCGTCCCGGTCGCCCTCGGCGACGAGCCCGGGGAGGCCTGACATGTGCGGCGCCACTGCTGGTGGTCTGAGCCTCGACGGCGTCAACGTCGCCAAGGAGGCAGTGATCCAGGGTCAGGTCGTGCGTGACGGCGAGCCCGTCGCGAACGCCTACGTCCGGCTGCTCGACAAGACCGGTGAGTTCACCGCCGAGGTCCCGACCTCGGCCTCGGGCCACTTCCGCTTCTTCGCCGGCGAGGGCCCGTGGACCCTGCGCACGCTCGCCCCGAAGGCCGACCCGACCGACCGCCAGGTTCAGGCGCAGATCGGCTCGGTCGCCGAGGTGACCATCACGCTCTGACCCGGCCCCATCGCTGGCTCGGCCGCCCCAGGAGACCTCCTGGGGCGCGCCGGCGGATCGGACTCCGCCGCAACCGGAATGTCACGTGATCTTGTGGCAAATCCGGAATTTACCCTCATTGGGGTAGGCGGATGTGATCTGATGTGTTGTTCGGAGAGGTCAGGCACCGAGGCTTCGTCATGACCCCGCTCACGTGCCGCACATCGGCCACGGGCCGGCTCGTGAGGCTCCCGGGCCCAGCTTCGGCAGGACGGGCGCGTCACCGATTGCGGCTGCCTCAGCCGTAGTGGCAGACGTAGTCCAAGAGCTCGGTGACCTCGATGTCGAACGTGCTGTCACCGGGGACGGAGAAGGACTCGCCGGCGGCGTACTCCTGCCACTCGTCGGCGCCGGCGAGCCGGATCCGGCAGCGGCCCGCCTGGATCTCCATCGTCTCGGGGGCGGCGGTGCCGAAGGTGAGCGCTGCCGGGAAGATCACGCCGGCCGACTTGCGGGTGCCGTCGGCGAGGGTGAAGGAGTGGCTCACGCAGCGGCCGTCGAAGTAGACGTTCGCGGTGGTGGTGAGGGAGACGTTGTCGTAGGAAGTCACGCGCGCAGCGTAGTGAGCCTGCGCGACCCGGTGACTCCTTCCTCGGTGACTAGCCGCGGCGCCAGAGGCGTAGGCACATCGCGATCGCGACCAGCCAGCAGGCCAGCACGACCAGATCGTCGAGGTGGACGCCGTGGGTGGTCCGCCCGAATCGCAGGATGACGGGCCCGGAGATGCGTGAGTGACCCGCGACGCCGAAGACCAGCATGACGGTGGCCGCTGCCGCGGTGATGACGCTCAGGACACGGTGGGACACCCCTGCACCGTAACGGGGACGCTCTCCGCCCCTGACACGGCCGGGAGTTGCGAGGCGGGCCGGTCCGTCCTCCTCGGCCAGCGAGGGGTCGGACCGGCCCGTCTCGGCGGCTGACATCAGCCGTTGATCATCCCCGCGCCGACGGTCACGCCGGTCGCCTCGTCGATCAGGATGAACGAGCCGGTGGTGCGGTTCTTCGAGTACGAGTCGGCCAGCAGCGGCACCGTGGTGCGCAGCTGGACCCGCCCGATCTCGTTGAGGCCGAGCTCGCCCGAGGTCTGGTCGCGGTGCAGGGTGTTGACGTCCAAGCGGTACTGGATGTCCTTGACCAGGGCGCGTCCGGTCCGAGTGGTGTGCTTGATGGCCAGCTTCTGCCGCGGCTGCAGCGGCGTGGTGGTCATCCAGCAGACCATCGCGTCGATGTCCTGCGTCGGGGTGGGGGCGTTCTTCACCCTGGCGATCATGTCGCCGCGCGAGACGTCGACGTCGTCCTCGAGCCGGATCGTCACCGACATGGGCGGGAAGGCCTCGGTGACCTCCTCGTCGAAGACATCGATGCCGGCGATCTTCGAGGTCATGCCGCTGGGCAGCACGATGACCTCATCACCCTTCTTGAACACCCCACCGGCGATCTGGCCGGCATATCCGCGGTAGTCGTGGTGCTCGTCCGACTTCGGCCGGATGACGTACTGCACGGGGAAGCGCGCGTCGACCAGGTCGCGGTCGGAGGCGACGTGGACGTGCTCGAGGTGGTGCATCAGGGTCGGACCCGAGTACCACGGCATGTTCTGCGAGCGGTCCACCACGTTGTCCCCGGCCAGCGCCGAGATCGGGATGACCTCGAGGTCCGGCACGTTGAGCTTGGTGGCGAACTGGGTGAACTCGGACTGGATCTCGTCGTAGATCTCCTGCGACCAGTCCACCAGGTCCATCTTGTTGATGCACAGCACCAGGTGGGGGACCCGCAGCAGCGACAGCAGTACGGCGTGGCGCCGAGACTGCTCGGTGAGGCCGTGACGCGCATCCACCAGCACCAGACCGAGGTCGGCCGTCGATGCGCCGGTGACCATGTTGCGGGTGTACTGCACGTGGCCCGGGGTGTCGGCGATGATGAACTTGCGGTTGGGGGTCGCGAAGTAGCGGTAGGCGACATCGATGGTGATGCCCTGCTCGCGCTCGGAGCGCAGGCCGTCGGTCAGCAGCGACAGGTCGACGTAGCCGTGGCCCTTCTGCTCCGAGGTGCGCTCGACCGCCTCGAGCTGGTCGGCGAAGATCGACTTGGAGTCGAAGAGGAGCCGGCCGATGAGGGTCGACTTGCCGTCGTCGACCGACCCGGCGGTGGCGAAGCGGAGCAGGTCCATCCGACGCTTCTTCGCCTCGACAGGCTCGGCGTGCGTAACAGGCTCGGCGTGCGCGCCGTTGCTGGGCTGCGTGGTCTCGGTGGCCATCAGAAGTAGCCCTCCTTCTTCCGGTCTTCCATGGCCGCTTCGGAGAAGCGGTCGTCGCCTCGGGTCGCGCCACGCTCGGTGACGCGGGCGGCGGCGACCTCCTCGATGATCTCGTCCAGCGTTGATGCAGTGGACTCCACGCAACCGGTCAGCGTCATGTCGCCGACGGTGCGGAACCGCACGGTGCGCTCGGTGGCGGTCTCACCGGCTCGCAGCGGGTTGTACTCGGTCTCGGTCATCAGCATGCCGTCGCGCTCGAAGACGCGGCGCTGGTGGCTGAAGTAGATGCTCGGGATCTCGATCTGCTCGCGGCGGATGTAGTCCCAGATGTCGAGCTCGGTCCAGTTCGAGATCGGGAAGATCCGCATGTGCTCGCCCTCGTGCAGCCGGCCGTTGTAGAGGCTCCACACCTCGGGACGCTGGTTCTTCGGGTCCCACTGACCGAACTCGTCGCGGTGGGAGTAGACGCGCTCCTTGGCGCGGGCCTTCTCCTCGTCGCGCCGGCCGCCGCCGAACGCCGCGGTGAAGCCGTTCTCCTCGATGGCGTTGAGGAGGGTGCCGATCTGCAGCCGGTTGCGGCTGGTCTTGCCGTCGTCGACGACCACCCCGTTCTTGATGGCGTCCTCGACCCCTGCCACCAGCAGGCGTACGCCGAGGCGTTCGACCCAGTTGTCGCGGGTCGAGAGCACCTCGGGGAAGTCGTAGCCGGTGTCGACCTGCAACACCGGGAAGGGGATCTTGGCCGGGTAGAAGGCCTTCTCCGCCAGCCGCATCATCACGATGCTGTCCTTGCCGCCCGAGAACATCAGCACAGGCTTCTCGAACTCGGCGGCGACTTCGCGGAAGATGTGGATCGACTCCGCCTCCAGCTGGTCGAGCTGACTCAGCCGATAGTCGGTATGGGTGGACGTCATGGCGGGCACTCTAGCCGGGGGCTCGTAGGCGCAGACACTTCAGATGTCCGAAATTCACGCTCTCCTAGCGTTCATCTGTTGTGAACACACTGCTACCGTGAACGCTTGTGGTGACGGATCTCCCGGTGGAATCACTGGTCGAGGCAGCCCGCTCCTGGCTGCTGGAGTGGGGCATGGAGTGCTCGGTGCGCTACGAGCAGTCACCGCTCGTGCGTGCCGATGCCACCCTCGCGCTCCGGTGGGGTGGCGCCCGACAGCGCTTCGCGGTGCACGCACTACCGGCCGTGCGGCTCTCCTCGGTCCTGGCCGCCTCGGAGGCCGGCGCGCCCGTGCTGGTCGTGGCGCCGTGGATCTCGCCGAGGATCGGTGGCCAGCTCCGCGCGATCGGGGTCGCGTACGTCGACAGCGTCGGCAATGCCTCGGTGCGGTTCGGCACGGTGCTGATCGAGGTGTCGGGGCGCAAGCGGCCGAGCAAGCGCGCCGAGCCTGTCGAGGTGCCCCTCGACGAGCTCGGGGGCCATGAGCCACGCACGCCGAGCCTGTCGAGCCGCGAGCGCTCGGGGCGCCTGCTCACCCCGGCCAATCGCCGCGTGATCGCCGCGCTGCTCGCGGACCCGGCACTCGAGGCAGCGCCGCTGCGCGAGCTTGCCGAGGCCGCCGGCGTCTCTGTCGGCCAGGCCCACAAGAGTGTGACGCTGCTGGCCGGAGCCGGCTATCACCGAGGCCGGATGGACGCACGGCAGCGGGCCGCGCTCGCCGGCGTACTGGATGCCGTGGCTTCATTGGGTGAGTAATGCGATGCGTATGCTCCCTGCCATGAGGATCGCCGTGGTCGGAACGGGGTACGTCGGACTCTCGATGGCGGTGCTGCTGGCCCAGCACAACACGGTCCTCTGCTACGACATCGACCCTGCGCGGATCGCGCTGCTGGAGCAGGGCCGAAGCCCGATCGAGGACGTCGACATCAGTCGCTTCCTGAGCGAGCGCCGCCAGGGAGAGCGCTCACTCGACCTCACCTTCACCGTGGACCGTTCGACCGCCTACGAGCACGCCGACTACGTGGTGATCGCGACGCCGACCAACTACGACCCCGTCACCAACTACTTCGACACCTCCTCGGTCGAGGGCGTCATCGCCGACGTGATGGCGATCAACCCGACCGCGACGATGGTGGTCAAGTCGACCGTGCCGGTCGGCTACACCGCCGGGGTCTCCAAGCGGCTCGGCACCGACAACGTGATCTTCAGCCCGGAGTTCCTGCGCGAGGGCCAGGCGCTGCACGACAACCTGCACCCGTCCCGGATCGTGGTGGGGGAGCGGGGCGCGCGTGGCGGGCGGTTCGCGCAGCTGCTGGCGCAGGCGGCCGAGGACTCCGACGTACCGGTGCTTCTGACCGAGTCCACCGAGGCCGAGGCGATCAAGCTCTTCGCCAACACCTACCTGGCGATGCGGGTCGCCTACTTCAACGAGCTCGACACGTTCGCCGCACTGCACGGCCTGGACACCCGCCAGATCATCGAGGGCGTCGGGCTCGACCCCCGGATCGGCACCCACTACAACAACCCGTCCTTCGGGTATGGCGGCTACTGCCTGCCCAAGGACACCCTGCAGCTCCAGGCCAACTACCGCCGCGTGCCGCAGAATCTCATCTCCGCGATCGTCGCCTCCAACACCACCCGCAAGGACTTCGTCGCCGAAGACATCCTGGCCCGCGACCCGAAGGTCGTCGGCATCCACCGGCTCATCATGAAGGCGGGGTCCGACAACTTCCGAGAGTCGTCGGTGCAGGGTGTGATGAAGCGGCTCAAGGCCAAGGGCGTCGAGGTGCTGGTCTACGAGCCGGAGCTGCACGAGCCGACCTTCTTCGGGTCGGAGGTGCTGCACGACCTCGACGAGCTGAAGCGACGCTCGTGCCTCATCGTCGCCAACCGGCGTACGCCGGAGCTCGCCGACGTGGCCGAGAAGATCTACACCCGCGACCTCTTCGGCAGCAGCTGAGAACCTGTTTCAGCGCCCGTCGGCGCGGGTAGTGGTAAGGCGTGGTGGTCTGGACCGCCGCAGCGATGTCCTTGGGAAGTCCTCCGACCGGCCGATCGTGCTCACAACGCGACGTGGTCGCGGTCCGAAGGTGCACACGACTGGAGCAGTGATGACGACTGTGGTTGTCGCAGGGCTGATGGTGATGGTCGCGTGGTGCGCCGGCGCCCTCGTGCTGGCCGCCGGTGTCGGGCGGGCGCTCGCGCGCCGTGCCGAGACCGAGCCGGCCGCCGCGGCCGCAGGCATCCCGGACGGCAGCTGGCTGGTCCGCCCGGCGCAGTCGGTCGAGGACCTGCTGCCGGAGCGTCGCCCGACGGCCTACTGACGCCGCGGGGCGTCGCGACGTCGTCGCCGGCCTCTACTGGTGATCGAGAAGATCCAGCAGGTAGCGGCCGTACCCCGACTTCAGCAGCGGCTGCGCCAGTTCGGCCAGCTCGGCGTCGGAGAGCCAGCCCATCCGCCAGGCCACCTCCTCGGGGGCGCCGACCTTGGTGCCCTGGCGATGCTCGATGGCGCGGATGTAGTTGGCCGCCTCGTTGAGATCCTCCACCGTCCCGGTGTCGAGCCAGGCGGAGCCGCGCGGGAGGACCTCGACGTGCAGCGCGCCTGCCTCGAGGTAGATCCGGTTGAGGTCGGTGATCTCCAGCTCGCCACGTTCCGAGGGCTTCAGCGATCGGGCCAGCTCGACCACGGAGCTGTCGTAGAAGTAGAGACCCGGTACGGCGTAGGGGCTCCGCGGCTTCGCCGGCTTCTCCTCCAGCGAGAGTGCCTTGCGGTGCCCGTTCTCGTCGGGATCAGCGAACTCGACCACGCCGTACGCGGTGGGCTCGGCGACCCGGTAGCCGAAGACGGCCGCGCCCTCGAGGCTCTCGAAGCGGCGAAGCCGGGTACCGAGGCCGTCGCCGTAGAAGATGTTGTCGCCCAGCACCAGCGCGACCCGGTCCCCCTCGGCCAGGAAGCCTGCATCTGCTCCGATGGTGAACGCCTGCGCCAGCCCGTCGGGCGAGGGCTGCTGCTGGTAGCTGATCTCGACGCCGAACTGCGAGCCGTCACCAAGCAGCCGCTCGAACGCTTCGGCATCGTGCGGTGTGGTGATCACCAGGATCTCGCGGATGCCCGCCAGCATCAGGGTCGAGAGCGGGTAGTAGACCATCGGCTTGTCGTAGACAGGCATCAGCTGCTTGCTGACCGCGAGGGTGATCGGGTGCAGGCGCGAGCCGGTGCCACCGGCGAGGATGATGCCCTTCATGGGCCCTACGATAGGGGCCGTGAATCGCATCCTGGTCACCGGCGGCGCCGGATTCATCGGCTCGAACTTCGTGCACTACCTGGTCGAGAACACCGACTTCCAGGTCACCGTGCTCGACAAGATGACCTATGCGGCCAGCGCCGAAGCGCTCGCGGAGCTGCCCTCCGATCGGGTCTCGCTGGTGGTCGGTGACATCGCCGACGCCGCCGTCGTAGACCCACTCGTGGGCTCGCACGACGCCGTGGTCCACTACGCCGCCGAGTCGCACAACGACAACTCGCTCAACGACCCGAGCCCGTTCGTGCAGACCAACATCGTCGGCACGTTCACCCTGCTCGAGGCGGTGCGCAAGCACGGCGTCCGCTACCACCACATCTCCACCGACGAGGTCTACGGCGATCTCCCGCTGGTCGAGCCCGGCGTGGACGACCCGGAGCGGTTCACCGAGGCGACGCCCTACAACCCCTCGAGCCCCTACTCCTCGACCAAGGCAGGCTCCGACCTGCTGGTGCGGGCATGGGTGCGCTCCTTCGGTGTGCAGGCCACGATCTCCAACTGCTCGAACAACTACGGTCCCTGGCAGCACATCGAGAAGTTCATCCCGCGGCAGATCACCAACCTCATCGACGGCGTGCGGCCGAAGCTGTACGGCGCCGGCCTCAACGTCCGCGACTGGATCCACGCCGACGACCACTCCTCCGCCGTACTGACGATCCTGGAGAAGGGCGCCATCGGTGAGACTTACCTGATCGGGGCGGACGGCGAGATGAACAACCTCGACACCGTGAAGCTGATCCTGCGGCTGATGGGGCACGACGAGAACGACTTCGACCACGTCACCGACCGCGCCGGCCACGACCTGCGCTACGCGATCGACTCGACCAAGCTGCGCACCGAGCTCGGGTGGGAGCCGAAGTTCCGCGACTTCGAGTCCGGGATGGCCGACACCATCCAGTGGTATCGCGACAACGAGGCCTGGTGGCGGCCGAAGAAGGCAGCGATCGAGGCGTCGTACGCCGCGAAGGGCCAGTGACCAGCACGCTCATCGGTCGTGTCGAGTCGCCTCGACAAGCCCGGCGTACGAAGGAGACCCATGTCTGACCTGACGGTGACCGAGACCCCGATCCCGGGGCTGCTGGTCGTCCGCCTTCCCCTGCACGGCGACAGCCGCGGCTGGTTCAAGGAGAACTGGCAGCGCGCGAAGATGACCGCTTTGGGTCTGCCCGACTTCGGGCCGGTGCAGAACAACATGTCGTTCAACGCGGCGCGCGGTGCCACGCGCGGCATCCACACCGAACCCTGGGACAAGTTCGTCTCGGTGGCCACCGGGCGCGTCTTCGCCGCGTGGGTCGACATGCGCGAGGGCGCGTCGTTCGGGGCGACCTACTCGGTGGAGATCGGGCCCGACGTGGCGGTCTTCGTGCCACGCGGCGTCGGCAACTCCTACCAGGCGCTCGAGGACGGCACCGTCTACTCCTACCTGGTCAACGACCACTGGCGCCCCGGCTTCGCCTACCCGGCGCTCAACCTCGCCGACCCGACCGCCGCGATCCCGTGGCCGATCCCGCTCACCTCGGACGAGGTGGAGATCTCCGAGAAGGATCTGGCCAACCCCGTGCTCGAAGACGTCACGCCGATGCCGCCGAAGAAGACACTCATCCTCGGCGCCCGCGGCCAGCTCGGTCGCGCGCTTGCGGCGGCCTTCCCCGACGCCGAGCGGGTGGACCTCGACGGGCTCGACATCTCCTCGGCGACCGCGGTGGAGGCCTGGCCGTGGCACGAGTACGGCGTCGTCCTCAACGCGGCGGCCTACACCGCCGTCGACCTGGCCGAGACGGCCGAGGGGCGTGTCACCTCGTGGTCCGCCAACGCGGTGGCACCGGCACTGCTGGCACGGGCTGCGACCGAGCACCGGCTGACCCTGGTGCACGTGTCGTCCGACTACGTCTTCGACGGGGCCCCTCGACAGGCTCGGGGAACAGACGCCGAGCACACGGACGCCGAGCCTGTCGAGGCGGCGCTCGAGCACACCGAGGACGAGGCGTTCGCGCCGCTCGGTGTCTACGGCCAGTCGAAGGCCGCCGGCGACATCGCCGTCGCGACCACGCCACGGCACTATCTCGTCCGCACCTCGTGGGTGATCGGCGATGGCAACAACTTCGTCCGCACCATGGCCCGGCTGGCCGCGGACGGCGTCTCGCCGAAGGTGGTCTCCGACCAGATCGGCCGGCTGACCTTCACCGCCACGCTGGCCGACGCGATCGCGCACCTGGTGCGCACAGGTGCGCCGTACGGCACCTACAACGTCTCCAACGCCGGCGAGCCGCTGTCCTGGCAGCAGATCGCGGCCGAGGTCTTCGCACTGTCGGGCCGCCCGCGCGAGGACGTCGCAGCGACGACGACCCAGGAGTACTTCGCAGGTGCTGTAGCGGCCGGCAAGCCGATCAGCCCGCGCCCCCTCAACTCGGCGCTGTCACTGGCGAGGATCCGGTCGGTCGGGTTCGAGCCGGAGGACCAGCTGGAGATGTTGAAGGAGTATCTGGCCTGAGTGGCCTGCCATTTCCGTGCCAAGGCGCGGAAATCGCAGGACATCAGCGCCGTGGCCGTGCCGTTTCCGCGCCACCGTGGGGTCGGACTTCAGCCTGTCGGGTTGAGGTAGTCGCCCCGAACCGGGAAGTGCTGCCGCCAGGCGTCGGCAAGTCGCTGCGGAACGCCGGGCTGGCGACGATCGAGCAGCAGCCGGTGCACCTTGGCCAACGTCTGGTCGGGTGAGCGGTAGATCCCTCTGGCTGTGACCACGCGCAGCGTCCAGGCGTCGTCGTCGGCTTCCTCACGCCGCTCGATGTCTGACTCCCATTGCTCCTCGCGCTCGACGTGGTGGCGCCCGTCGTACTCGACGATGAGGCGCGCGTGACGCCACACCAGGTCGTAGCGCCGCCGGTTGCCACCGACCGTCATGTCCGGGTTGACCTCAGGCTCGGGCAGCCCGGCGAGCGCGAAGAGCAACCGCAGCCGGGTCTCCATCGGGGAATCCACCCGGTCGCGCACGAAGGCCGCGGCAGCTCGCGCCTGCCCCGCTCCGGCCCCCGACGCGTCCGAGCAGTGCTCCCGCAGGTCGGCGAGCGTCACGAGTCTCCTGCGGACCAGATGATCTCCGACGACCACCAAGTCGATCAGCGTCAGCATCGAAGCAAGCTCGATGAAGAGCTGCTGCGGAGCCGAGACTCGGGTCCCGCTCACGCGGACGATCAGTGCGTCGCTCGTCTGGTGGCAGCTGACATCGGATCGGCTACGGCGTTCCCGACGTTCGAGGACGGTGACGTGCTCGCCGGGAATGGCCGGGATCGGTACGCCGAGCACACGGGCGGCTGTGGTGTGGCTGGCCCATGCCTTGGGGCCGAACGGGACGAGAGCCGCACGGGCAGCCAGGAGTGGCGAATCCGGGACACCGGCGTGGACGTACACGCCATGCAGAAGCTGCCTGAAGGCGCGAGTGCGCAGCTGCTTGCCCAGGCCCGCGCGCAATGCGGCAGCACGGCTGAAGGGTCGACCGGTGTCGAGCGGCTCGGTGGGCTCCGTGCATTCGGTCGGCTCGTCCTCAACGTCGCGTGCGCTCATGCGTGCCAACATGCGCGAATCGCGCCGACCGCGTCGCTCGTCATCCACAGGCGCAAGTTCCGCGCCATGGTGCGGAAATGGCGCGTCTGGCCGGTGGCCGCCTGCGACTTTCACGCCATGGCGTGAAAGTCGCAGCGCTCAGCGGGACAGCAGAACCAACACCTCGTGGTGCCCGGTGTGCGGGAACATGTCCAGCAACTGCGCGGAGACCGGACGTAGCGAGGGCATCGCGGCCAGGTCGCGGGCGAGCGAGTCGACGTTGCACGACGAGTAGACGACGTGCTGAACGCCCGACTCCTCCAGCCAGCCCGCCAGCGTCGCCCCGACGCCGCGCCGGGGCGGGTTGACCACGACGAGATCCGGCAGCGAGCGGATCTGCCGCATCGGGTCCGACGCGACCACCCACTGCGTCGCGTCGTCGGCGATCCAGGTCGTGTCGGCGGCCCCGGTCGTTGAGCCCGCGCCGTCGGTGGTTGAGCCCGCGCCGTCGTTGGTTGAGCGTGTCGAAACCAGCTCAGCGGCCGAGATCCTCGCCGAGGCGATCGCCTGCTCGCTGACCTCCACGCCCACAACAGCCCGGCCCGGCCCGGCGAGGTGCAGCCCGAAGCCACCGACGCCGCAGTAGAGGTCCCACACCGTCGTCGCCTGATCACCCAGCGCCGCATCGACGAGCGCTGTAGCCGAGCGGTAGAGCGCCGCGGCCACCTCGGTGTTGGTCTGGAAGAACGACTGCGGCCGCAGGTGCAGGTCGATGTCGTTGACCCGCATCCGCAGCGTCTCGCCGTACAGCGGGATCTCCTCGGGGCCCTCGAGGATCGCCTTGTGCTCGGGCTGGAGGTTCACCGAGGCGACCGCGACGGGAAGCTCGTCGAGCAGAGTCGGCAGCCGCGAGCGCAGCCGCGCGAGCGCCTCGGTCGAACGCAGCACGAACCGCACCATCAACTCACCGTCGGGCGACTCCGTCACGATCAGGTGCTTGAGCTCCCCGGTCCGCTGAGGGACGGAGTACGGCGTGAGGCGGGCGGCCGTGATGAAGCGCGCCAGCGCCGGCAGAGCCCGTTCCAGACCCAGGTGATGCAGCCCGCAGCCCTGCAGGTCGACGCCGAGCCCGTCCGCGTCGAGGATGCCGAGGGTGGGGTCCCCGACCGTGCCGGCGACGACCATCTTCGCCTTGTTGCGGAACCGCGACTCTGCTGATGCGATCGGCTCGGCCCACGTCAGTCCCGGCGCGACCGCGGCGAGTGCCGTGGCCACCCGTTGCTGCTTGCGCGTGAGCTGGTCGGCGTAGGGCGTCTCGAGGAACGTGCAGGAGCGACACACGCCGGCCTCGAAGTAGCCACACCTCATCTCGCGGGCACCGGCTCCGCCAGCCACGAGTCGATGTCGGCGATGATCGAGGCCTGCACCGACGACGGAGCGTTCGAGGCCCGGACCGACATCCGGGCCAGCTCGGCCAGGGTGGCGTCGGTGAGGTCGTGCGCGGCGCGCATGGCGGCGTACTGACCCAGGAGGCGCGACCCGAACAGCAGCGGGTCGTCGGCGCCGAGCGCGATCGTCGCCCCGCCGTCGAGCAGCGTCGGCAGCGGCACCTCGGCCAGTGAGGAGTAGACACCGAGCGCGACGTTCGAGGTCGGGCAGACCTCAAGGGCGATGCCGGCCTCGGCGACCCGTTCGAGCACCTCGGGCGACTCTGCGGAGCGCACGCCGTGGCCGAGGCGATCCGGGTGCAGCGCATCGAGACAGACGGCGATGTGGTCGGGCCCGCGCAGCTCACCGCCGTGCGGCACCAGCCGCAGCCCGGCCCGCTCGGCGATCGCGAACGCCGGGGCGAAGTCGAGGGTGGACCCACGTCGCTCGTCGTTGGAGAGACCGAAGCCGACCACGCCGCGGCCGGCGTACTGCCCCGCCAGTCTCGCCAGCGTGCGGGCGTCCAGCGGATGCCGGGTGCGGTTGGCGGCGATCACGACCGCGATCCCCAGCCCGGTCGAGCGCGACGCCGACGCGACCGCGTCGAGGACGAGGTCGGTGAAGGCGGTGATCCCGCCGAAGCGGGCGGCGTACCCGGAGGGATCCACCTGGATCTCCAGCCACCGCCCGCCCTCGGCGACGTCGTCCTCCGCGGCCTCGCGGACCAGCCGGTAGACATCGTCCGGTGTGCGCAGCACCGAGCGCGCCACGTCGTAGAGACGCTGGAAGCGGAACCAGCCCTTCTCGTCGGCCGCCGAGAGCTGCGGCGGCCACTGAGCGACAAGCTGCTCGGGCAGCCTGATTCCATCACGCGCGGCAAGCTCGAGCAGGGTCGAGTGGCGCATCGACCCGGTGAAGTGCAGGTGCAGGTGCGCCTTGGGCAACTCCCTCAGATCACGCATGGCCTGCCGGTCGAGCATGTCGGGACCCGGTCATGCACTCAGCTTCTCGGCGGCGGCCAGCAGCACGCAGACGGCCACGGCCTCCATCGCACCGGTCACGTCTGCCAGCGGCGGGAAGCTCGGCGCGAGCCGGATGTTGGTGTCCTGCGGATCGTAGCGGCCCGGAAAGGCCGAACCGGCTGGGGTCAGCGCGACGCCCGCCTGTCCTGCCAGCTCGATGACGCGAGCGGCAGTGCCCGGGAGAACGTCGAGCGACACGAAGTAGCCGCCGCGCGGACGCGTCCACTGCGCCACGCCGTACCCCTCGAGGCGCTCGGTGAGGATCCGGTCCACCTCGGCGAATTTCGGCGCCAGCAGCTCGCGGTGCTTGTCCATGTGGTCGCGCACGCCCTGAGCGGACTTGAAGAACTCCAGGTGTCGCAGCTGGTTGACCTTGTCCGGGCCGATCGAGCCGTGACCGAGCTGCTGGGTGAACCAGGCGACGGTTTCCACCGAGCCGCCGACGAAGGCGACACCGGCGCCGGCGTAGGTGATCTTCGAGGTGGACGCGAACAGCACCGGACGGTGCGGGTTCCCGGCCACGGCGGCCAACGAGACGATGTCGGCGCTCTTGGTCTCCGCGGCGGTCAGGTGGTGGAGCGCGTAGGCGTTGTCCCAGAAGATCTTGAAGTCGGGGGCCGCAGTCGGCATCGACGCAAGCCGCTCGGCGACCTCCTGGCTGGTGACCTGGCCGGTCGGGTTGGCATAGGTCGGGACCAGCCACATGCCCTTGATGGTGGGGTCGTCCTTGACCAGCGCGGCCACGGCCTCCACGTCGGGACCGACATCGGTCATCGGCACGGTGACGGCCTCGATGCCGAACCACTCCAGCAGGACGAAGTGGCGGTCGTAGCCGGGCACCGGGCAGACGAACTTGACCTTCTCCTCCTTGCCCCACGGCTTCGGCGAGTCGACGCCGCCGTGCAGCCACAAGTAGGTGAGCACGTCCTTCATCAGGGTCAGGCTCGACGTGCCCTGCGCGGAGACCTGCGGCAGGTCGAGACGCAACAGCTCCGCGAACATCGCACGGAGCTCGGTCAGGCCGAGCAGGTTGCCGTAGTTGCGGGTGTCGCTGCCGTCGGGAGCGTATGCCGAGGTCGGCAGCGCGAGCAGGCCGTCGGACAGGTCGAGCTGCTCGCTCGACGGCTTGCCGCGTGTCAGGTCGAGGCTGAGCCCGGCGGCGACGAGGGCGTCGTGTGCGCCCTTCAAGTCGGCCGTGAAGGCAGTGAGCTCGTCGGCGGGGAGACTGGTGAGGGGGCGGCGCTGCTCGGTCACGGCACCATCGTCGCACGACGGTACGACTTCTTTTCCACCGCCGGCCCCGGCCGAACATCGGCCGTGGCTCCCGGTGTCGGTTATGCGGCATGACCACCTACCCCCTATGCTTGCGGTCACGGCGTTCCTGTCACATTGCTTTGGCATGCCCTCAGGGCGGGCTTCGGTACGGTTGGGGAAACGGCGTAGGGCACTAGCTCAATTGGCAGAGCATCGGCCTCCAAAGCCGAGGGTTGGGGGTTCAAGTCCCTCGTGCCCTGCAAGACGGTCGGAAGAGATGAGAGGTGACACGGACGTGTCGGAACCCAAGGCGGTCCCCACTCCGCGCGAGCGCAAGCATGAGCGCACGTCACCCGCGCTCTTCTACCGGCAGGTCGTGGCCGAGCTTCGCAAGGTGGTCTGGCCGACGCAGCAGCAGCTGTCGACGTACTTCGTCGTGGTGCTGGTTTTCGTCCTCGTGATGATGGCGATCACCTCGCTCCTCGACCTGGGCTTCGGCCGGCTGTTCTTCGCGATCTTCGGCGGTCGGGACAACTCGTGACCGTCGGCCCCTGGTCGCAGTCAAACTGAAGCAGAACCCCCCGAACTTTGGAGCAGCGCGTGTCTGAGCAGGCCCCCACGAACGAGGCGGCGACCGACGAGACGGCGATCGAGGAGATCGAGCCGTCCCTCGACGCGACCGCTGACGAGGCGGACGCCGACGTCGAGGTTGCCGCGGACGCCGACGTCGACGGCGACGACGAGGCTGGCGAGGTCGACCAGGCCGACGAGGCCGGCGAGGCCGAGCCGGATGAGAACGACCCGCTCGAGGCCTTCCGCCGCGAGCTGTGGAGCAAGCCCGGCGACTGGTTCGTCGTGCACACCTACTCCGGCATGGAGAACCGGGTGAAGTCCAACCTGGAGCAGCGCAAGGTCGCGCTCAACATGGAGGACTACATCCACGAGATCGTCGTGCCGACCGAGGAGGTCGCCGAGATCAAGAACGGTCAGCGCAAGATGGTCAAGCGCACCGTTCTCCCGGGCTACGTGCTGGTCCGGATGGACCTCACCGACGAGTCCTGGTCGGCCGTCCGCCACACCCCGTCGGTGACCGGCTTCGTCGGTCACAGCCACCAGCCGGTGCCGCTGTCGATGGCCGAGGTCGAGAACATGCTCGCCCCCGCCGTCGTCGCCGCAGCCGAGGCCGAGGCTGCCGCCGCGGGTCAGCAGGGCGCCACGTCCGCCTCCGGCGGCGGTGCCGCGAAGAAGCCGATCGAGGTGGCTGACTTCTCCGAGGGTGACTCGGTCATGGTCGTCGACGGCCCGTTCGCCACCCTGCACGCGACGATCACCGAGATCAACGCGGAGTCGCAGCGCGTCAAGGCCCTCGTCGAGATCTTCGGCCGCGAGACCCCGGTCGAGCTGAGCTTCAACCAGATCCAGAAGGTCTGATTGATTTGGACCAGTGTCGCCGCAACGGCGACACTGGTTCTCTGCTGTCCGGACCCAGGTCGCGGACGGTGCAGTGGCAGAGGCCGCGAGGCCCTCGTCATGACCACGGATGAGAAAGAGATAGAGCATGCCTCCGAAGAAGAAGATCGCCGCACTGGTCAAGGTGCAGCTCCAGGCCGGCCAGGCCACCCCGGCTCCGCCGGTCGGTACGGCCCTCGGTCCGCACGGCGTCAACATCATGGACTTCTGCAAGGCTTACAACGCCCAGACCGAGTCCATGCGTGGCAACGTGATCCCCGTCGAGATCACGATCTACGAAGACCGCAGCTTCACGTTCATCACCAAGACCCCGCCGGCCGCTGAGCTGATCAAGAAGGCCGCGGGTCTGGCCAAGGGTTCGAGCGTTCCGCACACGGACAAGGTCGGCAAGCTGACCAAGGACCAGGTGCGCGACATCGCCACCACCAAGCTGCCTGACCTCAACGCCAACGACATCGACGCCGCCATGAAGATCGTGGAGGGCACTGCCCGCTCCATGGGCGTCACCGTCGAGGCCTGACCCATCGTGGGAGAGCCGCGCTGGCTCGCTAACCACATCTCCTCTTAAGAATCGAAGGAAAATCATGCAGCGCAGCAAGACCTACCGCGCGGCCGCGGACACGTTCGACAAGAACGAGCTCCACGCCCCGCTCGCGGCGATCAAGATCGCCAAGACCTCCTCGAAGAAGAAGTTCGACGAGACCCTCGACGTCGTCATGCGACTGGGCGTCGACCCGCGCAAGGCCGACCAGATGGTCCGCGGCACCGTGAACCTGCCGCACGGCACCGGCAAGACCGCTCGCGTCCTCGTGTTCGCGAACGCCGAGAAGGCCGAGGCCGCCCGTGAGGCCGGCGCCGACTTCGTCGGTGGCGACGAGCTCATCGAGAAGGTCGCCGGCGGCTGGCTCGACTTCGACGCCGTCGTGGCGACCCCGGACATGATGGGCAAGGTCGGTCGTCTCGGCCGCGTCCTCGGCCCGCGCTCGCTGATGCCGAACCCGAAGACCGGCACGGTGACCCCGGACGTCGCGAAGGCTGTCACGGACATCAAGGGCGGCAAGATCGAGTTCCGCGTGGACCGCCACGCCAACCTGCACTTCATCATCGGCAAGGCGTCGTTCTCCGAGCTGCAGCTCGCCGAGAACTACGCCGCTGCCCTTGAGGAGGTGCTGCGTCTCAAGCCGGCCAGCTCGAAGGGCCGCTACATCAAGAAGGTCACCGTCTCCACGACCATGGGCCCCGGCGTCCAGGTTGACCCCAACCGCACCCGCAACGTCGCGGGCGAGGACGAGGCCTGAGCTTCGCTCTGAGCAGGTTCGAAGGGCGGTCACCCACGCGGGTGGCCGCCCTTCGGCGTACCGGGCCGTCGATTTGGCGTACGTCGCCGCGCCGCCCATACTTGATCACGAACCAGAGACCGCCGGTTGTCAGCGAGCAACAGCTCAACGACCGAAGGTGCCGCGACAGTGTTGATCACTGAGGCGGACGGCCAGCGCAGGTGACCAGAGCAGGACGCAAGTCCATATCGCCCTGAGCATCTGTGCTCGGGGCGTTCGTCATTTCACGGGGCCAGGCGCCGTCGGACTCGATCCACGGAAGAAGGAGACCCATGGCGCGGGCAGACAGGCAGGCCGCCGTTGCCGAGATCGCTGACGAGTTCAGCGCCTCGAACGGCGCCGTGCTGACCGAGTACCGCGGTCTCACCGTGAAGGAGCTGAAGGACCTCCGTCGCTCCCTCGGTGCGAACGCCAACTACGCCGTGGTCAAGAACACGCTGACCAAGATCGCCGCCAAGCAGAGCGGCATCGAGGGTTTCGACGACCTCCTGAACGGCCCCACCGCCGTCGCCTTCATCAAGGGTGACGTCGTCGAGGCCGCCAAGGGTCTGCGTGACTTTGCCAAGGCGAACCCCAACCTTGTCATCAAGGGCGGGATCTACGAGGGCAAGCTGCTCGACGCGAAGGAGGTCGCCAAGCTGGCCGACCTCGAGTCGCGCGAGGTGCTGCTTGCCAAGCTTGCCGGCGCCATGCAGGCGTCGATGGCGCAGGCGCTCTACGTCTTCAACGCCCTCCCCTCGAAGGCCGTGCAGCTTGCTGCCGCTCTTCAGGAGAAGGCCGCGAACGACCCCTCGATCCTCGCAGGTGGTGCGGCCCCGGCCGACGCCGCCGAGGAGACCACCGAGGCCTGAGGCCTCGGTACACACCACCTGTAACCCGGTGACCGGCACACGCCGGCTGCCACATTGAAAGGAATGCCAATCATGGCGAAGCTTTCCACCGCCGAGCTGCTCGACGCGTTCAAGGAGCTCACCCTCATCGAGCTCTCCGAGTTCGTGAAGGAGTTCGAGGAGACCTTCGGCGTCACCGCCGCTGCCCCGGTCGCCGTTGCCGCTGCCCCGGCCGCCGGTGGCGCTGGCGCCGGTGCCGACGAGGCTGCCGCGCAGGACGAGTTCGACGTCATCCTCGAGGCCGCTGGTGACAAGAAGATCAACGTCATCAAGGAGGTGCGCGCTCTGACCAACCTTGGTCTCAAGGAGGCCAAGGACCTCGTCGAGGGCGCCCCGAAGCCGGTCCTGGAGAAGGTCAACAAGGAGACGGCCGACAAGGCCAAGGAGACCCTCGAGGGCGCTGGCGCGACCGTCACCCTCAAGTGATCCGTGCGGCCTCGGCCGCATGGCTCCTGCCGACTCTCGAGTCAGCATCCGTCCGCAGGGCGGTCACCCGACATGGGTGGCCGCCCTGCGGCGCATTTTGCGCGCGCAACGCCGGTCCATACGCGTGACGTCCGTCCCACCCAGGCCGTAACTTCGCTCACGCCCAGGCGTTGTTACTGGCGAGTCTGGGTAATGCCGGGCCGGGAGAGGGAGGCGCACGTCACATGGGTGTGGACATCAAGATCGAGGGCTTGACGAAGAGCTTCGGCAAGCAGCTCATCTGGGGCGACGTCAGTCTCACGGTCCCGGCGGGCGAGATCTGCGTGATGCTCGGTCCGTCCGGCACGGGCAAGTCGGTGCTGCTCAAGACCCTCATCGGGCTGCTCAAGCCCGACCGCGGCTCGGTCGTGATCGAGGGCGTCGACATCTGCTCGTGCGCTGAGAAGGACCTCTACGAGATCCGCAAGCTGTTCGGCGTGCTGTTCCAGGACGGCGCGATGTTCGGCTCGATGAACCTGTACGACAACGTCGCCTTCCCGCTGCGCGAGCACACCAAGAAGTCCGAGGCGGACATCCGCAAGGTCGTCATGGAGAAGATGGACCTGGTCGGTCTCATCGGCGCCGAGGACAAGCTGCCCGGCGAGATCTCCGGCGGGATGCGCAAGCGCGCCGGCCTGGCCCGCGCACTGGTCCTGGACCCGGAGATCGTGCTCTTCGACGAGCCCGACTCCGGCCTCGACCCCGTCCGTACGGCGTTCCTCAACCAGCTGATCGTCGACCTCAACGCCCAGATCGACGCCACCTTCCTCATCGTCACCCACGACATCAACACGGCGCGGACCGTGCCGGACAACATCGGGCTGCTCTACCACAAGCACCTGGCCATGTTCGGGCCCCGCGAGATGCTGCTCTCCTCCGAGGAGCCGGTGGTGCGCCAGTTCCTCAACGCCCAGCGCGTCGGCCCGATCGGCATGTCCGAGGAGAAGGACGCCGACCAGCTCGCAGCGGAGAAGGACATGGACCTGCCGCCGCTGCCTCCGATCGCGCTCCAGCTCGATCCCTCCAACGGGATTCCGCGCCGGAGCCAGCGGCCGCCGGGGGAGTGGTGCCGCGAGAACGGCGTGACGCCACCGCCGGGATCCTTCCTGCAGGACTCGGTCCTGGCCGGGGGTGCCGGGGCCTGATGTCCTCCGTATCCGCCGCCAAGGTACTGGCGCCGGTCGGTACCGCGGGGAAGCTGTTCGCCTTCGGGCTGGACGTCTGCCGAGGGATCTTCAGGCGCCCGTTCCAGCTTCGCGAGTTCATCCAGCAGGCCTGGTTCATCGCGTCGGTCACGATCGTCCCCACCGCGCTGGTCGCCATCCCCTTCGGCGCTGTCATCGCGCTGCAGGTCGGTGGCCTGATCACGCAGTTCGGCGCGCAGTCCTTCACCGGCTCCGCCTCCGTGCTGGCAGTAGTGCGGGAGGCCGGTCCTATCGCCACCGCGCTGCTCGTCGCCGGAGCCGGCGGCTCCGCGATCGCGGCCGACCTCGGCGCGCGCAAGATCCGCGAGGAGCTCGACGCGATGATGGTGCTGGGCATCGACCCGATCCAACGCCTCGTCGTACCGCGCGTGCTGGCGTGCATGCTCGTCTCGGTCTTCCTCAACGGCCTGGTCAGCGTCGTAGGGGTAGCCGGTGGCTACGTCTTCAACGTGATCCTGCAGCACGGCACCCCCGGCGCCTACCTGGCCAGCTTCACCGCGCTCGCGCAGATGTCGGACGTCTGGCAGGGCCTGATCAAGGCGCTGATCTTCGGCCTGATCGCAGCGATCGTGGCGTCCTACAAAGGCATGAACGCGGGCGGCGGCCCGAAGGGCGTCGGCGACGCGGTCAACGAGTCCGTGGTGATCACCTTCATGTTGCTGTTCATCGTCAACTTCGTGATGACGGCGATCTACTTCCAGCTCGTCCCGGCGAAGACAGGCTGATCGCGATGTCGACCAACTTCATCGGACGCGGCAAGGCCGTCTACGAGCGGCCGCTCAAGATGCTGGACATCCTGGGCCAGCAGCTGTCCTTCTACCTGCGTGCGATCGCCTGGGCGCCGCGGGCGGTGCGCCGCTACTCCAAGGAGATCCTGCGCATCCTCGCCGAGGTCACTCTCGGTTCGGGCTCGCTCGCGGTCATCGGCGGCACCGTCGGCGTGATCACCGCGATGACGTTCTTCACCGGCACCGAGGTCGGCCTGCAGGGGTACGCCGCGCTCAACCAGCTCGGCACCGCGGCGTTCTCCGGCTTCGTCTCGGCGTACTTCAACACCCGCGAGATCGCGCCTCTGGTTGCGGGCATCGCGCTCGCGGCCACGGTCGGCTGCGGCTTCACCGCGCAGCTCGGCGCGATGCGGATCTCGGAGGAGGTGGACGCGCTCGAGGTGATGGCGATCCCGTCGCTGCCCTACCTGGTCACCACCCGGATCATCGGCGGCCTGATCGCGATCGTGCCGCTCTACGTGCTCGGCCTTCTTTCGTCCTACTTCGCCACCCGACTGACGGTGACGCTCTCCTACGGGCAGTCGACGGGCACCTACGACCACTACTTCAACGAGTTCCTGCCGCCGGCCGACGTGCTGTGGTCCTTCGGCAAGGTGCTGATCTTCGCGGTCGTGGTGATCCTGATCCACTGCTACTACGGCTACAACGCCTCGGGCGGTCCGGCCGGCGTCGGCACCGCCGTCGGCAAGGCGGTGCGCACCAGCATCGTCGCGGTCAGCGTGATCGACCTGTTCTTGTCGATGGCGATCTGGGGCGCCTCCACCACGGTGAGGCTGGCCGGCTGATGGCGAGCGTGCTGGGCCGACAGAAGTACCGGGCACTGGGGATGGCGTTCCTGGCGCTGATCCTCGTCGCGCTCTACCTGGTCTACGCGGTCTTCACCCAGAAGTTCACCCACTTCGACAAGGTCACCCTGCAGACCGACACCATCGGCCTGCAGCTGCCCCAGCGCGCCGACGTGAAGATCCGCGGTGTGCTGGTCGGGCAGGTGCTGGACTTCAAGGCGACCGCGAAGGGCGCGGAGGTGACCCTCGGGATCAACCCGAAGGAGATCGACACCATCCCGGCCAACGTCACCGGCGCGATCCTGCCCAAGACCCTCTTCGGCGAGAAGTACGTCGCCCTCGACATCCCGGCGCGGCCCGATGCCCAGCACCTGAGCAGCGGCGCGGTGATCACCCGCACCGCTGTCTCCACCGAGGTGGAGAAGGTGCTCAGCGACGTCTACCCGCTGCTGCAGTCGATCCAGCCGGCCCAGCTCAACACCACCCTGAACGCACTCGCCACCGCGCTCGACGGCCGCGGCGAGGAGCTCGGCCAGACCCTGACGACGCTCGACGGCTACCTGAAGAAGATCAACCCGCAGCTGCCGCTGCTGATCACGGACCTGAAGCAGACCGCGCAGGTCGCCGGGACCTACAACGACGTGCTGCCGCAGATCGCGAACATCCTGCGCAACACCATCACCACCACGACCACGCTCGAGAACCACTCCACCCAGCTGCACGACCTGCTGACCAACGTGACCTCCTTCTCCAACACCGCCGACGCCTTCCTCGCGGCCAACGGCGACAACCTGATCCAGCTCGGCAACGTCAGCGAGCCGGTGGTCGGCACGCTGGCGCGCTATGCGCCGGAGTTCCCCTGCCTGCTCGGTGGCATGGACAACCTGAGCCAGCGCGTCTCCAGCGCCTTCCGCAACTACACCCTGCACATCGACCTGATCACGCTGCCGCGGCAGCCGCGGGGCTACACCTCGAAGGACGCGCCCGCGTTCAACGAGGACCGCGGTCCCGCGTGCGGCCACCTGCCGAACCCGCCGTGGAGCGCCACCAAGCCGCTCAAGCTGGTGCCGAACCTCTCCGACGGCGTGAACACGCCCACCGGCAAGGGCACCGATCGGTCGGCGCTCGGGTTCGACAGCGCGACCGGCGCCACCAGCGGCAGCGCGCTCGGGTACGCCGGCAGTCCCGCGGAGACCCAGGTGCTCGACTCGCTGATCGCGCCCGCGCTGGGCACGAAGGCCTCCGACGTACCGGACCTGGGCGCTCTCCTCGTCGGGCCGATGGCCCGGGGAGCGAAGGTGAGCCTCCAGTGAAGCTCTTCGACAGGCGCACCACCGCCGACCTCGTCAAGCTGCTCGTCTTCGTGACGGTCACCGCGCTGTGCACAGGACTGCTCGTGCTGGTGATCGGCAACGTCTCCTTCGGCAGCTCGAAGGAGTACAGCGCCGAGTTCTCCGACGCCACCGGGGTGAACAAGGGCGACGACGTCCGCATCGCCGGCGTCAGGGTCGGCACCGTGAAGAAGGTGCAGATCGTCCATCGCACCCATGCGCTGATCTCGTTCTCGGTGGCCGACGGCACCTCGCTGGACAAGGCGACGCACGCCACGATCAAGTACCGCAACCTGGTCGGGCAGCGCTACCTGGCGCTCACCGACGAGATCGGCGCCGGCGGCATCCTGAAGCCGGGCGCGACGATCCCGACCTCACAGACCACGCCGGCGCTGGACCTGACGGTGCTGTTCAACGGCTTCAAGCCGCTCTTCCAGGCGCTCTCGCCGGGCGACATCAACGCGCTCTCCTACGAGATCGTCCAGGTCTTCCAGGGCGAGGGCGGGACCCTGGACGACCTGCTGGCGCACACCGCCTCCCTGACCCAGACCCTCGCCGACCGCGACCAGGTGATCGACACGCTGATCGACAACCTCAACGACGTCCTCGCCCACGTGGGCAGCCGCGACACCCAGCTGACCCAGCTGATCGAGACCTACAAGACCTTCGTGCACGGCCTGAACCAGGACAAGCAGCCCATCCTGGACTCGCTCGACAACATCTCCGCCCTCTCCCAGCAGACGTCGGACCTGATCGCGGGCATCCGCTCGCCGTTCGTCGAGGACGTCAAGCAGCTGCACACCTTCGCCGGTCAGCTCGCCTCGCAGCGCCAGGGCCTCGACGCGGATCTGCAGATCGAGCCGCAGAAGCTCAACAAGATCGGTGCCACCGCCACCTACGGCTCGTGGTTCAACTTCTTCCTCTGCGGCCTGGGCGGCAGCGTCACCCTGCCCGGCAAGGTGAAGATCCCGGTCGGCCTCAACGTCACGGCAGCGAGGTGCAACTTAGGATGATCCCCTTCCGCGAACGCAACCCCGTCAAGGTGGGTGCCGTCAGCATCGCCGTGCTGGCGCTGATCGTGCTGGCCGCCTTCAAGGCCGACAGCCTCCCGTTGATCGGCGGCGGCACCTCCTACTCGGCCGACTTCTCCGAGGCCGGCGGCCTCAAGGCCGGTGACGCCGTCCGGATCGCCGGCGTCCGGGTCGGCAAGGTGTCCAAGATCGGCCTGGACAACGGACACGTCAAGGTCGACTTCAAGGTCAAGAGCGACTCGCCGTTCGGCACCCGGACCGGTGCCGCGATCAAGGTGCAGACCCTGCTCGGTCAGATGTTCCTCGACCTGCAGCCGGCCGGTCCGGGACAGCTGTCCAAGGGAACGGAGATCCCGGTCAGCCGGACGACCTCGCCGTACGACGTCGTCAAGGCGTTCTCCGGCCTGGCCGACACGGCGGGCAAGATCGACACCGACCAGCTGGCCTCGGCCCTCACCACGCTGGCCGACCTGACCCGGACAACGCCGAAGTCCTTCCAGGCGGCGCTGACCGGTGTCGCGGCGCTGTCGAAGAACATCGCCGCCAAGGACGACCGGATCAACACCCTGCTGCACAACCTCGACAAGGTCACCGGTGTGCTCGACCAGCGCGACCAGGACATCGTGGACCTGATGAAGGACTCGGCGTCGCTGTTCAGCGCGCTGGAGGCCAAGCAGCAGGCGATCCACCAGCTGCTCACCTCGACCACCACGCTGTCCCAGGAGCTGTCCAAGCTGATCAACCAGAGCCGAGCCGACCTCAAGCCGACGCTCGCCAGCCTGCAGACCGTGATCGACGTCTTCACCAAGAACGACGACAACCTCGATGCGACGCTGCGGCTGATGGCGCCGTTCTACCGCGACTTCTCGCAGGTGCTGGGCAACGGGCCGTGGTTCGACAGCTACATCCAGAACCTTCCGCCCGTCCCGTCGTTGGGAGGCTGAGATGGCTACCGGACTGAACGCGTCGATGCGCCGCTGGGCGGTGCCGCTGGTGATCGCGCTGCTGGTGTTGGCGGCGGGCGTCACGATGCTGTCCCGAGGCAGCGGCGAGCAGACGCTCACCGCGCACTTCCCGCGAACCATCTCGATCTACACCGGCAGTGACGTGCGGGTCCTCGGCGTACCTGTCGGCAAGGTCGACAAGGTGACGCCGGACGGCACCGACGTGATCGTGACGATGCACTACGACAAGGACGTCAAGATCCCGAAGGACGCCCAGGCCGTGATCGTGGCGCCGTCGGTCGTGGGCGACCGCTACGTCCAGCTGACGCCCGTCTACACCTCGGGCCCGACGCTGAAGGACGGCGCGGTGCTGCAGACCGATCGCACCGCCGTGCCGCTCGAGCTCGACCAGATCTACGGCAGCCTCGACCAGCTGGTCAGCGCGCTCGGCCCCAACGGTGCCAACAGGAACGGCGCGCTGACCGACCTGCTGCAGCAGACGGCGGCCAACTTCGGCGGCCAGGGCGAGCAGGTGCACCAGACCATCGGCGACCTCTCGAAGCTGACCAAGACGCTGGACGACAACAAGGACGCGCTCTTCGGCTCGGCCTCCCAGCTGGAGACGTTCGTCAACAAGCTCGCCCAGAACGACGGCACCGTGCGCGACTTCAACACCGCCCTGTCCGGCGTCTCCACGATGCTGGCCGGCGAGCGCACCGACCTCTCCGCCTCGCTGCACAACCTGCAGGTGGCGCTGGGCAACGTGGCCGACTTCGTCAAGGAGAACAAGAACGCACTCGGCAGCAACCTCAAGGGGCTCAACCAGATCCTCGGCACGGTGGTGAAGAACCGCGACAACGTCAACGAGATCCTCCAGGCGGCGCCGGTCGCGCTCTCGAACCTCTACCTCGCCTACAACCCCGATGTCGGCTCGTTGGACACCAACGCCAACCTCGGCGAGCTCGCGCACCAGCTGACCACCGACCCGGCGCAGGTGCTGTGCACGCTGACCGACCAGCTGCCCAGCGGGAAGAGCCTGTGCAACCTGGTCGACAAGATCCTGCCGCGCAGCGGTGTGTTCGGGGCCGGGACCGGATCGTCGTACGGCGTGAAGTCCGACCCGACGCTGGGCGGTCTCGTGCCCGGGACGGGCGGTGCCCGATGATGTCGAGGCGACGGGGGAACGCGGTGCGCGATCGCAGGCGGGTCCTCACCGCGGTGGTGGCGGTCCTGGTCGGCTGCCTGACCCTGGGCGGCTGCGGCTTCTCGGTCTACGACCTGCCGCTGCCCGGCGGCGCGTCGACCGGCAAGGACCCGTTGACGCTGCACGTGCAGTTCCGCGACGTGCTCGACCTGGTCCCCGACTCCACGGTCAAGCTCAACGACGTCACCGTCGGCAAGGTGGACAAGATCCAGCTGACCAAGGGCATCGCCGACGTGACGGTGAAGGTCCGCAAGGACACCAAGCTCCCCGACAACGCGACCGCCGAGATCCAGCAGACCAGCCTGCTGGGGGAGAAGTTCGTCGCCCTGCAGTCGCCCTCGGACCCGAGCACCACCCTGATGAAGAACGGCGACACGATCCCGCTGGCTCGCTCCGGGGACAACCCGGAGGTCGAGCAGGTGCTGGGCGCGCTCAGCCTGATCCTCAACGGCGGCGGCGTGGCCCAGCTGCACACCATCTCCACCGAGCTCAACAAGGCGCTGGCCGGGCACGAGGACGCCGCCAAGTCGGTCCTCACCCAGGTCGACGTCTTCGCCAAGAACCTGGACGAGCACAAGCAGGCCATCACCGACGCCCTCGACGCGGTCGCCAAGCTCTCGACCACGGCCCGGTCGCAGGAGAAGACCATCGACTCCACGCTGCAGGAGCTGCCCAGCGCGCTGAGCAGCATCAACCAACAGCGCCAGGACCTGGTCACCATGCTGCAGGCGCTGAGCAAGCTCGGCGACACCGGCGTCCGGGTGATCAAGGCGTCCAAGCAGGGCACCATCGACATCGTCCGCAACCTGCAGCCCGTGCTGACCTCGCTGGCGAAGTCGGGCGACCACTTCGTCAACGCGTTCAACACGCTGCTGACCTACCCCTTCGTCGACGCAGCCGTCGGCGGTACGCCGCAGGCGGCGCGCAACCTGCACATGGGCGACTTCGTCAACCTCAACATCAGCCTCAACCTGGACTTCTCCGACATCCTGTCCGGCGGTCTGAGCAACCTGGTGCCGAGCGACATCGCACCGGGCCACGTGGTCAGCGAGGTGGTGCAGTGCCTCACCTCCGGCAGCCTGACCAGCCAGGCCTGCATCAACGTGCTCGCCTCGGTCAAGGCGCTCACCCAGCTCAAGAGCGAGTGCCTCAAGACCGCCAACGCCAAGACCGCCGTGTGCAAGCTGCTCAACATGATCCCCGGGCTGCCCAACCTCTCCAGCATCCTGCCCGGCCAGCTGGCCAACCTGCTCGGCGGCGTCCTGGGCCAGGGCGGCGGCAGCTCCGGATCCACCACCCAGCCGAGCTCCGGATCCAGCGGGCTGCTCGGACTCGGCACGCTCGGCCTGCGCAAGGACACCGGCTCCGGTGATACCGCGGCGAACGGCGCCGAGCGTGCCTCGATCCAGCTGAAGACAGGGCCGAAGGGCCCGACGTACGGCGAGCTCGCCGCGCTCTACGATCCCGACCTGGTCAGCCTGCTGGTCCCGGGGCTCGACACGTCCCGCGCGACCAAGGGAGGCACGCAGTGATCACTCGGCGTACTCGGATCCAGCTCGGGGTCTTCGCGCTCATCACCTTGCTCGGGGTGAGCTTCACCGGGGCGCGCTACGCGCACCTGGACCGGCTGGTGCACGCGACCAGCTACACCGTGGTCGCCCACTTCGCCGACTCCGGCGGGATCTACCAGGGTGGCGAGGTCTCCTACCGCGGCGTGCGGGTCGGCCAGGTCGGCAAGCTGAAGCTCACCGCGTCGGGCGTCGATGTCTACCTCGACATCGACAAGTCGCAGGAGGACATCCCGGCAGACACCCTGGCCGTGGTCGGCAACCGGTCGGCCGTGGGCGAGCAGTACGTGGAGCTGCAGCCGCGGACGAAGACCGCGCCGTACCTCAAGAACGGCTCGACGATCGCCGAGCGCGACACCAGCATCCCGGTCCCGACGGACAAGCTCCTCGGCGACGTGTCGACCACCGTCAACTCCGTCGACCAGCAGGCCCTGCAGACCACCCTGACCGAGCTCGGCACCGCGTTCGCCGGCACCGGTCAGGAGCTGCAGACGATCCTCGACTCCGGCACCTCGTTCATCGACGCCGCCGACAAGAACTTCGACGTCACCACGGCGCTGCTCAAGGACGGCAACACCGTGCTGAAGACGCAGACGGACACCGAGAGCTCGATCAGGTCCTTCGCGCAGAACCTGTCGCTGGTCTCCGACACCCTGTCGGCGTCCAACCAGGACCTGGTCAAGCTGCTGGCCAACGGCTCGGCCGGTGCGAGCGAGCTGCGCGACTTCCTGGACCGCAGTGGCGTCGACCTCGGGCAGATCATCTCCGAGGGGCTCACCACCGGACGGATCGTCCAGGCGCACCTGCCCGGTCTGCGCTACGTGCTGGTGGTCTATCCCTACGTCACCGAGGGCGGCTTCAGCGTCCTCGCCAAGAACGACTCGGGCCAGTACGACGCCCGCTTCGGCCTCATCCTGACCACGCAGGCGGTCTGCCACGACGGCTACCAGTCGACCAAGAAGCGTGCGCCCCAGGACACCACGCCGCGGAACATGAACACCGCGGCCCAATGCACCGAACCGATCAGCAAGAGCAACGCGCGCGGTGTGCAGAACTACCATCAGCGGGCCGCGGCCGCCTATCGGGCGCCGGTCGTCGCGTCGTACGACGAGAAGACCGGTCAGCTCAACTGGGGCGACCCGACCGCGGATGCCTCCACCTCGCTTGGGAAGGACACGTGGAAGTGGCTCTACCAGCAGCCCCTGACAGCGAACAGCTCGACGACTCCGTGACCCCGTCGGGTCCCGACACGTCCGAGACGTCTGCACCGCACGACGACGAGCCCACTGCCACGCGGGTCTCCGCAGGCGTGAGGTGGGGAGTCCTGGGCGTTCTCGTCCTGGTCATCCTCGCCTCGCTCGGCTACCTCGGTGGCCGGGTCGTCAACGACGGCACCGGCTCCGGCTGGGGCCGGGTGACCAGCGCCTTCTCCGGATCGGACAGTCTCCAGTCCGAGCGCGACGACGCGATGTCGCAGGCGCGGCAGTTCGCGCTGCGGGTCAACAACTACGGGCCGGACATGCTCGACGCGAAGTCCGGCCAGATGCCGAAGTACCGCCAGTTGGTCGAGGCCGTCGTCACCGCCAAGTTCCGCACTGACTTCGAGAACGAGGGCGTCCCGTACGCCGAGGCGAGCGTCTCCCAGACCGGGGTCAAGCGGACCACCCAGATCTACTCGGCCGGCGTGGCGGCGATCGACTCCGACACCGCGACCGTGCTGGTCGCCGGGTCGTTCACCAACTCCTACCCGAAGAAGAAGGGCTCGACGGACTACCTCACCGGCACGCCCGAGCCCTACCGCTTCGAGGTCAGCATGGTGAAGACCGGCGGGAAGTGGCTGGTCGACGCCTTCACCCCGGCGGAGAAGGCCAGCTCCAGCTCCACGGGCTCGGGTTCCACGGGCTCGGGTTCCACGGGCTCGGGTTCCACGGGAGGTGCGCAGTGAGCGCCGCCCTGACCCCGACCTGGTACGACCTCCTGGGCGTCGAGCAGACCGCGAGCGCGGACGAGATCCGCTCTGCGTGGCGCTCCTCGATCGCCGACCTGGATCCGACCGAGCGCCGCTTCGCCACCCTGAACGAGGCCGCCGCGGTCCTGCTCGACCCGGACCGGCGCAGCGCGTACGACGCCTCGATCTCGCCCGCTTCCGCCGAGCCTGTCGAGGCGACCGAGCCCGCCTCGCCCGCCGAGCCTGTCGAGGCGCCGGATGCGCCGGACGAGCGACCGCGCAGGGCGCCGTACCTCGTGCCGGGATGGGTGCTCGCCGTCGTCGGCGTGGTCGCGCTCGCGGCCGTCGCGCTCGCCGGCGTGCTCGCCCCCCGCGAATCGGCCGCCAAGGTCGTCCAGGCCGACGCCGAGCTCTCGAGCGGCACGAAGGTGACCCGGATCGAGGACCGGGCGGTGGCGGCGCAGGCGGCAGCCAAGGAGGCGATCGTGCCGGCGCTGTCCTACGACTATCGCAAGCTCGACACCGACCAGGCCAGGGCGGAGAGCTACATGACCGACGCCTACCGCACGAAGTACGACCGGATCTTCGCGCTGATCAAGAAGAACGCGCCCGGCACCCAGACGGTGATCACCGCCAAGGTGGTCGACAGCGGCATCGTCCGGGTCGACGCGGACCGGGTGCAGGTGCTGCTCTTCGTCGACCGGCCGACGACCAACAAGGCCTCGGCGACGCCGATCCCCTACCAGGACCAGGTCACCGCCACGATGCGGCGGGTGGGCGACGCGTGGCTGATCGACAACCTGGTGACGACTCCGCTCGCACAGTGACCGGCGACCGTACGGCGGCCCGCGCAGCCCCGCCGTACGGTGCGATCGGGGACGTCCCGTTTTCGTGGCGATCTTGCCGCGCGTTGCTTGACCTGGGCGCCGTAGAGGCGCATGATCGTCCGGACGCAGCCGCCTGACCGCGTCCGGTATTGTGGCGGCCGCCTTTTTGCGCTATCGTTGTTCTTTGCGCATGCCTTCATATGCCCTCCCGCCTGCCCGGTGGCGGAGGAGTGGTCGGCAGCGACTTCAGCCAGCGATACCCGCAAGAAGGATTCCTCTTGGCCGCGCGCAGCACCACCGCCTCCGGTAACCCTCGCCGCATCTCGTTCGCAAAGATCCAGGAGCCTCTCGAGCTCCCGCAGCTCCTCTCTCTCCAGACCGACAGCTTCGACTGGCTCGTCGGCAACGACGTCCACAAGGAGCGCATCGCCGCCCGCAAGGCCGCCGGCGACGACGTCTCGGAGAAGTCGGGGCTGGAGGAGATCTTCGAGGAGATCTCTCCGATCGAGGACTTCTCCGAGACGATGTCTCTCTCGTTCGACAACCCGGTCTTCTACGACCCGAAGTACACCGTCGACGAGTGCAAGGAGAAGGACTTCACCTACTCCGCCCCGCTGTATGTCTCGGCGGAGTTCACCAACAACGACACCGGTGAGATCAAGGGCCAGACGGTCTTCATGGGCGACTTCCCGCTCATGACCGACAAGGGCACCTTCGTCATCAACGGCACCGAGCGCGTCGTCGTCTCGCAGCTCGTCCGTTCGCCGGGCGTCTACTTCGAGCGCACCGCCGACAAGACGTCCGACAAGGACATCTTCACCGCCAAGCTCATCCCGAGCCGCGGCGCATGGCTCGAGTTCGAGATCGACAAGCGCGACCTGGTCGGCGTCCGTCTCGACCGCAAGCGCAAGCAGAACGTCACCGTGCTGCTCAAGGCCCTCGGCTGGACCAACGAGCAGATCCGCGAGGAGTTCGGCGAGTACGAGTCGATGATGTTGACCTTGGAGAAGGACAACATCGCCGACCAGGACGCTGCGCTGCTCGACATCTACCGCAAGCTCCGCCCGGGCGAGCCGCCGACGCGTGAGGCCGCGCAGACGCTGCTGAACAACTACTACTTCAACCCGAAGCGCTACGACCTCGCCAAGGTCGGTCGCTACAAGGTGAACAAGAAGCTCGGTCTGACCGAGGCGTTCGACCAGCAGACGCTGACCGTCGACGACATCGTCGCCGCGATCCGCTACATCGTCGCGCTGCACGACGGCCGCGAGCAGGTCGAGGCGCCGATCGGCGGTCTCGACATCGCCGCCGACGACATCGACCACTTCGGCAACCGTCGCATGCGGACCGTGGGCGAGCTGATCCAGAACCAGCTCCGCACGGGCCTGGCCCGGATGGAGCGCGTCGTCCGCGAGCGGATGACGACTCAGGACGTCGAGGCGATCACGCCGCAGTCGCTGATCAACATCCGCCCCGTGGTCGCGGCGCTGAAGGAGTTCTTCGGTACCTCGCAGCTCTCGCAGTTCATGGACCAGACCAACCCGATCGCGGGTCTGACCCACAAGCGCCGTCTCTCGGCGCTGGGTCCGGGCGGTCTGTCCCGTGACCGCGCCGGCATGGAGGTCCGAGACGTCCACCCGTCGCACTACGGTCGGATGTGTCCGATCGAGACCCCTGAGGGTCCGAACATCGGTCTGATCGGCTCGCTGGCCTCCTTCGGCCGGATCAACCCGTTCGGCTTCGTCGAGACGCCTTACCGCAAGGTCGTCGAGGGCACCGTCACCGACAAGATCGACTACCTCACCGCCGACGACGAGGACCGCTACGTCATCGCGCAGGCCAACGCGGGCCTCAACGCCGACAACACCTTCGCCGACGAGCGCGTCCTGGTCCGCCAGCGCGACGGCGAGGTCGGCGAGGTCCCGGCCGCCGAGGTGGACTACATGGACGTCTCGCCGCGCCAGATGGTGTCGGTCGCGACCGCCCTGATCCCGTTCCTCGAGCACGACGACGCCAACCGCGCCCTGATGGGTGCCAACATGCAGCGCCAGGCGGTTCCGCTGGTCCGCAGCATGGCGCCGCTGGTGGGCACGGGTATCGAGTACCGCGCCGCCGTCGACGCCGGCGACGTCGTCACCGCCACCAAGGCCGGTGTCGTCAAGGAGGTCTCCGCCGACCTCATCGAGTCGATGAACGACGACGGCACCTACACCACCTACAAGCTGCAGAAGTTCCAGCGCTCGAACCAGGGCACCTGCATCAACCAGCGTCCGCTGGTCAGCGAGGGCGACCGTCTCGAGGTCGGTTCGCCGATCGCCGACGGTCCGTGCACCGACGACGCGGAGATGGCCCTGGGCCAGAACCTGCTCGTCGCGTTCATGCCGTGGCAGGGTCACAACTACGAGGACGCGATCATCCTCTCGCAGCGCCTGGTGCAGGAGGACTACCTCACCTCGATCCACATCGAGGAGCACGAGGTCGACGCCCGCGACACCAAGCTGGGTCCGGAGGAGATCACCCGGGACATCCCGAACGTCTCCGAGGAGATGCTGGCCGACCTCGACGAGCGCGGCATCATCCGCATCGGCGCCGAGGTCACCACCGGCGACATCCTGGTCGGCAAGGTCACGCCCAAGGGCGAGACCGAGCTGACCCCCGAGGAGCGCCTGCTGCGCGCCATCTTCGGTGAGAAGGCCCGCGAGGTCCGCGACACCTCCATGAAGGTGCCGCACGGCGAGGAGGGCACCGTCATCGGTGTCCGCGTCTTCGACCGCGAGGACGGCGACGAGCTCCCGCCGGGTGTCAACCAGCTCGTGCGTGTCTACGTCGCCCAGAAGCGCAAGATCTCGGTCGGCGACAAGCTCGCCGGCCGGCACGGCAACAAGGGTGTCATCGCCAAGATCCTGCCGATCGAGGACATGCCGTTCATGGAGGACGGCACCCCGGTCGACGTGATCCTCAACCCGCTCGGTGTTCCGCGTCGTATGAACATCGGTCAGATCCTCGAGCTCCACCTCGGCTGGCTCGCCCAGCAGGGTTGGGACCTCAACCTCACCGGCGACAAGAACGACTCCGAGTGGGCCCAGCGGCTCATCTCTATCGGTGCCGACAAGGCCGCCCCGGGCACGAAGGTCGCCACGCCGGTCTTCGACGGTGCCCGCGAGGACGAGATCACGGGTCTGCTGGGCGCCACCATGCCGAACCGCGACGGCGTACGCCTCGTCGGCAAGGACGGCAAGGCTCGGCTCTTCGACGGTCGCTCCGGCGACCCGTTCCCGGAGCCGGTGGCCGTGGGCTACAAGTACATCCTGAAGCTGCACCACCTGGTGGACGACAAGATCCACGCCCGCAGCACCGGTCCCTACTCCATGATCACGCAGCAGCCGCTGGGTGGTAAGGCGCAGTTCGGTGGCCAGCGCTTCGGTGAGATGGAGGTCTGGGCGATGGAGGCGTACGGCGCCGCCTACGCCCTGCAGGAGCTGCTCACCATCAAGTCTGACGACGTCCCCGGCCGCGTGAAGGTCTACGAGGCGATCGTCAAGGGCGAGAACATCCCCGACTCGGGCATCCCGGAGTCGTTCAAGGTTCTCGTCAAGGAGATGCAGTCGCTGTGCCTCAACGTGGAGGTGCTCAGCCAGGACGGTTCGAGCATCGAGCTGCGTGACGCGGAGGAAGACGTCTTCCGTGCCGCCGAGGAGCTCGGTATCGACCTGTCACGGCGCGAGCCCAACTCGGTCGAAGAAGTCTGAGCGTGAAGGCAGTACGCCGGAACCCCCGGCGTACTGCCTCCGCTCGGTCCCTCAAGCCACACAGAATTCGGAAGAACGAGGAAAGCAGCCAAAGTGCTCGACGTTAACTTCTTCGACCAGCTTCGGATCGGCCTGGCCACTGCGGATGACATCCGCACGTGGAGCCACGGTGAGGTCAAGAAGCCGGAGACCATCAATTACCGCACGCTCAAGCCCGAGCGTGACGGCCTCTTCTGCGAGAAGATCTTCGGTCCCACCCGGGACTGGGAGTGCTACTGCGGCAAGTACAAGCGCGTCCGCTTCAAGGGCATCATCTGCGAGCGCTGTGGCGTCGAGGTCACCCGCTCGAAGGTGCGCCGCGAGCGGATGGGTCACATCGAGCTCGCCGCTCCCGTGACCCACATCTGGTACTTCAAGGGCGTCCCGTCGCGGCTGGGCTACCTGCTCGACCTGGCCCCGAAGGACCTGGAGAAGGTCATCTACTTCGCGGCCTACATGATCACCTCGGTCGACGAGGACGCGCGTCACCGTGACCTGTCCTCGCTCGAGGCGAAGGTCGACCAGCAGCGCAAGATGCTGACCAACCGCATGGACGTGGCCATCAACGACCGCGCCAAGAAGCTCGAGGAGGACCTCGCGTCCCTCGAGGCCGAGGGCGCCAAGGCTGACGCCAAGCGCAAGGTCCGCGACGGCGCTGAGCGGGAGATGAAGCAGCTGCGCGACCGCAGCGAGCGCGAGATCGCCCGTCTCGACGAGGTCTGGGACACGTTCAAGAGCCTCAAGGTTCAGGACCTCATGGGTGATGAGCTCCTCTACCGCGAGATGAAGAACTGGTTCGGCAAGTACTTCGAGGGCCACATGGGCGCCACGGCGATCCAGAAGCGCCTGCAGACCTTCGACATCGAGGCCGAGGTCGAGAGCCTGCGCGAGACCATCGCCACCGGCAAGGGTCAGCGCAAGGTCCGTGCCCTCAAGCGGCTCAAGGTGGTCGACGCGTTCCGCAAGACCGGCAACAGCCCGCAGGGCATGGTGCTCGACGCCGTGCCGGTCATCCCGCCGGACCTGCGTCCGATGGTGCAGCTGGACGGTGGCCGCTTCGCGACCTCCGACCTCAACGACCTGTACCGCCGCGTGATCAACCGCAACAACCGCCTCAAGCGCCTGCTCGACCTCGGGGCGCCCGAGATCATCGTCAACAACGAGAAGCGGATGCTGCAGGAGGCCGTCGACTCGCTGTTCGACAACGGTCGTCGTGGTCGGCCGGTCACCGGTCCGGGCAACCGTCCGCTCAAGTCGCTCTCCGACATGCTGAAGGGCAAGCAGGGTCGCTTCCGTCAGAACCTGCTCGGCAAGCGCGTCGACTACTCGGGTCGTTCGGTCATCGTGTCGGGTCCGCAGCTCAAGCTGCACCAGTGCGGTCTGCCCAAGCAGATGGCGCTGGAGCTCTTCAAGCCGTTCGTGATGAAGCGCCTTGTCGACCTGTCGCACGCGCAGAACATCAAGTCCGCCAAGCGGATGGTCGAGCGCGCTCGCCCGGTCGTGTGGGACGTCCTCGAAGAGGTCATCACCGAGCACCCCGTGCTGCTCAACCGTGCCCCCACGCTGCACCGTCTCGGCATCCAGGCGTTCGAGCCGCAGCTGATCGAGGGCAAGGCCATCCAGCTGCACCCGCTGGTCTGTGGCGCCTTCAACGCCGACTTCGACGGCGACCAGATGGCTGTCCACCTGCCGCTGTCGGCGGAGGCCCAGGCCGAGGCTCGCATCCTGATGCTCTCGACCAACAACATCCTCAAGCCGTCGGACGGTCGTCCGGTGACCATGCCGTCGCAGGACATGATCATCGGTCTGTTCTTCCTCACCGCCGACCGTGACGAGCAGCCGGGCGAGGGTCGTGCCTTCGGCTCGCAGGCCGAGGCCGTGATGGCCTTCGACCGCCGCGAGATCACGCTGCAGTCGAAGGTCAAGATCCGCCTCGACACCGGCGAGCTGCTCGACACCACGCTGGGCCGAACGATCTTCAACGACACCCTGCCGGGCGACTACCCCTTCGTGAACTACGAGGTGGGCAAGAAGCAGCTGGGTGCGATCGTCAACGACCTGGCCGAGCGCTACACCAAGGTCGAGGTCGCGGCGTCGCTGGACGCGCTGAAGGACAACGGCTTCCACTGGGCGACCCGCTCGGGTGTCACGGTCTCGATCGACGACGTCACCACGCCGGCGAACAAGGCCGAGATCCTCGCCGAGTTCGAGGCCAAGGCCGCCAAGATCCAGAAGCAGTTCGAGCGCGGTCTGGTCACCGACGAGGAGCGCCGTCAGGAGCTGGTCGAGATCTGGACCGAGGCCGCCAAGGTCGTCGGTCAGGCCATGGAGGACGCCTTCGACAAGAAGAACCCGATCTTCATGCAGGTCACCTCCGGTGCCTCGGGTAACTTCAACCAGATCCGTCAGGTCGGCGCCATGCGAGGCCTGGTGGCGAACCCGAAGGGCGAGATCATCCCGCGCCCGATCAAGGCCAACTTCCGTGAGGGCCTCTCGGTGCTCGAGTACTTCATCTCGACCCACGGTGCCCGCAAGGGTCTGGCTGACACCGCCCTGCGTACCGCCGACTCGGGTTACCTGACCCGTCGTCTGGTGGACGTCTCGCAGGACGTCATCATCCGCGAGGAGGACTGCGGCACCGAGCGTGGCCACCTGGTCGACATCACGTCCGAGGACGTGGAGACCACCGCCTACGCCCGCACCGCAGCCGAGGATGTCGTCCACCCGGAGAGCGGCGAGGTTCTCGCCCCCGCCGGTTCGGACATCGGTGACGTCAAGATCGCGGAGCTGCTCCAGGCCGGCGTCACGGAGATCAAGGTCCGCTCGGTCCTGACCTGCGAGGCGAAGACCGGTACGTGCGCCAAGTGCTACGGCCGCTCGCTGGCCACCGGCAAGCTCGTCGACATCGGCGAGGCCGTCGGCATCATCGCGGCCCAGTCGATCGGTGAGCCTGGTACGCAGCTGACGATGCGTACCTTCCACACCGGTGGTGTGGCCTCGGCGGACGACATCACGCAGGGTCTGCCGCGTGTGGTCGAGCTCTTCGAGGCCCGTACGCCGAAGGGCGTCGCCCCGATCTCCGAGGCCGCCGGCCGGATCGAGATCGAGGAGACCGACAAGGCCCGCAAGGTCCTGGTCAAGCCCGACGACGGCTCCGAGATCATCGAGTACGTCGTGTCCCGCCGCTCGCGACTCAACGTCGTCGACGGCGAGCACATCGAGGTCGGTCGGACCCTCACGGTCGGTACTCCCGACCCGAAGGAGGTCCTGCGGATCCTCGGCGTTCGTGCCACCCAGCAGCACCTGGTGGACGAGGTCCAGTCGGTCTACAAGAGCCAGGGTGTGTCGATCCACGCCAAGCACATCGAGATCATCGTGCGGCAGATGCTGCGCCGGATCACCGTGCTGGAGTCGGGCGAGACGAACCTGCTCCCGTCCGACCTGGTCGACCGGGTCAAGTTCGAGACCGAGAACCGCCGGGTCGTCTCCGAGGGCGGCAAGCCGGCCTCGGGTCGTCCGGAGCTGATGGGTATCACCAAGGCCTCGCTCGCCACCGAGTCGTGGCTCTCGGCGGCCTCCTTCCAGGAGACCACCCGAGTGCTCACCGACGCGGCGATCAACGGTCGCTCCGACAGCCTGCGCGGCCTGAAGGAGAACGTGATCATCGGTAAGCTCATCCCGGCCGGTACCGGCCTCGAGCGCTACCGCAACATCCGGGTCGAGCCGACCGAGGAGGCCCGCGCCGCGGCCTACTCGGTCACCGGCTACGACAACTACGACTACGACTTCGGTAACACCGGGTCCGGTCAGGCTGTCGCGCTGGACGACTTCGACTTCGGTTCCTACCAGAGCTGAGCTAGCGAAGCTCTGGTGTAAGAACCAGATCGAGTAGCACGAAGCCCCGCCCGAGCTTGCTCGGGCGGGGCTTCTGCGTATCGAGATCCAGCCGTCGATGTGGGAAGCCGGCGCGGCTCCGCTCTGGATCCGCGCTCATTGGGTACCGCCATGGTGTGAGCCAGCTCATCTCTCGTCAGGAGGTACGACCATGAATCCGACCAAGATGATCCTCGGCGCCGCCCTCGCCAGCGGCCTCGCGGGTGGTGTCCTGACGGCGGTCCCGCCGGCACCGGCCGGCGCGGCTGCGCCGGAGTGCTCCACCGCCGACCTCGCCGTCACGTTCCGCGTCAGCGGCGCCGCAGCCGGCAGCCTCTACGGCACGCTGCGCTACAAGAACACCACCGACCACGCCTGTCGCACCGGCGGGTACGGCGGGCTCTCCTTCGTCGGTCATGGCAACGGCACCCAGGTCGGCGCTGCCGCGACCCGGGCGCCCGGCACCCCGGTGCGCTCCTTCGTGCTGCATCCCGGTCAGCGCGCGACCAGCCGGGTCCAGATCGCACAGACCGCTAACTACGACCGCTCGCAGTGCAAGCCCAAGAAGGTCGACGGCTTCCGGGTCTTCGTGCCGGACTCCTACACCGCGCAGTTCGTGCCCTACAAGACGCGCGCGTGCTCGCGGAAGGCGATTGCCACCTTCAGCCCGCAGCTCAGCCACCAGGCCCTGCGCAAGAAGGGCTGAGCAAGGACGACCTGTGGCCGGAGGCCGCCGGCTGGGCCGGTGCGGGACGCCGGGCGAGGTAGCCTTCGGCGCATGAGTGCTGTGCCGCTGAGTGCCGTTCCGCAGGCGGCCGACGTGCTCGTCGTCGGGGCCGGCCCGGCCGGGTCCGCCGCGGCGGCATGGCTGGCGCGCGCCGGTGTCGACGTCGTCCTGGTGGACGCGGCGGTCTTCCCGCGCGACAAGACGTGTGGCGACGGGCTCACCCCGCGCGCGATCGCGGAGCTGAACCGACTCGGCCTGGAGGACTGGGTGCGCACGCACACGGTCAACCACGGGCTGCGGGCGCACGGGTTCGGGCAGACGCTGGAGCTGCGCTGGCCCGGTCCCGGCACGGCCGGGACAGGCCTGCCCGCGTGGGGCTCCGCCGTGCCGCGAACCGAGCTCGACGACCACCTGCGGACGACCGCGATCAAGTCCGGCGCGACCGCCGTAGACGGGCTGCGCGCCGTCGACGTACGCATGCGTGCTGGGCGCGTCGAAGCAGTCGTCTTCGACAACGGCACCGAGATCGCCTGCCGCCGCGTGGTCGTCGCCGACGGTGTCCGCTCACCGCTGGGCAAGGTGCTCGGCCGGGAGTGGCACCGCGACACCGTCTACGGCGTGGCAGGGCGCTCCTACGTGGCCTCCGAGCGCAGCGACGATCCGTGGATCAGCTCGCACCTCGAGCTGCGAGGCCCGGCGGCGAGCCCGGGGACCAAGGGCGAGGTCCTGTCGGGGTATGGCTGGGTCTTCCCGTTGGGCACCGGCGAGGTGAATCTCGGCGCCGGCACCCTGGCCACCGCCAAGCGCCCGGCCGACGTAGGGATCAAGCCCCTCATGCGCCTGTACGCCGAGAGCATCCGTGCTGAATTCGGCCTCAGCGGTGAGCTGCGGGCGCAGGCGTCCGCGCTGCTGCCGATGGGCGGCGCGGTGTCGGGCGTCGCCGGCCCCAACTGGGCACTGATCGGCGACGCCGCCGGCTGCGTGAACCCGCTCAACGGCGAGGGCATCGACTACGGCCTGGAGACCGGCCGGCTGGTCGCCGAGATGCTGGTCGAGGGTGCGGACCTGGACGTCGCGTGGCCGGCGTTGCTGCGCGAGCACTACGGCGAGGCGTTCTCGATCGCCCGGCGTCTGGCCGGGATCGTGACGGTGCCGCGACTGCTGGCCGCTGCCGGGCCGGTCGGCATGCGCTCGGACTGGCTGATGACGCTCGCGCTGCGCTGGATGGGCAACCTGGTCACCGACGAGGACCGCGACCGAGCAGCGCGGGTGTGGCGTTGGGCCGGGCGCCGATCGATCGCGCTGGACCACCGGCCGCCGTTCTCATGACACGGCGCCCGCGATGACCCGGAGCAGACCGTGACACGGAGCGGCTCGAAGGGGCTGCCGCGCCGGCAACGGGTCGCGGCGTACGCGATCATCCAGCGGGTCTCCGGCACCGGAACACCCGAGATCCTGCTCAGCCGCCTGTCCGAGGTCGTCACCTCCGAGGAGCTCTGGAGCCTGCCGGGCGGCGGACTCGACCACGGCGAGGATCCGCGTGCCGCGGTGGTCCGCGAGGTGCTCGAGGAGACCGGCCTGGAGGCAGGAGTGGGCGAGACCGCCCGGGTGTTCAGCCATCGCGGCGACCGGCACTGGCGTGGACGCCAGGTCGACACGCACGCGTTGCGCATCGTCTACGACGGCTGGGTCGCACCCGACGCGCCCGAGCCGCGCACCATCGAGGTCGGCGGCAGCACCGCTGAGGCGGCGTGGCATCCGCTCGCTGCGGTGCTCGACGGCACCGTGCCGACCGTTCCGCTCGTCCGCGATGCGCTGGCGGTGCATCGTCCGGTGCAGGTCCAGCGGATCTCGGCGTACGCGCTGATCCAGCGGGACGTGGAGGAGTCCGGGATCGAGGTGCTGCTGTGCCGCAACTCGCTGCTCGGCCCGCATCCGGGACAGTGGAACCTGCCCGGCGGCGGTATCGACTTCGGCGAGTCGCCTGCCGACGCGCTGGTGCGCGAGGTGCGGGAGGAGACCGGGTTGGAGTGCGTGGCCGGTGCGCTGCTGGCCGCGGACGACATCGCGTTCACCGGGACGGCGCCGAGCGGGCGGTACGAGGAGTTCCACGGCATCCACCTGATCTATGCCGCGAGTGTCGATGCGGGGGCCGAGCCACGCGTGGTCGAGGTGGACGGCACGGTCGATGCGGTGGGGTGGGTGCCGGTGGCGGCGATCGCGGAGGGGGCGGTGTCGGTGCGGGACGTGGTGCGGGTGGCGCTGGAGTCACTGAGACGCTGAGCTGTTGGGGTGCTGGTGTGCGGCGTGGCCGGGCCTGGGTTTCGGGTGTGCGGCGTGGCCGGGCCTGGGTTTCGGGTGTGCGGCGTGGCCGGGCCTGGGTTTCGGGTGTGCGGCGGGCCCGGGCCCGGGGCCGCTTGGGTGTGCGGCGTGACCGGGCCTGGGGCGCCCTAGGGGCAGGCCTACCGCCGCGCGGCGCTCCTTCGTCGCGGCGCGTCGTCCGGCAGCGCCCCTGGCGGGCACCCCACG
>NZ_KB822587.1 GCF_000364605.1 Nocardioides sp. Iso805N | reverse complement strand
AACACCCGGATCGCCATCGCGCGCACGTAGGACAACGTCGAGTCATAGCCCCGAGACTCCAACCACGCCGCGGCCTCGGGCCAGCGGTCCTCGGGCCGATCCCCCAGGGTGAACAGCGCCTCCAGGCAGCCCAACTGCGCGCCCTGGGCCGCGATCGCGAGGATCTCATCAGGGGAGAGGAACGGCTCGCGGCCCTCGCGTGCCGCCTGCGCCGGGGTCTCCACGAACGTGCAGTAGTGGCACCGATCCCGGCACAACCTGGTGATCGGGATGAACACCTTGGGCGAGTAGGTCACCACCCCCGGGCGGCCGGCCGCGACCAGGCCGGCATCACGGACCTTCGCCGCGGCGGCACACAACCGGTCGAGATCCTCACCCCTAACAGCCAGCAACACCGTCGCTTCGGCTACGTCGAGGGCGGCGCCACGCTCGGCGCGCGCAAGCGCCCGGCGTACCTGCTGGGGAGTGGGCACGAGGTTCGACTCTTCGCGACCGAGGATCAGAAGCCGAGGTCGCGGCCGATGATGTCCTTCATGATCTCGGTCGTTCCGCCCAGGATCGTGGAGATGCGGACATCCTGGTAGGCGCGAGCGACCGGGTACTCGAGCATGTAGCCGTAGCCGCCGTGCAGCTGCAGGCACTGGTCGATGACCTTCTTGTTCAGCTCGGTGCACCACCACTTGGCCTTCGCGGCGTCGACAGCGGTGAGCGTCCCGTCGAGGACCCGGCCGATGCACGAGTCGACGTACACCCGGGCGATGTCGAGCTCCGTGGCCATCTCGGCGATCTTGAACCGGTTGTGCTGGAAGCTGCCGATGGACTGGCCGAAGGCGACGCGCTCCTTGGCGTAGGTCTTGGTCTGCTCGAAGATGTTCTCCGCGCCGGCGATCGCCGAGATCGCGATCGAGAGTCGCTCGGAGGGCAGGTTCTCCATCAGGTGGTAGAAGCCGCGACCCTCGGTGCCGAGGAGGTTGCTCGCCGGGACCCGGCAGTCGGAGAAGAAGAGCTCGGCCGTGTCCTGGGCGTGGTGGCCCATCTTCTTCAGCTTGCGGCCCCGCTCGAAGCCGGGGGTGCCGTCCTCGACCACGATGAGGCTGAAGCCCTTGTGGCCGGCCTCGGGGTCGGTGCGGCACACGACCACCACGGCATCGGACAGGATGCCGTTGGAGATGAACGTCTTCTGCCCGCTGATGACCCACTCGTCGCCCTCGCGGCGCGCGGAGGTGCGGATGCCGGCGAGGTCGGAGCCGGCGCCGGGCTCGCTCATCGCGATCGCCCACGTCATGTCACCTGCGGCGAGCTGGGTGAGCCACCGCTGGCGCTGCTCCTCGTTGGTCAGCCGCAGCAGGTAGGGGGCGATGATGTCGTTGAGCAGCGTCAGCGCGACACCGCTGCTGCGGCCGCGGGCGAGCTCCTCGGCCACGATCGCGTTGTAGCGGAAGTCGTCGATGCCCATGCCGCCGTACTCGGTCGGGACCGAGAAGCCGAGCACGCCCGCCTCTGCGGCGGCCTTGTAGACCGACTTGTCGACGATGCCCGCCTCTTCCCAGTCCTCCGCGTGCGGCGTGATCTCTCGAGCGATGAACTCCTTGACGAGGGCACGGAAGTCGTCGTGCTCGGAGGTGAACAGCGTGCGGGTCATCAGGGGCCTGCTTCCTACGGACGGGATAGACGCTCAAACGCTAGCACGTAGAGTGCAATGAATTAACTCTATGATGCAGAAAAACAACTAACTGATATGCCCATTAGGTAGAGACATGCGGTATGTTGTGTGACCGGCGCCACGGTAGATCATGCCGCGGCCGAGGCTGAGGAGTGGTCCGGGATGAATCTGACGATGCTGCTGGAGATGGCCGCTGACGGCTTTGCTGAGCGCACGGTCATCGGTGAGCGCGCGAGCGGCCTGAGCGCCGACGTGCTGCGCAAGGCAGCCCTGCGTGGCGCGGAGGAGATCCGCGCGACCGGCGCCGACGCGGTCGTCTACCTGGCGGTCAACGGCCCCGCCTTCCCGGTGGCGATGTTCGCCGCGGCATATGCAGGTGTTCCGCTGGTCCCGCTGAACTACCGCTTGGGCGTCGAGCAGCTGGACGGGTTGCTCGACCGCCACCCGCGGGCGCTCGCGATCGCGGAGCCCGGGGCCGAGGAGCTGCTCGCCAAGCACGACATGACCGCCCTGACGACGGCCGAGTGGCTGCACCGCACCGTCACCGAGGACGCGGTCGAGCCGGTCTTCGTGGACAGCGATGCCCCCGCGGTGATCATCTACACCTCCGGTACGACGTCGGCGCCCAAGGGCGTCCTACTCCGCCACGAGAACCTCACCAGCTACGTGCTGGGCTCGGTGGACTTCGCCTCGGCCGACTCCGACCAGGCGGCCCTGGTGAGCGTCCCGCCGTACCACATCGCCGCCGTTGCCAACGTGATCACGAATCTGTTCGCCGGGCGCCGGACCATCGTCCTGGAGCGCTTCGAGCCGGCGGAGTGGCTCACCATGGTCCGACGGGAAGGGGTCACCAACGCGCTGGTCGTTCCGACGATGCTGGCCCGGATCGTCGACTCGGGTGAGGACATGACCGTGCCGTCGCTGCGGAGCCTGGCCTACGGCGGCGCACCGATGCCCGTCACCGTGATCCAGCGGGCGCTCGCCGCCTGGCCCGGGGTCGACTTCGTCAACGCCTACGGGCTGACCGAGACGAGCTCGACCGTGTGCGTGCTGACCCCCGAGGACCACCGCACCGCGCTCACCGAGCCCGACCCGATCGCCCAGGCACGCCTCGGCTCGGTCGGGCGTGCCGTTCCCGGTGTCGAGATCCAGATCCGCGACGCTGAGGATCGCGAGGTCGGGCCCGGAACGCGGGGCCGGATCTGCGTGCGCGGTCCGCAGGTGTCCGCCGAGTACGCGGGCGTCGGTCGCCTGGTCGATGACGGTGGCTGGTTCGACACCCGCGACGAGGGCTACCTGGACGCCGAGGGCTACCTGTTCGTCGGCGGACGGCGCGACGACACCATCATCCGCGGTGCGGAGAACATCGCGCCGGCCGAGATCGAGGAGGTGCTCTTCCGGCACGTGGGAATCGCCGACGCGGCGGTGATCGGAGTTCCGGACGAGGAGTGGGGCAATCGCATCGTCGCGGTCGTCGTCGCTCGCGAGGGTCACCTCGTCGACCCCGAGGAGGTCCGAGCCTTCGTGCGCGGGACCCTGCGCAGCAGCAAGACGCCCGACGAGATCGTGCTCTGGACCGAGATGCCGCGGACCGAGACCGGCAAGCTCGTCCGCCGTGACGTCGTCGCTCGCTTCCAGGCATCACGAGTCGGCTGACGTGGATCTGACGCAGTGGGCGCGCGTCCAGCCCGACAAGCCGGCCTACATCGCCGCTGACGGAACCTCGCTGAGCTATGCCTCGCTCGAGGCCAGGTCGAACCAGGTGGCCCACCTGCTCCGGTCGCTGGGTCTGGGCGTCGGCGACCACATCGCGGTCCTCGCCGAGAACACGATCGAGCTGTTCCCGATCGTCTGGGGCGCCCAGCGGGCCGGGCTGCTCTACACCTTGGTCAACTGGCACCTGACGCCCGGCGAGGCCGCCTACATCGTGGAGAACTGCGGGGCCGGGGCACTGTTCGCGAGTGCCGCGTTGGGCCCGTTGGCCGCGACCCTGCCCGAGGTGGAGCACCGCTTCGTCTTCGCCGGCGCCCTCGACGGCTTCGAGTCGCTCGACGTCGCGCTCGCCGACCTCCCGACGGAGCCCATCGAGGACCAGGCCGAGGGCTACTACTTGCTCTACAGCTCGGGGACGACCGGGCGGCCCAAGGGCATCGTGCCCACGCTGAGCGGTGCTCCCTTCGGTGCCGGGCTCACCGTGGACCACCTGATGGCGCGACAGTTCGGCTTCGACGAGAGCACCGTGTTCCTGAGCACCGGACCGCTCTACCACGCCGCTCCGCTCGGGTGGAGCCTCGGAACCCTTCGCAGCGGTGGCACGGTCGTGGTGATGGACCGGTTCGACGCCGAGCGCACCCTCGGACTCATCGAGCGCTACCGGGTCACGCACGCCCAGTTCGTGCCGACGATGTTCGTCCGGATGCTGAAGCTCGACGAGGCCGTCCGGGCGGCCGCGGACCTGAGCAGCCTGCGGGTCGTCGTGCATGCGGCAGCCCCCTGCCCGGTCGAGGTCAAGCACGCGATGATCCAGTGGGTCGGCGAGATCGTCGTCGAGTTCTACTCGGGCAGCGAGGGCAACTGCTTCTTCATGATCGACTCGGAGCAGTGGTTGCGGCACCCCGGCTCGGTCGGCCGGGCCATCACCAGTGCCGTCCACATCCTCGACGACGACGGCAACGAGGTCCCGCCCGGGACCGTCGGCCAGGTCTGGTTCTCCGGCGGCAGCGACTTCGTCTACCACGACGACCAGGAGAAGACCGCCCAGGCGCACAACGACAGGGGCTGGTCGACGCTCGGGGACCTGGGCCGGGTCGATGCCGAGGGCTTCCTCTACCTCTCCGATCGCCGTACCGACCTGATCGTCTCCGGCGGGGTGAACATCTACCCCCGCGAGATCGAGGACGTGCTCATCCTGCATCCCGATGTCGTCGACGTCGCGGTGATCGGCGTCCCTGACCCGGAGTTCGGGCAGCGCGTGCACGCGGTGGTCGCCGCCTCGCCGCGTGCTCTGCCGGGTCCGGAGCTCGAGGCCCGGCTGCAGGGCTACCTGCGCGAGCACGTCGCCGGGTTCAAGGTCCCGCGGTCGATGTCGTTCGCCGAGGTGCCACGACTCCCGAGCGGCAAGATCCTGCGCCGCTCGCTCGTCGAGCAATACTCCTGACCCGTCGTTGACCCGTCGTGGCGGCCGCAGCAGCGGCCGCCACGACGGGTCCGTCAGTGGGTGGACCAGCCGCCGTCGACGGCGATGGTCTGACCGGTGACGAACGAAGAGGCGTCCGAGAGCAGGAAGATCAGCGCGCCGTCGAGCTCTCCCGGCGCGCCCGTCCGCCGCATCGGGGTGCCCTGCGAGATCCGCTTGTGCGCTCGCTCGTTCGTGAAGAGCTCCTCGGCCATCTCGCTGCGGAAGAAGCCCGGCGCGATGGCGTTCACGCGCACGCCGTGCTTCCCCCACTGACCGGCAAGATCTCGGGTCAGGTTGATGACCGCCGCCTTGGAGGCGGTGTAGCTCGCGTCGCCCACCGGATAGGTCGAACCGAGTCCGTAGATCGAGGCGATGTTCACGATCGATCCCCGGCCCGCGGCGAGCATGCCCGGCGCCACCAGGCGGGCCAGGTGGAAGACCGAGGTCACATTGACGTCGAGCACCCGCCGGAAGTCGTCGAGGTCCTCCTCGATCGCGGGGATGGGTGCGCCGACCCCGGCGTTGTTGACCAGGCCGTCGATCCGGCCGTACGTGTCGAGGACGTCGGCGACGAGGCGGGCGCAGCCCTCGTCGTCGGTGACGTCGAGGGTGCGGGCGTCGAGGCCGGGGCATGCCTGGGCCAGCGCGTCGAGCCGGTCACGTCGTCGAGCGACGGCGATCACCTTGGCGCCGTAGGCATGCAGTGCCCGGGCGAACTGGTCCCCGAGTCCGCTGCTGGCGCCGGTGACGATGACGACGCGGTCGGTGAGGTCGAAGAGATGCATGTGCTGTCCTTGCTGGTGCTAGGGGGTGATGCGATGTCCGGCGACCCAGGTGGATCGGACCAGGTCGGCGCGGGGAGAGAGGAGGGCCTCCGTCAGGGGGCGGGTCAACAGGACGAGGTCGGCGGGCGCACCCGGTGCGACCTGTCGCGGACGTCCGCCGGGGTCGAGCGGCGGGCTCAGGTAGCCCGCGAGGGCCTCGGCCGGGGCGACGCTCTCCGCCGGGGAGAGGGGACGGTCCGAGGCGGTCAGGATGGCCTGCCAGGGATCGAGGGCGCCGTACGGCGCGTCGCTGGACGGCGTGACCCGCACGCCCGCCGACAGGAGCCGCGCGTGCGGGTAGAGGTCGGGTAGGTCGCCCGGGTCGACCTCGCGGCGGTAGTCGTGGCCGCGCGTCCGGAGGAAGTCGGGTTGGGTCACCACCGCGACCCCGAGGGCCGCCATCCAGGCCGCGACGTCGGGCGCGGCGATCGAGGCATGCTCGATCCGGTCGCCCGGCAGCACGCCGACCTCCTCGAGGACGGCGAGGGTGAGCACCAGCGAGTGGCGCGTCACGCAGTGCACCGCGACCGCGCGACCTTCGCCGTGGCTCGCGCGCACCGTCGCGGCCAGATCGTCGTACGTCGGAAGGTCGTGGTCGTGCAGCAGGAGCTTGCGCGGACCGACCCGCAGCCCGCTCGGGAGTGCTGCGTCGGTCTGCGCGCCCAGCAGGAGGATGCTCTGCGGCAGGGCGCCGGAGGCATGGGCATCGCCGAGCAGCTGGATCGCGCCAGGCTCGAGTGCCGGCGTCGCGTCGGTGACACCGGTGATGCCGAGCCCGGCGAGCAGGCGGCCCACCGGGGCGAGATCGGGCGGCACGTCGGGGAGCCCCGGTCGCAACCGCGCATCGTAGCGCCAGAGCCGCCCGGTCGGACGACCGGAATCGTCGCGTTCGACGTCGGGGGAGTGGTCGAGCTGCGCCGCCACGCGATCCAGCGCCGCGGAGTTCAGCATCCACAGGGCGCCGCTGCGGTGTTGCACCCGGAGGGGAACATCGCCGGCGATGCGGTCGAGCCGGGCGCGGTCGAGCTCGCCGGCGATCGACTCGTGGTAGCCGGTGGCGCGGACCCAGCCCCCGACCCGCGGGCCGGCGCCGAGTGCCTCGCCGAGCGCGGCTTCGTCCGCGACCCCGGACAGATCGACCGAGGTGAGCTGAGCGGCGAGCGCGAGCAGGTGGACGTGGTGATCGTGCAGGCCCGGCATGAGTGCCCCGCCGTTGCCCTCGACGATCTCGACGGAGTCGGATGCGCCATCGGCTCCGAGATGTGGGGCGAGCCGGTCGACGAGCCCGTCGCGGACCCGTACGTCGAGGACCCTGCCGTCGACCTCGACCTCCCGGAACAGGATGGCGCTCATCGCGTCCGCCGTCGTCGTGGCGGGAGCACCGGCGCGCAGCCCTCGGCGTACTCGACCCACCAGGCATCGCCCCGCCGTACGACGGCATGCTCGGGCCGGTCGGCGGCGGTCTCGGCCGCCACGTGCAGCATGGAGACGTCGATGAGACGGGCCTGCTCCGAGCGCAGCGCGTCGCGGCCGGCGAGGGCCGCCGCGACGCCCGTGAGGGGATCCGCCAGTGCGTCGGCGACGGGGATCAGGCCGAGGTCCGCGTCATCGACGACGAGTCCCGCGGAGGCCGCCACGTCATCGCCGAAGCCGACCGCGTCGCTCGCCCGGCCCTGGGCCGTGATCGAGAGCCAGGACGTCCCGGCCGCGACTGCGTCCTCCGCGACCAGGCCGAGCTGCCGCAGGGCTCGTGGCCGAGAAGCTTCGAGCACCAGGTCGGCACTGGCGATCAGCCGCCGCAGCTCGTCCAGCTCGGTGGAGAAGTCGAGTCGACGCTGCTCGTGCCGACCGTGCAACAGGTCGAAGAACGCCGCGGACCCGAGCCGCGCGCCGTCCGGACGGCCGACGCTCTCGACCTTGATCACCCGGGCGCCGCCGAGGCCGAGCAGGTGTGCGCACAGCGGGCCCGCCCACAAGCTCGTCAGGTCGACCACCAGGGGACGCTCGGTGACGCGGCGGGAGCCGAGGGGCGTCGTCTGCACGCCGGGGCGTTCGGCTGCGGAGGGATCGGGCACGGCTCCGCCCGGCAGGCCGAGCAGCCGGATCCGCTCGCTCGCGGCCAGCGTGGTCGATCGCCGCGCCCACCCCGCAACCGCATCCCACGGATCGATGACCTCGTCCTCGACCAGCGCGGGCAGGAGCTCGAGATCACTGGGCCGGGAGAGCGAGAGCCCGATGTGTCCGTCGCCGGTCGCCAGGATCCGGAACGCGCCGCCGCACGACCAGGGGCCACGCCGGGTGAGTCCGGCGTAGGCGGCCCGCTCGCCGAGGAGGCCCGGGATGTGCAGCCCGAGGTCGTCGAGCTGGGCCCTGACCGTGCTCGCGCCGTTCCCGGCGGGGAGCACGGGTGGGCCGTCGGCCGCGCCGGTCAGGGCGAAGGCGCCCGATGCGGCCCAGTCGGCGACGACGTCGAAGCCGGCCTCATCGGGTGAGCGCATCGACCAGGCCCCAATCCAGTGCCGTTCCCGCATCGATCCGATCCCCGGTGAGGGCCATGTACGCCGTCCGATGGGCTCCGATCCTCTTGGTGAGGGACACCGTCCCGCCAGCTCCGGGGATCAGGCCCATCGACAGCTCCGGGAGCATGAACCAGGCGTCCTCGCGGGCCGTGACCTGGTCGGCGAAGGAAGGCACCTCGACCCCGGCGCCGACGCACGCGCCGTGCAACAGCGGTCGGACGAGGCCTCTGAGCCGATGGACGGCCAGGCCCGCACTCCGGCCCAACCGGGTGATGTGGGCCGCAGCAGGGTCGGTCGCCGTGCCGAACTCGTCGAGGTCCCCACCGGAGGAGAAGCACGGCCCGGCGCCTTCGAGGATGACCGAGGTGACCGTGGGATCGAGCTTCGGGATCTCGAGTGCGTCGATCAGCCCGTCGCGCACGGCTCGGCCGAACGCGTTGCGCCGCTCGGGCCGGTTGAGCCGGATCGTGAGGATGTCGCCCTGGCGGTCCAGCAGCACAGGGTCGGGGACGTCCGGGACGTCGCGGGGCGACCGGCTGGCCCGCCACGCCGAGAACTCGGGCCCGGCGAGCAACGTCGAGTAGGCGAGCGACTCCAGGAGGAGGCCGTCCGGAACGCTGCAGCGCGCGGTCGAGGGGAGGAGGTTCGCGAGCGTGAGGGCGGCGTACGGCGACGTCGCCACGGTCCGGGTGATCCGCTCGAGGGCTCCTTCGTCGGCGGCGACCCACGCGCGGCCCGGCCCGCTCGGCGCCACGGTGCAGGTGAGCGACTCGGTCAGCGGCAGGCTCTCGCCCGGGAGCGGGTCGGTGCCGATGCCGACGACCACCACCTGGCGGTCGTGCGACCTGGCCACGGCCTGGCCCAGATCGCTCGGCGTGGCGGCGGAGATGGTGCTGAGGTCCACGAGTGCCAGCGGTGCCTGGTCGGGCAGGCCGGTCAGCACGGCGGCACCATCGGCGAGGTCGCACACACTGAGCAACGTCGCCTCCACAGATGATCGGTCGAAGACAGGGTAGGGGAGCATCGGGTCGGACCGCTGATGGCAGCCCCCGGCCGACGGTTCCGAGTCCGCCGGCCGGTCCGAGTGGCTACGCCGTCACTGCGCCAGGCGGTCGATGTCGTGCTGGAGCATCGCCTCGAGCGTGTCGGCCGGCGGCTTGGGCAGGCTCACGACCTGGTCGCGGGTGGGGAGGAGGACGACCGCGGTGCCCGGGGTCGTCACCTCACCACGCTGGTTCTCCACCCGGACCTCGAGATGGACCTCATGACCGGCCTCGGTCTGCTGCTTGTCGACCACCGTGCCGCGGATCCACGAGGTGTCGCCGATGTAGTTGAACTTGCGGTGCTGGCAGGAGAGCTTCCACAGCCACGCGTCGTCCCCCATCCAGTCGGTGATGAGGTGGGTCAGCCAGGTCTCGCGCATGGCGCCGTAGTCGTAGCTCATCGGGATGCCGAGCTCGCGGGCGCGCTCCGGCTCCCAGTGCAGCCGCTGGACGGTGTCGGGGATGTTGCGGGTGTTGGCGGGGTAGAGGCCCGGAACCTTGCGGCGGATGCCGCGGGAGATGCCGAAGCTGCCCGGCGGGGTGAGCTGCATCCCCCAGCCGACGTGCCACACGACGACGTCGGTGACGGTCAGCGGACCCTTGACGCGCTGCTGCAGCTCGTCGCCGACCTGGACGTCCTCCCAGTAGCGCGGCTCGGCGCCGCGGCGCGTCTCGGCGTCGTAGGCGGCGTCGATCTCCGCGAGCTGCTCGCTGGTGTAGGGCGTGCTGACGTCGACGGGTGCCTTGTCCTTGGCACGCTCCCGGCTGGTGTGGCGCTCGGCGTTGATCCAGGTGCCGCGCTGCAGCGCGACGATCTCGCCGGCGCCGTTGGCGAACAGGAAGTCATGGGTGACGTGAGCGGTGCGACCACCGAAGGAGGAGGTCTTGTCCGCCACGCCGACCTGGGCCTTGAGCTGCTTGCACCGGTCGCCGACCTGGAGCGGACGGAACCACTCGAACTCCATCACGGCCTGGTAGGACCCGAGGCCCGCGAACGGGTCGCCCTTGAGGACCTGCTTCTCCTCGCTGGTCAGCGGTCGAGCCGTGTTCTCGCCCATCGTGTAGATGAAGTTCGGCGGGGCGATCAGGCTGCCCCAACGGCTGTTCTTGCCGTGCTCGGCGTCGTGCCACAGCGGGTTGTCATCGCCGTACCCGAAGGCGAAGTGGCGAGTGCCGTCGGCGGTGACCTCGAGGTTGTGCGGCGTCGAGACGCGATCGGGAATGCCGATCCGCTCGCGCGAGCGCTCGAAAGCCTCATCGGTCAGTACGCCGAAGGTGGGACGGGAGTCCTCGGACACGGTGTTCTCCTTGCGCAATCGGTGCCTTGATCAGGCGCGGGTAGCGTGAATCAGATGACGGGGGTCGGCACGCGCTCGGCGCCTCGCGGGAGTCCGCGCCGCCGGAACAGGGCCTCCTGGGCCAGCGACGCGACGAGCCTGCCCTCCGCATCCCAGAGCGAGCCCGAGTAGAAGCCGCGCCCGTTGGCGACGGTGTGCGGGGCGCAGTCCATGAGGGTCCAGGCCGTGGCATCGGTCGGACGGTGGAACCACAGCGCGTGGTCGAGGCTGGAGGACGAGTGGTACTCGTCGCCGTGGAAGCGCACAAGGCCGGTCGAGATGTCCGAGAGGTATGTCAGGGCGACCGCGTGCCAGAGCGGATCCTCGGGGAGGTCTGCGGTGCAGCGCGCCCAGAAGCGGCTCGGGAAGTCCAGATCGGGGTAGGGCTGCTCCGCCTCACGACCCTCGTAGGAGAAGAGCCGCGGGACCTCGTAGGGACTGCTGTCCTGGGGGCTCGTCACGGCCGGTGCCTGGGGGTCGGTCTCGTCGGCCTCGGAGGGGGTGGACCTGTGGAACGACGCCGCCATGTTGAAGATGACGTCGCCGTTCTGGAGGGCGATGACACGTCGGGCCGAGAAGGAGCCCCCGTCGCGGTCGCGGAAGACCTGGAACACCACGGGCTTGGAGGCATCGCCGGGTCGCAGGAAGTAGCCGTGCAGCGAGTGCGGCAGGCGGTCCGGTGCCACGCTGAGCCCGGCCGCCTGGAGGGCCTGCGCGGCGACCTGGCCGCCGTACAGTGCCCAGTGGTCCTCGAAGACGTACGGCGCCCGGTAGATGTCGCGATCGATCTGCTCGAGGCTGAGCAGGTCGATGATCGAGCCGCGGAAGATCGACTCGGGCTCCACGAGGCTCGCGGACAATCGGATCACGCGCCCTTGGGCGTGAAGCGCAGGGCGCCGTCGATGCGGATCGTCTCGCCGTTGAGGTAGACGTTCTGCGCGATCTGCTCGGCGAGGAGGGCGTACTCGTCGGCGCGTCCCATCCGCTTGGGGAACTGGACCGCCTTGCCCCAGTACGCGTCGAGCTGCTCCGGGTCGACGTCGCCGTATGCGGGGGTCAGGAACGTGCCCGGCGCGATCGTGATCACGCGGATGCCGACCGGCGCCAGGTCGCGGGCCAGCGGAAGCGTCATGCCGACGATCCCGCCCTTGGCGGCAGCATAGGCGGCCTGGCCGATGGTCCCGTCGAACGCGGCGATCGACGCCGTGTTGATGATGACCCCGCGCTCGCCGTCACGCAGCGGCTCGGTCTTGGCCATGGCGGCCGCGGCCAGCCGCGCGATGTTGTAGGTGGCGCCGAGGAAGATGTTGATCACCTTCATGAAGTCGCCCTGGGCGACCGGCTCGTTCTCGCGGTTCAGCGTCCGGCCACCGCCGGGGCCGCCGTGCGCGACGACGGCGATGCGCAGCGGACCGAGGCCCTCGGCCACCGTGATGGCGGCTTGGACGCTGTCCTCGTCGAGGACGTCGGTGCGCACGAAGACCGAGCCCTCGCCGAGCTCCTCGACGATCGCGGAGCCCTTGGCCTCGTCGAGATCGCAGATGACCACGCGGGCGCCCGCCTGGTGGAGGCGTCGAGCCGTCGCTGCGCCGAAGCCTCCGCCGCCGCCGGCGATGAGCGCGACTGCACCGTTGATGTCCATGGGTGATCCCTTCTCGTCCGGTGTTCGAGGTCACGGTAGCAGAAAGCGCACAATGAATGAACTGATTCGTCGGCGAGGGCGACAAGATAGAGATGAATCAGTAATCTGTTTTGCATGGTGCACGCAGAAGCTCGCGAGGCTCGACTCCGCAGGTCGGTCGAGGTGGACGGCGCGACGATCCGCTACGACGTGCGCGGGAGTGGCCCACAGACCCTCGTGCTGGTCCACGGTTACCAGGCCCATCACCTGTGGTGGCATGCGATCAGTGACCGTCTGGCGTCGCGATACCGCCTCATTCTGCTGGATCTGAGCGGACATGGGGACAGTGATCACCGCGACGGCTACGACGCACCTGTCTGGCCGCGTGACGTCATCGGTGTCCTCGATGACGTGGGCGGCGAGCCTCCCGTCATCGTCGGGCACAGCATGGGTGGACGTGTCTCGCTGGTCGCGGCTGCTCGGCGCCGCGATCTGGTTCGGGGCGTGGTTCTCCTCGACAGTGCGGTCCGGTTCGCGGGGGACGACGCCCGCTTCGACTGGCGGCCGGACCGGGCCCCGCGCGGTTTCGCCACCCGTGCCGACGCGGTGGCGGCGTTCCGGCTCAAGCCGGAACAGGAGCTGGAGCCGGCCCTGCTGGGGCCGGTCGTCGACTACTCGGTGCGAGAGCACGGCGGCGGATGGACGTGGAAGCACGACCAGCGCGGTCTCCCCGGCCTGGCTCAGCACGCCTTCGTCGATGCGCTCCGCGCCGTCGAGGTGCCGGTGCGCTACGTGCGCGCCACCGCGAGCCCGATCGCGCAGGGCGTCGAGGAGCTCCTCGACGAGGTTCACGTCCCGGGAGGAGCCGAAGTGCACCTCGCACCCGGTCTCCACCACCACCTGGTCCTCGAGGACCCCGACTTCTGCGCCGGCCTGATCGACCGACTGGCGACGGAGATGTTCGCTGACGCTGGCTCAGCGCACGTCGCTTCCTGACCATCCGGCGTCGTCCGGAGAAGAGATAGAGGAGAACACCATGCCTGACGCACTCATTGTCAGCGCCGTTCGTACGCCGATCGCGACCGCATTCAAGGGCACGCTGCGCGATACGCCGGCCGAGGAGCTCGCGACCGTCGTGGTCAAGGCGGCGCTCGAGCGTTCGGGCGTACGGCCCGAGGACGTCGACGACGTGATCATGGGCGAGGTGCTCGCCGGAGGCGGGGACATCGCCCGCTACGCCGCGGTCGCCGCCGGGCTCGTGCAGGTGCCCGGGCAGGCCGTCAACCGGCACTGCGCCAGCAGCCTGACCGCGGTGGGCAATGCCGCAGGGTCGATCATCGCCGGCATGGACCGCGCCGTGATCGCCGGCGGCACGCAGTCCTCGTCGACGGCCCCGAAGCTGCACTGGCGGGTCCCGGGCTCGGATGAGCCGAGCATCGGCATGAAGCCGACGTTCCCCTACTACGAGGGTGCCAGCGACGACGTGACGGTCTCGGTCGGCTGGAACACCGCTCAGGAGGTCGGCATCTCCCGCGAGGAGATGGATGCGTGGGCGCTGCGCTCGCACCAGCGCGCGATCGCGGCCATCGACGCCGGCATCTTCGACGACGAGATCGTCCCGGTGAGGGCGAGCATCGGGGGAGAGACCTTCGACTTCACCGTCGACGAGCACCCGCGGCGCGGTTCCACGGCGGAGAAGCTCGCATCCCTGGGGCCGCTTCATCCCGAGATCGACGGCTTCAGCATCACCGCCGGAAACTCGAGCGGGATCAACGATGCCGCCGCCGCGTTGATGCTCGCCTCCGGCGACCTGGTCGAGGAGCGCGGTTTGACGGCGTTGGGCCGGATCCGGGCCTGGGCCTCCCTCGGCGTCGCTCCGCACCGCACCGGCATGGGAGGCGTCGAGGTCATCGCGCGCGCCCTCCAGCGTGCCGGGATCAAGGCGGAGGATGTCGATCTGTGGGAGATCAACGAGGCCTTCGCGCCGGTGCCGGTGGCGGCCTGCAGGATGCTCGACCTCGACGAGGACCGCGTCAACATCCACGGCAGCGGTTGCAGTCTGGGTCACCCGGTCGCGGCGACCGGTGCTCGCATGCTCACCACGCTCGTCCACGAGCTGCGGCGGCGCGGGGGAGGCGTCGGCGTGGCCAGCATGTGCGCAGCGGCCGGCCAGGGTGGCGCCGTCGTCATCGAGGTCTGAGACCACAGGCCGATAGGGGCTGCTCCCGAACGCGTTCGGGAGCAGCCCCTATCGGATCAGCCGAATCGGATCAGCCGGATCAGCCGAAGAGGTCGACGACCGGCATGTTCTTCTCGCCGGGCGGGAGGATGAAGCTCTCGGCGACCTCCATGTGACGTCGCCAGTGCTTCTCGGCGCCCTCGCTGTCGTGGGTCTCGACGAGACGCAGCAGCTTGCTGTAGGACCGGAGCGCCTTCTGGTAGCGGTCGGGCGCCGTCGCGTCGTCGAGCATGCCGACACCGATGGCGCGCGCCATGTGGGTGTCGACGATGTCGACCAGCACGGCCCCCTGCACGGCCAGCGTCTTGTTGCCGCAACGCTGGAGCACCAGCTCGTGGATCCGGTAGGTCGCACGAGCCCAGTCCGCCGGGTTGGGAACCTTGTCGAAGCCCGCGTCGATCGTCGTCTTGAGGTCTGCGATGGCCTCGCGGAGGTCCTGGACGTCCTCGGGGCTGCTGCGCTCTGCGAACATGGCGGCGCAGATGGGCTCGGTGGCCTTGCGCGCCTCGTAGACGTCTTGGACCGTGGTGCCCTGGAGCTGCAGCAGCAGACCGACATGGCGGGCCGCGACGCGCGGGTCGGGCGCGAGCACCTGGGCTCCACCCCGCGATCCGCGACGTACGCCGATCAGCGACTCCGCCTCGAGGATGCGGAAGGCTTCGCGCAGGGTCGGCCGAGAGACAGCGAACTGCTGCATCAGGTTGGCCTCGGCGGGCAACGTCTCACCGGGCTTCAGCTCGCCCTTGACGATCTGCCGGCGCAGGTGGGAGGCGATCAGCTCGGCTGTCTTCGGTGCTCGCATCGCCATGCCGACCCGAGGTGCCGTGTCGTGGCTTGCCGCATTAGTCATAGAAGTCATCCTATTCCGTTTACTTTGACGGCCGTTTGCGGCGCGCCGCTGCATGGTCTCCGGAGGCCGGATCTGTGATGTGCGCCACGGTGATCCAAGCATAGACTGAATCATTGAACTCATTTAGTCTATGCCGCATGAAGATTGGCATGCCGCTCAACTACGCGGGCGGCTTCCGGGAGACTGTCAACCACCTCCGAGAGTTCGAGTCGGTCGGTCTCGACAGGGTCCTCCTGCCGGAGGCGTACTCGTTCGACTCGGTCAGTCAGCTCGGCTTCATCGCCGCGATGACCGATCGGGTGGAGATCGCCTCCAGCATTCTGAACATCTACTCGCGAACGCCGACGCTCCTGGCGATGACCGCGGCCGGGCTCGACTACGTCTCCGACGGTCGATTCGTCCTGGGGATCGGTGCCTCCGGTCCGCAGGTCGTCGAGGGCTTCCACGGGCTGAGGTACGACAGGCCGCTGACGCGCACTCGCGAGGTGATCGACATCTGCCGGCAGGTGTGGCGTCGCGAGCCGGTGGAGCATCACGGCGATGTCTACCACCTCCCGCTCACCAAGGAGCACGGTGGCGGGGGACTCGGCAAGCCGCTGAAGCTGATCAACCACCCGGTCCGCGCCCGCATCCCGATCATCCTGGCTGCCCTGGGCCCCAAGAGCGTCGAGCTGGCGGCCGAGGTCTGCGAGGGGTGGGAGCCGATCTTCTACCTGCCCGAGGCGGCGAAGGCGGCCTTCGGTGACGCGCTTGCCGCGGGGGTCGCCCGTCGCTCTGCGGAGCTCGCGCCGCTCGAGATCTCGGCCGACGTGAAGGTCCTCATCTCCGAGGACCGCGACGAGCTCGAGCGCGGCGAGTGGGAGGTGCGCCGACACCTGGCGCTCTATGTCGGAGGCATGGGGGCTCGGGGCAAGAACTTCTACAACGAGCTCGCCGGTCGCTACGGCTTCGTCGACGAGGCGCGTCTCGTCCAGGACCTCTACCTCGATGGCCGGAAGGAGGAGGCTGCGGCAGCCGTGCCGGCCGAGCTGGTCCACGGTGTCGCCTTGATCGGCGCCCCGGGGCATGTCGCCGAGCGTGTCGCCGCCTTCGCCGAGTCCGGCCTGACCACCATCAACGCCTCCTGCGTCGCCTCGACGCACGAGGGACGTGTCAAGGACATCGCCCTACTGAAGGAGTACGCCGGATGAACATGACGATCTTCGACGACGAGCCGGCGCTGGCGGTTCCGTCCTCGCTCGAGGGCCGACGCATCGCGGTTCTCGGTGGCACCGGGCCGCAGGGACGGGGTCTGGCGCGCCGCTTCGCGCTGGCGGGTCTCGACGTGCTGCTGGGGAGCCGAGACGGTGGCCGCGCGCAGGAGATGGCCGACGAGCTCGCCGCCGAGACCGGTCGGCCGCTGGTGGGCCTCGACAACGTCTCCGCCGCCGCCGAAGCAGACGTCGTGCTGCTCGTCGTGCCGTGGGACGGTCACGAGACGCTGGTCAAGGAGATCGCGCACGTGGTGGGCGGCAAGGTCGTCGTCGACTGCGTCAACCCCCTGTCGTTCGGGAAGCACGGCTGCTCGCCGATCCTGGTGAGCGAGGGTTCGGCTGTCGAGCAGGCGCAGATGCTCCTTCCTGATGCGGTGGTGGTCGGCGCGTTCAACACGATCAGTGCCGTCCTGCTCAACGACCCGCAGCATCCGTCGGTGGAGACGGACGTCCTGGTGGTCGGCAACGTGCGTGCTGCCACCGACATGGTCCAGGACCTGGCCGGGATGATTCCGGGAGTGCGGGGCGTCTATGCGGGCAAGCAGTTCAACGCCCATCAGGTCGAGGCCTTCACCGCGAACCTGATCAGCATGAACCGTCGCTACAAGAGCCATGCCGGGATCCGGGTCACCGACATCTGAGGACGTCGGAACGCGTCGCCGAGGGGAGCCAGGGTCTGGTTCCCCTCGCGCCGTATCAGATGTCATTCCGACATCGAGATTGAATAGTGCAATCAGTTAACCAATGCGTTAGGATGGCAGCATGCGGAAGTTGACGGAGAGCAGGGGCGGGCCTCTTGCGGGTCTTCGCGTCGTCGAGCTCGCCGGCATCGGGCCGGCGCCGTACGCGTGCCTGCTTCTGGCCGAGCTCGGTGCCGACGTCGTGCGCGTCGATCGCCCGGGTGCGGTCGGAGCCGCCGTGGCGGCGAGCATCGGCCTGGCGCGCAGCAGGTCCAACATCGCCGTCGACCTGAAGTCGGCGCAGGGACGCGACGTCGTGCTGAGACTGGTCCGAGACGCCGACGTGCTGATCGAGGGCCTGCGTCCCGGCGTCACCGAGCGACTGGGAATCGGCCCCGCCGACTGCCACGCGATCAACGAGCGGCTCGTCTATGCGCGGATGACCGGATGGGGCCAGAGCGGTCCGCTCGCGCAGACCGCCGGCCATGACATCACCTATGCCGCCATCACCGGTGCGCTGCATGCGACCGGCTCCGTGGACAAGCCGCGCAACGCGGTGAACCTGGTGGCGGACTTCGGCGGCGGCTCGATGTTCCTGCTGCTCGGCGTCCTCGCCGCACTCCAGGAGCGTCAGACGAGCGGCCGCGGCCAGGTGGTCGACGCGGCCATGGTCGACGGCGCCGCCTCCTTGATGACGATGGTCTACGGCATGTTCAACCGCGACGGCTGGATCGACGCGCGTGAGAGCAACCTGCTCGACGGCGGGACCCCCTACTACGACACCTATGCGTGTGCCGATGGCAAGCACGTCGCCGTCGGCGCGATCGAGCCGCAGTTCTTCGCCGAGCTGATGAAGGGCCTGGAGCTGGAGTTCGACCAGGACGACACGGCGCGATGGCCCGAGATGCGCGCTGCGATCGCGGGCCGCTTCACGGAGCGGACCCGCGACGAGTGGGCTGCGGTCTTCGAGCAGACCGACGCCTGTGTGGCGCCGGTGCTCAGCCTCGCCGAGGCGCCCCTCCACCCGCACATGGCTGCCCGGGGCGTGTTCGCCACCCTGGACGCGGGCCCGGAGCCCCGGGTGGCACCTGTCTTCTCGCGTACGCCTGCCGACGAGCCCAGCTCGGTGCGCAGCGCGGGTGAGGACACCCGCTCGGTCCTGGCCGCGGCCGGCTACGCGGAGCACGAGATCGATGACCTCATCCAAGCCGGCTTCGTCCGGCAGGCCTGAAGACCACCAAGAGAGGAAGCGTCATGACTGAGGCACCTGAGGTGCTCACCGAGCGTCGCGACGGCGTTCTGATCATCACCATCAACCGACCGCACGCCAAGAATGCCGTGACCCAGGCGGTCGCCGAGGGCGTTGCCGCTGCGGTCGACGAGCTGGACGGCTCCGAGGAGCTGTGGGCCGCCGTGCTGACCGGCGCGGGCGGCAGCTTCTGCTCGGGCATGGACCTGAAGGGCTTCCTGCGAGGAGAGAGCCCCAGCATCGAGGGCCGCGGCTTGGCCGGCATCACCATGACGCCGCCGCGCAAGCCGCTCATCGCCGCGGTGGAGGGCTGGGCCCTCGCCGGTGGGTTCGAGATCCTGCTCGCGTGCGACATGGTGGTCGCCGCCGAGACCGCTCGCTTCGGCGTCCCGGAGACGAAGCGTGCACTCGTGGCGGGAGCTGGAGCCGCGATGCTGCTTCCGCAGCGGATCCCGCTGCCGATCGCCCTCGAGCTGTTGCTCACCGGAGACCCGATCAGTGCCCAGCGCGCTTACGACCTCGGACTGGTCAACCGGCTCACGCCCGAGGGCGGCGCCCTCGAGGAGGCCGTGGCGCTGGCCAAGTCCATCGCCGCCAACGGACCCCTCGCCGTCGCGGTGACCAAGCAGATCGCGCGCTCGGCGTCCGACTGGACGTTCGAGGAGAGCTGGAAGCGGCAGTCGGAGCTGATGGCGCCGGTGTTCACCTCGGAGGATGCGCGCGAAGGCGCGACCGCGTTCGCGGAGAAGCGCTCCCCGGTCTGGAAGGGTCGTTGATGTTCCGCGAACGGTTCCGTGATCTTCTCGCTCAAGCGCCTGCTGATCGTGAAGCCATCGACTTCGAGGGCCAGTGGACCAGCTGGGGCACGGTCCAGTCGGTGGCCAGATCACTCGACAACGCCTTGAACGAGCGCGGCTTGGGCGAGGCCGCGCGTGTCGGCCTCATCCTGGAGAACCGGCCCGAGCACGTGGCTGCCCTGCTCGAGATCCTCGCCTCGGGGCGTACGGTCGTCACCTTCAGCGGCCTTCAGCCGCCTGCGCGCCTCGCCGCCGACATCGCCCGGGCCGCCGTCCCGGCCGTCGTGGGGCGTCCGCAGCAGCTGGCCGGCGAAGGCGTCCGGGAAGCGGCCGGCGAAGCCCTCGTGCTGAGCCTGCTGGCCGACCGGGTCAGCGCCTCGGGGCCGATCGAGCCGGTCGTTCCGACACCGGAGGACCTGGCTCCTGGGATCGCCGTGGAGATGTTGACCTCTGGCACGACCGGTCCGCCGAAGCGCGTGCTGCTCCGCGAGCGACAGTTCGCGACGGCGCTCGCCACGAGTGTTCCGAACCCGCCGTCCGACGGCCTCTTCCGCAGCGGCACGACACTCGTGGTGACCCCCATCGTCCACATCGGCGGCTTCTGGGGCGCGCTGTCGCCCATCTACGCCGGCCGCAAGATCTGCCTGCTTCCGCGCTTCGAGCTCGAGTCGTGGTTGGAGGCCGTCGAGCGGCACCGGCCGCGTGCGACGGGCCTGGTGCCCGCCGCCCTCCGGACGATCCTCCAGGCCGAGGTGCCCGCGGAGAAGCTGTCCAGCATCCAGGTCGCAACGAGCGGGACGACCTTCTGCCCGCCGGAGCTGATCGACAGCATGCTCGACCGTTACGGGATCCGGGTGCTGCCGACCTACGGCGCGACCGAGTTCGCGGGGGCGATCGCCCTGTGGAGCCTCCCGCTGCACGAGAAGTACTGGGAGACCAAGAAGGGCGCAGCCGGACGGCCGGTGCCTGGCGTCGAGCTACGCATCACCGGTCCGGACGGGAATCCGCTTCCGGCCGGCGAGCAGGGACTGCTCGAGGTCCGCACGGCGCAGTCGCCGTTGGGCGCCGACGAGTGGCAACGCACCAGCGACCTCGCCGCGCTCGACGAGGACGGCTTCCTGTGGATCCACGGTCGCGCCGACGACGCGATCATCCGTGGTGGCTTCAAGGTGCATCCGGAGACCGTGCGGCTGGCCCTGGAGCGTCACCCTGCGGTTCGCGAGGCCGCCGTCGCGCCGTGGGCCGACGAGCGACTCGGCGCGGTTCCGGTGGCGGGCGTCGAGCTCGAGCCGGGCGCCGTGGCACCGTCTCCCCAGGAGCTGCGGGACCACTGCCGGGAGCTGCTCCTGCCCTACGAGGTGCCGTTGCACGTCGTGATCGTGGACGAGCTCCCGCGAACGCCGTCACACAAGGTTTCGCGCGTCGACCTGCTCGAGCAGATCAAGACCGCACTCAGCTCCGAGGTCGCTGTCTGAGTGTCGTTCGACACTCGCTAGGTTCGGGTGCCGGCGTGATCGGCGCCACAAGCAATGAGAAAGGCAACATCATGAAGCTCCGTGTAGGAGAGGCGCTTGCGAGCGCGGTCGACACGACGCAGATCATCGTGACCAAGGCTCCGGCCGGCGAGGTGGAGCTGACCTGCGGCGGCGTCGCGATGATCGCCAAGGGGTCGCAGGCTCCCGAGGTGACGGCGGATCCGGCGCATCTGGGTGGGACGCTGCTGGGCAAGCGCTATGTCGACGCCGCCGACAGCATCGAGGTCCTGGTCAGCAAGGCCGGCGACGGCTCGCTCGCGGTCAACGGTGAGCTCCTCACCCAGGCCGGCGCGAAGGCGCTGCCTTCCTCGGACTGATCGACCATGGACATCGCCGAGCTCGTCATCAGGGAGCGGGTGCGGGACACGTATGCGGCCTACACCCATGCCGGCGACCGCTTCCGGCTCGAGGAGCTCGCAGACTGCTTCGCCGCCGACGGCGTGCTCGAGATCAAGGGCTCGAGGACGGCCGTCGGACGGGCGGCGATCGTCGCGACGCTCGGCGGTGGCCGCGACAGACCCGCGGGTGCGGTGCCTCCACAGGTCCGGCACTTCGTCACCAACCTCCGGTTCGACGCGATCGCGCCCGACCGGGTGGAGACGTCGGCGTACTTCTGCGTGATCACGCACCACGGGGAGCACCTCGGCGTCGATCACTGGGGTCGTTACCGCGACGTCCTCACCCCAGCCGAGGACCGCTGGGTCTTCGCGCATCGTCTGGTCCGTGTCGATGCGGCCATGCCGGCAGGCTGGTACGCCGGGCGCTGAGCGCGCGGTTCATTCGTCTTTGACAGATCGTGGACGGCGCTGCCGTCGGAGGGTGGGTTCCTGATGGAGATGCGACTGCTGGGCCGTACGGGCGTGCGGGTGTCGTCCCAATGCCTGGGGACGATGATGTTCGGTTCGATCGGCAACACGGACCGCGCCGAGTGCCGAGCCATCGTCGACAGGGCGTTGGACGCGGGCATCAACTTCATCGACACCGCCGACGTCTACTCGCGCGGCGAGTCCGAGGAGATCCTCGGCGAGGTGCTGCGCGGCCGTCGCGACGACGTCGTGCTCGCCACGAAGTTCTACAACCCGATGGACGGCGACCCCAATCACCGCGGCGCATCGCGCCGCTGGATCGTCAAGGCGTGCGAGGACTCCTTGCGGCGCCTCGGCACCGACTACATCGACCTCTACCAGGTGCATCGCCTCGACGAGAACACCGACCTCGACGAGACGCTCTCGGCGCTCTCGGACCTGGTTCGCGACGGCAAGGTTCGGATGGTCGGCACCTCCACCTGGCCGGCGGAGTGGATGGTCGAGGCTCAGTCGCTGGCCAGCACCCGGGGCCATGTGCTGCCTCGGTGCGAGCAGCCGCCGTACTCGATCTTCGTGCGTGGTCCCGAGCGGGACGTGTTCCCGACCGCGGTCCGGCACGGCATGGGCGTCATCGTCTGGAGTCCCCTCAACAGCGGCTGGCTGACCGGCAAGTACCGCTCGGCCGAGGTCGCCCCGAGCGGCAGCCGCTTCGACCGGCTCAACACCCGCGGCTGGCGCCTGGGCAGTGACGGCGCGTCGGACAAGCTGGCCCTGCTGCCTGCGCTGGACAAGATCGCCGCCGATGCCGGCCTCGACATGGTCACCCTTGCCCTCGCCTTCACCGCCGCTCATCCGGCGGTGACCTCCAGCATCATCGGGCCCCGCACGCTGGAGCAGCTGGAGTCCCAGCTTGCGGCGGCGGACGTTCGCCTGGATGCGGACGTGCTCGACGCGATCGACGAGGTCGTCGCGCCGGGTCACACCGTCGATCCGGCCGACTATGCCTTCACGCCCCAGGCATTGCGTCACCTCGGTGCTCGTCGCCGGCCTCATTCGACCAAATAGTCAAATGAGTTATATGTTAGTAACTCCATCGTGACCTTCAGATAGGAGCCGAGCCATGAGTGGCCAGGCTGAGGAGCTCCAGGAGCTCCGCGAGGTGACCCGTCGCTTCCTCGCCGACAAGGCGTCGATCTCCGACACGCGCCGGGTGGTAGAGAGCGGTCGATCGTGCGACGAGGCGGTCTGGAAGCAGATGGCCGAGCAGATCGGGCTGCAGGGCATCGCGGTTCCCGAGCAGTTCGGCGGCGCCGGCATGGGGCCCGTCGAGCTGGGCGTGGTGTGCGAGGAGCTCGGCCGCACCCTGTACGCCGGGCCGTTCTTCGCCACGGTCGTGATGGCTGCCCAGGCGCTGGTCGCTGCCGATGACGTCGAAGCGGCCGAGCGCTGGCTTCCCGGCATCGTCGAGGGTGCGCTGACGGGCACCCTCGCGGTGGCCGACCTGACTGGCGAGATCGATCCCGAGAAGGTGCTGACCACGGCCGAGCCCGACGGCGAGGGCGGCTGGCGGCTCACCGGCAGCAAGCGCTTCGTGGTCGACGGCTGCAGCGCCGACCTGATCCTGGCCGCCGCTCTGGTGGAGGGGGAGGTCGGGCTGTTCGGCATCGATGGCGACGCGGCCGGCCTGACGCGAGAGCCGCTCGCGCAGCTCGATCCGACCCGCGCACTCGCCGTCCTCACGTTTGAGGCGACGCCTGCGCAGCGGGTGGCGACCGATGCCGCCGCCGTCCTGGGGCGGGTGCGCGACCTGGTGTCGGCGCACCTCGCCGCCGAGCAGGCCGGAGGTGCTGCGGCTGCGCTCGAGATGGCCGTGGAGTATGCGAAGGTCCGCGAGCAGTTCGGCCGACCGATCGGCTCGTTCCAGGCGATCAAGCACATGTGCGCGGATCGACTGCTCGACGTCGAGTCGGCGCGGAACGCGGCCTCGGCTGCTGCGGCCCTGCTCGCCGACCACGATCCCGAAGCCTCGCTCACGGCCAGTGCGGCGGCGGCGTGGGCGGGCCCCGCCTTCACCCGCGTCGCCAAGGACAACATCCAGATCCATGGCGGCATCGGCTTCACCTGGGAGCACGACGCCCACTACTTCCTCAAGCGCGCCAAGTCGTCCGAGGTGCTCTTCGGCAGCCCGGCCCACCACCGCGCGCGCGTCGCCGACCTGGCAGGAATCTGACATGACGACCATCCAGCACCCGGTCCACCCGAGCGTGGACGACCCCTCACACGCGCTGCACGCCGAGAGCGACGAGGAGTTCCGGCTGCGCCTGCGCGCGTTCCTCACCTCCGGCGGTCCCGGCCCGAGGCCCCGCGACCCGCGCGAGCGCGTCGCCTGGACCAAGGCCTGGCACCGCAATCTGTACGACGCGGGCTACGCCGGCCCGAGCTTCCCGCAAGAGGTCGGTGGCATGGACCTACCGTTCGGGCGGCAGGTGATCTACCAGGAGGAGATCGCCCGCGCGAAGGTTCCAGGTGCGCTCGGCACCGGTCTCGGCATCGTCGCCCCGACGATCATCCGCTACGGCACCGAGGTCCAGAAGCAGACGTGGGTGCGGGCGATGCTGCGTCACGACGAGGTGTGGTGCCAGGGCTACTCCGAGCCCGGCGCGGGCTCGGACCTGCCCTCGCTGCGGACCACGGCACGTCGTGAGGGCTCGGGGGAGGACGAGGTCTACGTCGTCAACGGGCAGAAGGTCTGGACGTCGAGCGGCATCCTGGCGGACACCCTGTTCTGCCTGGTGCGGACGGGCTCCCAGGAGTCGCGCCAGAAGGGCATCACCTACCTGATCATCGACGCCAAGGCGCCCGGCGTGACGATCCGCCCGCTCAAGGATCTCAACGGCGGGACGATCTTCGCCGAGGTCTTCCTCGACGACGTGCGCGTGCCTGTCGCCAACCGGATCGGCGAGGAGAACAGCGGCTGGGCACTCGTCCGCACGTCGCTGGGCCACGAGCGTGCGGCCGGTTCGATGAATCAGGCCGCCCGGTATCGCCGGGTGCTCGACGAGCTGATCCAGCTCGCCCAGGAGCGCGGCCTCACCTCCGACCCGCTGATCCGCGATCAGCTCGCCGACTTCGACATCCGGGTCCGCCTGATGCGCTTCAACGCCGAGCGCATCATCGCCGGCATCCTCGAGCGTGGTGAGCCCGGTCCGACGTCCTCGGTCTCGCGCCTGATGCTGACGACGTTCGAGCAGGAGCTGCACGAGTTCGCGGTGGACATGCTCGGTCCGGATGGCCTGGTCACCAAGGCCTCCGATGCGGCCGTGCAGCGTGCGCGCTGGCTCAGTGGCTTCCTCACCAGCAGGGCCGCCACGATCGGCGCCGGTACGGCGGAGATCCAGCGCAACACCATCGCCGAGCAGGTGCTGCGGCTTCCGCACGATCCGGCGATGCCGCCGCGCTGAGCGCAGGTGCACGAGAACGGGCGAGGGGCCTTCCGGATGGAAGGCCCCTCGCCCGTTCTCGGATGCTGCGCTCAGGCCTCGTGGTGGGTGCTCACCAGCGCGCCCACCTTCTCGTAGTGTGCTGACGCGTTGCCCCAGACCGCCTGGTCGACCTTGGCGCGGCGGAGGAAGAGGTGCAGGTCGTGCTCCCACGTGAAGCCGATGCCGCCGTGCAGCTGCAGCGCGTCGCCTGCCACCTGGGCGATGCCGTCCGATGCCGTTGCCTTCGCCACGGATGCCCACAGCGTGGCGTCGTCGGCGTGCGCGTCCAGCGCCATCGCGGCGCGGTAGACGGCTGCGCGCACGCCCTTGAGGCTGATGAGCATCTCGGCGGCCTTGTGCTTGACCGCCTGGAAGGAGCCGATCGGCCGGCCGAACTGCTCGCGCACCGTGGTGTAGGCCACGGTCATGGCGAGCAGCTGCTCACCCGAACCGAGCGCGTCGGCTGCGGTCAGCACCGTCATCGCGTCGCGCCAGCGGGCGCCGTCGATGGTCAGCGGGATCGTCTCCGTGACCTCGTCCAGGTCCACCGAGTACCAGCCTCGCGTCTGGTCGATCGTCGTGTGACGGTGCGTGCTGGCGAGGCGGACCAGCCGGGGCTCGCCGTCGAGGACGAGGGCGATCTCACTGGCACCCGCGGCGTGGACCAGATCCGGCGTGTCGACGACGGTGGCGCGCACGCTTCCCTCGGCGAGCTGGTCCACCAGGGCGCTCGGTGCACCTCCGGCCGCGGCCGCGGCCGCGACGAGGGCCGTCTCGACGTACGGGCCCGGAGCGGCCGCGCGGCCGATCTCCTCCGCGACCAGGCACAGCTCGACCAGGCCCTGACCGGCTCCGCCGAGATCCTCGGGGACGATGAGCGAGGACCAGCCGAGCTCGCAACCGCGCTGCCACAGCTTGTCGTCGACGTCGTGGGCCGCATCGGCCAAAGTACGTATGAGCTGCGGCGGGCAGGCGGTGCTCAGCATGCTGCGCGAGACCTCGCGAAGCATCTGCTGTTCCTCGTTGAGCTCGAAGTCCATGCGACGCCTTCCTATCGATGCGGGCAGTTCCCGCGGGCCCTGGGTCATGAGTATGGTATCCCTGAAGCAGCCAAATCATCTAACTGTTCAAGCAAGGGGTCAACAGCGATGCGACTCGATTCCTCCGCACAGCTCGACCAGCTGCGCGACGACGTTCGGACGTTCGTCGCCGAGCACAGCCCGGGCATCAAGCAGCATGCCGGAGTGCGGGCTCCGGAGGCGGAGCAGATCCCGGCGCTGCGCGAGTTCACCAAGCAGCTGTTCGGCGCGGGCTTCCTCGGCGGCGGGTGGCCGCTCGCCTACGGTGGTCGCGCCGATTACAACCCCGCTGAGGCGTTCGTGGTGGCCGAGGAGCTGGCGCGCTCCCGGACGTGGACCCCGATCGGCGCCTACCACCTGTCCTCAGCGGCCCTGATCGACTTCGGGACGACCGAGCAGAAGGACCACTTCCTTCCGCGGATCAGGTCGGGCGAGGACATCTGGTGCCAGCTCTTCAGCGAGCCAGGGGCCGGCAGCGACCTCGCGGGCCTGCAGACCAAGGCCAGGCTCGACGGCGACCACTGGGTGATCGACGGCCAGAAGGTGTGGACCACCAACGGTCACCACGCCGACCTGGGTTACCTGCTGGCACGCACCGATCCTGCCGCGCCGAAGCACAAGGGCATCACGGCCTTCATCCTCGACATGCGCGCTCCCGGCGTCGACGTGCGCCCGCTGCGCGAGATCACTGGCACCTATGACTTCAACGAGGTCTTCCTCGACGGCGTGCGCATCCCGGCCGATCGCGTGATCGGTGAGGTCAACGACGGCTGGCGGGTGGCCAACTCGAGCCTCGGGCACGAGCGCAGCGGTGTCGCCGCCAGCTCGGTCGAGCTCGTGCGGCAGCTCGACCGCCTCACCGAGCTCGGCACCGACGCGCAGATCGGCAAGATCGCGACGCAGGTGCTCGCCGTCCAGGCGATGAGTGAGTCGGTCCGCTCCCACATCCTGGCCGGCACCGAGGACGCCGCAGACGCGGCCGCGGTGAAGATCGCCTTCAGTGAGACGAACCTCGCGGCGGTAGAGCTGGGTGTGGAGCTCCAGGGGCGAGCCGGGATCCTCGCCGAGGGCGACAGCGAGGCGGTCGATGCCGGCTGGTGGCAGGACGCCTTCCTCTATGCCCGCGCCTACACCATCGCGGGCGGCGCGACCGAGGTGCTCAAGAACGTGATCGCCGAGCGTGCGCTCGGCATGCCGCGCGAGCCTCGCTGACTCGTCCCTGAACCGAAAGAGGAACCCGATGTCCTACGAGACCATCCTGGTCGACGTCGTCGACCACGTCGCCACCGTGACACTCAACCGTCCTGAGCGCATGAACGCCTTCAACCAGCTGATGGTCGACGAGTTCAGCGATCTGTGGAAGCGCGTGCGCACCGACGACGACATCCATGTCGTCGTCCTGCGCGCTGCCGGCGATCGCGCCTTCTGCACCGGTGTGGACGTGGCCGACGGCGTGTCCCTCGGGGAGAACATCTGGAGCGCTGAGGATCCCGGGCGCGGCCTCGGCCCTCGGCAGAACAAGGTGTGGAAGCCCGTCATCGCGGCCGTGCACGGGATGGTCGCCGGGGGAGCCTTCTACTGGCTCAACGAGTGTGACTTCATCGTCTCGGCAGACGACGCGACCTTCTTCGACCCGCACGTCTCCTATGGCATGACGTCGGCGCTGGAGCCGATCGGACTCGCGCGCCGGATTCCGCTCGGCGAGGCGATGCGGTGGGCGTTGATGGGCCTCGACGAGCGGATGTCGGCGCGGCGCGCCTATGAGATCGGGCTGGTGTCCGAGCTGGTGCCGGCCGCCGACCTGCACGCTCGCGTCGACGCGATCGCCCGGATCATCGCCGCCAAGCCGGCGGTCGCCGTCCAGGGCACGGTCAAGTCGGTCTGGGACACCTTGGACCTCGACCGGGAGACGGCGCAGGCCGTCGGTTGGCACTTCCCGATGCGGGGCAACCCGATCGGGACGGCCGAGGTCTCGCGTGAAGGCTTCGCCAAGCCGCAGTGGACGCTGCGCTGATCGCAACATATAGTGCAATCAGATAACTAATAAGACGTGGCTGTGGATCGGAGCGTGTGATGGAATTCGGGTTGCCCTGGCCGGGGGCCGAGGTTGCGGCAGAGGCGGAGGCGGCGGGTATCACCGCCTTCTGCACGGGGGACTTCGTCGACCACGACGCCTACGAGGTGGTCGCCGACATGGTGGCGAACTCGACTCGCGCCAACGTCGGCACCGCCATCGCCTACGCCTTCTCGCGCTCTCCGTACGCACACGCGGCGGCGATGCGCACGCTGCACAAGCAGGCTCCCGGACGGCTCTTCCTCGGTCTCGGATCGGGTGCCTACACCATCAACCGGGACTGGTTCGGCGTCGAGGTCGACAGGCCGGTCGCGCAGATGAGCGATCTCGCCGGCGCGGTGCGCGCCTGGCTCCATGCGGAGAACGGTGAGCGGGTCACCTACGAGGGCCCCTACTACCGGATCAACGCGAAGGTCCAGGCCCCGATCCTCGGTCGTCTCGACATCCCGGTGCTCTTCGCCGGCTTCAATGCCGGCATGGTGCGTGCCGCCGCTCGCCACGCCGACGGCGTGATCGGGCACGGCCTGTTCACGGCACGGTGGTGGGACGAGGTCGTACGCCCGGCTGAGGCGCAGTCCTCCGAGGGCTTCCTCGAGCACGGCTGGCTGATCACCGCCGTCGACGACGAGGATCCCGACCGCGCGGTGCGCGACGCCCGACGGATGGTCGGCTTCTACCTCACCGTCAAGACCTACGACCCCTTCGTCGAGCTTCACGGTTGGGAGAAGGAGGTCGCCGCGCTGCGTGCCGCGTTCGCGAAGGGCGACATCGAGGCCATGACCGCCGCGGTGAGTGACGAGATGGTCGCGACGGTCACCGTCTGCGGCACCACCGAGGACGCCCGCAAGCGCCTCGCCGAGCGCAGGGCCGAGGGGTCGCTCGCCCGTGACCTGGTGTACTTCGCGCCACCGGCGTTCCTGACCAGTGAGCGGCGCCGGGCGACGTACGCCCGCAACAGCCTCGCCCTGATCGAGGGCTGAGGTGGCGCTCGAGTCGAAGGTCGTCGACTACGGCTACGACGACGGGCTGGCGAGGATCACCCTCCTCGACGGCGATCGCGGCAACGGGATCGGCGTCGCCTGCGTCGCGCAGCTGCTCGACGCCTTGCGCCGCGCCCGTGCGGATCGCGCACGCGTCATCGTGATCGGGGCGACGGGTCGGTTCTTCTGTGTCGGCGGAGATCTCGCGGCGATGGCCGCGGCCGACGACATGCCGGTCTTCATCGACGACCTCGCGGACGCGCTGCACCGCGTCGTCTCGGAGGTCCAGCGCTCGGAGGCCGTCGTGATCTGCGCGGTCCAGGGACACGCGGCCGGCGCGGGCTTCCCGCTGGCGGCGGCCGCCGACATCGTGATCGCCGCCGACGCCGTCCGGTTCAGCCTCGGCTACACCAAGGTCGGGCTGACGGTCGACGGAGGCACCAGCCTGCTGGTCCACACACTTGGCCTGCACCGCACCCTCAGGCTCGCCCTGCTGGGCGACGCGATGAGCGCCGTTGAGGCGCGGGACGCGGGCCTGGTCGCTCGGGTGGTCCCGGCGGGGGAGCTCGAGGCCACCGTGGCCGATGTCGCGCGTACGTTGCTCGCCCTGCCCGCCGTGTCCCAAGCGGTCACGAAGCGGCTGGTCCGCGACGCGGCCGATGCCGCGCCGGAGCAGGCGCTGCGACGCGAGACGCTCGCGATCCGGGCGGCCGCCGCACGCCCGGACGGCACCGAGGGCGTCCAGGCCTTCCTGGCCAAGCGCGCGCCGACCTTCACCGACCCGGTGTGACGATCGATCGCTGACGCGTACGGCGCAGGACCCGCGAGGCCCTGCGCCGTACGCGCGCCTGCTCAGGCCAGCTGGGAGCGGTTCCTGGAGATGATCTGGCGGCGGTTGGCCTCGAGGTCGTCCCAGGACGGCGGCGTCGCATCGGCGAGCGCGGCCTCGGTCTCGAGCGCGTTCCCGGCGGTGGCCTCCCAACCGGCGACGTACATCTGCTTGAGCAGCCGGATCGTCGTCCGGTCGCCGTCGGCGATCTGGGCGGCCACCGCTACCGCGCGTGCCAGCAGGTCCTCGTGGGCGACCACCTCGGTCACCAGCCCGATCCGCAGCGCGAGTGCGGCGTCGACGACCTCGCTGGTCAAGGAGATCCGACGCGCCCACGCCGTACCCACCCGGTCGGGGAGGCGCGCTGTCATGCCGCCATTGGGAAGCACGCCGACCCGACCGTGGGTGTCGGCGAACACGGCTCGCTCGCTGGCGATGAGGAAGTCGCAGCCAAGGGCGATCTCGAGTCCGCCGGTGAAGGTGGCGCCATTGATCGCACCGATGACAGGCGTCGTGATCTCGCTGACCCGGCGGATCGCGTGATCGCTGCGGATGTCATCGAGGTAGGAGGCCCCCTCGGAGGCCAGAGCCTTGAGGTCCAGCCCCGCGCAGAACGCCGGGTCGGACCCCGTGAGGACGATGGCACGCACCGACGGATCGGCATCGGCGACGCCGAGCGCATGGCTCAGCGCACCGTTGAGCTCGCGGCTCAAGGAGTTGCGGGCCGCGGGACGGTTGAGCGTCAGCACGCGAACGCCGTTGTCGTCCCGGGTGAGCAGTACGTCGGGCATGGTTCCTCCTGGCAGTGGACGGGAGATGGTGCGGTGTCACCGCTGGTCGCGGTCGGCTGAGAGGCGCAGGCCCTTGAGGAGGCGATCGCGCAGCTCGCGCGGATGGACCACGTCATCGACGCCGAGACGGTCGGCCAGGCCGTAGGGGCCGCCGCGCTGGGCGCCCTCGATCCGGGCTCGGGTCTCGTCGTCGAGGTGTGCGGTCCGGCCTCCGCTCTGCGCGGGCATGGTGGCGATGTTGGCGCTGGGCAGCGCCAGGGTGAGGCTCTGCCGGTCGTGCGGCATGTGCGCCATGGTCGCGAGCCCGAAGCCGAAGCCCTTGCGGATCAGCACGCTGATCCGCGGGCTCCGGAGGCGACGCACCGCGAGGTAGAGCCGCCCGCCCCACTTCAGCACGCCGTCGCGCTCCGCGCGCGAACCGGCGAGCATGCCGGGGTTGTCGATCAGGAAGATCACGGGCTGCCCGAACGTGTCGGCGATCTCGATCAGCTCGGTGGCCTTGATCGCGGCGGCGGCATCCATGGCGCCCGCGCCGTGGCGCGGGTTGTTCGCCACGACCGCGACCGGCCGTCCGCCGAGCCGCGCCCATCCGGTGCACACCGCGGCGCCGTACAGCGGCTGGATCTCGAAGAAGCTGTCGGCGTCGACGACCGTGGTGATGACGTCGCGTACGTCGTAGGGCTGGCGGCTGTTCGGCGGGATGACGTCGAGCAGCTCATCGGTGGATCGGGGCGCCGCTTCGGGGCCGTCCTGGTGGGGGAGCCACCCACCTCGGCAGGAGGGCAGGAAGGACAGGTAGCGCCGCAGCTGCGCGATGGCGTCGGCGTCGTCCCGGGCAAGGTTGTGCACCGTGCCGGCCTCGCGGATCGCCACCTCCCAGCCGCCGAGCTCGTGCGGCGAGAGGTCCTCGCCCAGGGCAGCCTTGACCAGCGGAGGGCCGGCCGTGAAGAGCGCGGCCTGCGGCGTCATCACGACGAAGTCGGCCATCGGGGCGGCCAGGGCACCATGGCCGGCCGAGATGCCGAGGATGGCGCACACGACGGGTACCTCGCCCTTGAGGTCGGCCATGGCGGACAGGTCGTTGGGCGTTCGTGCCGGGGTGCTGGTCCGCACGCCCAGTCGCGCCCCGGCGCCCTCCTTCAGCCAGACCAGTGGGACCCGCTCCTGCAGAGCCAGCTCGGCGAGCCGGTGCCGCTTGTAGGCGCCGCCGCGGCCGACACTGCCGGCCTTGGTGGTGTAGTCCTCGGCGCCCGCGACCACGGGGCGACCCTCGATCAGGCCGAACCCGCACACGAATCCGTCGGCCGGGGAGTCATCCTTGTTGCCGACCAGCGCTCCGATCTCGGTGAAGCTCTGCTCGTCGAAGAGCAGGTCGAGGCGCTCGCGAGCGTTCAGTCTCCCGCTGCTGCGGTGGGCCGCGAGGCGCTGCGGGCCTCCCATGGTGCGGGCGCGCCCATGCTCCTCGGACAGGCGGTCGAGCCAGGGTTGCCACTCGCGTCGTCGTTCGGGATCAGTCATGGTGAGCCCTCAGCGGTGCAGGTAGCTGGGTGCTCGCTTCTCCAAGAACGCGCGCGCCGCCTCCGGCCGGTCCTCGGTGAGCGAGGTGATCACCTGCTGGCGGTTCTCCAGCTCGATCCCGGCGCGCAGCGACGGCGTCTCGACGTTGAGCCACATGCCCTGCTTGGTCAGCTCGACCGAGGCCGGCGGGTTGAGCATGATCTGCTCGGCCTTCGCCAGCGCCGCAGGCAGCAGCTCGTCCGGCTCGTGCAGGGAGGTCACCAGACCGATCCGCAGGGCCTCCTCGGAGTCGAAGCGGCGCCCGGTCAGCATCAGCTCGTGGGCGTTGCCCGTGCCGACGATGCGCGGCAGCAGCCAGGACAGGCCGATGTCGCACGCGGAGAATCCGGCGCGGATGAAGCCGACGGCCCACGGGGCGCCTGGAACGCTGAGGCGGATGTCGCTCGCGCAGGCGATCGCGAGGCCGCCGCCTGCGATGGGACCGTTGATCGCGGCGATCACCGGCTGGGGGAGCCGGTTGATCCGCTCGGGCAGTGCCGAGATCTCCCGCTGGCGCGCAAGCGTGCCGAGCACCGCGCCGTGGTCGGCGTCGCGCTCGGTGTCGCCGTAACCGTTGAGGTCGAGCCCGGCGCAGAACGCGCTCCCGGCTCCGGTCAGGACCACCACCCGCGCCGATCGGTCGACGGCGATCCGGTCCAGCGCGTCATGGAGGGCGACGACCAGCTCGGTGTTGAGCGTGTTCATCGCCTCGGGTCGACGGAGCGTGACCTGCCGAACCCCGGGGATCGGCTCGCTGATCATGACCAGATCCGACACGGATCCTCCTGGGCATCGACGGAAATATAGATTAAAGAATACACTGATTAACATGACGAGCTACCCGTTGCCCCACGTCGGACACGATCTCGTCGGCCGAGTCGCCCTGGTCACCGGAGCGACGGCGGGGCTGGGGCGACGGTTCGCTCGCACGCTGGCCGCCGCGGGTGCCGCGGTCGGTGTCGCTGGTCGGCGCACCGAGAAGATCGCGGAGGTCGTGGCCGAGATCGAGGCCGCCGGCGGGCGAGCCGTCGGCGTACGGCTCGATGTGATGGACGCCGATGCCCTCGTGCGGGCCGTCGACACGGTGGAGAGCTCCTTGGGGCCGATCACCATCCTGGTCAACAACGCCGGCATCCCGGACGCCCAGCGTGCCCACAAGATGGACCTCGACCTGGTCGACCGGGTGCTTGCGACCAACCTCCGGGCGCCGTGGCTGCTCTCCACGGAGGTGGCGCGGCGGCCGATCGAGGCCGGCCGACCAGGCAACATCGTCAATCTCTCCTCGGTCGCCGCGTTCGACTACGACGGCAAGGGCGCAGCGCTCTACAGCACCACCAAGGCGGCGATCAACCGGATGACCGAGACGCTCTCGGTGGAGTGGGCGCGCCACCACATCAACGTCAACGCCATCGCACCCGGCGCCTTCTCCTCGGAGATGATGGACGGGATGATCGACCGGATCGGCGACCCCTCGGTCGGGTTCCCCCGGCAGCGACTCGGCGACCCGGCGCAGCTGGACAGCACGCTGCTGTTCCTGGTCTCACCGGCGTCAGAGTTCGTCACCGGCACCGTGGTCCGGGTCGACGACGGGCAGCCCCACCGCTGATCCGCGCCCCACGAGCGACCCGCGCGCCTTGAGCCGCGCGAAGGATCGCGAGGGGATTCAGCGCGCGGTCAACGGGTGATCAACGGCCACAGCCCCTCGCCGCCGGCCGCGGAGGCGAGCGCCGCGACCTGGGCGTCCCAGTGCTGGGTCGAGCCGTGCTCGGAGCGCCACGCCAGGGCGGCGAGGGTCGCGCGATGCAGGGGGTGCTCGAGGGTCGTGCCGATGGCCCCGTGCATCTGATGGGCCCGCCGTACGACGAGGGAGGCGGCGTGACCCGCACACGAACGAGCCACCGCGACGGCGAACGCGAGGTCGTCGAGCCCCGTCGTGCCGGCGTCGCGGCGGGTGGCCACCCTGACGGCGGCATCGGTTGCGGCCCGAGCCAGGGCGGTCTCGGCCGCGACCTGGGCGAGCGTGTGCTGCACCGCCTGGAAGCGACTGATGGCTCGTCCGAACTGGACCCGTGTGCTGACGTGGTCGAGGGTGAGGGAGAGGCAGCTTTCGAGCGCCGCCGCGAGTTGGACCGCGCGCAGCAGCGCGGCCCGCAGGTCGAGCTCGCGGAGCGTCGCCTCGGACAGGATCTCCGGGAGGGCGAGGTCGCCCAGGGAGGCGAGGTCGGCCGTCACCTCGTCGCGCGGCTCGCCGGCCAGGTTGAGTCCGGGCGTGATGCGCAGGCGATCGGCCGGGACATCGGCGATCCGCCAGCCCGCACGCTCCTGCCAGAGGCAGGCCACGGAGTGGGCATCGCGCGCCCACGGCACCGCCCGGGCGATGCGGTCGGGCCGATCGGCGCGTTCGGCGTGGTCGGCGTGGTCGGGCCCGTCGGAGTCCTCGGTCGCGCCGGCACCGAGGACCGCCACGGTGCGCAGCCTCGCATCCGCGGAGACTCCGCAGCGGCGCAGCAGCCAGCCCGCCAGCAGGTCGTGCTCGCCCACCGGCGCCGCGACTCCGGCCAGGGCGAGCTGGGTCAGCAGCGCCGCCGACTCCTGCCAGGTCGCACCGGAGCCCCCGTCGGCCTCGGCACCGGTGAGCCGGGCCAGGCCGAGCTCCTCGAGTCTGCTCCAGAGCGCGAGGTCGAGGTCGAGGCCTGACTCCGGGTCGCGCACGCTCGGTCCGTGCGCGGTGGCCAGGTCGCGGAAGGTGGCGATGAGGTCGGGGTCCACGCTCGACGAGAGATCGTTGGCGGTCGCGGTGGTGATGGGGTCGCTCATCGAAGTCCCAGCTCTCGGGCGATCACGCCGAGCAGCACCTCGTTGGTGCCGCCCCGCAGGGTGAATCCGGGTCGGTGGTAGACGGCTCGCCGTACGAGGTCCTGCAGCTCGCCATCACCCGGGTCGTCCTCGGTCAGCCGATCCGCGAGGTCGGCGATGTCTCCTTCGAGGGCGGTGCCGAGGACCTTGACGACCGCCGCGGCCGAGGAGACGTCGGCGTGCTGCTGCAGGCCACCCGCAACGGCCGTGGACATGTGGTGCAGGGCGGTGAGGCGGGCGACGTATGCGCCGGTCTCGGCGCCGCCGAGGCCACGCTCGGTCAGGGCGGCCAACAGTCGGTAGGTCGAGAGGAACCTCTCGGGGCCGCTGCGCTCGTAGGACAGCTCGGAGGTGACCTGCGCCCAGCCGTCCCCGATCGCTCCCACCACGAGGTCGTCCGCGACGAAGACGTCGTCGAGATGGACCTCGTTGAAGTGGTGGCTCCCGTCCATGGAGAGGATCGGCCGGATCTCGACGCCGGGGGAGTCCAGCTCGACGATGAACCGCGAGAGCCCCGCGTGCCGGTGCTCGGGATCGAGAGGCGCGGTGCGGACGAGCGCGAAGAACGCGTGGGCATGATGAGCGCCCGAGGTCCACACCTTGGTGCCGGTGATCCGCCAACCGCCCTCGACCCGCTCGCCGCGGGTGCGGACCGAGGCAAGGTCGGAGCCCGAGTCGGGCTCGCTCATCCCGATCGCCCAGAAGAGCTCGCCGCGGGTGATCCGCGGCAGGTAGCGCTGCTTCTGGGCCTCGGTGCCGTACTGGAGAAGCGATGGCGCCGCCTGCCGGTCGGCGATCCAGTGCGCCGACACCGGAGCCCCGGCGGCGAGCAGCTCCTCGGTGACGACGAAGCGCTCCATGAAGGTGCGGCCGTGGCCGCCGTACTCGACCGGGATCGTCATGCCGAGCCAGCCGCGCTCGGCCAGGGCTGCGGTCAGCTGCGGGTCGTAGCCGCCGAGCCAGGTGTCGACACCTGGCACGAAGCGCCCTGTCGCTATCGCCTCGTCGAGGAACGCACGGACCTCGGCGCGCAGGCCGCTCAGCGTCGTCGAGTCCGGTATCAGCGTGGTGCCGACCCCGGTCGTCGCCATCGGATTCACTCGCCCGTGAAGCTCGGAGCGCGCTTCTCGAGCATCGCGGCGACGGCCTCGTGGTGGTCACGCGTCTGGTGGGCGATCGCCTGGAAGGCGGCCGAGAGCTCGAGCACGCCGTCGAGGCTGCGTCCCTCGGCCTCGCGGAGCAGCTTCTTGGCCATCCGTACGGCGTGCGGCGGGTTCGCGGCGACCCGCTCGGCCAGCCGGCGAGCCGAGGTGAGCAGGTCCTCGGGTGCCACGACCTGGGAGACCAGGCCCCAGGCCAGGGCTGTCTCCGCGTCGACCCGGTCGCCGGTCAGCGCCATCTCGGCCGCCCGCGCGGCACCGATCGCCCGCGGCAGGAAGAAGGCCCCGCCGTCACCGGGAATGATGCCGAGCTTGACGAACGACTCGGCGAAGAACGCGGTGCTGGAGGCGATCCGCAGGTCGCACATCAGGGCGAGGTCGCAGCCGGCGCCGACCGCCGGGCCGTTGACGGCCGCGATCAGGGTGACCTCGCAGGCGTGCAGGGCGCGCGGGATGCGCTGGATACCGTCACGGTAGGCGGTGCGCTGGGCCGCCGCAGGATGGCCGAACAGGCCCGTTCGGTCGGCCATGTCCTTGATGTTGCCGCCCGAGGAGAACGCGCTGCCGGCGCCGGTGAGGATGACCGCACGGACCGACGGGTCGCGGTTGACCCTGTCGGCGGCCTCCTCGATCGCCGTGATCATGTCGTCCCCGGAGATCGGATTGCGCTGCTCGGGCAGGTCGAGCGTCCAGGTCTCGATGGCCTCGGAGCGCTCGATGCGCAGGGGTGTGGTGGTCATCCGGTGCTCCCGTGGTGTGGCCGTCACAGGCCGATGGACTTGGCGATGATCGTCTTCATGACCTCATTGGTGCCGCCGTAGATACGGCTCACCCGCGCATCGGCGTACAGGCCGGCGATCGGGTACTCCAGGATGTACCCGTAGCCGCCGTGGACCTGCAGGCACTTGTCGACGACGCGGCCTTGGAGCTCGGTCAGGAAGAGCTTGATGCGGGCGGCGTCCGCAGCGTCGAGGTCGCCGATCTCGTGCGCCTCCAGCGCCTTGTCGAGGAGGGCCTCGCCGGCGGTGATGTCCGCTGCGCACTCGGCCAGGACGAACTTGGTGTTCTGGAAGGAGGCGACCGCCTGCCCGAAGACCTTGCGCTCCTTCGCGTACGCCGTGGCCAGCTGCAGGGCGCGTTTCGCGGCGGCCAGGGAGGAGACACCGATGGTGAGCCGCTCCTGGGGCAGGTTGTGGGAGAGGTAGCTGAAGGCGGCGCCCTCCTCGCCGAGGAGGTCGGCGGCCGGAACGCGGACGTCGGTGAACGACAGCTCGACGGTGTCCTGGGTCGGCAGGCCGATCTTCTTCAGCTTCCGGCCGACCGTGAAGCCGGGGGAGGAGGTGTCGACCACGAACATGCTCAGGCCGGCCCGCCGATTGGCCGGATCCAACGGCGCGGTGCGCGCCACCACCAGGATCCGGTCGGCGTTGGCGCCGCCGCTGATGAACGTCTTGGCTCCGTTGAGCACGTAGTGGTCGCCGTCGCGTCGCGCCGAGGTGGCCATCCCGGCGAGGTCGGAGCCCGTCCCGGGCTCGGTCATCGCGATGGCGAGGATGATGTCGCCGTTGGCGATGGCCGGGAACCAGCGCTGCTTCTGCTCCTCGTTGGCGTAGGCGTGCAGATAGGGCAGGCACAGCTCCGCGTGAACCCGCAGCGCCCCGAGGTTGCAGTCGGCGAAGATGCTCTCCTCGATGAACACCGCGCTGTACTTGAAGCTCGGCTCGCCGGCGCCGCCGTACTCCTCGGGGATGGACAGGCAGGTCAGCCCGTTGCGGACCGCCTTCGTGTAGACCTCGCGGTCGACCAGTCCGGCCTCGGCCCAGTCGGCGTAGTGCGGCTGGACCTCCTTGGTGAAGAAGGCCTGTGCGGAGGCTCGGAACGACTCGTGGTCCTCGGTGAAGACGGTGCGACGCATGGTCGACCTCCTGGATGAGACGGGATGGAAAGATCTTGATTATCATACTAATTGTATGATTTGGTGCACCAGGGGATCAGCTGAAGAAGGAGAGCTTCCATGCGGGACGCGGTGATCGTCGATGCAGTGCGCACACCGATCGGCAAGCGGAACGGCTCGCTGGCCGACGTGCATCCCGCCGACCTCGGTGCTCACGTGCTCAAGGCGCTGGCGGATCGGGTCGGCTTCGAGCCGGCCACCGTCGATGACGTGGTCTGGGGTTGCGTGAGCCAGGTCGGCGATCAGGCGGGCAGCCTGGGTCGGGTGTCGGTGCTGGCTGCGGGCTGGCCGGAGTCGGTGCCGTCATCCACCGTCGATCGTCGCTGCGGCTCGAGCCAGCAGTCGGTTCACTTCGGTGCGGGACTGGTCGTGGCCGGGCAGTACGACATCGCCGTGGTCGGGGGCGCCGAGTCCATGAGCCGGGTGCCCATGGGCAGCGCCGCGCGTGACGGAGCGCCGTACTCGGCGTCGGTGCTGGAGCGCTACGGCGTCGATGACATGAACCAGGGCTTCGCGGCCGAGATGGTCGCGGCGAAGTGGGGGCTCTCCCGCACCCGCCTCGACGAGTACTCCGCCCGATCCCACGAGCGCACCGCCGTCGCCGCCGACGCGGGCACCTTCGAGGGTCAGATCGCGCCGCTCGCCGGTCTTCGGCACGACGAGGGTCTGCGCCGCAGCACCTCGGTCGAGACCCTGGCGAACCTGAAGCCCGCCTTCCGCCCCGACGGGGTCATCACCGCGGGCAACGCCTCCCAGATCTCCGATGGCGCCGCGGCGCTGCTCATCACCACCAGCGAGCTCGCCGCGGCCAACGGCTGGCAGCCGATGGCGCGCGTCCACACGGCCGTCCTGGCCGGCGACGACCCGGTGATGATGCTGACGGCGCCGATCGCGGCCACCGTCAAGGCGCTGCAGAAGTCGGGACTCTCACCGCAGGACATCGGTGCCTTCGAGGTCAACGAGGCGTTCGCCCCGGTGCCGCTGGCGTGGCAGGCGGAGTTCGGCGTCGGCGACGACGTCCTGAACCCGCTGGGCGGTGCCATCTCGGTAGGCCACCCGCTCGGGGCCTCCGGCGCGATCCTGATGACCCGCCTGGTGCACCACATGCGGGACCGGGGCATCCGCTACGGCCTGCAGACCATGTGCGAGGCCGGCGGCATGGCCAACGCGACGATCCTGGAGCTGCTCTGAGCCGCCTCGCGTCGGCGCCGCAGGCGACGGCGCCTGCCTGGTTCTCGACGGCCATCGGGCAGCGGCCCCTCATCCGGTTCGTCGAGGTGGCCGGAGCCACCATCGCGATGCGGACGTGGGGGCAGCCGGGCAGCCCGGGCGTCGTGCTGGTGCACGGCGGCTCGGCCCATGCCGGCTGGTGGGATCACATCGCACCGCATCTGGCGCACGGCCGCCACGTCGTGGCTCTCGACCTCAGCGGTCACGGCGACAGCGACCATCGGTCGGCCTACGGGCCCGCCTTGTGGGCCCAGGAGGTGGCAGCTGCCGCGCGGATCGCGGGCGAAGGGCGTCCGGTGGCGCTCATCGGCCACAGCATGGGTGGCCGGGTCGCGCTGGTCACGGCGACGCAGCACCCCGCCCTGATCGGTGCCGTCGCCCTGGTCGACTCGCCGCTGGTCGACCTCGAGTTCGACGAGGACGTGCTCGAGCGCCGACGGCGTCGGGCGATGCCGCTCTACGCCTCCAAGGCCGAAGCCATGGAGCGCTTCGTGACCGCGCCCGCGCAGGACATGGTCCTTCCCTACGTCCGCGATCACATCGCCGCCCTCTCGGTGGGCGAGGTCGGCGGTAGGTGGACCTGGAAGTTCGATCGCGCCGTCGTCGGCAGCCTCGCCCGGTTGACGCCGTACGTCGCGACGCTGGGCTGTCCGGTGACGCTGTTCCGGTGCGAGCACGGGATCCTGCCCGACGGCGTCGCCTTCAAGCTGGCATTGCTGGTCGGTGACCACGCGCGGGTGGTCGAGCTCCTGGAGATGGGCCACCACCCGATGCTCGACCGGCCGCTGGCACTCATCTCGACGCTGCGAACCCAACTGGCCGCGTGGCGCTGCTGAGCGCAGAAGGCTCGGCCATCACCCGACCGACGACAAGGACGGAGCCACCCATGGTGGACATCGACAAGGAATTCGACGAGGCGACGAACTACACGTTCGACGACCGCGACATCGAGCGGGCCAAGCTGCTCCTCGGCGTCGACGTGGCCAAGAAGCAACTCGAGCACATCAGCACCGCCTCCTATGACTCGATCCGCAACTTCGCCTGGGGTGTGGGCGACGACAACCCGCTCTACGGCGACGAGCACTACGGCGAGACGACGCGCTGGGGCTCGCAGATCGCGCCGAACAGCATGGCGCAGATCATCGGGGCGCCGATGCTCGGAGACCCGATGCCCGAAGACGTCAAGCAGCAGACGAAGGGGCTCTTCCGCGGGATCCATGTCTTCGTGTCGGGCGGATCGACGCAGTGGTACCGCCCGGTCTACCCCGGTGATCGCCTCTTCGCCTTCGGTGGCGAGGAGACCCTCGAGGTCAAGGACTCGGAGTTCGCCGGCCAGTCGGTGATCCAGGTCAGCCGTGAGGTCAAGGTCAACCAGCGTGGCGAGGTCGTCTACGTCCACCGCGTGCTGCGGGTTCTCACCGAGCGCAAGGCGGCCCGTGAGCGCGGCAAGTACAGCCAGATCGAGCCGACCCAGTACACCGATGAGGACATCGAGCGGATCGACGCGATCTATGCCGCCGAGCAGCGTCGCGGCGCCGAGCCGCGCTACTGGGAGGACGTCGAGATCGGTGATGAGCTGCCGCCGATGGTCAAGGGTCCGCTGACCACCACCGAGGTCGTGGCGTTCCATGCCGGTGGCTACGGTTTCGTGCCCTACGGCCTGAAGTCCTCGCGCCTGGCCTACCTCAACCGCAAGCGGATCGCGCCGTTCTTCGTCAAGAACGAGCAGGGTGTCCCGGACGTCGCCCAGCGACTCCACTGGGACTCGGCCTGGGCGCAGGCCATCGGCAACCCGATGGCCTACGACTACGGAGTGATGCGCGAGACCTGGTTCCACCACTACGCCACCGACTGGGCCGGGGACGACGCCTTCGTCATCGAGCAGCGCGATTCGATCCGGAAGTTCAACTATCACGGCGACGTGCAGTTCCTCTCCGGCGAGATCGTCGACAAGCGTGAGGAGAACGGCCTGACGGTGGTCGACGTGAAGATGAAGATGACCAATCAGCGTGACGTGGAGACCGCGTTCGCCGATGTCACGATCTCGCTGCCGAGTCGCACCAACGGCCAGGCCGTGCTGCTGGCGCCGCCCACGGACGTGGTCCGCAGGTCGGGTGCGATGTGGGAGCGCCACCTCGAGCTGAGTGCGCAGCGGACGCGAGCCTCGGCAACGGCTCAGCCGTCGCGAACCGGACGGTAGGTCGCGAGCAGCAGCAGGGCGGTCGAGGCGACACCGACCAGGAGCGCGATCGTGCCTCCGGCCCAGCCGTCGACAGTGGTCCCCGCCAGGTGGTCGACCGACACACTCCCCGGGCCCATGAGGCCCAGGGAGAGGGCTGTGACGGCCAACACCATGACGTACTCCCAGCCGTCCTTGAACACGAAGAAGCCGTTGCGACGATGTGCCAGCAGCGCGGCGACCGACATCACCGAGATGGTGGCGGCCGCGGCGAGCGGCGTCAGGAGGCCGAGGACGAGCAGTGCGCCGGCGCCGATCTCGGTCACGACGCTGGCCCACGCCTGGAGCCGGCCATGGCGTAGACCGAGCCCCTCGAACCACCGCGCCGTACCGGCGATCCTGCCGCCACCGACCCAGTGGTTGATGCCGTGGGCGACCAGCGTCAGTCCGACGACGCTCCGGACGACGAGCAGGGCGAGGTCAGCGGGGTCCATGCGTTGCTTCTTTCTCTCAGACGCCAGGTCAGGGGCCTGGCTTCGATTTAAAAAGTATAATAATTTGGCTCTTGTCGTCGAGGTTGGAGGGAGTACGTCGTGCGCGTTGGGGTGCCGTTGGCAGTGGAGGGCGATGGTCTCGCCGGGGTTGCCGAGGCGGCCTGCGCGGCCGAGTCCGCAGGACTTGATGCCGTCTCGTGCAGCGAGGTGAAGGCCGATCCGGTCCTTCAGCTCACCCTTGCGGCGGGCGCCACCACGAAGGTCGACCTCATGACCGGCATCGCGGTGGCCTTCGCTCGCTCGCCGATGCTGCTCGCCCACCAGGGCTGGCTCTTGCAGGAGTTCAGCGGTGGCCGCCTCACCCTCGGGCTCGGCAGCCAGATCAAGCCGCACATCGAACGGCGCTACGCGATGCCGTGGGGGAGTCCGGCCGCTCGGATGGCCGAATACGTCGCGGCGATGCGGGCGATCTGGTCGGCATGGCGGACCGGGGACAAGCTCGACTTCCGTGGCGACTTCTACCAGCACACGCTGATGACGCCGATGTTCACCCCGGAGGGCTCACAGCCGATGCCGAAGGTCTACATCGCCGCCGTCGGCGGCCGGATGACCGAGGTCGCCGGCGAGGTCGCCGACGGACTGCTCCTGCATCCCTTCACCACCACGACCTACGTCCGCACAGTCACCCTGCCGGCCGTCGAGGCCGGGCGCTCCCGGGGTGCGCCGGGTGAGGCCGGGCGCGACTTCGATGTCGTCGGCGGCAGCTTCATCGTCACCGGGCGCGACGAGCGGGAGTACGCCGAGTCCCGCCGGAAGGTGACCGAGCAGATCGCCTTCTACGGTTCGACGCCGGCCTACCGCGGTGTCCTCGAGGCGCACGGATGGGGCGACCTCGGGGAGGAGCTCCACCGGCTCTCGGTCTCGGGCGACGACCGTCGCTGGCAGACGATGGGTGAGCTGATCAGTGACGAGGTCCTCCACGAGTTCGCGATCGTGGGTGCGCCCGAGGAGATCGGTCCTGCGATGCAGGCTCGCTGGGGCGATCTGATCGCGCACTACCAGGTCAACGGCGTCGGTCTGCCCGACCAGGACCTGGCGTTGAGCCTGGCCCGCTCGATCCGCGGTCTGGCATGACCAGCGCGGCCGGTGGGATGTCTGAAGCGGTCGACGTCGCCGACACGGCGCAGCGAGGATTCCTGGAGGAACGCCGCGGCGCGGTGCTGCGGCTGACCTTGGACCGGCCGCAGCGGCGCAACGCCCTGACGGTCGATCTGGTCGCCGGGCTCGCCGACCGGATCGCCGCCGTACGCGACGAGCGCGACGGCCACGACCCCGTCCGCGTGGTCGTCCTTGCCGGTGCCTCGCCGGTCTTCTGCGCGGGCGGCGACCTCACCGATCTCAGCGAGGTGGCGAGCCACGGGCCGGCGGCGGTCACCGATGTGGTCTATCGCCACTTCCAGCGGCTGGTCGCCGAGCTGCTCGGATCCCCGGTGCCCGTCATTGCTGAGATCGACGGCGCGGCTCTCGGTGCCGGCCTGGACCTGGCGATGGCCTGCGACTTGCGGGTCGCGACGACGCGATCGACCTTCGCGAGCTCGTGGATCGGTGTCGGCCTGGTCCCCGGCATGGGCGGCGCACACCTGCTCACGCACGCCATCGGTGTCACCCGCGCGAGGGAGATGGTGCTGCTCGGTGAGGCAATCTCCGCCCAGACCGCTCTCGAGTGGGGCCTGCTCAACCGCGTCGCGGCACCGGAGGATCTCCCCGCGGCTGTCGACGCCCTGGCGCAGCGGCTCGCGTCGCTGCCGGCGACAGCGCTCGATCGCAGCAAGGCGAGTCTGAGCCGCGTCGTGACGCCCGGCCTTCACACGGAGCTGGCGACGCTGGGGTCCGTCCAGGGCGCCCTTCTGACCAGCAGCGATTTCCAGGAGCGGACCGCGCGCTTCCGCTGAGCCGCGCCGCTCCGACCCCAACCACCCGACCCAGGAGACAAGCCATGAAGTCGACCTTCTACACCGAAGAGCACGACGCGTTCCGCGCGATCGTGCGTGAATTCGTCGAGCGCGAGGTCAAGTCCAACCTGGCCCGTTGGGAGGACGAGCGGCTGATCGACCGGCAGCCGTGGCTCGCCGCGGGCAAGCAGGGCGTGGTCGGGATCCCGTTCCCCGAGGAGTACGGCGGCGCGGGTCAGAGCGACTACCGCTTCCGAGCCATCGTCAAGGAGGAGCTCGCGCGGGTGAACGCGACCTCGCTCGACGGCGCGTTCGGCATCAACGAGGACATCGTCGGCTGCTACATCGCCGAGCTGGGCACCGAGGAGCAGAAGGCCAGGTATCTGCCGGGGATGTCATCGGGCGAGATCGTCAGCTCGATCGCGATGACGGAGCCCGGCGCGGGCAGCGATCTCCGGGGCATCCGGACCAGTGCGGTGCGCGACGGTGACGAGTGGGTCATCAACGGCAGCAAGACCTTCATCACCAACGGGATCAGCTCGGACGTCGTGGTCGTCGCGGCCCGCACCGATCAGACCGAGGGCCGATCGGGTCTGAGCCTGCTCATCGTCGACACCGGTACGCCGGGGTTCGAGCGGGGCCGCAAGCTCGACAAGGTCGGCATGCACGCGCAGGACACGGCGGAGCTCTTCTTCGACAACGTCCGGGTTCCCGCCACGAACCTGCTGGGCACCGAGGGTCGCGGGCTCCCGCACCTGATGGAGCGGCTGCCGCGCGAGCGGATGTCGATCGCGTGGTACGCCATCGGATCCGCTGAGGCCGTGCTCGACTGGACCATCGACTACACCACGAACCGCCGTGCCTACGGCGCGCCGATCATCGACCTGCAGAACACCCGTTTCGCGCTCGCCGAGATGCAGACTGAGCTGGACGTGACGCGTGCCTTCCTCGAGGCGGCGACGCTCAACCTCAACGCCGGCGAGCTGACGGCGGTCGACGCGGCGAAGGCGAAGTGGTGGTCGACCGAGCTGCAGAAGCGGGTGACCGATCGGTGCCTGCAGCTGCACGGCGGCTACGGCTACATGATGGAGTATCCGGTGGGTCGCGCCTTCATCGACTCACGGATCCAGACCATCTACGGCGGGACCACCGAGGTGATGAAGGAGATCATCGGGCGCGACATCGCCGCCGCCCGATGATGACCGGAGAGGGATGCCGATGAGTGCGATCTACGTGCCCGAGGAGCTCACGCCGCGTGGGCCGGCGGACGCGACCCCCGCGCGCCGGCCCGGCTCGCTGCGCCGTACGACGACGATCGACATGACCTGGTCCGATGGCCTCGGCACCGACCTCTGGCTCGCGGGCCGTGGTCGTGACCTGCTGACCCCGGAGCGCGGCGCGCCGGTGGTGCTGCACGAGGAGCGCGTCGACGTCGACGTCTCGCCGGGTCGCAAGGTGTTGCACTTCGCTCTTCGCGCCGCGCCGGACGGGGAGCCGCGCGAGATCGACGAGCTGGTGGGCAGCGGAGCGATGGGCGGCTTCCGGGCGACGGTGGCCGACCAGGTCCCGGAGCTCCAGGACCCTGGACGGCCCTCGAGCCTGCTCGTGGACGACACCCCGGGAGCGACCCTGATCAGCGGCTTCGCCGCAGCCCAGTGGATCCCCGTCGAGCGGCTGCTGGAGATCAGCCAGGCCAAGGGGCACACCCGGCCTATGGTGGGGATCTGTACCGGCTTCATGCCCGGATCGAGCGGGCTGGCGCCCGACGGAAGCTCTCGGTGGACGCATCGGACCTGTGCCGTCCGTCCCCTCGCCGAGGACCCCGATCCGTGGGCCTGGCACGAGGTCGCGGAGATCAGCGAGATGTCGATGCGACGGATGCGGCGTATCGACGTCTGGCTGGAGGGCGAGCTGATCCGGGTGGACGCCATGTTCCAGGACTCCGCCACCACGCCCGACGGCGGTCGGGTCGCCGTCCACGAGTACGGGCTGACCGCAACCGCCGGTCTGCGCACGGGCGAGCTGCTCGAGGTGATCCCGGAGCCACGGGTCCTTCCGTACGCCGAGTGCCCGCTCGCCACCCGGCAGGTTCACCGCCTGGTCGGCGTCCCGCTCGCCGACCTGCGCGAGGTGGTGCTGACATCGCTCGCCGGAACCGCAGGCTGCACGCACCTCAACGATGCGCTGCGCGCGCTCGGTGACGTGCCCGCGATGGCGCGATCGCTGCAGACCTGACCACCGCGCGGATCAGGGATCCAGCAGCGCCTGCGTCTGCGGCGAGACGCGGGCGGTCAGCAGCGCGGCCCAGCCGTCGACGTAGGTCGCGACCCTGACGTCACTCAGCGGGCTGCCGTTGCGGGCGTGGTCACCGAGGACGTGCAGCGCGGAGACCAGGAACTGGCGGGATCGAGCGCGTCGGACTCGTTCGGGGTGCTTGTCGAGGACCGCATCGATCAGGCGCTCGGCCACCTCGGTGGTGAGGTCGTCGTCGATGCCCGCGGGCCAGTACTCGCTCCGGGCCTTGGGGTCCTCGCTGAGTCGAGCCAGGAAGGGGGCGTACATCTCGCCGCGCCGGATGCTCGAGACCAGTGGATCGACGATCACCGAGACCAGCTCGCGAGCGGTGGCGCGAGCCGGGTCGCGTTCGCTCACCTCGGCCTCCAGTGCGGCCAGTGCCGCCCCCCGCTCCGCCTCGACGCCCGGATGGCGGTAGGCGATCAGGGCTTGGACCAGGCCGGCCTTGGAGCCGAAGTGGTAGCCGACGACCGAGGCGTTCGACTGCCCGGCGGCCTGCTGGATCTCACGGAGCGAGACGCCGTCGATGCCCCTGAAGGCGAAGAGGCGCTCTGCCGCCTCGAGCAGGGTGATGCGGGTCGCCTCGCCGGCCGCGTGCTTGCGCCGCTTGCTGTCCGTCTCCGTGGTCACCGCTCACCTCAAAAAGTTAATGTCACTGTCTTAGAAACTATTGCGCAGGACCCGCACCAGTGCCAACATCTAACTCATTCGCACGGATTGAGCGTGGAGGTTTCGCAATGGCAAAGATGTGGACCAACTCGGGTGACTCGCACTTCCTCGAACCCGAGGACGTGTGGTCGGCCCGACTCCCGAAGGCTATGGCGGATCTGACGCCGAAGTCGCTGAAGGACCCTGACGGCGAGTGGGAGACGGTCTCGGTCGACGGCCAGACCTTCCGGCGCAAGCTGCCGACCTCGGCGGCGGTCAAGTTCGTCGAGGAGAGCAACAAGCCGCAGGGCGTGCGTGACCCGGTCGCGCGGCTGGGTGACCTGGACAAGGAGGGTGTCTGGGGCGAGGTGATCTTCCCGAGTCTGGGGATGTGGGCCTCGACCTTCCGTACGCCGGAGCTGCTCAAGGCCTGCATGCGTGCCAGCAACGAGTATGCGCTCGAGGAGCTGGTGCCGGTCTCGGAGCGGTATGTCGTGACCGGTCAGGTCTCGACGTTGCGGGTCGAGGACGCGGTCTCGGAGATCGAGTGGCTGGCGGAGCACGACTTCAAGGCCGTCTTCTTGCCCACCACGCCGCACCCGAGCGCGCCGGACTGGCACCGTGATGACTGGGAGCCCTTCTGGGCCATCTGCGAGAAGTCGGGCATCATTCCGGCCTTCCACATCGGCACCGACCCGGTCGACATGACGTCCGGCGGCGCCGGCCAGGTCTACCGCGGTCCCGGCGGCGCGATCATGAACTACACCGAGACCACCTTCTCGGGCCAGCGCGCCGCGATGAAGCTGGTGGCATCCGGTGCGCTGGACCGTCACCCCGATCTCAAGGTGCTCATCTCCGAGGGCGGCGCGACCTGGATCCCGTTCCTGGGCGACCGGCTTCTCGAGGGCTACCGCCAGCACCACATGGCCGTGCGGCCGAAGCTGACGCGTGACCCGAAGGAGATCCTGATGACGCAGATCTTCGCCTCCTTCCAGCACGACGAGACGGCAGTCGCCGCCAACGAGGCGATGGGCTACAAGAACGTCATGTTCGGCTCGGACTACCCGCACATGGAGGGCACCTTCGGGCACACCCAGAAGACGCTCGAGGGCCTGTTCGCCGGTGCGCGGCCGGAGACGGTGCAGCGCGTCACGCAGGGTGCCTTCTACGAGCTGTTCCCGCACGTCCCGCCGGTGCCCGCCAGCACCGAATGCATCCAGGGCTGATCCGGCGTGACCAACGGATTGCGCGACGTCGCGATCGTCGGGATCGGCGCGACCGACTACTACAAGCGTGGCGAGTCCTGGCCTCGCACGACGACGGAGATGGCCTGTGAGGCGATCCTCAACGCGTGTGCCGATGCCGGTCTCAGCGTCAAGGACATCGACGGATTCGCCTACTACTCCGGTGCGGGCGCCGGGTACGGCGAGAAGATGGACACCGCCGACTTCATGGAGATCCTCGGCATCGACGAGGTCACCTTCACCGCCTCCCTGACCTCCGGCGGCGGTGGGTCGGCCGGCTCGATCGGCCTCGCCCGGGCGGCGATCGTCGCCGGCGACGCCACCGTGGTGGTCACCGTGATGGCGTTGCAGCAGGCCAAGCAGCGGCTCGGCTCGGTCTTCGCCGCCGCACCGGCCACGCCGACCAACTCCTTCCTGCAGCCCTCCGGGCTCTCGGGGCCGGGCCACCTCATGTCGGTCCTCGCTCGTCGCCACATGCACCTCTACGGCACCACGCGGGACGCCTTCTGCGAGATCGCGCTGACGGAGCGGGAGAACGCGCAGACCCGGCCCAAGGCACGGTTCCGAGGCACCCCGCTGACCCGGGGGGACTACTTCGCGGCGCGCATGATCGCCGAGCCGCTCTGTCTCTACGACTTCTGTCAGGAGACCGACGGTGCGGTCGCGGTCATCACGACCGGCATCGACCGCGCCCGTGACCTCAAGCAGAAGCCGGTCCCGGTCGTCGCGACCGCCCACGGTGGCCGTCGCGAGTGGGGCCGTGCCTTCGGGTGGATGGGGATGCCCGACGAGTACTTCGCCTCCGCGGGGAACAAGCCCATCGCCGAGCGGCTCTACAAGCAGGCCGGCCTCGAGCCGACCGACATCGACGTGGCACTGCTCTACGACCACTTCAGCCCGATGGTCCTGATGCAGCTGGAGGACTACGGGTTCTGCGAGCGTGGTCAGGGCAACGACTTCGTCCTGGGCGGGAACATCCGCTACAGCGCGCGTCCACGAGCCGGGCAGATCCCGGTCAACACCCACGGCGGCCAGCTCTCGGAGGCCTACATCATCGGCATGACCCACCTGCTGGAGGGCGTCGAGCAGATGCGAGGTACGGCGATCAACCAGGTCGAGGGTGCCGAGCACGCACTCGTCACCGGTGGTCCGGCCAGCCTGCCCGTCTCGGGCCTGATCCTTGGAAAGGACGCATGATGGTGCTCGCGACAGCCCTGCCGACCGAAGTCATCAAGATCGCCACCGATCCGACCACGGAGCCGTTCTGGCAGGCGGCCAAGGAGCGTCGTCTCGTGGCTCCCCGCTGCGGCTCGTGCGGCCACTTCCGGCTGCCGCCCACGGCGTACTGTCCCGAGTGCCAGTCGGGTGAGGTCGAGTGGGTCGACCTGTCGGGTCGTGCGCAGGTCTACAGCTTCGCGGTGGTGCATGGCTTCCCTGGCCTCCCGGACATCACGCTGGTGCCGGCCGTGGTCGACCTTCCGGACGCCCCCGGTGCGCGTCTTGTCAGTAACGTCATCGGAGTCGAGCCAGGCACCGTGGAGATCGGGATGGAGCTCGAGGTCGACTTCCATCCGATCAGCGACGGATGGCTGCTTCCGGTCTTCCGTCCCGTTGGAGCCGAGCAGAAGGAGAGCGCCTCGTGAGTGACCACGACGACAACAGCCTGTACGAGAAGCCGCTGGAGTTCCTCCAGAACATCGCCAACAGCGGCGGGTACTGCGACGGCCAGGCGATCATTCCGGCGGCAGACGGCACGCACTACGACTGCTGGTGCTCGTGCGGGGACTGGCGGATCGAGGCACCCACGACCGAGGAGGGTCTGCACGCTGCCCGCGTCCACACCGGAAGCGTGCCGGCTTGAGTCCGTCTGACCCGCTTGCGACGCCGACCCCGGTGCCCTGGAGGACGCGGGCGCCCGGGGGCGGTGCCGACTACGGTCGTGCCTACGGTCGGATGATCGGGTCGCTGCGGACGTTCCTCGACACCCTGGCCGCGGCGGCGCCCGACGCGGGCTCCGCGATGGAGCTGGCCGACGGGCTCGATCGGTGGACGGCGATGCTCGAGCCGATGGCCGTGCCTGAGCGGGAGCGGCCCTACGGCCGGCGCAACGACGTGGTCGGGCGTGGCCAGGTCACCTCTCCGGCGCTGACCGTCGATGCCGGTGACGAGATGGCCATCGTCGGCCGGGTGCGGTTCGGTGACTACTTCCTGGGCGGCAACATGGCCGCCCACGGCGGCACGATCCCGCTCTTCTTCGACGAGCTGTTGGGCCGCCTTGCGCAGTCGGGTGGCCGTACGCCGTGTCGGACGGCCTACCTGCACACCGACTTCCGCTCGATCACGCCGATCGGGCCCGAGCTGACCGTGCGTGGCTGGGTCGTCGAGGAGGTCGGTCGCAAGCGGGTCCTGCGCGGCACCATCCACCACGGCGACGTGCTCTGCGCCGAGGCCGAGGGCCTCTTCGTGGAGCTGAAGCCGGGCCAGCCCTGAGCCGACGTCGTACGGACGAATAGCGAAATAAATCACCGATAACCATTGCCAGAGGTGCCTTGTCTTGGGACCTGTGGCTCGCATCACACGCATCGCCGTGAGGACACGAGAATGACTGAGCACCAGAGCCCGCTCGCGGGCCTCCGCGTCGTCGACCTGACCACGCAGCTGGCCGGCGCCTACTACAGCCAGTTCATGGCCGACGCAGGGGCCGAGGTGATCATGATCGAGGCACCGGGGGGATCGCCGATCCGACGGCTCCCCGGCTGGCCCGGCCTCCTTCGGGGCCGGCGCAGCATCGTGCTCGACCTCGGCGGCGCCGGGGATCGGGAGACGCTGCGTGGCCTGCTGGCCACCGCCGACGTACTGGTCCATGACCTGCGGCCAGGGCAGGTGGCCGATCTAGGGCTCAGCGCCGAGTCGCTCGCGCAGGACTTCCCGCGCCTGGTCGCGGCGCACATCACCGGGTTCGGCGCCGACAACCAGTGGTCGCACTACAAGGGCCACGAGGCACTGGTCAACGCCAAGACCGGCATCATGCACGCCAAGCGCCAGCTGGCCCGCAGGCCGGGGCCGGCCTACGTCTCGGTGCCCTACGGCTCGTGGGCAGCGGCGCACAATGCCGCGCACGGCACCCTGGCAGCGCTCCTCGAGCGTGAGGACTCCGGCCGTGGACAGCTCCTGGAGACCTCGCTGGTGCAGGGCGTGGGCTCGATGGACACGTTCAACTGGTTCCTCGAGATGGTGCTCGATCGCTACCCGGGCGCGTTCATGCCGCAGGAGGGCGCCTACGACGAGCAGCTGCGCCCGAACGCGCCGTTGCTCTACGCGCTCCTGATCGCGCCGACCGACGACGGTGTCTGGCTGCAGTTCGCGCAGACGGCGCCTCGGCTCATGCAGGCGTGGCTCAAGGAGCTGGGTCTGCTGGCCGAGCTGGCGAATCCGAAGTGGGCGGGCTTCCCGGCGCTGCCGACCGCCGAGCTCCGCGAGGAGTTCTGGCTGATGATGATCGACCAGGTGGGGCAGCGCACGCTGGCGCAGTGGCAGGAGACGTTCGAGACCAACCCGGACATCAGCGCCGAGATCTTCCGATCGCCCACCGGCGCCTTCGATCACCCGCAGATCGCGTTCGAGGGTCGGGCGATCACGATCGACCAGCCCGACCTGGGTCCGGTGCGCCAGCCCGCGCCGTTGGTGTTCGCCGAGGGTGAGCCGATCCACTGGCCCTCCCCGGCTCCGGCGATCGGGGCCGACAGCGAGGCGCTTCGGGCCGAGGCGGCCCGAGCCACGACGGACGTCGTGTCGTCCGGTTCCGACCGGCGCGCGCTCCCGTTGGAGGGCATCACGATCCTCGAGCTCGGCACGATGTTCGCCGGCCCCTACGGCGTGACGCTGCTGGCCGACCTCGGAGCCCGCGTCATCAAGGTCGAGAGCATCGAGGGTGACAACATCCGCACCCTCGTGCAGTTCCCCGAGGCCGGCGGTGCGAAGGTGCTCCAGGGCAAGGAGAGCCTGGCCATCGACGCCCACACCCCGGAGGGGCGGGAGATCGTTCGTTCGATCGCGGTCCAGGCGGACGTCGTCTTCCAGTGCATGCGGTCCGGCGCCGCGGAGCGGATGGGCCTGGACGAGGCCTCCCTCAAGGCGATCAATCCCGAGCTGATCTACGTCAACTCCTTCGGCTACGGTCACGACGGCCCCTTCGCATTCCGCCCGGCGTACGCGCCCTCGATCGGGGCCTGCAGCGGCATCGCCCACCTCGAGGCCCGAGGGCGCACCGGCGCACCTCGGGACCGGGACGAGCTGCGCGCGATGGCCCCGATGCTGCACGCGGCGCACGCCGTTCCCGCTGTGCAGGCGGACGGGGTCGCCGCCGTCGCTGTCGCCTCGGCCTTGATGCTTGCGATCTACGCGAAGCGGCGCAACGGAACCACCTTCACCGGTCTGACGACCTCGATGTTCGGAAGCGCACTGAACTGCCTCAACCACATCAACAACGAGTACGCCGGAGTGAGCCCGGCGCCGATCGCCGACGAGGAGTTCTGGGGTCTGGGCGCCCTCTACCGCCTCTACCCGGCCGCGAGTGGCTATGTCTTCCTGGCGGCCGCGGAGCCGGGGGAGTGGCAGGAGCTGGTGACGGCGATGAAGCCCTACGTCGAGCTCGGCTCCGATCCGCGCTTCTCGACCGAGGAGTCGCGGCAGCGGCACGATGCCGTCCTGGCCGAGGTCCTCGGTGGTGTCTTCGCCGGCAAGCCGGCCAGCGACTGGGAGGAGGAGCTGACCCGGCAGGACGTCGGCTGCGTCGAGGCGGCCGAGGCGTCGGCCGAGAAGCTCATGCAGGGCGACGACTATGTCGCGGCAGGGTTCGTCGTCGAGGCGGTCAGCCCGATCTTCGACGAGCATCGCCGGCTCGCTCCGATGGTGTCGTTCTCCCGGTCCACGACCAAGGCGGATGCCGGCTGCACCGTCGGCCAGCACACCGATGCCATCCTGACCGAGTTCGGCTTCGCCGACCGGATCGCCGCGTTGCGCGAGCAGGGCGTGGTCGCCTGACAACGCACCCTGGCGCCCGGCAGAGTGGGTTTGCTACGGGACTCGACCTGTCCTAAAGTGCAATGAGTTAACTGTATTTGCCCGAGGGTTGGAGCGTGCGTGGCGAGAACTGGTTGGGTGGAGCATGGCCGCGACGTGGACGGTGAGGAGAGCGTCACGGCCCTGCGTAGCGTTCCCGAGATGCTCGCGCTCGAGCCCGCGGGGACCGATGCCTTCAGGTCGGTGCACCCCTCGCGCAGCTCGACCTGGTTCTTCGGCGGCGAGGTCGCCGGGCAGGCGTTCATGGCGGCGGCCCTGACCTGTCCCGACGATCGCCGTGCGCATGTCGCCAACTTCCAGTTCCTGCGGGCCGGCGATGCGACGCTGCGGACCGACTATCGGGTCACGCGCGTACGCGATGGCGGCAGCTACACCAGTCGCGCCGTCGAGGCGTGGCAGGGCGATGAGCTGCTACTGACGGCGTCGGTCTCGTTCCATGCCGAGGAGTCCGGATCGCTCCGGCACGGGTGGGGCGGCGACGCGTCCGAACGCGTTGGGCTCCCCGCTGCCCACGAGCTGTACGTCGGCGACGACGAGTTCGAGCGCTGGCGCGCCGGGGTGAGCGCCGAGCGGGGCGTCGAGTACCTCTTCGAAGGGCCTCCGGTCCGCGTTGCGGGCGCCCGTGGCGAGTCCGTGCCCGCCTCGCAGCGGGCCTGGCATCGTATTTCGGCTGTGGGCGGCGACGACCTTCGGCTGAACGAGGCTGCGCTCGTCTACGTGTCCGATTGCCTGTTCCTGTCGGTCGCGCTGGGGCCTCACGGCATCACGTACGGCACGCCGGGCCTCCAGTTCGCCACCCTCAACCACTCGGTCTGGTTCCACGCCCCGATCCGCGTCGGCGAGTGGTTCTGCTACGACCAGCGATCGCCCTGGGCGGGCGGGGGCCGAGGGCTCTGTCGGGGCGAGATGTACGACGAGCGCGGCGTCCTGCTCGCGACGACGATGCAGGAAGGCCTGCTGCGGCTTCGTGGGGAGGCGCGCCGATGAGCGCGCTCGAGGTGCGGCTTCAGCTGCGGGCCGAGGATCTCGGGGGCCAGACCGGGCACGTCTCCAATGTCGCCTACCTGCGCCTCATCGACGAGGCGCGCCATCGCATCTTCGGCGTCACGCCGCCCGGAGGCGACCGATATGTCGGCGGGATCTTCGATGCGCTCGAGGACCGCGCTCGCTATGTCGTCGCGCAGCAGGTCCTGGAGTACCGGCGCGAGGTCTTCTGGCGGGCTCAGGAGCTCACCGTGCGGTTGTGGTTCCCGCGGGTCGGCACCCGGAGCGCGACCATGGCCGCGGAGATCGTCGATGCCGAGATGGCCGAGCCGAGCGTCGTAGCGGAGGCCGAGACGGTCTTCGTGGGCCGCGATGACGGTCGTGCCTGGGCCATCGACGAGAAGGTCCGCGAGCTGTTGGAGCGCTACGACGGACCTCGGCCGGTGCTGCGCGCCAGACCCTGACGCCGCCACTCCGCGGGGTCCCCGGTGGGTCCATCAGGCGAGTCGCCAGGCGGGTTGCGCGACGGATCGCGCAGGCGTAGATTGCGAAATAATCATCTTACTAATAATCCCGATTGGATCAGACCTGTGACCTCTGCCGTCATCGTCGACATCGTTCGGACCGCGTCCGGCAAGGGCAAGCCGGGTGGGGCGCTCTCCGGCGTCCATCCCGCCGAGCTGCTGGCAAGCACGTTGCGCGCCCTCGTCGAGCGCACCGGGATCGACCCGAGCCTCGTCGATGACGTCATCACCGGCTGTGTCGGCCAGTACGGCGACCAGGCTCAGAACATCGGTCGGACCGCGCTGCTGGTGGCGGGCTTCCCGGTGAGCGTGCCCGCGACGACGGTCGACCGTCAGTGCGGCTCCTCCCAGCAGGCTGCGCACTTCGCCGCTCAGGGCGTCATCGCGGGGGCCTATGACATCGCCATCGCCTGCGGCGTGGAGTCGATGAGCCGGGTGCCGATGGGCTCCGCCCGTGGCACCGGCGACCCGCTCGGCCCGCTGGCGCAGCGCTTCGCGAGCCTGCCCAACCAGGGCATCGGCGCCGAGTTGATCGCCGCCCGTTGGAAGCTCGACCGCGAGACCCTCGACGCCTATGCCGCGCAGTCGCACCAGCGCGCTGCGGCGTACGGTCAGGCTGGCGGCTTCGACAAGGACATCGTGCCGATCACGCTGCCCGACGGGGCGATCCACACGGTCGACGAGACCGTCCGCGCCTCGACCACCGCCGAGGGGCTCGCCGGGCTGAAGCCCTCCTTCCAGACCGAGGCGATGTCGGCGCAGTATCCCGAGATCTCCTGGTCGATCACCGCCGGCAACGCCTCGCCGCTGACCGATGGCGCCTCGGCGGCTCTCATCATGAGCGAGGAGCGCGCGGCCGCCCTCGGGCTGACGCCCCGGGCGCGCTTCCACAGCTTCGCCGTGGTCGGCGACGACCCGGAGATCATGCTGACGGGTCCGATTCCGGCGACCCACAAGGTCCTGGCGAAGTCGGGTCTGACGATCGACGACATCGACGCCTACGAGGTCAACGAGGCCTTCGCGTCGGTGCCGCTCGCCTGGGCCCGGGAGTTCAACGCCGACCTCGAGCGGCTCAACCCGTTCGGCGGCGCGATCGCGCTCGGTCACCCGCTGGGCGCCTCCGGCACCCGTCTGATGAGCACCCTGCTCAATCGCCTCGAGACCACGGGCGGCCGCTACGGCCTGCAGACGATGTGCGAGGGCGGCGGGATGGCGAACGCCACCATCATCGAGCGGATCTGACGTGACGGATGGGGCTGCCGTCCGCGGGCTCGAGCCGGGCAAGCGGGCGGCGGTGGTCATCCACGAGTGGCAGCGCTTCACCGTCGACCCCGCCCTCAGCGGCACCCCCGGGCTTGCCGCAGACGCTGCGGAGCGCGACGCGACGGCGAAGATCAACCGCGTCACCGCCGCGGCTCGGGCGGCGGGCCTGCCGGTGTTCTGGTCGACGATCGAGCCCCGGGCGGACCGCGTCGGGACCGCGGGCAACTGCGTGCTGCTCTCGGGTCTGCGCAAGGGAGCGCTCGCGGCTGGCGAGGAGGCGGCGCAGCTGCACCCGGACATCCACACCGAGCCCGGTGACATCTGGATCCGCCGGGTCCACGGGCTCACGCCGTTCCATGGCACCGAGCTCGAGTCCTACCTGCGGGAGCAGAGGATCGACACGGTGATCCTGGGCGGCGTCTCGATCGACGTCGGTGTCTCCGGCGGGGCTCTCGAGGCGGTCAACCGCGGGTTCTCGGTGGTGGTGCCGCGCGACTGCACCGCCGCCAGCGCTGCCCACATCCACGACTTCCTGCTCCAGTACCAACTGCGCCTGCTCGCCACCATCAGCGACGCCGCGTCCGTGGAGGTCGCGCTGACGAGCCTCGGGTCGGATCCGAACTGCCGGCCCGTATCAGAGGGAACGAGTCGATGAAGGTCACGGTCGAATATCCCGTGGGCGGCCCGGACCACGATCCGGCACTGCTCACGACCAAGGGTGTGATCGCCGTGGCGCAGGCCGCGGACCGCCTGGGGTACGACGCGATCGCCTTCACCGAGCACCCGGCTCCCTCGGCCAAGTGGTTGACCCACGGCGGCCACGACACGCTGGATCTGACCGCCGCGCTCTCCTTCTGTGCGGGCGTCACCGAGCGGATCCGGCTGATGAGCTACCTGCTCGTCGTGCCCTACCACAACGCGTTTGCGATGGCGAAGGCGCTGACCACGATCGACCTGCTCTCCGACGGCCGGCTCACGGTCGTCGCGGGTGCCGGCTACCTCCGCTCGGAGTTCCTCGCGCTCGGCGTCGACATGGAGGAGCGCAACGCGCGCTTCGACGAGGCGCTGGACCTTGCGCGGCAGCTGTGGTCGGGGGGCCCTGAGGGCGTCACCTTCGAGGGGCAGCACTTCCGCGGAGTCGGCGTGGCCCAGGTGCCCGGTCCCGTGCAGGCCGGCGGACCGCCCATCCTGATCGGCGGCAACTCCGCGCTTGCCCGGCGTCGTGCGGCGCGACACCAGGGCTGGAGCCCGCTGGTCGTCCCGGAGGCGATCGCGAAGACGTCCCGCACCGCTGCGCTGACGCTGGACCTGCTGCCCCAGCAGATCGTCGAGGTCCGCGCGGAGACCGCCCGGATCCAGGGCCCTGGTGCGAGGCCCACGATCCAGGTCCAGGGACCGCACGCGGGGGTGATGCGGGGCGGCATCTCTGATGCTGAGCACCGCGAGCATGTCGCCCACCTGGCCGAGATCGGCGTCGACTCGATGGTGCTGCAGCTGCCCTGCGGCTCTGTCGAGGACGCCATCCGTGGCTTGGAGTGCTACGCGGAGGAGCATCGCGCGTGAGCGCGGCATCGGGCGATCGCCTGCCGCTGGCGGGCGTCAGGGTGGTCGCGCTGGAGCAGGCGGTGGCGGCGCCCTTGGCGACCCGCCATCTCGCCGACCTGGGTGCTGAGGTCATCAAGATCGAGCGGGTAGGGGAGGGCGACTTCGCGCGCGGCTATGACGACGCGGTGCGGGGGCTCGCCTCGCACTTCGTCTGGCTCAATCGAGGCAAGAAGTCGGTCGCCCTGGACGTGAAGACGCCCCGGGGCCGGGCCATCGTGACGGAGCTCGTCGCCGAGGCCGACGTCTTCATCCAGAACCTTGCGCCCGGGGCCGCGGCGCGCCTCGGCCTCGACGCCGACACGCTGCGACGCGACCATCCCCGCCTGGTGGTGGTCGACCTGAGCGGCTACGGCAGCGCCGGTCCGAAGGCGGCGCACAAGGCCTACGACATGCTCATCCAGGCCGAGACCGGCCTGATCTCGATCACCGGCACACCCGACGAGCAGGCGAAGACCGGCATTCCCGTCTCCGACATCGCCGCGGGTATGTACGTCGTCACGTCCGTCCTCGGTGCGCTGTTTCGGCGGGAGCGGAGCGGTGAGGGCGCTGCCATCGAGGTGTCGATGTTCGACGCCACCGCCGAATGGCTCGGTCACCCGATGTACCTGCAGATGTACTCAGGGCGGCAGGTCCCGCGGATGGGGGTCAGCCACGCCGCCATCGCGCCGTACGACGCCTATCCGACCTCCGACGGATCGATCCTGATCGGGGTCCAGAACGATCGCGGCTGGGAACGGTTGTGCCGGGAGGCGCTCGCGGACGCCGCGCTCGCCGAGGACGCCCGGTTCCGGACCAACATGCTGCGCGTGCAGCACCGACACGAATGCGACGGGGAGGTCGCACGCAGGACGCGGCAGTGGCGGACGGCCGAGCTCGAGACACGGCTTGCCGCTGCGGGCGTGCCGGCGGCACAGATCAACGACGTTTCGGGCCTGATCGATCATCCGCAGCTCTCCGAGCGGGACAGATGGCGCACGGCCGACACCGAGACGGGGCCGGTGCGGGCACTGCTCCCGCCGATGACGTTCGCCGACGTCGAGCTGCCGACGGGTGCGGTTCCGGCGCTGGGCCAGCACACCGCCGAGGTGCTCGCGGCCCGGTGCGGCGTCGACGAGTCCGGCTACCAGGCGCTGAAGGAACAGGGCGTCGTGCCCTGATCGGTTTCGCCGACCTGGTGAGGCGGCAAGAGGCCCGGTCCGATCGACTCGATCGGACCGGGCCTCTGCTGTTGCCTGGTGCTCGTGGCTCCTGATGGTGCTCAGGGTCAGCGCGGTGCCATCCGGATGGCACCGTCGAGCCGGACGGTCTCGCCGTTGAGGTAGCCGTTCTCCAGCATCTGGGTGGCGAGCATGGCGTACTCGTCGGTGTTGCCGAGGCGGTGCGGGTGGGGCACCGAGGCGCCGAGCGACTCGCGAACGTTGTCCGGGAGCTTCGCCAGGAGCGGGGTGTCCATGATGCCGGGGGCGATGGTGTTGACCCGGATGTTCTGCGAGGCCAGGTCGCGCGCCGCGACGATGGTCATGCCGACGACGCCACCCTTGGAGGCCGAGTAGTTGATCTGGCCGATCTGACCCTCGAAGGCGGCGACGGAGGCGGTCATCACGATCGCGCCCTTCTCGCCGTCGACGGCCTCGTGCCGGGCGATGCGCGCCGCGCCGAGGCGCAGCGCGTTGAAGCTGCCGGTCAGGTTGAGCCGGATGACGAACTCGAAGTCCTCCAGCGAGCCAGGCGAGCCGTCCTTGTTCAGGATGCGTAGCTTGCGTCCGGCACCGGCGCAGTGGACAAGTCCGCGCAGGCCGTCGGCCTGGGCGTCGGCGGCATCGAGTGCGGCGGCGAAGGAGGCTTCGTCGGTGACGTCGCCGGTGACGAACTGCGCTCGCTCGCCCAGCTCGGCGGCGATCTCCGCGCCCGGGGAGGAAGGCAGGTCGATGATCGTGACGTAGCCGCCCTCCTTGATCAGGCGGCGGGCGGTGGCGAGGCCGAGACCGGAGGCACCTCCGGTGATCGCGGTGGTCAGGCCTTCGAGCTTCATGCAGACTCCTTTGGGATTAAATCGTTCTAATCATTCAACTGCTTGTTGGGGGAATCGGCAAGAGGTCACGACACGCGCACCTGCTCCCGCAGCTGCTGACGCAGCGCGAACTTCTGGACCTTCCCCGACGGTGTCCGCGGGAGGTCGTCCAGCACGATCAGCGTCTCGGGGGTCTTCTGCCGCGCCAGGCCGGCACCGGTGAAGTGGGCCCGCACCTCGTCCAGGGTCAGAGACGTGCCCTCGCGCAGCCGCACGTAGGCCGCGACGCTCTCGCCGTACTTCTCGTCCGGCTTGGAGACGACGGCGGCCTCCGCGACCGCGGGGTGGGTCACCAGGACGTCCTCGACCTCCTTCGACGCGATGTTCTCCCCGCCGCGGATGATGATGTCCTTGCGTCGATCGGTGATCGTGATGAACCCGTCGGCATCGGCGCGGGCGATGTCGCCGGTCAGGTACCAGCCTCCCGGGAGAAACGATTCCAGGTCGAGGCTGGCGTCGCGGTAGCCGACGAAGAGCTCGGGACCACGGGTGGCCAGCTCGCCCTCCTGGCCGGTGGGCAGGTCCCCGCCGAGCTCGTCGACGATCCGGAACTCGTTGCCCCGCCGGGCGCAGCCATCGGTGAAGGCGCGGTGCTGGAGGGTGTCGTCTCCGAGCGAGGACGAGACCGTGGGGTGCTCGGTGCTGCCGTAGACCCGGGCGAGGGCCAGGCCCTCCCGGTCGGCACGTTCGACCAGGCTCGCGGGGACGTTGGCGGCACCGGCCACACCGAAGTGCAGCGGCGAGACGTCGACACCGCGGCGCGCCGCCTCGTCGAGCAGGGCGTTGAAGTGGAGCGGGGTGCCGCTCGTGGTCCCGCACCGGTGTCGCTTGATCAGGTCCAGCGCGCGGGCAGGGTCCCACCGGTCCATCAGGACGACGTCGACCCCGCGAGTTGCCGGGGTGCAGATGCCGATCAGACCCGCGACGTGACCCGCCGGCCAGGCGACGAGGGCCGACTCGTCCGGCTCGAGCTGGTCGACCGAGATGTTGCCGATGAACTCCGCCAGCAGGGTGTTGTGGGTGTGCTGGACGCCCTTGGGGGCGCTCGTCGTGCCTGAGGTGTAGATCATGCAGCAGACGTCGTCGGCGCCGACTCCCGGATCCGCGTACTCGGCGTCCGGGGCCAGGGTCAGGAGCTCGGACCACAGGGTCCCCGAGCCGGTCGGCTCGTCGGCGATGAAGATGACCTGGTCCAGGTCCGGAAGCGGCTCCAACCGGTTGACCCGATCGGTGAAGTCGATCGCGCGCCAGCGGTCCGGAATGATGAGCGCACGGGCGCGGGACTGGCGCAGGATGAACGACATCTCCGTCGCGTCGTAGATGTGCGTGATCGGTACGACGAGGGCCCCGGCGAGCCAGGCCGCGTAGTAGGCGATGACCAGCTCGGGGCGGTTCGGCACCTGCACCGCGACGACGTCGCCGGCACGGATCCCGAGTCTCTGCAGCCCGAGGCAGGCGCGGGTGGCCTGTTCGGCGAGTTGAGGCAGCGTCAGCCGGATCTCCGCGTCGTCGCCCGCGAAGACGTAGCCGGTGTCGGGGAGCTCGGCCGCCGCACGCAGGAACTGCTGGCCCATGGTCTCCTGGCCGAAGTAGCCCTCGGCGTACCACCGAGCGCGCAGGGCCTCGCGATCGGATCGGACGGTCTCGGGGGTGATGCTCATGTCGGTTCCTTTGCCAAGGGTGCGGAGTGTGCTGCCATCTGGGTGTCGTCATCGTCGGCCTGCCCAAGATAGGCGTGCACGACGGCCTCGCTCGTGCGGATCTCCTCCGGCGTCCCCTCGGCGATCACCTGACCGAAGTTGAGGACGCAGATCCGGTCACACAGGGCGAGGACGAGTTCGACGTTGTGCTCCACGAAGAGGATCCCGAGGTCCCACTCGTCGGCGAGACGGCGCAGGAGGTGCCCGAGCTCGCGTGCCTCCACCGAGCCGAGGCCGGCCGCGGGCTCGTCGAGGGCGATGACCTTGGCCCCGGTGGCGACCGCGCGGGCGATGCCGACCAGTCGGCGAACGCCGTAGGGCAGATCAGCTGGACGCGAGTCGAGGTAGGGCTCCAGGCCGAACTCGTGGATCGCGGCCATCGTCGCCGCGGTGACGCGTGGCGCCGTCGGTCGGATCATGTCGGTCAGGAAGAGGCGGAACCTTCCGCTGTCCGAGGCGACCAGGAGATTGTCGAGGACGCTCAGATCGTCGAAGAGCTCCAGGGACTGGAACGAACGGGTCAGGCCGCGCCGGACCCGTTGCGCAGGGCGTCGACCGGTGAGATCGTCGGCGCCCAGAAGGACCCGACCGCGCGCGGGGCTGACGAAGCCGGTGGCCGCATCGATCAGCGTGCTCTTGCCGGCGCCGTTGGGTCCGATGACCCCGACCACCTCGCCGGGTCGGACAAGGAGGCTGACCTCGTCCAGAGCCTTGACGCCGCCGAAGGAGACGGAGACTCCCTCCAGCCGCAAAGGCTCGCCCGTCACCTGGTGGGGTGTCGTGCTGGTGGCGAGGATCGCCAGGCGTTCCGCAGCGCCGGATGCCGGTACGGCCGGTCGCCGTCGCTCGAGGAGCCGGCGCAGCCTCCCAAGGTCGCGCAGGCTCTGGAAGGCGAGCCCGTCCTGCGCGCTGAGGAGCATCAGGGCCAGAAGGACACCACCAGCGAGCGGCAGGTACTGGCCGACGGTCGGGCCGAACCCGTCGAGCACCTTGCTGCCGAGCGAGCCCAGTTCGAGGAGCCCGCCGTAGATCGTTCCGGCCACGAATCCGACGCCCCCGATGACCGACCAGCCGACTACCTGGATCGACTCGATCGGGTCGTAGGCGGTGAACACGATGATCGGGTTGCGGAACGCGAGCAGCGATCCGCCCGCCCCGGCTATGACGCTGCCGAGTGCGAAGGCGACCACCCGGGTCTGCGCGACCGCGACGCCCAGGGACGCGGCTGCGCGCTCGTTCGAGCGGACTGCGATGAGTCGCCGTCCGCTGGTGCCGCGACGGAGGTTGGCGACCATGACGGCGAAGAGCACGAACGCGACCAGGACGACGGTGGCGTACCGCTCGGAATAGAGGATCGCGCCGACGTCGACCCCACCGATGGTGGGCTCGGGGATGCTGAACTGGCCGCTCTCGGTCCGCTGCGAGTTGTTGAAGACCAGGCTGTAGAGCGCGACAGCCATCCCGAGGGTGGCTACCGCGAGGTTCACGCCCTGGGCGCGCAGGCAGACGACGCCGACGATGACGCCCAGCGGAAGGGCGGCCAGACTTCCCAGGATGATGGCGGGCAGGAAGGGGAGATGCGCGTGGGCCGCGAGCCCCGCGGAGATCCAGGCACTCCAGCCGGCGATGGCGAACTGGGCGAGTGAGAGCTGCCCGCTGTAGCCGGTCACGACGACCACTGACAACAAGATGAGTCCGGTTCCGAGCGTCGTCGTGGTGGAGTCGCTCCACTGCGGCGAGGTCGTCCAGATGATGACCAGCGCGACCGCCGCCCACAGCGCGATGAGCGGCAGCCGGATCCGGCCTGTGCCGAGCCGGGGGAGTCGCTGCGCGATCTGCGTCCGTGAGCCGCCCGAGGAGCCGCGAGCCACGAGGACGCCGAGCATGGCGAGGAACGGCACCGCATCGGACCAGCCGGGGGCATGCACGTAGCGCTCCACCTCGGCCTGGATGACGCCGATGAGGAGGCCTCCCACAAGCGTGAGCGGGAACGACGTTAGTCGGCCGGTCACCGCTGCGGCGAGTGCCGGTACGACGAGAAGGGTGAACCCGGTCACCGACAGATTGGTGATCGGAGCGAGGAAGACGCCCGCGATCCCGGCGAGCGCTGAGCCCATCGCCCAGTTGCAGGCGGCGATGCGGGACGGTGACCAGCCGAGCGAGGCGAGTGCTCGGCCGTTCTCGGTGGCGGCCGTCGTAGCCATGCCGAAGCGGGTGAAGCGGTAGACGAAACCGAGGATCGCGGTGATGGCGAGGGCGCCGCCGAGGATCCACAGCCGGTCCAGGCCGACCGTCACCCCCCAGAAGTGCACTCCTCGCGTCGGCAGCCCTGATCGAACGACGATGGAGGGCCCCGGATAGAGCAGAGCAACGGCCTCCTGCGCGATGATCAGCACGGCAAGGCTCGCGATCACGCGCGAGAGCATCGAGCTGCGCTGCAGGGGACGCATCAAGCCGTAATAGACCACCAGTCCGATCAGGGCGGCGGTGGCGACCCCGGCAGCGGCGGCGAGCGCATAGGGAAGGGTGCCGTCCTTCTCGAGCTTCCAGAAGACGAACGTGCCGCACATACCGATCGCGCCGTGACCGAAGTTCACGATCCCGGAGCCGCGATGGATCACCACCAGGCCCAGCGCGAGGACGACGTACAGCGCTCCGGCGGCCATACCGATGATCGCGAACTGCAAGAACACCGTCATGAGGTCACCTCCTTGCGAACATTGGTGTCGGTGGGCATGTCGGCCAGGTACGAGGCCTCGATCTCGGACATCCGTCCCCGAAGGTCGCTGGCGCGACCCTGCATCACCACGCGGCCATGCTTGAGGACGTAGGCCCTGTCGGATACGGCGAGCGCGTTCTGGATCTGCTGCTCGACCAGGAGCACTGCCAGACCGTTGTCTGCTGCGGCCCGTACCGCAGCGAGCAGGCGCTTGACGATCAGGGGCGCCAGACCGAGCGAGAGCTCGTCGACCAGTAGGACGCGTGCCTCGGAGACCAAGGCGCGGGCCAGGGTGAGCATCTGCTGCTCGCCGCCCGACAGGAGGCCGACGCGGCGCTTCAGCAGGGGCCGCAGTTCGGGGAAGAGCGTCAGTGCCGGCTCGACATCGTCCAGGGCGAGCCGCAGGTTGTCGAGCACCGTCAGCGACATCAGGACGCTGCGATCCTCCGAGATCAGGCGCAGACCGTTCTTGGCGCGCACGTGGAGCGGGTCGCGCGTCGTGGAGCCGAGGAACCGGACGGATCCAGAGGTGGGCATGAGCTCACCGGCGAGCACCATCAGGGTGGTCGTCTTGCCGGATCCGTTCGCGCCGAGGAGCGCAACGACCTCGCCCGGCCGGACCTCGATGTCGACCTCGTGAAGGACCGGGACCTGTCCGTAGCCCGCAGAGATCGACTCAGCACGGATGGCAACCGCACCGGCCGTGTCGGCGGAAGCTGCCGACACGGCCGGAGTACGGCGCGTCATCTTCGACGTGAACACCTGCGCCCTTACTTGAGGACGGCCGCGGGCATCTGCTGGAAGTCGGGGTACAGGAGGGCCGGCTTGCCGCCCTTGACCTCCCACGCCAGATACGACCAGTTGTGGACCCGCGGATAGCCGGCGTACGGCGTCTCCGTCGACGATCCCCACGAGATCGGCGCCAGCAACCCGGTCTCGACCTGGGTGGCAGCCGCGCTGGTGGCGACGCTGGCGGCCGTGTAGGAGCCGTCGACGCCCTTGAGGACCTGCTGGAGCGCCGTCACGTCCGCCCAGGCGGTCAGGGCGAACTTGCTGAGGGCGGGAGCACTGGGCTGGTACTTCTTGACGCCTGCCAGCACCGTCGCGACCGCCGGCACGCCCGTGTCGCCGGTGCGGTACTCCTGACCGGTCAAGATGATGCCGTCGGACGCCGAGCCGAGCGTCTTGATGGCGGCGTCGGACAGCAGCGAGCTGTCCGCGCCGATCTGTAGGGTGCTGCTCGCCTGACGGGCGGCGATGATCACCTTCGCGCCGGAATCAGGTGCCTCGACCGGAACCAGGCAGTCCATGCCCTTGGAGAGAAGGGTCTGGACCGGGGCGGAGTAGTCGGCCTGGTCCTGCGGGGCCTCGACCTCGCCGGCCCACTGCGCGCCTGAGGCCATGACGGCGGTCTTGAGCCACTTCGCGCCGGTCTCGGTCGCGGGCAGCGTCAGCACGATCGCGCCGACCTTGGTGCAGCCCTTCTTGACGAGCTCGACGCCCAGGCTCGCGTACTGCGCGGGAACGCCGGCGTCGCGCGGGAAGGACACGTTGCTGGTGCCATCGATATCGGCGGCGACGCTGGAGTAGACGAAGGGGATGTGTGCTGCCTGGAGAACAGGCAGAACGCTCGGCGAGTTGGGCTCGTAGGCGGACGTGACCGCCACGACCTTCTCGGACACAGCCTGGCGCGCACAGCCTGCGGCGGTGTTGGGATCCATCTTGTCGTTGCAGTAGACGACCTCGAGGGGGTGGCCATTGAGGCCGCCAGCGGCGTTCAGCGCCGCAACGGCGGCCTTGGTCGATGCCTCAGCGTCCCCCAGGGAGAGAACCGACGACTGGAACGGCGCCATCGACAGGATCTTGATCGGGCTCGTGGCCGAGTCGCGCCCCGAGGCCGACGAGTCGGAGCTCGAGCCGCAGCCGGCGAGGAGGCCGGTGGCGGCCACAGCCGCGACCGCGACGAGGAGGGGTTTCCTGACACGCATGTACATCTGCCTCATTCCGCTTCGGGGTTGTCGCCTGGAGACTCCACAGGGACACTAAAAGAGTGCACTCATTATGATGTTCGAACGGTATGGGCCACTGACGCGCAGGTCAATGCCCTCGGGCGATCAATCCGCGTTCGAGAGCGCGCTGAGCGGGGGAGTGGCCCGAGGGAGCGGTATCAAGCGCGCGAGACGGGGCCCTGTGGCGGGCGCGGGGGCGTCATGACGCCTGCCAGAGGCCGTCGAGCGGCAGCTGGGTTGTGGTCTTGGATGCGGCCGTGGCCGCCAGGCGCCCGACCTTGCCGTCGCGCTCGAGCACCCGTTGGTGAAGCTCATCGATGAGGGTCTCGTTCGTTCGCCCGAACGCGAGCCGGCGCATGGCGTCGGCATCGAGGCCGGTGATGGACGCGCCGTCGAGGGAGATCAGGCCGCGTGCGGCCAGTTCGCTCACGGCCTGGCTGACGGTCGTCCGGTTCGTGCCGGCGAGGCGGGCAACATCACGTCGGGTCATGTGCGTCAAGGCCGGAGCGTCAGACCCGGCTATCCTCATCGCCCAGAGCTCGAGGAGCTGGCTGGCGATGCGTTGGTGCAGCGTCTGGTGCCGCCGGACCAGCGCGACGGCCTCACGGTGGCGCACTCGCGCGATCGTCGAGGCGAGCACGGCTCGCGCGAGCTCATCCTGGTCGATCGGCCGGGTCGCGAGCATGTCCAGCCACGTGATGCGTGTCAGTGCGACGGCCTCGATGCTCAGCGCCTGGTTCGACGGCATGCTGGGATCGACGAGGGCGCCCTCGCCGATCGTGCGACCCGCACTGACGAGGTCGACGGCGACCTCCCGTCCGGTGCCGTCCTGGCGGAAGATCGCAAGGATGCCCGTCTCCACGATGCCGAGGAATCGGGCCGTGCTGTCGGTCGCCAGGGTGTCGCCCCTGAAGAGGACTCGCCTCGGGGCCTCGAGGAGACCTGGTGTCACGCGCACGTCTTGAGACTATCAAAGAGATAACTCATTATACTGAACGCCTGACCGCAACGGCGTACCTCATCGGGCGCAGGGTCCTGGGCGACGGTCGTAAATCATCTAGTTTATTTGACGGAATTATGGGTGGTCGTTACGGTCAGGCCACGCAACGGAGAGGGGGCGACATGAGCAACGTCGTCGTCACCGGCGCCGCGAGCGGCATCGGCCTGGCCGTGGCAGAGGCCTGCATCGCGCGCGGTGACCGGGTGATCGGTATCGATCTCGATGGAGCGGAGCTGCGCTGCGACGTCAGCGATCCCGCTCAGGTCGAGGCCGCCGCTGTGGCCGCCGTCGACATGCTGGGCACGGTGGACCTGGTGGTCCATGCTGCCGGGGTCTCGATCAGTGGGCGCGCGCTGAAGGCCACCGCGGACGACGTCCGGTTCGTCATCGACGTCAACGTCCTCGGGACGATGTACGTCGCCCACTCCTTCGCGGGGCGGATGGCGGCCCAGTCGGGCGAGTCGTGCCTCGCACTGGTGGGCTCCGAACACAGCATCGGCGTGCCTCACCTGTTCTCCGCGGCCTACACGGCCTCCAAGCATGCCGTGCTCGGCTACGCGGACGTCCTCCGTCGCGAGCTCCCGGAGCACGTCCAGGTGACGGTGTTGTGTCCGGGGCTGGTGGCGACCGACCTGTGGAGGTCGCAGGAGCGCCGCGGCCCCCTGCACGGCGGTCCGCGGGAGGTCGCCTCGGATGCGGGTGCTCTGATGGCGCAGGGCATGCCTGCGGACGAGGTCGCTGAGCGCCTCCTGGCCGGCGTCGCTGCTGGTGAGTTCCTGGTCGTGACCCATGGGCACGCTCGCGCCTTCGCGGACGAGCGGTACCGGCTGATCGCCGACGCCTTCGACCGGCAGGCGCCGGCGGTGGATGACGATCGCTACGCACTGGGACGGCTGGTTCCGCCGCTCGCGCCCTGATCCACGGGACGCATGGGCGTGGCGGCTCGACCGCGTGCCGCGCCTCCGGCGTGTTCGACGCCGCACCCGTCCGGCCTAGGCGACGGACGTCATCAGTGCCCTCTTCTGTGAGCGGGGCGCGGACCCTGGCGAGGCTATGCGCTCAAAATGGTATAACTGATTCAGCGATATCGGGGTTTCGTGACAAACTAGTGTCCTTTTTGGACGGCGGAGGAGTGATGAGCCGATGGCTCTGACAGTGGTCGGACGCGTCGTAGCCCATCCCGCGTCGATCGTCTGGGGCCGCCGGCACAGTGCGCGCCCGATCTTCGTCGAGGACCGTGGTCGCACCTGGACGTGGCACGACCTGGCGGTGGCCGCGAGCGACGTCGCGCGCCAGCTGGGCGCGCTCCAGGGCGGGCGCGTCACTGTCACGCTCCCCAACGGCGGCGCCATCGTCGCCGCGATCGTGGGCGTCTGGCTTGCCGGCGGCGTGCCGGTCCCGCTCTCGCCGCGTCTTCCGGCGGCCGAGCGGTCCCGGCTCCTCGAGAGCATCGGGGCCGTGCAGCATGTAGCGGCTGCCTCGGTGGACGTGACTGCTGAGGTTCACGTCGGCTTCCCGTCTCACACTGCGCGGGTCGATGAGACACTCGCGCCCGGTCTCGTCGACGTCGATGATCCCGGCATCGTGCTCTGCACCTCGGGTACGACCGGCACACCGAAGACGATCGTGCACTCGATACGGGCGGTGTGGGGTCAGATCGACTCGGTCTCGCGAGCCGTGGTCGACCCCGCCGCGATGCCGCCTCTGCGCGATCTCCCGCCCGATCGCATCCAAGCCGCGCCCATGGTGCACATCGCGGCGATCTTCGCCATGATGTTCAACCTTTGGCGGGGCAGGAGCACCGTGGTGATGCAGGGCTTCGAGCCGGTCAGGTACGCCGAGCTCGTCGACGAGCATCGGGTGGCGACGCTCTCGCTCGTGCCGTCGATGATCCGCATGCTGCTCGACTCCGAGGTGACCTCACTCGCGCCGGCCACGCTGGTCACCAGCGGCACGGCCGCGCTCCCGCCGAGCTGGCGCGACGACTTCGAGACTCGGTTCGGTGTGCCTGTCCAGGCGACCTACGGTCAGACCGAGGTCGGCACGATCGCTGTGGAGCCGGTCGCCGACGTGCTCGAGGGGAATCGTCGCGACGGCACCGCCGGCCGGCTGGTGGCCTCGGTGGCGATGCAGGTCCGCACCCAGGACGGCCGCGTGCTCGGGCCGGGTGAGACGGGCCAGCTGTGGATCAGTGGAGACTCGGTCGGCCGGATCCGCTCGGACACGGGTGCTGCGGTCGTCGACGGGTGGCTCGACACGGGCGATATCGGCTACCTCGATGAAGACGACTACGTCTTCCTGACGGGCCGGAGCAGAGACCTCATCATCCGGGGCGGTCTCAACATCATTCCCGCCGAGGTCGAGAACGTGCTCACCGATCACCGTCGCGTCCTCGAGGCCGCCGTGACCGGTCGGCCGGACCCGCGTCTGGGCGAAGTCCCGGTGGCCTGGGTGCGACTGGCGGAGGAGGTACCCGACGCCGACCTCGATGCCTTCGTGAGGAAACGGCTCGCTGCCTACAAGATCCCCGTCGCGTTCCATCGGGTGGAGACCTTTCCACGCACCGATACCGGCAAGATCCGCAAACATGAACTCGTAGAGGAGCGCGTATGACCCTGCAGGCACAGGCCGCCACCGACAGGTGGAGCACCTTCGACGTGGTCAGCTACGCGACCGATCCCGAGAACATGCTGCCTACGCGGATCCGGCGCTGGGCGGAGGCCGAACCGGAGCGCCCGTTCCTCATCGAGGCGGCGACAGAGCGGACGGCCTCCTACGGCCAGCTCTGGGAGCAGGCCCGGACGTGGGTGAGGTGGCTTCGTGAGGAGGGCGTCACCGCAGGCGACTTCGTCGCCACGGTCCTTCCTTCCTCCATCGACGCGGCCGCCGTCTGGCTCGCGCTGGGCGCAATAGGCGCGATCGAGGTCCCGGTCAATCCCGAGCTCGTGGGAGACTTCGCTGCCCACGTCATCAAAGACGCCTCGCCGACCCTGTGCCTGGGCCGTCCGGACCTGGTGGGCAACCTGCGGGCGTGTTGCCCGGACCTGAGGATCGTCGAGGTCGAGCGCGATGGGCGCTTCCTCGACGGCGTACAGCCCGCGGACATCGAGACCTTGCCTGGTCCGGAAGGCGTGGCCTGCATCATCTACACCTCGGGTACGACGGGGCCCGCGAAGGGTGTGGTGATCCGGTGGGCGCAGTTCGCGGCGGTCGTCGGCCGGATGCCGATGGAGGAGAGCGACGTCAGCCAGGCGAGCAGCCCCATGTTCCACGTCACCGGGCGGACGCCCCTCGTCGTGATGGCGGACGTCGGCGGCCTGGTCGTCCTGCGTGAGCGCTTCTCGCGCTCCGAGGTGCTCGAGGACGCCCGTCGCTACCGCATCTCGGTGGGAACGATCATCGCCTCCCTTGTCCTGACCCTCCCTCCCAGCCCCACCGACGAGGACAACGCGTTCCGCTACGTCTTCACCGGGCACAGTCCGCTGCTGTGCGAGCAGTGGGGCGAGCGCTTCGGGGTCCGCGGCTACGACTGCTATGGCTCGACCGAGATTGGCTTCCCGATCGTGCGCCTCGAGCCGCCGGTGGACGTCGAGCGTCTCTGGATGGGCAAGATCCGCCGTGGATGGGAGGGGAAGGTCGTCGATGCGGACGGGCGCACCGCTGCCGACGGCGAGTCGGGTGAGCTGTGGATCCGCGCCGGAAGCAGGCTCATGCTGATGGGCCGCTATCTCAACCAGCCGGACGCGACCGCCGCAGCCTTCGATGGTGACTGGTACAAGACCGGCGACATCGTCATCCGGCACGGTGACGGCAACTATGAGTTCCTCGATCGCGCGCGCGACACGATCCGTCGACTCGGTGAGAACATCTCGAGCACTGCCGTGGAGACGGCCGTGGAGAAGCACCCGGACATCGCCCTGGCCGCCGTCGTCGGAGTCCCGGACCAGGTCGCAGGACGCGAGGTCCTCCTCGTGGTCGAGCCCGAGCCCGAGGCACGGGTCGAGGAGGAGGAGTTCTACGCCTGGCTCCGTACGGCGGTGCCCAAGCACGCATTGCCGCGCTATCTCATGGTCGTCGGAGCACTGCGGCGCACGCCCACGGGCAAGGTCCTCAAGCAGACGCTGCTCGACGAGGTCGATCTGAGTGCCGCTTGGACTCCGCCGTCCGCGCGGCGCTCCTCAGTCTGACCGCGCACGGTGGTGGGAAGGAGCGCCCCGTGCCTGCGCTGCCCAACGTCCCTGGACATCACACCTAGACGAGCGTGTTCGCGGAGGAGAGGTGACGGCCCATCCGATGGCGCGCGAGGCTGACATCGCCCTGCCCGATCGCCTCCAGGATCAGCAGATGTGTCTGCGACCGGTCGGGCGTCGCCGGCGGATCGGCGGGCTGATGGGCCGCGTCGGTCACCCCGAGCCTCGTCGTACCGATGAGCGCGCGCACCAGAAGGGTCGTCAGCGGGTTGCCGGCGAGCTGCGCGATCCAGGCGTGCACGTCGGGATCGACACCCGCAGGGCCGGACTGCTCCAGACGCATCTTGACGCGTGCCTGCGCATCGCCGCGGGACGCGGCCGCACCTGCAGCATCGATCTCGAGGATGCTACGGACCTCGAGGATGGAGCGGGCATCGACGCCGATGTAGTGCAGGTAGAGCGCGAGTGCTTCGACGACCTCGGTGGGATCGGGTGCACACACCACCAGGCCGCCGTTCGGCCCCTCGCGCATGCGAACGACCCCGTGATGCTCGAGGATCCTGACGGCCTGACGCAGGGGCGCTCGAGTCACGCCGAGGCGCTCGAGCAGCTCGGCCTCGTGGCCGAGTACGTCACCGGGCTGGCGCTGAACGACCTCTGCGGCGAGCTGCTCGGCGACGCGCTCGGCGACCTTGCCACTCGTGGAGGCCTGAAGCCGCGGGGTGCGTGTCGAGCGGTGCTCCTCCACCCAGCGACGGTCGGCGTCGAGGCTGCGTCGCATGCGGCGTTCCACCGCTGCGCCGTCGCCGGCGATCATCGCATCCACGATCAGCTGCCAGGCCCGACGACGCCCGCCGGCGGACTTGCCCGCCAGCGTTGCACCCTGCGGCGCTCCGGCCCACATGCCGGTGACGCGCGTCAACGTCGGGATGACGATGGCGAGCACCGGATTCCCCGAGATCTGTCCCAACGTCACCTCGATGCTCTCGTCGAGGGGCGTGGGCGCGTCGACGAGCGCTCGCAGGGCAGCGACATCGTGTTCGGAGAGACGCTCGGAGGCGAGCCGCGCGGCGAGGAGCTGCAGGTGGATCCGTACGTCGTAAAGGTCGTCCAAGGAGATGCCGGCCAGGTAGATGTGCGCAGCAACGGTGCTGGCGACGACATGCGCGGCCGGCTGCTGGACGATCAGACCACCGGACCGACCTCGGTGCATGGCGGCGAGCTGGGTGTGCTCGAGAATGCCGATCGCCTCGCGCAAGGTGGCGCGCGAGACGCCGTACCGGGCGATGAGCCCGGCCTCGTTGCCGAGGTTCTCCCCGACCGGCCATCCCCGCGCGACCACGTCGTTCTTGATCGCAACGGCGACCTGCTCGGCGAGCTTGGGGGGACGCTCCATGGACGAAGTCTCTCCTAACGGTTCAGCAACAAGTGGACTGACCCTAATAGTGGCCTATTATCCGAGCATCGGTGTGACGTCCATCACATGAAGGCAGCGTTCGATGTGATGAGTGCAACGATTCCTTCGGTTAGAACGGTGTAACTAGTGACCGCTAAGCGGTCGTCACGGCCCGAGAAGAGGAACAACGGTATGACCATCAACCTGCGTGGACCGATCGCGACCTTGGGCGCTCTGGCTCTCGGCGCCGCTGTTCTCAGCGCTTGCGGTTCGTCCGGTCAGTCCAACACGGCGGCCGCCTCCCAGGGCTCCGGCTCCTTCGACACCTCGGCGTGCCCGGCGGCCGCGACCGCGGCCATCTCGGGCGACACGATCACGCTGGGTACGTCGGGGCCGCTGTCGGGCCCCTACGCCTCAGTCGGTGCGCTCACCAAGGCGATCCAGGCCTACGCGAGCCTGGTCGACTCGCAGGGCGGCGTCGACACGGTCGACGGCAAGAAGAAGCTCAAGATCATCGCGATGGACGACCAGTACACCCCGAGCAAGGTGCAGTCCAACGTCCGGCAGATGGTCGAGAAGGACCACGTTGCCGGGGTGCTCGAGCTGGTCGGCACCGCGAATGCGGCTGCTGTCGCGCCGTACCTGAACCAGCAGTGCGTGCCTGAGCTGTTCCCGCTCGCCGGTGCCGCCTCCCTGCTGAGCGGACGGACGCCGTTCACGACGATCGCCTCCACCTACCTCGACCAGGGCAACGCGATGGGTCAGTTCGTCGCCAAGCACTACCCGGACGCCAAGGTCGCTGTGCTGTATCAGAACGACGACACCGGGAAGGACGCGCTGAGCGGCTTCGCGGCCGGGGCGGCCGGCTCGAAGGCGCACATCGTTGCCAAGGAGTCCTACGAGGTCACCGATGCGGATGTGAAGTCGCAGATGACGACCCTGCAGAGCACGAAGGCCGACGTCTTCGTGGATCTGTCGCTCTCGGTGAAGTGCACGCAGTCGCTGGCGGCGCTTCAGGCCTCGTCCTGGCGCCCGGCGGTCATCACCGGATCGATGTGCAGCGCCGGCGTGGTGTCGGCCGCAGACGCTCCCGACGCGACGTCGCAGATGTTCCGGACCAATCAGACTAAGTCGAGCCCGGTGAAGTTCGCCAACGATGCGGCATTCAAGACCTTCCACGACACCCTCACCGCCGCCGGCATCGCACCGGGAGACGCCGAGACGGCGTGGCTCAGCTTCCAGCTCGGACTCGCCGCCATCGAGAAGGCAACCACGCTGAGCTCGGTCGGCATCGCGGAAGCAGCCCGGTCGCTCCCGGCCGACACGTCGGTCCCCTTCGCTGAGGACGGCATCGCGGTGAGCAGCACCCCCGGCAAGCCGACGCTGCGTGCGTTCACGCTCGACAAGTGGGACGGCGCCAACGCGCAGTTCGTCCCGACGGGCGAGACGCCCTACCAGGTCTCCAACTGACCAACGGGCAGGTGAGGGCGAGAGGGCGAGGCGCAGGCCCGCCCTTTCGCTCGCACGACGATTCGAGAGGTACTTGAATGCTCGAGCTCAGCTCGGTGAGCGTGCGCTTCGGCAGCATCGCCGCGCTCACCGACATTTCGTTCTCCGTCCCGACAGGCCAGATCGTCGGCCTGGTGGGACCCAATGGTGCGGGGAAGTCGACCCTCCTGAACGCCATCACGGGCGTGTATCGGCCCACCTCGGGCTCGGTTCGCTTCGACGGTGTCGAGCTGGTCGGTCTCCCACGCCACCGCCTTTTCGGCCGGGGGGTGGGCCGGACCTATCAGAACATCGCCCTCTTCCGCGGTCTCACCGTCTTGGAGAACGTGCTGGTCGGAGCGACGGTTCGGGAGGGCAGTGGCCTTGTCGTCTCCGCGCTGCGGATACGGCCTTCGCGCCGACATGAGCGGGCCACGCATGAGGAAGCATGGGAGATGCTTCGCCGCTTCCAACTCGAGCACGTGGCGCATTGGCCCGTCGATCAGCTCCCGTACGGGGTGCAGAAGCGGGTGGAGATGGCGCGTGCCCTCATCGGCCGGCCCACGTTGCTCCTCCTCGACGAGCCTGCCGCCGGTATGGCGCAGGCGGAAGTGGCGCACCTGGTCGACGAGCTGATGTCGCTGCGAGACGCCGGCGGCCCGACCCTCGTCGTCGTCGAGCACAACATGGGACTGATCCGGCGGCTGTGTGATCGCACCATCGTGCTGAGCTCGGGCCGTCTTCTCGCCGATGGCACACCCGCAGAGATCGCGCAGGACCCGGTCGTCGTCGAGGCCTACCTCGGAAAGGCCGTCGGATGAGCGCCCCCGCCTTGCGAGCGAGGATCGAGGCAGCCGGCTACGGCAGGCTGATGGTCCTGCGCGACGTCGAGATCCACGTGAGCGAGGGCGAAGTGGTCGCGTTGCTCGGTGCGAACGGTGCCGGGAAGACGACGTTGCTGCGCGCGATCTCCGGTCTGGTGCGGATGCGCGGCACGGTCGACCTCGGTAGCGCTTCGGTGACGCCGAAGTCGCCCGAGCGGATGGCACGTCTCGGCGTCGGGCACGTACCGCAGGGGCGCGGCACGTTTCCGAACCTGACGGTGCACGAGAACCTGGTCGCGGGCGCTGCGGCTCGTCGCGGGCGGCTGGACCTGAAGGCGGACATCGAACGTTGGACCACTGTCTTCCCACGTCTCGCCGAGCGCATGCAGCAGAACGCGGGACAGCTCTCGGGGGGCGAACAGCAGATGCTCGCCGTGGCCCGTGCGCTGATGGGCCGACCGCGTGTCCTTCTCCTGGACGAGCCGTCTCTGGGCCTGGCGCCAGCCGTGGTCCACGAGCTCTTCGACAAGCTCGCCGAGCTCAACCGCGACCTCGGCACCGCGATGCTCGTTGTCGAGCAGAACGCCACCGCGGCCCTGCGGGTGGCCCACCGCGGCGTCGTCCTGGAGGCGGGCCGCGTCGCACTCGCGGGTGCTGCGGACGAGCTCCGCGACGACCAGCGCGTCCGTCAGGCCTACCTGGGCCTCTGAGGCTCACAGCAAAGGGATCACCGAATGGAACTCTTCTCTCAGCGCCTGGTCGACGGACTGTCTTCGGGTTGCATCTATGCCGCGCTGGCGCTCGCCATCGTGCTCGTGTTCCGCGCGACCGGCACGCTCAACCTCGCCCAGGGCGAGATGGCGATGTTCTGCTGCTTCCTCATCTGGAAGCTGACCGACCTGGGCTGGCCGCTGATACCGGCGATCCTGGCCGGCGTCGTCGCAGGGTTCGTCGGCGGGGCGGCGATCGAGCGCGTCATCATCAGGCCGGTCGAGGACTCCCGCGACCATCTGCCGGTGATCATCGTGACGTTGGGGCTGCTCCTGGCACTCGACTCGCTGGCCGGCGGCCTGTTCACCGTCGACACCGAGACCCTCGGCTCGCCCTTCCCCAGCGGTTCCTGGCACATCGGCCAGGTGCTTGTGCCCTACTCCTCGATCGGCCTGTTCGTCGTCATATCGGCGCTCAGCGGACTCATGTGGTTCACCTTCCACAGGACACGCCTCGGGCTTGCCATGCGGGCATCGGTGGACAACCCGGAGTCGGCCCGACTGCTGGGCATCAGGCGCTCGCGGATGCTGATGATCGGGTGGGGTGCTGCTGCGGCACTCGGAGCGCTCGCCGCAGCGCTCGTCGCCCCTCAGACCTATGTCTACACAGGGATGCTCCAGGGCGTGCTCCTCTACGCCTTCACCGCCGCCACGCTCGGCGGCTTCGACAGCCCGGCCGGAGCGGTCGTCGGTGGACTGCTCGTCGGCGTGCTGCAGACGATGGTGAGCGGATATGTCGGGTTCGTCGGGAATGACCTCAGCCTCATGACCGCGCTCGTCGTCATCATCGTCGTCCTGATGCTCAAGCCCACCGGTCTGTTCGGTCGACCCGACTCAAGGAGGCTTTGATGACCACCGTCTTGGACCGTGATGACATGACGTCACCCGACGTTGCCGGGCTGGCTCGGGAACGATGGCGCCGGATCGGTTGGACTGTGACGTGCGCAGCGATCGTGCTCGGTGCCGGCTTGCCGTGGCTGATCTCCGGCTACCAGCTCTCCCAGGTGTCGGGAGCGTTGTACCTGTCGCTGGGCGTGCTGAGCATGAACCTCCTGACCGGCCTGAACGGTCAGATCTCCCTGGGGCAATCGGCCTTCGTCGGGATCGGCGCCTACGCCGTGGCGATCCTGGTCACCGATCATGGCTGGTCCTATCCCGCGGCGATGGCCGCAGGAGTGGTGCTGTCCGCCGGAGCGGGCGTCATCGTGGCGCTTCCCGCGCTCCGCCTGCGAGGCCTCTACGTCGCGCTGACGACCTTCGGCATCGGACTCGTGTTCCCCTCACTCATCCAGAAGTTCGCGGACACGACCGGCGGTACGGCGGGCAAGACGATCTTCCCGCTCTATGCCGCTCCCGAGGCATTCGGTCTGACGACCGGTGAGTGGGCCTACCTCGTGACCCTCGTCGTACTGCTCGTCTGCCTGCTCTTCGTCCACCTGCTCAAGGCAAGCAGCGCCGGTCGGCAGATCCAGGCGGTCCGTGACGCCGATGTCGTCGCCGAGGGCTTCGGCGTGCCGCTCGCCAGGATCAAGGTCGCAACCTTCGCGGCGAGCGCTGCCATCGCGGGCCTCGCAGGTGGACTGTTCGCCATCCAGCGGCAGTTCGTCAGCCCGGGGGACCTCAGCCTCGACACCTCCATCAACTTCTTCGTCGGCATGGCGATCGGCGGCTCGGTTTCGGTGCCCGGCGCGGTGGTGGGAGGCTTCTTCCTTCAGTACGCGCCGCAGCTGACCCAGCACCTGGGGATCGCCCCGATCTACACGCCGGCGATCTACGGTGGGCTGCTGATCGTCATCATCCGATTCGCTCGTGGTGGTGCCGCGGGATTGGTCCGATCGGCGATCGAGGCGACGACGCGAAGATAGGCGGCGGACCCGCGTAGCGCGGCGCGTGCCCGGACGCCCGGCCGGAGACATAGGAGACGCCTCATGCCGGCATCGTGCAGGGGTCTTTGCGCACCCGGGCCTGTGGATCTTGAATGGTCGGGTGGCCGCCGTGCCTCCCGTTGCACGCTCTGCCACCTGTGAAGAGGTTCTCTGATGGGCATCACCCCAGCCGGTCCGCTCGACGGCTTGAGGATCGTCGAGCTGTCGAGCTACATCGCCACGCCGTTGTGCGGCCTCGCCCTCGCTCAGCTGGGCGCCGAGGTCATCCGCGTGGAGCAGATCGGGGGAGCTCCGGACCGAAGCCGGCTCCCGCGTGCGGCCGGCGGCACCAGCATGTATTGGAGCGGGCTGAACAAGGGCAAGCGCGCGCTGGCCGTGGACCTCGCCTCGCAAGCAGGCCGGGACCTGGTCGCCGACCTGATCGTGGGTGAAGGCACGGGCACGGCGGGCGGCATCGTGGTGAGCAACTCGGAGCGCTATCGCGATCTAACCTTTGCCGGGCTGCGCGAGCGCCGCTCGGACGTGATCCACGTGTTGCTCACCGGCCGGCGTGACGGCGGCTCGGCCGTGGACTACACGGTGCAGGCGGAGACGGGCTTCCCGTTCGTCTCCGGGCCGCTTGAGGCTGCCAACCCGGTGAACTCGCAGGTCCCGGCGTGGGACATCGCCGCCGGTCTGTACCTCGCGACCGGGCTGCTGGCGGCCGAGCGGGAACGTGCAGCGACCGGTCTGGGGCAGCAGGTCCGGCTCGCCTTGGAGGATGTGGCGCTGTCCGCGATCGGTGCGATGGGCTTCTTGACCGAGGCGCAGCTCGGTGGGATCTCGCGCGGGCCGTCGGGCAACTACGTCTACGGCACCTACGGGCACGACTTCGTCAGCCTGGACGGCGTGCGGTTCATGCTGGTCGTGCTGACCGCATCGCACTGGCGGGGGCTCCTGGACCAGACTGGTCTGGTCGATGCGATGGCGGCGGTGGAGAAGGCCCTGGAGGTCGACCTGAGCGACGAGGCGGAGCGCTACCGCAACCGCGCGGTGATCACCGCACTGCTGCAGGGACGCTTCGCCACCCTGCCGTGGGCAGACGTCGTGCCGCTGCTGGCGCGCAGCCGGGCGCTTGCCTCGCCGTACCGGACCTTCGACCAGGTGGTGGCCAGTGACATGGTCCGGGCCAACCCTCTGTTCAGCGAGGTCGACCAGCCCGGAATCGGGCCGCACCTGGCGGCGGGGTCGCCGTTGGTGATGGCCGGTCGCCAGGGGCCCGCGGTGCCGGCGCCCTCGGTCGGGGAGCACACCGACGAGATCGTGGGCGCCTTGCCGGGCATCGACGCCGACCGCCTGCAGACGCTGTACGCCGAGGGCGTGATCGCATGAGCGACGTGGTCTCCGCCGCCAGGTCGCTGCTCTTCGTGCCGGGCAATCGACCCGAGCGGTTCGCCAAGGCACTCGCGACGGCCGCGGACATGGTGATCCTCGACCTGGAGGACGCCGTCGCTCCCGCTGAGAAGCAGGGCGCCCGCGAGGCGGTCGTGGAGTGGCTCGAGGCGCTCGCTCCCGAGGACGCGGCACGTGTCGCGGTCAGGGTCAACGCCGCTGGGACGCCGTGGCACGAGGCAGATCTGAGCGCGGTCGCCGACCGGGCCGGCGCCGTCATGCTCGCCAAGGCCGAGGCGGGTGGCGCCCTGGAGGCCGCCGGTCGAGCAGCGGTCGTGGTGGCCTTGATCGAGACCGCGACCGGCGTGCTGGACGCGCGGCCGATCGCCCGCACGGCCGGGGTGACTCGCCTTGCCTTCGGCAGCTTCGACCTCGCTGCCGAGCTCGGCGTCGACCCTGTCGACGCCGACGCCCTGCGCGCGGCTCGTAGTGCGCTCGTTCTGGCCAGCGCGGCAGCGGGCCTGGCCGGGCCGGTCGACGGCGTCCATGCCGCGATCGACGATGCCGAGGCGCTGGCGGCCGAGACGGCCGCGGCACACAGGCTCGGCTTCGCCGGCAAGCTCTGCATCCATCCTCGACAGGTCGACGTCGTGGACGCCGTCCTGCGACCGAGCGGCGAAGACGTGGCGTGGGCCGAGCGTGTCCTCGCTGCCGTCCCGGCCGACCTGGCAGGCGGCGTCGTCACGGTCGACGGCCGTATGGTCGACAAGCCCGTCATCGAGCGTGCTCGACGCATCTGCGCGGCCGTATCCGATCCCGCACCCACCAAGGAGAACAACGCATGAGCCAGCTCAGCTCCGACGAGGAGGAGATGATCGCGCTCGTCCGCGACTTCGTGGACGAGCGGGTCAAGCCCGACGTACGGCGATTCGAGGAGAGCGACACCTATCCCGAGGCGTTCATCGAGGAGATGAAGAAGCTCGGCTTCTTCGGGCTGCTCGTCCCGGCGGAGTACGGCGGGGTCGACGTCAGCATGGCGGCCTTCTCGGGGGTCACCGAGGAGCTCGCCCGCGGCTGGATGAGCCTGGCCGGGGCGATCGGCGGCCACTCGGTGATCACCTACCTGATCAGGACCTTCGGTACGTCTGAGCAGCAAGCGAAGTACCTGCCGCGGATGGCCACCGGTGAGCTGCGCGCGACGATGGCACTCACCGAGCCGAGCGGCGGCTCGGACCTGCAGGCGATGTCCACCTATGCCACGCGCGACGGCGATGACTGGGTGATCAACGGCGCCAAGACCTGGATCTCGAACGCGGCCCACTCCGGCCTGATCGGGCTGCTCTGCAAGACCGACCGCGATGCCCGGCCCGCGCACGCCGGCATGAGCGTGATTCTGGTCGAGACCGGCGGCTGGGACGGCGAGCATGGCGCCGACCCTGCCGGTTACGAGGTCTCCCCGAAGATCCCGAAGCTCGGCTACAAGGGCGTCGAGGCGTGCACGCTCTCCTTCGACGGGGTTCGGGTCCCTGCCGCGGCTGTCCTCGGCGGCGAGCCCCACAAGGGCTGGGGCCACATGATGCGCGGCCTCGAGGTCGGCCGCATCCAGGTCGCCTCACGCGCCCTCGGCGTCGGCCAGGCTTCGCTCGAGGCGGCGGTCGCCTACGCGCAGCAGCGGGAGACCTTCGGCAAGCCGATCTGGAAGCACCAGAGCGTCGGCAACCTGATCGCCGACATGGCGACCAAGATGCGGGCCGCGCGCCTGCTGACCCGGGACGCCGCCGACCGTCTGGATGCGGGCAAGCGCGCCGATCTGGAGGCCGGGATGGCGAAGCTGTTCGCTTCGGAGACCGCGATGCAGGTCGCGCTCGACGCAGTTCGTGTGCACGGCGGCTACGGCTACTCGCGCGAGTACGACGTGGAGCGCTACTTCCGCGACGCCCCGCTGATGATCGTCGGCGAAGGCACCAACGAGATCCAGAGGAACGTGATCGCGGCGCAGGTCATCGCCCGCGACGTGAAGAGGGAGAGGTACTGACACATGGGTTCAGGGACGGGCTTGCTCGAGGGCAAGGTCGCCGTCGTCACCGGCGGCGCGCAGGGCATCGGGTTCGCGATCGCGAAGCGGTACGTCGAGGAGGGGGCGCGCGTGCTGCTGGGCGACCTCGACCTGGCCGCGGCCGAGGCGGCGTCCAAGGAGCTCGGTGGCGAGGAGGTCGCCCGCGCGGTGCGGTGCGACGTCAGCAGCTACGAGGACGTGGAGGCGATGCTCGATGCTGCGGTCGACGCGTTCGGCTCGCTGGACATCCTGGTCAACAACGCCGGCATCACCCGCGACGCGACGATGCGCAAGATGACCGAGGACCAGTTCGACCAGGTCGTCTCGGTGCACCTCAAGGGAGCCTGGAACGGCACCAAGCTCGCCTCGCTCATCATGCGTGAGCAGGGCAGCGGCGTCATCATCAACATGTCGTCGATCTCCGGCAAGGTCGGCAACGTCGGCCAGACGAACTACTCCGCGGCCAAGGCGGGCATCGTCGGTCTGACGAAGGCCGCGGCGAAGGAGCTCGCCCACCTGGGGGTGCGTGTCAACGCGGTCCAGCCGGGCCTGATCCGCACGCCGATGACCGAGGCGATGCCGCAGCACGCCTGGGAGCAGAAGATGGCCGAGATCCCGATGGGTCGTGCCGGGGAGCCGGACGAGATCGCCAAGGTCTGTCTCTTCTACGCCTCGGACCTGTCCTCCTACATGACCGGCACGGTCGCCGAGGTCACGGGTGGGCGGCATCTCTGACATGGACTGGGAGCCGCGTCCGGTCACCGACACGGTGGTGATCGAGGCCGGTCCGGTCGCTGCGTTCCAGGCGCTTCTGGACGACGGCCTGCCGGAGGTGGGGCGCGGTGACCGGCTGCCGCCCTTGTGGCACTGGCTGGCGGTGCCGACGTGGTCGCCGTCGACGACACTCGGCGTCGACGGGCATCCCCGACGCGGGTCGTTCCTGCCGCCGATCGATCTGCCTCGGCGAATGTTCGCGGGCGGCGAGGTGCGGCTGCAAGCGCCGATCACGATCGGCTCGACCCTGCGCCGCGAGGCCGAGGTGACGGCGGTCGAGCACAAGCGCGGCCGATCCGGCGAGCTCGTGGTCGTCACCACCAGGACCCGGCTCTTCGACGGCACCACCTTGTGTCTCGAAGAGCGTCAGGACCTGATCTTCCGTGGCGCCGCGGAGCGCGACCCCGACGCGCCGCCTGCCGCCCTGCCGAGGTCGGCCGAACCCGGTGCGCCGTTGCGGGCTGCGGCTCCGGGGGAGTGGGAGCTCCACACCGATCCGAGCCTCCTGATGCGGTTCAGCGCAGCCACCGCCAACGCCCACCGGATCCACTACGACTGGCCCTATGCCACCGGCGTGGAGGGATATCCCGGGCTGGTGGTCCACGGACCGCTGATGACGCTGGCCCTCGCCGAGACGGCCCGGCTGGCGGGCATGGACGACGTAGGGACCGTGACCCACCGCAACCTCGCGCCGCTCTTCTGCGGCGAACCCGCCCGGCTGCGGCTCGCCGCGGACCCGAGCCGGTCCGACACCCAACTTGCCGAGTTGGTCTCCGACGCGCCGCCCACGGCGGGACGCGTGCACACCAGCCTCACCCTCACCCGAAAGGCCATGTCATGACCGATCCGCGCCAGGTCGTCATCTGCGAGCCGGTTCGCACCGCCATCGGCGGGTACGGCGGCATGTTCCAGTCCCTGACCCCCACGCAGCTCGGCGTCGCGGCTCTCACCGGCCTCCTCGAGCGCACCGGGCTGCCGCACGACCAGGTCGACGACGTCATCCTCGGCCACTGCTACCCGACCCCCGAGGGCCCGGCCATCGGCCGCGTCATCGCGCTGGACTCCGGGCTGCCGGTCACCGTCGGCGGTCAGCAGGTCGACCGGCGCTGCGGGTCAGGGCTCCAGTCCGTCGTCAACGCGGTCATGCAGGTCGCATCCGGTGGCAGCGACCTGGTCATCGCCGGCGGTGTCGAGTCGATGAGCAACGTCGCGTTCTACTCTCTCGACATGCGCTGGGGCGGTGCCCGCACCGGCGTGAAGATCCACGATGGCCTGGTGCGCGGGCGTCAGACCGCCGGCGGCGAGGGCTACCCAGTGCCAGGCGGCATGCTCGAGACCGCGGAGAACCTGCGTCGCGACTACGGCATCAGCCGTGCGGAGCAGGACGAGTTCGCCGTCCACTCGCATCGCAAGGCGATCGCCGCGCAGCAGTCCGGGCTGCTCGCCGAGGAGATCGTGCCGGTCACCGTGCGGTCCCGGAAGGGCGAGGACGTCATCACCACCGACGAGCATCCGCGCTCCGATGCCTCGGTCGAGACCCTGGCCAAGCTCAAGCCGGTGTTGCTGGCGAGCGACCCGGAGGCGACCGTGACCGCCGGCAACGCATCGGGCCAGAACGACGCCGCCTCGATGGCCATCGTCACCACCGTCGAGAAGGCCGAGCGACTCGGTCTGACCCCGCTCGTACGTCTGGTCAGCTGGGGGATGGCCGGCGTAGAGCCCAACCGGATGGGCATCGGCCCGGTCCCGGCCACGGCCGGAGCGCTCGAGCGCGCCGGCCTCAGCATCGCCGACCTCGACCTGATCGAGCTCAACGAGGCCTTCGCCGCGCAGGCGCTGGCATGTCTGCGGGAGTGGAAGGTGGACGGCACCGACGAGCGGCTCAACGTCCGAGGCTCGGGCATCTCGCTCGGTCACCCCGTCGGAGCGACCGGCGGCCGGATGCTCGCCACGTTGGCTCGTGAGCTGCACCGTCGGGAGGGCCGCTACGGCCTGCTGACCATGTGCATCGGCGGGGGCCAGGGTCTGGCCGGTGTCTTCGAGCGGGTGTCGTGATGGCCGCTCGCGTCATCGCCTCCTCGGCCGAGGCCGAGGCACTGGTGGGACAGCCACTCGGCACCAGCGACGGACTGCTCATCGACCAGGACAGGGTCGATCTGTTCGCCGACGCGACGGGCGACCACCAGTGGATCCATGTCGACGCCGAGAAGGCGGCGGCCGGTCCGTTCGGAGGGACCATCGCGCACGGTTACCTCACCCTGTCCCTGGTTCCGATCCTGTCCTCGCGGATCTATGCGATCGGCTTCGGCACCTCGCGCCTCAACTACGGCTGCAACAAGGTCCGCTTCCCGACCCCGGTGAGGGTCGGCTCGACGGTGCGCGCGAGCGCGGAGCTCACGGACGTACGCCGCGAGGCCCAGGGGACCTACCTGACCACCCGCGTCACCATCAGCGTCGACGGCGAGGCCAAACCCGCCTGCGTCGCCGAGACCGTCGTACTCGTCCTCGGCGAGGACGCCGCAGACGCCGCTGCCCCGACTCCGGAGGAGAAGCCATGAGCACCACCACGCAGCCCGCCCCGACCCAGGTCGCGGACGAGGACTTCGCCGAGATCCTGGCGGCCACGCGGGAGTTCATCCGCACGAAGGTCGTGCCGCGGGAGAACGAGATCATGGCGGCCGACGCGATCCCCGATGATCTGCGGGCCGCGACCGCCGAGCTCGGCCTGTTCGGCTACGCCATCCCGCAGGAGTGGGGTGGGTTGGGGCTCAACCTGCGTCAGGATGTCGAGCTGGCGATGGAGTTCGGCTACACGTCGCTGGCCCTGCGCTCGATGTTCGGCACCAACAACGGCATCGCCGGCCAGGTGCTGGTCAACTACGGCACCGACGAGCAGAAGGCCACGTGGCTGGAGGGGATCGCCTCGGGCGAGGTGGTGGCGTCCTTCGCCCTGACCGAGCCCGGAGCGGGTTCGAACCCGGCCGGGTTGCGCACCCGCGCGGTCCAGGATCCCGACACCGGCGAGTGGGTGATCAACGGGGCGAAGCGGTTCATCACCAACGCCCCGGTCGCCGACCTGTTCATCGCCTTCGCCCGCACCCGTGAGGCAACCGAGAAGGACAACGGCATCGCGGTCTTCCTGGTCCCAGCCGGTACGCCGGGGGTCGAGGTCGGACCGAAGGACAAGAAGATGGGTCAGGAGGGTGCCTGGACCGCCGACGTGACGTTCACCGACGTACGGGTCCCGGCCACGGCCCTTGTCGGCGGCTCGGAAGAGGTCGGCTACCAGGCGGCGATGGGCTCGCTCGCCCGCGGGCGGGTGCACATCGCCGCGCTCGCCGTCGGCTCGGCGCGGCGTGCCTTGGACGAGTCGGTCGCCTATGCAGCCAGCGCCACCCAGGGCGGCACCCCCATCGGCGACTTCCAGCTGGTCCAGGCCCATCTGGCCGACATGCAGACCGGCGTCCTAGCCGGCGAGGCGCTGGTGCGCGAGTGTGCCCGCAAGTATCACTCCGGCGAGGACCGTCGGATCGCGCCGTCGGTGGCGAAGCTCTACTGCACCGAGATGGCCGGTCAGGTCGCTGACAAAGCCGTCCAGATCCACGGCGGCACCGGGTACATGCGTGAGGTCCCCGTGGAGCGGATCTATCGCGAGGTGCGCCTGCTGCGGCTCTACGAGGGCACCAGTGAGATCCAACGGCTCATCATCGGCGGCGGCCTCGTGCGCGCTGAGAAGCGGCGACTCCAGGGCTGAGCGCGACGCCTTGGGGCGTGACGAGTCTCCGTGCCATCCGACCCGTCGCCTGCGCAACACCTCGCCTATGCTCGGCCGGTGGACCTGCGGCTGGTTGAGTACTTCGTGGCCGTCGTCGATCACGGCGGCGTGACCAAGGCGGCCAACGCGCTGTTCATCGCCCAGCCGTCGCTCTCGCAGGCGATCAAGAGCCTCGAGCGCGAGCTCGGCGCCGACCTCTTCGACCGTAGCGGCCGCAGGCTCGAGCTCACCGAGGCAGGCCGCGCGTTCGAGATCGCGGCACGGAGGGTGATGAGCGACGTTGCGCTCGCACGCCGCAGCGTCGCGGCGGTGCGCGAGCTGCGCGCCGGTCGACTGCAGATCAGTGCCGTCGCCGATGTGACGCTCCATCCCCTTCCTGGCTTGGTGCAGTCCTTCCGCAGCAGTCATCCCGAGGTCGAGGTCCGGGTCGCGGATCCAGGACACGCCGCCGGCGTGGTCGCCGCCGTACGCCGGGGCGACGCTGACCTGGGCCTGACAACACTGCCGGTCAAGGCCGACGCGCTCACGGTGCTGCCGATAGCCCCTCAGCGGATGGTCCTGGCGATGACTCCCGACCTCGCCGCCGACCTGCCCGACCCGGTGCCGCAGACCATGCTCGCGGAGCTTGCGCTGATCCGGTCGACCGAGGATCGGCTGGCCGACGTGGTGGCCCAGCCCGACCTGCTGCCGCCGGCCTCCGAGGCCGCACTGCGCAGCGGCTTCCGTCAGATGACCTGGGAGCTGGCGATGCTGGGTGCGGGCATCGCGCTGATGCCGGAGGGCATCGCCCTCAGTCAGCTGACGGGCGTCGAGCTGCGGCGGCTGACGCCGGAGATCCTGCGCGAGGTGGCGGTGGTCTACCGCGCCGATCAGCTCTCGCCGGCCTCCGAGGCGTTCTTGGCGACGATCGCCGCTGCGGGAGCCGACTGACTCGCCTCGTCTCCCACCAGTTCGACGGCCATGGCGACGAACGCACGCGCGGCCGGAGACAACGACTCGGCGTCATAGACGAGCCCGTACGGTGCCGGCAGGGCCGGGACCATCGTGCGCACCCGGGCACCATGGCTCAGGGCACGTTCGCGCTCGGTGCGCTCGATCCAGGTGGGTCCGACTCCGGCGAGTGCGAACGCGAGCCGCGCCTCGCGATTCTGCACGACCACGGCTGGGCGGCGAGCCTGCTGATGTGGGCTCATCGCCTCGAACATGCGCTGCGCGTGCAGGTTGCCGTGAGGGACCACGACCATGGCGGCATCGAGGTCGTCCCAGCTCATGTCGTCCTCGTTGGGACCCTCGCCAGGGGGTAGTGCGAGATCGTAGATCTGGGTGCCGAGCTCGAGTGTCGTCAACGCTGTCGGGGCCGCGGCCTCTGCTGTCTCGTGCCCGGCTCCGGCAACCGGGAGGTGGCCGACGACGATCTCGCACACTGCGTCGCGCAGCAGCGAGGTGGCCTCGGCGTCGTCGTACATCACGTCGAGCGTGACGCGCACGTGGGGGTGGCGGAGCCTGAACGCGGCGACCAGGCGCGGCAGGATCCCACTGCTGAGTGCGGGGTGCGAGCGCAGGTCGACGCGCCCACGCAGCTGGCCGTCCGCGTCAGGGATCGACCCGGCGGCTGTGGCCATGTCGCGCAGGATCGTGCGGGCCGGCCCGACCAGGGCATGACCCGCCGAGGTGGGGACCATGCCGCGGCCGATCCGGTAGAACAGCGGTGTCTTGAGGTCGCGCTCCAGCAACCGCAGCGCCTGGGAGATGGTCGGCTGCGCGATGCCGAGGGCGCTGGCTGCGGCGTTGATGCTGCCGTGATCGGCGACCGCCAGGAAGTACCGGATGTGCTGCGGGTCCACGGCGCTCAGCCTACGGCGGCGAGCGGCACGCGCTACTCCGCGTTCCCGGCCGGACCAGCGCCGGTCGAGTCGCGCACCACGAGGTCGACCGCCAACCGGAAGTGCTGGGGGGCCTGAGGTCGACCGGTGCCGAGGAGGAGGTCGACGGCGGCGCGACCCGCGGGCGCCCAGGGCACCGCGACGGTGGTGAGCGGCGGCGCCGCCAGGGTCGCGAACGGGATGTCGTCGAAGCCGACCACGGAGATGTCCTCAGGCACCCGGATGCCTCGACTCTGCAGCCGTCGGATGACGCCGAGCGCGACCAGGTCGTTGTAGCAGAGCACGGCGGTGGCCCCGGAAGCGGCGGCAGCGTCGGCCGCGGCGACGCCGCTGCTGAAGACCGGACGGTGGTGCCCGAGGTCGACGATGTCGAGGCCGTCGACCTCGAGACCGGCGACGGCATCGAGCGTGGACCTGCGTTCCGCGTCGGACCAGGCGGACCGGGGGCCGCCGACGTAGCCGACCGATCGGTGGCCCAGGCCGTGCAGGAGCACCAGCGCCTCACGCACGCCGGCGGGCGTGTCGAAGCTGACCGAGGGCAGGCCACCGGCCTCGCGGTTGACCAGTACGACGGGGCCGAGGGCGGCGAGCTCCTCCAGATGCGCCCTGCTCATGCGGGGCGAGCAGAGGATCACGCCCTCGACCCGCTCCTGGACGCGGGCGGCGATCTCGAACTCGAGCGCTGCGTCCTCCTCGGTGTCCGCGATGAGCACCGCGGACCCGAGCTCGCGTGCGCGCGCATCGACCCCCTTGGCGATCGAGGCGAAGAACGGGCTCTCGATGTCGGGGAGCACCAACCCGATCATGCCGCTGTTGCCGGTCGCGAGCGCGCGCGCCGCCTGGTTCGCCCGGTAGCCGAGCTCACGCGCGGTGCGGAGCACGCGTTCGCGGGTGCTTACGGCGACGACATCGGGATTGCCCAGCGCCCGCGAGGCTGTCGCCGGCGACACCCCGGCGGCGCGTGCGACGTCGCGCAACGTGACCATCGCTCGCCTCCGTCCGCTCGGCAGCACGCTTCCCACCCGCACCGCGTCGTCGTAGTATGCCTGGAACAGCAATGAAACCGCATTCATTCGCTGGAACAACGACCGCCGAAGGAGGCGACTTGATGGCAGGCCTGCCGCCGAGCCGCGACGGACTTCACCCCGATCGTGCTCTCCCCAGCGGTACGGCGGAGCGCGCGATCGCCCGCGAGATCCTGGGCCACACCGTCGACCTGCCGATCCTCTCCATGCACGGGCACGTCCCGATCGAGCTGCTGGAGGCCGACGAGCCGTTCGGGGACCCGGCCTCCCTGCTCGTCGTCCCTGATCACTACCTGGTCCGGATGCTGGTCTCGCAGGGCGTGGCGCCGGAGGCCGTCGGGCTGCCCCGCCGCGACGGGACGGCGGCCGTCGCCGATCCGCGCGAGGTCTGGCGCACGTTCGCCGCCCGATGGCACCTGTTCCGCGGTACGCCGACCAGGTTCTGGATGGAGCATGTGCTGGCGGAGACCCTCGACGTCGAGTGGCGGCTCTCGGCAGACAACGCCGACCAGGTCTTCGACGACATCAGCGCCCGACTGGCGGAGGCGGACTTCTCGCCGTTGGCACTGCTGGACAGGTGGCGCATCGACGTACTGGCGACCACTGACGCCGCCGATGCGGATCTGGCCGCCCACCACCGGCTCGCCCGCCGCGGCTACGGCGACCGGATCGTGCCCACGTTCCGCCCGGACGCGGTGCTGCGCCTCGACCGGTCGGACTGGCGCGAGAGCCTGGCCTCGCTCGCGCAGCGTTCGGCGCGGGAGATCGGCAGCTACGACGGCTTCGTCGCCGCCCTGGAGGCGCGCCGCCGCGCGTTCGTCGAGGCAGGCGCCCGCGCCACCGACCACGGCCACACGAGCGCCGACACCACGCCGTTGGACGCCACGGAGGCCGAGCGGATCTTCTCCGCGGCACTGCGCGGGGAGGTCACCTCGCGCCAAGCTGACGCGTTCGCCTCCCACATGCTGTTCGAGATGGCCCGGATGTCGACCCAGGACGGTCTGGTCATGCAACTGCACCCCGGAGTGCTGCGCGACCACGATCCGCGGGTCGAGGCCACCTGGGGCGCCGACGTCGGCTACGACATCCCGGTCGTCACCGAGTTCACCCGGAGCCTGCGGCCCCTGCTCAACGCCTTCGGCCATCACCCCGGCTTCACGCTGGTGCTGTTCACCGTCGACGAGACGACGTTCAGCCGCGAGCTCGCGCCGTTGGCCGGCGTCTATCCGGCCGTCAGGCTCGGCGCGCCCTGGTGGTTCCTGGACAGCCCGGACGGGATGCGTCGCTTCCGCGAGGCGGCCGTGGACACCGCGGGGTTCTACAACACCGCCGGCTTCGTCGACGACACCCGCGCCTTCCTGTCGATCCCCGCACGTCACGACCTCGCCCGGCGGATGGATGCCGGGCACCTGGCCCGCCTCGTCGCTGAGCACCGTCTCGACCTGGACGAGGCCATCGAGACGGCGGTGGCGCTGGCCCACGACCTTCCCCGGGCCGTGTACCCCCAGCTGCCCCGCCCCGGCGCGCCGACATGAGCGTCCGACAGCCGGCCGGACACCGGGGAGAGAACCCGGCCACCGCTCGAGGAGGAGCCCGTGCCTGACGTCCGAGATATCGACGTGGTGGTGATCGGTGAGGTGCTCGTCGAGATCTCCTCGACCGAGCCGCTCCGCGACGGAGCGAGCACCCGGCTCGCCTTCTCCGGGGATGCCCTCAACGTCGCAGCCGCAGCGGCGGCAGCAGGCGCCGGTACCGTGCTGACGGCGAAGGTCCCGGCCGACGACCTCGGCGACGCCCTGGTGGCCCGTGTGGCCGAGCTCGGCATCGACACCAGGCGGATCGTGCGGGGCCAGGGTCAGCACGGCGTGTACCTGTCCCACGCCGACCCCGAGGGTGGCCGCGAGTTCACCTACGTCCGCAAGGGGAGTCTCGGTTCGCAACTGCGCCCGGCCGATCTCGACGATGCCGTGCTGCGCTCGGCCGGGATGGTCGTGGCCAGCGGCATCGCCTGTGCGGTGTCGCCGAGCGCTGCCGACGCCGTACGACACGCGGCTCGGACGGCTCGCCGCTTCCTCTACGACCCCAACTTCCGGCCGCGTCTGACGGACGCTGCCTCCGCCGCGGCGATGCTGCGTGAGCTGGCGCCGCTCGCCGAGGTGATCACGCCGTCGTGGCCCGCGGAGACGCGGCAGCTCCTGGGGCTCGGCGCCGAGCCGGTCACGGTCGAGGCAGCCCTCGCGGCTTTGGCCGCGCTGGGGGCGCGGAGCGTGGTCATGACGTGCGGTCCCGCGGGGGCGCACGTCTGGGAGTCGGGTGCGGGACATCTGCACGTTCCGCCCACGAGGGCGCCCTCGGTGGTCGACCAGACCGGTGCCGGCGACTGCTTCGCCGGCACCCTGGCCGCCCGGATCGCGCTCGGTGATGCGCTTCCCGTGGCCGTCCGGATGGCGGCCGCCGCAGCTGCGCTGTCGGTCCAGGGCCAGGGCGGCACCGGGCACATCCCGACCCTTGCCGACACCCGCGCCGCACTCGCGGCGACCCCTCCCGGAGCGGCCTCGTGAAGCGCCTCTCCGCAGAGTCCGTGCCCGGACTCGCCGCTGGGGGAGTCCGAGCACCTGTCGCCAGGCCACGCCGGGTCGGCATGCTGCACCTCGGCATCGGAGCGTTCCACCGCGCCCATCAGGCGGTCTTCACCGAGGACGCCGCCGTCGCTACCGGTGAGGACCACTGGGGGATCTGCGGGATCACGCAGCGCTCCGCAGCGGTCCTGGACCAGCTCCGCCCCCAGGACTGCCTCTACTCGGTCCTCGAGCGTGGTCGGGCCGAGGAGCAGATCCGCGTCGTCGGTCAGGTCACCGAGGTGCTGTACGCGGCCCAGGACGCCGCCGCGACGACCTCGCTGTTCGCGGACCCGGGCATCAGCCTGGTCACCCTGACCGTCACCGAGAAGGGCTATCGCCGCTCCGCCGAGGGCGGACTCGATCGCGCCGACCCTGTCGTCGTGGCGGATCTGGCGGGCGGAAGCGCAACGGTGGTCGGTCAGCTCGTCCGCGGGCTGCAGGCGCGGGCACGCGCGGGCGGCGGTCCGCTGAGCGTCCTCTCGTGCGACAACCTCGCTGGCAACGGCAGGGTCGTGGAGCACCTCGTGCTCGACTTCTGCGACGCGCTTCCCGCCCCGGAGGGCGAGGCGATCGGCAGCTGGATCGAGGAGCACGTCGCCTTTCCCAGCTCGATGGTCGACCGGATCGTGCCCGCCACCTCCGAAGCCGACCGAGCGGTCGTCGCGCGCGCCCTCGGCGTGGAGGATCGTGCCGTCGTCGTCGCCGAGCCGTTCCGGCAGTGGGTGATCGAGAACCGGTTCGTGGCGCCGCGCCCGGCTTGGGAGCAGGCCGGTGCCGAGCTGGTCGACGACGTCGAGCCCTACGAGCGGCTCAAGCTGCGCACGCTCAACGGCACGCACTCCATGCTGGCCTACCTCGGTGCTCTCCGCGGCCATCAGACGATCGCCGAGGCGGTCGCGGACGACGAGCTGCGGGGCTGGGCCTGGCGGTTCATCAGCGACGACGTCGCGCCCACCCTGAGCGCCGATGGGCTCGACGTGATCGCCTACGGCGAGCAAGTGCTGGAGCGGTTCGCCAATCCGGCTCTCCAGCATCGCACCACCCAGGTGGCGATGGACGGCTCGCAGAAGCTGCCGCTGCGGTTGCTGCCCACCGTTCGCGCTCGGCTCGAGGCCGGCGCTACCCCCGAGTGGGCGGACCTCGCCGTGGCGGGGTGGATGGCCTACGTCGTCAGGTGTCGTGACCGCCGCGAGGGTTCGTTCGTGCTCGACGATCCGCTCGCCGAGCGTCTACGAGCGGCCGTCGGCGATCGGACGGACGCTGTCGGCGTCGTCGACGGCCTCGTGCAGGTCGAGGAGATCTTCGGCCCCGACCTGCGCGACGTACGCCGCCTCCGCGAGAGCCTGGCCGGCCACCTCGAGGGGTTGCTGTGACCTGTCCGACCGGTGCGCGACGCGACGGTGCCGGTGACCCGTTCGAACCGATGGAGACGATCCCGTCATGAAGATGAGCTTCCGCTGGTACGGCGACGGCAACGACCAGGTGTCGCTGAACGACATCCGCCAGATCCCGGGCGTCGAGACCGTCGTCTGGTCGCTGCACCACAAGGCCGCGGGGGAGGAGTGGACGCAGGCCGAGATCGATGCGCAGGTCGCCCAGATCACCACCATCGCCCCCGAGGACGCCGCCCGCGGCGTGACCAAGACGCTGGACGCCGAGGTGGTCGAGTCCGTCAACGTGCACGAGTCCATCAAGCTCGGGCGCGACGTCCTGGGCCTGTCCCGCGACGAGGCCATCCACCACTACATCACCGCCATCGAGCGGCTGGGCCGCGCCGGCGTGAAGGTGGTCTGCTACAACTTCATGCCGGTCCTCGACTGGCTGCGCACCGACATGTTCCACCCGTTGCCGGACGGATCCACCGCCCTCTACTTCGAGAAGGCAGTGGTGGACGCCCTGGACCCGGAGCGGTTGATCGCCGACGTCCAGGCGAACACCAACGGCCTCACGCTGCCCGGCTGGGAGCCGCAGCGGCTCGCCTCGTTCCGGGAGCTGAGCGTGGCCTACGCGGGTGTCTCGCACGAGGACATGTACCGCAACTATCGCTACTTCCTGGACGCGGTCATCCCGACCTGCGAGGAGTACGACGTCGCCCTCGGCGTACATCCCGACGATCCGGCCTTCGACCTCTTCGGGTGGCCACGGGTCGTCTCGCGCAAGCAGGATCTGGCCCGCGTGCTGTCGCTGAACGACTCGCGTCACCACGGGCTCACGCTCTGCGTGGGGTCGTTCTCCTCCAACCCGGAGTCCGACGCGGTGGATGCGGTCAGGTCGTTCATGGATCGCATCCACTTCTCGCACGTGCGCAACATCAAGCACTTCCCGAACGGCGACTTCTCCGAGGTCGCGCACCGGGCCTGCGAGGGCTCGGTGGACACCGTGGGCGTGATGAAGGCCTACGCGGAGGCGGACTTCGCGGGCTACATCCGGCCGGACCACGGCCGGCACCTGTGGGACGAGAACACCACGAAGCGGGCCGGGGTGCGTCCCGGCTACGGCCTCTACGACCGAGCGCTCGGGATCCAGTACCTCCTCGGCGTGTGGGACGCCTGCCAGAGGACCCCTTGAGGGCCGCGCCCACGCACCCCGGGGGCGGTGAACTCCTGGCGTTCTATGCCCGCCGCCACGTGGGCGGTCAGCTGCGGAGGAGCAGCGCCAGGTTGCGCCGGCGGAGGCGACGCCACTCGCCGAGCGCGACGACCAGTGCGCTCAGCACCACCACACCGACCATGAGCGGGATCCACCAGGGAACGACGATCCGAGGCGTTTGGGTCTGGCCGGTGATCTGCTCCAGCGAGAGCGATCCGAAGGTCGCGACAACGCATCCGAGGCCCAGCGCGAGGCCGGCCACCGCGGCGAGCACGACCGTCGTCACCAGCTCGCCGGCCAGCACCTTGCGGAGGTCGGCATCGGCCAGACCCAGCGCGCGCAACCGCCCGAGTGCCTGTCCTCGGGCGGGGGCCTCGGCCGCCGCGGCGAGAACCACCGCGAGGATCGCGAAGATCAGCAGAGGCATGGATGAGGCTGCCGCAAGCCGCACCAGCGCGGAGGCGAGCGGTGCGTGGCGGCGGGCGTCCAACTCGTCGGCGTAGGTGGCGACGGACCGGGTGGATCCGGCGGTGCCGCTGCTCGCCGTCAGCGCCTTCGCCGCCCCGGGGCCGACCGCCCACACGGTGTTTGGCGCCGCGACCGCTCCGGCGGCGGCGAAGACCTGGGTGTCCACCAGCACGACCGGCTCGATCGAGGCGTCGACTCGTGGTGCGGTGCCGACGACGTCGAGGGGAACTTCGATGTTGCGCCAGCGCAGGACCGGGCTGTCGCGAAGTGCCGCACCGCCTCCGAGCAGGAGCGCCGGCACCTGGCCTGCGTCGCCGGCGTGGAGGCGCGCGAGCTGGGGAGCATCGGGCAGCGCGCTGCGCGCGAGCAGCCGTCGGTACGCCGTGGCGTCGACAACGACGAGCCGGACCGCCGTCGCGCTCTGCTGGGAGACGAGCTGGACGTCGTCCGCCACCCGCCCGGTAGCGGCCGCTTGCACGCCTGACTCGGCGTTCAGCTGGCGGGCCGTCGTCACCAGATCGGTGTCCGGAGCGGTCGTGAGCCGAGCGTCGCCGCCCACGGCCAGCAGCGCCCCGACCTCCTGGCCATGCTGCTCGGTCGCTGCCAGGGCGATGCCGAAGGTGAGTTGTGCGACCGCCACCGAGACCGCGAGCAGCGGCAGCACCCGAGCCGCCGTGCGACTGAGTCGTGCCGCGACGAGGAGCCCCACGCCGTCGGTCGAGCGTCGAGCAGCGCGCAGGCTCAGCCGCAGTGCAGGTGCCACGAGCCGTGCACCGATCAGGGTCCCGGCAACGGCACATGCCGTGGCCGCGCCCGCCGCCGTGAGGTTCGACCAGCCGCTGTGCTGCACGAGACCGCGCTGTCGCAGTGCGGCGAGGCACAGCACGGCCGCGGCAAGTACGGCGATCTCCACCGTCAGCCTCCGCATCCGTCGAGCGCGGTCGAGGGTGCGCCGTGCGGACCGATTCGCCGGGACCCGCCGCAGGCTCGTCGCCCGCGCGGCGAGGACTGCACCCTGCACCGGAGCTGCTAGGGCGGCGACGGCCAGGACCGGCAGGCACCATGTCCACCCGGCACCGCCGGCGAGCAGACGCGCCGTTGCGAGTCCGAGCGCCGTACCGATGGCTGCGACGAGAACGGCTTCGATGAAGAGCTCGCCGGCGATGTCGAGCAGGGAGGCGCCGCGCTCGCGGGCGATGGTCACCGAATCACTGCGCCGGCTCACCAGCAGCCGCGCGGCGAGCGCGAGGACGAGCAGCGCAGTGGCGATCAGTCCGACGAGGATGACCTGGGCCTGGCCCTGGGCCGCGGTGATGCGGGCGCGCGCGTCGGCCAGCACCTGACCGAGCGAGCTGTCCCAGGAGAGTCCGTCCCCCGACTTGTCCGGTGATACCTGCAGATGCGCGAACTCCCGCGCGAGCGTGTCGGACTCGTGCCAGCGCACGTGCGAGGCTCGGGTCGCGTAGGTGATGTGCTGGGCGAGATCGTCGGAGGGTACGGCGAGGCGCAGGTCCGGCAGCGACTCGGCCGAGACCAGCGCGCCTCCCGTGATCTGCTCGACGCCTTGCGAGACGCTTCGAACCGGGCCCAGCAGCTCGGTCCGGAGCTGCCAGGTCGCCTCCCGCGGCCGGACGGGGGAGAAGACGCCGCTGATCCGGACCCGGATCGGCCGGTGGCGATCGTCCTCGGCCGTCAGGTGGTCGCCCGGCTTGACGCCGAGCGCTCGGGCGACCGCTCGGGAGACGGCGACCTGGACGGGCCAGGGGGCGGCATCGGGCTTGATCGAGACCTCGGGATGGTGTGGGCCCGCGCTGGATCCGGGCGGCCCGCCGGCGAGGTAGGTCACCGCGGGGGATCCCGTCGGTGTGTCGGCATAGGTCAGCTGGAGGTAGCGGCCCGGATCGCCTACCAGCAGGTGTAGTGCCGGGGTGGTGACCGTCGTGACTCCCGGTTGGAGGATCGTGGCGAGCCGCGGCGGGATCTGGGCTCGGGCGCTGGCGGCGACTCCGCGCAGCTCGTCGGCCGAGCGCGGGTCGCGGGTCGTGGCAAGGAGTCCGTCCGCGTCGCGTGGCAAGGTGGCGACGACGGCGGCATCGAGCCCGGCATCGCGAACCGCTGCGACGGTAGCGCGATCTGCTGCCCGATCGCTGACCGGCAGGACCGCGGCGGTCAGCACGGCTGTCAGCGCGACCACCAGCCCCATCAGAACCAGAAGTGCGGCATCGCTGCGCAGCCGACCGACGATGGTCGGCCCGTGCCACCGTGGCAGCATCATCCGGCCTCCCCGGTCCGCTGCTGAGCGGGCCCGGACCGACGGACGTACGTCGCCGTGAGGGCGGTCGCGACCGCCAGCGCGCCGACGATGGACCCACCGATGAGCAACAGCTCGGCTCCCCACGGCCAGGCCGCGACCGCAGCCGGCACCGGGGTGCCGCCGACCTCGGAGCGGATCAGCCGGGGACCTAGTGCCGCTGACGTCACCCCACCCACGACCGCGCCGATGACCAGCAGGGGAAGGAGGAAGGCGGTGTTCTCGGCAAGGAGCAGCCGCCGCGCATCGCGGGAGCCCATTCCCAGGGCCCGCAGCCGGAACACCTCCACCGAGCGCCGCTGACGGTCGCTCGCCAGCAACAGGCCCACACCGAGCAGGAGCATGAGCACAGCGACGACCACGAGGGCGACCAGCGCGATCGGCAGGGCGACTCGCAGCGGACCCGTGGCGAGCCGGGCGGCCACGTCGCTCCTGGTCGTGACCTCGCCGACCCCGAGCTGGTTCGCGGCAAGAACGCTCGCCGGCGACGGATCGGCGATCCACCACGCGTCGTAGCCCGGGTCGAGATCACCGGCGTTCACCAGCGCCCGGGTGAGCAGGTCGCTGTCGGCGAGCAGGGCCGCCTGGCCCGGAGCTGACGGGATGTCGGGCACGATCGCCGCCACCCGCAGCGTGATGGCCGTGCCGTTCATGATCCCGGCCAGCCGCGACCCGAGCCGGGCGCCGACGGCGTGGACCAGATCCTGCGAGACGGCGACGGGCACGTCGGGAGCCGACGGGATGGCAGTGACGAGGAGGGTGTTGCTCGAGTAGCCGAAGTAGGTGAGGTTCGCGGTGGCCGTCGTACGCACCACCGTGTCGGTGCCGACGGAGGTGACGGCGACGTCGGTGCCCGACAGGAGGCCGCCGTCGTCGACGGGCGCCGGCGCGACGCGCCACGGGTGCCGTGCCGCGCTCGTGGCAGTCCCGGGGATCCGCAACGAGACGGCGACCTTCGCAGAGGTCGGAGCGCCGGGCCCGGTGAGTCCCAGCCGTACGCCGACCAACCGCTGGCCCGCGCCGATCGTGCCGAGCCAGGTGGCACGGTGCGTCCGCCCATCCATGGGGATGGAGTCGGCACTGACCGAGCTTCGGATGCCCGCCGCGTCCTGGAGGACGGCGGTCGTGCTCACCTGCAGCCCCGCCCGTGCGGGTGCCGTCGCCTCGATGTCGATGCCGGCGCCATCGACGGGCAACGCGACGCCGTGCACCACGCTGGACGGCGTGAGACGGGCTCCAACCGTGGCCCACGTCGCCCCGTCGTCCAGCCGCCCACGGAGCAGGGTGGCCGCGTGGGCGGTGTCCACCGCGACGATGACGGGTGCCACGCCGGCCGGGCCGACAAGGCTCCCCAGCGTCAGCGGCCGCGTGATGGCGGGGGAGACCGTGCTGCCCAGCGAGCCCCGCGCAGCCGCGGTTTCGACGGCCGCCGTCGCTTGCTGGCCTGCCGTCGCGGCGGGCACGAGCGTCAGGTCGGTACCGGCAAGCAGCGCCGCCTGGTCGTCCTGCGACCGCTCCCACGTCGTGTGCAGCCCGAGCGCGAAGGACCCCGCCGCGACGGCGGCGGCGATCGCCACCATGGCGGTGCCCGTGTGCGGGCGGCGAGCGGCCTGCTGCGCAGCCAGCGGGAGGATCAGGCTCCGAGAGCGCGTGCCCACGCGGGCAGCGGCGCCCAGCGCGGCTGGCACCAGCCGGACCGCCAACATCGTCACCGCGGCCAGGAACAGCACCGGCGCTGCCGTCAGGATGACGTCGCCTTCGCCTCCGGCAGCGGGCTGCGAGCGCAGCTGCCACCAGCAGACCACCGTCACGATCAGCAGGAGGAGGTCGATGCTGCCGCGGACCCCCGCACGGTGGCGGGCGCCCCGATCGGTTGCGGTGCCGGTGTCCAGGGCGGTCAACGCCAGAGCGAGAGCGAGCAGCAGGCTGCTGGCCACGACACTCTCGATCAGGGCCGGTGTCATGGTCGGTGGCTGGGCAAGTCCTGCGGCGCGCGGGCCGGGAAGGTGGGTGAGCGAAGCATGGGTGATCGCCGCGGCCGGGACCGCCAGCACCGCGGCTGCCGCCGCGAGCAGGACCGCCTCCATCAGCGCCAGGGCCAGCTGCTGGTGCCGGCTGAGGCCGAGCGCGACGAGCAGGGCGCGCTCGTCGTCGCGACGCGAGGCGACGAGCCAGCCGGCCAGCAGCGCGGCCGCCACCGAGAGCGCCGCGCCGAGCAGCACGACCACGAGAACCGTCGAACGGGTGGTGGCCTGTTGCGCGTGGATGCGCTCAAGGGTCTGCGGAAGCTGCGAGGCGACCCGGGTGATCTGCACCCGGTCGCCGACGCCGGAGGTGAGGAGGGCGGAGGCTCGGCCGAGACCCTGGGCTGCGTCCATCAGCGTGGCGGGCTGGGCCAGCGCGAGTGTCGGATGTGCGGTGACGCGCAACCCACCGACGAAGGACCCGCTCGCGCGGAAGGCCGCGTCGCTGACCACGAACGGTCCGTACGCCGGCGGCGACGTCGTTCCGTGACTCCACGCGGGCGTGTAGCCCTGCCCCGACAGTGGGTCGGTATCCCAGCTGGGGCCGGGACGTGGCTGGAAGGTCCCGACGATCACGACGAGCACGGGCCTGCCCACGCCGGTGACGTCGAGCTCCTGGCCCAGCGTCACCGTGTCACCGAGGTGGAGACCGAGGAGTTGCGCGGCCACGGCTGGAACCACAGCTTCAGGCCGTGCTCCCGATGTCGGGGTGGGCCAGCGACCCGACGTCAGCACAGCACGCTTCGTGAACTCGTCGTCGGTGGCCAGGTAGGCGAGCCGGTTGCCGTTCAGCCGGCGCATCGGGCCGAATGCGCTGCTGGTGACGGTCGGACGCATCGGTGCGAGGACGTCGGCAACGACGCGCTGAGCACGCGTCCGCGCGTCTTCGAGCTCGCTGCCGGGGAGCTCCACGAGATAGGCCGTGACGTCCACGTCGGCGGGCTGCGCCCGCTCGACCTCGGCGTGGAAGCCGCGCTGCTGGGTGGCGGTCAGCAACAGCGTGCAGACGCCCACCAGGCAGGCGGCTACGGCGATCAGCCCGACGACGGCGGCGAGCATGCCGCTCTGCACGCGGGCACGGCGCAGCGCCAGGGTCAGCATCTCGGCGTCATCTCAGCCGTCGAGCCGTCCGTCGGCGATCGTGAGGACCCGGTCGGCGAGCGACATCATCACCGGGTCATGGGTCGCCACGACGGCGGCGACGCCCTCGGAGTCGACGATCGCACGCAACAGCGCCATCACGGACAGACCCGTCTCCGCGTCGAGCTGACCGGTCGGCTCGTCGGCGAGGAGCAGGCGCGGCGACCCGGCCAGGGCGCGAGCGATCGCGACCCGCTGCTGCTGGCCGCCGGACAGCTCCGCCGGCCGTTGCCGCGCATGGTCGCGCAATCCCACGAGCTCGAGCAGCAGGGCGACGCGCTGCTCGCGCTGCGCCACAGGGGTACGTCGCATGCGCAGAGGTATGCCGACGTTCTCGCTCGCTGTGAGGGCGGGTATGAGACCGAACGTCTGGAACACGTAGGAGATCGTCTCGCGGCGGAGCCGGCTGAGCCCCTGGTCGTCCAGGGCGGTGATGTCGGTGCCGACGACCCGCAGCGTGCCGCCGTCCGGCTTGTCGAGGCCGCCGAGCAGGTTGAGCAGGGTGGTCTTGCCCGACCCGGACCGGCCGGCAACGGCCACCATCTCCCCGGGACGGACGTCGAAGGAGACCTCGCGCAGTGCGTGCATCGTCGTGGGACCGGACCCGTAGGTGCGTCGGAGCCCGCGCGCGGCGACGATCGGCTCGTCGGTGTGGTTCACGCGTCCTCGCCGTCGTCACCCTTGTCCGGGCCGTTGTCAGAGCCGTCGCCGGAGTCGTTGTCAGAGCGGATCTCGACGTGGTCCGCTTCCAGCGCCAGGCGCACCCGACGGGTCAGTGCCAGCGCTTCGCGGAACTCTCGCGGCACCTGCACCCGCCCTGCGCGGTCCATGACGGCGTACTCCTCGGCGACACCGGGCGTATCACCCGAGGCTGCGCGACGCAGGGTCTCGCTACTGGTCCGGCCGTCGCGGATCGCGACGGTGCGCGGCACCTGGCCGCTCACGGACACGTCGTGGGTGACGACGATGACCGTGGCGCCGAGCGCGCGGTTCGCTGTGCGGAGTGCGGCGAACACCTCCGCGGCGGTCTCGCTGTCCAGCTCGCCTGTCGGTTCGTCAGCCAACAGGACGCGCGGCTGATTGGCCAGGGCGACCGCGATCGCGACCCGCTGCTGCTGGCCGCCGGACATCTCGTGCGGTCGACGGTCGGCGCAGTCCGCGACTCCGAGGGTCTCCAGCACCGTGCCGACGCGCGTACGACGCTCTTTGCGAGCCACCCCGGCGATCGTCATCGGCAGGTCGACCACCTGCCGCGCTGTCAGGTACGGCACCAGGTTGCGCGCCGACTGTTGCCGCACGAACCCCACCACGTGGCGGCGATAGCGCACCCGGTCGGATCGCCGCATGTCCACGAGGTCGTGCCCCGCCACGCGCGCCCGTCCGGCTGTCGGCGCATCGACGCCTGCGAGGACCTGCAGCAGTGTCGACTTCCCGGATCCCGAAGCGCCCACGAGCGCGACCATCTCGCGCTCGTGCACCAGGAGATCGAGCCCCTGGAGGGCCTGCACCTCGACACCCTCGGTCTGATAGATCCGCACCAGGTTGTCGCAGACGACCAGCGCGTCATGCCCGAAGTCAGCCTCGCGGTGTGCGGCGGCCGGAAGCGTCAGCTCACCTGCCATGTGTTCCTCCCGTCGGCTGCCGCGCGTGATCCTAGCCACATCGTCGGGTCGTCGTACCGCCGAGCACCCGCCAGTATCTTCCTCTCACGCAGCGACCGACGGCCTTCAGGCGAGGCTGGCGAAGAGATCCTTGGACGCCTCGGCGCTGTCGATGCGGTCCCGATGGGCGACGAGCCGGAGTGCGACAGCGAGTGCATCGACTGTCTCAGGCGGGTCGTGACTCAGCACGGTGAGGCCCACGACGGGGGTCACTGGAGCGATTCGCCCGAACCACGATCGTCCGCGAGATCTCGGCCGAGCGTTGACTCGAAGCATCATCGGTGTGCGGGTGGCTGCTCTCGCAGGGGCGCTGCCTGCCAAGCCCGTGGGTCGCCTCGGACGGGGCTGCGGACCGACTCTTCCGTGCCCCGGCACCCGCTCTGACCGGTCGGGCCGGTTGCTGACAACACACGCGATGTCGCCGTCAAGTCGTGTGGGCCTCCCTAGCTCTCAGGCGGAGGTTGCGAGCTCCGGAGTGATGTCGATGTGCTCGCGCAGCTTCGTCAGCACTCGCTTGAGCAGCCGCGAGACCTGCATCTGCGTGACTCCGATCCGCTCACCGATCTCCTTCTGGGTCAGGTCCTCGATGAAGCGAAGCCGCACGATCAGCTGCTCCCGCTCGGTCAGCGTCCGCAGGGCCGGTGCCAACGTCAGCCGCGCTTCGCTCGCGGAGCGGTCGAGGTCATCGCCTGCCAACAGCTCACCCAGGCTCGCAGCGTCGGCCTCCTCGTTGACGGGAGAGTCGAGGGAGAGCGGCGTGAAGCAGCCCTTCAGCGACTGGGCTTCGCGTACTTCGGCCTCGGTCGCGCCAAGCGCGCGTGCCAGCTCCGCCGGATCGGCGGTCTCCTCGGCCATGCGGGTGATGCCGGCCTGGATCTCCTGCAGTCGGCGCGGCGGACGCACGGTCCATCCGCGGTCTCGGAAGTGGCGCTTGATCTCACCGCGGATGCTGGGGACCGCGTAGACCAGGAAGTCTTCGGCCAGCCTGCCGTCGAACTTCTGCGCTGCTCGTACCAGCGCGAGGTAGGCGACGCTCTCCAAGTCCTCGAGCGGGATACCACGGTTGGCGTACCTCGAAGCGATGCTGCGGGCCATCGACGCATTGATGACGATCACGTCATTGATCAACGCGGAGCGCTCCGCCCCGCTCGACGCAGCAGCCCGAGTGAGCAGCCGCGTGGTTTGCTGGCGCCGCACCTCTCGGGGCAGCTCGTTCATGAGCATCGAGTTCATCGTCATACCTGCGACAGTGCGCAGCGCGACGCCGCCTAAACGGCTACCGGACCACTTTCACCCCTCTGGGTGAGCTGCGGGTTTGCGCTGCACGCTCAGACACTGCCGCGATCGGGTTGGACGACGATGCCGTCTCACCCGTGTGCGCGGAGGACGTCGACGGCTCGAGGTGCGTAGGCTCGCGGCCATGCCCGACTCGCCTGCTCCGGTCCGTGTCGCCATCAACGACGACTATGAGATCGTCGTCGCCGGCGTCGCGGCGCTCCTGGCGCCGTACGCCGACCGGGTCGAGGTTGTCGAGCTCGACTCGAACAAGGCGACGGCCAGCAACGTCGACATCGTCCTCTACGACACGTTCGGCCAGGACCAGGGCCAGCGCATGGATGTCCGGAGTCTGGCGGTCACCGGGAAGCCGAAGGTCGTCGTCTTCAGCTGGAACCTCCAACCAGAGCTCATCGATGCTGCGATCGCGACCGGTGCGGCAGGCTACCTCTGGAAGGGGATGGCTACCGCCGACATGGTCGAGGCGCTCGAGAAGGTGCACGCGGGCGAGTCCGTCACCCCGCCCGAGGCCGCACGATCCGACCCCGCCGTCGGCGCGTGGCCCGGGAGAGAGTTCGGTCTCGCCGCCCGCGAGGCCGAGGTCGTCGCGCTGATCACCCAAGGGTTCACGAACCAGGAGATCGCCGACAAGGTCTACCTTTCCATCAACTCGGTCAAGACCTACATCCGCACCGCGTACCGCAAGATGGGCGTCCAGCGCCGGTCGCAGGCGGTGGCCTGGGGTCTGAGCCACGGGTTCGCGCCTGACCACGTCCGCACCGTCGACCCGAACCGGGAGCGCCAGCGGCGCTGAGGTCACGATGGTGCCGGCCCCGACCGTGCGGAAGAGCACGAGCAGGCCGGTTACTCGCGTGTTGCTCCCCGACGCAGATCTGGGGAGATGGACGAGTCCATCTCCCCAGATCAGGTGCGTAGGCCGTGCGGGGCTCGAACCCGCGACCCAAGGATTATGAGTCCTCTGCTCTAACCGACTGAGCTAACGGCCCGCCGGGACCCTATCGGGCGATCGCCCCCGGCGCAGCGGCGACGCGGGCGGAGGCCGCGGTCAGAACGCAATCGGCCGGGTCTGATAGCCCGCTGCGAGGGCGTCGTACTCCTCGGGCGTCAGCTCGAGATCGACAGCCGCGATGGCGTCCTCGAGGTGTGCGGGCTTGGTGACGCCGACGATCGGCGCGGTGACGACCGGGTTCGCCATCACCCAAGCCAGCGCCACCTGGGCCCGTGAGACACCGCGTACGGCGGCGATCCGGGCGACCGTCTCCACGATGCCCGGGTCGCTGTCCCGGTAGAGCGAGACGCTGCGGGGATCGGTCTCCTGGCGGGCGCTGCTCTGCTCCCAGTCGCGGGTGAGGCGACCGCGGGCGAGCGGGCTCCACGGGATCACGCCGACGCCCTGGTCCGCGCACAGCGGCAGCATCTCGCGCTCCTCCTCGCGGTAGAGCAGGTTGTACTGCGGCTGCATCGAGACGAACTTCGTCCAGCCGTGCAGCTCGGCGACGTGCTGGGCCTTGGCGAACTGCCATGCGTGCATCGTCGACGCACCGAGGTAGCGCGCCTTGCCGGCCCGGACTACGTCGTGCAGCGCCTCCATGGTCTCCTCGATCGGTACGTCGGGGTCCCAGCGGTGGATCTGGTAGAGGTCGACGTAGTCGGTGCCCAACCGGGTCAGCGAGGCGTCGATCTCGTGCAGGATCGCCTTGCGCGAGAGGCCGGCGCCGTACGGGCCGGGGCGCATCCGGTTGTAGACCTTGGTGGCGAGGACGACGTCCTCCCGCTTGGCGACCGACCACAGCGCGCGGCCGGTGAACTCCTCGCTGCTGCCGCCGGAGTAGACGTTGGCGGTGTCGACGGTGGTGATGCCCGCCTCCAGGGCCGCCCCGACGAACTGCTGGGCGGCCTTCTCGTCGAGGACCCACTCGAAGCCACCGCGAGCGGGGTCGCCCCAGCTCATCGAGCCGAGGATGACGGCGGAGACCTGGAGGCCGGTGTTGCCGAGCTTCACGTAGCGCATGTCAGCAACTCAACCGGATACGTGGCCGATCAGCTGGCGGAGATCAGATAGTGACCATCGTCGTAGACCAGCCTGAGCTGGACGTCCTCGGTGTGCTTGCCGGAGCCGCGCAGTGCGTACGTGTAGCGGTAGGAGACGCCGAGCGGGTCCAGCGACGGCAGCACGTCGGCGACCTTCTGGATCTTGCGCACCTTGCCCCAGAACCCCCTGTAGCCCTTCAGCCCACCACTGGCGCGCTGGTAGTCCGGGGTCAGCATCGAGAACCCCTTCACCGGGTCGCTGCTCGCCGCGGCCAGGTACGTCGCGACGAACGCGCGGACTCCGTCAGCGGTGGGAGCCCCTGCGGTCGAGACCGGAGCGGCGCTCGACGGGTCGCCGGAGGGCGTGGGGGCGCCGCGATGCGCGGCCGTGCCGCTGCCGCGGCTCCACGGATGGATCGCCAGCAGCGCCACGAGCAGCGCCGCCACCACCAGACCCCCCGTCACGGCCGGCCACAGCCAGCTCGTACGCCGCTGACGGCCGTGCTGAGGTCGTGCGCCGCGTCGCGCCGGGTTGGTCGGCCGAGCGGGCGCAGTAGCTGCCCGGCCGGCGGTCGCCGTCGTGGCAGCACGCGCAGCCGGGACCACCGTCGTCGATGCGGCCGCGGTCGGTCCGGTTCCCGCGGGGGCCGCTGAGGGATCGGCGGACGGTGCCGAGCTCGGTGGCGTGACGGGTGGCGTGACGGGCGGGGCGACGGCCGCTAGTGCGGGCAGCGTGCGCGTCGCCTCCGCCGATACGTGCCGCGCGGCGAGGAATGCCTGCACCTGCGCCAGGGACCACCGCCGGGCCGGGTCCTGAGTCATCGTGCCGGCGACCAGGGGCGCCAGCCAACCGGCGCGGTCCGTGCGCGGCGGCTCCTCGTGCACGATCCGGTAGAGCGTGCCCATCACGTTGTCGCCGATCTCGTACGGCGGCCTGCCGGCCACCGCATGGAACGCTGTCGCGCCCAGCGACCAGACGTCGCTCGCCGGACCGGCCGGGCTGCCGGCGGCCACCTCGGGTGCGAGGTAGGCGGGGGAGCCGGTGAGGAAGCCGGTCTGGGTCATGGTCGCGTCGAGGTCGTCGCTGCGAGCGATGCCGAAGTCGGCCAGCTTGGCCTCGCCGATCGGGTCCAGCAGGATGTTCGACGGCTTCACGTCACGGTGCACGATGCCGGCGGCGTGCGCGGCGCCCAACGCGTCGGCGACCTGGCGCAGCAGTGGGGCGGTCTGGTCAGGTGAGAGCGGACCCTCGGCCGTGACGCGGGCTGCCAGCGTGCTGCCCTCGACGTACTCCATCACCAGCCACTGGTCGTCGGCCTCGCTGACCAGGTCGTAGACGGCGACCACGTGGGGGTGACTGAGCCGGGCCGCGAGCCGGGCCTCACGCTCGGCCCTGGCACGGGAGGGACTGTTCGCCGGTGCGAGCCGCTTGAGCGCGACGGGACGGCCCAGCACCTCGTCGGTGCCGAGCCAGACGGCACCCATCCCGCCTCGCCCCAGCTCGCGCCCGAGCGCGTATCTGCCTGCGATCACGCTGCCGACTCTAAGACGCGGGCCCCGATCGACCGCTATGCCCGAGCCCCGGAACCGAATGGCCGCGCGCGGCTCCGATGCGGCACGCTTGGGGTGATGACCCGGCCGGCGAGCCTGGTCCACCCGTGAGAAAGGCCTGTCGTGTCCATCGATCCCACCCTCCTCGACGACCTCGAGTGGCGCGGCCTTGTCGCCGACTCGACGGACCGCGAAGCGCTGCGCGAAGCGCTGACCGCAGGGAGCGTGAAGTTCTACATCGGCTTCGACCCGACGGCGCCCAGCCTCCACATGGGAAATCTCCTGCAGATCATCACCGCGATGCGGCTGCAGCGGGCGGGGCACACGCCGTACGCCTTGGTCGGCGGCGCGACCGGCATGATCGGCGATCCGAGGGACTCCGGCGAGCGCACGCTGAACTCGCTCGACACCGTCAGGGAGTGGGTCGATCGCGTACGACGCCAGATCGAGCCGTTCCTCGCCTTCGAGGGAGACACCGGTTTCGAGGGCACCAACGGCGCGACCATGGTGAACAACTACGACTGGACGGCCTCGCTGTCGGTCATCGACTTCCTGCGCGACGTGGGCAAGCACTTCCCGGTCAACCGGATGCTGGCGCGCGACACGGTGCGCAAGCGCCTGGAGAGCGGGATCTCCTATACCGAGTTCTCCTACGTGCTGCTGCAGTCGATGGACTACCTCAACCTGTTCCGCGACCACGGCGTGACGCTGCAGTACGGCGGCTCGGACCAGTGGGGCAACATCACCGGCGGCGTCGAGCTGATCCGCCGAGCCGAGGGTGCGACGGTGCACGCGTTCACCACGCCGCTGGTCACCAAGAGCGACGGCACCAAGTACGGCAAGACCGAAGGTGGCGCGCTGTGGCTCGACCCGGAGATGATGTCGCCGTACGCCTTCCACCAGTTCTGGCTCAACGTCGAGGACGAGAAGGTCGGCGAGCTGCTGCGCATCTTCACCTTCCTCTCCCACCAGGAGATCGAGGAGCTCGAGCAGCAGACGGCCGAGAAGCCGTTCCTGCGCGCCGGGCAGAAGGCGCTCGCCGATCACATGACGACGCTGGTGCACGGTTCCCAGGAGACCGAGCAGGCCAGGGCCGCCGCCGCAGCGCTCTTCGGCGGGGGCGACCTGTCCGCCCTCTCCGGTACGACGCTCGCCGCGGCCCTGCGTGAGGCTGGCACCGTGAGTGTCGACCGCACCGACGGACTTGCTGTGGTGGACCTCCTCATCGCAGCCGGGCTGGCCACGAGCAGGGGAGAGGCCCGACGCACGATCGGCGAGGGTGGCGCGTACGTGAACAACGTCCGGGTCGACGACCCCGAGGCTGTCGTCCCCGATGACGATCTGGTCGACGGCACCTGGCTGGTGCTGCGCCGTGGCAAGAAGCGGTTCGCCGGCGTCGAGGTGCACTGAACGAGCACCTGCGTCCGTCGATTTGTGGTGGCGGCAGGGAGTGCGTACTGTTCTCCGAGTCGCCAGGGAGCGGCGGGGAGCAAGGCCCGAGAGGGTTCGGGCTCCCGGCCCCAGGTTGGCCACCTTCTTCGATCCTCCTTCGCCGGGTGGGTGTCTTGTGTCCAGTGGATGCGGGGCCGGATTCCCGGTGCTGGGGTGTGGGATAGGGGTGTGGAGAGTGAAGCGGTTATCGCGAAATTGCGGGATGCGGTTCGGTTCGGCTAAAGTGGTTATCACTGCGGCGGAAACGAAAAGCGCGAAACGCGAAATTGCGGAAAGCGAAGGTCTCCGGTAAGGTACCGCCAGGCGCAAAACGCCGGGTAGGATATTGCAAGCCCCGCAGGGGAGATGCTCGCAAGGGTGTTGATCCACGGTGCGCGTGTGATTCTTGAGAACTCAACAGTGTGTCATAGTCGACGAATTAGTTTGTTATGCCCCGTTACCTTCGGGTGATGGTTTTGACAATGAATTCTGGCAATATGTCAGGTTCTCTTGTTCAGGCATCTCTTTGTCCCGGCTGGCCTTTGGGTTGGTTGGGTTTTGTTTTTCTACGGAGAGTTTGATCCTGGCTCAGGACGAACGCTGGCGGCGTGCTTAACACATGCAAGTCGAGCGGAAAGGCCTTTCGGGGTACTCGAGCGGCGAACGGGTGAGTAACACGTGAGTAATCTGCCCTGCA
>NZ_KB822586.1 GCF_000364605.1 Nocardioides sp. Iso805N | reverse complement strand
AGGCGGAAGTCGCGACGTGAGTACTGATCTGGGTGCGTTGGGTCGGGTGGTGATGGTGGTCCCGACCTATAACGAGGCTGCGAATCTGGGTTGGGTGGTGGGCCGGTTGCGTCGGGCCGAGCCTGGGGTCGAGGTGTTGGTGGTCGATGACGGCTCTCCTGATGGCACCGGTGCTTTGGCTGATGAGCTGGCCGCGGGTGATGAGCGGGTCCATGTGTTGCATCGCACCAGCAAGGAGGGGTTGGGTGCGGCGTACTTGGCGGGGTTCGGTTGGGCGTTGGAGCAGGGCTTTGACGTGATCGGGGAGATGGATGCGGATGGTTCGCATCAGCCCGAGGAGCTGGGTCGGTTGTTGGTGGCGTTGCGTGATGCGGATCTGGTGATCGGGTCGCGGTATGTGCCGGGTGGGTCGGTGGTGAACTGGCCACTTTCGCGGCAGGTGCTCTCGCGGGGTGGGAATCTCTATGTCCGGTTGTTGTTGGGGATCGGGATCCGGGATGCGACGGCGGGGTTCCGGTTGTTTCGTCGGGCGACGTTGGAGAAGGTGGATCTGGGGTCGGTGGAGTCGGCGGGGTATGTGTTCCAGACTGATCTGGCGACGCGGACGTTGCGGGCGGGGTTGGTGGTGCGGGAGGTGCCGATCGAGTTCGTGGAGCGGGTGCGGGGTGCCTCGAAGATGAGTGGGGCGGTGGCCTCGGAGTCGCTCAAGCTGGTGACGCGGTGGGGGTTGCGGGAGCGTCGGCGTCAGCTGACCCGTACCTGGCGCCGCACCCACTGAGGTAGCCGCCTACCGCGGCCCATGGCTGTTGGGCCACCCGCGATAATGATGGGATGAGCGGCTACACAGTCAACCCGAACCGGCGACGGCGATGGCCGTGGGTGCTGCTGCTCGTGTTCGTGGTGCTTCCGGTGCTGGAGATCTACTTCATCATCCAGGTCGGCCAGGTCATCGGCGCCTGGTGGACGGTGCTGCTGCTCGTCGCCGACTCCGTGGTCGGCAGCTGGCTGGTCAAGCGCGAGGGCTCACGGGCCTTCGAGGCCCTGCGGGTCGCGCTGAGCAGCGGTCGGATGCCGGCCAAGGAGCTCACCGACGGTGGACTCATCCTCGTCGGCGGCACGCTGATGGTCGCTCCCGGATTCGTCACCGACATCGTCGGCTTCTTCCTGATCCTGCCCTTCACCCGGCCGTTGGCGCGGCGCGTGCTGGCCGCGCTCGTCGCGCGCAAGCTGTTGGGTCCCCGCGACGGCGGTCCGAACGGAACTCGCCCCGGCGCCGGTCCGCAGGGACCGATCGTCCGGGGCGAGGTCATCCCCGAAGAGCCGACGTAGCGGCAACTCCGGGGTGATCGACCAGTGATCAGCTGACGCCGGTCAGACGCCAGCCCGCTTCTTGCTGGGCCGGTGCAGGTGCGCGGGGCCGATCTCGCCCCCACGCAGCAGGTCCAGCCGCTCCTTGAGGATGTCCTCGAGCTCGCTCTCCGAGCGCCTCTCCAAGAGCATGTCCCAGTGGGTGCGGACGGGCTTCTCGTTCTTCTCCTCCGGCAGGTTGCCGGCGACGTTCAGCGCCTCGGCCCCGCAGCGCGGGCACTCCCAGGTCGTCGGCACCTCGGCCTCGTCCGACATGGTGATCTCGAACTGATGTCCCTGCGGACAGCGATATCCGACCTGCTGCCGCGCCGCGAACTCGATGCCGCGCTCGTCCTCGAAGCTCTGGCCGCCGAGTCGGGCACCGCGCAGTGTGCGCTCTGCCATGGGCCACCTCCTTTTGTTCTTCCCCCGAGTGTCTTCTGTAGGGCGGTTCCCGCCGCGCGAGGTGATGTAACTTCTGACGCGCTGGGACCGAACCTCTCGAAGTCTTCAACGGTAGCCGGGTGCCGAAGATTCCGTCCAACCCCGACGAATGGCTCACACGGCGTACGTCTTCCGATGCCTGCGATTCACAGCTCTCACACAGTGGCGGGCACGGTGTTGCCGGCTTCCTCGATGCCACGTCGCGGATCCAGCCGGAGCAGGAAGAACGCCCCGAGGACGAAGAAGATCAGCAGCGAGACGATCGCCGGGCGGTAGGAGCCGCTGACCTGGAAGACCACGCCGAACAACAGGGTGCCGAACCACGACGTGCCTCGTTCGCAGGCGTTGTAGAGCGCGAAGTACTCGCCCTCGCGGCCGCGCGGGATCAACAGGCTGAAGAACGAGCGGGATAGCGCCTGGGTCCCGCCCATCACCAAGCCGATGGCCACACCGATCGCCAGGAACAGCCCCACGTTGCGCTCCGGCAGGAACATCGCGAGTACGACGATGGCCATCCACGCGAAGGTGCCGTACAGAAGGCAGCGATAGGCGCCGTACCGGCTCGCCCACCTGCCGAAGAACAACGCTCCGCCGAAGGCGACGAACTGGATCATCAGGATCGCCGCGATCAGCACCGAATCGGAGAAGTGCAGCTGCTTGGAGCCGTAGATCGAGGCGCTGTAGATGACCGTCTGGATGCCGTCGTTGTAGAAGAGATAGGCCAGCAGGAAGGTCACCGTCATCGGGAACGCCCGCAGCTCCCGCAGGGTGGCCCACAGCTGTCCGAAGGAGCGCTGCAGGAGACCGCCCGATGTCGGCTCGACCCCCTGGGGTGGGGAGTTGCGCAGCTTGCTCACCGGGATGATCGTGAACGCAGCCCACCACACAGAGGCGGAGAGCAGCGAGAGTCGGACGGCAAACTCCTTGCTCAGCCCGAAGGCATCGTGGCCCTCCACCATCACCAGGTTGATCAACAGCAGGAGGCCGCCGCCGAGATAGCCGAACGCCCAGCCCCGCGACGAGGCGAGGTCGCGCTCGTCCTCGGTGGAGATGTCGACCATGATCGCGTAGTAGCTGACCAGCGAGCAGCCGGCCAGGATCGAGCTCACCACGACCGCTACCGCCCCTAGGCGCCAGTGATCGCCGTGCATGAAGAACAGCAGCGCGCCGACGAAGGATCCGGCCCAGGCGCAGCCGCCCATGTGCCACTTCTTGCGCTCGGATCGGTCGGCGAGTGCCCCGACCACGGGCAGGACGAACGCGCTCGCGATGGTGGCGAAGCTGGTCAGGTACGACGGCAGCGAGCCCGCGGCCAGGTGCAGGCCCAGCACGTCCACTGTCTTGTTGCAGGTGTCGTCCGGGCTGTCCCCGCAGCCGGCCGCGCGGCCGGCCACGGTGATCATGAACGGTCCGAACAGCACCGTCAGCACCGTGGTGTAGAAAGCTGAGTTGGCCCAGTCGTACCAGTTCCAGGCCCTCTGCTGCTGGCGCCGTCGGACCGGCGCGAAGTCGCCCAGACCCTGGGCCGCTGTCATGCCCGGCTCCCGCTGGTTGGCCACTGGCCGCGCGCGATCAGGACCTCCTTCAACAGGTCGGTGCGGTCGGTCATCAGACCGTCCACCCCGATGTCGAGGAGCTCCCGCATCTCCCCAGGATCATCGATCGTCCACACGTGCACCTGCTTGCCGGCGCGGTGAGCGCGATCGACGAAGTCGCGGGTGACGATCGGCAGGACCCGACCGCGGACGGTGCGCCGGTGCGGGACCTGGAACGCGACGAAGTCCTCCCCGGCGAGCAGGCGCGCGAGCCGTGGGCTGGGGGAGAGGAGGTAGGCGGCCACCTCCACCGGGTGGGCACTGGTGGCCACCCGGCCGCCGGTCAGCCGCCGGAAGGCGCGCAGGCGGCGTACGCCGAAGGAGCCGACGACGACCCGGTCGTGCGCGCCACGCTCGTCCAGGAAGCGAGCCAGCGCCGGCACAGCGCCGCCGGACTTGAGGTCGATGTTGAAGCTGGCGCCGGGGAAGGCTTCGAAGAGCTCGGCCAGCGTCGGGACCTGGTGTTGGCTGGCGATCCGGGCCGCACGGACCTCGGCCAGGGTCAGCTCGGCGATCGATCCGGTGCTGTCGGTGACCCGATCGAGCACGTCGTCGTGGAACGCCAGCAGCACCCCGTCACGGGTCACATGCACGTCTGTCTCGAGGTGGGTGTAGCCCAGCGCGACGGCGTGCCGGAAGGCGGCCAGGGTGTTCTCCAGCCCCTCGATCTCGGGGTGGTAGGCCCCGCCCCGATGGGCGAAGGCGAGCACGGGGCGCTGCGTCACGGGAGCAGTATGTCGGGTCGCGTGCCTTGGCTCGCGTCGTAGCGTTCGGGACATGGTGTCCTCAACGAACAGAACAGTGAAGAACTGGTTCATCACCGGCGCGTCCCGCGGCTTCGGCCGTGAGTGGACCATCGCGGCGCTCGAGCGCGGCGACCGCGTCGCCGCGACCGCCCGCGACCTGAGCACCCTCGACGTGCTCGCCGCGCAGTACGGCGACGATTTCGTCCCCCTCCAGCTCGACGTCACCGACCGCGACGCCGCCCGGACGGCGGTCGCCGACGCGCATCGCGCCCTCGGTCCGCTCGACGTCATCGTCAACAACGCCGGCTACGGGCACTTCGGCTTCGTCGAGGAGCTCACCGAGTCCGACATCCGCGCCCAGATGGAGACGAACTTCTTCGGGCTCCTGTGGGTGACCCAGGCGGCGCTGCCGCTGCTGCGCGAGCAGCGCAGTGGTCACATCATCCAGGTCACCTCGGTCGGCGGCGTCACCGCGTTCCCGGGGCTCGGCGCCTACCACGCGTCGAAGTGGGCGGTGGAGGGGCTCACCCAGGCGCTGGCGGCCGAGGTCAAGGACCGGGGCATCCACGTCACGCTGGTGGAGCCCGCCGGCTTCGCGACCGACTGGGGCGGTGCGTCCTCGGTGCACTCAGTGCCTCTGGCGGCGTACTCGGAGGCGCACCAGCGCAACGAGGAGGCACGTGCCAAGCGCAACACGTCCGGCCCCGGCGACCCCCGTGCCTCGGCCGCCGCGCTGATGGAGATCGTCGATGCCGAGCAGCCGCCGCTGCGCTGCCTCTTCGGGGCCGCCGCCTTCGGCATCGTCAAGGCCGACTACGAGTCCCGCCTCGCCACCTGGGAGGAGTGGGACCGGGTCGCGCAGCTCGCCCAGGGCTGAGCACACGCCGAGCACACGCACGCCGAGCTTGTCGAGGCGCCTCGACAAGCTCGGCGTACGGCTCGGCGTGCGGCTCGGCGTACGGCTCGGCGTACGGCGGCGTCCGTGGAGCCCTCAGATGTCCCGGAACGGCTCGATGTTGGCGCCGAGCTGGTTGAGTCGCTCGGCGAGGTCCTCGTACCCGCGCGCGATGACGTACGTCGAGCGCAGCACCGAGGTGCCCTTCGAGGCGAGCATCGCCAGCAGGATCACCACGGCCGGGCGCAGCGCAGGCGGGCAGACGATCTCGGTGCCGCTGAAGTGCGTCGGCCCCTCGATCATGACCCGGTGCGGGTCGAGCAGCTTGACCTGGCCGCCTAGCTTGTTGAGCTCCGTCAGGTAGATGGCGCGGTTCTCGTAGACCCAGTCGTGCAGCAGGGTCTGGCCCTGTGCGACCGCCGCGATCACGGCGAAGAACGGCAGGTTGTCGATGTTGAGCCCCGGGAACGGCATCGGGTGGATCTTGTCCAACGGCGCGTGCAGCAGCGAGCGGTGCGTGGTCAGGTCGACCAGCCTGGTCTTGCCGTTCAGTGCGGCGTACTCGGCCGAGCGGGTGTAGTTGAAGCCCATCTCCTCCAGCGTCGCGAGCTCGATCTCGAGGAACTCGATCGGCACCCGGCGGATGGTGATCTCCGAGCTCGTCACGATCGCCGCGGCGAGCAGCGACATCGCCTCGATCGGGTCCTCGGAGGGCGCGTAGTCGACGTCGACGTCGATCTCGGTCCGACCGGTCACGGTCAGGGTGGTGGTGCCGACGCCCTCGACCTCGACGCCGAGCTTCTGCAGGTAGAAGCACAGGTCCTGGACCATGTAGTTCGACGAGGCGTTGCGGATCACCGTGGTGCCGGGGTGCAGCGCCGCCGCCATCAGGGCGTTCTCGGTGACGGTGTCGCCACGCTCGGTCAGCACGATGGGCCGATCCGGCTCGATCGCCCGGTTGACGAACGCGTGGTAGGAGCCGTCGGTGGCCTTCACCTCGAGCCCGAACGGACGCAGCGCCGCCATGTGCGGCTCCACGGTGCGGGTGCCGAGCTGGCAGCCGCCCGCGTAAGGCAGCTCGAAGTTGTCCTCGCGGTGCAGCAGGGGTCCGAGGAACATGATCACCGAGCGCGTACGCCGCGCAGCCACCTCGTCGATGTTGCTCAGCCGCAGCTCCTTGGGCGGCACGATCTCCAGGTCGTTGTCCGCGTTGAGCCAGCGGGTCTGGACGCCGAGGGAGTTGAGCACCTCGAGCAGGCGGTTGACCTCTTCGATCCGGGCGACCTTGCGCAACGTGGTCCGGCCCTTGTTGAGCAACGTCGCGCACAGCAGCGCAACCCCGGCGTTCTTCGACGTCTTCACATCGATCTCACCCGACAGGGTGGTGGGGCCCGTGACCCGGAGGTGCGTCGGACCAGCGCCGAGTGCGACGATCTCCGACTCCAGTGCGCTGCCGATCCGCGCGATCATCTCCAGCGAGAGGTTCTGCTGACCCTTCTCGATCCGGTTGATCGCGCTCTGGCTGGTGGCCAGGCGCTCGGCGAGCTGGGCCTGAGTCAGGCCGCGGTGCTTGCGAGCGTCCCGGATGAGGTTCCCGATACGACCCTTGTAACCATCCGTCATGCCATCACGGTAACTCACATGTGAGATATCGCAACGTCGGCGCGGCGGCGTGGCGCGGTCCTGCAAGGATGACACACATGCGCGCCACCACTCTGCATGCCCCGTTCGACATCCGCTACACCGAGGTCCCTGACCCCGAGATGACCGCCCCGACGGACGCGATCGTCAAGGTCACGGCCGCCTGCGTCTGCGGCTCCGACCTCTGGAACTACCGCGGCGAGAACCAGATCAACCCCGGCATGACGATCGGCCACGAGTGCCTGGGAGAGGTCGTCGCCGTCGGTGCCGCGGTCAAGAACGTCGCCATCGGAGACCACGTCGTCGTGCCCTTCTGCCACTGCGACAACACCTGCCCCGACTGCCAGGCCGGCGTCCAGTCCGCCTGCCGGCACGGCGGCTTCACCCTCAGCGGCCAGGGGGAGCTCTCCCGTGTCGCCCAGGCCGACGGCAGCCTGGTCAAGCTCGACGGCGTGCCCGACCCGGCACTGGTCCCGTCACTGCTGGCGCTCACCGACGTCATGCCCACCGGCTGGCACGCTGCGGTCTCGGCCGGCGTCAGGCCCGGCAGCACGGTCGTGGTGATCGGTGACGGGGCCGTGGGTTTGTGCGGCGTACTGGCGGCGTCGGTGATGGGTGCCGAGCGGGTCGTGGCGATGTCGCGTCACGAGAGCCGGCAGCGACTCGCCACCGCCTTCGGCGCCACCCACATCATCGCCGAGCGCGGCGAGGACGGTATCGCCGCAGTCCAGGAGCTCACCGCAGGGATCGGCGCCGACGCGGTGCTCGAGTGCGTCGGCACCGGGCAGTCGATGGAGACGGCGTTCCAGATCGCGCGCGCCGGCTCCACGGTCGGCTTCGTCGGCGCCCCGCACGGCGTCGAGCTGCCGGTGCGACGGATGTTCGTCAAGAACATCGGCCTCGCCGGTGGCATGGCCCCGGTCCGCCGCTACCTGCCCGAGCTGCTCGACCTGGTGCTCGAGGGCCGGATCGACCCCGGCAAGGTCTTCGACCTGACCCTGCCGATGGACCAGGTCGCCGACGCGTACGCCGCGATGGACGAGCGCCGCGCGATCAAGGTCGCGCTGACGCCGGTCGGCTGACGGGCCTGGGGTAACACGCTGTTACAGCAGGTAGACGGTCGTTGCAACGACCGTCTACCTGTGCGGACGACGTGTTACCCGCGGTAACAGCGTGTTACCCCAAACGCCGCCTCAGCGCCGCTGCGTCAGCCGCCGACGACGGTCATCACGGCGCCGCAGGTCGCGCCCGAGCCGCCGGTCGCCGTGGTAGAGGATCGAGGCCCAGTCGACGTTCTGCGCTCCAGCCAGGACCGGTGCCGCGGACTTCGCGGCGGGACGGCGCTTGGGCACCATCAGCCAGTTGACCACGCCCATCGCCATGTCGATGAGCGAGTTCGCGATGCCGATGTAGGCGCGGATCGCGCCGAAGGCCAGCACGGCGTTGAAGACGGCGAAGGCGAAGTTCGGCCAGTTGTGGTGGTGGTAGTCGCGCCAGGCGGTGAGCAGGGAGTAGAGCACCACCAGATAGGGGACGACCACGTAGAGACCCGGCGAGGCGGTGCGGTTGCGCACCTTCGGCGTACGGACGAAGGGGATCTTCTCGCCGGTGAAGGCCTGCTGGACCGACTTCAGCACGCCTGCCAGGTTGACCGGCAGGAGCACCAGGTTGAAGCCGTAGATCCGGAAGACGTCCAGGTAGCGGTGGCCACACAGGTTGAGGTCGCTGGACATCGCGATGAAGTAGGGGAGTGCCGCGCCGACGACCAGCGGACTGAGCAGCCGGCCGTCGTAGGGGTAGAACAGCAGGAACAGCAACCCCAGGCTCGCCCACGCGAGCGAGGCCATGTAGTTGACCCGCAGCGCGGTCTCGAGGCGCTTGATCGGACGGCCCGCGGCCGCGCGCTGGCGACGCTGCATCCAGAACTTCGGCAGGATCAGCAGACCGCCGTTGGCCCACCGCCGCCGCTGCACCACCAGGGAGCCGAAGTCGGGCGGGGTGGCGCTGTAGCTGAGTCGCTCCGGGTAGTTCACCAGCCGCCAGCCGGCGGTCGAGATGTCGATGCTCGACTCGGTGTCCTCGATGACCGTGCGGTCCTGGATGTAGGTCCGGATCTCATGGCCGCCGACGGTGTCCACCTCGACGATGTCCTCCAGGGCGCGGCGCCGGATGACGGCGTTGGCGCCCACCCAGAACGTCGCGTCGTACGCCGTCATGCCCTGGTGCAGGATGTGCTGGATGTCGGTGGTCGCACCTGCGATCCGCTCGATGCGGGTCGGCGCGCCGCGGAAGGACGAGTACGGCGTCTGCACGATCGCGACCCGGTCGTTCTCCGGCTGCTCGAGGAAGTAGACCAGGCGCAGGCAGTAGTCGCGCAGCAGCTGGGAGTCGGCATCGAGGGTGAGGACGTACTCGGTGTTCTCGATGTCCAGGTCGCCCGGCTGGGCGGCGGCGCCCGGCGCCACCCGACGCAGCTCGACGCCGGCCACGGTCTCGGTCGGCCGCCAGCGGCCTCCCATCAGGCCGAGGTAGGAGTTGATGTTCATCGCCTTGTTCGCCTCTTGGGACAGCGAGGCATAGCGCTTGCGCTCGAAGTTGTCGACGCGAGCGCGGAAGATCCAGGTCAGCCGGCGGTGCAGCTCCAGCAGGCGAACGGCAGGCAGGACGGCGTCGCGCTGCACGAGCACGGCGTCGAGTGCGAGCAGGCTCAGTCGCAGCTCGCTGGCCAGACCCATCAGCACCTGGTCGACGAAGAACTCGCTGACGTGGTCGGCGACGACCTCCGTCGTACCCATGTGCTCGAGCCACTCCGCGGCGGCGGTGTACTCCTCGGCCAACCGGCGCACCAGCGGCAGCGGCGCGTTGACGTGCTCCAGCCGCGTCTCCAGGTCGTCGTCGCCCTCGAAGGACGCCGCCTCCGAGGTCTCGGTGGCCTTCTTGGTGGCCTTCTTGGTGGCGATCGCCTCCAGGTCGTCGGCGAGCACCGCGCGCGCGTCCTCGTACGCCGTCAGCGCGCGAGCGTGCGGCTTGGCGAGCGCCTCGGTGATCTCGCCGGCGAGTGCGCGGGTCTGGTCGAGCCTCTTCAGGGTCTCCGGGTCGGTGGGGAACGGCGGGTCGTCGAGGAGCAGGACCAGACGCAGGTCGGGGTACTCCTGCAGGGCCGCACTCCACAACGTCAGCCGGACGACGTCGGGCTCCTCGGCGTAGGAGGGCACCAGCACGGTGAGGGGATCGTGCTCATCGGTGAAGTGTCCGTCCAACAGGCCGCGAGGGACGCGACGGTGCTCGCGGAAGCGGCGCAGCGCGCCCTGCCGGGCGACCAGGTACATCAGGGCCGACCAGGTGAGGAAGGTGACCACCGCGAGGTAGCCGACAGCCTCCATGGTGAACCGGAACCCGCCACCGTCGTCGAGGAAACGGCGGAAGAGCGTTGAGACGACATAGCCCACCCAACACCCGATCGTGACTACGATGGCGACTCGACCCCATGTCAGCTTCGCGATGCTCGGCTGCAGGTGCACGATCGGCATGGGTTCGGACCGGCGCTCGGCCCCCCACTGTCGCCGGGGTCCCGCGGCCTGGACAGGCGCCCCGCCGGTGACTCCGCTCATTTTCTCCCCGATTCTCCTACGAATCCCGAGTTCCCTACCGATAAGAAGAATTCGGCAGGCATCGCGCGGACCTGAACCGAAGCCGCGAATAATCTGGAGGACCGTGTGGGGCAGTTCGAAGGACGCCGACTGTCGGTGACCCGTCTGGGGATCCTGACCGTTCTCGTGCTCGCCGCGGTCTTCGCGTCGCTGCGCGGCTGGAACTGGTTCCAGGAGAGCCGGGCGCTCGGCCAGGCGGCCGGTCCTGGCTTCGCCGGGTACGTCGACGTCACCGCCACCCCCTCGCTCTCGTTCGAGGACCCGCAGAACGCCGCCTCCCGCGATGCGGTGCTGGCCTTCGTGGTCGCCGATCCGCAGAACGGCTGCTCGCCGTCCTGGGGTGCGGCGTACTCGCTGGACGATGCGGCCGAGCAGCTAGACCTGGACCGCAGGATCGCGCGCCTGCAGCAGCGTGGCGGCGCAGCGATCGTCTCCTTCGGCGGCCAGGCCAACAGTGAGCTGGCGGTCACGTGCACGTCGGAGACCAGCCTGTACGACGCCTACAAGGAGGTCGTGACGCGCTACCACCTGCAGGCGATCGACCTCGACCTCGAGGGCACCGCCCTCGACGACACTGCGGCCGGGCAGCGCCGGGCCGCCGCTATCGCGCAGCTGCAGAAGAGCACGCACGTCGAGGTCTGGCTGACGGTGCCGGTGGCACGCGCCGGGCTGACCCAGGCGGGCCAGAACGCCGTCTCAGCGATGCTGAGCGGTGGCGTCGATCTGACCGGCGTCAACGCGATGACGATGGACTACGGCGCCGACCTGCCGAACAACGAGTCGATGGGGGAGGCGGCCGAGGAGTCGCTGACCGCCACGCACGCCCAGGTCCGTGCGCTCTACGCCAAGGCAGGCGACGAGCTGACGTCGGTGGCCGCCTGGCAGCGGATCGGCGCGACCGCGATGATCGGGCAGAACGACAGCGCCGGCGAGATCTTCGGACTGCTGGACGCCCAGCGACTGCGCCGCTTCGCGGTCGAGCACCGGCTCGGCCGGCTCTCGATGTGGTCGCTGAACCGTGACCGTCCCTGCGGCGCCAACTATCCCGACGTCACGATCGTCTCGGATGCTTGCAGCGGCGTGAAGCAGGACGCCGGGGACTTCGCCGCGGCACTCGGCGGAACCGGTCACGTGGACCCGATCGTCTCCGCCTCGCCGTCCGCCTCTGCGAGCCCCTCGGGCAACCCGACCGTGACGCCGAGTGACAACCCTGCGACGAGTCCGTACCCGATCTGGCAGGCCGACCAGGTCTACCTGCAGGGCACCCGGGTGGTGTGGCACCACAACGTGTACGTCGCGAAGTGGTGGACGTCGGGCGACGTACCGGACAACCCGCTGCAGAACGGCGACGCCACTCCCTGGACCCTGATCGGGCCGGTGCTGCCGGGCGAGACCCCGCGCCCCACGCCGACCATGCCGGCCACCTTCTACCCGACGTGGCGGATCGACAAGACCTACCACGCCGGCGACCGAGTGCTCTTCGAGGGCGTCCCCTACGTCGCGCAGTGGTGGACCCAGGGCGACAGCCCTGCCACGCCGGGCACACTCAACGCACCTGCCCCGTGGCGGCCGCTGACCGAGAAGGAGATCGTCACCGCGCTGAATGGTCCGACGTCACCCTCGGCGTCTCCGGACCAGCAGCAGCCCTAGCCAGGTGCGTTCTCAGGCGGTGTCCGCGCGATAGGTCTGCGCGAGATGGCGATAGTGCTCGGCGTTGAGCCGGATGAGCTCGACCTCCTCGGCGCCGAGCTCCCGGCGTACCTTTGCCGGCACGCCGGCCACCAGCGAACGGGGCGGCACGACCGTGCCCTCGGGCACGAGCGCGTTGGCGGCGACGATCGAGCCGGTGCCGATCACCGCGCCGTTGAGGATCGTCGCGTTCATGCCGACCAGGACGTCGTCCTCGATCCGGCAGCCATGCAGGACGGCACCGTGTCCGACCGAGACGTTGTTGCCCACGCTCAACGGCTTGCCCGGGTCGGCGTGCGCGGCCACCAGGTCCTGGAGGTTGCTGCCCTCGCCGATGGAGATGGACTCGGCATCGGCCCGCACCACGGCGTTGAACCAGATGCTCGCCGAGGCGCCGACCTCGGCAGCGCCGATGACGAAGGCCCCGGGAGCGACGTAGGCGGTCTCGTGAACCAGCGGCTGGGCGTTCGGGAGCGGAAGCAGCGTCATGAGGACATAGTGCCGGTGCGCCGAGAGTCGCGGCCGAAGGCACGCTCACCGGTCATCGCCGGTCCTCGCAGGTCCTTCGATCTCACGGTTCACGGCGGCGCGCGACGGACGAGCCGTGCCACGCCAGCGCAAGGCCGTCTCGGACGCTGCGCTCGCGCAGGATCGGGGTGTCGTCGTGGGCGGCATCGCGCATGCCCTCGATCGTCTCCACCAGCACCTGCTGACCGTTCAGCTGCGGCGACCAGCCCAGCTCCACGCGGGCGCGCGTGCTGTCCAGGAGAGGTACGCCGTAGGCGAGGTCGAGCCAGCCGACGTCCACCTGCTGCAGGTGTGCGCGCCAGCTGAGGTCCACGATCCGCCGTAGCGCGCTCAGGGGCACCGGGACGTGCCGGGCGCCCAGCGCGGCGGCGATGTCCTCCACCCGGAGCACTCCGTCCGCCGCGAGGTTGAACGGTCCACCGGCCCGCTGCTCGATCGCCAGCCGGATCGCGGTGGCGACGTCGTCGGCGTGCACGAACTGCAGCCGCAGGCGGCCATCGACGGGCAGGACCGGCACCCGCCTGAGCGCCGCCGAGGGCACGAGCGCAGGCAGCGCGTAGCGCAGCAGCCCCGAGGCACCGGTGCGCTGGCCGATCAGCGACGGACGCGTGCGAGTGATCGTGAGAGTCGGATGCTCCGCCGCCACCTGGTCGAGGAGCTGCTCCACGGTCGCCTTGTGCCGGCTGTACGGCGAGGTGGGGATGCCACCGCGGGCCCAGGACTCATCGACCGGCCGGTCGTCACCGGGCGCGGGCGAGTAGGTGCCGAGCGAGGACTGGTGCACCAGCTGCGGCACGCCCGCCGCGATCACCGCGGCGATCACCTTCGTGGTGCCGCCGACGTCGACCCGCTCGAGGTAGTCGATGTCATGCGTCGGCTGGAAGCCCCAGACGAGGTGCACGACCGCATCAGCGCCCTCGAAGGCCGATGCCAGCCGTGGGCCGGCATCGGGATGGGTGAGGTCGATGGTGTGCCAGCTTGCCGCGGCGTACGCGCTGTCCTCGTCGGGCGGGCGCCGGGCGATGCCGACGACGTCGTGGCCGTGGCTGAGCAGGGTGCGCACCAGCGCCGTACCCACGTTGCCGGTGGCTCCGGTGACTGCGATCCTCATGGTGAGCCGGTACCCCGTTGTCGGGAATGCCAGAGAAAGTTGAGCGTTGAACCAGTTGTGAAGAACATCGGCTTCCTCTCCTTCGGCCACTGGACCCCGTCGCCCCAGTCGGCGACGCGCTCGGCCTCCGACGTGCTGCTGCAGTCGATCGACTTGGCGGTGGCTGCGGAGGAGGTGGGCGCCGACGGCGCCTACTTCCGGGTGCACCACTACGCCCGGCAGCTGTCCTCGCCCTTCCCGCTGCTGGCGACGATCGGCGCCCGCACCAGCCGGATCGAGATCGGCACGGGCGTGATCGACATGCGCTACGAGAACCCGCTCTACATGACGGAGGACGCCGGCTCGGCGGACCTCATCGCCGGTCACAGGCTCCAGCTCGGCATCTCGCGAGGCAGCCCGGAGCAGGTGATCGACGGTTACAAGTACTTCGGCTACCAGCCGGCCGAGGGCGAGAGCGACGCCGACATGGCGCGCCGTCACACCGAGGTGTTCCTCGAGATGCTGAAGGGCGAGGGGTTCGCGCAGCCCAACCCGCGGCCGATGTTCGCCAACCCGCCGGGCCTGCTGCGCCTCGAGCCGCACTCGGAGTCCCTGCGCGAGCGGATCTGGTGGGGCTCAGGCTCTGACTCGACCGCGCGCTGGGCAGCGGAGCTCGGGATGAACCTCCAGAGCTCCACCCTCAAGGAGGACGAGAGCGGTGAGCCGTTCCACGTCCAGCAGCGCAAGCAGATCGAGAAGTACCACGAGGCGTGGCGCGAGGCCGGCCACACCCGCACGCCGCGAGTGAGCGTGAGTCGGTCGATCATGCCGATCGTGGACGAGATCGATGCGATGTACTTCGGCGGCGAGGGCGAGAGCCGTGACCAGGTCGGTCAGCTCGACGAGTTCCGGGCGATCTTCGGCCGGACCTATGCGGCCGAGCCGGACAAGCTCGTCGATCAGCTGCGCGAGGACGAGGCGATCGCCGCCGCGGACACGCTGCTGCTCACCGTCCCCAACCAGCTCGGCGTCGACTACAACGCCAAGCTGCTGGAGAAGATCCTGACCCACGTCGCCCCGGCGCTCGGTTGGCGCTGACGGGCTCCTGACCCCCGCTACCTGACCTTCCTCACCTCCCGCCGGCGTGTCGAGGTGAGGAAGGTCAGGTGCGTGGCGGTGACATGATTCCTGCGTGCGAGCCGACAGCCATGACGTGATCCGTGTCCACGGGGCCCGGGTGAACAATCTGCGGGACATCGACGTCGAGCTTCCGAAGCGCCGGTTGAGCGTCTTCACCGGCGTCTCGGGCTCGGGCAAGAGCTCGCTGGTCTTCGGCACCATCGCCGCGGAGTCGCAGCGGCTGATCAACGAGACCTACTCGACCTTCGTCCAGGGGTTCATGCCATCGCTGTCGCGCCCGGACGTCGACGTACTGGAGGGCATCACGACCGCGATCCTGGTCGACCAGGAACGCCTCGGTGCCAACGCACGCTCCACGGTCGGCACCGTGACCGACGCGCACGCGATGCTGCGCACCCTCTTCAGCCGGCTGGGCACGCCGTACGTCGGAGGCCCGCAGGCCTTCTCCTTCAACGTCCCCACCCGCACGGCCGGCGGGGCGATGAGCACCGTGCGCGCGGGCGGACGCGTCGAGAAGAAGGTGGTCAAGAACGCCGTCTACCTCGGCGGCATGTGCCCCGAGTGCGAGGGCCGCGGCAACGTCTCGACGCTCGACATGACCCAGATCCTCGACGAGTCGAAGTCCCTCAACGAGGGCGCGATCCTGGTGCCTGGCTACACCGCGGACGGCTGGATGGTCGGCACCTTCCGCGAGTCGGGCTTCTACTCGCCCGACGTCGCGATCAAGGACTTCACCGACGAGCAGCGGCACGACCTGCTCTACCGCGAGCCGGTCAGGATCAAGGCCAAGGGCATCAACGTCACCTACGAGGGCCTGATCCCGAAGATCCGCAAGTCGATGTTCGACAAGGACGTCGACTCCCTGCAGTCCCACATCCGGGCGTTCGTGCAGCGTGCGGCGGTCTTCGCGGCCTGTCCGGCGTGCGGCGGGACCCGGCTCAACCAGGCGGCACGCAGCTGCACCATCGGCGAGACGTCGATCGCCGACGTGGCGGCGATGCAGATCACCGACGCCGCCGTCTGGGTGCGTGGGATCCGCGACCCTGGCGTGGCCCCGCTGGTGGACGCGCTGGCCGCGCTGCTGGAGTCCTTCGACGCGATCGGGCTCGGCTACCTCTCCCTGGATCGCGCCTCGGGCACGCTCAGCGGGGGAGAGGCCCAGCGGGTCAAGATGATCCGGCACCTGGGCTCGGCGCTCACCGACGTCACCTACGTCTTCGACGAGCCGACCGTCGGCCTGCACCCGCACGACATCCAGCGGATGAACGAGCTGCTGCGCGACCTGCGCGACAAGGGCAACACCGTGCTCGTGGTCGAGCACAAGCCCGAGACGATCCGGATCGCGGACCACGTCGTCGACCTCGGGCCCGGTGCCGGCTCGGCCGGCGGGACCATCTGCTACCAGGGCTCGTTCGAGGGACTGCGCGCGAGCGACTCCCTCACGGGCCGCTACCTCGACCATCGAGCGCGCCTGAAGGACGACGTCCGTACGCCGACAGGCCGCCTGGAGATCCGCGGCGCCAATACCCACAACCTGCGTGACGTCTCGGTCGACGTGCCGCTCGGCGTGCTGTGCGTCGTCACCGGCGTCGCTGGATCGGGCAAGTCCTCGCTGATCCACACGCACCTGCCCGGCGAGGGCACCGTCACCGTGGACCAGTCGGCGATCAAGGGCTCACGGCGCAGCAACCCGGCGACGTACACCGGCCTGCTCGAGCCGATCCGGAAGGCCTTCGCCAAGGCCAACGGCGTGAAGCCGGCGCTGTTCTCGGCCAACTCCGAGGGCGCCTGCCCGACCTGCAACGGCAACGGGATGATCTACACCGAGCTGGGCTTCATGGACACGGTGGCGACAGTCTGCGAGGACTGCGGCGGCAAGCGGTTCCAGGCCGACGTGCTGGAGCTGCGCTTCGGCGGCCTGAACATCGCCGAGGTGCTGGATCTGCCCGTGGCCGAGGCGCTGGCGTTCTTCTCCGCGGGGGAGGCCGCGACGCCCGCGGCCGCCAAGGTCCTGGTCCGGATGGCGGATGTGGGGCTGGGCTACCTCAAGCTCGGCCAGCCGCTGAACACCCTCTCCGGTGGTGAGCGTCAGCGGATCAAGCTGGCCACCCACATGGTCGCGGATGGCGGGATCTACGTGCTCGACGAGCCGACCTCGGGCCTGCATCTTGCCGACGTGGACAACCTCCTCGGCCTGCTCGATCGGCTCGTCGACTCCGGCAAGTCGGTGATCGTGATCGAGCACCACCAAGCGGTGATGGCGCACGCCGACTGGATCATCGACCTCGGCCCGGGCGCAGGCCACGACGGCGGCCGGGTGGTGTTCGAGGGGACTCCTGCAGCGCTCGTCGCCGCGCGGAGCACGCTGACTGGTCAACACCTGGCGGAGTACGTCGGCGGCTGAGCGGGGTACCTGTCCCGCATGAGCGACATTCCTGACGAGGAGCACGTCGAGTCCCGCGCCGAGCTGCTGCCCGAGGAGGCCGCCGCCGGCAGCGACGATCCGCACGAGCAGGCCGAGGTGATCCTGCAGGAGTCCGAGGAGCGCACCCAGGACCCCGAGGGCACCGCGGCCGAGTCGGTCCAGACCAGCACCTCCGACCAGCGGCCGTCCTGACGAGTGATGCCTCCGGCACGGTCGAGTGATGCCTCCGGCACGGTCGAGTGATGCCTCCGGCACGGTCGAGTGATGCCTCCGGCGATCTCAGGGGCGCAACGAGACGGTCTCCCCTCGCACCACCGTTCGTAGGACACCGCCGAGGCCGCGCTGCTGCCATGCGGCCTCGAAGTCAGCCAGCGACGACCGGAAGACGGTGTAGTCGTCGTAGTGCACCGGCACAGCCACACGCGGCGCCAGCAGGTCGACCAGGTCGGCGCCCTGGGCGGCGTCCATGGTGACCAGCATGCCGAGGATGCGGGTGCCGCCGAGGTGGATGACCAAGGCGTCGATCGGGCCGCAGCGTTCGACAACCTCACGCAACCAGGGCCGGTAGAGCGTGTCTCCGGTGATGTAGATCCGCAGCGGGGCGTGACCGCTCCCGTCGCGAAGTTCCAGGACGCTGCCCATCACAGGCGGCAGCAGGCTGCGCGCGAATGCCGGCGCATGTTCGCCCGGTACCGACGTGATCTGCAGCCTGGCGCCTGCCCGCTCCAGGACCTCGGAGGTCCAGGCCGTCATCGGGACCGCTCCGCCGAAGCCCCAGTCGCGCAGCCGTCGAGAAGCTTGCGGGGTGGTGAGGATCGGCAGGGTGCGGGGGAGCTCCTGACGCGCAATCCGGTCGAAATGGTCCCCGTGCAGGTGCGAGAGGACGACGGCATCCATCTCCGGCAGCTGTGCCGGCTGGAGGGACGGCTCGGTCCGGCGACGGGCGAAGAGCCCCTTGCCGAGATAGGCCCGCTGTCCCTGATGCAGGAAGTTCGGGTCGGTGAGCAACGTGAACGGTCCGAGCCGGAGCAGGGCAGTGGCGGTCCCGACGAACTCCAAGGTGGCGTCGTGCATCCTGCGCGGTACCCGTCCGGAGCGGAAGTCAACGGCCGCCAGGGCGCGCCAGGTGGCCCGGGCGAGGCGGCCGGTGACGCCTCGCCGACGGCCTGAGGAAGAATGCTGACGACCGCAAGAAGGGTGGCTGATGACCGTCTACGTCGACGACTACCGCACCGAGGCACGCGTCGGGCATGTCACTGCCCGGTGGTCCCACATGATGGCCGACTCGGTGGCCGAGCTGGTGGAGTTCGCCGGCCGCCTCGGCCTGAAGCCTGCATGGCTGCAGGACAAGGCCGGCGGCGTGCACTTCGACATCACCGATCCGACGCGCACTGAGGCGATCCGGCTCGGCGCCGTACCGATCCGGTGCCGGTCGGACCAGTGGAAGCGCGTCGTGGATGAGGCCCGGCAGCAGCACAGCGGCCCCAGGCGGCCACGTCGCTTCCCGGTCGATCCTGACCCTCACAACGCGTAGAACAGTTGTTCGATCTGGCTGGTGCCGCTAGGGTTCTGGTGAGGGGAGTACCCCGCCAACGCTCCTTCGGTCAGTACGGCGGCCCGATGGCCGCCCCGGAGGACGCCTCACCCACTGCGGTGGCGTGAGGTGGGGGAGACCTCAGACGTGACCGTCTGAGGAGTCCCCGATGATCGAGACCATCGCTTCGCCCACGCTCTGGGCGATCACCATCACCGGCGTCGTCGCGCTGCTGGCCTTCGACCTCGCCCTGACCCGGCGAGCGCACGAGGTCAGCATGCGTGAGGCGGTCGGCTGGTCGGTGTTCTACCTGGCGCTGCCGGTCGCCTTCGGTGCCTGGCTCTGGATGAGCCACGGCCACGGCGTGGGCACCGAGTTCTACGCCGGCTACCTGGTGGAGAAGTCGCTCAGCGTCGACAACCTGTTCGTCTTCATGCTGCTGCTCTCCGCGTTCGCCGTTCCGACGGACCGACAGCAGAAGGTGCTCCTGTACGGCATCACGGGTGCCCTGGTGCTCCGCGGCATCTTCATCGCCATCGGTGCGGCCGCGCTGGCGGCGTACGACGTCGTCTTCCTGCTCTTCGGGGCGGTCCTGGTGGCGACCGGGGTGAAGCTGCTGCGCGACACCCTCCGCGGCCACGACCCGGAGACCTCGCCCGACCGGATGCGGGTCGTGCGGCTCGCCCGGCGCATCGGGTTGCCACCCTTCGCCGTCGTGGTGGCGGCCGTGCTGACGACCGATCTCATCTTCGCCGTCGACTCCATCCCGGCGGTCTACGGCATCACCGGCGATCCCTACCTCGTCTTCGTCACCAACGCCTTCGCGCTGCTCGGCCTCCGCGCGCTGTACTTCGTGCTTCGTGGGGCGCTGTCGGAGCTCGCTCATCTCGGCTACGGGCTCGCGGCCATCCTGGTCTTCATCGGCGCCAAGCTGGGTCTGCACTGGGGTCACGGCCGCTGGCACGGCGTACCGGAGATCTCCACGTTGCTCTCGCTCGGCGTCATCGTCGTGATCCTCGCCGTGACGATCGCTACGAGCCTGCTGCTCGGCCCACGCGAAGCAGCCGCCCAAGAAGCCGAGGTCGAGCCGGCGGGGGAGCGACGTGCGATCGACGCAGACCTGGCCGACGGCCCTGGTGCCATTCCCGGCCATCGGAGCGAAATGAATGCTCCGCCCAGCCGTCACCTCTAGTGAGCGCGGCCGGCCGCGCCCGATCCTGGGAGAGGTTCTCTTGCCGGGAAACAGCGGGTGGGTGGCGCGTCACGCACGGGTCACCCGCCCGCGACTAATCCTTCGACCCGCCGGCGGGGACTTCGCTGAGCTGGACGCGGTCGGGGTAGAAGGCGACGTAGTCCTTGATCTCGACCATCGCCGGGTGCGGCTCCTCATAGGTCCAGGTCGCGTTGTCGATGACCGCATCGCCTGCATGCACGCTGTAATAGCTCGCGTCGCCCTTGAACGGACAGTACGTCGAGTGCTCCGTGCGCTCGAGTGCCGCCATATCGACGTCGGCGCGAGGGAAGTAGCGCACCGGCGGGTAGTCGGCCTCCTGCAGCGTGAGGGTCGCCGAGGAGTCGGCGATCGTCTGCCCGCCCGCAGTGGCGGTCACCCGCGCGCCGTCCTGCCTGATGGTGATCGGGTGATCGGGGCCCGGGGTCATGATCGGCTTGTCGCTCATGTGATCTGGAACACGGCGTGGTGATCAGGCATTCCGAGTAAGCGACGAGGGTCGGAACAGCTTCTCGGGAACTGGTTGATCGACGAGTCCGGCACTGGCTGCAGCATGCTACAATAATGCTACCCTGACGCGGCTCTCGGCTCGTCCTGGACGAACTGGCTGGGTCCGCGTCCGCCAAGGGGTGCCGTTCGTCCAGGACTATGGCCGGTGCGGCGCTCTTGCTTCGTGTAACGCCGAGCGTTCATCGCGGCGACGAGGTCGTCCCTCGAATTGAGGGGCGGCCTCGTCACATCTCGCTGCCGGACCTGGCGAGGTCATCACCGGGGCTGTCGGCTTCCGCTGCCTGGTACACCACGATCTCGGCTGCGCCAGAGCCGCTGACCTGCGCGAGCACGGCTGCTGCAGACTGAACGCGCCGCGCCACACAACTCGTCACGTGCTTTTTTCGACTCGTCCCAATAGACTGCCGATAAGCGACATTATGTCAACTATCGTGCTTCGGTGAGCGTGGGCCACGGATAGTCCTGGACGAAGCGCACCCCCTGGACGGCATCGATCCAGCCAGTTCGTCCAGGACTATCCGACCACCCGGCCGCCACACCGCAGCCCGAAGACCTTGCCGTCGCGAAGACAACAGGGTGACACTCACGTCATGGTCGTCGTCGGCGTGATCGTTCTTGCACTCGTCAGTGCGCCGATGATCCTCACCGCCGTCGGCGCACGCCGGCGCGGCGATCGGTTGGCGCTCGTGGCCGGATTGTTCTTCCCGGTCGCCTGGGCTATCTGGTACGTGCGTGATGGGGATTCGCCCCATCACGCCGAGGCCGACCGGCCGACCTGAACCGGCGCTCGACTCACGACCCGGTCGGCCGCAATCTCAGCACGCCGCAGATCGCCGGCCAGGCTCGCTCCCCAACCCGCTGCGGCGCACCGGCGTCGCCGCCGACGCGATACCTCCGCGAAGGGTCGGGTGCGGGTTCGCCCGGCAGCACGACCGGGTGGCCGGCTCTCGCGTCCTCGATGACGACCGTCTCGAGTCCGCGCCGGGCCCGGCGCGCCTCGATGGCTCGGGCGGCCGCCACGCTCGGCCAGACCTGGTCGTCACCACCGGCGACGAGCACCAGGTCGGCCTGGATCTCCTCGACCGGAATCGTGGCCGCCTCGACGATCGACGGACCGGCGACGTCTCGGCTGCGTTGGTAGTGCGGCGCGAAGGCGGGCAGGTCGTCTGCTGGCACCCAGCTGCGATCCAGCGGTACGAACGGGACGGGATCACCACGCCAGGTCCACTTGCTCCGCGGCGGGTCGGCATCGTCCGCGCAGTAGCCCTCCCACGCGACGTCACTCGGCGCGAGCGCGACGACAGCCCTGATCCTCGGATCCCTGACCGCCGTCAGCAGCGCTGCCTCCGCGCCGTACGAGAGTCCCAGCACGGCGAGCCGATCGCACTCGGGGGCAAGCAGGTCGAGGGCGTGTACGAAGGTCTCGAGCGGGACCTCGCACGGTACGGCGGGCTGCCCGACTCCCCCGAACCAACGCAGCGCCAGCGCGGTTGCACCAGCATCGCCGAGGGCCTGCGCCCGCCCGATGTCGAGGCGACCGCTGGACCCCGCAAGAACGAGTACGCCGGTCCCCCGGCCGCCCTCAGGGCGCACCCAGTGCAGATCCTCAGCAGCCGTCACTGGACCCATGCCGAGACCCTAGTCGGCTCCCTGTCCGGCAGCGCCGAGATCGGTCCGTGCATCTCCGTCGGAACGATCAGGCCGCCGGTGGGCCTGGGTCGCGCGCCGGTGCCGGCCACCGCGTGCGCCTGAACCTGACGCGACGGCGAGGAGGCCGCCGAGCAGCCTTCCTCGCCGCGTCACGGCAGCGTGCTTCACACCCGGCCTCGACGGCGACGGCCGGCCCACATGCCTGCGGCGCCCGCTGCGATCGCGAACAGACCCATGACGAGGACACCCAACGCCCGGACGGTCACGCTCGGGCCGTCACTACGAACCGCGTATGCACCCGTGTCGACGGACGGACCACTGGTTCCACCGCTGGAGGTGTGCGCAGCATCGGGTGTGTGCAGCGACGCCGGGCTGGTCGATGCCTCAGGTGTGCTCGGAGCCGAGGCCGTTGGCGTCGGCGTGGCAGGCATCGACGACGTCGGCGAGGCGGAGTCAGTCGGCGTAGAACTGGGTGTGGGAGTAGGCGTCACGCCCTCGCCATCGCCGCTCGCGTCGGAGCGCACCAGATCGCTCGAGACGGGGGTGTCCTGCCCGTTGATCTGGACGGTGCCGTCGTTGGCATAGCTGGTCAGTGACGGGTCGGTGACGATCGACTGCACCCAGACGTCGGCCATCTCGCCCTTCGGCAGACCCGTCCACACGACCGTCAACTTGTCTCGGGTGCACGTGATTTGCGCCGGATAGAGAGCATTGTCGTTGGGGTCGGCAACGTTTCCCCATTGGTTGAGCTGCGCACCCACGTTGGCGCTCACGGTGGAACAGTCGAGCGCCAGTCCAGGCCGCGGCAGGTCGGTGACGGTGACGTCTCCGGTGTCGGTCGTGATCGGCGGCACCTGGATGATCGACTGAGGCACCGTCTGGGCGTTGTCGTTCCACCACGTGGACTTCGCCGCCGCTGTCCGTGTCGGCGCGGCGCAGTCCGTCTGGCACGGGGTCCCGGTCTGGACAGGCACGCGGATGACGCTCGACCCGACGTCGAAGCTCAGGTTGACGTCGGAACCGTCGGTGGCCGCGGAGTAGATGGTGCTGAACTGACACGTGCCGTGCACGTCCTGGTGCGTGGCCACGTAGGCGGTCAAGGTGAAGGTGACCAGCCCTGATCCGTCCACCTGGGCGTTGGCCACGACGGCGCCGGTCGAGTCGCGGAGCGCGAAGCTGGTCGCCCCGACCCACTGGAGCTGACCGGGCAGCTGCAGCGCGAAGGTGTCTCCTGCCGCCGACCCGTCGGGGACCGCCCAGGCGCATCCGAAGGTCACCTTGGAACCCTGCGCCACGTTCGTGGCGCTGGTGGTGACGGACGTGATGGCGTTCGGGATCGCGGCGGCGTCAGCCGTGGATGCCGAGACGAGCCCGACGACGGTCAGGACGACCACGACGAGGGCAGCCACGGCGACGAGAAGGCGAGGTCCAGAGCGCTGTGGATTCGAAGCAGAGGTCGTGTGGGCTTGCATGAGACGAGTTCTCACCCTTCGTACGGCGTGGGCCCGTGTGACGCGGGTCTCTCATTGAGATGACGCGCCACCGCCGTTTCGCCTACAGCCACACGGTGTGCCGTCAGTCACACAGGATCCGTACGCCGTCGACCATCAACGTCAGGACCTCTCCCCCGCGGGTCCCGCCAGCAGGATCGGCAGGTCCGGTCTTAGGCTCGGCTCGTGTCCCACGAACAGAACCAGACGTTCCGCATCCGGCCGCTCGAGCCCGACGACGCCGACGCGCTGCACGCGTTGACCCTCGCGAACCGCGAGCACCTCGCGCCCTGGGACCCGCATCGCCCGGAGTACTTCTTCACTCGCGATGGCCGGCAGGAGCACCTCTCGGCCCAACTCGCACGACACCGGACCGGGCATGAGTACCCGTATGTGATGACGCTCGGCGGCAGGCTCGTCGGCCAGATCACGCTGTCCAACGTCGTACGCGGGCCGCTGCAGAGCGCCAACGTGGGCTACTGGATCGACCGGGAGCACCAGGGCCGCGGCCTCACCAGCCAGGCTCTGCGGAGCATCGTCGACCTGGCCCGCGACGACTTCGGTCTGCACCGGCTCGAGGCCGGCACGATGCTGGAGAACGTCGCGTCCCAGCGCGTCCTGACGAGCTGCGGCTTCGAGGAGTACGGCGTGGCGCCGAAGTTCCTCAAGATCGCCGGCAGCTGGCAGGACCACCGGCTCTACCAGCGGATCCTGCACGACTGAGCACGGCCCCGGGCGCTCAGGTGGTAACCCGCTGCGCGCAGCGTCGTTGGAAGGCACATGCGACGCTTCGTGAGTGTGCTGCTGGCGATCCTCGTCGGGGCGCTGGCGCTCCTGACCCTTCCGAGCGCCCCCGCCCAGGCCTCCACCTGGACCCCGCGCCCAGCGGACTACCCCAAGACCGTCACCCGCACCGACCTGGCGATCCCGATGGACGACGGGACGGTGCTCCGCGGCGACCTGATGCTGCCGGCCGATGCCAGCGGCACAGCGGTCGCCGGGAGGTTCCCGGTGGTGGTCACGATCACGGCGTACAACAAGTCCGTCACCGGCCTCCCTGGCGCGGGTGCGCTGGCCGGGACCGATCCGTCGTACCTGGTCGAGCGGGGATACGCCCAGCTCACCGTCGATGCTCGCGGCACCGGCTCCTCGGAGGGCACCTGGTGCGCATTCTGCACCCGCGAGACCCAGGACTACGGCGAGGTGATGACCTGGGCTCACGAGCAGTCGTGGAGCAACGGCAACACCGCGATGACCGGGCCGAGCTACATGGGCATCGCCCAGATCTTCGCCGCCGCGGAGCACCCGGCCGGCCTGAAGGCGATCTTCCCGCAGGTCCCGGCCGCTGATGTCTACCGCGACGTGGTGGCCAGCGGCGGCCAGATCGATGTCGGCTTCATCCCGCTCTGGATCGGCCTGGTCACGGCGACCGGCATCGTGCCGCCCGCCGTCACCGCTACCGACCCGGTCTCGGGGCTGACCGCACTCGTCGATCACCTCGCTTCCCTGGCGACCTGGAGCGCACCCACGATGATCAGTGCCCTCGGCGGCCAGGACGACGCCTACGACGGTGACTTCTACGCCCAGCGCTCGCCGATCAACGTCGTCAGCAAGGTCGACGTCCCGACGTTCCTGGTGGGTGGGGAGTACGACCTCTTCCAGCGCGGCACGCCCCTGCTCTTCGAGAACCTCCAGAAGCGCGGCGTGCCGACCAAGATGATCATCGGTCCGTGGAACCACCTCCAGGGCTCCGCCGGCACCGGTGTCGTCGACGCTGGTGACGGCAGCCTGTCCGAGCTGCAGCTGCGCTGGTTCGACCACTACGTGAAGGGCTTGCCGGACCCCGGTCTCGACAGCAACGCCGGTGACATCGCGCCGATCACCTACTACGAACAGGGCACCAAGGTGTGGCGCACCGCCCAGCAGTGGGTCGATCCCACTGACACCCAGGCCACCGTCGTACCGCTCTCGGGCACCGCCTCCCCCGGTACGCCGGGCACGCTCGGCACCGCGGCGAGCAGCACCGACGGTGTCTCGGCCGTGCTCCCGATCCCGGTCGCCGGCCTGTGCTCGCGCTCCACGGACCAGTGGACCGCCGGCATCATCAGCGAGCTGCAGCTGTTCAACTCCAGCTGCCTCGACTCCAACAACATCAACGACCAGACGGCCACGCTCTTCCGGACCGCCCCACTCACCGACGACGTGCCGATCTTCGGCCCCATCAACGCCCACCTGTACGTCGACAGCACCAGTGGGGACGGCCTGCTCTCGGTCGCGGTCGACGACGTGGCACCCGACGGCACCGTCTCGCGGCTCACCGGCGGCTGGCAGGTGATCTCGCTGCGGGCGCTCGACACCGCGAAGACGCGCTACCTCGACGGCCAGGTGCTGCAGCCCTACCACCCGTTCACCAAGGCCTCCGAGGCGCCGGCCGAGCCTGGTCAGGTCGTTCCCGTCGACGTGGAGATCTTCCCCACCGGCGCCGACATCCAGCCCGGCCACCGCCTCGAGCTGTCGGTGCAGTCCTTCGACGTGCCGCACCTGCTGCCGACCCTGCCCGACCTGCTGAGCACGCTCAGCACCATCCACGTGCACGCGTCCACGGCGTACCCGTCCGCGCTGGTGCTGCCGACGCGCGACAAGGCGTTCAACGACGGCGTCGGCCTCCCCACGACCGTGGCGGACCCGACCGCGGCGCCCGCCGGCGCCGGCTCGCCCGCGGCGGACACGCTCGGCCCGCGGGTGCGGATCAGGGTGCACGGCCGGTACGCGGTGGTGAAGGTGCACGCCTCCGGCAAGGTCCGGCTCAAGGTCGACGGACGCGTGGTCGGACACAAGCGGGTGCGACACGGCAAGGCGGTCTTTCGGCTGCCGCACCTGCGCAGAGGCCGACACCGGGCCAAGGCGACCTTCTTCGGCACGACACGATCGGCCGCGGTCAAGCTGTTCCGGAGCCCCTGATGGGGTCAGGGCCGCCGCTCAGGCGCCGTCGAGGAAGGCCTTGGCCAGCCTCTTCGGCGCCTGAGCGATCCAGCCGTCGGTGATGAGCTCGCGCAGCTCGTCCACAGCGATGGCGTCGAGCTCGACCAGCACCGCAGGGAAGCCGTTGAAGTGAGGCACGTGGAAGGCGCCCGGCACCGACGCCAGCACCGCCTCCTTGTCCTCGCTCGGCACCCGTACGGCGAAGATCTCGCCACGCGGCACCCGCTCCCCCGCACCGTCGAGGTCGGCGATGTCGCGTTGCCGCAGCGGCCGCTCCCACACGAACGCCTTGCCGCGCACGCTCCACCCGGTGAGGTGGTCGTGGCCGTGGTCGCCCGCCGTCACCTCGGGCAGCGCCTCGGCGATCGAACGAACGTCCTGGACGGTGGCCATCGGAGGACGTGTCAGCCGATCTGCTTCAGCCTCGGCAGAACGCGCTCCACCAGGTCGGTGGAGTAGGCCACCGGGTCGTCGATCCCCGGCACGATCGTGACGGTGGTGAGCGTTGCACCCATGGCGGCGTACTGCTCCATCTGCGCGAGCCACTCGTCGGTCTGGTTGACGGGGTCGAGTCCGCCGGCACCGCCGATCGTCTTCTCGATCGCGTCGTAGTCGCGGTCGAGGTCGTCACAGTGGCGGCGGAGCACGTCCAGCTTGTGCTGCAGTCCCTCGACGCCTTCACGGACGAAGAGGTGGCAGGCGTCGCCGTACTGCGCGACCAGCCGCAGCGTCTTCTTCTCGCCTCCCCCGCCGATCAGGATCGGCATCGAGCCGCGCACCGGCTTGGGCAGGCAGATCGTCTCGGCCAGCTGGTAGTGCTTGCCCTCGTAGGCGCCGTCGTCGTCGGACCACATCTGCTGCGCGATCTGGATGGCCTCCTCGAGCATCTCGAAGCGGTCCTTCAGCGGCGGGAACGGCACACCAAGTCCGGCGTGCTCGCGGTCGTACCAGGCGGCGCCGATGCCGAGCATGCCACGCCCGTCGGAGAGTACGTCGAGGGTCGTCGCGATCTTCGCGAGCAGACCCGGGTGACGGTAGGTCACGCCCGTGACGAGCATCGAGAGGCGGACGTTCTTCGTGATGCCGGCGAGGTGGCCGAGCGTCGTGTAGCCCTCGAGCATCGGCTCGAACGGGCCGTTCATCATCTCCATCTGGAACCAGTGGTCCATGACGGTGAACAGGTTGACCCCACCTTCGTCGGCGACCTTCGCCGTCGCGGTGAGTCGCTCGTGCAGCTTGTGCTGCCAGTCGGGGTTGGTGAAGTTGGCGTAGTGAATGCCGAGGTCCATGTTCAGGACAGTAGCCCTGCGGTCTCGGGTTGAGTAGTCGGCCGGTGCCGATCAGTGCACCCCGGGCTCGTGCTCCTGGTGCGAGCGCGGTTCGAGCTGGAAGGTGGAGTGCTCGACGTCGAAGTGACCGCCGAGGCAGCGCTGCACCTCGTCGAGGATCTGAGGCGCGTGGCCGTCGTGGAAGCATGCGTCGTCCAGCACCAGGTGGGCCGACAGGCTGGGCAGGTCGGACGTCACGGTCCACACGTGCAGGTCGTGGACGTCGAGGACGTGGTCGACGCCGAGCAGGTGGTCGCGGACGTCCAGCAGAGCGACCCCGGCAGGCGCGGCCTCGAGGAGGATCCGGCCCGAGGTCAGCAACAGGCCGGCACCGGCATGGGCCATCAGCGCCGCGACCAGCAGGGAGGCGATCGCGTCGGCCTGGGTCCAGCCCGTCGCCAGGATGATCGAGGCGGCCACGGCAGTGCCGACGAAGCCGTACAGGTCGGTGAGCAGGTGAAGGTAGGCACCCCTGACGTTCAGGCTGCGGCGGCTCGACTTCGCCAGCAGCCAGGTCGCGGCGAGGTTGACGACGATCCCGATCAGTGCGACGACGAGGACCGGGCCACCCCGTACGTCGGGATGCGTGGTCAGCAGCCGGCGCAGCGCCTCCACGGCGACGACCGCGGCGATCACGACGAGGGTGACCCCGTTGCCTGCGGCGGAGAGGATCTCGGCGCGCTTCCAGCCGAAGGTCCACGCTCCGGACGGCGGTCGAGCGGCAAGCCGCATCGCCCAGAGCGCTGCCGCGATCGCGCCCACGTCGGAGAGCATGTGCCCGGCGTCGGAGAGCAGGGCCAGCGAGCCGGCCAGGACGGCGACGACGACCTCACCGAGCATGAAGGCGACCAGGAGCACCAGTGCACCGCGTAGGTAGCGGCGGTCCGCATCGGCGGCGACGCCGTGATCGTGGGTGTGATCGTGGGCGTGCCCGTGCGCATGGCCATCCTCGTGCCCGTGCGGGTCCCTGCCTCCAGCCATGGCGCTCATTCTCGCTGTCCGGGCCGAAGTCCGCGCATCACAGCGTGAAGCGGGTGACCATCTCCTTGAGCCGGACGGCGGTGCCATCGAGCTCGACGGCGGCCTGCAGCGTGTCGGCGGCCGACGTACTCGCCCCGATTGCGGCGGAGGCGACCTCGCTGACGTCGGCGGCGATGCCGTCCGCGCCGCGCGCCGCCTCGGTCACCGAGCGGGCGATCTCGTTGGTGGTGGCGGTCTGCTCCTCGACGGCGGAGGCGATCGTCGTCTGGATGTCGCTGATCCTCCCGATCACCTCACCGATCCGCTCGATCGAACCGACCGCCTGGGCGGTCCGCTCCTGGATGGCGCCGATCCTGTCCGCGATGTCGGTGGTGGCGCGGGCCGTCTGCCCGGCGAGCTCCTTGACCTCGTTGGCGACGACCGCGAAGCCCTTGCCGTGCTCGCCCGCGCGGGCCGCCTCGATGGTGGCGTTGAGGGCCAGCAGGTTGGTCTGCTGCGCGATCGAGGTGATCAGCTTGATCACCTGGCTGATCTCGGCACTCGCGTCACCCAGCGCTGCGATGGTCGCGGAGGCCCCGCCGGCCAGGCCGACCGCGTCTCCGGCGACCGAGGCGGCCTCGCTGGCGTTCTGCGCGATCTCCCGGATCGAGGCGGACATCTCCTCGGCGGCGGTGGCCACCGTCTGGATGGCCACCGAGGTCTGCACCGCCGCGGAGGAGGCCGACTCCGCCCGGGCCGAGGTGGTGGACGCGCCACTGCCCAGCCCGGTCGCCAGGCCGTTGAGATGTGTCGAGGCCGTCTGCAGGCCGGTGGCGCTCTCCCCGATCTGCGTCATCGAGACCCGCAGCGAGGCGACCAGTTCCTGCAGCGCGTCCGCCATCTGACCGACGTTGTCCTGACCGTCGACCTCGATGTGGACGGTCAGGTCGCCCTCCCGGACCCTCCGGGTGGCGTTGAGCAGCACTTCGACGCGACGCGCGGTCTCGGTCGCCTCCTCGGCCCGAGCGGCATCCTCCAGCGCTCGGGTGAATGCCTCCCGACTGGCGGTGACGAGGTCGCGCAGAGCACCACGGATCGGCGCGAAGTCGATCGGCTGCTTGGCCAGGAACTCGATCATCCCGGCCGTGCCCGTCCGAGGACCCAGCGGCAGCGCGAAGCCGGCGACGTAGCCCTCGTCGAGAGCAGCGACCAGGTGCGGGTCGTCAGCGAACGAAGCGATCTCTGCGAGCACCGGCGCTTCGACGAGGTCGTCGCTCGCCCACGCCCTGCCGATCAGACCCTTGGCCTCATGGCGCCGGAAGGACACCTGGGTCGCCGCGCGGGCGGTTGGCCCGACCTCATGGGACTGCCCGAAGAAGACGGCCTCGTCGCCGGCGATCTTGTGGCCGAGCGCGTAGTCGGCGCCGAAGTACTGCAGCACGTTGCCGATGACGGCGCCGACGACCTCGTCCTCGTGCTTGACGTCCCCGAGGGTCCGCAGCAGTGCGCTGAGCGCCTCCGCATTGCGCGCCGTCTGCTGGGCTGCGAGCTCGGCCTGCTTCTGGGCGGTGATGTCGTGCACTGCCACGACTGCGCCGAGATAGCGGCGGGTGCCCGGCTCGAAGACCGGGTCGATCTCGAGCTGGCGCCAGGCGCCCCGAAACTCGTACGACGTCGTGAACGGCAGCAGGCGCGCGTCGCGCAGCATCTCGCGACCGTGCTCGGGGTGCACGTAGAGCCGAGCCATGTCCATCCCGCGAGCCTCGTCGAGGCTGAGGTCGGCACGGTCGAGCATGAACCGCACCCGCTCCAGCCCGGCCCTGTTGAAGTGCTGCATCGCGTAGTCGGGGTCGACCACGTAGACCGCGTGGTTGAAGTGGTCGAAGGCACCGAAGTCGAGGTCGTTCAGACCGACCCGGCTCCCGCTGTCGCGACGAGCCTCGAACGGGTTGTCAGTACGGGGTACGGGGATCTCGGCAGCGGGGTATGCGGTCACCCACGCATCAACGGCAGCCGCACGCGAGATCTGATGAAAATGGCGTCAGCCACGCAGCTCGCGCTTGAGCAGCTTTCCGCTCTGGTTGCGCGGCAGGTCGTCGACGAAGCGCACCGACTTCGGCACCTTGAACGGCGCTAGCCGCTCCTTGACATGGCCGATCAGCTCCTCGGCGGTCGCACTCCGGCCCTCCCGCAGCACGACGTACGCCGTGACAGCCTCGATCCACCGCTCGTCCGGCAGTCCCACGACCGCGACCTCGGCCACCGCTGGGTGGGTGTACAGGCAGTCCTCGATCTCCCGGGAGGCCACCAGCACTCCCCCGGTGTTGATCACGTCGCGGATCCTGTCCACGACGGTGACATAGCCCTCCTCGTCCATCGTGACCAGATCGCCCGAGTGGAACCAGCCGTCGGCGAAGGCCTCGTCGGTCGCCTCCGGGTTCTGCCAGTAGCCGATGCACAGCTGCGGGGAGCGGTACTGGATCTCGCCGCTCTCCCCCGGCCGCACCGCGTTGCCCGCCTTGTCGACGACGCGGCTCTCCACGAAGAAGACGGCGTGCCCCGCTGAGGCCGGACGCTGGTCGTGCTCCTCGGGACGCAGCACGCAGGCCAGCGGGCCGATCTCCGACTGGCCGAAGCAGTTGTAGAAGCCCAGGTCGGGGAAGCGCTCACGCAGCCGGTTGAGCACCGTCACCGGCATGATGCTGGCGCCGTACTGGGCCTTGCGCAGCGAGGAGAGGTCGCGGGTCGCCAGATCGGGATGGTTGGCGAGGGGCACCCACACCGTCGGGGCGAGGAACAGCGAGTCGATCCGCTCTGCCTCCACCACCCTGAGGATCTCGGCGATGTCCGGCGAGGGCAGCAGCCGGACCGTGGCGCCGACGGCCAGGTAGGGCAGCAGGAAGACGTGCATCGCGGCGGAGTGGTAGAGCGGCATGCAGACGAGTGGCCGGTCCGCGGCGGTGAAGTCCAGCGCCAGCACGCACGAGACGTGCTCGTGGCTCAGCGCTCGGTGGGTCATCATCGCGCCCTTGGGCAGCGACGTGGTGCCAGAGGTGTAGAGCAGCTGGACGAGGTCCGTGTCGGAGACACGCGGCAGCTCCGCTCCTACCGGCACGCCGGCCGGAGAGACGATCTGATCCAGCAGCGAGTCGGGTGCGTCCCGCAACGCCAGAACGTCGGTGACGGCTGTCGCCGCGCGCACCTGCTCCACGTCGGCCGCCAAGGCGGGGTCGGTCAGCACGAGTCGCGCGCCCGACTGGGTCAGCAGATACTCCAGCTCGCCGCCCTTCAGCGCGTAGTTGACCGGCACGTGCACCAGTCCTGCTCGCGCGACGGCGAGGAAGGCGATCGCGTAGGCGTCGGAGTTGGCCCCGTAGGCCGCGACCCGGTCGCCGTGCTCCATCCCCCGTGCCAGGAGCGCATGTGCGGCCGCGGTGACCGCGGTGTCGAGCGCGGCGTAACTCCACTCACGTTCGCGAAACCGCAACGCGATCCGATCAGGATGCCGGACGGCGGAGCGGTGGAGGGCGGCGTCGAGGGAGCTGGGGTAGGCCTCAGGAGACGGCATGCAGGTGACTGTAACGGCCCTCACGTGGCCAGGTGGTCGGCATCCTTCGGGTAGGCGCGAGCGAGCCAGGCGTCGAAGGTCCCGCCGGCGATCTTCGCGCCCGCCGGAGCCTGGAGTACGCCGCTGCGCACCTTCTTCGCGGCCTCGCCGGGCAGCCAGACCGGGATCACCAGCAGCCGACGGCCGCGTGCCTTCGCCACGGCCCGGACCAGGTCGGCCAGCACGCCCTTCTCCGGACCCGCGATGTCGCGCCGGACCCGATCGCTGGCCAGCCCTCCGCTGGCAGCCTCGTGCGCCAGCGCGACCAGCTCGTCGGCGACCACGTCCACGTCGACCGTCTGCACCGGCTGCTTGGGACACGGCATCAGCGGACCCTTGGCGACCCAGTCGATGAGCTGAGCGGCGAAGTCATGGAACTGCGTAGCGCGCAGGATCGCCGTCGGCACCGTGCCGGACTCGGTCTCGCGCTCCTGCGCGTTCTTGCCGTCGTAGTGTGCGAACGCACCGCCGCCGAGTCCGTCGATGCCGACGATCGAGAGGGTCACGATCCGGTGCACCCCGGCCGCGGCGGCCGCCTTCTGCAGATTGCGGGCGACCGTGCCGAAGAAGTCGACGTACTCCTGCGAGGTCTTGGCGACGACCGAGGTAGTGTCGACAACGACCTCGACACCGGTCAGCGCCTCGGAGAGACCTGAGTCCGCGACGATGTCGACGCCGACCGAGCGGGCCAGCACCACCACCTCGTCGCCGCGCGCCCGCAGTCGATCGACCACGCGGCTCCCGACCAGACCGGTCCCCCCTGCCACAGCGACCCTCATCCGCTTCTCCTCCGTTGGGTACGGCTCGGCTCCGACCCCGACTGTAGTGGTCACGACCGCTACCTTGGAGGCCATGCGGCGACCGCTGGCGCAAGCACTCGCGCGGCCCCTGGACCCGGCCACCCGGGCCTGGGCCGGGCGTTGGGTGCCGCTGCTCTACCTCGGTGTGGCCGCCGCGCTGATCCCCTGGACCGTCTACCTCGGGCTCACACTCCCCCAGCACCACGTGATCAGCCACTACCGCGCCGTGTGGGTCGGGTACGACGTCGTCCTCATCCTGGTGCTCGCTCGGATCGGTTGGTTCGCCGCGCGACGCGACCCGCGGGTGGTGCTCACCGCCACCGCGGGGGCGACGTTGCTGGTCGCCGATGCGTGGTTCGACGTGATGACGGCCGCGACCCCCGGCGGCCGGACCGGTGCGCTGCTCGAAGCGGTGCTCGAAGCGGTGCTGCTCGAGCTGCCCGGGGCAGTGCTGTGCGCCGTTCTGGCGCGCCGGGGACTCGCCCAGCTCGTGGCGCGTGCGCGCTCAGCCGGCGCTGCCGGGGCTCCCACCGGCGTCGGCAGCCCCTCCGACTCGTCGTGAGTGACTCGGCTCGACCCAGCCGTGGCGCACCGCCCAGAGACGGCCGGAACGCCACTTGCGCCGACCGATGCCGAGAAGCCTCCACACCGCCACCGGCGTGGGCAGGTCGACGATCTCGGCCACGTGCAGTCGCCCGTAGCGCCTGCCCGCCTTGTTGTTCCGCAGGTCGCACTCGCTGTCGAGCGGGTCCAGGGAGTGCCGCTCGTGCTCAGCGGTGACGGCCTTCGCCACCTCGGCGCCGTAGCTGGCAGCCAGCCAGGCCGACCAGGCGAAGTGACGCAGCGCGTTCTGCGTGCGCGGGCGACCGCTCGCTCGGACCGGGGCGAGCACCAGCGCCAGACCTGCCGCCAGCACGACCCGCATCGCGTCGCGCCGAGGGAGCAGAGCGCGCGCCTCGCCGTACATTCCAGGTAGGCCGGAGACGACCAGGCGCACCTTCATGCCGCCGGAGGCTACACGGCCGCGTCTGAACGACTGTGCAGCGATCCGGCGGCGACCTTGCTCAGCGGTCGGCCGCGTCGGTGATCGCCGTGATCCAGGACTGGTGTGTGCCGGCGTGCTTGGTGATGGCCAGCAGTGCGTCCATGTGTGGCTCGAGCCCGGTCACCTTGTCCAGCGGTACGCCGACGATCAGCTGGAAGCCGAGGCCCTTCCACGCCCGCACCGCGCGCCCGGCGAACTCCGAGTCGGCCTTCACGAAGCCCTCGTCGAGGAAGACCGGCGCGAAACGCGGTCGGGAGCGCATCTCGTCGCCCAGCCGGAAGCGCAGCGCCGAGCCGACGATGAACGCGACCAGCTCCTGCGACTCGCCCCCCGACTTCTCACCTAGCGTGCGGTAGGTGGCGCGAAGCTCGCCGCTGACGTGGTCGTAGCGCTCGGCGCTGACCTCGACGTGGCGGCGAACGTCCAGAAGGCGGTCGCGCTCGCCCTCCTGACCCGGCTCCCCCGCGCGCAGCTGCTGCATGAAGCGACTCAGCTGGTCGAAGCGCTTCTCCAGCCCGGCCTCGTCGAGCTCGGCGGTCGATCCTGCCGAGAGCGCCCGGAGGTCGCGGAGGAACGCCTGCACGTGGGCGGGTGAGAGGCGGCGCAGCCGGATGCGGAGCCGATCACCGGTCGCCCCGAACTCCAGCCGGCGCAGGATGGCGTTGATCGGCTCGAGACGGTCCTCGATCTCCTCGACGGAGGCCGCCATCGCGCCGACCAGCGGCACCAGGTCCTGACCACTCCACTCGGTGAGTCGACGGCGCCACTCCGCGCGCCGCTCGGCGAGGCCGGTGGCTCTGATCTGCTCGAGGATGCGGGCGTAGTCGGCGTAGGACTCGGGGGTCGCGCCGAGGTTCGGCGAGTCCCAGCGGACCTTGTAGGCCCGGAAGATGGTGACGAGCTCCTCCTCGACCCGCTTGCTCTCGGCCTCGACGTCGCCGACGGCGCGACGCAGCCGCTCGGCCAAGCGTTGGGAGTTCTCGGCGAACCGGTCCAGCTCGTCCGGATCGGCCGGCGCGACGGCGAGCGCGAACTCCTCGGCGAGTGCCGCGGTCTGCTCGGCACTCAGCGTGACCCGGCCGGCGCGGTCCGTCGCCTCGAGCCGGTCCTTGACCAGATCCTCGGACTCGACCAGCTCTCCGTGCTCGGCGTCGAGCTCACGCTGCCGGGCGGCCAGTGCGTAGCGCGCGGACCGGGTCGCGTCCAGACGCTGCTCCAGCTCGGTGATCTGCTCCTGAAGTGCCTGCAGCTGGTCGTCGCTGCCCAGGATCGTCTCGCGGCGTTGCTCGACCTCGGCGATCCGCTCCTCGATCGCGGCCACGTCGATCTCATCGAAGCGCGCTCCGACGAGGGCCTCGTAGGCGGCCTGCTGCAGGCCGAGCACGCGCAGGCGACGGTCGACCGCTGCCACGTCGTCGTCGATCTCGCCGAGCTGGTGCTCCAATGCGGCGAGCTCGTCGTCGATCTCGCCCAGCGCTGCCTCGTTGGAGAAGCCGATGATGTCGCGCCGGTCGCCGCGACCGTGCGAGCCCCGACGGCCGTTGCGGGTCTGGCCGGCTGTCGTGACCCGGAAGCCCGGGCCGGCCAGCTCGGCGGCGGTGTCGACGCACAGCGCGTTGCGACCGGACTCGGCGACGTATCGCTGCACCCAGCCGGAGAAGGGCGATTCGCAGAAGAGCAGCTTGCCGGCCACTCGCTCGGGGTCGGCCGGGTCGAGGGGAGCCAGGTCGAGCTCGGCGCCCTCGAAGGTCAGCCGGGCGCGCAGCCGCAGGCTGTCGATCGCAGCCGAGAAGTCGTCCAACCGATCCAGCGGGACCAGCATCATCCGGGCCGCACTGCCCAGGACCGTCTCGATGGCGGTGCGCCAGTGCTCCTCCTCCGGTGCCACGTCGATCAGCTCGGCCACGAACGGCAGCTCGGCAGTGCTGAGACCGCTCGCGCGGGCCACCTCGGCGCGCAGCTCGTGCAGCATCGCGGGCACCCGGCCGGCACGGCCGTCCAGCGATGCCCGCTCCCGGCGCAGCTCGTCGCGCCGCTGCAGCAGCGGGAAGCTCCGCTCCCGCGCCCGGTCACGCTCCGCGGTGAGCGCGCCCTCCCGAGCCGTCCGGCCGTCGAGCCACGAGCGCGCCTGGTCCTGCAGGACGACGAAGGCAGCGGAGTCATGCAGGGCGTCGCCGGCAGTCTCCTGCTCGCCGTCGCCGACGTCCAACACCGGCAGCACCCGCTCCCGCAACGCCTCACGCCGCGCCAGCCGCTGGTCGCGGACGGCATGCTCCTGCTCGAGCGTCAGCCCCAGTGTCTGCAGGTTCGCACCACCGGCCGCGCGGTGAGCCTCCTTGGCAGCCTCCAGGTCGCCGACGAGCGCCGCCTCCGCGCTGGCACCGTCGGCCAGCGCAGCGGTGGTGGCCGCGCGCTCGGACCGGTTGGTCTCCACGGCCCGCTCCAGCAACAGCGCATGGGTCTGGAGCAGCCACAGTCGCAGCGGGGTGTCGTCGCCCGCGATCGTCACGCCGTACGCGTCGAGCTCGGCCGCCCGGGCCTTGGCCTGCTCTCCTCGCGTCGCCAGGTCGGTGATCGGCGCGAGCACCTCGAGCTTCTGCTCCTCGGTGCGCATCGCGGCGTAGGCGGAGTCGAGGTCGTCGAAGTGCTCGACGGCCCGGTCCGCGGCGGCGTAGGTGGCGGGCCGCTCGAGCACCATCTCCTTGTAGAGCTCGTCGACGCTGCGCACCTGGTTGCCGGCCTGGATCCGGGCGAGCAACCGCAGCGCCTTGGAGCCGTCACCGTTCGCACCGATGCCGAGCCGGGCGTAGAGGACCGCGGCGAACTCGGCGTAGGTGCGGTGCACGCGGACGCCCGGGAAGAGCTTCTTCAGCGTGTTCGCATGGAACCGGTCCGCGACAGCGGCCTCGATCGCCTCGAGCGGCAGGACCGCCTCGTGGGTGATCAGCTGCATCTGCACGTCGCCCGATCGGGTCGCCCGACGGGGCACGTAGTAGGTCCGTACGGCGGTGAAGCGGTTGCCCTGGTCGTTGACGAAGGTCATCGCGATCGCGCCCCAGGTGTCAGCGTTGCGACCGCGCAGCAGCTTCTCCACCGGACGCCCGGTCCGCGGGTCGTCGACCACGTCGACGGCCCCACGCAGGTAGGAGAGCAGGTTGCGCTGGCCGACGCTGCGGGCACGGCCAGCGACAGCGTCGTTGGAGGCGCCGTTGAACTTCGTGTCCGAGGGCATCATCAGCGCCGTGTAGGCGTCCAGGATGGTCGACTTGCCGGCACCCGAGGCGCCCGAGAGCATGGTCGCGTCGCCCGCGACGGGGATCCGGGTCAGCCCGCTGAAGCCGCCCCAGTTGACCAGCTGCAGCAACTCTGCGCGCCACTGCAGGGTGTCGTCGGCCGGAGTGGCGACCACCCGCTCCTCGAAGAGGCCCTCGGTGTCGGGGTCGAGCGTCTCGTCCAGCATCAGTTGGCCTCCTCGGCCCCGAAGAGACCGTCACCCTCATCGGCGACGTCATCCGCCGCGTCGGCATCCGTCACACCGGCAGGTGCACCGTCCTCGGCGTTGGCACGCTGCAGGGCCGCGACCAGCTCCTGCAGCACCTCGATCGGAAGCAGCGGCTCGACCGCTTCGCTGACCTCGAACCGCTCGTCGTAGGACGTCGGGATCAGCAGGCCGGCCTTGGCGATGGTGGCGACCGCGTTGCGGGTGCGCTTCTCGTCACCCGCCTCATCGGTCGCGTGGGCCGGCCGGAAGCTGGCGGCGTACTCGACCAGGTCGGCGACGTCGACGAAGACCCGCTCCTCGCCGTCGGCCGATCCGGTGCGCAGTCGGTCGCGGAGGTGGACCAGCACGATCGTCTCCTCGCGCGTCCAGGCGACGTCGTGCAGCAGTGTCGGGAACCGCTGGCCGGCCTCACCGACGGCCTGGCGCTTCCAGGCGACCTCGCGCAGCGGGTCGATGTGCAGCTCGAGGAAGAGGTCGTTGAGCCGGGAGCGGAGGACCCGCTCGTGCTCGACGAGCACGCGCCAGTCGCGGGGATGACTGCGCGCGCTGATGAAGCGCTGCTTGAGCAGCGCCACGAGCACCTGCCGCTGGGCGTGCTCCAGACCACCCTCGTCGCCCTCCCAGAGCGACACGGATCGCTCGTCGACGAGCCCGTCCTCGAGTGTCTCGTCCGGTGCGCTCCCGAGCGGCGCGGTGTCCATCACCTCGAACTCGTCGATGCTCATCAGCGCTCCTCCAGGTCGGGGTCGGGCAGGGCGAGCCGTGGCACGGCGAAGGCTCGCGCCGTACCGTCGCGGCGGATCGCGCCATAGGTCTCGGTGCCGCTGTCCTCGTCCTCCGGCGCCCGCCAGCCGCGATCGGCGGCCAGGTGCAGCAGGCCGAAGATCTCTACGGGCCGGCGCAGGGCCGGGTCGAGCTCGGCGAACAGCTCGCCCATCGACGCCGGTGGGATCAGGGCACCGAGCGCGTCGTCGAGGCGCTCGCGCAGCTCGATGATCTGGGGGCCGCCCTGGGCACGCAGATCGTCCAACGAGAGTGCCGGCGCGTCTTCGGTGTCGGCTACGGAGATCCGCTCCGGGAGAACCTCGTCGGCCGGGTCGTAGAACCGCTCGCGCAGGTGCTCGATGCCGGCACGCCCAGGCAGCAGGGGGACGTCGTGGGTGGCTCGGGGGCCGGTGGTGGCCATCCAGGTCATCATCTCGGACTCGAGCTGGCGCAGCGTCTGCTCCAGCTCACGGTCGCGGGCAGCGTCGCGCCAGACGATGTATTCCTTGAGCGTGGCCGTCACCTTGGACCGTTGCGCCAGCACGCGCTCGAGACCGTCGCGCACCAGGCGGACAGTGCCTCGCAGCTCGGAGCGATCGGTGTCGCCGAGGATGCGGTCGGAGAGCGGGTGCTCCAGGAGCGCGTTGAGATCCTCGCGCAGGCCGGTGACCAGCGCGTCGTCGCGTAGCAGGGTGAACGCGCCCTCGAAGGCGCGGCCCTCCTGGGTCGAGGTCATCAGCGCGTCGGCGCGGGCGAGATATTCGTCGATCACCTCTCCGGCCGGACGGTCCTCGGCGCGGAAGGCCGTCAGGATCTCGGCGCGGATCTGCGCGTAGCGCTCCTCGACCCGGGCGAAGTCACTGGGCAGGGCAGAGACCAAGGACATCAGCTCGGTGAAGCCGTCGGCCATGTAGTCCTCGGTGGCGTCCACCAGCTCGGCGCCATCTATCAACCGGTCGCGCTCGGCCTGGAGGCGGGCGATCTCGGCGGTGAGGATCTCGACCCGGGCCGATCGATCCGGATTGGCCTCGGCATTGAAGCGACGCACCGTGCTCACGATGGTGGCCACCCGGTGCTCGCTCAGCGTCGCACGATCACGGGCCAGGCTCTTGACCAGCTCGAGCGCCTGCTGAGCGTGCGAGGTGAGGGTGTAGACCTCCTGGCCGGTCTCGTCGAGGGAGCGGACGAGCCACTGGCCGCGCATCCAGCGGTGACAGAGCTCGCGCCCGGTGCCGGCCGGGACCTCCTCCCCCGCAGCGTGCATCTGGGTGAGGTGGTCCTCCACCTGGGTGTGCAGCCGGCCGGTCGGCACCGGCTTGTTGCTGCGGTCGAAGGCCGTCCGGAAGATCGTGATGATGACTGGCGCCTGACGCTGGTGCAGCAGGGTGAGGGTGGGCTGGGCGAAGGCACCCTTGACGCGCGCCAGCTCGTTGGCGATCTGGTTCACGGGCCTCCCCTCGCTGCTTCTCCGTCTCACGGTGGCGGAGGCACAGCATTCCAGAGGGCACCGACAATCTCGGCAGCGACGCTGCTACTCCTCGAACGTGCCGTGCTCGGCCAGGTGCCCGCCGAGGTATCCGGCGCCTCCGGAGAGGCCGGCGCCGAGCAGCCCGAGGGCGGCTCCCAGACGGTGCCGACCGCGGCGGCGAGCGATCCACGAGCACGAGTACGCCGCCAGCGCCGCCGCGTTGCCTGCCGCGTGCACCACCCCGACCCGCCGATCGCGGCGCTCAGCCAGCGACTGCCAGTCGGCCAGCCCGCTCAGCGCCGTCGGCAGCGCGCCCAGCACGCCGAGACCGACCAGCCGTGCCGCCGCCTCCTCACTGCCCTCGGGTCCGATGAGGTCGAGCAGGCTCGCCGACATCCACGCGCCGAGCGGGAAGTCGGTCAGGGTCGGGTGCAGATGGTGACCGAACCAGTCACCGCGCAGCAGGCTCTGCAGGCCGGGCCGTTCGGTGAGGATCTCGGCGTACCGGGAGAGGATGTCGACCGCGTCGTCGAACGCGCCGTCCTGCTCCAGGGCATGGGTGAGGTCGACCAGCGGGTTCTGGGACGGGTTGTCGGGGGCGCTCATGGCCACCGGTTCCCGTTGGGGCCCTTCAGCGAACGGGGCGAGACGTCACGCCGCGCACGTGTCGGGTCAGCTCCGGTGCTCTCCGTGCCCGCTGTGACTGAAGATGCTCCCGTGCCGCGGCCCCGTGCCGACATGCAGGTCGTACGCCGACTCCGCGTGCACGATCAGATCGATCCCGGCGACCTCGTGCTCGGGGTCGATCCGGAAGCCCATCGCCTTGTCGACCACCAGGCCGAGCACGCCGGAGACGGCGAACGCGTAGACCAGCACCACCAGCGCGCCCAGCGACTGGCGGCCGAGCTGGGTCATGCCACCGCCGTAGAGCAGCCCGTCGACACCCGTCGGCGCGGCCGAGCTGGCCAGGACGCCGATCAGCACCGTGCCGACGAGACCGCCGACCAGGTGGACGCCGACGACGTCGAGCGAGTCGTCGTACCGGAAGCGGTACTTGAGCGCGACCGCGCTCGCACACACCGCGCCGGCGACCAGGCCGACCACGATCGCCCCCAGGGGCGTGACAGAGCCGCAGCTCGGGGTGATCGCGACCAGACCGGCGACCATGCCGGAGGCGGCCCCGAGCGAGGTGGCGTGCCCGTCGCGTATCTGCTCGACGGCGAGCCAGCCGCCGGCCCCTGCCGCTCCGGCCACCAAGGTGGCGGCGAAGACCACGGCCGCGCCCTGGTCGGCGCGGAACGCCGACCCGGCGTTGAAGCCGAACCAGCCGACCCACAGCAGCCCGGCACCGAGCATGACCAGGGTCAGGTTGTGCGGACGCATCGCGTCGTTGCCGAAGCCGACCCGGCGACCGAGCACCAGGGCCAGCGCGAGGCCGGAGGCGCCGGAGCAGATCTCCACGGCGGTCCCGCCGGCGAAGTCGATCAGGTGCACCCGGTTGACCAGCCAGCCGCCGGTGTGGCCGGTGCGCGAGCCGTCGAAGACCCAGTGCGCGAGCGGCGCGTAGACCAGCACCGTCCACAGTCCGATGAAGACCACCCACGCGCCGAACCGCGCGCGGTCGGCGATCGCACCGGCCACCAGGCCGCCGGTGACGACCGCGAACAGCCCCTGGAAGCAGGCGAAGAGGATCACCGGCACGTGCAGCCAGTTGCCCCGGCCGCTGACCAGCGACTGCAGCCCGAAGTACTGGAACGGGTCGCCGAACAGTCCACCGCCGACATCGTCGCCGAACGCCAGCGAGTAGCCGACGATCACCCACACCAGCGTGATGACGCCGAGCGCCGAGAACGTCATCATCATCATGTTCAGGACGCTCTTGGAGCGGACCATGCCGCCGTAGAACAGCGCCAGGCCCGGCACCATCAGCAGCACCAGCGCGGCGGCAGCCAACAGCCAGGCCGTGTCGCCGGGGTCGACAGCGGTCGCGACGAGAGGGAGCACGGTGGTCGAGGCTCCAAGCCGGATGTTTCAGGGTCCCGCGTGGAGTGTTACGTCCGAGTTAACGCTGCCTGACGGCACCGGTGCCGGAGACCGTACGCCGCGGCAGAGCGCACAATCTGTCCATGTCCGAAGAACGGGTCGCCAGCCGGACCGCCGTCCTGGTCTGCCTGGGGCGGGCGGCCGCCGACGGCCGACTCGCCGTCGGGCACTTCACCGACCCGGTCGCCGCCGACCTTCTCACCGTCGAGGAGCGTGTCGTCCTCGACCAGGTCCGCGCCGGTACGCCGCCGCAGGGCTGGGCCGAGCGATCGACCTACGAGTCCGTGCGAGCGTGCGCCGAGATCATCGCGCCGCGAACCGTGGCTATCGACGATGCGATCAGGTCGCACCCCCATCTGCAGCTGGTCGTCCTCGGCGCCGGCCTCGACACCCGTGCCTGGCGGATGCCGGAGCTGGTCGACGTCGACGTCACCGAGATCGACCATCCGGCCTCGCAGCGGGACAAACGGGCGCGGATCGGCGAACGGCCGGCGCTGGCGCGAACGTTCCGCTTCCAGCCCGTGGACCTCGCCGTCGATGATCTCGCCGCGGGACTGGAGGCCAGCGGGCACGACGGCGACGTACCGACGACGTGGCTGTGGGAGGGCGTCCTGCCCTATCTCACCCGGCGTGACATCGTCGCGACGCTCCGTGCCATCGGCGACCGGTCGGCGCGCGGCAGCACCCTGATCGTGAACTACCAGACGCCCTCGCTGCGTGCTCGAGCCGGACGGCTGGTCGTCGGCACGCTCGCACGGCTGGGCCGCACGGCGACCATCACCGCCAACGAGCCCTGGCGCACCCTGCTCACCGCCGAACAGCTGTCGGGTCTGCTCGCCAACGCCGGCTTCGGCGTCCAGCACGACGACGACCTGCTGAGCATCGCCGAGCGGATCGGCTCGGAGGCGCGGGTGCGCACCTCCCTGCGCAACGGCCGGGTGGCCGTCGCAGCACGGCACTGACGGCACTGCCCCAGAGGCCGTCCGACTCGGCAGCGCTACGCCAGCACCTCAGCGACCCGCCGGACCTCGTCCGCCGACCGCAGACTCAGCAGCAACGTGGTGACACCCGTCGACTCCCATTGGGCGACGCGCTCGCGGACCTCGCCCGCCGTACCGACGATGTGCATGTCGTCGACCAGCTCGTCGGGCACCAGCGCGGTGGCCCTGTCCTTCTCGCCGGCCAGGTAGAGCCGCTGCACCTCCTCGGCGAGCTCGCCGTAGCCCATCCGCACGAAGACGGCGTTGTGGAAGTTCTGCTCCTTGGCGCCCATGCCACCCATGTAGAGCGAGACGAACGGCTTCATCGCAGCCAGCACCGCCCGCTTCTCCTCGGCCGACGAGACGACCTCGAGATGACACGTCGCGGCGATCTCGAAGTCCGCACGCGTACGCCGCGCGCCGGGCCGGGCGAATCCCTCGTCGAGCCACGGCTGGTACATCGCGGCGCTCTTCGGCGTGTAGAAGAGCGGGATCCACCCATCGGCGATCTCGGCGGTCTGGGCGACGTTCTTCGGCCCCTCGGCACCCAGCCAGATCGGCACATCGGCGCGAAGGGGGTGCACGATCGACTTGAGCGGCTTGCCCAGACCGACCGAGCCGGGGCCGTTGTAGGGCAGCGGGTAGTGCGGACCGTCGTTGGTCACCGGAGCCTCGCGCGCCATCACCTGGCGGATGATCGAGACCACCTCGCGGGTCCGGGCGAGCGGCTTGGCGAAGGGCGCGCCGTACCAACCCTCGACCACCTGTGGACCGCTGACGCCGATGCCGAGGATGACCCGACCGCCGGACAGGTGATCGAGCGTGAGCGCGTGCATCGCGATCGACGTCGGAGCACGGCCGGACATCTGCACGATCGAGGTACCGAGCTTGATCCGCGAGGTCTCCCGCCCCCACCAGGCCAGCGGCGTGAACGCGTCACTCCCCCACGCCTCGGCGGTGAAGATCGCGTCGAACCCCGCCTCCTCGGCGGCCGCGACGACCTCGCCGACGCCGGCGGGCGGCTGCGCGCCCCAGTAACCCAGCTGCAGACCCAGCTTCATTCCTGCTCCTCCTCCACGCCTCGGCCCCGGGGCTCGGTGCGCCGGCACGACCGCGGACCGATCGGTGCGCTCCAGCAATGTAAGCACTACCCCACCGACCAGAACGTGTTTCGGTCTCTCCCTCCTCAGCAGCGTTGAAAAGTCAGGTGCGGCTGGTCAGGCTGGAGGTCACCGCCACCAGCTGAGGAGCGCACGTGAGCACTGACCTGCCCATCGCCATCGTCGGAGGCGGACTCGCCGCCGGCACCGCTGTCACTGCCCTGCGCGATCAGGGGTACGCCGGCCCTCTCGTCGTCTTCGCAGCCGAGTCCCACCTGCCCTACGAGCGGCCGCCACTCTCCAAGGGCTTCCTGATGGGCAAGGACCCTGCCGAGAAGGCGCTGGTGCACGATGCCACCTGGTACCGCGAGCACGACGTCGACGTACGCACCGGCGTCCTGGTCACGGCCCTGGACCCGGACGCCCACACCCTGCAGGCCGGCGGCGAGGAGATCGCCTACCGGGCGCTGCTGCTGGCAACAGGAGCCGAACCACGCCGGCTGGCACTGGCCGACCGGGCCGGGGTGTCGACGACCTATCTACGCACCCTCGACGACTCCACGGCGCTGAAGGAGGAGCTCCGGGCAAGCCGCCGGATCGGCATCATCGGTGGCGGTTGGATCGGGCTGGAGGTCGCGGCGGCTGCCCGCGAGGCGGGTGCGGAGGTGATCGTGCTGGAGATGGCGGCCCAGCCGCTGCTGGGCGTCCTCGGCGAGGAGGTGGCGCAGATCTTCGCCGACCTGCACCGCACGCACGGCGTGGACCTGCGAACCGGCGTGCAGGTGGAGTCGATCGAGCGCACCGACTCGGGCACCGCACGCATCGGGCTCGCCAACAAAGATGCGGTGGAGGTCGATCACCTGGTGGTCGGCGTCGGCGTCGTACCTGCCACGGAGCTGGCCGAAGCCGCCGGCATCGTGGTGGGCAACGGCATCCGGACCGACGCCCACCTGTGCACCTCGGCACCGGACGTCTACGCCGCGGGGGACGTGGCCAACGCCGATCATCCGGTGCTCGGGCGCGCGGTCCGGGTGGAGCACTGGGACACCGCGATCAAGCACGGCAAGGTGGCGGCCGCCAACCTGCTCGGCGGCGCGGAGGTCGCGGACGCGCTGCCCTACTTCTTCACCGACCAGTACGACCTCGGCATGGAGTACGTCGGCAACGCGGGTCCGGACGGCTTCGACCGCGTCGAGATCGTCGGCGACGTACCGGGCCTGAACTTCCGGGTGTGGTGGCTGCGCCGCGAGGAGCTGGACGGCGAGGAGCGCGAACGAGTGGTGGCCGGGATGCACGTCAACGACTGGGATGCGATCGATGAGATCCGTGCCAAGGTCGGCACGCTCTCCCCGACTTCGTAGAAACGGTCGCCGACTTCGTAGAAACGCATGCGACGCGTCGTCGGCGTGCGCGCGCCGATGCCGGACCTGGGCGGATCCTGCGGTAACCTCTTGGTATCGACTCGTGCTCTCGCCGCGAGTTGTCCGCACGTCGAAGCCCCGCGTTCCACGCTGGACTCCGTGCGTAGTCGCCCGAGGCCCTCGGATCCCGACTGTTCGGCGAGAAGCCTTACAGAGAGATTCTGCGTGACCTCCTTCGCCAGCCTTGGCCTGCCCTCGTCCCTGTTCGACGTCCTCAGCCGACAGGGCATCACCGACCCGACCCCCATCCAGGCAGCGACCCTGCCTGACTCCCTCGCCGGCCGCGACGTGCTCGGCCGCGGCCGCACCGGCTCCGGCAAGACCTACGCCTTCCTGCTGCCCGTGGTCGCCCGGCTCGCCGCCGAGCGCCGTACGCCCCGAGCACGCGCGCCGCGTGCCCTGATCCTGGCCCCGACCCGCGAGCTGGTCGCCCAGATCGAGGCTGCCGCAGCACCGCTGGTCAAGGCGGCCGGTCTCACCACCCGCACCGTCTTCGGCGGTGTCGGCCAGAAGCCCCAGGTGGACGCGCTGCAGCGCGGCGTCGACATCGTCATCGCCTGCCCCGGTCGCCTCGAGGACCTCATCGGCCAGAAGCACTGCACCCTGGCCGACATCGAGATCACCGTGCTCGACGAGGCCGACCACATGGCCGACCTCGGCTTCCTCCCGGGCGTACGTCGGCTCCTCGCCGCCACGCCCAAGGACAGCCAGCGGCTGCTCTTCTCCGCCACCCTGGACAAGGCGATCGACGCGCTGGTGAAGCAATTCCTCACCAACCCGGTCACCCACCAGGCCGACTCGGCGCAGTCGCCGGTGTCGACGATGTCGCACCACGTGCTGCACATCGAGCGGGACCAGCGGGTCGCGATCCTGACCGACCTGGCGAGCGCACCGGGACGGACCGTGATCTTCACCCGCACCAAGCACGGCGCCAAGGCGCTTGCGCGCCAGCTCAACCGCAACGACGTACCTGCGGTCGAGCTGCACGGCAACCTCTCGCAGAACGCCCGGACCCGCAACATGGACGCGTTCCACAGCGGCGAGGCGACTGCGCTGGTGGCCACCGACATCGCCGCCCGCGGCATCCACGTCGACGACGTGGCGCTGGTGGTCCACGCGGACCCGCCGACCGAGCACAAGGCCTACCTGCACCGTTCGGGCCGCACCGCACGAGCGGGCAACGACGGCACCGTCGTCACCCTGATGACCAGCGACCAGGTGCGGGACGTGCGCGACCTCACCAAGGCAGCCGGCATCAAGCCGCAGACGACGCGGATCGAGGGTGCTCACCACCCGATCCTGGTCACGCTCGCGCCGGGCGAGCGCACCCGCCCGGGTGCGTTCGAGCCGGTGGTCGTGCAGCCCGAGCGCCGCCCCGCTGGCGAGGGCACCGGCACGCGCAAGAGCCGCCCCGGCAGCCGCGCACGCAAGCGCCAGACCGGCGACGGTACGACGACCGCGCAGCGCGGGCAGGGCTCGCCCAAGAACGGCTCGGCCACGTCTGGCAGCGCCAGGAACGGCGCTCCCAAGCAGGGCGGCTCGCAGGCTGCCGCGAACAAGGGTGGCAGCACGAAGCCAGCCGGTTCGGGTGCCCGTCGCGGTGGTCGCGGCAACGGCGGCGGCAGCGCCGCCGGAAGTGCCGCCGGAAGTGCCGCCGGCGGCGGTCGGCCGCACAGCGCAGCGTCGTTCAGCTCCGGTCGCCGCTGAGCGAACACCGGGCCGCACCAGGCCTCTTGACGTCGATCGGGCGGTCGTTCACATCGTGAGCGGCCGCCCGATCGGCGCTTCGGTCCCCGGCGGCTACTCCGCGAGCCGGTGATAGGCCGACCGGAAGAACAGCAACGGCATCTCCGCCTCACCGTGGACCATCGCCTGCACCCGGCCGAGCACCACGTCGTGGTCACCGGCCTCGTGCACCGCGTGGATCGTGCAGTCGATCCACGCCAGCGAGCCGTCCAGACGAGGCGCGCCGGTCGACGGCGCCGGCGACCACGGCACCCCGGCGAACTTGTCCACGCCCTTGGCCGCGAACTGGTTCGAGAGCTCCTCCTGGTTCGAGGCCAGCAGGTTGACGGTGAAGTGCCCGGTGGCGCGGATCGCCGGCCAGGCCCGCGACGTGTGCGCGGGCACGAACAGGACCAGCGGCGGCTGCAGCGAGACCGACGAGAACGACTGGCACGTCATCCCCATCGGGCCTTCACCCGTCATCGCGGTGACGACGGTGACGCCGGACGCGAAGCGGCCGAGCACGTCGCGGAAGGCGCGGGCCTGCTCGGGATCGACGTGTGCGTCCTCGGCGACGGCGGAGAAGTCGAAGCTGCCGAGGAAGGAGTCGATCAGCTGACGTGGGGGCCAGGTGGTCGCCGCCTCCGGCGAGACACCCTCGGGAACGGCTCGCTCAACGTTCGACTCCCTCACGTTCATCGACTCTAGCGAGGCCATGAATGGACGCGCTCGTGGCCCCGAGTACGCGGCAGCGACGGACTCGCGTGCACGCAACGCCCGTCGCCGGCGGTCGGCGGGCCCGCGTCGAACGTCGAAACCGCCGGCTGCCGGCGGCGTAGGTTTCCGAAACAAGCCCCCGGGGGTACCTGTCCTGGTCGGTCCGCACCCGCGGGCCTGTGGAAGGAGTCGCCATGATCATCCTCGGCTTGATCCTGCTGATCCTGGGAGCGGTGCTCAGCGTGCCGGTCCTGTGGACCATCGGGATCATCTTGATCGTCGTCGGGGCCGTGCTGTGGATCCTCGGGTCGGCTGGCCGGCAGATCGGTCCACGCGCGCACTATTGGTGATCGGTCACAGGCAGCCACGTGGCGGTGACGGCGCGAGCCGTCACCGCCACGTGCTGTCTGTCCGGGTGATCAGGTCGTCGACGACGCCCTCCACGGCACCCGTCCGCTCGTACGCCGCCCGCTGCCGCGTCGCGCCACCGGCCCGCAGGACCCGCTCCGCACCCTCGACGACCCGGTCGAGGTCTCCCGATGCCTCCAGCGCCGGTCGGACGTGCTGGACGAGCGCATCCACTACCTCTCGCGCCGGGCGCAGCTCACGCAGCAGCGGGTGCACCAGCGTCCCTGCCAGTCCCACGTGTGCGGCGCGCCAGCTGCTGGCGCGCAGGATCTCGGCCCGCCATCGGTCCAGCGGCTCGCTCGCCGCCCAGGCGTCGGCGGCCGTCTGGGCCAGACCCCGCACCAGTGCCGCGCACAGCACCGTGTCCGCGAGGTCGGTGCACACGTCGAGCACCCGCACCTCGACCGTCGGTTGCCCCTTCGAGAGCCGGGCGTCGTAGTAGAGCATCCCGTCGTCGCGTGCGGCCCCGGTCATCTTGAGCAGTCGCGAGGTCTCCTCGTAGCTCTCGACCGAGCCGAAGGCCTCTGTCGCGCCGGCGCTCGGCCACCGGGTCCACGCCTGGCTGCGCCAGGAGGCGTAGTTGGTGTCGCGGCCCTCGAAGTAGGGCGAGTTGGCGGCGATCGCCACCAGCACCGGGAGCCAGGGGGTGATCCGGTCGATCACGCCCACGCCCTCCGCGGGCGAGTCGATCGCGACGTGCACGTGGCAGCCGCAGGTCTGCCCGGTCCGGGCGGTCTCGCCGAACGTGTCCACCATGTTGCGGTAGCGGTCGTTCGGCGAGACCTGCGGCTCAGCGCCACCCATGGGCACGATCCCGGACGCCACCACGGCCAGGCCGGAGGCTTCCGCCGCCGTACCTGCCGTGCGGCGGCCCGCCACCAGCTGTGCCTCGATGTCGTCCAGCGACGCCGACGGGTCGGTGCGCGTCTCGACCTGGTGCAGGAACAGCTCCTGGTCGAGCTCGTCGCTGGCCGCCATCGGCGTCCCTGTCCGATCCTCGTGGGCGCGGATCACCTGAGTCGATCGCGGACTGATGGTGCGGGTCTCCGGGTCGATGAGGAGCAGCTCCTCCTCGACCCCGACCGTGCGTGGCGTCTCCATGCCCCGACCGTTACCCGCAGGAGCGCGCCATGGTCAGGCGGTCAGCGTCGGGTAGTCGGTGTAGCCCTGGGCGTCGCCACCGTAGAACGTCGCAGGCACCGGAGCGTTCAGCTCGGCACCGGTGCGCAGCCGCTCGGGAAGGTCGGGGTTGGCGATGAACGAGCGACCGAACGCGACCGCGTCGATCAGGTCGAGCCCGATCAGGCGCTCCGCCTTCTCGAACGTGTAGGCGCCGGCGCCGAAGATGGCCCCGTCGTACGCCGCCCGCAGCTCCTTGCGGAAGTCGTCCTGCAGCGCTGGGCCGCCGGCCCAGTCGGGCTCGGAGAGGTGGATGAACGCCAGACCGCGGCGGGAGAACTCGCCCGCGAGGTGGAGCGCCATCGGCAGGTCGTCCTCGTCCAGGCCGTTGAACGAGCCCTGCGGCGAGATCCGGATGCCGGTGCGGTCCGGCGACCATGCGGCCGTGACGGCATCGACGACCTCGAGGGCGAACCGGGCGCGGTTCTCCTGGGAGCCGCCGTACTCGTCCTCGCGGTGGTTGCTCGCCGTGCCCAGGAACTGGTGGACGAGGTAACCGTGCGCGCCGTGGATCTCGACCAGGTCGAAGCCGGCGTCACGAGCGTTGCGGGCGGCGCGGGCGTAGTCGGCTACCGTCGACGCGATCTCCTCCACGCTCAGCCGGCGCGGGGTCGGAGAGTCGGCCCGCTGCGGCAGGCCGTCGGGGCCCTTGAGGGTGGCGCGGCTGCGGTACTCAGTGGCCGAGGCGGACACCGGCTGGACGCCGCCGGTCAGCGACTCGTGCGAGACCCGGCCGACGTGCCACAGCTGCGCCGCGATCCGGCCGCCCTCGGCGTGCACGGCGTCGGTGATCAGTCGCCAGCCCTCGACCTGCTCGTCGCTGTAGATGCCGGGCGTGTCCATGTTGCCCTTGCCGACCGGCGAGATCTGGGTGCCCTCGGTGACGATGAGCCCGGCGCCGGCGCGCTGACGGTAGTACTCAGCCATCAACGGGTTCGGCACGTCGCCGGGGTCGGTGGCACGCATGCGGGTCAGCGGCGCCATCAGCACACGGTTCGGCAGCGTCACCGCGCCGACGGACAGGGACTCGAAGAGAGAGCTGTTCACGCCCGGCTGCAACACAGCAGGTCCCACGATGATTCCGCGGACGTCTGCTGGCGGCGTACGGCACGATGGGGACCGTGCCGCCACGCGACGAACAGCAGCCCTGGGACGGTGTCGGCCTGCCTCCGGCCGCTCGCTCCCGGATCGCGCGAGCCGCTGACTCCCACGTCGCCGGGTCGTTGTTGAGCGTGCCGGAGGCCGCGGCGTTGGCGGCGGTCGGCTTCACACCCGTCGGCGAGGTGATGGGCTGCATGGTCGAGCACATCGGCTGGCGCGGCGTCGGCTGCGGCTACGGGATGGGCTACGGGACGGGCTACGGCTCCCGCACGGTCACCTCGGGAAGCGGCAGTCGCTGGGCCGGGCTGGCGCCATTGATGGACGCCTACTACCGGGGTTGGGACACCGCACTGAGCCGGCTGCTCCAAGAGGCTGTCGCCCTCGGAGCCGACGGGGTGGTGGGGATCAGGCTCAGCCAGGAGCACCTGGGTGGCGACAACCGCGAGTTCCTCGCCCTCGGGACCGCCGTGCGAGGCGCTGGACCACGTGCGACGACGCCGTTCACCACGGATCTGTCCGGCACCGACACCAGCAAGCTGCTGCACGCGGGCTGGGTCCCGACCGGCATCGCGATCGGTATCTCGGCCGCTGTCAGGCACGACGACTACTCCACCTACCAGCAGCGGCAGACCTGGTCCAACACCCAGATCGACGGTTACACCGACCTGGTGAACGCGGCCCGCCACGACGCTCGCACCCAGTTCGAGCGACGCGCCCGTGCCCACGGCGGCGAGGCGGTGCTGGTCTCGGGCATGCGGCTCAAGATCTGGGAGCAGGAGCCGAGCGACGGGCACACCGACCACGTCGCGCAGGCCACCATCATCGGTACGGCGGCCACGTCGTTCCGGCGTACCGCCTCCGCGCCCACGAACAGCCTGACCATCCTGCCGCTCGACCGAACCAAGGAGACCCGTCGATGACGCTCGACGAGACCGCTATCCCCCGCGACGCGATCAACCGCCTCAACGCGATGCGCGAGGGCGAGCACCGCGGCCTGTTCACCTCCGACCTGAGCGTCAACGAGTTCCTGCTGGTGCGCGAGGCCGGCTTCCGGCCACTCGGGCTGGTGCTGGGCTCGAGTGTCTACCACGTCGGTGTCCAGTTCGGCCGCTGGAGCAAGAACCAGGAGCTGACCACTCTCTCGGAGGCGATGTACCACGCTCGCGAGCTCGCCATGACCCGGATGGAGGCCGAGGCGGACGCCCTCGGCGCGGACGGCATCGTCGGCGTCCGGCTCGAGATCGAGTTCAAGGAGTTCGGCGAGAGCATCGCGGAGTTCATCGCCGTCGGCACCGCGGTCAAGGCTGATCCCGATCATCCGCTCGCCCCGCCGGGACACTCCTGGCGCAACAACCTCGGCCAGCCGTTCACCTCCGACCTGTCCGGGCAGGACTTCTGGACGCTGCTCCAGGCCGGCTACGCCCCGCTCGGGATGACGATGGGCACCTGCGTCTATCACATCGGCCACCAGAAGTTCTGGCAGGCGCTGGGCAACACCGGCACCAATGTGGAGATCCCGCAGTTCACCGAGGCCCTGTACGACGCCCGCGAGCTCGCGATGGGCCGCATGCAGCACGAGGCCGAGCGGCTCGAGGCCGAGGGCATCGTCGGCGTGCAGCTGCTCAGCCTGCCGCACCGCTGGGGTGGGCACACCACCGAGTTCTTCGCCATCGGCACCGCGGTGCGTGCGCTGCGCGACGATCACATCATCGCCAAACCCACCCTCGTGCTTCCGCTCACCGACTGAGAGGATCGGCGAGTGCCCGACCAGCCCGACCCCGAGGTCGACATCGCGATGGTGGCCGCTGCGTTGCGCGCCGACACCCGTGATCTCGAGGCCTACGCCACCATCTTGACCAGCACGCTCGGCGACGCCCTGCCGCCAGGCGCGGTCGAGGTCGAGTGGAAGCGGTCCCTGGGCGATCGCGTCGCCGGGCGGCGTGGCAGCGTCGAGCGGATCCGCGCCCGCCTCGATGACGTGACCCTCGAGCTCGAGCCGGCGCCCGGCCGTGCGCCTCGGGCCCGGATCGTCACCGAGGTCGGCGGTGTGGTGATCTCGCGACGCGACACCAGCATCGAGGAGTGGGCGCAGACGCTGGCCGGCCGGCTGGCCGAGCAGGCGCAGCGCTCCGAGGCGGCGAGGATCGCACTCGAGCGGCTGCTCGGACTCTGAGGGTCACTCCCCCTGCGGCCGAGGCGGTGGCTTCATCGCCCACCGGATCGTGCCGGTGGTCAGCGTGCCGAGCGCCCGCACCACGGTCCGCTCGGTGACCGGCAGCCAGGGCAGCCGCAGCGGCCGGCGCGTCCACCGCGGCATCAGCCCGATCGCCGCGGCGCTAAACGCGGCGTACGGCACCCGCTCGGCGAGCCCCAGCGGCGGTCGGAGCAGGACGTAGCCGACCGCCTCCCGAGCCTCCGGGGTCGAGCGCAGCTCGGGTCGGAACGCCTGCAGCCGCGCCTTGAGGTCTCGTTCGGTCAACGGCGGATCGAGTACGCCGAGTCGACGCGCCACCTCGGCTGTCTGGGCGACGTACTCGTCCCGCTCGGCCGGGTCGAGCGGGTGCGCGCCGTAGGTCTGGTGTGCGGTCAGGAAGCTGTCGATCTCGGCGATGTGCACCCACTCCAGCAGGTGCGGGTCGTCGGCCCGGTAGGGCGTCCCGTCGGGCATGGTGCCGTGCACGTGGCGATGGATCCGCCGCACCGCCTCGATCGCGGCCTCGGCATCCTCGACGTGGCCGAAGGTGGTGGTCGCGATGAACGTGCTGGTCCGGGCGAGCCGGCCGAGCATGTCGCCGCGATAGCCGCTGTGCTCGGACACGGCGCGCATGGCCGCGGGATGCAGCGACTGCAACAGCAGCGCACGCAGCCCTCCGATGAACATCGCCGCGTCGCCATGCACCCGCCAGATCGGGGAGCCGGGCTCAGCCAGGCGCGGGCCAGCGCGGCCGTGGATCCGGTCGCGACGGCTGGCGCCCTCAGGGCCGGCGACCCTGTGGAAGATCACCGCCCCGGCGGCGCTGCGGACGCGCGTCAGGAGCACTTGAGATCGGTGCCGAGATCTTTGACGAGGGCGGAGGCGCTGGAGTCGAGGGTGGTGAAGGCGGTGCGCAGCTCGGTGAGGCTGCTGACGTCGGTCAGCGCCTTCAGGTCGTCCTGCACCTGCTGGACCTGCGGCTGCAGCTCGTCCTTCTCCTGCGACTTCAGGTCGCCGACGGCGTCGCCGAGTGCGGAGAGCTTGGACTTGACGTCACTGAGCTGGTCCTTGGCATTGCCGAGGTTGCCGGCCTTGAGGTCGGTGACGACCTTCTGCACCGAGGTGGACAGGTCGTCCCGCGCGGAGCAGGCCTTGTCGGTGGCGGAGGTGTCGTCGCTTCCGCAGGCCACCAGGCCCAGGCTGAGCACGGCGAGGACCGGCAACAGGAGCGTGCGGGACGCAGTCATGACCTCGAGTCTGGCACAGCAACAGCGCTGCGGCTCCCCCAGATCCGGTGAGCCTCCAGCACGCCGTCCGATCGGATCGTCCGCTTCTGCGGTAGGACATCGCGGGTGGCACCATGTGCTCGTGCAGACGACCTTCGCCGCTGCGAGCCCCGGCCCGGAGTCCACCTACGGCCGGATCGGCGCGCTGCTGCTGGACGCCGGCATGTCGGTCTCCGACGTACGCGACGGGTTGGAGGCCGCCTGCGCGACGGCGACCCCCACGCTGGACCTGACGTTCTCCGTGCTCCCGCAGACGGTGATGGTCAGCGACGATCAGACCGGGGAAACTCGGATGGCGAGCGCGGAGGGCGCGCTGACGTTCCTGCAGGCGGCCGAGGCCAGCCGCCTCTCCCGCGCGATCGCGCACGGCTCCGTTGCGCTGGCGGATGTGCCGTCGCACATCGCCACGATCCGCGGCCACCGGCAGCGTCATCCCGTCCTGGCCACCACGGTCGGCAGCGCGCTGATCGCGGCCGGGCTGGCGACGCTGTTCCGCTGCCCCTGGTGGGCGGAGGTGTCGGCACTCGTCCTCGGTGCCCTGATCGGAGCCGCCGTGGAGTTGGCCGAGCGGACCCGCTCCGCGGCGTCGGTGATGCCGTTCGTGACGGCGTTCTTCGCCGCATCCGCTGTCGGAACGCTCGTCAACGTCCTCGACATCGGCACCGTGCCGCTGGCAGCGGTCTGCGCGCCGTTCGCCGTCCTCGTCCCAGGCGCGCTGATCACCAACGCCCTGCTCGAGCTGACCTCCACCGACATCGTCGCCGGCGCCGCGCGCCTGACGTACGGCGCCATCGCGCTCGCCTTCATGGCGGCCGGGATCGCCGCCGGAGCCTCGGTGACAGGTCTGCACATCGACCCGGACTCCGCCGGCCTGGTGGGTGACATCCCCGGCAGTGCCCACGGCGGATCGGCCTGGTCGGCGCTGCCACCGGAGTGGATCTCGGTGGTCGGCGTGGTGCTGCTCGCCCTCGGCGTGAGCGTCGCGTTCGGGGCCGGCAGGCGGCTCGCCGGACTCGGCGTCGTGGTCATGCTCGGCACGTACGCCGTGGTCACCGTCGCCGCTGCCATCACCAACAGCATCGTCGCTTCCGGCATCGCCGCCGGTCTCCTGCTGGTCGTCGCCCGAGCCGTCGAGCGACTGGGCTCCGCAGTGCCGGCGACCGTCACGTTCCAGCCCGCCTTCATGCTGCTGGTGCCCGGTACCGTCGGCCTGGTGGCGCTGTCCTCGACCAACACCTCCGCCCTCGCGACCGCCGGGGCGACCTTCGCGAGCGTCTGCATCGGCACGCAGGTCGGTGCGCTGGTGGCCTCGATGGGCCGCCGCGTGGTCGGACCGCCGGTGGCGGTCGCGTCATGACGTCGTGGACGCCCGGCTGGGACGCCTTCCCGGCCGCCCTGCTCGACTTCTGGACCGAGCGGCACCTCTGCGCGCTCACCACCGTGCGACCGGATGGCCGTCCGCACGTCGTGCCGGTCGGGCTCGCGCTGGACCACGAGCAGCGCTGCGGGTGGGTGATCACCTCCGGGGAGTCACACAAGGCCCGCCGGATCGCCGCGGCCCCCGACGGCCTCCAGATCGCCGCATGCCAGGTGGACGGTCGACGCTGGTCGACGCTCGAGGGACGGGCACGGGTGTTGAGTGATGCCGACGCCGTACGTCGTGCCGTGGCGTGCTACGCCGCCCGCTACCGCCTACCCCGGCCCAATCCCGCCCGGGTGGCGATCCGGATCGAGGTCGATCGGTTCCTGCTGTCCGGCACGCTTGCGGACTGAGCGGCCACACCACGTCAGGCACTCCCGGTCCGACGGGAGCAGGGTCGCGCACCGGCACGGCGACCACGCGCGGGGTGACGGCCCAGCCGCGTCAGCTGGGGTCGAAGGGCGGCAGCCAGAGCCGATCCACGCCAGATACCGGTAGGCCGTTGGCGTGCCGGTAGAGGAACGCCTGCAGGTAGGCGCTGAGGGCGCTGAAGACGGACATGGCGAAGAAGACCGTGACCGCGGCGCCCGCCATCAGCAACAGGCCGACCACCGTCGCGGTGGCGCCTCCTGCGAAGAGCACGAATCCACCGACGATGCCGATCACGATCGCCGCAACGCACAGTGCGACCCACGGCACGCTCATCGCCACCTGCGTGACCAACACGGTCGTGAAGCCCTGTCGCACCAGGCCTGCCGAGCGTCGTACCGTCGCCAGCGGCATCGTGCCCTCGACGATGACGACGGGTGTGGCGAACACGGTGGTGAGGCTCCAGCCGACGTCGACCACGAACGAGGCGATGATGCCCCCGATGCCGAGCCGGTTCAGCATGCGCGCCAGGGCGCCGACGACGGCGGAGACCAGCGTCCAGGCCAGCAGCTGCCAGCGCCGACTCCATGCGACCCGCAGCGCGTCGCGCACCGTGGCGGGGCGTCCCTCAGCGCGCAGCAGCGCGGCGGCCACGACCGCGGCGCAGGTCAGCTGGATCACGAAGCTCGTCACGCCGAAGGACAGCCCCGCAACGGCGACGCCGAGGACGCCGCCCTCGCTCCAGTCAGGCTTGACGTCGCCCCAGCGCATCGCCGGGACCAGGACCGCCGCACCTGCCAGCGAGGCGAACATCGCGCCCGCGGCCAGCAGGCCGACCATGGCCTTGTCAGCGAAGAGCATCCGATATGCGGCGTCCACCAACTGCCGGGCGGGCTTCACCTTGGGCGTGCGTCGTCGCCGTCGCCACCATCGGGTCTCGGACTCGGGCGGCTCGATCAGGCGAACGTAGTCCGTCCAGGCCTCACCGTTGAAGTAGCGCTGCTGGCGCTCGTCAGACCAGTCCTTGTACCAACCTGCCCGGAACTCAGCCATCGCTGCCAGACCCTCTCGTCGGTTCCGCGTCGCGCGTCACGCGGCAGCTGGACGCTACCAGTGCGCAGCGTCAGATCTCGCGGATTTCGACCAGCACCTCGCCCGGCTCCTGGTCGTCGTCGACCCACACCACCAGCGAGACGGCGCCGGCCGTGACGCCGATCGACTCCTGCTCGCGGTGGTAGACATCGCGGATCGAGACCATGCCCTCGGTCTCGAGGGTGAAGTCGCCGAGCCGGATCAAGCTGTCATCCTGCGGCTCGGCCACGAAGCTGATGCGCACCGGAGCGCCACGGACCACCCCGATCGCGACGCAGTCGCCGGTCGCCGCGCAGGTCGCTCCGCCGAATGACTGCGGCGGCGTGAACTCCTCCCGGCCGACGACGAGGAGCACGGAGTTCGGCGGTTCAATCACGGGGGGCACGTGCCCATGGTGCCCGACATGTGCCCTCGTCCTCGGGTTCGGATCGTCTACGGTGCTGCTGTGCGGACCCCCGACTTCTCCGACGGCCAACTGCTGGACGGCCTGCGCGCAGCCGCCGCCGAGCTCGGCGAGCCCCTCACCAACGGCGCGTACGACGCCTGGCAGCGCGGGCGCGACATAGCCGCGTCACCGGCGCTGCTGATCCGTAGGTTCGGGTCGTGGCGTGGTGCCTGCGAGGCTGCCGGGCTCAGTGCCAACGCAACCCGCTCGACGAGCCGGCGCTGGTCCGACGAGGACCTGCTTTCCATCGTCGCCGCCTACCTGGCCGCCGACGGCGCGACGGGGTCGTTCGCTGGCTATGCGGCCTGGGCCAAGGCGCAGGAGGACGTGCCGAGCGGCGCGACGCTGCGCCAGCGCGGTTCCTGGGCCGAGCTGAAGAGACGCGCGCAAGCCACGTAGCGCCCGCTGATCCGCATCGAACCGTGGAGTGGGATGCGCACCAGGTGCGCATCCCACTCCACGGTTCTTGTCTGCTGGCCCGCCGCTACAGTTGCCGGCATGGCGGTCATCCACAAGGCCACGATCAGCCCGACCAAGGGCGAGGTCCTCGAGCGCATCCTCGGCGCGCCGGTGACGGTGCGGGGCGCCTACCGGTTCGACGACCCGGACGGCGAGGTCGGCGTCGAGGGCTTCATCCTCACCGTCGGCGGTGCGACGAGGCACGCCGTCCTGACCTACCGCGGCACGCCGCTCGACGGCGCCGAGGAGCACCTGGCCTGCACGATGGAGCACAGCGTGCTCGGCACCCGCTGGGTCTACGACGGGCTCGGCGACCCGGTCGCTCGCGGCTGCTTCGGACGCGCACTGCGCGGCCAGCAGTCACAGGCCGAGGAGGAGGTGTGGGACGGTGCCGAGCACCTCGACACCCGCGAGCCCACGGTCAGGATCGCCACCGTCGCGGGCCAGCCGGCCCCGGCCGGCGCCGTACCCGTGATCGTGACCGAGCTCGCCGAGCAGGACACTGCCGGTGCGCGACTCACCGCCACCTGGGACGGCGGTACGGCGGTCATCGCCACGCTCAGCTGACAGCGGTTTCCCGCACATCCTCGCCCTCGCACTGGGACACTGACCCGGTGATGGACCTCGAGCGCCGCTTCCTGGGCCCCACCGCCGTCGCCCGCAGCCGGGCGTGGCGCGATGCCCCGTCCGTGGCGACCATCAACGTGCTGCGCTGGACGGGCGGGAGCCTCTACCTCCTCGGTGGCACCATCCTCCTGGTCGCCGCCGCCGCAGGGCTCGGATCCGATCGCGTCGACGACCGCAGCGTCGTCACGATCGCGGTGGTGGCCGTCGCGATCGGCCTGATCATCATCGCGATCGGACGCCGATTGCCGCGTGGCGCCTACCACCTGGTCCTCGTGGCCGGCACCGGACTCATCTGCGGGCTCGTCCTGCTGGGCCACGGCGACCCGGCATCGATCGCGCTGAGCATGCCGTTCCTGTTCGTCACGATCAACGCGGTCTTCCTCTTCCCGCTCTGGCAGGCACTCGTCCACGTGGTGATCACGGAGACGGCCTGCACGATCTGCCTGGCGTCGGTGGGCATCACGGCCGGTGCGATCGTGCTCATCCAGGGCTGCACGATCGGGACGACCGTCGTGGTCGCCTGGCTGGCACGCGCCGCCAGTGCGGCCGACCAGGACTTCCTCACCGGGCTCACCAGCCGCCGCGGCTTCGACCGACGGCTCGAGGAGGTGCTGCACGGAGCCGACCGCGACGGGCGCAAGGTCTCCCTCGCGGTCCTCGACGTCGACCGCTTCAAGCAGATCAACGACACCGCAGGCCATCCCGCCGGCGACCGGCTGCTGATCGCGTGCGCCCGCACCTGGGGGCAGTCGCTCCCGCAGACCGCCACCCTCGCCCGGTACGGCGGAGACGAGTTCGCGCTGCTCCTTCCCGACACCACCCTCGGTCAGGCCGCGGACCTCGCCGACCACCTGCGCAGCCGGGCGCCGGACGACGTCACCGTCTCGGTCGGCGTGGCTGCCTGGACGGCGGGCGACTCCGGCTCGGTGCTGATCAACCGCGCCGACGTCGCGCTCTACGAGGCCAAGATGACCGGGCGCGACCGGACGGTCGCCTACGGCGATCCGCTCCGCGCCGCCAGCGAGCTCGAGGCGGCGATCGCGGCCGGCGAGCTGGTGCTGGCCTACCAGCCGGTCGTGCGCCTGACCACCGGCGAGGTGATCGGCTGCGAGGCGCTGGCCCGCTGGCAGCATCCCCAGAAGGGACTGGTCATGCCGGACCAGTTCATCCCCCAGGCCGAGCGGACCGGCGCGATCCGCTCGCTCGGCGCGTGGTCCCTGGCCACCGTCTGCCAGGCCGTCATGACCACCGACGGGCCGCGACGCTCGGTCGGCGTCAACGCCTCCGCGGTGGAGCTGCGCAGCCCGGACTACGCGGCGATGGTGACGGCCACGCTGGACGAGTGGTCGATGCCGGGCGATCTCCTGATCCTGGAGGTCACCGAGGGCGCCTTCGACGACGAGCAGCCGCAGGTGCTGACCAACCTGCGTGCCCTGCGCGAGCGCGGCGTACTCATCGCCATCGACGACTTCGGGTCCGGCTACTCCTCGCTGCGTCGGCTCGAGCAGCTGCCGCTCGACGTGATGAAGATCGACGGCGCGCTGATCAGCGCGATCCGTGACGACTCGGACGAGGCTCCCATCCTGGAGGCCATCGTCAGCATCGGACGCAGCCTCGACGTGCGGCTGGTGGCCGAGCGGATCGAGACCGCTCACCAGGCGGATGTGCTGTGCAAGCTCGGCTACGACCTCGGCCAGGGCTATCACTTCGGCCGACCGGTGATCGGTGAGCTCCCGCGTTGACGCGTCAACATCCACTCATGCGTACATTCGTACATATGAGTGAGAAGACCATGCGCGAACGGATGCTGGCCGGCGACCTGTACCTCGCCGACGACCCCGAGATCGCGGCCGACTCACGCCGCGCGATGAGCCTGACCCACCGGATCAACACCACCGACCCGACCGAGACGGCACAGATCCGCGCGCTGTTCGGCGATCTGCTCGGCGAGTACGGCGACGGCGCCGAGATCCGGCCGCCGTTCCGGTGTGACTACGGCTACCAGACCCGGTTCGGCGCGCGCTCGTTCGCCAACTTCGGCCTGGTCGTGCTCGACGTCGCCGCGGTGACCATCGGCGAGGACGTGCAGATCGGACCCAACGTGCAGCTGCTCACCGCCACCCATCCCCTGGAGCCCGGGCCGCGGCGCGACAAGTGGGAGGCGGCCGAGCCGATCACCATCGGCGACAACGTCTGGCTCGGCGGCGGCGTCGTCGTCTGCCCCGGTGTGACCATCGGTGCCGACACCGTCGTGGGCGCCGGGTCGGTGGTCACCCGCGACCTTCCGGCCGGCGTGGTGGCGGTCGGCAGTCCGGCCCGCGTCGTGCGGGAGCTGTGAGGATCGGGTGACCCGCCCCCGTCGATACGATCCCGACCGGAAGCGGCGCATCCTCGATGCGGCCCTCGCCGTGATCGCCGAGCACGGACGCGCGGGGACCACGCATCGGCTGGTCGCGGCGGCCGCCGACGTGCCACTCGGGTCACTCACCTACCACTTCGCCGGCTTGGACGACCTGTGCCGACAGGCGTTCGCGCAGCATGCCGAGCGACTCTCGACGGTGTACGCCGGGCACTTCGCCGGCGTCGTCGATCGCGCAGGCCTGCTCGATGCGGTGACGGCGCTGGTCGAGGGCAACGCGGGGGCGGATCCGGCCGACTGGGCGATCGCGTTCGAGCTCTACCTGGCGGCGCTCCGCGATCCCGAGCTCCGCACGGTGACGCAGGGCTGGATGGAGGCGAGCCGAGCGACCCTCGGGCGGTTCCTCGACCCCGAGACGGCGCGCGGTGTCGACGCCCTGATCGAGGGCATGGTCATCCACCACATGCTCGCCACCGAGCCGGCGCCTGCGGGCGAGGTACGGCGGGTCTTCGCCCGCCTCATCGCCACGCCGTGATCCCAGCCCCGTGGCCAGCACTCCCCCGCACCTCGGCCACCGGCGGTGGGCAGAGGGGCACGCGTGTGCCCCTCTGCCCATGCACTCAGCTGGGGCGCTCCGCGCCGCTGTCCTCCAGCCCGTCGTGCAGGTGGCGGCGCAGCGCACGATCAGGTCGCACCGCCGCGAAGAACACGGCGCCGATCAGGGCGATCACGAACATCACCACCAAGGTGATCCAGTCGAGGTTGAAGTAGGCGCGCGGAGAGCTCACGCCGGTCGGGAGCACGACGTTGATCAGCATCAGGGCCAGGTAGATCAGCGCGAGCCAGGTCACCACCCGACCCCACCGCCCCATCGTGAACCGCCCCTCGGGCACCCATCCGCGCGATCGGGCGATCACCGCGGCGATCACGGTCATCAGGAAGGACAGGTAGATGCCGCTGACGCCGAAGGAGACCAGCGCGACCAGGGCGTTGACCCCGCCGGGGTAGGTGATGAAGCCGAAGTGCTTGTCGGTGGCGGGCGAGGCGAAGACCAGCAGCACGAAGAGCGCGCTGACCACCGCGCCGGCGATCAGGGCATTGACCGGGGTCCCGAAGCGAGGGTGCACCCGACGGATCCAGGACGACCCCGGCAGCGCGTTGTCGCGGGCGTAGGAGAACGCCAGCCGACTGCCGGCACCCTGCACCGAGGTTCCGCAGGAGAAGAACGCGAAGATGATCATCAGCAGCAGGAAGTCCTGCACGCCCGACGGCAGCTGCCCCAGGATGGCCGGCACCCCGCCGGCGACCGCGTCGCCGACGCCCTTGGCTCCGTCGCCCGGGATCGCCAGCAGCAGCGCCGCGGTCAGCACGATCGAGGCGATGCCGCCCCAGATCACCGCGAGCCTCATGGCGCGGGGCACCTGGCGGCCGGCGTCCTTGGTCTCCTCGGAGATGTCGCCGGCGGACTCGAAGCCGTAGTAGATGTAGACCGGCGCCAGCACCGCGATCAGCGCCGCTCCCAGCCAGCTGCCGTGGAAGTTCAGCCCGAGTGCGTTGGCCGACGCGTGCGTCTGCCCCTGCGTCGAGAACAGGTAGCCCAGCCCGTGGTGGAAGCCGTGGATCGCCAAGATGATGGCGATGCCGAAGGTGCCGACGATCTCGACGTACACGCCGAACTGCGCGACCCGGCCCATCACCTGGGCACCGGTGATGTTGAGGATGGTCTGGATCAGCAGGAGCGCCACGGTGATCCACAGGATCGTGAGGTGGCTGGTCGGATCGAGGCCCCAGCCGAACCAGTTGTGGGTCAGGGCGGCGAAGTAGGTGACCACGCCGGTGTCGACCGCCGCGACCGTGATCAGCAGCGCGAGCCCGTAGAACCAGCCGACGAACCAGCCGTAGCCGGGACCGACGGAGAACTTGGAGTACTGGTAGAGCGCGCCCGCCACCGGGTAGTGACTGGCGAGCTCGCCGAAGACCAGCGCGACCAGCAGCATCCCCGCGATCGGAATGAAGTTGAGCCAGATGTACGCCGGACCGCCCGTGCCCAGTCCGAGCACGAACAGCGAGTAGATGCCCACCATCGGCGAGAGATAGGTGAACGCGACCGAGAAGTTGGCGAAGAGTCCGAGTACCCGCCGCAGCTGCGGCTGGTAACCGAGGCTCGCCAGTCGTGCATCATCGACGTCGTGCTCCGCTCCATCCGGCGCACGGTGCTGTCCCTGCTCGCCCATCGACCGCTCCTCTCTCGTGGCTGTGTGGCCGCGACGCCCGAGCCGCCGTCATGACATGTGACCAGCGTCACATGTGGCTGCGTGCTCACACCCTAGACCCGATCGGGCCGGGTCGCCGTTGCCATGGCTGGGCGTGTCCCGGGGTGCCTCAGCCCCATCCGGCAGCGCGCAGTGCGGCCGCCGTACCAGCGGCGAGCACGACCACCACGATGAACGGCGCCCGCAGCACCAGGGCCACCACCGCCACGACGAGCCCGGCCGCGCGCGCGTCCAGCACCAGCCGGGTGCCGGTGGAGAACGTCTGCAGCACGACCAGGGACGCGAGCAGTGCCGCCGGCAGCATCGCCGTCACCCGGATGATCCGCGGGTGGGCGAGCCAGCGGGGCGGGATGGAGTAGCCGGCCAGCTTGCAGGCGAAGGCGATGACGGATGCGGCTAGGACCGCTGCCCAGGTGCTCATCGTGCGCCCGGCCAGACCCACGCGATGACCGCACCCACGGCAGCCGCGGCGAGGACGGGGATGCCCTGCGGGACGGCCGGAACCAGTGCGGCGGTGACGACGGCGGCGACGATCGCTATCGCGACCGGCTCACGGGCCCGCAGCCGCGGCCACAGCAGTCCCATGAAGGCGGCAGACGCGGCGGCGTCCAGACCGAACTGCTTCGGATCGCCGAGGGCGTTGCCCGCCAGCGCGCCGAGGAACGTCGTCAGGCTCCAGCCCAGATAGATGCCGATGCCCGTCACCCAGAACCCCAGGCGCCGCAGCGACCGGTCCTCCTGGGCCACCGCCACCGCCGTGGACTCGTCGATGGTGAGCTGCGCGACGGCGTACCTGCGCCAACCGGTGGGCCGCATCGTCGGTGCCAGCTGCAGCCCGTAGAGCGCGTTGCGCAGGCCGAGCAGCGAGGAGGCGCCGACAGCGGCGCCGACGCTTCCGCCGCCGCCGAGGATGCCGATCAGGGCGAACTGGGAGCCGCCGCTGAAGAGCAGTAGCGAGAGCAAGCAGGTCTGCAGCACGCTCAGCCCGCTGGTGACGGACAGCGCACCGAAGCTGACGCCGTACAGACCCGTCGCCACCGCCACCGACAACCCCTGTCGGACGACAGCACGCCGGGCCTGGTCGGTGTGGTCGGGGTGGGGCGTGGGCCGGCTGTCGTTCATCAGAGCGCCATCATCGCCGTAGGTCGCGTCGCACTGGCATCGACCCACGCGAAACGCATCGGTGCGGACCTTCGGTGCACTAGCCTCCGGCCATGGCCCGCAGCTCCGACCCGCAGCGGGAACGTACGGGCTCGACGATCCAGCTGTTGCTGACACACGGCGTGCTCATCCTGATCCCCGTGCTCCTGCTCGGGCTCGGCCTGTCCCTCGGCATCCGGGGCATGGCGGACAACCGCGGCCTGGCCGAGGCCCGTTCGGAGGCGCTCCTGGTCGCGCAGACCGCGGTGGCGCCCCAGCTCGACGGGCAGCCGCTCAGCAAGGGCCTGTCCACCCGCGAGCGCAGCGCGATGATGCGGCTGGTGAGCCGCGCGGTCGCCGATGGGCGCGTGTTACGGCTGCGGCTGCGTGACGAGCAGGGTGAGGTGGTGTTCCCCCGAGACTCCACCGCCAAGGCGAAGGGCAAGGCCGGCGGCGAGCTCGGCGACAGCCATGAGGACGATGACGAGGTCGCCGTGGCCGCGAACGGTGGCGTGGTGGCGCAGCTGACCCACGTGAACGCCGATGCCGACGACACCGGTCCGCTCGGTCCGGCTGCGGTCGAGGTCTACCTGCCGCTCACCGCCGGCGAGCCGGCCCGGCAGATCGGAGTCCTCGAGACCTACCTGCCCTATGCGCCCATCCAGGCCGACGTCAGAGCCGGCCTGCACGTGCTCTACCGAGACCTGGCGCTCGGGCTGGCCGGCCTGTTCGTGGTGCTGTTCGTCATCACGCTCTCCGTCAGCCGCAGGCTGCGGCGCGAGCTCGCGACGAACGCCTGGCTGGCCGGCCGCGACGCGCTCACCGGCCTGCCCAACCGGGCCCTGTTCGTCCAGCACGTCGAGGGCGCCGCCGCGTGGTCCGCGCGAACCGGCCGACCGGCTGTGGTCGCGGTGATGGACCTCGACCACTTCAAGGATCTCAACGACACCCTCGGCCATCCCAGTGGTGACGAGCTGCTCGGTATCGTCGCCCGCCGCCTCGGCGCCGGTATCCGACGATCCGACACCGTCTCCCGCCTCGGCGGCGACGAGTTCGGCCTGGTGCTGCGCGATCCCCAGGACGCGCGAGGGGAGCTCTCCCGCCTCGCGGCGCTCGTCGCCACCGAGGCGGAGGTCGGCGGACTGCCGCTGTCGGTCGCGCCGAGCGTCGGCTACGTCCTGCTCAGCGACGACCGGATCTCGGCCAAGACGGCGATGCAGCGGGCGGAGGTCGCCATGTACGCCGCCAAGGCCGACCACACCGTCATCGCCGAGTACGCCGCCGAGCTCGAGCGCTTCGTGGCGGCAGACATGGAGCTGATCGCAGAGCTGCCGCATGCGCTCATCAGTGGCCATCTCGTCCTGCATTACCAACCGCAGGTGGAGGCGGCCTCAGGGGCTGTCGTCGCCGCGGAGGCACTGGTGCGCTGGAACCACCCGAGGCACGGGCTGCTGCCGCCCGGACGATTCCTGCCGATGGCCGAGCAGACCGACCTCATCGAGCGCCTGACCGCCTGGGTGCTGGACGCCGCGCTGTCGGACGCCTCCCGGCTCTCGGCCCACGGCAGACCGCTCCCGATCGCCGTCAACGTCTCGGCGCGCAGCGTCGTACGCGAAGACTTCGCCCAGCAGGTGATCGACGCCCTGCAGCGCGCCGATGTGCCCGCCGCCCAGCTGGTCGTCGAGGTGACCGAGACGGCGCTGCTCACCAGTCCCGAGCGTGCCCGAGACGTTCTCGAACAGCTCGCGCGGGCCGGCATCCACGTCAGCATCGACGACTTCGGCCAGGGCCAGACCTCACTGGGATATCTCGCGGACCTGCCCATCGCAGAGCTCAAGGTGGACCGCGGGTTCGTGACAGGCATGGCGAGCGACCGCGTGCGGACCGCCATCGTCGAGTCGGTGGTCGACCTCGGCCACAACCTCGGGATGCGCGTCGTCGCTGAGGGCATCGAGACCGAGGCGGACCTCGCCGCGGTCCGAGGCCTGGGCTGTGACCTCGCGCAGGGCTACTACATCGCTCGGCCGATGGCGTTCGAGGCCCTGGTCGAGCTGCTGGGCGGCCAGGAGCCGGTTGCGGTCTCCGGAGGCGTTGCGAAGCCCTGACCGGCGACGCGGACCGTCACCAGCCGAATTCCGCAGCTGTTCCGCTCGGCGCCACGGTGCGGCTCCACGGTACGGCGCCTTGCGTGCACTACGTTCCGCAGCATGGCCCGCAGCACCGACCAACGCCGCCGGCGAGCCGGCTCGCCGGCGCGACAGCTGCTGACCTACGGCGTACTGATCCTGATCCCGGTGATGGTGCTCGGTGTCTGCCTGTCGCTGAGCATGCGGGGCACCGCCAAGAGCCGTGGCCTCTCCGAGGCACGGTTGGCCGCGGTGCTCGTCGCGCAGACGGCGGTGGCACCCCAGCTGGACGGTCGGCCGCTCAGCGCCGGAATGTCGAGCAACGAGCGCGATGCCATGGCGCGGCTGGCCGGCGTCGCCGTCGCCGACGGTCACCTCCTCCGCCTGCAGTTGCGCGACGAGCAGGGGGGCGTGGTGTTCTCCTACGACCAGAACAGCAGACGCAAGGCCGCGAAGCCGCCCGCCAGCCTCGGCGGCGACGTGACGGCGGGTTCAGGCGACGTGGCAGCCGTGATCACCCACCTGAACGCGGACGGCAGCGGCTCCGGCAACGGCTCCGGCGCGGCTGGTCCCACCGCCGTGGCGGTCTCCGTCCCGCTCTCCGCCGGATCGCCGGCCCAGGAGATCGGCGTGGTCGACGCCTTCCTGCCGTACGGGCCGATCGCGGCCGATGTCACGGCCAGCCTGCACGCGCTCTATCGCGATCTGGCGCTGTGGATGGTCGGCCTGTATGTCTGCCTGCTCCTGGTGGCCTTCGTGGCCAGCCGCAGGCTGCGGCAGGAGGTGTCGGCTGACGACTGGCTCGTCGGCCACGACGCCCTCACCGGACTGCCCAACCGCGCGCTGTTCATGCGGCGCGTCGAGGAGGCAGTGACGTGGGTCGTCGGCGTCGACAGGACCGCCGTCGTGGCGGTGATGGACCTCGACAACTTCAAGGACCTCAACGACACACTGGGCCACGCCAGCGGCGACGAGCTGCTCGGTACGGTGGCACGCCGCCTCTCCGCCGGCATCAAGCGTCCCGACGTGGTGTCGCGACTCGGCGGCGACGAGTTCGGCCTCGTCCTGCGCGCCCCGCAGGATCCGCACGCGCTCCTGACCCGGCTCGCCGCGCTCGTCTCCGCCGAGGCCGAGGTGAGCGGGAGATCGCTGTCGGTGGCTCCGAGTGTGGGATACGTGCAGTTCAGCGATGGGCAGGTCACCGCTCAGTCGTTGATGCAGCAGGCCGAGGTGGCGATGTATGCGGCGAAGGCCGACCACACGGTGGTCGCCGAGTACGCCGCCGACATGGAACGCTTCGTGGCTGCGGACATGGACCTGATCGCCGAGCTGCCGCACGCGCTGGCCAGCGGGCAGCTCGTCCTGCACTACCAGCCGCAGATATCGACCAGGTCGCGGGAGGTCGTCGCGGCCGAGGCGCTGGTGCGATGGAACCATCCGGTGCACGGGATGCTGTCGCCAGCACGCTTCCTGCCGATGGCCGAGCAGACCGATCTGATCGAGCGCCTGACCGCGTGGGTGCTCGACCGAGCCCTCAAAGACATGTCCCGGCTCGCCGCGCACGACATGCCGATCCGGGTCTGCGTCAACGTCTCCGCTCGCAGCGTCGTCCGTGCTGACTTCGCGCAGCAGGTCACGGATGCCTTGGCGCGTGCTGAAGTGCCGGCCTCGAGGCTGGTGATCGAGGTCACCGAGACGGCGCTGCTCACCAACCCCGAGCGCGCACGCAGCGTCCTCGAGCAGCTGGCACAGACCGGCGTGCACGTCAGCATCGACGACTTCGGCCAGGGCCAGACGTCGCTGGGCTATCTGGCGAACCTGCCGATCGCCGAGCTCAAGATCGACAGGGCGTTCGTCACGGGCATGGCGACCGACCAGGTGCGCAAGGCGATCGCGCGGTCGGTGATCGACCTCGGTCACAACCTCAGCATGCGGGTCGTGGCTGAGGGCGTCGAGACGGTGGACGACCTGGAGGCGGTCCGCGGCCTCGGCTGCGATCTCGCGCAGGGGTACCACATCGCCCGTCCGATGGCGCTCAGCGCGCTGGCGGAGCATCTCACGGCGAACAGAGCGCGCAACGTGGTCGGGGGGCAGGCAGCAGCATCGATGGCGCCACCGGTCCCCGGGCGGCGAGGATCGGATCGCTGGTAGTCACGCCGTGGACAGCTGGCCGTCCGGCCCTTCCTAGGCTGACCGACCGAGCGGGCCCTAGATTGGCTGCATGCGCGGACACACCCTGCGACAGGCTGCCCTCGCCGTACTGACGGCCAACGCGGTCCGCCCGCTCAACTCCGAGGCCACAGCCGTGCCGGCATTCGCGGCCGGCTGGATCACCGGGGAGCTTGCGCCCCAGCTCCTGCTCGCCGGGCTGGCGGACACTGCGGTGGCGGTCGCCAGACGGCGGGCGACGCCCCTCGGACTGGCACTCGCGGCCGCGACCACCGCCGGCCTGGGTTACCTCACCTGGCGCGCGAGCGGCACCGGCGCTGCGTTCAAGGAGGTCCTCGACGAGACGCTCAGCGCCGTCGATCCGGAGCCGACCCTGCACGAGCAACGTGACGCCAGGACGTCGCTGCGCACGCTCGCCCGGCCGTTCGCTCTGGCCGATCCGCGGGTCGAGGTGATCCGCGACATCCCCTACACCAAGGGTGGCGTGAAGGCGCGACTTGATGTCTACCGACGCCGCGAGAACGATGCCGAACGTGCCGCCGGGGCCCCGGTGCTGGTCCAGATCCACGGCGGCGCCTGGACGATCGGGCGCAAGGAGGAGCAGGGCCTGCTCCTGATGAACCGGATGGCCGCCCAGGGCTGGGTCTGCGTCGCGATCAACTACCGACTGGCACCCAGGTATCGCTGGCCCACCCAGATCGACGACGTTCGCAACGCGATCTCGTGGGTGCGTGACCACATCGCCGAGTACGGCGGAGATCCGGGCTACCTCGTCCTCACCGGCGGCTCGGCAGGTGGCCACCTGGCGGCCCTGGCGGCGCTCACCGCGGACCCGCCGGTGGCCGCCTGTGTGCCGTTCTACGGCGTCTACGACCTTGCCGGCGACGACCCCTACGCGGTCTACGTTCGCCGGTTCCTGACCCGGCGCGTCTTCGCGGACGGCGCGACCATCGAGGACTTCCGCGAGGCGTCCCCGATCGAGCACATCACTCCCGACGCCCCCGACTTCTTCGTCATCCACGGCGACTCCGACACGATGGTCTCGGTGCGCCAGGCCCGCGCCTTCGTGGAGCGGTTGCGCGAGGTCTCCCGGGCCGGCGTCACCTACGCCGAGCTGCCCGGCGCCCAGCACGCGTTCGAGATCTTCGGCTCGATCCGCGCACATGCGGCGATCGGCGCCGTGCAGCAGTGGCTCGAGTGGCATCGCGAGCACGTCGGCGGCAGCACGGTCGCGGACTGAGAGTCGACCTGAATGCGACGAGGAACCACGGTGACGAGCAGGGGGTCGGCCGAGAGGCGCACGCAGACCGGATCAGCGGCGCAGCGCGAGCGTCGGAGGCGGATCCTTGATGCGACGATCTCGCTGGCCTCAGCGGGCGGCTTCGACGCCGTCCAGATGCGCACCGTGGCCGATGACGCCGACGTCGCGCTCGGCACGCTCTACCGCTACTTCCCCTCCAAGATCCACCTGCTGGTCTCGGCGCTCGGCCGGGAGTTCGAGCAGGCCGAGCAGCGCACCGCCGTACGCGCGATCCCGGGCGCGACCCCGCACGAGCGGGTGATGTTCATCCTGAGCCGCACCACCAAGGTGCTGCAGAAGCAGCCGTTGCTGACCGAGGCGATGGTGCGGGCGTTCATGTTCGCCGACGCGTCCGTCTCCGGCGAGATCCACGTCGTCGGCAGGCGACTGACCACCATGATCTCGCGCGCCATGACCGGCTCCCCCGAGCACAACGAGGCGACCGAGGAGGAGGCCGCTGTCGTCCGGGTCATCTCCGACGTCTGGCTCGCCGCCCTCGTCGGCTGGGTCTCCGGTCGCAGCGCCGCCGAGGACGTGGAGAAACAGCTGGACGTCGCGGTCAGGCTGCTGCTGCGCTGAGGTGGCTCGCCGGAGCCAGCCTCGTCCGTCGTACGGTCGTCGACGCTCGACCCCGTCGAGCCCGTGCCTGCTCTCGCGTCATCCCTGACCGGGAAGCGCGGACATCTTGCGGTGGTCCCAGCTGGCGACCCGCTCGGGCTCGATGACGACGCCGACCCGCTTGGTCGCCTGCTTGTCGATCAGCTGGTCACCGAGCTCCCCCAGATCTGCGCCGCCCGCCATCCGGCTCATCACCTGCTTGCCGATGGCGCGGATCTCGTCGTACTCCTCCACCAGGCGGGCGGTGCCGCGGATGCTGGCGCCGCGCAGCTCGGAGTAGTCGCTGCCGTCTTCGACCAGCGCACTGACCCGTGGATCCCGGCGCAGGTTGGTGATCTTCTGCGAGGCGGCATAGGTCCAGAAGGTGATGCGACCGGCGTCGTCGAGCGCGTAGAACAGCGTTGCCAGGTGGGGCGAGCCGTCCGCTCCGATCGTGGCGACCTGGACCTTCATCTGCTCAGCGAGGAACCGTCCGAGCTCCTGCTCATCGAGTCGTACGGTGTCACGTCCGGCGGCCATGCCCAACCTTCCTACCGCGCGGAACCGCGCGACAATGTGAGAACACGTTCTATCCTAACGGCGAGTCTCAGGCCGACGCCATGTCGTCGATCAGCCAGCCGCCGCCCTGGTTGACCAGGGTGAGAAGCGCCCAGGTCGGGCTGGCCACGCTGTCCTTGCTGTTCGTGGAGGTCGCGGCCCGGTCGACGAAGACCAGCACCCGCGCGCGATCCTCGGCGGCCGAGACGATCGAGACGGCGCAGTCGCCGCCCTGGCAGCCGTCCTTGCCCGACAGCGACGCCACCGACGCCTTGACGGTCACCTTCGCCTTGGCCTGCTGGGCACGATCAGCGGCGGGCGGCAGGCCCCGTTCATACTTCTTGCGCATCGCCGGGGTCATCAACTTCTCCGCGGCGGCGATGTCCTGATCGGCTTGGGCGGCCCGGTAGGACATCGCCGTCGCGGCCAGCTTCCCGGCCTGGGCCATGATCTCCGCACGGGCGGTCGCCGACGAGAGCTCCCCGTCGGGTGCGGCGGAGTCGTCGTTCGCCTGACGTACCCCGTGCCACAGTCCGGCGCCGGCCAGCAGGACCAGCGCCACGGTCAGCAGAGTCCCGCGCGGCGGCGTACGCCCTCGGAGCGGCTCGCCCTCCGGGGGCGCCGACTCAGCCTTCAGGTCGTTCATGACGCCCCTGCCAGGTCGGCAAGCTTCCAGGTGCCGCCGGTTCGCTGCATCGTCACCACGAAGCGGTACTGGTGGCACCGAGCACCGTCGTGCGGACAGGCCCTGGTGGCCTTCTGGCCCTTGGTCGCGGTGTTCTCCACGACCGCGTCTGCGGCGACCAGTGCCTTGGCGGTGCTACCGGCGAGCGAGTTCACGCCGACGTAGCGGATGTCGCCGGTCGAGACGGCCTTGGCCCGCTGCGCCGCCGCCTTGAGCTCGACGGCCGTGGCGGCGTACTCCTTCTTGAACGGGCCCGTCGAGAGCGACTCCATCGTCATCGCCTTGTCGTCCATGTGCTGGTAATCGACGTCGAGGAAGGCCAACACGGACCTCGTCGCCGCGGCCTGCACGTCGCCGAAGGCGTCGACCCTCTTCTCCGCAGGTGTCTTCCACGGCAGCACCTTGTTGCCCCCGAGGAGCACGATCGCCAGCAGGATCAGCACGAGCGCGAGCAGCGCGGCCAACGCCGCATTGATGCGGGAGATCACGCGCACCCTCACCGTCTTCCCGTCACCGAGATCTGTGAGCCCCGTCACGGCATCGTACGGCCCGAATCGCCGTGCGCCATCTGAATCGCCGAAGGGCCCGGAGCCGGGCTCTCGCAGCCTCGGAACCCGCGACTGTTTGACGGGGATCAGACCCGGGCACTGGTGGGCGCACACATCGGCGAATCACGGCCCGCGGCACGCGGGCACGACCTGAAGGAGACCGTCATGGGTTACGGCGGAGGAGCATTCCTACTCGCAGTCGGCCTCGTCCTGGCACTGGCCGTGAACAAGCAGGTGCAGGGCGTCGACCTGAACACCGTCGGCTGGATCCTCGCCGCCGTCGGTGCGCTGGTGATCGTGCTCTCCGCGATCACCTGGAACCGAGGCCGGGCCGGCCGGACCGTTGCCACCACCACGCACGCCGACGGCACTCAGACCGTGCAGGAGCGGCGCACCAGCGAGTACTGATCCACCTAGGGCTCGCGCCCACGACCGTGACAGTGGCGGCCACCCTCAAGGGTGGCCGCCACTGTCACGTTTCACGCGAGATCCGAGGGCTCGGTTCAGTCGCCCCAGAACACCCGGTCCACGATGCCGCTGGCCAGACGGGTCACCCTGAGGTAGTCGTTGACCATCTCGTCGCTCGCGTCCGCGGGATAGCCGAGGATCGAGGCCACCGCTCGACGCTCGGTGACGTTGGTGGGCAGCTGGTCCGAGGGCCGTCCGCGCACCAGCGTCACCGCGTTGCGAACCCGGCTGACCCGCCGCCAGGCCTCGCCCAGCCCTTCGGCGTCCTCGGGCGAGACCAGGTCCGCCTTCACGGCCGCCGCCAGCGCCTCCAGCGTTCGCGGCGTCCGCAGCCCAGGTACGTCGTGGGCGTGGCACATCTGCAGCAGCTGGACGCTCCACTCGATGTCGGCCAAGCCCCCACGCCCCAACTTGAGATGGGTCGCCGGGTCCGCACCGCGGGGCAGTCGCTCGGCATCCACCCGACCCTTGATCCGGCGTACCTCCCGGACGTCGGCGTCCGCGAGACCGCCGGCGGGATAGCGCAGCGGATCGATCATCGCGGTGAAGCCCGCGCGCAGCTCGGGATCGCCGACGACCGCGTCCGCCCGTAGCAGCGCCTGCGCCTCCCAGACCATCGACCACTTGGCGTAGTAGGCGGCGTAGGAGTCCAGGGTGCGCACCAGGGCGCCCTGGCGACCCTCGGGACGCAGGTCGGCGTCCAGTGCGAGCGCAGGGTCCGGGCCGGGTGAGTTGAGGAGCGCACGCAGCCGCTCCACGACGGCGCGGGCGAAGTTGGCGGCGGTCTCGGCGGGCACGCCGTCAGCCGGCCGATGCACGAAGAGCACGTCCGCATCGCTGGCGTAGGAGAGCTCGAACCCGCCATAGCGGCCCATCGCGACGACCGCCAGGCTGGTCGGCGGCGCGGTCAGACCCTGCTGCGCGATGACCTCCTTGACCACGGCGCCGAGCGTCGACTCCAGCACCGCGTCGGTGAGCCGGCTCAGGGCAGCACCGACCTGCTCGATGTCGAGCACGCCGGCCAGCTCGCCTGCGCTGATCCGGAACAGCTCGCGGCGTCGGATCCCCCGCACGACGTGTACGGCGGCAGCCAGGTCGCGGTGCCGGTCGACCACACCACGCATCTCGGCGAGCAGGCTCTCGAAGGCGGTCGGCTCCAGCGACCCTCCCAGGATCCGCACACCCTCGGGCTCCCGCTCCAGCAGTGCGGTGGTGTACCGCGAGGTGGACAGCACCCGGGCGAGCCGCTCGGCGATCATGCCCTCGTCGCGCAGGGCGCGCAGGTACCACGGGCTCTCCCCCAGTGCCTCGCTGATCCGGCGGAAGCCGAACAGGCCCATGTCGGGGTCCGGTCCGTCGGCGAACCACTGCAGCATCACCGGCAGCAGCGTGCGCTGCATCGACGCACTCCGGCTGACCCCGCTGCTCAGCGCCTCGAGGTGGCGCAGCGCCGCGGCGGGATCCGCGTATCCCAGGGCGGTGAGGCGCTCCTCCGCCGCGGCCAGGGAGAGCCGCGCCTCCTCACCCGGGATGCGCGCGACCGCTGAGAGCAGCGGTCGGTAGAAGAGCTTCTGGTGCAGCCGGCTGACAGTCATCCGGTGGAAGGCCAGCTCCTTCTCCAGAGCGCGTGCCGGCTCCTGGAAGCGTCCCATCGAACGGCCCAGGTGACGCAGCGACTCCTCGTCGCGCGGGAGGACATGGGTACGCCGCAGCCGTCGCAGCTGGATGCGGTGCTCCAAGGTGCGCAGGAACGCGTAGGCGGCGTGCAGTGCCTCGCCGTCCTCGCGACCGACGTACCCGCCCTCGGTGAGCCGGGCGAGCGCGCTCAGCGTCGCCGGCACCCGCAGCGAGGCGTCGGCCCGGCCGTGCACCAGCTGCAGCAGCTGGACCGCGAACTCCACGTCGCGCAGGCCGCCGACACCGAGCTTGAGCTCGCGGTCGGCGTCCTTGGCGGGGATGTGGTCGACGACCCGACGTCGCATGGCCTGGGTGTCGGCAACGAACCCGTCGCGCTCGGCGGCCCGCCACACCAGCGGGGAGAGCTGCTCGATGTAGGCGCGGCCGAGCTCCATGTCGCCGGCGACGGGACGAGCCTTGAGCAGCGCCTGGAACTCCCAGGTCGAGGCCCAGCGTTCGTAGTAGGCGACATGGCCGGCCAGGGTGCGGCTCAGCACGCCGGACTTGCCCTCGGGTCGCAGGGCCGCATCGACCTGCCAGATCGTGCCCTCGCGGGTATGCTCGGAGCAGATCCGCATCACCGTGCTGGCCAGCTTGACCGCGATCTCGTCCCCGGCTCCCGAGGAGGCGAGGGACGAGTCGTCGCGCAGGGCGTGCAGGAAGATCACGTCGACATCGGAGACGTAGTTGAGCTCGTGCGCGCCACACTTGCCCATCGCGACGATCGCCAGCCGGACCTGGTCGGCGCCGTCGATCTCGGTGCGCGCGATCGCCAGCGCGGCGTCCAGCGTCGCGGCGGCCAGGTCGGAGAGCTCAGCGGCGACGTCGTCGACGCCCATCGCGTGACCGAGATCGCGGGCGGCGAGCCGGAGCAGCAGGCGGCGGTACTCGACGCGGAGTGCGTCGCGGGCGGCCACGGGGTCGAGACCCGCGACAGCGTCGAGCAGATGATCCCGGAGGAAGTACGCCGCCGGCCGGGTCGAGCCCAGCATCGGGTCGCACAGGTCGCGCCAGTGCTCGGGGTGCCGCGCGAGATGGTCTCCGAGCGCCTCTGAGGCACCGAGCACCGAGAGCAGTCGCATCGCGGTGCCCTCGTCGTCGGCGAGCTCACGGAGCAGCTGCTCCCGGTCCGGCACGGCCTCGGCCAGTCGCACCAGCGCCGCCAGGGCGAGGTCCGGGTCTGCGGTGCGGCCGAACAGCGCCATCAACGGGTCGGTGACGCTTCCGAGGTCAGCGACCCCTGCTACCGCGGCATCGGTGTCGGTGAAGCCGAGCCGCAGCAGCAGGCCCTTGCCGGTCGTGGTCCGAGGGCTCACATCACTCCCACAACGCTCCGTTGGCGGCCGAGTGACCGCGCACCATCCTGGCGAATGCGTGGGCCAGCGGGCGCCAGGCCCCGGCCAGCTCCTCGCTCGCGGACCTGGTCTGGGCGACCACCGCTTCCCCCGTCAGGCCGGCGGCGGACAGCAGGCCGGTGTCGGTGGCGGCCCAGCTGGCGACCACGCCGTCGTCGACCTCGGGGTGGAACTGCACGCCCCAGACCGTGCGGGCGAGTCGGGCAGCCTGGACGTCGCCGTGCTGCCCGCGGGCGAGCACCTCGGTACCCGGGGGCAGCCCGACCACCACGTCCTGGTTCCAGTGCACCGCCCGGCCGTCGCCGGCGATCCGGTCCACCAGCGGATCGAGCAGCACCTCGCAGCCCCACCCGACCTCCAGGAGGCCGATCTGCGGGCCGGCCTCGCGACGACCGGTGCTGCCGCCGAGTGCGAGCGCCGCCAGCTGATGGCCCAGGCAGATGCCGAGCGTGGGCGTGCCGAGCAGGGCAGCCTCCCGGATCCGCTCGCGGGTCAACGGCAGCCAGGGGTACCCCTGGTCGTCATCGGCGTCCATCGCGCCACCGAGCACGAGCAGCCCGTCGTACTGACGCACGCTGGGCTGCTCGTCGCCGCGGTGGGCCTGGCGCACGTCCAGCCGGCAGCCGGCCTCCTCCAGCCAGGTGCCGAAGAGGGCCGGCGGGCAGGTGGCGTCATGCTGCACCACCAGGACGCGCGCCATCGTTCTGCTCCGCCCTAGAGGACCGGCAGCATCCGGGAGCGCTCGAAGGCGCTGACCTGGGCGCGGTACTCGGACCATTCCTGGCGCTTGTTGCGCAGGAAGAAGTCGTAGACGTGCTCGCCGAGCGTCTCGGCCAGCAGCTCGGACTTCTCCGCGACCGCGATCGCCTCGTCGAGGCCGCGGGGCAGCGGGTCGATGCCCAGCGACGCCCGCTCGCGGTCGGTCAGCGCCCAGACGTCGTCCTCGGCCTCCGGCGGCAGGTCGTACTCCTCCTCGATGCCCTTCATGCCGGCGGCGAGCACCGCGGCGAAGGCGAGGTAGGGGTTGCAGGCCGGGTCCAGGGTGCGGATCTCGACCCGGGTGGACTGGCCCTTGGACGGCTTGTACATCGGCACCCGGATCATCGCGGAGCGGTTGTTGTGGCCCCACGAGATGTGTGCCGGAGCCTCGCCCTCGGCGACGATCCGCTTGTAGGAGTTGACCCACTGGTTGGTCACCACGCTGATCTCCGGCGCGTGCCGCAGGACGCCAGCGATGAAGCGGCGACCGGTCTGCGAGAGCTGGTACTCGGCGCCGGCCTCGTAGAAGGCGTTCTGGTCACCCTCGAAGAGGCTGACGTGGGTGTGCATGCCCGAGCCGGGGAAGTTGGTGAACGGCTTGGGCATGAACGAGGCCCACACGTTCTGGCTCAGCGCCACCTCCCGGATCACGGTCCGGAAGGTCATGATGTTGTCGGCGGTGGAGAGCGCGTCGGCGTAGCGCAGGTCGATCTCCTGCTGGCCGGGACCGCCCTCGTGGTGGCTGAACTCCACCGAGATGCCCATCGCCTCGAGGTAGTTGATCGCCTCGCGTCGGAAGTCGGCGCCCATCGACTGGGCGGTGTGGTCGAAGTAGCCGCTGGAGTCGACCGGGACCGGCTCGACGCCGTCCTGCGGCTCGTCCTTGAACAGGTAGAACTCGATCTCGGGGTGGGTGTAGAAGGTCAGGCCCTTCTCGGCCGCCCGGCTCAGCGTCCGCTTCAGCACATACCGCGGGTCTGCGTACGACGGGCTGCCGTCCGGCATCACGATGTCGCAGAACATGCGTGCGGTGGCCGGCCCCTGGTCGACGCGCCAGGGCAGCAGCTGGAAGGTGCTCGGATCGGGCAGAGCGAGCATGTCCGACTCGGTCACGCGAGCGAAGCCCTCGATGGCGCTCCCGTCGAAGCCGATGCCCTCCGCGAACGCCCCCTCCAGCTCCGCCGGGGCGATCGCCACCGACTTGAGGAAGCCGAGCACGTCGGTGAACCACAGCCGCACGAAGCGGACATCGCGCTCTTCGAGCGCCCTCAGGACGAAGTCCTCCTGCTTACCCATGCGCGCAGCCTAGTGGGCGGCGGTCCTCAGTGAGCGAGCAACACCACCGTGGCGAGTGCGACCAGCCACGAGACGAAGCTTCCAACCAGGAAGTACTCGGTCACCGCGGCGATGTCGAGGTCCTTGCGGGCGGCCTGCAGCTCGGGGAAGCGGAGCAGGCCCTTGGCCGCCACGACGACGCCGGCCGCGGTGTAGTCGCCGGCGAGCCCGAGGCCGAGGATGACCAGCCGCTCCATCGGGCCGAGCAGGCGCCCGCCCTTGAGTCGCGGCGCGGGCTCGCGCGCACCGGCCTGGGCGGGGTTGATCGTCTGGGTCGCCAGCAGCACCAGCCGGACCAGCACGTTGCCGGTCGAACCCTGCACGAGCAGACCGCCGGCGAGCAGGAGCGCCCGGTCGGTCGACATGGAGTGCAGCAGCGGGATCGGGGTGGCACGCAACCACGCGCCGATCGGTCCGTCGTGCGGGTGCACCCAAGGCGTGGTGAGCAGGGCGAGCGCCAGCGCCGCGGTCGCGAAGGTGAGCGGCAGCCATGCCCGGTCGGCACCGAAGCCGACCCGGACCACGAACCCCCACCCGACCACCGCCACAGCGAGGACGAGCAGCGCCAGCACGTCGCGGGCGCCCTCGAAGCCGGCCAGCGCACCGACCGCGACAGTGCTGGCGGCCGCGGCACTCTCCGGCAGCCATCGGACCGGCCAGAGCGCGTGCGCGAGGTCGGCCAGGCCGAAGCCGATCAGCAGCAGCGCCAGCCAGGTCATCGCACCCTCCCCAGGCTCCTGTCGACGTCCACCAGTACGGCCAGGCCGTCGCGGCGTACGCGCTGGGACACCGCCGAAGGGCTGATCCCGAGGTCGTCGGCGAGGTCGCGCTGGCTCATGCCGCGCAGCATGCCAGCGAGCACCGACAGTGAGACCGTGCCCAAGCGACCCAGCAGCTCGTCGCGGGCGGTCAGAGCGGCGTCGAGCGCGGCCGGATCGGGAGCACCGATGCTGTCCTCGGCGGGGAGGTAGCCGGTGCGTAGTCGACTCCGGGCGGCCTCACGCTGCTGCCGGGCGACCCGCTCGATCGCCTCCCGGGCCGACCACCAGCCCGGCCCGTCCTCGACCCGGGGCGCGTCGCTGAGGGTGCGTACCTCGCCCCACCCGATGCCGTGCCGCACGTCGACCTCGGGGGCGAGCAGGAGCCGCAGCCGCAGTGTCGCGCGAGTGGCGTCGCCCACGGCGGCGAAGGCGCCCTGGTACTCGTCGCCCACGGTGACACGCAGCGGCGTCACCGGATCGAGCTCGTCGTTGACCCGGGTCAGTGCCTCGACCAGGAGTCGATGGAGTGCATCGCGATCCGCCAGCCGGCGGGATCCGACGACATCACCGATGAGGGTTGCCAGTGCCACCATATGAAGAGAATAGCTTCATCTTTCCAATATGAAGGCATTTCCTTCATTTTCCTGAAAGGAAGCAATTCACCTCACCCCTGCGGCACGCGTGCCTCGAGTTCCGCCAGCCACACCGACGCGCTGGCGTCCGACGGCATCCGCCAGTCGCCGCGCGGCGACATCGTCCCGCCGTTGCTCACCTTCGGCCCGTTCGGCAGCGCGGAGCGCTTGAACTGGTTGGCGAAGAAGCGCTTGATGAACACCTCGAGCCAGTGCCGGATCTCACTGAGCTCGTACGCCGTCCGCCGAGCCACGGGGTAGCCCGCCGGCCAGTCGCCCTGATCCGCGTCGTGCCAGGCCTGCCAGGCCAGGAAGGCGATCTTGGAGGGGTTGTAGCCGTGTCGCACCACGTGGAAGAGGGTGAAGTCCTGCAGCGCGTAGGGCCCGACCATCGCCTCGGTGGACTGCGGCGTCTCCCCCGGCACCAGCTCCGGGCTGATCTCCTGCTCCACGATCGTCTCGAGCACCGCATTGGTCTGCACGTCGAACCGGTCGGTGGAGACGACCCAGCGGATCAGGTGCTGGATCAGCGTCTTCGGCACGCCTGCGTTGACGTTGTAGTGCGACATCTGGTCGCCCACGCCGTAGGTGCACCAGCCCAGTGCGAGCTCGGAGAGGTCGCCGGTGCCGACCACGATCCCGCCGCGCTGGTTCGCCAACCGGAAGAGATAGTCGTAGCGCAGGCCCGCCTGGACGTTCTCGAACGTCACGTCGTACACCGAAGGATCGACGGTGCTCGAGCCGGCCGAGGCGCCGAAGGCGTGGCCCATGTCCGTGAGCATCTGGGTGGCGGTGGGCCGGATGTCGAGGGTCTCGTAGGTCGTCCCGAGCGACGACATCAGCGCGTTCGCGCTGGCTAGGGTGCTCTCGCTGGTGGCGAATCCCGGCATGGTGAAGGCCAGGATGTCGCTGCGCGGACGCCCCAACCGGTCCATCGCGTCGGCAGCCACGATCAGGGCGTGGGTGGAGTCGAGGCCGCCGCTGACGCCGATCACCACCTTCGTACTCGGGCCGATCGAGCGCAGTCGCTGGACCAGCCCGCTGACCTGGATGTGGTAGGCCTCGTAGCAGTCCTGGGCCAGTCGCGCCGGGTCGTCGGGCACGAACGGGAAGCGGTCCACCTTGCGCTGCAGCCGGGTCGCGACCAGCGGCGGCTCCAGCTCGAACTCGATCACCTCGAAGGTGTCGACGTCACCGGTCTCGCCGCTCAGCGTGCGCCGGTTGTCGTCGAAGGTGCCCATCCGGATGCGCTCGGCACGGATCCGGTCGAGATCCACGTCGACGACCGTACGCCGCGGACCGTCCGGGAAGCGCTCGCTCTCCCCCACCAGCTCACCGAGCTCGTAGACCATCGTCTGACCGTCCCACGACAGGTCGGTGGTGGACTCACCCTGGCCCGCGGCGGTGTAGACGTAGGCCGCCTGGCACCGCGCGCTGCCGCTCTGCACCAGCAGCCGACGCGCCTCCGAGCGCCCGACGGTGATCGGGCTGGCGCTCAGGTTGACCAGCACGGTGGCACCGGCCAGGGCGGCCCGCGCACTGGGCGGCACCGGCACCCACATGTCCTCGCAGACCTCCACGTGGAAGGTCAGGCCCGGCACGTCGGTGGCGCGGAAGAGCAGGTGCGGGGAGACCGGGACCTCGGCTCCGCCGATGGCGATCGTGGAGTCGAGGTCGTCGCCGGGTGCGAACCAGCGCCGCTCGTAGAACTCGCGGTAGGTCGGCAGGTAGGACTTGGGCGCCACCCCGAGGATCTCGCCGCGATGGATGATCACGGCCGCGTTGAGGATCCGGTTGCCGTGCAGCAGCGGCGCGCCGACGACGATCACCGGCAGCAGCTCCTCGCTGGCCACCGCGATGGTCTGGATGGCGGCGACCACCGCGTCGAGCAGCGGCTGCTGAAGGAACAGGTCCTCGACGGCGTACCCGCTCAGGCACAGCTCCGGGAAGACGGCGACCGCCGCGCCGTCGTCGTGGCAGGCCCGGACCTGTTCGAGGACGGTGCGGGCGTTGGTCGCCGGATCGGCGATCGCGACCGGGATGGTGCACGCCGCGACCCGGGCGAATCCGTGCGCGTAGGGCGAGTAGAAGTCCACGAGGCGAGTGTAGGGATGGAAGAGTTGCCGCATGAGCGACGAGGGCGCGATCGCCCCGACCCTGAGGCGCCGTACACCGCCGTCATCTTCACCTCGCTGCGCACCGAGGCCGACGCGGCCGCCTGGAAGCAGGTCGCGGCACACCTGGTGGCGCAGAGGCGCGGCCAGGAGGCCTGGTACGCCGACTACCGGGTGCGGGTCGCCACCGTCATCCGCGACTACGGCCCGCCGCGCTGACCGGACCGGCACGGGGCCGGGGGTCGGCACGGGCCGAGATCAGGGGGATTCCTGATCGCGCCCCAGCCATATCTGGGGTTGGCTGGACCCATGACGCTGGAAGCGACGACCGAGACCACCCGAGACGCAGCCGCTCGGGCGGTCGACCTGCGCAAGAGCTACGGCTCCGGCGACTCCGAGGTGCACGCCCTCGACGGTGTCTCCGTCGAGTTCGAGCGCGGCGCCTTCACCGCCATCATGGGTCCCTCCGGCTCCGGGAAGTCGACCCTGATGCACTGTCTCGCGGCGCTCGACGCGCCGACCGCGGGCCGGGTCGTCGTGGACGGCACCGACGTCGGATCGCTCAATGACAAGGCCCTGACAGCGCTTCGGCGGGAGCGGATCGGCTTCGTCTTCCAGGCGTTCAACCTGATCCCGACACTCACAGCGCGGGAGAACATCCTGCTCCCGCTCGACCTGGCCGGCACCAAGCCGGACAAGGGCTGGTTCGACACCGTGATCGAGGCCGTCGGTCTGGCCGACCGGCTCGGTCACCGACCGGCGCAGATGTCGGGGGGCCAGCAGCAGCGGGTCGCGTGCGCCCGCGCGCTGGCCAGCAGGCCGGCGATCGTGTTCGCGGACGAGCCCACCGGCAACCTCGACTCCGCGTCCGGCGCCGAGGTGCTCGCGTTCCTGCGCCGCAGCGTCGACGAGTTCGGCCAGACCGTCGTGATGGTGACCCATGACGCCATCGCGGCGTCGTACTGCGACCGGGTGATCTTCCTCGCCGACGGCCTGATCGTCGACGAGCTCGATCGCCCCACCCGTGACGACATCCTCGCCCACATGACCGCGCTGCAGGACGCCGCGTTGAAGACGAAGGCGGCGACCGACGGGACGGGCACCTGATGTTCAGGCTCGTCCTGCGCAACCTGCTGGCGCGCAAGGTGCGGCTGGTGATGAGCAGCCTGGCGATCGTGCTGGGCGTCGCCTTCCTCTCCGGCGTGCTGGTCTTCAGCAACGGCCTCTCGAGCACCTTCGACTCGATCATCAAGGGCTCGACCCCGGACGCGACCGTCCGGGCGAAGGGGCTCGACTCCTTCGACGCCGGTACGACCGGTACCTCGACCGCGACGATCAGTCCCGCCGCGGTCGCGAAGCTGGCCGCACTGCCGCAGGTCGCGGCGGCGGACGGCAGCGTCGACGGCAACGGGATGAGCCTGCTCGACGACCACGGCGACCTCGTCGGCGGCACCGGCGCTCCCACACTCGCGTTCAACCACACCGGCGGCGTCAACATGGCCGGCGAGCCGATCACCGTGCTCGAGCAGGGCACCTGGCCGGGGCCGGGACAGATCGTGATGGACGCGGGGAGCGCGAAGCGGGCCGGCTACCACGTCGGCGACACCGTCTCCGTGCTTCCGCCGACCAGCAGCACCCAGCTCAAGGCCACCCTCGTCGGGACGGCTGACTTCAACGGCGGCTCGACCGCCGGCTCGACCCTGCTGATCTTCGACACCCCCACCGCGCAGAAGATCTTCCTGGGCGGCAAGGACGCCTTCACGTCGGTCTCGCTGACCGCCGCCCGAGGGGTGTCCCAGACCGACCTTGTCGCCGCCGCGAAGAAGGTGCTGCCGAGCGACTTCGAGGCCGTCACGGGCGACCAGGTCGTCGACGAGTCGCAGGACGCCATCAGCCAGCTGCTCGACGTGATCTCGGTCTTCCTGCTGGTCTTCGCCCTGATCGCGGTGGTGGTCGGCGCCTTCATCATCGTCAACACCTTCACCATCCTGGTCGCCCAGCGGACCCGGGAGCTCGCCCTGCTGCGGGCGCTGGGCGCCACCCGGCGCCAGGTCACCCGCTCGGTGCTTGCGGAGGCGCTGGTGATGTCGGTGGTCGCCTCCACCATCGGCATCGCGCTGGGCTGGGCGCTGGCCCGCGGCCTCGCCGCGGTCTTCCGCGCCGCCGGCCTCGACATCTCCGGCAGAGTGCTGACGTTGGACGCATCCTCGGTGCTGATCAGCTACGGCGTCGGCATCATGGTCACCCTGCTCGCCGCCTGGCTGCCGGCCCGGCGCGCAGGCAAGGTCGCGCCGGTGACGGCGATGCGCGGCGACCTCGCGCGTACGGCGGCACCGCTGCGGACCCGGGTCATCGTCGCGACCGTCCTGTTCGCGGTCGGCGCGGTGCTCGCGGCGGCCGGCTTCCTCGGTGCGCCCGGATCGCAGGCCGCCTGGGTCGGCGTCGGCGCCCTGGTGTGGGTGCTCACGCTGGCCGCGACCAGCTCGGTGGTCGGACGCCCGGTCCTGGTGCTGTGCCGGACCGTCTTCGCGCGGCTCTTCGGCGCCTCGGGCCGGCTCGCGGGCGAGAACGCGCTGCGCGACCCTCGGCGTACGGGAGCGACCGCGTCCGCCCTGATGATCGGGCTCGCCCTCGTCTCCACGATCGGCGTGCTGGCCGCGTCGCTGAACAACACCGTCGACGACATCGTCAACAAGGAGTTCACCTCCGACTTCCTGGTCCAGTCGGCGACCTTCGCACCGTTCCCGACGTCGATCGGCGACCAGATGGCGACGGTGCCGGGCGTGGCGACCGTGAGCCGGCAGCAGCTGGTCAGCGCCGACATCGTCGACCACGGCAACCTCGACACCGGGCAGACGACGACGCTGTCCGGCCTCGACGACGCGTTCACCGGGATCTATCGGCTCGAGATGAAGTCGGGCACCGAGCAGCTGAGCGGCAACGGCGCCGTCGTCGCCAGTGATCTCGCCAAGCAGCGCGGCTGGAAGGTCGGCAGTGCCTTCGAGCTCGCCTTCCCGGCCGGGAAGACACTCGATCTGACCGTCACCGGCATCAGCAAGCCGAGCGAGATCACCGGCCCGATCAGCGCGCGGCTGGCCCTGATCGACCAGGCGGGCCTGCAGCGGCAGGACACCACCTTGAGCATCATGCTCGCGCCCGGCGCGTCGGCGGCGACGGTGCTGCCCGAGCTCAAGAAGATCACCGATGCCGCCAAGATCGTCGACGTCTACGACAAGGGCAGCTTCGCCGACCAGATCCGCGGCCAGGTCAACCAGCTGCTCTACATGATCTACGGACTGCTGGCGCTGGCGATCGTGATCGCCATCATCGGCATCGTGAACACCCTCGGCCTCTCGGTCATCGAGCGGACCCGTGAGATCGGGCTGCTGCGAGCGGTCGGGATGAGCCGTGCGCGGCTGCGCCGGATGATCACCCTGGAGTCGATCGCGATCGCGGTGCTCGGCGCGGTGATGGGGATGGCGCTGGGGCTGGTCATCGGCGTCCTCCTGCGCCAGGCGCTCGCCTCGAAGCTGACCTCGCTCGGGCTGCCGCTGGGCCAGCTCGCGCTCTTCCTCGTCATCGCGGTGGTGGTCGGCATCCTGGCCGCGCTGCTGCCCGCGGCCCGCGCCGCCCGGCTCAACGTGCTCGCCGCGATCACCTCGGAGTGATGCCTCGTGCGCAGTATCGACCGCGTCGTGGAGTGACGAGGACCACAGCGCCTCGCGGCCCCTCCCAGACCTAGGCTGGACGCGGTCCGTGGACTCCACCGGGGAGCCGCGAGATGACGAGGAAGGCAGCTCCATGTCGAGCGAGCAGCACAGCAATCAGGGCGAGCAGGCGCCGTACGGCGCCCCCGCGACGGACGCACCTCCGGTCAAGAAGGTGCGCACCCACCACCTGCGGGAGTGGAAGCAGAGCGGCCGCAGGTTCACCATGCTGACGTCGTACGACGTCTTCACCGCCCGCGTCTTCGACGAGGCCGGCATCGACACCCTCCTGGTCGGCGACTCGGCCGGCAACACGGTGCTGGGCTACTCCACGACCCTGCCGGTCACCCTGGAGGAGATGATCATGCTCGCCCGGGGCGTGGCCCGCGGCGCGAAGCGCGCGCTGGTCATCGGCGACCTGCCGTTCGGGACCTACCAGGCCAGCCCCGAGCAGGCCTACCACTCCGCCGCGCGGCTGATGAAGGAGGCCGAGGTGGCGGCGGTCAAGCTCGAGGGCGGCGTGGAGATGGCGCCGCAGATCCAGCGGCTGACCCAGGGCGGGATCCCGGTGTGCGCGCACATCGGCTTCACCCCGCAGAGCGAGCACACCCTCGGCGGCTACCGCGTCCAGGGCCGCGGCGACGCCGCCGAGCGGATCCTGCGCGACGCCCACGCGGTGCAGGAGGCCGGCGCGTTCGCGGTGGTGATGGAGATGGTGCCCGGCGACGTGGCTGCCCGGGTCACCAAGGAGCTGGAGATCCCGACCATCGGCATCGGCGGTGGCAACCAGACCGATGGCCAGGTGCTGGTCTGGCAGGACGCGTTCGGCCTCAACGACGGCCGCACGCCGCGATTCGTGAAGAAGTACGCCGACCTCCACGGTGTCCTGCTCGGCGCCGCCCAGGAGTACGCCGCGGACGTCGCCTCGGGTGCTTTCCCCGGCCCGGAGCACACCTTCTGACGCGAGAGGACACCTTCCGCCCGTCGAGAGGTCACCTTCCGCCCGTCGAGAGGTCACCTTCCGCCCGTCGAGAGGTCACGTATCGCGGGTTGAGTGGCCACTCAACCCGCGGAAACTGACCCTTCGACCACCCGAAACTGACCCCTGGTGCCCCCGAAGGTGACCTCTCGACGGGCGCAGCGCTGACAGATGTCACCCCGACCTCGTGAGTGTCGACAGGCGCACACGAGGTCGGGGATCGCCAGACTGGAGCCATGACAGTTCCAACGGTGCGCCTCGACGGCGTCACCAAGACGTTCGGCAGCGTTCAGGCCGTGAACGGGATCGACCTCGAGCTCCAGCAGGGCGAGGTGGTCGCGTTCCTGGGTCCGAACGGCGCCGGGAAGACGACCACGATCGACATGATCCTGGGTCTCTCCCAGCCCACCAGCGGCACCGCGGAGGTGCTCGGTATCAAGCCGCGGGACGCGATCGCCCGTGGCCTGGTCAGCGCGGTGATGCAGACCGGCGGCCTGCTCAAGGACCTGACCGTCCGCGAGACGGTGACCTACACCGCCAGCCTCTTCGCCGACACGCTGCCGGTCGACGAGGCGATCGAGAACGCCGGCATCACCCACATCGCCGATCGCAAGGTGGGCAAGTGCTCGGGCGGCGAGCAGCAGCGGCTGCGGTTCGCGATGGCCCTGCTCCCCGACCCGGCGCTGCTGCTCCTGGACGAGCCGACCACCGGCATGGACGTCGAGGGCCGCCGCACCTTCTGGAACTCGATCCGGCGCGACGCCGACAAGGGCCGGACGGTCCTGTTCGCCACGCACTACCTCGAGGAGGCGGACCAGTACGCCGATCGCATCGTGCTGATCAGCAAGGGCCGCAAGGTCGCCGACGGGACGGGCTCGGAGATCCGCGCCCTCGCCGCCGGTCGCACCGTGCGCGCCACGGTGCCGGGCCTGAACGGGGCCATCGAGCAGGGCCTGCGCAATCTCGGCGGCGTCGACCAGCTCGACGTCCGCGGCGACCAGGTCCTCGTGCACGCCAAGGACAGCGACGCCGTCGCCCGCTACCTGCTCACCGAGACGGGCGCGCGCGACCTGGAGATCACCAGCAAGAACCTCGAGGATGCGTTCCTCAGCCTGACCGGAGGCGACCAGTGAGCACCACGACTTCTTTCGACATCGAGGCCCGCCGGGTCCCGCGGCGGGGCGGGTTCACCCTCACCCTGCTCGGACTCGAGCTCAAGCGGATGCTGCGCAACCGCCGTACCGTCGTCTTCACGCTGATCCTGCCTGCCGCACTGACGCTGATCTTCGGCGGTCAGAGCGGCTGGGACGAGAAGTCGGGCAGCGGCAACGTCGCGGCGTACATCCTGATCTCGATGGCCCTCTACGGTGCCGCGCTGACCGCCGCTGCGACCGGCTCGATGGTCGCCCTCGAACGCGCTCTGGGCTGGTCGCGGCAGCTGCGGCTGACCCCGCTCAACCCGGTGGCCTACATCCTCGTCAAGGCGCTGGTGGCGCTGTGCATGGGTGGTCTGGCGATCGTCGCGGTCAACGTGGTGGGCAAGCTGGAGAACAAGGCCGAGATGCCGACCCACGTCTGGATCACCTCGATGGTCCTGACGCTGTTCTGCACGCTGACCTTCGCTGCCCTCGGCGTCTTCATCGGCTACGTCGTGCCCGGCGAGAACGCCATGCAGATCCTCGGCCCTGGCCTGGCCATCTTCTCGTTCCTGGGCGGCGTCTTCATCCCGCTGGACCAGTACTCCCACCCGGTGCAGATGGTCGCCTACTGGACCCCGATGTACGGCGTGGCCGAGATCGCCCGCTCCCCCCTCACCCACGAGCTGCCGTGGTACGCGATCCTGAACGCGGTCGCGTGGTTCGTCATCTTCGTGGCCGGCGCCGCGTGGCGGATGAGCAAGGACACGGCGCGCGTGTGAGTGCGGGTGTGACTACCGTTCTCCCCGTGAACGAGGAGCGCGTCGCAGGCCTCGACGTCCCTGTCGGGCAGGCCTTCCCCTGGGCCTCCCAGCAGCGTCGGGGCCTCGGGCCGTGGGTCGGTGCGATCTGGCTGGTCTTCATGGTGCCGACGCTCGTCGACGGCTGGCGGGCCCGCGGGACGCTGCACGGCGTCATCGGGATGATCGCCACCGCGGCGTTCATGGTGCTCTACGCCTCCAGCTTCTTCGGCACCGACCGGGTGCGGCTGCGGATGATCGAGCGGCCGCCGCTGCGCCTGGCGCTCGGCTACATCGGTGCGCTGCTCGTCCTGGGCGTCGTCGCGACGATCGCGCTCGGGGCCAACGCCACCGCGACCGCCGTCTTCATCGCCGCCGCCGCGATGATGTCGCTCCCGATCCGGCTGACGATCGTGCTCGACATCGTGATGGTGACGGCGGTGATCGTCGCCGGTCAGCTCGAGGACTGGCCCGGTCAGGGCGGCGTCGCCTTCGGCGCGCTGATGGCCTCTCTGGCGATCCTCGGCATGCGGACGGTGGTCAGCCGCAACGTCCAGCTGTGGCAGGCGAACGCGCAGAACACGGTGCTCGCCGTCGATGCCGAGCGCAACCGGTTCGCCCGCGACCTGCACGACATCCTGGGGCACTCGCTCACGGTGATCACTGTCAAGGCCGAGCTGGCGCAGCGGCTCATCGACGTCTCCCCCGAGCGGACCAGGCACGAGCTGGCCGACCTCGAACGGCTCTCCCGCGACGCGCTGGCCGACATCCGGCGCGCGGTCGAGGGCTACCGCGAGCTCACCCTGCCTGGCGAGCTGGCCCGCGCCCGCGCCGCGCTCACCACCGCCGAGATCACGCCGAACGTCCCGCAGGCGACCGAGATCGTGCCGACCGAGCTGCGCGAACTGTTCGCCTGGTCGGTGCGCGAGGGCGTCACCAACGTGATCAGGCACTCCGGCGCTCGGAACTGCGAGATCCGGCTCTCGGAAGCCTGCGTCGAGATCCGCGACGACGGCAACGGCCCCTGCGGCGACCACGAGGGGTCGGGCCTGACGGGGCTGCGCGAGCGCGCCTCCGCGGTCGGCGCCGTCGTCACCACCCGCACCCTCTCCCCCGGCTTCTCCCTTCAGGTGGCTCGCCCATGACCTCCATCAAGCTCCTGCTCGCCGACGACCAGGCACTGGTCCGGGGAGCGCTCTCCGCGCTGCTCAGCCTCGAGGCCGACCTCGAGGTGGTCGCCGAGGTCGGCAGCGGCACCGAGGTGGTGCCGGCGGTGCTGGCACATCACCCGGACGTGGCGCTGCTCGACGTCGAGATGCCCGGCCTGGACGGCATCAGCGCCACCGCCGAGGTGCGGGCCGCCTCGCCGGACACCAAGGTCCTGATCGTGACGACCTTCGGCCGTCCCGGGTACCTGCGACGGGCCCTGCAGGCGGGCGCGAGCGGGTTCGTCGTCAAGGACACGCCGGCGGCGCAGCTGGCGGACGCCGTACGCCGGGTGCACGCGGGGCTGCGGGTCGTCGACCCGACCCTGGCGACCGATTCGCTGCTGGCGGGCGAGTCACCGCTGACCCAGCGTGAGACCGAGGTGTTGCAGGCGGCCAGGGACGGCTCCAGCGTCGCTGTCATCGCGGCGCGGCTGTTCCTGTCCGAGGGCACGGTGCGCAACCACCTCAGTGCGGCGATCGGCAAGACGAACGCGACCAACCGCACCGAGGCGGTCCTGGTGGCCGACGGGAACGGCTGGCTCTAGGCGGGTGCGGGGCGCGGGACCCAAAGTGCACGGTGACAGTTCGCGGTGCGAGTGACAGGACGCAGCTGTCACTCTCTCCCAGAACTGTCACCGTGCGGTCGAGCCGCGGCGCGGACTAGCCGCCCCAAGGGTTGATCCGGTCGGGGTCCTTGCCCTCCTCGCGGTCCATCTCGTCCCACGCCGCGTTGCGCTCGGCGGCCTTGTCCAGCGCGTGCTCGGCCTCCTCGCGTGACGGGTAGGGACCGAGCCGGTCGATCGGCGGACAGCCGTCAGCCCCCTCGACCGCGTGGTGCTTCACGCAGAACCAGAACTTGTCCATGGCTCGAACCTACCGGTTCACCACAGCCACAGGCCGCCGACGACCTGCGCGACTCCCCACACCACGAACCCGCCCGCAGCCGCCCACGCCGCCTTCACCGGCGCCGGCTCGAACCATCGGCAGGCGCGCGCGAAGAGCACCAGCCATGCCAGGACGAGGACAGCCACCGCCCACCAGGGCGAGATCAGGACCCCCGCCAGGATCAGGAAGAGCAGGCAGCTCAGCGCGCCGATGCCCACGGCGACACCTTCTCCATGGGGGCAACCTACTGGGCCGCTGCTCGGTGCTACTCGGCGGAGCGCGCCACCTGCTGCTCCACGCGGAACACCGCCGCCTGGTGGTCCCAGTCGCCGCTCATCACCGCGGCGAGGCGCAGCGGGCCGAGGGCCTCGGCGTACCTGCTCTGGCGCTCGAGCGCCCGGCCGAGCGCGTGCTGGGCCCACACGTCGCTCGGGTCCTCCTCGACGAGGCCACGCAGGACGTTCTCGGCCTTCTGCAGCTGGGCGCGCTGGAGGTAGGCCCACGCCTGCAGCGTGCGCAGGCCGGTATTGCGCGGGTCGTCTGCCAGGGCGGGCTCGATCAGGTCGAGGGCCTCGCGCGGGAACCGGCGGCTCAACAGGTCGTGAGCGGTCCGGTACGCCGACTCCGGGCCCTGCCCGGGGAAGATCACGACGGGTGCCATCAGCTCGTTCATGGGCCGTTCAACGCCTGAATGTGGCTGCGCATTCCGACGCGGTAGGGTGTGGCCGCGGACGGGCTGGCCGGGCGACCGCGTTGCTTCCTGCTTCGGCAGGGAGCGCCGAGGAAAGTCCGGGCTCCGTAGGGCAGGGTGGTGGCTAACGGCCACCCGGGGTGACCCGCGGGACAGTGCCACAGAAAGCAGACCGCCGCCACGCCGACCGAGCTTGTCGAGGTCAGCGAGGCGGTAAGGGTGAAACGGTGAGGTAAGAGCTCACCAGCGGTCTGGGTGACCAGACCGGCTAGGTAAACCCCACCCGGAGCAAGACCAGACAGTGCTCGCCTGAGGGCTGCCCGCCTGAGAGTACGGGTAGGTCGCTCGAGGCCGCCGGCAACGGCGGTCCTAGATGGATGGTCGCCGGCTCGCAAGAGTCACAGAACCCGGCTTAAAGGTCAGCCCGTCCGCACCTACCCGTGATGTCGTGCGAGGACCCGTCGGCGATGGCGAGCCACCCGACTCCAGACGACCTGCTGGAGTTCGAGTGTCAGCCACCCGGCGAGAACCATGCCGGATATGTTCAAAGCCAACTGCGCGGCACTGCCCAGCACCTCGTGGCGAGCCCCGAATGCGATGCCCAGTGCGACGTTTCCGGCCGCGGGGACGGTGGTGACGGAGATGAACACCCCTGAGAGTCCGCCCACCTTGGCGCTGGTGAGCGAGAGAACACCTGCCGCAGCGGCGATCAGGGCGACGATGAACGACCACTTGTCCGGGCTGTAGATGAAGCTCGTGCCGGGCCGCTTCCCTGTCACGTCTTGGGCCGTCACCCAACCGAGCCCCCGAGCAGCGAGCGCAGCGACCGTGCTGGCGGCAATCGAGACCGTGAACCCCACGACCAGCGTGCGCGCTGCCCCCGCGAAGAGGCGACGACGGCGTCGGACAAGGGCGAGACCTAAAGCCGCGATCGCCACGAACTCCGGGCCGAGCACCATCGCACCGATCACCAGGATCTGGGAGTCGACGACGATGGCGATAGACGCCAACAGGGTCGCGAGCGTCATGAACGCCAAGTACGTCCAGTTCAGCTCGGTCTCCTCGTAGGCGCGCTGTGTAACCTCGGGCCACACCACGGCATCGGCGCCCGCCCCCGGGGTCCGACGCTCGGAATCCAAGCCGGCACGAGAGATCCAGGTCGTGACCGGTTCGATGTGGATGGTGCCGAACTCGGGGATGCCGAGTGCTGAGAGCCGGTCGACGACGTCATTGGTGGCCTCGCGGGCAACATCCGCTAAGACGATGTCGCCCTCTGGAACCAGCGAGGCGCCGCGCATGAGTGCGAGCTGACTGACCGCAGGATCACCAGCGAGCACCTCGACGACTCGGTCGGTCAGGTTTGTGGGCGAGGTGACGCGCAGATGCTCCACGGTCGGGCATCCCCTCTCAGGTCGGGCTTCGAGAAGGCCTCAGTCTCGTGGACGCTCGCGCAAGTGGGCCAGGGGTCGGTCGCGATGGCGAGCGACAGCACGAAGCCGCCGGCGAGTGGATGCCGGCGGCTTCGAGAGTTCCGCGGTGGTGGTGGCGGTGACGCACTACACGTCGACCTGCCCGTGCTCGGCGTCGTAGGTGTCACCGCTGAGCTTCGTCTTGGCGAAGCTGATCAGCGAGGCCACCTTGCCACCCGGAGTGTCCCAGTACTCGCCGTGCTCGACGTCGACGCGCAGAAGCACCGCGTTCGGATCGTCCGGGCCGCCCGGCAGCCACGCCTCGGCGAAGGTGTTCCAGAGCTCCGCAAGCTTGTCGCGGTCGTCCACGACGGTGGCCCGACCATACGCAGCGACCCATGCGGAGCGTGATGAGAAGGTCAGTGAGACCCGCGGCTCCTGCTCGAGGGCGCGGACGTGGGCGGTGTCGCGGGCGCTGATGAACCACAGCTCGGCGCTCGGGTCGACCTCCTGCCGCGCCATCGGGACACTGCGCGGGCCTTCGGCACCGAACGTCGTCAACATGGCGATCGGCATGTCGTCGAGCAGCTCGACCAGCTTCTTTGTCTCGTCGTCAGTCATACCGATCCGTACCCAGCTGTGGCCGACCGGATGTCTCGCGTCATGTGGTGCGTGCTGGATCCGGCGTAGATGCTGTTCTAACGCCCATGCGTCGTTGGGCAGACGCGAAGGGCGCCATTCCGCCGCCTGCGGGCGCGCTATCCCGCCGATGGTCGATGGCGACCACCGCGGCTAACAGGTGCGGCAGGCACGCGAAACGGCTGACCAGGACGACAGACCACGATACGGTCACGTCACTGCAGCGAAGCGTGGAGGAGCGGGTTCAGTGGCCGAGGAGTCATGGCACGAGGCTCGTCTGATTCCGACCTCAGGGATCAATGGAGCCGAAGAGCAAGAGCGCCGGGCAACGTCTGCCTTACTTGCCGTCTTGTCGGCAGTGCGCGAATACGGTCGCGGCCTGCTCAAGCCCCTTGGTGCGCCGGCGGGAACGGTCGAGTGCTACATCGAAGTGCCGTTCATGCTCGGCGAGAAGCGGCTTTATCCCGACGGACTCATTCGTGTGACACGAGGCGGCAGGTCCTGGACCACTCTCGTCGAGGTGAAGACCGGCGCCAACAAGCTGCAGTCGGAGCAGCTCGAGAACTACCTCGACATAGCACGCGAGCAGCGCTTCGACGCCGTCTTGACGATCTCTAACGAGATCCCCGCTGTCGCTGGGCAACACCCCACCAAGGTGGACAAGCGCAAGGTACGCAGCGTCGCCCTGCACCACATCTCATGGACGCAGGTACTGGCCGAGGCCGTTATGCAGAAGGAGTTTCGTGGGGTCGCGGATCCCGACCAAGCGTGGATCCTCGGAGAGTTGATTCGCTATCTCGAACATCACAAGTCTGGCGCTCTTGAGTTCGACGATATGGGTGAGACCTGGGTTCAGGTGCGTGACGCAGTTCTCGCCGGGACGTTGCGCCCGGCCGACAAGGGGATCACTGAGGTCGTCTCACGATTCGACGCGCTCCTGCGGTTTGCCAGTCTCCGGCTAGGACGGCAGCTCGGCACCGAGGTCATCCCTGTCCTCACGCGCAGAGAACTCGCCGAGCCGGCGCTCCGTGTGCAGGCGCTGACGACCATGCTCTGCGCAGACGGTCAGCTGGCCGGAACGATCCGAATCCCAGACACGGTCGGACCATTTGTTGTGACGGCCGATCTGCGCGCGAACAAAGTCACCTGCCACGTCGATATTGAAGCCCCTCGCGAGGGACGTCCGACGACACGGGTGAACTGGCTGGCCCGTCAGCTGAAGAATGCACCCGACTCAAGCCGAATTGAAGCCTTCGTCGCACACGGACGTGGCTCATCCGCTGCCGAACTCTTGGCGGCAGTACGCGCCGACCCCAGCGCGCTTATCAGCGATCCAGCCAAGGAGCTCCGCACCTTCAGGATCGCGACATCTGTGCCGTTAGGTTCGAAGCGGGGGCGCGGCCGCGGGGCATTCATCGATTCAGTGCTCAATGGCGTCGAGGGGTTCTACGAGGACGTACTCGGCAACCTGCGCTCGTGGTCCGCAGCTCCACCAAAGCTTCGCCAGCCGTACCCGCCGACCGAGGACGTTGACGACTCCGTCCCAGCCGACCTTGCATCGGTGGATTACTCCTCGCAAGATGACTCGCCTGCTGGGAGCACGAATGACTCTGCCGTTGGCGGGAGCACCGCGGCGATCGAGTAGACGCTCGCGCAGCGGCGTCGTGACCGAGGCGCTGGACGCGAACAGGTACGAAGGAGCTCTTCATAGCAACTGGGCTGACCGGCAGCCCGTCAGCGGCCGGCACCAGGACGGGTGCGTGCGACGTTGGGATGTCGCCACGATGACACGTTGTTGATCATCGCCGCAGGACTGCCGCGAGTCTGTGTGTGTGCCTATCTGCCCACTGCACCGCCTTCCGCCTAAGGCTGGCGAGAGATGGCCGCCTCGGCCGACTCTTGGTAGTCGGCGACTGCCCCACCGTGGTCGCGTGCCCAGTCGTTCAGCGCCTCGATCGGGTCGATGAGCGTCTTCCCGAGGTCGGTGAGGCAGTACTCGATCCGCCTGGGTGCCTCGACGTGGCGCTCGACCAGACCGTAGTCCTGGAGCTGGCGCAACGTCTGGGTCAGGACCTTGCGCGAGATGCCGCCGACCAGACCGCCGAGCTCGCCGTGGCGCCGGGGACCACCGCTGAGACCGAAGAGGACGAGGGCTGCCCACTTGTCCGCGAGGATCTCGGTCGCCAGCCTCGCGGGACAGTCGGCCAGGACCGAGGGCCCTGCGGTGTCATGCATGGAATCGAAGGTACCAAGAGGTACCTATCGGCTCCGTAGCGTCTTTGGTGCTCACCAGCCCCAGATCGACACGGAGGAATGACCATGGCGCGCGTCGTCGTATTCGACCAGTTCGGCGGACCGGACGTCCTGCACATCATCGACGAGCCGGTACCGCAGCCTGCGGCCGGAGAGGTACGGGTTCGGGTGGAGGCGTTCGCCGTCAACCCCCTGGACGCGATGATGCGGGCCGGTAGCTCGCCCGCTCCGGTCAGCCTTCCCGGCGCACGGCTCGGCGTCGAGGGAACCGGCACGATCGATGCGGTGGGCTCCGGGGTCACCGGCGTGCAGCCCGGCGACCCGATCATCATCACCGCCGTCCCGGACGCAGCCGTCAACGGCAGCTACGCCGAGTACCTCACCGTGCCGGCGAGCCGGGTCATCCCTCGGCCGGCCGGACTCGACGTACGCCAGGCCGCTGCGATCTGGGTGGCGTACTCCACCGCCTACGGCGCGCTCGTCGAGAAGGCGGGTATGAGGCCGGGGGATCGGGTCCTCGTGAACGCGGCGTCGGGCGGCGTCGGGCGTGCCGCCATCCAGGTGGCCAACCAGGTCGGTGCGGTGCCGATCGCCGTCACGCGGAACGCCACGAAGGAAGCCGAGCTGCTCTCCTTCGGCGCCGCCTCGGTCATCGCCACGGACCGCGAGGATCTCCTCGAGGCGGTCCTCGACTTCACCGGCGGCAGCGGCGCCGACATCGTCCTCGACCTCGTCAACGGTCCCGGCCAACGGGAGCTGGTCACGGCGGCTCGCCCCGACGCGGTCATGGTCGCCGCGGGCTTCCTGGATCTCCGCCCCACCACCCCGCCGGAAGCGCCCCTGACGTTCCACCGCTACCGGGGCTTCGAGCACACCCTCGACAGTGCCGTCGTCCGGCGCATGGCCGCCTTCATGGAGGCAGGGGTGCGCCTCGGGTCCCTGGTACCCACCGTCGGCACTGTCCTGAGCATGGACGATGTCGCCGAAGCACACCGTCAGCTCGAGGCGGGCACGGGCGCCGGCAAGACGGTCGTCGTGATCTAGAGCCCGAGATCGACGCCGTGATGTCGCCACGGTTACAAGTTGAAGAGCGACGCAGAAGGCACTGCCGCTTGTCGGTGGGAGTGCCTATGGTGATCATCCACGGCACGCCACCAGACTCACAGCGACGACCCGGAGACGGGACGTCATCTCGTCGAAAGGCCGAACGATGTCGATTGTCAAGGTTGCCATCTCGCAGACGAAGTGGACCGGCGACAAGGAGTCCATGCTCGACAAGCACGAGCAGTTCGCCCGGGACGCCGCCGCGCAGGGAGCCCAGGCGATGTGCTTCCAGGAGCTTTTCTACGGCCCCTACTTCGGCATCACCCAGGACAAGAAGTACTACCGGTTCGCCGAGGCGGCCGACGGACCGATCGTGCAGCGCTTCGCCGCGCTCGCCAAGGAGCTGGGGCAGGTGATGGTGCTGCCGATCTACGAGGAGGCAGAGGTCGGGATCTACTACAACACCTCGGTGCTCGTCGATGCCGACGGCACGATCCTCGGCAAGTACCGCAAGAACCACATCCCGCACGTGGAGAAGTTCTGGGAGAAGTTCTACTTCCGGCCCGGGAACCTCGGCTATCCGGTCTTCGAGACAGCGATCGGCAAGGTCGGGATGTACATCTGCTACGACCGGCACTTCCCCGAGGGCTGGCGTGAGCTCGGCCTAGGCGGTGCGCACATGGTCTTCAACCCCAACGCCACCAAGCCAGGCCTGTCCAACCGGCTGTGGGAGGTCGAAGGACCGTGTGCGGCCGTCGCCAACGGCTACTTCGTGCTGCAGCCCAACCGGGTCGGCCTGGAGGACAAAGAGTACGGCGAGGAGGCGGTCGACTTCTACGGCACCAGCCAGGTGATCGATCCGCGGGGCAACTTCGTCGGTGACCTCGGCTCCTCGGAGAAGGAGGAGCTGCTGGTGCGTGACCTCGACCTGGGCATGGTCCAGGAGATGCGCGACGACTGGCAGTTCTATCGGGATCGCCGGCCGGACACCTACACCCGGATCCCGCAGGCGTGATGACGGCCGCGAGAGGACAGCGATGAGCACCACCCTGATCACCGGCGGCACCGTCGTCAGCGCGACCGGGCGCACGGAAGCCGACGTACTCGTGGACGGCGAGACGATCGTCGCGCTGATCCAGCCCGGCGCCACGCCGTTCGGCCCGATCACCGCCGACACCACCGTCGACGCCACCGGCAAGTACGTCATCCCGGGGGGCGTGGACGCCCACACCCACATGGAGATGCCCTTCGGCGGCACCTTCGCCAGTGACACCTTCGAGACCGGCACCCGCGCGGCGGCCTGGGGCGGCACCACCACGATCGTCGACTTCGTCGTGCAGTATCCCGAGCAGAACGTCCTCGACCAGTACCACCTCTGGCACGAGAAGGCCGCCGGCAACTGCGCCATCGACTACGGCTTCCACCAGATCCTGTCCGACGTGCAGGACTCCAGCCTGACCGCGATGGACGAGCTGATCGCCGAGGGAGTGACCAGCTTCAAGCTGTTCATGGCCTACAAGGGCGTCTTCCTCTCCGACGACGGCCAGATCCTGCGGGCCTTCCAGAAGGGCGCCGAGAACGGCGCGATGATGATGATGCACGCCGAGAACGGCGCCGTGATCGATGTCCTCGTGCAGCAGGCGATCGCCGCCGGCCACACCACTCCCTACTGGCACGGCGTCACCCGCCCGTGGCAGGCCGAGGAGGAGGCCACGCACCGCGCGATCATGCTCGCCGACATCACCGGAGCACCGCTCTATGTCGTGCACGTCTCCGCCAAGCAGGCCGTGGAGCAGATCGCGACCGCGCGCGATCGCGGCCTCAACGTCTTCGGCGAGACGTGTCCTCAGTACCTCTACCTCTCCCTGGAGGAGCAGCTCGCGGCGGTGAGTGAGCAGTGGGGCGACCTCGAGGGCGCCAAGTGGGTCTGCTCGACGCCGCTGCGCTCGCGCGCCGAGGGCCACCAGAACGCGATGTGGCAGAGCCTGCGCACCAACGACCTCCAGATGGTCTCCACCGACCACTGCCCCTTCTGCATGAAGGACCAGAAGGAGCTGGGCCGCGGCGACTTCTCCAAGATCCCCAACGGCATCGGCTCGGTCGAGAACCGGATGGACCTGATGTATCAGGGCGTCGTCGCCGGCGAGATCACGCTGGAGAGGTGGGTCGAGATCACCTCGACGACGCCGGCCCGGATGTTCGGCATGTACGGCCGCAAGGGCGTCATCGTGCCTGGCGCCGACGCCGACATCGTCGTCTACGACCCCGCGGGCCACACCTCGATCGGGGTCGGGACCCTGGCGGACGGCACCCCATCGGGCCGCGGCGGCCATCACATGAACATGGACTACTCCGCCTGGGAGGGCTTCGAGATCGACGGCCATGTCGACCTGGTGATGTCGCGCGGATCCGTCGTCGTCGACGACAGCGGATACGTCGGCCGCAAGGGCCATGGGCAGTACGTCAAGCGTGGCCTGTCGCAATACCTGAGCTGACCCCTCGACAAGCTCGGGGACCGAACCCTCGGGGCCGAAAGGAACACACATGGACTTCGGAGTCGTCCTGCAGACCGACCCACCGGTGTGGCGCACCGTCGCGCTGGCCAAGCGTGCCGAGGAGTTCGGGTTCAGCCATGTGTGGACCTTCGACTCCCACCTGCTGTGGATGGAGCCCTACGTCATCCACAGCCAGATCCTCTCCGAGACCCGGCGGATCACCGTGGGGCCGTTCGTCACCAACCCGGCCACCCGCGACTGGACCGTCACGGCGAGTGTCTTCGCCACCCTCAACGAGATGTACGGCAATCGCACCGTCTGCGGCATCGGCCGCGGCGACTCCGCCGTCCGGGTGCTCAACGGGAAGCCGACCACGATCAAGGAGATGCGCGACGCCACCCACGTCATCCGCGAGCTGGCCAACTGCCGCCCCGTCGAGGTCAACGGCTCCACGCTGCAGTTCCCCTGGGCGACGAGCTCGCGGCTGGAGGTCTGGATCGCCGCCTACGGTCCGCTGGCGCTCAAAGCCGCGGGCGAGGTCGGCGACGGCTTCATCCTGCAGCTGGCCGACCTCGACATCGCCTCCTGGATGATCGCCACCGTCCGGAAGGCAGCCGCGGACGCCGGCCGCGACCCGGAGTCGCTCACGTTCTGCGTCGCGGCGCCGGCGTACGTCACCGACGGGTCCGCCGAGGCCCGCGCACACGCGATCGACCAGTGCCGCTGGTTCGGCGGGATGGTCGGCAACCACGTGGCCGACATCGTGGCCAAGTACGGGGCGTCGACCGGCTCAACCACCGGAGACGCAGTCCCCGCGGCCCTGACCGACTACATCAAGGGCCGCGAGGGCTACGACTACAACGAGCACGGCCGCGCCGGGAACAGTCATGCCGGCTTCGTGCCCGACGAGATCGTCGAGCGCTTCTGCCTGATCGGCACGGTCGAGGAGCAGGTCGCCAAGCTCGACGCGCTGCGCGCGATGGGTGTCGACCAGTTCGCCGTCTACCTCCAGCACGACGCCAAGGAGGAGACCCTGGCCGCCTACGGCGAGCACGTCATCGGACAGGTCAACCGTCACGTGGCGGCCAAGACCGAAACGTAGCCGTCACGTTCACTTGTCGACGACGCTGAAGTTGCTGAAGTCCCAGTGCCGGGAGACTCCCCCGGTCGAGACCGTCTCGACGCCGTACGAGACCTGTCCCACCGTCGGGTCCGCCGTGGTCAGCTTGCGGCCGGCGGCGTCGTTGATGAAGGCCTTGAGGTCGAAGGTGCCCTGCGAGATGTCGTTGACGTCCGTGGGGACGTAGGCGACGTAGTCAGGGCGCGCGTAGTAGACGTCCCAGGTGTGCCCCGCCAGCGATACGTCGGAGGCAACCTTGGATCCGGCCGGCGCCTGACCCTCGTTGTGCGTCCAGATCATCAGCTCGGTGTCACCGGAGCTCGAGATGCCGTTCAACCAGATGTCGAAGGCGTCGTCGTAGATGCACGAGGAGCAGTCGGCCGGATCGGTCTGCGCGAAGGTCGACTGCAGCTGGGTGAACGACGAGAGCTTCGGGTCCTTGGAGAAGTCACTGCCCGCACCCCAGTCGTGGTAGATCTTGCGCATCGACGGGTACGCCTGGACCGCCCCGCCGTGGTTCGTGACCGCCGCGTCCACGGTCCAGTGGCTGGTGGAGTAGACGCACATCGTCTGCCTGTACTCGGGGTAGATGCCCCACTCCTCAGCCGAGGCGTTGTAGTTGTTGCCCAGGTCCTCGGAGCCCTGACCGGTCGCGTTGCCGGCGGTCGGGAAGAACGCGGCGATCGCATTCGCCGCGCACGGGCCGCCGGTCGGGGTTGTCGTCCGCGTCGGGGCCGACGTGGCGGAGGCGGTCGACGGCGTCGGAGACGACGTGACGCTCGCCGGTGGCGAGTCGCTCGGAGTCGGCGTCGGCGTATCGCTCGCGCTGGGAGGGGCCGTGACGGTGACCGTCGCGGTGGCTGTTGGCGCGGATGTCACGGTCACCGTCTGGTTCGGGACGCTGCACTGCACCGAGAACGTCGTCGTGGTGGCGCCGACGTCCAAGGACGGCGACGCAGTGCAAGACGCGGTCGACGTCGTGTCTTCTGCCTGCGCGATGCCGTAGGCAGCACTACCGCCGGCTACCACCAAGACGCTGACGATCACCGCAGCTTTGGAGATTCTGAACTTCACGTTCGACCCACTTCCCTCGAGTCCCACCGGTTCGTTCGGATCTGGATTCCGCCCCGCCGGCGACGCGCTGCTTGCGCTCGGCACCGGGGCCAAAGGAGTGGTGCCCCCTCATGCACCTCATAACCAGGCACCTCCCCCACATCGGGTAGCCGAACCTGAAGGGGTTGCGCGAGCGGTGCCCGGATAACCTGACGACCCGGCCCGCCAGGGCACCAGGAGGCGCATGGGGGGCGACGTGGGGATCGACCGTACGGCGGACAGCAGCGGCGGACTCCGCCTTCGAACCCATCAGCAACGCGCACTCGCCGGCCTCGAAGCAGCCTGGGCGGCCGGACGGCAGCGGTGCTGGGTCGTGCTCCCGCCGGGCGCGGGCAAGACCCTGGTCGGTCTCGAGACGGCGCGGCGCATGCTCCGCGACGGCACCGCCCAGCGGGTCGCCGTACTCAGCCCCAACACCGCCATCCAGGGTCAGTGGGTGCGGCAGGCTGGCGCGATCGGCCTGGAGGCCGGCGACGACCGCGCGCTGGCGACGGCGCTGACGTCGCTGACCTATCAGTCGCTGGCGGTCTTCGACGCGGACGCGGAAGTCTCCGACGACGGCAGGGGCGCCCCGCTCATCTCGCGGCTGCACGAGAACGGGCGGCTGCTGATCAAGCAGCTGCAGGAGGCCGGGCCGCTGCTGCTGATCCTCGACGAGTGCCATCACCTGCTCGAGGTGTGGGGACGGCTACTCGCCGAACTGCTCGACCTGCTCCCCCAGGCCCGCGTGCTCGGCCTCACGGCCACCCCGCCGGCCGCCCTGACGCGGAGCGAGGCGGACCTGGTCGCGGAGCTCTTCGGCCAGATCGCGTTCGAGACCTCGATCCCGGCGGTCGTCCGCGAGGGTGACCTGGCGCCGTTCGCCGAGCTGGTCTGGCTGACCGAGCCGACCCGGACCGAGCAGGACTGGCTCGCCGAGAGCGCGGAGCGGTTCGCCGAGCTGATCGCCGGGCTCAGCGACCCGACGTACGGGAGTGTGCCGTTCCTGACCTGGCTCGAGCGACGGTTCGTGCAGCGCGCGGGCGACGCGCCGAGCTGGGACGCGCTCGCCCGCTCCCAGCCGGAGCTCGCCCTCGCCGCGCTGCGCGTGCACCACGCCGGACTGTTGGCGCTGCCTCCGGGCGCGGTGATCGCCGAGGAGCACCGGCGCGACCCCACCTCGGACGACTGGGTCTGTCTCATCGACGACTGGGTCAAGGGCGCGCTGCTGCGCAGCGCCGACCCCGGCGACGAGCGCGTCCTGTCCGGCGTACGCCGAGCGCTACCGTCCGTCGGCTATGTCCTCACCAAGCGAGGCGTACGCCGCGGGCGATCCCCCGTCGACCGCGTCCTCGCACGCTCGGAGTCGAAGGTGACGGCGACCGCGCAGATCGTCTACCAGGAGCGGCTCGCGCTGGGCGATGACCTGCGCCTGCTGGTGCTGTGCGACCACGAACGTGCCTCCGCCACGCTGCCCGCCGACCTCGACGGGGTGCTCTCCGAACAGGCTGGCTCGGCCCACGCCGCGATCGCCGCGCTCCTGGCCGACAGCTCGGGCAGTCCCGACGCCCTGCTCGTCACCGGCGCGACCGTCGCTGGGGCATCGACGACGCTGGAAGCGCTGAGGGACCAGATCGCCGCGACGGACCCCACACTCGCCGGCAGGCTCGCGATCGAGCACGGACCCGACTACGCGCGCCTGGTCGGACCTTGGACCAGCCGCGGCTGGGTCGGCCACGTCACCCGGTTCTTCGAGGCGGGCGGCTGCCACGTGCTGGTCGGCACCCGCGGTCTGCTCGGCGAAGGCTGGGACGCCCGGCGGATCACCGGCATCGTCGACCTCACCGCCGTGACCACCGCAACGGCCGTGGTGCAGACCCGTGGCCGCGCGCTGCGGATCGATCCTGCGCGCCCCGACAAGGTCGCGATCAACTGGTCTCTCGCCTGTGTCGCGGCCGGCCACCCACGCGGCGACAACGACTGGCAGCGGCTCGTCCGCAAGCACGACGGCTACTTCGGGGTCGACGACGACGGCACCGTCGTGGACGGCGTCGGGCACATCGATGCCGCATTCTCGCCGTACCAGCCCCCGCCACCCGCCGACTTCGACGCCCTCAACGCGCGGATGCTGGTGCGCTCCGAGGACCGGCACGGGATCCGCGAGCGCTGGCACATTGGTGAGCCGTACGACGACGCGCCGACCCGGACGATGCGCATCCGGCCCGACGGACCTGCGCGGCTGGGCAGCGTGACCGCGCCCCAGACCGTGGTCGTCCGTGAGAGCGCACTGGAGCTGCGCGGACCGTTGCCCGACCTGCTGCCGACGCGGATCGCGACCGGCACGGGCTGGACGCTGACCGCGGCCGCAGCGGCCGGCTGGGCCATCACCGCGACAGCGGCGCCGGGACTGGCCCTGGCGAGCGGCCTGGCCACCGGCCTGGCCGTGGTCACGGCCGTCCCCGCGACCATGTGGCGGGGACGTGCGCTGCGCGCTGAGGGTCACCGCCGGGTGGTAGTGGCGGCCGCGCCCCTATCGGTCACCCAGCTCGCTGGAGCCGTCGCCGACGCACTGCACGCCGCCGCGCACCTGCCGGTCGGCGCCGATCGCCTGCGGGTGGAGGTGGAGCCCGACGGCGAGTATCGCGTCGGCCTGACCGACGTCGACGAGGCCGGATCGGCAATCTTCGCGGCCGCGCTGGGCGAGGTGCTCGCGCCGCTGGCATCGCCCCGCTACGTCATCCCGCGCTGGGTGGTGACCCAGCGCGAGCGGACCGGCCACGAGCTGGCCCGGATCGGGGCCACCGGGGAGATCACGCCCGACGGCGAGGTGTGGCACGCCGTACCGTCCGTGCTGGGCGCCAACGCAGCCGACGCCGAGCACTTCGGGCGCGCCTGGGACCACTGGATCGGTGGCGGTGCCCCGCTCTACACCGGCTCGCCGCAGGGCGCCGGCGTCCTGACCGCGCAGCGGGGTGCCGACCCGTTCGCGGTGACGACGGTCATCCGGCGGCAGTGGTCCTGACCCGCCCGGGATCAGCGGATAATCGGAGCCATGACGTCGACCGCCGAGCCACGGCCGGGGCTTCTTCCCCGGCTGCGGTCGGCAGTCTCCGACCGTGAGTCCCTGCGGCTGTGGCGGGTCGTGGCCAATGACGGGATCATCGCGACCGCCGGCATCCTCGAGGGCTTCGCCGGGGCAGGAGCTGGCGACCACGCCCTGCTGATCGCTGCCACGGCCGCCACCATCGCCGGCATGCTCGTGGCGGGTGGCTCGGAGTGGATGGAGGCCGCGGACGAGCGCGAGGCCGAGCTGACGACCGCCGAGGAGGAGGCCGCTCAGCTGGCACGCGACCCCGAGGCCGAGTGGGCCGAGCTGGTGGCGCACTACGAGGCGCGCGGCCTGACGTCGGAGCTGGCCCGTGCGGTGGCCGACCAGCTCATGGCGCACGACCCGCTCGCCGCCCAGCTCGACGTGGAGCACGGCATCCGCGAGCTCACCTCGACGCGAGACACCGTTCGCACCGGCGTGGGGTCGGCCATCGCCTACGGGCTCGGCGCAGCGATCCCGTTGCTGATCACCCTGCTCGTGCCCTACAACGTCGAGAAGTGGGCCATCGCGGCGGCAGTGGCGATCTCGCTGACCCTCACCTCGATCATCGGTGCGCGCACGGGCCGGATGAATCTCGGCCCGACGCTGCTCCGGACCCTCACGGTCGGGGCGGCGACCATGCTGGTCAGCTACGCCGTGGGTCAGCTGGTCTTCTGAGCGTGCCGCTCGGGTGCCTCGGAGGCCGTCGGCACGTCGGCGATTGGCTCATCCGCGACGCGCTCGGTGCGCGACTAATCGTCACTCAGGCCTCCGGGGGCGCATACTCAGAGTGATGGCAACCTCACTTCCGCAGCGACGGCACCTCGCGAGCAGTCCCTTCAAGGCCAAGGCCGAGCCGATCATCGAGACGTTCGAAGTGGGTGACATGGTCTCGCACGACTCCCACGGCATGGGCCGGGTCATCAGCGTCGAATCGGGCGCGGTGACGGTCGACTTCCGCCCGCAGATCATCCGGATCGTCAGCCCGTACGCACGGCTCGGCAAGCTCTAGATTTTCGCTGTGTCGGGATAGTCCGGGGCGGAAATCAGGGCTACTCGCTGGTAACCCATGATGTGTGCCCCGGACTATCCCGACGCCGTCATCGCGAGCCCAACCAGGCCCGCCAGCCGCCGTACTCGGTGATCTCGCGCGTCGGGTCGACACCGTCGGCGCTGCAGATGAAGCCCGTCACCGTGCGGCCGTCGGCGAGCTCGACCGGGCCCAGCCCGAGCGGCGCGGCGATGGTGGCGAGGAAGCCGCCGACGCTCGCGATCGGCAGCGACCACAGCTCCACCTCGAGGCCGCCGCCAGACCCAGCGGCGCCATCGGCCGCAGACCCAGGCACCCGGGTGAGGCCGGGGCGTGGGAGCGGGCCGTCGACGAGGTACATCCGATAGTCAGACGCCGTGCTGGTCAGCTCGAGAAACACACCACCGCGCGCGACCAGATCGGGGTTGAGCGGCTGGCCGCCGAGGTGCGCACCCGCCACCGCCACGACCATCCGCTCCTCGCCCGCCCCCGGCACCGACCGCCCGGACAACACGGAGGCCTCCGAGGGCACCGTCTCCCCGAGCCACCGCGCCGCCAGCCCGGAGACCAGCCGGTCCCCTCCTGCCGGCGCCAGCAGCTGTACGCCGAACGGCAGCCCGTCGCCCCGTGCCGTCCCCGCGAAGGCGATGGCACACAGGTCGAGCAGGTTCGTCATGTTGGTGAACCGCCCGAGCGCGCTGTTGGCGCCGACCGGGTCGGCCGCCACGTCGGCCAGGGTCGGGTGCGTCGGCGTCACCGGCAGGAGCAGCACGTCGGCGACCTCCCAGGTCTGCCGGGTAGCGCGATCGAGCTCGGCCAGGCGGTGCAGCCCGCGGAAGGCGTCGACCGCCGACGCCGGCGTCGCACCGGCCACGATCGAGCGCACCGTGGGATCGACCGCCGGGTCGTCGTCGAGCGCGTCCCCGAAGGCCAGCTGGCGCTCGGCGACCCACGGCCCCTCGTAGAGCAGGCGCGCTGCCTCCAGGAAGGGCGTCACGTCCACCGAGACGGTGCGGAAGCGTCGTGCGGCGTCCGCCTTCGTCGCCTCCCACGCCACCTGGTGCTGCGGATCCAACCCGAGGTCGCCGCTCGGGACGGCCACCACCGGCGTGATGAGGGCCGGCCGCTGCGTGAGGACCCGACTGTAGGGATCCGCCTCGTCGTAGGCCGCCATCGTCTCGAGCACGCGCGCAGCCTGGGCCACCGTGCGGCTGAAGATGGTCACGCAGTCCAGCGAGCGGCACGCCGGCACCACGCCGGTGGTCGAGACCAGGCCGCGCGAGGGCTTCAGCCCGACGATGCCGTTGAACGCCGCCGGGACGCGCCCGCTGCCGGCGGTGTCGGTGCCCAGCGCGAAGTCGACCTCCCCCGACGCCACCGCGACCGCGCTGCCCGAGCTCGACCCGCCGCTGACGTGCGCGGGCGAATAGACCGAGTGGCAGGCGCCGTACGGCGAGCGGGTGCCGACCAGACCTGTCGCGTACTGGTCGAGGTTGGTCTTCCCCACCGGCGCCGCGCCGGCCTCGAGGAGCCGTTGGACCGCCGTCGCCGAGGCCGCCGCCGGGCTCGTCCGCCGCGGGTCGCCGGCGGTGGTCGGGACCCCGACGAGGTCGATGTTGTCCTTGATCGCGAAGATCAGGCCGTCCAGCGGCCCTGCGCCCGCGACGAAGCCGGCCGCCTCGTCGAGTCCCCACCGCGTGATGTAGGTCGGCTGGTCGCTCATGACACCCACCTCTCCCGCTCGGCGTCGAACGCCGCGCGTCGCCTGCTCCGGACGGACCGGATCTGGTCGGCCGCCTCGTCCTCGATCGCGCGCACCTCGGCGATCGAGAAGGTCGCCGGCCGGGTGCGGAGATCCGCCCGACCCGCCTTGATCTCCGCCCGCAGCCGAGCGAGCTCCTCGGCCGGGACCGGTTCGAAGCGGATCCGGTCGAACTGCCGCAACAGCCACGGCTGCGGATCCCGATCCGGCTGCTCGGCGATCAGGCGCCACACCGGGACCGTGCGGCCGACCAACTGGTAGCCACCGGGACCCTCCATGCCGTAGACGCACAGGTAGATGCCGCCGATACCGACAGCGTTCTGCGGCGTCCAGGTGCGCGCGGGGTTGTACTTCGTGGTCACCAGCCGGTCGCGCGGATCGATCGGCACGGCCACCGGTGCGCCGAGGTAGACGTCCCCGAGCCCGACGACGAGGTACGTCGCCCGCGAGACCACGTCGAAGACCTCGTCACGGGCGTCGAGATCGTTCACCCGGCGGATGAACTCCACGTTGTCGGGACACCACGGCGCATCTGGTCGCACCGATGTCGCGTAGCGCCGCATCGCCTCGTGTGCCTCCGGGTGGTCGAAGGCGATCGGCAGCGTCACCTCCCGCACGGGGAGCACCACCGTCTCCGGGTCCTCAAGATCTGCGGTGAGCCGCACGAGGCACGCAGCCAGGTCCGCGAGTGCCAGCCGGTCGTCGTCGACGGCCACCAGCAGCGATCGCACGCCCTCGACCACCTCCGTCATGCCCGTCGGCGCCTCGGCGCGCAACGCACGGGCGAGCAGGTGGATCCACACCCGCACCGTCAGGTCGAGCTCGGCCGAGCCGGCCTCGACGAGCAGGTGCCGATCCCCCGAACGTCGGATCGTGTACGCCGGAGCGCTGCCCGCGGCTGGCTCGTCCGCCAGCGGTGCCGGACGCTCGGTCCCGGTGGCCGGCAGGTCGGCGAGGATCGCCCGGTGCCGGCGCCGCGGCTTCATCACTCCGGCACAGGGACGCAGTGCCTCAAGCGCGTCGCGGCGTACGGCGACCGCCTCCTCCGCGACCTCCGGCACGACCGGGAGCAGCCGCACCGTGTCACCGGGACGCAGCTGGCCGAGCATCCACAGGTCGGCGCCGATCACCACGGCCGGCACGACGAAGCCGCCGAGCGAGGGACCGTCCTTGCCGACGATCACGGGCGTGTCTCCCGACAGCATGATGCCGCCGACCGGGTAGGCGGAGTCGTGCAGGTTGGAGGGGTGCAGCCCCGCCTCACCGCCGTCGGTGCGTGACCACTGGGGCGTCGGCCCGACCAGACGGATGCCGGTGCGGTCGGCGCGGTGGTCGACCTGCCAGGTGGTGCCGAACAGCTCCTCGAGGCCTGGAGCGGTGAGGTACTCCGGCGCGCCGTGCGGCCCCGCGATCACGCGCAGCGTCCACACGTGATCCATCGGCGGCAGCAGCTCGGCCACGTCCACCGGCGCCAGCAGGTTCTCCTCGCCGCCCAGAGGCAGGAGGTCCCCGTCCTGCAGGGGACGACCCTCGAGGCCGCCGAAGCCCCCGAGGATGAAGGTGGCGCGGCTGCCCAGCACCCGCGGCACGTCGATCCCACCGCGGACGGCGACGTAGCCGCGCATCCCGGCGCCGGCGATCGGGCCCACGTCGAGGACCTGGCCGGCCCGGACGCGGCGTACCTCGCCGACCGGCAGCGGCCGCCCGTCCACGGTGGCCTCGTGCGCGCCGCCGCCCACGCAGACCAGCCGGTCGGCCTCCAGCCGGATCACCGGGCCCCGTACGACGCACTCCAGCCCGGCGGCCAGGTGCCCGTTGCCCACGGCGGTGTTGACGAGGGTGAAGCTGAGCTGGTCGTAGGCGCCGGACGGCGGGACGCCGACCGACCAGTAGCCCGGACGGCCCTCCGCGTCCTGCACCGTCGTCTGGACGCCCGCGTCGAGGACTACCAGCGCAGCCATCACGACCACCAGCCCAGCAGCTGCACGGGCGTCGGGTCCCAGCCGTTGCACGGGTTGTTGAGCTGCGGGCAGTTCGAGAGCAGCACCCAGATCTCGCGTGAGGCGGTGAGCTCCACGTACTTCCCCGGTGCGGAGAGGCCGTCGTCGAAGTGCAGATCGCCCTCCGCCGAGACCGGCACGTTCATGAAGAAGTTGATGTTGTGGCCCATCTCGCGCGGTCCGATGCCGGCGCCCGCCCCGTAGGCGAGGAACGTCTGCCGGCACGCGTGCTGGTGTCGGGTGTGCTCGCCGTACCGGATGACGTTGGACTCCTGCGCGCAGGCGCCGCCGATGGTGTCGTGCCGGCCCACCGTGTCCTCGGTGATCACCGCCAGCTCGTCCAGCCGGGTCGAGAGCAGCCGCGAGCCGGTGGTGAGGAAGACGGCGCCCTGCTCCCGGATCGTGTCGAACGCGGAGTACTTGTTGCGCACGTCGGCGGCGTCGAAGAGCAGCGTGTCGGCTGCCTGGTTGCCGTGCAGGTCCACGATGCGCAATCGCCCGCCGGCTGGCACCCGGACCAGAGCGCCATCGCCCGCCTCCACCGTGAGGTCGAGCGTCGCGGCCGTGGTGGTGGGAATCTCGGTCACGGTCATGCCAGCACCCTCCTGCTCATCTCGAGCGCGCGGGCGCTCTCCTCTCGCCAGTTCCACGACGGATCGGTGTCCTGGGCGACGGTCGCGGCGACCTCGACCGACACCTGCACCGCCGAGGGGGCGTACTCCCCTGGATCGAGCGGGTGCGGCGCCGTGCACAGCACCAGCAGTACGTCGTGCTCGGTCCGCAGTGTGACGCTGTCCCCGGCGCGGGCGTGGCCTGGGACGAACGTCATCGAGGCACGGGCGTCGCCGGCGATCGCCACCTTGGTGAAGAAGTTGACCGGAGCGTGCAGGTCGCGTTCGTCGAGGCCGTGCTTGGTCAGCTCGCTGACGAGTCCGGTCCGGGCGCTGCGCCGCCAGTCGTTGCGATCGGCGGCGTACGACGTGGCGCCGAAGCGCTCCAGGTGGGCCTCGGAGCCGAACCCGGTCAGGCAGTCGTGCCAGTCGAGACTCGAGGCGACCACCGATGCCAGTGCGAGCCCACGGTCGGACATCAGCACCATCGGCGCGGTGATCCGGGCCGACATCTGCGCCTTGAGCGTGTCGGGGATGTTGAGCCGGTCGACCCGGTCGGCGTTGAGCAGCAGCATGCTGCAGTTGGCACGGTCGCCGAGGGCTGTGAGGGTGACCAGCCTGCCCGCCGAAACGGGTGCTGACCAGGCGGCCCCACCGGGCATGTCGTGGAGGTAGAGGCTCATGCCGGCTCTCCCTCGCCGAGACCGTCCGCGAGCGAGAGCCCGCAGGCGCGCCGGTACGTCGCCCGCTTGCTGCGGTAGGCGAGGTAGCCGATCCCGTAGGTCAGCACCAGCACCACGATCGGCAGGTAGTGCACCACCCAGCCCGAGCCGGTCGGGTCGTAGACCTCGGCCCGCGGCAGGCCGAGGTTGATCGCCATCAGGAGCTGGAAGACGACCGCGATCGCGTTGACGACCGTGCCGGTCCTGCCGAGGCTGAAGAGCGGCTTGCCGTCCTCGTCGAGGCCCGGGGTCGGGAAGCGGCCGCGCAGCCGCGCGTTGAGCATCGGCACTGTCACCATCAGGTAGGCGATGTAGAGGAGCATGATGCAGACGCTGGTGAGCGCGAGGAACAGACTGGCGTTGCCGATGTTGACCACCAGGAACAGTGCCGCGCCGACGCCCGGGATGACCGTGGCCAGCAGCGGCGTACCGAACCGCGGCGAGACGCGCGCGAGCTGGGTGGATCCTGGAAGCACCTGGTCGCGGGCCATCGAGAAGATCATCCGGGCCGCGGCGGTCTGGATCGCCAGCGTGCAGACGCTGACCGCGAACGCGACGTCGATGAGCAGCAGCTTGCCCCAGAAGGTGCCGAGCTGGGTCGTCAGCACGTAGGGCAGGCCGTAGAGGCCGAGGTTGCCGTCGGTCAGACTCGGCGCGGCCATCAGGGCCGCCACGATCACGAACGCACCTGCGACACCTGAGATGACTACGGCCCGCACGATCGTCCGCGGCGTGGTGGCCCGCGGCCGGTGGGTCTCCTCGGCGAGCTCGCCGGCGCTGTCGAACCCGACCAGCACGTAGGCCGCCATCAGTGAGGAGACGAGCAGCGGGATCGCGTAACCGGTCGAGCTGTCCAGGCCGGTGTGGTGCAGCACCACCGACGGACCGCGCTCGTGGTGCACGAGCAGGAGGATCACCAGCAGCACGATCCCGATCAGCTCGCAGGTGACGCCGACGCTGTTGACGACGGCGGTGATGCGCACCGAGAGCGCGTTGAGCAACGTCGTGAGGGTCAGCAGGATGACGCCCAGGACGACCGCGTTCGCGGCACCGTCCTTGCTGGCCACCGCCGTGTCGGACCCGACCAGCTGGAAGCCGCTCCAGACGGTGGGGAGCACCACCTGCAGCGCGATCGCCGCGGCGGCGAGGGTGATGATCTGGGCGATCACCATCGTCCAGCCGGCGAACCAGCCGACCGTCGCGCCGCCCAGGCGTCGTGACCACTGGAAGACCGCACCGGAGAGCGGGTAGCGCGCGGCGAGCTCGGCGAAGCAGAGCGCCACCATGAGCTGACCGGCGAAGACCACCGGCCAGGTCCAGAAGAACGCGGTGCCGCCGAAGGAGAAGCCCAGCCCGAAGAGCTGGAAGACCGTCGTCATGATCGAGACGAACGAGAAGCCGGCCGCGAACGACGCGTAGGGGCCGACCCGGCGGGTCAGCTGTGGGGTGTAGCCGAAGGTGGACAGGTCAGCGGCGCTGACCTTGTCGTGGTGTCCGGACATGGTGCCTCCGTGGGGAGTGCCCGAACGCACGGCGGCCCGGGCCTGTCGGCCTCCCGGGCTTTTCTCCCGCCGTGGAGCGCTGCGTCGCCTTCGTCGCCTCGCCTGCCCCTCTCGGACCAGGCCTGCCGAAGCAGCGGAACCCTAGGGGCGCCCCGCCACCTGGACGGGTCACGACTATGACACCGACGCCGGGTTTCAGGGGACGTCGCGGTAGGTAACGAGTGTGTGAACCGCCGCTGGGATCCAGCAGGCGTCAGTCGCCCTGCTCCTCAGCCGCTGCGACAGCAGCGTCGACGTCGAACTCGACCACAGCGTCGATCACCTGCTTCAGCGCCTCCGCCGGGAGCGCGCCGGGCTGGGAGAAGACCAGCTTGCCCTTCTTGAAGGCCATCAGTGTCGGGATCGAGGTGATCTGCGCCGCCGCGGCGAGATCCTGCTCGGCCTCGGTGTCGACCTTGCCGAACACGATCTGCGGGTTCTCCGTCGAGGCCTGCTCGAAGATCGGCGCGAACATCCGGCACGGGCCGCACCACGACGCCCAGAAGTCGACCAGCACGATCTCGTTCTCGATGACCGTCTGCTCGAAGTTTTCGGACCCCAGGGTCGATGTCGCCATCACTGTCTCCTCGACTGACGCAGGCCCGTCGCCGGCGCTCACAGGTGCAACCTTCCCGCGATCGTCCTTGTTCCGTGCAAGCATGCGTGCAGTTGAACATCCGGAACGCAGAACTTCCGAGGCATCCGGTCGTTACCTTGGTACGACGCCGGATCTTGCCGACGCGATGGGAGGACAGCATGATGTTGTTCCTGGATGCGGGCCGGACTCCGTGAGGAGCCCGGCGGACCCGAGCGACTCCCCCGGCAAGGCCGGCGCCTATCTGAACTGCTGGCCCCCGGAGGAGGACCTGCTCGCCCTGTGCGAGCTTGCGGCACAGCTGTGCGAGGCGCCGATAGCCGGGATCGACCTCTTCCACGAAGGCAAGACTCAGACCATCGTGCTCTACGGCGCGATCCCGGAGGCCGGCGACGCCGACGCGCCGCTCAGCGCCGCCACCCTCGCCGACGGCGAGGACGTCTACCTCGAGGACGTCCGGGAGGACCCTCGGTACGCCGCGGCCTGTCGCGACGTACGCCTGGGCGACGGGCACATGTATGCCGCCGTCCTGCTGCGCGACCCGCAGGGCATCCCGGTCGGAACGCTGAGCGTCACCGACCCACGCCCCGATCGGCGAGCGGAGCGTCGGAAGAACACCGTGGTGCAACGCCGCCGCATGCTCGCGACCCTGGCGCGGCAGGTGATCGACCTCTTCGAGCTCAGCGTCCGCACCGAGGAGCTCGCTCGGATCAACGCCGAGCTCGAGCGTTCCCAACGGCACCTCGCCGCCTTCACCTCGCAGGTCAGCCACGATCTGAAGAATCCGCTCACCGCCACCCTCGCCTGGGCCGAGCTGATGGCCGAGCTCCCCGCCGTGGCAGGTGACGCTGACGCCTCGGACTACCTGCGACGCTGCGTCGCCTCCGGCCGGCGGATGCTGACGATGATCGAGGAGTTCCTCGAGTACGCCGGCATCGGCGGCTCGCTCGACCGGCGGCAGGTGCCGATCGGCGACGCGATGTCGGCCGTCGTCCAGGACCTCGGCGAGATGGCCGATCGCGGCACGATCCGTTGGTCCGGTGTCGACGTCAACGCAGACCCGGTCCAGCTCCGCGCCGTCCTGCAGAACCTGGTGGTGAACGCACTCACCTACACCCAGGCCGGCGTCCGCCCCGAGGTCGAGGTGACCAGCCGCGACACCCCGCTCGGCATCCAGCTCGTGGTCGCCGACAACGGATCCGGCATCCCCCCGCGCTTCCGGGATCAGGTGCTGCTCCCGCTGGCCAGGCACCGCACCGACGTACCGGGGATTGGCATCGGCTTGGCGACCTGTCACCGCATCATGGCCGACCACGGCGGCACCCTGGAGATCCGCGATCGACGCGGCGGGGGCACAGCCATCGTCGCGACGTTCCCGCATGCCCGAGGGGTCACGGTATGACCGTCGAGAGGTCAGTTTCTGCGGGTTGAGTGGTCACGCCCGCCGAGCTTGTCGAGGCGCTAACGCCCGCCGAGCAACGCCCGCCGAGCTTGTCGAGGCGCCCCCAGTACGCGGGGCGGCTGAAGACAAACGAGAAGCGCAGGCCAGCCCCAGCGTGGTTGCGTGTCTTGGCTGGGTTGGGTGCCTTCGTATCGGTTGCGTCGGGCCACCAGGCGTGTGATCGGGTACGGCGAGGATTTAGCGCGGCATGTCCGCGGAAGAGGGTTGTGCTGGCTGATTTGAGTTGATATCGTTCGAATACGTGTTCGAAGCGATTCTCTCGGGTGGTGACCATGCATCAGATCCAGACCACCGTGGTCGCGATCGATGCCGCCCTGAGTCAGGCGGTCGATGCGAATCCGATCTTCCTCTCCACCACCGACAAAGCCGCCACCATCCTCGACCTGCGGCGGCTCCGGGCCCGTCTCGAAGAGCTCGAACTACGGGTTATCGCCAGCGCCCAGGACGTGGCCGAGGAGATCGGCGCACGTGACG
>NZ_KB822585.1 GCF_000364605.1 Nocardioides sp. Iso805N | reverse complement strand
GATGCGAATCCGATCTTCCTCTCCACCACCGACAAAGCCGCCACCATCCTCGACCTGCGGCGGCTCCGGGCCCGTCTCGAAGAGCTCGAACTACGGGTTATCGCCAGCGCCCAGGACGTGGCCGAGGAGATCGGCGCACGTGACGTCGCGTCCTGGCTGGTCGCCCAGGAGGTCGTCGACAGCAGGGCCGCGCACGCGGCGCTGGCTCTGGCGCGCGGCCTGGAGCAGCGGCCGGTGGTGCGGGCCGCGTTGGCGCAGGGTCGGTTCAGTCTCGAGCATGCCCGGGTGATCCTCGACGGGCTCGCTGCCCTGCCCGACGACCTGCCCACCGATGTCGTGGAGCGCGCCGAGGCACACCTGTGCGACCTCGCCACCCAGCACTGCCCCAAGGACCTGCGCCAGCTGGCGGCGCATCTGTTGGAGGTGGTCGCGCCCGAGATCGCGGAAGCAGCAGAGGCCGACGCCATCCGTCGATTGGAGGAGGCCGCGCACGCCAAGGCCACGTTGACGATCAGCGACCACGGCAACGGCATGACCCGCATCCACGCGCTCGTGCCCGAAGCCGTCGGCGAACGCCTCCACACCCTGCTGGAGGCCTTCGCCCAACCTCGGGTCGCGGCCCTGGAGGCCGACGGCAGAGTGCGCCCCCGCAACCGGCTCTTCGCCGACGCCTTCGCCCAGCTCCTCGAATGCGTGCCCGGCGACCGTGTCCCCGCCCACGGCGGCGACACCACCGCCGTGATCGTCACGATCCCCATCGAGTACCTGCACAGCGAGCTCGGCATCGCCCAACTCGGCGACACCAACGTCCCCGCCGGGGAAGCACGGCGACTGGCCTGCACCGCCGCGGTCATCCCCTACGTCCTCGGCGGCAAGTCCGAACCCCTCGACCTCGGCCGAGCCAGACGCCTCTTCTCCCCCGCCCAACACAAAGCCCTCAGAATCCGCGATCGGCACTGCCGCGCCGAGGGCTGCACCGTGCCCGCGACCTGGTGCGACGCCCACCACGAAAATCCCTGGAGCCGAGGCGGACCCACCGACCTGACCAACGCCGCCCTCCTCTGCGGCCACCACCACCGCAAAGCACACGACCCCACCTACGAAACCATCAGGCTCCCCAGCGGCGACTACCGGTACCGCCGCAAGTGCCTGCGTCGAGTCGCGGCCTAGGATCCAGCCATGCTCTTGCGCGCCTCGATCGCCCTGACCGCCCTCGTCCCGGTCCTGCTCCTGTCCGGATGCGGAAGCGACGACTCCAAGGCGACCGACTCCGCGACTACCTCGCCGGCCGCATCATCGAGCAGTGCCGCCGCCGGTGGGGCGACCACCTGCACCTACCCGAGCAGCGGCGCGGGCTCGGCGGGCGTGAAGGTCAGCACTCCCCCGGCGACGCCCGCAGTCTCCGGCAAGGTCGCCGCCACGATGCACACCTCGATCGGCGACATCGGCCTGACGCTCGACGCTGACACCGCACCGTGCACCGTCAATTCGTTCGTGTCGCTGGCGAAGCAGAAGTACTTCGACAAGACCAGCTGCCACCGGCTCACCACCGAAGGCATCGATGTGCTGCAGTGCGGCGACCCCAGCGGTACGGGTTCCGGCGGGCCGGGCTACACCTTCGCCGACGAGCTCGACGGCGCCAAGGCCCTGGTGACGGACAAGGAGGGCACCTCGGCGGCCGGCGAGACGATCAAGACCTACCCCGCGGGGACGGTGGCTATGGCCAACGCGGGCGCGAACACCAACGGCTCGCAGTTCTTCCTGGTCTACGCAGACAGCCCGCTGCCGCCGAACTACGCCGTCTTCGGCACCATCGACGCGGCCGGCGTGAAGGCGATCATCGCGGACGCCGCGGCGGGCACCGACAACGCCAACGGTCAGGGCGACGGCCACCCGAAGAAGCCGGTCGACATCACCTCGGTCACGGTCGGGTGATCTGGGCTACGTCGTCCGCCGCGTCCGTGTAAGCCCTGTCTATCGGGGTATTGGCCAGAGGACATGCACCCAACCCGGGAGGAGCCATCATGCTCACCCTGACCGAGAACGCCAGCACGATCGTCAAGAACATCACCCACCAGCCGCAGGCACCGGACACGGCTGGTCTTCGGATCACGTCCGACGACGCCAGCCAGACCTTCGAGGTCACCGCCGCCCCGACAGCGCACCCTGGCGACCAGGTGGTCGAGCAGGACGGCGCCACCGTCTACCTCGACGAGCGAGCCGCCGAGCTCCTGGAGGACAAGGTCCTGGACGCGGCGGTCGACCCCGATGGCCGGGTCGAGTTCGCGCTCGGACCGCAGGCCTGACCCACAGCGCTCACGCCTGGGTGCACGCTCACTCGAGCGCACCCTCGACGTACGCCACCGGTGCGCCGAGCTGAACCGTCCGTCCGACGGTGCACAGCCGGTCCCGGATACGGTCGAGTGTGGCGGGGACGACCGCGCGAGCGGCGTCCCCGCCCTCACCGTCGGGGAAGGTGACATCGAAGGTCACCTCCAGATTGACCACGTGGTTGCCGTTCTCATCACGCACCACGTCGCCCGCCGCGCGCGCGGCGAAGGCCTCGAACGGGGCGCGCTTGCCGGTGATGTAGTCCAGATCGAGCGCGCCGCACGCGGCCAGTCCTGCGAGCAGCAGTTCGACCGGCGAGAAGTCCGCCCCGTCGGCCACGCCGACGCTGACCTCACCGCCGCGGCCGTTGGTGGCCCTGAAGAGATGCTCGCCGACCTTCTCCAGATCGATGGACCGCCGGTCGACCTTCGCTACGTCATTCACGCGCCTAGCGTGCCAGACCCGTTGACCGGCGCCGCGCGGCACGGCCCGCGCCAGAGCTCGTACCTCGCTCGCGCTGTCGCTCGCTTGGTCGCCTAGGCTGCCCACGTGTCGAGTGTCCAGAATCCCTTCCACAGCCTCCAGCGCACCGAGGCGCAGGCCCGCAAGGCTCAGCTCGAGATCATCGGGTACGACGTGAGCCTCGACCTTGCGACCAGCGAGACCGAGTTCTCCTCGCGGACCGTGATCCGGTTCCGCTCGGCGGGCGGTGACACATTCGTCGACGTCAAGCCGGTGCGACTCCACGCGATCCGGCTCAACGGCGAGCCCCTCGACGCCGACCTGCTCGAGCGCGGCCGCTTCCCGCTGCACACCCAGAGCGGCGAGAACGAGCTGGTCGTGGAGGCGACGATGCGCTTCCGCAACGACGGCGAGGGGCTGCACCGCTCCGTCGACCCGGCCGACGGCAAGCACTACATCTACGGCATGTCGTTCATGGACGCCGCACCGAGCGTCTTCGCCTGCTTCGACCAGCCCGACCTGAAGGCGCCGTACACGCTGCACGTGCGGGCCCCGCGGGATTGGGTCGTGATCGGCAACGCGCCCGGGCAGCAGGTCGCGCCGGGTGAGTGGGAGCTGGAGCAGAGCCAGCCGCTGTCGACCTACTTCGTCACACTCGTCGCCGGTCCCTACCACGTGCTCCACGACGAGCACCGGCTCAGCGACGGTGTCATACCGCTCGGCCTCTCCGCCCGCGCCAGCCTGGCCAAGGACCTGGACAAGGACGCCGACGAGCTGTTCACCTTGACCAAGCAGTGCTTCGACGAGTTCCACCGACTGTTCGGGATCCGCTACCCGTTCGGCAACTATCACCAGGCGTTCGTGCCGGAGTTCAACGCCGGCGCGATGGAGAACCCGGGCTGCGTGACCTTCCGCGACCCGCTGATCTTCACCTCCCGGGTCACCCGCGGCATCCGCATCCAGCGTGCCACCACCGTCGCGCACGAGATGGCGCACCAGTGGTTCGGCAACCTGGTCACACCGGCCTGGTGGGACGACCTGTGGCTCAACGAGTCGTTCGCCGAGTACATGGGCAACCGGGTGACCGCCGACGTCACCGAGTACGCCGACGCCTGGGCCGACCTGTCCTACTCCCGCCGGCAGTGGGGCCTGGTCGCCGACCAGCGGCCCTCCACCCACCCGGTCGCCGGCAACGGAGCGGAGGACGCTGTCGCGGCGCTCCAGGACTTCGACGGCATCTCCTACTCGAAGGGCTCGGCCATCCTGCGCCAGCTCGCCGCACGCCTCGGCGACGAGGTGTTCTTCGGCGGCGTGGTCGACCACTTCAACCGCCACCGCTTCGGCAACGCGACGATGCACGACCTGTTCGACTCCTGGCAGCGTGCCGGCGCCGCCGACCTGGGCGACTTCGCGGCGCAGTGGCTGCGCACCGCCGGCCCAGACACCATCACCTACGACCGCAGCGCGGGCGTGCTGCTGCGTACCCCCCCGGCAGACCACCCGGCCGACCGCTCGCACGCCTTCCGCGCAGCGGTGAACGATGGGGCAGGATGGCGCACCGAGCAGGTCAGCGTCTCCGCCGCGTCGACGCCCCGGCCGCTCGAGGGCGAGGCGATCATCCTCGACCCGTACGACGACACGTGGGCGGTGCTGATCCCCGACCAGACCACCGTCACAGCGCTCAAGCGGCTCCTGCCCGAGGTCACCGACGGTCCGCTGCGCGCGGGCATCTGGAACAACCTGCGCAACGGGTTCCACAATGCCGCCATCGCACCCACCGACATCGTGGACATCGCGGTGGCCAGCTTCCCCGTCGAGGACACCGAGGACACCGCCCGGCGGACCATCGCCTGGCTGTTCCGCGACGTCGTGCCGGTGGCGCCGGACGGCTCGCTGGCGCGGTTGCACGAGGCCGCACTCGGCAAGATCACCTCCACCGACGTCGGCTCCGAGCAGCAGCTGGCCGGCTTCCGGGCGGCGATCCGGTCGGCCGAGGACAGCGGCGTGCTGCGGGGCTGGCTCGCCGCCACTCCCCAGGGCATCGACCTCGACCTCGACCTGCGCTGGCGGCTGCTCGGCCGACTGGCGGCGCTTGGCGCCATCACCCGCGAGGAGCTCCAGGCGGCGTACGACGCCGAGCCCGCCAACGACGCCCGCGTCGCGCTGACCGGCGCCCTCTGCTCGCTGCCGGACGCCGAGGCGAAGGCGTACGCCTGGTCGGTCTTCACCGGCGAGACGAACCTGCCCAACTACGAGGTCGTGGCCGCCGGCCAGGGGCTCTGGCGTGGTCCGGACGAGCTGACGGCGCCGTACGTCGAGCGCTACTTCGCCGAAGTGCCCGACACCGTCAAGGTGCGGTCGGGCTGGGTGCTGGCCACCGCCGCTGAGGCGTTCTTCCCGGCCGGATCGGTGCAGGACGCCACCTTGGCGCGCGCACACGCGACGATCGACCTGCCAGGCCTCGACCTTCCGCTGCGGCGCGTGCTGGTGGACTGCGCCGACCAGCTCGCGCGGCAGCTTGCCGTACGCAGCACGTTCGGCGGCTGAGGATCGGCCCGCTCCGGGTGCCATCTCGGTCACGTCCGGCGTGGGTCACCCAGACTGTCAGTGGTCCCTTCTAGGTTCTCTTCCATGCGGATCCTGCACACCTCCGACTGGCACCTGGGGAGGTCCTTCCACCGGGAGGGCATGCTCACCCACCAGGGCGTCTTCGTCGACCACCTGCTCGAGGTGGTCGAGCGTGAGCGGGTCGACCTGGTCGTCGTCGCCGGCGACATCTACGACCGGGCGCTCCCGCAGGTGGACGCGGTTCGGCTGGCCTCGGAGACGCTGGCCCGGCTGGCAGCTTCGCGGGCCAAGGTGGTGCTCACCAGCGGCAACCACGACTCGGCCCACCGGCTCGGCTTCGGCTCGGACCTGATCGATGCGGCCGGGGTCTTCATCCGCACCGACGCCTCCCGCGCGGCTGCGCCGATCATGCTGGAGGACGAGCACGGGCCGGTGGCCGTCTACGGCATCCCCTACCTGGATCCCGACACCGTGCGCGAGCCCTGGCAGCTCGCTGCACGCTCCCACGCCGCCGCACTCGGCGAGGCGATGCGAAGGGTCCGCGAGGACCTCACCCGTCGCGGCGGCGCCCGCTCGGTGGTGCTGGCGCACGCCTTCGTGGCCGGCCGCGCCGAGGAGCCGGTGCAGCCGAGCGACTCCGAGCGTGACATCTCCGTCGGTGGCGTCTCGATCGTGCCGACCTCGGTCTTCGACGGCGTCTCCTATGCCGCTCTCGGCCACCTGCACGGCCGCCACACGCTCAGCGAGACGATCCGCTACAGCGGCTCGCCGCTGGCCTACTCGTTCTCCGAGGCGAGCCACCGCAAGGGCTCCTGGCTGGTCGAGCTGGGTGCCGACGGTGTCAGCCACGCGGAGTTCGTCGAGGCGCCGGTCCCCCGCGAGCTGGCGCTGCTGCGCGGCGACCTGGAGACCCTGCTCGCCGACCCTGCCCTGGCCGTCCACGAGGGCTCGTGGGTGCAGGTCACGCTGACCGACCCGGTGCGCCCCAGCCAGGCGATGGAGAGGCTGCGCCGACGTTTCCCGCACACCCTGCTGCTCGGTTTCGAGTCGACGGCGCCCGTGGTCGGAGCACTGCCGCAGGGACACGGCCCGATGCGCCGCGACCGGGACCTGGTGGCCGACTTCGTCGCCGAGCTGCGCGGCGCGCCCGCCTCGGAGGGTGAGCTCGCCCTGCTGGGCCGTGCCGTGGACGACTGCTGTGAGGACACGGATGTCGACGTGCTCGTCGGCGCCGGCGCCGCGTCGGTCGAGGAGGAATGGGCGGAGGTGCTCTTCTGATGCGCCTGCACCACCTCGAGATCACCGCCTTCGGTCCGTTCGCCGAGACCGTCACCGTCGACCTGGACCGGCTCTCCTCGGCCGGCCTGTTCCTGCTCTCCGGGCCGACCGGCGCCGGCAAGACCAGCGTGCTGGACGCGATCTGCTTCGCTCTGTACGGCGATGTTCCCGGCGACCGCGCCTCCGCGAAGAGGCTGCGCTGCGACCAGGCCGCGCCCGGTGTCGCACCCCGGGTCGTGTTGGAGGCGACGCTGGCCGGCCGCCGCTTCCGGATCGGCCGCTCCCCCGCCTGGGACCGCCCCAAGAAGCGCGGCACGGGATCCACCACCGAGCAGGCCGCGGTGGTGGTGCAGGAGCAGCGTGCCGACGGCTGGACCACCCACACCACGCGACTCGACGAGGCCGGCCACCTGATCACCGACCTGCTCGGCATGACGCTCACCCAGTTCACCCAGGTCGCCCTTCTCCCGCAGGGGCGGTTCCAGTCCTTCCTGCGGGCGAGGTCCGAGGAGCGCAAGGAGCTCCTCCAGCGTCTCTTCCGCACCGAGCGGTTCAACGACGTCGAGCGCTGGCTGCGCGAGCACCGGCTCTCGCTGCGTCGACGCAGCGAGGGCCTCAACCAGCGGGTCGCGGACGCGGTCAGCCGGATCAGCGAGGCCACCGCATCGCCACTTCCCGATGACTGGGAGCTCGCCGACCTGACCCTGCCTGCCGGCGACGGCGCCATGATCGGCTGGGTCGAGGGGATCGGGAAGCAGCTGCACGAGGACCACGTCGCCGCCTGTGCCGTGGCAGCGGATGCCGTCGGCGCCGAGGCGCAGGCGCGCGACGCGCTGGACCAGGCTCGGGCTTTCGTGAACCGCCGCCTGCGGCACGACGCCGCCGTGCGCGAGCATGCCGAGCTCGTCGCCGAGGCTGAGGAGATCGACACCATCGCCGCCCGGGTGGAGGCGGCCCGCCGAGCCGCGACGGTGACCCCGGTGCGCAGGCTCGCCGAGCGGGCGCGCGCCCAGCACGAAGCCTGCCTGACCACGACTCCTGCCGACGCACCACTCGTCGAGGCCCGCGCCACGCAGCGCGAGCTGATCCGGCTGGTCGACGCAGCGCAGGCACTCCTGCCCCAGGAGGCACGTCGCGATGCCGTGGCGGTCGAGCTCGGCCGCGCCACCGCAGCACACGAGCGTCTGTCCGCCGAGATCGCCACCCTCAGGGCCCGGACGCAAGCGGCACCGGCCCGCATCGACGAGCTGCGATCCTCCTTGGAGGCCGCTCGACGTGCCGGTGCCGTGGTCGACACGCTGAGCGTGCGCGCCGGCGCCTACGCCGAGGCCGACCGTCTGCGGATCGCCCTCGCCGAGGCGAAGGAAGCACACGCCGCAGCACGCAGTGGGGCTCAGGAGCTGCGCGGCAACGCCCTCGACGTACGTGCTGCTCGGCTGGACAGCATGGCGGCCGAGCTCGCCGGTGCCCTGGCCGTGGGAGGCTGCTGCCCCGTCTGTGGCTCGGCCGAGCACCCGGACAAGGCCACGCCCTCCGCCGACGCCCCGGATGCCGAAGCGGAGAAGGCCGCCCAGAAGGCAGCCGACGACGCCAGCGCCGTCGAGCACCTCCGCGGGCTTGAGGTGCGTGACCTCGAGACCCGCCTCACCCTCACGCGGGAGCAGGCCGGCCCCGATCCCGAACGGGACGGCGTCCTGTCCGACCTCGCCGACGCCCGGACCCTTGCCGCCACCGCCTCCGACGTGGAGCGCGGTCTCGCCGCAGCCAGCCGCACCGCCGAGGCCGACAGCACGCGAATGACCGAGGCGAGCGCGCAGGCAGCCGCCGCGGAGGCAGCGCTCGCCGCGCTGGGCCGTGAGCACGTGACCCTGGATGCCTCGCTTGCGGAGGCGCTCGCCGCTGCGACCACGGTTGCCGACGGCGCCGCCATCACATCGATCGCTGGCCTCCTCGCCCATCGCGAGCAGGCCGCCCACGCCGGCGCCGCCTTGGTCGAGGCCATTGAGGCTCGCGATCGCGCCGCCAGTGCTCGCAGCGAGGCAGAGCGGGCGCTCGCGCACGCGCTGACCGACGCAGGCTTCGAGGACGCAGACGCGGTCGCTGCCGCCGAGATCCCGGCGCAGGAGATCGAGAGCCTCACCGCCCGGCTCAAGCGCCACGAGCGCCGCCTGGCCGTGGTCACGTCGGTCCTGGCTGAGCCGGATGCCGAAAGCCTCGGCGATCGCCCGCTCCCCGACGTGCCGGCCCTGACGAGCACGCACGAGACCGCGCTGCGCACGATGAGCAGTGCTCAGGCCGCGGTCGCGCGCTGCACCGCCGCGCTCGCCCGGCTGGCCAAGCTGCGCGACGAGCTCGACGAAGGTTTGGGCGCCTGGGCGCCGCTGCGCGGCGAGCTCGAGGTCGCTACCCGGCTGGCGTCGTTCGCGGAGGGCAAGAGTGCCGACAATCGATTGCAGATGTCCCTGTCCGCCTACGTCGTCGCCTACCGGTTGACCCAGGTGGTGGCCGCTGCCAACGAGCGGCTCTCCTCGATGAGCGACCAGCGCTACCAGCTCGAGCACACCGCAGCCCGTGGCGCCGGCGACCGCCGCGGCGGCCTGGCGCTGCTGGTGCGCGACGACTGGTCGGGTGAGACCCGTGACCCGGCGACGCTGTCGGGCGGCGAGACGTTCGTGGTCTCGCTGGCGCTGGCCCTCGGCCTGGCCGACGTGATCACCCAGGAGGCCGGTGGAGCGATGCTCGACACGCTCTTCGTCGACGAGGGCTTCGGTTCACTCGACGCCGAGACGCTGGACGATGTGATGGCCGTCCTCGACGGTCTGCGCGATGGCGGCCGGGTCGTCGGCGTCGTCAGTCACGTCGGTGAGCTCCGTGACCGGATCCCCACCCAGCTGCGGGTCGCCAAGTCCCGCACCGGGTCCACCCTCGCCGTGCACTGAACCCCCAGGCCGAGAGGTCACTTTCCGCAGGTTGAGTGTCCATCCACGTGGACACTCACACCGCAAGAAGTGACCTCTCGACCCGCAGAAAGTGACTCTTCGAGCTACTCGGCGAATGCCTCCGGCGGCGGGCAGGCGCAGACCAGGTTGCGGTCGCCGTACGCGTTGTCGATCCGGGCGACCGGGGGCCAGTACTTGTCGGCGGCGGAGTTGAGCCCAGGGATGCCCTGGGGGAAGACCGCCTCCTCACGGGAGTAGGGGCGGTCCCAGTCACCGACCAGCACGCGCGAGGTGTGCGGCGCGCCGCGGAGCACGCTGTTCTCGGCCGACCACTCCCCCGACGCGACCCGGTCGATCTCGCCGCGGATCGCGATCATCGCCTCGATGAACCGGTCCAGCTCCGCCAGGTCCTCGGACTCGGTCGGCTCGACCATCAGCGTGCCGGCGACGGGGAACGACATCGTCGGGGCGTGGAAGCCGTAGTCGATCAGTCGCTTGGCGACATCCTCGACGCTGACACCGGTCTGCTTGGTCAGCTCGCGCAGGTCGAGGATGCACTCGTGCGCGACCAGGCCGGAGTCGCCGCGGTAGAGCACCGGGTAGTACTCGCCGAGACGAGCGGCGACATAGTTGGCCGAGAGCACCGCAGCGGCCGTCGCCTTGGTGAGGCCGGCGCCGCCCATCAGCCGGATGTAGGCCCACGAGATCGGCAGGATCCCCGCCGAGCCGTACGGCGCGGCAGAGATCGGCCCGATGCCGGCGCGCTTCGACTCCTCCGGGTGCAGCCCGTGCGAGGGCAGGTACGGCGCCAGGTGGGCACGCACCGCCACCGGTCCCACACCCGGACCGCCGCCGCCGTGCGGGATGCAGAACGTCTTGTGCAGGTTGAGGTGCGACACGTCGCCGCCGAACTCACCGGGCTTGGCGTAGCCGAGCAGCGCGTTGAAGTTCGCGCCGTCGATGTAGACCTGACCGCCGTGGCTGTGCACGATCTCGCACAGCTCGGTGATGCCCGCCTCGTAGACGCCGTGCGTCGAGGGGTAGGTCACCATGATCGCGGCGAGGTCCTGGGCGTGGGTCTCGCACTGGGCGCGGAGGTCGTCGAGGTCGACGGTGCCGTCCTCGGCCGACTTCACCACCACCACGCGCATGCCGGCCATCACTGCGGACGCGGCGTTGGTGCCGTGCGCCGAGCCGGGCAGCAGGCAGACGTCGCGCTGCGCCTCGCCGCGGGCGCGGTGGTAGCCGCGGATCGCCAGCAGCCCGGCGAGCTCGCCCTGAGAGCCGGCGTTGGGCTGGATGGAGACCCGGTCGTAGCCGGTGACCTCCTCGAGCCAACCCTCCAGCTCGGCGACCAGACGCGCGTAGCCGGCGGCATCCTCGGCCGGCACGAACGGATGCAGGTCGGCGAAGCCGGGCAGCGAGATCGGCTCCATCTCGGTGGTTGCGTTGAGCTTCATCGTGCACGAGCCGAGCGGGATCATGCCGCGGTCCAAGGCATAGTCGCGAGCGGCGAGCCGCGCCAGGTAGCGCAGCATCTGGGTCTCGCTGTGGTGCGCCGAGAACACCTCGTGGGTCAGGTACGGCGTGGTCCGCAGCAGGTCGGACGGCAGCGAGTCGGCCGTGGTGCGGTCGAGCTCGTCAATGTCGGCGCTGATCCCGAACGCGCTGAACACGCTGCTCAGCGTCGAGCGGGTGGTGGTCTCCGAGGTCGATAGACCGACGGTGTCGGCGTCGACGTGGCGCAGGTGGATGGCCAGGTCGCGAGCCTTGGCGACCACGGCCGCGGCGACCCCCGGCACCTTCACGGTCAGCGTGTCGAAGAACTCCTCGCTGCTCAGCTCGTACCCGGCAGCCCGAAGACCGGCGGCCAGCACCGCGGCGTAGCGGTGGGTGCGGGTCGCGATCTGCGCCAGGCCCTGCGGCCCGTGGTAGACCGCGTACATCGAGGCGGTCACGGCTAGCAGCACCTGCGCCGTGCAGATGTTGGAGGTGGCCTTGTCGCGGCGGATGTGCTGCTCGCGCGTCTGCAGGGCGAGCCGGTACGCCGGACGTCCCTCGGCGTCGACCGAGACACCGACGAGGCGGCCCGGGATGTGCCGCTCCAGACCGGCGGAGACGGCCATGTAGCCGGCGTGCGGGCCCCCGTAGAAGAGCGGGACGCCGAAGCGCTGCGAGGAGCCGATCACGACATCGGCGCCGAGCGCGCCGGGGGCCTCGAGCAGGGTGAGCGCGAGCAGGTCGGCTGCGACCACGGCGAGAGCGTTGCGCTCGTGGGCGGCTGCGATGACAGCACGCGGGTCGAGCACGGCTCCGGAAGCGCCGGGATACTGGATCAGCACGCCACACAGCTCGCCGTCAGGCAGGCCGGCGCTCAAATCGGCGACGACGACCTCGATCCCCATCGCCTCGGCGCGGGTGCGGACGACGTCGATGGTCTGGGGCAACGCGTCGGCGTCGACGACGAACGGTCCGGATGCCTTGCGGTTCGCCCGGCGTACCAGCGTCATCGCCTCAGCTGCCGCGGTGCCCTCGTCGAGGAGGGACGCGTTGGCGGTCGGCAGACCGCACAGGTCCCCGACGAGGGTCTGGAAGTTGATCAGCGCCTCGAGCCGGCCCTGCGAGATCTCCGGCTGGTACGGCGTGTAAGCGGTGTACCAGCTCGGGTCCTCGAGCACGTTGCGACGGATCACCGCAGGCGTGATCGTGCCGTGGTAACCGAGCCCGATCATGGTCTCGCCCGGGCGGTTGCTGGCGGCGAGCTCACGAGCCAGCGCGGCGACCTGCGGCTCGCTGAGCGGGGCCGGCAGGTTGAGAGCCTCTGTGCTGCGGATGCCGCCGGGGACGGCAGCATCCATGAGAGCGTCGAGCGACCCGAAGCCGAGCCGGTCGAGCATCGCGACGGCGTCGTCGTCGGACACACCGATGTGGCGCTGCACGAACGGGGCGCTGGCGTCGAGCTCGGAAAGGGTGGGGCGGTCGGACACGAGGGCTCCTCGGGGACGCACGGGTCAGGTCGTCCTCCCCCTCTGTCACAACATCGCGCAGATGTGCGGATGACACTTCAGAGTCGCCAGCCCTCGTGGTCCTGGTGCCTGAGAGGTTCCGGGGAGGAATTGCCCCTTCGGCGCTCGCGATCGAGCTCTCCCACGCGGGTTGTCGGCACCCCAAGGATAGACGAACTCCGGCCCCGAGCCGTCAATCGACGGACCGGGGCCGGAATGATGTCTGGTGGGCCTCAGCCGACCGAGCGTGCCGCGCGTCGAGCTGCCAGCTCGTCACCCGGGGTCGACTCCCTCGTGTCGGCGCCGGCGCGCTCGCTCGGCAGCTCGGAGAGGCTGCCCTCGATCTCGCGCCACACCCCGCCGATCGCGATGCCGAAGACGCCCTGTCCGCCCTGGAGCAGGTCGATGACCTCGTCGTTGCTGGTGCACTCGTAGACCGAGGCGCCGTCGCTCATCAGCGTGACGCGGGTCAGGTCGTCGGTGCCGCGCTCACGCAGGTGGGTGACCGCGGTTCGGATCTGCTGCAGCGAGATGCCCGCGTCCAGCAGTCGCTTGATGACCTTGAGGATCAAGATGTCGCGGAAGGAGTAGAGCCGCTGCGACCCCGAGCCGCTGGCGCTGCGGATGGTGGGCTCGATCAGGCCGGTGCGGGCCCAGTAGTCGAGCTGACGATAGGTGATGCCGGCGGCATTGCACGCGGTCGGACCGCGGTAGCCCTGATCGCTCGGCAGTGGCGAGACGTCATCGCTGAAGAGCAGACCCTGCTCCTCGGCCTGCTCGGCCGCTAGGGATGCCTCGGCGCTGAGGCCTGGCTCCCGTTCGTGCTCGTTCACGCGATCCTCCGTGGTCTACTCCGGTTCAGCGTAACCCGATCGGGGAAGCCGTGGTGCCCTGTGGAGCACAACGGTGGAGTTACACCAGAGACAGTTCAAGGTAGGACCGCGATCGCCCCGGGTCAAAGACGCTTCCGGCGTGTCGCAACCCTCAACCTCAAGTTGAGGGTCATGGTCACGCCTGGTACGACGTCGAGCACGACGTCGGGCGACCCTCAGAGCGACTCGAAGTCCTCCGGCGTGACCTGGTCGAGGAACTCGCGGAAACGCTCCACCTCGTCCTCCTGTTCCGCCGGGACGGCGACGCCGGCCTCGGCCAGAACCTCGTCGGCGCAGACCACGCGGGCACCGGTCCGCAGTGCGATGGCGATCGAGTCCGACGGACGCGCCGAGACCTCGACACCCGAGCTGAAGACCAGGTTGGCGAAGAACACGCCGTCCTTCACATCCACGATCTGCACCTCGGAGAGCTCGTTGCCGGTGGCCTCGAGGATGTCCTTGAGCAGGTCGTGGGTCAGCGGCCGCGGCGGCACCACCCCCTGCTGGGCGAAGGCGATCGCCGTCGCCTCGACAGCTCCGATCCAGATCGGCAGGTAGCGCTCCCCGGTCACCTCACGGAGGAGCACCAGGGGCTGGTTGGAGGGCATCTCGACTCGGACGCCCAGGACGTCTACCTCACGCACGCCATCCAGCCTACTCCGCCGGCCCCGACGAGCCAGGGCGGCCTCTACGGCTGCTTCAGGCCGGCCTTGACCAGGGTGGCGTGCAGCCGCACCGAGAGTGCCGCGACCTCCGCCGCGGTCTCGGCAGCGCGTGCCCGGGCCGCCGGATCGTTGGTGCGCAGCTGGGGTGCGACGATCTGCTGGACCAGTCCGACCTCGCGGTCCGCCGCAGCCTTCATGCCGCGCAGATGGCGCGGCTCGATGCCGAACTCGGCCAGCTCCTTGGCGGTCTGGGCGATCACCAGGGCGTCGGTGTCGTAGTAGCCCCGGACCGGGGCTATCAGCTTGGCGTCCTCGAGCTCGCGCAGCAGCTCATCGCTCACGTCGGCGATCTTGACCAGCTCCTTGCGCGAGAGTCGCAGATTGTCGGTACGCCGGAACGAGTCGGGACTCGGCGTACCGTCCGAGGAGAGCGCCACGGTCGGCACGGTCGGGACGACCGGCCCCGGCTCCGGCGGCTCGAGGCCGCGGTCCAGCGCGTCGAGGTGCTCGGCGATGACCTTCTTCGGCAGGTAGTGGTCGCGCTGCATCCGCAGCACGTAGCGGATCCGGTCGACGTCTCGGTGGGAGAACTTGCGGTAGCCGCTAGCGGTGCGGTGCGGCGAGATCAGCCCGTCCTGCTCGAGCAGCCGGATCTTGGGGATGCTGATCAGCCCCGGGAAGTCGGCCCGGAGCAGGTCGAGGACCTGCCCGATGTTGAGCAGCTCGGTCCTCTCCCCCGACTCCGTGGTGGTGACCTGGTGTTCTGCTGCCACGCCCGGTGACCTCAGCCCTCGGCGTGGCCGGCGTAGTAGACCAGCCGGTACTTGCCGATCTGGACCTCGTCGCCGTCGTTGAGTACGACCTTGTCGATCCGGTCGCGATTGACGTAGGTGCCGTTGAGGCTGCCGACGTCCGCGACGGTGAAGTTCTGCCCGGAGCGGTCGAACTCGGCGTGCCGACGCGAGACGGTCACGTCGTCGAGGAAGATGTCGCTGTCCGGATGCCGACCCGCGTAGACGGTGTCCTTGTCGAGGAGGAAGCGGCTGCCCGAGCCCGGGCCGCGCTGCACCACCAGGAGAGCGCTGCCCGGCGGGAGGCCGTCGACCGCGGCTGCGTCGACCGGGTTGAGCACCCGCTCCGAGGTGTCGGAGCGTGCGTCAGCGATCTGGATGGTCGCGGTGCTGTCCGACGGGGCCGTGGGCGCGGCCAGCGCCGTACCGCACTGGGAGCAGAACCGCGCGTCGGCCGGGTTCTGGTTCCCGCAAGCGGGGCAGGTCATCGGGCATTCCTCCTCGTCTGACCCTCATCCGGATGGTGAGGGTGGGACGTAGTCGAACCTATCAGGTAGGCAGGTGCCGGTCAGGCCTGCAGCGTGGCCTCGTAGCCGGCGGCGTCGAGCAGACCCTCGACCTCGTCGCCGGAAGCGGGCACGACCTCGAAGAGCCAGCCGCCGCCGTAGGGGTCGTCGTTGACGAGCTCCGGGGTGGTGTCCAGCCCGGAGTTGACCGCGACGACCTCGCCCGAGATGGGCGCATAGACGTCGCTGACCGACTTGGTGGACTCCAGCTCACCGCAGGTGTCGCCCGCGCTGACCGTGGCGCCGACCTCCGGGAGGGAGACGTAGACGATGTCGCCGAGGGCGTCCTGGGCGAAGTGGGTGATGCCGATGCGCACCGACCCCTCGTTCTCGCCGGGAGTGCGGACCCACTCGTGCTCGCTGGTGTACTTCAGGTCCTGCGGATACAGCGACACGTCGTGCTCTCCTGAGGTCGGGGGTGGGCGAAGCTGTCGAAACCCTACTGCGTCTTGTGGATCGCGGTGATGTCCAGGGCGCTCTGCTGGGTGACCTTCACGGTCGCCCCGTCGTCGGCGAACTCGTCCTCGGGGCCGCGGGCGAAGGTGACCGCACCGGCGAGCGTCGCCGGCTCGCCGATCGCGTCGATCGTGTACGGCGGGGTGAGCAGCTGGTTGTCGACGTACAGGCCGTCCGGACCCTGCTCGAAGGACGAGGAGGCGACGAGCCGGACCTTGCCGTTGACCTGGATCGCCTCGGCCCCGGCCGAGCGGAGCTCCTCCACCAGGTCCAGGAAGTCGTCGACGTTCACCTGGTCGGTGGTCTCGGTGATGGTGACCTGGATGCCGGGACCCGTGACCGGCACCTGGCCGGCCAGGATCTTGAGGGTGTCGACCTGGCTCTGCGCCTGGTCCAGCGCGGCCTGGCGCTGCTCGGTGGCCGACGAGAGTCGGGTGCGGGTCTGCTGCAGCCGGGTCAGCTCGGACTGGGCGCGCTGGCTGGTGCCCGCCAAGCCGTTGAGCACGTCGATCAGGTCCTGCTCGCGGTAGCCGGCGTAGGTCGAGTCGTGGTCGTTGCTGTTCACCTGGGTGACGGCTCCGAAGCCGACGACAGCCAGCAGCACCGCCACCACGACCTGGCCGCGGCGGGCGTGGGTGAGCGCGTCGAGGAGTCGCTGGCGGCCGCTCGTCCCGGTGGCGTGGCCCGTCTGGTCGTCGTGGCCCGTCTGGTCGTCGTGGCCCGTCTGGTCGTCGTGGCCCGTCTGGTCGTCGTGCCCTGCTTGATCATCGTGACCTGCCGCGTCGCCGGCGGTCGGCTCCTGCGGATCAGGCATGGAACAGGTGCCGACGGATCGCGGCCACGTTGGAGAAGATCCGGATGCCGAGGACGACGATGACGCCGGTCGACAGCTGCCCGCCGACGCCAAGCTTGTCGCCCATCCACACGATGCCGGCGGCGATCACCACGTTGCTGATGAACGAGACCACGAAGACCTTGTCGTCGAAGATGCCGTCGAGGTACGCGCGCAGCGCGCCGAAGACGGCGTCGAGGGCGGCGACGACGGCGATCGGTAGGTACGGCTCGAACCCGACCGGCACATCCGGTCGGAAGATCAGGCCGAGCACGACCCCGACGACCAGTCCCAGCGCTGCGATCACGGCTTCTCCTTGTCGTCCACCGGTCCATGATCGGCGCGAGCGTGCCGCAGGACCAACATCGAGGATGGGGCAGCCGGCAGCATGAGGTTCGATTCGTTCTGCATGCTGAACGGCATCCCGTACTGGGTGGTGAGGTTGTGCAGCCGGATCCCCGAGACCGTCTGGGCGAACTTCGCCTGCATCATCTTGGTGTCTCCCAGCGCGAGGACGGTGTACGGCGGGGAGAGCGAGGTGTCGTTGATCCGCACCACCGACGCGGTGTTGCGCAGCGAGCTCAGCGGTGTGACGCGCTGTCCGTTGACAGCGATCGCTGTCGCGCCGGCCTGCCACAGCCCGTTGACCAGGCCGGCGAGATCGGAGTCGCGGACCTGACCGGCGGTGCCGCCGGACGCGGCATCGTCGAGGGTCGCCCGGACGCCCGCGCCGCGCACGCTGGCCCACCCGGCCGAGGCGCTCAGCGCGTCCTGGGTGCTGGTGGCCGTGTCGAGGCTGCGGCCGAGATCGCCGTACGCCGTCTCCTCGCGGGTCGTGCTCGTGCGCAGGGCCGCGATCTGCTTCTGCAGCGAGGCGACCGCCGCGTGCCGGGTGTTGATCCGCGAGATCAGCTGGTCCTTGCTGGCGTTGTCGACCGAGGCGTTGCGCGAGGTCTGCACTGCCGCCACCGCGACGAGAAGACCGAAGACGAGCACGACAGCGATGGTCAGGCCGCTGCGGTTCAGCGGTCGTCCGGTCCGACGCGATGCGATGTCCGGGCCGTCGCTCTGCTTGCTCGTTGGCGCTGCAGCCGCACGCTCACGTCGGCGCCGTTCGGCGACGTGCTGGTAGTCCTCGTCCAGGGACTGCCGCGTGATCAGGTCGAGCAGCGGTACGGCGGCGCGTGTGTCACCGGGCGACGGTGAGTAGGTGGCATGGACCGGTCCGTGGGCGGACTCGCGGACCGGTCCGTGCGCGGTGCTGTCCCAGGGCGACTGGGTGCGCTGCTCGGTGTTCTCCCGGGTCTCCTCACTCACTGGCCGACAGCTCCCAGGGGCGGCGTGCTGCGCAGCAGCTGCCGGGTCTGCAGGACATAGAGGACGGCCGACCACCAGTAGAGCGCGATGCCCCAGATCGCGAAGGACCAGCCGAGCACCCGGCACAGCATCGCGCCCACGCCGTCGCCGTCCGCGAGCAGGAGAAGCGGGAAGGCGTAGAGCAGGTTGAAGGTGGCCGCCTTGCCGAGGAAGTGCACGGGCAGCGCCCGGACGCCCCGCGTGCGCAGGACCGGCACGAGGCCCCAGATCACGAGGTCGCGCAGCGGGAGGACCACCGCCATCCACCACGGGATGAGGTCACGGAGCGCGAGCCCGATCACCACGGCGAAGATGTAGAGCCGGTCAGCAAGCGGGTCGAGCAGCTCCCCGATCCGGGAGTTCTGGCCCAGCCGGCGGGCCAGGTAGCCGTCGAGATAGTCGGTGATGCCCGAGACGACCAGCACCGCGAGCGCCGCGACATCCCAGTGCGGGCCGAGGAGGAACCACAGGAAGACGCCGATCCCGATCAGTCGCAGGACACTGAGCGCGTTCGGAATCGTCCAGACGCGGTCGGTCCTGGTGTCACGGGTGACGCTGTCATGCACGCGGCCAACCCTAGGCGACAAAGCGAGTGGCAGCGCGAGCGAGGTACGAGCTCGGGCGCTGGCCGCGAGCGCCGGAGCCAGCGCGCGAAGCTCGCCAGACGGGCATCGCCCGTCTGGCTCACTCTTGGAGACTTGGCACCTCATCTGCGTGCGCGGCGTCACGGATCTCGCCGACGAGCTCCTCGATCACGTCCTCGAGGGTCGCCAGCCCGACGGTCACGCCGTTCAGGTCCACCACCCGGGCCATGTGCGAGCCGCGGCGCTGGAGGGTCTCCAGCGCGTCGTGCAGCGGGTCGTCGGCGGTGACGGTCGCGAACGGACGGATCCACTTGTCCTCGACCGGTCGCTGGCGTCGTACCTCGTCGGGCTCGAGCACGTCCTTGATGTGCAGGTAGCCGAGCAGGTCGGGCGCGCCGTCCGCCGGCCGGTCGTCCTCCACCGGGAAGCGGCTGAATCCGGTGGCGGCGCACAGCGCCTCGATGTCGGCGCCGGAGGCGCCCCGGCGGACGGTGGCGAGGGACCCGGTCGGTAGCAGTACGCCGGCCACTGTCTTCTCGGTGAAGCCGAGCGCACCTGCCAGCCGGTCGTACTCGCTCTGCTGCAGCAGGCCCTCGCCGCGCGACTCCTCGACCATGGCTGCGACCTCCTCGCGGGTGAACGCGGAGACCACCTCGTGCTTGGGCTCGACCCGCACCAGCCGCAGCGTGGCGCGGGCGATCGCGTCGAGGACGACGATGAGCGGCCGCAGCACCCGGACCAGCGCGTACATGATCGGCGCCAGGATCAGCACCGCCCGCTCCGGGAGCGCGAGCGTGACGTTCTTCGGCACCATCTCGCCGAGCACGACGTGCAGGAACGCGACCAGCGACAGCGCGATCACGAAGGCGATCGGGTGCACCGCCCCTTCCGGCACGTGGATGGCGTCGAGCACCGGGGCGACCACATGGCTCACCGCCGGCTCGGCGACCGCGCCCAGGATGACCGAGCAGACGGTCACGCCCAGCTGGATGCCGGCGATCATGGAGGCGACGTCCTCCATCGCCCGCAGCGTTCGCCGGGCCAGCCGGGAGCCCTCCTGGGCCTGCGGCTCGATCTGGCTGCGGCGCGCGGAGACCAGCGCGAACTCGGTGGCGACGAAGAAGGCGTTGAGCAACAGCAGGACCACCGCCAGCACGAGTGCGACGGGCGTGCTCATGGCGTCACCCGCAGGGAGAGCCGGTCGATCCGCAGTCCGTCCATGTGCTCGACGGTCAGGACGGCGATCCGCTTCCCCGGTTCGTCGGGGTCGCTGAGGTCGGGCACCGCCACCTCGGCGCTGTCGCCGCGCAGCGGGATGCGGCCGAGCAGCCGCAGCACCAGGCCGGCGATGGTGTCGTACTCCTCGCCCTCGGGCAGCGCCACGCCGGTCAGGTCCTCGACCTCGTCGGGTCGCAGCAGACCCGAGAGCGACCAGGTCCCGTCGCGACGAAGCCGAGCGCGGGCGCCGAGCGTGTCGTGCTCGTCGGCGATGTCGCCGACGATCTCCTCGATCACGTCCTCGAGGGTGACGATGCCGGCCTGATCGCCGTACTCGTCGAGCACGATCGCCAGCTGGAAGCTCTCCTTGCGCAGCAGCGCCAGCAGCGGATCGAGCCGCAGCGAGTCGGGCACCAGGATCGGCTTGGCCATCAGGTGCTTGACCCGGGTGGTGGCGCGCTCGTGCACCGGCAGGGCGACGGCGTTCTTGACGTGGACGGTGCCGACGACCGCCTCGTGCTCGTCCAGCACCGGGAAGCGTGAGTGCCCGGTGCGCCGAGCCAGCTCGATCACGGCCTGGGCACGATCGCCGTCCTCCAGGCTGTGCTGCCGCACGCGGGGCGTCATGATCTCGCCGGCGGTGCGGGTGCCGAACTCGACCGAGCGCTCCATCAGCTCAGCGGTGTCGGCATCCAGGGTGCCCTCGTCGGCCGAGCGCTGGATCAGCGAGGTCAGCTCGCTGGAGCTGCGCGCCGAGCGCAGCTCCTCCTGCGGCTCGATGCCGAACCGGCGGACCAGAGCGTTCGCGGCGCCGTTGAGCAACCGGATCGGTCCGGCATTGACCTTGGTGAAGGCCCGCAGTGGAGCCTGGGTGGCCTTCGCCGTGCGCATGGGCAGCGCGAGCGCGATGTTCTTCGGCACCAGCTCGCCGAAGACCATCGTGACGACGCTCGAGGCGACCAGCCCGAGCACCACCGAGATCGGCGCGATCGCCGACTCGGCCACGCCGATCGAGCGCAGGGGCGGACCGATCAGGCCGGAGACGGCGGGCTCGGCGAGCCAGCCGATGCCTAGGTTGGTCAACGTGATGCCGAGCTGTGCTCCGGAGAGGTTGCTGGAGAGCGTGCGCAGGGCGTGCTGGACGCCGGAGGCGGTCGCGTCACCGGCCGCGACCTCCTGGTCCACGGCGATGCGGTCAACGGTCACGAGCGAGAACTCAGCGGCGACGAAGAAGCCGCAGGCGGCGACCAGCAGCAGCGCGAGCACGAGCAGCAGAGCGGAAGTCAGCACGAGTGCGACCTCCGCCGGAGATGGTGGCTGTCCATGGTGCGGCTCAGTCTATCGGCCCCTGGTCGGCACCGGGCCGGACTCCGCGTCCTCGTCGCCGAACGGCACTCCGCCGCCGAGCGTGTCGCTGACGGCGCGCCCGTCCAACACCCGGTACGGCGCACCGGCCCGTGCGGCCGCGGCCTCCAACGCGACGGCGATCTCGGCGCCGCCAAGATGCCCCGCCACCACCACCAGGTTCCCCTGCCGTCGGCCGCGCAGGGTCGCCGCCTCGGCGGTCACGACCAGCTCGGGCAACGACTCCCGGATGCCGGCGAGCACCCGGCGAGAGTGCCGGAACGGCGCCACGTCGCCGAGGTTGGCGATCAGCCGGCCATCGAGCGCCAACGCGCGCCGTACGTCGGCGAAGAACGCCGCCGTGGTCAGGTCGGCGGGCATCCTGCCGTCGGCGAACGCATCCACCACGACCAGGTCCTGCGACCGGTCGCGGACAGCCGCCAGACCGCTGCGCCCGTCGGCGATCCGAACCTTGATCCCGCTGCGGACCGGCAGCGGCAGCTCGACCCGGACCCGGTCGGCCAGCTCGGCGTTCGGCTCCAGGACCACCTGGGCCGACCGCGGCCGGGTGGCGGCGACGTAGCGCGGCAGGGTGAGGCCCGCACCGCCGATGTGCAGCACACGGAGCGGATCGCCGCTCAGCGTGTGCGCGTCGATGACGTCGCCGATGCGGCGCACGTAGTCGAAGACCAGCCGAGTCGGGTCGGCCAGGTCGACGTAGGACTGGTCCATCCCGTCCATCTGCAGGAGATAGGCGTCGGGACGGTCCGCCGCCACGATCTCCAGCGAAGCGTTCACGGGGCGATCCTGTCAGATCACCCGCAGCCGTCCGTCCCCGGAGACACGGACGGCCACGGGGCCCGTCAGGTCAGCGCGCATGGCGCTGTCCCCTCCATACCCGGAAGGACGTGCCGCAAACCTCGACCGCTCTCACTCGTCGGGGATGAGCGACTCGGCGAGGTCGACGAGCCCGTTGTAGCTCGCCACGTGCTCCGGCTTCGGTAGCGGCGTGTCGACACCGTGCACGGGGTCGGGGACAGCTGTCTTCTCCTGCTCCTCGAGCATGAACTCGAGTGCCTCGACCTCGGCCCGCATCCGCAGGATCCGCTCGTAGGCCGGATGCGCCCGCACCCGGGTGCCGCCATCGGCGCTGTACGCCGCCAACGCGTCCACGAGCTGCTCGGCGGTGGCCAGCAACCCCGCGATCCGGCGCAGCACGTCGATCGGGGCATCGTTCTGCACCAACCGGCGCGGCGCGTCCCTGACCACCTCGTAGGCGTCGGCGACGTCATGGCGCACCACGCGACCGCGCGGCCGGAGCCGCTCGTAGTGCACCTCGGCGCGCAGCAGGGTCGCGAACGCCGCGGCCAGCAGGCAGACCGTGATGGTGACGACGATCAGCTGGTTGCCGCTCGGGTCGGTGGGGTCGCTGCGCAACCTGGTGGCCAGTACGACGGCGGCGATGGCGCTGACGATGGTGGCGACGAAGGTCATCGTCGGCACCCAGACCGACGCACGGCGCTCGACCAGGCTGGCCATCGCGGACTCGGTCGGGGTGAAGACCGGTCGGGTCAGGTGGTGGGCGTAGCGCGCGCGGCGTAGGCGCTCCTCGACGAGCTCCTCGAAGCGGCGGCGCAGCGCCTGCCCGGGGGCGTCCTCCTCGTCGTCGTCCGCGTCCGCCTCGGCGTCCTCGGCGTCCTCGGGGCCGTCGGCGTCGGCGTCGGCGTCGCCGTCGCCCTCGTCAGCGTCTCCGGGCTCGTCAGGCGCGTCGTCACCCTTGTTGTCCGTGCCGACAGCTTCCTGTCCGACGTACGGCTCCGGGCCGACAAGATCTTCCCGCATCTCGAAGATCGGAATGCCGGGTCGGGGGATCTCGAACCCCTGCAGACCGGGCATCGGAGCGCCGGGCAGCTGGGCCCCGGCAGGAGTGCCCGTCGCAGCGGCACCACCGTCGCCGAAGGCGTCCGCGGCGGTCTCGGCCTCATCCTCGGCCCCGGACCAGGCAGCGCCCGGCTCGATCGGGTCGGCCCAGAACGGTCTGGGCACGAACCCGGGCGCCGGGAGCTGATGCTCCGGCGTCGAAGACTCGGTCACGTTACCTCCGGCTCGTGGATGTTCCCCCGCTCATCGGCAGGAATAGGACTCATATCAGGCGAAGGATGCCATTTCCCTCGAACGAACCATTTGCCTGTCCAGATGGTCAGCTCCCAATACCAAAAGCCGATCAGAAGGGAAGTCCCAACACCGTCCCGTATTCCCTAGACAGATATAGCCGCCCATGAAGAGATGCTCCCTCCCCACCTTGGCGCTGCTCTCCCTGCTCCTCGTCACCGGCGTCATGATCGCGGTCCCCACAGCCGCCGATGCCGACTCGTGGGGCCCTCCGGCCGAGCCCGCGCTCGTGCCGGTGACCGCCACTGGTTGTCCCCCGACCCCCGAACCCGGCCAGGCAACCTGCCTCGCCGAAGCCCTGCCTGTGAGCCACGCGGTCGCCGAAACGGTCGCGAGCAACGAGACCGACCGAGTCCGACCCATGGCAACAACCGCTCAGACCGTCAGCTACTCACCCGCCGACCTGGCCAGCCTCTATCGGATCCCTTCTGACCTGACGCCGACGTCCACCGTCGGCATCGTCGACGTCGGCAGTGACCCGAACACTCTGGCGCAGATGTCCTACTTTCGCAGCAGATTCCAGCTACCTGCGTGCACGAAAGCCACCGCCTGCTTCCGCGAGGTGGCGCAGGACGGGAGCACCCGGCTGCCCGCAACCGACAGCGACTGGGTCGTCGAGACCGCTCTCGACGTCCAAGCGGTCAGCGCCATCTGCCCGACCTGTCACATCCTGCTCGTGGACGCGTCCTCGGCCGGCATCACCGACATGGCCAGGGCCGCCCTGACAGCGACGCGGCTCGGTGCAGCCTACGTCTCGCTCTCCTATGGCTCCGCCGAGTCGGCGGCCACGACCTCGCTGCGCAACACCTACTACGCCAACCCCGACGTCACCTACGTCGCCGCGGCCGGCGACAACGGTTCCAGCGGTGGCGCCCTGTTCCCGGCGAGCGCACCGAACGTCGTCGCCGCAGGGGGCACCAGCGTGCGCCGGGTCAACGGCGGCTGGCAGCAGAGCGCATGGTCCCACGCCGGCGCGGGCTGCTCGACGCAGTACGCGATGTCGCCGGTGCAGGGGCTGGCCTCGGTGGGATCGGTCTGCGGCGGCAAGCGTGTCGTCTCCGACGTGTCCGCCCTGGCCGATCCCGCCACCGGAATGCTCTTCTACCGCGGCGGCAGCTGGTGGAACGCCGGCGGTACCTCCCTGGCCGCGCCTATCCTCACCGCGCTGTACGCGCTCGCCGGCAACCACACCGCACCGCTCTCGTTCTACGCCGACACCTCGGCGTTGGTTGATGTGACCACCGGATCGACCGGCAGCTGTGCCACCGCGAGGCTCTGCAGGGCGGGACCAGGCTGGGACGGTCCCACCGGCCTCGGCACGCCAGGTGGTCTAGACGCCCTGGCGGCCGGAGCGAACCTGCCGAGCTATGTCACCACTACCGCCGGCGGGCTCACCTACGGCGGCGGCTACCCGGCCACGCTGCGCTTCCACCTCACCGACCGTGACACCGGCGGAGGGGTGCAGGGTGCCACCGTGCAGCTGCAACGCCGCGTGTACGGCGGCGCCTTCGTGCCGGTCCGGAACGGGTCCACGAACGCCGCCGGAAACGTCGCGTTCGCCGACAGGCCGATGAAGCCGACGGCCTATCGGGTGGTCTTCGCCGGCGACGATCTGCACGGGAGGTCCGCGTCGAACACTGTCTCGCTCAGCAAGTTCCTGCCCTCCGTGAAGCTCCGCCGCCTCTCCGGTCGCCTGCGGGTGAAGATCCGCACCCCCTGGGGGTCCGCGCTGAAGTCGTCGACCGTGCGGCTGCAACGCCGCAGCGGTCACTCCTGGATCTCGGTGCGCAGGCTCCGCACCGACAAGCGCGGCATCGTCGTCGCCGGCGTCCAGCGTGGCAGGACCTATCGCCTCCAGTACGGCGGCGGCACCTGGCAGCTCGGCCACACCGCGGCCGTCAGGGCCCGCTGACCCTGTCATCCCCGTCACGTCGGCGCCCATGATGAAGCAGCGAGGCTGCCCACCGTCGGGTGGGCAGCCTCGCTGTCATCGTGGTCGCGCTCAGAAGGTATCGATCTGGACCGACTCCTCGGCCAGCGATCGATCCTGACGCACCTGCTCAGTCGTGGTGGGGCAGCAGCTCCTGCGCCTTGGTCTTGATGCCCTCCTTGATGACGCCCCAGCGCGAGGTGTCGCCCTTCAGGAGCGCGGCCGCCACGTTCCGCATCTCCTCCAGGTCGGCGTGCGGCGGGATCGGCGGCACGTCCGGGTCGCAGTAGACGTCGAGCACGTAGGGCCGGTCCGCCGAGAGTGCCTGCGTCCATGCCGATGCCAGCTGACCGGGCTCGCGCACGGTGATGGCACCCAGGCCGATGGAGGCCGCGAAATCGGCGTACGAGACCTCCGGGAGGGCCTGCGACTCGATGAAGGTGGGCGTGCCGCCCATCGCGCGCAGCTCCCAGGTGACCTGATTGAGGTCGTTGTTGTGCAGGACGGCGACGACGAGCCGTGGGTCGCTCCACTCGCGCCAGTAGCGGGCCACGGTGAGCAGCTCGGCCAAGCCGTTCATCTGCATCGCGCCATCGCCCTCGAACGCGATCGCGGGGCGGTCGGGGTGGGCGAACTTCGCGCCGATCACGTACGGGACCGCTGGCCCCATCGTGGCCAGGGTGCCCGACAGGCTGCCCCGCATGTGGCCGCGCATCCGGATCTGTCGGGCATACCAGTTCGCTGCCGAGCCGCTGTCCGCCGCGATCATCGCGTTGTCGGGCGCGACCTGGGAGAACTCGTGGAAGATCCGCATCGGGTTGATCGGGTCCGCCTCGACCTGGGCCTCGGCCTCCATCACCTCCCACCAACGGGTGACGTTCTTCTCGATGGTCTCGCGCCAGCCCCGGTCGGGCTTCGGCTCCAGCAGCGGGATCAACGCCCGTAGCGTGCGGGCGGCGTCGCCGACGAGGTTGATCTCGTACGGATAGCGCATGCCGATCAGGGCGCCGTCGATGTCGATCTGGACAGCGCGGGCCTGGCCGGCCTCGGGCAGGAACTGGCTGTAGGGGAAGTTCGAGCCGATGGTCAGCAGGGTGTCGCAGTCGCGCATCATCTCGTAGCTCGGCCGGGTGCCGAGCAGCCCGATCGATCCGGTCACGAACGGCAGCTCGTCGGAGAGCACGTCCTTGCCGAGCAAGGCCTTGGCCACGCCGGCGCCGAGCAGCTCCGCGACGCGGGTGACCTCCTCGCCGGCTCCGCGCGCACCCTGTCCGACGAGGACGGCGACCTTCTTGCCCTCGTTGAGCAGGTCGGCTGCAGCGCGCAGCGCGGCGTCGTCGGGATCGACCGCCGGCCAGCTGATGCCCAGGCTGGAGGGCACCATCTTCATGGCGTGCGCGGGCGGGCTGTAATCCAGCTCCTGGACGTCGTTGGGGATGATGATGGCGGTCGGAGCCTGCCTGGTCATCGCGATCCGGATCGCCCGGTCGAGCACGTTGGGCAGCTGCTCGGGGACCATCACCATCTGCACGTAGTCGCTGGCGACGTCCTTGAACAGGCTGAGCAGGTCGACCTCCTGCTGATAGCTGCCACCCATCGCACTGCGGTTGGTCTGACCGACGATCGCGACCACCGGAACGTGATCGAGCTTCGCGTCGTAGAGGCCGTTGAGCAGATGGATCGCTCCCGGCCCCGAGGTAGCCAGGCACACGCCCGGACGGCCGCTGAACTTCGCGTAGCCGACCGCCTCGAACGCCGACATCTCCTCGTGCCGCGACTGGATGAAGCGGGGGTTGTCATCGGCGCGGGAGAAGGCGCCCAGGATCCCGTTGATCCCGTCACCGGGATAACCGAAGACCTGCTCGATCCCCCACTCGCGCAGGCGGGCCAGCAGCTGGTCGGCGACAGTGGTGCTCATCGGGACTCCTTCCGGGGGCGGGGTGCCTCCAGCGGTCGAGGTACCTCGCCAGCCAGGGCCCATGCATCGCCCCGGCCCGGAGACCCGGATCAGGAGCTCGTCGGCGCCAGCAGCGCCACCTCCTCGTCGGTCAGCAGCCTCGACCTGAGCAGGAACCTGTTCCCGGTCGGTGCCTCCAGCGAGAAGCCGGCCCCTCTGCCCGGGACCAGGTCGATGGTGAGGTGGGTGTGCGACCAGTAGGCGAACTGCTCACGCGACATCCACACCTCGACGCGCTCACCCGGCTCACCGGGCTCGCCCGCCGCACCGGGTGCGGTGACGTCGAGATCACCCACGTGCACGTCCGCATCGCCCACCAGGAACTCCCCCTGCGGGAAGCACATCGGCGCCGAACCGTCACAGCAGCCGCCGGACTGGTGGAACATCACCGGCCCGTGCTGCTCCTCCAGCTCACGGATCATCTGCGCCGCCGCAGGCGTGACCGCCACCCGGCTCGCCGGGGTGGCGGTCACGTCGGCCTGCTGTTCAGCCTGTACGTCGTCGGTCATGGACGTTGGGGTCGCCGGCTCAGAAGAAGCCGAGCGCGTCCGGCGAGTAGGAGACGAGCAGGTTCTTGGTCTGCTGGTAGTGGTCGAGCATCATCCGGTGGTTCTCCCTGCCGATGCCCGAGGACTTGTAGCCACCGAAGGCCGCGTGCGCCGGGTACTGGTGGTAGCAGTTGGTCCACACCCGGCCCGCCTGGATCTCGCGGCCAGCCCGGTAGGCGGTGTTGGCATCGCGCGACCAGACACCGGCCCCGAGGCCGTAGAGGGTGTCGTTGGCGATCGCCATCGCGTCGTCGTACCCGTCGAAGCCCGTCACCGAGACGACCGGTCCGAAGATCTCCTCCTGGAAGATCCGCATCTTGTTGGTGCCCTCGAAGATCGTCGGCGCGACGTAGTAGCCACCGGACAGGTCGCCGCCGAGGTCGACCCGCTCACCGCCGGTGATGATGCGGGCGCCCTCCTCGGTACCGATCTGGATGTAGGACAGGATCTTCTCGAGCTGGTCGTTGCTCGCCTGGGCGCCGATCATGGTGGCGTCGTCGAGCGGGTTGCCCTGCACGATCTTCTTCACCCGGTCGGTGGCAGCGGAGAGGAAGGGCTCGTAGATCGAGTTCTGGATCAGCGCCCGGCTCGGGCAGGTGCACACCTCGCCCTGGTTGAGGGCGAACATCGCGAAGCCCTCGAGTGCCTTGTCCTGGAACGCGTCGTCGGAGGCGAGCACGTCCTCGAAGAAGATGTTGGGGCTCTTGCCGCCGAGCTCGAGGGTGACCGGGATCAGGTTCTGGCTGGCGTACTGCATGATCAGCCGGCCCGTGGTGGTCTCGCCGGTGAACGCGATCTTGCGGATCCTGCTCGAGGAGGCCAGCGGCTTGCCGGCCTCGACGCCGAAGCCGTTGACCACGTTGAGCACGCCCGGCGGAAGCAGGTCCGCGATCAGCTCCATCAGCAGCATGATGCTGGCGGGGGTCTGCTCGGCCGGCTTGAGCACGACCGCGTTGCCGGCTGCCAGCGCGGGTGCGAGCTTCCAGGTCGCCATCAGCAGCGGGAAGTTCCACGGGATGATCTGACCGACCACGCCGAGCGGCTCGTGGAAGTGGTAGGCGACGGTGTCGTCGTCGATCTGGCTGAGCGCACCCTCCTGGGCGCGGATCGCACCGGCGAAGTAGCGGAAGTGGTCCACGGCCAGCGGCAGGTCGGCCGCCTTCGTCTCGCGCACCGGCTTGCCGTTGTCCCAGGTCTCGCCGACAGCGAGCATCTCGAGGTTCTCCTCGATCCGGTCGGCGATCCTGTTGAGGACCAGCGCACGCTCGGCCACCGACGTCTTGCCCCAAGCGGGTGCAGCACGGTGTGCGGCGTCCAGGGCCAGCTCGACGTCCTCGGCCGTCGAGCGGGCGACCTCGCAGAAGGTCTTGCCCGTCACCGGCGAGGGGTTCTCGAAGTACTGCCCCTTGACCGGCGGGACCCACTCGCCGCCGATCCAGTTGTCGTAGCGGGGCTTGTAGCTGACGAGGCTGCCCTCGGTTCCGGGCTGTGCGTAAACGGTCACGGTGACCTCCAGTGCTCAGGTGACGACGGCCGGGCTCACTGCTCGGCTGGATGTGACGCTAGTCACGCTGGGGTTGCAGCAACGTTGCACCGGCCAGCGCGCTGCCTGCTCTGGCGCGGGCCGCTGGCCACGTACGCCGGGGGCAGGCCTACCGCCGCCCGGCGCTCCTTCGTCGCGGCGCGTCGTCCGGCAGCGCCCCCTACGGCGCACGCCGCCAGCCACCCGCTCCAGAGCTCCGATGCACGAGGTGGGAGACGAACGAGTGGTCTTCCGCTCGGTCAGAGCCCGCCGAGCTCCTGGGCGAGGAAGGAGAGGTGGTGGGCGACCTGCGCCTGGCGGGGTGAGCCCGGGCCGACGACGCGTTCGAGGTGCTGCCAGATGGCCAGATCGAGCAGACCGTGCTCGCTGGTGGCGAACCGCAGCAGCGCCGCCGCGTCGCCGCCGGACAGCAGCGCCGCACGTACGTCGTCGTGGAGGTCCTGGCGCACCCGCTCGATCCCAGGTGCGTTCGAGAGCGGGAGCAGCGGGCCCTGGTAGGCGTCGACGGCGTCGGTCAACCGACCGGCGGCGAGGTGCCGCCGGATCGACGCGGCATCGGTGTCGACCGGGTCGGAGAGACGGTAGGGACGCGACTCCAGCCGCAGTGGAGCCAGCGCCGGCCGCAGCCGGGACAGCTCCGCGCGCAGCGAGACCATGGCGTTGTCGTGCTCGTAGAGCGCGAGGGCGAGCTGTTCCCCGGAGAGGCCCTCGGGGTGCAGGGCGAGCAGCAGGACGAGCTCGCTGTGGCGCAGGCTGAGCCGGGCCGCGCGACCGGAGCGATGGAGCACAGCACAGGGGCGGCCGAGCGCCTGCAACGACCACGCGCCCGTGCGCTGTGACGCGGGCGGTCGGGGGCTGTCCGCGCTGGTGAGTCGCCGACGCTGCAGCTCGCCCTCCACTGCGGCGACCGCCGAGCGCACCAGCGCGAGGGCGTGCGGCGCCGCCACCTCGTCGCCACCCGTGACGTCCAGGCAGCCGAGGATCGTGCCGGTGTCGGGGTCGTGGATCGGTGCCGCCGTACAGCTCCAGGGGGTGACCGCCCGGGCGAGGTGCTCCCAGGCGAAGATCTGCACCGGCTGATCCAGGGCGAGCGCGGTGCCCGGGGCATTGGTCCCGGCGCGGCTCTCCGACCACCAGGCGCCGGCGGTGAAGTGGATCGACTCGGCCCGTGACCTGACCGGGGTCGCACCCTCGACCCACAGCAGTCGGCCGACCTCGTCCGAGACCGCGACCAGCATCCCCGCCTCGGCGGCATCCTCGACGAGGAGCCGCCGGATCATCGGCATCACCGGCGCGAGCGGGTGCTGCGAGCGCCACTCCTCCAGGTCGCGGTCGAGCAGCTCGAGCGGCGGCAGGCCACGCTCGGGGTCCATCCCGCTGCTCACCGACCGGACCCAGGACTTCGCGACCAGGGGCCGGACCCGACCCGGAACCGACCCGGTCACGAGGAAGTCGTCGTGCGCTGCGTGCAGCGTGCGGGCCAGGTCACGCGGATCATCGCCGAGGGTCCACGCTCGCCCGCTGTCGCCCATCGATGGCCTCTCCGGCATCGTGACCTACGTCACCTTCGCACCGTCCTCAGGATAGCCCGAGGCTCCAGTCGCCACTCCGTGGTGACCGGCCGTGGTGACCGGCCCTGGTGACCGGCCCTGGCCGGCCGTGGCCGGCCGTGGCCCGTGGTGACGTGATGCGGGGTGGTGGCCGATCCGGCGACCACCCCGCATGACGTCGGCTCAGCCGATCGGCGCGGTGCCGAGCGTGACGGTGGCGCTGTGCGCGGCGCCGTCCGCGTCGGTCCAGCCGACCTTCACCTGGTCGCCGGGCTCGTACGCCGTCAGCGCCTTGGTCAGCGCGCTGTAGCTGGAGACCGAGGTGCCCCCGACCGAGGTGATGGTGTCGCCCTCGGCGATGCCGGCCTTGTCGGCGGCGCCGTCGGAGATGACGCCGGCGACGGAGGGGGTGCCGCTGGTGCTGTCGAGCTCGACGCCGAGCGCGGCACGGGTCCCGATGGTGATCGTCTTGCTCGCCTGCCCGGCGACGATCTTGTCCGCGATCTTCAGCACCTGGGTGATCGGAATGGCGTAGCCGGTGACCTGGCTGGTGCCGGTGGAGGCGGCGACGTTCATGCCCACCACCTCGTTGTCTGCGTCGAGGAGCGCGCCGCCGGAGTCACCGGGGACGACGTCCGAGGAGTTCTCGATCAGCCCCTTGAGGTGCTCGGTGGTGCCGTCGTCGCCACTGACGTCGATCGTGGTGCGCCGGGTCAGGACCTTGCCGTCGGCCGCTGTCAGCGTGCCGCCCCCCTCGGCGTTGCCGACCGCCGAGACGGCCTCGCCGACGCTCACGCTCGAGTCGGTGGTGACGGTGCTCAGGTCGCTGGCACCCTGCAGCTTCAGCACCGCCACGTCGCGTGAGGTGTCGTAGCCGACGACCTTCGCGGTGTACTTCTTGCCCGTGCTCGGCACCGTGACCGAGATCGAGGTGGCGTCGGCGACGACGTGGTGGTTGGTGACCACGGTGCCGTCCGAGGTGAGCACCATCCCGGTGCCGGCAGCCTCGCCCTGGTCGTAGTCGACCGCGGTGTCGATCAGCACCACGCCGCTGGACTCCACGCTGGTGGCGGTGGTGGCGTCCTGGGTGGTCGTCTGGGTCGACTGGGACGGGTCGGTGGCACCGCCTTGGCTCCCGTAGGTCCCGCCGTAGTCGCCCCCGTAGCTCTGGCCGTAGCCGGAGCCGTCACCCGAGCCGTAACCCGACCCGTAACCCGACCCATAGCCCGAGCCGTAGCCGCCGAAGCTGTCGCCGAAGCCACTCAGCCCGCTGCCGTCGTCGCCGAACGCCGTGCCGTACCCGTCGCCCCACGGCGATCCGCTGACGAAGTAGCCACGGGCGTCCATGGTGCTGGCCGCAGCGACTGCGGGAGCAGCCGGGACGGCGAGCAGCGGCAGCGCGACCACGGCTGCGGTGATCGAACGGCGGGAGCGAGTACGGCGGGCGGAGCTGGGCTGACGGGACATCGGGATCTCCTGGTGGTGAGGTGACATCACTACGGTGCGCCCCGGTGCTGAGGCGCAGCGAAGAGATCCACCTGGGATCCGCTGAGAAGCTTCCGGACCCGTTCTCAGGCTTCGCCGCCGGCCAGCACCCGCGCGACATGCGCTGCGGCGGCCAGCTCCTCATGCGCGGCCACCACCAGCACCGGTACGCCGCCAGCCGCGGCGAGGTCCCGATCCTGATCCGACTGCTCGGCGTTGCGCTCGGGGTCGACCGCGACGCCGAGCCAGCCCAGCCGCTCGCTCACCGCGGTGCGCACCTGCGCCTGGTGCTCGCCGACGCCGCCGGTGAAGACCAGCGCGTCCAGGCCACCCGCGGAGGCGACCATCGCACCGATCTCTCGCACCAGCCGGTGCACGTAGACATCGAACGCGAGCGCGCAGGAAGTGTCACCGCGCCCGAGCCCGGCGACGATCTCGCGCATGTCGCCCGACGTGCCGGACAACCCCGACAGGCCGCTGTGTCGCTCCAGCGTCTCCGCCAGCTCGTCGACACCGACGCCTGCTGACTGCTGCAGCCACAACACCAGTCCGGGGTCGACCGAGCCGCTGCGCACCTGCATCGCCAGGCCTTCCAGCGGCGTGTAGCCCATCGTGGTGTCGACCGATCGGCCGCCCGCTACCGCGCACAACGAGGCGCCCCCGCCGAGGTGGCAGATCACCAGCCGCAGGTCCTCCAGCGGCCGGCCCAGCAACGCCGCCGCCCGACCGGCGGCGTACTCGTGGGAGAGGCCGTGGAACCCGTAGCGCCGCAGCCGCCAGCGCTCGTTCCACTCCCGCGGCAGGGCGTAGGTCGCCGCTGCGACAGGCAGCTCGGCGTGGAAGGTGGTGTCGAAGCAGGCCACCAACGGCAGGCCGGGGTGCGCGTCGAGCAGTGCCCTGGCCGCCCTCAGGGCAGTCGGGTTGTGCAGCGGCGCCAGCGGCGTGACCGTCTCCAGCTCGGCGAGCACCCGCTCGTCGAGCCGGACCGGCTGCAGGTGGTCGGGACCACCATGGACGAACCGCACCGCGGCCGCGTCCAACGGCATCCAGTCCGCGGCCACCCTGGCCACCTCCTCGAGCGCCTGGCCCGAACCCACCTCCGCCGTACGGACCGTCTGGCCGGCCGCGACCAGTGCCGCCTTGAGACTGGTCGACCCGGGATTGACGACCAGGATCCTCAGGCCGGAGGCGTCCACTGCCACTCCTGCACCTCGGGCAGATCCTGGCCGTGCTGGCGGATGTATCGGCCGTGCTCCACCAGCTTCACCTTGAGCAGGTCGTGCAGCTCGCCGGCACGGTCCAGCAGCCCGGGCACGCGCTCCAGCACGTCCAGCGCGAGGTTGAACCGGTCGATCTGGTTGCGCACCGTCATGTCGAAGGGCGTGGTGGTGGTGCCCTCCTCCTTGTAGCCGCGGACGTGGATGTTGGCGTGGTTGCGGCGCCGGTAGGTCAGCCGGTGGATCAGCGAGGCGTAGCCGTGATAGGCGAAGATCACCGGCTGGTTGGTGGTGAAGAGCGCGTCGAAGTCGGAGTCCGAGAGGCCGTGGGGGTGCTCGACATCGGGTTGCAGCCGCATCAGGTCGACCACGTTGACCAGCCGGATCCGCAGCTCGGGCAGGTGCTCGCGCAGCAGGGCGACAGCGGCCAGCGCCTCCTGGGTCGGAGTGTCGCCGGCGCAGGCCATCACCACATCGGGCTCGACCAGCCCGTCGGTGCCGCCGTCGTTGGAGGCCCAGTGCCAGATCCCGATGCCCCGGGTGCAGTGCACGATCGCCTCGTCCATGGACAGGTACTGAAGGGCGGGCTGCTTGCCTGCCACGATCACGTTCACATAGTCGCGCGAGCGCAGGCAGTGATCGGCCACCGACAGGAGGCAGTTGGCATCCGGCGGCAGGTAGACGCGGACCACCTCCGCCTTCTTGTTCACCACGTGATCGACGAAACCGGGGTCCTGGTGCGAGAAGCCGTTGTGGTCCTGGCGCCAGACGTGGCTGGTCAGCAGGTAGTTGAGGGAGGCGATCGGGCGGCGCCACGGGATGGCGCGGTTGGACTTGAGCCACTTGGCGTGCTGGTTGAACATCGAGTCGACGATGTGCACGAACGCCTCGTAGCACGAGAACAGGCCGTGTCGCCCGGTCAGCAGGTAGCCCTCGAGCCAGCCCTGGCAGGTGTGCTCGGAGAGGATCTCCATGATCCGGCCGTCAGGCGCGAGGTGGTCATCGGCCCAGAGACCCTCGCGGACGATCTCGGCGTTCCATGCCCGGTCGGTCACCTCCATCACCGCCTGCAGCCGGTTCGAGGAGTTCTCATCCGGCGCGAACATCCGGAAGCTGTCCATGTTGGCCCGCATCACGTCGCGCAGCCACTGCCCGAGGACAGCCGTCCCCTCGACGGCACCCGTCCCCGGAACAGGTACGTCGACGGCGTAGTCGGCGAAGTCCGGCAGCTCCAGCGCCTTGAGCAGCAGCCCGCCGTTGGCGTGCGGCGTCGCGCTCATCCGCAGGTCACCCGCCGGGTGCAGCGCGGCGATATCGGGCATCAGCGCACCGGCGTCGTCGAAGAGCTCCTCGGGCTTGTAGGAGAGTAGCCACTGCTCCAGCACCTTGAGGTGGCTCGCGTCGGTGTGCGCGTCGGCGAACGGCACCTGATGGGAGCGCCAGTAGCCCTCGATCGGCTTGCCGTCGATCTCCTTGGGACCCGTCCAGCCCTTCGGCGAGCGCAGGATGATCATCGGCCAGGCCGGACGATCCGGCAGCTGCTCGGCAGAGCGGGCCTCACCCTGGATCTCCTTGATCCGGTCCAGGCAGGTGTCCAGCGTCGCCGCCAGCGCCTGGTGCATCTCGGCCGGGTCCGAGCCCGCGACCACGTGCGGCTCGTAGCCATAGCCGCGGAAGAGCGAGAGCAGCTCCTCCTCCGGGATGCGAGCGAGCACCGTCGGGTTGGCGATCTTGTAGCCGTTGAGGTGCAGGATCGGCAGCACCGCGCCGTCACGCGCGGGGTCGAGCCACTTGTTCGAGTGCCAGCTGGTCGCCAGCGGGCCGGTCTCGGCCTCGCCGTCGCCGACGACGCAGGCGACGACGAGGTCGGGGTTGTCGAAAGCTGCGCCGTACGCGTGCGAGAGGGAGTAGCCCAGCTCGCCGCCCTCGTGGATCGAGCCGGGTGTCTCGGGCGCGACGTGGCTGGGGATCCCGCCAGGGAAGGAGAACTGGGTGAAGAGCCGCTTCAATCCCGCCTCGTCCTGGCCGATGTGCGGATAGACCTCGGAGTAGGTGCCCTCCAGGTACGTCGCGGCAACCGCGCCGGGGCCGCCGTGACCGGGGCCGGCGATGAAGAGCGCGTGCAGGTCCCTCGCCATGATCGCCCGGTTGAGGTGGGCGTAGAGGAAGGTCAGCCCCGGGGTGGTCCCCCAGTGCCCGAGCAGGCGTGGCTTGACGTGCTCGAACTGCAGCGGCTCGCGCAGCAGCGGGTTGTCCATCAAGAAGATCTGCCCGACCGAGAGGTAGTTGGCCGCGCGCCACCACCGATCCAGCCGGTCCAGCTCGTCCGCGGTGAGGGGGCCCGAAGGGTGCGTCTGGATCGCCATGACTCCATCGGACCCTGCCGGGCGTCGCATGACAAGAGCCAGGTGACGGCGGTCTCAGCCGGCTCGGGCGATCGCCAGCAGGTCGCGCACCGGACCAGCCGGCGGCCGCGCACGTCCCACCCACCCGGCTCGGAACTCCCGCGTCAGGTCCAGCCCCGCGGTCCGTACGGCGACGAGCACGCCGCGGGACAGGTCGGCCGCGGCAGCGCGCCCCGAGACGAAGGCCGGTGAGCCCCCGACCCGTACGGCCGCCAGGATCGCGGCGTTGGTGGCCAGCTCGACCTCGGGCGGGGCGAGCCGCTCCCCGGCGTCCCGCATCGCCTCCTCGACGACGGCGCGGGTGCCCGAGCCGTGCTCGCGGCAGGTCAGCGGACGGCTGGTGAGCTCCCCCGGGGTCAGCCGGGCGCGCCGCCGGGCCCACGCGTCATCGGGCGCAGCCACCAGGACCAGCTCGTCGATCCCCACGACGGCCGTGGAGAGCCCGGTGAGGTCGACCGGGCCCTCGACGAAGCCGAGGTCGGCGTCGCCCCGGCGTACGGCGGCGACGACCTCCTCGGAGTTGGCGGCGCGAAGGCTCACCGAGACCTGACGGACCTGGCGCAGCCGCACCAGCCAGCTGGGCAGGAGGTATTCGGCCGTGGTCATCGAGGCGTGGACGCGCAGCTCGTGCGATCGGGCGTGCCGCAGGGTGGCGAGCGCGTTCTCGATCTCGTCGGCGCGGGCCAGCAGGTCGCTGCTCCACTCCACCAGCAGTCGGCCGGCGTCGGTCAGCTCCGAGCCGCGCTGGGCCCGCTGCACCAGCACCAGCCCGGTCTCGGTCTCCATCGCGCGCAACCGCTCGGAGGCGGACTGCTGAGAGATGCCCGCGGTCCTGCCGGCGGCACCGATGCTGCCGAGCCTGCCGATGTCGGCGAGAAGGCGCAGGGCGGCGAGATCCGGCAGCATGAACACAGGCTATCCCTGTGGCGCCACAGGTGTTTGCCCGCTACCGGCGGGAGGGGCGTTCGACGAGAGTCGAGCCATGAGGCTCCCGCTCCCCTTCGGACCGCACTGGTACGCCGCCGTGATGGGCACCGGCATCGTCGCGCTCGCCTTCGAGGGACTGCCCTTCTCCCTGCCCGGAGCCCACGACGTGGCGCTCGCCTTCTGGCTCGCTGCGGCCGTCCTCCTGGCGGCCGTCACTGCGGTGCTGCTCGGCGAGCTGCGAGAAGACCGCTCTCTGCTGGTCCGGCACTACGACGACCCGGCGACGGCGTCGTTCTTCGGAGCGCCGGCGATGGCACTGCTGACCGTCGGCGCGGGGGCGCTCGCCAGCGGCCAGGGGCTGCTCGGCCGCACCGTCGCCGTCTGGACCGACGCCGCCCTGTGGACGACCGGCACCATCCTCGGTCTGGCCGCGGCGGTGGCGGTCCCCTACCGCGCGATCACCCGGCACGAGCTCGACGACGCCAGCGCCACCGGTGGTTGGCTGATGCCCGTCGTCCCGCCGCTGGTCTCAGCCACCGCAGGCGCAGCACTCGTGCCCCACCTGCCGCCGGGCCAGCCCCAGGAGACGATGCTGCTGGCCTGCTACGCCTTCTTCGGGCTCAGCGTGGTGGCCGGCTTCCTGGTCCTCAACCAGCTCTGGCAGCGGCTGGTCCGGCACGGTGCGCTGACCCCGACGACGCTGCCGACGGTGTGGATCGTGCTCGGCTTCCTCGGGCAGTCGATCACCGCCGTACATCACCTCGGACTGCTCGCGCCCGCGCTCGTCCCCGGGTACGGCGAGGCCCTGGGCGAGCTGGCACTGTGCTACGGCGTCCCGGTGTGGGGCTTCACCATGCTCTGGGTCGCCCTGGCCTCGGCGCTGACCGCCCGGCAGGTCCGCGCCGGGATGCCCTTCGCACCGTCGTGGTGGTCCTTCACCTTCCCGGTCGGCAACGTGGTGCTGGCGACCAGTGCCCTCGCCGTCGCGACCGGGCTGGACCTGTTCCAGGCGATCGCCGCACTGTTCCTGCTGGGCCTGCTCGGCGGCTGGTCGGCAGCGGCCACCGGCACCGCGCGGGCCTTCACGCGGCGGGCGCCTCGGGCGACACCGATCGCCGTCGCCGAGCACACGCCGCGAACCGTGGTTGGATGACGTGAGCCCGTCGCCCTCCTCCTGATCCAGCGAGCGCTGGTCAGCACGTCGCCGACGGGTGCACGGAGGCCCGCCATGCCAGCACCTTTCCCCGCTCGGGTGACCCGCTGAACCGCCGCGTGCGCGCCTGGGTCATCCGGGTCGTCCTGTTCGCCGTGGTCGTGGTGGTCACCGTCGCGGCCGTGCGGCTGATCGGCGAGGTCGACTGGGTCGAGGTGTGGGACGCCCTGGGGCACCTCAGCTGGTGGCAGGCACCACTGCTGCTGGTCCTGCTGGTGGTGCGGCAGACCTCCAACTCGCTGCCGCTCTCGCTCTACATCGCCGGGCTCTCGCCCTACCGAGCGGTCCTCAACGACCAGGCCGCGTTCGTGATCGGCACGGTGGCTCCGACGCCGAGCGATCTGGCCCTGCGTACGGCGATGTTCAGCTCCTGGGGGATCCCGGCGGCGGCGGGCGTGGCCGGAGCGCTGCTGCACAAGCTCACCTTCTGGATCGCGCGCTTCGGCGTACCCGTCGTGGGGCTGGCCGTCCTGCTGGCCCGTGGCGACGAGCTCGGCGTGCGCCTGCTGGATCTGGCCAGCATCGCGTTCGCGATCGGCCTCGCGGCCGTCCTGCTGCTGGTGATGCGCAGCGATCGCCTGGCACGCAACATCGGCCGGCGTGGGGGCGAACTCGTGGGGCGTGTCCGCACTGTCGATCCGGAGGCGTGGGCCACCTCCTGCGCCGACTTCCGGGTGAAGGTCGCGATCCGGTTCCACGGCGGCTTCCCCCGCGCGCTGGCGGCGTTGGCCGGACTGCTCGCCGTCGACGTCGTGATGCTGACACTGTGCCTGCGCTTCGTCGGGATCGACGCGACGGAGGCACCGTTCGGCGTCATCGTGGCGGCGTACGCCGTCGGCTATCCGCTGAGTGTCTTCCCCTTCGCCGGCATCGGGCTCCTCGACGCGGCGATCATCGGCGGGGTCACGGCCTACGGCGGGCACGCCCTGGAGGCTCCGGCCGTCGCCGCCCTCATCGTGTGGCGGGTCTTCACCCTCGGCGGCCCGATCGTGCTCGGTGTGGCGTCGGTCGCGCTGTGGCACCGCTCCGCCGCCGGGTCCGGGACGGACATCAGGCAGCTGATCCGCAGCAGAGGGGACGGCGTGCACTGAGTCCGGCTCAGCGGCCGTGGTCACGCACCGCCGCTGCCAGGTGCCGGCGCATCGTTCGCTGCGCCGGCGACGACGTGTCCCGGGCAAGACCGGCGAGCAGGATCCGGCGATGCCAGGGCTGCCCGGCGAGCGGGAGCAGCGCGACGCCGTCCGGCAGATGGGTGGTGACGAGTCTGGGCAGTAGGGCGACGCCGAGACCGCGGGAGACCAGCTGCAGCGTGGTGGTGTAGTCCTCACCGACGAAGCGCACGGCGTAGGAGCGCGACGGCGAGGTCTCGGCGACCGGACCCGGCATCGGCAGCTTGGTCATCGGCGTGCCGATCAGGTCCGCGGCGACGACCTCGTGCAGCGTGACCGTCGGCTGGGCGGTGAGCCGATGGCCGGTCGGCACGACCGCGACGAACTCGTCGATGGCGATCTCCTGGAGATCGACGCCCTCCGGCAGCTCGAAGGGCGACTGCGGGTACTCGTAGGTGACGGCGATGTCGACCTCACCTCGCAGCACCCCGAGATAGGCCTCCGGTGGCTCGACCTGCAGCAACCGGATCGCGACGGCGGGCAGGTCACGGTGGAACCTGGCCAGTGCGTCGGGCACCGGGCCGGCCGCGGCCGAGGTGAAGGTCGCGACGGTGATCGAGCCCGACTCGCCCTCGCGCAGGGCGCGCAGGTCCTGGTCGGCGACCGCGAGGGCTGCCCGGATCCGGCCGGCGGCGGCGAGCAGCACCTCACCGGCCGGGGTCAGTCGCAGCGGGCGACGATGGACGACCGGCTCACCCAGGCGCCGCTCGAGCTCACCGATCTGCTGCGACACCGCAGGCTGCGTCACGCCGAGGTCGTCGGCGGCGTCGATGAACGTTCCCGCGGCGACCACTGCCTCGAGCGTCGCGAGAAGGCGGGGGTCCAGGGCACTCTGCGGCATAAGCCCACCTTATCAACAGAGCAATATTCTTTGTTTGCGCTAATCCGATGGTCGGGCAATGCTCCATGGGTACGCCGACCACGAGGAGACCCCTGATGCCCACCGCTGCCGTCGTCCACAACTCCGGCGCAGGAGCTGAGCTCGGTCACCTCCATGACTGGCTCACCCTGCGAGGCTTCGACGTCACGATGCTCGAGCGCGACCGGGACCTGGTCGCCGATGCGGACCGCGCACGCGCCGCCGCCGACGCCGCCGACCTTCTCATCCTGCTCGGCTCCCGATGGTCGGTCGCGCGGCCGATGGATCGGATCGACGACGAGCCGTACGCCGCAGCCGCCATCGCGATCGAGACCGACCTCACCGAGCGCCGTGTCGCCCAGGACCGCCCGCTGCTGGGCATCTGCTTCGGTGCCCAGCTGCTGTGCCGCGTGCTCGGCGGCAGCGTCACGCCCCTCCACGAGAAGGTCTTCGGCTGGATCGAGCCACGATCCGACGAGTCCGCCCTCACCCGGAGCTGGTACTTCGGGCACGAGGATCGCTTCGTTCCTCCGGCGTACGTGCGGACGACGGCGGTCGCCGACCACGCTCAGGTGGCCTTCCGGCACGGCCGGGCGTGGGGTCTCCAGTTCCACCCGGAGGTCGACGCGCACACCCTGAGGACGTGGTTCGACGAGCTGGGCATGGATCGCGCCAGGGTCGGCGACCACATCGTCCAGGTGCTGACCCGGCGCGAGGCCAACCGCGCCGATGCCCACGCGCTGTTCGACCACATCTGGCAGCAGGCGTCGAGCGACCTGCACGAGCCGAGCGGTGCCGCGGTCAGGTGACGTTGTTGCGGACCGCGTAGCGCGGCTCCTGCCACGACTTCGACTCGAGGATCGAACCGAGCACCGCGACGGCGTCCCAGACGTCGGTCGCCGACAGGTACAACGGAGCGAAGCCGAAGCGCATCAGGTCGGGGGCGCGGAAGTCACCGATCACCCCGCGCTCGATGAGTGCCTGCATGACGGAGTAGCCGCCCTCCACGCGGAGCGAGACCTGGCTCCCCCGGGCCGCGTGGTCGCGCGGGACGACGATCTCGCTGACCCACTCGCCGAGCGTGCTCTCGACCAGGCCGACGAAGAGGTCGGTCAGCGCGAGACTCTTGACACGCACCTGGGCCAGGTCGATCTCCTGCCACATGCGCAGGGTCGACTCGAGGGCCGCGAGCGAGAGCATCGGCGGCGTACCGATCCGGAAGCGGGCGATGCCGGGCGCCGGCTCATAGCCGACGGTGAAGGCGAACGGGTCCGCGTGGCCGTGCCACCCGGTCAACGGGGGCGCAGCGGTCTCGTGGTGGCGCGGGGCGACATAGAGGAACGACGGCGAGCCCGGACCGGCGTTGAGATACTTGTAGGTGCAGCCGACGGCGAAGTCAGCCTCGGCGGCCGTCAGGTCGATCGGCACCGCACCTGCGCTGTGGCACAGGTCCCACACGACGAGCGCACCCGCCTCGTGGATCTGGCGGGTGACGGCGGCCATGTCGTGCAGCCGGCCCGTGCGGTAGTCCACGTGCGAGAGCAGCACCACGGCGACGTCCTCGTCGAGGATTTCGTCCAGGGTGCCGTCGGGACCCAGCAGGCGCCGCTCCAGACCGCCGGCGATCTCCTGGACCGAGCCGAGCAGGTAAAGGTCGGTCGGGAAGGCACGCTCCTCTGCCACGACGACCCGGCGACCGGGCCGCAGCCTGACCGCGGCGGTCAGCGTCTGGAAGAGGCTCACCGACGTCGACTCGCCGATGACGACCTCACCGGGCCCTGCGCCGATCAACGGCGCGACGAGGTCGCCGAGCAGCTCGGGCTTGGCGAACCAGCCGGCATCGTTCCAGCTGCGGATGAGTCCCTGGCCCCACTCGCGGCGGATCACCGACTCCACCGCCGACGGCGTCTGGACCGGCAGCGCGCCGAGGGAGTTGCCGTCGAGGTAGATCACTCCCTCCGGCAGCAGGAACCTCTCCCGGTATGCCGAGAGCGGTTCCGCGCGGTCCCAAGCAAGGCAGTCGGCGCGAGTGGTGGAGGTTCCGGTGTGCTCGATCATGATTCGCTTCCTTCGATCTGCTCCGCTGGCTCGACCCCGCACATCGACCTGACCCGGTCGAGGACGACGGGCCAGGCGGAGCCGTGCGGGTCGACCAGGTCGAAGTGGTTGGCGCCCTCCAGGTAGTCCAGCCCGATCGGGCTGCTCCCCCAGCCCGCGACCGCTTCGACGTACGTGTGCGACTGCTCGATCAGGCTCGACGCGTCCTCGCTGCCGACGATCAACGATTGCGGCGCGTCGACGTGCTGCCACCTGATCATCGGCGACACCTGCTCGATGCGATCCTGGAGCTCGTCGGGCGCGAGCGAGCCGTCGGCCCCGAGCAGGATGCTCAGGAAGCGCGGAGGCTCGGCACCGTCGGTCATGAACGCGTGCAGGTCCAGCATCCCGGCCAGCGTCACCAGACCTGTGATCGGCAGCGGATCGGGGGTGTGCACCTCGCTGTCCCCAGCGAGGGCCGGACGGCCGGCTGCCCAGCTCCCGAACGTGCCACCGGCCGAGTGGCCCACGACCACGACACGGGTGAGGTCCAAACCGAAGCGCTCGGCGATGGTGCGCAGGTGATCGATGCCCTGGGCGATGTCCAGCCAGGTCCCGGGCCAACCACCGCCGGCCTGGCCGGGCTTGCGGTACTCCAGGTTCCAGGTCGCGACTCCCGCGCTCGCGGTGAGTTCCTCGGCCAGCGGAGCGATGTGGTCCAGGGACCAGTTCGGCGAGTAGCCGCCGCCGTGCACCACCACCACGACCGGGTGGCCGGCGACGTCCGCGTTCTGCGCGGGAAGGCGCAGGTCCCCGAACTGCTGGGCGTCCTCGCCGTAGCGGAACCGGTGGTCGGCCAGGCGCTGCGGCAGCCACTCCACGATGTCCTGCGGGGTCGGATTGGCATAGGGGGTGGCGCCGTCGGGCAGGCGTGTCCCTGTCCTCATGCCGGCACGTCCGCGCGCTGGAGCCAGCAGGCCTGGGTGCGCCCGGGCTCCACCGTCAGCAGCGGGGGCGCGTCGGTCCTGCAACGGTCGAACGCCAGGGGGCAGCGCGGGTGGAAGCGGCAGCCTGCCGGCGGCGCGGCCGGGTTCGGTACCTCGCCCGGCAGCACGGTCGGCTGGGAGTGCTCGCCGTCGGCCTGCGGGATCGCACCGATCAGTGCCTCGGTGTACGGGTGTCGCGGCGTCCGCCACAGCTCCCCGGTCGGCCCCTGCTCCACGATCAGACCCAGGTACATCACCGCCACCTCGTCGGCGACCTGGTTGACGATCGCCAGGTCGTGGGAGATCAGCAGCATCCCGATGTCGAGGTCACGGCACAGCCGGACCAGCAGGTTGGCGACCTGCGCCTGCGCGGACGCGTCGAGCGCCGACAGCGGCTCGTCGAGCACCATCACGGTCGGGTCCGCGGCCAGCGCTCGGGCGATAGCGATGCGCTGTCGCTGGCCGCCGCTGAACTGGTGCGGGTAACGGCTGCTCGCCGAAGCGGGGAGGCCGACCTGCTCCAACAGCTCACTGACCCGCGCCGGATGACCCGAACGAGGCGTACGACGGACGATCTCCAGGGCATCGGCCAGCTGCGAGCCCACGGTGCGTCGCGGGTTCAACGACGACTGCGGGTCCTGGAAGACCATCTGCAGTCCGGTCAGGGACGCGGGGCGCGAGCGCAGCCCGAGCGGCTTGACCGGCTCGCCGTGGAACAGCACCGAGCCGGCGCTCGGCGCGACCAGGCCGACGGCGGCACGCGCAAGCGTCGACTTGCCGCAGCCGCTCTCGCCCACCAGACCCACGATCTGGCCGGGCTTGACCGCGATGCTCGCTCCAGCGACCGCGCGCACCGGCGTACGGTGCCGGCGCTGGTAGACGATCTCGACGTCCTTGAGCTCGAGCGCGTTCGCTTCGCTGCTCACGACCGCACCTCCTTCGACTCGATGGCCCCCGATGCGGTGGCGACGACACAGGCGATCCGGTCCCCGGAGATCAGCTCCAGGGGTGGGACCTCGGACCTGCACCGGTCCACGGCCTTCGGACAGCGAGGGTGGAACGCGCACCCGGACGGCAGCATCGCCGGCGTCGGGGGGCTTCCGGGAATGGGCACGAGCTTGTCGTCCGAGCGGTCCGGACGGGGAAGCGCGCCGAGGAGACCCTGCGTGTAGGGGTGCCAGGGGTCCTGCAGCACCCGTCGCGTCGTCCCCGACTCGACGATGCGTCCGGCGTACATCACCGTGAGTCGGTCAGCGGCCGTGCTCATCACACCGAGGTCGTGGGTGATCAGGATGACCGAGAGACCGTTCTCCCGCTGCAGACGCTCCAGCAGCCTGATCACGCCCGCCTGCACCGTCACGTCCAGCGCCGTGGTCGGCTCGTCCGCGATCAGCAGACGCGGCCGGCACATCAGCGCCGAGGCGATGGCGATGCGCTGGCGCATGCCACCCGAGAATTGGTGCGGATAGCTGGCGAGGCTCCCTTCGGGATCCGGGATCCGGACCTCGGCGAGCATCTCGACGGCGCGCTTGCGCGCCTCGGCACGGCTCACCCCGAAATGCTGTCGCACCTGCGTGGTGAGCGACTTGCCGATGGTCAGCATCGGGTGCAGCGAGGTCATGGGGTCCTGGAACACCATCGAGATCTCGTTGCCCCGCACCGCTCGCATCGCCTTGGGGTCCAGGCCGAGCAGCTCTCGACCCTGGTAGACGATCCGCCCCTCGACGATGGCCCGGGGTGGGAGCAACCGCAGCATGGCGAGAGCGCTCATGGTCTTGCCGCTGCCGCTCTCCCCCGCGATCCCGAAGATCTCGCCTTCCTCGACCGTGAAGTCAAGTCCGTCGACGATCGTCACGGCACCGTTCGGGCCCGGCAGGCTGACCCGCAGGCCCTCGACCTCGACCAGCGCGGTCATGAGCGCTCCCCGCTTCCCCACGAGCTGCGCGGATCGATCGCGTCACGCAGGCTGTCACCGATGAAGTTGAATGCCAGCACCACGCTGAACATCGCCAGACCCGGGAAGGTCCCGATCCACCACGCCTGGAAGTTGGCCGTGCCCTCCGAGACCATCGCACCCCACTCCGGGTTGGGCGGTTGCGCGCCGAGGCCGAGGAAGGACAGTCCGGCCAGCAGCAGGATCGCGTTGCCGATGTCGAGCGTGGCCAGGACCAGGACCGGACCGACAACGTTCGGAGCGACGTCCTTGCGCAGCGCACGCGTGGAGGACGCGCCGAGCAGGCGCACGGATTGCACGTACTCAGCACGGCCGGCCGACAGCACCAACCCGCGTACGACACGTGCGTAGGTCGGCCACGTGACCAGCGCCAGCGCGAGCACGGCGTTCTGCAGGCTGGGCCCCAGCACGGCCGTCACCACCATGGCCAGGATGATCGCCGGGAACGCGAAGACGATGTCCACCAGCCGCATCAGCAACGAGTCGACCCACCCACCGAAGAAGCCCGCCACCGCGCCGACGAGGCAGCCGATGCTGACGGCGATCACCACCAGCAGGAAGCCGAGCGGTAGCGAGACGCGCGAGGCGTGGATGACACGGCTGAAGACATCCCGGCCGAGCTCGTCCGTGCCGAACCAGTGGGCACCTGACGGCGCCGAGAGCAGCTCGGAGCTCGGGTTGATCGGGTCCTGGTGGGCGATCAGCGGCGCCGCCACCATCACGATCACCCAGATCACCACGATCACCAGACCCGTGATCGCCAACGGTCGCCGCAGCGACGCCGGCAGACGGCGTCGGCGCAAACGCATCGGAAGCGTCGCGCGCTTCTGTGCGATCGGCATGGTCTCGAGGTCGGTCATGTCACTCGAATCCTTGGATCAAGTACTCCGTAGAGCAGGTCGACGACGAAGTTCACGACCAGGTAGACCAGCGCCACGAAGAGGCTGACGCCCATGATCGCGGGCAGGTCGAGGGTCGAGGCGGCCTGGTAGCCGTAGCGTCCGATCCCCGGCCAGGCGAAGATGTTCTCCACCAGCACCGCTCCGGTGAGGACGTTGGCGAAGAGCAGGCCGATCACGGTGATCACCGACGGAAGCGCCGCCCGCAGCACGTAGCCGAAGACCACGGTGCGCTCGGAGAGGCCCTGGGCACGCGCGGCCCGCACGTAGTCCTGGTCGATGACGTCCAGCACGGCCGACCTCGTGTAGCGCGTCAGCAACCCGATGCTGCTCGCGGCGAGCACTGCCGAGGGCAGGATGACGTGCTGCAGCGCGTTAACGAACACCGACCACTGGCCGTGGAGTAGCGCGTCGACGGTGTACATCCCGGTGACGTGCGGTGGTGGCGTCATGCTCGGATCCAGCCGCCCGCCTCCTGGCAGCAGTCCCCAGACGTAGAAGAAGAGGTACAGCAGCACCAGCGCCAGCCAGAACACCGGCACAGAGATGCCGGAGAGCGACACGACCCGCAGGACGTGGTCGGGCCAGCGGTCCCGGTAGAGCGCGGCGAGGATGCCGAAGCCCACACCGATCACGGTGGCCATCACCATCGCCAGGAGGGCGAGCTCCAACGTGGCCGGCACGAACGAGCCGAGGTCGGCCATCACGGAGTTGTGCGTCTGCTGGGAGACACCGAGGTTTCCGTGCAGCAGGTTCTTCATGTAGTGGACGTACTGGACCACCAGCGGGTCGTCCAGGCCGTGCACCTCGCGGTAGTTCGCGAGCTGGGCGGGCGTCGCCTGCTGACCGAGGGCGGCCACGGCCGGATCGGCAGGCACGGCCTGGGTGAGCATGAACGAGATCAGCGTGATGCCGAAGAGGATCACCAAGGAGGCGAGGAATCTCCCCGCCACGAAACGCGGCAGCGGCCGGCGGTACCAGCTGGGCCGGGACTCAGAGGGTCCCGGCCCAGCGGTCACCGCTTCGGCGCTACTTGCTTCCGATCGCAGCGACATCGAGGGTCCAGAGCGGGTCCAGCTTGACCCCGCTGAGGGTGGCGGAGCTGACGACGGTCTGCGCCGTCTGCATCAGCGGGACGTACGGGCTCGACGCGTTCAGGTCACGCTGCAGCTCCTGGGCGAGCTGGGCCCGCTGAGCGTCGTCGACCGTGGAGTTGATCTGGTTGCCGAGGTCGACGATCTTCTGGTTCTGCGCATCGACCTTGGACCACCCGGCGCGCACCGCGTCGGAGGATGCACCCGGCACGAACGAGGAGTAGTAGGCGGGGTCGAGGTAGTCGGGCAGGTTGTAGGTGACGGTCATCTCCATCTTGCCCTTGCCCCACTGGGACAGGTAGTTGGCCACCTGGAGACCCTGGAGCTTCACCTTGATGCCCATGGCGCCGAGGTCAGCCTGGACGCGGGCCGCCAAGGTGGCGAAGTCCAACCCGTTGACGTTGATCCCGGTGGGGTAGCTCAGCGTCACGCTCGGGCTGGAGATGCCCGACGCCGAGAGCTCCTGCTTCGCCTTGGTCAGGTCCTGCTTGACCGCGTCCGAGGCCGGGAGGGCACCGGGGACGGTGCTGGGGATCAGCCCGGGCGCCTGGATCGCACCATCGCCGGCCAGCTGCACCATCGCGTCGTAGTTGATGCCGTCGCGCACGGCCGCCTGGAAGTCGGCGTTGGACGAGACCGACGAGGCCGACGGATCCATGTTCAGCTGCAGGCGGAAGACCGCCGAGGACGGGTCGGTCAGGACCGTCACGGCCTTGTTGGACGCCAGCGGCTTGCTCTGGGTCGCCGACAGGTCGAGGGCGACCTCGTTGGTCCCTCGCTGGACGTTGAGCAGCTGGGTCGCCGCCGTCATGTTGCGGATGACGACGCGAGCGAACTTCGGCTTGGTCCCCCAGTAGTTGTCGTTGCGGACCAGGGTGATCGAGTCGTCCGCCTTGTACGACGAAAGCACGTAGGGACCGCTGCCCGCCGAGTGCGAGTTGAACCAGGTGTCGGCCTTGTCCGCCTTCGGCGCGTCGGTGCCGTCGGTGCCGCCGCCGGCCTTGACCTCGGCGGAGTTGAGGATCACGAACGCCGGGGTCGACACCATCGCCGGGATCGCGGGCTTGGGGTCCTTGGAGGTCAAGACCACAGTCTGCGGGTCCGGCGCGCTGACGGTCAGGCCGTCCATGAGGTAGGAGCCGCCGAGCTGGAGGTTCGCGAGGCGCTGGAAGGAGAAGACCACATCGGCGGAGGTGAGCTTGGTGCCGTCGGCGAACTTGACGCCGTCACGCAGGTGGAACGTGTAGGTCTTCGCGTCCTTGGACGCGTCGAAGGACTTCGCGATCGACGGCTGCGGGCTGCTGTCGCCCGGGGTCGTCGTCAGCAGGGTGTCGTAGATCCCGCGGGTCGCGATCGACAGGGTGGGGGTGAGGGCACGGTCCGGGTCGAACGACGTCATCACGAACGAGGTGTCGACGACGAGGGTGTCGGCATTGCCGGAGGACGACGTGCTCCCCGATCCGCTCCCACCGCCGCATGCGGTCAGTGCGAGGGCTGAGACCAGCCCGGTCGCGAGGAATGAGAGGCTCTTCCGGCGGTCTCGGAACCGGCTTTGCCGGCGGAGGGTAGTCACAACAGGACTCCTTCTGTATGGCCGCTCGGAGCTCTCTCCTTTGAGTGGACCGATGGCGTTGTCGTGGGCTTGAATATACTGACTTTGTGACTACCGTCAACGATTTGAGATGGCCTTTGAGATGGGAGCCGACGTGCGGCAGCTGATCGAGGACTTCTGGGGCTGGCGGATCCGGCAGCAGCCGCGCACCAGCGACGACATCCCGCGGGTCGAGCGTCCGGCGGGATGGACGCCCGACTTCTCAGCGGCCGCGGTGGCGCGTTACCGGGTAGAGCTCGACGAGTTCGAACACCGCTGGGGCGCCGCCCGTCCCGACGACGCCGACCGTGCGGCCGCGGTCGACCACCGGCTGATCGGCTCGGCGATCGCTCGGGTCCGCTGGGAGCTGGACGTGCTCCGCACCTGGGAGCGCGACCCCGCCTTCTACGTCGACCAGACCGTCGGTGTCGTCTTCGACCTCCTCACCGTGCCGGCGCTCACCGCATCCCGGCTCGAGGACGTGCGCATCGCGCTTGAGGCCACTCCCCGGGTGCTCGCCGACGGTCGTGCCAACGTGGCGTCCACCGGCTATCGGGAGTTCGCAGCGCTGACCGTCGATCAGCTCGGCACCGTCGACGCCGACCTCGCATCGATGGCGCGCGCCTTGACCCGGCTGGACATCCCAGGCTGGGGTGAGCCCGACAAGCAGGCGCTCACCGCCGCTGCGCACGCTGCCGGGCACGCCCTGAACGAGTTCCGCTCCTGGTTGCAGCAGATCGGCTCGTCCCTGGAGCCTGCTCGCCCCGTCGGACGCGACGCGTTCGAGTGGTTCCTGCGCTCGGTCGCCCTGCTGCCCTACTCGGCCAGTGACCTCGCCACCATCGGACGGATGGAGGCGGATCGCGCCGTCTTCCTGGAGCTGTTGGAGCGGCGCAGGAACGGGACCGCCGTCGGCACCACGCCTGCCTCCAGGTTCGCCGACGCCACCGAGCAGTCCGCGGCGGAGGCCGCCGCCGAGACCCAGGTCCGTGCGTTCTACCTCGAGAAGCGGCTGCTCAGCCAGCCGGACGAGCTGCGGGCTTACCACACCCATCTGATGCCCGGGTACCTCGCGCCGATCGCCTGGGCCGGCACAGCGGACGACCTCACCGGGCCGAGCCGGCTCGACCAGGACGGCGCGGCGTACTTCCCGGCTCCGTCGGGCGACCTCCCCTACTTCTACGCCGCGAACGCCCACGACCCGCGCGCCGGCATCGTGCACGAGGGGGTCCACTACCAGCAGCTGACGATCTCGTGGCGACACCCGCGCCCGGCTCGTCGCTGGTACTACGACTCCTGCCCGAACGAGGGCATCGCCTTCTACAACGAGGAGATGATGCTGGCGGCCGGACTCTTCGACGACGAGCCGCTGACCCGCGAGATCATCTGCAACTTCATGCGGCTGCGCGCGTTGCGGGTGGTCGTCGACGTCAAGCTCGCCACCGGTGAGTTCGACATCCCGGCGGCAGCGGCCTTCCTCGAGCGCGAGGTGCCGATGGACGCAGGCTCTGCCGCACACGAGGCGGCGTTCTTCGCCGCGACGCCGGGCCAGGCCATGACCTACCAGGTCGGCAAGACCCAGATCCTGCGGCTGCTCGCCGACGCGAAGGCACATGCTGGATCCGACTTCGACCTGCAGGCCTTCCACGACCGGCTGTGGCTGGAGGGCAACGTGCCCCTGGCACTGCAGCGCTGGGAGCTCCTGGACGACTCCAGCGAGCTGGACGCGCTCGACGCGCAGTAGCGGCCCGAGGTGCGAGCGACCCGGCACAGCCGGGCCGCTCGCGTCGTCTCACCGCGAGGGCGTGAGGTGCTTGCCGAACCACTCCGTGAGGATCTGCGAGCGCTGCAGCCGGTGGACCGGGGTCCCGTTGCGGGTGAGGCTGTGCCCCTCGCCGGGGAACCTGACGAACTCGACCTCGCGACCCAACAGCTTGAGGGCCATGAAGAGCTCCTCGGCCTGACCGATCGTGCACCGGAAGTCGTTCTCGGAGTGCACGATCGCCAGCGGTGCGGTGATCCCGGCGGCGACCCGCAACGGCGAGGCCTGCCAGTAGGACTCCGGGTCCTGGAGGTGGTCGCTACCCAGGTAGGCCTCGAAGAACCACGGCGCCTCGTCCTTGGTGCCCGCATCGCTGAGGAGGTTGTAGGGACCACGCTCGGCCCACCCCGCCCGGAACAGCTCCGTCTGCCCGAGGAGGTGCGTGGTGACCAGGCCGCCGTACGAGCCGCCCATCACCCCGACCCGCTCCGCGTCCAGCTCGGGTACGGCGGCAAGCGTGTGCTCGACGACGGCCGAGACGTCGGCGATGTCGATCGCGCCCCAGCCCTGACCGGGGATCTCCGCACGTGCCCCGTTGACCGCACGCATCCAGGCGGTGCCGTAGCCCGCGGAGCCACGCGCGTTGAGGTAGAGCACGGCGAAGCCCTGGGCGGCCAGCAGCTGCACCTCGTGCGACCACTGGTAGCCGAACTGGGAGCCACCGCCCTGCAGCCACACGATGAGGGGCCACGACTCGCTCGCGGCCGTCGGCCGAACGAGCCAGGAGTCGACGGTGACGCCCGGCTCCACCTCGACGGGCCGGTGCTCCGCATCGGCCAGGATCCGGGCGGCGGCGAGGTCCTCGTTGGGAGCGTGGATGACCACCGGCTCCGGTGCGCCTGCCAGCAGGCACGGCGGCTCGACGGTCGCGGAGCGGACGAAGGCGATCGCCTCGTCGCGTACGTCGAAGGCGGTGACCCGGTAGTCGCCGCCGAGGCGGGAGCTCGCATCGCCGGTGCTGGCGTCGAACTCCACCAGCTCGATCCGTCCGGAGCGATCGACCAGGGTCACCAGCGTCTCGGGGCCGGTCCACACCACGGCGTCGGCGTGGGTGTCGCGGTCGATCGACTCGGTCACCAGGCGGCTCTTCCCGGTGCTGAGGTCGAGGACGGCGAGCTGCAGCGCCTGCGGGTAGCGGATCACGTCGACGCGCCCGTAGGACAGCAGTCGGCCGTCCGGCGAGCACCTGGGCGAGGCGAACTCACCGTCCGTAGCCGTCAATCGCTCCGGGTCTCCGGCGACGCCGTCGGCGTCCACTGTCATCCGGAAGACGTCGTTGATCGGCGAGCGCTCCCACTCGGGGTGACGCTGGGACACGAAGAACACCGACGATCCGGTGGGTTCCCAGCTGAACTGGCTGTCGTCGTGGGCACCATCGGTGAGCCGCACGACCGGTCCGCCGGCGAGCGGGACCAGGTAGGCCTGGCGGCGCGTGTTGACCGTCCAGCCGATCCCGTCCTCGCGGTAGCGCAGCGAGGTCAGCCGCAGCGGCGGCCTCCGGTCCTCCGGCGTCTCGAACCACTCCCGGTCGACCGGCTCGCGGACGACGAACAGCAGGCGGCTCGCGTCCGGAGCGATCGCGAGCTCCTGCACCGCGTCGGGGATGCCCTCGGCGACCGTGGCCCACTCGCCACTCCCCGAGCCGACCTTGATCGCCCATCCCCCGGGCTGCCGGACCACGACCGCCAACCTGCCGTCCGTTCCCACCCACACCGGCGAGGACGTGGCTCCGGGAGCGCCGGCATCGATCGCCGTCAGCGGACCATCGATCGGGCCGAGGACCACCTCGCTCCGGTAGGTGTTGCTCACCGGGTCCATGCGGACCTGCGTGGCGGCGACCTGCTTCCCGTCCGGCGAGAGACGCACATCGCCGAGTTCGGAGAAGAGCATCAGGTCGTCGTGGTCGATGGCTGTTCGCATGGTCGTCCTTCTCGTCGGCAGGCAGGGTTATGCTGTTATCTTGACGATAGTAAGAGATTTGCAATGAGACTACCGCTCAAGGGGATCCACGTGAATCCAGCCTCGGCCACCGGCCGGCCCGACCGCTACGCCGACGACGCTCTGTGGCAGGAGCAGGCCGGCTACTCCCGAGCAGCGCGCCGCGGCAACCTGATCGCGGTCAGCGGGACCACCGCCTCAGCACCCGACGGCACGGCCGAGGCGCTCGGCGACACCCGGGCGCAGACCGCCGACGCCATCGCCCGCTGCCTGCGCGCCGTGCAGGCGCTCGGCGGCACCGTCGACGACGTCTACCGGACCCGGGTCTATCTCGCGCCGGAGGCGGACTGGCGCGGTGCGGCGCAGGCGCACCGCGATGCCTTCGCTGCGGTCGCACCGGCCAACACGATGCTGCACGTGGCCGGCATGATCGGCGACGGGCTCCTTGTCGAGGTCGAGGTCGAGGCACTCGTTCAGGACGAGCAGGTGCCGGCATGACCGCCGCCGTACGAACCAGCCTGCGTCTCAACAACGACCTGACCGTCGCCGAATTCGTCGACCTCTGCGTCACCGCCGAGGAGCTCGGCTTCGACCAGGTCTGGGTCTCCAACGACCTGTACCTGCGCTCCGCCGGCGTGATGCTCACCGCCGCAGCGGCCGCAACCTCCCGGGTGGAGCTCGGCGTCGGGATCATGAACCCTTACTCCATGGACCCGGCCGAGATCGCCATGATGGCCGCGACGCTGCAGGAGTACTCCGGCGGCCGGTTCGCGCTCGGCCTGGGCGCCGGCGCCGCGGAGTTCCTCGCCTGGGCGGGCATCACCCAGACGCGACCCCTCACCCGGACGCGCGAGGCCCTGCAGACGATCCGAGCCCTCCTCCGGGGCGAGCGCGACGGCGGCGCAGACTCCCTGGCCTACCTCCGCTTCGAGCCGCACGACGTGCCGATCTACCTGGGCGCGATGAGCCCGAAGATGCTCGCGCTCACCGGCGAGCTCGCCGATGGCGCACTCCCCCTGCTCTACCCACCGGAGCACTACCCGGTGGCGGCCGCCCAGATCCTCGAGGGCGCAGAGGCGGCCGGCCGCTCGGCCGACGAGATCGACCTTGCCGCCTGCATCTGGGTCTCGGTGGACGCCGACGGCGACGCGGCCCGCCGCGCGATGGCGGAGAAGATCGCCTACTACGGCGCGTCGTTCGCGCCGTACCTGCTGGAGCGGGCCGGTCTCAGCCGGGCCGACTTCCAGCCCGTGCAGGCAGCCCTCGCCTCGGACGGCATCGAGGCGGCGACCCGCCTCATCACTCCCCAGATGCTGCGGCTGGGCATCGCCGGCACACCCGACGAGGTGGTCGAGCGCTGCCGGTCCCTGATGGCGCTCGGCGTGCGACACCTCTCCTTCGGGCCGCCGCTGGGCCCGGATCCGCGAGCCGCGGTCCACACCCTCGGCAGCACGGTGCTGGCGCGTCTGCGCGAATGATCGCCGTACGCCGCAGCAGCGAGACCCCACTCGACCACCAGGAGGAGACCTCATGACAGTCGACAACACCCGCGAAGTCGAGAACACGATCGTCACCGACTTGGCCGACAAGATGAGCTACAGCGGCTACCTGCAGCTGGACAAGCTCCTGTCCGCCCAGAGCCCGGTGAGCGATCCGGAGCACCACGACGAGCTGCTCTTCATCATCCAGCACCAGACCACGGAGCTGTGGCTGAAGCTCGCCCTGCACGAGCTGCGATCCGCCCAGCGGCACCTCGCCGCGGACGAGCTCCAGCCGGCGCTCAAGCAGCTCGCGCGGGTCAAGCACATCCAGCAGCAGCTGACCCAGCAGTGGTCGGTGCTGGCCACGCTGACCCCCACGGAGTACGCCGAGTTCCGCGACGTCCTGGGCAACTCCTCGGGTTTCCAGTCCTGGCAGTACCGCGCGGTGGAGTTCGTCCTCGGCAACAAGAACGCAGCGATGCTCAAGGTGTTCGACCACGAACCGGGGGCGCGTCAGGTGCTTGCCGAGCTGCTCGAGGCGCCCAGCATCTACGACGAGTTCCTGCGCTACCTGGGCCGGCGCGGCTACGCCGTACCCGACACGATCCTGGACCGGGACGTGACCAAGGCCCACACCTTCAACCAGGACCTGGTGCAGGTCTTCAAGCAGATCTACGAGAACGCCACCGCCGACTGGTCCGCCTACGAGGCCTGCGAGGAGCTGGTCGACGTCGAGGAGAACTTCCAGCTGTGGCGCTTCCGCCACCTCAAGACCGTCGAGCGCACCATCGGGTTCAAGCGGGGCACCGGCGGCTCCAGCGGGGTCTCCTTCCTGCGCAAGGCGTTGGACCTGACGTTCTTCCCGGAGCTGTACGCCGTGCGTACGGAGATCGGTAGCTGAGGGGACGTGCCGCCGGAAGAGCTCGACGACTTCAACGTCCGCCCGCACAGCGCGTCCTCGGTGCTGCGGACCTTCATCGGGGTGCACCTGCGCGACATCGGCGGCTGGATCGCCGTCGCCGATCTCATCGAGCTGTGCTCGCAGGGTCGCGACCCCGGAGGAACGCGATCGGCGCTGTCACGGCTGAAGGGCAAGGGGCTCGTCGAGCCCGAGGTCCGGGACGGCCACGCGGGCTACCGCCTCGCACCGAAGGCCATCCCCATGCTCGAGCGCGGCGATCGCCGCATCTTCGCGCACCGTGAGCTGCAACCCGACAGCGACGGCTGGATGGTCGTGGTCTTCTCCGTGCCCGACTCCGAACGCCACCTGCGCCACCAGCTGCGCCACGAGCTGATCTGGCTGGGCTGCGGCATGATCGCACCCGGGACCTGGATCGGACCGGGGCACCTCTTCGACGAGGCCCGCGAGCTGCTGCGGCAGCGCGACCTGCACACCTACACCACGCTCCTGCGAGCCGTGGACCTGAAACCGGCAGGGAAGCTTGCCGACGCGGTCGCCCAGTGGTGGGACCTCGACGAGCTGGAGCAGCGCTACCTGGCGTTCCTCGCCGACCACACCGAGACCGAACAGGCCTGGGACGGATCCGATCAGATGGCCTTCAACGAGCACCTCCGACTGGTCGACGACTGGCGGGCGATCCCCTACCTGGACCCCGGGCTGCCGCCCGAGATCACCCGTCCGGACTGGCCCGGACACCGCGGGATCGAGCTCTTCCTGCGGCTGGAGTCAGTGCTCGCCGGTCCTGCCGCGCGGCACGTGGCAGCGGTGACGTCGAGGACCGCGCCCGCACCCAGCTGAAGCCGTCCGGCGCCTCCGGGTGAGCAGGGCTCAGCGGGAGGGGGCGACCAGCCGCTCATCGGGGATGACGGCGACCCCGAGGATCTCGATCAGTGCCTCCGGCTGCCACAGGCCGGTCGTGCCGATGCCTGCCATCGCCGGGTAGACCGGCCCGGCCAGCTCGCGCCACGCCCGGCCGATCTCTCGCCCGTGGGCCTGGTAGTCGGGGATGTCGGTGAGGTAGAGCGTGATGCTGACGAGGTCCTCAGGCACCCCGCCCGCCTCTCGCAGCGTCGTCAGCACGTTGCCGAACGCCTGGCGGAACTGCTCGACGATGCCGCCCGGCACGATCCGCATGTCGGCGTCGAGGGCGGTCTGACCGCCGAGGTAGAGGGTGTTTCCACTCAACGTCCCGTGTGAGTAGCCGCTCGGCGCGGGGAGCGCCGCGGGGTTCACCGGGATCGGGGTGAGGTCGGTCATCCGAGTCTCCTGGAGGGTGGCGGGATCTCACCGTAACGCGCCTATTGACACACTTGCAACGATCGTGCGGGAATTGCAATATCCCTACGAGAGCGAGTCACTCATGCACCTGGCGACGTTGGCCACCCCCGACGGCACGACGGCCGGCGTACTCCTCGACGGGCAGTGGCGGCGACTCCCGGCCGACGACCTCTCCGCCCTGCTGGCCACCTCGACGCAGCCCCTGACGGAGCTCGAGCCGGGCGAGGTCCTCCCCGACGCGACGCCGGTTCAGCCGCTCCCCCGGCCGCGGAAGGTGATCTGCTGCGGGCTCAACTACGGCGACCACATCGCCGAGACCGGGCGCGAGCGGCCGGCGTACCCGACGCTGTTCGCGAAGTACGCCGACACCCTCATCGGACCGGACGAGCCGATCGAGCTGCCGCACGGCGTCGACATCGACTGGGAGGCAGAGCTCGCCGTGGTGGTCGGTGCGAGCCTGCGCAACGCCGATGTCGAGCAGGCGGGTGCCGCGATCGCCGGCTACACCGTCGCCAACGACATCTCCGTGCGCGACTGGCAGCGTCGCACGCTGCAGTGGTTCCAGGGCAAGGCATGGGACGCCACCACACCACTCGGCCCCGTCGTGGTCACCCCGGACGAGCTCGACCCGGTCCGCGGCGCCGAGGTGACGTGCCGGGTCAACGGCGTGGAGCGCCAGCGTGGCAACACCCGCACCCTGGTCTTCGACTGCGCGAGCCTGCTCGCCTACATCTCCACCTTCACGGTGCTGCGGCCCGGCGACGTGGTCCTCACCGGGACGCCCGGCGGCGTCGGGATGGCGATGGATCCGCCCCTCTACCTCCGCGACGGCGACATCGTGGAGGTGGCGGTCCAGGGCATCGGCACTCTCACCAACAGGGTGCGGCTCACCCGCTGAGCCACTCCGGCACCGGACAACCGAGAAAGCTAGGAGCACCAAGATGGACCCCGATCTCAGCAACTACGTCCTGGACGGCGACCCCTCGGCCTACGCCGACGAGCACGGCCTCGTCGTACCAGTCGTGACCCGCGCCGGCCAGGAGCCCGGCCAGACCGGCCAGAGCGAGGGCGCCACCCGGATCAGCGGGGTGAGCATCCAGCACACGCCGGCCACGAAGCTGTGGTTCGGCAAGGTGCACAACCTCGCCGGCTACCGCTCGGTGCCGCACCACCACGGCGAGGCGGAGACCGGCGGCTACGTCCTCTCGGGCCGGGCGCGGATCTACTTCGGCGCGCGCTTCGAGGACTACATCGACATGTCGGAGGGCGACTGGGTCTTCGTTCCGCCGTTCCTGCCGCACGTCGAGTGCAACCTGGATCGGAACAACCCGTTGACCTGGATGACGACCCGCACGCCCGAGAACATCGTCGTCAACCTCCCGCAGGTCGAGGACGCCGTCCTTCGCGACTGGATGTCACGACCGTGAGTGCCACGTCCCGGACCTTCACCGACGCGATCACGCTCACGCCCACCGACGCGGAGCTGTTCGACCTCGCCTTCACCGCCACCACCCAGCCCTGCCCCTGGCCCAAGGCGTACGGCGGAGACCTCGTCGCACCAGCCCTCGTCGCCGCCGTGCGCAGCGTCGAGGACGGCAAGGCGGTGCACTCGATGCACTCCTACTTCATGCGTCCCGCGGACATCGGAGCCGAGGTCCGCTACGAGGTCGAGCTGCTCCGCGACGGACGGGGCTACAGCACCCGGCAGGTGCGGGCCTTCCAGAACGGCAAGGCCGTCTACACCTGCCTGGTGAACTTCGCCGCGGGCGAGCCGGGCACCGACTTCCGGGCGAGCGCGCCCACCGGCATCCCTGCGCCGGAGTCGCTCCCCAGCTCGGCCGACTACCTCCGCGACCGTGCCGGCGGCACCATGACCGAGGAGTCCAAGGCCTACTGGTCCTTCGGGCGCAGCTTCGACATGCGGCACGTGCCCGGCCCCGTCTACCTCGAGATCGAGGGCGAGCGGGCTCCGCGCCAGGCGGTCTGGGTCCGGCCCTTCGACGCGCTGCGCGAGGTCGCCGGCCTCACCCCTGCCCAGCGCGACGTCGCCGCGCTCGCCTACGTGTGCGACTACACGATCCTGGAGCCGGCACTGCGCGCGCTCGACGCGCCGTGGGCGGCACCGGGCCTGGTGACGGCGAGCCTCGACCACGCCATGTGGTTCCACCGGCCCGTCCCGATGGACGGCTGGCTGCTCTATGCCCAGGAGGCAGTCTCCGTGGCCGACGGGCGCGGCCTGGCGACCGGCAGGTTCTTCACCGAGGACGGCGTCCTGGTCGCCTCGGTCGCGCAGGAGGGCATGATCCGCGAGGGAGCGAAACGATGACGACACTGTCTCCGAGCGGGTACGTCGACGCCTTCGCGCGCGACCACCTGCCTCCGGCCGAGCAGTGGCCGACGCTTGAGTTCACCACCGAGGCCCTGCAGTATCCCGCCAGGCTCAACGCCGGCGCCGAGCTCATCGACGTACCCGTGCAGCGCCACGGACCGGACCGGCGGGCCCTGATGACGCCCGACGGCGCCGTGTGGACCTACGGGGAGCTGTTGGACCGGGCCAACCAGATCGCCCACGTCCTGGTCGAGGACCTCGGGCTGGTCAGCGGCAACCGGGTGCTGCTCCGCTCCCCCAACAACCCCTGGACCGTCGCGGCGTGGCTCGGGGTGCTCAAGGCGGGCGGGATCGTGGTGACCACGATGGCCGCGCTGCGCAGCAACGAGCTCGTCCCGATCCACGCCAGGACCCGGCCCGGGATCGCGCTGGTGGACCATCGCTTCGTCGACGACGTGCTCAAGGCGGCACGCCTGTCGGAGGAGGCGATGACCATCGTTGCCTACGGCGGCGACACGGCCGACGACCTGACCCGGCGCGCGGCCGGCAAGCCGACCGATTTCACGGCCGTCGACACCGCAGCGGACGACGTCGCCCTCTTCGGACCGACATCGGGCAGCACCGGCGTCCCGAAGATCACCATGCACTTCCACCGCGACCTGCTCGCCATCGACGACACCTTCGGACGCGGCGTCCTCGCGCTCGAGCCCACCGACGTCGTGTCCTGCAGCGCACCGCTGGCCTTCACCTTCGGCCTGGGGATGCTGGTCGTGTTCGCGCTGCGGGCGGGCGCCTGCACCCTCCTCACCGAGGCTGCGACGGCGGCCCAGCTCGCCGACCTGGTGCAGGAGCACGGCGTCACCGTGCTGGCGACCGCGCCGACGGCGTACAAGCAGATCCTGAAGGCGGGGAAGGCCGCCCAGCTCGCCTCGCTGCGCCGCGCGGTCAGTGCCGGAGAGCATCTCCCGGTGGAGACCTGGACCGAGCTCGAGCAGTCTCTCGGACTCCGCGTCATCGACGGCATCGGTGCGACCGAGATGCTGCACATCTTCATCTCCGCGGCCGGCGACCAGATCCGACCGGGGGCGACGGGTCGGCCCGTGCCCGGCTATCGCGCGACGATCCTCGACGTCCACGGCAACGAGGTCGCGCCCGGTGTGGAGGGCAGGCTGGCCGTGATCGGCCCGGTCGGCTGCCGCTACCTCGACGACGAGCGCCAGCTTGCCTACGTCGTCAACGGCTGGAACGTCACCGGTGACACCTTCGTCAAGGACGAGGACGGCTACTTCTGGTATCGCACGCGCACCGACAACATCATCGTCTCCTCCGGCTACAACATCGGCGGACCGGAGATCGAGGCCGTCCTGAACACCCACCCCGACGTGGTGGAGGCGGCCGTCGTCGGCGAGCCGGACCCTGACCGGGGAGCGATCGTCTGCGCGTTCGTCGTGCTCCGCGACGGCGTGGCCGACGACGGGGAGACGGCCACGGCGCTTCAGGACCACGTCAAGGCGCGGCTGGCGCCGTACAAGTACCCCCGCGACGTGCGGTTCGTGAGCGCGCTGCCCCGCAACACCAGCGGGAAGCTGCAGCACTTCAAGCTGCGCGAGACGTTCACGAACAGGACTGACGCATGAGGATCGCGATCGCCGGCGGCGGACCTGGCGGGCTTTACTTCGCCGTCCTGATGAAGTCCCTGGACCCGGCCCACGAGGTGACGGTGTGGGAGCGCAACGCCCCCGACGACACCTTCGGCTTCGGCGTCGTCTTCTCCGACGAGACGCTCGGGAGCATCGAGGGCGCCGACCGGATCGTCCACGAGCGGATGGAGAGCCTCTTCGCCCGCTGGACCGACATCGACGTCGACGTCGACGGGCATCGGTTCACGGTGGGCGGTCAGGGGTTCGCCGCCATGACGCGGCGCGAGCTGCTGCAGATCCTCCAGGAGCGGGCCGCCGAGCTCGGCGTCACCGTCCACTACCGGACCGAGGCACCGGACCCGGACGAGCTGGGGGCGTCGTACGACCTGGTGCTCGCCGCCGACGGCCTCAACTCCACGATCCGGAGCAGGTACGCCGAGGCCTTCGGCCCGACCCTGGACCGGCGCAGGAACAAGTACATCTGGCTCGGCACCGACCTCGTCTTCGAGGCGTTCCAGTTCATCGTCAAGAACACGACGTGGGGGACGATGCAGATCCACGGCTACCCCTACTCCGACAAGGGCTCGACCTTCATCGTCGAGATGCACGAGGACGTCTGGCGCCGTGCCGGCTTCGACAGGACCGAGCTGGAGGTGTTCCCGCCCGGCGCCTCGGACCAGTACGCCGTGGACCGCATCCGCGAGATCTTCGCCGAGGACCTCGGTGGCCACGAGGTCCTGACCAACAACTCCCGGTGGCTCAGCTTCCAGACGGTCCGCAACGAGCGCTGGCACGACGGCAACGTCGTCCTCCTCGGGGACGCCGCGCACACTGCCCACTTCTCGATCGGCTCCGGCACCAAGCTGGCCATGGAGGACGCGCTCGCGCTGGCGGCCTGCCTGCACGAGCACGACGCGGTCGAGGACGCGCTGCTGGCCTACGAGACCGAGCGCAAGCCCGTCGTCGAGTCGACCCAGCGTGCCGCCCAGGCGTCGTTGGAGTGGTTCGAGAACATCGGCATGTACGCCGACCAGGACCCGGCGCAGTTCGTGTTCAACCTGCTGACCCGGTCACGCCGGATCACCTTCGAGAACCTCAAGGACCGCGACCCCGAGTTCGCGGCCCACATGGAGGCGGAGTTCGCCCGTCACCAGGGCTCGGCCGCTGTCGCGCCCGCCATGTTCCAGCCGGTCAGCATCGGTGCGCTCGAGCTGAAGAACCGCGTGATGCTCTCGCCGATGGACATGTACGTCGCCGCCGAGGGTGTGCCCGGGAACTTCCACCTGGTCCACCTCGGCTCGAAGGCGCTCGGCGGTGCCGGCCTGGTGATGACCGAGATGACCTGTGTCTCACCCGAGGGCCGGATCACCTTGGGCTGCCCGGGGCTGTGGACCGATGTCCAGCGGGACGCGTGGCGCGAGGTCACCGACTTCGTGCACACCCAGTCCACGGCACGCATCGGCGTACAGCTGGGCCACTCCGGCCGCAAGGGCTCCACGAAGCTGATGTGGGAGGGCATGGACGAGCCACTGACGGAGGGCAACTGGGAGGTCATCGGGCCCTCGGCGTTGCCCTACGGCCCCGGGTGCCATCTCCCCCGCGAAGCCACCCGTGCGGACCTGGACAAGGTCGTCGCCGACTTCACGGCCGCCGCGCGGCGCGCTGTGGAGGCCGGGTTCGACCTCATCGAGGTGCACGCGGCCCATGGCTATTTGCTCAGCTCCTTCCTCTCCCCGATCGCCAACCACCGCACCGACGAGTACGGCGGGACCCTCGAGAACAGGCTGCGCTTCCCGCTGGAGGTGTTCGAGGCCGTCCGCTCCGTCGTACCGCCCTCGGTCCCCGTCACCGTCCGGATCTCGGCGACCGACTGGATGCCCGACGGCAACACCGAGGACGACGCCGTGGAGATCGCGCGCGCATTCATCGAGCACGGTGCCGCCGCGATCGACGTGTCGTCGGGTCAGGTCTCGAAGCAGGAGCGGCCCGCCTTCGGCCGGTCGTACCAGACGCCGTTCGCCGACCGGATCCGTCACGAGGTCGCCGAACCCGCCGGGGTCAAGGTGATCGCCGTCGGCGCCATCTCCAGCTACGACGACGTCAACTCCATCCTCCTGGCCGGCCGGGCCGACATCTGCGCGCTCGGGCGCACGCACCTGTTCGACCCGAGCTGGACGCTGCACGCCGCCGCTGAGCAGGACTACGTGGGAGACGGAGCAGCCTGGCCGGAGCCCTGGGCCGCGGGTCGCCGCAAGCCACCCGCGGCCCGCACCGACAAGGTCCCGCCGCGGCTCCAGCTGCTGCGGGACGGTGCCTCCGAGCAGATCCACCTGCGCTGGAAGCCACGGCCGTCGTGAGTCGGCACGCCACGGGTAGCCAGAACGCCTGAGGGCCGGCTGCGTGTCGGGCACAATGTCGACGATGGGGTCGTCAGGAGAGGGCAGGCGTGCGCCCGTAGCGCAGCGCTCGCGCACAGTCGTGGTGAGCTTCCTGGGCGCGATCGTGCGCCCGATGGGGGCGTGGATGCCGATCGGCGGCACGGTCGAGCTGTTGTCGCAGATCGGCCTGGATTCGGCGAGTGTGCGCACTGCTGTCTCACGACTCAAGGCGAACGGCTGGATCGAGTCCGAGGCCCGTGACGGCGTCCGTGGCTACGCGCTGACCGAGCAGGCGTCGGCCACGCTGGCGGCGGGTGATGAGGTGATCTGGCACGCGCGCCAGCCCGCCGACCTCTCCGAGGGCTGGTGTGTCGTCAACTTCAGCGTGCCCGAATCGATCCGCTCCAAGCGCTACCAGCTGCGCTCGCACCTGGCCCACCTCGGGTTCGGGAACGTCGGGACCGCGATGTGGATCGCGCCGGCTCGCATGCAGCCGGCCGCCGAGAACGCCATCGCCGAGCTGGGGCTCGGCGAGTACGCGACGATCTTCGTCGGCGACTACGCCGGCCCCCAGGACCTGACCGCGCTGCTGTACGCGAGCTGGGACCTGACCGCGATCGACCAGAGCTACCGCGACTTCGCGGCCAAGCACGAGGCGCAGGCCGCTCAGGTCGAGAAGCAGCCGCCCGAGCCGAGGGAGGCGTTCGCGATGTACATGAGCCTCGTCGATCACTGGCGCAAGCTGCCCTTCCGCGACCCGGGCCTGCCCACCGAGCTGCTCGCCAAGGACTGGAGCGGGCCCGCCGCGGCAGCCCTGTTCGGGCGACTGGTCTCGATCCTGGAGAAGCCTGCGCTGGCGCACGCGAGGACGTACTGGGAGCTCTGAGCACCTCACCCGTCCCGGAGGCAGTACGGCGGCGCCCCTCCGTCTCCGGCACAGAGTTGCACCACCCGTCGTGCGCTGTATCGGCTCAACGGCGGTCGACGTAGATGACCTCGACGGCGTTGTTCCCGTAGCCCAATCGGTTCCACGGCGGTACGTCGGGTTGGACGTTCCCGGCGGCGTCGGTCGCTCGGGCGCGCAGGGTGTGCCGTCCGACGGCGATCGAGTCCCAGGTGAAGCTCCAGTCCTGCCACTGGTATTCGCCTCGGGCGGGTTCGAGCTGCGCTGGTTGCCAGTCGCCTTCGCCGGTGAGGCTGACCTCGACGCGAGCGATGGGGCCGGTGCCGGACCACGCCTTGCCGTGGACCGTGTAGGAGTCGACGTCGAGGACCGTGCCCGGCGCGGGGTCGGTGATGCGGGCACGTACGCGCATCAACCTGACGGGTTCGTGGGCTCGGTCCGGCCACTGGTAGATGTAGTGGCCGGTCTGGAACTCGCCGCTGTAGGGCTCGGTGAGCACGTCGAGTCGCTTCAGCCACTTCACCGACGCCACGGCGTACCAGTGCGGCACGATCAGGCGGAACGGTGAGCCGTGGTCGCGCCCGAGGGGCTGCCCGTTCATCTCGTAGGCGATGAGGATTCCCGACGACGGGTCGAGGGCCTCCCCGATCGGGAGGGAGCGGGTGAACGTGAGGTTGTCCTGATCGGTCTCGGGGAGGATCGCCTGGAGGTGGTAGGCGCCGTGATCGGCGCCCTGGGCGAGGACCTCGACCCCGGTGGCCGCAGGCTCGACCTTGGCCAGCACCTCGTGCAGGAGCGCACCGGTCCACCGGGCCGTGGAGACCGCGAAGTCGCCCCACGGCTCTCCCGTCGGCAGCGGCCTCATCTCGAGGCGGCCGTTGCCGGCGCACTCCAGCGTGACCGCGTGCTCGTGGGCGGGCATGGCGCGTAGGTCGTCGAGGGTCAGCGTCATCGGCGTGCCGACCGCACCGCCGATCTCCAGGGTGCCGTCGTGGTCGGGTACCGCGAAGTTGCTGCGCACGTAGTGCAGCTCGGTGGGAGTGACCTCGCCGACAAGTGCCGCCGGCGGTGCCTCGGCGTTGTACGGCGCGGGGTTGATCATCACCAGCTCGGCGCGTGCCGCCTCGAGCTCGTCGGTATCGGTCATGCTGTTCAGCCTCCTTGGGGCCGGGTCACCGGGCGTGGTGTTCAGAAGTCGGAGTCGTCGAAGGTGGGTTCGCGGCCGTCGTTGAAGGCACCGATGCCCTCGACACGGTCGGGATGGACCGCGGAGCGCCAGTGGGCGTCCATCATGATCGCGATCGCCTGCTCTAGCGGCTCGCCCTCGCCCAGCTGAACCGCACGCTTGACGGACTGGACAGCTGTCGGGGAGTTGCTGGCGATCTTGTCGGCGATCCGCAGGGCGGCCGTCATCAGCTCCTCGGGATCGTGGAGCTCGTTGACCATGCCGAGCCGGTAGGCCTCCTGGGCGGGAAGGGGGTCGCCGGTCATGAGCATCTGCAATGCCTTTCCGCGGGGCAGCAGGCGGGGCAGCAGTGCCGGTGAGCCGCCTCCGGCCGCCAGGCCGAGCATCGCCTCAGGTTGGCCGAAGGTCGCGTTCGACGAGGCGATGATGAAGTCGGTGCTCTGGGCCAGCTCGCAGCCGCCGCCGTACGCGAGCCCGTTGACGGCGGCGAAGATCGGCTTGCGCAGCTGACGCACCGTATACAGGGTGCGGTCGAAGGCTTGGCGCTGCCGCAACCAGTCCTCCTTGGTCATGGCCTTGCGCTGGCGCAGGTCGCTCCCCACCGAGAAGGCCCGGTCGCCGGCGCCCGTCAGGACGACGACCCGGACGCCGGTCCGCACCGCGATCTCCTCGACGACATCGGTCAGCAGGGCGCCCATCTCGGTGGTGATGGCGTTGTCAGCGTGCGGCCGGTTCAGCGTGATCCGGGCGACCCGGCCCTCGGAGAGGTAGTCCAGCAGGACGGGCGGCTCGGTGTCCGCGACGTCAGGTGCCGGCGGGGCGAAGTCGAGGGCCGCCCAGCGGTCGGTGCTTGATGAGCTCATCGCGCTTCTCTCTGGTAGCGGTTGGTCAGGTGTCGAGCTCGGCGAGCCAGCGCAGCGCGCTGAGGCTCGGGGCGAAGCAGTACTCCCCGCCGCGGGTGATGACGAACGGCGGCATGTCCTGGAGCCGGCGGCGGATGGGCCGCTGCGCGATGGTGAAGCTCCCCGGGTCCTGGCGAGCTCCGACAAGCGGATCGGACTCGAGAGGCGCCCCGATGAAGATGCCGTCGTTGAGCCATTGCGTCTTGACGAACTCGAACTGTCGTTTGAGGTGAGCGCCAGCGAAGACGAAGATGATCCCGCGGTCGGCCCCGTCGTCCTCGGTGACGTCGTCGGGCAGGATCGGTCCGTAGCTAGTGCCGCGTCGGATCATCCGGTGCAGGCGGACGTCCACGCTTCCGTCCTCGTCCAGCGCGTCCCGGGGGTTGGCCCTGCGCGCGTGCGAGCCGACCGGGCACTTGAAGCCACGGGGGTCGTCGGCGAACGTGAAGTCGTTGTTGCGCCGTGGGTCTGCGCCGAGCTCGGGATCGTCGGTCTCCGGAGCCAGCGCGAGCGGCGCGCCGCTCTGCCAGCGACCGACCATCTTCGCGCCGAGGAGGTCCTCATCTGCCCGGTCAGCTGCCTTGGCGCGAAGATAGCTGCGATAGGCAGCGACCTTCGTGTGCAGCTTGCGGAACACCACGTAGGTGCCGTTGCGGCCCAGGACGTCGGGCGTCGGCATCGGCGGCAGCTCTCCGGTCTCGTCCGGGTAGCCGAGGATGATCTCGCCCGCCTTGAGCGGTTGTTGGCGAGGGTTCATCGACGGTCGGCCCGTGCCCTCCACGGACGGCTGACCGATGCCGTCCTTGAACCCGAACGATGTGCGCCCGGTGGCGAGCTGGTAGCAGTCCTGGCGCCAGATCAAGTCGATCCCGGGGAGCTGGGCGTGGGCTTGGCGGGCCTTCTCTGCGGCCTCTCGGAGCTGGGCTGCGTCGGATGAGAGGACCACCACAGCGACGTGCACGTCGCTGCTGCCCAGGGGCTCCTCCCAATGCTCGGGGCTGCTCTCGCCGGTATCGCCGAGGATCGCGGCTCGGGCAGCCATCCCCTCGCGGAACTCGGGCACGAAGCTGTCCAAGGACTCCTGCGGCACCCCGAGAGCCTTCAGCCCGTGGTAGGTGAACGCCACCGTGATCGAGGTGTTGTCCGGGGTGTCGGCAGACCCGGCGGGATTGGCGAGCCGGTGCAGTCGTCGCACGAGGTCGCGGCCATCAGCACGGTCCCGGATGCGCAACAGCAGGTAGACGCCGACGTAGGGCGAGGGTCGCTCGTAGAGGGCACCGGCCTGGATGTCGTCGAGGTCGAGGGTTATCCCGTTCGTGGTCACCGTGCTCACGCGCCCTTCCACGCTCAGTGGTGCTCGGGAGGTTCGGGCGGGTTCGGGTTCGGTAGCGCCAGGTAGGGGAACGTGGTGGTCCCGGGCCGGGTGGCGGCATCGACTCCGTCGCGGATGGTGGGGCCGTGCCCGGCGTTGACCAGCTGGGTGAAGATCGTGTCCATGACGTCGTCGTTCAAGGTCCGCCCCCCGCAGGTGGCGTGGGGCTCACCGCGTCGGGCCGCCAGCTCGATCTCCAGGTACGAGCCCTGCTCGACGTACGGCTTGGTGACGTCGACGACCAGGTAGTCGGCGAGCACCAGGTCGGTGAGCGGGTGGCCACCGTTCTCGCTGGTCGGCCAATCCTGCTTGCCGTCGAGGCCGTCCCAGAAGGCGAGGTTGGCGTCCAGCCGCGCTCGGAAGGCGCCGGCGTAGGACTCTCCTGGGCGGAAGGCGTCCTCCATGTTGTAGAGATCGCGGATCTCCAGGTCGCGGTTGACCTGGTCGAAGTCCTTGGGAGCGAGCATCATGTTCTTCACCTCGGGGCGTCCGACCCGTTCGATCCGAACGTTGAACTCGCCTCGGGTCAGGGTCTCGGCCACGACGCCGACCAAGGTCCAGTCGGCCAGGAACCGGGCGTCGATCTCCACGACGATGCCGAGCACGTTCTTGCCGTCCAGGAAGATCGAACCTTCGTCGGTGAAGGCGAGCTTCCGAGTCGCGATCGTCGCCAGCGCCGCACGGGCATCCATGATGAACGGGTCCCATCGCACGCCCGCGAAGACCCGGATGCCTGCACCTGCACCGCCCTGCTCGTCGTTGACGCGGAAGGAGACCCGCTCACCCGCCGGCGTCAGGCAGGTCCCGTGCTGCTCGTGGCCCGGCTGGCCTGTGACCGGGTCTGCTACGTGCTCCGGAGGATCGAAGACGCAGTCCAGGACCAGCTCCTCCTCACCTGGCACGAACCACCGACCGGACGCCTCTGCCGTCGACGAGCTGAGGGGCCTCAGCCGGAAGCGGTACAGCAGTCCGGCCGAGAAGAGGTCCGACGGCTTGGCCATCGGCAGGGTGTTCAGGACGAGGACCAGGCGGCCCGCCGCCTCCGGACTCGGGAACGCGTAGACGTCGGTGATGTCCGCGATCGGGTCGGACAGGGCGCGTGGCCCGGAGATGTGGTCAGACATGACGGCCTCTGGTCCGGGCCACGGCTAGTCCGCGGCCTCGTCCAGCAGGGGCTGCAGCGCTGGGTGTTCGAGGGCTTCAGCGGCCTGTGGGTGGTCGAGCACCTGCTGGAATGCGTCGGCCACACGCTGCGCCTTCCGGATCTCCTTGACCGTCCCGCCGTAGTTCCGGGCGTACGCCGCGGCCGTCTGCTCTGCGCCCAGGACGAACGCCTTCACCGCGGCGACGTCAGGCAGCCCTTCGTACCCCTCGACGTGCTGGAAGATCAGGTCGAACAGCGCGATGGTCGGACCGGAGGTGAAGAAGTCCTCCATGTAGGCGTCCCACGGGCCATCGAAGCTGGTGATGAACGCCAGCCGGGTGTCCTCGTCGAACAGCACGAACCGGGCCTCGTGGATCGTCTTGATCGCCATCCCGTAGTCACCAGGCCGGTACCCAGGCGTGTTCTGCAGATCGAGGAGCGCTGCCCGCAGCGACTGCCCCTGGTCGGGCTTGACCCGGAAGAACAGACTGAACTCGCTCGTCGGCCCGACCATCAGACCCGGCTGCGTGGCTGCTCCATCGTCTTGCGTGGTCATGGGTACCTCTGCGCTCTCTGGCACGACCGGATCACTCCGGGCGTCCCAAGTTTCGGGCCGGAACGCTCCGCCACCGCGACGCTAGGACCGCGTCCGGTCCGTCGTGCTCACCCGATACAGGTGAGCAAGTGGCCGTCGGGTCCTCGCACGCTCGACTCGCCAGGACGCCATCACCGCTGACCTGGGAGGGAGTGGGCCCCATGCGCACAGCGCCGCCAGCACCCACCGGACGGCTGCTGCACGCCCGACGCCAGCTCCGGGCAGAGCTCGCACAGGTGGTGTGCGCGCTTGTGGGCTTAGGGCTGGGAGTGCTCATGCCGCGACTGGCGAGCGGGCCGGGCATGCAGGGAAGCCGGCTGGTCGAGCCGCTGATGACCCTGGGCATCGGTGTGATCGGCGTGGTCAGCTTGATCTACTCGCTGCTCTTCGGGGTGGTGCAGTGGTCCGCCTCCAGCTTCAGCCCTCGTCTGCGGCTGTTCCGCGGCGATCCCTTGGTGTGGCGCACCTTCGCACTCGCCATCGGTGTCTTCGTCTACTGTGCGGCCGCGGCGTTGACCAGCGCCGACCAGACACACGTGTCGGTGCTCGTGCCCGGCGTGGCGATCGCCGGTGTGCTGGCGACGGTCGCGTTGATCCGCCAGCTCCAGGTCCGAGCCTTCCTCTCCCTCCAGCTCGCCTACGTGCTCGAGGCCGTCACCACCGCCGGTCGTGCGGTCATCGAGGACGTGTACCCGGTCCGCTCCGCCGGCCGGACCAACGTCGTTGGCCGACCTCTGGCACCGCCGGCACTCGTGCGCACCGTCACCTGGAGCGGCCGGTCCGAGGTCGTCCAACAGCTCGACCTGCTCGACCTCATCGACTCCGCCGCCGAAGCCGGTGCCCTCGTCGCCTTCCGCGTCGGAGTCGGCGAGACCGTGCACGAGGGAACGCCCATCGCCGACATCCACGGTGGCGACGTACCCGGAGACGTGGTCCGACGAGCAGTCGTCCTGGGGGCCGAACGATCCTTCGACCAGGACCCCATGCTCGCCATTCGACTCTTGGCCGACATCGCCCTCCGTGCCCTCTCCCCGGCGATCAACGACCCGGCCACAGCGATCGACGCCATCGAAGCCACCGATGGCCTGCTGCGTGCCCTGGCACGACGTGACATCGACGTTCGCGACGTCACCGACTCAGGTGGAGCGATCCGGATCCGGCTGAAGCTGCCCACCTGGGACGACTACCTCCGCGGCGCACTGGCGGACCTGGTGCCGCCAGCCGCACCGTTCGAGATGGTGCTCGTGCGGTTGCGCCGACTTCTCGAGAATCTCGCCGAGATGGTCCCCCCGTCGGCCCAGGACGAGCTAGCGCGGCTACAGGCGCGGGTCAACGCCAGATTGGCTCAGCCCCTCTAGGAGAAGCGAGGGGTGGTCTCGGCTGTGCCGCTACAGCGACAGCTCCGCACGGAAGTCGGTCAGCACGATGCGACCGGCCGCCTGGATCAGCGCCAGGTGCGAGAACGCCTGCGGGAAGTTGCCGAGGTGGCGTGCCCGGTCCACCTCGAACTCCTCGGCGTACAGGCCCAGGGGCGAGGTGACGCGCAGGAGGCGCTCCATGAGGTTGTTGGCCCGTTCCATCTCGCCGATGACGGCGAGCGCCGAGACCAGCCAGAAGGAGCAGATCAGGAACGTCCCCTCCTTGCCTGCCAGACCGTCGTCGGTCTCGTCGGTGCGGTAGCGCAGGACGAAGCCGTTCTCGGTGAGGTCCTGCTCGATCGCGATGACGGTGTTGCGCAGCCGCTCGTCGGTGGGCGGGAGGAACCCGAACAGTGCCGCGAGCAGGGTGGAGGCGTCGAGCGCATCGGTCGCGTAGTGCTGTCGCAGCACGCCTCGGTCACTCACGCCGTTGCTGAGGATGTCCTCGCGGATGGTGTCGGCGGTGGTGCCCCAGAGCTCGGCGAGCTTGGCGTCGTCACGGATCTTCGCCAGCTTCGCGGCACGATCGAGCGCCACCCAGCCCATCAGCTTCGACGACACGTAGTGCTGAGGCTCGCCGCGGGCCTCCCAGATGCCCTGATCGGGGTTCTGCCAGGAGTCGATCGCGCCCTGGGCCTGGGACTGCACCAACGGCCACAGCCGCCGCGGCAGCCGCCGGCTCCGCGCGGTGTGCAGCAGGATCGCGTCCAGTACGGCGCCGTACACGTCGTTCTGCCGCTGGTCGAAGGCCCCGTTGCCGATCCGGACCGGCCGAGCGCCCTCGTACCCGGACAGCTCCTCGCGGGTCGACTCGGTCAGATCGCGGCGGCCGTCGATGCCGTACATGATCTGCAGGGACCCGTCCGCGTTGGGCTCGAGGTCGGCGACGAACTGCATGAACTCGTTGGCCTCCCAGTCGAGGTTGAGATAGTGCAGCGCTTGGAGCGTGAAGGTGGTGTCGCGGATCCAGGTGTAGCGGTAGTCCCAGTTCCGCTCGCCCCCGGGCGTCTCGGGAAGCGACGTCGTCAGCGCCGCGACCGTTGCGCCCGTCGGCATGTACGTCAGCCCCTTGATGGTCAGCGCGGAGCGCTCCAGGTGCGGTCGCAGCGGGTGGTCGGGGATCCGGGCCCGGTTGAGCCAGGAGCGCCAGAACCGCTCGGTCGCCAGGATCCGTCCGACCGCGTCCTCGTCGTCGACGGGGATCTGCAGGTCCTCTGCCCATGACAGCGCGCAGTACGCCGTCTCGCCGGCGGAGAGCACGTGCCGGGCCCGAGCCGCCGATCCTTCGATGCCGACGAGCATGTCGGTCGCGAGCCGGAACGTCTGACCGGCGCCGGTCGCGTCGGCCGCGTGCTCGTCGACCTGGTTCCAGGTGGCAGGCGTCCGGCCGTAGTCGAACGCGGGGTCGCAGACGAGCTCGACCTCCACCGATCCCTCGAGGCACTGGACGGTGCGCACCAGCATGTGGTCCGCATCCTCGTCGGCAGGCGGACGGGTGTGCGGCGTCACCACGTCCGCGCCCCGCCGCGGCCCCATGGTCAGTGCGTCGTGCACCAACAGCCATCCTGCGCTCGTGTGCCACGTCGTCGTCAGGATGTTGGTACCCGGGAGATAGGTCCGTGCCGCGGGCACGTTCGCGCCGTACGGACCGAACCGGAACGAGCCCGCGCCGCGGTCGAGAAGGTTGCCGAACACACTGGGCGAGTCGAACGCCGGCAGGCACAGCCAGTCGACGGAGCCGTCCGGCGCGATGAGCGCGCCGGTGTGGCAGTTCGAGAGGAACGCGTAGTCGGCGATGGGCGGGAAGGGAGAGGTCGATGAGCTCACGTGGAGACTCCTTCGTTGCGGTGCGGATACTCGGCCTGGTTCTGGAGCCGGTCGACGGGATCCATCCCGATCACCACCTGTGTGCTGCCACTCCGAAGCGCGGCTACCACGGGCTCTGGCCGAGCCCAGCGCCTCGACTGTTCCGCGGCCGAGCGGCCGACGTCATCGCCCGTTACGGGTGAGCGGCACAGAACCGCGACGTAGAGTTGAAGAAGCCACAGTTCCTCTCGTGCACGGGAGTTCCGATGAAGCTAGGCAACGTCCCCACCCGTCTCGCCACCGGCGCCTTCATCCTGCATACGGGCTGGGAGAAGTGGCACGGTGACGAGCAGCAGGCAAACGGGGTGCACGGCATGGCATCAGGTGCGTTTCCGGTGTTCAAGACCATGAAGCCCACCGACTTCCTCAAGGTGCTCTCCCTGGGCGAGATGGCCACGGGCGCAGCACTGCTCGTGCCGATCGTGCCGCCCGCCGTTGCAGGTGCGGCCCTGACGGGCTTCTCGGGCGCGCTCATCGCCATGTACCTGCGCACCGACGGCCTGCACAAGCCGGGCAGCGTGTGGCCGACCCCTCAGGGCACTCCGGTCGCGAAGGACGTCTGGATGCTCGGCATCGGGCTGGGACTCATCGTCGAGGGGATGCGCCGCCGCACCCAGGCCTGAGACCTTCACGTACGCCGAGCCTGTCGAACCGCCTGCCCTCGCGACGAGACCTGTCAGCTCTGCCCGTCGTCTGCGCCCTCCTCCACGTGGACGTACTTCCCACCGCGAAGAGCTGAGGCGAGGGCCGCTATCAAGCACGCGGCGATGGCGAAGCCGAAGGCGACGCCCAGGCCGTCGGCGAACGGTCCGGAGATCAGCGCCGGGAAGAAGCTGCGGCCGGTGAGGTAGTGCTGGTGCGCGGCCGAGAGGTGCGAGAGCGTCGAGGACCCGAGCAGGGTCTGCACCGGGTTGTATCCCAGCAGGGAGGCGAACAGCACGCTCACCGCCGGCAGGCTGGCGATCTCGTGCGCCTGCGCGGCCGGGACGCCCTGCGCCGTCAGGCCCGCCGCCATCGTGTGCGGGAGGGAGGAGCTCAGCCCGGTGATCATCAGGGAGAAGAAGATGCCGATGGAGAGCACCATCGCCGAGTTCTGGAAGGTGGCCGTCATGCCGGCGCCGACCCCACGCTGGCGAGCGGGCAGGCTGTTCATGATGCCGGCGCGGTTCGGCGAGGCGAACAGGCCCATGCCCAGGCCGTTGAGCAGCAGGGCCGCGGCGAACTGCCAGTAGGCGAAGTTCACCGGCAGCAGCAGGAGCCACACGAAGCTCATCGCAGCCACGAGCATCCCGCCCGTGGCGAACAGTCGCGCGCCGAACCGGTCGGAGAGGTAGCCCGAGATCGGGCCCGCCACGAGGAAGCCGACCGTCAGCGGCAGCATGTAGATACCGGCCCACAACGGCGTGCGCTCGAAGCTGTAGCCGTGCTGCGGCAGCCAGATGCCCTGCAGCCAGATGATCAGCACGAACATCAGGCCGCCTCGCCCCAGGGACGCGAGCAGGCTGGCGAGGTTGCCGAAGGTGAAGGCGCGGATCTTGAAGAGCCCGACGTCGAACATCGGATCAGCGACGCGCGTCTCGACGACGCAGAACACGGCCAGCATGATCGCGCCACCGATCAGCGCCGCGAGCACCCACGGGTTCGCCCAGCCCATCGTGTCTCCGCCGTACGGCTGGATGCCGTAGGTGATGCCGACCAGTACGGCGATCAGCCCGACCGCGAAGGTGATGTTGCCCCACCAGTCCATCCGCGCGTCCTGCCGTACGCCGGTGTCGTGCAGCTTGACGTAGGCCCACACAGTCGCGAACAGACCGATCGGCACCGAGACGATGAAGACCAGGCGCCACTCGATCGGTGACAGGAGGCCGCCGACGACGAGACCAATGAACGATCCCGCGATGCCGGCGACCTGGTTGAGACCGAGCCCGAGGCCACGCTGGTTGCTCGGGAACGCATCGGTGATGATCGCCGCGGAGTTCGCCATCAGCATCGCTCCCCCGACGCCCTGGAAGATGCGCATCGCGATCAGCCACAAGATTCCCGCCGTGCCGTGCATCCAGGTGATGGCGAGCATGATCGAGAAGAACGTGAAGATGGCGAATCCGGCGTTGTACATCCTGACCCGGCCGAACATGTCCCCCAGCCGACCCAGACCCACCACCAGCACGGCCGTGACGACCATGTAGCCCATGATCAGCCAGAGCAGCAGGCTCGTGTTCCCGGGTGAGAGCGGATCGACGCCCACCCCGCGGAAGATGTCCGGCAGCGCGATCAGCAGGATCGACTGGTTGATGGTCGCCAGCAGTACGCCGAGCGTGGTGTTGGACAGGGCGACCCACTTGTAGCCCGGGCTGCGCGCGGCACGTTCCGCTCGTGCTGCTCGCTCCTGCGCACGCTCGATCCGCTGAACCGTGTCCGCCACCTGCGCCTCCTCGTCCCGCTATTCGCTTACCTATGCTAACTATCTTTATATCCTGCTCCGCGGGAACCATTCCGTGTGAGCCTTGTCGGATGAGCCTCCTACGAGATGCCTGGCGAACGATCCGGCCCGCCGCCGACGATCCCCACGGGCCGCTTCCCGGGCTGCTGGTGCTGCTGACGGTCGTCACCGGTCTGGTCGACGCGTTCAGTTACCTGGCTCTCGGCCGGGTGTTCGTGGCGAACATGACCGGCAACGTCGTCTTCCTCTCCTTCGACCTCGGCGGCGCCCCCGGCTTCGTCTGGTGGGCCTCCCTGCTCGCCATCGCCACCTTCTTGGCGGGCGCGTACGCCGGTGGCTTCATCGCGCGGTCCCTCGGCAGCCACCGCGGCCGGCACCTGCTCACGGCCGCCGTCTGGCAGGGTGCGCTGGTGGTCGTCGCCTTCGTGCTCGCGCTGCTCCTCCACGCGCCCTACCGCGATGGCGGCCTCGCCGTCCTCGTCGTGCTGCTCGGCCTCGGCATGGGCCTGCAGAACGCCACCGCCCGATCGCTCTCGGTCCCCGACCTGACCACCACGGTGCTGACCCTGACCCTGACCGGCATCACCTCCGACAGCGCCCAGAAGGGGCAGGGCAAGCTCGGCCGGAGGTTCGTCTCGATCGCGGCGATGTTCGTGGGTGGCCTGGTCGGCGCCGTGCTGGTCGTCAAGGGCCATGACGCCTGGACGCTGCTCATCGCCACCGTCGTGTTGCTGCTCGTGATCCTCGGTGCCGCGCGCACCACCGCCTCCGGCGACTCCTGGACCAAGCAGCGCTGAGCGCCCAGCCTTGCGACCGGAGGACAACCTCTCCTACGACGTCGCCGGCGCGCGGTTCGGTGTAGCTGCTACAGGCCGACGCTGCCCTGCGAGATTCCGCCGTCGACCACGACCGTCGTACTGGTCATGTAGGCGGCCCTCCCCGACGCGAGGAAGGCGACGACCTCCGCGATCTCGTCGGCGTGCGCCATCCTGCCAAGCGGAATGGCGGCATCGAGCCGCTTCAGCTTCTCCGGGTCTGCTTCCGTGGATGCGTTGATGGGCGTGCTCACGGCGCCCGGGGCGACATTGACCATCCGGATCCCGTGCTCGCCCAGCTCGACACCTGCCGTCCGGGCGAGCATCCTGATGCCGCCCTTGGAGACGCAGTAGGCGATGTTGCCCGGCATCGGCCAGTCCTCGTGGACCGAGGAGATGTTGATGATCAGGCCACCGTCGCCCTGGGCGATGAACTGCTTGGCGGCCGCCTGACTGCCGAAGAACGCGCTCTTCACGTTGATCGCCAGGACCTTCTCGAAGTCGGACTCACTCGTGTCCAACAGGCTCGTGCGTGTCTCGATCCCGGCATTGTTGACCAGCACGTCCAAGCGCCCGAACGTGTCGACCGCCTTCTGCACCATCGCATGCAGGTCGGCGGACCGTGAGACGTCCGCCTGAACGCCGACGGCATGGCCACCTGCCTGCTCGGCCCGATCCACGAGCGAGGCCGTCTCTTCCGGGTGCGCGACGTAGTCGATGACGATGTTCGCGCCCTCCGCGGCGGCAGCGAGGGCGATCGCCTCCCCGATCCCGCTGTTCCCTCCGGTGACGATGATCGTCTTGTCCTTGAGAAGCATGGGTCCCTTCCCGCGCCGACCTCGGCGAGCCGGCGCTGCACGCACGTGAACAACTCGGCTGGAGTACCCACCCGGCCGCGGCGCAAGCCCGGGGCGAGGAGGCCGTACGGCGGGGCGGGGTCTGCCCGCGCGCCGCAACGGTGCAACACGCGGCCTCGGTCGTCAGCTGTGCTGCTCGACGTACTGCTCCGGGTCCTTGTCCACCGGCTTGATCCCGGCCCAGTGGCGGGCCTCGTAGGCGATGAACTTCACCGCGATGTCGTGGCGGGTCTGCAGGTCGGCGTGCAACCGGAAGTCGGCGAGGTCCTCGCGCTCCTCCTCGCCCATGTGCTCGTCGTTGGCCTTGCGCGCGGCGCGGACGCCCGCCCACCAACCGTCGCTGCCGACCGGGTTGGCGTCGGCCGTGCGGATCCCGTCCCGGATCTCGTTGTGGTCCTTGATCGCGTCCTCGGTCTCCGGCTCGGGCCCGTCATGCGTGCCCGGAGCGCCGTGCCCCAGCCGCAGAACCTCGGGGTAGAAGTAGAGCTCCTCGGCCTCGGCATGCACCTCGAGGAATGCTGCCAACCGGCGCCACAGCGCCCCGAGGATCTCGGAACCCTCCCCCGCGATCTCATCGAGCACCGCGAACTGGCGGCGCTGCTCCTCGTGCTGGAAAAGGATCAGCTCGGTGATGTCCAACGCTTCCTCCTGGCTGGTCGGGTGCCGCGCCCTCGCGGTTCGCGTCGACGGGGCGGTGGAGACAACTTACTTCTCGGGAGCACGCCGTCGCGGCTAGGACGAATCGCGGGCCCCGAGCCGCCCGCCGCCGTACAGTGCCGCTGCCACGAGGACGGGCTGGAAGAAGAGCCGGACCAGACGCTTCTGGTCGGTGTCGAGACCGAAAGCGTCGCGATGCTCGCTGTACTGCGCGAGGTTGCCGGGAAACACGCCGACGTAGAAAGCGCCGAGGACCGTACCGATCAGACGCCGTCGGCGCGGCAGAGCGACGAAGGCGGCGCCCAAGGCCACCTCGACAACACCGGATGCCAGCACCGTCGTGTCCTCGTCCACGGGGAACCAGCTCGGCACCTGGGCACGGAACTCCTCGCGTGCCACGGTCAGGTGGCTGATGCCGGCACCGACCATGGCGGTCCCGAGGACGACCCTGACGAGATCTCTACCAACGCTCACCTCTGCCACGCTACTAGCCGAGCGGCGGCCCTCATCTCTGATCTTCCCTGCGAAACGGCCACGGGCCGGGTACGGTGCCACCGAGTGCGAATGAATCGCGCGATAAAGAGGGAAGGGAATCCCCATGAAGCAGTTCGCCTGTGGCGACGTCGTGCCCGACTGTGATGTCGCCTTCGCCGGTGCCACCGACGATGACATCCTCGCGGCAGTGGCCGTCCACGCCACCCGCGACCACGGCCTCGTCACCGTGCCGTCGGAGCTTGTCGATCAGGTGCGTGCCTCGATCCGCGAGGTGGCGTGAGCCCGGAGGCGCTCGACCGCCTTCTCGCTGGCGGGGTCGTCTCGCACTTGCAGCCGGTGGTTGACCTCGCCCGGGGCAACATCGCCGGCTATGAGGCACTCGCTCGGTTTCCGGGCGGACCCGGTCCCTTCGAGGTCTTCGCTGCGGCCCGGACCTACGGTCGCGGCGTGGAGCTCGAAGCAGCGACGCTCGGCGCCGCGCTAGCCGCTCGCCGAGAGATGCCACCCAACACCTTCCTCAGCGTCAACATCGGTCCTGACGTGATCGACGCCCCGGCGGTCCAGGCGGTGTGGGACAGCCATCGTTCCCTGGCCGGGGTCGTCATCGAGCTGACCGAACAGGTACGCATCGAGTCCTACGCCGCCCTCGACCCCGTCTTGAGCGACTTGCGCTCGCGGGGCGCGATGATCGCCGTCGACGATGCTGGCGCCGGGTACGCCGGACTGCAGCACCTGCTGGCGTTGCGGCCGCACTTCATCAAACTGGACCGTGAGCTGGTCGCCGGCCTGGATCGCGACGAAGCCAAGCGGGCGCTGGTTGAGGTCCTGGGGAGCTTCGCCGGCCGCGTCGATGCCTGGGTGATCGCTGAGGGCGTTGAGACGGCTGCCGAGCTCGACGTGCTGGTCGACCTGCGCGTCCCGCTCGCTCAGGGCTACCTCCTGGGCCGGCCTGCACCCGGCATCCAGTCGCTTGACCCGGACCTCGCCCTCAGCATCGCGGGGCGGGCTACCACGCGATCCGGAAGCACCCTGCGGACCCTGCTCGAACTAGCCCCAGCAATCGGCCGCGACACTGTGCACGGCCTGCGTGGACGACTCGGCATCGGCGAGATCGCGGTCGTCGTCGACGGCCACGGCCGGCCGGAGAGGACGGTCGACGCGGAGGGTCGGACACATGCGGTGCGAGAGTCTGGTCTCCGCATCAATCTGGACACCTCGATCGTCGATGCGGCTCAACGAGCGATCGTCCGGGCTCCGGCGACCCGGTTCCAGCCGCTCATCTGCACCGATACCGCTGGCCGCTACGTCGGCATCGTGCGAGTCGAGCGGCTCATCGACGCCCTCTCCCGCGCGCACTGACTGGCGTGGCACCGGCCTGCCACGGGGCGGCTTCCTGCGACAGGCTTTGGACCCTCTCAGCGCCGCCCAAGCAGGCTGCACGTCAGCGGTTCTGACTCCGCTCAGGGGAGGTCGAAGGCGGATTCGGCCGCGCTGAGAGCTTCGTCCACCGCTGTCCCGTCCTTGCGGAGCAAGGTGAGCTGCTTCCCGTCGTGCGAGGCAGACCGGACGGCTTGGACGACTTCGGCAGCAACGGCCGGATCGATGTCAGTCACAGCGGTGAGGTCGACGATCAGGTGACCGCCTGCCATCGGACCGAAGGCTTCGAGCGCGTCACGGAGGGCGAGCCCGTCGTCGTTGCGGCATACGCCTTCGAGCCGGATCCGGTGCGTGCTCGCCTCGTAGTGCAGCGTCGTCATCTCAGGATCACCTCCAGACCGCTCGGCGCCTAGCTCACCCCAGCGGGCGCCGGCGGGTGCCCCGACTTGGGGACCAACCCACGATAACGCGGCTCGGACGTCAGCAAAACGCATGCCGCGGCGATGCAGACCACCAACTACTGCGATCAGGTCAGGGCGGGGAGCACGTCGCGGCCGTAGAACTCGATCATCTCCAGGTAGTGGGGGCCCATGTTGGCGACGTACAGCTCGTCGTAGCCGGCCTCGGCGTACTGCTGGATCTGGCTCAGGTGCTTCCCGACGTCGGTGCCTGCAACCACCGAGTCTCTCGTCGAGTCCATGGTGACCAGCGCGGTCGCCTGCTCGAAGTGCTCGGGGGTCGGGAGGATCTGGGCGAGCTCGCCGGGGAGCCCGGCGTTCGGCCACAGGCGATGGGCGTGTTCCCACCCTTCTTCCTCGGTGGACGCGAAAGCGACCTTGGCGCCGGCCTGGGCGGGTTTACCGCCCGACGCTTCCTTGAAGCCGGCGACCAGCTCGGAGTCTGGCGCGGTGCCGATGTAGCCGTCGCCGATCCGGGCGGCGAGGTCGACCGCCTTCGGTCCGAAGCCGGAGACGAAGATCTCCGGTGGGGTGTCAGGGACGTTGTAGATCCGGGCGTGGTCGACCGAGTAGTGAGTGCCCCGCGTCGTCACAACCTCACCGGTCCATAGCTCGCGGATCAGCCCCACAGCCTCCTCCAGCATCTCCAGGCGTACGTCGAGGGAGGGCCACGCGCCTCCGAGGATGGTCTCGTTGAGAGCCTCACCCGTGCCGACACCGAGGGTGAACCGGCCACCCAGCAGCTCGGCGCAGGTGCCGGCGGCTTGGGCGATGATCGCGGGATGGATGCGCGTGGTCGGGCAGGTCACAGCCGTCGTGACCGGCAGCTCGCACACCTGGCTGATGGCGCCGATGACGCTCCACACCAGAGGACTGTTGCCCTGCTCGTTGTTCCACGGGTGGAAGTGGTCGCTGATCCACAGACCACTGAACCCGGCCTTCTCCGCCGCCGCTGCCTGAGCGACGAGTTCAGCCGGTGAGTACTCCTCGGTGGAGAGGAAGTAGCCGATACGCATGGGTTCTCCTTCGGCGACAGCTTGACGTTCTTGGGACTAGTGGCTGGACTTGCCGCCCGTGCGGTCTGTCTGCTCCTCCGTACGCAAGGGAGACGTGCGGGTGCCAGCGCTCGTTTTCGGAGGTACCCGCCTTCCAAGCGCCTCGAACTCGCAACGCGGCCGTGAGCATCCACAGGGAACGTGCATCGGTCCACGCGGAAGCGTCGTGTGCTCAGGCCACCTACGGCCTCAGAGATCACCTGGAGGCGTGCGGCCGAGGCCCAGCCCCTCGAGCCATTGCGCGACATTGCTCCGCTGCGTTCCGCGCGACAGCGCCGCGTCGAGCACGGTGCCCTTGCCGTAGTCGGGGGTGAAGTCGAGGTGGGCGCCACTTCCGAGGAGGAGCTCGGCACAGCGCCGTTGGCCGGCTCCGCAGGCATGCCAGAAGGCTTGGTCGACCAAGCGTCGGTCGGGCCCCGCAGCCAGGAGCTCAGCCAACCTGTCGGTCATGCCGAGGCCAGCCGCGTGCCACAGCTGGTCGACACGAGCACCGGCGCCGACCAGGAGGCGGGCGACGTTCCAACAGCCGTAACCGATGGCGTTGTCCAGCGGCGTGCCGATGGAACCCTCTGGCGCCTCCACGTCGGCACCCGCCTCGATGAGGACACGGGCGACATCGGCATCGTCGCTGCTGGCGGTCCAGTGCAGCGGCGTCTCGCCGGTCCCGTCGGAACCTCGGGCGTCGACCTCCGCACCCGCCTCGATCAACATCAGAGCGGTGCGAGGGCCGTTCGGAAAGAAGCCCGGCCAGTCGGTGACGACGTGCAGCGGCGTACGACCCCGCGCGACGCCGAGGCGCGCGCCGGCAACGCCCGGGTACGTCGCGAGCAGCTGCTCCAGCGACTCGAGGTCCCCTGAGCGGATCGCAAGGACCGCGTTGACCTCAGCCTCGCCGCCATCAGTCTCCACGTCCCAACGGTAGACCGGCAGGCACGGCGACCACGCTGCCCCACCCCGAACCCAAACGGCGGGCCTACGTCTCCGTAGGTCCGCCGTCCGCGATGTCCTGAGACATCACAGATTCCTAGCCCGCAAACGTTGCGAATGTCCAATGGTTGCCGTCGGGGTCAGAGATGGTGAAGTCACGCGAGGGATAGTCGGTCTGGTCGACGAGCTCGTGCACGACGCTCGCCCCCAGCTCCTTGGCGCGGGCCATCACCGCATCAGGATCGGCCGTCACCACGTGCAAGGAGCTTGTCCGGGCCGACACGGTGTTGGTCGCTCACCGGCGCTTGAGAGCATGATCCGCCCGCCTTCGGGCCAGTCCAGCTGACAGTGGTGGATCAATCCGTCGCCCCCACCAGGGATGAGAAGGTCCTCGGTGAAGCCGAGCCGAAGCAGCCACGCGCGAAGACCCGCGGCGTCTTCACTGACAACGCTCGCCCAGATGCTCTGCTGACGGACCCCGCTCGACCCGACTGTCATGATTGTCATCGTAAGCTTCTCCATCTCCACTGCATCTCTTCGCGCCGGCGCCTCGTTGACCGGCGTCAGAGCGTTGTGGCCCACCCGCACCCGGACCAGCAGCGATGAGTGGGTCAGTCCACCGCCGTGAGGGCGACAGCGATCTGCATCGAGGCGAAGTCAGGCGCGACGTGAATTGAGCCCGTTCTCATAGGCGAAGATCACGGCCTGGATGCGGTCGCGCAGGTCCAGCTTGGACAGGATGTGGCCGACGTGGGTCTTGACGGTCGCGTCGGAGAGGCTGAGGTCGTCCGCGATCTCGGCGTTCGTCAGACCACTGGCAAGACCTGCGAACACGCCGCGCTCGCGGTCGGTCAGTGATGCGAGCGGGTCGGGCTGCTCGGCATCGGTCGTGGCGTCCGCGGGGATGCGGTGGGCGAACGCGGTCAGCAGGCGGCGGGTCGTGCTGGGCGCCACGACGGCGTCGCCCCGCGCCACGACGCGGATGGCGTCCACGAGGTCGGCTGACTGTACGTCCTTGAGCAGGAACCCGCTCGCGCCGGCGCGGAGCCCGGAGAAGGCGTACTGGTCGATGTCGTAGGTGGTCAGGATGATCGTGCGGACAAGGGGCGCCTCGTCCGCGATCAGCCGGGTCGCCTCGATGCCGTCCATCCCGGGCATCCGGACGTCCATCAGCACGATGTCGGGGTGCAGGATGCTGACGAGCCGCACCGCTTCGCCCCCGTCGCCGGCCTCGCCGACGACTTCGAGGTCCGGTTCGGCGGCGAGCACGAGCCGGAAACCGTGGCGCAGCAGCGGCTGGTCGTCGACCAGCAGGACCCGGATCGTCATGGCGTGACCGGCTTGTCGAGGAGCAGCCGGGATGCGACGCGCCAACCACCTCCGAGGCGCGGCGCCGCTTCGATCGTCCCGGAGAACATCCCGACCCGTTCGCGCATGCCGTTAAGACCCTGACCAGGGTGGGCCGAGGGCGTGGGCAGAGCCGCACCGGCAGGTCCGTCGTTGACGACCTCGACGTCGATCTCGTCGGCCGCATAGTGCACAGTCACCACCGCACGCCGTGCTTCGGGTGCGTGCTTGAGCACGTTCGTCAGCGCCTCCTGGACCATCCGGTAGATGGTGAGCTGCGCCGAGGCCGGTACGTCGACCGGCCGACCTTCCATGGTCAGGTCGACGGCCAATCCGGCCGCCCGGACGCTCGCTGCCAGGTCGTCAAGCTGGGCCAGGCCCGGCGCGGGCACCCGGTCGGTCGTGGCGTCCTCGTGATCGGCGCTGAGCAGGCGGCGTACCTCGCCCAGTGACTGCCGCCCGAGGGTCGCCGCCAGCCGGACCGCCTCCTCGGCCTCGACCGGCGAGCTGCGCACCGAGGCTGCCGCCCCGTCGTTGAGCGCGATGATGACCGAGAGGCTGTGCGCGACGATGTCGTGCATCTCTCGCGAGATCCGGGAGCGTTCCGCAGCGGTGGCCAGCAGGGCCTGCTGATCCCGCGCCCGCTCGGCGGTGGCGGCCCGTTCGAGCACCGAGGCGATGTAGACGCGCCGGGTGCGCACGTAGACACCGATCACCCACGCAGCCGTCACGGTGCCCGTCATCCCGAGGGCGGTGGTGACGACCTGACCGGGCGGGGCCCAGCGGGCCACGGCCAGGACGACGCCGACCTGGCTGATCACCGCTGCGGCGACGACGGCTTCGCGACGTGCGTGCGCGCCGACCGAGTAGAGCGCAACGAGAACGGCGACATCGCCGGCAGCGAAGACGCCGGCGAGCCACTGCAGCAACGCGAGCGCTGCTACCGCGAGGAAGGTCGCCCACGGCCACCGCCGTCGCAGAAACAATGGCAGCACGAGGATGACGTCGAAGACGAGGACCCACGGGGCAGGATCGCCGTCCCGCCCGACAAAGTCGTGCACGACGGCGAAGGTGAGGGTGGCGACGACCGTGGCCGGGACCGCGAGCCTCTCGCGAGCCCACTGCCACACGCTGTCCGAACGGCGCACCATCTCGACATCCTCCCTCAGCACGATTGCCCGATGGGCATCGCGAACGCCGACCTCAGACGTCTCTGCGCTTGAGCAGGACACCGGCGAGGACGAATGCGGCAACGACCCAGGCGACCATGACGACGAGACCCGTCCAGGGCGTCAGGGTGTTCGAGGCGTGCACCGTCGAGACGAAGGAGCTTCCGGCATTGCTCGGGAAGAACTTGCTGATCGACTTCGCCCAGGTCCCCGGGACGACCTCGAAGAGCACCGGAACGACCAGGATCAGTCCGATCAGCGTGGAGATCCCGCCCGCCGTGTTCCGCACGATCCAGCCGATCGCACCGCCGAGGAGCCCGATCAGAGCCAAGTAGATCCCGGTACCGATGACGACCCGCAGGTTCCCCGCGTCTCCCAGGGATACGCCGTGGCCGAAGTGCGACCGGAACGCCATGGCACCGAGGAAGGTGACGATGCAGGTGGGCACCATGGTGACCACGGCGACCAGGCCGAAGACGAGCGCCTTCGCGCCGAGCACCGGGAGCCTGCGCGGCACGGCCGTGGCGGTCGAGCGGATCATCCCGGTTGCGTACTCACCGGTCACGAACAGGACGCCGAGGACGCCGATGAGCAGCTGGCCGAGGTAGTAGCCCTGCATCACGCCGGACGGCGCTGCGTCCTCGGGTGCCAGGTGCGAGAAGCTCTTGCCGGTGTTGTAGCCGATGAGCTGGCCGATCACGATGACCCCGACGATGGCGGCCACGAGCACCAGCCAGCTCGACCTCAAGGTGCGGAACTTGATCCACTCCGACGACACCGTCCGCACGAAGTTGACCGGCTGGGCGATCCTGAGGCCCGGACCGGTGGTCGGCTGCTGGCGGGGTTCGGCCACAGTGCTCATGCTGCGCTCTCCTCGGCGGTGTGACTGCGGTACTCGACGGCTTCGCCGGTGAGTTCCATGAAGGCTTCTTCGAGGGACGCCTGGACCGGCGACAGCTCGTGGAGGGTCAGGCCGGCCGCGGCTGCCGTCGTACCGATCTCGTCGGTGCTCAGACCCACCACGTCGAGCTCGTTACGTGCCGAGCTCGAGACCGTCGCGCCCTTGCCGAGGAGAAGCTCACGCAACTCGGTGGCCTGCGGAGAACGGACCCGGACCGACTCGGACGAGGCGCTGGAGATGAAATCGCTCACTGACATGTCGCGGATGAGGCGGCCACGTCCCACCACGATGAGATGATCCGCCGTCAGCGCCATCTCCGACATCAGGTGTGAGGAGACGAAGACGGTGCGACCCTCCTCGGCAAGGCCGCGCAGCAGGTGCCGGACCCACCGCACGCCCTCGGGGTCGAGACCGTTGACCGGCTCGTCGAGCATGATCGTCTGGGGGTCGCCCAGGAGGGCTGCAGCGATACCGAGGCGTTGTCCCATGCCCAGTGAGAACGCTCCGACCCGCTTGCGAGCCACGTCCTGAAGCCCCACGAGCTCGATCACCTCCTGAACCCGACGCCGTGAGATCCCGGCGGTCGCTGCCATGGCCAGCAGGTGGCTTTCCGCCGAGCGTCCGGTATGCACCGCCCGCGCCTCCAGCAGGACACCCACCTCGTGGAGCGGCGAGGCGTGCGCGGCGTACGACTTCCCGTTCACCGTGACGGAGCCGGAGGTCGGCGCATCAAGCCCTACGATCATCCGCATGGTCGTGGACTTCCCGGCTCCGTTGGGTCCCAGGAAGCCTGTGACGATCCCTGGCCGGACCGTGAAGGTGACCCCATCCACAGCAGTCTTCTCGCCGTACTTCTTCGTCAGCTCACGCGCTTCGATCACTATCGCTCCTCAGGTGGGTACTTCAACGGTAGGCACCAACCCACCGGCGTCGCGTCGCCCGGCCTGCTGAACTTGCGACCCACTCCCTCCACCTCACGGGGGATACCGAATCGCCCGCTGGCCCCGCCTGGGCTGCCCCTTGCCAACGAGTGGCGCGGATCCGAAGTTGTGGGACGGTTGGCCTCGCGAGGTTCTGCTCCTCGCCGCAACCGCGGTCACCGTTGAGGCACGCGTCCACCGCTCCCGTTCCTCCGGATCAACCGGGCGGAGAACCAATGCAGGGGTCGGACGATTCGCCCTGTCGCACGAATCGCCGGGCCAACCGGCCGTATGTCGCTGGACTCACCCCGACCCGCGGAGAAAGGTCAGGACCGCGGCTACTCGACGATCGCTGTCATCCCGTAGGTCAAGCTTGGCGAAGATGCTCCCCACGTGTTTTCGCACAGCCGCCTCGCTGACGAACAGGGTCGTGGCGATCGATCCGTTGGTCCGGCCTTCGGCCATCTGGGCGAGTACCTCGCGTTCGCGCGGGGTGAGGGCCGTTAGCGGGCCGTTGCCGCTGCGACGGGCGAGCAACTGGCGGACGACCTCCGGATCGACGACTGTCTCACCATCGACCACCTGGTTCAGGCTGGCGAGGAAGTCGGTGACCCGGCCGACGCGGTCCTTGAGTAGATAGCCCAGCCCGGCATCACCGGCTGATTCCAGCAGCCCGGGCAGATAGGCGTCGGCGACGTATTGGGAAAGGACCAGGATCGGCAGGGACGCAAACTCCTCGCGGATCAGGGCCGCCGCACGCAGGCCTTCATCGGAGTGCTCCGGTGGCATCCGGACGTCGGTGATCACAACATCGGGTGGATCAGCCCGCACGGCGGCGACCAGCTCGTCGGCGTTCTCCGCACTGGCGATGACCTCGTGGCCAGCTCCGACCAACAACGCAATCAGATTCTCGCGCAGGAGGGCGGAATCCTCGGCGAGCACGATCCTCAGAGTGCGACCTGCAGCACCAGGGCAGCATCCACGTGCGAGACGAGCCTTCCCAGGCCGCCTAGGTCGCGGGGCAGCGACAGGGTGGTGTGCACGTGGGTCGCGGTGCTCACGTCCACCCGGAATACCCGGTCGAGGTCGGCACCGGCCGCGATCAGACGCGGGACGATGGTGTACTCCCATGAGTCTTCGGTGGCGCAGATGATGACGGCGCCCGGGTGGCCGTATCCGGTTCCGGGGAGGCTTCCCCGGGTGATCCGGGCGGTGAGGTCATAGGCGACGGTGGACTTCCCGAGTCCCTCGCGTCCGGCGAGCAGCGCAAGGCTGCCCACCGCTAAGGCCGCCAGGAAGTCCGACATGGCATCAGCCAGCGGCGTCGGGTCGATCTCGCTCACGGCCCGCACCGTAGACGCGACCACCGACAGTCTTAGGCAGGGTGCGCGCCGGGGCGGCTACCTCTTGCGCTTGGCGAGGTTCTCGTCACGGAGGCAGTCAACACAGATCCACCCGCGCTTTCGGCGCATTCGGTCGTTGGAGTACTTCACGCGGCAGACACGGCAATGGTGGTTGTAGAACAGGCGCATGTGTCCATGGTCGCCCCGTTCAGACCTCGTGGCCGAGCAGATCCGGTCGAGCGCCTGGATCAACTGGGGTACGAATTGGGGTACGTCGCCACCTAAGACGGCTCAGGGGCCGTTTCGAATTCCTCCGAAACGGCCCCTGAACTGCTGTTTTACCTAGTCGGGCTGACAGGATTTGAACCTGCGACCCCTTGACCCCCAGTCAAGTGCGCTACCAAGCTGCGCCACAGCCCGAACACCTTCCGAAGAAGGCGTCCGAAGGCTATCGCACGCGTTGAGCCGGGTGCGAATCGGGTTCGAAGTCGTCCGCTCGAGCAGCGCGGGGGGCGACCGTCCGGACGGGATCGCGACATAGTCCTGCCGGACTAGGAGTACCCCAGTGTTTTCCTGAGGCCGAGGCGCCACAGGCCGATACTTAATTCGTGTCCACCCGTCCCGCTCTCGGCCTTGTGGTCGTCGTGGAGCGATCCGGCGAGTCCTGGCTCGAGGCCGAGGTCACCGGGTACGACGGGTTCGACGTCCTGCTGACCGTCTGCGACGAGGAGTCCACCGACCCCGCGGCTGCATCTGACGACGTACCGATCGACGCGACGATGGTGTGGACGACCGAGCGTGGCCTCTTCCGCGCACCGGTCACCGCCTCCCCCGACGGCGACCGCTGGCGAGTGGCCGTGCACGCGCAGGCGGCCCGCACCCAGCGACGGGAGTACGTGCGCCTGCCGATGGGCACCCCGATGACGCTCTCGCACGACGGCGGGCCCATCCGCGGCACCCTGATCGACCTGAGCGAGGCGGCACTGCGAGCCAGGCTCCGGCTGCGTCACCTGCCGCTGTTGCGCCCCGGCGACACGGTCCGCGCTGCCTTCACCTTGCATCACACCGGCTTCATGCTGCGGGGCACCGTGCTGCGCGAGCAGAGCAGCGGCGAGCCGGACTCGGTCGATGTGGTGATCATGCTCGACATCCCGCCCCGGACCGCCAACGACATCCGGCGCAACGTCGTCTTCGAGCAGGTCGAGCGCCAGCACGAGCGTGAGCAGAGGCGGCGAGACCCGTCATGAGCCCAGCCCGCACTGGCGAGCTGCTCCGGTCCCGGCTGGTGCGCGCTCGAGGTGTCCCGACGGTGGCGACCGACGAGGTCCTGGCTCGGACCACCGGGATCCTCTACCTCACCTGCGGCCTCCTGGTGCTCGCCGCGACCCTCCGGTCCCAGTCCTGGTCGGGTGCCAACATCGACGGGATCCGGATCATCGCGCTGGTCGCCGCGCTCCTCGGTCCGGTCGTGGTCTACGCCGGACACCGACTCCCCCGGCCGCTCTACCACGTCCTAGTCGCCATCGGTACGGCGATCGTCACGCTGCTGGTCCTCTTCGGCAACGGCGGCGAGGCATCGGTGGCGCTGGCGGTGCCCTACATCTACGTGATCATCGACGCGTCGTTCTTCTTCGGTGGACTCGGGATGGCCTTCCACGTCGCCCTGGTGATGGTGGCCTCCACCGTCGCGATGACAGCCGTCGGCCTGCCGCTGGCCGATCTGCTGATGGTGCAGGGCTTCTTCCTGGTGGTATCCGTCATCATCGCCTGGCTGGCCCGGATCGCCGACCTGGCCGAGCACGACTCGCTCACGGGGCTGGTCAACCGGCGAGGCTTCGACCGCCGCCTCGACCAGGAGCTTGCCCGACCGCGGCGCGAGCGCGGCGAGCTCGCCTTGGTGCTGCTCGACGTGGATGACTTCAAGACCCTCAACGACAACCTCGGGAAGCGGGCTGGCGACCAGGTGCTGGCCTCCTGCGCCGGCACCTGGGACCGGGTGCTGCTGGGGCACCAGACGCTGAGTCGTTACGGCGGCGACGAGTTCGCCGTGCTGCTGCCGGGGTCCTCGCTGGGCAAGGCCGCCGACATCGCCGACAGGCTGCGCGCACTCGCGCCCGACGGCGTCGGGATGTCGGCCGGTGTTGCAGCCTGGACCGCCGGGGACACCCCCTCGATCCTGTTCGGCCGGGCCGAGGTCGCGCTTTACGACGCCAAGTCCGCCGGCAGGGGCCAGACGGTGGTCTACGGTGACCCGACCCGTGGAGCCAGCGAGCTCGAGGCAGCGGTCGCCGCGGACGAGCTCTTGCTGCACTTCCAGCCGGTGATCCGGCTGAGGGACAACGCCGTGGTCAGCGCCGAGGCACTGGTCCGGTGGAACCATCCGCAACGTGGGCTGGTCCCGCCGAACGACTTCATCCCTCAGGCCGAACGCACCGGCGCCATCCACGCTCTCGGGCGCTGGACCCTCGCTCAGGCGTGCGCAGCGGCGGTGGCCTCGAGCGACCGGCGCGGCATCGGCGTCAACGTCTCGGTCCCCGAGCTGCGCGGCTCCGGCTACGTCGACCAGGTCCACCAGGTGCTCAGCATCACCGGGCTGTCCCCCGAGCGGCTCGTCCTGGAGGTCACCGAGGCGCTCTTCGACGAGGACGACCCCCAGGTCGTGCGCACCCTGCAGGGCTTGCGTGCGCTCGGCGTCCGGGTGGCGATCGACGACTTCGGCACCGGCTACTCCTCGCTGCGCTGGCTGGAGCAGTTCCCCGTCGACACGGTCAAGATCGACCGCTCCTTCGTCGCTGCCATCGACCCCGACCGCGGTCGACAGCCGGTGCTCTCGGCGATCATCGCGATCAGCCGCTCACTCGGCATGACCACCGTGGCCGAGGGCGTGGAGACCCCGGAGCAGGCGATCATCCTGCGCGAGCTGGGCTGCGACTATGCCCAGGGCTACCTCTTCGGTCGGCCCGTGCCCCTGGAGCAGCTGCCCCGCGAGAGCACCGCGCCGGTCGGCTGAGCCGACCGGCCCGAGCTGCCTAGGACCTGCCGCGCTTGCGCTTCTCGCGGACGCGCTGCTGCAGGACGATCGGCGTACCGACGAACCCGAAGTCCTCGCGCAGGCGGCGCTCGATGAAGCGCTCGTACGCCGCGTCGAGCTTGCCCGAGGTGAACAGGATGAACGTCGGCGGCGCCGTCGAGGCCTGGGTGCCGAACAGGACCTTCGGCTGCTTGCCGCCGCGGACCGGGTGCGGGTGCTCGGCCACGAGCCGGCCGAGGAACGTGTTGAGCGCACCTGTGCCCACCCGGGTCTCCCAGCCCTCCAGGGCCTTGTCGATCGCAGGCACCAGGCGGTCGGTGTGCCAGCCCGTGCGCGCGGTGAGGTTGACCCTCGGGGCCCACTTCACCTGCACCAGCTCGCGCTCGATCTCACGCTCGATGTAGTAGCGACGGTCCTCATCGACCAGGTCCCACTTGTTGAACACGATCACGAGCGCGCGACCGGCCTCCCGGACGGTCTGCAGGATCCGGATGTCCTGCTCGGCGATGGACTGCTCCGAGTCGAGCACCAGCACGGCGACCTCGGCGCGGTCGATGGCGGTGGTGGTGCGCAGGGACGCGTAGTACTCGTGGCCCGACGCCTCCTTGACCCGCTTGCGGATGCCGGCCGTGTCGATGAACTTCCAGGTGCGCCCGCCCAGCTCGATCAGCTCGTCGACGGGGTCGACGGTGGTGCCGGCGACGTTGTCGACGACGACGCGGGTCTCGCCCGCGAGCTTGTTCAGCAGCGAGGACTTGCCCACGTTGGGGCGCCCCACCAAGGCGATCCGGCGCGGGCCGCCGATCTCCTCGCCCTCCGGCATCGGCGGCAGCTCTGGCAGCGCCGCCAAGATCGCGTCCAGCAGGTCACCGGACCCGCGGCCGTGCAGTGCCGAGACGGGGAACGGCTCGCCGAGACCGAGGTTCCACAGCCCGGCAGCCTCGGCCTCGGTCCGCAGGTCGTCCACCTTGTTGGCGGCGAGTACGACGGGCTTCTTGGCCTGGCGCAGGATCCGCACCACTGCCTCGTCCTCATCGGTGATGCCGACCTTGGCGTCGACCACGAAGAGGACCGCATCGGCCAGGCTGATCGCCAGCTCGGCCTGCTCGGCGATCCGCTGAGCCATTCCGCGTGCGTCCGAGGACCAGCCGCCGGTGTCGACGAGCGTGAAGGCCCGGCCGTTCCAGTCCGCGTCGTAGGAGACCCGGTCACGGGTCACACCGGGCACGTCCTCGACGACGGCCTCACGGCGGCCGATGATCCGGTTGACCAAGGTCGACTTGCCCACGTTCGGGCGGCCGACCACCGCCAGCACGGGCGTGGGACCGACGTGCTCGTCGCCGTCGAAGGCTTCGAACTCGGCCGGCTGGGCGGCACTGTGCTCATCGGGAAGGCCAGTCATGATGCTCCTTGGTCGAGGACCGGGGTCGGTACGGCGGGGGCGCCCGGCAGCGGGCCGGGCAGCGACCGGCCAGTCACCGCGCGGGCGGTGGAGAGATGGTCCAGCAGGTGCTCCTTGAGCAACGCCGAGATCCGGTCGACGTGTTCCCGTCGGCGCGGCCAGGGCACCTGCTCGGTGGTGAAGGCGGGTCCGAAGACCAGGTCGATCGTGGAGCCGCGAGGTGGCAGCGAGCTGCGCGAACCACCGGGCTCACGGCTGCCGAACATCACCACCGGCACCACGGGCGCGCCCGTCACCATCGCGAGGTAGGCGGCACCGTGGTGGTAGACGTCGTACTCGCCCGGCCCGCGGCTGCCCTCGGGGTAGATCCCGACCGCGCGACCCTCTCGCACCACCTTCACGCAGGTCTTGATCGCGGCGGTGTCGGCGCCGTCGCGGTTGAGCGGGATCTGCCCGACCGCGAGCAGAAAGCGGCCCAGCAGGCCGCGGAACATGTCGTCCTTGGTCAGCGAGTGCACCGGCCGCGGCGCGAAGATCGCCAGCACCGGGCCGTCGATCACACCGATGTGGTTGGAGCAGAAGATCACTCCACCGGTGGCGGGCACGTGCCGGGTCTCGTGCAGCTGAACCCGGTAGCGCCGCCGGATCGCCCACCGGCCGAACCAGCGCGAGGAGTAGAAGAAGCGGCTGCGCGGCGCCCGGACGCTGCCGGTGTCGGGCAGGCTGCCGGCGAGGCCCTGGAGGGCCTGGCTCATGACGTGGCTCGCTCCGTGACGGGGCGCGCCGCACGGGCCTGCTCGACCAGCGTGACGACCTGGGCGATCACCTCATCGAGCGTGTAGGGCGTGGTGTCGAGGTGGACGGCTCCGTCGGCGGCCACCAGCGGCGCGGTCGCGCGGCCGGAGTCGATCTTGTCGCGAGCCTCGAGCGATGCCTGAACCGACGCGGCGTCGCTGCCGCCCTCCTCCTGCGCGCGGCGGGCCGCGCGGGCCGCCGGGTCGGCGGTGACGTAGAGCTTGAGGTCGGCCTGCGGCCAGACGACCGAGCCGATGTCGCGGCCCTCGACCACGATCCCGGCGCCGTCGAGCGCGCGCTCGATGACCTCGCGCTGCAGCTCCAGCAGACGGGCGCGCACTTCGGGGACGGCGCTGACCGGGGAGACGCTGGCGTTGACCACGTCCGAGCGGATCTCCACGGCCACGTCGGCACCGTCGAGCGCGATCGTCGGGCCGAGCGGGTCGGTGCCCGACTCGATCCTCGGTCGGGAGGCGTGCGCCGCCACCGCGGCGGCGTCGTGCACGTCGACGTCGTGACTGAGCATCCACCAGGTCATCGCGCGGAACATCGCGCCGGTGTCCAGGTAGCGCAGGCCGAGCCGGGCGGCGGCACCGCGCGACGTGCTGGACTTGCCCGAGCCCGAGGTGCCGTCGACGGCGATGACGATGCTGTGCGCGGGGGTGTTCTCGGGCGTGCTCACAGGGCGGCAGCCTACCGGTGGACGACCCAACCCCGAGATTCGAGCGCGGTGCGCAGCTGCTCCGCGCTGCCCTCGGCGACCACCAGTTCGACCAGGCCCACCGGCCGGCCGAGCTCGTGCTCGATCCGGACATCCTCGATGTTGACCCCGCTGGCGCCGGCATCGGAGAACAGCCGCGCCAGACCGCCCGGCTCGTCCGCGACCGCCACGAACACGGCCGTGGTCGGACCGGTCGGCGTGCCGTGCTTGCCCGGGATGGCCTGGTTACCCTGCTGACCGCGCTGCAGCAGGCCGGCCAGCGTGCCGCGGTCGCCGGCCGTCAGTGCGGCGATCAGCTCATCGAGCTGTCCACGAACCTCACCGAGCAGCTCGACGACGGCACCGGCGTTGCCGGTCACGATCTGCCCGTAGAGCTCCGGGTCTCCCCCTGCCACGCGAGTCACGTCACGCACACCCGGCCCGGACAGGGCGAGGTGCTCGGCAGGAGCGCCAGCCAGCCGCCCCGCAACCAGCACGGCCATCAGGTGCGGAACGTGCGAGATGCGCGCCACCGCCCGGTCGTGCTCGGCCGGATCCATCCGGACAGGTACGCCGCCGCACAGCAGCGCCAGCTGCTCCACCAGCGCGACCGCGTCCGGACGCGATCCCGGGTGCGGTGTCACGGCCCACGGTCGGCCGTCGAAGAGCGCGGCGGAGGCGGCCAACGGGCCGGAGCGCTCGCTGCCTGCCATCGGGTGTCCGCCGACGTAGCGGTCAGCGCCGGGCAGCACCGACACCTCGGCGAGCGGGGCGCCCTTGACGCTGCCCACGTCGGTGACCACTGCCTGCGGATCGTCGGCCAGCGCGTCCCCGATCACCCGTCCGAGGTAGGCCGGCGGCACTGCCACCACGACCACCTGCGGCCGGTCGGCCGGGACCCGGGGGCGACCCGCACCGAGGCCGCTCGCCGTACGGATGTGCTCGCCGGCGACGTCGGTGAGCAGCACCTCGAGCCCGGCCTGGCGGCAGGCCAGCGCGATGGAGGTGCCGAGCAACCCGGTCCCGATGATCTCGACCGGCCCGGTCAGCACTCCCGCGCGTGCGGCCGGATCAGGCATCGGGGACCGACTTGACCCGGCTGAGGTCGCGGCGCAGGTTGGCGGCGCCGTGCAGGTAGACGTGGGTGACGTCGGCTCTCGGCAACTCGTTCTCCACGTGGGCCATCAGACGCACCACGCGGGGCATCGAGCCGGAGATCTCCAGCTCTCGCGCGCACATCAGCGGCACCTCGGAGAAGCCCAGCTGACGGGCGGCATAGGCGGGGAACTCCGAGAGCAGGTCGTCGGTGGAGGTGAAGATGACCGAGATGAAGTCGTCGACCGTCAGGCCGTTGACCGTCATCACCTCGGTGACCAGCTCCGCCACGCGCTCGAGCATGTGCTCGCGCTCGTCCACCTCGAGCTGGGTCGCACCACGGACCGCTCGCACCGCCACGTCCACTCCTCGCTCACTCGTCGCTCACTCGTCGGCGGCTGCGGTCGCCGTTGACGCACCGCAGCGAAGACAGGCTAGTGGCCGCGTCCCGAGACACGGACACCGCGTGTCAGAGCTGAGTGCTGTCCAGCAGCTCGCCGAGCTCGTCGACGGTGAGCTCACGCAGCTCACCAGCCTTCAGCGTGCCGAGCTTCACCGGGCCGATGCGGGTGCGGGTCAGGCGGGTCACCGGGTGACCGACCTGGTCGAGCAGCCGGCGCACGATCCGGTTGCGGCCCTCGTGGATGGTCAGCTCGATGATCGACTTCTTCTGGGTCGCCTGCACGATCCTGGCACCGCTGACGGTCACCGGCCCGTCCTCCAGCGTGACGCCCTCCAGGAGCTGCTTTCGGATCCGCGGGAACAGCTCGCCGCTGACCTCGGCGACGTACGTCTTGTCGACCTCGTAGGAGGGGTGCGCCAGTCGATGCGCGAAGTCCCCGTCGTTCGTCAGGATGATCAGGCCGGACGTGTCGGTGTCGAGACGGCCGACATGGAAGAGCCGCTCCGGCCGGTCCGCGACCAGGTCCTGCAGCGTGCGCCGGCCCTCCGGATCGCTCATGGTGGAGACCACGCCGCGGGGCTTGTTGAGGACCAGGTAGACCTTCTCGCTGATCGGTGGCAGGCGCTTGCCGTCGATCCGGATCAGGTCGCGGGCAGGGTCGACCTTGGTGCCGAGCCGGGTGACCACCTCGCCGTTGATCTCGACCAGGCCGCCCAGCATCAGCTCCTCGCTGCGACGGCGGCTGGCGACACCGGCGAGCGCGAGCAGCTTCTGGATGCGGATCAGGCCCTCCTCGTCGAGAGGGAGGTCCGTGCGCTCAATCATCGTCTCGCTCCTGCATCGTTTCCTGCGTGTGTTCGTGAGTCGACGCCGGGCTGATCATCTCGGCCAGCTCGTCCTCGAGGTCGTCCATCTCGGGCAGGTACGGCGCCAGCTCGGGCAGCTCGTCCAGGCCGGTCACGCCGATCCGCTCCAGGAAGTAGCTGGTGGTGCGGTAGAGATGGGCTCCGGTGTCGGTGTCCTGACCGGCCTCCTCGACCAGTCCGCGCGCCAACAGCGTGCGCATCACCCCGTCGACGTTGACCCCGCGGATCGCACTGACCCGTGCTCGGGACACCGGCTGCTTGTAGGCCACCACGGCCAGCGTCTCCAGAGCCGCCTGGGTCAAGCGCGCCTGCTGGCCCTCGAGGACGAAGCCCTCCACCACCCCGGCGTACTCCTCCCGGGTGTAGAATCGCCAGCCGCCCGCCACGTTGCGCAGGTCGAAGCCGCGCCCCTGCTCGGTGTACTCGGCCGACAGCGCCGCCAGCGCCGCCTCCACCTCGGCCATCGGATGACCCACCGACGTCGCGAGCACCGTCGGCGCCAGCGGCTGGTCGGCCACCATCAGCACCGCCTCCAGCGCTGGGCGCAGCGGCACGCGGGGCACCGCCGCCTCCCTGTCCTCGTCAGGTACGTCGAGGGTCTCGCCCTCGGTCTGCTCACTCATCGGCTTCCTCCGCAGCTCCGCCGGCTTCCACCGGCGGCTGCCCTTCGAACTCGTCCTGGATCAGCCCGTCGATGTCGATCCCACCGGTGCCGCCGTCATGGTCCTCGCCCGTCCAGCGCACCGTCAGCTCACCGAGCGGGCTGACCTGGTCGAAGGCGACGGCGCCCTCGCGGAACAGCTCCAGCAGGCTGAGGAACCGTGCCACCGTGGTCAGCGTGTCCGGTGAGTCGCCGCACAGCGCCCGGAAGGTCAGCGTGCCGGCCCGGCGCAGCCGGTCGACCACGATCCCGGCCTGCTCGCGCACGCTCACCTTGGGGGCATGGATGTGGTGCAGGGTCAGCTCGGGCGGTCCGGGCTTGGGTGCCATCGCCTTGGCGGCGAGCGCCGCGAACTGCTCGAGCCCGATGCCGATCAGCACCTCCGGAAGCAGCGTCGCGTAGCGCTCCTCCAGGCCGACCGCGCGCGGATGCCGCAGGCTCTCGGCGGCCAGCCGTCCGGACAGCACCGTCGCCACCTGCTTGAACGCCTTGTACTGCAGCAGCCGGGCGAACAGCAGGTCGCGCGCCTCCAGCAGCGCGAGGTCCTCCTCGTCCTCGACGTCCCCCTGCGGCAGCAGCCGGGCGGCCTTGAGGTCGAGCAGGGTCGCAGCAACCAGCAGGAAGCTGGAGGTCTGCTCCAGGTCCCACTCCTTGCCGCCCGCCTTCACGTGGGCGATGAACTCGTCGGTGACCTTCGCCAACGCGATCTCGGTGATGTCGAGCTTGTGCTTGGCGATCAGGCTCAGCAGCAGGTCGAAGGGACCCTCGAAGTTGTCCAACCGGACGGCGAAGCCGTGCTCGGCCTCCACGGTCGCCGAGCCTGTCGAGGCGGCCGCGCTGCTCATCCGTCTGCGAGCCGGCGCACCAGCGCGCTCTGCTCGCCGTTGCTCTCCAGGTCGGCCAGCACGATCGCGACGGCCTCGCGCACCAGCCGGCCGCGGTCGACCGCCATGCCGTGCTTGCTGCGCAGCGTGAGCCGGGCGTGCTCGAGCTCGAGCAGCTCATCGGCGGTGACGTAGACAGTCATCTTCTCGTCGTGCCGGACCCGTCCGCTGGAACGCCTGGTGCCCTGCTTGCCGCCGGCCTTCGCGTCCGCCTCGGCCGCGGGCTCCTCCCCCGCATCCGGTACGGCGCGCACCGGCTTGGCCGACTCGCCCTCGCCGGCGGTGGGCCTGAAGAGGTCGTCGGCGGAGGGCAGACTCACACGCCGCGCTGCCACCGGGCGAGCACCTCCTTGGCAAGCTGGCGGTAGGACTCGGCACCCGGGGAGTTGGAGGCGTAGGTGGTGATCGGCTCGCCGACGACGGTGGCGTCGGAGAACTTCACGGTGCGCCGGATCACTGTGTGGAACACCGTCTCGCCCCAGCCGGACACCAGCGTCTCCATCACCTCACGGCTGTGCAGGGTGCGGCCGTCGTACATGGTGCCGAGCAGGCCGTCGATGGTCAGCTTCGGGTTGAGCCGCGAGCGCACCTTCTCGATGGTGTCCTTGAGCAGCGCGACGCCGCGCAGGGCGAAGTACTCACACTCCAACGGGATGATCACGCCGTCGCTGGCGGTCAGTGCATTGACCGTGAGCAGCCCCAGTGAGGGCTGGCAGTCGATCAGGATGACGTCGTAGCGGTCCATGACGGGCTGCAGCTTGCCGGTGAGCACCTGCTCGCGGCCCACCTCGTGGACGAGCTGGATCTCGGCGGCGGACAGGTCGATGTTGGCCGGCAGCAGGTCGACGCCGTCGACGTTGGTCTTCACCACCACGTCGTCGAAGCTCACGCCGGCATCCATCAGCAGCTGGTAGGTGCCGAGCTCGATCTCGTTGGGGTTGAGCCCGAGGCCGACCGACATGGACCCCTGCGGGTCGAAGTCGACCAGCAGCACCTTGCGGCCGAGCTCGGCCAGCGCAGCACCCAGGCTGATGGTGGTCGTCGTCTTGCCGACGCCGCCCTTCTGGTTGCACAGCGCCACCACGCGGGCCGGGCCGTGCTCACTGAGCCGCTCCGGCTCCGGGAAGACGGGCAACGGCCTTCCGGTGGGCCCCAACTGCTCGACGACGGGCGACTCGAACGGCAGGGCGTCGGACACGGGTGCTCCACTCTCACTTCACGGTGCTGGGCGATCCGCCTCGCGGATCCGGCCGGGGGAATATGTCGACACGGCGACACAACCGATGCGGGCGACTCTACAACCTCGGCACGCTGCTTCGGACCCTCATCGCCGGTGGACGAGGTCCTCGTATTCGGGGTGCTTCTCGATGTAGCTCTTGATGAACGGGCACAACGGGATCACGTCGTGCCGCCCATCGGCCCGGACGTCGTCGAGTGCGCCCTTGGCCAAGGCCCCTCCGACCCCCTGTCCACCGAACTTGTCCTCGACCTCGGTGTGCAGGAAGACCACCGTGCTCGGACCGAGCCCGTAGACGGCGATCCCAGCAAGCTCGCCGTCGAGCCAGGCCTCGTAGCGGTTCTCGGCGGGATTGTTGCGGACTTCGACATCGCTCATGTCCGAAGCCTAGGCCGTCCCGGCCTTCACCGAACTTGGCTCTTGTCAGGCAGGCCGCTCGGGACGAAGATCAGGCCCATGCGGCATCTCGGCGGTGTCGCGGACAGGAGAATCATGCGCACCACTCGGGTGGGAGTTCTGGCGATCATCGCCGTCGGTACGGTCGGCCTGGCCACCGTCGGCATGTCACCGGCTTCGGCACAGGGAGGCGGCCGGCACGATCTGCACGGCAGCCGTCCGGCCTGGCAGACGAACCCCAAGTTCCAGAAGACAGGCACGGTCGCCACCTCGAAGAAGGTGACCGCGAAGGTGTGGCTCGGAGCCAACAACAGCTCCGACCTCGCTGCGCTCGCGCAGTCGGTCAGCGATCCGACCAGCGCCAGCTACGGGAAGTACCTCACCCACGACCAGTACGTCGCTCAGTTCGCACCGACGCAGGCCCAGGTCGCCCAGGTCAAGAGCTGGCTGACCAGCGACGGCCTCAGCGTGACCTCGGTCGGATCGGACAACCACTACGTGGCCGTCAGCGGCACCGCCGCCGAGGTCTCCAAGGCGTTCGGCACCACGATGTCGACCTACAAGTTCGACGGCGGCACCGTCCAGGCACCCGACTCGACGCTGTCGGTGCCCAACTCGGTGACCACACCTGTGCTCGCGATCACCGGGCTCACCCCGGCCGGTCACACGGTCCAGCCGCAGAGCCAGCCACAGGATCTCGGTGCACCGGCGGGCTTCGTCAACGCCACCCCGTGCTCCTCCTACTACGGGCAGAAGGACGCGACCACGCTGCCGAAGTTCCAGGGCAAGACACTGCCCTACGCGGTCTGCGGCTACACGCCCAAGCAGCTGCGCGGCACCTACGGCGTCGGCAACAAGCAGGACGGCAGCGGGCAGACCGTCGCGATCGTGGACGCCTTCGACTCCTCGACGCTGGCCGCGGACGCCTCGACGTACGCCACCCGGCACGGCGACCCGGCCCTGCGTCGCGGGCAGTTCAGTGACCTGAGCTTCCCCGAGGGCGCCTCCACCGCATCGCCCGACCCGATCGGCGACTGCGGCGGCAACGGCTGGTACGGCGAGCAGGCGCTCGACGTCGAGGCCGTGCACGGCATGGCGACCGGCGCGAACATCCAGTACGTCGGCGCAGCGAGCTGCTTCGACGACGACCTGCTGGCCTCGCTGTCGAAGATCGTCTCGATCAACAAGGCATCGCTGATCTCCAACTCGTGGGGCGAGCCGACAGTGATCGCGAACGACCCGGCCGACGGCTGCACCACCGACACGCCGTGCCTCACCCTCGACCAGTCCACGATCGACGCCTACCAGTCGATCTTCCAGCAGGGCGCCGTGCAGGGCATCGGCTTCTACTTCTCCTCCGGTGACGACGGGGACGAGCTGGCCAACGCCGGCTACATCCACCCCGACTACCCGGCGGGCGACCCGTGGGTGACCGCCGTCGGTGGCACCGCCCTGGGCGTGACCAAGGCCAACACCCGTCAGTTCGAGACCGGCTGGGGCACCAACAAGTACTCCCTGACCGCAGACGGCAAGAGCTGGGACCCCACCACCAAGACCTGGCTGTACGGCGCCGGAGGCGGCTTCAGCCAGCTCTTCGACCAGCCCTTCTACCAGCGCGGCGTGGTGCGGAACAACCCGACGGGCGGCCGCGCCGTGCCGGACATCGCGATGGATGCGGATCCGACCACGGGCATGCTGATCGGTGAGACCCAGGACTTCGCACTGCCCAGCGTCTTCGGGCCCGCCGGCGTCCACTACGGCGAGTACCGCGTCGGCGGCACCAGCCTCGCCTCACCGCTCCTCGCGGGGGTCCAGGCCGTCGCCCAGCAGCGCGCCCACGGCCGGCTCGGCTTCGCCAACCCCTTGATCTACAGCCTGGCCAAGACGACCTCGTCGTTCTACGACCCGGCCTCGAAGGGGCCCGATGCGGGCAACATCCGCTCGGACTACACCAACGGTTACAACAACGCCGACGGCTTCCTCTACACCGTCCGCACGTTCGACCAGGACTCCTCGCTCAACGTGAACAGGGGCTGGGACGACGTGACAGGCGTCGGCACCGTCACCGGGACCTACCTCGACAAGGTGGCCCGTCGGTACTGATTCAGCAGCACCCCACGCGAGGGGCGTCTCCCATGGTGGAGGCGCCCCTCGTGGCGTTGATTCGGGGATTTATCCGGGTTGAGTCGGGCCTCCGTACGCGTCCAGTCCGGCCTCCGGCACACCTACAGCCGGCGCATGGCGATGGTCCGCAGCACCAGCTCGCCGACCTCGTCGGTGGCGTCCAGGTCGACCTCCGCCTCGATCACCCAGTCGTGGTGACCGGCCGGATCTGCCAGCGTCTGGGTCAGGTGGCGGATTCGGCCCTCGTCCCGCGCGGCGAGCATCTTCGGTCCCCGAGCGTCCGCGTCGAGGCCGACCGAGCCGTGCTCGGTGTAGTACTCCTCCAGCGCCTCGTCCCACACCGAGCGCTTCATCACGATCTCCGCCGGTGGGTCGGTGCGATCGGCGGCGGCCCGCTCCATCGCCATCAGTGCGTCGAGGTCGTCGCGGGCGACCGCATCGACTCGAGCCCACATCGCGTTGCGGACCATCACCTCGAAGGCGCGGCCCTGCTGCGAGAGAGCGCGCGGCGGGGGCGGCGGCGCGTGGTGCGCCACATCGGGCCGCACGTGCGCCGGGTCGTTGAGCGCTTCCCACTCGTCGAGCAGCGAGGAGTCGGTCTGGCGGACTGTCTCCCCCAGCCAGGCGATCAGGTCCTCCAGCTCCGGCGTGACGACCGCCGCAGGCAGGGTGTGCGAGAGCGTGCGATAGGCGTCGGTGAGGTAGCGCAGCACCAGTCCCTCGGAGCGGGCGAGCTGGTAGCGGCCGACGATGTCGGTGAAGCTCATCCCCTGCTCGTACATCTCTCTCACCACCGACTTCGGGTCGAGCGCGTCCTCGGGCAGCCACGGGTGCGAGGTCCGGTAGACCTCGTAGAGCGCCTCGAGACGCTCCGCCAGCGGCTTGGGCCAGGTGATGTCCTCGAGCAGCGCCATCCGCTCCTCGTACTCGACCCCGTCGGCCTTCATCTCCTCCACGGCCTTGCCGCGAGCGGCGTACTGCTGCGCGAGCAGCAGCTGCCGCGGCGGCTCCAGCACCGCCTCGATGGTGGAGAGCACCTCGAGGGTGTGCTCCACCGACTCCGGGTCGAGGGTGTCCAGCGCCGCCAACGCGAAGTGCGCCAGCGGCTGGTTGAGCGCGAAGTCGGCCGGCAGGTCCTCGGTCAGGACGTAGCGTCGACCGAGCCGGTCCGGCACGTCGAGCCGCGTCAGGATCCCCGACCGAACCAGTGACCTCGCCAGCCGCAGCGCACGTCGAGCCAACCGGAGCTGCTCACGCCGCGACTCGTGGTTATCGGCCAGCAGGCGACGCAGCACCGCGAAGGCGTCCTCCTCGCGCGCCACCACGTTGAGCAGCATCGCGTTGTCGACCTTCATCCGGCTCTGCAGCGGCTCCGGCTGGCCCTCCACCAGGCGGGTGAAGGCCGCCTCGTTCCACACGACGGTGCCCTCCGGCGGCTTCTTCAGCTGTGCCTTGGAGTTCTTCTTGCCCGCGGCCTGCCGCTCGACCGCCTTGGCCTTGGCCTTCTCGTTCTCGATGACATGCTCGGGAGCCTGTACGACGACGTACCCGGCGGTGTCGTACCCGGCACGGCCCGCCCGACCGGCGATCTGCAGGAACTCGCGCGTGCGCAGGATCCGCTGCCGGCGGCCGTCGAACTTCGCCAGCCCCGTGAACAGCACCGTCCGGATCGGGACGTTGATGCCCACGCCGAGGGTGTCGGTGCCGCAGATGACGCGGAGCAGGCCGGCCTGGGCCAGCTGTTCCACCAGCCGCCGGTAGCGCGGCAGCATGCCGGCGTGGTGCACGCCGATGCCCTTGCGCAACAGCTTGCCCAGCGTCTTGCCGAACCCCGCAGCGAACCGTACGTCGGCCAGCCGCCTCGCCAGCTCCTCCTTGTCGGGCGGCGTGATCCACCCGGCCGACTGCAGCGAGGTGGCGTGCTCGACCGCCGCCGCCTGGGTGAAGTGCACGACGTAGACCGGGGCCTGGCCGGTGGTGACCAGCTCCTCCAGAGTGTCGGCCATCGGCGTCATCGCCCAGGTGAAGCTCAGCGGCACCGGCCGCTCTGCCTGGTCGACCAGCACCGACTCACGTCCGTTGCGACGGGTGAGGTCCTCGCGCAGCTCACGGGTGTCGCCGAGCGTGGCCGACATCAGCAGGAACTGCGCCTGCGGCAGCTCCAGCAGCGGCACCTGCCAGGCCCAGCCACGGTCGGGCTCGCCGTAGTAATGGAACTCGTCCATGATCACCAGGCCGATGTCGGCGCGGGTGCCCTCACGCAGCGCGATGTTGGCCAGCACCTCGGCGGTGCACGCGATGATCGGGGCATCGGCATTGACCGAGGCGTCGCCGGTCAGCATGCCGACGTTCTCCGCGCCGAAGACCTCGCACAGGTCGAAGAACTTCTCGCTGACCAGCGCCTTGATCGGTGCGGTGTAGAAGCTGACCCGGTCGCTGGCCAGGGCGGCGGCGTGGGCGCCGATGGCGACCAGCGACTTGCCGGACCCGGTCGGCGTCGCCAGGACGACATTGGCGCCGCCCAGCAGCTCGATGATCGCCTCGTCCTGGTGCGGGTAGAGCTCCAGCCCGCGGCCGGTGGCGTACCGGCTGATGGCCTCGTATACGTCGTCGGGGCTGGCCCCGACCGGGGGGACCCACTGTTTGGTCACGTTCACCGGGCTCTCGGGTGCGCGGTCGCGAAGACCTCACGCAGGTTGTCGACGGTCACGAGGGTGTAGATCTGCGTCGTGGTCACCGACGCGTGCCCCAGCAGCTCCTGCACCACGCGTACGTCGGCGCCGCCGTCCAGGAGGTGGGTGGCGAAAGAGTGCCGCAAGGTGTGCGGCGAGACGTCCTTGGTGACACCGGCCCGCTCAGCGGCCCGTACCAGCACCGCCCACGCCGACTGTCGCGAGAGCCGGCCGCCCCGGGCGTTGAGGAAGACCGCGCCGCCCACATTCACCGAGCCGGCCGAGGTGACCAGCCCCGGCCGCGAGCGGCTGAGATAGGCCTCCACGGCGCGGCGGGCGTAGGAGCCGAGCGGCACCAAACGCTCCTTGCCCCCCTTGCCGCGCAGCAGCACCGTGCCGCCGGGCTCCCCCGGCGGCAGGTCCAGGTCGTCGATGGCGAGACCGACCGCCTCGGAGATCCGCGCGCCGGTGCCGTAGAGCACCTCGAGCAGCGCTCGGTCCCGAAGCGTCAGCGGCGTCTCGGGTGTACCTGCTGCTTCCAGGATCGCCTCGACGTCCGAGAGCGGAAGCGCCTTGGGCAGCCGCTTGGTGGGCCGCGGCGGCCGCACCGCGCCGGCCGGGTCGAGCATCACCATCCCGTCGGCGAGCGCGAACCGGTGGAAGCCCCGGACCGCCACCACCGTCCGCGCGGCCGAGGTGGCCGAGAGCGGTTGGTGGTCGGGGTCACCCTCGCGCAGCCGCACCAGGAAGTCGGTCACGGTGCTCTCCGAGACGCCTGCCAGATCGTCGATGCCGGCGCCGCTCAGGAACTCCAGATAACGGCGCAGGTCACGACGGTAGGAGGCGAGGGTGTTGTCGGCCAGACCGCGCTCGACGGAGAGGTGGTCGAGATAGGTGCGGACGGCGGTGCTGGGGGCGATGCTGGTCTCGGTCAGGACAGCACGCTCTCCAAGGAGACCGCATCGATGCCCACGGCTTCGCCGACGGGTGTGTTCGTGAGCAGGCCGGCGTGGGTGTTGAGTCCCAGCGCCAGGCTCCGGTCGGTCTTGCACGCCTCGCGCCAGCCCTTGTCCGCCAGCGCGACCGTGTAGGGCAGGGTCGAGTTGGTCAGGGCGTAGGTCGAGGTGTTCGGTACGGCGCCGGGCATGTTGGCCACACAGTAGAACGTCGACTGGTGGACCTGGAACGTCGGGTCGGCATGCGTCGTGGGCCGCGAGTCCTCGAAACACCCACCCTGGTCGATCGCGATGTCGACCAGCACCGAGCCGGGCTTCATCTGCGCGACCAGCTCGTTGGTGACCAGCTTCGGTGCCGCAGCGCCGGGGATCAGCACCGCCCCGATGACCAGGTCCGCCTGCTTGACCTGCTCCTCGACCGCGAGCTTGGAGGAGGCCAGCCCGTGCACCCGGTTGTCATAGCGCCAGAACGACATCCGCAGCTTGTCCAGGTCGGTGTCGAGCAGCGTCACGTCCGCGCCCATCCCGAGTGCGATGTTCGCGGCGTTCTGCCCCGAGACGCCGGCCCCGAGGATGACGACCTTCGCGTTGGCCACACCCCCGACCCCGCCCATCAGAACACCGCGGCCACCCTGCGCCTTCAACAGGTTGTAGGCACCGACCTGCGGCGCCAGGCAACCGGCGACCTCCGACATCGGGTAGAGCAGCGGCAGCGCGCCCGACGGCAGCTGCACCGTCTCGTAGGCGATACCGGTGACCTTGCGCGCCAACAGCTCCTCGGTCAGCGGCTTGTCCGCGGCCAGGTGCAGGTAGGTGAACAGCGTCAGCCCCTCCCGGAGACGGTGGTACTCCTCCGCGACCGGCTCCTTGACCTTCAGCACCAGGTCGGCGCTGCCCCAGACCTCGTCCGGGTCGGTGAGCAGCCGGGCACCCGCCGCGACGTACTCCTCGTCGGGGATGGAGGAGCCGAGGCCCGCACCTTGCTCGATGACCACCTCGTGCCCGTGGGCGACGAGCTCGTGGACACCGACCGGGGTGATCGCAACCCGGTACTCGTGGTTCTTTACTTCTTTCGGTACGCCGATCCTGGTCATGATCCAGTCATACCCTGCGCCGCAGCGTTACGCGAGGCCCCGCGCCCGCACCATCAGCACGGCGATGATCAGCGGGGCGTCGGTGACATCACCGGCGAGCACGGCGCCTAGCAGATCCTCGAACGGCACCCACAACAGCTCCATGTCGGCCTCCTCGTGCTGGAGCACGAAGTCGCCGCGGTCCACCGCCGTCAGGTCGGTGGCCAGGAAGTAGTGGATGCGCTCGGCGATGATCCCCGGCGAGGAGTACGCCGCGGCCAACGGACGCCAGGTGGCCGCCGCGAAGGACGCCTCCTCGCGCAGCTCCCGCTGTGCGACCTCGAGCGGCTCCTCGCCGTCGGCGTCCAACAGCCCTGCCGGCAGCTCCACGAACCGCATGCCGGCAGGGTGCCGGTACTGCTTGAGGCAGAGCACCCGCCCGTCGTCGTCGAGCGCGATGATCACCGCCGCACCCGGGTGCTCGAGCACCAGCCGGGTGAAGATCTCCTCGCTGCCCGGGCGGCGGATGGTGTCACGGCGCAGGGCCATCACCCAGTCGTCGCGATGGAGGTCCGTGCTGGACATCACGGGCCATCGCTCGGCGCGGTCGCGCACCTCCGACATCCGCCGCTACTCCGCGTCGACCACGGCGACGGTGTCGGCCTCCGCCGGAGCCTCCGGCTCGGGCTCGCGGTGCAGCTTCGACTCGTCGATCGGGAAGCGCTGCTCCTTCTGCCGGGCGATCGCCGCGGCGACCAGGCCCTTGAACAGCGGGTGCGGCCGGGTCGGGCGCGAGCGCAACTCGGGGTGGGCCTGGGTGGCGATGTAGTAGGGGTGCGTCTCCCGCGGCAGCTCGACGAACTCGACCAGCTCGTTGTCAGGAGACGTGCCCGAGAACACCAGACCGGCTTCCTCGAGGCGCTCCCGGTAGGTGTTGTTGACCTCGTAGCGGTGACGGTGGCGCTCCTGGATGAGCGGCTCGCCGTACACCTCCTCGGCGATGGAGCCCTTCTTGAGCGCCGCCGGATAGAGACCCAGCCGCATGGTGCCGCCGAGGTCGCCGGCGCCCTCGACGAACGCGACCTGCTCGGCCATGGTGGCGATCACTGGCTCCGGGGTGTCGGCGTCGAACTCGGTCGAGCCGGCCTTCTCCAGGCCGAGCACCTCACGCGCGTACTCGATCACCATGCACTGCAGGCCCAGGCACAGACCCAGCGTCGGGATTCCGTGGATGCGGGTGTAGGTCAACGCGCCGAGCTTGCCCTCCAGACCGCGGATGCCGAAGCCGCCCGGCACGCAGACGCCGTCGAGGTCGGCCAGGTGCTTGGCCGCACCGGCCGGCGTCTCGCAGAGGTCGGAGGGGATCCAGCGCAGCTCCACCTTGGCCTCGTTGGCGAAGCCTCCGGCACGCAGTGCCTCGGCGACCGAGAGGTAGGCGTCGGGGAGGTCGATGTACTTGCCGACCAGGCCGATGGTGACGGTCTCCTTGGGGTGGTGCACCCGGCGGAGCAGGTCGTCCCAGATGCTCCAGTCGACATCGCGGAACGGCAGGTCGAGCTTGCGCACGACGTAGGCGTCCAGGCCCTCGCGGTGCAACACCTTGGGGATGTCATAGATCGAGGGAGCGTCGGCGGCGGTGACGACCGCCTGCTCGTCGACGTCGCACATCAGCGCGATCTTCGACTTGATGCCCTGCGGGAGCTCGCGGTCGGCGCGGCACACGATGGCGTCGGGCTGAATGCCGATCTGGCGCAGCGCCATCACCGAGTGCTGGGTCGGCTTGGTCTTGAGCTCCTTGGAGGGCCCGATGTAAGGCACCAGCGAGACGTGCACGAAGAACACGTTGTCGCGGCCGATCCGCTGTCGTACCTGGCGCGCGGCCTCGAGGAACGGCTGCGACTCGATGTCGCCGACGGTGCCACCGATCTCGGTGATGCAGACGTCGACCTCGGGACCGTGCATCGCCAGGATCCGGTCGACGATCTCGTTGGTGATGTGCGGGATGACCTGCACGGTCTCGCCCAGGTAGTCGCCGCGGCGCTCCTTGGCGATCACGTTGGAGTAGACCTGACCGGTGGTCACGTTCGCGTGCCCGGAGAGGTCGGTGTCGAGGAAGCGTTCGTAGTGGCCGATGTCCAGGTCGGTCTCGGCGCCGTCGTTGGTGACGAACACCTCGCCGTGCTGGAACGGGTTCATCGTTCCGGGATCGACGTTGAGATAGGGATCAAGCTTCTGCATCGTGACGCGGAGACCGCGCGAGCGCAGAAGGCGGCCGAGGCTGGAAGCCGTCAGGCCTTTCCCGAGAGAGGAGGCGACGCCCCCGGTGACGAAAACGTGCTTGGTGGCGGTGCCCGACTTCATGGACCTTAATCCTAACTGAGTGGAGCCACTCCATCGATTCCTGACGCGCCGTAGGCTCCGCCCCCGCCTGCAATCTGATGCACGAGGGCGAGGATCGTGGCGACCTGACCGCTGTTGCGCTCGTCCCCGTCGACGGTCGCGACGGCCTTGGCCTGGGCACCGAGGTTCACCGCGCGCAGTCGCTTGAGGTCGCCGCGCAGCCCCGAACCGGTGCTGCCGCTGACGACCACGCCGTGGGCGCGCGTCGCCGCACCTTGCACGAGACCGGCCAGGATGGTCGGGTCGACGTGGTCACCGAGCACCAGCAGGACCAGCGGAGCGGTGCTCTGCACGCTCGCCCGGGTGCCCGCCTGGGCTCCGGTCTGGGTGCCGTTGAGCGCCATCAGCTTGGACTCCGCCAGGGTGGCCAGGGCGGTCGCCTGGTCGGCCGACGGCGCCCCCGCCGTCGTCGTGGTGGCGATCGAGGAGCCGACGAGCTGACCGAATCGGACGTACGTCGGTTGCACGGCATCCACCAACCCGTGCGTCTGACCGGCGAGCTGGCTGCCCAGCGTGTCGACCATGGCCTTGCTGTCCGGGTCGATCGCGGAGCGGGTCACCTGCGTGGTGCTGGCGACGACTCCCCCTGCCGCCGTGACCTGGCCCGCCAGCGCCTCGATCACCGCGGCCGGTGCGCCCGGCATGGCGACGATGGCGACCTGCTGGTGAGCGAGCTTGCCGGCGTACAACGTCGGGGCGGTGGCGGCGGCAAGCTTGTCCCCCGCCTTCGCCTGGGCCACCAGCACAGCGTCGGCGCGCCGCGCGCCGGCCGAGGCCGTCGTCGAGGCGTCACCACGGTCGCTGAGCGGGCCACCGCCGAGGGCGATGCCGACGCCGAGGGCCGCGCAGATCCCGATCAGGGGCACGAGGGCGCGGCGGATCATCGGTTGACCCCGATCTGGTCGAGGAGGTCGTGCAACCAGTCGTGCCCGACATCGGTCGTGGCGATCGCCGCAGCCACCACCAGCACGCAGATCAGCAGCGCCAGCAGGACGTGGCGCACTCGGACACGTCCGGAGTACAGCGTCGGCACCGCTGAGGCGTCGACGACCTTCGGCCCGGCGGAGAGCCGGGCGAGGTAGGAGCCGGCCGCGCCATCGCGATCACGGTCGAGTACGTCGGTCAGGCTCGCACCCAGACCAGCGGCCACCAGCACCCGCGGTGCGGCGGACTGCGCCACCAGCAGGGCGATGTCGCGCGAGCCGAGGCTGGTCACGATCCGGTGCGGCGCCGTACCCAACCGGGCGAGGCTGTCGTCGTGGACCGCGGAGGCGCCGCACAGCACGACGTCCTTGGCCGCACGCAGCACCTTCGCGTCCGGCAGGTCCTCGCCGGGGCCGACGATGACGACGTCGGCACGCAGGCCCGCCTGACGCACCGCCTTGAGCGCCGGCGCGGTCGCGACGACCGTGGGCCGCTGCTCACGCAGGAACGCCCGCATCCGGCGTAGCTGCTCGGGTGTCTCCGCCGCGTCGGCCACCACCAGCACGATGCGGCCTTCGAGCTGCGCTGACAGAGCGGGTAGTCCGATGCCGTGGAGCAGGACGCCCTGCTCGCGCCGGATCAGCTCGGTGCTGATGTGAGTGATCGTCTGCAGCTGGGTGGCCATCCCGGCGCGGGCCTCGGTCATCTGCGCCTGCGCCAGCTCCAGATCGACGACCCGGCCGGACGTGAGCCGCTGCTCGCCGTCGTAGACGGTGCCATCGTGGACCCTGGCGGTGCGACCGTCGGCGAGGGTGGCGAACCCACCGTCGCCGATCCCGTCGATCACCAGGACCCCAGCTTCGATCAGCAGCTGCGGACCGAGGTTGGGGAAGCGGCCCGATGTCATCGGCTGGGCATTGAGCACCGCTGAGACGCCGGCGTCCAACATCCGCTGGGCGGTGGGGCGATCGAGGTCGACATGGTCGATGACGGCGATGTCCCCCGCGCGCAGACGCGTCAGGAGGGAGCGGGTCGGGCGGCCGGCGCGCAGGGTTCCTACGATGCCGGCGGGGGCGACGGGGGCGGTCCGGGTGGGAAACTTCATGGCCCGGCAATCCTCACATCCGACCAGCGCTGGGCGGCGGACGCGGGCGGTCGGGTGTGTCGGAACGAGCGTCCCGCCGCGTCAGCCCTCGCCGCGTGCCGAACGCGCCACCGCGAGCAGCTCGCGGGCGTGGGCCAGTGCCGTGTCGGACTCGGCCATGCCGGCCAGCATCCGGGAGAGCTCGCGCTCACGACCGGCATCGTCGAGAACGCTCAGCCCCGACGTAGTGACGCTGCCGTCGCTGGACTTCTGCACCGCGACGTGGGTGTCGGCATAGGCCGCAACCTGCGGCAGGTGGGTCACCACCAGCACCTGGGAGTCGCGGGCGAGCTGGGCGAGGCGGCGGCCGATCTCGACAGCGGCGGCGCCACCGACCCCGGCGTCCACCTCGTCGAAGACGAAGGTCGGCACCGGGCTGGTCCCGGCCAGAGCGACCTCCACCGCGAGCATCACGCGGGAGAGCTCACCACCGGAGGCACCCTTGCCGAGCGGTCGCGGCTCCGAGCCGGTGTTGGCGGCGAGCAACAGCTCGACCTCGTCCACGCCGGACGCGCCGTATCGAAGACGTCGTCCGTCGACGTCCAGCGGCTCACGACCGTCCGCCTCACCGCCCTCGTGCTGCCGTACGTCGATGGTGAGCCGAGCATGCGGCATCGAGAGCAGGCCGAGCTCTGCGGTGACCTCCTCGGCCAGCGTCGCGGCGGCCGCGCTGCGTGCCCGGCTCAGCGCATCGGCGGACTCCGCGAGCTCGGCGCGCAGCTGCTCGCGCTGCTGGGCCAGCTCCGCGATCCGCTCGTCGGTTCCGTCGAGCTCGAGCAGTCGCCTCGCCGACTGCTCGGACCAGGTGAGCACCTCGTCGATGGTGTCGCCATACTTGCGTGTCAATCCGATCAGCGCCGCACGCCGCTCGGAGACGGCCGCCAGCCGGGCCGGGTCGGTGTCGATCCCGCTGGCGTAGGAGGCCACGTCAGCAGCCAGGTCGGAGAGCAGGTAGGTCAGCTCCGCCAGCCGGTCGGCGAGTGCTGCAGCCTCACTGTCGTGCTCGCGGACGCTGTCGAGCAGCCGTCGAGCAGCGGACGCGGCGCCGAGGGCGTCGGGGCTGCCCTCCTCACTGGAGAGTGCCTCGCGAGCCTGCTCGGCGGCGGTCCGCAGCGTGTCGGCGAAGCCGAGTCTGCTCTCCTCGGCCGCCAACGCGATGTCCTCCCCTACGGCTGGAGAGACTGCCTCGATCTCGTTGAGCCCGAACCGGAGTAGGTCGGCCTCGCGAACCCGCTCCCGCGCGCTGGTGCGAACGGCCTCCAGCTCCGCCTCCACAGCCCCCAGCTGCCGGTAACGGTCGGTGTAACCGCTTAGCAGCTCGTCGACCGCCGCGCCGCCAAAGCGATCCAACGCCTCGCGTTGGGCTCGTGGCTGGAGCAGTCGGTGCTGGTCCGATTGGCCGTGCACCGCGACCAGCGGGGCGGACAGCTCACCGAGGGTGGAGATCGGCACCGCCGCACCACCGGCGAAGGCACGCGAGCGGCCCTCCGCCGCGACGGTGCGCGCCAGAAGGACCCGGCCATCCTCGGCCTCACCTCCGGCCTCGTCTGTGGCAGCCACGAAGTCGGGCAGTGCCCGGGCGTCGACCACGCCCTCCACCCGAGCGATCTTGGCGCCCTTGCGTACGGCGCCCGCGTCGGCGCGGCCGCCCAGCAGCAGGCCGAGCGCGGTCACGATCATGGTCTTGCCTGCGCCCGTCTCACCGGTGATGACGGTCAGGCCGGGCCCGAGCTCGATGGTCGAGGAGTCGATCACACCGAGCGAGCTGATCCGAAGCTCCTCAAGCATCAGAGACTTCCCTTCCGACGCCGCTCGCTGGCACCGCGCCAGCCCTCGACGGACAGGCCGAACTTCGCCACGAGACGGTCCGTGAACGGCGCCTCGTGCAGTCGCACCAGCCGCACCGGCGCATCGCCACGCGTGACCTCGATCCGTGCCCCGACGGGCAGATCGACAGCCCTTCGACCGTCGCACCAGAGCACTCCGGTGCCGGCGGCGCCCGCCATCATCTCGATCGCGAGCACGGAGGTCGGCGCGACCACCAGCGGACGGGCGAACAGCGCGTGCGCACTGATCGGCACCATCAGCAGGGCCTCGACGGCCGGCCAGACGACCGGGCCGCCTGCACTGAAGTTGTAGGCGGTCGAGCCGGTGGGCGTCGCACAGACGACACCATCACAGCCCCACCGGGACAGCGGGCGGCCGTCGATCTCGACAACCACCTCGAGCATCCTCTCCCGGGCGGCCTTCTCCACGCTGGCCTCGTTGAGCGCGAAGGTCCGGAAGATCTCGTCTCGGCCGTGGAAGACGCGCACGTCCAAAGTGACGCGCTCCTCGGCGTGGTAGCGCTTCGCCACGATCGCATCGATCGTTGACTCGACGTCCTCCACCTCGGCCTCGGCCAGGAAGCCGACGTGTCCGAGGTTGACGCCCAGCACCGGCGTACGGCTGGCGTGGGTCACCTCCACCGCACGCAGGATGGTGCCGTCGCCGCCGATGACCAGAGCGAGCTCGCAGTCAGCTCCGGCAGCGTCGCTGCCCTCGACCACCTCGAGGCCGTCCTGCGCTCCCACCACGAGTCCGAGCTCGGCGACCTCCTCGGCGAGCATCCGCACCACGATGCCGTGCGAGATCAGGGCCTTGAAGCAGGCCAGCGCGACCTGCCGCGCCTCATCGCGACCCGTGTGGGTCAACATCAGGACGCGGCGCGGCTGCTCGGACTCCGTCGTGGCTGGGCTCACGGATCCACCTTCTCATCCGGTACCGACAGTCCGACGTTGGCGCGGACGGCCAACTCGATCTCCTCGGGGCTGATCGTCGCGTCGCCGCGTCGCAACCACAGGAAGTACTCCACGTTCCCCGAGGGTCCCGGCAGGGGGCTGGTGGTGACCGCCCGCGCGCCCCAGCCACGCCGCGCCGCAGCCGCGGCGACGGCGTTGACCGCCTCCGCTCGCAACCCTGGGTCGCGGACGACCCCGCCACGGCCGACCCGGTCCTTGCCGACCTCGAACTGAGGCTTGACCATCAGGGCCAGGTCGCCGTCCGCGGCCGTCACGCCGAGGAGCGCGTCGAGCACGAGCACCAGGGAGATGAAAGACAGATCTCCGACCACGACATCGACCGGTCCGCTGATCAGCTCCGTCGTCAGCTCGCGGACGTTCGTCCGGTCGTGCACCACGACCCTCGGATCCTGCTGCAGGCGCCAGACCAGCTGGCCGTAGCCGACATCGACAGCGACCACCTCGCGCGCACCCCGGCGCAGCAGGACGTCGGTGAATCCGCCGGTGGACGCACCCGCATCGAGACAGCGACGGCCGGCGACGCTGAGCCCGAGGCCTTCGAACGCCTCCAGCGCGCCAGCGAGCTTGTGGCCACCGCGGGAGGCGTACTCGGGATCGTCCGGATCCTCCCGGACCACGATCGCCACATCGGTCGTCACGCCGGTGGCAGGCTTGGTCGCGCGAGCACCGCTCACCGTCACCCTGCCTGCCGCGATCAGGTCGCTGGCGTGCTCACGGGAGCGGGCGAGCTTGCGGCGGACCAGCTCCGCGTCCAGTCGTAGGCGTCGAGGCACGCCCGCTCAGGCCCCGGGATCCGCGTCAAGCGCGCGACGCAGTGCGTCGTGCCCGCTGCCGAACACGGCCGCGTGCTGCTCGACGGGCGCATCGGAGAGGTCATCGACCGCGGCGAGAACCTCGTCGACCGCCGTCACACCGGTGCGCACGGGCCCGGACCCGCCAGCGGGATCGAACTCTGCCTCGCTCATGCGGGCAGGTTACCGCTTTCGGAAGGCTGCGAGGATGTCGGAGCCACCACCCCGGTAGCGTCGACCGGGTCGCCGACCGAGTCCAGATGCCGCCACCCTGCTACGGCGACCACCCTCCACCACTCGCTGGCACTGCCGTCGCCTGCTACGGCCAGGACGCCGTCGTTGACCGTCGCCGCCCAGCCGCCGGCCCGCACCTCCCCGGCAACGACCTCGGGCGCGCGATGTGTCTCGCGCAGCCCTCCGAGGTCGGCAGCGACGTACGAGGGCCGAGTCTGCGGCGTCGCGGCGAGAAGCTCCGCGAGCCCGGTGACTCCGGTCATCACCAACAAGGTGTCGACACCAACCGCCCTACCGCCCTCGATATCCGTGTCCAGCCGGTCCCCCACCATGAGCGGACGCTCGCCACCAACACGCTGAATCGTCTCCTCGAGCAGCGGGGGTGCAGGCTTCCCGGCCACCACGGGCGCCACCCCGGAGAACCGAGCGATCGTCTCGACCAGGACGCCATGCCCGGGCGCCTCTCCGTACGGCGTAGGGATGCTCCCATCGGTATTGGTCGCCACCCACGGCAGGCCACCGCGAATCCGGGTCGCGAGGCGCATGATGTCGCGCCACCGCACGTCTGGCCCGTAGCCGGTGACAGCGGCGTCAGCCTCGGCATCGACGGCCACGACCTCCAAACCGGCATCGCCAAGCGCTTCAACGAGACCCTCCGCGCCAAGCGTGGCGATCCGAGCACCGGCACCGAAGCGCTTAAGCAACACGCTGGCCGCCGCCTGCGCGGAGGTCACCACGTCGTGTGCCTCCACAGCGATCTTCAACTCCCGCAGGTGCTCCGCCACCTGCTGTGGTGGCCGAGCGGCATTGTTCGTCACGAAAGCCACCCGCATGCCAGCGTCCCGAGCGCGGGCGATGCTGCCTGCGGCCCCCGGGACCGCAGAGCCGCCGATATAGACGACACCGTCGAGATCGAGCATCGCGAGATCGTAGGCATCGCTCAACGGACTCGTGCACGTCTTCAGTCCCATGGGACCGCCTCTCAAAGAAGACAACCGCCGTCATGCTGCCATGCGTCGGATCCGACGGGCGGACCCGACCTCCACTTCCACCCGCGAGCCGGTCGACCCCACGGCCGTGCGGAAGAATCGCTTCCGCAGAGCCCCACGCACCTCCACCACGTCACCCTCAGCCCACGCCAGGACCTGGCGCCGCAGTCGTGGCTTCCAGGCGATGCAACTCAACACGTCGACCCGCTGGCGTGAGCGCAGCTCACTGTCCAGACGATCGACGATCACCATGAACGTGCACATCACCGCTTCGCTGGGCAGCGTGCGCTCCTCTGCCGGCGCGGACAATCGCCCGACCAACCGAACCTCGTTCGTCGAGAGCACGCCCAACCCCGCGGCCGCATTGCTCTCCTTGCTCCGACTGCTTCGATTCAGGCCCATCGGACATCACCTCCACCGACAGCGTGCCGAACCGACCGCGACTCCGCGACGCTTGATCGCTGGCCTGTGGATAGCAAGGCCGAGGCCTTGCTATGTGGAGCAAAGCGGACAGAAAATGCCCGTGAAATGCAGCGTAGGGCCGTTCCCCCGAAAACCGGGGGAACGGCCCTACGCTAATAATTGTCCGGCGGCGTCCTACTCTCCCACAACCTCCCGGTTGCAGTACCATCGGCGCTGAAGGGCTTAACTTCCGGGTTCGGGATGGGACCGGGTGTTTCCCCTTCGCTATGACCGCCGTAACCCTATCGACCCCCACACAATGGGGGAAAA
>NZ_KB822584.1 GCF_000364605.1 Nocardioides sp. Iso805N | reverse complement strand
TACCGCTTAGCAGCAGCCATCACACACCCCCACATCCACTCTCAAAGTTTCGAGCAACCACGAACGATGTGGACCGAAAAACGGGGGGCAGGACAACCCCATATACGGCGGAAACGACAACGCCTACACGTATCCCTCGAATCCGATCGATGAATACGACTTCACCGGACTATCGAGGCCGGCATCAATCACAGCATCAGACGATTCGAGCAACTACAACACATCAGCTACAACAACGCGGCACCACTCGGCATCGAAATCGTGCGGAATACGCTGCCATGTTGGAAAGGCGGCGGCGGCGACCTACCATAACGTCGTGAATCACCGTGGGACCTACGCCACCCTCGCTGCAGGTGCAGTCTGCCTGGGTACAGCCGGCGCCGGCTGCTCCGCCGCGGGCATCGCAGCAGCCGGCATAAGTGCTCAGCAGAAGGCTCACTCCGTTAAATCTAAATCTTTCGCAAAGCACTTCGCGACTGGAACTGCGGAGTCACTTGCGGGATAGGGAATCGGCCGGGGCGTAGGCAGTATGTACGAGAATTTTAACAAGGCGCACCATTGGAGTTCCTATGTGGGAAGTGCGGGCATGACGGTCGCTAGTCTCGGGTTCCCCTCGTGAAAGAAATTGGATACGCGGGAGACAAATGGGGGTCAGGCGGTGAACGGTTCTACCTTGATAGGTTCACTCGGTGGTTCATAGCACCTGCATCTGCGGCCGTCTTCCTATGGCTCGCCATCATCGCGGTTCGGCCAATCAGTATTGCTAACCTGCTGTGGGCAATCGCGTACGCTGGCATCTCCATCGCGATTCTGGCGATCATGTGCTATAGGATCGTCTTGATTGTTTCTGGTGATCGCGTCTGGATCAGAAATGTCTTCACAAAGCGCTCCTTCCTCAGGAGCGATATCGTCGAGATCAAACATTCCTATGACGGAATGATATTCATTCTCTCTGACGGTCGACGGATCACTTCACTTGCGGTTCCGACATGGAATATTGTTCGGATACTGAGACTGAGGAATCGTGCAGATGCTGTCGCGACGACCATCCTCGACAATCGTCGCCGATGACAAGATTGGCGACGACACGACCGACGCGCCTTATCCGCGGCCGCGTAGGTGGATGGAGTTTCGTGTTTAGTCCGTCAACATGGCTTTCGCGGCCACGGGTCACCTAACCGTTACGAGCATTGATCGACGATCTGACTTCCTGAGTTGATTCCGCGGAGGCGGCCTGCGCGATGCGGAAGGCGCAATTCGGAGGCACTTTCGGCGGCCTAACCGGATACGGTCGCCTTTAATGGCTCTTCCTGACCGTGGACAACGACCAGCAACTGTCCGGCAAGGGATCGCTCACCGCACGCCGGGCCAGCCTGTCGTCGACGACGTCCAGCCCGCGACGGATCTTCGCAATAGACCCGTACGGTTATCCGTCGCTTTGTCGGGGGTTATCCGCGCGTTCCTCGCCATGGCTGGCCGGATCGGTTACGCGCGCTGCTCCGCGGACAAGCAGGCCTCGCGGCGCAGCGTGGGACGCTGTTCGAGCTCGGGGTCGAGGAGGAACGGGCCTATCTGACCACAGGCTCATCGGTAACAACCGATAGCGCGCTGGCCTCGACCGGGTGGGCAAGGGCACTAGGGCACGACGCATTCGTGCTCGCGATCCTCGCAGCGCCAGGACTGACGGCCTCGCCCGGGGATCGCGCTGACGCGCTCGGGCAGATGCGCATAAAGTCGTCGAAGGCGTGCTGCCTCGGCAGTTCGCACCAGACATCGGAGGAGGTTTTCATGAACCCCTACGCCGATTGGTCCGGCCCGCTTTTCACGGGCGGCGCAATCGTGCTGGTGGACGAATTCATCCAGCAGGCCGGATAGATGAAGCCGACGTGGAGACCTTGCTCGCGGCCGGCCCAGCACAGGGTGGCTACGTCGACAACCACCTCCGTGGCCCTTGGTGCGTACACTGCCGTCGCGCGAAGCCCTCGAAGCTCTTGGCATGCGACCGCGCACTGACTACACACTTGAGTTCTTCCAAGGGACCGCAGAGCCGTCGGATGCTGAGGAGCCCTCGCCGCCGGCTGGACCGTCGGCCGATGAAGGCTGGTACATGCAGTGGGGCTGAACGTGGTGCCTCCTACGCGGTGAGCGGCTACGCCCCAGCCATCAGAAGGGGTGACGCCGGCCGAGTAGGCGTACCGCGTCTGCGTCTCGCCCGCTGCAGCGCCCGAGGTGGGAGTGGCGGCGGTGTGCGCAGATGCAGGGCGACCATGCCGAGGACGAGCGGCAGCGGGAACGGCAGCGGCAACGGCAGCGGGAACGGCAGCGCCAGGACAAGCGTGACGACCCGACTAAGCGAGGCCGTGGCTCTGATTGCCAACTCCCGACGCCAACCCGACGCCGAGGACTCTGCGATGAAGGAGGATGGATCCGTGGCGCCCTATAGCGACCGACTCGCCGACGTCGACCCGTACCCGGCACCCTCACGTCCCCAGGCGCCGATGCCAACCTCGTCTTCCTCGACCACCTTGGCGTGGCTGGTCTTCGCAGGCGCAGCGCTCATCGTGGTCGGCTTCGTTGTCGGCGCGTTCATCACGATCGGGTACGCGCTCGCTTCCTGAGACGCTCCGGCCGCAGGCTCCAGGCGGTGCATGCTCCAGCCACCCTCTTACCGACGTGCCCTCACGACAGCCGGTATCTTGCCGCAGATTCCGCGGCGGCGGCCCGAATTCGCGCGCGCAGAGGACGCGCCGAGGCTTAACGTACGGACGTCCTTCGATGGGCAGTTCCGAGTTACGACAAGGGCGCGCGGGTCCCGGCTACACGATGTGAGGCGTTCGCACGATGCGAGATCTTCGGAGTGAATTCGAGCGCGCGATGTACGAGGTGCCGCGGAATCCCGATGCGTTCAGGAAGATCGAACGAGAGCTGCGCGAGAGCGACGAGGGATCGGCGGCGGATCGCGCCGAGCTTGCGGCTTGCGTCTTCGGGGCCCTCGCGCTTCTTCGAGAGGTCACCCTCGAAGAAGCGAGGGAGAAGTTCCTCGAGGCGAAGCGCGCCGGCACCGGCAATTTCCCGGCACTTCACTTCGGCCGCGCCGCGGTGGAGCAGAACGAGCCGGCGTACGCCCTTGAGGCTCTGCAAGCCGTGGACGCGTCGTACTTCGAAGCGCAGGACCTCCACTGGCGCAACGTCGAGGTGCTGACGCTCACGGCCGAGGCAGCGGTGCTTGCCGACGATCGCGACCTGCTCATACGGTCCCTTCTCCTCCTGAACGCCGAGTTCAGGAAGGAGGCAAAAGACCCGGACAGCCCGATCCCTCGCGAGTTGGAGGGACTGCTGCTGGGGCAGGACGATGCACCAGCCCTGTTGGAAATCCTGCTCGGCGGGCTCGAGATATCCGCCTGGGTCTATGCGGATGACCTTCCTGCGATCTCACGGATGCTGAACATGAGCTCAAAGGTGGATGAGCGCCGGCGGGTGCTGCTCGACATTCGCGACTTCCGCATCACGCCGGCCGAAGGTGACCAACTGCTGAGCCGGCTCGGTCCACGTGGCGATCCGCCGCTGGTCCAGCTGGATCGGCAGCACATCGGCTCTGCCCTGCTGCGCTTCGAGCGGGGCGACTTCTCGACCACCGATCTGGAGCGCTGGGCGGAGATCTTCGAATGCTACGACGACGTGGAGTACGAGGAGTCCTCCGCCGATGCCATCTCCGATGCCTTGTTCCTGCTAGCCACACCCGAGATCAACGGACCCGCCAGCGAGAGCATTGCCGACGTCAGGAGCGCGCTCGCCGGAGCGTGACGAGGTGTGCGAGCACCACGCCACGCCGGGGCTGTCATTTCCGCCCACGGGTGGGGAAATCGCACGCCGGAACCGCACCCCCGTTGTCATTTCCGCACACAGGCGGGGAAATGACAGGCCAGAACCGCATCCCCCGTCAGGTGCGCGCTCGACGCGGCGTCTCGCCAAGCTTCGTGCCCGGGTCGCGCGAGTGACCTCGTAGAGGAGTGTGGATCAGCCGACCGGTGTCCGGTGCTTCATGGTGAGCACGGTCAGCTCGACGCGGGAGTGGATGCCGAGCTTGGTGAAGATGTGCTTCAGGTGCGCATCGACGGTGTGCGCCGACACGAACAGCTGCCGGGCGATGTCCTTGTTGGTCAGACCCTTGGCGACGAACGCGGCGATCCGCAGCTCGCTCGGGGTCAGCGACGGCCACCGGCCAGCCGCGGACGGATCAGCCAGGGGAGGTCTGCTGGTGGGCTCTGCGACCTCGGCGTCGTACTCAGCCCGGGTCAGGAAGTGCGGATTCTCGAGCACCGTTCGGTCCAGGAGCACGAGCGGGTGGGTCTTGAGCACGGCAACGAGCATGTCGAGCCCGAAACGCTGCAGGTCGTACATGCACATGAAGAACGCCGGCTTGCGATCCACGACGTCGTTGAGGGCCGCCTCGTAGACGAAGAAGTCATCGGCACCATGAGGCTGCGACAGGATCCCGGGCCACGGCATCTCCCCGGTCGCACGCAGCAGTCCAGAGCCCTCCGCGACCACCTGCTCGAGGTTGTCCGAGAGCACCGAGGTCATGTGCTCGACCGAGAACATTCCGGACTGCAGGTAGACCTCGGAGGCTGGGCGCACGTCGAGTCGATCCGTCGGCGGCCCCGCGACGCCGGCTTCGCCTCCCGCCCGGGCACGCACAGCGCCGGGCTCGAGGCCGTCGAGGTAGCACACGCAGGTGTCCCCGTGACGGAGGCCCTGACTCAGGAAAGGGAACAGGAGGTCGTCCCGCTCGGCCGAGCCGGAGTAGAGAGCGCAGAGGTGCGTTCCCGGTGGGATCTCCACGCCCGGGATCCCGATGTCGACGACGCTCATATCGATCCCTTGCTCACCGCGAGCGTACGCGCCTTGGTCGGCTTTGGCACGGCGAGTCAGGAGGCGCTGCGTCGAGCTCCACCGCCGCGGACCGGCTGCCCCAGCCGTGAGCACCCGCCGGGACAGCGATCCCGGCGGGCACCCACAGAAGGCACCGGGCTACGAAGCAGCAGAGACAGTCTCCTGGGCAGACTCGCCCATCGGCTCACCCATCGCCTCCGCCATCGGCCGCCGATCGCCCAGATCCCGCCGCGGGAACGCCTTCGACGTACCTCCGCGCACGATCGAGTACGCCGGCACGCTCCGCGTGACGACCGCGCCGGCTCCGATGACGCTGCAGCGGCCGATCCGCACGCCCGAGGTGACGATGACGTTGGCACCGAGCCAGCAGTTGTCCTCGATCACCGTCGGGCCGCGGGTGGAGAAGCCCTGGTCCTCGACCGGCGTCTCGGGGTCGGCGAAGACGTGGTTGACGTCGGTGATGTAGGAGCCCTGCCCGACCAGGACGTGGTCGCCGATGACGACGAGGTGACCGGCGCCGATGGTGACGTTGCGGTTGAACTCCGCGCCCGCGCCGATCAGGATCCGGGCGCCGTCGTTGCCCCGGATGGTCATCGAGGACTCGAGATAGCTGCGCGGGCCGATCTGCAGCCGGCCCTCCTGGATCATCTGCAAGACGTTGCCCTGCAGCGGGTGGCGGAAGTGCACCTCCCGCCGGAAGAGTGCGACGGAGAGCATCCACCGCCGCCAGAACCACTGGTCCCGATTGCGCAGCCGCTGGTGTCCCAGCCAGCGCATCGTCGCGCGGTCGGGCAGGCCCGGCTCGCGCAGCGTGACGATGTCGTCGTACCCCCAGGTGTCGAGCTCTGCTCGCGACATGACTTCACTTCCCTCGTTCAGAGGAGTCGTGGAGGACTTCCCACAGCTCCCGGTACTGGGCGCGCAGCTGCTCACGTATGCGCGTCGTGGTCTTGTCGGACGGCCGGTCCGCGGCCCTCGCCCGCTCGACCTGGGCGATGAGCAGCTCCGGGTCGATCTGGTCGATGGGTTGGCTGAGCGGCGGCAGGCCGTACGTCGATTGCAGCTCTGCGCTCTTGGGCGCATAGCCGAGTGTCACCACCGGGCGGCCGACGGCGAGCGCGGCGACGAGGGTGTGGAAGCGACTGGCGACCACCACCTCCGCGCGCTCCAGCTCGGCGGCCACCGCCGGCAGGGTGTTGGCAGGACTGACCCGGATCTCGCCCTCGACACGGGTGAGGCGGGCGCTGCCACCGGAGCGGGCCTTGCGAGCGACCGCCTCCGCGACGGGCCGGTCGGCGAGATCGCCGACGACGAGGGTGACGCTCTCGCCGCGCTCGGCCAGGAGCCGGACGGCGCGGGCCACCGAGGTGGTGTAGCGGGCCAGGGCGCGAGCGCCGTTGCCCTGCCCGCCGCCGTAGTAGGCCATCACGCCGACGGCCACCTCGTCGGACTCCTGCTCGATGCCCGTGGGCGAGAGATGGCCCAGCACCAGATCCGGTGCGATCGAGACCTCGCGACGAACCCCGTCGGCCGCCACCGCCTCCCGCGAGCCCTGGTCGCGGACCGAGACCCAGGTCGCCAGCCGCAGCGTCCAGCGGTGCAGCAGCCGGGTGGCATGATCCTGGCCGGGCTGAGCGCCCACGCTGACCAGCGCGAACCGGCGCCCGCGCAGGCGGCAGCACAGCGCCACCACGAAGAGCCAGTAGGGCAGGCCCCACGGTCGCAGGCCGAGGCCGGTCTCCAGCACCCCCGAGCCTGGTATGACGACGGCGTCGGTCCGGCCGACCAGGTGCCACAAGCGAGGCACGTCGGCCAGCCGACTCAGCGCCTTGAGCACGCCGACGACCGGTCCACCGCCGGAGAGATCGCGGCGGTAGGTCATCAGCCGCGACGCCGGCAGGTCGTGCTCGCGCTCGACAGCGGCCGCGTCGACGCCCAGCACGGAGAGCTCAGCGTCGGGATGCTCGGCGCGCAGCCAGTCGGCGAAGGCGGACAGGGATGCCTCGTTGCCGAGGTTGCCGATGCCGTAGAACCCGAGCGCCGCCACCCGCAGCGGTCGTGGCGGCTCCTGCCGCCGCTCCGCCACGGCAGGGTCGGTGGTCGCCATGATGCGGCCCGACCGGCCCGGCATCGTCCGACTGAGCAGCCACCCGGACAGCGCACCGAGGCAGCTCGCCTTCGCGCGCAGCCCCAGCGGAGCGCGCCAGATGTGCACCAGGTAGGCCAGCACGTACTCGATCAGCAGGCGGGGCAGCGGGTTTCGCAGCCGGTCCGCGCGGCGCGGGTCGAGGCCGGCGCAGCGCGCCCGCAGGCCGGGCGCCCGCTCGCCGCGGTCGGGGTGGTCACGGCGGAAGTAGAGCACCTCCGGGACGTGGTGGAACCGACCGTGCAGCGCGAGCGCCGCCACGTAGACCCGGTCGGCGTTGTGATAGCTGCCCAGCGGGCCGATCCGACGGAACAGCTCGGTGCGGGCGACGCCGTAGAAGTCGTTGCCGCCGCTGACGTTCAGCAGGCTGCGCAGCCGCTCGGCGGGGTCGGGGGAGTCGGTGTCCAGCAGGTACGGCGCCGGCGCGATCACCAGGTCGTCCTCGTCGACGAAGGCGCTCTGCGCGTGTGCGAGCGCCAGGCTCGGGTCCGCCTCCAAGGCGGCGATGCACTTCTCGAAGAGGGTCGGAGCGTAGAGATCGTCGTCGCTGGCCCAGGCGAAGTAGCGGCCGGTGGCCAGCGCACGCACCGCGTTGTGGTTGCCGGCCGCGCCCAGGTTGCCGGCCTGGCGCACGTAGTGGACGCGCGGGTCGAGGGCGACGTACTTGGCCGCGATCTCGGGGGTGGCGTCGGTCGACGCGTTGTCGCTGATGATGATCTCGAGGTCGGTCAGGGTCTGGGCGAGCAGGCCGTCCAGTGCGCGGGCGAGGAACTTCTCGCCGTTGCGCACGGGCAGTCCGATGGTGAGCAGGGGTGCCATCACACGACCTCCAGAGGGCGGGGTGACTTGGGGGTTGGGATGTGCTCGGCGGCCGCACGATGCAGCTGGATCCACCACACGACGACGCCGATGCCGGCACCGATCGCCCAGCCCCAGGCGGAGCCGACGGCGCCGCCGAGGAAGGCACCGACGCCGCCGCCCACGACGTACAGGGTCGAGGAGGTGAGCTGTGCGAACAGGCTGCGCGGAGCCGCCCCGAGCGCGCGTACGCCGGAGGTCGCGCCCGAGGAGAGACAGCCCAGCATCACGCCGACGGTCGAGGGCAGCACCACCGGGTAGGCGCCGTGCCAGACGTCGTCGAGGAGCAGCTGTCCGACGCCGAGCGGCAGGATGATCAGCATCAGCGCACCCCAGGCGGCCGCGACCGCCGCCTGCACCCCGCCCAGCAGCAGACAGAAGCGGAAGAGACGATGCGGTGCCGAGGTGAGCACCTGGGAGGCCTCCGGCACCGCGACCTGTGCGATGCCCATCAGCACCACCAGGAACGGGCCCATCAGGATCTCCGCAGCGCGCAGCGAGCCGGCCGCGGCCAGTCCGGCGGCGGCGCCGACGGCGACGATGCGCAGCTGGCGGGAGAGCCCGACCGCGAGGTTCTCCACCAGGTAGCGGCTGCCCAGGTGGCGGTGCTCGCGCAGCCAGGACGGGACCTGGTCGATCATCGGCCGCACGCCGGTCAGGAACACGCCGCAGATCGCGGCGATGGTCGCGGTGCCGCCGAAGATGAGCATGCAGGCCGCGATGCCGTCGTGGTCGGTGAGCACCGCCGCGACCAGCCCGGCGATGGCCAGGACGGTCCAGATCAGGTCGAGGATGAGCGCGCCCTGGCCGCGGCCGGCGGCGAAGAACGCGAACCGCCAGCTGTCCTGCACCATCAGCCCCGGCAGGCCGAAGCCGAGCGCGAGGAACGCTGTACCGACGTGGCCGGGCAGCAGGATGCCGGCGATGATGGAGAGCACGCCGGCCACCGTCCCGACCAAAAGGGCCGTGCCGGCCGCGCTGGCGACCGCTCGCCGCCAGATGGGCTGCGCGCAGCCGCTGTAGCGCACCACGAGCGGGTCGGTGGACAGCCCGCGGGAGGCGTTGAGCACCACCGCGTAGGAGACGAACGCGATGCTGAAGGCGCCGAAGCCGTGCACACCCAGCGCGTGCGCGCAGACCAGGCTGACCAGCACGTTGCTGAGGCTGGAGACGCTCTGGTCGGCGACGCCCCAGCCGAGCCGGCGGACGATCTGGTGGACGTTCATCGGAGCGCTCCTTGGACTCCAGGGGTGACCCGGCGCTCGGTCGGGACCACCGGGTGCTCGACGGCGAAGTCGAAGATCGCGACCAGGCGGTCCAGTGCCGCCTGCGGCGTGAACCGGGCGCGGTAGGTGTCGCGGGCGGCCCGGCCGATCAGCAGGTGGCGGGAGACGTCGGTGTCGACGCCCGCGAGGGCCGCCGCCAACGCCGCCGCCGAGCCGTGCTGGAACAGCACCCCGTCGACGCCGTCGGTCACCAGCTCGGGGAAGGAGCCGTGCGCGGCCAGCAGCGGCACCGTCCCCGCCGCCATCGCCTCGACGGCGCTCAGCCCGAACGCCTCCTCCCAGGCCGACGGCACCACCGCCGCCAGCGAAGAGGCGAGTACGCCGCGGGCGTCGTCCCGGCTGACCGCACCCAGCACGTCGACCTCCGGCCGGGTCGCGGCCCAGGCGCGGACGTCGGGACCGAGCGGGCCGTCGCCGGCGATGACCAGCCGCAGCTGGGAGGCCGGCGTCGCCGCGCGGAACGCGTCCCATCCCGCCAGCAGCAGCGGCACGCCCTTGGCCGCGTCCAGCCGGCCGGCGTAGGCCACCCGGCGCTGGCGCAGGTGCCCCAGCGGCGGGGCGGGGACGCCGTGATGGCTGACGAAGACCCTGTCCTCGGGCAGCCGCAGACCGGCCAGCAGCCGGTGCTGGGACTCCGAGACGAAGTGATAGGCCGAGACCAGCGTGCGCCACCGCTCGCGGTGTGCCGCCAGGCCGGCGACCACCGGCAGCGCCGCCACCCGCGAGCCGCGGTAGCAGCCGTGTGCCACGGCCGGCGCGAGCTCGCCGCCGGCGCAGCTGTGGCACGGCGCGCCGTCGCGGAAGAAGTCGCCGCTGGCGCACAGCAGCTTGTAGTTGTGCAGCGTCGCGACGACCGGCACGCCCGTGTCGCGAGCGGCGTCCAGCACCGCCGGACTCAGCATCGGGAAGGTGTTGTGCACGTGCAGGACGTCGGGTCGCTCGTCGCGGAGCAACTCGGTGAGGCTGCGGCGTACGGCGGGGTTCCAGATCGACTGCGCGGGCACGGCCGCGCGTCGCGGCAGCGGCAACTGGGCGATCGAGTCGCTGGCTCGCTCGAAGCTGACCACCTCGTGGCCGGCGGCACGCAGCAGCACCGCCTCCTCGTCGACGACGGCGTTCTCCCCGCTCGGCGCGGCCGAGCGGTAGCGGGAGTGCGCGATCACGACCTTCATCGCTCCACCCCGTGGGCCTCGGGCGCCAGCAGCGCCGCCGCGACGGCCAGGTCGAGGATGTACGGCGAGGGGTTGCCCAGACCGGTCTCGGTCACCGAGGCGATCGCGCAGTAGACCAGCAGGAACAGGCCGATCGCGCGGCGCGGTCCGCGCACGTGCGTGATCGCCAGCAGCAACAGGGCCAGCAGGATCGCGGCCTCGACGGCGATGCCGAACCAACCCTCGTCGAGATAGGTCGCGACCCAGTTGCTGTCGATCGGCAGACCGTTGAACGACAGGTTGGACATGCCGTTGCCGAACATCTCGTGGATCGGGGTGCGGTGCATCGCGAAGACCTGCGACCAGACCTTGGTCCGGCCGGTGAACTGACCGGCGTCCTGGGCCGTCTGGCCGCGCAGCAGCCAGTCGGCGATCTGGCTGGCGAAGACGGTGGCGGCCAGCACCGCGATGATCGCGCCGAGCGCGGAGGTGCGGCGGACCCGGGCGTGGCCGAGGAAGAGGCTGGCGCCGGCGACGGCCATGCCGATCACACCGGCCAGCAGCGCGGTGCGGGTGTGGGTGGCCAGCAGGATCGGGGCGACCACGACCACCGTGACGATGGTGTGCTTGCCACTGACCACCCGGCACAGCCACAGGATGATCGTGACGCAGAGCAGCACGGCGGCGTAGTGGGCGACCTGGGTGGCCGGGATGGGCCACAGCACGCCGGCGAGGCGGCCGTCGAAGGAGAAGGCCAGGCCGGGGGAGAGCATCGCCCCGACCACCACGGTGCCGAGCACCACCCGCAGGCAGATCAGGTGGCAGCGCAGCAGCAGCATGTCGCGGCGGCCGAACCAGGGGCTGAGTACCCACAGCACCGTCACGAAGCCCAGCAGCCGGCAGGCCCGGAAGACCGAGCTCAGCAGGTACTGATTGTGGAAGGAGACCATCACCGCCACGATCGCGAGCATCGTCAGCAGCACCAGGAACAGGTGCGGACGGACCACCCGGCGTCGGTTCGCCAGCAGCGCCAGCCCCAGGGCGAGCCCGAGCGCGCCCTGGGTGATCAGCTGGCCGACGATCCGCGGGATGGGGACGACCGTCGCGTTGCCTGCGAACGCGAGCACGTTGACGAAGACCGCCGCCCACGCCGCCAGCACCATCGCCGGCACCGCATGCTCGTCGTACTCCGGTCGCGGCCGGGCGGCGATCGAGTACGGCGCGAGCGCCCGCGACCCCACCGGGAACGCCACCGCCGGGTCGGCCGGACGGCCGGTCGCGGCGTGAGCGGGCACCACCTGCGTGGCTGCGGCGTACGACGCGGCGTGGGAGCCGACATGGGAGCCGACGTGCGCCGTCACCTGCGAGGCCGCGTGCGAGTCCGCGTGCGACGCCGCGTGGGTGGGACGGGGCTGGGCGCTCATGCGCCTGCTCGCCATGCCTGGAGCGAGGTGCTGATGTGCGGCCGGCCGAAGCTCTCGTCGGTGCGGTCGGTGCCGATCAGCACCGCGAAGACCAGCTCGATGCCGGCCGAGCGCAGCAGGTCCGCAGCGGTGCGCAGCTGCTCGGCACTGGAGCGGCCGGCCGCCACCACCATGACCACCCGGTCCGCCCGCTCGGCGAGCTCCTCGGCACCCGCGTCGAAGTCGATCGGGTGCACGTCCAGCCCGACCAGGTCGGCCAGGGCGGTGGCCTCGCGGAGCCCGGCGCGGCCGGCGGTGACCAGCACGAGCGGGCGGCGCTCGGTGTCGGCCGCCTCGATGCCGCGGATCAGGACCTCCTGGCCCTGAGCCGCTGCGGTCGCGCCGTGCAGGAGGCCGGGTCGGATCCTGCTGGCGGCGTACCGGACGGGGGCGCCGATCGCCAGCGCCACCTCCTCGCGGCGACGCAGCCGGTTGGATGTCAGCGCACCGAAGAGCACGATCGCGGTGCCGATCCCCAGCCCGCCGATCAGGCCGGTCAGACCGAGCAGGATCGCGCGGCGGATCGTCGAGGAGCCGACCAGGGCGGCTGGATCGAGCACGTGGCTGGCCTTGGTCACCGAGTCGGCGGCCAGGGCGGTGGAGTCGACCTGCTGCTGCAAGGAGATCACCTGGGCGCTGAGCTGCGAGCGCCGGGACAGCACGTCGCCGGCCTCGCTCTGCTGGTTGGCGTTGCCGTTGCTGAGCGCGTCGTACTGGGTGGTGAGCTCGGTGATCTGCTGCTCCGCCGCCGCGATCTGGTCCTTGTAGCCGCTCACCTGGGCGTCGGCCTGGGCGTTGAGCTGGGCGGCCCGGTAGGTGAGGTAGGTCGAGGCCAGGTCACGCACCCCGCGCAGCGCCAGCTCGTTGGTTCCGGCCGAGACCGCCAGGGTCATCACGGTCGAGGTGGTCGCCGTGGCCGTGGTGCGGTCCTGCAGCACCGACGGCGCCGAGTGCAGGCCCAGCGCCTTGATCGTGCGCTCCGCGACGGTGCGGGTGCGCAGGATGCTGAGGTCGGTCTGCATCGCCGAGGCCGGGTCGGTGCCGGCGGGGTGCGACAGGTAGAGCGTGGTGGTCGCCGTCACCTCCGGCGGCACCGCGATCGCGTGCCCGGCACCCAGGACGAACCCGACGACGCCGAGCGTCACCCAGGTCTTCCAGCGGCGGCGCATCGCGGCCCACAGGTAGCTGATGCTGGCGACCATCGTCGGCGGCACGCCGGCGACCTCCTCGGTCTGCGGCTCGCTGATCCGCCAGCGCTCGGCGGTCATCGGATCGCTCCCGTCAGGCGGCTCGGCAGGGAGAGGTTCGCAGGACGCTGTCGCTGCGGCAGCCGCCCGGTGGTGTGATCGAGATCGTCGGGATTGGCGACCACCATGCCGTCGATGCGCAGACCCGCGTCGTCGAGTGTGACGGCCGCGCGGGCCAGTTCCTCGGCGGTGACGGTCCCGGCCGAGACCGCGACCAGGGTGCGCCCGCGCAACGGCACCGACTCGAGCTCGGGATTGCGGCGGTCCAGCACGACCACAGTGATCGTCAGGGTGGTGCGGGGGTCCTCGGCCGGCGTGGTGCTGACCACCAGGCCGGGCCGCAGCTCCTCCTCCTCGCCCTGGTGGACGCTGGCCCACAGAGCGGCCGCGCTGTCGTGCCGCTGGCCGAGCACCAGCCGCACCAGCACGCCGTTGGAGGCGGCGTACGACGCGAGCTGCGGGCCGATCGCCAAGGCGTCCTGGTCGCCGCTCAGGCTGACCAGGGTCAGTCGGCGGTCGGCCTGGTGCAGCACCTGGCGCAGTGCCCAGGCGTCGGCCGTGCCGGGGTCGTAGTCGGCGAGCAGGTCGGTCCAGCGGGCGACGGTCCGCGGCGGCCGGGCCCCGACCGAGGCGACCACGGTGCTGCCGAGGGCGTCGGCGATCTGGTCGCGGTAGCGCAGCCGGCGGTCGCGGCGGGCGAAGAGCGTCAGGCCCAGGGCCGCGATCAGGAGCGCGAGTCCGGCGCCGATCGCGCCGTACTGCACGGAGCGGTGCAGCAGGGCCGCCCGGCCTCCCGTGGCGGCGGGTTCGATGATGCTCGCGGTCGAGGGCGCGATGCCGGCCGCGGCCGTCTGGGCCTGCTGCTTGACCTGGTCGCGCTGCAGCACCATGTCGGCCTGCTGCGCGGTCAGTTGCGCGAGCGCGGTCGAGTCGGCGCGGCCGGCCGCGGTGGTCGCGCCCTCGCTGTTGCGCCGCTTGGTGGTGCTGGTGATCTGGGCGGCGAGTGAGCCCAGGCTGCCGTTGAGCTCGGACAGCCGCTGCGTGAAGTCGCGCTGCTGGGCCGAGAGGCCGGCGCTGGAGGCCTGCTTGACGTACTCGACCTCCGAGGCCGCTGCGGCCTGCGCCAGCTTCCGGGCGAACTCGGGCGAGTCCGCGGTGGCGTTGAACGCGACCACCGTCGAGCTGGGCGCGCTCGCGGAGATGTGGGCGGCCATCTGGCCCGCCGACAGCCGCGGCTTCAGCTTCTCGCCGGCCGGCCCGAGGACGGCGGCGCTGCCGGCGACCCGCTGCTCGGTGCCGGGGTCTCGCGGCGTCTGGTCGGCCGAGGCCTGCTCCGGGAGCAGCACCATGCTGGAACTGGCGTAGAGCGGTGGTCTGACCGCCGTGTACGTGACTCCGACCGCCAGCCCGAGCACCGTGGCGCCCACCAGCACCGCGCGGTGCCGGCGCAGCACGGCGAGTCCGCTGCGGATGTCGAGTGCCTGTTCCCCCATGTCTGGCTCTCCCTGCTCTTCAGTTGTCCGACGGGATCGGACGTGGAACGACGTGTAGCCGTGCGATGGACAGGTCCGCGACGGAGCGGACGCTGTGGAAGTTGAGGCTGGAGCAGAGCTCCACGTTGCCGCCCGGGACCGGCGCGAGCGTGCCCTCGCCGAGCAGGGTCGTCGCGGGCACCCGCTCGCCGAAGCGAGGGGAGTACCAGCCGAGGATCGGGTCGGTCTCGCCGGTGTGGCTGGTCCATGCCAGCCCGGTCGGCAGCGCGAACGTCGCCGTCCGCAGCTGCCCGTCGCGGCCGGCCCAGCGCAGCCGGGCGAAGGTGCCGTCCAGCTGCGCCGTGACGGCCGGGCCGAGGTGGAAGGCCATCCGGATCGGGAGCCGGCAGCGGTCACTGGCGGTGAGCACGTCGACGATGGCGAGCCTGCGCGCGGGCACGTCGAGGGAGACCACCCGGTCGTGCCGTACGCCGAACCGCTCGTAGCCGCTGTGGTGCCCCACCCAGGTCTGCGCGTCGTCGCCTATGCCGACCGCGTCGACCTCGGCCGTCGCGCTCTGCGTCCACAGGAAGGGGCCGCCGGAGACGGACTGGTCCACGCCGCCGAGCTCGATGGTGTTGTGCGCCAGCGTGGAGCGGAAGTAGCGCCGCCACGGGGCGGAGCCGTGGTAGCAGTAGGTGCCCGGGTCGGCCAGGACGTCGACGCCGTCCTGGCGCACCTCCACCGACAGCGCGTCGGCGTGGGCGTGCGCGGCGATGCCGGGCAGGCCGTGCGGGCCGGCGTCGCAGCGGCACCAGATCTCCTCGGGCGCATCCGGGTCGGTGAGCCGTGCGGCTCGGTCGGCGCCGGCGGTGCGCAGCACCGTCATGCCGGCGTCGGAGAAGGTCTGCGGGCGTGCGTCCGAGCGGTCCTCGGCGGTCCGGCGCCCCGGCGCCATCGCGCTGAGCAGGGCCGCCCCCACGCTCGGGATCGGCGGGTTCCACCAGCCGGTCGCACCGGTGAGCGCCGCGCCGGCCGCGAGCATCTGCGACCACGCGTTGCCCAGCTCCGGGTCGTCGAGCACCAGCCCGCGGCCCTCGTCGCCGTCGCCCTGACGCGGCGGGCGGCCGGTCACGTCCGCGACCGCGGCGGCCGCGTCGACCGAGCTGGCCAGCAGTCGCCAGGTCTCGTCCGGGAGCGGTACGCCCGAGGCGTCGGCCTCGACGGCCGCCACCAGGCCCAGCTCGGTGACGAAGCGGTGGTAGTCGGAGGCCTGCTCGCGGTTGAGTCCGCTGTCGAAGGTGTTCTCGGTCAGGGTGCGGCGCAGCATGTCGGCGGCCTGCCGACGCCAGCCGGCACTCTCCTGGAACCACGGGAACGCGCAGGAGGCCACCAGCAGCCCGGCCGCCTCGGCGATCGCGTGGTTGTTGGCCGAGGTGCCGCGGCTGGGGAAGGCCGCCAGGTAGCGCTGGTGCCACCACAGCTGACCGACGCCCTCGGCGTACAGGTCCTCGACACCGGGCCAGTCCTCGAGCAGCCGCCTGACCCAGGTCCAGCTGATCAGCCGGATGCCCAGCTCGATGCCGCTGGTCCAGTGCACGCCGCGCATCGGCTCATTGGCCGCCCACCACGAGCGCAGCCCGGCGGCGGCGCAGGCGGCGTAGATCTCCTCGCCGGTGAGCCAGTACGCCGCGGCCAGCACGGTCAGGTGGTGGTGCCGGGAGAGCTCCCAGACCTGCTTGACGTTGCCGGTGGTGCGCTCGTCGCGGTGGTCGATCCGGGGTGCCCGGCGACGGTCGGGCGCACGTACACCGCTGATCGGGTCGAGGAACCAGTCCGGGTCGCAGACGTCGGTCCGCTCGACGCCGAGGATGACCCAGCGGCCGGACAGGATCCGGTCGGCGGCGGCGACCAGCGCCGCGGCCGCCATCGGGTCGACCAGGTCGCGGGCCCCCTCGGGCAGCGGCGTCGGCCCGGGCCGGTCGGCGAGCGTGCGCCGCGGCGTACCGATGGGTGATGCGCCGACCCGGCCCCAGGCCGTCTGCAGCACCCGGTCGCCGATGCGGGCGGCGATCTCCTCGCCGGACATCTGCCGCAGCCGGCGGACCTTCCAGCCGACGGTGCTCACAGGACGACCTGCTCACGGGTCGCCAGGCTGGTCGCGACGGCGATCGTGGCCCGGGTGGTGGCGAGCAGCGAGTCCAGCGGGATCGGCATCGGCGCGTCGTCGCGGACCGCCGCGGTGAAGGCCGCCAGCTCGGCCCGCTGGCCCTTGTCCTGCCCCAGCCGGGAGTGGCGCGCGGTCTTCCCACGCGGAGTCCACAGGGTGGTGCCGGAGAAGTTGTCGAGCCGGGCGTTGCGGCCCGCGCCGGACACGTCGAGCAACTCCTTGGGAGCCCGAGCGGTCCCCCCGGTGGCGTAGGTCAGCGAGGCGAGCGAGCCGTCGGCGTAGGTGATCGTCGCCTGCACGTCCTGGTCGTGACCGACGGCGTGCACCCGGGTGGGCGGCGCGCCGGTCCACAGCGCCAGTACGTCGAGGAAGTGGCCGCCCTCGCCGACGAAGCGACTGCCCTCGCGGCCGGTGTCCTGGTACCAGCTGCCCGCGCCCAGCGGACCGGCGTTGACCAGGTAGCGCAGCGAGAGCGGGCCGCGGTCGCCGAAGCGCTCGCGCAGGTCGACCATCAGCGGCGCGAACCGGCGGTTGAAGCCGACCATCAGCCGGTCGTTGCCGGTGCGGGCGATGGTCGCGGCGATCTCCTCGAGCTGGTGCTCGTCGAGTGCCAGCGGCTTCTCCACGAAGACCGCCTTGCCGGTCTCCAGCGCGCTGCAGACCAGGCGGGCGTGCGAGTGGTGGCGGGTGGCGATCAGCACCGCGTCCAGGGTGTCGTCACCGAGCACCTCCTCGGCCTCGGTCACCGCCCGGTCGAAGCCGAACCGCTCCCGCGCACTCGCCGCTGTCAGCGACCGGGTGGTCGCCACCGTGCCGAGGTCGACGGTGGGGTCGGCGGCCAGGTGCGGCAGCAGCATCGAGGTCGCGTAGGCACCGGCACCGATGACGCCGAGCCGGACCGGCCCGCCCGGTCGGCGGACGTGTGGGGAACGCCGTACGGGTGGGCCGGCCGGAGCCGGGGGAGCAGCCGCCTCGGCGGCTGCGTCGGTGCCTGGCTCGGTGGCGTCGGTGGCTGTCGGGACCGGGCCGGCCTGCGGGTAGGAGAACAGGTGACCGATGCCGGTCAGCTCGCCGGTCCGCAGGGCCTCGTAGACACTCGACGCGTCGGTGACCGGGTGGACGCCGTCCACCAGCGGGGTGAGGTCGAGCGACTCGGCCGCGATCAGGTCGAGGAAGCAGTCGATGTTGCGCCGCTCGGTCCAGCGCACGTAGCCGGCCGGGTAGTCGATCCCGTCCAGCTCGTAGCGGTCGTCGTAGCGGCCGGGGCCGTAGGAGCGGGAGAACCGCACCTCCAGCTCCTTCTCGTAGCACTCGTTCCAGGGCAGGTCGAGGCGGGTCTTGCCGACATCGACGAGCCGGCCGCGGTCACGGGCGAGGTCCACGGCCAGCCGCAGCGGGTCGTTGCTGTGCCCACCCGCGGCCAGGAAGATGACGTCGGCGCCGTGCGGGCCGGCGATGCCCGCGGCCTCGTCGGGACCGGCGGTGGCTCGAGCCCCGGCCTTCTCGGCCAGCCGGCACCGCTCCGGCACCGGGTCCACCCCCAGGACGCGTACGCCGGAGGCCACCAGCAGCCGCACCATCAGCTGCCCGACCAGGCCGAGCCCGATCACGCATGCCGTCTCGCCCAGGGCCATCTCGCCGCGGCGCACGCCCTGCATCGCGATCGCGCCCACGGTGGCGAAGGCCGCGTGCTCGGGGGCCACCCCGTCGGGCACCGCGACGGCCAGGTTGACCGGCACCCAGTTGACCTCGGCGTGCAGCGCGAACTCGTTGCCCGCGCAGGCCACCATGTCACCGACAGCGAACTCCTCGGCGCCCTCGCCGACGGCGATCACCACGCCGGCCAGCGAGTAGCCGAGCGGGGTCCAGCGGTCGAGCTGCCCCATCGCCTTGCGGTACGCCGCGGCCGGGCCCTGCTGGGCCGCCGAGGACAGCACCTTGCGGACCTGGTCGGGACGCGCCTTCGCCTTGCCGATCAGCGAGAGCCGGGCCTCGCCGACCTTCATCAGCTCGGTGCCGGTGGAGATCAGCGAGTAGAGCGAGCGGACCAGGATGCCGCCGGGGCGGCAGGACGGCTCCGGCACCTCGAGGACGGCCAGGTCTCCGGACTTGTAGTTCTGTGCGACCTGCTTCATGCCGCCACCCCCTGGGATCGGACCTCACGCAGCCACAGCTCGAGCGTCAGCAGCTGCCACACCTGGAGCGCCAGGTCACGACGACCGGCGCGTTGATCGGCCACCATCCGCTGCAGCGGCTCGCGGCGCAGGAACCCGCCCGCGACCAGCTCGCCGCGCAGCAGGGTGTCGTCGACCAGCTCGCGCAGGTCCTCGACCAGCCAGGACCGGATCGGTGCCCCGAAGGACGACTTGGGGCGGTCGATGATCTCGTCGGGCAGCCAGGCCCGGGCGGCGTCCTTGAGCGCCGCCTTCTGCTCGCGACCGCGGATCTTCTCCGCCCCGGACAGGCCGAACGCGGCGGCGAAGACCACCGAGTCCGCGAACGGCACCCGCACCTCCACCGAGGCGGCCATCGAGGCCCGGTCGGTGTAGGTCAGGTTGAGCCCGGGCAGGAACATCCGGGAGTCGGCGAGGCACATCCGGTTGACCTGGTCGAGGTCGTCGGACGCGTCGGCGTACGTCGCCAGGTGCGCGCCGACGGCGGACTCGACGTGGCCGGATAGCTCCGGGGAGAGCAGTCCCTCCAGCTCGTCGACGTCGTAGAGGCTGTAGGAGCGGCGGAAGGCCGCCTCCTCGCCCAGGTCGGCGAAGTCGAGGAACCGGCGTGCCCAGCGCACCGTGCGCAGGCCGTGCCCGCCGACCGCGACCGGCAGCGCGCCGACGATGCCGCGGGCGGCGTTCCGCGCCGGGCCGGGGACGCGCTGGTAGCGGGCCGCCAGCAGACAGGCCAGGTGCTTGCGGTAGCCGCCGAACAGCTCGTCGGCACCGGTGCCGGACAGCAGCACCTTGATGCCGGCGTCGCGCGCGGCCTCGCACATCAGGAAGGTGTTGATCGCCGCCGGGTCGCCGATCGGCTCGTCCAGGGTGGCGACCATCCGCGGCAGCAGGTCCGCGACGTCGGGGCTCAGCTCGATCTCGTGCAGCGTGATGCCGAGGCGGGCGGCCAGCCGGCGGGCGTAGCGCGCGTCGTCCGGCATCGCCTCCATCCGCTTGTCCTGCTCGCGGAAGGCGATCGTCCAGGCCTCCATGTCCGGGTCGTCGCGGTGCGCGAGCGCGGTCACGATGGAGGAGTCGAGGCCGCCGGAGAGCAGGGTCGCCACCGGTACGTCGGAGATCAGGTGGCTGCGGACCGCGTCCTCCAGGACCGACCGCAGGTCGGGCCGGACGGCGTGCCGGGCCGCGTCCGCGACCGCGACCGGGTCCCAGAAGATGCCGCTCTCCAGCCGCCCGTCGGGGTGGTGGGTCTCCCAGCTTCCCGGCCGGACCTGGCGGACGCCCGCGATCGCGCTGTCCTGCGCGGGCAGCCAGCGGAACAGCGCCGCGGCGACCATGCCGGCCTCGTTCACGCGCAGCTCGTTGCCGACGACACCGAGCAGCGCCTTGAGCTCGGAGGTGAAGAGCAGGCCCTCGCCGCGCGGCATGACGTAGAGCGGCTTGATGCCGAGCGGGTCGCGGGCCAGCGTCAGCGTCCCGGTGGCCTGGTCGTGGATGGCCAGCGCGAACATCCCGCGGAAGCAGTTCAGCGCCGCCGGACCCCACAGGCGCCACGCCTCGAGCACGACCTCGGTGTCGGAGGAGGTGGTGAAGACGGCGCCGTGGCTCTCCAGCTCCGCACGCAGCTGGTGGAAGTTGTAGAGCTCGCCGTTGTAGATCAGCGTGAGGCCGGCGCGGCTGAACGGCTGGTCGGCGGCGGCGGTCGGGTCGATGATCGCCAGCCGGCGGTGTCCCAGCACCACCGAGCTCGACGGCGTCACGTGCTCGACCAGCGCACCGGCGTCTGGGCCGCGGTGGGCCAGCCGCTCGGTCATCGCAGCGACCAGCTCCTTGCCGTCGTGCTGCCCGAACGCTCCGGCGATCCCGCACATCAGACGGCCTCTCGCGACGGCCCCGCCGAGGCGTCGAGGTCGCGGGCGTCCCGCGTGGGCTCCGCCGTGCGGGGGCGCGGCACCCCGACCCGGCCGGTCAGCTCGTCATAGACGGCGAGGTACGCCGGAGACTGGTGCGACCAGGCCAGCCGCTGCTCGACCCGTTCGCGGCCGATGCGGCCCATCTGGGCACTCCGGGCCGGGTCGTCGAGGAGTGCCAGGAGCGCCTCGGCGTACGCGGCGACGGGGTCCTCGGAGCGCGGGTCGGCGTAGCTGGCGGCCTCACCCGCGGAGACGCGGGTCTCGACCAGGTCGAAGGCGATCACCGGCAGCCCGAAGGCCATGTACTCCATCGTCTTGTTCATCGTCGAGACGTCGTTGAGGGGGTTGAGCGGGTCGGGGGACAGGCCGACGTCGGCGGTGGAGAGCACCGCCATCAGCTCCTCGTCGCTGACCCTGCCGGGCATCTCGACGTGCTCGGCCAGCCCGCGTCGGTCGCGGTCAGCGACCAGGTCGGCCCAGCAGTCGCCGGCACCCATCACGGTGAAGGCGATGTCGTCGCGGCCCAGCTCGTTGACCACGTGGTCGGCGATGGCCAGCAGGATGTCGACGCCGTCCTGGGGACCCATCACGCCGATGTACGCCGCCAGGTAGGTGTGGCCGCGCTTCAGCGAAGGCTTCGGCTGCCCGGCACGCAGACGGGCGGGGTCGGGGCCGGTGCGCACCACGGTGATCCGCTCGGTCTCCACGTCGCCGCGCTCGTGGGCGACGGCGGCGTAGGACTCGTTGGTGGAGACCACCCGGTCGGCGGTGCGGAAGGTGGCCCGCTCCAGCGCCTTGAGACCGCGCAGCGGCAGCGTGGGGCCACCGGGGAAGCGGGACTCGTAGAGCTCGGGGCACAGGTCGTGGTGGTCGAAGACGAAGCGGGTGTGATCGCGCCAGCGGTACCAGCGGGCGATCGGCCAGAAGATGTCCGGCGGGTTGCAGGCCTGCAGCACCGCGAACCGACCCTGACGACGTGCCGCCGAGACCAGCCAGGCCGTTGCCAGGAACGACCAGACGTACTCGATCAGGTAGCCGATCGCGCCGCCGCCGGGGGCGTAGGGCCGGTAGGCCCTGATGGTGATGCCCTCGACCTGCTGGAACCGGCCGGTGCCGTGACCCTGCGGGCAGACCACGGTGACGTCGTACCCGGCGTCACGCAGCGTGGTGGCCTCCAGCCACACCCGACGGTCGAAGGGGACCGGCAGGTTCTGCACGATGATCAGGACCCGCTGACTCGGTGGGTGCGTGCTCACCATCCCACCCCCTGGTAGCCGGGGAGGGCCTCGATCTCGGGACCGAGGTTGCCCTGCAGGTCGAGGATCACCGGAGGCCTGGTTGCCAGGAGCGCCTGCCCCGCGCTCGGCCCGGCATCTCCCACCAAGGCGACCTCCGCGCCGGTGAGCGCACCGACCGCGTCGCGCGCGAGCAGGCAGTTGAGATGGGGCAGACGCTCCTGGACGTAGGTGAGGTTCGCGCCCGTGAGGCGCTGGGTGTTGAGCACCGGATCGAAGATCTTGACCGCGAAGCCCTTGCCGATCAGCCGCTCGGCCAGGTCGACGCTGGGGCTCTCCCGCAGGTCGTCGGTGTCGGCCTTGAAGCTGAGTCCGAGCAGGGCCACCCGCCGGGCGCCGGTGTTGATGACGCGCTCGATGACGTCGCGCACGACCAGCTCGTTGGTCTGCGCGGTCCCCGCCAGCAGCGGCGCGTCGACCCCGATCTGACGGGCCATGTGCTGCAGGGCCCGCAGGTCCTTCGGCAGGCAGCTGCCGCCGTAGGCGAAGCCCGGACGCAGGTACGTCGGCGCGATGTTCAGCTTCTCGTCCGCGACGAAGACCTCCATCACCTCGCGGGCATCGACGCCGTAGCCGCGGAAGATCCGGGCCAGCTCGTTGGCGAAGGAGACCTTGGTGGCGTGGAAGGCGTTGCAGGCGTACTTGAGCGCCTCGGCCGTCTCCACGCTGACGTGGTGGAAGCCCTCGGCGCCGATGGTGCGACGCAGGAAGCCGAACAGCTGCACCAGCGACTGCCGGGTGGCCTCCTCCTTCGTCCCGGTGACCAGGAACGGCGGGGTGTAGAAGTCGGCGACGGCCGTGCCCTCGCGCAGGAACTCGGGGCACATCGCGCTGCCGACCGACCAGCCCGCGGGCAGGTCGGCGAAGACCGGGTCCACGTGGGTGGCGCCGGTACCTGGCGGCACGGTGCTGCGGATCACCACGCTGTGGTGGCCGCTGTCAGGAGGGGTGGCGACGTCCATCGCGGCCCGGAGCTGGTCCAGGGCACGGTCGATGAAAGCCAGCTGGGTCTCGCCGTGGCCTGTGCTCGGCGTACCCACGCAGATCAGGGAGACGTCCGCGCGCTCCAGGGCGAGCTCGACGGACGACGTCGCCGAGAGCAGACCGGACTCGACGCCGGCGCGGACCATGTCGTCCAGACCCGGCTCGGAGACCGGGCTGCGACCGGTGGCGACGTGCGTGACCTTGATCGGGTCAGGATCGACGCCGACAACTTCGTGGCCCACGGCGGCCAATCCGGCGGCCGTGACGCTGCCGACGTAGCCGAGTCCGAAGACGGCGACCTTCATGAGGACCTCCCAGCAGATGCGGTGTAATGCTGGAAACCTCGCTCCGAGGGGGCGTCCCTTGCCGACACGGTTGCGTGCTTTCCCCTCATTTGGGGACCCTGGAAGCATGCGCCGTCTTCTGCTTCTGCTGACTCCTTTCCTTGTCGTCGGGAGCGTCGTCATGGCGCTCGTCCCGCCCTCCGACGCTTTTGCCCTCGGTGGCCTACAACCGACCCTTCAGGCGCCCCGCCAGGCAGGGCATCCGGCGTGGTGGCCGTCGGTGGCGAAGACCGCAGCGATCGCCAGCGACGGCACGCCCGGCGACGCGCGGCTGACCATCCCGCGGATCGGCATCCACCACCTGCGTGTGGTCGCCTACCGGGGCAAGACCGACGACGCCCCGGGCACGCGGATCCAGGACCGCGGCATCGCCGCCAGCCCGTTCGGCAGCGGCGGAGCCGTCGGGCCGGGCGGAGTCGGCAACTACGAGATCACCGCCCACCGCACCGCCCACGGCGGGGTTTTCCGGCGGACGCCGTCGTTGCCGAAGGGCGCGCACCTGTACGTCGACGCGGGCGGCTGGCGCTACGTCTACCGGGTCGTCAGCACCCGCTGGGTCGACTTCCGCTCGGCCCGGTCGCTGAGGCTGCAGCGGGCGGCGGTCCCGGGCAAGCCCGGTTCGGTCGCGCGCCGGGCATGGCTGACGCTGTCGACCTGTGCGACGCCGGAGGACCACGCGGCGGGCAACTTCTGGACCGACCGCCTCGGCAACCCGCAGCACCGGATCGACAAGATCGCCGTGTTGGTACGGCGGGAGCCGCACGCGGGCTGATCTGCTAGGTGGCGCTGCTGGGGGCGCGGGTCGGGTGCCGGGGCTGCTGGGGGCGCGGGTCGGGTGCCGGGGCTGCGCCTCGAGGCAGGCCTACGGCCGCGCGGCGGCTCCTTCGTCGCCGGCGCGTCCTCCGGCAGCGCCTCTTCGGCGCGCCCCGGCTCCCGGCCCACGCCGCTTCGGTGCCTGGCCCCCGGCCCACGCCGCTTCGGTGCCCGGCTCCCGGCCCACGCCGCTTCGGTGCCTGGCCCCCGGCCCACGCCGCGGGCCCGGCGTGCCAGATCGTGCACCTGCGGGATGTGGCACGGGTTCTCGCGATTCCCGGGCGGCCAGATCGCGCAGGTGCGCGATCTGTCACGGGCGCTCAGGGAAGTACCGGCGCCATCGGTCGGAGAGCCTGGCGGGGACGCCTGGCTCGCCGCGCTGGAGCAGGATGCGGTGGATCCGCTCGAGGGTGTCGCCCGGTGTGCTGTAGATGTGCTTCGCGACGAGGATGATGCTGCGCCACGCGTCATCCTCGATGCCGGCACGGCGCTCCACATCCTCCTCCCACTGCTGGACCCGCTCGACGTGCTGCCGGCCGTCGTACTCGATCAGCGTGCGCGACTTGCGGTAGCAGAGGTCGTACTTCCGCACGGTGAAGCCGTCGTCGGCGACGATCGTGGGATTGACCTCGGGCTCGGGGAGACCGCCGAGCACCACCAGCATCCGGCTGCGCGTCTCCATCGGGGAGTCGACCCGCTCGCGCACGAGCCGAGCCGCCTCGAGTGCCCGACCCGCGCCTGCGTGGCGACTCTGCTCGCAGAACTCGACGAGGGCAGTCGGAGCGATGTCGCAACGCCGCGCCAGGTGGTCGCCGACGACGACCAGGTCGACGAGGTGAAGGAGGGTCGCCAGCTCGACGAAGGTCTGCGGCAGCGACGAGACCGTGACCCCGGCGATCGTCACCATCTCGCGGCGACGGGTCCAGTGGCAGCGGATCCCTGCGCGCGAGCGGCGCTGCCTTCGGTCGGTCACCGTGACGTGCTCGTCCGGCAGCACCGGGATCGGCAGCGCCCACACCCGGGCTGCGGTCGCATGTGAGGCGTGGGCGTCGGCGCCGAAGGCGAGAAGTGCTGCCTGTGCCCGTACGAGCGGCGTCGGCTCGACATCGGCGCCGATGAAGATCCCGGTGTGGAGTCGGCGATAGCGCGCGCCGTAGAGCGCACGCCGCGGAATGCCGGTGGCCAGCGCCGCCGCGCGCGTGAAGGGCGCACCGGCGTCGAACGCCTCGCCGTGCTCCATCGCGGTCATGGCAGCAGCGTGCCCGAGATCACGGGATGGCGCGGCTGGCTATCCACAGGCTGTGTCAGATCCCGCACCTGCGGGGTCTGACCGGTGTGAACTCCCTCGCGGGCGTACCAGATCGTGCACGCGTGCGATCCGGGTCGGGTGCTGGGGTTCGGCTGGGGCGCGGCCCGGGGTTCGGCTGGGGCGTGGGTCGGGGCCGGGGCCCGCCGCGAGGCAGGCCTACGGTCGCGCGGTGGCTCCTTCGTCGCTGGCGCGCCGTAGGGGGCGCTGTGGGGTGGGCGCAGTGTGACGGACAGCTGCCACCGTCGGGGCAGGCCTCGCTCCGCTCCGGCTCCTTCGTCGCCTCCGCTCCGGCTGCGGCAGCGCCCCTTCCGGCACCACCTGCCCGTCACGCCGCGCCCCGGCCCACGCCACAGGCCCGGCGTACCAGATCGTGCCCGCGCGCGATCCGGGACGGGTGATCCGGGCGACGGACGGCCGCGCGAGCGGCTCCCGGGGCGCCACTAGGGTTGATTGCCATGAGCTCATTCACCGCCCCGCCGACGGCCGAGATCCTGGCCGACGACCACCTTCTCGCCGCTTGGCTGGCCGACGCCGCCGGGAGGCGACTGCTCGAGGTGCGCACCGAGGGGCTGGCGGGCAAGGAGCTCAAGGACGCCGGTGACAAGGCGGCGCACGAGCTGCTGATGGACCTGCTCGGTGCCTATCGGCCCGATGACGCCGTGCTCTCCGAGGAGGGCAAGGACGACAAGGTCCGGCTGGACGCGGAGCGGGTGTGGATCATCGACCCGGTCGACGGCACCCGGGAGTTCTCCGAGCCCCCTCGTGAGGACTGGGCGGTGCACGTCGCGCTGTGGAGCCAGGGCGACCTCATCGCCGGCGCCGTCGCGCAGCCTGCGCTGGCCGGCTCGGAGGTGCAGAGCACGTTCCACACCGGTGCCGCGCCCCAGGTGCCGCCGCGGACCAGCGACCGGATCCGGATCGCCGTCAGCCGCAGCAGGCCGCCGGCGTTCGTCGAGGCCCTGGCCGCCGAGCTGGACGCCGAGCTGGTGCCGATGGGCTCGGCCGGGGTGAAGATGATCTCGGTGGTGCGCGACCTCACCGACGCCTACGTGCATGCCGGTGGGCAGTACGAGTGGGACTCGGCCGCTCCCGTCGCCGTCGCCCGTGCTGCCGGCCTGTTCACCAGTCGCGTGGACGGCTCCCCGCTGCGGTACAACCAGGACGACGTCTACCTGCCGGACGTGATCGTGTGCCGCCCCGAGCTGGCCGACCGGATCCTGGCTTTCATCGAGAAGAACGGAACCGACGCATGAGCGAGAGCACGGCCGAGCGCGACCCCAACCGTCCCGAGCGCGGCGGACGTCCCGACCGCGGTGGACGCGGCGACCGTGGCGGGCGCCCCGACCGGCCCCAGACCGTGCTCGTTGTCACGAGCCGCGAGCAGCTGACCCCTGGCATGGTCCGGGTCCGCTTCGAGGCCGCCGACAAGGACGTGTTCGCGGCGGGCTTCGGCCACAGCGAGTACACCGACCGCTACGTGAAGATGACGTTCCCGCAGCCCGACGGCAGCGACGTCGTGCGCACCTACACCGCGCTCGAGCCGAACGTCGAGGACGGCACGCTCGTGATCGACTTCGTGGTGCACGGCACCGAGGGCGTCGCCGGTCCTTGGGCCGCCGCGGCCGAGCCGGGGGAGCGGATCGCCGTCCGCGGTCCCGGTGGCGGCTACAGTCCCGACCCCACCGCCGACTGGCACCTGCTCGCGGCCGACGAGGCGGGCCTCCCGGCGGTGCGAGCGGCGCTGGCGGCAATGCCCGCCGAGGCCCAGGGGTACGCCGTGGTCCACATCCCCGCCGAGGAGCACCGGCAGGAGCTCGATGCCCCGGCCGGTGTGCAGATCAGCTGGGTGACCTCGACGGAGCGGGACGGACTGGTCGACGCCGTACGCGCCCTGCCGTGGCTGCCGGGCCGCGTGTACGCGTTCGTGCACGGTGAGGCCGAGGCCGTGATGCACGGCATCCGGCCCTACCTGGTCAAGGAGCGCGCCCTGCCGCGAGCCGACGTGAGCATCTCGGGCTACTGGCGCCGGGGCCGGACCGAGGAGGGCTTCCGGGCCTGGAAGCAGGAGCTCGCGGCCTCCGAAGGCTGAGTTTCACCGCTCTTCCGCCGGGGTCCCAGACGCGGGGTCCCAGGCGGAATGGCCCGACCCGGTCAAGCTCATTGAGCGATGGGTCACACCCCCTGGCTTTGTTGGTTCACGCTCGGTCTGCTGTTCATCGTTGATTCATCAACCAGGGGCCTGCTGGACGAGTGGCTTCCCGATAGTTGCGGCGCATTGACCCGCCGTTCTCGGGCGACCACGTAAGGCCAGAGCTTGACGATCCTCCCGTTGCAGGACCCCGCGTCCAACGCACGACCACCCGCGACGCCACGCCGGATCTCCCGGAAGCCCACGGGCGGCGATGCCGTCTTCGCCAACACCTTCCGCGCCATCGGCGCTTCGGTGCTGGTGATCACCGGTGGCATCGGCCTGTTCCTCGCGTACCAGTCGTGGCCGACGCTGCGTCACTACGGCCTCGGCTTCTTCACGACCCGAGCCTGGAACCCGGACACCGACACGCTCGGCATCGCCGCCGTCCTCGTCGGCACCGTCCAAGTGGCGTTGATCGCCATGGTGATCGCGTTCCCGCTGGCCGTCGCCGCTGCGCTCTACATCACCGAGTACGCGCCGCCGCGGCTGCAGTCCACGCTGGTGGCCGTCGTCGACCTGATGGCAGCCATCCCCTCGATCGTCTACGGACTCTGGGGCTTCTTCCTGGTGGAGCCGCACGCCTCGGATTTCGCGGTCTTCTTGCAGCGCAACTTCGGCTGGCTTCCGTTCTTCCACGTCGGCGCCGACCCGAACGCTGCGGTCCCCGACATGAGCCGCTACACCGCCAGCGCGTTCATCGCGGGCGTGGTCGTGTCGATGATGGCGATGCCGATGGCCTGCTCGGTGATCCGCCAGGTATTCAGCCAGACGCCGATGGGGGAGAAGGAGGGCGCACTCGCCCTCGGAGCGACCAAGTGGGGCATGATCCGCACCGTCGTACTGCCCTTCGGCAAGGGCGGCATCATCGGCGGCACCATGCTCGCCCTCGGTCGCGCGCTGGGCGAGACGATGGCTGTGCTGATGATCATTAGCCCTGAGTTCATCATCAAGGGCCGGATCCTCGAGATCGGCACGGACACGGTCGCGGCGCTGATCGCCGCGCAGTTCGGTGAGGCCACCGGCATCCAGCTCTCCGCGCTCCTGACGGCCGGCTTCGTGCTCTTCGTCATCACCCTCCTCGTCAACACGCTCGCGGCGGTCATCGTCAACCGCAGCCGATCCGGGGCGGAGACCTCATGACCGCGCTCGTCGAGCCCATCGCACCCACCGCACCCACCGCAGCCGCCGTCGGGGGCACCGAGCTGCCGCGTCGTGACCAGAACGTCCTGCCGACTCCTCGGGCGAACCTGGGCCGGCTCCCTGTCGAGGAACGCTTCGTCACCTGGGGCGCCCGTGTCGCTGCGCTGGCGCTGGCGTGGGTGATCGTGGAGCGGATCCTGCCGGTGCACGGTCTGGCCTGGTTCCTGTTCGTGGCTGCTGTGGCCAACGTTGCTCTGCTCGCCGTCGGGACGGCCGTCATCGGTTCGACCGTGGCCGTGGCCGACCGTGTCGTCCAGTGGCTCGTCTCGACCGCCATGGTGGTCGTGGTCGCGGCGGTCGGCTCCGTGGTGGTGTACGTCCTCGCCAAGGGCTGGCCGGCCCTGCGGCACATCAACTTCTACACCCACGACATGACGGGTGTCGGCGCCAATGACCCGCTCAACCGCGGCGGCATCCTGCACGCGATCGTCGGCTCGCTGATCGAGCTGACCATCGCCTCGCTGATCGCGCTCCCGCTCGGCGTCGGGACGGCGGTGTTCATGAACGAGATCGGCGGACGCTTCGCGAAGATCGTCCGCACCGTCGTGGAGGCGATGACCGCGCTGCCCGACATCCTCGCCGGTCTGTTCATCTACACCGTCTGGATCATCGTCCTCGGGTTCCCCCGCTCGGGCTTGGCGGCTGCGCTGGCGATCACCGTGATGATGCTGCCGATCATCGCGCGTGCCTCCGATGTGGTGCTGCGCGTCGTACCCGGCACGCTGCGTGAGGCGTCGCTGGCGCTGGGCGCGAGCCGCTGGTCGACGGTGTGGAACGTCGTGCTTCCCACGGCCCGTCCCGGTCTGGCGACCGCGCTGATCCTGGCCATCGCCCGCGGCATCGGCGAGACGGCGCCCGTGATGATCACGTCGGGCAACGCGACCTTCCTCCACCTCAATCCGGCCGGCGGCATGATGACGTCGCTGCCGCTGTTCATCTTCACCTCCGCCCGCAGCGGCATCGATATCCAGATCCAGCGCGGCTTCGGCACCGCCGCGGTGCTGCTCGCGCTGGTCCTCATCCTGTTCATCCTGGCCCGCCTCGTCGCTCGCCCGTCGTCCAACAAGCCGTCGCTGTCGCGGCTTTTGAAGAGGGTGCTTCGACTCAACACCCTCACGCAGTCAGCCGGGTACGACGTCGTCGCCGCCGATCCGCTCTCCGAGATCGGCCCGATCGCTCCGCCGCAGGAGCGCACGACCGCCCACCCCGTTTCGCACTATCCGCCTGCTCCCGACGAGGAAGTCCCGTGATCCGCCGTCTGCTCTCCCGCCGCGCCCCTCTCGTGGTGAGGGTCGTCCTCGTGGCCCTGATCTCCCTGGGTGTCATGTTCCGCATGGTCGGCCCTGCCTCCGCGTCGTACGCCGCGATCGAAGGCTCTGGCTCGACCTGGGCCTACGGCATCGTCGGTCAGTGGGTCGCCGATGTTGCCGCCGCCGGCATGCAGGTGACCTTCACCAACAACGGCTCCTCGCAGGGCCGCAAGGACTTCGCCAACGGTGTGACCGACTTCGGCGACTCCGACATCCCCTATCAGGGTGTCGATCCGACCACGGGCCAGGCCGACTCGAGCTCGCGGCCGTACGCCTACCTTCCGGTGGTGGCCGGCGGCACCGCCTTCACCTACCAGATCAAGGTCGGCGGCAAGCTCGTCAAGAACCTGCGGCTGTCAGGCGAGACCCTCACCAAGATCTTCACCAACAAGATCACCAACTGGAACGACCCCGAGATCACCAAGGAGAACGGCGGCAAGGTCTTCCCGTCGCTGCCGATCACCCCGGTGGTGCGCTCGGATGGCTCAGGTGCGACCGCGCAGTTCACGCTGTGGATGGCCAAGGAGTATCCATCGATCTGGGGCCCCTACAACGGCGGCCATGTCGCGCTGACCTCCCTCTACCCGCGATCCGGTCGCCAGGTCGCGGCCAACGGTGACGACGGCGTGATGAACACCGTGAAGTCCGCAGCCGGCAACGGAACGATCGGCTACACCGAGTACTCCTACCCGGTCAACGCGAACTATCCGGTCGTCTACGTCGAGAACGCCTCCGGCTACTACGTGCAGCCGACGCAGTACAACGTCGCGGTCGCGCTGACCAAGGCCAAGATCAACGGCTGCACCACCAACGGCGTGTGCAGCCCCAGTGGCCAGAGCGCTTCCACCTACCTCACACAGAACCTGGACGACGTCTACACGTTCAAGGACCCGCGCTCCTACCCGGTGTCCTCGTACTCCTACATGATCATCCCGACGTCGTCGACCGACAGCCGGATGACGGTGGCGAAGCGGCAGACCCTGGCCGACTTCCTCACCTACTCGCTGTGCACGGGGCAGTCCAAGGCTGGTCCCTTCGGGTACTCGCCGCTGCCGCTCAACCTGGTGAAGGCGGCCTTCAGCCAGCTGGAGAAGCTCGGTCCCAGCGCCGACGGCGGGGCGGTCAAGGGCGTCAACGTCAAGAACCCGTCGGACAACCTCACCTCCTGCGATAACCCGACCTTCGTCAAGGGCAACCTGTCCGCCAACCACCTGGCACAGATTGCTCCGCAGCCGCTGGCCTGCCAGAAGGCGACAGCGACGCCGTGCGGAGACACCACCGTCGCACCCGGCACCCCGACCGGCAACGGCTCGCAGGCTCCGATCGCAGCGACGACGCAGTCCGCCAGTGGTGGGGGAGGAGGCGCGGCGGCCAGTGCACCGCACGCGACGAATGTCGACCCTGCGACTGGAGAGATTGCGGCCGGACCGGACGCGACCGGCGCCGTCGCCACCACGAGCGGTACGACGGCCACCGCGAACGCGGTGACTCTGCCCGCCAATCGCTCGGGAGACTCCAAGCTCTTCGGCGCGGTGTCGGTCATCGAGTTGGCCGCGCTGATCATGGTTCCCGGCATCTACGTCGCCTGGCGTCGTCGTCTCAAGGCGGGTGCATGAGCGTGTCGTTCAACACCCCGACCATGCGTCGCATCAGCGAGGACTCGATCGTCCGCCGGTTGGCTGCCGCGGCCGTCGTGCTGGGACTGGTGCTGATCGGCCTCACCGCGATGCAACAGCGCGCCCAGGCGGCGACGGGCACGCCTGTGGCGACCGGCGCCGACGGCCTGACGGCGACGCAGACACTCAGCCGCTCGTTCTACCCCAACGGTGGCGTCGAGACGACCCTCGAGAACAAGGTCACCGTCAACCTGGACAAGCACAGCAATGTCCAGGCGAACGAGCGCATCCACATCACCTGGTCGGGCGCGCACCCGACCGGTGCACGTGCGGTGAACCCGTTCGGGTATGCCGGCATGCAGCAGGAGTACCCCGTCCTGATCATGGAGTGCCGGGGCACCCCATCCCAGGTCACCCCGCAGACGTGCTGGACCGACAATTGGCAGGAGCGGACCCAGTCGGCGTCCTCCGATCCTTCGGGTGACTCGGCGGTCTGGCTCGATGACGCGAAGAACGTCGCGGGCTCCGACGACAAGCGGATCTCGGGGCTGACCGACGCCCAGGCTTCGGCCCTCCCGTCGAGCGAGTGCTCCTACGGCGACGACACAGCCGCGCACATCACGCCTTTCGCCACTGCGAGCAAGGTCTACTACAACTGCTCCAACCAGGACATGGCGCCGGAGGAGACGACGGGGACGAGCTCGACCTCCTCGACCCCGCCGCAGGAGATCTCTGCCTTCACCAATGCCCGCGGCAACGGGTCGGCCGACTTCGAGGTCCGGACGGACACGCAGAACGCCTCGCTCGGTTGCTCTCAGTCGGTCGCCTGCTCGGTCGTGGTGATCCCGATCGAGGGCCTGAGCTGCACGGCTGCGACGCAGGCCAACTGCAACAGCACCGGGAACTACAACGCCGGCCAGTACTACGACGGCTCGACCAGCGGCGCGGCGGCCGTCAGCTCTCAGCTGTGGTGGTCGCCGTCGAACTGGGACCAGCGCTTCACCTTCCCGATCACGATCGCACCGCCGCCCAGCGTGTGCTCGCTCAACAGCGCCTCGGGCGCGCCGGTGGCCTTCTACGGATCCGAGCTGCTGAGCCAGGCCGCGCTGCAGTGGACGCCGGCCTACTGCTTGAACAAGAAGCGGTTCAACTGGCAGGACAACGTCATGTCGGACGACGGTGCCTTCGCCTTGATGCGCAGCGGCACGGGCGCTGCGGCGGAGGTCTCGGGGCGCCGAGATCAGGACTCGGGCATCGCCTACGCACCGACGGCCGTCACGGGCTGGGGAGTCGCGTTCGACATCGACACGCCGACAGGTAGCCAGCAGCTCTCGCTCAAGCTCAACGCGCGGCTCCTCGCCAAACTGCTCACGGAGTCCTACTCCGGTGGAAGCGTCGGCAGGCAGCGGCCGGGCCTGGACAAGAACCCCTACTCGCTGAACCTCGATCCGGAGTTCCAGGAGCTCAATCCGGGCCTCGACGTCCGGCACTGGAGCGAAGCGGCCTCGACACTGTTGGCCGTCTCGACGGGTTCGGACGTGATGCAGCAGGTGACGTCGTACATCGCGGAGGACAAGGATGCGATGGCGTTCATCGACGGCAAGGCCGACCCGTGGGGGATGACGGTGAACCCGGCATACAAGGGCCTCTCGCTGCCGGTCTCGACCTGGCCGCTGCAGGACACGTGGATCCCGACCACGACGGATTCGTGCCTGAGTGCGAACAAGACGCCGTACATGCCCCTCATCGACTCACCGTTGAGCACCATGCGGCTGGTCTCCCAGGCCATGCTCTACAACTGGCCCAACGTCAACACCGTCTGCACCGTGGACAACAGCACCAACCCCGCCACGAATGTGATCGGTCGCGTCGGACCGCAAGGCATCGGCAGCCGATTCATGCTGGGGCTGGTCGACCTCGGCGACGCGGCACGCTACGGGCTGACGCTCGCGTCGCTGGAGACGGCGCCAGGCACGTACGTCGCGCCGAGCAACACCTCGATGAGCGCGGCGGTGAAGCTCGCCGAGCCGGGCAAGAAATACAAGCCCTTCTCTCTCGACGAGAAGACCCTTCGCAAGAGTGGCACCGCCTATCCCGGGACGATGGTCGTCTACACGGCGGCGAAGACGAGGGGACTGTCCAAGAGCATCGCCAAGAAGGTGGCGCAGTTCCTCCAGGTCTCCTCTACCGAGGGTCAGGTCGCAGGCCGTGGTAACGGCCAGCTCCCGAACGGCTATCTACCGATCACGAAGACGGGCGTGACGAAGGAGCTGTACGCGGCCGAGCAGGCCGCCCGGGCCGCGATCCGGGCCCAGAAGGAGCCTCGGACCGACGGCTCGGCCACGCCTTCGACGACCGCGACCGCGTCGATCGCTCCGCCGGTCGGCTCCAAGCCCGGGGCTGCCGCCTCGGTGGACGCGCCCCCCGCCCAGAGCACGCCCTCGGCTGCACCGAGTGCGACGCCCTCGACGCCCTCGACGTCGGACGTCCAACTCGCCAAGACCGCGGCCGTCTCCTCGGGTCTTGGTGGCGGGATGCTGCCGGGTCTCTTCCTGCTCGCGCTCGCCGCCATCATCGCCACCCTGGCCACGCGCGTCATCCTCCTGATGCGTGGGATCCGATGAGCGACACGACCACGAAAAGCCGTGCGACCGACCGTCGCGCGGCCTCGCCCGCCCGCCCGCGTCGCCAGGTCCGCCCCGGAGAGGCCGAGGAGACCCTCGAAGTCTTCTCCTCCGCCCTCACCGTGGTGGCGATCGTCTGTGTCTGGATGCTGCTGCAGCTGCTGGTGTTGGGTGGCTTCTCGCAGGCGCGCAGCCAGCACCTGCTGTACGCGCAGTTCCGCTCCGAGCTGGCCCAGGCCACGGCGCCGACCGGCGCCGTCGACTACAACGGCAAGACGGTGGAGCGGGGCGCGCCGGTGGCCGTCATCTCCATCCCGAGACTGGGCCTCGAGCAGGTCGTCGTGCAGGGCAGCACATCGCGCGAGCTCGTGGACGGGCCCGGGCACCTGCCCTCGACGCCGCTGCCCGGGCAGCAGGGCGTCTCGGTCGTGCTCGGTCGTGCCAGCACGTACGGCGCTCCGTTCAAGGCCATCGACACCCTCAAGGTCGGCGACGCGATCACGGTCCAGAACGCCGAGGCGAAGGTGGCTTACAGGGTCATCGGGATCCGTCGTGCAGGCGACCCGATCCCGCCCGCGCCGACGGGCACGCAGGGGCGCCTCACCCTCGTCACCGCGGGGGGCAGCGGCTTCCTCTCCGGGATCCGCCCGCGTGACGCCGTCTACGTCGATGCCACCACCGGCAAGGCGACCGGTGTGGGGCAGGTGGCCACGAGCCTGCCGGCGGACCAGGCGATGGCGAAGGACACCAGCGTGCTGCCGGCCCTCTCGCTCTATCTCGCCCTGCTGATCGCGCTGGTCCTGGGCGTCAGCGTGGCTCGACGGCGCCTTCGCGGTTCCTTGGTGTGGCTGTGCGCCGTGCCGATCGCGATCGCGCTGGCTTGGGTGACCACCGACCAGGTGGTCGCCCTCCTACCGAACTTGATGTGACTCGCATCAGGAATGAAGAAGAACAAGAAATCAGGGAGCAACTGATGTCCGTTCGCAAGATCAGCGCGAAGCTGGCGGTGGCCGCAGTGGCCGCCACCGGTCTGAGCGTTGCCGTGCTGGCCCCCGCCCAGGCGGCCATCCCGAACCCGACCAACGGCCAGGAGAAGTACTTCGACCTGGCCAACTCGGGCGTCCTCTCGACCGCATCGATCGCGGCCGGCTCGCTCATCGGTGTCGGTTCCGACACGATCCAGTTCGTCGACGGTGCCCTTTCCGAGGCCTACAACAAGTCGCAGAGCCTCACCGCGGGCACCAGCGCCGGGGCGCTCGTCTCGCTGGCCTCCTGCCAGGCACCGGTCGCGGGTGCCTCGACCCTCACGTCCTGCGACGCAAGCGGCATCTTCCCGGAGACGTTCCCGCGCTCGGGTGCCCACGTGACCATCGCAGGTTCCTCCGGGTCGGGGGCCAACGCGCTCGACGGCGGCGCCGGCTCTGCGACGACGGCCACCGCGCTCCCCGATGTCGCGTTCGCGCGCGCCTCAGGTGTCAAGAACAGCAGCACGCTGGACAACCTGCCGTTCGCGGTCGACCAGCTCGTCGCGGTCGTCTCCAACAAGGTCACCTCGAACGCCCCGGCGAACATCACGTTGAACGAGCTCGCGGGCATCTACTCCGGCATCTACACCAACTGGGCGCAGCTGGGCGGTAAGAACGCCCCCATCCACGCCTACTACATCAACGACAGCTCGTCGGGCACCTACCAGTTCTTCGGCAAGCAGCTGGAGGCCGAGGAGGGCATGAGCACGTCTGACAGCGGCAAGTCTGCCTACCACCAGTACGGCACCGAGTCCGCGTCGACGGCGTTCGTGTCCAACACCGACCTGTCCGGCAAGGCGATCAAGGAGCACGACCCCTCCGCGATCCAGAACGACCCCGACGCGATCACGGCGATGTCCTACAGCCGGATCAAGCTCAGTGCCGCCGACAACGGCGGCAAGGCCGTGATCAAGCCGCTCGGTGGCTACATCGCCGACCGCGCGGTCTACACGATCATCCGGGACTTCACGAAGACTCCGACCGCTGCCTTGGCGAACGTGCCGGCCGACTGGATCGCGAACGTGCCCGCGTCTGCGTTCGACACCGGCGGCGCTTTCGCTGGGTCGGGTGAGACCTACGCGCAGTACCAGACGCGCAACATCGGTGCGACGCTGTTCGGCCCCACCGGCTACTTCTGTGGCTCCTCGGCTAAGCCGACCATCGAGGAGGAGGGCTTCTTCCAGCTCGACTCGTCGGTGTGCGGCAAGGCCGTCTCCGCCGACCCCACCCTGTCCGCGACCGACATGCCGGCCCTGAGCAAGACCAGCGGCACGCTCGCCGCTGCGGGCACCGCTGGAAAGACCCAGGTCTCGGCCATCGTGGCCGCCAAGACGGGCGCCGGCACGCCCACCGGCGCCGCCACCTTCAGCTTCATCCCGGTCAACGCCCCCAACCCGGGCGCGAAGGCCGGCGGCGCGGTCACCGCGACCCTGGCCGGTGGCGTCGCCACTGCGACCATTCCGGCGACCGTCCCGGCTGGCACCTACCAGGTCGCCGTCACCTACTCGGGTGACAGCAGCTTCCAGGCGAGCTGGACCGACTACGACGTCACCAGCGGCAGCGCGCCGGTTCCCTCGACGATCGTGATCGGTAAGGCTGCGACCACGACGCCCATCACCACGCACCCGACCACCCCGGTGAAGACCGCGGCGCAGAAGAAGCTCGCCAAGGACAAGGCCGCGCTGGTCAAGGCCAAGAAGCAGCTCAAGAAGGCCCACGGCCACAAGAAGACCGTCCTGAAGAAGAAGATCGCCAAGCTCAACAAGGCGATCAAGAAGGACAAGAAGAACGTGAAGGCCGGCAAGTGAGCCGTGTCCTGATCTGACACACCGGCGCCGGCCCGGGGCCCAGCCCCGGGCCGGCGCCACCTTCCGCAAAAAAGTGCACATTCCAGATCCATCAGAGAGACTTTGAGCATGACCACCGCCGAGCCCACCTCGACCCAGGTGATCCCGACCGTCGACTCCGCCGTACCGGTGCAGGAGCCGGCTCCCGCCGCGCCCGCCCCGCCGGCGCCGCAGACGCCGCAGGCGCCGCTGGCCGAGCTCGAGGCCCGCGACATTTCGTGCTGGTTCGGCGACCGGCTGGTCCTCGACCGCGTCTCCCTGACCATGCCGGCCGGTGGCATCACCGCCCTGATCGGCCCGTCCGGCTGTGGCAAGTCGACCTTCCTGCGCACGCTCAACCGGATGCACGAGCTGGTGCCGTCCGCGAAGCTCTCGGGGGAGGTGCTGCTCGACGGCGAGGACATCTATGCGGCGGAGAAGAAGCTCACCGACGCCCGCCGCGACATCGGCATGGTGTTCCAGAAGCCCAACCCGTTCCCGGCGATGTCGATCCGCGACAACGTCCTGGCCGGCCTGAAGCTCACCGGCAAGAGAGCCAACCGGTCCGAGAAGGACGACCTCGTCGAGCACTGCCTCAAGCTCGGTGGCCTGTGGAACGAGGTCAAGGACCGCCTCGACGCCCCCGGCGGAGGCCTGTCGGGTGGTCAGCAGCAGCGGCTGTGCATCGCCCGTTCGATGGCGATCAAGCCGCGCGTCCTGCTCATGGACGAGCCGTGCTCGGCGCTCGACCCCACCTCGACCCGCGTGATCGAGGAGACGATGAAGTACCTCGCCGAGGAGGTCACCATCGTCATCGTCACGCACAACATGCAGCAGGCGGCGCGCGTCTCCGACCAGTGCGCCTTCTTCCTTGCCTCGCAGGGCACCCCGGGTGTGATCGTGGAGCACGGCGACACGGTCGCGATGTTCCAGAACCCGCAGGACGAGCGCACCTCCGACTACGTCAACGGTCGCTTCGGGTGAGCCGCTGATGCGCTTGCGGACCCTGGTCCCGCTGGTCGCCTCGGCCCTGGTCGTCTCCGTCGTCGGGTACGTCGTCTGGTGCCTGGCGACCACGCCCGCGACCACGCAGGTGGCCGACCAGGCGGCGCTGACGGTGGTCGCGCCGGAGCCGGCCGCCCCCGCGGCGCAGCAGCAGGCGGTGCAGCCGCAGACCCAGCAGCAGTCCCAGCCGACCCAGGAGCAGGTCGCCGGCCTGCCGACGCCCGACGCAGCGTGGGTGACCAGGACCGCCGCGCAGGCAGGCATCCCGGTGCCGGCGATGCGGGCCTACGCCCGTGCGCAGCTGGGCCGTCCGCAGGGGTGCGAGCTGGGCTGGACGACGCTGGCCGGAATCGGCTGGGTGGAGTCGCAGAACGGCACGATGGGCGGGCGCACGCTCGGCGACGACGGGCTGTCCTCGGCGCCGATCGTCGGCCCGGCGCTGGGCGGGGGCCTGGACCACGCCTACGGTCCGATGCAGTTCATCCCCTCGACCTGGGCGCGCTGGGCCAGCGACGGCGACGGTGACGGCACCGCCGACATCAACGACCTCGACGACGCGGCGATGACGGCGATGCGCTACCTGTGCGGCACCGGTCAGGACCTGACCACCGGCGCCGGCTGGTCGCGGGCGATCTTCGCCTACAACCACTCGCAGGACTACGTGAACGAGGTCTACGCGGCGGCGAACGCCTACGCGCAGCGCACCGGCTGACCTCTCGGGTGCGGCACGGAGCGGCTCACGGGTTGGTACCTAGCAGGACGAAGGTCAGCTGGGGATACCACAGGTACGAGGTGCCGCTGCAGGTTCCGTCACTCGCCTCGGCCTGGAGCTCGAGGGTGTAGTTCCCCGGAGCCGCCAGGTACGCGGTGGACTCGTCCGCGTCGGAGCCGGGCTTGCCGAGCACCGCGCCGACCGAGAGCGGTGTCCTGAACGAGGCGGTCCCGAAGTCGCTGCCGATCACGTGGGTGGTGGTTGCGACGATCGCGTCGTCAGCGTTCACCAGGTCCACCCAGATCAGCCCTGACTTCAACGAGGTGCCGTTCGGGGTCCAGGCCGCCGAGGCGGAGGTGAAGATACGGGACGGCCTGGTGACGGTCACGGGCATCGACACGGCGGCCTGCGAGGTGCATGCGGTCAGGGGGACGCTCGATCGGACCTTGGAGGCGCCGAAGGTCGGCCCGGTCGACCCGCGTGGCCCGGTGGTGCCCCGTAGTGCCGCTCGCGCGGCGGGTGCGACCTTGGGGAGCGTGACCGCGCCCTTCTTGAGCTGTTTGGCGCCGACGCTGTGCTTCGGCAGCTGCATGGCGGCGTACGACGTCCCGCTCGTGGCGACCACGAGCGCGAGGCACGAGACGATGAGGGACAGGCTGGGGCGCTTCATGGGAGTCTCCTGATGGCCGGGTCCTGGGAAATCTCCATCAGAGCTCGTCGCGCTCGCCCACGGATATGGCCCGAGCCAGATGGGCCCGCCCCAGGAGTCCGATCACCCGCGACCTTCGCCTCGGGTCGGGGGAGGCCGCTCACCCGGCCGTGTTTTGGAGTCCCGACCTAGACTGATAGCAAGACTGCAAGCACTCGAATCCATCGCGACATCGAGCGGGCAGCAATTGCTAGGTGGTGGCACTCATGGCCACTCGATCAGATGTCATTCGTCTCTCCCTGCACGCGGGTCCGGCGGCGCGTCGTCCCGAAGTGCGGAGCTTCGACGGGGCCTGGTGGCCGGAGAGCCGCCGGCTCAACGACGAGCTGCGAGAGCTCTTCGCGCTGTGGCCGCCCTCCATGGGTCGGATCGTCCGCGTCCTCTACTCGCCGCCCGATTGGGATGACCGGCCCCGGTCGGTGCCCGTAGCCGACCGTCGGGTCAAGACGGGCTGCTTCCCGCTGGACGACACCCGGCAGCTCACCCTGTCCATGCTCGACGGCCGGCGTCTGGCGATCAGCGTCATCCCGCCCGACACCCCCGACGACCTCGCGGTCAAGCTCCTCGCCGATGCCGGTGATCCGGCCGGGAAAGAGGAGCACCCAGATTCATCGCCACGGACCCGGGCCGAGTGGGGTGCGGAGCACCCTGTCTGGGACAACGAGGGAGGGCATCCGTAGCGGTGGGCGGTTGCCGCGGGCCCGTTGACTCACGCAGTCACCCGCCCGCGGCAACGGGTTCGCCCGCTCGTCCCTGCCCCCTCCCTCGCTCAGTCACCAGGCGATGCGACCGCATCGTCGTGAAAGTCATGCCATGTACACCGATGAACTCTCCGGGCCCGAGCCCGCCGGATCCGCTCAACCGACCATTTCCGCCGTCACCTACCGAGGCGGCTACGGCGACCTCGTCCGGCGTGTGCGCGCCGCTGGGCTGATGCGCCGACATCCCGGTGCCTTCGCCTGGCACCTCGGCGTCCTGCTGGTCGGCCTGGGCACGGTGGTGGCCGTGATGGCGACCCACCGGGACTCCTGGTGGCTGCTGCTCCTGGCCCCGCCCCTTGCCATCCTCGCCACCCGCACCAGCTTCCTCGGCCACGACATCGGCCACCTCCAGGTCGCCCGGAGTGCGGCGGGCAGCAGACTCCTCGGGCTGGTGGTCGGCAACCTCCTCAGCGGCCTCAGCTACGGCTGGTGGGTGCGCAAGCACAACGCGCATCACGCGCATCCCAACGACCTGCACAGCGACCCCGACGTACGGGCGGGGGCGCTGATCTGGGACACCAGCCAGACCGACGGCCGGCGAGGCTTCACGGCCTGGTGGACGCGGCACCAGGCGGCATTCTTCTTCCCCCTCCTCATGCTCGAGGCCCTCAACCTGCATGTCGCGAGCGTGCGTGCACTCTTCGCGCCGGGCTTGCGTCTGCGCGCCGCGGAGGCCGTCCTGCTCGCCGCCCACTTCGCCGGCTACGTGGTGCTGCTCGTCGTGACCATGAGCTGGCCGCAGGTGCTGGTCTTCGTCGCGATCCAGAAGGGTGTCCAGGGGGTCTATCTCGGCTGTTCCTTCGCCCCCAACCACAAGGGCATGCCCATCCTGGAGCCCGACCAGGCCAGTGACCCGCTGCTGCGACAGGTGCTGACGTCACGCAACGTGCGCGGCGGCCCGATCATCGACGCCGTGCTCGGTGGCCTGAACTACCAGATCGAGCATCACCTGTTCCCCAGCATGCCGCGAGCGAACCTGCGCCACGCGCAGCCGCTCGTCCGTGCCTTCTGCGCCGAGAACGAGGTGCCCTACGTCCAGTGCTCCGCCCTGGCCTCCTACACCGCGGCCCTCAAGCACATGCACCGGGTCGGTGCCGGTCTGCGCCGTCCGGCGGCGACGGGCTGATCGACCCCGGCGGTGGGCGCTGCGTCAGCGCCCGTTGGCGCTGAAGTGCTCGTAGTCCTTCGGGTTGTGCCATGACCCGCCCCAGCCCCAGCCGACGGCGTGGAACGCCCGCACCACCGGGCCCGAGGCGGTGATGATGCCGGGGGTGTGCCGGCCGCGGTCGACGTACCACGACGCGAGCTCGGGCAGCACCAGCCGGCCCTTGACGTAGGGGTTCTGGAACGGGTCCACGTCGATCGCCAGCCCGTAGGCGTGCTGGCTGAAGCCGCTGGTCTGGCCACGCACCGGGCGGCAGTTGAACGCCGAGGTGTTGTTGCCATCACCCGTCGGTGGCGCCGCGGCCTCGGCCTTGGTGGTGATGTGCATCTGCTCGAAGGGCCATCGGGCGGCGTACAGCCGCTTGAAGACGGTCACCATGTCGGCGGACGCGCTGTGGTTGACCAGCAGCTCCCCGGAGTGGCGCTTGCCGTCGAATCCCCAGAACGTGAGTCGCACCCAGTCCAGGTCGCTCGCGGCCACCGGACAGCCGGCGGCCCAGGTCGAGCGCGCGATCACCTTCGCGGGAGCCCGCTCGACCTTGGCCTGGAAGCCCTTCCCGGCGAGCATCGGCAGGGTGTCGGGGAGCGTCCAGCGGCGGCGTCGCAGGGCCTTCGGGGTCGGGCGTACGACGCCGAAACCGGCGCTGGTCGTCGGCAGCACCCGGGTCCCCAGCCAGGCCGGCGGCACGGTGCCGCGCGCCGGCACGGCACCCGAACCCGCGGTCGTCGTGGTGGATGCGGAGAGCTGGGCGCTGGTCCCCGGCGGGGTGCTGCTGGACGAGGTGCCCCCGCACCCGGTCAGCACGAGCAGCAGGAGCAGCAGCAGACGACGCACGTCCACAAGGTACGGCGTCGGGCCGGCCGGCACGAGCCGCCGCATCCTCCGGAAGTCGCGACCACGCATCGCCCCGTCGCGGTTGTCCACAGCTCACGATTCGCCCGTGGCAAACGCCGGCGCCGCCATGTCACACTCGGGCCAGGACGGCGATCACATCGACGAGAGGAGTCCGGACATGACCGATGTTCAGGTCTGGACGCTCATGGGTGTCTTCGCGGCGACGCTGTTCGGCGTGCTCGGCATCTTGGGCGTCTGGTTCCCGCAACTGCTGCGAGCCGAGCTGAGCGGGGTGGAGGGACGGCTGACCGGCCGGATCGACGGGGTCGAGTCTCGGCTCGACGCGAAGATCGACGGGGTCGAGTCTCGGCTCGACACCAAGATCGACAAGGTCGAGGCCAAGATCGACAAGGTCGAGGCACGGCTGGCAGCGCAGATCCATGCGCTCGACAGCGACGTCTCCGCGATCGCGAGGCGGGTCTTCCCGGGCGAGACCTCCTAGCGCGGCTGAGGTGGCGTCACGTGGCCCGTAGACTCGGGCCACGTGACGCTCTCTCCCCTCGCCGATCAACTCCTCACCACGCCTCATCTCGCCGAGGTGCTCGAGGAGGCCCGCGGTGGGCGGGTGCTCGCGCTCGACGTGACCGGCCCCGAGGCACTGCGGCCCTTCCTCGTCACCGGCCTGGTCCGGGCCGGTCGGACGGTTCTCGCCGTGACGGCCTCGAGCCGCGAGGCCGAGGACCTGGTCAGCGACCTGGGCGATCTGCTCGGCCCCGAGGTCGTTGCCTACTACCCGAGCTGGGAGACGCTGCCGCACGAGCGGCTCAGCCCGCGCAGCGACACGGTCGGTCGCCGGCTCGCGATCCTGCGTCGACTGGTCCACCCCGAGGCGAGCTCGGAGGCGACCGGCCCCCTGCAGGTGGTGGTGGCTCCGGTGCGCTCGGTCCTGCAGCCGCAGGTCAAGGGGCTCGGCGACCTGGAGCCGGTCGAGGTCGTCGCAGGTGCGGAGGCGCGCCTCGACGACGTGGTGAAGCGACTCGTCGACGCCGCCTACACCCGGGTCGACCTGGTCGAGAAGCGCGGAGAGTTCGCCGTGCGTGGCGGCATCGTGGACGTCTTCCCGCCGACGGAGGAGCACCCGCTGCGGGTCGAGTTCTGGGGCGACGAGGTCGAGGAGATCCGCAGCTTCTCGGTCGCCGACCAGCGCACCGTGGAGAAGAAGGAGCGGCTCTGGGCGCCGCCGTGTCGCGAGCTCCTCCTCACCGAGGACGTCCGCGCACGCGCGAAGGCACTCGGGGAGGCCCATCCGACCCTGATCGAGCTGACCGACAAGATCAGCCAGGGCATTGCCGTCGACGGCATGGAGTCGCTGGCCCCGGTGCTGGTCGACGACATGGAGCTCCTGGTCGACCTGCTGCCCGCGGACGCCAGCATCCTGGTCTGCGACCCCGAGCGCGTACGCCGCCGGGCGCACGACCTGGTGGCCACGGCCGAGGAGTTCCTCGGCGCGAGCTGGGCGGCTGCCGCGAGCGGCGGCGTCGCCCCGATCGATCTCTCGCAGGCCTCCTACCAGGAGCTGGGAGACGTCCGTGCCCACGCCATCGCCCGAGGCCTGCCGTGGTGGTCGGTCAGCCCGTTCGGCATGGGGACGGACGGTGAGCTCGTCGAGGTGCAGCCGGGCGTCTCGACCCCCTCGACAGGCTCGGGGACGGTCTCGGCGTACGACGCCGGCGTACCGACGCGGGCGATCCCGCTCAAGCCGGCCGAGGTCTATCGCGGCGATGTCCAGGCCGCCATCAAGGACCTGGCGCGCTGGCGCGAGGAGGGCTACCGGGTGCTGGTGGTCCAGGCCGGTCACGGCCCGGCACAGCGCACCGTGGAGACCCTGGCCGAGCACGACGTGCCGGCCCGGCTCGTCTCGACGTCCGCCGATCCCGCCGAGGCGTGGAAGCCGCGGCTCAACGTGGTCACGGTGGTGCAGGCCAGCCTGCAGCACGGCTTCGTGGACGAGGACCTGCGGCTGGCCGTGCTCACCGGTGAGGACATCTCGGGCCAGAAGTCGTCGACGCGCGACATGCAGCGGATGCCGACCCGGCGCAAGAAGCAGATCGACCCGCTCGAGCTGAAGACGGGCGACTACGTCGTGCATGAGCAGCACGGCGTGGGCAGGTTCGTGGAGATGAAGCAGCGCGAGGTCGGGGGAGCCACCCGCGAGTACCTCGTGCTCGAGTACGGCGCCAGTAAGAAGGGCTCCCCGCCGGACCGGCTCTACGTGCCCGCCGACGCGCTCGACCAGGTCACCCGCTACGTCGGCGGCGAGGCGCCCAGTCTCGACCGCCTCGGCGGCGCGGACTGGCAGAAGCGCAAGGCCCGCGCGAAGAAGGCGGTCAAGGAGATCGCGGCCGAGCTGATCCGCCTCTACGCCGCCCGCCAGGCCACCCAGGGCTATGCGTTCGGGCCTGACACGCCGTGGCAGCGCGAGCTTGAGGACGCCTTCCCGTTCCAGGAGACCCACGACCAGCTCACCACCGTCGACGAGGTCAAGGCCGACATGATGAAGCCGGTGCCGATGGACCGGCTGGTCTGCGGCGACGTCGGCTATGGCAAGACCGAGATCGCGGTGCGCGCGGCCTTCAAGGCGGTCCAGGACGGCAAGCAGGTCGCCGTACTCGTCCCGACGACGCTGCTGGTCAACCAGCACCTGTCGACGTTCGAGGAGCGGATGTCGGGCTTCCCGCTCAGGCTGAAGGGGCTGAGCAGGTTCCAGACCGACAAGGAGGCCAAGGAGGTCATCGCCGGCCTGGCTGACGGCAGCGTCGACATCGTGGTCGGCACCCACCGCCTGTTCAACAAGGACATCCGGTTCAAGGACCTCGGCCTGATCATCGTCGACGAGGAGCAGCGCTTCGGCGTCGAGCACAAGGAGGCGATGAAGCGGCTGCGCACCTCGGTCGACTTCCTGGCCATGTCGGCGACGCCGATCCCGCGCACGCTGGAGATGTCGATCACCGGCATCCGCGAGATGTCGACGATCACCACGCCGCCGGAGGAGCGGCACCCGGTGCTGACCTACGTCGGCAGCTACGAGGACCGGCAGATCGTCGCCGCCGTACGCCGCGAGCTCCTGCGCGACGGCCAGGTCTTCTACATCCACAACCGGGTCCAGTCGATCGAGAAGGCCGCCCAGCGGATCCGCGAGCTGGTCCCCGAGGCGCGGATCGCGGTGGCCCACGGGCAGATGAACGAGAAGCAGCTCGAGCAGGTGATGCTCGACTTCTGGGAGAAGCGCTTCGACGTACTCGTCTGCACCACCCTGGTCGAGTCCGGCCTGGACGTGTCCAACGCCAACACGATGATCATCGAGCGCTCGGACGCCCTCGGCCTCAGCCAGCTGCACCAGCTGCGTGGCCGGGTCGGACGCTCCCGTGAGCGCGCCTACGCCTACTTCCTCTACCCGGCCGAGAAGCCGCTCACCGAGACCGCGCACGAGCGGCTCGCCACCCTGGCGCAGCACTCCGACCTCGGTGGTGGCATGGCGATCGCCATGAAGGACCTGGAGATCCGCGGCGCGGGCAACCTGCTCGGTGGCGAGCAGTCCGGCCACATCGCCGACGTCGGCTTCGACCTCTACGTCAGGCTGGTCGGCGAGGCGGTCAACGACTTCAAGGGCCAGCCCGACCAGCAGTTCGCGGAGGTCCGCATCGAGCTGCCGGTCGACGCGCACCTGCCGCACGGTTACATCCCGTCCGAGCGGCTGCGGCTGGAGATGTACAAGCGCCTGGCCGAGGTCCGCTGCGACGAGGACGTCGATGCGGTGGAGGGCGAGCTCAAGGACCGCTACGGCGAGCCGCCTGTCGAGGTGATCTCGCTGCTCCTGGTGGCCCGCTTCCGGGCGCGTGCCCGCCAGGCCGGCATCACGGAGGTGACCATCGCCGGCAAGAACATCCGCTTCGCTCCTGTGTCACTGCCGGAGTCGCGGGTGGTCCGGCTCAACCGGATGTATCCGAAGTCGTTGGTCAAGGCCCAGGTCGACACCATCCTGGTGCCGCGACCGGTCTCGACCGGGTTCCCGGCCAAGCCCTTGGACGGCATCGCCTTGCTGGAGTGGGCGCGGGGCGTGATCGATGCGGTGATCGATCCCAAGGACGGCTGAGGCGCCCCGCCGTCACGGTGGTGCCACTCGTCCGTCTCTTTTGTGTCGCACTGCCGTCACGACGTCGCCCTATCCCAATGACGTATCCCGTCGCTAGGTTGAGGCACGCAGCGGCTCCGTCCGGGGCTGTGTGACTCGACCCTGAGGGGGGACTCGATGAGCAGTGCTGTGATCGAAGAAGGCTCGACTGCATCCGCGCAGCCCGTGGCGCGGATGGGGGTGGCGACCCTCACCGCGATGGTCGTCGGCGGGATGGTCGGAGCCGGCGTCTTCTCACTCCCGGCGCGCTTCGGCGTGGCAACCGGCATCCTCGGCTCACTCATCGCCTGGGCGGTCGCCGGCAGCGGCATGCTGACGCTGGCGTTCGTCTTCCAGAACCTGGCGATCCGCAAGCCCCAGCTCGACTCGGGCGTCTACATCTACGCCAAGGCGGGGTTCGGCGACTACGTCGGCTTCAACTCCGCGATCGGCTTCTGGGCCAGCACCGTGGCCGGCAACACCTTCTACTGGGTGTTCCTCTGCGCGACCATCGGGACCTTCACCGACAGCTTCGGCGATGGTGACACGTTCTTGGCCGTCGCGGTCTCCTCGGTCGGCGTCTGGCTCTTCCACATGCTGGTCGCGCGCGGGGTCAAGGACGCCGCGGTGATCAACCAGATCGTCACGGTGTGCAAGATCCTGCCGATCCTGCTCTTCATCGTGGTGCTGCTGTTCTCGCTGGACACCGGGGTGTTCTCGCAGAACTGGTTGGCCACCGGCTACGGGCTGGGCAACCTCAACGAGCAGGTCCGCAACACCATGATCATCACGACCTTCGTCTTCATCGGGGTCGAGGGTGCCAGCGTCTACTCGCGCTACGCCAGGCGTCGCGAGGACGTCGGCCGGGCGACGGTGCTGGGGTTCGTCAGCGTGCTGTGCCTGTTCGCGCTGGTGACGCTCGCGTCGTACTCCGTGGCCACCCAGCCCGAGATCGCGGCCACCCGTCAGCCCTCCATGGTCGGCATCTTCGAGGGCGTCGTCGGCCACTGGGGTGAGATCTTCATCAGCATCGCCGCGATCGTCTCGGTGCTCGGCGCCTACCTCGCCTGGACCCTGATGGCCGCCGAGGTGATGTACAACCCGGCGCGTGCCGAGGACATGCCACGCTTCCTCGGCCAGGAGAACGAGCAGGGCGTTCCGATCACCGCCCTGGTGGTGACCTCGCTCGGGATCCAGGCGCTGCTGGGACTGACCCTGTTCGTCACCAACGCGCTCGACTTCATGCTCGACTTCTCCACCGTGCTTGCGTTGGTGCCCTACCTGCTCTCGGCCGCCTACGCGCTCAAGCTCGGTCTGACCGGTGAGGCCTACGAGGGCATCTCCGCAGGAGTACGCCGCCGCGAGACCATCGTGGCCGGCATCGCCACCGCCTACACCCTGTTCCTCTTCGACGCCGCCGGGCTGAAGTTCATCCTCTTCGCGACGTTCATCCTGGCGCCGGCCACGGTGCTCTACGTCAAGGCCCGCAGCGAGACCGGCCGGCGCATCTTCAGCCCCGTCGAGATCTGCCTGTGTGCCGCGCTCGTCGTCGGAGCGGCGGTCGGCATCCTCGGCCTCGCGACCGGTCGCATCGAGATCTGATCCGCAGCTTCCACCGAACCGAAAGGCAATGTGATGACCGAGTCCACATCCGGGTCCGTATCCGGGTCTGTCTCCTCGACCTACGGCGTCCACTCCGAGGTCGGCAAGCTGCGCAAGGTGTTGGTCTGCGCTCCCGGCCTCGCCCACCGCCGGCTCACGCCGAGCAACAATGACGAGCTGCTCTTCGACGACGTGCTCTGGGTCGAGAACGCCCAGCGCGACCACGCCGACTTCGTCAACAAGATGGTCCAGCGCGGCGTCGACGTGGTCGAGCTGCACGCGCTGCTGGCCGAGACCCTCGACGTACCGGGTGCTCGGGACTGGCTGCTCGACCGCAAGATCGAGCCCAACCACGTCGGCCTGGGCCTCGTGGACGGGACCCGCGCGTTCCTCGAGTCCCTGGAGAGCCGGCAGCTCGCCGAGTTCCTGATCGGGGGGATGGCGGTCAACGACCTGCCCGAGGACTTCCGTTCCGGCTACGTCACGCTGGCGCGCGAGTCGACCGGCTCGCGGGAGTACCTCATGCCGCCGCTGCCCAACACGCTCTACACCCGCGACACCACCTGCTGGCTCTACGGCGGCCTGACGATGAACCCGCTCTACTGGCCGGCCCGCAAGGACGAGACGCTGATCTACAAGGCGATCTACTCCTTCCACCCCGACTACGTCGGCTCCAAGGTCTGGTGGGGCGACCCGGAGAAGGAATGGGGGATGGCCAGCTTCGAGGGCGGCGACATCATGCCGGTGGGCAACGGCGTGGTGCTGATGGGGATGAGCGAGCGCACCTCGCGGCACGCCATCACCCAGGTCGCGGCCTCGCTCTTCGAGCAGGGCGCGGCCGACAAGGTCGTCATCGCCGGCATGCCGAAGCTGCGCGCGGCGATGCACCTCGACACGGTGATGACCTTCGCCGACCGCGACATCGTCACGATCTATCCGCAGATCGTCGACAACATCCACCCGTTCACGCTGGTGCCCAGCGACAAGGCCCCCGGCGTGGAGGTGATCGACAACGGGAGCACCCGGTTCGTCGACGTGGTGGCGAAGTCGCTCAACCTGGACGCCCTGCGCACCATCGAGATCGGGGGCGACGTCTACACCTCCGAGCGGCAGCAGTGGGACAGCGGCAACAACGCCGTCGCGCTGGAGCCGGGGGTGGTCATCACCTACGACCGCAACACCACCGCCAACACGCTGCTGCGCAAGGCGGGCATCGAGGTGATCACGATCGTGGGCGCCGAGCTCGGGCGCGGTCGCGGCGGCGGGCACTGCATGACGTGCCCGATCGTCCGGGACCCGCTCGAGTGGTGAGGTCCGGGCCGACGACGTTGTCGAAGCCTGGCAGGATCAAGCCATGACGATGGAGGCGTTCGGCGAGGAGTCATTCGGCGAGGAGCCTCGGTGGCAGCCGCCACGCGAGCGCCAGCAGGGATGGCTCTCGGAGGAGGAGCTCGCCGAGGCACGAGGTCGGCTCCCGATCCTGTACGTCGAGGCGCTCCCCGTCCGGGTCGATCACAGCGGCCGGCTGACGGAGGTCGGCCTGCTGCTGCGCAGCTCGCCACTGACGGGCGCGATCAACCGGTCGCTGGTCTCGGGACGGGTGCTGCACGGCGAGCGGGTCCGCGACGCCCTGATGCGGCACCTGGAGAAGGATCTGGGACCGACCGCGTTCCCGGTGCTACCGACGGCGATCGTGCCGGCTGCGGTCGCCGAGTACTTCCCCTGGCCGGGTGAACGGCTCAGCGACCCGCGGCAGCACGCGGTGGCGCTCGCATACGTCGTACCGGTCACGGGGGAGTGCCAGCCGCGTCAGGATGCGTTGGAGATCACCTGGCTCACGCCCGAGGAAGCAGTCGAGGACGAGGTCGCCGCCGACCTCGAGGGTGGACGGGGTGCGTTGTTGCGGCAGTTGCTGCATCACGCGGGAGCGCTGTGAGCGAGGCGCGTGGCGAGGGGCTGGTCGAGTTCCTCGGCACCATGCGGGTGATGCGGGAGCGGTGTGCTTGGAAGGCGCAGCAGACCCACGACTCGCTGGCGCCGTACCTGCGCGAGGAGAGCGATGAGGTGCTGGAGGCGATCGGCGAGGGCGATCCGCAGCACCTGTGCGAGGAGCTCGGCGACCTGCTGCTGCAGATCTACTTCCACGCGGCGATCGCCGAGGAGAACGGCGAGTTCAGCATGGACGACGTGATCGCCGGGCTGCACGCGAAGATGGTGCGCCGCAACCCCCACGTCTTCGACCCTGCGGTTGCGGCCGGCGGTCCGTACACGATCGAGGAGATCGAGGCGCAGTGGCAGGCGGCGAAGGCCGCCGAACGCGCCATTCGGGACTGACCCCTGGGGGTCAGTCCCGAATGTTGGGGGGCAAAACATTGCCCAACAACGTGCGGTTTTGACCCCTGGGGGTCAAAACCGCAGCGCGAGGATCAGGCCCAGACGACGGCGTTCTCGGCCGCGACGCGGGGCAGCCGGTCGAACCACGGGCTCTCGCCCGGGTGGCCGATGTTGACGACCATCACGGTCGTCCACTCGCCCTCGGGGAAGAACTCCTTGTCGATGCCGTCCTTGTCGTAGCCGGCGATCGGGCCGGCGGCCAGGCCGGCGGCACGGGTGGCGAGGATGAACGCACCCTCCTGCAGCGCGGCCGAGTGGTAGCCGGCGCCGTGGCGGGCGTCCTCGTCCGCGGCGAAGTAGTCCTTCATCTCCGGGCGGATCGGGAAGACGTTGGGGATCTCCTCGTGCCAGTTCTTGTCATAGGCGAGGATCGCGGTGACCGGCGCGGCGGCGGTCTTGGCGGCGTTGCCCTCGGCGATGTGGGGGAGCAGGCGCTCCTTGCCCTCGGCCGTGCGGACGAAGACCACGCGCAGCGGCTGGGTGTTGGCCATGGTGGGCGTGAAGCGGGTCATCTCCCAGATGTCGCGCAGCTCGTCGTCGGACACCGGGGTGTCAGCGAAGGAGTTGGAGGTGCGGGCGCCGGTGAAGACGATCTGGCGGCCCTTCTCGTCAAGCTTCTCGAGAGTGATCGTGTCGGTCATGCTGCTCTTAACTCCTGGGTTGCTAGGACTATTCCCGTTGCTACGAAAAAAAGAGTAACACCGGGAATCGGGGGATACCAGGTAGAGTGGCTCACATGACCGACCACGAGCCACGCGCCTGCAATGCAGCGCTGACCCGTGCATTCGGCTTCCTCGGCAAGCGCTGGAACGGCGTGCTGCTCGCCAGCCTCGGCGAGGGCCCGATGGGCTTCGCCGAGCTCAAGCGCGCCGTCGCCGGCATCTCCGACTCGATGCTCTCCGAGCGGCTGACCGAGCTCGGCCACGCCGGTCTGCTCGGGCGCGAGGTCGATCCGGGCCCGCCTGTGGCGGTCTCCTACCGGCTCACCGACGCCGGTACGGCGCTGCTACCCGCCCTGCACGCGCTCACCCAGTGGGCCGAGCACAACCTCCCGGCCGCCTGCACGACCGAGGGTGATCCGGTCCGCGTCACCAGCGACCACTAGGCTGCTGCCGCACGTTCGGTCCTCTACCCAGGAGCACACAGTGGCAGCCATCGAAGCAGTCGGAGCACGCGAGATCCTCGATTCCCGTGGCAACCCCACGGTCGAGGTCGAGGTCCTTCTCGAGGACGGCACCTTCGCCCGCGCGGCGGTCCCTTCCGGCGCCTCCACCGGCGCCTTCGAGGCCGTCGAGCTGCGCGATGGTGACACCCGCTATGGCGGCAAGGGTGTGGAGAACGCCGTCGCCGCCGTGGTGGAGACACTCTCGGACGCCATCGTCGGGATGGACGCCTCCGACCAGCGCGAGATCGACCAGGCGATGCTGGCCGCCGACGGTACGCCGAACAAGGCCAACCTCGGTGCCAACGCGATCCTCGGCGTGAGCCTGGCGGTCGCCCGTGCGGCCGCCGACAGCGCCGGCCTCCCGCTGTACAAGTACGTCGGCGGCAACAACGCCCACGTGCTGCCCGTCCCGATGATGAACATCCTCAACGGCGGCGCCCACGCCGACTCGAACGTGGACGTCCAGGAGTTCATGATCGCCCCGATCGGTGCGCCCACCTTCCGCGAGGCCCTGCGCTACGGCGCGGAGGTCTACCACGCGCTCAAGTCCGTGCTCAAGGAGAAGGGCCTGTCCACCGGCCTCGGCGACGAGGGCGGCTTCGCCCCCAACCTCGAGTCCAACCGGGCCGCGCTCGACCTGATCGCCGAGGCCGTCGCCAAGGCCGGCTACACCCTGGGCACCGACATCGCGCTGGCGATGGACGTCGCCGCCTCGGAGTTCTACTCCGACGGTGCCTACGTCTTCGAGGGCGCCAAGAAGACCAGTGCGGAGATGTCCGCCTACTACGCCGAGCTCTGCGCGGCGTACCCGATCGTCTCCATCGAGGACCCGCTCGACGAGGAGGACTGGGACGGCTGGAAGACCATCACCGACGAGCTCGGCGACAAGGTCCAGCTGGTCGGCGACGACCTCTTCGTGACCAATGTCGAGCGTCTGCGGCGCGGCATCGCCGGCGGCCAGGCGAACTCCATGCTGGTCAAGGTCAACCAGATCGGCTCCCTCACCGAGACCCTCGACGCGGTCGAGCTCGCCCACCGCAGCGGCTTCAGCAACATGATGTCGCACCGCTCCGGCGAGACCGAGGACACCACCATCGCCGACCTCGCGGTCGCGACGAACTGCGGTCAGATCAAGACCGGTGCGCCCGCGCGCTCGGACCGGGTGGCGAAGTACAACCAGCTGCTCCGGATCGAGGACGAGCTGGGTGACGCGGCTCGCTATGCGGGAGCTGCCGCCTTCCCGCGTTTCGTGCGCTGATCCACTGCCTGCCCCGGGCAGAATGACCGGGTGCCAGCAGATCGTCGTCCTACCCGTGGGGAGGGGCCCCGGGGTCGTACCGGCCCCGGTCGCGGCTCCGCCCCACGGCCGGGTCGCCCGCTCGGCCCCGGCGGGGCCGGCAGCGATACCGGCAGCCAGCCGCGGACCCCGGCCGCCGCTCCTGAGCGCTCGGCGAAGGCGCTGCCCCGGCCGCGGGTGACCGGCAGGATGGCGGTCTTCGTCCTCGTCCTGGCGGTGCTGGTCGTCTCCTACGCCTCCTCGCTCAAGGCCTACCTGCAGCAGCGGCACGACATCGAGTCGCTCAAGTCGCAGATCGCTCAGCGGGAGAAGGCGATCACCGACCTGCAGGACCAGAAGGATCGCTGGAACGACCCGGCGTACCTGGAGCAGCAGGCCCGGGAGAACTTCAGCTACGTGATGCCCGGCCAGACGGCGTACGTTGCCCTGGACGCGAACGGTCAGCCGATCAAGCCGGCCGGCAAGCTCAGCTCCCCGGAGAGCGTCGGCAAGGCCGAGAAGCCCACCGCCTGGTGGAGCGATGTCTGGAGCAGCGACCTCATCGCCGGCAACCCACCCAAGAACACCGGCACACCGCCGGCGACCAAGATCGGAAGCAAGTAGTGCCCATCGACCCCGCTGACGAGGCGGCCATCGCCGCGCAGCTCGGCCGGGTGCCGCGCGGGATCCACGAGATCGGTCATCGCTGCCCCTGCTCACTGCCGGACGTGGTCACCACGGAGCCGCGGCTGCCGGACGGCACCCCGTTCCCGACCACCTACTACCTCACCTGCCCCCGCGCGGCCTCGCGCATCGGCCGGCTCGAGGGCGACGGCGTGATGAAGGAGATGGAGGGCCGGCTGGCAGCCGACCCCGACCTGAAGGCCGCCTACCAGCGTGCGCACGAGGCCTACCTCGCCGCGCGGACGGCGATCGGCGAGGCGGCCGGCCTGGACGTACCGGAGATCGCCGGCATCTCCGCCGGTGGCATGCCGGAGCGGGTCAAGTGCCTGCACGTGCTCGCCGGTCAGGCGCTGGCCCAGGGTCCGGGGGCCAACCCGCTCGGCGACGAGGTGCTCGAGATGGTGGGCGCGTGGTGGGCATCGGGTCCGTGCGTCGACGTAGCACCGGTCGGGCCGGAGAGCGCACAGGCGTGAGCACGCCGGCGGTCCCTGAGGAACGAGCGTCTCGCAGGGTCGCCGCGATCGACTGCGGCACCAACACGATCAAGCTCCTGATCGCGAGCGTCACCGCAGACGGCTTGGAGGACCTCGTCCGTGAGGCGCGGATGGTGCGGCTGGGCCAGGGCGTCGATGCCACCGGCGAGCTGCGCCCCGATGCGCTGGAGCGGACGTTCGAGGCGATCGACGAGTACGCCGCGCTGATCCGCGAGCACCGTGCGACCCCCGACGAGGGCGGCCGGATCCGGTTCGTCGCGACCTCGGCGACCCGTGACGCGAGCAACGCGCAGGTCTTCGTCGATGGCGTCCGCGAGCGGCTCGGTGTCGAGCCCGAGGTGGTGCCTGGCACCGAGGAAGCGGCGCTGGCCTTCGACGGCTGCGTGCGCAACCTGCGCGCGCGACCGGTGCAGCCGGTCATCGTGGTCGACATCGGCGGCGGCTCCACCGAGCTGATCGAGGGTGCCTCGCTGGAGTCCGGCCCGGATGCGGCGTACTCCATGCAGATCGGCTCGGTGCGCCTGCACGAGCGCCATCTGCGCTCGGACCCGCCGACGGCCGAGGAGGTCGCGGCGTGCGTGCGCGACATCGACGCCGCGCTGGATGCGTGCCCGGTCGACCCGAGCATCGCCAGGACGGTGGTCGGCATCGCCGGGACCGTCACCCAGCTGGCCGCCGGCATCCTCGACCTCGAGGCCTACGACCGGGCGGCCACCGACCAGCTGCAGGTGCCGGTCGAGCAGCTCGAGGAGCTCGTCCAGCGGCTGGTGGCGATGAGTGTCGCGGAGCGCCGCTCGCTGCGTTGGATGCATCCGGGCCGGGCGGACGTGATCGCCGCGGGTGGATTGATCCTCAGCCGGGTACTGCGCCGTACCGGAGTCGCGCACCTCATCGTCTCGGAATCGGACATCCTCGACGGGATCGCCTGGTCCACTACAGACTGAGGGCGACAACGGATCGATCACTCTCGTGGAGGTTCCAAGCGTGAAGAAGCTCATCCTGCTGGCGGCGCTCGCCGCCGGCGTGGCCTACGTGGTCAAGTTCAAGTCCGACCAGGTGAAGTCGGCGGCTGCCAAGGTCACCCATGACCCGCGAGTGCAGTCGGCCCTCGCCACGGCCTCGGAGAAGGCCGGGCCGGTCGCGGCGACGGTCTCCTCCGCGGCGACATCGGCATCGTCTGCCGTCAGTGAGCACCTGCACAAGTCGGACGAGCTCGTGACGCCCGAGGTGCCGGAGGAGGCGGTCGAGGTGGCTGAGACGGACCCGGTCTCGGCGCCGGAGTTCAAGCCCAGTGAGCCCCCGAAGGTGGAGGCCGCCGACATCGAGCCCGCGGACAAGCCCGACCCGCTCACCGACCCGCTCGAGACGCTCGCCGACACCGAGGCGGTCGCTGGCGAGGGTGACGGCGCCGAGAACGCGGACGACGCCGAGGGCGCCGGTGGGTCCACGTCGGAGAAACGGGTCGAATGACCCCCCGTGGGGGCGCGTGCACGACGCGCCCCCACGGCCCGCGGACACGCGATCGGCGCTCAGCGCGACGTCGATCGGGTGGCCGCGAGCCCCTGTATCCCAATCGGCAGAGGAAGCCGCCTTAAAAGCGGTTCAGTGTGGGTTCGACCCCCACCGGGGGCACGACGTACGAGCACGGCACCGGGGGCGGGTGCCAGGTGCCGATGCCGGCTAGGTGAGCGAGGCGGTGATGACCATGTTCTCGACGGGGTCGGTCCCGGCCGGAACCTCGAGACAGGTGATGACCACGAGCCGGCCGGGTGTGTTCGCCCACAGCGCCGCATCGTGGGGGACCTGGGCCTTTGTGATCGCCTGCGTGCTGGTGACGGTGTAGGTGAGTCCACCGACGACGATCTTGGCTCCGGCGGAGAGCGCTGAGGTGCCCTCGGCCACGTTGATCAGGTAGTTGCCCGGAGCGACTGCGCCGCCTCGCATGGAGTGGGTGGCGAGGAAGACGGTTCCCTGGCGAGCGTCGGCGAGGCTGACCCCCAGGTTGCGCACCCAGTAGACGGAGGCCACCCCGGGTGGGGTGATGGTGTTGTCGACGACGTCGAGCGCGCCGAGGGGCACGTCCAGCCCGACCGAGGGGACCAGGAACCGCGTGCCGGTGTCAGCGACCGCGTGCATCGCCTTCTGGGCGCGGGGTGACAGCGTCGTACCGGCGTCCACCTGCACGCGGTGTCCCGTCATGTCGACCGGGCCGGCGGGGTGGTCGGTCGCCGTCGTCACGAGAGAGACGGCCGCTCCGGTGACGAGCGCACTCCCGGCGAGGATGGAGCCGAGCAGCAGCCACCGTCGCCGGGACCCACGAACGGCGGCGTGCCTCACTGCTGTCCTCGGCGCCGCTGCAGGGGCCAGGCAACCACGCACGCCCCGCTGAGGACGAGCAGGCCGATGGCCCCGAGCCCGATGGTCACGCCCAGGTGTGCGCCCGGCGCGACGTACCCGCCGGTGTTGACCGCGGGTCCGGCTGCGGTCGCCGTCGCAGAACTGCTGGACGAGGCGCTGAGCTCCGCATTCGTCGGAGTGTCGGTCGAGGCCTTGCTCGGCGCCGCAGGAGTGGATGCGGTGGCCGGCGTCGGCGAGTCGCTGGGGTTGCCACTCGGGGTTGGGGTGTCACTGGGCGTTGGGGTGTCACTCGGGGTTGGGTTGTCACTCGGGGTTGGGGTGTCACTCGGGGTTGGGGTGTCGCTGGGAGTCGGGGTGTCACTCGGAGTCGGGGTGTCAGTCGAGCTGGGGGTGGCCGTGTTGGTCGGGGTCGGCGTCGGCGTCGGGGTGGCGCTGGTCCCGGTGCCGCTTCCCGTCCCGGATGCGGAGGAGCGGGTGATCGTCGCGGACACCGGGGTGTTCGTACCGTTGACGACGAAGGTCCCGGTGTTGGAGTAGCTGGCGAGTCCCTGGTCGGTGATAGCGGTTTGCAGGTAGACACCGACGTTCTCGTGGGCGGGCAGGCCGGTCCACGTCACGGTCAGGGAGTCGGCCTCGCAGGCGACGACCGGGGTGTACATGGCGGTGTCGGTGGGCGCGATGATGTCGGCCCATGCGCTGACGTAGTGCCCGACCTCCGGGTCGATGGACGTGCAGTCGATCGCAAGCCCCGGGCCGGGGACGTCGGTGATGGTGACGGTGTTGGAGTCAGCGGTGCCCACGTTGCCCGCGATGTAGGAACGGGTCCTCGTCTGCTGAGCGTCGGTGAACAGCATGGCCTTGAACGGGTGCTGCAGGTCGGAGGGAACGCTGCCGTCGCAGTTGACGGTGCAGAAGCCGTTCGGTCCCGTGGTGGTGATGGTCACCGGCACCGCGGTGGTGCCGACGGTGAAGTCGAGGGTGTGGGGTCCGGACGTCGTCTGCTGTGCGGAGTACTGGGTGTCGAACGTGAAGGTGCCGCCGATGTCGTTCGGGTGGTCGGCCACGTACGGGGTCAGGGTGAAGGTGACTGCGCCGGAGGCGCTCACGCTCGCGGTGGCCACGACGTTCCCGTTGTCGTCCTCGAGGTCGAACGTGGTTGCTCCGGACCAGGACAGCTCGGGCGGGAGTTGAAGGTGAAGGTGTCGCCGGGGCTCGATCCGTCGGGCACGCTCCAGGTCCCGGAGAAGCTGATGGTCGACCCGGTGGCATACGGGCCCGGTCCACTGGTCAGATCCACCGAGGTGATGGCATCCGGGATGGCCGCAGCGTCTGCCTTCGTCGCTGTCGCCACACCGATAGCGCCGAGGGCCGCGAGCAGCGCGGCTGCGACCACGAGGAACAGGCGGGTGCCGAGTCGGTGAGTCGTGTGGGGGAGAGCGGTTGGAGTACGCATCGGATCTCGGGTCCTCGTCTGTTGACCTGGCGTCGTCACGGGGGGACAGGCGTCGGCAGCCGTAGACTTCCCCGTCACAAGACGGTCGCAGCCCGGCTTCATGACGCGGTCCGAATCGACTTGCCCAGGGCGGTCCCGGCAGGTCAATCTCTGGGCGTTGACACTTCGACACGGGGGATGAGCACGCATGGACGATGACCTGGACACGCTCCTCGACGCATTGCATCGCGAGGGGATCGAGCATGACGCGACCAAGCCCGACCGGTTCGACCGGCTGCGCAACGTCGAGCCCGACACCGCCCGTCTGCTCGCGGTCCTCGTCCGCGCCACCCGTGCTCGGGCGATCCTGGAGCTGGGCACCTCCAACGGCTACTCGACGCTGTGGTTGGCCGACGCCGCTCGAGCCACCGGGGGTCGGGTGACCAGCGTCGACATCGACCCCGACCGCAGTCGCCTCGCTGCCGCCAACCTCGACCGTGCCGGCCTCGAGAGCTTGGTCGGGCTGACCGTCGACGACGCGGCCCGCGTGCTGGCCGACTCGCCTGCCGAGGCGTGGGACCTGATCTTCCTCGATGCTGAGCGGCCGGCGTATCCCGACTACTGGCCCGACCTCGTCCGGACCCTCCGGCCCGGGGGCCTGCTGGTGGTGGACAACGTGATCTCCCACGCGGACCAGGTGCGCGACTTCCGAGCCGTTGTCGCTGCGGACCCCCGGGTCACCGAGGCACTCGCCCCCACGGGCGCAGGAGCGTTGCTCGTCGCTCGGGAGCCAGCCCCCGCCAGGTAGCCCGACGAGCGCCGGACCGGCTGCCGCTGAGGCCCGCCGGCCGATGGTGCGGTTGCGGTCATGGGGACGGTCCTACGGTCCCTGACATGGGCACCACCGTCGTGTCACCGCCCGCGAGGCCGACCCGCCCCGGCCCGGCCTCGCGGCGCTCCTCCGCGATCGCCCCCGTGCTGGTCGGCCTGCTGGCGGCCTCCGTGAGCCTGATCCGGATCGGCCACCCGTCGATCTGGACCGACGAGGCGGCGACCGTCTCCGGCGCCACCCGCAGCGTCTCGGCCTGGTGGGCGCTGATCACCAGGATCGACGCCGTGCACGGCGCGTACTACCTGGGCATGCACTACTGGATCGCGCTCGCAGGCCGCAGCGCGACCATGCTGCGACTGCCGTCGGCGCTCGCGGTCGGCGCGGGCGCGGCCGGCGTCGTGCGGCTGGGCACGCTGCTCGTCGACCGGCGTACGGGCCTGTTCTCCGGGCTCGCCCTGGCGCTCATCCCTCGGGTGTTCTGGGCTGGCGGGGAGGCGCGCTCCTACGCGTTCGACCTGGCAGCTGCGGTCTGGGTGACGTTGGCGCTGCTCGCCGCCGTGCGGCGCGGAGGGGCCTGGCGTTGGGCGCGGTACGCCGTCGCGCTCCTCGCGGCCAGCACGCTCTTCGTCTATGTCCTGCTGCTCGGGGTGGCCCATCTGCTCACCGTCGTCCTGCTGCAGCGCGGCAAGCTGCGGCCGGTGTCGATCGCGCTCGTCGCGGTGACGGTGCTGCTCGCACCGCTGGTGGTGCTGGCCCGTCACGAGCAGTGGCAGCTGCCCTTCCACCACGCTCCGCCGCTGAGGGCGACGCTGATGCAGGTCGCGGTGCAGCAGTTCTTCACCGGCGAGCTCCCGACCCATGCGCAGACTCTGCGACCGGGCATCGGCTGGACGATGGCAGCGGTCGCGCTCGCCGCCCTCACCTGGACCCTGGTCGCCGTCGCCCTGGCCGGCCGGTGGCGCCCGGACCGCCGACTCCTCGCCGTCGCGGTGCCCTGGCTGGTCGTGCCGACGATCCTCATCCTCGGCTACACCTACGCGATCAAGCCGCTCTACAGCCCCCGCTACCCGACCTTCACCGCACCCGCGCTGGCGCTGCTGCTCGGTGCGGTGATCGCCCGGCTGCGGCTGTCCTGGCAACGCCTGGCGGCCGGGGTGCTACTGATCGCGCTGGCGGTGCCCATCCTCGGTGTGCTGCGCGGCAGCGCCGCGAAGAAGGCATCCGACTGGGGACCTGCCGCGGCGTACCTCCGCCTGCACGCACGGCCAGGCGATGACATCGCCTACCTCGACCTGCTGGGTCGCCGCACGGTCACCACCGCCAAGCTGGCGATCGCCTACCCTGACGCGGTCAACGGGCTCGATGACGTCACCGCCCATCTCACCGCGGCCCAGAACCGCAGCCTGTGGGGTCGTGACTATCCGCTGGCGCGGGTCGCGGACCGGCTGCGTCACGCCGCACCCGGCAGCAGGCTCTTCGTGGTCACGGACGCGGCCCTGCCGCTGACGGCACACGGTAACGCCGACCTGCCCCTGCTCCAGCGACTCGGCTACCGGCTGCAAGGTCAGTGGCGGGGTCCTTCGACCGACATCTTCGAGCTTGGGCGCGGCGGGAACGAGCCGGCTCGGCCGATCGTTCAACACACTGACGGCACCTAGGATGGTGCTGTCAGGCTGTTGTCAGGGCGATGACAGCCACCGGCCTCCAAGGAGAGACCATGCCAAGCAACAACCCGGTGTTCCGCAACTCGGATGAGTTCAAGTCCGGCTACAACGCCTACGGCAACGCGACGTACGCCGGGAACGGCGCGGGTCACTCCGGTTACGGCAGCGACCCGTCCACCTGGAGCGTCGGCACGCCGGGCGCTCCGAGTGCGCCGACGCGCACCACCGGCCCGATGACGATCGACACCGTCGTGCAGCGGACCGGCATCAGCCTGGTCGTCGTGATCGTGGCCGCCGCCCTGACATGGGTGATGACGCCCTCGATCACGACGAACGAGGGTCTCAGCGCCGTCTACAGCGCCGCCATGATCGGCAGCCTCGGCGCCTTCGTGCTCTCGATGGTCAACTCGTTCAAGAAGATCATCAGCCCGGCGCTGGTGCTCGTGTTCGCCGCCTTCGAGGGCGTCGCGCTCGGCGCGCTGAGCAAGGCCTTCGACGCGCAGTTCGGCAGTGGCGTCGTCACCGGCGCCGTCCTGGGCACCTTCGCCGCCTTCGCCGGCACGCTGGCGGCATACAAGTACTTCGACATCAAGGTCGGCAACAAGTTCCGCACGATGGTGATGGGTGCCGTCCTGGGCATGATCGGCCTCGCGGTGCTCGAGCTGGTCCTCGGCCTGTTCGGGTCGAGCCTGGGGCTGTTCGGCTTCGGCGCGCTCGGCCTGCTCACCGCGATGATCGGCCTGGCGCTCGGCGTCTTCATGCTCGTGATGGACTTCGACTTCGTCGAGCAGGGCGTCCGCAACGGCCTGCCGGAGCGCGAGTCCTGGCGCGCGGCGTTCGCGATCACGGTCAGCCTGGTCTGGATCTACACCAACCTGCTGCGCATCCTGGCCATCGTGACGAACCGCTGATCAACCCGACCGGCGAGCCCGAGGCCGCCTGGCGACGCTCACCCAGAGCCGTCCCAGGCGGCCTCGTGGCTTCGGTACCGAGCCGAGCTCGGTACCGGGGACGTTGACGGCTCGCAGCGTGGCGGCGGCGATCGGCAGGGCCGGCTGGCCACGGTAGGTCGCCAGCTCGGCCTGCTCGTCACCGAGCAACCCCAGCGCCGCCAGGGTCGAGGGCAGCAGCACCTCGGCCAGCGCGGCGTAGCCCGCGACGGAGGGGTGGAACCTGTCCGGGCCGAAGAAGAAGTCCCGGTCCGCGGTGAACTCCGGACCCAGGATGTCGGCGAGCGAGACCGTCCGCCCGCCGGCGCGCACCACCCGGATGGTCTGCTCGGCGGCGATCCGCCGCGACCAGGCACGGGCGATGTGCCGCAGCGGCGGCAGGATCGGCTTGATCGAGCCGAGATCGGGCACGGTGCCGACCAGCACCGCGACCCCGCCGGCGCGCAGCCGCTCGACGGCCCGCACCAGGTGCGAGACGGCGACGGTGGGTCGCACCATCCGGACCACGTCGTTGGCGCCGATCAGGATGATCGCGACATCGGCGTCGAGCGCGAGCGCGCGATCCACCTGCTCGTCGAGCTCGGCGGAGACGGCGCCCACCACGGCCAGGTCACGCAGCAGGATCTTGCGTCCCGACCAGTCCGCGACACCCTGGCCGACCAGCGCACCGGGTGTCTGCGCGGCGACCTCGAGCCCGTAGCCCGCGGCGCTGGAGTCGCCGAGCACGGCAACAGTGATCGGCGGCTCCTCCGCGCGCGGCCCGTCGGCGCCGTACGTGCCGGTGGGGTCGGGCGGCGGGATCAGGTCGACGGCGTTGATGGTCGCGTGCGCGAACTTGGCCTCGGCGGCGATCACCCCGACGGCTACGCCGCCGGCGGCTGCCAGCCAACTGCCGATCCGCAGCGCGGTGCGTGATCGTCCTCCTGCTCGCGTCACGAGCCAACCCTACGAAATGCCGGCGGCGGCCGGTGCGCGCCCCGGCCACTCGTCGCGTGCGATCGAGTGCCGGCGTGCCCGCCGGTCGCGCTGGATCGCATACGGTGGCGCCATGGAGTACGTGGACTCGCTGCTCGACCTCATCGGCAACACCCCGCTGCTGAGGCTCGATCGCTCACTGGACGGATTGCCGAAGCAGGGACCGATCGTCCTGGCCAAGGTGGAATACCTCAACCCCGGCGGCTCGGTGAAGGACCGGATCGCCACCCGGATGATCGAGGCCGCCGAGGCCTCCGGTGCGCTGCAGCCCGGTGGCACCATCGTGGAGCCGACCTCGGGCAACACCGGCGTCGGTCTGGCGATGGTGGCCCAGCGCAAGGGCTACAAGTGCGTCTTCGTCTGCCCGGACAAGGTCAGCGAGGACAAGCGCAACGTGCTCAAGGCGTACGGCGCCGAGGTGGTGGTCTGCCCGACGGCCGTCCCGCCAGAGCACCCCGACTCCTACTACAACGTCAGCGACCGTCTCGCCTCGCAACCCGGCGCCTGGAAGCCCGACCAGTACTCCAACCCGCACAACCCGCGCTCGCACTACGAGACCACCGGTCCCGAGATCTGGAAGCAGACCGAGGGTCGGATCACCCACTTCGTGGCCGGCGTCGGAACCGGCGGCACGATCAGCGGCATCGGCCGCTACCTGAAGGAGCAGGACTCAGGCGTCCAGGTCATCGGCGCCGACCCGGCGGGCAGTGTCTACAGCGGCGGCACGGGCCGGCCCTACCTGGTCGAGGGCGTGGGCGAGGACTTCTGGCCGGAGACCTACGACCGCGACATCGCCGACCGGATCATCGAGGTCTCCGATGCCGACTCCTTCGCCTTCACCCGGCGGCTGGCCCGCGAGGAGGCGCTCCTGGTCGGCGGTTCGAGCGGGATGGCTGCCTACGCCGCCAAGCAGCTCGCCCACGAGCTCGCCGAGGCCGGCGAGCATGACGCGGTGATCGTGGTGCTGCTGCCTGACTCGGGCCGCGGCTACCTGACGAAGGTCTTCAACGACGACTGGCTGGCGCAGTACGGCTTCCCGACCGGTGCCGACCAGGCCAGCCAGACGATCGGGGACGTTCTCCGGGGCAAGTCCGGCGCGCTCCCGGCGCTGGTGCACACCCACCCGAGCGAGACGGTGGCGGAGGCGATCCACATCCTGCGCGAGTACGGCGTCAGCCAGATGCCGGTCGTGCGTGCCGAGCCGCCGATCGTCGCCGCGGAGGTCGCCGGCTCGGTCTCGGAGCGGAGCCTGCTCGACGCGCTGTTCGCCGGGGACGCGCACCTCACCGACCCGGTCGAGCAGCACATGAGCGCGCCGCTGCCCACGATCGGCGCCACCGAGGACACCCAGGCCGCGGTGCAGCTCCTGGAAGGCTCGGACGCCGTCCTCGTGCACGAGGACGGCAAGCCCGTCGGCGTACTGACGCGGGGGGACCTGCTGAGCTTCCTCAGCGGGGCCTGACCCGGCCTCCGGGACCGCCCGAAATCCTCGATCCACGCTCAGACGCGGCTCTTGTGAATTTATTCACGAGCGCCGCGTTTGAGAATTTCAGGGACGGAGGAGGATCGTCGGGACTGTGGATAGCGTCCTCGACATCGCTCGGTGGCAGTTCGGCATCATCACCGTCTACCACTTCCTGTTCGTCCCCCTGACGATCGGCCTCAGCGCCCTGGTCGCCCTGATGGAGACGATGTGGCTGCGCACCGGTCGCGACGACTGGCTGCGGCTGACGAAGTTCATCGGCAAGCTCTTCCTCATCAACATCGCGATGGGGGTGGTGACCGGCATCGTGCAGGAGTTCCAGTTCGGCATGAACTGGTCGGACTACTCCCGCTTCGTGGGCGACGTCTTCGGCGCGCCACTCGCGATGGAGGCGCTGCTGGCGTTCTTCTTGGAGTCCACCTTCATCGGACTCTGGATCTTCGGCTGGGACAAGGTGCCGCGGAAGCTGCACGTGTCCTTCATGTGGATCGTGCACTTCGGCACGCTGGCGTCGTCCTGGTTCATCCTGGCGGCCAACTCCTGGATGCAGCACCCGGTCGGCTACGTCTACAACAAGGCCACCGGCAGGGCAGAGCTGACCGACTTCTGGGCGGTCATGTTCAACAAGGTCCAGCTGGGCACCTTCCCGCACGTGGTGCTCGCCTCCTACATGACGGCGGCTGTCTTCCTGGTGGCGGTCTGCGGCTGGCTCTACGGTCGCCGGGCCAAGGAGGCGGGGGAGCAGGCCGAGGGCGACCGGGTCCTGTACGGCCGCGGCATCCGGCTCGGCGCGGTCGTGGCGGTCCTGGCGTTCGTCGGGGTCGCGTTCACCGGTGACATCCAGGGCAAGATCATGACCGACGTACAGCCGATGAAGATGGCCTCCGCCGAGGCGCTCTGGGATACCTCCGACACCTGTGCGCCGTTCTCGGTCTTCACCATCGGGACGCGCGACGGCAAGCACAAGAAGTTCGCCGTCGAGGTGCCCTGCCTGCTCTCGTTCCTCGCGACCGGGCACTTCAACGAGAAGGTGCAGGGCATCAACGACCTGCAGAAGCAGTACGAGCAGAAGTTCGGTCCCGGCGACTACACCCCGATCATCCCGGTCACCTACTGGTCCTTCCGCTGGATGATGGGGCTCGGCGCCACCGGTGTCGCCGGCGCTGTGCTGCTGGCCTTCCTGACCCGGCGCGGTCGAGCACCGACCTGGCGCTGGTACAGCTGGGTCGCGGTGCTGGCTCCGCTGTTCGCGCTCTTCGGCAACTCGGTCGGCTGGATCTTCACCGAGATGGGCCGCCAGCCGTGGGTCGTCTTCGGCCTCATGCAGACCAGCTCGGCCGTCTCCCCGAACGTGAGCCCGACAGAGGCATGGATCTCGATCCTGGGGCTCACCCTGATCTATGCCGTGCTCGCCGTCGTCGAGGTCAAGCTGCTGCTGCACTTCATCCGCAAGGGTGCCGACCCGTACGTCGAGCCGCCGGACCTGCGTTGGCGCGACATCGGTCGCGACGACGACGACCAGCCGCTGACCTTCGCGTACTGAGGAGACTGACATGGAGCTGACCACCGTCTGGTTCTGCCTCATCGCGTTGCTGTGGATGGGCTACTTCGTCCTCGAGGGCTTCGACTTCGGGGTCGGCATGCTGCTCCCGGTGCTGGCCCGCGACGACCGCGAGCGCCGGCTGATGATCAACACCATCGGGCCGGTCTGGGATGGCAACGAGGTGTGGCTGCTCACCGCCGGTGGGGCGACGTTCGCGGCCTTCCCGGAGTGGTACGCGACGCTGTTCTCCGGCTTCTACCTGCCGCTGCTGCTGATCCTGCTGGCCCTGATCGTGCGCGGTGTCGCCTTCGAGTTCCGCCACCAGCGCTCCGACCCGAGCTGGCAGGCCTGGTGGGATCGCGCCATCGTGGTCGGCTCGCTCGTACCGGCTGTGCTGTGGGGTGTGGCCTTCGCCAACATCGTGCGCGGTGTGCCGATCGACGCAGACATGAACTTCACCGGGACGATCTGGACCCTGCTCAACCCGATCGGGATCCTCGGCGGCCTGACGACGCTGTTCCTCTTCCTCACCCACGGCGCGATGTTCATCGCGCTGAAGACCGACGGGGAGATCCGGTACCGGGCGCGACGCCTGGCCATCGCCCTCGGCGTCGTGGCCGCGGTGGTAGCGGTGGTCTTCCTGCTCTGGGTCGAGGTGCACACCGGGGACCTGACCTCGGCCGTCCTGTTCATCGGCGCGGCCGCGTGCCTGGTCGGCGGGGTCCTCTCCGCCACCCTGGGCAAGGAGGGGTGGGCCTTCGCAGGGACATTCCTGGCCCTGGCGCTGGCGGTGGCCGGTCTGTTCGAGGCGCTCTTCCCGATGGTGATGCCCACGACGCTGGCTGACGGGGTCTCGCTGACCGTGTACAACGCCTCGGCCACCCACTACACGCTGAGGGTGATGACCATCATCGCGGTGATCTTCACCCCGCTGGTGGTGCTCTACCAGGGCTGGACCTACTGGGTCTTCCGCCGCCGGCTGTCGGTGCACCACATCCCGAGTGAGGAGCTCGTCCACTGAGACCCTCCGACCCGCGCCTGCGGGCGCAGCTGGCTCCCGCTCGCCGATCGCTCTCGGTGGTCGTCGCGGTCGGCGTCGCCGGAGCGGCGGCGCTGGTGGCCCAGGCGTTCGTGGTGACGGCCCTGGTGCTGGCGGTGATCCACCACGACCCAGCGGGGCGGGTCGCCTCCTGGGCGGCCGTCACGGTGGCGGTCTTCGCCGTGCGCGGGTTGCTCGGCTGGGTCGGCGACGTGGCTGCCGCCCGCGCGGCCGGCGCGGTCGGGGCGGGCCTGCGGCGCCGGGTCGTGACCGCGCTGCTGGGCGAGCGCGACCTGCGGCGTACGGGCTCGACGGGGGAGGCGGCGGTGCTGGCCACCCGCGGGGTGAGCGCGGCCGAGCCGTACCTGACCCGCTACGTTCCGGCGTTGGTGCTGGCCGTGGTGCTGCCGGTGATCACGCTGGCGGTGATCGCGGTGCTCGACCCCCTCAGCGGGCTGATCGTGCTGCTCACGCTGCCGCTGATCCCGGTCTTCGGCATCCTGGTCGGCCTGGCCACCCGCGATCGGGCGCAGCGACAATGGCGGGCCCTGCAGACGCTGGCCGGGCACTTCCTCGACGTGATGCGCGGGCTGCCGACGCTGGTCGCCTTCCGCCGGGCCGAGGCCCAGTCGGCCTCGATCGCCGAGGTCACCGACCGCTATCGGCTGCGCAATCTCGCGACCCTGCGGGTCGCATTCGCCTCCGCGGCGATCCTGGAGCTGGTGGCGACCATCTCGGTGGCACTGGTGGCCGTCACCGTCGGCATCCGGCTGGCCGACGGCCGGCTCGACCTGCACACCGCGCTGGTCGTGCTGCTGCTCGCCCCGGAGGCCTACTGGCCGCTGCGCCGGGCAGGGTCGGAGTTCCACGCCGCCGCCGAGGGGAGCGCGACCTTCGAGGCCGCGGCGGCGCTGCCGGTGCCTTCCGTGGCGGCGGAGAGCGCCGGGTCGCCTGACGTGTCGCCCGGCGTACCGACCGGCTCGGAGTTGTCCGCCACCGCCGTGTCGGTGACCTATCCCGATCGAGGCCAGGCCGCGCTCGCGCCGGTGTCGCTGATCGTCCCGAGCCGGGGCGTCACCGCCCTCACCGGTCCGTCGGGGTGTGGCAAGTCCACCCTCCTCGACGTACTCGCCGGCAGGCTGGAGCCCAGCTCCGGCGACGTACGCCGCCCGCCGTCCGATCGGATCGCCCTGCTCCCGCAGCGGCCGGTGTTCGTCGCGGGCAGCATCGCCGACAACCTCCGGCTCGCGCGGTCCGACGCGACCGACGAAGAGCTCTGGGCGGAGCTGGGCGAGGTGGCCCTGGCCGACCGGGTGGCGGAGCTGCCCAACGGCCTGGACACCGACCTGGCCGAGGACGGCCACAGCCTCTCCGCTGGGGAGCGGGCTCGACTCGCGCTGGCGCGGATCGGTCTCTCCCGACGGCCGTGGGTGCTGCTCGACGAGCCGACCGCGCACCTGGATCCGGCGACCGAGCAGATCATCGCGCGCACCGTTGCGCGGTGGGGGCGGGATCGTGGGGTGCTGGTGGTCGCGCATCGGCCGGCGTTGGTGGAGCTTGCGGATCATGTTGTGGAGCTGTCGCCGGTGTCGGATTCGGTGTCGGTGGCGCCGGGCGGGGCTCGAGGGAGCGCCGGCGGGCAGGCCTCGCTCCACTACGGCTCCTTCGTCGCCTCCGCTCCGGCTGCGGCAGCGCCCGCGCGGCACCCCCTCGGGCCCCGCCCAGCGGACCGTGGCGCCTCCGCTCCGGCTGCGGCAGCGCCCGCGCGGCACCCCCTCGGGCCCCGCCCAGCGGACCGTGGCGCCTCCGCTCCGGCTGCGGCCGCGCCCGCGCGGCACCCCCGCGGGCGACGACCGGCGGACCGGGGCCGCGCCCGGCGGGTTGGCAGCGGGTGGGGGGCAGCTGTGCTGGGGGGTCTGGCGTCGGTGTGTGGCATCGCGCTGACGGCGACGGCGGGTTGGCTGATCGTGCGGGCTGATGCTCGGCCCGCGATCCTGACGCTGACGGTGGCGATGGTGGCGGTCAGGACGTTCGGCCTGGCTCGACCCGGACTGCGCTACCTGGAGCGGCTGAGCTCCCATGACCGTGCGCTACGACTGCTGGCGCAGCGGCGGGTGGCGGTCTACGACGCGTTGGTGCCGCTGGTGCCTGGTCGGCTCGGCAGGCGGCGCGGCGACGTACTTGCCGCTGTGGTCGACGACGTCGATGCGGTCCTGGACACCGAGCTGCGGGTGCGCCTGCCCGTCCGGTCGTACGTCGTGACAGCGCTGCTCACGACTCTGTGCGCCGCGCTGATCCGTCCGAGCGCCGGTGTGGCGGTGGCCTTCGGTGCGCTGGTGGCAGCCGCTGCCTTCGCGCTGGCCCGGGCCGGTGCCGCGCGCGCCGAGGAACGGGCGGTGGCGGCGCGAGCCGTGCTCTCCGAGGCTGTGGTGGAGGTCGCCCAGACCGCCGACGAGCTGCGGATGTGGGGTGCCCAGGAGCGGGCCGTCGACGCGGTGACGCGTGCCGGCAGGGACTCGGCCGCCGCGACCGGGACGGCTGCCGTCTGGCTCGGTGGCGCCCGTGCCTTGGTGCTGGCCGGTGCCGGCATCGGCGTCGCGGCGATCGCGCTGCTGCTGCGCGGGCAGGTCGCGTCCGGGGAGCTGAGTGGCCCCGTGCTCACCTTGCTACTGCTGTTGCCGCTCGCCCTCGCCGAGGCGGGCACCACCCTCGCCGACGCCGGCGCGGCCTCCGCACGGGGCGCCGCCGCTGCAGCGCGACTGCGGGAGCTGACCGACCAGCCACCGGCGATCAGCGAGAGCGCCACCCCCGAGCCGCTGCCCGAGGGCAGCACGATCACGGCCGCCGCGCTTCGGGCTCGCGACCGTGAGCTGCCCGCGTTGCGCCTCGAGCCAGGCGACAGCGTGGCGGTGGTCGGTCCCTCCGGCTCGGGAAAGAGCACGCTCGCGGCCCTGCTGCTGCGGTTCCTGGATCCGGACGCCGGTGGTGTCGCCCTCGACGGCACCGACTACCGCGACCTGGCCGCAGCCTCGGTCCGCGCGCGGGTCGGCCTGGTCGACGACGACCCGTACGTCTTCACCTCGACGCTGGCCGAGAACATCAGGTTCGCCAGGCCCGGCTGCAGCGACGAGGAGGTCGAGCAGGCACTGCGCCAGGCGCACCTGGGGGAGTGGGTCGACGCGCTTCCGGCGGGTCTACAGACCCACCTCGGCGACGGGAACGCGGCCGTCTCGGGCGGCGAACGGGCAAGGCTGGCGATCGCCCGCAGCCTGCTCGCCGACCAGCCCGTGCTGGTGCTCGACGAGCCGACGGCCCACCTCGACGCAGGGACCGCGCACGCCCTCGCGGCCGAGGTGCTCGACCACGACCACCGTGCGGTCGTGTGGATCACCCACGCCGAGGCCGGGCTCGACCGGGTCGACCGCGTGATCGCGCTGGATCAGGAGATCTCGCCGTCGAGGTAGAACCAGCGGCCCGCGCGACGGTCGAACCGGCTGCGCTCGTGCAGCTGCCCGGTCGCCCCGTGGTCGAGCCACCGAGCGGTGAACTCGACCCAATCCTCGCCGTACCCCTCGATGGTCAGACCGGTCCAGGACGGTCCGCCCTCGAGGGCAAGGTCGGCCGGCCGGGTGCGCGGGTGCCAGGTGCGGAAGACATAGTCCACGTCGCCGACCGCGTAGGCCGCATAGCGTGAGCGCATCAGCTCCAGGGCGGTCGCTGCCTGACGTACGCCGCGGTGCAGCGGTCCGCAGCAGGCGTCGTAGGCAAGGTCGGAGCCGCAGGGGCAGGGTGAGCCGATCACCGGGCCATTGTCCCGAAGGGAGCGGCTGACCCTCCCGGAGGGATTGTCCGGCGCAGTAGCGTGAATGCTGTGACAGACGCTCCCGCGACTCCGCCCACCATCGGTACCCTCGGCGAGCTCAAGGCCGCCGGCCACGTGCTCAAGCCGTTGCGCACCGAGATCCGCGACAACCTCCTGGCCAAGCTGCGCTCCGGCGAGGACCCCTGGCCGGGCCTGCACGGCCTGGAGGACACCGTCATCCCGCAGCTCGAGCGTGCGCTGATCGCCGGGCACGACATCGTGCTGCTCGGCGAGCGTGGCCAGGGCAAGACCCGCCTGCTGCGCACCATGGTCGGCCTGCTCGACGAGTGGACGCCGGTGATCGAGGGCTCCGAGCTGGGCGAGCACCCGCTCGAGCCGATCACCGTCGGCTCGAAGCGGCGTGCGGCCGAGCTGGGCAACGCGCTTCCGGTGACGTGGCGGCACCGCTCCGAGCGCTACTCCGAGAAGCTCGCCACCCCCGACACCTCGGTCGCCGACCTGATCGGCGACGTCGACCCGATGAAGGTCGCCGAGGGCCGGTCGCTGGGCGACCCTGAGACGATCCACTTCGGCCTCATCCCGCGGTCGCACCGCGGGATCGTGGCGATCAACGAGCTGCCCGACCTGGCCGAGCGGATCCAGGTCGCGATGCTCAACGTGATGGAGGAGCGCGACATCCAGATCCGCGGCTACGTGCTGCGGCTGCCGCTGGACGTGCTCGTGCTGGCCAGCGCCAACCCGGAGGACTACACCAACCGCGGCCGGATCATCACGCCGCTCAAGGACCGCTTCGGCGCCGAGATCCGCACCCACTACCCGCTCGAGCTCGAGGCTGAGATGGCGGTGGTCCGACAGGAGTCGCACCTGGTCGCGGAGGTGCCGGACTACCTCCTGGAGATCCTGGCGCGGTTCACCCGCAACCTGCGCGAGTCGAGTGCGGTCGACCAGCGCTCCGGCGTCTCGGCGCGGTTCTCCATCGCCGGGGCCGAGACCGTCGCTGCCGCTGCCCTGCACCGCGCCACGTTGCAGGGCGAGGAGCAGCCGGTGGCTCGGGTGGTCGACCTGCAGACCGCTGTCGACGTACTCGGCGGGAAGATCGAGTTCGAGACCGGCGAGGAGGGCCGCGAGACCGAGGTCCTCACCCACCTGCTCCGGACGGCGACCGCCGAGACCTGCCGGGCGCGGCTGCGTGGCATCGACTTCGGGCTGCTGGTCGCCGCGATCGAGAGTGGCCAGATGGTGACCACCGGCGAGCAGGTCAGCGCGCTCGACTTCCTCACCGGCCTCCCGGCACTCGGCGAGTCCGAGCTGTACGACGACGTCTGCGAGCGGCTCGACGCGCGCAACGACGGCGAGCGTGCAGGCGCGATCGAGCTGGCGCTGGAGGGCCTCTACCTGGCGCGGCGCATCGGCAAGGACAGCGACGGATCCGAAGTCGTCTATGGCTGAGCTCTCGTCCTTCGGCGTCCGTGCCAGCACCGGCTCGCTGCGAGCCGGCGCCGGTGCGGGAGCCGTCGTGCTGCCGCACGCGTGGACGCCCGAAGGCGTGGTGGCCGCACCGGTCACCAACGGCGCGCAGGCGCTGCACCTCTCGGTGGCGCTCTGCGTGCTCAACGACGTCTACCGCGAAGCCGGCGCGTCCGGGATCGCGGTGCGCGGCGTCGCCGTCGAGGCCGATGGCGGCTTCGACGACGCCTGGGCCTCCACCGGGATCGACTACCGGGTCGAGGTCGACTCCGCGACCGACGAGGCGACCCTCGCACGCCTGCTGAAGCAGGTCGAGGTCGTCGCCGAGATTCCCCGCGCGCTCGGCGCGGGAGCGAAGGTGCAGCGCCGATGAGATACAAGAGGTACGCCGGGGGCGACCCGCTCGCTCCGCCCGTCGACATCGCCGAGGCACTCGACGCGATCGGCGAGGACGTGATGGCGGGATACTCGCCCGAACGCGCGCTGCAGGAGTTCCTGCGCCGCGGCGGTCGCGATCAGGAGGGCCTGGACGACCTGGCTCGGAGGGTGGCCGAGAAGCGCCGAGAGCTCCTGCAGCGGCACAACCTGGACGGCACCATGCAGCAGGTCCGCGAGCTGCTCGACAAGGCGGTGCTGGCCGAGCGCGGCCAGATCGCGCGCGACACCACGCTGGACGCCGACGACGCGATGTTCCGCGAGATGCAGCTGAACAACCTGCCGCCCAACACCGCGGCGGCCGTCTCCGAGCTGTCGTCCTACGACTGGCGCTCCCGCGAGGCGCGTGAGGACTACGAGCAGATCAAGGACCTCCTGGGCCGCGAGCTGCTGGACCAGCGCTTCGCCGGGATGAAGCAGGCGCTGGAGAGCGCGAACGAGGAGGACCGCGCCCGGGTCAACGAGATGCTCGGCGACCTCAACGAGCTGCTGGACAAGCACCGGCTCGGGGAGGACACCCCCGAGGACTTCGCCGACTTCATGGCCAAGCACGGCGACTTCTTCCCCGAGGACCCGCAGGACATCGACGAGCTGCTCGACTCGCTCGCGCAGCGGGCGGCCGCGGCTCAGCGGATGCTCAACTCGATGACACCCGAGCAGCGCGCCGAGCTGATGGAGCTCTCCGCGCAGGCGTTCGGGTCGCCGGCGCTGATGGAGGCGCTGGACCACCTCGACGCCAACCTGCAGTCGCTGCGACCGGGGGAGGACTGGTCCGGCTCGGAGCAGTTCGGCGGCGGCGAGGGGCTGGGCCTGGGCGACGGCACCGGCGTACTGCAGGACCTGGCCGAGCTCGACCGGCTCTCCGAGCAGCTCTCCCAGTCCTACGGCGGGGCGCGCCTCGACGACGTCGACCTCGACGCGCTTGCCCGCCAGCTCGGCGACTCAGCGGCGGTCGATGCGCGGACGCTGCAGCAGCTGGAGCAGGCGCTGCGCGACTCAGGTCAGCTCGAGCGGGGCTCCGACGGCAATCTGCGGCTGACGCCGAAGGCGATGCGTCAGCTCGGCAAGGCGCTGCTGCGTGACGTCGCCCAGCGCATGTCCGGTCGCCAGGGTCAGCGCGACCTGCGCACCGCCGGCGCGGCGGGCGACCTGTCCGGTGCGTCCCGACCGTGGGCGTTCGGCGACACGGAGCCCTGGGACATCCCGCGCACCCTGCTCAACAAGGCGCTGCGCCGGGGCGACCGGCTCAGCCTGGACGACATCGAGGTGCAGGAGACCGAGTCCCGCACCCAGGCAGCCGTAGCGCTCCTGGTGGACACGTCGTTCTCGATGGCGATGGACGGCCGCTGGGTGCCGATGAAGCGGACCGCGCTCGCGCTGCACACCCTGATCCGGTCGCGCTTCCGCGGTGACCACCTGCAGTTGATCGGCTTCGGCCGAGCGGCGCGCGTGATGGAGATCGAGGAGCTGACCGCGCTGGACGCACGGTGGGACAAGGGCACCAACCTGCACCACGCCCTGCTGCTGGCCAATCGGCACTTCCGCAAGCATCCCAACGCCCAGCCGGTGCTGCTCATCGTGACCGACGGGGAGCCGACCTCCCACCTGGAGCCCGACGGCGAGGTGTGGTTCTCCTACCCGCCGCACCCGCTGACGATCGCCTACGCCGTCCGCGAGCTCGACAACGCCGGGCGTCTCGGCGCGCAGACGACCTTCTTCCGGCTGGGCGAGGATCCGGGCCTGGCCCGATTCGTCGATTCGATGGCGCGCCGGGTCGACGGCAAGGTGATCGCGCCGGAGCTCGACGACCTCGGCGCCGCTGTGGTCGGCAGCTACCTGGGGTCGCGCAGCAGTGGCCCCGCAGGCGGAGGCTACGGCGACCTCTGGGGCGGCGGTCGCGGCTGGTGGGCCGGCTGAGGTCGGCGGTGGCCGCCGGCCCGAGTCGCTAGGGGCGAGCACTGAGAGTCGCCTTCTCGGAATCTGCTCACCTCGGCGGCGGCACCTTGGCCCCCGCGCCGTCCTCGGCCTCGGGTGCGAGATCGAGCTCGAGCCAGGCCACGTCGTGCCAGGCCCCGAGCTTCTGGCCGATCCGGTGGAAGACGCCGACGTCGACGAAGCCGAGGCTGCGGTGCAGGCCGATGCTCGCCTGGTTCGGCAACGCCACGCCGGCCAGCGCGAGCCGGTAGCCGCGCTCGCGCACCCGCACCAGCAGCTCGCGGTAGAGCGCTCGCCCGACGCCGCCGCGGTGGCACCCGCGAGCGACGTACACGCTGGTCTCGCAGGTCCAGCGGTAAGCGGCCCGCTCCCGGTGCTCGCCGGCGTAGGCGTAGCCGACCACCTCGCCGTCGCGCTCCGCGACCAGCCACACGTGCGCGTGAGCGATCCGTCCGGCCATCTGCGAGGTGGTCGGCACCTCGGTCTCGAAGCTGACAGCCGTCTCCCGCACGTAGGGTGCGTAGACAGCCCGACAGGCCTCCGCGTCGGCTGCAGTGGCCGGTCGGACGCTCACGTCGGTCACGAGCGCCTCAGCTCCGGCCGTGCCCACCGCCGCGGCACCCGGATCGGCGGCGGGAAGCGCGCCGCATCCGTGAGGGGGAGGGTGACCACTCCAGCAGTATCGCCGACGCCGTACCCTCTCGGCGTGCCTGATCCGAGCGTCGTCTTGCTGCTGGCGCTGGCGGCGGCCTCGGCCGGCTTCGTCGACGCGGTCGTGGGCGGCGGCGGGCTGATCCAGCTGCCGGCGCTGCTCCTCGGCCTGCCGGGCTATGCGCCCGTGCACGTGCTGGCGACCAACAAGCTCGCCTCTATCTGCGGTACGACGACGAGTGCCGCGACGTACTACCGCCGGGTGCGGCCCGACCCGCGCACGTTCGTCCCGCTGATGGTGCTGGCGTTCCTCGGCTCCGCCGGGGGAGCGGCGGTGGCCTCGCACCTGTCCAGCGAGCTGTTCAAGCCGATCGTGCTGGTAGCGCTCGTGCTGATCGGCGCGTGGGTGTGGTTCCGGCCCACGCTGGGCGGCGAGACGCTGCTGCGGCACGGCCCGCGCCGTCACCTGGCGCTGGCGATGATGATCGGTGCGGCGATCGGCTTCTACGACGGCGCCCTCGGCCCCGGGACCGGCTCGTTCTTCGTGATCGCGCTGGTCGGCCTGCTGGGCTATTCGTTCCTCGAGTCCTCGGCCAAGGCCAAGCTCGCCAACGTCGCGACGAACCTGGCCGCCCTGGTCGTCTTCATCCCCCAGGGAGCGGTGCTGTGGCGCCTGGCGCTGGTGATGGGTGCGTGCAACATCGCCGGCGGCTACCTCGGTGCGCGGCTCGCGGTGGCCCGCGGGACGGGCTTCGTACGCGTGTTCTTCCTGCTGGTGGTGGGCGGCTTCATCGTGCGCATCGGGGGAGAGCTCGTGGGCTGGTGGGGCTGAGCGCGTCTCAGCATTCAAGCGGTTGTCTCTAATATTGAGAAAGTAGAGCGAGTCGCTCGATTTAGGGTTTAACTTCCTCCTGCGCTGCCATCGCGGCGTCAGGCTTGAAGGGAACTCGCATGAACTGGCCCGCTTGGGGCACGCTCGCCGCGGTGGCACTGGTCGCTGTGCTCATCCACCGGCTCCGTCGGCGCAACATCAACTTCAGCGTGATCACTCTGATCGCGCTCGCCCTCGGCATCCCGATCGGGCTGATCGCCGGAGACCACGTCGAGTACGTCGACCCGATCGGCAAGATCTACCTCAACATCCTGCTGGCCTGCGTGGCGCCGCTCATCCTGGTCGCGATCGTCTCGTCGGTGACCTCGCTCGGCAGCATCGCCAAGCTGCGCAGCATCGGCCTGCGCTCGGTCTTCTGGCTGATGCTCAGCAACGGACTCGCCGTGGTCCTCGCGATGGGTCTGGGTCTGGCGTTCCAGCCCGGCTCCGGCGTCCACAGCAAGCTCGGCGGCACCGCCACCGACGCCGTCCAGGGCCAGGTGCAGGACTTCACCCACGTCGTGATCGGGTTCTTCCCGACCAACGTGGTCGAGAACTTCCGCGCCAACGACATCATCCCGATCATCCTGATCGCGCTGGTGCTCTCGATCGCCTACCTCTCGCTCGCCGAGCGCAAGCCAGAGCAGGTCCGCCCGTTCCGCGACGGTGCCGAGGCGCTCAAGCTGGTCATCTTCAAGGCCGTGGGCTATGTCATCCAGCTCACGCCGTACGCGATCGTGGCGCTGACCGCGACCACGGTGGGCAACAGCACCAACCTCGGCAAGCAGTTCTGGTCGCTGGTCGGCCTGCTCGCACTCACCTGGGTCGCGTGCTTCCTGCACACCTTCGCCGTCAACGGCGTGGTGCTCAAGGTCTTCGGCCGGGTCCCGGCGCTCGCGTTCTTCCGCAAGATCTTCCCGGCCCAGCTGACCGCTTTCACCACGCAGAGCAGCGTCGGCACGCTCCCCGTCACCACCGAGCGGCTGACCCGCGAGGTCGGCGTGCACCCCGAGATCGCGCACTTCACCGCTCCGCTCGGCACCACCATCGGCATGCCAGGCTGCGCCGGCATCTGGCCGGTGCTGATCGCGATCTGGGGCCTCAACGCCTACGACATCCCCTACGGCCCCGGTGACTACCTCAGGCTGGCGGTCCTCGGCGTCCTCGTCTCCGTCGGTACGGCGGGCCTCCCCGCCGCAGCGACCGTGGCCGCCGCCACGGTGCTCTCCGCGGCCGGCCTGCCGCTGGAGTTCGTCGCGGTGACGATCCCGATCAGCACGATCGCCGACATGGCCCGCACGATGACCAACGTGACGGCCGCCGCGGCCAGCGCCACCGTCGTGGCCCGGCAGACCGGCCTGCTCGACGACGAGATCTTCGCGGGACGGGCCGAGTTCCAGGAGGCGGACGAGTCGCCGCTGCCGGGCCGTCGCGTCGCCGCGGAGGAGACCGTCGCTCTCGCCGACCTGACCACTCCCATCACCCCCATCGCCGACGACCCGTCGGCCGGAGCACGAGAGCTGACGAACGCCTGATGAAGCGACAGATCGCCCTGCTGACCGCTGGTCTCGGCCTGAGTGCCGCCACCCTGCTGACGGCCCCGGCGGCGCACGCCACCGACATCACCAACCCGGCCGACCATCCGGCGCCCATCACCGTGGTGGTTGGCGGTCAGACCTTTACCGACGGTCAGGACACGATGCCGGGTGAGGACGACTACGAGTGCACGCCGATCCCGGGCGTCAGCTACGACTTCGCCGACAACGAGGTCATCTACGACACCGACAACGGCACCAAGACGGTCCACTGGACCGAGTGGAGTCGCGTCACCAGCTACCAGGTGTGGCTCAAGCAGCAGAGCAGCTCCTCGAGCAGCTCGGGCTCGAAGTCCTCGAGCACGACCACGACGTCGAGCAGCACCAAGTCGACCAGGACCTCGAAGAGCTCGACCAGCAAGAGCTCGAGCACGAAGAAGACCTCGAAGTCCGCCTCGACCACCGCGAAGCCGTCGGCGAGCGCCAGCCCCAGCGCCGACCCGAGCGCCAGCGCATCGGCGAGCGCCACCGCGACGGCCTCGGACGCCGCGTCGCCATCTGCCTCCGCGTCGGCGAAGCCGCACCACCACAAGAAGGACGCCGCTGCGGTCGTCGCCGCAGCACCGTCGCCCTCGCCGTCGCAGGCCAGCACCACAGTGGCGACCGACCAGCAGCTGAGTTCCGCGGCAACCGCCGCCGGCAGCGGCACGGGCAACACCCGCCTCGCCGGCGTCCTCATCCTCGGCGCCTTCGCCGCCGCCAGCATCGCGCTGCTGATCGGCAACGCGCTCCGCACGGCCGTCGGCCGGCGTGGCCGCAGGGGAGGAGTCGCATGAGCTCCACCCGATGTCACTCGCTGAGCTGACCTAGCACCACCCCTTCGCCTCGCCAGGGCGACGGCCACGCGGCCGTCGCCGGGCCGAGTGCGCCCTGAGCATCCCACTCACCGCACCACCCACCGTCTCGGACCGAGAAGATTGAGGAACCCACCCATGAACGCCTTCGCCCGTCGAAAGCGCGCGGCAGCGGCCATCGCCGCCGCGGGCATGAGCGTCGCAGCGCTCGCCGGAGGCGCGCTGAGCGCGCCCGCCGGCGCCGCTCCTGCGCGCACTGCCACCACCTACACCGATACCACCTACCTGCAGGACACCCTCGGCGTTGCGGCGGGTCAGACCGTCCTCGAGACAGTCACCTATGAGCGCTTCAACTGGCTTCTCCAGCAGCAGGGAAACTTCGCATTCCTCGTGGGTGACCCGGCACTCGATGCCAACTTCAAGACGACCGCCCAGGCCGCGGTGACGCAGGCGCAGGCGAAGGGGATCAGCAAGATCTACTGGTTCGATCCCAACCTCTCCGGTTATAGCGGATTGCGGAACCTCGACATCCGCAATCCGAGCGGGATAACGAGCCTCGCGGGCTCATCGCAGGCAGCGTTTGGCACGCTATGGACCAATCTGCTGGCGAAGTACATCGGGGACACCGACGCTGTGGTCAACGACGCTGACGCCCCGGCCTTCGACAACCGCGCGGGTGCGACGCCGGCCATCGGTGCGAGCGACAGCTTCTTCTTCGCCTACAACAAGGACCACATCAATGCCTCGTCGCAGCCCGACAAGGTGCTGACTTGGGTGGATGCTGCCAACAACACCGCCGATGCCTCGGTGACGCCCGGTGTGGCCCTGTCGAACACGTTCGCAGCGGACTTCGCAACGCTGACCGGGACCAATGCTCCGACCGCTGTGTCGCAGGCGAAGTTCTACGAGACCGAGTTCAACCGCAAGCACGATCTGGTCGACTACGGTCACTACCCGACCACCGCTGCCGACACGGCAAAGGGTGGCAACCTCATCTCCGACGGCGATGCGGCTGACTGGCATGTGCAGCAGCTCACCTATCCGGAACTGATCCACCTGCTCGATCACGCGACCACGCAGAACGCTGTCATTCTGTTCGGTGGAACTTGGTGCCCGAACACGCGCGCCGTGATTCACGACGTGAATGCCCAAGCAGCGGCCAACAACGTGACGGTCTACAACTTCGACCTCGTTCTCGATGGCGGCACGACCTACGACCCAAGTACGACCACCACCGAGCCGAACACGTCCGCCAACCCGCTGCACATCCGCGACAACGCGGCCATCACCTCGGGTGGCGTCGCGACGCTCAACGCCCGTCCGTCGTACCTCTACGGCGACTTGGTGCGGAGCTACCTCCAGAACCTCCTGACCGAGTACGACCCGAACACAGGCACCAAGGTCAACTACTACCCCGGGGGTGACACCACCAAGGTGATCGACTCGGTGCGCAAGCTGCAGGTGCCGTTCCTCATCGGCTACCAGAAGGGCATCGGCGGCAGCTCCGCCAAGGGCGTCGCGCGACAGTGGATCCAGCAGAACGCAGATCCGGCGAGCGGTCTTCCGACATTCAAGGAGTACATGTCGCAGTGGTGGTACACCCATCCGGCCGGCACCCGCATCGGACTCTCCGACTCGCAGTTCCCGACTGAGATCAAGACGATCCCTGGTCTGGCCGGCTTCAATTGGCAGAACCCCGTCTACCCGAGTGCGAGCAACACGCCTGACTCGGCCTATCAGACCGCGACCGAGATCGCGAACGGTGACACGTCGAAGGTCTCGCAGCGCAGGACGAACGTCCTAACGGCCCTAGGCGCGGCGTCAGGCGTATCCGCGGGCGGCGTTGCCTTCGGGCAGGCGGCGATCGCGAAGCTCGGCTACTTCTTCGACGGTCTGCCGGGCGGGGTCACCTCGACCCAGACTGTGACCGCGCCGAGCGTGAAGTACGGCACCGCGCCGAAGATCACCGTCGCGATCGCCAACGAGTACGGCCGCGTGCCGACCGGCAAGGTCTCCCTGACGGTCGCCGGCAAGAGCTACCCGGCGCAGACCATCGTGGCCAACGCCGCGTCGTTCACCTTGCCGAAGCTCGCCGCGGGCAGCTACTCCTACACGTTGTCCTACGTCGGTGACGACCAGATCCTGGCCTTCTCCAAGACCGGCACGCTGAGTGTCGCCAAGGGCTCGGTCGCCTCGGTCAAGGCCACGACCAGCAAGAAGCCGACCTCGAAGAAGGCCGGTGCCGCGAAGGTCACCGTCGCGGCTGCTGTCGGCAACGCGACCGCGACCGGCAAGGTCACCGTCACCCTCAAGAAGGGCTCGGCCAAGAAGACCGCGACGGCCACCCTCAAGTCCGGCGTGGCCACGGTCAAGCTGCCCAAGCTGCCCAAGGGCACCTGGACCGTGAAGCTCGCCTACGCCGGCGACGCCAACTACGCCGCATCGACCGCGACCGGTACGTCGGTCAAGGTCACCAAGTAGCACCTGCGCCACCACCGGGCCGGTCGTGGGAGGGACACCTCCCGCGGCCGGCCCTCGGCGTACGGTGGCGCCGTGATCGCCCGGCTGACCTTCTTCCTCGACCTGACCAGCGCGGAGCATCCGCTGGCCGTGGACTTCTGGCGCGACGTCACGGGCTACCAGCTCTCGGCGCCCCGGGGCGAGACGGACGAGTTCGCGACCCTGCTCCCGCCGGCGGGGGACGACCACCTCCGCGTGCAGCGCGTCGGCGACGGTCCCGCCGGGACCCATCTCGATCTGCACGTGCCGCACCTGTCCGCGGGGGTGGAGCACGCGATCGGCTGTGGCGCCACGCTGGTCGCGCGCGAGGATCACGCCGTACTCCGCTCTCCGGGTGGCTATCGGTTCTGCCTGGTCACCGCGCCTGCGACCGCCCCCTCGGCGCCGACCGTCTGGCCCGACGGGCATCGATCCCGGGTGGACCAGCTCTGCCTCGACGTCGGGCCCTCCGCTCATGCCGTGGAGTGCGCGTTCTGGGCCGCGCTGACCGGCTGGCCGGTGCGGCAGACGCCGCGCGGCGAGTTCGCCCGCCTCGCCGTACCGCCGGCGCTCGGGGTGCGCGTCCTGATCCAGCGCCTCGAGCACGATGAGGGCGAGGTGCGCGGCCATCTGGACATCGCGACGGACGAGAGGGAGGCGGAGGTACGCCGCCTGGTCGCGCTGGGTGCCGAGCCGATCCACCAGGGCCCGATCTGGACGGCGATGCGAGCGCCCGCCGGGCCGCCGGTGTGCGTCACCGGCCGGGACCCGGTGACCGGTTCTACCGACTGATCGGAACCCGTGGCGTGGTCTGCTCCGCCGGCGCGCATGCGTCAAGATGAGCCATGCCCGAGCTGCCGGCGAGCCCAACCGAGACGACACGCGAGCGTCACCGTGACCTCGACCGCTTCCTCACCTTCATCGACGCCATCGTCGCGATCGCCCTGACCCTGCTGGTGCTCCCGTTGACCGAGCTCGGAGCCGACATCGGGTCCGGGGAGTCGGTCCGGCACCTGTTGCACGAGCACCAGGCGCAGTTCTGGGGCTTCCTGCTGAGCTTCGTGGTGATCGCTCGGCTGTGGCTGATCCAGCACGAGACCTTGAGACCGGTGCTGACGCTGAACCGCCACGTCACGCAGCTGCTGCTGCTTTGGGCACTGAGCATCGTCGTGATGCCATTCGCCACCGAGCTGGTGGCGAGCTCCTCGCACGACCCGCTGACGAGGATCATCTACTTCGGCGCCACCCTTGTCGCCTCTGCGACCCTGGCGGGCGTCCAAGCCGTCACACGACGCCATCCGGAGACGGTCGACCCGGACCTTCCGGTGGGCGACCCCGTGCGCGGCTGGGTCAACGCCGTCCTGATCGCTATCGGGCTCGTGCTGACCCTGGTGTGGCCGCCGCTGAGCTACTACCCCCTGCTGCTGCTCATGCTGGACGATCGCGTCTACCGTCTGGTCCGTCGGATCCTGCCGGACCGAGGTCGCCGCTGATCGGTGGGCCGCATGGGTGAGGTCGGGGAGGCCGGCCGAGCCACGCCACGCCGTCAGGTCGTTCGCGCATCCACCGGCACGGTAGAACGGAGGTATGCACCTGCCTCGTGCGCTCGCCGCCTTCAACCGCAAGGTGACCAACCCGATCCAGCGACGCTGGGCGGGCCGAATCCCCGGACACGCCATCATCGTGCACGTCGGGCGACGCTCGGGCCGCCGCTACCGCACCCCGGTGCTCTGCGTGCGGCGTCCAGGCGGGTTCGCGTTCCTCGTCGGCTACGGCCTCGAGTCGGACTGGGTGCGCAACCTTCTCGCCGCCGACGGCGGCGTGGTCGCCCACCGCGGCCGCCGCTACCGCGTCCGCGACGTACGCCTGGTCCCGGCGCCAGCGGGACGTGAGCTGTTGCCGCAGCCGTTGCGGCTGGTCGTCAAGCTTGTGCACGAGGGCAACGTGCTGACGGTGACCATCGACGAGTAGGGACTCGCGGGGATCCGCCTCACCGGCGGAGTACGTCGATCTTGTGCTGGAAGCGGTAGTCGCCGCTGGCGAGGCGGATGGTCTCGTACGTCGGGTCGTGGGCTCGTCTGTGGTGGTGGCCGCAGAGCAGGGCCGCGTTGCTCAGATCCGTCGGGCCTCCCAGGCTCCACGGATTTTCGTGGTGGGCGTCGCACCAGGTCGCGGGGACGGTGCAGCCTTCGGCGCGGCAGTGCCGGTCGCGGATCTTGAGTGCTTTGTGCTGGGCCGGTGAGAACAGCCGTCGGGCTCGGCCGAGGTCGAGGGGCTCGGACTTTCCGCCGAGGACGTAGGGGATGATCGCGGCGGTGCAGGCCAGCCGCCGGGTCTCGCCCGCGGAGATCGGGATCTGGCCGAGGCTTGCGGTGCCGAGCTCGCTGCGCAGCTGGTCTAGCGGGATGGCCACGATGATGGTGGTGGTGTCCCCGCCGTGGGCTGGGAGGCCGTCGCCGTTGACGCATTCGAGGAGTTGGGCGAAGGCGTCGGCGAAGAGCCGGTTGCGGGGGCGCACTTTGCCGTCGGCTTCCAGCGCGGCGACGCGGGGTTGGGCGAAGGCCTCCAGCAGGGTGCGCAACCGCTCTCCGACGGCTTCGGGCACGAGCGCGTGGATCCGGGTCATGCCGTTGCCGTGGTCGCTGATCGTCAACGTCGCTTTCGCGTGCGCGGCTTCTTCGAGTCGGCGGATGGCTTGGGCCTCTGCTGCTTCTGCGATCTCGGGTGCGACGACTTCGAGGAGATGGTGGGTGAGGTGGCGTAGGTCTTTGGGGCGGTGCTGGGTGGCGAGGTCACACAGGTGCGCCGCGGCCTTCTCCAGCACTTCCGCGGGTAGGTCGTCGGGCAGTGCGGCGAGCCCGTCGAGGATCACCCGGGCGTGCCCGAGACTGAACCGACCCTCGGCCAACGCGGCCCGTACCACCGGCCGCCCCTCCAGGCCGCGCGCCAGGGCCAGCGCAGCATGTGCCGGGCGGCTGTCGGCGACCTCCTGGGCGACCAGCCAGGACGCCACATCGCGCGCACCGATCTCCTCAGCCACGTCCTGGCTGGCGGCCATCACCCGCAACCGCAGCTCGGCGAGCCCCGCTTCGAGCCGCGTCAGTGCCAGCAGCGCGGCGGTTTTGTCGGTGGTGGAGAGGAAGATCGGGTTCGCGTCCACGGCGTCACTCAGGGCGGCATCGATCGTCGCGAGAGTTTTCTGGATCTGATGCATGGTCACCACCCGAGAGAATCGTGTCGAACACGTATTCGAATTCTATCTGCTCAGATTGACCTAGACAACCCTCTTTGCTGGCCGCATCGGGTGAAATGCTCGCCGTACCCGATCACACGCCTGGTGGCCCGACGCAACCGATACGAAGGCACCCAACCCGCCCAAGACACGCAACCACGCTGGGACTGGCCCACGCTTCTCGTTTGTCTCTGGCCGCCCCGCTCACCGCCGGCGCCTCGACAAGCTCGGCGGGCGTGGCTCGGCGGCGCGGGGCGGTTCAACCGACAGAAACTGACCCCTCAACCCGCAGAAAGTGACCTCTCGGCTGCGGGCCACAGGAGATCACTGACGTCCCGCCGCTCCCGCAAGGGAGTCCCTGCGACAGGTTCAAGGGCGGAGCCGACGGCGCACATGGTGGTGACCTGCCAGTGCGCCGGTACGCCGAACTCGCGGTGTAGGCCGTCCCGGTCGAAAGAGCGGAACTGCCGCACGTGCAGCCCGAGGGCGTGGGCCTGAACGGTCAGATGCGCGACCGCCTGGCCGAGGTCGTAGTCGGCGAACTCCGAGAACGCCCAGTCGGTGCCCTCGACGAGTCGATGCGACAGGTTCGCGATCAACAGGTCAGCATCGGCCGCCCAGCGCAGCGACGACGGCGCCAGATGACGCACCAGCCGCGCGTGATCGCTATCGCCGCGCCGGCCCACGATGAACGCCCACGGCTGCGAGTTGCCGGCCGACGGCGCCCAGCGGGCGGCCTCCAGCAGCAACCGCACCCGCTCCTCGCTGGTCTCGTGCGACGGGTCGAACGCCGTCGGACTCCATCGACTCGCGAGGAGCGGGTGCAGCTCATCCATCAGGCCGGGAACGCAACCCCGGTGTTGGCGTGACAGCGATAGCCGTTCGGCACCCGGTCCAGGTACTGCTGGTGGTGGGGCTCGGCCGGGTAGAAGATCGGAGCCTCCCGGATCTCGGTGGTGATCTCGCCGAGGCCGCGGCGGGCGAGCTCCTCGCCGTACACCTTGGTGAGCTCGTGTGCGGTCTGCTCCTGCTCGGGGGAGAGGAAGTAGAGCGCGGAGCGGTACTGGGTGCCGACGTCATTGCCCTGGCGCATGCCCTGGGTCGGGTCGTGCACCTCGAAGAACCGCTTCATCAGGTCGGCGTAGCTGACCACGGTAGGGTCGAAGACGATCCGCACGGCCTCGGTGTGGTTGGTCAGGCCGCTGCACACCTCCTCGTACGTCGGGTTGAGCGTGGTGCCGCCCTGGTAGCCGACGGCGGTGGCGTAGACACCGGGGATCTGCCAGTACATCTCCTCGGCGCCCCAGAAGCAGCCGAGGCCGAAGTAGGCGACCACATAGCCCTCCGGCGCACTGCCGTCGGCAGGGTCGGCGAGCAGGGGAGTGCCGAGCACGCGGTGCTTGGCGGGCAGGTCCCACTCCAGCGTGTCGCGGCCGGGGAGGGTCTTGTCAGCGGGGTAGAGCGAGGTGGGGCGTCCGAACATGGGTTCCTCCTTCGAATCCATACTCTCCAACACCGCGCAGACGCCGTACGTTCCCGGGGTCGGCCACAGGGTTGCCCACGCGGTCGCGGTCGGTCGTCGGTGGCATCGGAGTGAGACCGCCGAAGCCGCGCTGAGTAGGCTCGTGCCGTGAGCCACGAGCACGCAGAATCAGCGTTCGACAAGGGGCACGGCTTCGAGACCCGCGCCATCCATGCGGGCTACGAGCCGGATCCGACGACCGGTGCCGTCAACCCGCCGATCTACGCCTCCTCGACCTACAAGCAGGACGGCGTGGGAGGGCTGCGTGGTGGCTATGAGTACAGCCGCAGTGCCAACCCGACGCGGACCGCGCTCGAGGGCGCGCTGGCTGCGGTGGAGGAGGGTGAGCGCGGCTTCGCGTTCGCCAGCGGCCTTGCCGCCGAGGACACCCTGATCCGGTCCCTCACCAAGCCCGGCGACCACCTGATCATCCCCGACGACGCGTACGGCGGCACGTTCCGCCTGGTCGACAAGGTCGCCAAGCCGTGGGGCGTGGAGCACACGCCCGCCCCGGTGAGCGACCTCGAGCGCATCGCCGCGGCGATCCAGCCGGGCCGTACCAAGCTGGTGTGGGTCGAGACGCCGACCAACCCGCTGCTCAACATCGGCGACATCGCCGCGATCGCGGGCATCGCCCACGAGGCCGGCGCGCTGCTCGTCGTCGACAACACCTTCGCCTCGCCGTACCTCCAGCAGCCGCTCGCGCTGGGCGCCGACGTGGTGGTGCACTCCACCACCAAGTACGTCGGAGGCCACTCCGACGTGGTCGGTGGTGCGCTCGTGGTCAAGGACCTCGACGTGGCGGAGCGGATCGGCTTCCACCAGAACGCGGTGGGCGCCGTCGCCGGGCCCTTCGACGCGTTCCTGACCCACCGCGGCCTCAAGACCCTCGCCGTCCGGATGGACCGGCACTGCGACAACGCCGAGCGGATCGTCGACTTCCTGACCAGCCACCCCGCCGTCGGCGACGTGATCTACCCGGGTCTGGAGACCCACCCCGGTCACGAGGTCGCGCAGCGTCAGATGAAGCGCTTCGGCGGCATGATCAGCTTCCGCGTCAGGGCAGGGGAGGGCAAGGCGCTCGACGTCTGCGCCAACGCCCGGGTCTTCACCCTCGGCGAGTCGCTGGGCGGTGTGGAGAGTCTGATCGAGCACCCTGGCCGGATGACCCACGCCAGTGTCGCCGGCACCGAGCTGGAGGTGCCCGCCGACCTGATCCGCCTCAGCGTCGGCATCGAGACCGTCGAGGACCTCATCGACGACCTCGAGCGGGCGCTCGGATGAGTGACGAGCCGACAGACCAGACAGGCCCGACAGTCCCGACGGCCCCGAGCGATCCCGCCGGGCGCACGTTGAAGTCCGAGACGGAGTCGGAGCGCCAGCACAACGAGCGCCTCGCGGCCAGGCTCTACGCCCAGTGGGCGCAGCTGCGCGAGGACCGGCAGGCCCAGCTGACCCCCCCGCCGATCCCGATCCCGGTCGCGACCGCCGCGGGCGGCCGCAAGGTGGAGGTGCCCTACGGGATCGAGCTGGCCGCCTCGTGGGGCTGGCGGCTCCTGGTCATCGTGGCCGCCGGGTGGTGCCTGTTCAAGGCGCTCGGCTTCCTCGAGGTGGTGGTCATCCCGGTCGTGGTCGCGCTGCTGATCTCAGCGCTGGTGGTGCCGCTGGTCGCGCTCCTGCAACGGATCGGGCTGCCGCGCGGCCTGGCCGCGTTCGCGGTGCTGGTCCTGGTGATCCTCGTCGTCGGGTCGCTGCTCTTCTTCGCCGGCCACCAGGTGGCGACCGGGGCCAGCGACCTGGCCGACCAGACCGTCAAGGGCCTGGAGGAGATCAGGCACTGGCTCAAGACCGGTCCGCTGCACGCCAGCGACAACCAGATCAACTCCTGGATCGACCGACTCCAGCACGAGGTCACCAAGGCCGGCTCGGGTGGCAACCCGCTCGGCAAGGTGAGCGAGGTCGGTGGGGTCGCGGCCGACGTGCTCGCCGGGGTCTTCATCGTGCTGTTCTCGACGTACTTCTTCCTCGCCGAGGGCGAGCAGATCTGGACCTGGGTGGTGAAGCTGACCCCGCGGGCCGCGCGCGAGCGGGTCGACAGCTCGGGCCGGGTCGCGTGGATCTCGTTGACCCAGTTCGTCCGCGCGACGGTCATCGTCGCCGCCGTGGACGCGATCGGCATCATGATCGTGGCAACGATCCTGCGGGTGCCGTTCGTGGCGGCGATCGGTGTGCTGGTCTTCCTCGGTGCGTTCGTGCCGCTGATCGGAGCCACCATCGCAGGCACGGTCGCGGTGCTGGTCGCGCTGGTCGACCACGGCATCGTCACTGCGCTGTTCATGCTCGGGGGAGTGATCCTGGTGCAGCAGCTGGAGGCGCACGGCCTGCAGCCGTTCCTGATGGGCCGCTGGGTCTCGGTGCACCCGCTCGCGGTGATCATCTCGATCGCCACCGGCGTCCTGGTCGCGGGCGTGGCCGGCGCGCTCGTCGCCGTACCTATCGCTGCCGCGCTCAACGCCGTCGGGCAGCACCTCGCCGCCGACTCCTCGCCACCCGATCCCGAACGGGACGACGGGGCCTTGCTCACCGAGGGTGAGCAGGAGGAGCTGGAGCAGGCCGAGGAGAGTGCCGATGGGTGACGTGGCGAACAGCTGCGGCGTGGAGCTCGCCGACATCGAGGCCGCGCGCGAGCTGTTGCGCGACGTGGTCATCGAGACCCCGATCGAGAGCTCGCGCTGGCTCTCGGACCTGGTCGGCGCACCGGTGCTGCTCAAGTGCGAGAACCTGCAGCGCACCGGGTCGTTCAAGTCGCGCGGCGCCTACGTGCGCATCGCCCGGCTCACCGACGAGGAGCGGGCCAAGGGCGTGGTCGCGGCCAGCGCCGGCAACCACGCTCAGGGCGTCGCGCTCGCGGCCAGGCTGACCGGTGCGAGTGCGACGGTCTTCATGCCCGAGGGCGCCCCGATCCCCAAGGAGCGGGCCACCCGCGGGTACGGCGCCGACGTCATCTTCGCCGGCCGCACGGTCGACGAGAGCCTCACCGCCGCACACGAGTACGCCGCTCGCACTGGCGCGGTGCTGATCCATCCCTTCGACCACCCCGACGTCATCGCCGGTCAAGGAACCGTCGGCCTCGAGATCCTCGAGCAGGTGCCCGACGTGCGCACCGTCGTCGTACCTGCTGGAGGCGGCGGCCTGATCGCGGGGGTGGCGCTCGCGATCAAGGCCCAGCGCCCCGATGTGCGGGTGATCGGGGTGCAGGCCGAGGGCGCGGCGTCCTATCCGAGCTCGCTGGAGGCCGGGGGACCGGTGCCGTTGGCGTCGATGAAGACCATGGCCGACGGGATCGCCGTCGGCCGGCCGGGCGAGCTGACCTTCGCGGCGGTGCGCGACCACGTCGACGAGATCCGCACGGTCAGCGAGGAGTCGATCTCGAGGGCGCTGCTCTCTCTCCTCGAGCGGGCCAAGCTGGTCGTCGAGCCGGCCGGCGCCGTCGGCATCGCGGCCCTGCTCGACGACCCGACGGCTTTCGAGGGTCCGGTCGCGGTGGTGCTCTCCGGTGGCAACATCGATCCGCTGCTGCTGAGCAAGGTGATCCGGCACGGTCTGGCGGCCGACGGCCGCTACCTCGTGCTCCGGGTGGTGCTCGACGATGCGCCCGGAGCGCTCGCCGGCCTGCTGGCGCTGATCGCCGAGGTCGGCGCCAACGTGGTGCATGTCAGCCACGGTCGCACCGACCCGGCGCTGAGCCTGGACCAGGTCGAGGTACTGCTGCAGCTGGAGACCCGTGGCATCGCTCACGCCGCTCGGTTGAGGGATCGACTGGCGGCGAGCGGGTACCGGGTCGATCCGACCTCGTGAGCAGGTCGCAACCGCTGCACGCCGACTTGAACCGCTGGTAAACTCGTCGGATTGCCTGCAACACCCCCGACGTCTTTCCCAGGAGTGACTCGATGACGACCGACGCCCAGCACACCGCCACGATCTGGCTCAGCAAGGGTGCCTTCGACAAGCTGACGGCCGAGCTCGAGGACAAGAAGGGCCCCCAGCGCACCAAGATCGTCGCCGAGATCAGTGCTGCGCGTGACGAGGGCGACCTGAAGGAGAACGGCGGCTACCACGCCGCTCGCGAGGCCCAGGGCCGGCTCGAGGGTGAGATCCAGCAGCTCGAGGCCGTGCTCCGCAACGCTGAGACCACCGAGCCCGGCGACGACGGCGTTGTCGGCGTCGGCAAGATCGTCACCTTCAAGTTCGACGGCGACGACGACGACGAGGCGGAGGACCGGCTGATCGCCTCGATCGAGATGAAGGACTTCGCCGGCGGTCTCGAGATCTCCTCGGCGCAGTCGCCTATCGGCGCCGCCCTGCTCGGCGCGAGCGCCGGTGACACGGTCTCCTACGAAGGCCCCAACGGCCGCACGCTCAAGGTCGAGGTGCTCAAGGTCGTGCCGTTCGAGGACTGATCCCACCACGTCCGACGACCTGGCTGCCTCGGCAGCCAGGTCGTTGTCGTTTAAGGGCTACTGCGGGTCGCGCTGGCCCTTGGCCACGCAACCGCGCCAGTCGATCGAGGTGGCTTCCCGCTCCGTGCGCACGGTGATGACCTGGCGCCCCGAGATCGGGGTGAAGCTGTGCTCGCCGACCGTGGAGTGGTCCTCGGCGTACGCCAACAGGGTGCAGGTCGGGTGGGCGGCCGCGTCGTAGATGTGCACGTCGACGGTGACCTTGACGGCGTTGGGGCCCTGCAGCTCCCAGCTCTCCATCGAGGAGCCGACCTTGGGGTGGCTGTGCAGCCACACCGCCCAGACGAACCAGCCGATCAGTGCCGCGACGATGATGGCGCCGATCCCGAGGAACGCGTTCCGTCCCCAGGTGCTGCCACCGCCGTACCGCTGGGCGATGCGGGCGGAAGGATGCTGCTGGTTCACGGGCACATCCTCACACCCCGCGGGTCGAGGCCTCTCATCGGCCTGACCCTAGGATTCATCCATGACGCAGCGCCCCCAGGCCCCGAGCAAGGCCGGCCTTCGCCTGATGCACGTCCACGCGCACCCCGACGACGAGTCCAGCAAGGGCGCGGCGTCCACGGCGCGATACGTCGCGGAGGGGGTCGACGTCCACGTCGTCACCTGCACCGGCGGTGAGCGGGGCTCGATCCTCAACCCGAAGATGGACCGGCCCGGCATCTTGGAGAACATCCACGAGATCCGCCGCCAGGAGATGGAGCGTGCCCGCGACATCCTCGGCGTCTCCCAGGACTGGCTGGGCTTCATCGACTCCGGCTGGCCGGAGGGCGACCCGAAGCCGCCGCTGCCCGAGGGCTGCTTCGGCCTGGTTCCGGTGGAGGAGGGCGCCCGCCCGCTGATCCGGTTGATCCGCTCGTTCAAGCCCCACGTGATGACGACGTACGACGAGAACGGCGGCTATCCGCACCCGGATCACATCCAGTGCCACAACGTGTCGGTCTACGCCTTCGAGAAGGCGGCCGACCCGGACTACGAGCCCGACCTGGGGCCGGCCTGGCAGGTCTCGAAGCTCTACTACCACCACGGCTTCAACCGGCCCAAGGCCGTCGCGCTGCACGAGGCGATGCTCGCGCACGGGCTGGAGTCGCACTACGGCGAGCGGCTGGAGAAGTGGGACAAGGACGACGCCTGGGACGCGCGGGTGACCACGCACGTGCCCTGCGCCGACTACTTCGGCGTGCGGGACCAGGCGCTGCTGGCGCACGCCACCCAGATCGACCCGGACAGCTGGTGGTTCGCCACGCCGCGCGAGCTGGAGAAGCAGGTCTGGCCGACCGAGGACTACGAGCTGGTCACCTCGCACGTGCCGACCACGCTGCCCGAGGACGATCTCTTCGCCGGCATCACGATCGAGTGAGCTAGCCCCTCGGCGGGATCATTCGCGAGCCGGCCGGCCGGGTCGCATGCCGAGGCAGACGGCCACCGCCCCCACCAGCACGACGCCGGCATCGACGCCGATGGCCACGCGCAGCGCGTGGACCGAGTCCAGACCGCCGGCAGCGATCGCCACCGCACTCATCAGTGGCACCCCCAGCGCGATGGCGACCTGCTGCGTCATGGTCGCCAGGCCGGTGGCCAGGCCCTGCTCCCGGTCGGGCAGGCCGGAGGTGGCGCTGACCATGAAGCTGACGATCGCGGTGACGTGCCCGAGCGCTCCCACGAACGTGGCGACGATCACCAGGGCGATCGAGGCACGCGTCGTACCGACCAGGACGAGCACGCCCGTCAGCAGCGCCTGCACGACGAGCCCGACGGTCGCAGCGCGGCGAGCGCCCACGGTCGCGATCACGCGCGGTGCGAGCACACCGCCGAGCACGCAGCCGACTCCCATCGAGACGAGCACGAGACCGGTCTGCAGCGGATCGAGGCCCAGCACCTGCTGGAGGTACATGGTGAGCAGGAAGACCAGCGCCGACTCCATCGCGAAGGTGACCAGTCCGACGACGTTGCCCCACGCGACCGTACGGCGCCGCAGGATCCGGGGCGCGACGAGCGGGTGGGAGTGACGGTCCTCGACCAGCCAGAAGGCGATGAGCAGGGCGGCTGCCACCGCAAGCGCGCCCAGTGATCCGCCGTCGGTGATGCCGTGCGACCCGGCCCGGGTGGCGCCGAGGACCAGTGCCACCAGGCCGGTCGTGACGAGCGCGGCACCGCCCAGGTCGAGGCGGGAGCGCTCACGCTCGGCGGTGTCCTGCAACAGGGCCGGTGCGATGGCCAGGACCAGCACCGCGATCGGCATGTTGACCAGGAACGCCCATCGCCAGCTCAGCAGGTCGGTGAGGACGCCGCCGAGGACGGCGCCGATGGTGAAGCCGGAGGACATCATCACGCTGTTGAGTCCGAGTGCCCGGTCGCGGAGTGCCCCCTCGGGAAACGTCGTGGTGAGCAGGGAGAGGGCCGCCGGGGTGATCGCGGCGGTGGCGAGTCCCTGGGCCGCGCGCGCCGTGAGCAGCAGCCCCGGCGAGGGAGCCAGGCCGCCGAGGAGCGAGGCGATGCCGAGCGCCGCCATGCCGAGGAGGAAGATCCTGCGCCGTCCGACGAAGTCGCCGACGCGTCCGAACAGCAACGTGAAGCCGGCCGCGCCGAGCGCGAACGTGGTGGCGATCCACTGGACGTCGCCCTTCGCGAAGCCGAGACCTGCCCCGACGGTCGGGAGGGCGACGTTGAGGATGGAGAAGTCCACCGCGAGCATGAACTGGGAGGCCAGGAGCAGGACGAGCACGAGCGCCTGGCGGCGGGAGATGCCGGGTGCTGGCGGTGGTGCTGGCGTCGTGACCGGTGCGGAGAGGGTCGTCATGGATCCACCGTCGGGCCAGCCGGCACGGACAGCGAGACCCCTGGTGTGCCAGCCATCGGCCTGCCTACCACTGGCAGGGTGAGGCACCGAGCCGCACGATGCGCCACGATGGGTCCATGGTCACCGAGCTGGGGGAGTTCCTGCGCAACCGCCGTGCCGCCATCAGTCCCGAGCAGGCCGGCCTCGTGTCGTACGGCGCTCGGCGCGTCCCCGGGCTACGCCGTGAGGAGCTGGCCCAGCTCGCCGGGGTGAGCCCGACGTACTACACGCGGCTGGAGCAGTCCGACCACCACAACGCCTCCGATGCGGTGCTCGACGCGCTCGCCCGCGCCCTGCGGCTCTCCGACGGCGAGCGGGACCACCTGCGCAGGCTGGCGCGACCGGCCAGCGGCTCGGCCGTTGCGGGCTGCGTGTGCCCGCGGGCCAGCGCGCTGACGGTCCTCCACACGGTGCCTGCGCCCGCTCTGATCATCGACCACACCAACGACGTCGCCGCCTGGAACCAGCTGGGTCACCTGCTGTTCGGGCACACCCAGCCCTATGAGCGGCCGGAGACCGCTGACCGGCCGAACCTGGCGCGGATGCTGTTCCTCGAACCCGACGGTCCCGAGCTGTACGTCGACCCTGCCGAGGTGATGCGGACGATGGTCGGCTTCCTGCGCTACTCCTCGGGACTGCATCCCGACGATCCGCGGCTGAGCAGGCTGGTCGGCGAGTTGACCCAGCGCAGCGACGAGTTCGCCGAGCTGTGGGCCGAGCACCCGGTCGCCGACTGCGGCTTCGGGACCAAGCACTTCCGCCACCCGCTGGTGGGGCGGCTGGACCTCACCTACGAGGTCATGCGGCTGCCGGAGAGCAGCCTGAGGATGGTGATCTACTCCGCGGAGCCCGGCAGCGCTGCCGCCGACGGGCTGGAGCTGCTCGCCCGCGCCTGAACGTCGGCCGGCACCGGTGGCCGGCACCCGGTGGCTGTCCCTCCAGCGGTCGAGACGGTGTCGAGGGGGTGACCGTTTCGCGGCGTCAGCATCGAGTGACACACTGGAGACATGCTTCCCCTGCTCCTCACCCTGGCGACCGACCCGGTCCCGACCGACAACAACGTGAAGGCCGGGTGGACGGCGTTCGCCGTCTTCCTGTTGCTCCTCGCGGCCGTCGGCGTCCTGGGCTGGAGCTTCAGCCGTCAGCTGAAGAAGGTCAAGAAGGCCAGCGAGGAGGGCGTGTACGACGAGTCGGACGCCCCGCACAAGCACGTCTGAGGTCCACCCACCAGCCACTAGGGTGACGTTGTGATCGAGGTGCTGGCGACGCTGTCGCCGATCCGTGACTTCGGCACGTGGTCGCGAGGAAATGGCCTCGAGATCGTGCTGCTCGGGATCGGCGCGGTTCTGCTCGCCCGATTCGTGCGCTGGGCCAGCGAGGCAGTCACCGAGCGCGCCGAGGCCCGCCGTGCCGCCCAGACCTCGCTGGTGCGCTCCGAGGACGACAAGCACCGCCGGGCGCTCAACCAGGTGATCACCTGGGTGCTGGTGGTGCTGGTCTACATCGTGGCCGGGCTGCTCGCGGTGCAGAAGCTCGGCATCGCGCTGGCCGCCTTCATCCCGATCGCCAGCGTCGCCGGCGTGGCGCTCGGCTTCGGCGCCCAGAAGGTCGTCGCGGACCTGCTCGCCGGGTTCTTCCTGGTCGCCGAGCGGCAGTACGGTTTCGGCGACCTGGTCCGGATCTCGGTGGTCGGCCTCGGTGTGCCCGTGCTCGGCACGGTCGAGAGCGTCAGCCTGCGCACCACCACGGTGCGGACCACCACCGGCGAGGTCGTGATCACGCCCAACGGGCAGATCGCCCAGGTCACCAACCTGTCGCGCGACTGGGCGCGGGCTGTCATCGACGTACCTGTGTCGGTGACGATGGACGTCAACCGGGTCCTGGCCGTGCTGCGCAAGGCGGGCGAGGCCGCGTTCGCCGACCCGGAGCTGCACGCGCTGCTGCTCGACACGCCCTCGGTGATGGGGGTCGAGTCGATCGAGGTGGACCAGTTCCAGGTGCGGGTGGTGGCGCGGACGCTGCCGGGCAAGCAGTTCGAGGTCGGTCGCGCGCTGCGCGTGCTGATCACCCGCACGCTGCGTGCCGAGGGCATCATCCTGCAGGCCGAGATCAGCACCGGTGAGCCGACGGGGACCGCATGACCTTCCTCGACTTCCTGCGCGCGCACCTGCCGCGGCGCTCGACCTGGGCTCTCATGGGCGCCTTCTTGGCGGTGCTGGTGCTCTACCTGTTCGTGCGTCCCGACCAGACCACGACCACCGGGCCCGTCGTGGTGGTCCCGGCGCAGACCGTGAAGCCCTCACCCACCCCGACGTCCTCACCCTCACCCTCGCCGACGCGGACGGCGGAGCCGACCCATCAGGCCTCTGCGTCCGCGACGCCGACGCAGACGCACTCCTCGCAGCCGCAGCAGAGCTCGTCGGCGCCCAAGACGTCGGCCCCGGTGACCTCGCCGACACCGAGTCCCGTGACGACCTCGTCGCCGCCGAAGGCGACGCTCTCGCCGACGCCGTCGGGCAGCCCGGCCGCGTTGGGCACCACGTCGCCCTCGGACGCCGCCGGCTGAGTCGCTCGTGGGCCGCTCCTGGCCCGGGGCTGGGCGGGGGCCGGGCCGGCGGCTGAGACTGTCGGTGCTCGCTGGCAGGCTTCGCCCATGACCCGGCTCGCCCTGCTCCTCATGTGCGTCCTGCCGCTCGCCCTCCTCGGCGGCTGCGCGACGGTGCCGTCGAGCACCGTGCGGCCGGGCGACGTCGCCTCCGCGCGGTCAGGGACGGCGCCGATCGATGTCGCGGTCGACACATCCACGGCCCGCGCCGACCTGGCCGCGCTGCCGATCAAGGGCAGGGCCCCGATGACCGGCTACGACAGGGACGCGTTCGGGCCGGCGTGGAGCGACGACACCGGCGACCAGTGGGGACACAACGGCTGCGACACCCGCAACGACGTGCTGCGCCGCGACCTGACCGATGTGGTGCTGAAGGCCGGCACCCACGGCTGCGTGGTCCTCGCCGGCACCCTGCGTGACCCCTACGGTGCCACCATGATCGACTTCGTTCGCGGCGTCGGCACCAGCACCGCCGTCCAGATCGACCACGTGGTCGCGCTCGGCGACGCCTGGCAGAAGGGTGCGCAGCGGTGGACCCCGGAGCAACGGCGCGCGTTCGCCAACGACCCGCGCGAGCTGCTCGCCGTCAGCGGCCCGCTGAACGAGTCCAAGCGCGATGGCGACGCCGCCACCTGGCTGCCGCCGTACAAGCCCTTCCGGTGTGCGTACGTCGCACGTCAGGTCGCGGTGAAGCGGGCCTACGGGCTGTGGGTGACGCGGGCCGAGCACGATGCGATCGCGAAGGTGCTCGACGGCTGCCCGGAGTGACGGCGCACGTCGCCGGCCGGTGTCCCAGACCACCCGCTTCGGGCGAGGTCAGCGGCGCTTCGGGCTGGTGACGTCTGATCATGGCCATGCCCACCGCCCCTCCGCCTGCCGGGCCACCGGTCCCGCCCGCCCGTCCACATCCGCAGCGTCATGTCGTGCTGCTCGGGATCCGGGCCCTGGTGTGGCTCGTCTACGCCTATCTCCTGATCACCGAGGTGGTCCTGACGCTCGGGTTCGTGCTGCTGCTCTTCGGCGCCAACCCGGATGCGTCGTTCGTCGCCTGGGTCTATCGCTCGCTGGACCGCGCGATGGAGCCGTTCCGGGGCATGTTCACCCCGATCGACCTGGGCCTGAGCGGCAATCAGAACGTCGGTGCCGTGCTCGACACGTCGGTCCTGTTCGCGATGCTCGTCTACGCCTTCGGGGCCTGGGCAGTGCACACGGCTCTCGAGTGGCTCGGCCGGCTGATCGAGCGAGACGAACGAGCCGCCGCGGCGCGCGTCTACGCTCCCGCGCCCTTGCCGCCGGGTGCGGGTGGGCCCGGGTCGGGCGCGCCGGGGTCGGGCGCGGCGGGGCATCCGACGTACGCGCCACCTGGCTCGCCTCCACCACCGACTCGCTGACGGATCCGAGCGCTGCGCCGCCGGCGCTGACCGCCGTCCCGACCGAACGCGGTTCACGACGATCGTCAGTGCCGCGGTGCTGTCGCTCGTCCTGACCTCGTACCAGGCACTTAGGCACGCTCCAGGCAGGACGATGTGTCATGACACTCCGTGCAACGAGACCGAACGAGCCGGGACGAGCCGGCTGGGCGCAACCTGACGGTTTCGACAACACGGTGTGGTAGGTCCGCTCATGAAGGGACCTTCCGGGCCGACCTAAGGGGTTGCTTGGTTTCCCTGCTGACGTTCGGAGTTCTCTGTGCTGTCTTCTCCCCGCCTATCGTGGCGCGTCCTTGCCAGTGTCGCTGCCGCCGCGCTCACACTTGGCGCTCTCTCGACTGGCGGCGCAGCATCTGCTGCCACGGCCCCCGCCTTGACGCAGACGACGCTGTCCAGCCCCGGCACCCTGGTGGCCGGCCAGTCGGTCACGTTGACTGCCCACGTTGGCGCCGATGGCGGCACGGTCCCTCAGGGTCGAGTCTCCTTCGACGCAGCCGACACGGCGGAGCAGCTGTGGGGAGCCGACACCTACGTGGATCCGAGCCTGACCCCGAGTGACGTCTACCTGGGCGATGCGGCAGTCGACGCATCGGGGGATGCGTCTATCAACGTGACGGTCACGCGGGCGCTCCTCCCGTTCTTGAACAAGGACGCGTCGCTGTTCCTGGCCGCGAACTACTCGCCGTACGACGGCCTGAACATCTACGACACGGAGTTCTCGGCGTCTGAGTCGGCTCCGGTTCAGCTGACTCAGCCGGTCATTGCGGTGGAGACGCCGAAGCTGCTGGTTGCCTTCAGTGGGATGGGTGTGGGTTGGTCGTTCGCGGACGGTGAGCAGTACGTTCTGCCCGCCGGGGGCGGGAGCCGGATGGTGTTCTTGGGTTCGTGGTCGCACGCGTCCGGCGTTCCCAGCAGCGCTGTCCACCTGAATGTCTTCGCAGACGGAGTCCCGTTGGGCCTCTCGGCTTCCGACCCGTGGCCCTCGTCCCAGTACGTGGGGAAGGACTGGTCCCTCGTCGGCACGCCGACCGTTCCCGATCCGTACGCCGCGTTGCAGGCCGCCCATTCAGTACGCCTGGTGTTGAGCACGAGTGACGGCTCGTTGGGTACGTGGGAGCGGACGATCACGACGACTACACAGCTGCCGGTGACGGTGCGGTTCACTGGCGGGAAGGTGAGCAGTGATGGCGCCAGCGTGATGGTGGGCGTGGTCGCGTTGGGCCCGCATGAGGAGTCTGTCAGCGGCCAGGTTCAGCTGTTCCAGGGCACGCAACCGCTAGGGGCGCCGTTCCGGGTGAGCCCCAACATGCTCCCGTCGCAGGTGGCCATTCCAGGGGCGAAGATTGGGATGACCGGAGCCACGACGTTCAGCTTGGCGTTCTCGGGCGTGTTCACGCCCGCCGATACGGGGCGCTACCAGACCACCCCGGTCGCGTCCACGACGATGAACTTCCCGATGCAGCCTGCGACCATCGCCACGTCCCAGCCCGTCGGCACGGCGAGCACCACTCTCGCAGCCACCCTGTCGTCGACATCCTCGGTCTCCTTGACCATGGCGGGGAGCCTGGGTGCGCCGACTGCGACCATCACCGCCGCCACGAGCGCGCTCCCGGTTGCCTCGGCCGGCCGTGCGTCCACGAGTAGGTCTTCCGCTGCTGCCGCAGCTGTGTCGGCAACACCGGTCCGCACGACCCGGACGATGGCTTGCCCCGTCGCTTCCGGCAAGGTCACGTGCAACTTCGGCTCGTATGCCGCCGGGACGCAGTTGTCTGTCGTCCTGCGGTTCTCCCTGCCTGCGTCGTTGGCAGGCAAGACCCTGTCTGTGCCCGCAGCCCTGAACGGGGTGGACGCACTTACGGGCGCTAAGTCGGTACTGACCTCGCGCACGCTGCAGGTTGCCGTGCCGAAGAAGACAGTGTTCTCGCTGGCAGCTCGACCGTCGAAGAAGGCATCAACGTTCGAGGCGGACCACAAGGTCACCTACCGTGTCGCTGCTTCGAACCTAGGGGTCATCACGGCCACGAATGTGTCGGCGTGCGTGCAGGTCGCTAAGGGCTTCCGGATCGTTCCCGCGAAGGGGCTGCACATTCATGGCCGCTCCGCTTGCTGGAACGTCAGCAAGGTGAAGGCACACAAGACCGCAGCCCGTTCGGTGAGTGTCGTGACCCCGAAGAAGGCAGGCAAGTACCCGTTGACGGTGACGTTGAAGCCCCGTGCTGGGCAGGGATATCCGGTATCGGTCCGGGCTGTCCTGCCCGTGAAGAAGTGACAACTTCGTCGCCTCTTAGCTACTAAGCACAAGGCGCACCGGTTGGTGGCCTACTCCTTGTCAGGGGTAGGCCACCAACCCATTTCTCGCGACCGGCGGAGGCGCGGCAGTCCAACGGTCACGTCCCCGCCCAGGGGGCCGGGCCGTCGCACGATCGGGGCAAGGCCCGGAAGCTCAGCGACTCGCGAATCTCCAACCTGCATGTTCAGGGGGCGGCGGCAACGCAATGAAGCGAACGGCATTCCCGTCCTGTTGAGCGTCGGATCCGCAGCGTGTCACTGGTGCCAAGACCCCGAGCGATTTTTGGTCGTTGACGGACTTTGACGAAACCGCAGGTCAGAGGGCATTTGCCGGTCCGTTCAGTTTCAACTAATGCCGCCGGAGGACACTGTTTCCGGGCCCTCGTGTATCACCTCGTGCATCAGTTTTTTACGTTCACGCAAACCAGTGGCACGCCGGAATTGCGCCATTTCGGGCCTCCCCGAACGTCCGGCGAGGTCGCAATGTAGCGGCCGGTGGCAGCGGATTGGGGCATGCTCAGGGTAGTCCGACCCGGGTGAACTCCTGCTGCAGCCGAGGTCGGCGCTTGTGCTCCTCTCGTAGTTCCGTGATCAGTTCATCGACGTTCGCAGCCTCGGTCGTGTCCGCTGCCAGCGTGCGCATCCGGGCCAGGCGGACGGCTGCACGGCGGTAGTGCTCCGCGCCGGTGTTCGTCAGCGTGTTGCGGACGAGGCGCTCGTGGACCGGTAGGACGGCGAGCCGGTCGATCTTCTCGTACTCCTCGACGAGCGCCGCCCATCCATGGTCGTCGTCGAGGCAGAGGTCATGGGCGAGTTGCCACGCGGCTCGGGCGTCGCCGAGGGCGCGGAGGATGAACGTCACGGCGTCATACGGCTGGCGCGAGAGCGCGGCCATCGCCTCGTCGCGGTATATGGGCCAGTCGTCTCCTGCGGCGCGATGGAGCTCCGTTGCCGTCGATGAGTTCGGCCATCGCCGGAAGAGGAAGAGTCGCGCGGCCCGTACGTCGGCCGGCCGATGCGTCTCGAGCAGCTTGATCCAGTAGCGCGACGCGGTGACGGACTGGTGCCCGAGGCCGAACTCAGTGGCCTGACGGGCCCAGTCGATGGCAAGGGCGTACTCGCCGATCTCCTCGAACGCCTCAGCAGTGTCGGTGAACCACGCGGCGACCTTCCGATCGCGGACGTGGGTGCGGATGATGGCGTCGATATCGCGGTCGAGGACGGCGAGGCGCTTGGCGTTCCAGTCGAGGGTGAACCAGGCGTGCGAATTGCTCGACTGCCAGCGGTCCTCGCGGCTCGGGCGCGGGCCGAGGCTCGCTTCGATCTCGGCGAGGCGGTTGCGGTAGGCGGAGACACCTTCGGCGCCCAGGGCTGGGGCATACGCCGCGATGTCGAGCTCGAAGTAGTCGACGTCGCTGTCGTCGAACTGGAACTTGATCATCCAGTCGATCAGCTTCGACGGCTTGATCTGAGCCGCGGCTGCTATGCGCGGATGGAGGTCGAGCAGTCGGCGGCATGCGTCGCCGATGATCCCGCTGGAGTCGTCCGCGCGCGCGATGACCTTGATCGCGCTCGTCAATGCCTTGTGCGTGACCGCATAGCGCTCCGCCGGTCCGGCGACCGTGTCCTGCTCCAGGATGTCGATCGCCTGGTGCATGTCGTAGCCGTGAGCATTCGCCGCGCTCCAGCGGTACAGGTCGCCCCGGCTCCGGATCAGTGGGAGGACGTCGTCAGCCAAACCGGTCGTCGGAACCGCAACCATGCGGGCAGTCTCTCAGAGAGTGGGCGCGCTTCTGGTGGCAGCTACTGGAAAGATCTAGCGGCAAATTGTTTCAGTAGATTGCAGTAGCTCGACGCAGGACGTGGTTGCACTCGACGTACGCCGCCCGACTGTGACGCTTGCCAGCCACGGCCGGCGCTCGTGTCGACAGACTTAACAGATCTCGGCGACGTGTTAGGTTTCTCCAAAATACCTAACACGTCTTTCGGATGCGTTGAAGGAGCTAACACGTGAGCTGGAGCCCCGAGGTTCCCTTCAACGCTCTGCCGCCGCTGCCGCCGGAGGGCTTCGATCTTGAGCCCAAGGTCGTTCTCAAGGCGACGGTCGAGGCCCGCACGGCGCTGGCGACGCTTGCTCAGGCGGCCCGGCTGCTGCCGAACCCCAACATCCTCATCCACGCCGTCCCGCTGCTCGAGGCGCAGGCGAGCTCCGAGATCGAGAACATCGTCACGACAGCAGACGAGCTCTTCAAGCACGTCGAGTCTGGCGGTGGCGATCATGCGACTAAGGAAGCACTTCGCTATCGGAGCGCGCTCTTCGCCGGCGTGGACTCGATCAGGAACCGGCCGCTCACGGCGACGACTGCGTCCAGGATCTGCTCGGAGTTGCACGGCCGCGAGATGGACGTGCGTGCTGTCCCGGGCACGCGGATCGCGAACCCGACAACGCGCGAGATCGTCTATGCGCCGCCGGAAGGCGCTGGCGTCATCCGGGAGAAACTCTCGGCCTGGGAGCGCTTCATCCATGCAGAAGACGACCTTGATCCGCTGGTCAGGATGGCGGTCGCCCACTATCAGTTCGAGGCGATCCACCCGTTCCACGACGGCAACGGTCGCACGGGCCGTGTCATCAACATCCTGATGCTTATCGAAGCAGGACTGCTCGACGACCCGATCCTTTATCTCTCGCGCGCGATCATCGCTCGGAAGAACGACTACTACCGGCTGTTGCGCGCGGTGACCGCTGAAGGCGCGTGGATCGAGTGGATCCTCTACATGCTCGATGTCGTCCGCGAGTCTGCGACCTCCACAATCAGGAAGGTCGGGTCCATCCGCGCCTGTCAGGATGACATCGCCGAGAGAGCACGTGCGGCCACCCCGGGCGGGCGCGACGCACAGTTCCTCGACGTGCTCTTCGAGCAACCCTACTGCCGCATCAGCGCCGTCGCCGGGCGATGCGAAGTCTCGCGGCAGACCGCTTCGTCGTGGCTGCACGCGTTGGTCTCCGCCGGCCTGCTCAGCGACGTCAAGGTCGGAAGAGAGCTCCTCTTCGTCAACCACGAGTTCCTGGACGTGCTGACCCGCCCGGAGTGAGGTGGCTGCGCCTGCTAGTTGAGTAGCTCATACGATGGCGAATTGGTCGCGCCTCATGCCGATCGCGGTCGTCGCTTGGGTTGGGGGAGCAAGTCGCTGATGTCCGCCGTGGCGCGCTGCGGCGCGAGGAGAGCCTCGAGCGCAGCCTCCGCGAGCGCGATCCGCTTCTCCTCGTACGCCAGCAGCTGGTCGAGGCGCCAGCGGTCGGGGTGCGTCATGACAGGCGCCGGCACCAAGGTGCGGTCCTTGAGGTGCTGGTAGCCCCGGGTCTTGCCCCAGCCGTAGCGCGCCATCACGTCGTGGGCGTCGAGGAAGACGTGCCGTGGGTCTGTGTCTGCTGCCGCATCCGGCGGCCAGTGCATCGCGCTCACACCGCCTTCGGCTTGGGCAGGACGCCGTTCGAGGCGAGTCGCTGTGAGCGGATGAAGCGGCGCAGGTCGCCGACGGTCGTGTAGAGGCGGCGGCCGATCTTGAAGAACTCCGGCCCGGTGCCGATCTGGCGCCACCAGCGGACGGTGTTGACCGGGGTCATCAGGATGGCGGCCACGTCGTCGAGGGTGAGCAGCTCGTCGTCGTGGCGCTCGTGGAAGCGCAGGTCTTGCACGTTGTTCATGGTTCCTCCTGTGGGCACACTCCCGCGAGGACCGCGCGAGGCGACAGGTAGGTGTGTGGGTCGCCCCAGCCAGGGGCCCGAATAGGTCCGATCGGGTATACCGTCGACAGATGGAGCGGGCATATCTGCTCGAAATCGCCCGACGGCACCGGGGTCTCACGCAGGCGGAGCTCGCCGCGAAGGCCGGTACGTCGCAGGCGGCGTTGTCGGCGTACGAACGAGGTCTGAAGTCCCCGAGCCTCAAGGTGGCTTCGCGGATCGTCGAAGCGGCGGGGTGCAACCTGAATCTCTGTCTCCACATCGACTGGGTCGAGCATCGGGTGCCCGGGGTGGACCCGTTCTGGGTGCCGAACCTGCTCTGGAACGTCGACATGCCCGATTGCTTCGCAACCCTCGACATTCCGGACCTCATCAACGACGGCTCGATGAAGCAGTGGGATATGCGGGACCGTGAGCAGCGCAAGGGCGTCTACGAGCAGCTGGTCCGATGTGGGCTGCCGCAGCAGATGATCCGGTGGGTCGACGGCCCGCTGCTCGTTGATTTGTGGGACGAACTCGACCTCCCCGAGCCGGTCCGGAAAGCGTGGAGGTGGGCGATCGTGATCGCGAAGCAGCCCACTAACCCTGATCCGCTGAGGCTCCTGTCCGGGGAGCGTGCTGACTTCACGGCGAAGGCGTGGATTCGCGGGTACGAGCCGCAGCCGAAGCGGCCACGAAGAGCGAGGAGACCGAGAGCTCGCTTCGTGCGCACGAGGTTCGACCCGCGAGTTCCTGCGCGGGAGGATGACCGATCACTGGTGGACGTGTCCACGTCGGTCGCGGCGATCGTCGAGCGCCTCGTCGCGGAGCTTCCGAACACCAGGCACCCTTCCGCTCCTGCCACCTGGAACGCTGCAGTCGCGTTCGCCCGACGATGGGCGGGTGCGGGATACGACGGCGACGAGGTGGCCCTGACCCCGGAGGGAACAGAGTGCGTCGTTCGGATCGCCGTCGATCCCTTCGGCGACAGGAATGAGGTGGCCGCGCGACTCCGTCGCCTGTAGCGCGCCCCCTGGCTCGGTCACAACCCGAGACCGGGAGACTGCGACATGCGTGATGGCGCCGGTGGTCGATACACGGGATCGCCGGGAGCTGGGCGTCGTGCGGCAGGCGAAGCCGAACGGCGCGCGTACCGAGGCTTGGTGGGGCCGTACCGGTCGATCGCCTCGGCGGCCAACCCCGCGGCGTGCGATGGTCCGAGGTCGGCACGATCGCGATCGAACACCTCACACCATTGCCTGCGGGCATCCTCGACGGACTCGGCGACGAGATGGGCGACGTTGTGCTCGCGGCCGCGGGTCATCGCGACGTACGCCGATGCGGCGCCGGTGTGCTCCCCGACGAGGACGTGACTGGCGGCGACGGTCGAGCCTTGGGCGCCGTAGGCGGTGGTCGCATAGGCGAGCTCGACGTGCTCGCGCACATAGGCCGGTGGGAGCAGGCGGTGACCGTTCTCACCGGTCACCTGCAGCCCCGCCGTGGACGCGTCGACCACGGTCCACATCTCACGGTTGGCGACGCCGACCTGGGCATCGTTGTGACGGGTCGCGATGGTGTCGCCGACGCCGATCTGTTCTCCCGCGGCGGTGAGGACGGCGTCGGCAACCTGGCCGGTGACCACCCGCAGACGGTGGGCGGTGTGGTTGACGCGGGCGACCTGCTCGCGGGTGTCGGCGATGACGAGGTGACCGAAGGACGCCTTCACCGCGAGCAGGTCCTGACGTTCGACGTCACTGGCGTGGATGACGATCTCGCCACGGCGCAGCAGGTCGTCGAAGACGTCGCCGGGCTTGGTCCCGGAGCGCATCTGGAGCGACAGGTCGGCGTAGGCGGGGTCGGTGAAGCGGTGGACGCCGCTCAGTTCGGTGTGTCGGTCGGGGGTGTAGCGGGCGGCCAGGTCGAGGACGCCCCCGCGGCCGACGGCGGGTAGCTGGTGCCGGTCGCCGATCAGCAGGACGTGCGCACCGCCCGCGGCGGTGAGGGAGAGCAGGACGCGGGCGCTGTCCTGGTCGAGCATGCCGGCCTCGTCGACGACGAGCAGGGTGCGGCTGTCGAGCCGGGGAGCGGAGGGCGAAGGCGCGGTCCGGCGCCAGTGGCCGTCGTCGTCCCACCGGTAACCGTGCTCGTGGAGCAGCTTCGCGACGGCGCGCGTCTGGGTGCCGACCTCGTCCGCGGCGACCTGGGCGGCCTTGCGGGTCGGGGTCACCACGATCATCCGCCCGCCGCGCGCCTCGACCTGGGCGCGGGTGGCGGCGAGCCGCCGGGTCTTCCCGGCGCCGGCGGCACCTTCGACGACGGTGACCTTCTCCCGCTCGCCGGCGCGGATGATATGCGCGACCAGGTCGTACTCGACGGCGAGCACGTCCGCTGAGCTCAAGGCGCGAATGTGCTCCGGCACGTCGTCGCGGTGCACCAGCGGGACGCATATCTGGATCGCGCGTGCGGTCAGGTCCTCGGCGAGTTCACGGCGTACGGCGCCGGGGGCGACGACGTCGGCCGAGGTGATGAGTTTCTCGACCTCGCCGCGGATGTCGGCTGCGTTCCAGGCGGAGTGGTGGGCGCCGATCCGGTCGACGGCGCGCTGGGCCAGGGCATCGCGCTCCAGGGCCCCGATCTCTGTCCGGCCCTGGCTGTGGCTGGGGTTGGTCTCACGCGCGGGTAGCCGGAAGCCGAGCTCGATGAGCTCCTCGACCCAGCGGTTGCGCAGATCGGTCCCGGAGATCGGGACGACCTTGTCGGGCCGGGCGTCGGCCCAGGCTCGGCGGTCCCAGGTCTGCCGGAGGGTGGGTCCGGGCTCGTGGTCCGGGTGGTCGCGTCGCCACTGCGCCTCATACTGGTCGATGTTCGCTTCGATCTGTCGTGACCGTGCGCTGAAGGCTCCGGCGTACCCGGACAGCTGGGTGACCTCACCGGTCTCGGGGTCGAGGGTGTACCCGTGCTCCGCGAGGGCGGCCCGGAACTCCGGGTTGGTCATCACGGCCGCATGGCCGATGCCGTTGATCGCCTCGAGGCTGTCGCGTACGCCGACGGTGTGGATGCCGCGCCAGGCGCCTTGGGCAAAGACCCGGGCGTTGATCTGGAGGTGCAGGTGCCGATGCGGGTCGCCGGCACGCGAGGTGAAGTGGCGCACGACGGTCGCCTCGAGCTCCTCGACCGGGACCTGCACTTGCCGACCACGCGGGCCGATCCGGGTGGTCGCATGTGCGGCGAGCCAGCCGATGATCTCCTCGGCCGCCGCCATCTGGGCCGCGTCGTACGCCTGCGCAATGTCGTCGTGCAGCGCGGCGGCGAGCGACCAGGTCTTCGGTCCGTTGACGGTGACCTCGACGAACCGCACCGCCTGGTCGTCCTTGCGCAGTCGCCCCTTCGGCTCGTTCGTCTCGACGTCGTACCCGGCGACCCACGTCTCGTAGGACTCGCCATCCAGGTCTGCTCGGCGTTCGAGCCGCACGGAGTCCGTCGCACCGTCACGGCGGGCGACGAACCGCATGGCGAGGCCGCTGCCCTCGGCGAGGTAGTAGTCGTCGGCCCGCGACCGGTCGGCCTCGACGTAGTTGCGTGCAGCCTTGGCGGCGCCGCGGTAGACCTTCATCCCGCCGTGCATCGGAACCGCCTCCGTCAACAACCGTCGACAACCACATATCCCCAGGTCAGCGCGCCTCTTCCGGGGCGCTGGGCTACCTACTGTCGTAGCATGCGTGCCGCCCGAGATGGAGATGAAAGGAAGGCGGCAGGGGGAGGAATCGGGGAGCCATCGAGGGTTGGCAATGAAGGTTGAGGGAGCGGAGAGCGGGTGGAGTGAGAGGCGAGCTTGATCGGGATGGTGAGGGAAAGGCCATGGAGATGTTCCCTAGTCGGCGCTCGCGATCAACAGCGCGAGCGCGCGAGTGTCCAAGCGGTGCCGGCCTCGTACACCGCTCGCCGGGCGCCCATATCGCCCAGATTGCCTCACCTCTGGTTCGCCTATCCGCACTGCTACTCGGTCGAGAATCGAGCCTCTCGTATGTCGGCTTGTTGGCGGTACGGGTCGCGCTCAAGGGGCACGCACCGCAGAATCTCGTGTGCCGCGGCAGTCAATCATGTTGGTACTGCAAGAATCGGATGCTCTGGCAGAGAGAATGTGTCACGTGACGAGTGGACATCTGCCCGCTGACGCTGACGTGACGCCGTCGGCATGGCAGTCGATCGATGAAAAGCTGACCGGTCTCGGCGTGCCGTCGACACTCCGTGCCGAACTGCGCTCGAAAGTCATGGGCAACTGGCAGGCGTTGCTGCTCTACGGCAGCTGGGCTCGTGGGGACGCCGACCTCGAGTCAGATGTTGATGTCCTCCTCCTCGACGCCAGCGCCCACTGCCGGGCAAGCCGCGACGGGCAGGTCAGTATCGCTAGATACGACATCCGCGACCTCTCCAATCTGTCGGGGACGCTGTTCGGGTTCCACCTGGCCCGTGATGGCATCGTTCTGTACGACACGGACGACCAGTTGGCGCGCGCTCTTGCTGCGATCCAGGCGCCTGAGCCGGGCTCGATCATTACTCGGGTTCGCTCGTTGACCCCGGTACTTGATGTATCGAAGGCCGACCGCGGCAAGTACATCGAAGGACTGACGAAGGTCGGGCGATACCTGCTGCGAACCGCGTTGTATGCGCAGGCGCTGGATGCGGGGAGGCCGTGCTTCTCGGTCCGGGAGATCGCAGATCGCAGGCATGACTCGGCCCTGGTGTCTGTGCTTTCCTCGCACGAGGCTGTTCGGCCAGCGGCCAGTCTCGAGGTCTTCAACGACCTCTGCGGACGTCTAACAGCGGCGGTCGGGCCACTTGCATCAAACCCGTACGGCACCCTCCACGGGCTCATCGAAGGGTCGTGGGCCGATGACCGGGAACTGTCGAACTTCGCGACTCTCATCCTTGCTGGCGACGGAGAAGAGTTGCCCTATGACGAACTGCCACGGGTAACGCTGTGACCTTCCAAATCGGTTTCATTGGAGATGTACATGGCGTTTTGGATCCCTTGGTCAGGGTCGTAGAACGAGCGCAAGATGAGGCGGCTGCCCTCATCTTTCTCGGCGACTACGTCAACCGAGGTCCGCAATCGAGCCAGGTTCTCGAGTACCTCGTCGAGCTCCAGCACGACCTTGGACGCCGCGCACACTTCCTGCTCGGCCATCACGATGAAGCATTCCTCGCTGCCATCGACGACGGCCGCATCGACCGTTTTCTACGGATGGGCGGCGCCGCGACGCTCAGCAGCTATCCACGGCAGGCTGCCGATGGCACGATCCTCCCTTTGCGTCAACGCGTGCCGGAAACGCATCTCGAGTTCCTGCGGAACCTCGACCGGTCCTTCAATACGGCCGGCTGCTTCGCCGCCCATGCTCCGAGCGACGGCGAGTCGCTCCCGGCCGACACCTTCGGCGTGTTCGGCCACCGTCTCCTCCCGGGCGGCGTGCCGGAGATCAATGAGTCGCGCGCGCTCATCGACACGGGATGCGGCACCCTGCCCGAAGGGAAACTCACCTGCTTCCTCTGGCCGAGCAGGACTTGGATTCAGGCGCCCTGAACCTTGTTCTTAAGGTTCTCGAGATCGCTACGAAGACCGGCATCCGACGCCTCAGCGACAGCCACGTCGGCAGCGGCGAGAAACGTGGCGGCCGAGGGTTCGCCGGCGCGCCACGCATGCTCGGCGCGCAGAAGAGCAGAGACGGCCGCGCCCTGGACGTCGCTGGTCGAATCGGCGATCTCCTGTGTCGCAGCAATGCGCTCGGTTGCCTTATCCAGTTGACCGGATTGCAGGAGGCACCGTGCCTGCAGGCCGCAGACGATGCCTAGGCCCTTCTGGTTGCTCAGCTGCTCGTTGATCTCATAAGCAGACTCGAGAAGCGGTTCCGCTTCAAAGTGCTGGCCGAGTCGGATGTGGGCCTCGGCTTGGCCGGCGAGTGCGTTCGCACGTAGATGCTCGTCGGAGTCGTCCTCGAGCAAGCCCCGCGCCGTGGCGAAATACGGGATGGCGTCCTCGTAGTTGGACTGCTCGAGATGGAATCGGCCGAGGTTGATAGCCGACTGGGCAAGTTGATCTGGCGTGCCAATCTCTTCCCGGACAACGTGCGCAAGCTCAAATTGGGTCCGAGCCGCGTCGATCTTCCCGGCTCGCAGCAGCGAGTGGCCGTAGTTGTCGCGCGCGTAGCACAGTTCGTCCGGGATCGGCGCTCGCGCGGCCTCGGCCGTTCGGACCGCCTCGCTCAACGTTCGGACTGATTGGCCCAACTCACCAAGATGTCGCTGCAAGACGCCGATGTTCGACATTGCTCGCACTCGAAGTGCTGCTGCTTCGCCTGTCTGGGACGCCAACAGGCCGCCATCCGCGACGACCTGGCGGTTCAAATCCATGGCTCTGTCCGCGCGCCCGGTGCGTCGCATGAACTGCCCGAACTCCAAGACAGCGGCCGGGTCATCGTCGACTGTCGCTGCCGCGTAGGCGGCTTCAGCCTGCGTGAATAGCCTTTGATCGGTGTAGGACCGGGCCGCCGCCAGCAGCGCGGCTGGATCCAGATTCCGAAGGGCTCCTGTGTCGATGGTGCCAGGGGACAAATCGACTACGACGGGGGCTTTGGGACCGTCGTCGTGGAGCCACTCGCGCATCTTTCTGCCGATCTTGTGACGGAGGGAAGCCTCGGAGTCGAATGTCTCGAACATCAGACCCCTGCTGTTGGGCTGCTCCAGCATCGAGCGGAAGGTCAGGACCTTCTTCAGGTCGTCACCGGGGTCGCGCATTCGCGCCGCTTCGATGTCTTTGAAGAGAACGAGCATGTCGCGCATCTCGCTCTTGGCATCCGCGAGCAACTCGATGGCCCGATAGAACTCCTCCTCGGTTCCGGAGGAGTACTTGCTGTCCTCCGAAGTCGGCGAGCCCCAGCGGTCATGAAACATCACGACGGCGTAGTCGCATCCGTCCATGCGTGGGTTGATGCGGCCCTGTGCCCGCCCGACCCCGCCGGGAACGTCTTCCCAGGCGTGCACATAGAAGAACGAGAGGTGCCGCAGAGCTGCGGACTCGTTGTGCTCGCGGTAGACGTCCCGGCAAGCCCGGCGCTCGGATTCGAGGCCGCCTGGAGAGGCTAGAAAGACCTGGCGGCATGTCACGTCCCTGAGCACCCAGGCAATGTAGGACACGGCGACGGACCGGGTGACGTGTTCCTCGGCATCCGCGCATTTTCCCGCGTCGCGGCGCACCGAGGCTGACCGCAAGCGGAAGATCTACGGTCGAGGACCGCCTCGCTGCAAGCAGTGGGGACCTCTTCTTGATTCGCAGGTCTCGTCACGTCCACCACCACGCTTCTGCCGTTCCAACCCGACACCATGACCGCGGCCCAACAAGCCGCCGTGTCCTACCTGGCCCGCCACGCCGGCCACACCCACAGCCTCTACGCCTACCAACTGCGCCGCCGGTTCAACTGGTGCGACGCCAACGGCCTCGACCCACTCCTCGATATCCAGCGCGCACACGTCGAGCTCTACATCCGCCACCTCGGCCAAGGCGGCCTGATGGCCTCCTCAACCAACACCGCCATGCACGCTGTCCGCGGCTTCTTCCGCTTTGCCCACATCGACGGCCTCATCACCACCGACCCAGCCATCTACGCCCGACTGCCGAAGGTCCACCAGGACGAGCCCGCACCCAGGGCCTTGATCGCCTCGAGCTGATCCGCTTCCTGCAGACCGCGCAAACCCTCACCGCCCACCACGGCGCCCTTGCTTACCTGCTCCGGCATCAACGCCCTACGGGCCTCCGAGGCGGCAGCAGTGCGGATCAAGGACTACACCGACACGCTTCGGGGACACCGCGTCCGGTGGCTGGTCGGTAAGGGCGACAAGCCGGCCCCGATGCCGCTCACCGTGCGTGTGCTCCGAGTGCTGGAGGCGTGCCGAGGGCAGCGCACTGCCGGCCCGCTGATCCTGCGGCCGGTGTCCGGCGAGCCCATCGATCGGCGCGACGCCTACCGCATGGTCGTCCGCATCGCGGAAGCTGCCGGTATCCCTCGGCACATCAGCCCCCACTCACTGCGCCACGCGCCATCATCAATGCACTTGACGCCGGCGTCCCGCTACGCGACGCCCAGATCCTCGCCCGCCACGCCGCCACGCCGCCCCCCGCACCACCGAGCACTACGACCGCGCCCGCGGCAACCTCGACCGCCACGCCGTTCACTTCTTCACTGCCTACGTCGCCGGCGTCTGAGCCACAACCGGCGAGTCAAGGCGCCCAGAATGCGGCGGCGTCCAACGGGCGTAGACCGAACGCGCTCTTAGCTGACCACGACGCGCCGGCTCAAAGTGGGCTCATACGCTCCCAGAAGTACGGCTCGAACTCCGCCGGAAGTGCATTGAGGAGGGTGCGGACGAACACTGACGTGTCCTGACCACGCTCGCGTCCAGTTTCGATTGCTTGTCTGGCCAGCCAGACAACTGCGCCACTCGTGCGGGGGCTTCCGAGGTCGACCTGGCCCCCTTCGAAGACCTCGTCAGGATCGCTCAGCAGTCCCAACCACACGAGCAGCTGCGGGACGCTCGGTGTGAAGTCCAAGTAGATCGGGAGCCACGGGCAGTGCTCGAGCAGCAGCGCCGCCCGGTCCCGCACCCACGGGATCTGGGCGTCTGGCCTCGGGTCGTCGGCCGCCTCGAACCTGACGATGACGCGACCGTAGTAGCGAGCAGAGTGTGGATCTTCGTGGATCGAATGCATGGGATCGATGAACTCCGCCGGCGCCATCGCCTCGCTGATCGACAGCACGGCCGGGGCGCCCGACACCTCTGACAGCCACTGCAGCTCGGCGGGGGGTGGGGAAACGTCCACGTGCCGCGCGTACTGCTGGAGCGCGGCCGCAACGACCATCTGGCTCTCGACGAGGCTGCCGGACAGGTCGTCGTCGCTTTGGGTGTTCCACCCGTGCGGTCGAGCCGGACGGAGGACGGGAATTCGGCCCTGCTCCTCGGGAAGCAAGACGATGACGGGGTCGAGCTGGCGGAGGTTCGTGACGAGGAAGTCGTCGGGGCTGGCCAGCCAATGTTCGACCGAGCCGGGACCGAGGCTCCTCAACCGCTCGCGCAGCGCGGGGTGCACCTGATCGCCTAGCTCCGCCGCCGACGTGTGCGGGTCACGGATGCCGATGCCCGCGTCCGCGAGAGCCGCACAGACCTCGGACGTCGAAAGGTTGGGACCCGAACGTGCGAGGCATGTCAGGCTCACCTCCAGCGTGCTGCTCGGATCGTCATGGGACAGGCCGATGCCGACCAGCCGTGCGAAGTGCGCCTCGGCTTGGGTGTCGCCGAGGACGAAGCGGCAGTAGTCGAACGCCGCTCGATGGCTCCAGCCGATCTCGTGCTCGTGGAGCCACCGCGAGAAATGCGGGCCCGGATCGGTATAGCTCCAGTGCGTCGTGAACTCGATCCAGGTCGCGTGTGCCTCGACCAGCTCCATCGGCGCGAGGCCAGTCCTGCCGCGCCGGTGGATCCAGCTCAGGAGCTCGACGACCTTGGCGTCCTGGGCGTTCTCACCCGGGTCCGGACGGAATGTCCGCAGCACGTCGTGCAACTGAAACGTGAACGTCTCGTCAACCGGACCGCTGGCCTCGGCAGCGAGCCTCTTTAGCAACGTTCGGAAGATCGCGGACTGCCACTCGAGCAACTGCGCGGACATGACGGTCTGCGCGAGGTGGGTCAGCTCGTGCGTCAGTGTGGAAGCAAGCTCGCGGTCATCAGCGAGGGGGTTGAGGCCCTCCCCGAAGACAGGGCTCTCGCTGTTGGTGAGGATGAGCGCTGACGCCCAGTCATAGAGCCCGGCAACATCGGGTGGCGGGAAGGCAGGTGCGATTGCGTCGATCGCCCTTCGTGATCTGCGCCCGACCATCGATCGTCACCCGGCCCGAGGAGCAGACGCCACGAAGACGAGGACCAGACTGGACAGGACCGCCGCAGTGATGACCAGCGCGGTCGCCGTCACGAGCGAGCGACGTACGGACAGCACCGCGCTCTCGTGCGCCTGCCGGATCTCGTCGGGGACTCGCGGGTCGAACGAGCGGAAGCGTGGCTGTGAAGCCAAGAGACCGGCGACGTAGGCCGCGATGACGACGGCCAGATCGAGCGCGAGCAGTACGACGATCGGCGTGCCGAGCTCGGGGTTGCGGAGCGCAACCAGTGACGTCACCCCGGCGGTCGTCAGCGTCGCGAGCCAGGCGGCGGTCGAGGTGAGCTTGTCGGCGGTTGCCTTGCGCTGGTCGAGTGCTCCCTCGACCATCTCGGTCGCGCGGCCCAGCCAGTAGGTGTCGTCGACTAGGTCGTTCACGCTGGTTCCTGAGGAGCGATGACGTACGAGCTCACGTGGCCGCCGGGCGCATCACAACGCAGGAAGATCCGGAACGGTGCCGACGGATCGGACGCGCGCTTGCGCAGGGCGCCAACGACCGTCACGCGTCCCTCATACGTCACCCGACCCGAGCATCCCTCGTGCGCGCAGGCGAAGACCACCGGCTCCATGTCGAGGAGGGTAGTGGTTTCGACGAACGGACGACCACATCTCTGGGTCCCCATTCGGGACCGTCGAAACGCGTCATATCGCCGCTCGAGCCGCCTGCGGTCCCGGGCGGTGCTCAACTCGACGTGTCCGCGACGGGCGGAACTAGATGCTCAAGCGCCTCGAAGAGGCGCTCCGCATACGTCTCTCCTTGCGTCCGAACCCAGTCGGCCGACACGATGACGACCCAGGCAGCCAGAACAAGCGCGTGGACGATGCCGAGCAGCAGCCCCGGACCAGGCGACACCACGATGGCCCAGGCCAGGTCGAAGGCCAGGCTCACACTGGTCAAGATGACGCCCAGAGGCTTCATCGCCAAGAGGTTGCGGCGGAACCCGAACTGCGTGTTCTCATCGTGAATCAACTTGAACGCGGGCTGGTCCCCACGGGTGCGCGCGATCAGGGCCCGCGTCGCCGCAACATAGGTGGCATCGCTCGCAGCCGTCTCAGCGTCCTGGTAGGGCAGCGAGATCTTCGTGGCCGCCTGCAGCAAGTCCCGCCGGCGCAGGAACTCCAGCGTTGCCTGGTTCTCCCGCCACCGCAGGAGATGGGTGGTCGGCATCCCACCCCATTCGTCGACCAGCTGCTTCTCCAGGCGCTTGCCTCGGTCACGAACCCAGCTGGCGAGGAAATACACGGCACCTACCGCGACCGCGAGCGCCCACAGCGCCTGAGCCGGTGAGTGCGGCCAAACGACCACCACGATCGCGGCGACAGGCGCCGCGGCCAGGAGGGCGGGGTATACCCGCGCTCTCAGGGCGTAGGAGTCGAACAGATCGCCGACGCCGGACATTTCGTCTCCTCTCGAACCTGCGACGGGGAGGGCCGACCAGCGACCCTCCCCGGAACCCGCCAGGGGCTCAGGCAGCGCCCTGTTCGTCGTCAGACTCGTCGAGCCACTCCAGTGCCGTCACCGGCGTGTTGTACGCGGCCCGCGTCGGCGCGGTGTCGCCGTGCCACCACAGGTTGACCCCCCGGCTGCAGTAGACCGGATAGCCGCGACGCTTGATCGCGTTCGCCACCTCAGCACGAGGATGGTCGACGGCCTCCTTGGCGACGCTCGCCACCGCGCCCCCACGGATGCCGTCCGTGCGCGTCCCGAGCAGCCGATCGAGCAGTTGCGGCGTGAGGTTGTGACGGGAACCGTGGTGCGGCACGTCGAACAGCTCGATGGTTGCCTGCGAGCGACCCAGGGCATCCAGCTTGTCGGCGGCAAGCGTCAACGCAGGCGCACCAGAATCCCCGGTGAAGAGAGCGCGAGTGCCCTCCACCTGCAAGTCGAGGATGATGCTTGAGTTGTTACGGGGAGTGGTGCCGCCGTTGTCGCCCGTCATCGTCTCGCCGGGGTCACCGAACAGACTGCGCACCTCACGCACGAGCGCACCGAATGCGGATTTCATGCTGTGGGAGAGACTGCCGACCGCTGACGGCGACGACTGCTCTCGCAGCATCTCGGAGTAGTACTCCTCGGTCGGACCGGCGATCACGAGGGCGCCGCCGAAGAACGAGGTACCGGCGTAGGACGTGTCGTCGACCGTGACCCCGTGTCGCTGCGCCAACGCGACGAGATCCTCGACGATCTGGGACTTTACGTCATCGTCCGGGCCATACCCGTAGCGGCTGGGCCTGTGAATGAGGAGGCGCCTGACATCGAGACGCTCGAGAACCTCGAACAGACCCATGATGTGGTCATCGTCGGGATGGGTGCACACGACCAGGTCCACGGTCGGGGTGCCGTAGTAGCTCTCGACATGGTCGGCGAGCCGTTCACCGGTCTCATGGAAGCCGCCGTCGATGATGACGACGGCCTGCGTGCCAGTGTCAGGTCGGGTGAACCGCATGGCGATCGCGTCGCCAGTGTTGGTCTTCTCCCCAACCCACATGTAATCAACTTCGTACATCAGTCTTGCCTTTCGAGTGTGTCTGACCACTCGACCTTCTGCTTCGACCAACACACGACTCGCGGGCCAGCCCCAATGCCAAGCATCAGGGCCGCTCCCGATAGTCTTTTGACAGTCATCACGCCAATGACACCGTCGAGACCTTGGAGCCGAGCTATGGCCTCGGACCGAGGTCTCGCGGCATTTGTGACTACAGCGTAGGCCACGAACTACGCCCTTGGAATTACGCGATGGGGATTCGCTGTGGACAAGTGGCCATCGACTTGGGGATAAGCGTTCACATGCGCCCCTTCGACCCCATGGACCCCTTCTGCCACAGATTTTTTGTGGAGGACACGCCGAAGCGATCGCAATGCCAACGATGCGAGCCCTCTCCCACTACGTTCCGCGCGCCTTCACGTGAGAGCGACGACGTCGCCTCGAGTTCTAGCGCCTGAAAAGGAGCCACGGGCGCGCCCCGCTCAGGCTGCGTCAAACCGCCGCGAGCCGACCTCGTTGTCGAGTGCCAGATGTGCCGATGACCGGTCGATGAGAAGTTCCCGTGGAGCCGGTCATCGTGCCTGGTCATCGACCCAGGGCAGCGTCCTGAGAAGCCTGGATCGCGGTTGGATACTCAAGCGGCGATTTGGCATCGAAGTGATAGCTCGACGACTCACTCACCCGGGCTAAGGAAAGCCCGTCAGGCTCTAACCCACTGCCATGGACCACCAGGCCCACGTGCGGTACATCGGTGGTGAACCCTGCCCAAGCCGGGCCGTTCTCGACGAGAAGCCGAGCCGTCACCACCTGTCCGTCGACCCGCCAGGCAACCGTCGGCCAGGACTCCCAGCGGTCCGCCTCCATCTCGATGCGACGAATGTCCCTGGAGTGACCGAGCAAGACCCGGGCAACGTCGAAGGCGAGGCCGTGCTCGAACGTCTCTCCAGGTGAGCGCAGCGGTGCGGACCGATCAGGCGAGAACGACCCGACCACAGCCCAGTTACCGCCAGCGCTCCGGGCCACGTCTCGACCATGGCCGAGCCAGATGCCCCACACCGAGTGGCCGGCTGGTCCATCAAGCAGGTCCAGCCAGCGCGGACCCGCCCACGTCCGGTCCAGGCCATACATCGGGAAGTCAATCGGCGGATGATGGTGTGTCACCACATGCACGATGCCACTGACCGGGGATGCGCGTCTTCCGCCGCGTGGCGGACGCACTCATCTGCGGATGAACGCGCAAGGCACGACCACCAGATTCGCCCCTCGAGCCGCCGACTACGAAGCCGCGCACTCAGGATCTGGCGCGCCCTCGCGCAACCGCCTCGAGTCCCTTTGGGATTGGCCCCAGTGCCGCGAGCGCAGCATCCGCGTTGCGACGATCGCGTCCGGGTGCGGACATGCCACCGCAACCAGTCAGGCCAATCTGAACGACCTCGGCTCCCGGTTGGGAGGGGTAGGTGAGGAACACCGTGACACCGGAATTGTCGTCCGCCGGGCAGCTGAAGGGGCCCTGAGGCAGGGCGGAAGCGTGCTCGACCGCGTTCGCGAAGTCTTCTGCGTGTTGTGCATCCAGTCGAGTCAGGACCGGCCGACACCGCGAGTTCATCCCCGGCAGCCAGAGCGCGACGCCGCCCGCGGGGTGCTGACCGACCCACAGGCGGCGGCCGACCGGTGTCTCGGCTGACTGAACCGGAAGACCGTCGGAAGCCGAGCAGACTCCGCTCTTATCGTTCGGATGAGGCACAACTGTCGGCGTCGCTGCGAGGACAGGAACTCCTGACCGCTCATCGTGGTGCTTGGCACGCGCGTGAGCGGCCACCGCTCCGCCAGTTCCGACGGCCACGATGGCAACGAGCAGGACCGCGGCCCAACACGACCTCATAGCGGCCATCCTCGTACGCGCAAGCAATGCTGTCCCGAAATCGACCCGGTCGCTTCCAAGGTGCGCCACACCCCCGCGAGCCGACCACGCGTCTGCCGCTGGCCGGGACGTGCCCATGCCAGCACGCTATGGTCGCCCAGGTGACCGCAGATACGCGGGCCGCGCTCGTCTTGGTGACGTGCTTCGGTGCGCCCCCGAGCCGAGCGACGACAACGGACAGTTCAGGATTGAAGAAGCCTGGGTGGATGACGACGCTATCTGCATCGTCCACCGAGGCTGGTGGCACAGGGGACCCTTGGGACTGCGGCGACCGGTCGAGCGCGATCCATCAGTCGAACAGATCGTGGCCTATGTCCTGGTCGAGGAACTGGGCAAGCCGCCGGTTCGCTGATCGAAAACGTGTTGCCCGACGAACAAGGTATCGTGTGCTGGAACGGCAACGACCCTGCCTAGCGCGATTACAGACGACACGGCTGACGGCTCGGACCTAGCCCCAACAAGCGCCGTTCCAAAGGTGCGTCGATCCGCCGCTTGTCGCCGACGAGGGACGAGTGCAGGCGGCTCTAGCCAGATCGGCCGATCCCACGCATCCTGGAACGAACCTCTCGGAGGGAGAGCTGGATGCGGGGAGATGAAGCCCGAGTCGTTCGCGCCTTCAGCGATCACCTCCGACGCGAAGGTTGGAGCGTACAGACGGAAGTCGACTTCGTCGACGTGAAAGCGACTAAGGGGAGCGCGACTCTGTACGCCGAGGCCAAGGGCCGAACCGAAGCGATCGGACTTGACGTGGACACGCTCTACGGTCAACTTCTCCGCCGAATTCCGGAGGACGCGGCGGACTCCCTGCTAGGCGTCGTTGTGCCAGAGAAGGCAGTCACGGCCGCACTACGTGTGCCCGAATGGGTGCGCGCCCGGCTTCGAATCGCCATTTGGGCTGTGTCCGACGCCGACGAGGTCCGTCAGGTCGCTCCGCCGCCGGCAAACTTGTAGGCGTCACACCCGCGTCACACCGCCGCGAGTCCTTCTGGTCTCGCCCACGCGGGCTTCTATCCGACATCGCCGTACGCGTTTGCACGGCATGGTCTCGGTGCGACCCGTACAGTTGCCGCATGTCCGGAGATGGGGCGAGCGCCAAGGGCGACCTGATCCCTGATCCTGGTCACCTCAGACCACCGACCTCTTGGGACACCTACGGCCTCGGCGCCGCCGGCATCATCGTGCTCGTTCTCGGGTGGACGGCGAGTTCTTACCTGGGCGGTGTCGCTCGGGTCATTTGTCGAGTCGTAGCTGTGGCCGGCGGCCTTTACCGCGCCTATCTCATCCTCATCTGTGTCGGGATGACCATGCTCGTTCGGGTTCCTGGCCACTGGGCTGATCGGATGCGGCGCGACGAGGCACGGGCCTCAGGCGAAGTGCTGTTGGAGTTACTGTTCGGACGCCCCGGAGACGAGCCGCCCGAATTCGAACTGATGGAACCGCTTACTGACGAGCTCAGCGGTGGCGGCGCGTGCGGCCAAAGCACCACCACCGGCGGCGCCGTCACCTGCTACCTCCACGGCCGGGAGCTGGATCACTTAGTGACCAGCGCGAGGGCGGTTTCCGCGCGCTTCGGCCTACCCTCAAACGCCTATCTGTGGGTACCAAGTCAGGCACGGCGCGGGTACGGGACCAGGCTTCCCATCACGACTGCCTCCTGACCCCTGACTTCTGATCCCCCCGGGCTGCCAGCGCCGATCGACAGGCAAAGCAAGAGCGTCCATCCGCCGCGCATGGGACGAAACCGAGTGCTCTCGCTCGCTTCAGCGGGGTTCCTCGGACTGTGAAGCGCGGACGGCGCTCCAGATGTCGCTGGATGCCGCGCGAGCAGCTATCGCTTGAGCCGTGGTGGCTCGGTACAAAGCCGCCAAGTCGCGCAGATCGCCCTCAGGTATTCCGTCGAGCTGAGCGTCCGTCGCGTTCTTGATGGTCTCAAGGACTGACCCCTCGCCGAGAAGCCTCATGCCCTGCCAATGAGCGGCGTTGAGGGCATCGAGTAGATCCTCGCGCGCGTCTTCGAATCGAGGTCCGTTAGCCCTCGGCGCTGGAGCCGTGCTGGCTCGCTCCTGGCCATCGGCCACCCGCTGCACAAAGTCCGCGATAGGGAACCAGTTGGGATTGTTCGGGTCAGAGACCGCGACTTGGTACATGGTGCTCACCCACGTGCCAGTCGTGATGTCCTCACGCATCGCCGGTCCATGGAGACCCCGATGACGGCCCATGAAGTTGTAGGGCAGCGACCCCCCTTGGAAGTCCGACACGATTGCCTGCCCACTGAGGCGAGCGTCGTCGTTCGGCAGCGCTCGGGTCACGAGGTCGACGTAGCGGTTGAGCGCCTCGTCGAGCATGGCGAGCCAGTACGGCGGGGCGATGCCCGCGTAGGCATCACGCAACTCCGACCAACTGATCGCTTGATGAGGTTCGAGATGGAGGGTCATCTGCTCGGGAGGGAGCAGAGCGCGGTGGACCACCGGCACTGCGTCGACGCCTAGCCAGGAGGCCAGTCGTTGCGCAAGCGGTAGCAGCAGATCGAGTTGCTGATCCAGTTGCTTGCGAAGAGCGCCACCCCCAGGCCGATCGAACATCTTCGCCTCAAGCGCGAACAACACGGGCTCCGGGCGAGTGACGAGAAAGACCACGTCGGGGGTGTCGCGGGCTGTGGAGAGGCCCTCAAAGCGTGCACGAGCTGGCCCGTACGCCGACTCCGCGATGCCATATTCAGTGAAGAAGACGAGTCCGCAATCCTGGGGATCGTCGCGGACATCGACGCTCGGCCAGCCCATGAGCGCCGTGAGCCGCGCCAACTCTGGCAGTTGCGCGCAGACGATCCCGGGGAGGACCGTGCCGGTGTAGAACCGCTCCTTGCGGTTGAGCGGCAGCGTTTCGTCGAGTAGCGCCGACAAAGACTCCATAGCCATGGCTCTTGTGTATCAGTACCGGCCGACAAGGTCTTGGGCCGTTGCGGAGCGTGCGTCATTCCGCCGCGTCGTGACGCCAACGAGCCACCAGGTGTCCACCGCCTCCCCCTAGCGTCCGTATGCGCAGTGGGGCGACCGAAACCGATGTGCGCTCGTCCTGTAACGCGTCGGTCGGCGCCACTAATGTCGCCGTAACCGAGCCACCCCACGCAGGAGCAAACCACCGTGAGCAACGACCAAGCGACCCTCTTCATGGCCGCCTTCAGCATCTTCGTCACGCTCTGCGTCGCCATAGTCGGCTGGAAGCAGGTCAACCGCGCCAACGCGCTCGCGAAGAACGCCAACGATCGGGCAGAGAAAGCCGACCAGCGAGCCGAAGAAGCCCACGCCCTCGCACAGTCCGCGGAAGAACGAGCCGACCGACTCGAGCATCTCGCCGCGGAACGCCGTGACGTCACTTGGGCGCGCCGGCGGGCGTCCAGCAAGCCGGTGCCGGCACCTCGGTCGAAGCAGCAAAGAGTGATCCCCCGGCATAGCCTTGACCGGTGACCGATGAGAAGCCCACGACAAGAGTCCGTCGGCTCAAGGACAAGATCGTCGACTTCGGCGAGTTCGTTTGGGACGTGCTCTTCTTCTGGCTCTAGCCGCGAGCCGATGTTCCGGCCACTATGGTCGCCCACGTGACCGGAGAGACCCGGGCAGTGCTCATCTTGGCTGATGTGCTTCGGCGCGCGCCCGAGCCGAACGACCACAATGGGCAGTTCGCGATCGAGGACGCCTGGGTGGAGGGCGAAGCGATCTGCATCGTCTACCGGGGCTGGTGGCACAGCGGGCTCTTGGGACTGCGGCGACAGGTCGAAGACGGCCC
>NZ_KB822583.1 GCF_000364605.1 Nocardioides sp. Iso805N | reverse complement strand
AGTTCTTCCTGGCCATAGTTCTCGGATCATCTCGCTTCCCCAGCACCAGGTGCTGGATTCAGCGTGTCCAAGAACCGGGGTCAGGCCCCACCATCGCCGACCTGCAGGCCGGACTCGATGAGTACCGCGTCGCGAACAACACCCGCCGACGTGTCTACCTCCAGGGCCTCACACCCCAGCAGCGCTACGAGCTGGGACCCCTGGACAGCCCCACCGGAGCAGGCTTCACCATGCCGCTGATCGTGACCGACAAGCCCTCCACCGATAGCGGCAACATCACGGTCAACAACCACCTCGTCGGACTGGGGCGAGCCTGGGCCAGAAAGACCATGACCGTATTCCAACAGAACAACCAGGTCACGGTGTTCCATGGCAACCAGCTCGTTGTCGAGTTCGAAGCAACAACCCAACGACGCGTCTATCAATCAGCCAACCCAAGTGGCACAGTGTCCGCGAAGTCCTGAGCCGAATGTGTCCGCGATGTCCTGAGACATCACAGCGGCCCCGGCGCCCCGCTGACACTCACAACTCCAGGCACTACCGTCGGACCATGGCACGCGCGCTGATCGTGGTCGACGTCCAGAACGACTTCTGCGAGGGCGGGTCGCTGCCTGTCGCGGGTGGGGCTCAGATCGCCCACGACATCGCAGAGCTGCTGCGGGCCCGCAGCCAGGCGCTGCCAGGGGCGTCCAGCTACGACCGCGTGGTCGCGACGAAGGACCACCACGTCAACCCCGGGCACCATTTCGGCAACCCGCCGGACTTCGTCGACACCTGGCCGGCACACTGCGTGGTGGGCACCGACGGTGAGGCCTTCCACCCCAACCTGGACCCGGAGCCGTTCGACCAGATCTTCCGCAAGGGCGAGCACCAGGCCGCCTACTCCGGCTTCGAGGGCACCACCCCGGACGGCATCGCTCTTGGCGCCTGGCTGCGCGCGAAGGGCATCACCGAGGTTGACGTGTGCGGCCTGGCCACGGACTACTGCGTGCGTGCCACCGCTCTCGACGCCCAGCGTCAGGGGTTCGGCACGCGCGTGCTGACCGCGCTCAGCGCTGGCGTCGCGCCCGAGACCACCCAGCGGGCGCTGGCAGAGATGGCCGCGGCCGGCGTGGCGGTCGTCTGAGCCAGGCCCCTTCGCCGGCACCGCGTACGACCCTTGCGAGATAGATAGGCAAGGTATATAGTTTCTCAATGTGACTGACTCGAGTGGTGAGCTCGTCCTCCTGGCCGGCAAGCTGATCCGGCAACTGCGCCGTGACGTCAACATGCCGGCCGCCTACCGCGTGCTCGCCACGCTCGACGACCTGGGCTCGGCCGGCATCAGCCAGCTCGCCGCCGCCGACGGCATCTCACAGCCGACGATGAGCACCCAGGTCGCGGCCCTCGTCCAGGAGGGGTACGTCGCCAAGGCGCCCCACCCGACCGACGCCCGCGCGCAGGTGCTGAGCCTCACCGACTCCGGCCGCGCGTACCTGCGGGAGAACCGCCAGCGTCTCGCCGAGAGCATCCGCGGCCGTCTCAGCACACACACGGAGAGCGACGTCGCGACCGCGATCGCCGTCCTCAAGAGCCTCACCGAGAAAGGAAACGCGTGAACTCCCCCGCTATGCAGCCCGCGACATCCACGGGCTCGCTCCTCCACCAACCGCGCGCCGTGTGGGCCGTCGCCTTCGCGTGCGTCGTCTCCTTCATGGGCCTCGGCCTGGTCGACCCGATCCTGGCCTCTCTGAAGGAGAGCCTCGGCGCCACCACCGGCCAGATCTCGCTGCTGTTCACCTCCTACCTGGTCGTGACGGCGGTGGCGATGCTGATCACCGGCTTCGTCTCCAGCCGGATCGGGGTGAAGCACACCCTGCTGCTGGGCCTGGCGATCATCGTCGTCTTCTCCGCCATCGGCGGCTGCATGAACAGCGTCGGCGGCATCGTCATCGCCCGTGCCTTCTGGGGCCTGGGCAACGCCCTGTTCATCGCCACCTCGCTGGCCACGATCGTCTCGCTGTCCGCCGGCTCCCTGAAGCAGGCCGTGCTGCTCTACGAGTCCGCGCTCGGCATCGGCATCGGCCTGGGCCCGATCGTGGGCGGCCAGCTCGGCCAGCACATCAGCTGGCGCGGCCCGTTCTTCGGCGTGGCGGTCCTGATGTTCATCGGCCTCGTCGCCACCTTCTTCCTGCTGCCGGCCACCCCGAAGCCGGAGGCCAGGACCTCGATCGCCGACCCGATCAGGGCGCTGCGCTACCCCGGCCTGCTGGTGGTCTCGCTGGTCTCGCTGCTCTACAACTTCGGCTTCTTCACCCTGATGGCGGTGGCTCCCTACCCGCTGCAGATGTCACCGGCCGGCGTCGGCTGGGTCTTCTTCGGCTGGGGCGCCGCACTGGCGTTCACCTCGATCTGGGGCGCGCCGTGGCTGGAGAGCAAGATCGGCACCATCGCCGCGATCGTGTCCGCCCTGCTCGGCTTCGCGATCATCCTGGCCGCGATGGGCCTCTTCTCGGCGCACCACACCGTGCTGATCGTCTGCATCGTGCTCGCCGGTCTGTGCCTGGGCATCAACAACACCGTCATCACCACGCTGGTGATGGGTGCGGCACCGGTCCCGCGGCCGGTCGCGTCCGCGGCGTACTCCTTCGTCCGGTTCTTCGGCGGTGCCGTCGGCGCGTACGTCGCCGGCAAGCTCGCCGAGCACAGCTTCCACACGCCGTTCTACCTCGGTGCCGGCGTCACGCTGGTCGCGCTGGTGCTCCTGCTCTCCTTCCGCCACCTCATCCCGACCTCCAGCGCACCGAGCCACGGCTCGGAGCAGGAGGCCGAGGTCCTGGAGACGGCCGACATCGACTGAGACGTCGAAAGGTCACCTTCGGCGGCTCGAGAGGTCCCCTTCGGCGGGTTGAGTGTCCACTTCGACATTCGGCCCGCCGAAACTGACCTCTCGGCCCGCCGAAACTGACCTCTCGGCCCGCCGAAGGTGACCTCTCGGCCCGCCGAAACTGACCTCTCGGCCCGCCGAAGGTGACCTCTCGGCCTAGGAAGAACGGCGCTCGGCCGCCCACTCCCGGATCCGTTCGATCCGCGAGCGCAGCTGGTCGCTGGTGGCCACCGCAGCGGCCGGACCTCCGCACTCCCGCCGCAGGGCGGCGTGCGTGATGCCGTGCGCCTGCCCGGTGCGGTGGTGCCAGGCCGCTACCAGCCCGTTGAGCTCGCGGCGCAGCACCGCCAACTGCTCATGGGTGGAGGTCTCCGCCAGTCCATCGGCGGCTGCCCGCCGTCGGGCCTCCTCCAGCCCGTCACCGCGCGCCTTCTGCTGCTTGGCCCGGTCGCTCTGCCGCTGCTGGAGCAGCTGCCGCATCTGGTCCGGCTCAAGCAGCCCCGGAATGCCGAGGAAGTCCATCTCCTCCTCCGATCCGACGTGCACCTCACCGGCGTGGCCGAACTCACCGCCGTCGAAGAGCACCCGGTCGAAGCGGGCCTCCGAACCGAGCGCCTCCCAGGGGCCCATGGCCTCGTCGGACGAGGCCGCCTCCGACGCGTTGGCCTGGGCCATCAGCGCGTCCTCGGCGGCGAAGATGTCGCCGTCGTCGTTGATCTTCTTGCCCAGCACGTGGTCGCGGGCGACCTCCATCTCGGAGGCGAAGCCGAGCAGGTTCGGCACCGACGGCAGGAAGACCGACGCCGTCTCCCCCCGCGTGCGGGCACGCACGAAGCGGCCGATGGCCTGGGCGAAGAACAGTGGCGTCGACGTGGTGGTGGCGTAGACGCCGACCGCCAGCCGAGGTACGTCGACGCCTTCGGAGACCATCCTGACCGCGACCATCCAGCGGTCCTCGCTCGTGGAGAAGGCAGCGATCTTCTTCGAGGCGTCCTTCTCGTCGGAGAGCACCACAGTGGGCGACTCGCCGGTGATGCCCTTGATCGTCTTGGCATAGGCCCGCGCCGAGTCCTGGTCGGTCGCGATCACCAGCGCACCCGCGTCGGGCACGTGCCGCCGGACCTCGGAGAGTCGCTTGTCCGCCGCCTCGAGGACGGCCGGCATCCACGACCCCTTGGGGTCGAGCGCGGTGCGCAGCGCCTGCTGGGTCAGGTCCTTGGTGAGTGGTTCGCCCAGGTGAGCGGCGATCTCGTCGCCCGCACGGGTCCGCCAGGTCATCTGCCCGGAGTAGGCCATGAACAGCACCGGTCGCACGACGTGGTCGGCGAGGGCCTCGGCGTACCCGTAGGTGAAGTCGGCCACCGAGCGCGGGATGCCGTCCTCGCCGGGCGCGTAGGTGACGAACGGGATCGGGTTGATGTCGGAGCGGAACGGCGTGCCGGTCAGGCACAGCCGCCGGGTGGCCTCCTCGAAGGCCTCGCGGACGCCCTCGCCCCACGAGAGTGCATCGCCGGCGTGGTGCACCTCGTCGAGGATCACCAACGTCTTGAAGCGCTCGGTGCGGATCCGCATCGCGAGCGGGTTGACCGCCACACCGGCGTAGGTGACGGCCACGCCGACGAACTCACCCGAGGTCCTGCCCTGGCCCGCGGAGTAGTTGGGGTCGATCGGGATGCCGGCACGACCGGCCGCCTCGGCCCACTGGGTCTTGAGGTGCTCGGTGGGAGCGACGATGATCACCCGGTCAACGATGCGCCGGCCGAGAAGCTCGGCGGCGACCGTCAGCGCGAAGGTCGTCTTGCCGGCCCCCGGCGTCGCCACCGCGAGGAAGTCGCGCGGCTGCTCGTCGACGTACTGCTGCATGGCAGCGGCCTGCCAGGCACGCAGGGACGGAGCTGTCCCCCACGCGGCCTTGTTGGGCCACGCCGGACTGAGGTTGTTCACTCGTCTCCCTCGGGAGGTAGCGACTCCCAGATCTCCTTGCAGTCCGGGCACACGGGGAACTTCGTACCGTCCCGGCTGGGCACCCAGACCTTGCCGCACAGGGCGATGACGGGCGTGCCCATCACCATCGCCTCGGTGAGCTTGTCCTTCTCGACGAAGTGCGAGAAGCGGTCGTGGTCGCCGTCCTCGGTCGGGATCGTCTCCTCGAGCTCTCCCACCTTCTCCTTGACGGCGGTGTCAGTGCCGCCCGAGTTACCGAAGCCGAGGAATCCCATGCCAGCGAGTTTACGCGAGATCTCAGTTCGACTCGGGGTCGGCGGGCCGCGTCGACTGCCAGGCGAGCTCCCCCGGCTGGCGCCGTAGCACGTCGCTCCACAGCGACTCGACGGAGGGCCTGAAGACGTCCTCCCGCCGCGCAGGTACGACGAACCAGCTGCCCTCGGCGATCTCGTCCGCAAGCTGCTCGGCGCCCCATCCGGCGTACCCCGCGAAGATCCTCAGCCCACTGAGGCTGCCCTCGACCAGCTCCGGCGGCGTGTCGAGGTCAAGCAGGCCCAGGCGGCCGTGGATGGCATGGAAGCCGACCGGTACGTCGCCGACGTCGCGCAGCAGCCCGACCGCCAGAGCTGCCTCGGTCCGCACCGGGCCGCCCTCGAAGAGCACCGGCGGCGCGGCGACACCGTCCTCCCACGGCTCGAGAACCTCGCCCACACCCAGCTCACCGGGCCGGTTGAGCACCACCCCGACCGCACCCTCGTCGTCGATGTCGACCATCAGCACCACCGTGCGGAAGAAGTTGGGGTCGCGCAGCGCCGGCGTGGCAACGAGGAGGTGACCCGGCGCGATCTCCATGTCCGTCATCATCGCACCGGTCTCCAGCCGGGCCGAGACACATCGACCCCGGCCCCGCGCGTGGGAGGAGGGAGGGGGCCGCGGCCGAAGCAGCGGTGGTGCGCCAGCACCGAGGTCGACGTGGGATGAATGCCCGATCAGGCGGCGAGGGCCGCCCGGATCCGGCCGAGCAGCGTGGGCCGCTCCGAGGCGCGGCGCGGAGCCGGGACGTACGACGCTCGCGCCGCGGCCTCGATCCGCGCTCCGGCCGGGGCGGTGAGCTGGTCCTGCGGAGCGCCGCGCCCGGCCATGGCGGCCATGAACATCCGCTCCTTGGCGACCGCCTTGCCGAAGGCCTGCGCCATCCGCTCGTCGGCCGGGTTCTGCATGTAGTGATCCAGCACGGCGCGCACGCCGGGCAGCTCGTCGCACACGGCATGCCAGGCGGCGATGACGGCGCCCTCCAGGTCCATCGGCTGGAGGTCGAGCTCGCGCTCGATCCGGCCGGAGAAGGTGGTGTGCCACCTCAGCTGCAGCGCGCCGAGCAGGTCCAGCTCGTTGGCGAACGTGTCGCTCACGCCGTCGACATCCATCGGGAGGCGGCCGTCGCGACGTTCGTCGACCGCCGCGATGACAGCGCGGAGAACCTCTCCGCGGTTGTGGTAGCTCGTCCAGGTCATGGTTCAGCCCCTACGTTGATTGAGTACTCACATACCGTGAGTACGTAACGACGGTACGGTTCATACCGACGGTATGCCAATCTCGCCGCGGGTGATCCTGACCACTTCCGCAGCGACCGAGTGACTAAAGTGACCCGGTGGCCAAGTCCGTCAGCAAGTTCGTGCCGAAAGTGCCGCCGCTGCCGGGCGTGCCCGGGGTGACGCGCCGGCAGCAGTACTCCGCGTCCACCAAGAAGGCGCTCCTGGAGGTGGCCACGCGCCTCTTCGCCGAGAACGGGTACGCCGGAGCCTCGCTGGACGCGATCGTGGCCGGCGCCAAGGTCACCAAGGGCGCGCTGTACCACCACTTCAGCGGCAAGCAGGCGCTCTTCGACGCCGTCTTCGTCGAGGTCGAGACCGGCACCACCAAGTGGATCCGTCAGCAGATCAAGGGCGTCAAGGACCCGTGGGAGCAGGCGCTGATCGGCCTGCGCGCCTTCCTCACCGCTGTGCAGCAGCCGGCGTACCGACGCATCGTCATCCAGGACGGTCCGGCTGTGCTCGGCTACGAGCGCTACCGCGAACAGGAGGAGCGCTCGGCCTTCACGGTCGTCGAGGACATCGTCAAGACCGTGCTGCGCGCCGCCGGGCAGGTCGTGGACGAGGAGATGAACGCGACCTTCGCCAGGATCTTCTTCGGTGCCCTCTCCTCAGTGGGCGACACCGTCGCCGATGCCACCGACCGGGCTGCCGCGGCGCGCCGGGTCGAGGAGGCGATCAGCTACATCCTGGCCGGCATCCAGGCGCTGTCGGCGCAGGGCGTGCACCTGGGCAGCACGGCAGCCGAGGGCAGCGAGACTCCTGACGACGACTGAATCGTCCGTTCACGTCCGCCTAGCCTGTCGAGGCACCTCGACAGGCTCGGCGGACGTTTCTGCAGTCTCGGCGGACGTTTCTGCAGTCTCGGCGAACGGGGTTGGTCAGAGCGTCACTTGGACCAGCTGACGGAGCCGGCCGAGACCGCCTCGCCGCCCTTGGGCACCAGTGCGATCCACACGTGGCCGGCCGGGACCTTGACGGGCGTGCCGTCCTTGGCGGTGAAGGTCGGCAGACCCTCGACGCCGTCCTTGCTCCACTTGACCTTCTCGAGCTTGCCGCCGTGGAAGATCACGGCCTTGCCGTGGCCCTCGAAGTGGGTCACGGGGACGGGGTTGCCCGCAGGATCCTTGTACGGCGCGAGGCTCGTCTTGACCGTGATCGCGACGACGGTGTCAGGGTTGTAGACGCTGGCGCGGTCCATGTAGCTGTTCTGCAGGACGTACTTGCCGGCGGTGTACTTCCACACGTCGTTGCTGCCCGGCGCGTTGCCGATCTTGGTGTTGACGGTGGTGGCGTTGCCGGTGCCCTGGAAGTCCGCGTCGGTGCCCCACTGGAAGAAGTCCTGCGGGCGGGCCGCCTGCTTCTGGGTGCTGCTCGTAGCCAGCTTGCTCAGGTTGGCCTGCACGCTGTGCAGGGTGTCGTGGGTGCCGTCGAGCACGCGACGCACGTTCGGGTTGTTCATGTCGATGAACTTCACGCCCGCCTTGGCCAGGCCGTTGAGCGTCACCGCGGCGGCGCCCGAGGTGACCAGCTTCGCGTTGAGCGGCTTGGCCACACCGATGTCGGTCAGACGCATCGAGCGGATCGGCCCGACCTTGTCGGGCAGCTTGGAGTAGAAGAACACCGCGAGACGGGTGATCCCGCCCTCGACCAGCTCCTGGGTGACCATGTCAGCCTGGCCGATGCCGTACTGCGGCTTGCTGTCGTAGGTGTTGTCGATCTTGGCGATGTAGACAGAGTGCTTGGTCTCCGAGGCACCGTTGGGGGCCGAGAGGCCGGTCAGCGGCCAGGTCGTGGGCGTCGGAGCCGCCGTCGACGACGACGCACCCGAGGAGGCGGCCGGGGACGCCGGGTCGGCGCTGTCCTTGCTGCCGCTGCCGCAGCCGGTCAGCACGACGCTGCCCAGAGCAAGCGGAACGATGGCACGCACGAGGGCGCGGGAAGTGCGCATGGGAAGACTCCAAACGATTCGACACGGGGAATGCGGCACCAGTGTCGCTGATGGACCGACCAGGTGACGAAGGCGCGCCAGCGGCCGCGTCACCTGGTCAGGTCGGAGCACTGCCCGTGACAGGGCCCCACGGGGCGATCAGCCGAGGGTGACGCCGCCGTCGACGTACAGGGTCTGGCCGGTGATGTACGACGACTCGTCGCTGGCCAGGAACGCGGCGGCAGCGGCGATGTCCTCGGGGAATCCGACCCGGCGGACCGGGTTGTGCTCGGCGGCGGCCTTGCGGAAGTCCTCGACCGACATGCCGAGGCGAGCGGCGGTCTGGTCGGTCATCTCGGTGGCGATGAAGCCCGGCGCGATCGCGTTGACGTTGATGCCGAAGGGGCCGAGCTCGATGCCGAGGGTGCGGGTGAAGCCCTGCAGACCCATCTTGGCCGCGGAGTAGTTGGCCTGGCCGCGGTTGCCCAGCGCCGAGGTCGAGGAGACGTTGATGATCTTGCCGTACTTCTGCGCCACGAAGTGCTTCTGAGCGGCCTTGGTCATCAGGAACGAGCCCTTGAGGTGCACGTTCATGACCAGGTCCCAGTCATCCTCGGACATCTTGAACAGCAGGTTGTCGCGGGTGATGCCGGCGTTGTTCATCAGGATGTGGATCCCGCCGAGCTCGGCCACGACGCGCTCGATGGCGGCCTCGACCGAGGCGCCGTCGCCGACGTTGGCACCGATGCCGACGTGCTTGGCGCTGGATCCCTCGGGTGTCGGGAGCTTCGCGGCGGCCTCGGCTGCGGCGGACTCGTCGAGGTCGACGACCGCGACCGACGCGCCCTCCTCGGCGAAGCGGGTGGCTACCCCGAAGCCGATGCCGCGCGCAGCACCGGTGATCACGGCTACCCGTCCGTCGAAACGACCCATGGTGAGACTCCTTCTGCTGTGGTGTCCGGCTGTCTTGTGGTTACCAGCGTCACTGTAACGATGCCCGCAGACGCTCGGCGTACGTCGTCGCCTCGTGATCATCGGCGTAGGTCTGTCGGGGCCAGAAGAACCCGCGCAGGCCGTCGCCCTTGGTACGCGGGACCACGTGCAGGTGCAGGTGCGCGACCGACTGACTGACCGTGTTGTTGTTGGCCACGAAGCTGCCCTGCGCGTCCAGGCCCTCGACCATCGCGGTGGCCAGCCGCTGGGCGTGGGCGAGGAAGCCGTCGCGCAGCCGAGCCGGCAGATCGGGCAGTGTGACGACGTGCTCGCGCGGCATCAGCAGCACGTGACCCTTGAAGACCGGGCGCTTGTCCAGGAACGCCACGAAGTCGTCGTCCTCGATCACCAGCTGAGCCGCGAGCTGGCCCGTGGCGATGTCGCAGAAGACGCAGTCGGGCCGGTCCGATGAGGGCATGGCGCCACCGTAACCTGGGTCACATGACCGCAGACCCGACGCCGGCCTACCTCGCCGATGCCGCACTCGCCGATCGCGAGGACGTGCTCCGCGACCTGTCCCAGTACCTCGCCACCGCCTGGGACTCCTTCGACCGTCCCCGACTCGACGAACCGCACGCCGACCCCGACCTGATCGCCCGGCTGGGCACCGCGCTGCCGGCCGAGCCGTCCGAGCTGCACGCCGCGTTGAGCGACGCGGTCCGGGTGCTCGACGCGAGCCACTCCCCCTCCCGGCCGCTGTTCGTCGCCTACGTCGGCTCCAGCGGGCTGCACACCGGCGTACTGGCCTCCGCGCTGTCGGCGGCGTACGACGCGAACCTCGCCATCTCGGCCGGGGCCGCGGACCTGCTCGACCGGCAGGCGCTGCGCTGGCTGGCCGAGTTCGTCGGGTATCCCGTCGCCGAGGGGCACTTCACCTCTGGCGGCCAGACCTCGAACCTGACCGCGCTGCTCGCCGCCCGCGAGGCCGCCCTGCCAGGCACCCGGGAGAACGGCGTGGACGGGGCTCGCGCGACCGTCTACTGCTCGGACGAGGCCCACCACTCGATCGTGCGCGCCATCGAGGCGGCCGGGCTGGGCAGCCGGGCGCTGCGCCGGATCCCGCTCGACGAGCAGCGCCGGATGTCGGTGCCCGCCCTGACCGACGCCATCTCCCGGGACCGGGCCGCCGGCTTCACCCCGGTCGCCGTCGTCGCCACCGCCGGTACGACGCTGACCGGCGCGGTCGATCCGATGGACACCATCGCTGCCGTCTGCGCCACCGAGGACGTGTGGCTGCACGTCGACGGCGCCTACGGGCTGCCGGCCGCGGCGACCGCCACCGCCGGGCACTGGTTCGCCGGGCTGGTGCAGGCCGACTCGGTCACCGTCGACGCGCACAAGTGGCTGGGGCTGCCGAAGAGCTGCAGCGCCGTCCTGCTGCGCCGGCCCGGCGCCCTGCGGGCGGCGTTCGGCCACGAGGAGCGCTACATGCTGCACGAAGGTGACGTCGCCAACCCGGTCGACACGACCTTCGAGTACTCCCGGCCGTTCCGGTCGCTGCGGCTGTGGCTGTCGATGCGCGTGCACGGGGCCGACCAGTTCCGCGCGTGGCTCGAGGGATCGCTGCACCTGGCGCGGGTGCTGGCCGGCGCCGTACGGGAGGATCCCGAGTTCGAGCTGCTGCACGACCCGATGCTGTCCACGGTCTGCTTCCGGCACCTGGTGCCGGGGCTGACCGAGGAGGAGCTGAACACCCACAACGACCAGCTGGCGCGCACGATGCAGGCGGACGGACGGGTCTTCATCGCCCCCGCCGACGTCGATGGCCGCACGTGCCTGCGGGCCTGCTTCGTGAACTTCCGGACCACGCCCGATGACGTCGGTTTTCTGCTGGAGGTGGCGCGTGAGCTGGGCCAACGATCCTGAGGACGATACGGTGCATCCCGAAGAGCAACCTGTTCAGGAGAGATCGATGACGGACATCAGCAGCAACGAGCAGCACTTCGGCGGCTTCGAGCACAACGCTTACCAGGCGAACATGCACACGCTCGCGATGATCTCGCTGTGGCTGATCATCATCGCCGGCGTGGCCTGCGGCATCTTCGGCTTCTTCTGGGGCCTGTCTCACTGAGCTCCGCGCGGCGCCCATCGGGCAGCCGCGACCCTGATGCCGTCAGGCATTCTCGCCGCCCTGACGTGCGCTGCGTCGTCAGCATGGAGCGGCCCGCGATCGTCGTTGGCCCGCGCCTTGCTGACGCCCAGCCCGGCACGGGCTCGAGGCTGTCCGCGTCGAGCGCCTGAGGTGCGGGAGTCCGAACGTTCACGGCCCGACCTGACAGCGGCCACGATCCTTCTCCGAGACGACCCAGCGCCTATCGCGTCATGACTCGGGCCCGACATCGTCCCTGATCGGGGACGGTTGAAGGGTCCTGCGCATGGAGCACCTGCCGGAGCGCCGAGCGCGGGACAACACATCGGTCTCCCATGCCCTCGACACGGGTGGCCCTGTCCGGAACGGGATATCCGTGTAGCACCGAACGGAGATCCCTCATGTCCGCACCATGCCTCCCCAACACCGGAGCCCCTGGCAACCTGTTGCTGCTGACAGCGCTCGGCATCCTCCTGCTCCTCGCGGGGGTAGCCCTGCTCGTCAAGGCCCGTTCCCGAGCGCAGGTGATCACCACGCTGGTGCTGCTCGTCATGGTCGGAGGCGTCGTGATGTCCGTGGTCGCCACGAACGGTCCGGCCTCGGCCGTGACCGACTCGGCCTGCTCGACCGGGCAGCGCGACCCGTCCGATGGTCACGGCAGCAGCGGTAGCCACACGCCGAAGGCGAGCCCGACGTCCGCGTCGTCTCAGAGCTCGTCTCCGGTGGCGAGCCCGATGTCCACCTCGTCGCCGACCGCGGGCCCGACAGGCTCGCCCACCGCAAGTCCCTCGCCGACCGATACCGGAAGCCCCAGCACCACCTCGTCACCGACCGGCGCCCCGACTGATGGCGGCGGCGCGACTGCGACCGTCACCCCCTCGCCGAGCGACACACCCACGGACGGTGGCGACGACGGCAGCGGCGGAGGCGGCAACAACGGAGGCGGCAACGGCGGCGGCAGCAGCGGTGGGAACAGCTGAGTCCATGCTCGACCGAGAACCCACGCCAGCACCATCGCATATCGGCGTCCGTGTCGAAGAGGGCACCGAATGATTGAGAAGCACGTCGCCATGGCAAACCGTTCTGGCCGATCTGTCGCAACGGCAGGCGCCATCATGGCCGTACTTGCCCTCGCCGGCTGCGGTGGCGGCGCCACGGGCAAGGACCACGCCGACACCTCGAGCAGCGGCTCGACCTCGTCCGTCTCGTCCTCCAGCGTCACCTCGCCCGCTCCGGGCGCGGACGCGTCGACCGATGCCGGGAGCGGTACCGGCAGCCTCGTCGACGCCATGGCGAAGACGATGAACGACGGCAAGAGCGCGCACGTCACCATCACCGTGGGCAGTGCCGGATCCGGCGAGGGCGACATCGTCTTCAGCGGCAAGGACACGGCCATGCAGATGAAGATCAAGACCGCCGGCCAGGACGTCGAGATGCGGTTCGTGGACGGCGCCCTCTATGTCGGTGCGCCGGGCCAGCCGGGCAAATGGATGAAGATGGACGCCGCCCAGATCGGGTCGACGCTCAGCGTCGATCCCGCCCAGACGCTCAAGCAGATCGAGAGCTCAGACGGTGCCGCGAAGAGTCGCGGCAACGGACACTGGCAGATCAGCACGGCAGGTGTGACCACCGACGTCCAGGTCGGCACCGACGGCTACTTGGACAAGGTCAACGTCGCGGGCGGCGCCACCGGAACAATCAGCATGACCTACTCCGACTGGGGCGAGCGGGTGTCCGTCGAGGCTCCGCCCACGTCGGACATCATCGCCACCCCCAGCTCATGACGAGTGCCGAGAGCGCGCGCTGACACTGCACGAGCGAACGCCGCACAGAGCTGGCTCGGGTCGGTCTGTGCGGCGTCGGTCCAAGAGGACGACGCGCGCGGTGCGATGGTGAGGTGATTCTCCTTCGCGGTCGGCCGGCTGCGTCTTCTAGGGACCGACTGGGGCGCCGGGGGCGTCGCCACGGACCCGCTTGCGCATCTCACGCCTTCGCCGGAGCCGCAGGGTCTCGATCGGCATCGCCGCCTCGGTCGCCGAGTCAGCCAGCAACTCGTCGACACGCTCCCACAGCACTCTCGGCGTCAGGCCGAAGCGCTCGAGCGCCAGCTCCTCACGGCGTGCCGGGTAGCGGATCACCGCAGCAGCGAGAGCGAGCACCTCGCGATCTGCGACGGGAAAGGGACGAGCGCCCGCCCCGGCGTGGCCGAGGGGGTGGGGTGCGGCGACCGCGTCGGGCTCCACGTAGGTCTCCTTCCGGCGGGATAGGCACCCGACCGTGGTGGAGACGCGGAGTGACGCAGATCATGACGCGAACAGCACGCCCCGGCGGCGCCGCGCTGGGCGGCGCAGGCGGAGCGTACGTCGTGACGTCCGACTCGCGAGTGCGGCAGCGCCTCAGCGAGGCTCGAGGGGAAGCACGCTGCGGATGAGCTTCTTGTTGATGAACTCCTCGATCCCGAGAGCGCCCATCTCACGTCCGAACCCGGAGCGCTTGATGCCGCCGAACGGCAGCTCGGCACCGTCGAGCAGGACGCCGTTGACGAAGACCATGCCGGCCTCGATCCGGTCGGCCACCCGGATCGCCTGTGCCGGGTCGGTGGTGAAGACGTAGGAGCCGAGCCCGTAGGGAGTGTCGTTGGCGAGCTCTACGGCCTCCTCCTCCGAGTCGACCCGGAAGACCATCGCGACCGGACCGAACAGCTCCTGGTAGTAGACCGCGTTGTCGCGATCGACGTCGGTCAGGACACCGGCCGGAACGTAGGCACCGTGCCGCTCCCCCGCAGCGGCGTACGACGCCCCGTCCGCGACGGCCTGCTCGATCTGGGCCTGGAGGCGGTCGGCGGCGGCGACCGAGGAGAGCGGCGTCAGCCCCTCCGCATGCGCGAGCACCGCCGCGGTGAACTTCTGCACGAACGGCTCGTAGAGGTCCGCGGCGACGATGAACCGCTTGGCGGCGTTGCAGGACTGCCCGGTGTTGTCCATCCGGGCAGCCAGGCCGCGCTCGACGGCGGCATCCAGGTCGTCGGTCGAGAGCAGGATGAACGGATCCGAGCCGCCCAGCTCCAGCACCACCTTCTTCAGGTTGCGGCCCGCGATCTCGGCCACTGCCGCCCCGGCCCGCTCCGACCCGGTCAGCGACACCCCTGCCACCCGCGGGTCGGCGATCAGCGTCGCGACCTGGTCGTTGGTGGCGTAGATGTTGGCGTAGGCACCGGGCTCGAGCCCGGCGTCGTCGAAGATCCGCTGGATCGCCTCGGCCGACTCCGGGCACTGCGGCGCGTGCTTGAGCAGCACCGTGTTGCCCACGCACAGGTTCGGGCCGGCGAAGCGGGCGACCTGGTAGTAGGGGAAGTTCCACGGCATGATCCCCAGCAGCACACCGTAGGGGCTCTTCCGTACGAACGCCGTGCCCTCCCCCGCCAGCAGCTCGATCGGCGCGTCGGCCAGCAGCCGCACGGCGTTGTCGGCGTAGTAGCGGAAGATGGCCGCGGCGAAGTCCACCTCGCCGAGCGCATCGGCCAGCGGCTTGCCCATCTCCCGCACGATGATCGCCGCCAGCTCCTCGCGACGCTCCTCGTGCAGGTCCGCCACCCGCGCCACCACCGCGGCGCGCTCGGCGACGGTCGTCCGACGTGCCCAGCCCTTGCTCGCCGCGGTCGCCGAGGCCAGCGCGGCCTCCAGCTCGCCGTCGGTGGCGGTCGGGTACTTCTGGACGATCTCGCCCGTCGCCGGGTCGGTCACCGCATACTCGGTCACTGCATCGCTCACGTCGCTCATCCTTCTTCAGGGACTCGGCTCGGGGGTCGGCTCGGGCTGGTGCTCAGGCCGAGGCGCTGGCCTCGGCGATCGCCTCGCCGAGGGTGCCGATGGCCTCCTCGACGAGCTCCGCGGCGGTGTTGAGCGGTGGCACGAGGTGGATCCGGTTGTAGTTGACGAACGGGAGAAGCCCGCGCTTCTTGCAGCCCGCGACGATGCTGTTCATCGCGTCGCTCGACCCGCCGTACGGCGCCAGCGGCTCCCGGGTGCTCGGGTCCGAGACGAGCTCGATCGCCCAGAACGCGCCGGTGCCGCGCACCTCGCCGATCCAATCGTGTGCGCCGGCGAGCTCGGCCAGCCTCGGGGCGAAGACGTCCTCGCCGAGGGCCGCGGCGTGCTCGACGACCGACTCGTCCTCCATCGCCCGGATGGTGGCGACCGCGGCCGCGGAGGCGAGCGGGTGACCGGAGTAGGTCAGGCCGCCGGGGTAGACCCGGTCATCGAAGGTGGCCGCGATCTCCTCGTTGATCGCGACGCCGCCCATCGGGACGTAGCCGGAGTTGACGCCCTTGGCGAAGGTCAGCAGGTCAGGTACGACGCCCTCGGCGTGCTCGATCGCGAACCACTTGCCGGCGCGGCCGAAGCCGGCCATCACCTCGTCGGCGATCAGCACGATGCCGTGCTGGTCGCACAGGGCCCGCACGCCGGCGAGGTAGCCCGGCGGCGGGATCATGATGCCGGCGGTGCCGGGGATCGACTCGAGCACGATGGCGGCGATCGTGCCCGGACCCTCCAGCGTCACCACCTGCTCGAGGTGGGCCAGCGCGCGCTCGCACTCCTCGGCCTCGGTGGTGGCGTGGAACGCGCTGCGGTAGAGGAAGGGCCCGAAGAAGTGCACGGTGCCGGTCGAGCCGTTGTCACTGGCCCAGCGGCGCGGGTCGCCGGTCACGTTGACGGCGAGATGGGTGCCCCCGTGATACGAGCGGTACGTCGAGAGCACCTTCGTCCGGCCGGTGTGCAGCCGGGCCATCCGGATGGCGTGCTCGTTGGCGTCGGCGCCGCCGTTGGTGAAGAACACCTTGTCCAGGCCGTCCGGCGTGTGGCTGGCGATCAGCCGGGCCGCCTCGGAGCGGGCCGCGTTGACGTAGCCGGGCGCGACGGTGCACAGCTCGGCGGCCTGCTCCTGGATCGCCCGCACGATCCGCGGATGCTGGTGACCCATGTTGGTGAAGACCAGCTGGGAGGTGAAGTCCAGCAGCCGGTTGCCATCGCCGTCCCAGACGTAGGAGCCCTCGGCGCGGGTGACCACCATCGGCTTGATCTGCGCCTGGGCGGACCAGGAGTGGAAGACGTGCCGGCGGTCGAGCTCGTAGGCGCGCTCGGCCGACGGGTCGACCAGCTCGCTGAGGGACGGGACGGCGAGAGTCGTGTCAGTCATTGCGCGGGAACCCCAGCTCGAGGCCACCCTCGGGGCGGTTGGCCGGATCGATCCACCGGGTGGTGACCACCTTGCGGCGGGTGAAGAAGTGCACGCCCTCGGCGCCGTACGCGTGCGTGTCCCCGAACAGCGAGCGCTTCCAGCCGCCGAAGGAGTAGTAGGCCACCGGCACCGGGATCGGCACGTTGACGCCGATCATGCCGACCTCCACGTCCGCCTCGAAGCGCCGGGCGGCGCCACCGTCGTTGGTGAAGACGGCCGTGCCGTTGCCGTAGGGGTTCGCGTTGATCAGCTCGACAGCGTCGGCGTAGGTCTCGACCCGCACCACCGAGAGCACCGGCCCGAAGATCTCTTCGCGGTAGATCTCCATCTCGGGGCTGACGTGGTCGAACAGCGTCGGCCCGAGCCAGAAGCCGTCCTGACCGCCCCGCGCCTGGACGTCGCGGCCATCGACGACGACCTTGGCACCCTCGCGCTCGCCGGAGTCGATGAAGGAGGCCACCTTGTCGCGGTGGGCCTGCGTGACCAGCGGCCCCATGTCGGCCTCGCGACCGTCGGCACCCTCGGAGGTCGCTGCCACCGAGCCGTCACCGATCAGCAGCGTCCGGGTGCGGTCCGCGATCCGCGCGACCAACTCGTCGGCCACCGCGCCGACCGCCACCAGCACGCTGATCGCCATGCAGCGCTCGCCCGCGCTGCCGTAGCCGGCGTTGACAGCGGCGTCGGCGGCCAGGTCGAGGTCGGCATCGGGCAGCACGACCATGTGGTTCTTCGCGCCACCGAGGGCCTGCACGCGCTTGCCGGCCTTCGAGGCGCGCTCGTAGACGTACTCGGCGATGGGGGTCGACCCGACGAAGCTGATCGCCTGCACCCGGGGACTGTCGAGCAGTGCGTCGACCGCCTCCTTGTCACCCTGCAGCACGTTGAAGACGCCGTCCGGCAGACCGGCCTCGCGCCACAGCTCGGCGAGCCACAGCGAGGAGGAGGGATCCTTCTCGCTCGGCTTGACCACTACGGTGTTGCCCGCGGCGATCGCGACGGGGAAGAACCACATCGGGACCATCGCCGGGAAGTTGAACGGGCTGATGATGCCCACCACGCCCAGCGGCTCGAGCTTGGAGTGCACGTCGACCCCGGTCGAGGCCTGCTCCGAGTGGCCGCCCTTGAGCAGGTGCCCGATGCCACACGCGAACTCCACGACCTCCAGGCCGCGGGCGATCTCACCGAGGGCATCGGAGTGCACCTTGCCGTGCTCGGCCGTGATGATCTCGGCCAGCTCCTCGCGACGCGCGTGGAGCAGCTCGCGGAAGGCGAAAAGCACCTGCGTACGGCGGGCGAGCGACGTAGTGCCCCACGCCTTGGCCGCCGCCGCGGCGACGTCGATGACGTGCTGGGCATCAGCGGCGGAGGCGAGCGCCACCTCGCCGGTGACGGCGCCGGTCGCGGGATTGGTGACGGGAGCGGTGCGTTCGCTCGCGCCCTCGAAGCTGCGGCCTGCGGCCCAGTGGGCAATGGTGCGCGACATGGTGTCCTCTCAAGACGGGTCGCCTCCGATCATCGTCTGGCCGAGTCGGATCAAGGCCCGTCGTTCTGTAGGATTCGACTCTCTTGACCGACGCTTTGACGGGACATCCAGATGGCGATCACAGTGGCAGATGTGCTGCGGATGCCCGCAGTGCGCGGGGCGGACCCAGAGATGCTGGGCGGCGCGGGCGGCCTCGACCGACCGGTGCGCTGGGTGCACACCACCGAGCTGCCCGACATCGCCGAGCTGCTCCGCGATGGCGACCTCGTGCTCACCACGGGCATCGCACTGCCCGAGGGTGTCGCGCAGCTGGCATCCTTCGCCACCAGCCTGGCGGAGTCCGGCGCGGCCGGGCTCTTCATCGAGCTCGGCCGACGGTGGCAGCAGGTCCCCGGATCGCTGGTCGAGGCCTGCGAGCACGCCGGCCTGCCACTCGTCGCGCTGCGGCGCGAGGTGCGCTTCGCCAGCGTGGCCCAGAGCATCGGCGAGCGGATCGTCGACCAGCAGCTCACCGAGCTGCGGGAGGCCCAGCAGGTGCACGACACCTTCACCACCCTCAGCGTCGCCGAGGCGGGCCCGGGCGAGATCCTCTCCGCCGTGGCCACGCTGGCCGCCACGACCGCCGTGCTCGAGAGCGAGGACCGCCGGGTTCTCGACTATGTCGCCGGGCCGCGCGATGCCGCCGCGTTCCTGGAGGACTGGCAGCGCCGTTCGCTGGCGGTACGGCCGCGGACACGCACCGAGTGGGACGCCAGCAGTGGCTGGCTGATCGCCAGGATCGGCAAGCCCGAGCGCGGCTGGGGCAGGCTCGTGATCGACTGTCCCGCTCCCCCGACCCAGCGCCTGGTCGCCGTCGCCGAGCGCGGCGCGGCAGCGCTGGCGATGCACATGCTGCACGACCGACAGCGGGTCAACCGCGACCGGCAGCTGCACCACGAGCTGCTCGTCGCACTGCTCGCCGACCCGTCGGCGCCCGACGTGGAGCGGCGGTGCCGGCTGGCCGGCCTGCCGACCGCCAACCGGAGCTTCGTGGCGCTCGCGCTGCGGACGGCCGGGCGGCCGACCGCGACCGAGGAGCTGGTCGCGGCGCTGGTGCACGCGACGGCGACGCGGCGTACTCCTGCCTTGATCGCCGCCGTGGGCGGGATCGTGCAGGTGCTGCTCTCACTTCCGCGCCGCGCCGCCACCCGAGCGATCGACGACCTGGTCGCGGCGATCCCGCCGCGACTCGGGTTCGTCGCTGCCGCCGGCACCGCCGTCACCGACTTCGCCGCCGTCGACCGCACCATGCGCGAGGCCCATCAGGTGATGTCCGCGCTGGCCGACGGGGCGGTCGAGCGTCGGGTGCACCACCTGGAGGACGTGCACCTGCGCGGGCTGCTGACGCTGCTGGCCGATGACGAGCGGCTCTCGACCTTCAGCGACCGCGAGCTGCATGCACTCCGGTCCGCCGACGAGGACGGTCGCCTCGAGGCCGCCCTGCGTGCGGTGCTGCGCCACCCGACCAGCAAGTCGACGGCCGCGGCGAGCCTGGCGGTGTCGCGTCCGGTGCTCTACGAGCGCCTCGCGCGCGTCGCGGCGGTGCTGGGCGCCGACCTCGACGACGGCGAGACCCGGGCGTCGCTGCACGTGGCCCTGCTCAGCGCCGACCTTCGCGCCGCAGCTCAGCCGGGATCGCTCACCCCACCGTGATCGCGGGCGCCTCGGGCTGCGCCTCCTCGATCACCGCGGTCGGTACGGCGAGGGCGCGGCGCAGCCGCCGCTGGCTCGACACGGCCAGCACGACGGCGACCGCCATCGCGCTCACCGTCACCGCGAAGGCCGCGGTGTGACCGTGCTCGTCGGCGAGCCGGCCGGCCAGGCTGGAGCCGGATGCGTAGCCGAGGCCGGTCGCGCTGGCGAGCAACGTCATCGCCGTCGCCACCCGGCTCGGTGCGACCACCCGCTCGGCGGTGCTGAACACGGCGATCATGAACGGCGCCACGGCACAGCCGAGGATCGCCACCACCGGTACCAGGGTGGGCAGGCCACCGACCAGCAGCAGGGGCAGCGAGAGCACGAACAGGGCGCTGGCGGCCGCCAGCATCCGGCGCTCGGGGCCGATCCGCTCGGGGATGAACGCGGTGCCGACGCCGGCGAGCGCGCTGCCGACGCCGAGAGTGGCGTGCACCAGACCTGCCACGCCGGGCGTGCCCGCCTCGGTGGCCAGCACCGTCGTACCGGTCTGGGTGGCGCCGAACAGCATGCCGATGAGCAGCTGGGCGAGGAGCAGGACCAGCAGCACGGGCGTCAGCAGCCGCCCAGCGTGCCCGGCGCCGCCCACATGGCGCTCGGTGCGCGCGGTGCGATGCAGCGCGAACCCGGTCCCGAAGACGGCCAGCATCGCCGCGGCCAGGATCAGCGCACCGCCGGGCGAGATCGCGACCGCGCCGAGGCCGACCAGTGCCGGGCCGACCGCGAACGACGCCTCGTCGGCGGCACCCTCGTAGGCGAACGCGACGTCGACGAGTCGACGCTGGTCGGCGCCGCAGCCAGCGGTGATCGGCCGCCAGCGCACCCGCGCGAGCGGGCCCACCTGCGGCATCGTCAGCCCGGCGAGCGCCGCGACGGCGACCACGGCCGGGTCCGGGGCACCGGCATGCACCAGCATCACCAGCAGGACGAGCGAGACGGCGCCGGCCAGCGACTGGGCCAGCACCACGTGGCGCTGCCCCAGCCGATCGGCGAGCGCTCCGGCATACGGCGCTCCGAGGGCGTTGCCGACGGCGAGCGCACCGGCGGCGAGGCCGCCGAGGCCGTAGCTGCCGGTCGCGTTGGAGACCAGGAGCAGGGCGCCGAGCTGGCTCATGGCCAGCGGGAGTCTGGCCAGGAACGCGATCACGACGTACGGCGTCCCGGCCAGCTGGAAGAGCCGGCCGTACCAGGCGAAGGGTGACACGAGAGGGGCCTTTCGGGTGCGTCGAACGACGCGCCGAACCCACCTCCAAGACGCGTGAAACCCTCTACATGTTCAGGCCTCGATTGTGCCTGTGCCCGGCGGCACGGAGCAACTGCTCAGGCCAGGGCCGCGTCCAGCAGCGCCTCCGCCGTCTTGCGTGCGGTCGCAGCGACCGTCGCCTCGTGGTCCATCCGGGCCGTCTGCTGGGCGCCGTCGTAGACCAGGTGCAGCTGGAGGGAGAGCGTGTCCGGATCCGCCACCCCGGCCTGCGCGGCGAGGTCGCGGAAGATCTCGCGGACATAGCTGCGGTAGAGCCGGCTCTTCTCCTCGGTCGGCGAGCCCGCCGGCCCCTCGGCGGTCGCGGCGGCGAACGCGCAGCCCCGGAAGTCGGGGGACGCGAACAGCGCCGCCTGGGAGTCGAAGATCGCCAGGATCTGCTCGCGCGGGTCGTCTGCCGAGGCCAGTGCCCGGCTGATCCGGGCGACCTGGCGATCGTGCCGTTGGTCGAGGTAGGCAGCGATCAGCGCGTCCTTGCTGCCGAACGTCTTGTAGAGCGACGCCTTGGCGACGCCTGCCTCCTCGATGATCCGGTCGATGCCGACGGTGTGGACGCCCTCGGCGTAGAACAGTCGGCTCGCCGTCTCGAGGATGCGTTCACGCGCGCCCTGCTTGGCCGTGCTGGTGGGCATCGCCCCTCCTGGTAGACAGATCTGTACAGCACAACCCCCCACGGAGCCGAATTGTTCCGAATCTTCGCGTTCCCGGAATAGTAGACAGGTCTGTCCACCTTGATAGGTGTACAGACCTGTCTACCTACCGTCGGAGGCCCCGATGAGCACCAACGCAGCACCTGTGCAGCACATGCCGGTCCAGGCAGAGGGCTCGGTCGCTCGGCTGGCCCTGCTGGCCTCGATCGTCATCTCCTTCCTCGCGGCCTCGGCTGCTCCGACTCCGCTCTACCAGCACTACGACCTGGTGTGGCACGGCACCGCCCTCACCACCACCGAGGCGTTCGGCGTCTACGCCTTCGCCGTCCTGGCCGGCCTGCTGATCCTCGGCGAGCTCTCGAACCACGTCGGGCGTCGGCCCGTCCTGCTCACCGCCATCGCCCTGCAGGTCGTCTCGGTGCTCCTCTTCGCGACCGCCGGATCCTTCGAGCCGCTCTTCGCCGGCCGAATCCTGCAGGGCGTCGCCGCGGGAGCGGCGCTCGGCACCCTCGGCGCCGCGATGATCGAGGCGCACCGCGAGCACGGGACCGTCGCCAGCTCGGCCGCACCGGGTGCCGGCACCGGCTTCGGTGCCCTGGCCGCCGGTCTGACGGTCTCCTTCCTGCCGTGGCCCACCCACCTGATCTACGTCGCGCTGGTCGCGGTCTTTGCTGCCCAGGCGGTGGGCGTGCTGCTGCTGATCGAGGCCAACCAGACCCGGCCCGGACTGGTCGCCAGCCTGCGCCCGACACTCTCGGTCCCTCCAGCGGCCCGCAGCACGTTCGCCGCCGCAGCACCCGCACTGTTCGCGGTCTGGGCACTCGCCGGGCTCTACGGCTCGCTGGGCCCCGCACTGGTGCGCCAGCTCTCCTCGAACGGCTCGGCCGCGCTCGGCGGTCTCGCCCTGTTCGTCCTGGCCGGCGCGGCCTCGGCGACGACGGTCGTACGGCGCCAGCACGAGGCGCGGGCCCAGCTCACCGGGGGCATCGTCGCGCTGGTGGCAGGCGTCGCCGTCACCCTGGTCGCGGTCGGCACCCACAGCCTGTGGGTCTTCCTGCTGGGCACGCTCCTGGCCGGGATCGGGTTCGGCAGCGGGCTGCAGGGCGCCGTACGCGGGACGGTGGGTCTGGTGACCCCGGAGGAGCGGCCTGGCCTGCTCTCGGCGGTCTACCTGGTCTCCTACGCCGGGATGGGCGCACCCGCTGTCGTCGCCGGCTTCCTGGTCAGCCGGGGCCTGGGCCTGACCGAGGTCACGGTCGGGTACGGCGTGGCGCTCGTGGCGCTCGCGTTGGTGGCCCTGGTCCAGCTCGTCCGGACCGCACCGAGTCGCTAGGCGGGCGCGCCCTCGGCCAGGAGCTCGGCGGCGAAGAACTCCAGCGCCGTCTTGGTCTTGGTCTGCTGCTCTCCGCCCACCGGGATGCCGTGGGAGTCCAGGAAGGCTCGGCTGGCGACGGCGACCTTGATGACATCGTCCGGGAGGCACTTGGTCGAGAGCTCGACCACCCGGGAGCCGTCGGGATAGGTCCACAGCTCCACCACGAGACGCTGGCCGAAGCCCTCGGCCTGGAACTTCACCTTGAGCACCAGGATCGGCCCCAGCACCGACAGGTCGTCGAGAGCGACACCATCCGGAGCATGCGCCGCGTAGAACGCCCGCTGCTCCTTGGAGAACAGCTTGCGCAGCGGCTGCCGGCCCGCCGTGGCGTCCAGGACGGCACGGGGTGTGACGACGCGCTTCATCGATCCCGAGCAGACGTAGCCGCCCGGCATCGTGTCGACCTCGACGTTGAACTGTGCCGAAGTGCGGAACGCCTTGGCCACGTCGCTCGGCACGAGCGGCCGCAGCTTGACGACCGAGTCCCCGTCACGCCCCTGGATGCGCCGGGCCCGCACCACGAGGCCTGCTCGGTTGAGGGCCAGATCCGGCGTGTCGAAGAAGTACACCTGTCGGATCTGTGCCGCCAGCGGGTCGAACGCGAGCGCCTTCGCGGCCGGGCGGTAGGAGCCGGGCGGAACTGTCAGCTTGAGCTCGATGCTGTCGGACTCCGCGGCCAGCGCCAGGATCTGCAGCAGCTCCTTCGGGAGGAGCGCGGGTGAGGTGGTCATTCCAAGGTTCCTTTCAAGCGGTTCCGAGCGCGCCGAAGCGCTCGGCGAGCACGCCGTAGCGCAGCCCTCGGTCGCTCACGGTGAGCGAGTCGGCCCCGAGCTTGTCGAGCACCGTGCGCACGACGCAGGCACCGGCGAGGATGACCTCGGCCCGTGCCGGCTGCAGCCCGACGATGTCGCGCCGTTCCTCGGCCGTGCGGGAGCGGAAGAGCTCGATCTGCCGATGGATCTCGTCGCGGTCAAGCACGCTGCCCTGGACGACGTCGGCGTCGTACTCGACGAGGCCGTGCTTGATCGCGGTGAGGTTGGTGACGGCGCCGCCCATGCCCAGCACGCTGTCGGGGACCGGCCTGCCGTCCAGCCGCTCGAGATCGGCGGCGGCCGCGGCCAGCGCCTGCGCGAGTGTCTCCTCGGACACCACGCCGTCGAGGCCGAACTGCTCGGTCAGCCGCACCGCGCCCAGGCCGATGCTGAACCGCTCGTCCACGCGGGCGCCGTACCCGAACGTGAACTGGGAGCTGCCGCCGCCAGTGTCGAAGACGACGCGTGTGCCCTCCCCGGGCAGCGCTGCGATCGCCGCGCGATAGGCCAGCCGCGCCTCGTCCTCGCCGGAGATCACTTCGATCCGGACGCCGCTACTCGCCCGGACGGCGTGGATGAAGTCAGCTGCGTTCGAGGCGACCCGCAGGCCGGCTGTCCCGACCGCGGCGATGGCCGCGACCTGGTGCTCGTGGGCGTCGTCGGCCATCCGGGCGATCGCGGCGGTGGTCCGGGTCATCGCCTCCTCGCTCAGCCGGCCCGTCTGCTGCAGCCCATCGCCGAGCCGGACCACATCGGAGCGGTCGAGGAGGGTGCGCCACTCCCCGGCCGGGCTCCGTTCGGCGACGTGCAGCTTCACCGAGTTCGTGCCCACGTCGATGACGGCGAAGCGCTCGGCGCTCGACCGGTCCATGACCTTCAGGCCGACGTCGTAGTTGAGGTTCGGTCGCCCGGCGAGCCCGTGCCTGTCGAGTACGGCGAGGACCTGCGCCGGATCGGCCGACTCCACAGCGATCGTGTCGGTCCGTACGCCGTCGGCGCTGACGACCGTCACCTCGGCCAGGCAGCCGTCGATCTGACGGCGCACCCGGTGCTTGTGCACCGGGACCGCACGGAGTCCGGGGTGGGTCGCGACGACGTCCGCCAGGAGTGCTTCGAGGGTGAGACCGGCCTCGTCGACCGACGGCGCCGGGATCCCCCAGGCCTCGGCGACGCGGCCGAGTGCCGTCGCATCGAGCGGGAAGGAGGCCTTGAGCACCGGCGCCCACTGCTCGAGACCATCGTCTCCCACCTGCTCGAGCCGCTTGACGTCCATCAGGCCGTCGCGCACCTTGACCAGACCGTCGCCGGCGGACGAGAGCACGTAGACCTCGTCACTGTCCACGATCTGCTGGACCGGGAGGCGGCCGAACGCGGTCGCGACGTCGGTCAGGTCGTCACCGAAGGTCCGCCACTCCCAGCGGGGCACCACCGTCGCCATGGGATCCTCCCGGCGAGGGACCCGGCACACACCCGGTCGACCCCGCTCTCCCGATGCTGCTCCCTGCCTCGGGACGTGTCCAGCGCCTGCTCCCGGTGCCGGCGGATCTCACCCGTTACGGGCTACCCCAGTGTCCGGGCGGCGCCCGAGGACACCCCGAGCAGACCCCGAGCAGACCCCGAGCAGACCCCGAGCAGACCCCGAGCAGACCCGAGCAGACCCGAGCAGACCCGAGCAGACCCGAGCAGACACAGCGTTGGCCCGAAACCGGTGAGCCGATGCGCCGTCAGGCAGGTGAGCCTGGGGGCACCATCCACGGGACAGCAGGAGGCAGGCGACATGAGCACTGGTGCCAATCGGCGTTGGCGCGCCGACGACAACGAGACGGCATGGGCGCAGGGCATCGCGCTGTTCGCGGGTGTCTCCCTCGCCATCCTGGGCCTGTTCCAGTTCCTCGAGGGCCTCGTCGCGGCGTTGAAGGACGACGTCTTCGTCTCCACGCCCAACTACGTGGTGAAGTTCAACCTCACCACCTGGGGCTGGATCCACATGGTCGTCGGAGCGATCGCCGTCGCCGTCGGCATCCTGATCATCGCCGCGAAGCGCTGGGGCTACGGACTCGGGATAGCTGTCGCCGGCCTCTCCGCGATCGTCAGCTTCGCGTTCATGCCCTACTACCCGTGGTGGTCGCTGGTCGTGATCCTCTTCGACGTCGCCGTCGTCTGGTCGCTGTGCACGCTCTGGAGCCAGGGTGCACGTCACCGGTGAGGTGGCGTTCGTCGTCAGACTTCTCCCGATCCGAGGACGCTGAGGCCGATCAGGCCCGAGCATGGGCCGGTGATCACTCTCAGGACCCTCGGCGAGCGACGCCCTGACCGGTCGACGCGTCACGGCAGCACCCGCCTGACCGGTGCCCTGGTGGCGATCGCCGCGCTCGGCACGCTGGTCGGCACGCTGGTCGGCGCGGTGGCCTCCGATCCGGCCGTGGCGGCGCACGGTGGCAGTGCTGGTGCTGCCGGCAACTACGGCTCAGCGATCAGTACGCCGCGGGTCGACTCCTACTACCCGGCCCACGGCAACGACGTCGTCGACGCGCTGCACTACGGGCTCGACCTGACCTGGCACCCCCACAAGCGGTCGCTGAGCGGCACCGAGAGGTTGGTCTTCCGCGCGGCCAAGGACGCCGATGCCATCCCGCTCGACCTCTCCAACGCCCTCACCGTGACCTCGGCCGCCGTGGATGGCCACGCCGTACGGGCGACGCGGAGCACGGACCACCTGAGTCTCCCTGTCGCGATCACCGCCGGCCAGGTCCACACCGTCACGCTGAGCTACGCCGGCGTACCGCGCCCGGTGGCGGCTCCGGGCACCCGCAGCGACGAGTCGGTGCTCGGATTCATCAGCAAGCGCGACGGCCGCGCCTACGCCATGCAGGAGCCGTACGGCGCGTTCACGTGGTACGCGGTCAACGACCAGCCGGCAGACAAGGCGCTCTACGACTTCAGCCTGCACGTGCCGGCGCCGTACGTCGGCATCGCCAACGGTCGGCTGACGCATCGTCACACCGGCCACGGCGTCACCACCACCCGCTGGCACCTGGCCTCGCCCGCCGCGTCGTACCTGACGACCATCGCGTTCGGCAACTACCAGCAGACCCGGCTCGGCAAGGTGCACGGCACCCCACTGTCCTACTGGACGCCCACCGATCGGCCCGAGCTGGTCTCGTGGCTGCGCTTCATGGCCAAGGACTTCCGCTGGCTCGAGCACCTGCTGGGCCCCTACCCGTTCGACACGCTCTCCCTCGTGGTGGTCCCCAGCAAGAGCGCGATGGAGACCCAGACCATGATCAGCGAGGGCGACACCCGCGGCGCGCTGGACGAGCAGGACGTCGTCCACGAGATGTCGCACCAGTGGTACGGCGACCAGGTGACGCCGAACGACTGGCGCGACGTGTGGATGAGCGAGGGCATGGCGATGTACGTCCAGTACCGCTGGCTCGATCACGTCGGCGGCTACAGGACCGGGACGTGGGTCGACACCGAGACCTCCCGCTACGACGCGACGTACCTGTCCGAGTACGGCCCGATGGGCGCCTACAACCCCGCGGACTTCGCTTCCTCGAACGTCTACCTGCCGCCCGCCCGGATGTGGTGGACGCTGTCCAAGATGCTCGGGAAGGCCCGGTTCGACGATCTGCTCCGCCGCTGGCCCGCGAGCCACCCGCACTCCTCGCAGAGCCGCGAGGCGCTCGAGGACTGGTGGAGTGCGGCGTCGGGACGCGACCTGCACCCGTTCTTCCAGCGCTGGCTGAGCGCGACGCGGGATCCGTCGTAGCGCGCGCCTGCCTGGCGGGGCCGCGCTAGATCCAGCGGCGCCGGCGGAAGACCACGTAGAGCGTGACGTTGACCAGGAGCATCAGCCCGAGGGCGACGAAGTAGCCGTAGTGCCAGTGCAGCTCGGGCATGTTCTCGAAGTTCATGCCGTAGACCGTGCCGACCAGCGTGGGAGCGAACAGGATCGCCGCCCAGCTGGAGATCTTCTTGACCTCGTCGTTCTGCTGCACGCTGAGCTCGCTCAGCGCCTTCATCTCCTCGTTCTGCTGCTGAGCGACGAGGGTGGCGTTGACGGTGAGGATGTCGCGCAGCAGGTGCCGGAACTCGTCGACCTGTTCGACCACCTGGGTGAGGTGGTCCTCCACGTCGCGCAGATAGCGCTGGAGCTCCTCGTCGGTGCGGTACTTCTCGAAGCCGTTCATCAAGGCCCGTACTACCTGGAGCAGCGGACGGGTGGCCCGCTGGAAGTCCACCACCTCGCGGCTGAGCTCGTGGATCCGTCGTGAGACGTGCGTCTGACCGCTGAACATCTCGGTCTCGATCTCGTCGATGTCGTTCGCAAGGCCGGCGACCACCGGGGCGTAGCCGTCGACGACCCGGTCGAGGATGGCGTAGAGGATCGCCTCGGGCCCCAGCCGGAGAAGGTCGGGATTGCTCTCCATCCGCCGGCGTACGGGTGAGATGTCGGGCTGGTCGCCGTGCCGGACGGTGAGCACGAAGTCGCGACCGACGAAGACGTGCAGCTCGCCGAACTCGACATCCTCGGTCTCGTCCACATACCAGGCGGCGCGCAGGACGACGAACAGGGTGTCGTCGTAGCGCTCGATCTTGGGGCGCTGATGGGCCAGGATCGCGTCCTCGACGGCAAGCTCGTGCAGCCCGAACTCATCGGCCAACGAGCCGAGCTCGTGCTGGCTGGGCTTGTACAGCCCGATCCACGCCATCGCCTTCTCGTGGCTGTGCAGCGAGCGATACGTCTCGGCGAGCGTGGTGGGCGATTCGATGCGGTCCCCGTCGAGGTAGATCGCGCTGTCGACCAGGCTCGAGACGGCTGCGGCCGGCTCGACGCCGTGGACGGGAGCGATCGCGCCGGGAGCGATGGCGGAGACCGGCGCGGGCCGGCGCAGCTTGGCCAGCGAACGGAGGGACCTGAAGGTGTGATCAGACATGACGAACCTCCCCCGACGACACGGGGACAGCAGACGGAACGGGACGGGCGCGCGAAGGCGCGATCGATCTGCCTACGAACCCGGTGGGGGTCGCCGTACGCCGTCCGGCGCGTCGAGGCTCGATCGATCAGAGGAGCGAGGAGCGACAACTAGGGGGCTCGCCATCCATGGCTACCACCCCTCTCCCGTCTCGCTCAGCCGCACTCCCGGCTGCTGCCTTGGAGGATAGCCCTCGATCGCGCTCTCGCCTCAACCGACGTGTCCGCCTCACTGCACCACGGTGAGCACGCCGGCGACGAGGAACCCGAAGACGGTGAGCAGCCCGACCGAGCGGCCGCCGTGCTCGAACGCCTCGGGCATCATCGAGTCGGAGAGCATGACGAGCACCGCTCCCCCGGCGAACGCCTCCGCATCGAGGCCCGGCGTGGGCAGCTGGTCGGAGAGCAGGTAGCCGGCGAGCGAGACGATCGCGCAGGCCACGGTGAGAGCACCCCACATCACGGTGATCCGGCCGTTCGTGTAGCCGGCTTCGCGGAGACTGGTGGTGCCCGCCAGCCCCTGCGGCACGTTCGAGACGAAGATCGCGGCGAGGAAGGCGAGGTTGATGGTCCCGCCGGCGGCCAGCGTGATGCCCAGGATCAGTGCCTCCGGTACGCCGTCGAGCAGCGCGCCGATGAACATCGCAGCGCCCGAGCCGCTGGGCGGAGCCCCGTCGATCGCCTGTCGATCGGCACCTCCACCCTGGTCGACGAGACGATCACCGACGTAGTAGGCGAGCGCCCCGATCAGGCAGCTGACGCCGACCGACAGGCCGTGCTTGAGGTTGGACTCCGGGATCAGCTCGTAGGCGACGGCACTGAGCATCGTGCCGGCCCCGAAGCCCATCATCAGCCCGACCCGACGAGGCGAGCGGCCCAGCGGGCCGGCCAGCCACTGCCCGATGAAGAGCGACGCCGACGACAGCGCTCCCCACCCGAGTGCGGCCCACGCGGTCGACACCTGCCACCGCCTACGTCGGCCCGGGGCTGCGCACGTCAGGCCCGCAAGACATATCCGGAGGCTGGCGGACCCAGCGGCGGGCGTGCTCCCCCGAACCAGGTGACCGAGCGATTCCGTCCGAGTGCTCGACCAGCCCGCACGCTCTCGCCGTCATCATCTACGTGTGGTAATACTTAGATAACAATACTAGTCAGGTGATCTGCCGGAAGCTGGACGCCCGAGACACGCGCCCGGCCCTGGACGATCACAACCGCAACCGGGGGGATGCGTGGGCATGAAGAAGTGGATCGGACTCATCATGGCGACGACAGGAGCAGTCGCCACGATGCTCAGTTCGGGAGGGGCGGCACAGGCACGTCCCGTCCCGCATTCGATCTGGGTCGTGACGAGCGTCGGCAGCCCCTATACGACATATGGGGCATGGCACGCTTGTTATGTGGTCACGCCTAGAAAGAGCAAGCACGTGGCGACATGTACGGTCAGTCGGACGGTCTCGAACACTGTTTCCGGCGACGTCAACGTCAGTTACGCAGTCTTGAATTCCCACGTCGGCTTCAACACGACGCGGAGCACGACCGCCACCGGTGGCGCCCAATACACGATCCCCGCCAACGCAGGCGGCACGATCTACTGGCGTGCCGTCTACTCGACCAAGACTGTCCACGAGACGCACTATCACTACGACATGGTCGGACACCGAACCACGATCGGCACGGCAACGGTCAAGGCGTCGAAGTACGTGACGATCACCACGATGTACTCCAAGTGAAGCCATGATGCGGAGCCGACACCCACAAGCACTGGCATCCGTCGTCGGGCTGGCCATGGCAGGCCTTGCGCTGTCGGCTTGCGGCTCGGGGGCGGATCAGCAAGGAGAGCTGGCCGCGGTCACGACATCGGGGACACCCATCGTGCCGGCCGCACATGGCACCGGGAACCGCGATCTAGGCACATTCTCCGGGACCGGACGCGTGAGCGTCACCGTCAGCTGCGTCGGGCCGGGGGTCGTGCACGTGACCTTGAGCGGGATCGACCTGACGGTCGGCGCGCCATGTGTTCCAGCACGATCGGACAGCGGAGGGTCGCAGAGCGCAACCGCTCGTGTCGCCGTTCCTCCGAACTCGACATTCAGGGTGCGGGTCGCCGGAGGATCTGCCGACCACTGGGTGGTCGCGGTTTCGGAAGATGAAGCGTCGCCTGCCTCATAGCCCTGATCGACACGGATTCGGCGTGCTCCGAACGACCTTCACAGCATCTCACGACGATTGACCCGAGATTGACGTAGAACGAGAACTGCCCCTGACTCGCGCTGTTTGCGCAGGTCAGAGGCAGTCTACGAGAGTGGAGCTGCGGGGAATCGAACCCCGGTCCTCGAGCGTCGATCCAGGTCTTCTCCGGGTGCAGTCTGCGCTATCGCTTTTCTCGGCCCCGATGCTCGCACAGACACGTCATCGACAGGCTCAGTCAGCTAAATGTCCCTAGCGGCCCGCTGACGCAGCGCGCGAGGTGAGTCTTCTAGTCGACGCCTGGATCCGGGCCGAAGACGGATACCCGGTCAGACGCTTCGATCACCGCTCAGGCGGCGAGAGCGAAGGAACTGCGCTTAGCGTTGGCAGTTATAGGTTTCCAGCGATCGTTTACGAGATGACGCTGGCTTCTCGACCCGCTTCCCCTGGAACTAACGTCCCAAGTCGAAACCGATCAGCCCCTCTTGAGTTGTAGCGACCAGTCTACCGGTCGCGCGGTGGCGTTGCCGACCGGGTTTCACCGAACAGTTTCGCACCGTTGTCCCAACACACCGACCGCAGCCATTGTTCCCCGAGGTCGAGGCCCTCCAGCGCCTCGAGCTGGTGCAGGTAGGGGTAGGGGATCGTCGGGAAGTCGGTGCCGAGCAGCACCCTGTCGCCCAGGTCGTGCAGCCGCGGCAGCAGCTCCGAGGGGTACGCCGCAGAGGCCTCGCTGAAGAACTCCGTGAAGACCATCGTGGTGTCCAGCCGCACCTCGGGGTAGCGCTCGGCGAGCTCCAGGAACTCGAGATACTCCGGCGCGCCCATGTGCGCCACGATCACCCGCAGCCGCGGGTAGCTGGCCAGCACCCGGCGCAGCGGCTCCGGCCCGGTGAAGGCGTTCGCGACCGGACCGGAGCCGACGTGGATCACCACCGGCGTACCGGCGTCCTCGAGCAGCCCCCAGACCGGGTCGAGCAGCGGATCGTTCAGGTGGAAGTCGCCGACCTGCACGTGCACCTTGAAGATCTCGACGCCGGCCGCGATCAGCTCACCGACATAGCCCGGAGCTGACTCCTCGGGGTAGAGCGTCGCGGACCACAGCGACTCGGGCACCCGCGCGGCGAAGTCCCGCGCCCAGTCGTTGAGGAACTCAGCGACCCCCGGCTTGTGCGCATACGACAGTGCCGAGAACCGCCGTACGCCCATCGTCCGCAGGAGTTCGACCCGATCCTCGTCGGCGAGGCGATAGCGGATCGGCCACGGGCGCCCGACCTTCGGCCCGGCGCTGTCGAACACCTCCCACACCGCCCGCTGAACGCGCGGAGCCATGAAGTGCACGTGTACGTCGAACAGCCCCGGCAAACCGTGTCGCTGCCACCACGAGGCGACGTCGGCGGCATCGGAGGTCAGGTCACGAGGCTCGGCCATGCGCCCATCATGCCGGTCGCGGGTCCACGGTCAGACGGCCGACCAGCCCGACCAGCGCCGCACCTCGATGAGGATGAACGGCCCCGCGGGCACATGGTCGGCGTACTGCGGGTAGCGCCCGGCCAACGCATCGACCAGCTCGGGGGCGACCGAGTCCGCCGACACCACCGCTGCGTCGCCGTCGGCGCGGGCCCACCACAGCTGCGACCAGTCCTCGTCGTACTCGTCGACGAGGACCGACACGGCGGGCGAGGACTCGATGTTGGCCAGCCGGCGCAGCCTGGTCGTGGACTTCGGCTTGTGGTCGACGGCCGTGACGATCACCGAGCCGACGACGGCGAAGACGACGGGCACCAGGTGCGGCTCCCCCGCCGCCGAGACGGTGGCCAGTCGCGCCACCCGCGCGCCCGCGAACCGCGCGCGGGCCCACGGGGCCGACCGGCTCGCCATCGGGCGTCAGTCCTGCATGCCCTTGAGGTGTCGCCCGAGTGCCTGCTCCTTCTCCCGGTCCGCGGTGCGCTCGGCGATGGCCTGGCGCTTATCCCAGGACTTCTTGCCCTTGGCCAGCGCGATCTCGATCTTGGCGCGGCCGTCGTTGAAGTAGAGCGCGAGCGGCACGATCGTCAGGCCGCGCTCGGAGACCCGGCGTTCGATCTTCTCGATCTCGGCGCGGTGCAGCAGCAGCTTGCGCTTGCGGCGGGCGGCGTGGTTGGTCCAGGAGCCGTTGAGGTATTCCGGGATGTAGACGGCGTGCAGCCAAGCCTCGCCGCCGTCGATGTCGACGAAGCCGTCGACGAGGGAGGCACGTCCCTCACGCAGCGACTTGACCTCGGTGCCCTGGAGCACGAGTCCGGCCTCGTAGGTGTCCTCGAGGTGGTAGTCGTGCCGCGCCTTCTTGTTCTGCGCGATCATCTTGCGGCCCTGCTCCTTCGGCATCCCACCATCATCCCAAAGCCGGGCAAGGGGTTATGACTCGCCGTGCCGTCCTTCGCCCGCGGCGAACCTCGCCGCTCCCCCGACGCCGTCGGCGGTGAGCGACTCCAGCCCGATCGCGAACTCGTAGGCCATCGCCTCACGCGTGGTCCGGCCCTCGGCGTGGCGCACCGAGAGACGGTCGTTGCGCAAGCACGTCTGCGGCAGCGCGGCGAGCTCGGCGGCCAACACCTCGGCCGCCGCCCGCGCGGTCCCGGGCTCGACCAGCCGGTTGACCAGGCCCATGTCGTAGGCCTCGTCGGCGCGCACTCCACGGCCGGTCAGGATCATGTCCATCGCCCGCGAGGTGCCGATCAGTGCCGGCAGCCGAACGGTGCCACCGTCGATGAGGGGTACGCCGAAGCGCCGGCAGAACACACCGAGCACGGCATCATCGGCGGCCACGCGGAGGTCGCACCAGAGAGCCAGCTCCAGGCCACCCGCGACGGCATGGCCCTCGATCGCGGCGATCACCGGCTTGCCGAGCTCAAGCCGGGACAGGCCCATCGGCGCGTCGGCATCGGGGTCGAGGAGGTTCTGCCGCGGCGTACCGAACGCCTTGAGGTCGGCGCCGGCACAGAACGTGCCGCCGGCGCCGTACAGGACGGCGACGCAAGCCGACTCATCGGCGTCGAACGCGCGGAACGCCTCCGCGAGTGCTTCGGCTGTGGGGCGGTCGACGGCGTTGCGCGCCTCGGGCCGATCCAGGATCACCGTGGTGACCGGGCCGGACCGCTCGACGCGAACGCTCACCGGCTCAGCCCAGGACCGTCATCGGGTCGATGGCCGTGCCGTTCTTCATGATCGTGAAGTGCAGGTGGCAGGCCGTCGACCATCCGGTCGTGCCGGCCAGCGCGATCGTCTGACCCTGATCCACGACCTGGCCGACCCGGGCCTTGTACTCCCCGTCCTCGATGTGGTTGTAGATCGCGGTGTACTGGGCGCCGTTGATGGTGCCGAGATCGAGGTAGAGCCGGTTGCCCCAGACGCTGGAGTAGTACTCCGAGACGACCCGACCGGTGCCGACCGCCACCTCATGGGTGCCACACGGCGCGTGGAAGTCGTCGCCGTCGTGCAGGCCCCAGTAATGGTAGATCGGGTGGATCCGCCAGCCGTAGGGCGAGGTGATGTAGGTGTTCGCCACCGGCTTCTGGAACATCCCGCTGGTGGAGGAGACGTGACGCATGTTCCCGTGCTTCGCCGCGTCGGCCAGGATCTGCTGGGTGATCTTCTGCTCCTGGGACTTCGCCTGCTGGAGCTGCTTCTCGTCGTCCTTCCTCGTCTGCCGGGCGGCCGCCTTGGCTGTCGCGGCCTGGGCGACGAGGCCCGCGACCGAGGTCTCCGCGGCGGTGGCCTGCTGCTGCAGGTCCTGCACCTCGGTGAGGTGCTCGGCAGCGACCTGCTCCTGCTCGGCGACCTTCTCCTTGGCCGCAGCCAGGTTCTGCTTCTTGACCTTGAGCACGACCTCGGCCGACTGCAGCGCCTTGTAGGTGTTGGTCTCGGCCGTGGACACGACCTGGCCGTACGACAGCTGCCGGACGATGTCGGAGGGCGAGGTCGCGTCGAGCAGCTGCCCGACCTCCAGCAGGGCCGGATCGCCGGCGGTGTACGTCGATAGCACGGTCTGCTTGACCTCGTCCCGCTGCGTGTCGACGGCCTGCTGGCCGGCGTCGAGGTCCGCGCTCGCCTGGGTCAGCGCCGCCTGAGCCTGGGTCAGCGCGGCCTGGGCCTGGGCCTCCACCTGCTTCGCCGTGGCCAGCTGACCGTTGACGTCGGCGAGGTGCGCCTGGGCCTTGACCAGCTGAGCCTTCGCGTCGGCCAGCTGCTTGGTGGCCTTCTGCAGGGCGGCACTGGAGTCGTCCAGGTCGTTCTGCACCGTGGCGACGTGCTGCTGGGCCTGCTTCTGCTGCTGCTTGAGGTGCCGGCTGTGATCGCTGGCGTAGGCGACGGGGACGGTCAGCCCACCGACGGCGGTCGCGGCAAGGGTTGCCGCGAGCACGCGTCGGCGGACGGTACGGGGGAAGATGCGCACCGGTTCTGCCTTACGAGTCGTTCGGGGAAGTGAACTCCTCGACCGTACGTGACGCGGATCAGACTTTGAGGTATTTGCGGGTCAGCAGGAGTGTCGGCAGCAAGGTGAGCGCCACGCCGAGGACCGCGATCACGCCGGCAGCGACCCAATAGTCGTGCCAGCCGATCCAGGCGTCGAACTTCACCCTCGCCAGCCGATCGTTGACGCCGAACTGCATGACCGCCGCCAACGCCCCGGCGGAGAGCACGACGCCGACCACCGCGGTGACCAACGCCTCGAGCAGGAACGGCAGCGCGATGTAGAGCGTGGAGGCACCCACCAACCGCATGATCGCGATCTCGCGCCGACGGGCGAACGCCGCCAGCCGGATGGTGTTGGCGACCATCAGCAGCGCGGCCACCACGAGCAGCACCGCTGCCACAATCGCGCCGTTGCGCAGCCCGTCGATGGTGCCGAGGATCTTGCCCATCAGGTTGTGCAGGTCCTGCACGCTCTCGACGCCGTCGAGACCCTGCACGGACTCCTTGATCGATGCCGCCTGGTGCGGGTCCTTCATCGTGATCCAGTAGGACTCCGGCATGTCGGAGACCTTGATCGCCGGGTCCGGGCCCTTGAAGCTGCTGGCCGGCACGTTGAGGTGCTGGATGCGGTCGTAGGCCTCCTGCTGGCTCTCGAGCCGGAAGGAGTCGACGTCCTTGTTCTCGGTGAGGACCTTCTCGATCGCCTGCTTCTGGGCGTCGGTCACCGGACCGACGCACGACGGGGAGGTGTCAGTGGTGCCGTTGCACAGGAAGACGGTGATCTGGAGCTGGCTGCCCCACTGCTTGGCGGTCTTGTCGGCCTCCTGGTGCAGGAGGACGCCGACGCCGACCAGCGTCAGCGAGACGAGGAGGGTGAGCACCACCGCGAGGTGCATCGACAGGTTGCGGCGCAGGCCCTGGCGGAGCTCGGTGAAGACATAACGAAGCTGCATGCTCGGCTCTCTTGTGGGGAGTCGGAGGGATGGATCAGTGCTGGAAGCCGTAGACGCCCTGGGCCTGGTCGCGCACGACCCGACCGCCGTCCAGCTCCACGACGCGCTTGCGCATCTGGTCGACGATGCTGGCGTCGTGGGTCGCCATGACCACCGTCGTCCCGGTCCGGTTGATCCGGTCGAGCAGCTTCATGATCCCGACACTGGTGGTCGGGTCGAGGTTTCCGGTGGGCTCGTCGGCGATCAGGATCATCGGCCGGTTGACGAAGGCGCGCGCGATCGCGACGCGCTGCTGCTCGCCACCGGAGAGCTCGTCGGGCATGCGCTCGGCCTTGCCCTCCAAGCCGACCAGCTCGAGGGTCTCGGGCACCCGCTCGGTGATCTCGCCGCGGGAGTGGCCGGTCACCTGCAGCGCGAACGCCACGTTCTCGGCGACGGTCTTGTTCTGCAGCAGGCGGAAGTCCTGGAAGACGGTGCCGATCTGGCGACGCAGTCGGGGAACCTTCCAGCCGGCGAGCCGATTGATCTCCTTGCCGGCGACGTAGACCCGGCCACTGGAAGGGCGGGTCTCACGCAGGATCAGGCGCAGCGCGGTGGACTTGCCCGAGCCCGACTGGCCGACGAGGAAGACGAACTCGCCCTTCTCCACGTCCACGGAGACCTGGTCGAGGGCGGGCTTCCCGATGCCGGGGTAGGTCTTGGTGACCTTCTCGAAGCGAATCACCCGGTCGAGGTTAGTCGACGCAGTGAACCGTTAGGGTCTCCGCGTGCCGTCGCCGATCCAGTCTTTGCCCTTCAAGGCGCTTCTCGCTGTGATATTGACGGCCGTCTGCGTCGGGATCGGCGTGGCGAGGACCACACCGGCGAAGCACGCACCGACCAATCCCCTGGCCACCCGACTCGCGTCGGTGGACACCACCGCCCTGACCGTACGACGCGCCGCGTTCTGCACAGCGCTCCCCGACGCCACGGCCGCAGCCGCCCTCGGCGGCCCGGTGACGCAGAAGGCCTCCTGGCGGCCCGGCCAGACGGTGCAGCTGAGCGAGAAGGTCAAGGACGTGGCCGACGAGTACGGCTGCTCGTGGACCTCGGCAGCCGGCGGCCTCGCCCGAGCCTGGGTCTTCGCTCCCCCGGTCACGGCAGCCCGGGCCGCGAAGCTGGCCGGCGACAAGCCGACGGGCTGCACGCCTCTGACGAGCACGCCGCCGCCCGCCTACGGCTCGCCGACCGATGCGCTGACCTGTGGCGACAGCACGCTGCTGCGCGGGCTGTTCGGCGACGCGTGGCTCAGCTGCGAGTTGTCGAGCCACGACCTCGACCTGGTCGGTCGCTGGTGCGTGGCGGTGGCGCGGGCCGCAGGCTGATCGGCGTGCACTGCGCCGTCTTGTGAGGCTCGGCGTGATCCTTAGCTCACGCTCGGCCTCACAAGTCAGTTGCGCATTTGTCGATCTTTGTCTAGTATTTCAATTGTCTTACATAGCAATGAGCGTGAGGAGGCGGCATGACGCAGCAGCACGACGCCCTCGGCGGCGTCACCCAGCACCCGACGTACGACCCAGCGGCCAGTGTGGTCCGGGCGTGCGGGCTGTGCCGCAGCCTCACCCCCGACGGCGGCATCCTCGACAACCTCGACCTCGACCTCCGCGGCGGCGAGGTGGTCGCCGTGGCGGGGCGCCGTGGCAGCGGCAAGACCACCCTGCTGCGGGCGCTCGCCCGGATCGACCGGGAGGTCGTGTCCGCCGGCTACCTGCGCACCCCCGAGCGGATCGCTCTGCTCGGCGACCCTGGTCTGCGGCCGTGGAAGCGGGTGCTCGACGAGGTCGCCCTCGGCATCACGGCCAGCGCGGGTGGTGCGAGCATCGCCGACGTCCGCCCGCGGGCCCGACGTGCGCTGGCCGAGGTCGGCCTGATCGACCTCGAGGACAGCTGGTCCGGGGACCTCTCCGACGCCGACCAGCATCGGGTCGCCCTCGCCCGCTCGCTCGCCGGCGAGCCCGAGCTGCTGCTGGCCGACGAGCCCTACCGGGCGCTCGACGCGCTCGACCAGCGCATCCTGCACCGCCTGCTGCGCACCGTCACCGCCCGGCGCGGCCTGGCCACCCTGGTGGTCACCAACGACCCGCACGAGGCCCTGGTGCTGGCCGACCGGCTGGTCGGGCTGGCCGACGGCCGGGTCCACCTCGACATCGCGGTGCGCAACAGTGCGGATGAGGCACCGGTCGGCGACGCCTACGGCGTGCTGCACGAGCAGCTGCTGCAGCTGATCGGCATCGGCGCGCGGCGCGCTCCACTCACGGCGCGGGATGCGCCGCGCCGACGGACGGCAGACGTACGCCGGGAGACCGCCTAGCGGCCCGAGATCACGGCGTCACGCACGCCGATGCCGCGGCTGGGTCAGAGCAGCCCGCGGTCCGGCACTCACCCGCTTCAAGGGGCGGTGAGTGCCACAGGGCCGCGACCCTTTGGGATGGGGGTCGCGGCTCTGTTGCGTGGTCGAAGGGATAGTCCGGGGCGGAAATCAGGGACTACTGGCCAGTAGGCGTGATTTGCGCCCCGGACTATCCCAAAAATCAGTTGGCCGACGCTCGGTCCGCACCCCGGCGCCAGCGGATGCCGGCCTCCAGGAACGGGTCCAGGTCGCCGTCGAAGACCGAGGTCGGGTTGCCGGTCTCGTAGCCGGTCCGCAGGTCCTTGACGATCTGGTAGGGGTTGAGCACGTAGTTGCGCATCTGGTCGCCCCAGCTCGCGGCCACGTCGCCCTTGAGGTCCTTCTTGAGCGCGGCCTCCTCGGCCTTCTTCCTCGCCAAGAGCTTGGCCTTGAGGACGACCATCGCGGAGGCCTTGTTCTGCAGCTGCGACTTCTCGTTCTGGCAGCTGACCACGATGCCGGTCGGGATGTGGGTCAGGCGGACAGCGGAGTCGGTCGTGTTGACCGACTGGCCGCCGGGACCACCGGAGCGGAAGACGTCGGTGCGGACGTCGTTCTCGTCGATCTCGATCTCGTCGGTCTGCTCCAGCACCGGCACCACCTCGACAGCCGCGAACGACGTCTGCCGGCGACCCTGGTTGTCGAACGGGCTGATCCGGACGAGCCGGTGGGTGCCGGCCTCGACCGAGAGCGTGCCGTAGGCGTAGGGCGCGTGGATCGCGAACTCGGCGGACTTGATGCCCGCCTCCTCCGCGTAGGAGACGTCGAAGACCTCGACGGGGTACTTGTGCTGCTCGGCCCAGCGCGTGTACATCCGCATCAGCGTCTCGGCGAAGTCCGCCGCGTCGACACCACCGGCGCCGGAGCGGATCGTCATGATCGCCTCGCGGGCGTCGTACTCGCCGGAGAGCAGGGTGCGGACCTCGAGTGCCTCGACGTCCTTCTTGACCCGGCCGAGCTCGGACTCGGCCTCGGCCAGGGTGTCGGCGTCGGCCTCCTCCTGGGCGAGCTCGGCGAGTACGCCGAGGTCCTCGACCCGGCTCGCCAGCTGCTCGAAGCGCTCGACCTCGCCCTGCAGGAGGGAGAGCCGGCCGGTGACCTTCTGCGCGTTGGCCTGGTCGTCCCAGAGGTCGGGAGCGGCCACCTGGTTCTCGAGGTCGGCGACCTCGGTCTTCATCGCGGGCAGGTCGAGGACCTGCTCGATCGTGTGGAGGGTCGCCTGGAGCTGCTTGATCTCGGCGTCGAAGTCGGTGGCTGCCACGGGGACCAAGGTTAGTGCGTCCCCGTGGCGCCGCCTCAATCCACGCTCGATCAGCGGCTAGCGGATCGGCTTGCTCACCTTCAGCGTCTTCACCACCGGAGCCTGACCCGGCACCCGCACCACGACCTTGACCCGGATCAACTTGTGCTTCAGAGCCTTGGTCAGCTTCAGCGAGCTCTTGGTGGCGTGCTTGATCTTCTTGCCGCCGGCGTACCACTGGTAGGTGACGGTCGCACCGCGGGGCACCGAGACGGTGACCTTCAGCTTCTTGCCGACCTTGGACTTGCCGCTGACCGGGTGGATCACGACCGGCTTGGTCGGCTTTGTCGGCGTGGTCCCGCCGGTGGACGACTTGGCCACCACCGAGAAGGCGTGCTCCACCGGGGCGCTGACGTTGCCGGCCTGGTCGACCGCCTCCACCTCGAGGGTGTAGGGGCCCACCGCCAGACCGCTCCTGGCGTACGCCGAGCAGGCGACGAAGCCGGCGTCGGTGCCCTCGAGCTTGCAGCGGTAGGACACCACGTCGGCCTCGGAGGAGCCGAAGGTGAAGCTCACCGCGCCGCTGTCGACCGTCGAAGGCCCGGAGACCGTGATGGCCGAGGCACTGGGCGCGACGGTGTCGATCTTCGCCGTGTAACTCGCGGCGGCGCTGTTGCCCGCCAGGTCCACACACGTCGCGGTCGCGGTGCCGCTCGTGGTGAGCACGTCGGAGGCGAGGTCACTGGCGGCGGTGTCGACACCCGATCCCGCGTCGGTGCACGTATAGCTCACGGTCACGGTCGTGTTGTTCCAGCCGGCCGTGTTCGGAGCCGGGTCCGCGTGGGCGACGATCACCGGCTTGGTCGCGTCGTACCCCTGGGCGCCGAGGTTCAGGTCGACGTTCATGAGGCCGGTCCACAGCGAGTGGCCGCCGTCGGCGGCGAGCGTCGCGACACCTGTGCTGCTGGTGCCGAAGTTGCCGTCGTCCGACCACACCGCCTCGCGCTGGCCGTTCACCGCCGTCGAGACCGGCGCGACCGCGAAGCCCTCGAGGTTGTTGTCCGGCAGCCCGGCCGGGCGGGCGAAGTGCTTCTCCGGCGTGAAGTGCCCGTCGAACCCGACCTTGAGCAGTGTCAGGGACACCCCGCAGGTGTTGTCGCACTGCGCCCAGATCCGGTGCAGGTCGGCGTCGTAGGACACGTCCATCACCCCGGCCATGCCGGTCGCGATGTCGGCCACCCGGGTGAACGTGTGGTCGCTGTTGAGCGCGTAGGCCTCCAGGTGCCCCGTCTTCTCGACCGCCGCGAAGAAGAGCCCGGCGGTCTTCTTCGTCGGGTACGTCGACGGGTCGTAGGCGGCGTGGGTGTGGTCGTCGATGAAACCGTTGGCCGTCAGGTAGCTGTCCGGCACGTAGGTGACGCCCTCGAAGCCGAGGTTGGCGTCGGCGGAGTCATCGGCCGCGAAGAGGTCGGAGGTGAGGTTCCACTCGTCGGTGGCGGTCAGCGTCGTACCCGAGCCGGTCGGGTCGAAGCGCAGGACGGTGTCGAGCGGGACGCTGTTGTTCGCGTTGTCACGCTCGGTGGTGACGTAGAGCGCGCCGTCGGGGCCGACCGTCATGCCCTCGGAGTCGGGCAGCCCCGTGCCGCCGGGGAAGGTGATGTTCTTGCCGTTCGCCCACCCGTCCGTGGTGACCTTCTGCCAGATGCCGTCGGCCTTGGTCAGCTTGTAGACGACGCTCTTGTTCTTCACCGCCCACAGGGTGTTCGGGTCCGTCGGGTCGAAGACCAGGCCGGAGAGGTCCTGCTGGGTGCCGCCGCCATCCCAGGCGCAGACGCCATCGGCGACGGCGACGTCCTGGCTGCCCGGCCAGGCGACCGCACCGGTGACCGGATCGGTGGTCGCGCTGGGTGCCTCGGTCGTGCACGGTACGTCGCTGGTCGGGCCGGTGGAGTCGCCCAGCGCGACGCCGGTGGCGCACGCGGCGGTGTTGCTGGCGCCGAAGCTGTAGGAGGTCACCTTGAGGTAGGTGTGACTGCCGTCGGGGCAGGCCGCCACGGACCTGACCGTGTTGTCGGGGTCCGCGGCCTCGTCGATCCCGGCCTCGCCGGCGCCGTAGGTGAGGCTGTCGACGAGCGTGCCGTCGGGCAGGTAGAGCTTGACGCCGTCCCCGCCGCTGCTCAGGCCGGCCTTCGAGGAGAAGACGGCGTAGCTGTGCGCCGGGATCGTCATGGTGCTGGCGGCTGTGGTCGAGCCGTTGACGTAGATCGGTCCGAACGTCGTGGCCGCGCTGGCCGCACCGCTGTCGATCTGCTTCCAGCCGGTCAGGTCGACTGCCGCGTCGCCCTTGTTGTAGAGCTCGATGGCATCCCCCATCGGATCGCCCGCGGTCACCTGGGCCGCGGTCGCGTTGTCCGAGGAGACCTCGTTGATGGTCACGTCCGCCCAGTTGGGGTCGGCGTTCCAGGCGCTCGAGTCGACCAGGGTCGTGCCGTCGTACAGCTTGGCGGTGTCGGTGCCCACGTCGAACGTGTTGGTCGTCGCGGTGAAGGTCTGCGACGCGCCGGCGGTCAGGGTGCTGCCGGCCGGGATGGTGACGACGGTCCCGGCGGCGTCCTGGATCGTCCAGCCGGAGATGTCGTGGTCACTGGTGCCGGTGTTGTGCAGCGTGACGGCGCCTGCGGTCGCGTCCACGGCGCTGATCTTCAGCACGCTGTGCGGGTCCTCGACGACGGTGGCGGTGCGCACGCTCGCCGGCGTGCTGGTCCCGTACGTCGAGGCGCCCGGTGAGCCGACCGCGCCGCTGGCACTGGTCCACGAGCCCTCGGCGTCGCCGACGGTCTCGTCGGTCCACCCGGTGGCCAGGTCCTGCGAGCTCGTCGCCGCAGCCGTGGTCTTGGCGGAGCCCTTGCCGCCCGCGAAGGCTCCGCTGAGGTAGGCGACCTGATCGGCCACCGTGCCGCCGGCGTCGAACACGTAGGCGCCGTTCGGGCCGCCGTTGAGGGTGTGGGTCTTGTTGTTGGAGATGACCTGGACCGACGACTTCAAGCCCCACTCGGCACGGAACTCAGCCGCGGTCACGTCGGTCACGATCAGCGACTGACCGGGCGCCAACGTGCCGGAGAGCGCGATGCCCGCCCCGGCCGTCGGCTGGGTGGCGCCGGTGTCGTAGGTCCAGCCCGTCAGGTCCTGGGAGCCCTTGCCCTCGTTGGTGATCTCGACGTACTCGCCATCGGCGCCGGTGTTGGCCGAGCTGGCGACCTTGCCACCGTAGGCGATCTCGGTGATCTGCAGATCGGAGGCCCGCACGCTCGCAGGCGTGCCGGTGCCGTACGTCGAGGCACCCGGCGAGCCCACTGCGCCGCTGGCGCTGGTCCACGAGCCCTCGGAGTCGCCCACCGCGGCGTTGACCCAGCCGGTCGACAGATCCTGGCTGCTCGTCGCGCTGGTCGCGTCCTTGGCCACGCCCTTGCCCGCGAAACCGTTCTTGACGTAGGTGACGTCATCGATCACGGCGTTGCTGCCGTCGAGCACCCACGCCGCGCTCGGCCCGCTGTTCAGCGTTGCCGCCTTGGCGTTGTCGAGCACCTGGACCGAGGACTTGAGGCCCCACTCCGCGCGGAACTCCGCCGCACTGAGGTCGGTGATGATGGCCGACGCGCCCGGGGCGAGCGTGCCCAGCCCGGCAAGGCTGACAGCACCACCGGTCGCCGGCGCCGCCGTGCCCGTGGCGTAGGACCAACCCGTCAGGTCCTGTGCGGTGTCGCCCTCGTTGGTGATCTCGACGTACTCACCGTCCCCACCGTTGGCACCGGCCGCGAGACCGCCGTAGGCGATCTCGGTGATCTGGATGTCTGCTCCCGCGGCATGGGCCGGCGGCGCGATGGCCGCGGCTCCAGCGAGACCGAGACAGGCGGCCGGTACGACGGCCAGGACACGACGAAGCGATTTCACATCGATCCTTGAGATGGGCGGCCCGAGATGGACCTCCGCATCCTGGTGGCGGTCGGCAAAGTCCAGGTGACGCCTTCTCGAACTCCACCTGAAGACGCGGCATCAGCGATCGACCACCACGGACGCCTCGCCCTCGGCACCGACACTCGGATGCGCGGGCGAGCCGGGCATGCTGAGCGGTAGGTGCAACGGGGCGTGCAGGTGGACGCGCACCCGCTGACCGGCCGCGTCGATCGTGACCGAGGCGATCAGGCCGGGATAGCGCCCATAGGCGCCGACATCGTCGAGATAGGCATCGATGGCTTGCTGCGCAGCGGCCGTGGTGAGGTGGAGGTCGGTGCTGCCGAGGCCGCCGGCGTACACGTCCGTGCCGGCCGCCCCGAGATCCGCGCCCTGCAGCGCCGCACCGTCGGCAAGGGTGTCCAGGGCCTGGCGACGGAGGTAGGCAGCCGTGGCATCGACGACGAACGCCACCATCAGTGCCAGCACGAGTGCGAAGCCGATGATCAGCGGGATCGTCGAGCCGCGCTCGTCTCGTCGCTCACCCGGCGCCATCGGAGACCTCCTGGTACTGCCCCACCGGCACCACCTGGGTGGCGTCCAGCGCGAACCGGGGCGACCCGCCGCCGAGCACCAGCGGCAGCAGCGGGATCCGGATGCTGCTGGCGATGCGCACGGTGACCACCGAGGTCCCGCTGTGACAGGCCTGCGGGTACGGCGTACAGCTCACGGTGATGTCCAGCGGAGCGTCCTCGATCCCCTGGTCGGCGAGCACCTGCTCCGCCGCCACCCGGGCCCGCTGGACACCGATGTCGTCGCTGGGTGCGAGGACATAGGCGCGGCCCGCCGCACGGGCCGCCCCGCTGACGGCGAATGCCCCGCGCTGGACAGCGAAGATCGACAGCAGGATCCACACGAGGGGGACCAGCAGCAGGATGCCGAGCCAGGTCAGCTCGATCAGACCGCTGCCGCGCTCCCCCTTGCCGCGCTCCCCCTTGCCACGCTCCCATCTCTGCCCGAGCCGCCACCTCATCGCGTCTCCCGGATCGCGTGCCCGGTGACGGTGAGTCTCACGGCCGGCCCACCGAGCCCCAGCGCCGGCACGTGAGCGCGCACCGTGATCCGCACCGCCGGTGCGCCGTCGATGGACGCCGCGGAGGCGGTGACGTCCGCGGCGTACTGGTCCGAGACGGCACCGCGCAACTGCGCCCTGGTCCGTGCGACGCCGTCGGCGTCGGTGTGACCGAGGGTGGCGGCGTAGCGCGCGCCCTCGGAAGCCGCCGAGGCCAGCGTGTTGCGGACATAGAGCACGAGCGCGACCTGCATCGCACCGAGGACCAGCGGCACCAGCACGAGCAGGACCAGCACGAGGTCCACGACGGCCGCGCCGCGCTCCCGGCGGCTCATTTCACTTGGTTGAGCGCGTTGGTGAGCATGGTGTTGAGCTGGTCCTTCGCCACGCCGTAGAGGGCGGCACACAAGCCTGCCGTCATGACGACCACCAGCACCCAACCGGGCACGTCGCCGCGATCATCACGCTCTCGCAGCAGGTGATGCCGCAGTCGGAGCAGGGCGAGAAGGAGTGTGTCCATTGGTGTTCCTTTCCGAGATTTCAGGACATGCCCAGATGCAGGCCGAGGACGCCTGGGAAGAACGCAAAGACCACCGTCGTGGGCATCACGAAGAAGACGATCGGGACCATCATCAGGACCTCCTTTCGTGCCGCCACCTCGATCAGCTCGCGGCGGCCGGCCTCACGCACGTCGGCAGCCTGCGCGTGCAGTACGTCGGCCAGTGGGGTGCCGCGTTCGACGGCCACGGCGATGCCTGCGGCGAACCGAGCGACCAGCGGCAGGCCGGTGCGCGCCGCCAGGTCGTCGAAGGCTGCCGCCACCGGCTGACCGGTCCGGACGGCGGCGAGCACGCGCGCGAGGTCGTGTGACAGCTCGCCCTGGCTGCGGCGTACGACTCGATCCAGGGCGACGACCGGGGCCTCGCCCGCCGCGACGGACAGCGCCAGCAGCTCGGCGACGGCCGGGAACTCGGCGACGATCCGCCGCTCGCGATCGCGCACCTGCGTGGTCAACCAGGAGTCACGGGCGAGCACACCGAAGACGAACGCCACCAGGCACACCACCAGCGCCGGAAGGGCATGGCTCGGATCCCTCAGGCCACGGAGCAAGCCGTAGAGCGCGGCGACGGTGAAGCACACCAGACCCCACAGAACCTGCTCGACGCGGAAGTCGTGCACCGTGCGGTCCAGGGCGGCCCGATCCAGCCTCCGCTGCACCGAGACTGCCCCGCCGAGAACGCGCTCGACAGCATCAGCAGCAGCGCGCAGCGCCGGCCCGAAGACTGCTCCCACGACGGGCGGTAGCGGCCCGGAGGGCGTCGCCGCCCGCTTCGCCACGGGGCCGGCCGACAGGTCACGGATGTAGGGCAGCACCCGCACCTCGAACTGTGGACGGCGGATCGCCCCGATCCGAGCGATCACGAGTAGGAGCGCCCCGCCGACGATCGCTCCGAGAACTGCGCCGACGAGCACGCCGCTCATCGGAGGATCCTCTGCTCGGTGGGCAGCCGGGCGATGCGCTGCATGATCCGATAGGCCACCAGGCAGGCCGCCGCACCGCCGGCGAGGACCACCGTCCCGGCCGCCGAGGAGTAGCGTTGGATCACGTCCGGCTGGAAGGACAGGAAGACCAGTACAAGCCACGGCGCCGCCACCGCCAGCCGGGCGCCGTTGACCGCCCAGGCCTGGCGGGACTCGAGCTCGGCACGGGTGCGGGCCTCCGCCCGTAGGTAGGACGACAGGTTGCGCAGCAGCCGGCCGAGCTCTCCGCCGCCCACCTCACGGGCGACGCGCAGCCCCTCCACCACGCGATCGCCGACCGGATCGGCGAGCCTGTCCTTGAGCCGGTCGAGGCAGTCGCCGAACCGACCCGACACCTGATAGTCGAGCTCGAACTGCGCGAACGGCTCCCGCAGCGCCTCCGGCCCGCGCACCGCCAGCCCGGCCAAGGCCTCGGGCAGCGAGAGTCCTGCCCGCACGGCCGAGGCGAGGTTGTCGACCGCCTCGGGCCAGACCTCGGCGAACTCGCGCTGTCGTCGCCGAGCCCGCCCGATCAGCACCGCGACCGGCAGGTATCCGGCGATGGCGGCGAAGACGACGGCGATCGGCGGCGTATGGGTGATGACCTCGGTGACAAGCAGGGCGACTCCCGCACACGCGACGCACAGCGCCCACAGGCTCGTCGACGACACCGCGCCGAGCCCGGCCCGCGCCAGGAGCGCATCGGTGCGCTCGGCCTTGCGGGGACGGCGATGCGTCCGCGGCAGCACGAAGGCAGACCAGCACAGCAGGAGCCCGATGCCGATGCCCAACCCGAGCACCGCACCCATCAGCGCGCTCCGGCGAGAAGGACGTGCAGGTCGACGCCAGCACGCTCATACCGCTCGGGGCGCGGCGGCATCCCACTGGCACGGCGGAGCTCGGTGCCGTGTCGTTCGAAGATCGGCGCCGTCTCGATCACGTCGTTCTCGACCCGACCCGGTACGGCGACGATCTCGTTGACCCTGCGCACGCCCCGCGCATCCATGCCGAGGTGCACCACGAGATCGACACTCGCCGCGACCGTCGGGATGACGAAACGGGGACTGATGTTCTCCCCGGCCAGCAGCGGCAACGTGCACATCTTGACCAACGCCTCGCGCCCGCTGTTGGCGTGCAGGGTGCACATCCCGGGGATGCCGCTGTTGAGCGCCAACAGCAGATCGAGGCACTCCTCGGCCCTCACCTCGCCCACGATGATGCGGCTGGGTCGCATCCGCAGGGACTCCTTCACCAGATCGCGAAGCTTGACCTCGCCGGTGCCCTCGAGACCGGCCTGTCGGGTCTGCAACGCCACCCAGTCCGGGTGCGGGAAGCGCAACACAAACCCAGATGAACCACAGACTGAGTCGGCGTGTCTCTCGCGAACTTTGAGGCAGTCGGCGCACCCTCGAAATGAGAACGGCCTCGACTGGTCATGCAGGACCAGCGAGGCCGAGGAACCACGTCAGGAAGGACGTAGAACCATGACAGCAGTATCTCTGGTCGGTGGCCGGGAAGCCACCGAGGAGGCCGGGGAGGCCGGGGAGCCTTGCCTGCACCGCGTCGAGGACGACCACGTGAGCGGGCTGCCGTTCGTGTGCACGCTGGACAAGGGCCACGACGGCGACCACAGCGACAGAGACGGGGAGATTGGTTGCGAGGAGGCCACCGAGCAGAACCTGGAATCCGTCGGCACAAGACCGATGTCGAGTCGGGAGTGGCAAGAGGCTCAACTACGAGAGGCCCGCGCAAACCTGGCTGCGCGCGGCTCCCTATGTCCGCCATGGTGCACCGTCAGCAACCACCGCCCCGGTGAGCGTGGAGGCCTTCCGTTTGTTCATGCCGCACGGTCCGGTTCTTTGGAGATCACGGGCGAGGACTACGGGCCGGTCAGCGAGCTGGTACTCAAGCCCCTCCTTCGCGCAGCGGACTATGAAGGCGTCGGCGGCCTAAGGCGACTGGCCACAGACGCGCTCCGACTCGCCGAGTGGCTGGAGGCGCAGCGATGAGGATCAAGCAGGTATCCGACTTCGTGCTGGCGGATGAGGCCGACGATCGAGGCGTCGCCTATCGCGTGGCGCCGACAGGACTCGCAATGCGCCAGATGCTCAACGAGCCGGTCGGCCGCGACCTGCCTCAGGTCATCGCGGTCCGACTGGATATCGATGGCTGGTTCGACCAGGTACTGATCGACGAGAACCTGCCCAACGACCCTCGCCTAGAGCTTGACCGGGCAATCGACGTTCTAACTGCGACGAGAGCAGCGCTCGACGCGCTGGCGGGCGCAAGCGCCGCCATGAACGAAGTAGAGGCGACGCGATGACACTCCGCGGCGACATCTGCCCGCCGTGGTGCGGCGCCGAGCACCACGACGACCGCGCTTACCAAGGCCGCCCCCTGCATCCCGACGACCAGGGCGTTATGCATCGGCGTTCGGTCGATCGCTGGAGGCCGCGGTACGACGGCGACCGTGATGCCGAGGAGATCGACGTCTGGATCGAGGCGAAGCGGTACGACTTCGACGCAGACGGCGATTGGCTCGAGATCTATGCAGACAATGTGCACCCTGGGTTCGTCTGCGATCTGGGCCTGCAGGTGGAGGACGCGAGGCGCCTCGGCGAGGCCTTGATCCGGGCTTGCGACATCGTCGACTCCGGCAACCGAATGTCGGAACAACCCGTCGCGACACGAAGCCGACCCGCTGAAAGACGCACGAGTACCGGGGTAGCACGATGACCGCCCAGGTGTTCGAGCTGCGCCCAGCTGTCAAGAAGTTGACAGTTGACCCAGGCGTCCGCGTGCGCTGGGTCGACGACCTCGAGGAGCGCATGATGTTGGTCCCGAGACCCGGACGGCCGCTACTCCTCCTGGACCGCGGCCTCACGCCGGCCGAGATCCGGCGCCTTCCTCACCTTCTCCGCCAAGAACTACCCCGCCTCAAGGGTGGTCGTCGATGACCCGCTACCTCCTCCCTGCCCGCGACCCACCAACGCGCCCGCCCCGTGTCTGGGCGGGCGCTGCCCGTGCCTCCCGGAAGTGCAGAACTGCACTTCCGGGACCTCTGCCCGACCTACAGAACGGACGAACTATGGCCACCAACACCGCCACTCCCCCGAGCGTCGAGATCATCGATGTCACTCCCACGCTCGCGCAGACCTGGCTCTACCGGAACCCGAACAACCGCAACCTGCGCAAAGGCATGGTCGACGCCTACGCCCGCGACATGCTCGCCGGCCGCTGGCTCCTCAACGGCGAGTCCGTCAAGATCGACGACACCGGCCACCTGCTCGACGGACAACACAGGCTCTCCGCCGTCATCGCAGCAGACGTCACCGTGCCCATGATCGTGATCAAAGGCCTGCCCGCCGGCGTCATGGCCACCGTGGACGCCGGCACGAAGCGCAGCTACGCCGACGCACTCAAGCTCCAGGGCGAGGACAACAGCCCCACTCTGGCCGCTGTCACGCGACGCGCGGCCATGTGGGTCCGCGGCGTGCGCACGAACACCGGATCCCTGCGCCCCACTCCCCTGGAGATGAACATCTTCATCAACGAGAACCCGCGCATCCGGACGTCGGCAGAGATCGCCTCCAAGCTCGCCAGCCGGTCACTGCTACCGGCGTCCGTGATCGGCCTGTGCCACTGGCTGTTCAGCGATCTGGACCCCGACGACGCCGAGTGGTTCCTTGCTCGAGCAGCCGATGGTGATGGCCTAAGCGCCGATGATCCCATCGCAGCCCTGCGCAACCGCATCGTCAAGATGCGCGTCGGCGGAGGACGCGTCAACGAGACCGATGCGCTCGCACTCGCGATCTACGCCTGGAACGCCCACCGTGCCGACGAGCGTCGCAGCAAGCTCCAGTTGCCCAAGGGCGGCCTGACGCCCGAGAACTTCCCGGAGCCTCGGTGACGCAGGCGGCGGGTTTCAGCCGCCGATCGTTGAGCTAAGCGCAGTTGGACTCAAAGCGACTCCATGTAGGCCTTCATGGCGCTCTTCGCGTAGGCATAGAAATCAGCCCGGTTCGTGTCTCGCCATTCAGCATCGAGAGAATACAGATGCTTCAGCTCGGGGATCACATGGAAAGCCGCATCCTGAAGGAGGCGCAGGCGCTGCTCTTCCTCCGGCAGGTCGAACATATCCGGGTCATCGTAGTAACTGTCGCCGCGATAGATGCTGAACTCGCCCGACTTCTTGATCTGTAGATACAAGGTCAGTTGAAGATCTTCGGACCACACCACGAAGCGCACCGGCCCGAATCTGTTCGACTGGTCAGAAATCAGAGTGACCAATTCGGGACGGGAAAGATCGACGCCCTTACCCATGGAAGTTATTCTCGATCGAATACTCTCGTTGCTCAGCGAGCGTATCTCGACGAGAGCCAAGTTGCCGTTCAGGGCGGCGTCGTGTGTCGCACGATACAAAACCCACAAGAAGAAGTCGTCATCCCCGAAGGAAAGCGGATTGTCATCTTGATTCATGAAAACGGCGTCCGACACAGCCTCGATCGTGTCGGTGAGGCCGTCGAGGACCCGCTTCAGCCGGCGAGGCTGACTCTCGCTCAGCAGCACGAAGTACTCGCCCTCGTTTCCAGTATCCGCCAAGGTGACGTCACACGCTCGGAGACGATGGAACAGGCTGGCCTCTCCTTGAGCGTCGTACTCCAGCTGAGAACCGTCGAACTCGTTCCAGTAGTAGCGAGCCCGAACCTGGTCGGGATACGACTCGAGGGCAGTCAGTAGCTCCGCCTTGCCGCCGGCCGGGCGTTGGCGCGTGATCTTACCCAGGATGGCGTCCGTGTCGTCGTAAACAGACCCCCACCCTTCGCCGGCCGGGTCACGGTCATACCGCTGCGACCGCATCGCGGTCGAGATCAGTTCGAGGCTAGCGGTGGTCCGCAGCAGCAGTGGCGTGTACGAACTCTGCCCAGAGGTGGTAACCATCTATGTCCCTCGAATCAACTCAATCGCATCAACGTTGCGGTCAAGTCTTACCAGGGATCTGGCCCAGCGGGGCGAAGTTTGAGAAGTTACGAGCTCGTAGGCGAGCGCGCACATGATACGTGGAGGGTTCCCTCGGGGTTGCCAGTCCATCTCCGCCGTGACCGTTGGGCCGGCCGCGTCCAGACCTTCGAGCGGGACGGTGACGCCGCCCGGGTCTGCCGTGGCGTTCGCAACTCCGGTGCTGTACTCCGGCGTTATGTAGAAGACATTCGAAGGCTTCACGCTGACCCGCAGGGCGCACTGGGAAACCGCAAGCCTTTTCATCGCAACGATACCGAGCAACGACGGCGGCGAGCGCACTACTTCTATGGACCAGAGGCGCTCGTCGCGAGTTGCTCCCGTGGCTATGCGAACCGACGGACCGATATGGGGCACGTCGCGCGCTTTCCAAGTTATCTTCAGCGATGGGCGACGCCACAGCCATCGACTCAGGGCCGCCGATACTGCCACGCTGACCACCGCGGTCACCGGGAACTCAATCCAGCTAGGAACGTGGCTAGACTGCAGCTTCTGAAGAAGAAAGAAAGCGAGAAGGGCGGCGAGCGTGCGCGCGAGCTCATCGACCTCGCCGAGGAGGTTCTTCACGCGATCGCGCCGTGCTTCCAGACCTCTCGCAGATCGCCGAGGTACGTGTCATCGAATCCTTGCGGCTGTGGCTGGACCTCGCCGCCGCGGCGAATAGTCAGCCGGAATGGCGACGAAGGTCGCCGAACACTGAGGCCGACAACAACTACCTCTCGAACCAACGATTCGAGGAATTGCGGGTCCGAAGCGATGTGCTGGCGAATGGCCTTAAGAATCTGATCGTTCCAGAAGTCCTCTGACTCCTCATCAAGCGCCGACAACCGCATATCACGAACATCGACTGACGTGACCTTATAACCGAGATCCTCAAGTTCGATCCCCACGGCCAGAAGGTCTTGGGTCCCAAGCCGAGGCACATGCGTGCCCGCCTCGTCGTCCTCATAGTCCCAAGGATGGTCGCCGAGTGTGCGGTCGACGGCATCGAGGGTCCTCGATCCGTCTGACCGCTCCGTGACAACGAGCTGCTTGGCGCCCACGCCGCCATGATGCCAGTGCGGACGCTGAATTTCAGGTTCCCGCGAACTATGCTTCTGCTGCCCTGCCACCTCCCTCACGCTCCTTCCGCTGAGAGATCAACGCTAGACCAGGGGTCTGACAAGCTTCGACCAACCACCGAAGGCGAGCCTTCGGGCCCCACAGGAGTCATGACTCGGGCAATAGACAGTGGCATGCGGCGTAGCGGACCAATCATCACGTCAGCTCATCTCGCCCGGATCGGTTCGGCGTTGAAGTTGGTCCAGGTGGAGGCGATCACAGCCTCGGGGTCGCCGAACGTGAAGCTGCTGTCGGTCAGCGCCTGGATCCGGTAGCCGCTCGCTGGTACCGGAGAGTCCTCGGTGAAGTCGAAGACCTGGTCGACGCCGAAGGTCAGGGAGGCATCGCTCACTTGTGGGTCCTCTTCTTCTGGCCGCCCGAGGCAGCGCCGTTGACGCCCTTGGTGACGCTGTCTGCGGCCTTCTGGCGCGAGGCGTGGTCGATCTTGGTCTTGAGCGCGATCGCCTTCTTGATGTCCGTAAGGTTCTTGTCCATCGACTTCGTGACCTTCTCCAGGCGGTCGATCTGCTTGCCGTAGATCGCCTTGCCGGCCGCAGTGGAGTCCTGGCCGATGACCTTCTGCAGGCCGGTGAAGCCCTTCTGGAACGTCTGTGCCTGAGCGTTGGACGCGTTGGCCCAGATCCGCAGGCCGTCGATCCCGCCGTCGGTCAAGATCTCTTCCAGCGCCGGCCCGGAGATGCCCTTGCCCTGGACCTTCTTGAGCAGCGTCCCGAACTCCCTGGCCTGCGCCGTCGCCTTCGAGATCGTGGCGTTGATCGAGCCGGGTGTGTTGATGGCTGCCGACTGACCCGAGAACGGGTTCGTCGAGGTGGTCGATGACTGGTACAGCGTCGGCATCAAGCCAGAGGCCACGGTCGATGCCAGCGAGTCACGGTTCGACTTCGCGGTGTCGAGCGCGGACTTCTGGGCGGTGTACGACTTGGTGAGCAGCTTCGAGGCCTTGTTCAGATCCTTGAGCGAGTCCCCGGTGAGCCGCAGGTCCTTCCCGACCAGGTCATGCAACCCCGAGCGGAGATCCTTGAACTCCTTGCCCTGCAGGTTCGACAGGTTCAGCCGCAGGTGCGATAGCTCGCCAGACGCCTTCTTGGCGGCTGCTGCGGCCTCCTGCTGGGACTTGGTCAGCTTCTTCGTGGCGGCATCGGCCTGGGCCGTCGTCTTCGAGCTCGACGAGGATGCCGTTGAGGTGCTGGAGACGTTGTAGTTGAAGTCATTGCCGATGAGGCCAGCCGTGCCACCGTTCGCTAGCCGGCCGGCGTTGATCGCCTTGAGGAGACCACGGTGCCGGTCGGCCTGGCCGTAGCGGTTGGAGATGACCTCTTCGCCGGGCGCAAGCAGGTAGGGGTAGCGGTCGCCGTAGGGGCCGCTGTCCTTCGGGACGGTCGACCCCTCAGCCGATCCAGGCATGTGGACCTGGGGCTTATTGATCCGGTTCGTCTGCGTGACGATGTACTCAGTCCGCAGCACCCTCGGGACCGATGCGGCCTCTGCCTTGATCTTCGCGATCGCATCCATCGCCTGCCCGATGTCTGCGTTGACGACAAACTTGCGCGGCTTGTTCATTGCCGCAGTCAGGTCCGCGATCTGCAGCTTGGTCGCACCCATCTTCGAGGCGAACTCGGCCAGCTTCTCCTTCGCTGCGTTGTACTGGCCGACGTTGTTGCGGATGCTCTTCGGCTGCGCATTCCAGGCCGCGATCATCCCGGACAGCGCCTGCCGGTTCGCTGCGCCGGCAGCGGTGTACTGGTTCAGGCCCTTCGCCCCAGACGCCGCCTGCTTCGCCGCAGCCTGGACTGCCTGACCGTAGGCCGTGACCGAGTCGAAGTTCGCCAGCATCTGCGAGTGCTGCTGCTCGGCCGCTGCGATCATGTTGCGGATCGAGGCGGTCGCTGAGTCGTTCGAGGTGGCAAGGGTCCCGTTTGCGTCGGCAGATGCCTTCACCGCGGCGGTGTAGCTCGGGAACTGCTTCGACACCTCCGAGACGGCGGCGCCCTGCTTCTTAGCCGAGGCTGTGATCTTGTCGAAGATCGCGGCAGCCTGGTCCCCTTGACCGTTCGACACCATGCTCGTGAGCGCCTGGTCAGCGGTGCCGACGTTGCTCTGAGCAACCTGGAATCCGTCCTTGCCGGGGAAGGCGTCCTGGATCTTGCCGCCAAGGCCGCCGAACCAGCCACGGCTGGTAGTCGTCAACGACAGATCCCGGCCAAGTTTGTTTACCTGTGAGCTCGACCCGAGCTGGTTGGCATCAACGTTCGCGTGGAAGAGCTTTCCCATCAGAGACTGTGATCCCCAGCTCGCCAGGCCAGCGGTCGCCAGAAGGCGGCCCGTGCCCGAGCCCAAAAGGCCAGCGGCGCCAGCACCCTTGCCACCTGCCGCTGCAGCAGCAGCCCCCTCCGCTTCGGCTGCGGTACCTGCCGCCGCAGTGACCCCGCCCCAGGCAGCGGCGAGCTTGCCGACGGCGAGAGTCGCGAGCGAGATGGCCGAGTTGATCGAGACGAACGTGACGATCAGCGGACCGAGGGGCGAGTCGGCGATCTTCGCGATCAGGTTGACCATGTCGGTCAGCAGCGGCAGTGTCACCGAGCCGATCGGGGCCGCGGCCTTCGCGATGGCGACGAACGCGGTCGCGACGGCTTCAAGCAGGTGCGCGACCTCGGGACCGGACTGCTGGACGTAGGAGATGAAGTCTCGGAAGCCCTGCGTCTGGTTCAGGCCCGCAGCCCACTTGTCGAAGGACTCGGCGGCGTGCTCCAGGCCACCCGAGAAGTCGCGGGTCAGGGGCGCCATGTCGACGGTAAGCGAGGCTAGACCAGACGCGACGTGGCCGGTCGCCTTGGCGAACGCGTCCATGGTCGGGGCGGCGTCGGTCTCCAGGTAGTTGAAGAACCGCTGGAAGCTCGCGTCGCCCGTGAGTCCCTTGCCCGCCTGCGCAGACAGCTTGCCCATCTCGGTAGCGATCCCCGAGACCACGCGCTGCACCTGAGGCAGCAGCGGCAACAGTGCGGTGATGCCCTGCTCCATGCCGGGGAACAGGCCCTCGCGGGCAGCGTTCTGGAGGGAGTGGATCTGCGGCTCGAGACCGTCGATGAACTTCGCGAACTGCGCACCGGCCGGACCGAGCGCATCCATCGCCTGCTGCATCTTCTGCAGGTTCTGGGTGGTCGGGTCCAGCTGGTAGGCGTCCATCGCCTTGAGCGCGTCGCCAACACCGTGGAAGGCGAGCAACGCGACACCAGCAGCACCTGCAGCAGCACCCAAGCCAGCGGTCAGGCCTGTGACAGCAGGAATCAGGCCAGCGGTCAGCGGGACGAGCGTGGGGCCGATGGCGGCGGCGGTCCGGGTGAGCAGCGACAGCCGGCCGGAGTACTTGTCGATGTCGGCGCCCGCCGAGCGGGCCTGCTTGCCGGACTTCGCGATCCCGCCGTTGTCGGAACCGAGGTCGCCGACTGACTTGTTGGTCTTCGTCGAGGTGCCGTCGAGCTCGGACAGTGTCTTGTCGAACAGGGCGGTAGAGGTAACGACCTTGGCCATCTTCGACGTGAACTGATCGTCGAGGGAAAGTACGACCTTCTCTTCGCGGACACCCATTAGTGGTCACCCCTCGCGCCGGCCGCCTGCTCCTCGCGCTCAGCGAAGACGAGCAGGTCGAGGAGCCGCTCGCTCAGGCACATCACCTCGTATTGCTCACGCAGTGCACCCAAGGTCTGAACGATGTCGTTCTGGAGATGCGCGGCGATGCAGCGGTGCTCAGTCGTCATCAGCTCAACCAACCCGAGGATCTCGAGCATGGTCTGCTGGACGTCGTGCGGCAGCGCGGTGAACTCGGCTACGCACTCCTCAGGGCTGATCTCCGGGGTCGGTGAGGTCATGTTTAGCCCGCTTTCTGGCCGCTCGGCCGTCTGTGAGGCCACCCGGCCGCCAACCTTCTGAACCTGACCGACTCCCCAGAGCCCTTCCCAACGGTGACCTGGAGGGCTCCAGGTCGGCCCCACCCCCTGGGTCATGAAAGTCCCTGCGGCAGGCCGAGCCAGCCGTAGTTGCCGTCGGACTGCGTCGGCGCGCTGGGGTCGGTCGTATCAGCGAGGATCTGGAGTCGGTAGTCGGTGAGGTTTCCAAACTCAGCAGGCCTGGCGAGGGAGAACGTGAAGGCAGCGGTGAGGCTGGCGTCGAGGTTGGCGCGGGTGGCGGCGGCGAGGTCGGTCAGCTTCTGGGCAACCTCGGGCCGGCGTGAGGCGAATGCGTCAACGACATCGGTCCAGCCGCTACCGAAGACAACACCTTGCTGGTCATAGGCGTACTGAGCGACGGCACGGGCCAGGATCTCGTCCCCGGTTCGCTCGGCCTGCTGGAGCAGCCGCATGCCGTCCTCGGGGCTCTCGACACGCGAGGCACGGTCGGCTGCATCGCGACTCGAGATCGCATCGGCGCCGACAACATTCGGCGCACCGAAGACATCGCGATCAATCGTCTCGGCGTTGATAGCGGAAGTACCAGCCCAGGAGGTCTGCAGCTCGTCCATCTGCGCCTTCGCGCTCAAGTAGGCGATCGCAAGCCGTCGGATGCGACCATCGGGGGTCAGGTCAGCATTGTTGCGATGGAGCTCAGCGTCGGCGTTGAAGGCGACTTGGATGTCGGCTGCCTTGGTTGCGACGTCTTCGGGAATGTCCGGCATCGTCTGGTCCTTTCACGCCGCGCGAGCGGCCTTGAACTGTTCGAGGTCTTCTCGGCTGATTCGGTACCGGCCGCCGATCTCTGTTGCCTGGAGTCGGCCACCTTCGATTGCTTTCCTGATGGCCCGCGAGGTGACTCCTGCGAGATCGGCGGCCTCTCCCGTGCTCAGCCACTGGTTCGAGTCTTGTGCCGGTTCCGGCTTCGGCGCGCCCTCGGTTCCGGTCGCGGAACCACGCCAAGTCATGGCGGCAACACGGAGGGCTTCGAGGACAGCAGACGCCTCCGGATCGACCCCTCTCGTGCGGACGCGGAGGGCCGTGAGGTCGGCATGACGCTCGAGGATGGCCGCGATGCGCGCGGGGACGAGGACGGCTGGCCCGTCCACGCCGATCAGGTGCGGAGATCGCTGTGTCATCGGCCGCCTCGCTGCAGCAGGTGTGTCAGATGCGGCCGACAGATGAGGCATGGGATCGGACGTCCGTGATCGTCTTCTCCGAGCCAGCCGTGGTCGCAGCGGTGCTGTTCGCCGAGGGTGTCAGCAGTAGTGACGTCCTTCTCGCCGCCAAGGGTGTGCACAGTGTGCAGGCCCCCGAGGGTGCGGACAGCCTCCGCACCCTCCTCGTCCTCGATCGGGTCGCCCCAACGGTCGTACCTCACTAGGCACGCTCCTCGTAGCGCGCGAGCCTGGTCCGAAGAGCGTCGATCTCGCGGAGCTGCTCGATCAGCATCTTGTTCGTCTCGGCCGCGAACCGCGCGTGCTTGGCCTTGAGTCGATTGAGCGCCATCGACGTCCGCAGGCAGGCAGGGCAGCTCATGACGCCTCCTGGGCGCGACCCTGAGCCTGGGCGATCCAGTCGGCGACTTCTGGGTCTTCGGCGTACTCGGCGATCAGAGCGAACGTGCGCTCGTCGTGGATCGGGTTCCTACGCGGCGCCTTGCAGCAGTCCTTCGGCTCGGAGGTCCACTTGTGCGCCGGCAAGCCGTAGTTCGTCTCCGCCTGGACAAGCGCAGAGATCTTGACGGCTTCGAGGCGGGTGATGCTGTTCGGCCAGGTGTACTCAGGAGGGCAATCCCGCTCCCCCAAGTCCTGCTCGATGGCGTCCGCAGGCGCTGCGGAGCAGTGCGGCTGCTGGTCGCTGATCGAGTCCACGTCCCCCGATCCCCTCCCCAAACCCCCTTCGGGGGTTGGGTCGGGTCGGGTCGAGTCGGGTCGGGTCGGATCGTCCACTTGTCCACCAGTGGACACGTCCACAGTTCCACTAGTGGACGTCTGCGCCTTGCACTTCTCGCTCGAGCACAGCTGATGGTTGCCAATGCGGTGAAGACGCTGACGGCGCTTGTCCTCGGCCCACTTCGCCCGCGTCGAGGCCTGCTCCGATGCTGCGATGCCGTGAGCGGTGAACTCCAGGCAGTAGTAGCCCGACTCCGTCGCCTCCCAGACATCAATCTGAACGAGCTCGTCCCAGGCCGCCGCAAGCTCGGCCGGCATGACGGGGCACGTCAGGCGCAGTGCCATCTTCTTGGAGATGTGGCCGTCGGTTGCCTGCTCATTGCAGTAGTCCAGCGCCCACGTGTGCACCACGAACGCCGACGGCGAGACATCGAGCCAACGATCTTCACCAAGGTGACGATGCTCGAACTTGATGTAGCTCACGCCGCCACCTCGATCCGCGACGGATGGCACGGCCCGAACACAGTCAGCCGCATCGGACGCCGACGATTCAACGTCGTGCAAGCGACCCCGGCATCGGCGCCGCAGTACGGACACGGAGAACCTGGCGGGCGCACGCGGTCGAGCGGCGACGGGACGGCCGAAAGCTGGCACTCTGGCCCGCAGGTGGCCCCATGGGTGGCACTCATGAGACCACCCGCAACTTCGGCCGCTGCGGGGCCCTGGTCATGACCTCGAACCGGGTCATCTGGTCGCGCGCCGCCATCCACTGGGTATGAGCGCGGCCTACCTCGGGGAGCAATGCGATGTTGTCGAGGACCGAATTCGCGTCAATCCGACCGTTCGCGACCAGGTCTCGGAACTTGCCTCGCTGACGGAAGGGCACGCACGACTCCAGCCAGAATCGCTCCTGCGCCGGGAGTCCGTCGATAGCGGCGAGTGCTTCGGCGCGGGCACTCATGACGCGCTCCCCGAGTCAACAACCAGGCCGCGGCAGCGCGGGCCGATACCCAGACGAACGCTCAGGTCCGCGGTCAGCGGCCGACGACACCGCGTGCAACGGCAGCAGCTCTCGGCGTGAGCCGTTACGATGGAGTAGTCGTCGTGGTCGATGTCATTCGAGGCCGTCCCGTTGCCCGCGGGGCGGCTTCGGTCACCCTCAGGCAGCATCCGAGCCGCCTGCCGTCACGGTGGGACGTAGTAGAGCAGCGAGGCGGTCCTGCTGCTCGCTCGTCAGGGCCGGCGCCTGAGAGATCGTGCGCTGAATGAAGGCTGCGAGACGCTCGGCAGCGAGCTCTCGGGCTAGATCATCCGAGTCGGGCCGGCTCCATCGCCGTGCGGCTGCAGCCTTTCCTTGAAGGCTACGGATAGAAGATGTTGCTTCTGTTGCGGGCACAACGAACCCCTTTGGGGTTCGGCGCCCTGCACGCTTCCGAAGGCCTTCACAGGCCGGGCAACAACCTAACAATGCCGATGCTACGGCATCCGCACCTCAGAGGATTGTAGGCGCGCCAGGGTGCCCGGGGAGCTTGTTCCTAGTCGTCGTCTGTCCCGTTCGCGGGAACGGAAGAGACCTTGACGCCCCTCAGAGGATTGTAGGCGCGCCAGGGTGCCCGGGGAGCTTGTTCCTAGTCGTCGCCAGAACCTCGCGCGCCGCGACCGTGGTCGTTTGGTGGCGACAATGCACGTCGAAACCGACGCCTTCGCCCCATTCCGCCAGCTCATCCACGTCGAACGTGTGACCGGGCCAGTGACGCTCTCCGTCGAGAGTGTTGCTCGCGCGCGCTGCTGGGACCGAACGCGCATCATTCAGGCCGCGGCCGTACTTGTAGTCCTTCGTGCGCGCCAGTGTGTGAGTGCCCACGCGAATGACCGTGGCCAGCGGACCGCACCTGGCGCAGATGTACCGATGCACGGTGAGCCTGCTCAGCACGCCCGCGTTCTCGAGGTGTTGGTAAGCCTCATGGGTCGCTTCGGAGTGGTTCTCGTGAGCCGCCAATAGATTCGACAACCACGCCGCCAGGTCGTCGTCCCTCACGACCGACCATCCTTCCAGGCGATCTGCACCGACTCTGGTTCGAATGCTCGTCGACCGCGCGGAGGCGGCAGCAGAGTGACGATCATCAACGTGTCGATCACTGCACGCCGCTGCCTGAGGTCGCACTTCGACCACGCTTCTTCGACGTCGGCCGCATGCACAAGGGGACCCAGAACGTCGGCAGTCGTTGCCTGCTGAAGTCTTCTCTCGATCGAGTCGAGTTCGGCTCGGAGGCGTTCGCTTGCCTTCCGAGCTGACGCGAGCGTCAAGATGCCTTCCTCGAGTCCGGTGGCCAGGTTGTCGATCCGCTCACGAATGGCTTCAGCCTTCGCCTTGAGGTCATCGATCTCAGGCGCGTGGCAGCTCGTCAACAAGGAGCTCGCGTCGGGCCGTGAAAGCCGCTCAACGACGACGCCCCGAACGTGTACGCCGTCGATCTCACCCCCGCCAATGAGAGCGTCCACAGGCTCAGCGGCGCGGGACAGATGCTTCGTCGCGCGACAGTTGTAAGTCCGCTTATTGTGGCGCGTCCGCCCTGTTGTGACGTCTGAGCCGCACCAGCAGAGCGCAAGACCGGGCAGCAGGTACTTGCGAGCATTCCCGGTCGTCACCAGACGTTCCGGCATTCGCAGCAAGGCGTCAGCGGCATCGAACGTGTCCTGATCGATGAGCGGCTCCCATACGGCAGGCCCGACGACCTCCCCGCGGTATGTCCGAACGCCGGCGTAGCGAGGATTGAGCAGCGTCTCCCGCACGGTGCTGTGGATCCAGCGGTTGCCAACTGTCGTCAGCATCTCGGCGTCGTTCCAGCGCTTCGCGATGCTCTTGAGCGAGGCGCCTTGGAGAAGATCGACGTATGCAGCCTTCACGAGCTCGGCCTCGTCGTCCCTGATGGTCAAGCCGTCTGACTCGTACCCGAACGCCCGCCGACCACCTGCAGGGCGGCCCTCCTGGGCGGCCTGCTGCTGTGCACGCTTCTGCCGGGCGCCCTTGCGCTCGACCTCCCCGCGCGCGACTGACGCGAGGATGCGTCCGACGAGGCGGCCGGCGTCATTCGACAGGTCGATGTCGCCCGTGACTGTGACGATCCGCAGGCCGGTGTCCTGGGAGATTTCGATCAGATGCTCGAGCTCCGTGAGCCGCCGAGTCAGCCGATCGATGTGCCAGGCAACGAGCACATCGACCTCGCCACGGCCGATCGCCGCGAGCATCTCGATGTACTGCGGACGCGGCTTCTTCGATGACGCAGACGTGTCGTTGTCGACGTACTCACGCAGCACGTCCCACCCGCGGTCAGCGCAGAGCTTGAGGCAGTCGTTGCGCTGCCGCTCGACCGCCGCACCATCGCCGGTTCGGTCAAGACTTTGTCGAAGGTAGACAACTGCCCGCATGTCTGTAGTCTAATAGGGAAGCGCAACTCCCAGACCTCCTCGGCGCTGATCACCCGATCGCCGCCAGGGATCGCGGCGGCCAGGCAGTTGAGCATGGTGGTCTTCCCTGCCTGCGTACCGCCGGCGACCAGCAGATTGAGCCCGGCCCGGACGCTGGCCTCCAGGAACGCTGCGGCAGCGGCGGAGAGGCTGCCCAGCTCGACCAGGTTGGCGAGCCGGGCGGCGCGCAACGAGAACTTCCGGATGTTGACCGCGGCGAACCCTCGTGAGATGCCGTCCAGCACCACGTGCAACCGATGACCGCCCGGCATCGTCGCATCGACGAATGGCGTGGACCGGTCCAGCCGACGACCCGAAGCCTTGAGCATCCGCTCCACCAGCTCGGTCACCTGCTGCGGATCCAGCACGAGGTTGGTCAGCTCGTGCCGGCCGTGACGTGCGACGAAGACTCGTGAGGGGTCGTTGATCCATACCTCCTCGATCTCCGGGTCGTCGAGGTAGGGCTGCAGCGGCCCGAATCCCGACAGCCGCGCGACGAGCTCGGCCACCACCTCGTGCGGATCCCCGACCGGCAGCACTGCCCCGGTCAGCGACCGCTCGTCGTGCGCTCGCACTACCGACTCCGCGAGGCGACGGACCACGGCGGCATCGCGCTGCGGGTCGACGCCTTCGCGACGGACCAGCTCTCGAACGCGAGCGTCGAGCATCTCGACGACCTGAACCTCGGCGGTGGCAGCGCGCGCACCGTCGACAAAAGATGACAACTCCATGTCCGGATTCCGTTCCCGAGTGAGGACTCCAGCCAGAGCACCGTACGTCGGGGAGAGTTGCCTGAAAAGATCCCACCGAGACATCTGTGGATAACTTTTGACGAGCCCGGATGCGAGCGCGCTCGAGCATTCCCGGGACGAGCTCGGCACCCGCAGCGGACGCGATACCGGACGAAAATGCCGCTCGCGATTGCCGTTACTGCCACCGGAAGGGCGTCTCTCCTGCCACTATGGCGCGGTGACTCCCAGGACATCCAGCTCTCGTTCGCGGATGGCGGCTCCGGAACCCCGATCCTCTGCCGATGAGAACGCTATGCAGTCCCCTGACGTCAATCAGCCGGTCCTGCTCCACGGCGAGCATGGGGACTTCGCCAGCCGCGTGGAGGGGATCGCTGACGGCGCGCTGATCCTTGCCCGGCCCTTCGGGTTGCCGCTGGACACCGACCTGGACATCGGCCGACCGTTCGAGGTGCAGTGGACCTCCGCCTTCGGCCTCTACGCGCTGTCGGTGCGGGTCACCGAGCGCGCCGTCGACGGCAAGATCCGGATCTGGCATGCGCAGCCGATCGGCAAGGTCCGGATGACCAACCGCCGCGCGCACGTACGCGTCTCGGTGGCGCTGTCGCTGATCCTGGAGTACGGCGGGGAGAAGTTCGAGGCGTCACTGCTCGACGTCAGCGAAGCGGCGCTGCGCTGCCAGATGCCCGAGCCACTCCCCAAGCCGGAGGAGGGCGAGGAGCCCAGCCTGCGTGCCTACTTCAACCTCGGCGGTGCGGAGTTCGCCCTGGACGGCAACCTCTTCCGCAGTACGCCGAAGCGCGACTTCACCGAGCTGGTGATCACGCTGCCGACCGACGAGCGGACCCGGTCGGCCCTGCGTCGGGCGGTGTTCGCCGAGCAGATCCGGGCGCGCCAGCTCTCTCGCTGACGCACCCGGACGCAGTTCGGCCACACCGGCGCGCCCGAGCACCCGCCTCGGCTCAGGAGAGCCGCAGGGTGCCGGGGAACCAGCTGTTGGTCCAGATGGCTTCCTTGCGCACGTCCGCGCCGGTGTGCGGGGCGTGGATGATGATCCGGCGACCGTGGCTCCAGCCGTCGAAGATGCCGACGTGGTAGACGTGGCCGCCGCTGGTGAAGAACACCAGGTCGCCACGACGCATGTGAGCGCGGGAGATGTGGCGCACCGCGCCGGACTGCGCCGCCGCCGTACGCGGGAGGTTGAGGCCGGCCGCGTGGAACGAGTACAGCATCAGACCCGAGCAGTCGAAGGACGTCGGCCCGGTGGCGCCCCAGCGGTAAGGGTCGCCCTGCTGGCGCGCGGCCACATGCAGCGCCCTGGAGACGCGATGGTGGCGGCGGACCTTGCGGCGGTGCTCGACACGGAGCTTGCGCTGGTGCTTGGTCAGCCGGGGCTTGACGCTGGGAGCGATGGCCGCAGCGTTGGTCGCTGTCGTGGTTGTGGTGGTGGCGCCCGTCGTCGTTGACGGCGCTACCGCAGGAGCCGCGGACGGCATCGTGTAGCTCGAGAGTGTGGTGGTCGGGGAGCCGACGGCGTGGGCGCCGACAGCCGGGATGGCAAGGAGGCCGGCAGAGGCTGTCGCGGCCATGGCGGTACGAATGAAGTTGGGCATGCGTGGGTGTCCTTCCCACGCCTGCGAGGTCAGCTGTCGGGTTCGGGCGAGAAGGTGCCCGGCCTGGTGCCCTGACGGTGCAGGACGTTCGGCTTCACCCCGAGCGGCACACCGGAGTCCGGTGCGGCCGCGAAGAACGTTGGGTCCCCCGCTCCTGCCCCTGGGTGTTCGTGCTGCGGATCGGCTCCGGAAGGGGCAGGACTCGGCGTGTCCGGAGGCCGGTGCTTGCTGGCGCAAACAACAAAGACGGTAGGCATACGAATCCGCCGAAATCCAAACAAGACTCGGTAAAGTGAGTGCGCTAAGTCACACGCTGAGCGTGAAAGATCAACTTGAACGCGATTCAAATCACATGCGTTCAAGTCGACAGCGCGCCCAGATCCGCGGTATCAGGACTCGGTTGGCGGGTGCACCAGAGGGATCAGATCCTTCACCGAGTCGACCACCTTGGTCGGCCGGTAGGGGAACCCCTCGACCTGTTCGGCGCGGGTGGATCCGGTGAGGACGAGGAAGGTCTGCAGGCCCGCCTCCAGGCCGCTGATGACGTCGGTGTCCATCCGGTCACCGATCATCGCGGTGGTCTCGGAGTGGGCCTCGATCCGGTTCAACGCGGTGCGCATCATCAGCGGGTTCGGCTTGCCGATGAAGTAGGGCGTGCGCCCGGTCGCGGTCGAGATCAGTGCCGCCACCGAACCGGTCGCCGGCAGGGTGCCGTGCTGTGAGGGTCCCGACGGATCAGGGTTGGTCGCGATGAACCGCGCACCGCCCTCGATCAGCCGGATCGCGCGGGTGATCGCCTCGAAGGAGTAGGTCCGGGTCTCCCCCAGCACCACGTAGTCAGGTCTGCGGTCGGTCATCACGTAGCCCACGTCGTGCAGTGCGGTGGTCAGGCCCGCCTCGCCGACGACGTACGCCGAACCGCCGGGGCGCTGGTCGGCCAGGAACTTCGCGGTGGCGAGCGCCGAGGTCCAGATCGCCTCCTCGGGCACGTCGATGCCGCTGCCCAGCAGGCGGGCACGCAGGTCGCGCTGGGTGAAGATCGAGTTGTTGGTCAGCACCAGGAAGCGCCGGCCGGTGGCCTTCAGGGCCTCGATGAACTCGGCGGCGCCAGGAAGCGGCACCTCCTCGTGGACGAGCACCCCGTCCATGTCGGTCAGCCACGTCTCGATCGGCCGGTGTGCAGCGCTCGTCATGGTCCTATCCTGTCGCATCGGCTGCGGATTCAGCGTCGGGGTAGCACGATCTCCACGCCACCGGCGGCGTACTCGCCCTCCAGTCGGCCGCCGAGCGCCGTCGCAACGGTCCTGGCCCGCAGCAGCGGCGTGGTCGCGCTCTTGCGCGCCGCGACGATGGACTCCGCCGTCACTGTTATCCGCAGGTGAGCGTCGGTGCCGACCGCGAAGACCAGCCGAACCGCCCCCTCGCTGCGGTGCGTCACGTCGATCAGGAGCAGCTCCAGGATCTGCTCCACCGGTCCCGGCGTGTACGTCGTAGCGCCGTCCCCCTCGATCGCCGCGGTCAAGGTGCGGTGCCGAGCGTCGAGCTCGTCGGTCCAGTGCTGCGCGACCTGCCGCGCGAGCACCTCGAGCGGGACGGTGGCCTGAGCCGCCAGTGCCCGCCGCCGGGACGCCGCGATCAGCTCGCCGGTGACGGCGTCGAGCTGGTCGACCCGCTGAAGCGAACGGGTCAGTGCGGCCGCCGCGTCCTCGGGCAGGTCGTCGAGCAGCGCCGCCTCCTCCAGCTCCCATCGCAGCCCGGTCAGCGGCGTACGTAACGCGTGCGAAGCCCGGCGGGCGAACTCGTCCTCGCCCGCCAGCCGGTCCTGCAGCTGGCGCGCGCTGGCGTCGAGCGCCTCGGCGATCGCGCTCACCTCGGGCGTCCCGCCGCGCGGCAGGTCGAGCTGGAACCGGCCCCTGCCCAGCGCCGCGGCCGCGCCTGCCAGCCTGCGGAAGGGCCGGACGTACCAGCTGGACAGGAGCGCGCCCACCAGCGCCGCCACGACGGCCGTCATCAGCAGCAGGAGCAGCATCTGCGACCTGCTCTGCCAGGCAGCATCGTGCACCACGGCGGCGTCCTCGCTGAGCAGGATGTAGCCCTTGTCGGCGGTGGGCGCCGTGGCCCAGACGTCAGCGCTGCCGGCATCGGTGTCCAGCGGCCCGGTGAATCCTGCCCCGCGGACCTCCACCTCCCGGCCGTTCCCTGGGTGGAACAGGACACCAAGGTCCTGGCTCACCAGCGGACGCAGCAGCGCATCGTCGACCGCACCGCCTGCGTCGATGCGCTCGTCGGCCAGTGTGGCGAGCACCAGCACGGTGCGGTGCACGACCTGGTCGTCGTGCGCCCGCACCGAGCGCTGCACCGACCACGTGCGCAGCAGGTATCCCGCCGATGCGAGGACCAGGACCAGGGCGACGAAGAGAAGGACGGCCCTGCTACGCATCCGTGGGGCCGCCCTCCAGGCGGAACCCCACGCCGCGCACGGCGACCACCTTGTCGGCCGCTCCGGCCGCCTCCAACTTGTTGCGCAGTCGGCCGATGGTGACATCGAGCGTCTTGGTCGAGCCGAACCAGTTCTCGTCCCACACCTCGGCCATCAGCCGCTCGCGCGGGACGACCTTGTCACGGGCGCCGGCGAGCACCGTCAGCACCTCGAACTCCTTGCCGGTCAGCGGCACCTCACGGTCGTCGCTGTAGACGCGATGAGCGGCGACGTCGATCCGCAGGCCACCTTCGACGGCCGGTGCCGCCCGACCACCGGTACGCCGCAGCAACGCCCGGACGCGGGCCTGCAGCTCGGCCAGCCCGAACGGCTTGGCGAGGTAGTCGTCGGCGCCGTAGTCGAGCCCGACCACCCGGTCGAGCTCGCCGGCGCGCGCGGTGACGATCATGATGCCGCCCTCGTAGCCGGCCGATCGGGCCGAGCGGCACACGTCAAGGCCGTCCATGTCGCCCAGCCCGAGGTCGAGGATGACCACGTCGGGCATGGTCTCGGCGTGCGGGTCGAGCACGTCCAGAGCGGCCGCACCGGTCTGGACCCACGTGACGTCGTAGCCCTCGCGCTCGAGGGTGCGCACGAGGGGGAAGGCGATGTCTTCCTCGTCCTCGACGACAAGCACATGGTGGGCCACGGGAGAAGGATAGTGGTCATTCGTCGACCGATCAGGACCTGGTCGACACGGCTCGGCGTGATCGGTGCCGACGCCAGCGCCGTTCGGCGACGAGGAGCGCCGATGCCGCCAGGATCGCCAGCGGCACAGCCACCCACAGCATCCGCTCGACGAGTGGGACCGATCCCAGGAACGGATAGCCCAGATAGGCCACCCGCGCCATCGCCAGCTCGACATCCGGCCCCGCCGTGGACAGCTTCCACGGGTCGGAGCCGTCGTCGGTGCCGGTGCGAACTCCGAGCACATCGCGTGCCTCGACCTCGCGGGTCACGCGCCCCCCGTCGCCGTACGGCGCGGGCGGGCGGAACGTGATCACATCGCCGATGTGCAGCCGGCCGACCGCGGCCTGCGTCGAGAACAGCAGCGTGCCTCGGTCCGCCTTCCCCGCGAGCGCATGGCTCGGGACTGCGACGCGCTGCACGCCGAGGAGCGCCTGCACTCCGAAGAACAGCACCACCGGCACCAGCACCGCACCGACGACCACCAGGCACGCGCGACCGAGCGCGGGCCGGCGATGCGGCACGGTGGGGATCTCCACATCCCCGACGCTATGGACCTGGCGCGCCCGCCGCCACCACGACGGGGCCACGCAGGTACCACGAGGTCCCTACGCCCTGGTAACAGTCCCAACAGGCCGGCGCCGTACTCACCCGTCGCCGAACAGGTCGCCGTGCTCCTGCACGCGCTCGAGCACTTCCTCGAAGCGCAGCTGCTCCAGCCCGAGCGGGTCCTCCGCACCGGACTCGACTTCGGCCCAGCTGACCGGCGCCGCAACCGTTGGCCGCTCGCGGCCACGCAGCGAGTAGGGGCACACGGTGGTCTTGGAGCCGGCGTTCTGCGACCAGTCCAAGAACACCTTCCCGGTACGCCGGCTCTTGGTCATGGTGGCGGTGACCAGCCCCGGGTGCTGCCGCTGCAGCTCCTCGGCGACCTCCTTGGCCAACGCCGACGACTCCTCACTCGGCAGCGGGGCCGGTAGCTGGGCGTAGAGGTGCAGCCCCTTGCTGCCGCTGAGCACCGGCGTACTGGTCAGCCCGCGCCCGGCCAGGAGCTCACGTGCCAGCAGCGCCACCTGGCAGCACTCGTGCAACCCGGCCGGCTCGCCCGGATCCAGGTCGATCACGATCCGGTCCGCGCCGAGTGGATCGCCCTCGGCCGAGACCCGCCACTGGTGCACGTGCAGCTCCAGCGCGGCCAGATTGACCAGCCAGGTCAGCGTGGCCAGGTCGTTGACGATCGGGAAGGTGAGCAGGCCGTCCTTGCCGCTGGCCGTGCGCGAGCCCGTGGTCGGGACGGTGACCGTGCGCACCCAGCTCGGCGTACCGGCCGGGGCGTTCTTCTCGAAGAAGCTCCCTTCGGCCACGCCATGCGGCCAGCGCACCCGGGTCACCGCGCGATCGCGCAGCTGCGGCAGCAGCACCGGCGCGATGCTGGCGTAGTAGTGCAGCACCTCGCCCTTGGTGGTGCCGGTGCGCGGGTAGAGGACCTTGTCGAGGTTGCTCACCGCAAGGGTGCGGCCCTCGACCTCGACGCGGATCTCGGCGTCCGCCACCGCTACCTCCCGATCGCTATCACCGGCACCCGGGCCGGGTCTAGACGGTGCATCAGCTTCTTCAGCATCCAGCGCGGAGCACTGACGCAGCCCGCAGTGGCGCCGCTGCCGTTGACGTGCAGGAAGATCCCGGCGCCGCGGTGGCGCACCTGCTCGCGGTTGTAGTCGAGCACCATCGCGAACTCGTACTGCTTCGGGTAGGCCGCCAGCCGTTCCGACCCGTTCTCGGCGCTCAACGGCAGCCACCAGCGGAAGCCGCCCCGCGCCTTGTTGCGGTAGCGGTTGTAGTAGGGCGAGGCGTTGTCCTCCACCCAGTAGTCGCCCGATCTGATCCGTCGATAGGGCAGGTCCCAGCCGGTCGCGGCCGGGTGCGTGCCGAAGGCGGAGATCAGACCGTAGGTCCCCAGCGGGGTGGCACCGGTGCCCTGATGCCGACGGCTGCCGGCGACCAGGCCGCCGTACCCGATGTGGCCGTCCGAGGTGGTCAGCCGACGCGTCCAGACGCCATCGCGCAGCACCCAGTAGGAGACCCGAGCCAGGCTTCCGTGGGTGTGGTTGACGGTGATGACCTGGGTGGTGCCTGCTCGCAGGTGGACGGCGACGCCGCCCAGCGTGACCTTGGCGGCCGAGGCGTGTGCCGGCGCTCCCGGGAGCAGCAGCGCGGTGGTGGCGACCAGCGCGAGCAGGAACCGCCTCATGGCAGGTCCTGCGGCGAGAGGTCGGTGCGCACACCCTGATACGAGGGCTGGCGCAGCCGACCGCCCGAGGCCAGCCCGGTGCCGACGCCGTGGGTCTCCACCTCGACCACCACCAGCGGCTCCACCCACCGGGTCCCCCGGATGTCCTCCCGGGGCACCTCGTCGGTGAACGGGCTGCTCCCCCGTTCGGTCAGCAGGTCCCGCAGCTGCCCACTGTGCCGTCCTGTGATCCCACTGCCCACCCGCCCACGGTAGAGCAGTCCCTGCGCCGTCGGCTCGCCCACCAGCAGCGCCGCGAGCCGGTCCGCGGTGCCCTCCTGCGGCCGCCAGCCACCGACGACGTAGGAGGCGCGGAAACGGTGCGGGAACTTCAGCCATGCCCTGCTCCGTACCCCGGGCTCGTAGCGCGCAGTCCGCCGCTTGCTGACGATGCCCTCCAGCCCCTGCGCGAGGGTGGCGCCGTGGAGCAGGCGCCCGTCGTCGTACACGCCGGGAACCTGCCAGCTGCCCAGCACGCCCTCCTGCGAGAGCGCCTCCAGCCGGGCACGTCGCTCGGTCCACGACAGGCCGGTCAGGTCTTCGCCGTCCAGACGGAGCATGTCGAAGACCATGTACGTCGCCGGCCGGGCAGCGGCGAACCGCGCCACCTTGCGCGGATCGCGGACGTGCATCCGCTCCCCCAGCACCCGGAAGTCGGGCAGGCCGCGGTCGTTGAGCGCGATCACCTCGCCGTCGACGACGAGGTCGCGACCCGGGTCGTGCGCGAGCTCGGGCCATCCTGCGGTGGCATCGTTCTCGTTGCGGGTGGTCAGTCGAAGGCGGCCCGCGGCGTACTCACCGAGCAGCCGGATGCCGTCCCACTTCACCTCGTGCACCCAGTCCTCACCGGCCGGGACTCCGTCGATGCCTGGCGGGATACCGGCGGTGGCGAGCATCGGACGCATAGGGCCCATCCTGCACGGTGTGGCAATCCGGCGGCGGGCCAGGAAGGATGGTGAGCATGCGAGCGATCTGGAAGGGCGCTGTCTCCTTCGGCCTGGTCAACGTGCCGGTGAAGCTGTACGCCGCGACCGAGTCCCACGACGTGTCGTTCCGACAGGTGCACGTCAAGGACGGGGGCCGGATCCGCTACCAGCGGATCTGCAGCGTCGACGGCGAGGAGGTCCCCTACTCCGAGATCGCCAAGGGCTATGAGACCGAGGACGGCGAGATGGTCGTCCTCACCGACGACGACATGGCCGAGCTGCCGTCGTCGTCCTCGCGCGAGATCGCGGTGGAGAAGTTCGTGCCCAGCGAGCAGATCGACCCGCTGCTGTTCGAGAAGTCCTACTACCTCGAGCCCGAGGCGAGCGGCGCCAAGCCGTATGCACTGCTGCGCCAGGCGCTGCTCGACGCCGACCGGATGGCCGTGGTCACGGTCGCCCTGCGCCAGCGCACCACCGTCGCGGTGCTGCGGGTCCGGTCCACGGAGAACGGCGACGTGATCGTGCTGCAGACCATGATGTGGCCCGACGAGGTCCGCACGCCGGACTTCAACGTCGAGGTCGGCGAGGTCAAGGACGCCGAGGTCAAGATGGCGCACATGCTGGTCGAGACGCTCTCGGGTGACTTCGACGCGGCCGAGTTCGAGGACGACTACGCCGAGGCCGTCGAGGCGTTGGTCAAGACGAAGGTCGAGGGCGGAGACGTGACCCGCACCGAGACCTCCACCCCGACCTCGGGAGAGGTCGTCGACCTGCTCGCCGCCCTGCAGCGCTCCGTCGCCGCGGCCAAGCAGGCCCGTGGCGAGGACGTCCCCGACGAGGCAGACGGCGAGACCGCCACCAAGCCGAAGAAGAAGGCCGCCGCCAAGAAGAGCACGACCAAGAAGGCCGCGACGAAGAAGACCAACGCCAAGAAGGCCGCCGCCAAGAAGAGCGCCTGAGACCTGCCCCTCTTACCGAATGAACAGTCATTCGGTAGCGGAGGAGGCGGGGGCGCCGGAAGAGGCGCTGCGGACCGGGCGGGGTGGCTGACGGCGGGGCGCCGGAAGGGGCGCTGCCGGACGACGCGCCGGCGAGGAACGAGCCGCGCGCGGCGGTAGGCCTGCCCCTGGCGCCTCGCCGCCAGCCGCCCCGCCCCAGCCCGCCCAGCCCCGAGACCCGCAGACCCCGAGGACCGAGGACCGAGGACCGCGGACCGCGGACCGCTACAACAACGTCCGCAACGCCCGCACAGCCACCGACAGCCTGGCCAGATCCGCACCCTCGTCCAGCCCGATCTCGGACAGCATCGCCGTCGCCCGGCCCAGCCGCTCCTCGAAGTCCTCGGGCGTGCCGTCGAGCTGTTGCGCGGTCAGCGCCGCGTGCACAGCGTGCAGGTCCTCGCGCAGCGAGGCCCGCGCCATCGACTGCCAGCGGTCGGCTCGCGGCAGCGCCACGATGCAGCTCAACAGCTTCGGCAGGCCCAGTCGCTCGCCGAGCTCGAGGTGCGTGCGGATCACCGTGGCCGGGTCGTGGCCACCTGCCAGTGCCACCTCGACCACGCCGAGCAGCATCGAGGCCGGCTCCAGGACAGCGACCTGCGCGGCCAGCTTCGCTGGCACACCGGCTTCGGTGAGCCGGTCGCGGCGAGCGACGAAGCTCTCCTGCTCGATGCCGGTGAGCAGTGCTGGCAGCGCGGCCAGCATGTCGCCGAACGGCTGCTGATAACGCGCGACCGCAGCACTGCCGTCGGTGATCCGGTGAGCGACCAGCCAGCGGGTCAGCCGCTCGGCCAGGGTGCGCAGGTCGATCCGCATCCGGGTCTGAACGGCCGCGTCGACCTGGTGGTCGAGTCCTGCGATCCGCTCGCGCAGGGCCGTCCAGCCGACCAGGTCGCGGGCGACCAGGTTCGCGCGGACCAGCTCGGTGACCGTCGCACCGGTCTCGGCGCTCAGCCGCGGCCAGAACGTCGAACCGGCGCCGTTGACCAGCTCGTTGACCAGCTGCGTGACGATGATCTCGCGGCGCAGCGGGTGCTCCTCGATGGCCCCCGCGAACCGCTCCTGCACCAGCGAGGGGAAGTACGCCGCGAGCAGCGGGGCGACGTACTCCTCGTCGGGGAGCGTCGTGTCGATCAGCTCACGGGCGAGCTCGATCTTGGTCCAGCTCATCAGCACGGCAGCCTCGGGGCTGGTCAGCGCGCCACCGATGTCGAGCCGGTGCCGCACCTCCCCGACCGCCGGCAGTCCCTCGACCTCGCGGCTGAGCACCCCGCGCCTCTCGAGCTCGGCCATCCACTCCTCCTGCACGTGCAGGAGGGAGACACCGTTGGCGGCGGCGTTGGCCAGGGCGAGGTTCTGCTGGTCGTTGTCACGCAGCACGAGCGCGGCGACCTCGTCGGTCATGGAGGCGAGCACCTCGTTGCGCTCCTCGCGGCCGAGCTCGCCGGTGCGCACCAGCCGGTCGAGCAGGATCTTGAGGTTGACCTCGTGGTCGGAGGTGTCGACGCCGGCGGAGTTGTCGATCGCGTCGGTGTTGATCCGGCCGCCCGCAGCACCGGCACCGCCGTGCTGTGCGTACTCGACCCGGCCGGCCTGGGTGAGTCCGAGGTTCCCGCCCTCACCGATCACCCGCGCCCGGACCTCCGAGCCGTTGACGCGGACCGCGTCGTTGGCCTTGTCGCCGGCGGCCGCGTGCGGCTCGTCGCTGGCCTTGACGTAGGTGCCGATGCCGCCGTTCCACAGCAGGTCGACCGGGGCGCGCAGGATCGCGCTGACCAGCTCTGCGGGCGTGAGGGTGCGCACGCGCTCGCCCAGCCCGAGCGCAGCTCTCACCTCGGGACTGATCGGGACCGCCTTGAGAGTGCGGGAGAAGACCCCGCCGCCGCGGGAGATCAACGACCGGTCGTAGTCCTGCCAGCTCGACCGGGGTAGGCCGAAGAGCCGCTTGCGCTCGGCGAACGAGCCAGCCGCGTCGGGCCTCGGGTCCAGGAAGATGTCGCGGTGGTCGAAGGCGGCCACCAGCCGCAGGTGGGGCGAGAGCAGCATCCCGTTACCGAAGACGTCGCCGGACATGTCGCCGATGCCGACGCCGGTGAAGTCCTCGCTCTGCACGTCCACGCCGAGCTCACGGAAGTGTCGCTGCACCGAGACCCATGCACCGCGAGCGGTGATGCCCATCGCCTTGTGGTCATAACCCACCGACCCGCCGGAGGCAAACGCGTCGCCGAGCCAGAAGCCGTACTCGCCGGCGACCTCGTTGGCCAGGTCGGAGAAGGTCGCGGTGCCCTTGTCGGCGGCGACCACCAGGTAGGAGTCGGGGCCGTCGTGGCTGACCACGTGCGGCGGCGAGACGGTCTCCTGGTTGCCGTCGGCGCCATCGACCAGGTTGTCGGTCAGGTCGAGCAGACCCGAGATGAAGGCGCGGTAAGCCGTCGGCCCGTCTCCGCGCTTGGCGACGAAGCCGCCCTTGGCACCCACCGGCACGATGACCGTGTTCTTCACCATCTGTGCCTTCACCAGGCCGAGGATCTCGGTGCGGTAGTCATCGGTGCGGTCCGACCAACGCAGGCCGCCGCGGGCCACAGGGCCGAAGCGCAGGTGCACGCCCTCGACCGAGGGCGAGTAGACGAAGATCTCGAACTCCGGCCGCGGCAGCGGCAGGTCCGGCAGCAGCGTCGGCTCCAGCTTGAGGCTCAGCGCCGCGCCGGCCCGCTCCTCCGACGCCGGCACGAACCAGTTGGTGCGCAGCGTCGCGGTGATGTGCGTGAGGTAGGAGCGCAGGATCCGGTCCTGGTCGAGGCTGGCCACGTCGTCGAGCGCCGCCTCGATCCGTGCGGTCAGCTCCTCCTGCCGCTGGCCCCGCTCACCGTCGGCTCCGGAGGCGAGCGCGGGGTCGAACCGCACCCGGAACAGCTCCACCAGCAACCGCGTGATGGTCACGTTCGTCCGCAGCGCGCCGGCGATCGTGCGCTGGGAGAACGGCGTGCCGCCCTGCTGCAGGTAGCGGGCGTAGGCGCGCAGCACCATCACCTCACGGTGGTCGAGCCCGGCGGCCAGGACCAGCGTGTTGAAGGAGTCCACCTCGCCGGCGCCATCCCACATCGCCCGCAGCGCCGCGCGGAACCGGTCGTGATCGGCCACCTCGCCCAGCCCACCGTCGCCGGCGTAGCGCAGGCCGAAGTCGTAGATGTGCGTCGGCTGCCCGGTGCCGAGCAGCCCGTAGGGGCGTTCGTCGGTGACCTCCACGCCGAGCGAGGTGAGCATCGGGAGCACGTGCGAGAGCGAGAGCGGCGCTCCGACGCGGTAGATCTTCAGCCGTGCCTCGTCGTCCGCGGCCCGCTCCGGGCGGTAGACGCCCAGGTCGATGCCGTCCTCGCCGAGCCCGTCGAGGACCGCCAGGTCGGCCGCTCCCGTGGCGGCGTCGAAGTCCTCCTCGTAGGCGGCCGGATAGGCGTCCAACCAGCGCCGCAGGCCTGCGTCGTACCCGTTGCTGATGGCCGTGGCGAGGTCGTCGCGCCAGCTCCGCGCAGCCGCGGCGAGGCGGCGCTCGAGGTCGGGTACGTCGACCTCCACGGGGTGGCTCAGGTGCACCACGAACTGCACGCGCGCGGTGGTGGATTGTCCGATCCGGACGAAGTACTCGATGTCGACGGCGTCGTACTGCTCGGTCAGGATTCGCGCGAAGCGCTCCCGCACCGCGGTGGTGTAGCGATCGCGCGGCAGCCAGACCAGGACCGAGATGTAGCGGCCGTAGGTGTCAGGCCGTGCGACCACCCGCAGGGTGCGCCGCTCGCGCGCGGCCAGGCCGGTGGCCGCCAGCGCCGCCAGCTCGTCGATGCCGGCATAGAACAGCTCGTCGTGCGGATAGGTGTCGAGCGTGTCGAACAGGCTCTGACCGACGTGACTCTGCGGGGTGAAGCCGCTGCGCGCCAGCACCTCCTTGGCCTTGCGACGCAGCACCGGCACCCGACTGATCGGCTCGGTGTAGGCGGTGGAGGTGAACATGCCGAGGAAGAGCCGCTCCCCGACCACCTCGCCGGCCTCATCGAACGTCTTGACGCCGACGTGGTCGAGATAGCCGGGGTGTCCGACGGTCGAGCGCGAGTTGGCCTTGGCCAGCACGAGAACGGTCTTCTCCCTCGCCTTGACCCGGACCGCCTCCGGCATCCGGCCCGCCTCCGCCTCCCGCGAGGGATCGTTGCGCAGGATGCCCAGACCGGTGCCCGCGACGCCGCGCAGGAACTCCGGGGAGCCGGGCGTGCCCTCGAGCCGGTAGTCGCGCGCACCCAGGAAGGTGAAGCGACCCTCGGCCAGCCACTCCAGCAGCGCCGCGGCCTCCTCGGCCTCGCTTGCCGAGATCCCGGCCGGAGCATTGCCGCGCAGCTCGGCGGCGGTGGTGGTGACCCGCTCAAGGATCTTCTCGGTGTCCTCGACAGCCTCTCGCACGTCCTCCAGCACCCGCTCCAGGTCGGCGACCAGTTCGTCGACCTCGCCGTCGGGGACCCGGTCGATCTCGACGTGCATCCACGACTCCCGGACCGCTCCTTCGGCCGGCTCGGTCGCCGCGTCGGTGACCGGCTCGATCTCCTTCAGCGCACCGGCCACGTCGCGGACGACGTCGAAGACCGGATGGATGACGAGGTGGACGTCGCGGCGCTGCCGGCTGAGCTCCATCGTGACTGAGTCCACCAGGTAGGGCATGTCGTCGACCACCATCTCCACGACGGTGCGGCCGGCGGCGCTCCAGCCCTGGCCGTCCTCGGAGGGGGTGCACACCCGCACGCGGGCGGTTCCTTGCGGTCTCTCGGCAGCGAGATCCAGGTGGGACTCGAGCGCACCCTGCAGATCAGCGGGACTGCGCGCATCGACATCCTCGCGGGCGACGTGGCGGACATAGGCATCCAGGAGCTGCGTCGTCTTTGACACGCTCCCGACACTAGACCCGGCCACGAGACGTATCTCGCATGGGGCCGACACGACCCAGCCGGGCAGGCATGATGACGCCATGAGCACCACCGTGACGTTCGACATGACCTACGACGCCCCGCTCGCGACCGTGACCGCGATGCTCGCGGACCAGTCCTTCCGGGAGCAGGTGTGCGCCGCCCAGCACGCCATCTCCCGGACGGTGTCGATCAGTGGCATTCCCGGCACCGTGGACATCGCCTACACGCAGGAGACCGCGGGCGTCCCGTCGTTCGCGAAGAAGTTCGTCGGCCACACGATCTCGATCAAGCAGCACGAGACGTGGTCCACCCCGAACGCCGCCACCCTCGACATCGATGCCGGCGTACCGATCGCTGTCGTCAAGGGCTCGGTCGCGCTCGACGCCCGCGGCTCGCAGACGCTGCAGACCTTCACCCTGCAGGTCACCGTGAAGGTGCCGCTGGTCGGCGGCAAGCTCGAGGCGCTGATCGCTGACATGATCCGCAAGGCGCTGACCAAGGAGCAGGTGGTCGGCAAGGCCTATCTCGCCCGTTGAGAGGTCACCTTCTACGGCTCGAGAGGTCACCTTCTACGGCTCGAGAGGTCACCTTCTACGGCTCGAGAGGTCACGTTCTGCGGGTTGAGTGTCCCGACCTGGACACTCGACCCGCGAAAGGTGACCTCTCAACGCAGCAGGTCGGGGACTTCCTGGGTCGCGAACCAACCGAGGTCCTCCTCCGAGTCGGCGTCGGGGTCTCGGTCGGCGACGTCGGCGTGTACGGCGACCACGTCGGCCCAGTCGGCGGGCGCATAGGCCGACTCGACCACCACCACGAACCGGCGCCCCGGGCCGTCCAGCAGGTCCGCGGATGCGTCGGCCGCCGACATGAGGGCGGCGTACTCGCCCTCCTCGGTGTCGTCGGGAGCCTCGAACGCCTCGGCGAGCGCGGTGGCGGGGATGAGCCCGTCTGCGTGCCACGCGGCGAGCGAGGCGGCGGTGGCGGGGACATAGATGCGCGTCATGAGTCGCTCTTCTTCCTGCGGCCGCGCGGCACCTGGTGGCGGCCGCCGTTGACGGTGTCGAGCAGCTCGTCGAGTGCCTCGAGGAGGCATTGGCCGAACACGTCGGCGTCCGGGACGAGATCGCGGTCGGCGGTGATCCCGAAGAACACCCGACCGTCGTAGGAGGTCACGCCGATGGCCAGCGCCTGGCCCGGCAGCAGCGGGTTGACCGGATAGCTGGCGAGCAGGGTGGCACCGGCCGCGTAGCGCGGCGTCTGCGGTCCGGGCACGTTGGTCACGCTGACCTGGAAGCCGTGCGGATCGGCCTCCGCCGCCACCCGCGCACCCACCGCGTGGAACGTCGTCGGCGCGAAGCCGGTGATCCCGGTCAGGTGCTCGGCCGGGATCGCGCGGCCGGTCTGCTTGTGCGTCTCGAACGAGTAGGAGACCTGGTGCAGCCGGACGACTGCGCTGGGCTCCCCCACCGGCAGGTCGACGTAGTGCGCGGTGACCGGCGCGCCGAGCGAGGTGTTCTCCAGCAGGTCGTCGTTGACACTGATCGGCACCAGCGCGCGCACCTGCCGCAACCCTGACAGGGACTCCGCCCTGGTCATCAGCCAACCGCGCAGGCCACCGGTGACGACGGCGAGGATGACGTCGTTGACGGTGCCCCCGTGGGTGTCACGGACCTTGCGAAAGTCGCCCAGCGAGGTCTCCAGCGTCACGATCAGCCGCTGCTGGGAGAGGCTCCCGGACAGCGGGGTGGCTCGATCCTGCCGTCGGCCGGTGATCGCCTCGACGACGTCCAGGGCACGGCCCGCGGTGTCGGCAGCGACCCGCAGCAGCGAACCGCCGGTGCGGCGTGCGGTGGAGGAGAGCGTGTCGACGTCGGTCAGGGAGTCCCTGACCGCACCGATGACCAGCGCGGCGTTGCTCTCCCGGCGCGGGTTCCAGGCGTCCTCCGCGAGCGGCTTGGGGTCACGACCGACGTCGAGCAGCAGCTGGTTGAGGTCGACGGTGTGCACGCCGTCCACCAGCGCCTGGTGGACCTTGGTCAGCAGGGCGACCCGGCCTTCGGCGAGCCCCTCGACGTAGTAGATCTCCCACAACGGCCGACCACGGTCGAGCGGGCGGGAGATGATCCGCCCCACCAGGTCGCGCAGCTGGTCCAGGGAGCCCGGACGAGGTACGGCGGAACGGCGCACGTGGTACTCGATGTCGAAGCGTTCGTCGTCGACCCACACCGGGTTGGCCAGCCGACCTGGGATGAGCTGCACCCGCTGGCGGTAGCGCGGAACGAAGGAGAGCCGGTCGGCCACCAGGTTGAGCAGGGTGTCGTAGTCGAACCCGCTCTCCCCCGGCTCGAGGATCTCGATGCTGGCGAGATGGTGCTGCGTGGTCAGGGTCTCGCGGGTCAGGAAGGCCAGATCGCGTGCGGACAGGCGGTCACCCATCACCCACCCCCCTCTCAGCCGGCTCTTTGGCCAGCATGGGATTCTGACAGACATGCGACGACTGATGGCGATCTCGGTTGTGCTCCTGGGCACCACCGGCCTGCTTGCCGGCTGCGGCTCCTCGAACGCCAACGATGCGAACGGTACCGGCGCTACGTCCAGCAAGCCGCTTGTCATCGACATCACGTTCAGCGGTGAGACCGTGACGCCCAACGGGGAGCGGGTCAAGGTCGGGGTCGGCCAGGAGGTCGACTTCCGGGTCAAGTCCGACGCGGCCGGCGAGATCCACGTGCACTCGACCCCGGAGAAGCAGCTCGCCTACAGCGCCGGCACCACCGAGATCAAGGTCGGCTCGTTCGAGCAGCCCGGCCTGATCGAGGTCGAGTCGCACGCGCTCGACAAGACCATCGTCCAGCTCCAGGTGCAGTAGACCGTGAGCGGTGACGTCACGCCGCTCGCGCACGGCATCGGCGGTCGTCAGGACCTGCCGGTACCGCTCGAGACGGCCATCATCGCCGCGGTCGCGGCCCTGGTGATCAGCTTCGTGGTTCTCGCCTGGACCGTACGCCGCCGAGACGGCGTGACCGCCCCCGAACCGGCCGGCGTGGCAGCCGGGGTCGGCGTCGGGGTCGGCGTCGGAACAACGGCGGCGGCCGAGGTCGCTGCCGGGGCCGCTGCCGATGGCACGCCGGCGCCCGCCGCGCCGCGACGTACGGGGCGATCGGCCGGGCTCGTCGCCCAGATCGGTGCGATCGTCGACTCGCGCGGCTGGCGCGTCGGGCTCCGCGTGGTCGGGATGCTGCTGTTCGCCTACACCGTGATGGTGTCGGTCTTCGGCCAGGACCTGGAGATCAATCCGGTCTTCGGCATCTTCTACATCTGGTGGTGGGTCGGCCTGGTGCCGCTCTCGCTGCTCTTCGGTCCGGTCTGGAAGGCGATCAGCCCGGTCCGCACGATCAACGCCGGCATCAACTGGTTGCGTCGCGACGACGAGGGCCTCTACGACTACGACGAGGCCCGGTTCGGCTACTGGCCGGCGGTTCTCGGCGTGCTCGCCTTCACCTGGATGGAGCTGATCTACCCGCACAACTCCTACCTCGGCCCGGTCCGGCTGTGGATGGCGCTCTACCTGGCGGCGATGCTGATCGGTGGCCAGCTGTGGGGACGGCGGTTCTACGAGAACGCGGACCCGTTCGAGGTCTACTCCTCGATCGTCGCCAAGCTCTCGATCTGGGGACGTGACGCTGAAGGCCGGCTGGAGGTCCGCAGCCCGCTGGCCAACCTCGACACCCTGATGCCGCGCGCCGGTCTGGTCGCGGTGGTCTCGGTGCTGTTCGGGACGATCGTCTTCGACTCCTTCCGCGACTCGGTGCCCTGGCTGAAGTTCACCCAGGGCGACAACGTCGTGGCCCGGCACGCCTACCTCGCCGACAACATCGCGCTCGTGCTCTTCCCGCTCGCTGTGGGCGCCTTCTTCTGCATCGGGACGATGCTCACCGGCGTCGGCGACGACCTGGATCGCCGCCAGCTGCCTGGCCTGCTGGCACCGTCGCTGGTGCCGATCGTGGTCGGCTACGTGGTGGCCCACTACATGAGCTACTGGTGGGAGGGTGGCCAAGCGACCCTGGTGCAGGTCAGCGACCCGTTCAGCAACGGCGCCAACTGGTTCGGTACGGCGAACCTCAAGGTCAACTACTTCTTCGCCTACCATCCGACGCTCCTGGCCAACCTGAAGGTGCTCGCGGTGGTGATCGGCCACATCCTCGGCGTGATCTCCTCGCACAGACGCGCCGTCGCGGTGCTGCCGCGCCGTCACATGGTCACCGGGCAGATCCCACTCCTCGTCACGATGATCGGGTTCACCGTCGGCGGGCTCTACCTGCTCTTCGCCGCGTAGCTCTCCGTCTGACCGGCTCGGTGTCGGTCGAGCCGACGTCGGGGAGCATCTGCCCGGCCACGGTGGCGATCGCCTTGGCCAGCGGTGACTCCGGAGCAGCCTCGGTCAGCGTGCGGCCGAGGACCAGCGCCTTGTCCACGGCGACGCGGTCCTCGGGCAGGAAGTGCAGCCCGACGGGCCGGACCAGGCCTGTGACCATGCCTGCGATGTCGCTCTCGTTCCAACCTAGGCCGGGCCGCATCCGGTTGACCACCACCCGCACCGCAGCTCCCGGCAGCCGCTCGCCCAGGTCCACCAGGCCGCGCGCGAGCCGGCCGAGCCCGACCGGGTCGGCGGAGCCGACGACGAGCAGCTCGTCGGCGGCCTCCAGAGCCTCCAGGGTGAGCTGGTTGCGGCCGACACGCGCTGTGGGGTCGATGGGCTCCTCCAGGCTGAACCCGGTGTCGACCACCACCTCCCCGACCTGCTGGGCCTGACGCAGCAGCTCGGTCAGCACCCCGGCGCGGATCTCGGTCCAGCGGTCGGGCCGAGGCAGGCCGGTCAGCACCGCCAGGTGGGAGCCGAGCAGTCGGGCGGCGGGCCCCAGACCGGTGCGGGACGCCGCCAGCAGGCCGGAGACCTCGTCGAGGATGCCGAGTTGCGGGGCGATCGCTCCGCCGTACGGATCGGCGTCCACCAGCAGCACCGGCCTCGAGCGATGCGCGACGGCGGCCGCCACCGCGGCCGCGACGGTGCTCCTGCCTGGTGCGCCGGCCGGCCCCCAGACCACGATCAGCCGTCCGGCGGCGAGGCCTGCGGCGAGCCCACCCGAAGGCTCGGCACCAGGGGTCTGCATGGAGGCGGGCCCGATCATTCCGGGCGATGGCGGGTCGGGGGCGACGACGACCACCGGCAGCGTCGCCAGATCATCCTCGGCCACCACCCGGCCGATGCCGGCCCGACCGGCAGCGCTACGAGCTGCGTCCTGGGCGCCGCTGGCAGCGGGAAGGACGCCGACGATCCGCACACCGTGATGCCGCAGCAGGTCGACGATCCGCACGTCGAGGCCTGGCGCATCCATCGCCACCACCGCCGCCTCCGCTTGGCCAGCCGATGCGGCGGCGGCGAGGTCGTCGACATCGACGCAACGACGGAGCACCACCAGGCCGGGCGCGCGCTCCAGGATGCCGAGCGCCACCGGCTCCCAGACGGCGCCCGCGGCGAGGATCAGGACCGGAGTCATCGCTGCCTCATCCAGCCGGCCGGAGCACGACGGTGATGGTGGGGTCGGTGAGCCCGGCAAGAAGGCCGAAGAACTCCTGGGCGCGCTTCTCCGGCATCGCCAGGATCAGCTGGCGCTTGCTCTGACCGCTGCCGAAGGCGTCGTCGGGTCGCGGCGCCGAGACCACCGTCACCGCGCTCAGCACGGGGGTGGTGACGTCAGCGTCACTGCCCCCGTCACCACCCACGTCGCGCCCGGCATGGCCGCTCGCCGCCGCACCGGACCCGTCAGAACGGGAGCTGTCCGCCGCGGCATCCGGGCCGGCGGCGGCATCGACACCGCTCGCGCCGACGACGTACACATCGATCACCGAGCCGCTGGCCACCGCCGGCGGAACCTGGGCAGGATCGACCGCGAGCGGGACCTGGACGGTGTCACTCGCCGCTCCGACGGAGACGGCCGATCGGGGCAGCAGCTCTCCATGCCCGACCGCGCGAGCGAGCAGGACCTGGGTGGGCATCTCCGCGTCGGCCCGGTAGTAGCCGGCGAGGTCGGACGCTGCGGCGAAGTGCACCCGATGCACCTCCAGGTCGGCCCTGCTGAGCGTCGCCCCGGCCCCGGCGTCGGCCTTGACCGACCAGACCGCGACGGTGTCGTCCGCCGCTCCGAGGACGCGGACGCCGACGACGACGCAGGCCGCGATGATGGCGATGCCGATCCACAGGCGCGGATCGCGCCAGCCCGGCCGGGTCGCCCTCACAGCGGACGGAGGCGAGGTGGTGGCGCCGCCGACGGATGCCGTCGCCGCGGCCGAGCTCCCGAGAATGCTTGTCACATCCGGATCATGACCTCTAGGTAATTCCAGTAAACCTGCGATCTCGTTATCCACAGGTCGCGCGTCCGTGCCCCGCACGGCTAGGTCGGGATGGGATCATTGCTGCATGCCAGGGACCCCACGCTTCCTGACCCTTGCCGACGTGGCGGAGACGCTGAACACCTCCTCGGCGCAGGTCTATGCGCTCGTGCGCCGCGGCGACCTGCCCGCCATCAAGATCGGCGGCCGAGGCCAATGGCGGGTCGAGGCGAGCGCGCTGGAGGAATACATCCAGCAGCTCTACGTCGACACCAAGGCGTTCGTGGCCGAGCACCCGTTCCTCGAGGCGACGGACAGCGCCGAGCTCTGACCCGCCCTCGACCGCCCGGTCGCGGCGATCAGGGCCGATCAAGGGCCGCTCAGGGGGCAGGCTGGCGCAGCGTCGCCACGATGGGGGCGGGCGCGACAGAGTTGACCGACGCAGCCGGAAGCGGCGTGGTCGGAGCCGATGCGGGCGCGGCACCGAAGGCGAGCACACCCATCACCGCAGCGCCAACGGCGCTGCCGCCGAGCGCGGCCAGGCCGACCGTACGTCGGTGGGAGCGCGATTCGATGTACTCTCCGTGGAAGCCGAAGAAGACATCTCCCGGAGCCCCGAGCAGGGTGCCCTTGAGCGAGTCCGGCACTGCTCGTGCGGTGGGGTCGTGACTCAGCCCGGCGAGTCGGTTCTTGAGCCAGCCCTCGCGCTCCACCCGGTCACGGCAGATGTGACACGTCTGCACGTGCTCCCAGGCCCGCTCCTCGTCCTCCACGCAGAGCTGGCCATCGAGCAGCGCACTGGTGCGGTCTCCGAGGTGACCTCCGCCCCAGCCCGCGATCACGAGGCTCCGCCCCAGAGGACCTTCGGACCGGAGTAGCGCAGCCGGCCGGCGCGCGGGGCGCGGTGGGCGAGCGCATTGCGGAGCATGGCGCGTCCGCGGTGGATGCGGGAGCGGACGGTGCCGAGCTTCGCGTCGAGGATGTCAGCGATCTCCTCGTAGGAGAGGCCCTCGACGTCACACAGCACCACGGCCGCCCGGAAGTCCGGCGGCAGGGTGGCGAGCGCGCGCTCGATGTCGTCGTCGAACCGCTGGTCGGTGTAGGCGACGTCCGGCGTCGGGGCGGCGCTGGTCAGGCGCTGCGCACGCTCATCGGAGAGCGCGTCGAAGCGGATCCGCTGCTTGCGCCGCGCCTGGTCCAGGAACAGGTTGGTCGTGATCCGGTGCAGCCAGCCCTCGAAGGTGCCGGGCACGTAGCTGTCGAGCGAGCGGAACACCCGGACGAACACCTCTTGGGTGAGGTCCTCGGCGTCGTGACGGTTGCCGGTCAGGCGGTAGGCGAGCCGGTAGACACGGTCGGAGTGCAGCTCGACGACCTCGTCCCACGACGGGACGCCTGTCGGCTGCGCCTGCTGTTCCGTGCTCATCTCGTCGCTCCTTGCATCTGACCGGGACCTTCTCCTCCACCGTAAGCAAAGCGTCTGAAGGCTTCCTGTGACATTCCAACGAACTTCCCCGGCCAGCCGTTCCCGACCAGGGTAGGCCGATCGGGATAGGTTTGCCTCATGGCAAGCCAGCAGTTCCCGCCGCCCGCCGCCGCCAGTTGGACCTTCGCGGAGCAGTACGTCGCCGAGGACGAGATCCTGGCGGCTGCTCGCGCACGCGCCGAGGAGGTCGGGGTGACCCCGATCAGCCCCGGCAGCGGCGCCGCCCTGCGCTTCCTGGCCTCGGTGCTCGACGCCCGCGCGGTCGTCGAGATCGGCACCGGCACCGGCGTCTCGGGGCTGTGGCTGCTCCGCGGCATGCGGGCCGACGGCGTGCTCACCACCGTCGACGTGGAGACCGAGCACCAGCGGCTCGCCCGGCAGACCTTCACCGACGCCGGCGTCCCCACCCAGCGGGCGCGGACGATCGCCGGCGCTGCCCTCGACGTACTCCCCCGGCTGACCGACGGCCACTACGACATCGTCTTCTGCGACGGCGACAAGACCGAGTACGCCGCCTACCTCACCGAGGCGCTGCGGCTGCTCCGGCCCGGTGGCGTGGTGGCCTTCGACAACGCGCTGTGGCACGACCGCGTCGCCGACCCGGCTCAGCGCGACGCCGAGACCGTCTCGATCCGCGACCTCGTCCGCGAGGTGGCCGCACACGAGGAGCTGACGCCGCTGCTGCTGCCGGTGGGCGACGGCCTGCTGGTGGCGAAGAAGGAGTGGGTCCCCGAGGCCTAGGCCGGATGGGATCTGACCGCGAGAGGTCACTTTCCGCGGGTTGAGTGTCCACGTACGTGGACACTCAACCCGCGGAAAGTGACCTCTCGACCGTTAGAAGCCGGCCAGCGGGTCCTGTTGGCCCAGCCAGGTCAGCAGCAGTCTCGCGCCGAAGCCGGTCGGACCTTGGGTCCACTCCCAGCGTTCCTCGGGAGCATCACCGATCGACGCGACGTCGAGGTGCGCCCACGGCAGTCCGCCGGCGAAGTGCTGCAGGAACAGAGCCGCGGTGATCGCACCAGGCCCACCGCCCGCGTTGTCGGCGTCGGCGACGGTGGAGGCCAGCTTGTCCTCGTAGGCCGCCGCCAGCGGCATCCGCCACAGCGGCTCGCCGGAGACCTCGGCCGCCTCGGCGAGCATGCCGGCGAGCACGTCGTGGTTGGCGAAGTAGCCGCCCAGGTGCTGACCGAGCGCCACCTTCATCGCACCGGTCAGCGTGGCGATGTCGACGAGAGCGTCCGGCTTGATCTTCTCCACCGCGTAGGCCATCGCATCGGCCAGGACGAGGCGACCCTCGGCATCGGTGTTCGTCACCTCGCTGGTGCGGCCGCCGTAGTGCCGGATCACGTCGCCGGGACGCAGCGCCGCACCGGAGATGGCGTTCTCGGCCGCGGCGATCAGGCCCACCACCTTGATCGGGCAGCCGATGTCGGCCAGCGCCGCCATCGTCGAGAGCACGACGGCACCACCGGTCATGTCGCGCTTCATCGTGACCATGCCCTCGGCGGGCTTGATCGAGAGGCCGCCCGTGTCGAAGGTGATCCCCTTGCCGACCAGTACGACGGTGGGCGTCTTGCGACCGGCCCTCGGCGGCGTGTAGTCGAGCCGGATCAACCGGGGAGGCGTCGCGGAGGCCTTGCCGACGGCGAGGATGCCGCCGAAGCCGTCGGCCGCGAGCTGCTCCTCGTCCCACACCTGCACCTTGAGGCCGGCCGCGTCGGCGACCTCGCGGGCCTGCCCGGCCAGCCATGCCGGGTTCTTCAGGTTGGACGGCACGGTGGCCAGGAACCGTGCGCGCCAGCCGGCATGCCCGAGGACCTCGGCCCGGGCGAGGGCTGCGGCGTACTGGCCCGGGGAGAGGTCGGCCAACGTGATCGTCCCGGCCGCGTGCCACTCCGGCCCGGTCGAGCGCCAGTTGAAGTTGAAGGACCCCAGGATCGCGCCGACCACGAAGGCCTCGAGCCCGTAGTCGGGCTCCAGCGCGGGGATCGACGTCGCCACCGATGCGACGTCCCGGGTGGCGCGCGCCAGCGCCGCTCCGGCCCGGCGGAAGTCGTCGCGCCGTTGCGCGCCGACCCCCACCAGAAGGATTCGCTTGAGCGTGCCCTGGCCCTCCGGCAGCGGCACCGACACGACCTCGCCGGCCTTGCCGGTGGCCCGCTCGCTCTCCAGGATGCCGAGCAGGTCGTAGCGCTCGTCGAGCGCCACGGCTCCCGGTCCGATCACCAGTGCAGAGTCGGCCTCGGCCCCGACCAGCGGGACCGCGACCGGCAACGCGACGACCTCGGCATCGAGATCGTCGGGACCGCCGGTGGCGAGGACGAAGCGGGGCGGGGTGACCTGGGGCGGGAGCGTCGAGACGGCCACGATCAGCCGACGACGTCCTTGAGCGCCTCACCAAGGGCTCCGGCCTCGTCGGCGTTGAGCTCGACCACGAGTCGACCCCCGCCCTCGAGCGGAACGCGCATCACGATGCCGCGGCCCTCCTTGGTGACCTCCAGCGGACCGTCGCCGGTCCGTGGCTTCATCGCCGCCATGCGTGGCACCCCATTTCAAATCGGAAACAGCCGGTGTCTGGCTCTCAGTGCGGGGACCATTATCCCCTATCGCAACGCGCCATGTTCAGCGATGCCCACCGAAGAGCCGCAAAAGCGCCTTCGGCGCCTGCACGCGAAGGGTGCGCGAGGCGGGGTGGGCGCCGTACTCGACGGTGATCGCGGTGCCCGGAAGATGCGCCTCGAACCACTGCGTCATGGTGCCGCCGCACACGCCGCCACACTTCACGTGCGAGACCGGAAGGTGCAGGGCGCGAGACACCTTGTGCGAGAACGCGGGCCGACGTGAGTCGACGTCGACGCCGTGCAGCGGCTGGTGGAAGCTGATCAGCCGCTCGGGCTTCACCTTCAGCAGGAAGCTCATCATCGCCCGGGTCTCGGGCTCGCTGGCGGCCTTGGGACCGGAGCCGTAGTGGCCGGTGGTGTGCACCCAGTGGGTCGGGAAGTTGCGGTTGAGGTCGACGCCGTGGGCGTTCTGCCGGGTGTCGGCAGCCAACCCGTCCGGGTTCATCACAGGCACGACCCACAGGTCGACGCCGTGGATCTTCCTGCCGTCACGCAGCGCCTCCGGGATCTTCTGGATCTGGCGCTCGTTGCCGTGCATCGTGCTGACGATCATCATCGTCGGGATGCCCGGGCCCTGCTCGCCGAGGTGGTAGGCGACGATCGGGCGATGCTTGACCGAGTAGCCGATCACCACCCTGTCCACCACGGCGGCCCGAACGGCCGCGGGTGCGGCCACGGTGGGGGCCGCCCCCCGTCCGGCGTACGCCGAGGGCGACGTCGCCGCCGTCAGCACGCCGACGGTGACCAGGGTGGTCAGTGCTGCGCCGAGTCGCAGGTTCACGAGCGTTCCTCAGACTTTCTGCATCAGGTAGGCCCACGTCATCACGATCGCGATGACCAGCATGCCGCCATGGGCCAGGAGGGAGAGCCACGGCCCGGCCGACCAACGGTCCTTGCCGCTGCTGCCGGCGTGGCGACCGCGACTGGGCAGCCACCGGATGAGCATCAGCATGCCGAAGATGACCACCAGCCACCAGAAGCCCAGCCCGAAGATGCCCATCCCCGCGCCACCGAGCAGGGTGTCGTCGGGCGCGACCAGGAAGATGGTCCAGATCACGAAGCCGAGCGCGCCGCAGACCGTGTGCCAGAACGCCCAGCGGCTGCTCACCGCGGCGCGGCCAGCAACCCGGTCCTGCCGCCAGCGCAGTCGCGTCAGCAGGACGATCAGGGCGGCGAGAGCGGTGAGGACGTAGACCACGACCGCTGCCATCAGGCCGGGTCCTCCGCTTCCCCGGCCGAGGCGGACGACCCGTCGCGCACCACATCCGCGGTGCCCGCGTCGCCCGTGTCGTGCGTGCCGTGGTGTGGCGCCGGCAGCGCCAGGGGCGCCGGCTTGCCGGTCGCCTCCTCCAGCTGCTTCGCGAGCCGGGAGAGCAGGGCGTCGACCTCGGACATCCGGTAGCCACGCACGGCCAGCGAGAAGCGGACGGCCTTCAGCTCACCGGGGCCCAGTGGCCCCTCGGCGGGCACGAACACGTCCGGGCGGTCGTCGTACTCCTCCTGGAGGGGCGTGCCGCGGCCGGCGGCGACCACCGCGATCGAACCGATGGCCAGCACCACCAGGATGGCGAACACCCACATCATGACGCGTCCCTCGCCTTCACCATCAGCTCGACCGCCTCGTCCACGTCATCGGTCAGGGTGAGCATGTCCAGATCGGACTGCGCGATGCGTCCTTCGGGCAGCATGGTGTTGCGCATCCACTCCACCAGCCCCTCCCAGTGCCGCACGCCGAGCAGCACGATCGGGAACTGGGTCACCTTGTGCGTCTGCACGAGGGTCATCGCCTCGAACAGCTCGTCGAGGGTGCCGACACCGCCGGGCAGCACGACGTATCCCTGGGAGTACTTGATGAACATCGTCTTGCGGACGAAGAAGTAGCGGAAGTCGATGCCCAGGTTGACGTAGTCGTTGAGCCGGGCCTCCCAGGGCAGCTCGATGCCGAGGCCGACGCTCGTGCCGCCGACCTCCGCTGCGCCCTTGTTGACCGCCTCCATCGCGCCGGGTCCACCGCCGGTGATGACCGAGAACCCGGCCTGCGCCAGTGCTGCGCCGAGCTTGACCCCGGCCTCGTACGTCGGGTCGTCCGGCTTGGTGCGGGCACTGCCGAAGACGCTGATCGCGGGGCCGAGGTCGGCGAGGTCGTTGAACGCCTCCACGAACTCGGCCTGGATCTTCATCACCCGCCACACGTCGGTGTGGTTCCACTCCGACAGCCCGCGGTTGTCGAGCAGACGCTGGTCATTGGTCTCTCCGCCAGGGCGCGCGCCGGGATGCCTCCCCGTGCCCGGACGGGCGCCGTTGAAGCCGGTCATGCTCGCAGCCACTCCTTCAACACGTGTTCACACTCCGTCAACTCTGCGGTAGGAACATACTCGTCACGCGTGTGCGCGAGCTGAGGATCGCCGGGCCCGAAGTTGACCGCAGGTACGCCGAGTGCGCTGAACAGGGCCACGTCGGTCCAACCGAACTTCGGTCCGGGCTCGGTGCCGACCACCTCCAGGAACGCCTTCGCGGCCGGCCGGTCCAGCCCGGGCAGGGCACCGGGGGCGCTGTCGGTCACGACGACGTCGTACGGCGCGAAGAACTCCCGCAGGAAGGCCTCCGCCTCGGCCTGCGATCGGTCCGGGGCGAACCGGTAGTTGACCGTCACGACGCACTCGTCGGGGATCACGTTTCCGGCCACGCCGCCACGGACGAAGACCGCGTTGAGGCCCTCGTGGTAGGTCAGGCCGTCGATCACCGGCTGCCGAGGCTCGTGAGCCTCGAGCCGGCGCAGCAGGTCGCCCGCCTTGTGGATGGCGTTGACGCCCGCCCAGGACCGCGCGCTGTGCGCCCGCTCCCCCGGCACGGTGACCTCGACCCGGATGGTGCCCTGGCACCCGGCCTCGACCCCCGCGTTGCTCGGCTCCATCAGGATCGCTAGGTCGGCCTGCAGGAGATCGGGCCGCTGCTCGGAGAGCTTGCGCAGGCCGTTGTGCTCGCTGGCCACCTCCTCGCAGTCGTAGAAGACGAAGGTGACGTCGCGGTTGTAGGCGCCGAGCGCGGCCGTCTTGAGCATCACCGCGAGCCCGCCCTTCATGTCGCAGGCGCCGAGTCCGAAGAGCTTGCCCATCTCGACGTAGCCGAGGGCGTTGTCGTTCTCCGGGACGGTGTCGAGATGCCCGGCGACCACGACCCGCTCGGCGTGGCCCCGGTCGGTGCGCGCGACGACGGTGTTGCCGAAGCGCTCCACCTCCAAATGCGCCAGCGGGGAGAGCGTCGCTTCAACGGAGTCCGCGAGCTCACCCTCGGTGTGACTGACCGACGGGGTGTTGACCAACGCCATCGTCAGGGACACCACGTCGAGCGGCAGCGGAAGGGGGATCGACATCTCGTTCACGAAGGACAGCCTCTCAGGCCGGGGAGCCACTCACGATAACGAGCCCGGCGTGAGCGTTGCGGCTGCGTTCAGCCACGGGGCGTCGTACACCCAAATACCTTGCTGGCGAAAGGTAAGAGGCCAGCCGCGTTCAGTATCTCGACGTCGAGCGTTTACCAAGCGCTGACAGGTTCCCTTCGCTAGTGAACGTCCAACCTCGCGGCACCCCCACATCGCGGCGGCTGGACCCCGCGGACGGAAGGGCCATCGGTGGCACTGAACCAGCGTTTCAAGATGAGGATGGGTCGGCGCATCGCCACCGTCCTGGCCGCGGCGGCGACGACCGCGGCGACGATGACGGCCGTGACGGCGGTGACCGCGAGCAGTGCTCACGCCGCTGACCCGACGGCACCCGATCACCTGGTGATCGCTGCCGTGTACGGCAGCGACGGTGGTGCCTACAACAGCGACTGGGTCGAGCTCTACAACCCGACCGACGCGGACATCTCCCTCGGAACCGTCAGCGGTTCGACGGTGACACCGAGCTACTACCAGTGCTACCGCAGCATCAGCGGCACCAGCTGCAGCTCGATGAAGTTGTACGGCACCGTCCGGGCGCATCACTACTTCCTGATCTGGGACGGCCACAACGCTGCCGCCGGCACCAGCCGCGGCGCTCCGCCTGCGGGCGTCACCCCGGACCTGAACTTCGCGCTCGACGCCGGCAACACCGCGGGCACCTCAACGGATCCCTCCGGCCAGTCGAACACCGGCTTCGGCGGATACAGCACCGGCGGCCAGATCCTCCTGCTCAGTGCGGCGAGCAACGGGACCTACGCCGGCACAGGCGATCTCTCCTCGGCGGCAGCGAAGGCTGCGGGCGTCGTCGACGCCGTCGCCTGGACCAAGTACGCCGCGGGTCCCCCGGCAGTCATCAGCCAGCCGGGGAGCGCCGAGACCGGCGGCTCCACGGTCGTGACCGGCGCCTCGGCGGGCACGTCCAACTCCTACGTCGCGGCCCGCACATTCGTGAACGGGCTCCCGCAGGACACGGACACCAACGCCAGCGACTTCTCCGCGCTCACCACCGCCGACTTCACGATCCACTCACAGGCCAGCGACCACGTCACGGTGGCCAAGGTGAGCGACGCGGAGATCAGCCGTGGTGAGGCTATGACGCCGATCCAGGTGCAGGGCAGCACGAGCGTCGGCACCCTGAGCTATGCGGCCGACGGTCTGCCGGACGGCGTCACCATCGACCCGACCACCGGCATCATCGGCGGCACCCCGAGCGCGACCGCCGACCTCAAGGACTACCCCGTCACGATCGTCGTCACCGACACCTGGCCGACCGGCTCCGAGACGGCGTCCACGACCTTCACGCTCACCGTCAGCAGTGCGCTGCGGGTCGACTCGATCGCGGACGCCTCCGTCCACAAGGGTGCTGCCCTCACGCCGATCGAGGTGACAACGCACGGTGGCACCCCGGACTATAACTTCACGGCCACCGGCTTGCCCGAAGGCGTCGACATCGACCCGAGCTCCGGTGAGATCAGCGGCACTTCGACGGACAAGGTCGGCCACTACGGCGTGCACGTGACCGTGACCGACGGCGGCACGCCTGCAAAGTCGGCCTCGGTCGACTTCGCCCTGGTCGAGCTGCCGAAATCGACGGCGCCCTCCTCGACCGACCCGCTCGCCGGGCTCAAGATCAACGAGGTCACGGCAACCGGTACGCCGGCCGACGACTGGGTGGAGCTCTACAACACCGGCGCCGACATCACCGACGCCTCGGTGAGCCTGGTCGATGGCGACGGTGACTCCTACCAGCTGCCGACCCAGAGCATCGACGCCGGTGCGTACGTCGTCGTCGGCGGCGCCGACCTCGACGCCGCCGGACTCGATCTCACCGCCCAGGACACCCTCGATCTCACCGAGAGCGACGACACCGTGCTCGACGAGACGTCGTGGACGTCGTACCCCTCGACCTCGTGGGCGCGCTACCCCGACGGGACCGGCGACTTCACCGTCTCCAGCAAGGCCACCGAGGGTGCCGCCAACCTGGATCCCGCCCTGGATACCGACCACCTCGTCATCGCGGCGGTGTTCGGCGCCAACTCCGACTCCGCCAGGTGGTCCAACGACTGGGTCGAGCTCTACAACCCGACCGACAACCCCATCTCGCTGGGCTCGATCGACACCACGACGACGCCCAACGCCACGGTCACCCCCCACTACGACCTGTGCTACCGCACCTACAGCTCCACGACCGCCTGCAGCAGCCTCGTCAAGCTGTACGGGACCGTGGCGCCGCACCACTACTTCCTCGTCTGGTACGGCAACGCCCACACGCCTGTGGACCATGGGGCCTACTCCCCCGGCTTCACCCCCGACCTGGACGTCTCGGTCGCAACACCCGCCAACGGCAACCAGTCCAGCAGCAATATGGGCGGCTGCAACACCGGTGGCCAGATCGAGCTGCTCGACGCCACCAAGGGCACCAGCGCCATCAACGGCGACCTGTCCTCGGCCGCCGCGAAGACCGCAGGTGAGGTCGATGGTGTCGGCTGGATGAACGCCTCCACCAACCAGCCCTCGGCGGCGGAGAGCAACGGCTCGTCCAAGGTCACCGGCGTCGACTCCGGCACGAACAACACCTGCGTCATCATGCGAAAGTTCGCCGACGGCTACCCCGTCGACGCGAACGCGAACAGCACGGACTTCACGCCGGTCACGGGCATCGACCGCGTCGCGGTCACGCCCGTCGGCAACACCGAGATCTCGCTCGGCGAGGCGATGAACCCCATCACGGTGCAGGCGCAAGCGATCTTCGGCGCGCTGACCTACTCGGCCGACGGCCTGCCGGCCGGGGTCACGATCGACAAGAGCACGGGCGTCATCAGCGGCACTCCGGGCCCCTCCGACGACCTGAAGGACTACCCGATCACCGTCACCGTCGGCGACGACATGGCGAGCGACACCACCACGACCGTCTTCACCCTGACGGTGAGCAAGGAGCTGCGACTTCAGCCGATCGCCGACACGATCGCGCACCAAGGCACGGCGCTCACCGCCATCCAGGTGCAGGCGCACGGCGGCGGGGCGCCGTACGCGTACGGCGCCACCGGCCTGCCTACCGGGGTGACGATCGACAAGACCTCGGGCCTGATCAGCGGCACGCCGACCGATGCGCTCGGGCGCTACAGCGTGCACGTGACCGTCACCGACAGCAGCGTGACCAAGGACTCGGCCTCCCGGGACTTCACCTTGGTCGAGCTGCCCAATCTCAGCGCCCCCGCCTCGGGTGACCCGCTCGCCGGTCTGACGATCAACGAGGTCAAGGCCACCGGCATGGCGGCCAACGACTGGATCGAGCTCTACAACACCGGCACCGGTGTCACCGGCACGTCGGTCCGCCTCGTCGACAGCGAGGGCGACACCGATCAGGTGCCCGCCCAGAACATCGACGCCAACGGGTACACCGTCATCAGCGGCTCCGCCCTCAAGGCCGCCGGTTTCGATCTCGCCGCCAAGGACACCCTCTACCTCACCGAGACCGACGACACACTCCTCGACTCGACCTCGTGGACGTCGTATGCCGCGACCTCGTGGGCGCGCACCACCGACGGCACCGGCACCTTCGGTGTCTCGGGCCACACCACCAAGGGCAAGGCCAACAACTCGGACGCACCGGCGGTCAATCCGAACGACCTGCTGGTCTCCGAGGTCAACTACGACACCAACTCGACCGACTACTACGAGTACAGCGAGATCACCAACACCACCGACCACGCGATCGACTTCGCCGCATCCGGCCTGACGCTCACCAAGAGCGGCGCCGTCATGACGCTGCACGATCCGTCGGACACGACGGCGACCTCGCCCATCGCCGACCCGGTCATCCCGGCGCACGGCACTCAGCTCTTCTGGTGGGTCGAGACCAACTACCTCGGCGTCAAGACGACCGCGCAGTTCCTCGCTAACTACGGCCTGCCCGCGTCGACGCCGGTGGTGCTGGTGCAGGGCTTCGGCTCGATGGCCAACTCGGGCGGCGACCGCAGCTACGACATCTCGGTCAACCAGGGCGCGACGACGATCTCGCAGGCCTGGGTCGACACGCCCTGCGCTGCCGGCACCGTGACCAAACCAGGCATCAACGGGACCTTGGTCTGCACGCCCACCAACGGCAACTACGCCGAGCACTACGAGCTGCCCAGCGACCTCAGCAACCCCGTCGCGACCGTCTGGTACAACTCGCTGCACAGCGGCGGCGACGACATCAACTACGCCCTGAAGACGGCCCTCAGCAGCCCCGGCACGGTCGACCTCGAGCAGCTCGGCTTCAGCCGCGCGCTGACCCTCGGGGACGTCAGCGGCACTTCCGTGGAGATCGACAACGGGTCGGCTGCGGCCGTGGAGCTCTCGGGCTACGTGCTCCAGACCAAGAACGGCTCGGCGTACACGTTCCCGACCGGCACCTCGGTCGCGGCCAACGGCTCCTTGACGCTCAGCGCGGCCACGTCGGGGCTTGACGTCAGCGAGAGCAACTACGTCGAGCTCCTGGCGCCCCAGGGCTACGACTACACCGACGGTCTGGGCCTGATCGACACCACCGGCCCGCTCCTCCAGGGCGTGCCCTACGGCAAGGATTCAGGCGGCGCCCCGGTCATCGACGTGACCACCGGCCTGCCGTTGCCCCCGGCCGGCGGTCTCTACCGCCCGGCGGGTGTCTCGGCCGACAACGGCACGGTCTACGTCTCCAACACCGGCGACAACGTGCTCGCGTCCCTCACCGGCGGCTCGCTGAGCACCGTGGCAGGCTCGCTCGCCAACTACGGCGATCTGGGCGACGAGGGCCTGGCCACCGCCGCCGAGCTCTACCAGCCCGGCGGTACGGCGAAGGATGCGGCCGGCAACATCTTCATCGCCGACAGCGGTGACAACGTGATCCGCGAGATCACCACCGACGGCAAGATCCACCGCTTCGCGGGCACCGGTCTCGCCGGTGGCGCGGGTGCGGCAGTCACCTCGACCAGCACGCCTGTCACGGTCAACCTCTGGCACCCGGACGGCGTGGCTGTCGACGGTGACGACAACGTCTTCATCGCCGACACGTACGACAACCGCGTCGTCGAGGTCACCGCGGCCGGCGCGATCAAGGTCATCGCCGGCACGGGCAAGGCCGGCTACACCGGCGACGGGGCCGCCGCCACCAGCGCCAGGCTCGCCCTGCCCGCCGGTCTAGCGGTCGACGCCAAGGACAACGTCTACCTCGCCGACTCGGCGAACAACGTCGTCCGTCGCGTCGATGCGTCGAGCGGTGCGATCACGACGGTGGCGGGCAACTACGCCGCCGGCCAGGTGAGCAACGACTGCCTCGGTGGCTACTCCGGCGATGGCGGCCAGGCGACCGCGGCCCAGCTCAACGACCCGCAGGGGGTTGCGCTGGATGGCAGCGGCGACCTGTTCATCGCCGACACGTTCAACAACGCGATCCGCGAGGTCGCGCCCGATGGCACGATCTCGACGCTCGTGAACGTGGGCGGCGTCGCCGGCGCCGAGAGCCTCAGCCCGGTCGCCACTGCCACCCTCCCCGCGAGCACCCGGCTGAACACGCCGTACGCCGTGGCAGTCGACCAGAAGAAGGGTGTCCTCTACGTCGCCGACACCCGTAACAGTGCCATCGCCGATGTGCTGCACGTGGCCTTCTCCGGCGACGCCGCGGGGCCGATCGAGCCCGCCGACCAGGTCGCCGTGACCGGGTCGGGCAAGGCCGCCACGGCGTGTGCCGCGGCCACCAACGGGCCGGTCACGGCCACGACCGCGCCGAGCATCACGGGCAAGTCCGCCGTGGGCTCGACCTTGACCGCGGCGCCCGGCACCTGGACCCCGACACCGGACTCGTTCGCCTACCAGTGGCTGCGCACCGGGGTGGCGATCGCCGGAGCGACGAAGGCGACGTACACCGTCACCGCCGCCGATGCCCGTCACGCCCTCACCGTCTCGGTGACGGCACTCAAGGAGGACTTCGGCTCCACGAGCGCGAACTCGCACCCGGTGAGCATCCCGGCGCCCGCTCCCCCCGTCGTGAAGCCGAACCCGGCCCTGCAGAAGGCGCAGGCCAAGCTCGCCCACGACCGTGCCGTCCTGGCCAAGCACAAGGTCGCCAAGAAGAAGGCGCAGAAGATCCTGCGGTCCAAGCACTCCTCACGGGCGGCCAAGGCGAAGGCGCACAAGAAGATCACCCACCTCAACAAGCTGATCTCCCGGCTCAAGAAGGCCATCAAGGCCGACGAGCGGGCCGTCCGGTCGGCCAGCTGACCGCCTCCGAGAAGAACGAGAAAGACGAACCATGACTGAGAACACCACCTCCTCGCTCGGAGCTGCCAAGGTCTCGCGGCGCACGGTCATCGCCGGCGCCGCGGCGATCGCCGGCGCGGCCGGCATGTCGGGCCTCCTGCCGACCAGGCTCGCGGCGGCTGCCGCCGCCGCCGAGCCGGCCACCTTCGACCTCTCGCAGATCAAGCACGTGGTCTACGTGATGCAGGAGAACCGCTCCTTCGACCACTACTTCGGCACCTTCCCCGGTGTGCGGGGCTTCGACGACCCGACAGCGATGACGCTGCCGAACGGCAACTCCGTGTTCAAGCAGCCCGATCCGGCCAACCCGGCCGGCTACCTCGAGCCGTTCCACATGGACACGAAGAACACCGCGGCCGCCGCCGTACCGTCGCTCTCGCACGACTGGCGCGACCAGCATGCGTCGTGGAACAAGGGCGCGATGGACGGGTGGCTGCACACCCACCTGGCCTCGGACGGGGACACCAAGGGCTCCTACACGATGGGCTACATGACGCAGGAGGACATCCCGTTCCACTGGGCCCTGGCCGAGAAGTTCACCCTGCTCGACAACTACCACTGCTCGGTGATGGGCCCCACCTACCCCAACCGTGCCATCTGGATGTCGGGCACCAACGACCCGCAGGGCCTTCAGGGCGGTCCGATCCTGGAGACGGTGAAGCCGAACGCGCTGAAGTGGCAGTCGGCCGCCGAGGCACTCTACGGAGCGGGCTACACGGTGAAGACCTACAGCAGCTCCGGTTCGTACAACTACTTCAGCTGGTGGGCGAACTTCGCCAACTATGTGGCGGGCGCCACGACCAACGCGATCCCCCAGGAGCTCTACCAGGCGGTGACCAGCAGCGGCACGCTCTTCGGTGACGGCAAGGGCGGCCTGGGCGATCCCACCAGCCCGACCAAGGCCAGCGTCGGCTATTACGGCTTCGAGGAGGACTGCGCCAACGGCACCCTGGCCGACGTGACCTGGCTCTTCCCGGACGGTCCCTACGCCTCGGACGAGCACCCGCCGAACACGCCCGCCGCCGGCGCCTACTTCCTGGCCTCGAAGCTGGAGGCGCTGGCTCACAACGAAGACCTGTGGAACTCGACCGTCTTCATCATCAACTACGACGAGAATGACGGCTTCTTCGACCACGTGCCGCCGCCGGTCCCGGATCCGAAGCTGCACTCCGAGGAGTACGTCGTCATCCCCTCGCCGAGGGGTACGCCGGGTGGCGGCCTGCCGGCCGGTGCCGGCTTCCGCGTGCCCTGCATCATCGTCTCGCCGTGGACGGTGGGCGGCCACGTCTACTCCCAGGTCGCCGACCACACCTCGCCGCTGAGGCTCATCGAGGCGATCACCGCTGCCGGTGGTCTCAACGCGACCCCCGCGACCAAAGGCCTGGACGGCCAGCTGACCGGCCGGGTGCCCGTGACCTTCGGCGCGATCACACCGTGGCGCCGGGAGACCTTCGACGACCTGGCAGGCGCGTTCCAGAGCGCGGCACTCGCCGCGCCCGACGACACCGAGTTCCACCCTGCTACCCGTGAGGCCAACTACGAGGCCCAGCTCGCCGCCTCGGCGCTGGCCATGCCGAAGCGACCCGGCGCCAGCCAGGAGACGCCGCACCAGGACCCGGCGAACGCGACGACGTCGAGTGCCGCGTCGGGCTCCAAGGCGACGGCCGCCAAGACGACGGAGCCGTACGAGCCGGCGGCCGTCGTCAGCAAGGTGCACGTCACCGATGTCGTCCCGGTCGGCCGTCGGGCCGTGCTCACGATCGCCGGTGCGAAGGCGGGCTCACGGATCGTGGTCCGCAACGCCCGCGGCAAGGTCGTCGCGCACGGCCATGCCCACGCCGGTGGTCGTCTGGAGGTCAAGCTGCCCACCGACCACCTGGCGCCGGGCAAGCACGGCTACACCGTGATGTTCGTCGACGTCGATGGGCTGCACCACACCAAGAACATCAAGGTGCACGTCAAGGCCCGCCACCGCTGACGCACGAAGGCGCGTCCGCCGAGCAACGCCCGCCGAGCAACGTCCGCCGAGCTTGTCGAGGCGCCTCGACAAGCTCGGCGGACGTGGTCAGGCCAGCGCGACCGCGACGGTCGCCTTCTCCCCCTCGCCGACGGCGACCTCGGTGCCGTCGGCGGAGTCCACCACGGCGTACGACGTCGCCAGGGTCTCCTGGGCGATCAGCGTCTCGTGCGTGCGCGCGGCGTCCTGCACCGCTGCGCCACCGGCGATGGTCAGCTCGATCCGGTCCTCGACGTTGAAGCCGGCGTCCTTGCGTGCCTGCTGCACCGCGCGGACCAGGTCACGCGCCAGACCCTCGGCGGCCAGCTCCGGGGTGACCAGGGTGTCGAGCACCACGAAGCCGCTGCTGAGCATCCCGACGGCCTGGGAGTCGGAGGCGGCACCGGCGACCGTCTCCAGGGAGTACTCCCCCTCGGCCAGGGCCAGTCCGCCGGCCGTGACGGTGCCGTCCGGGGCCACCGACCAGTCGCCCGACTTCGAGCCCTTGATCGCCAGCTGCACGTTCTTGCCCAGCCGCGGACCAGCCGCCCGGGCGTTGACGGTGAGCCGCTGCTCCACGCCGTACCCCTTGGCCTCCTCGTCCTCGGCGGCCAGCAGCCGCACCGCCTTGACGTTGACCTCGTCGGCGATGATCTCCTCGAAGCCGCCACCGAGGTCAGGCAGGGCGTCGACACCGACAACGGTGAGCCCACCGAGCGGGAGCCGGTTGCGCAGCTTGCGCGCCTTGCGCAGTGCGGAGGTGGCCGAGCAGACGTCGCGGACGGCGTCCATCGCCTCGACAAGCCCGGCGTCCGCGGGCAGGTCCTCGGCCGAGGGCCAGTCGGTCAGGTGCACCGAGCGGCCGCCGGTCAGACCCCGCCAGACCTCCTCGGTGGTCAGCGGCAGCAGCGGCGCGGTGACCCGGCAGACGATCTCCAGCACGGTGTAGAGCGTGTCGAAGGCGCCCTGCTCCTCGTTCCAGAACCTCTCCCGCGAACGTCGGATGTACCAGTTCGTCAGGACGTCGAGGAAGCGCTGGGTGGCCTCGCAGGCGTCGGCGACGTGGTAGAGGTCCAGCGCCTCGGTCATCTCCGCGACGTACGCCCGGGTCTTGGCCAGGATGTAGCGGTCGAGCGGGTCCTGCGACTCGGTCGACCACGACGCCTCGAGCTGGGCGGCGTTGGCGTAGAGCTGGAAGAAGTACCAGCTGTTCCACAGCGGGATCATCACCTGGCGCACCGAGTCGCGGATGCCCTGCTCGGTGACGACCAGGTTGCCGCCACGCAGGATCGGGCTCGACATCAGGAACCAGCGCATCGCGTCAGCGCCGTCACGGTCGAAGACCTCGCTGACGTCGGGGTAGTTGCGCAGGCTCTTGGACATCTTGTTGCCGTCCGAGCCCAGCACGATTCCGTGGCTCACGCAGGAGGAGAACGCCGGCTTGTCGAAGAGCGAGGTGGCCAGGATGTGCAGCGTGTAGAACCAGCCGCGGGTCTGGCCGATGTACTCGACGATGAAGTCCCCCGGGAAGTGCCCCTTCTTCACAGCCGTGCCGTCGAACCACTCCTGGTTCTCGAACGGATAGTGGTTCTGGGCGAACGACATCGAGCCGGAGTCGAACCACACGTCGAGTACGTCGTCGACGCGCCGCATCGTGCTGCGGACGCCCTCGGGACGCGGGTCGTCCGGGTTCGGCCGGGTGAGCTCGTCCACCCAGGGACGGTGCAGGTCGCGCTCGCCGTCCGCGTTGAGCGGCAGCGACCCGAAGTCGCGCTCGATCTCCTCGAAGGAGCCGTAGACGTCGATCCGCGGATAGGCCTCGTCGTCGCTCTTCCACACCGGGACGGGGCTGCCCCAGAAGCGGTTGCGGGTGATCGACCAGTCGCGGGCGTTCTCCAGCCACTTGCCGAACTGGCCGTGCTTGATGTGGTCGGGCACCCAGCGGATCTGCTCGTTGAGCTCGAGCATCCGCTCCTTGAACGCGGTCACCTCGACGAACCAGGAGCTGACGCCCTTGTAGATCAGCGGCTGGCGGCAGCGCCAGCAGTGCGGGTAGGAGTGCTCGTAGGACTCCTGGCGCAACAGCACGGTGCCCGGGGTGACCGGGCCGGAGACGTTCTTCAGGTCCTGGATGATCGGCTTGTTGGCCTCGAAGACCTGCAGGCCGAGGTAGTCGGTGACGGGCGCGGTGAACTTGCCGTCCTTGCCCACCGGCATCACCGCCTCGATGCCCTCGCGGTCGGTGACCTCCTTGTCGACCTCACCGAACGCACCGGCCGTGTGCACCAGGCCCGTACCGTCCGTGGTGGTCACCGCGTCGTCGGCCGCGACCACGCGGAACGCACGCTCGTGGCCGAGGTAGTAGCCGAACGGCGGGGTGTAGGTGAGGCCGAGCAGGTCGGCACCCTTGCCGCGCCACACGATCGGCGGCTCGGCTCCCGGCTCCAGGTCGGGATAGAGCTCCTTCTGGTATGCCGGCACGCGGGCCTCGGCGAGGATGAAGCGCTCGACACTCCCCGAGCTCGACGAGGGGGCCTCGACGACGACGTAGTCGATCTCCGAGCCGACCATCACGGCCAGGTTGCTCGGCAGGGTCCACGGGGTGGTGGTCCAGATCAGCAGCTTCGCGCCGCAGAAGTCGTAGCCGTCGGTGGTCCCAGCCGATGTCACCGTGTACCCGACCGTCACGGCCGGGTCCTGGCGCTGCTGGTAGACGTCGTCGTCCATCCGCAGCTCGTGGTTGGACAGCGGGGTCTCGTCGTTCCAGCAATAGGGCAGGACGCGGAAGCCCTCGTAGATGAGGCCCTTGTCGAAGAGCGTCTTGAACGCCCAGATCACCGACTCCATGTAGTCGGGGTTGAGGGTCTTGTAGTCGTGCTCGAAGTCGACCCAACGGGCCTGGCGGGTGACGTAGTCGCGCCACTCGCCGGCGTACTTCATCACCGACTCTCGGCAGGCCGCGTTGAAGACGTCGATCCCCATCTGGTGGATCTCGTCGGTCGTCTTGATGCCGAGCTGGCGCATCGCCTCGAGCTCGGCGGGCAGACCGTGGGTGTCCCAGCCGAAGCGGCGCTCCACGCGCTTGCCGCGCATGGTCTGGTAGCGCGGGACGATGTCCTTGACGTAGCCGGTCAGCAGGTGGCCGTAGTGCGGCAGGCCGTTGGCGAACGGCGGCCCGTCGTAGAAGACGAACTCGTTCCCGCCGTCAGCACCCGCGTCCCGCGCGTCGATGCTGGCCTGGAAGGTGCCGTCCTGTGCCCAGTAGGCCAGGACGCGCTGCTCCAGCTCCGGGAACCGGGGGCTCGCCGGGACGCCGCCCTTGGAGGGGTCGAGCGACGGGTCGGTGGTGACCTTGGGATAGGTCATCGGGCATCTCCTGGGATTTCGGTGGTTGCGCCTGTCGAAACCCCGGGGACGACTCTCGCCGCGGTACCACCCCGGTTGCGCCTCGACAGGCTCGGCGTACGTCCACCGAGCTCGGTGTCCGTGCATCGTGCTTGTCGAGATGCCCCTTGTTCTTCGGCTGTGACGGGCCGGACCCGCCCGGTTCTACTGGGACCTCGGCGATCGGGCGTGTCGAGATCTGTTCTTCCGGGGGCTCGCCGCTGATGACGGCTCAGACGCCTTGGCTCCTAGCGTACGGGGTCGCGCGCACGACTGGCGAACCAGATCTCGCGCTCACCGCCGCTTGGGGTCGTCGGCGAGACCGGCCTCGAGCCAGGCGTATACCTGGGAGTCGCCACGGGTCACGAGGAGGACCACCTCCTGCTGCACGGGCGTGACCGGCCGCCCTGCGATCCATCCGCGCACGATGTCGGTGGCAGCGCCACGCACGGCCTCGACGGCCTTGGCCAGCGCCCACTCCGGTGCGGGGTGCCCCGAGGTGGTTGCGACGCCGGGCACCTCGAGGCTCCACGAGCCGTCGTCGGCCTGGGTGATCGTCGGTGTCGGCAGAGGTGCGCGCTTGCTCGGCATCGGCCCATCGTGTCACGCACGAAACGGGCTTGCCCCAGGTCGGCGGCTACCGGTTGGCTGAGACCCATGGCATTCGACGGCATGTTCGTGGCTCCCGAAGACGACCCGCGCCAGGACGGCGGCGCCGTCGGAGAGCTCGCGACCTACCGCGACTACCTGCGCAACTACCGGCTCACCTTGGAGCTGAAGTGCCAGGACCTCTCCCCCCAGCAGCTGGCCAGCCGCTCGGTGCCTCCCAGCACCCTGAGCCTGCTCGGGCTGGTGCGGCACGCGGCGTACGTCGAGCAGACGTGGTTCCAGCGCGCCCTGCAGGGCAACCTCGACGAGCCGAGGCCGTTCACCTCCTCCGAGGACCACGACGTCGAGTTCAACGGCGCGATCGGCACCCCCGAGTGCGTCGAGGAGGCGTTCGCGGCCTGGCGGCACGAGGTGGAGCGAGCGGACGCGTGGCTGGACGCCCGGACGGACGGCGACATGGGTCGCACGGTCGTCTACAACAGCGACGGTGCCGAGGCGAGCGTGCGCGACATCCTGGTCCACCTGATCGAGGAGTACGCCCGGCACTGCGGTCACGCCGACCTGCTGCGCGAGTGCGTCGACGGGCGGACCGGCGAGTGACGCTCACCGGGGCCTTCGAGGCGCACCCGGGCGGAGAGCTGGCGATCTATGCCGGCTACCTGGCCGGCCACCGCGAGGTGCTCGCCGCCCGGTGCGTCGGTCTCACCCCCGAGCAGCTGGCCCGACCGGGCGTGCCGCCCAGCGACATGAGCCTGCTCGGCCTGGTGCGGCACATGGCGCGGGTGGAGCACTACTGGTTCGAGATGGTGATCGACCAGCGGCTCGACCAGCCCCGCCTCGATGACGACGACCCCACCGGCGGCTTCCACCGGGTCGCGCCGACGCATGCGTCCGTCGAGGAGGCGTTCGGTCGCTGGCGCGAGCAGATCCGGTACGCCGAGGCCTGCATCGGGCGGCTCGGCGAGGCAGGCCTGGGCGAGCCTCGCCGTACCAGGCACGGTGAGCTCACCACCGTGCGCGACGTGCTGGTGCACCTCGTCGAGGAGTACGCCCGGCACAACGGCCACGCGGATCTGCTGCGCGAGGCGATTGACGGGCGACACAGCGCCTGACTCTGTGGATAAGTCGTGGCGCCAGATTGGCGCCACACCTACGATTGAACCCATGGCGACGATCCAGATCAAGCACGTGCCGGACACGACGCACGCGGTCCTGAGCCGGCGCGCGGCGGCAGCCGGCCAGTCGCTCCAGCAGTACCTGCTGGGCCTGCTCGACGAGCAGGCCTCGCACCCGACAACGGACGAGCTGATGGATCAGGTCGACGCCACCGCTCGTTCGTCGATCTCGCTGAGCGCCACCCGCACGATGATCGAGGACGACCGTGCTGGTCGTTGACACCAGCGCCATGCTCAAGGCTCTGGCGGATCAAGACTTCACGGCGCGCCGGCTACGTCGCCTGTTCCGCGACGAACAGCTGGCGGTGCCAGAGGTGCACGACCTGGAGATGGTGTCGGCTGTCGCCGGCAACCTCCGCGGCGGCAATCTCGATCCCGCAGCGGCCGAAACGGCTCTTGCCCATCACGCCGCCTTGCGTCTGCGCCGCCACTCGCATCGCCCGCTGCTCTCCCGGATCTGGGAGCTGCGCGACAACCTGTCTCCGTACGACGCAAGCTACGTCGCGCTGGCTGAGCGGCTCGACGCGCGGTTGATCACCTCGGACGCCCGCCTCGCACGGGCACCGGGTGTCCGCTGCCCGATCGAAGTCGTCACTGACTGATCGCCGCCCCGCGCACCCACCGCGGCCCCGGTAGGCTTCGGCCCCGTGACTAGGACCGCCTGGGGCTTCGGCCTGACGACGTACGCCACCGACTCGACCGTGCTCGACGCGTGGTTCCCGAGCCCGGCGCTCGGCGACCAACCGGCCGACGCGAACGTGCCGGCCGAGCTCGCCACGCTCGAGGGCGCCGACGAGCTGCGCCAGGTCACCCGCAAGGTCGAGCTGGTCAGCATCGACCTCGACGCCGCCCCGGCCAGCACCCAGGACGTCTGGCTGCGCCTGCACCTGCTCTCCCACCGCCTCGTCCAGCCGCACGGGCAGAACCTGGACGGTGTCTTCGCCCTCCTCACCAACGTGGTGTGGACCAGCGCCGGACCGTGCGCGGTCGAGGGCTTCGAGCTCACCCGCGCCCGGCTCAAGGCGGCCGGCCAGCACGTCACCGTGTACGGCGTGGACAAGTTCCCGCGGCTGGTCGACTACGTCGTCCCGAGCGGCGTCCGCATCGCCGATGCCGACCGCGTCCGGCTCGGCGCTCACCTCGCCGCGGGCACCACCGTGATGCACGAGGGCTTCGTGAACTTCAACGCCGGCACGCTCGGCACCTCCATGGTCGAGGGCCGCATCTCCGGCGGCGTCGTGGTCGGCGACGGCTCCGACATCGGCGGCGGCGCCTCCATCATGGGCACCCTGTCCGGCGGCGGCAAGCAGGTCATCTCGGTCGGCGAGCGCTGCCTCCTGGGCGCCAACTCCGGCATCGGCATCTCGCTCGGCGATGACTGCGTCGTCGAGGCCGGCGCCTACATCACGTTCGGCACCAAAGTCACCCTGCCCGACGGCACCGTGGTCAAGGCCAGCGAGCTGTCCGGCGCCAGCAACGTGCTCTTCCGCCGCAACTCGACCACCGGCACGGTCGAGGCGGTGCCGTGGAAGGGCGAGGGCATCGCCCTCAATGCCGCGCTCCACGCCAACTAGCGGCATGCGGAAGCTCGCGATCACTCTCGTGGTGGTCGCAGTCGTCGGCGTGGCGGCGTTCGCCGGCCTGCGATCGCTGACCGGGAGGCTGCACTCGTTGATCCCGCAAGCCGAGGACTGCACCGCCTCGGTCGGCGGCCATGATGCCGTCCTCGACCCCGAGCAGGCGGAGAACGCCGCGCTGATCACCGCGCTGGCGGTCCGGCGCGGCCTGCCGGCGCGGGCGGCGACGATCGCGCTGGCCACGGCGATGCAGGAGTCCAAGCTCTACAACCTCGAGGGCGGCGACCGGGACTCGCTCGGCCTGTTCCAGCAGCGGCCCAGCCAGGGCTGGGGCACCCGTTCGCAGGTGCTGGACCCGGTGCACGCGACCAATGCGTTCTACGACGCACTGACCAAGATCCCGAACTACCAGAACCTCGAGATCACGGTGGCGGCTCAGAAGGTGCAGCGCTCGGCCTTCCCTGCGGCGTACGCCAAGCACGAGCCGGACGCACGAGCGCTGGCCTCCGCGCTGACCGGGTACTCCCCGCACGCGTTCGCCTGCCGCTTCGACGACCCGGACGTCGGTGCCGGCCACCCGGCCGCGCTCCGCAAGGAGGTCGGCAACCTGTTCAGCGGTGTGGCCGACGAGCCGGTGGTGCGCGGGAACGTCGCGACCATCGGCGTACCGTCCAGGACCGCAGGTTGGGCGGTCGCGCACTACATCGTCGCGGAGGCGCAGCGGCTCGGCGTCCTCCGGGTGTCCTACGCTGGCTGGACCTGGTCGACCGGCAAGGACGGCGACTGGAAGCGCACCGGCAACGGTTCGGCCGACCGGGTCACCGTCGCCTTCGCCTGAGCTCTCGCATCTCGGCCACCGCGTCCGGCCTCAGGCCAGCAGCTGGATGGTCACCACCGCGGCGACCCCGATCGCGGCCAGGCCACCCTGAGCGAGGGTGAGCAGGCGCGACGGCGGCTCGATCGGACCGCGCTCACCACGGACCCGTCGGACCACCCAGCCGAGCACCACCCAGACCGCGAGCATGCCGGAGAGCGCTGCCAGGGGCGCGGCAGTGGTCCAGTAGCGCGCCCCGGCCACATGCACGAAGGGCTGCAGCAGCAGGCCGAGCAGGCCGACCTTCACCAGGACGCTCAGCAGCTGTGCGCGCCGCGAGCGCCGGGTGATCACCAGCAGGCCCAGCGCCGCCAGCCGGACCGTCGGGCCGAAGACCCGCAGCGTCCAGTGCTCCACCGCTCGGGCCGTCGCGCTGCTCCTCTGACCTGGCGGGTGCAGCTTGAACAGGAACGCCGTCGGATCGTCACGGTAGTTGTGCCAATCGGCGATGACGTCACGGGCATAGGAGTGCGGCGTCACGTCCTGGCGGGCGTACGCCGACATCTGGCTCAGCACCGTGACCTCGCTCGTGCCGGTCGCACGCGCGACCTCGCGGGCGTAGCGCACCGGCGAGAACCAGATGGTCGAGCCCGGGTCGCACATCCCGTAGCAGACCTTGGTGCGGTCGCCGAAGGTGTTGGCCATCGCCATCGGCACCGACGTGGTGGTGATGACCCGGGTGTCGAACGTCGCCGACGCGGCGATCGACCAGGGCACCAGCAGTGCCACGAAGAGGCCGCCGGCCAGCAGCAACGGAGGCAGCGCCCGGCGACCGCACCACAGCAGCGCCATCAGCCCGACCAGTCCGATGCCGAAGACCAGCGGGGTCGAGGAGGAGCGCAGGTAGACGGTCGCGATCGCCAGGAAGCCGATCAGCGCACCCTCGGCCAGCCGCGGGACCACACCGTCACTGGCCCGGCGCAGCACCGCCACCATCCGGGTGATCAGCAGGGTGGCGACGAGGCCGGCGAGGAGATCGCCGTAGGCGGTGTAGCCGAAGAGCAGCCACATCGGCACCAGTCCCGGCACCAGCGCCAGCCCGAGGGCCCACCAGCGTCCGACCACGCGGCGTACGTCGAGCACGACCAGCACGTAGACGACCAACGCGATCAGCCCGAGCCAGCCACGAGCGACCGCGAGCGAGGCGTGTGGATCCACGAGGTAGAGCGGAGTCAGCAGCAGCGCCATGCCCGGCATGAACCAGCCGCTGCCGATCAGGTCGCGACGCAACTCGGCGGTGTCCGGACCGTGCAACCCGGCCAGGTCGCGCAGCAGGTTGGACAGTGCCTTGCCACCATCGACGTAGGCGACCTCGTCGCCGGAGAACGGCGTGTGCGAGACCTGGTGGAACAGCAGCGCCCGCAGGAGTACGCCCGCCAGCAGCGCCGCCCCGATCAGCAGATCGAGCCGGCGCCACATCCGGGAACCGACGAGCGGCTCAGGCATAGCGCGTGGAGGGCGGCCACTCCGGCGGGAACCGCTTGGTGGAGAACGGGTTGGCGCACTGCGCCGGGTCGGGCACGTCGGTGTGCTGGGCCACGCTCGGAAGGGACAGCACGATCTCGCCGCGCACGATCGAGTCGGACGGGATGCGGGCATAGGACGTGACGCTCGCGTTGCCCGGCGGGAGGCCGGCACGCCGCAGCGCGGCCGTGATCCGCTGCTGCGCGGTCGCCCGGTCGATCTCGTCGTACTGCAGCACCAACCGACGATGCTGCCCGCCCGGTCCCTCCACGTCGCCGTCGCTGCGCACCTGGTAGGGGAAGTCGATGGTCATTCCCGAGGGCAACGGGTAGCAGCCGGTGGCGAGCGCATCCGCGGGCAGCGGTGGACGATAGTTCCCGGTCGGCTCGGCACGCCCGACGTGCGGGCTCACCAGCAGCAGGACCAGCGCGATGAGCACGGGCAGCAGCCACCAACGGCGGCGTGCAGTGTGCCACGAGAGCCGTCCCGGGCCACGCGGGGTCCTGGTCGTCACGGCCTTGACCATAACGACCCGGACCTGAATCTGACCTTGCCCGACGCGCCAGGCTCAGCCGACTGTGAGGCGCTCCACAGCGGCGTCGACACGCTCGTCGGTCGCGGTGAAGGCGATCCGGACGTGCTCGCGGCCGGCCACGCCGTAGAACTCGCCGGGGGCCGCCAGGATGCCGCGCTCGGCGAGCCAGTCCACCGTCGCCCAGCAGTCCTCGCCGCGGGTCGACCACAGGTAGAGCGAGGCCTCCGAGTGGTCGATCGCGAAGCCGGCATGGATCAGCGCCTCGCGCAGCCTGGTGCGGCGCGCGGCGTAGCGGGCGTGCTGCTCGCGGGCATGCGCGTCGTCGGAGAGCGCAGCCGCCATGGCGGCCTGGATCGGCCCCGGCACCATCAGGCCGAGATTCTTGCGCACCGCCAGCAGCTCGCCGACCAGCGACTCGTCACCGGCCACGAACGCGCACCGGTAACCCGCCAGGTTGGAGCGCTTGGAGAGCGAGTGCACGATCAGCAGGCCGTCGTGGGAGTCGCCGCACACCGAGGGATGCAGGATCGAGAGCGGCTGCTCCCCCTCCCAGCTGCACTCGATGTAGCACTCGTCGGAGATCAGCACGGTGCCGCGCTCGCGGCACCAGTCCACGACCTTGCGCAGGTGCTCGACCGGGAGCACCCGGCCACTGGGGTTGCTCGGGCTGTTGAGCCACATGATCTTCGGCCGCTCGGGACCGAGGGCAGTGAGCGAGTCGCTCGCGACCGCGCGGGCTCCGGCGAGCACGGCACCGACCTCGTAGGTCGGGTACGCGAGCTCCGGGTAGACGACCAGGTCACCGGCGCCGACACCGAGGTGGAACGCCATCGAGCCGATCAGCTCCTTGGAGCCGACGACCGGCAGCACGCCGTCGAGACCCAGTCCGGTGACGCCGTGGCAGCGCTCGAGCCAGTCGATCGCCGCCTGGCGCACCGCCGGCGTACCGATCGTGGTCGGGTAGCCCGACGAGTCCGAGGCCCCCTTGAGAGCGTCCTGGACCACCTGCGGGGTCGGGTCGACGGGCGTGCCGACCGACAGGTCGACGATCCCACCGGGGTGCTGGCGCGCCTTCGCGGCGTATGCGGTCAGCTTGTCCCAGGGGTAGTCGGGGAGCTTGCTCGAGATGGTTCTCGAGGCTCGCTCCGCTCGCACCTCAACCAACGTGGATCAGTGGTCCTGGTTCTGCGGCTCGAGTGCGGCGACGAACGCCTCGTCCTTGTCGATCTCGCCCATCTTGGCGGCACCGCCAGGGGATCCGAGGTCGTCGAAGAACTTCACGTTCGCGTCGTAGTAGTCCTTCCACTGCTCCGGCACGTCATCCTCGTAGAAGATGGCCTCGACCGGACAGACGGGCTCGCACGCACCGCAGTCGACGCACTCGTCGGGGTGGATGTAGAGCATCCGCTTGCCCTCGTAGATGCAGTCGACAGGACACTCGTCGACACAGGCCCGGTCCTTGACGTCGACACAGGGCTGGGAGATGACGTAGGTCATCTGGATCCTCCTACGAGAGCTTCAGGGGGCGGTCGTAGACAGCCTAGTATCACTGCGTGCCCGAGCATCTGCTAGGTCCACATGTGGTGGGACAACGCGTCGTGATCAGGCGTCTGCTCAGGGGCCGGTCCGGTCCCACCGGCGGCCCCGCCTTCACCGACCTCCTCGGCGTCTGTACGGCGTGGGGCGACGGGTCGATGACACTGCGCCCCGACACCGGGGACCCGGCGGACCGCGCACCGGTCGACATCGCCCTTGCCGACATCGTCTCCGGCAAGCCGGTGCCGCCGCGACCCTCGCACCTGGCCCGCGTCTCCGCACGTGATGCCGAGGCGCGCGGCCTGGGGGTGGTCCCGGGCATGGAGACCGCCGAGCTCGGCGGGTGGATCCTGCGCACCGACCCAGCACCGATCGGGCGGTTGCTCAAACGGGCCAACTCCTGTCTGGCGATGGGCTCCCCCGGGCTGCCCTTCGCGGACGCGGTCGAGCGGCTGCTGGCGTTCTACTCCGCCCGCGACCGTGCGCCGATGGCCCAGGTCGAGCAGGGCTCCGAGGTCGAGGCGTCGTTCCTCGATGCGGGATGGCAACCTCTGGGGCGCGGTGACGCGTCGTTCCAGGCCGCGCCGCTCGCTCGGTTGCACCGGCTGCTGGCCCCTCGACAGGCTCGGGGAACGGGTGAGGCTCGGGGAACGGGTGAGGCGCAGCCGTTGACACTCCAGGCGGTGGGCTCATCCGCCACCGCGGAGCTGCGGGACGAGCACGGGACCCGGATCGCGGCCGGCTCTGCGGTCCTGGACGGCGACTGGCTGGGGCTGCACGGGCTGGCGGTGGACGCGGAGCACCGACGGCGGGGGCTGGCCACGGCCGTGCTGGCCGAGCTGGTCGAGTGGGGCGCGGAGCAGGGTGCGCGCACGGCCTGGCTGCACGTGGAGACCGACAACATCGGGGCACTCGCGCTCTACGAGAGGCTGGGCTTCAGCGAGCACCACGCGGCGCGCTACGTAGTACCAGCTTGACCAGCGCCACCAGCTCCAGCACCGGCCCGAGCACCACGAGCCCGTAGTCGAGCGGGTGCCGGCCAACCGCGTAGTCGCCCTCGCGGCGGGAGAACATCGCGATCACGAACGGCACCCACCAGCCGAGCGTGAACGGCACCTGCACCCACCACCGGGCCGGGAGGGCCAGCACGCATCCGATCGACGCGACGGCGGCCAGCAGCAACCCCCACCACCAGCTGTGCACCGCCACCGCCGCCAGGCCGACCAGCGCACCACCGACGAACAGCACGGCCGCCACCAGCAGCCGCACCGGCAGACTCACCGGCTCACAGCCCGGCGAACAGGTCGGTCTCGTGACCGTTCTCGTCGAGCGGGCCGAGCGTCCCCTGAGCGATCCGGAACGCCTCGAAGCCCCACGCCTGCGCGCCGACGTTGTTGGACAGCGCGAAGAACGGACCGTCCACGCTGATCTGCGTGGGGTAGGCGCGCAACGCGTCCAGCTTCTGCTCCACGTAGGCGATCGCGTCCACCTCGCAGGCGATGTCGGCATCGGGCGTGGTCATCGGCAGGTCGCCGTCCGGATCACCGCCGAAGAAGTCGATCTCCTCGCCGGCCTCCTTCATCGTGCGCAGACCCTCACGCATCCGCTCCTCGGAGATCGCCGACCAGTAGATCTTGCTGATCCCCCAGGGGGCACCCAGATCCTTGCGGTACGACGGCACCGCGGCGAGCTGCGCGGCGTACATCGCGACCCGGTGGGCCTGGATGTGGTCGGGGTGGCCGTAGTTGCCGAACTGGTCGTAGGTGACCAGGACCTGTGGCCGGACCTCGCGGATGATCTGCATCAGGTGGTTCGCGGCCTCGGTCAGGTCGGCGTGCCAGAACGCGTTGTCATGACTCTGCCCATTTTCCGGTAGGTCAGCCGGGATCGCGTAGCCGTCGGGGTGCCACTGCATGCCCGAGTCCCGGTAGCGGCCGAAGCCGCCCAGCCAGCGGTGGTCGATCCCGCGTCCGTCCGGGCTGGCGAGCGCCGCCATCGCGGCCTCGATCTCCGTCTTGCGGTGCTCTCCGAGCCGGTCGTCCTTGTCCGCGGCCAGGTGTTCCAGCTCGGGTACCAGGATCTCCCCCATCTCGCCCGCGGTGCAGGTCACAAGGGTCACGCCGCGACCCTCCGCGACGTACTTGGCCATGGTGGCGCCCTGACCGATCGACTCGTCGTCGGGGTGGGCGTGGACGAGGAGGAGACGCTGTGCAGGCTGGCGGGAAGACTCGGTCACGCCCCCGATCTTAGAGGGGCCTCTTGATCCGCTTCGGGGCGTCCGGCAGTGGCTCGGGGGCGACCGAGGTGTCCGGGGCCGTATCGGCCACGTCGAACCAGCCGTCGTACTCGTCCACGAGCAGCTCGACGACGAAGTCGGGCGCGTCGGTCTCCACCACCCACGGGTGGCCCTCGTCGTCGTCCTCGCCCTGGAGTCGCTCGCGCGACCGGACGGCTGACCAGCCGTCGCCGATCAGCTGCTGCTCAACGCTCAGCGCGTCGGCCTCGTCGAAGAAGACGGCGCGCACGTAGGCCGACTCCGTGGAGGCACCCCGACAGGCTCGGCGTACGTGCTCGAGGAACGGCCGATCGGGCTCCAGCCAGTCGACCTGGTCGAGCTCGTCGGGGGCGAGCCAGCGGATCTGGTCGTGCTCCCGCGGCCGCACCTCCCCGGCGGTCACCCGACACAGCGCCACGCGCAGCTCGTAGCCGTTCTCGGTCGATGCCGTACCGATGGGCACGACCGGCGCCAACCACTCCCCGACCTCGATCAGGCAGCCCAGCTCCTCACCGATCTCGCGCGCCAGCGCGGCCTCGACACTCTCCCCTGCCTCGACCTTCCCACCGGGAAGCTCCCAGCGGCCGGCAGTCTCCGGCGGTGCCGTACGCCGGCACGCCAGCACCCGGTCGTCTCGCAGGATCGCCGCTGCCACCACCGTCGTTCGCATGGGGCCATTGTGCTGCTGAAGGCGCGATCCTCGGCGCCGCGGTGGCCGAACAATCGTTCGCCGCGCCGGGACACCCCAGGCTCCCCGAACAATCGTTCGCCGCGCCAGGACACCCCACGCTCCCCGAACAATCGTTCGCCCTGCGGGCCGATCGCCTACGGTCGATCCCGTGATGCCGCGCCTGACGCCCACGCCTCTACCTCCACCCCCCGCCGCGACCGGCGCGCCGGTGAGCGTGGCCGAGGTGCTGGCGGGCGCGGAGCGGCGGGTCCGGTGGGCGATCCCGCCCGGCCTGCGCGTACGCCGGGGCTACACGTGGGACCGCCTCGACCGGCACGATGCGACCTGGTGGCCGCAGGGGATCACCTCGTCGATCGACGCCCATCGCACCGACCTGGCGGAGCGGCTGCTGCTGGTGAGCTGGTACTCCAAGGGCGGCGACGGCGTACGGATCACGTTCCTGGACCTGGCCACGCGGCGCTACACGCACGTGCCGCTCGCGCTGATCCGCGACGGGGAGCTCGCCCCGCTCTCGGTGCACGCGGGTGGTCTGGCCTGGCGTGGGCCGTGGCTCTATGTCGCGGCGACAGGCCGGGGCTGCTACGCCGCACACCTGGACGACCTCCGCCGACGACCCGACGGCAGTCTGACCTGGCCGGTGCGGTTGCGCTACGCCGCCGACGACGGCATGCGGTACTCGTTCCTCTCCGTCACCGACGCCGGGGAGCTGGTGGCCGGTGAGTACGGCGGACCGGCGCAGCCGACTCGCCTGGCCCGGTTCCGGCTCGATGACTCGGGGGCCCTGCTGCTCGGTGAGGCCGGCGCCGCCACTGCCCACACGGTGGATGTCGGCGTGCCGTCGATGCAGGGCGCCACCCGGATCGGCGACCGCTACGAGCTGATGGTCTCGCGCGGACGCCGCCGCCCAGGCGACCTGTGGGAGGGCCGGGCCGGCGAGCTTCGGGTCCGGCCGTTCGCAGCGCCGCCCGGGCCCGAGGACGTCAGCTACGCGCCCGCGACCGGGCTGCTGTGGGGCGTGACCGAGTTTCCCGGCCGACGGTGGGTCTTCGCGCTGCGACCGGGGCGTTGAGCCCTCTCCCGAGCGGGTGACTCACCCTCGGGGCAGCCGCGCCAGCTGGCGCGACTGCGCAACGAGGCGACCGGCCGAGTCCCAGATCTCGCAGTCCTCCTCGAACATGCCACCCGCGACGTTGCGGGTGGCATGTCGCACCTGGAGCCACCCTGGCGCCGGCATCGCACGGACGTGCACGGTCAGCTCGAGCGTCGGCGCCCAGCCCGGTCGTCCCAGATCGAACGTCACCGGCGGCAGCAGATCGACGATCGTGAGTAGGCTCAGTGGATCGGGCTCGCGGCCGTCCTTGAGCCGGAACCACGCGCTGATCACGCCCCTGCCGCTCGGCTGGCCGACCGCCCAACCGATGTGGTCAGGGTGGAAGAGCATCTCGAAGCGCTCCATCATCGGCGCGATCGTGCGCATCCGCTCGGGTGCCATCGCGTTCGGCACACACTCCTCGCGCGGCGGCAGATCGGGGGCCGTCGCAGTGGTCTCGTGCTGGTCAGGCAGGGCGGAGAGGTCGCCGTACGTCGCCAGCGCGGTGATCCGCGAGACACCGTCCTGCGTCAGCTCGGCAGCGACCGTCGCCACCGAGCCGCCGTCGCGCTTGATGGCGGTCGTGATCGTCGCCGGCCCGGGCACGCTGGCGCTGAGGTAATAGGCACTGATGCTGAACGGGTCCGGCTTGGCCGGCACCGTCTCGCGGATCGCGTTGCCGATCGTGGCCAGCAGATAGCCGCCGTTGACACCCCCTCCGACCACCCAGCCGCCGCTGAGGTCGGCGGAGTAGGCGCCCTCACCTCCCGAGGGATGCGCGATGGCGTTCACGGAGATGTCACGGTCGAATTCGGCGCCCACGGCGGCAACCTACCCGCCCGCACCGACATGATGGACCCATGCCCACCCACCCACCCCGCAAGCCCTCGTTCGTCTACGACGTCGGCGAGGAGCCGGACCCGCGGTTCAGCCTCGCGAACGAGCGCACGTTCCTTGCATGGGTCCGGACCGCACTGGCCATGCTCGCGGGCGCCGTCGCGCTGCACTCGCTGCAGCTGCCAACGTCGTCGTGGTTGCGCGGTCTCGTCGTCGTACTGCTCCTGATCGTCGGTGCCGTCTGCACCGTGCTCGCCTACGTGCGCTGGGCGCGGGTCGAGCGGGCGATGCGGCTGCGCCAGCCGCTTCCCCACTTCTCCCTCGGCTGGCTGCTGACCGCGGCGGTCGTGATGGTCGCCGTGCTGCTGGCCTTCACCCTCACCCTCTGACGAATCGGCCTTTCCTCAGGCTCGGATCGGGACGTCGTCAGTCGCCAGTCGGGCGCGGTCGTGCAGGTCCCCGACCCAGGTCGCCAGGGCGATCACGATGCCGGCCAGCAGGAGGCCGGCACCGAGGTGCCACTTGAGGAGCGCGGCGCCCGAGGCGGCTCCGGCGATGATCGCCACCACCGCCACCGCCCGTCGGGCGGCGCCGTCGTGCTTGCCGCTGCCGAGGTCGGCCGCCAGGCCGGTGATCGTCGAGGTCACCACGACGGTGGTGACGTCCTTGACCGCGATCAGCCGTGCGGCCGCCGCCTGCAGTCCCATCGCCAGCGCCGCCGTGGTGGTGACGGTGACACCGACCGGGCGCGACGGGTCGTCGCCGACCAGGAGGAGCGTGGTCCCCAGCACGAGCATGAGCAGGGCGACCGAGGCGAAGACCGCTGTCGTCCGACCGTGCCAGCTCCGGGTGCCGCTGCGCAGCAGCCGACCGGCGAGCGCCGCGCCGACCATGAAGCCGACCAGGGCCAGGGCAGGTCCCACGATGGGCAGTCCCGAACCTCCGACGACGGCCATGCCGAGGACGACCACGTTGCCGGTCATGTTGCCGGTGAAGACCTTGTCCAGGCCCAGGTAGCCGACCGCGTCGTTGATGCCGGTGGTGAAGGTCAGCACCAGCATCAGCCACAGGTGCATCCGCTCGGTCGGTACGTCGACCAGCCGCTGCCGCACACTCACGAGGCGGCTGCCAGCGCGGCGGCCGCGACCGCGAGGTCGTCCACACCGCGGATCAGCTCGGCGGGCTTGTCGGTCGCCAGGTCCAGGTGGAACCCGAAGAGCGAGGAGTCCACCAGCGTGACGACCCGCGTGACCCGGTCCAGGGGTGCGCCGCAGCGCACCAGGTACCGCTCCAGGGCCTCGGCCCAGCGCTCGTTGGCCTCGCGCACCACCGAGAGGTAGGGCTCCCGGCCGATCAGGCCGCTGGCGGCGGCCTGGCAGTAGACGTCCAGGAAGCCGTGCATCGGGGCGCCGAGGAACGCCTGCCACAGCCGGTTGACCCCGGCTCGGACGCCGTCCACGGGCGGGAGTGCGTCCACCGAGGCGACGCCGCGGTCGGAGGCCCGGGCGACCACGGCGGCGACGAGCTCGTCACGGCTGTGGAAGTGGTAAAGCAGCATCCGGTCGCTGGTCCCGATCGCAGCGGCGACCGGGCGAAGCGTCAGCCCGATGAGTCCATGCGCGAGGACGTGGTCGGTGACCTGGTCCAGCAGCGCCTCTCGTCGTGACATGGGCGAAATGGTAGCGGAATCCGTAGCAGGTGCTACGCTGGCGGGGTAATATGTAGCGAGCGCTTCATACAAATACCAAGAAAGTGTCGTGAGAATCGTGTTCGTCGCAGTAGTTCTACTGATGACGGCCATCGGCTTCGAGGTCGGCGCCACCGCCGCCATCCCGCGAACCGACTCCTTCCACAACTTCGGCTGGTCCGTGCTGGTCGTCGCCGGGTACGCCGCCGCCACCTGGCTGCTCTCCGTGGTCGTCAAGACCCTGCCCCTCGGGGTCACCTACGCCACCTGGGCGGGCCTGGGCACCGTCGCGGTCGCCGTCATCGGCTACCTCGCCTACGGCGAGCACATGTCGTTGCTCAAGGTGGTCGCCATGGTGGCGATCGTCGGCGGCGTGGTCGCCCTCAACGCGAGCAGCTCGCACGCCTGACCGCCTCGGTCGCCGAGCCCGTCGAGGCACCGAGCCTGTCGAGGCACCGAGCCTGTCGAGGCACCGAGCCTGTCGAGGCCCCGAGCCTGTCGAGGCGCCTCGACAAGCTCGGCGGCCGGTCACTCCTCGGGCTGCTCCCCCGGGAAGAGGTAGACCTCTCCGTCGCGCACCTCGACCCGGTGGGCGACGGTGTCGACCGTGGCCGGCAGACCCATCACCTTGCCGTTCTTGAGGCAGAACCGCGAGGCGTGCACGGGGCACTCGACGGCGCCGTCCTCCACCCAACCGTCCGACAGCGACGCGACCGCGTGGGTGCAGGTGTCGTTGAGTGCGTAGACGGTGCCGTCGTCATCGCGCAGCAGCGCGATGTCGTCCTCGGTGCCGGTGAGGTCGCTGGAGATCGCGAGCCCCTCCCCGATGGCGATGTCGTCAAGGGCGGCGACGCGGATTCCGGTGCTCATCAAGCTCCTTCGGTACGAGACGCTCAGACCGCTGCGGCCGCGGCGCGGCCGGCAGTGCGGCCGCTGAACAGGCAGCCGCCGAGGAACGTCCCCTCGAGCGCGTTGTAGCCCATCATTCCGCCTCCGCCGAAGCCGTTGACCTCGCCTGCCGCATAGAGGCCCGGCAACGGGGTTCCGGCCGCGGTCAGGCACCTCCCGGAGAGGTCGGTCTCCAGGCCGCCGAGCGTCTTGCGGGAGAGGATGTGCAGCTTGACCGCGATCAGCGGGCCGTTGGCCGGGTCGAGGAGCTGGTGCGGCTTGGCCACGCGGGAGAGCTTGTCGCCGCGGTAGTGCCGCGCGGCGTACATCGCGGTGATCTGCGCGTCCTTGGCGAAGGGGTTCTCGATCTGGCGGTCGCGGGCCTCGATCAGTCGGCGCAGCTCGCGCTCGTCGATGGCCGGACCCGACGGGTCGTTGGCGGCGAGCTTGTTCATCCCCGCGACCAGCTCGCCGAGCGAGTCGGCGACCACGAAGTCCTCGCCGTACTGCTTGAACGCCTCGACCGGGCCGGGACCCTTGCGGGCGCGGTCGATGACCCCGCGCACCGACTTCCCGGTCAGGTCCGGGTTCTGCTCGGAGCCGGAGAGGGCGAACTCCTTCTCGATGATCTTCTGGGTCAGCACGAACCAGGAGTAGTCGTAGCCGCTCTCGCGCAGCACCTTGAGCGTGCCGAGCGTGTCGAAGCCGGGGAAGTTGGGCGCCGGCAGCCGACGACCGGTCGCGTCGAGCCACAGCGACGAGGGCCCCGGCAGGATCCGGATGCCGTGGTTCGCCCAGATCGGGTCCCAGTTGCGGATGCCCTCCACGTAGTGCCACATCCGGTCGCGGTTGATCACCCGCGCACCTGTCGCTTCGGTGATGCCGACCATCCGCCCGTCCACATGGGCAGGTACGCCGGAGACCATCGACGCTGGCGGCGTCCCGAGTCGCTCCGGCCAGCTCTTGCGGACCAAGTCGTGGTTCCCTCCGATCCCGCCCGAGGTCACGATGATCGCCTGCGCGCGCAGCTCGAAGTCGGCGACCTCCACCCGCGAGGACGCCTGGCCCCGCTGGATCGAGCTGGCCTCCAGGACCCGGCCGCGCACGCCCGTCGCCGTACCGTCCTCGACGATGACCTCGTCGACCCGGTGGCGGAAGGCGAACCTGATCCGCCCGGCCTGGGCGTGCTCGCGCACCCGCCGCTCGAAGGGCGCCACCACACCCGGCCCGGTCCCCCAGGTGATGTGGAAGCGCGGCACCGAGTTGCCATGGCCGTCGGCGCGTCCGTCGCCGCGCTCGGCCCAGCCCACGACCGGGAAGAACCGGTGGCCCATCTGGTGCAGCCATGCGCGCTTCTCGCCGTGCGCGAAGTCGAGGTAGGCCTCCGCCCAGCGCCGCGGCCACAGGTCCTCGTCCCGGTCGAACTGGGCGCTGCCCATCCAGTCCTGCGTCGCCAGGTCCAGGGAGTCCTTGATCCCCATCCGGCGCTGCTCGGAGCTGTCGACCAGGAACAGTCCCCCCAGACTCCAGAACGCCTGCCCGCCGAGCGACTGCTCCGGCTCCTGGTCCACGATCAGCACCGACCTACCGGCGTCGGCGGCCTCCGCCGCCGCCACCAGGCCGGCCAGTCCGGCACCGACGACGATGATGTCTGCTCGTTGAGTCTCGGCCTGCGTCATGACCCCGATCTTGGCACGGACGGCTGAGCATCGAGCACGAACTCCGGGCTCAGCAGGACCGGTCCCGGGACCTACCCTTCAACCAGAGTTCAACCAGGGTTGGCCCGAGCACCTGGGTCAGGGCGGCAGGTTCGGACCATGTCCGACACTTCTCGGGGCTCCGACCTCACCCGCCGCAGTCTTCTCGCCGCCCTCGGCGCCACCGGAGCGGTGGTCGCCAGCGGCGGCCTGGCCAGCGCCGGTACGCCGAAGGCGTCCTCTCCCACCGGTGCCACCGGTGCCGCCACCGCGAGCGCCGCTACCGCGGCCACGACCGGCCGCGCGGGCGCCCGACCGACGCCGGTGCCGCCGGTCGCCGGCCTGCACGTGGGCTTCGGCACGGATGCCGCCACCCAGGTCAGCGTGACCTGGCACGCGATTGAGACAGTGCGGAACCCGCGGGTGCTGATCGCCCGCGACGGCGGCGAGTTCGAGCGGGCGGTGAGTGCCGAGGTGGCGTCGTACACCGACGCGAAGTCGGGCACCGTGGTGCACGCCCACCACGCCCGGCTGCGCGGGCTGAAGCCGGACACGTCGTACATGTACCTGGCCACCCACGACGGCGCGAAGCCCGAGTTCGGGACCTTCCGCACCGCACCCCGGGGCCGCGCGGCCTTCCGCTTCACCAGCTTCGGTGATCAGGGCACGCCTACGGTCGGCAAGTTGTCCGGCACGACCTACGTCAACGACAACCTCGGCTCCCCCGCCGCGGGCGACACCACTGCCGGGGTGGAGAGCGTGGAGCCGCTGCTGCACCTGTTCAACGGCGACCTCTGCTACGCCAACCTGGCCACCGACCGGGTCCGGACCTGGTCGGACTTCTGGAACAACAACACCCGTTCGGCGCGGCACCGCGCGTGGCAGCCCTCGCCGGGCAACCACGAGAACGAGCTCGGCAATGGAGCGATCGGTTACACGGCCTACCAGACCTACTTCGATCTCCCGCGTCAGGACGGCCAGACCGGCGAGACGGCCGGGCTCTGGTACGCCATCACCGTCGGGGCGGTGCGCTTCGTCTTCCTCGCCAACGACGACGTCTGCCTCCAGGACGGCGGCGACAACCGCGTGCTCGGCTACTCGCACGGCGCGCAGAAGGCCTGGCTGGAGCGCACCCTGCGCGCCGCGCGGAACGATCGCGACATCGACTGGATCGTCGTGTGCATGCACCAGGTGGCGATCTCGACGGCCAACAACTTCAACGGCGCCGACCTCGGGATCCGGGAGGAGTGGCTGCCACTGTTCGACGCCTACGGCGTGGACCTCGTGGTCGCCGGGCACGAGCACCACTACGAGCGCTCCAAGGCGATCCGCGGCCAGCAGCCGAACCAGACCCGCACGCCGATCCCGACCGTGTCGAAGCTCGACGTCGTCGACACCACCCAGGGCACCGTGCACATGATCATCGGCGGTGGCGGCACGTCGGCGCCGTCCAACCAGCTGCTGTTCGACCCGCCGCAGTGCCGCGTGATCGTCTCGGTCTCCGACCGCCCCAGTGCCGCGCCCGGCACCGTCACGCACGGCACGCCGACGTACGTCACCGAGGATGCTCCGTGGGCCGGCACCCGCGACGTGGCGCACTCCTACGGGTTCGCCTCGTTCGACGTCGACCCGGGCCGGCCGGGCGGGCACACGACGATCGCGGTGACCTACTACGAGGTCGGCGGCCCCTACGGGACGCTGACGCCGTTCGAGACCTTCACCCTCACGCGTCCGCGGAGCCGCTGAGCACGAACTCCAGGCGCGGCAGCATCCGACCCGGCACCGAGCCGCTCGGCACCTCGCCCACCCGGCGGGCTCCATGGCGCAGGTAGAAGCCCGCCGCGCCAGGGTCCGCGTCGAGCGCGAGCAGGCGCCAGGCCCGGCGCCGCGCCTCGGCGAGCGCACCCCGCAGGAGTACGCCGCCGACGCCGCTCCCGATCACCGCCGGCTCCACGAAGCAGGCGTCCAGCTCGCCTCGGTCCGGGGCCGCGCCGACGCCGAGCGCGTAGAAGCCGACCACCAGTCCGTCCCGCTCGGCGAGCACCACGTCGCCGCTCCCGCACTGCTCGGCGGTCCAGGTCAGCTCGGCGCGGCAGGCCTCGAGGAAGGCGGCGTCGTACCCCCAGTGGGCCTTGGAGCGCAGCGCCAGGTCGGAGATCAGCGCCGCCTCCTCGGGACGTGCCTGACGCAGCGCGGTCATGAGCGGGCCGAGGCCTCCTCGACCCCGCGGGTGGCGAGCTGGTCGGCGAGCTCGTTGTCGGCCACGCCGGCATGCCCCTTCACCCAGAACCACTCCACCTGGTGCCGTTCGCACGCCGTCTCCAGCCGCTGCCACAGGTCGGCGTTCTTCACCGGCTGCTTGGTGGAGGTCTTCCAGCCGTTGCGCTTCCATCCCGCCAGCCACGAGGTGATGCCACTGCGCACGTAGGTGCTGTCGGTGAAGACGTGCACCTCGCACGGCCGGTTGAGCGTCTCCAGCGCCATGATCGGCGCGGTCAGCTCCATCCGGTTGTTGGTGGTCGAGTCGGGCTCGGCGCCGTACAGCTCGCGGACGTGCGTCCCGAACCGGAGCACGGCGCCCCAGCCACCCGGCCCGGGGTTCGGCCGGCAGCCGCCATCGGTGTGGATGGTGACGATGTCGCCCGTCTCGCCAGCGGCGCTCATGCGCTCCAGATCCAGCTCAGCAGGCCCTCCAGCGGCTCGGGGATCGCCTCCAGCGGTACGACGTCGGCCATCGCGGCGGCGTAGGTCCGTTTGCGCCCGCCGTTGGCGCCGATGAAGCGCCGCAGCTGCTCGGCCGCCTCGTCAGCCCGGTGCGCGTCCTGGTTCTGGAAGGCGCGGAAGCCCGACAGGTCGCCCTTGCCCTCGAGCAGCTCGGTCACCGCCGCGACGCCGAGCGCCCGGACCAGCTCCTCCTCCAGGTCACGGCGGCAGGCGAAGAACCCCTGCCGGCTCAGGTCCTCGCCCTCCTGGCGATTGAGGGCACGGGCGAAGAAACGCTCCTCGGCCTCGTCGTAGAGACCACCGACGCGGCGGCCGGCCCCCGCCTTCTCCGCGATGAACCGGCCGGCGTTGCCGGCGCCGCCCATGCTCACCACCTCGATGGTCTCGTCGCCGAGGTCGATGCCGTAGCGCGGGGCGAGGGTCTCCACGGCGGCCTTGTCGGAGTCGCCCTCGACGAGGATGGTGATCGGTCGTGCCATGCGCGGGAGCCTAACGGCGGCCGGTCGTCGCGATCGCAGCGGGCAGGCCTCGCGGCGGCTCCGCTCAGAAGTCCTCGTGCGGGTCGTCGCCCGGCGACGTGCCCCAGCGCCAGCGCGGCCTCGGGCCCGTGGCGACGGCGATCGCGATGAAGAGCAGCACCACGACCACGACGTAGGCGACGTACGCGACGGTGAGGCCGGCACCACCGGCACTCGGCAGGACCAGGGCGGGCACGACGACCAGCACGAGGAACGCCGCCGTGAGCGCCCAGCCCTGCCACCGGCAGGGCTGGGCCCTGCCACCGGCAGGGCGTGAACCCCCAGCCGTAGCGGCGGCGCTTGAACCAGTACGCCATGACGCCACCCTAAGAGGCGCGCCGCCCGTTTCGGGTGACCCCTCGGCGCACCCCGCGACCTAGCCTGACGGTGTGAGCACACCATCCGTGCATCGCCGGTACGCCGATCCCACGCAGAGCCTGTTCGTGGGCTCCGCGGTCCTCTTCGCCGGCGTACTGCTCGGTGGCGTGGGCCTGATGCAGTTCCTGCAGGGCATCGCCGCGGTGGCCAACGACAAGGTCTACGCCTCCGGCGGCCGGGTCTTCGACATCAGCGTCACCGCGTGGGGCTGGGTGCACATGGTGGTCGGCCTGGTCGCGATGGTGGTCTCGATCGGCATCATCATCGGACGGCGTTGGGGCATGGTCGGCGGCATCGGCGTGGCGATCGTGAGTGCGGTGAGCAGCTTCCTCTTCCTACCGCACAACCCGGCCGGAGCGGTGATCCTGCTGGGGTTCGACGCCCTCATCCTGTGGGCGCTGTGCGACCAGCTCCGGGTCGGCGACGAGGACTGATCGGCTGAGCGCCGGCCGACGGTGCGTCGATCAGTCGCGGCGACGCCGGAACAGCCGAGCCAACGGCGAGGTCACTTCGCTGACCGGGTTGGTCCACTCCTGTGGCATGGCAGCAGGCGCGGCCGCCGGTGCCGTCGGGTCGACGACCGTCGGGCTCGCCGCCGAGGTTGTCGCCGAGGTCGCATCGGCTGCGTCCGCAACGACGCGCTCCAGGAGCCGGTCGACCTCGCCCATGTCGTAGCCCTCGCGCATCCGGACGGGCGTGAACCGCGCCCCGGCGACCAACGCGGCAACCGGTTCACCGGCACGCAGGCGCCTACACAGATCGTCGAGGAAGTCGTCCACCTCACCCGTGTCATAGCCCTCCCGGAGCCGTACGGGCGTGAAGCGGCAGTTCTCGACCTCGGCAGCGAGTGATTCGTTCACCCGCACAGTGTGGCCCAACGGCGCGCGGCTAACTCTCATCAGCGAGCGCCCTCGGCCGCCCGATGCGATGTCTCCGTGATCGGAACCACCACAGCTCCAGGGCGATGCCCATCGCGATCCCTACGACAAAGGTCAGGCCGGAGATCACGAGACTCAAGCCGAGCACGCCGCGCACCGACCGCTCGGGATCGACGTAGACCCTCGGGTTCTGATCTCCGCGCAGTACCCGCACCAGCGTCTGGCGCTCGTCGATCGTCGGTACGTCGCAGGCCTCGACGTCGGTGAAGACTGCCGGCAGACCGGCCGGCGGGTCGGAGGAACGCCGGGTGACCGATTCCCGCTGCTCGAGGTCGTGCTTGCCGCAACGCCCCGTCCCGTCGGTCGGGACCACCGCCACGACCACGGCGTGCTCGACCGGACGGTGGCGGGTCGCATACCAGTCCCGCCCCAGGACGCCCGCGCCGAGCACGAACGCGATCAGCGCGAACCCCAGTGCTCGCAGCAGCACCGCTGCGACCACCGTGCGGCGTGACGGCGCGGCAGCATCGTCCCGGTGGCGGTCGATCACGCCTGCCTCGCGGTGTCAGGCAGCAGGCTCACCGCAGAAGTATCGCCACCAGAGCCACCGACCTGTGCACCGACCTGTGCACCGACGTCGGCGTCACCCGCTCCGGGTGACCCGGGTCGCCCGGCGCCCGGTCGATGATCGAGCCGAGCGAGCGAGAGGACGAACCATGGGACTGCTCTTCCGGCCGAGGAGGCCACTGCTACGGCTGGCCGCCGGAGCGACCACGGCTGGCGTCGCCTATCACATGGGCCGGCAGCGTGCGGAGCAGAACGCGTACAACGACCAGGCCGCAGCGGCGTACGCCGCCACCCAGCCACCGCCGGCGGCGGCATCGCCCCCGACCGCCGGCGACCCGACGCTCGAACGCCTGGAGAGGCTCAGCCAGCTGCACAGCGCGGGCGAGCTCTCCGACACCGAGTTCGCGGCCGCCAAGGCCAAGCTGCTCGGCCTCTAGACCCCGCTGCACAATGGAAGGACCGATCGTGACAGATCAAGACCCCCGCGCCGACCTGGTGCGACGTGCCCTGGCGATGACGGCAGGCGCGGATCCGGCCGACCTCGAATCCGTCTTCACCGAGGACGTCACCTTCACCACTCCGGCGCTCTTCGTCGCCGGCCGCGCCGAGCTCGCCGCCGAGCTTGCGCTACGGGACACGATGATGACCGACCTCGGCGTGGACATCGGCACCCTCGGCATCGACGGCGACCGCGGCTGGGCGGAGTGGGTCGTGACCGCTCAGTTCATCGGCGGTCTGAGCGTGGACGATGGCACCGAGCGGACCATGCTGGTCGAGCCGGTCGGGAAGCCGGTGCGGCTCGAGGGGGCAACGGCGCTGGAGTTCGACGGCGACCGGATCTCGGCGCTGCGGCAGTACTGGGACGAGGTCGCCCTGCTCGACGCGCTCGGCCTGCTGCCGAGCGACTGAGCGAGCGCGCGTACGGCGTGCGCGCGTCGTGCTCAGGGCGCCAGGCCGCCATGTCGCGGCGGCCTGACGCCGTGAGGCGAGTGGGACTTAGGACAGCGCCGAGACGCCGAAGACCTCGGCGAGCCGCTTGATCTTGCGGGCGCGGCCGAGCCGGGGCAGGTCGCTGCCGTCGCGGATGACCTGACCACGAGCGTCGAAGTCGGCGAGGAAGTCACGGGCCCAGGCAACGTCGGACGGTGCCGGGCTGATCACCTCGTTGATCACCGGGAGCTGCTCCTTGTCCAGGCAGAGCTTGCCGGTGAGGCCGAGCGAGACGGTGACTCCGGCCTGCTCGCGCAGCACCGGGTGGCTGCTGCTCACCGTCGGGCCGTCGACGGGGCCCGGCAGTCCGCCGATCCGCGAGGCCACCACGAGGCGCGAGCGCGGGTAGGCCATCGCCAGCTCGTCGGCGCTGGTGCCGGTGTCGCGACGGTAGTCACCACTGCCGAAGGCGAGCCGTACGACGCCGCGGGCGCGAGCGATCGAGACCGCCTCCTCGATGCCCAGCGCGGACTCGATCAGTGCGAGCACAGGAGCCGCGCCGCCGAGCCGGTCGAAGGTCTCGGTCACGTCGGCGGCCGACTCGGTCTTGGCCAGCATCACGCCGAGCAACCCGGGCACGCCGGCGAGCTGGCTGACGTCGTCGCCCCAGTAGGGCGTGGTGTGGTCGTTGATCCGGACCCACGCCTGCCGCTCCCCCGACGAGAGCCACTCGATGACACCGCGACGGGCCTCGTCCTTGGCAGCGGGGTCGACGGCGTCCTCGATGTCGAGCACGATCTGGTCAGCGGGCGACTCGTAGGCCGCGTCGAACAGCTCCGTGCGGCTGCCGTTGACCAGCAGCCATGAGCGAGCGTCCTCGGGTCCGATCTTCCTGTGCTTGTTCACGCCGACATTGTTCCGGGCGCCTCCATGCCGCCGCGCGCCGCCCCCTGAGAAAGCCGGCTCGGGCGAGGCCCGACATGGACCACGACCGTGCCTGCGATGAGATCGTGCAGGCCGCGCGAGCGGCGCTGGAAGGCGATCAGCACCAGACCCACGAGGAAGAGCGTGGCCGAGAGCGCGAACGCCACCGCCCGCACCAGGGCCCGGGCCGGTCCGACGGGTGAGCCGTCGACCCGCTGCACCCGCAGGCCCAGCAGCCACTTGCCGACGGTGGCGTCTGCCACCGCGACGCAGACCGTGGCGTAAACAGCCGCCCAGGCGCCGAGGGCGACCGCCGCCAGCAGCTGAGCACCCTGCTTGCTGAGCCACGAGTCCGAGAGGCCGAACGCGTCGAGGAGCAGGTGCAGCACGGCGGTGGTTCCGGCGTACGCGGCGAGGACCACGCCGAGGTCCACCAGCCAGGCCAGCAGGCGGCTGACCCCGCCGGCGTAGGCCGACGCCAGTCCGGTGGCGGGGTCGTACCAGACCGGCCGGGTACGCCGCCGCAGCGTCACGCGGTCGGCGATCCGCTCCGCCAGCCGGTCGGCATCGGCGAGCCGCGCCCGCGCGAGGTCGAGGGTGCCGCCGGCCAGGTGCCCGGTGGTCTCCGCGACGATCTGCGGGATCCCGGCCCGGTAGACGATCCGCTCCATGTCGACCCGTTCGAGCAGCGCATCGATGTCGACGCGCTCCATCAGCCGGTCGATGTCGACGCGGCCGAGCAAACGATTGACGTCGACCTCGTCGAGCACCGTGTTGACGTCGACGTTGTCCAGCACCGCCTCGATCGGGACGATGCCGACCATCCGGCCGGTCACCGCACCCGCCACCCGGCCGATCAGGCCAGGCTCCTGGCGCTGATCCGGGGCTGGTTGATGACCGCGCGCCGGCGTACTCACGCTCGTCACCCTAGACCCGTGAACGACCTCCCGGGCGACGACTCGGCCGATGTCGGCACCAAGCAGGCGCCGGTGGTGGAGACTGCCCTGCATGGCCCTGCCGTTGCGCTCCCGCGTCGCGCTCACCGACATCAGCTCCCGCGCCTGGGAGCACCCCGCCGACCGCGGTGCGCTGGTCGCGCTGCGCAAGCTCAAGGGGTTCGACACCGTCGTCAAGACGATGAACGGCCTGGTCAGCGAGCGCGCCACCCGGCTGGTGCTGCTGGGCAACGCAGTGCGGGTCGACGAGCGCCAGTTCCCGGTGCTGCACCGCCTGCTCGCCGACGTCGGCCAGGTGCTCGACGCCGCCGAGCTGCCCGAGCTGTACGTCGTCAACGATCCGACGGCCAATGCGATGACGATCGGCATGGACAAGCCGGTGATCGTGCTCAACTCGGGCCTGGTCGACCTGATGGACGAGGAGGAGCTGCGCTTCGTCCTCGGTCACGAGCTCGGTCATGCACTGTCGGGCCACGCGGTCTATCGCACCCTGCTGCTGGAGCTGCTGCAGTTCAGCGGTGTTTTCGGAGCGCTGCCGCTGGGCGCACTGGGAGTGCGCATCATCCTGGCCGCGCTGATGGAGTGGTCGCGCACCTCCGAGCTCTCCGCCGACCGGGCCGGGCTGCTGTCCACCCAGGACCCGGCAGTGGCGCTGCGGGTCCACATGAAGCTCGCCAGTGGCGGCCACCTCGCCGACCTGGACGCGGCCTCCTTCCTGGCCCAGGGCGCCGAGTATCGCGAGTCCGGTGACCTGCGCGACTCGCTGCTGCGGCTGACCCTGGTCGAGCAGGCCAGTCACCCCTTCGCCGTCATCCGTGCCACCGAGGCGCGGCGCTGGGTGGACTCGGGCGAATACACCGCGATCCTCGGCGGAACCTACCCCGTCCGTGCCGACGATGCCGGTGCGCCGATGAGCGAGGCCGCGCGCCAGGCCGCGGCTCACTACGCGGAGAGCTTCGCCCGGGCCCAGGACGCGCTCGTCTCGGCGATACGCGACCTCGGCGGACTGGTGGGTGCCGCCAAGGGCTGGTTCGACGAGCGCTTCGGCCGGCACTGATCGCGCTGGTCGACCCCTGCTCACCTGACTGTCCTTCACGATCTCGGCGATTGCTCCCCGATCCGGTCCTCGCGCCAGGAATGATGGCGCCGGACATTCGCAGACCTGGATGGGACGACTCGTGGGGATCGAACCGGAGCGGCCGGCGCGCGTGCTGCGCCGTACCGTGCTGCTGGGGCTTGCCGGGACCGTCATCGGCGCGGCCGCGCTGGGGGTGGAGGCGGCGACCTCGCCCGGACACAAGCACGCTCATGGGAACACCCGCGCCGCGTTGACCGGAGCCGTCGTGCCCGCGGTCGCGGCACCCACGCCGAGCCCGCCGCCCGTGCTCACCACCCATGCTCCGCACTGGGCGCAACGCTGGCACGCGCCGATCTACGACCTCGACGACTTCCTGCGCCGCAGCCGGCACGTCCACTTCCCACGCCGCTCGGTGCTGCTGACGGTCGACGACGGTCCGAGCCCGCTGTGGACGCCGCGCTACCTTCGGCTGTTCGCCAAGCACCACGTGACGGCGACGTTCAACCTGATCGGCGAGCAGGTCGCGCCGAACCGCAGGATCGTGCGGCCGATGGTCGGCGAGGGCCATGCCGTCGCGAACCACACCTGGACCCACGACGAGCGGCTGCCGTTCCGCAGCCGGCGCGACATCCACCGCGAGGTCGCCCGGACGAACGAGGCGATCCACGACGTCACCGGTCACCGGCCCATCCAGTTCCGGGCACCGGGCGGCGTCTGGGGGCCGAAGCTCTTCGCCGAGCTGAACCGGGAGCGGATGCTCCCGGTCGACTGGAACATCGACCCGCGCGACTGGGCCCGCCCGGGGACGCCCGCGATCGAGCGGGCGATGCTCGCCAGCCACCCAGGCGACATCATCCTGTGCCACGACGGCGGCGGCGACCGGTCCCAGACGTTCCACGCGCTGGAGAAGGTGATCCCGGCGCTCAAGCACCGCGGCTTCACCTTCGTCGCGCTGCCCTGAGTCCGATTCGGCGCTCGCGGGCTCTCTTCGTCTGCTTCAATCGCGGCGTGCGGCGACTCATCCAGACGATGCTCGTGATCGCGATCGTGCTGGACGCGGCGTACTGGACGATCTGGTTCCTCGACCGCTCGGTGCTGGCCAGTGAGCAGACCCAGGCCTACTACCAGTTCGAGAACGCCTTCCCGCTCGCCGACGCCTGGCTGGGGCTGGCCTGCGTGCTCGCGCTGGTCACGCTCACCCGGCGACACCCGGCGGCCCTGTTCTGGCTGATCGCCGCCGGCTCGGCGGGCCTCTACCTGTTCGGGATGGACTTCCTCTACGACCTCGAGCACCACATCCTGTTCACCAGCGCGGGCGGTGTCGTGGAGGCGCTGATCGTGGCGCTCACGCTGGCGTTCGCCCTCACCGCACTCCGCTACGCGTGGCGGCACCGGGACGAGCTGATCGCTGGGGCCTGATCGGCGAGCGCCCGGCGGCGTCGGAGCCGCGACCCGCCGTCGGCGTTTTGACCCACGCTTGCTGCCTCGGGTTTCAATGGAGCCGTGATGGACATGCGGAGTCGGAGTGCAGCAGGCGCGGCCGTGGTGTCCGCGCTCCTCGTGACGCTCCTCGTGGCGCTCACCGCGTGCTCCGGCTCCGGGAGCGACACGGGCCAGGCACCGGCGTCCTCCTCCGGCGCCGGCGCAAGCACCGCTCCGTCCTCGACGTCCGCCTCGGCCAGTACGTCGGCCAAGCCGAAGAAGCACTACCCGACGGGTCCCGCGATGCAGTTGCAGAGCATCGCCCCGCTCAGCGGCGCCACGGTCGGCGTGGCGATGCCGATCTCCATCGTCTTCACCGACCCGGTCGCGACCTCCGCGCGAGCGAAGATCGAGAAGCACCTCAAGCTCTCCAGCTCCACGCCCGTGACCGGTGCCTGGCACTGGTTCAGCGACCGCCGCGTGGACTTCCGCCCGCAGAGCTTCTGGACGCCCGGCACCACGGTCACCACGGTCGCCGACCTCAAGCACGTCGGTGACGGCAACGGCCGCTACGGCACCCGCTCCTACACCCGCGACTTCACCATCGGCGACGACGTCCGCACCCATGTCTACGTCAAGCAGCACAAGACCGTGGTGACCCGCGACGGCAAGGTGCTGCGCTCGATGCCCAGCGACGCCGGTAGCCCCGACTGGCCGTCCTGGAACGGCATCATGGCGGTGGTGAACAAGTCGCCCACGATCCGGATGACGTCCTGCAGCGTCGGCATCGCCTGCAAGAAGAGCGACCCGAACTACTACGACCTCACCCTGCCCTGGGACGTCCGGATCACCTGGTCGGGCACCTTCCTGCACTACTCCACCGGCGATCCCAACCCCGGCCACAGCTACGGCTCGCACGGTTGCGTCCACCTCTCGCTGGCCGACGCGAAGTGGTACTACAACCTCTCCAAGGAGGGCGACCCGGTCACCGTCACCGGCTCCCCTCGCGGCAAGGCCGACGGCGACAACGGGTACGCCGACTTCAACCTGTCGTGGCCCCAGTGGCTCGCAGGAAGTGCCGCGGGCCAGCTCACCACCCAGGCATCCTGAGGTCGAGATCGACGGCCTCCTCCCCCACCCGGCCACGGGTCGGCTGTTCCCCTCGCCGGTCCCGCCCGGCACGGGCTGGCCCGGCGACCCGGCCACTGCGGAGACTCCGATCGCACGGACCGCCGCGCAGGTACGCCGCCTCGCCGGCCGGGACCGCCTCGACACTCGGCTGAGCCTCGACGAGCTCGGCGCCCGGGTCAGCGTCTGCCGCGCCTGCCCGCGACTGGTCGAGTGGCGCGAGGAGGTCGCCGAGACCAAGCGTGCGTCGTACGCCGGCGAGCCATATTGGGGGCGGCCCATCCCCGGCTTCGGCTCGACGACGCCGAGCATCCTGATCGTCGGCTTGGCACCGGCCGCCAACGGCGCCAACCGCACCGGCCGGGTCTTCACCGGCGACCGCAGCGGCGATTGGCTGTTCGCCTCGCTTCACCGCGTCGGCCTGGCCACGCAGGGCACCAGCGTGCACGCGGCCGACGGCCTCGAGCTGATCGACACCCGCATGGTCGCCACCGTGCGGTGCGCGCCACCGCAGAACAAGCCCACCACCCGCGAACGGGACACCTGCTCGCCCTGGATCGAGGCGGAGCTTCGCCTGCTCGCCGAGCACGTCACCGTCGTGGTGGCGCTCGGCGCGATCGGCTGGGACGCGACCCTGCGGTCCTACGCCGCGCTCGGGTGGCAGGTGGCCCGGCCCAAGCCGCGCTTCGGTCACGGCGTCGAGGCGACGCTGGTGGGAGAAGGCCGCTCGGTGACGCTGCTGGGCTGCTACCACCCGAGCCAGCAGAACACGTTCACCGGCCGGCTCACCGAGGCGATGCTCGACGGCGTACTCGCCCGGGCGGCCGGCCTGCGCGAGACGGCCACGGACTGATCTTGGGCCGATCTCGGGCCGATCTCGGGCCGATCTCGGGCCGATCTCGGGCCGATCTCGGGCTCAGCTGGGTCCTGCGCTCCCTACCCAGTCGCCTGGCATGCTGCAGATATGACCGACCTGAGCGACAAGGCCACCGAGCTCCTCCGTCTGCACCACACCGGCGAGACCCTCGTGCTCCCGACCGTCTGGGACGCGTGGTCGGCCCGGACGGTGGTGGCGGCCGGGTTCCCGGCGCTGAGCATCGGCAGCCATCCGCTGGCCGAGTCGCGCGGGCAGCAGGACAACGAGGGCATGACCCTCGATGACGCGCTGGACGGCATCCGACGGATCACCGCGGCCGTCGACGTACCCGTCACCGCCGACGTCGAGTCGGGCTACGACACTCCTGCCGCCGAGCTCGTCGAGCGCGTCCTGGAGGCCGGCGCCGTCGGGATCAATGTCGAGGACACGGTGCACAGCCAGGGCCGGCTCCGTGACGTCCAGGAGCACGCCGACTACATCGGCGCCATCCGCAGCGCCGCCGACGCCGCCGGCGTCGACCTGGTCATCAACGCCCGCACCGACGCCTTCCTGGGCAGGGTCGCCACCTTCGAGGACCCGCTCGCCGAGGCCGTACGCCGCCTGCAGGCCTGCGAGGCGGCCGGTGCCCGCTGCGTCTATCCCGTCGGGGTCCCGGACGCCGCCACCCTCCGCAGCCTGCTCGACCAGCTCTCCGGCCCGCTCAACGTCACCGCCCACCCGATCAACGGCGCCCCCTCCGGCTCCTTCAAGGATTTGAAGGCGGCGGGCGTCCAGCGGATCACCTTCGGGCCGCTGCTGCAGATGGCACTGACCGACAACGTGACGGATCTGGTTGCTCCCTGGCGCTGACGGCCGCGGGGGCCAACCGGCGCATTCGTGCGGCGAGCGCGGCGAGCCTCAGTGGCGGGCACGCCCGACCGGCGACTCCAGGTCTTCGAGGCCCGCAGCGGCGAGCATGCCCTCCTCCATCTCGAACGCCTCCAGATCCGGTGACGCCTGCACCACGGGCTGCCTTCCCGGCAGCAACCAGGCCACCAGTGCTGTGACGACGCCAAGGCCGGCGGCGACCAGGGCGGTCGCCTGGTAGGAGCCCAGCGTCGGCGCGCCCTGATCGCCGAAGGCGCGCAGGAGCGTCACGGCCAGGCCGCTGCCGATGGCGAAGCCGACGTAGCGCGAGACCTGGTAGAACCCCATCGCGCTGCTGGTCTCCTCGCTGGGGACCGAGCCGACGATGAGGCCCGGCATCGCGGCGAAGGTGTAACCCAGGCCGATGCCGAGCAGGCCGGCACTGACGAAGATCTGCCACAGGTGCGAGTGGCCGAAGGCGAAGAACACCGATGCCGCCGACACCATCAGCGAGCCGAACGGGATGACCAGACGCAGGCCTACTCGGGCAGTGACCCACGGCAGGGTCCGGCTGACCGACGCGCTGAGCACCGAGAGCGGCACCAACGTGAGGCCGGCGACGAAGATCGACTCCCCCAGACCGAAGCCCGGCAGCTGGACGAACTCGGTGATGCCCACCATCGAGACGTACATCACCACGCCGAGGAGGAGTCCGCTCACGTTGGCGGTGAGCACCGGACGGCGCCGTACGAGCCGCAGGTCGACGAGCGGGTGGGCGACGCGGAGCTCGTAGAGGGCCCAGAGGCCGAGCAGCGCGAGGCCGATCACGATCATGAGGATCACGCGGGTCGAGCCCCAGCCCCAGTCCGCCGCCTTGTCGAGGGCCACGAGGAGGGAGACGAGACCAGCTCCGACGATCACGGCGCCAGGCAGATCGATCGGGCCGGTTTCACCGGTGTTCCTGGGCGCAGGCACGACCAGCCACGCCAGCACCAGCGCGAGTGCGCTGACGCCCGCACCCACCCAGTAGGCGAGCTCGACTCCGCCGTGGTCGGCGAGCAGCCCGGTAACCGGGTACCCCAGACCCACGCCGGCGGCCGCAACCACCGAGAGAGCCGCGATGGCCCGGCCCGCCCGCTCGGCAGGAAGGTTGTCGCGGGCAGCCGCCATCGCCAACGGCATGATCGCCAGGCCGAGGCCCTGGAAGGCGCGTCCGAGGATCAGCAGCGCGAGCGTGGTGGCCACCGCCGCCAGAGCGCCGCCGGCCACGACGACCGCGAGGCACACGAGCATCACCCGCTTGCGATGACGTCCGTCTCCGAGCCTGCCGACCAGCGGGGAGGAGACCGCCGCAACCAGGACCGTCGCCGTCAGCGCCCACTGCGCGTTGCCGATGCTCGTGTGCAGACGCTCGGCGAGCCGCGGGATCAGGGGCGCGCCGAGGCTGCTCACAACCGAGACGACCCCGCCGACGAAGATCAGTACGGGGACGAGGATGCGTTCTCGGAAGCCGGGCACGGCGGCAACTATACAGATGATCTGTACAGATCATCTGTAGGTGCCATAGCCTCCTTCCATGGACGACACGACGGGACCTGCGACGAGCTCGGCCGCCATCGCCGGCGACCTCCGGGCGGTCGTGGCCCTTCTCGTACGCCGTACGAGGGCCAACCCGGTCTTTCCACCCCACCAGTTCGGGGTGCTGCGGGCCATCGACCGCATGGGCCCCCAGACAGCGAGCCAGCTGGCGGCACTCGAGTTCGTTCGGCCGCAGTCCATGGCGCACACCCTCCAGCAGCTCGACGAGGCCGGGTTCATCACCCGGCACGCCGACCCGACCGACGGCCGGCAGACCCTGATCGCCCTCAGCGACAGCGGCGTCCGCGCCCTGGCCGACCAGCGCCGTGAGGTCACCGGCTGGCTGGCTGCCGAGATCGACCAGAAGCTTGACGCCGGTGAACGAGCCACACTGGCCCAGGCCGTCACCCTGCTGGGTCGCATCGTCAAGGGCTGACTCGGGTCCGACGATCGGCGTCGGACAGCGACGTACGGAACCACGACGTGGGCGGCTCGGGACCAGCAACGACTCCGACTTCCTCAGGGCGCTCCCAGCGGCGCCAGGTCGAGCCCGGCCTCAGGTAGTCGCTCGACCTGCTCGACGAGCCCGCTGAACCCGTCGGTCTGGTCCCCGAACGCCGCCAGGTTGGCCGGCGCGTAGCCGCCCTCCCGGTAGTGGCCGACGGCGGAGGCCGCTACCCGAACGGACACGGCGCGTTCGTTGGTGAGCCGACGCAGTCCATGGCTGAAGTCGCTCTCCTCGTGCCGCCCACGCAGATGCTCCTTCACGCCGAGGATCTCGTTGTCGACCTTGTAGAGAAGGCTGAGCGGGTTGTGGCAGATGGGGTCGGAGCCGCTGTTCACGTAGGTGTCCAGCAGATCGGCTTCGAAGACCAGCCCTGCGGCATGAGCCTCGCGTGCCATCCACAGCAGCGAGGTGTCCGACAACCCCGTCTGGACATATCCCCCTCCGACATCGGAGTGGGCACCTTCGAACCACACCTGCTTGATCCGCGGATCCTCGATCGGGGTGTCTGCGGGCTCCTTGGCCTCCCAGAGCGTGGGCGAGAACTTCAACCTGGTCTCGTCGATCGCCAAGGCATGTCGAGCGCACAGCACCTGGTCGCTGAGCTGAACGTCATGGAACCGCGGGGTGTCACGCTCGAAGCCGGGGACGCCGAGTGCCCCGACGGTGTCGAAGACGCCGAGGAAGGTCACCGTGGCGGTGTGGCAATGGTCGTGCTTGAACTCCTCCACGCTCTCCCCGAACGCCCCCTCCGGCATCTGCGTCCGCTCGTAGAAGCGGACGGCGGCAGGGAGCCGCTCCTGCACGAGTGCCACCTTGGTCAGCAGCCCCACGCGAGCGAGCATCCCCGCCACCGAGCGGGCGGTGTAGGCGCCCCGGCTGAACCCGATGATGAAGATCTCGTCGCCCGGCTGGTAGTTCTGCGCCAGGAACCGGTAGCAGGCGATCACGTTGTGAAACAGGCCCAGGCCGAAGGCTCCGCCCAACAGCCGGTCGGCCTCGTAGCTGCCGGCTCCCACACCGCTGATGTAGTAGACGAGCTGGTAGACGCCGCCGGTGGCCGAAGGGTCGGTCTGGACCGTGCGAGCGATCTTCTCGACATTCGTGACGTTCTCGCTGTCCGGCTTGTTCCACGTACCGTCACAGCAGACAACCAAACGCTTCATCTGCGGCCTCCTGGAGCCCTGATGAGTCAAGGAACGACCGGTCGAGCCGTGCATCCCAGTTCTTACTCTTACTCCGCGGCGGCGCCTGCGCGCCAGACCTCCCTGGCGTCCGGGCGGGCGCAGGCACAGGGCCGCTCGGTGCCCGTGACAGTCTTGGCCGCATGACCACGATCAAGATCAACGCCATCACTGTCCCGGCCGGTTCTGGCGACGAGCTCGCTCATCGATTCGCCGCACGGGCCGGCGCGGTCGACGACGCTGACGGCTTCGAGGGCTTCGAGCTGCTGCGCCCCACCGACGAGAGGGAGCAGTGGCTGGTCATCACCCGCTGGCGCGACGAGGACTCGTTCCAGGCATGGGTGAACTCCCCCGGGTTCGCCGAGGGTCACCGCTCAGCGGTCGAGCGGGCGGGCGGCGAGGCACCCCGCCCCGTCTCCACCCACAGCGAGGTGTGGAACTACGAGGTGGCGGGCGGCTCGAAGCCGCAGGGCTGATATCCACGCGGGGCGCGCCGTGAAGGCGATACTGCGGTGGTGAGGCCAAACCTCCCGCTGTTGCTCCTCATCCCGCTGCTGGCCGCGTGCAGCGATACGTCCAGCGGCCAGAACGCCTCGTGCCGCGGTCCCTATCTCGACGACCAGTCGCCGACCGGCGTCTACGGGGCGCCGGCACCGACGATCCAGCCAGGGCGCACCGTCACGATCTACGGCCACTGGTACACCGATACGTGCAATGACACGAGCATCGACAACGCTCCGCTGAAACCGCTGCCCGCGGTCCAGCTCACGCTCCGTATGTCCGACCGATCCGCCGTCAGCCTCGGCAGGTTCGTCCCGGACGGCCCAGACATGGGGTTCAAGGTGTCTGTCCGCGTCCCCACAACGGCACCTCAAGGCGCCGCGACCATCACGGACGACTTGAACAACACCTACCGCTTCACGGTCGCAGGGTCATCAGCCGCCTGACGACGTCTCGCCGGTGAGCTGACGATCTCGGATCGGCAACCGCGCTCCGCGAGGGCTGGCGCTCATAGGGCGACGACCAAGACGATCCCGGCGGTGATCAAGGTCGTCGACAACCGACCTCACATCGGGTAGCTCAGCTTGCCTCCGGGCAGGCAGACGACCAACCCGATTTCATCGCCGTCCGTCGTCTGCGCCGGTCGCAGCGGCCGCGCCCCCGTCATACCTGACGGGGCAGGGCTTCACCGTCTCGCGGCCGACTCTCACGTGCCATGCCGGACGATCGCATCACGATGCCGGCAAGCAAGGTTCGGTTCGAACCCCCGCGCGAACAAACCATGTTCGTCGGCAGACGTAGCACGGTCGAACCGCCGCGTGGTGGCGCACGATTTCGGCGTGCGAGAAGCCAGCGCCTCCTGCGACAATGCCGTGGGCGCGCCGGGGTATTTGGTCAGCCCCTCCAGGCGGCACGCTCAGGCGTGGGCCCTCGGCAGAGCGCCAGGTGGACGGATACGGCCCCGGCGCGTTCGCGCGTCGATCCGCCGCGTACCGTCCGGGTCGCGTCATAGCACCGCGAACCGGCGCACTTTCTAGACGACCGGATCTGCGGAACGTCGAGCGGGGCGGCTGAAACCCCGGCCCCGGGACCGCGCGCGACCGTCGGTTCCTAGGGCCGCGGGCGCGTCACGAGGATGTAGTGGTGCCGCGACCGTCCTCCGTCACGTCATCGAGGAACGGCAACGGCGCGTAGTCGCCGGAACGCCACTCAGGGATAAGCACGTCCTTCCAGTCATCAAGGATCGCGTTCCGCCGAAAGTAGGCGTCAAAGAACGAGCGGTACTGCTCGTGCAAGACGTACCTCCAGTCGCCAGCTCCAGTCACGTCTCGGCGTTCGACGCTCACTGTCCATGACTTACGCAGACACCACGTGACCACCGACGCACACACGAAAGCGGTCGAACGAACGAACTGCCCGCGCGATCCCCCTGGAACCCCGCCCGGGATTCTGAAATCTAGGTGGGCCAGCCACTGCGGCATGAACCGGGGATTTACTGAGATGAAGTAGGCCTGCCCGTATCGCTCGAACTCCTCGTTGAGCGGCGGGCTCCACGGTGGCGGCTCTGCTCGGCCCGTGGCCGCGGGTGGGTGCGGTCGGTCGTCTTGCACGCCACGATTGTCGCATCGCGAACGTACTCATCTGCCGCGACGAGCCCCTTCAAAGGTGCGTCACAACGCTGCGAACCGGGGCGCCAACACGACGGCCGGCTCTGTCGATGAAACGACGTGGGGGCACCCTCGCCGTTGCGGGTCCTGCCGTTCAGCCGACCGTTGAGTCGCGGATGGGACAGACTCTGCTTGTGCGCGTACCCGACGTGAACGTTCGCAGCTGGCGCCTCGAGCCCGATGCATCAGTCATCGAGCGCGGTTCACCGCTCTACATCCTGGTCGGGGGGCCTCCATCTTCGCGATCTATGTAGCCATGCAACGGACCCTCGGAGGATTCCAGGTCGCGGTGTTGGTGTTGGCGGTGTTCCTTGCCGCGGACCTCGGCGTGCTGCACCTGGCCGCCTGGTTGCAAGGAGGCCGTCCATCGCGACCCATCCATCGATGGGTGATACGCATCCTCAACCGGCTATCCGTGGCTCCGAAGACCGCTGCTCAACGCTGGTCGCTTCGCGCCGGTCACGCCGTCATGCTTCTCGGCGGAATGCTGATCAACGAGTACGCCGACAGCTTCGCCCTTGCGCTTGGCTACGTTGCCGCAACAGGACTCAGCTGCGCAGCACTGATGCTCGTGTGGCGCAGACCGTCGACGCCGATGCCCACGCCCTGAGCCGATCCTCTGCAGAAGATGGTCCGCTGAAGGGTCACCGGGCCCAACAGCTCGCCAACGACTGCGTCACATCGCCGCGATTACGGCGCTCCCTGTGTTTCGGGATGTCAGCGTGCGCTAAGGCGCGAAGCAGCCCCACGGCGCGCTCCAGATCGTGCCCAAGCGAGACCACTTTCGAGCGTCGCCGACAACCACTCGACCACCACGACGAAGGTGAGCGGCGGTGTCGGCGACCGACTCGATGTCATCTGAGATCTGGCCGACGCCGAGGTCGCCCTCCTTCTCCCCTGGCTCGTGTAGGTCATCGCTGAATGCCGCTGCAAGTTCGACGAGCCAGTTGATCTCGATTGACGTCGCTCGCCGTCCGTCGGTCTTGGCCTCTAGTGGGTCTGGCGCTCGGAGCCGGTGTCGAAGAACTGATCCAGGTAGACGTCTGGTGCGAGGTCGCTTTCGCGCATCAGGGAGAAGACCTCGGCGCCGTCGCTTGGTCCATCGACTAGGTGATAGCACTGCGCCAGGCCCGTGTACGTGCTTGGTGACTCCTCGATCGCGGCCGCGTACTTCAGGGCCTCAGCTTCGGCCTGAGCGATGGCGTCATCCGCCGAGTCCGCGCGCCACAAGGTAATGCGCTCCTCGTAGACAGCGCTTCGACGGCTCGTCGGGGGGGCCCTACCCCCGGATCTTGGACACGGGGTGTGATTACGCGGCGGTCGGCAGCGTAGCGGGCCGGCGGGCCTCGTAGGTGGACGGGGACAGATAGCCGCACCAGGAGTGGCGGCGGCGGGTGTTGTAGCGGACGAGCCACTTGAAGACCTGCCGGCGGCAGGTGACCTCGTCGGCCCAGCAGGCGGCGTCTTGGAGGACCTCGCGCTTCATCGTGGCGTTGAACGACTCCGCGAGCGCGTTGTCGGCCGAGGATCCGACCGCGCCCATGGACTGGGTGACGCCGAGCTTGCGGCACAGCTTGGCGTAGGCCTTGGAGCAGTAGACCGACCCGTGGTCGCTGT
>NZ_KB822582.1:129455-153946 GCF_000364605.1 Nocardioides sp. Iso805N | reverse complement strand
TCAGTAGCGGAAGGTGCCGACCAGGCGGTCCAGGGTGGTGGCCATCCCGGCGAGCTCGCCGGCGGCCGCGGAGGTGCCGTGCGCGCCCTGCTGGGTCTCCGCGGCAGCACCGGCGACCTTGGTGATGTCAGCGGCGATCCCGTTGGCACCGGTCGCGGCCTCGGTCACCGACCGCGCGATCTCATTGGTGGTAGCGGTCTGCTCCTCCACCGCAGAGGCGATGGTGCCGGTGATGTCGTTGATCTGACCGATCACCGCAGTGATCTGGGTGATCGCCTCCACCGCATTGGTGGTATCACCCTGGATCGCCTCGATCCGACGCCCGATCTCCTCGGTCGCCTTCGCGGTCTCACCCGCCAGCTCCTTGACCTCGTTGGCCACCACCGCGAACCCCTTACCGGCATCCCCGGCCCGGGCGGCCTCGATGGTCGCGTTCAACGCCAACAGGTTGGTCTGCTGCGCGATCGAGGTGATCAGCTTGATCACCTGAGAGATCTCGGCCGAGGAGGCATCCAACGAGTTCACCGCACCCCGGACCTGCTCGGCGACCCGGACCGCGTTCGCGGCCACACTGGAGGCATCGGTCGCATTACGCGCGATCTCCCGAATCGAGGAGGACATCTCCTCGGCCGCGGTCGCGACCGTGGCGATGTTGACCGAGACCTGCTCGGCCGCGGCCGAGACGTTCCCCGCCAGATCCGAGGCCTGACCCGTGCCCCGGTTCATCTCCGCGGAGACAGCGGTGAGCTCTTCGGCGGCGGCGGCCATCGAGGTCGAGGTCTGCCCGATCTCGGTGATGCTGCCACGTAGAGCGCTCGCCAGACCCCGCAACGCCTCGGCGACCTGACCCAGCCCGTCCTCACCACTCACCGCCAGCTCACCGGTCAGATCACCCGCCGCCAGACCCTGCGCGTAGGTCAACATCACCGCCACCCGAGCCGCGTCCTCGCTCGCCTGGGCCGCGACCTGCGCGGCCCGGGCACGTTCCTCCGCCGCCGCGGCCTGCTCCCGAGCCCGCTCCGCAGCTTGGGCCCGCTCGGCAGCCTCACGCTGCTCGGCCTCGACCTGCGCGTCGCGTTCACGGCGCTCGCGCTCCATCTGCGCCTCCCGGGCCACCCGCTCGGCCTCCGCAGCCGCACGCTCCTCGGCCTGACGCGCCTCGGCCTCGGCCCGCTCCACCGCGGCCCGCTGCTCCGCAGCCGCCCGCGCCTCCCGCTCGGTGGCCGCGGCCGCCGAGGCCACATCGGCCTGGTTCAACGACTCCACCACCGCATCGATCGACGTCGCGATCGACCCGATCTCATCAGCATTCCTGTGCTCCACCCGCTTCGAACGATCACCCGAGGCGATCGACCGCAGCACCTCCACCACCCGCTGCAACGGCCCAGTGATCGAACCGATGATGAAGAACGCCACCGCGATGAACAACAACGCACCGATGATCGCCACGACCGCCAGACTCAACCGCAACGAGCTCAGCGAGTCGTTGCTGGCCTTGTTGTCCGAGGCACTGGCCTGGTCAGCGCCCGTGGTGAGGGCGGTGAAGGCCTTGTCGATCGCCATGTACGGGCCGTAGGCCTTGATGATCGCGACACGCGACGCACCGGCCTCGTCGCCCTTGTGCATCAAGGTGATGGCCTTGTTCTGGATGTTCTCGTGGTAGTCGACAACCAGCTTCTTGACGGCCTCGAACTGCTTCGCAGCGGCTTGGCCCGCAGCGTCGCCGCCCTGGACCAGGCTGATCGCCTTGTCGAGCGAGTCGATCGTTGCCTGGTAGTCGCTCAGGACGTACCCGACGCTCGTCTGGGTGATGCCCGGCGACTCCGACTCGATCGGCGGCGAGTTCAGCGCCGACTCCATCATGTCGTCGCTGGCGATCCAGGAGTTGCGCGCGGCGTTCATCGCCGCGATCGCCTGGTCGGTGGTGGCCGAGGTGCCGTTCGCAGTCAGCAGCGGTCCGATCCGCAGCACACCGATGCCGGTCATGACCGCGAAGACCACGATCGCGATGACCGCCATCGCCCACAGCTTCTGCTTGATCGTGACGCGCCTGAGAAGGCCGACGTCGGCGCGGCGCTGGCCGTCCTCTTCGCCCTCGGGGCGGTGCCCCCTCGAGCGCTCGGTCGGGTTCTCGTGCAGCTGTGTCGGGCGCTCGGTCTCGCGCTCGAAGGCCAACGTGGCCATGGGGTCCTCCAACGGGTCTGGGGTCGCTGGACACCATCGGCTGAGCCGTCGCCGGACGAAGCAATACTGCTGAGTAGCCGACTGCTCGCGACGTTTCACCCCACGAGCAGTCGGCCCGCAATCAGGGCAGCTGCTGCAGCAGCTCACTCACCTCGACGCGGCGGCCGGTGTAGAACGGCACCTCCTCGCGCACGTGGCGCCGGGTCTCCGAGCCACGCAGGTGCCGCATCAGGTCGACGATCCGGGACAGGTCGTCGGCCTCGAAGGCGAGGATCCACTCGTAGTCGCCCAGGGCGAACGACGGCACCGTGTTGGCGCGCACGTCGGGGTAGTCGCGGGCCATCTGGCCGTGTTCGGCCAGCAGCGCTCGGCGCTCACCGTCGGGCAGCAGATACCACTCGTAGGAGCGGATGAAGGGGTAGACCGCGACGTAGTCGTGCGAGCGCTCGTCGGCGAGGAACGCCGGCAGGTGGGAGCGGTTGAACTCCGCCGGGCGGTGCAGCGCCATCTGCGACCACACCGGGGTGAGCCGCTGCCCGAAGGCCGTACGGCGCAGGCGGTGATAGGCGCGCTGCAGCTTGTCCGAGGAGTCCGCGTGCAGCCACAGCATCAGGTCCGCGTCCGCCCGCAGCCCCGCCACGTCGTAGAGACCGCGCAGCACGACATCGTCGGCCGCGAGCTCGGCCACCAGCGCCTCGACCTCGGCGATCTCCTCCTCGCGGACCCCGGACTCGGCGTCGCCGAACGGGTCGTCCAGCGCGAAGACCGACCACATCGTGTAGCGGATAGCGGCGTTGAGCTCGTTGATCTTCGCGGCGTTGGTCTTGAGGTGGGCCTGCGGGTCGGCGGCACCGGTCTGCGGGGTGGTCATGCCTCTATTGTGCGGGGCTCATCCGCGGCACGATGAGGCGGTCCGGGCCAGCTCGGCGAGCCCCGCGATCCGGGGCAGCGGCCGCGGGTCCTCGGCGAGGCCCCACAGGCCGTCGGCCAGCCGGTAGCGCTGCTCCAGCTCACCGGCGGCCCGAGCGGCCAGGAAGGCGCGCAGGCCTGCGAGCAGCCGGTCGACGTCCTCGCTGCCGGTGCCGAGACCGACGCTGGCGCGCAGCGCGCCCTCGACCAGCCCGAGCCGCGTCACCAGCGGGTGCGCGCAGAACTTGCCGTCGCGCACGCCGATGCCGTGCTCCGCCGACAGGTACGTCGCCACCAGTCCGGCATCGGCCCCCTCGACGGTGAAGGTGACCACGCCCACCGGCGGCGCCGAGTCCTCCCACAGCGTGGCGATGGTGACCTCCGGGATCTCTGCCAGCCCGGCCACCAGCCGCTGCCGCAGGGCCTGCTCGTGCTCCTCCCAGACGACCGGGTCGAGCGCCGTCAAGGCCTCGCAGGCCGAGGCGATCGCGAGCGCGCCGAGCAGGTTCGGCGTACCGCCTTCGTGGCGCGCTGGTGCCGGCGACCAGGTCGCCTCCTGAACCGTGACACGCTGGACGGAGCCACCACCGGCGAGGTACGCCGGAGCCTCGTCGAGCCAGTCGCGCCGGCCGACCAGGGCACCGGCGCCGTACGGGGCGTAGAGCTTGTGTCCGGAGAACGCGACGTAGTCCACGTCGGTCGACGCCAGCGAGAAGCGGCGGTGCGGCAGCAGTTGGGCGCCGTCGACGAAGACCCGGGCCCCGTGCTCGTGCGCGAGCGCGACGACCCGGTCGATGGGCAGGCTCTCGCCGGTGACGTTGGAGGCCCCGGTGAGGGCGACCAGGGCGTGTGGACGACCGACCAGCTCGGCCTCGAGCCGGGCGAGCGTGCCGGTGACGGTGGCCTCTCCCGTCACCACCGTGACGCCGTGGGGCGAGCGCTGCCAGGGCAGCAGGTTCGCGTGGTGCTCCACGTCGAGGACGAGCGTGCGCCCGGGAACGGCGGAGGCGAGCAGGTTGACCGCGTCGGTGGTGTTGCGGGTGATCACCGCGACGTCGCTCTCGCGAGCACCGACGAAGGCGGCGATGGTTCGACGGGCCTCCTCGTAGAGCGCGGTCGAGACCTGGGAGAGGTAGCCGGCGCCGCGATGGACGCTGGAGTACCACGGCGTCACCTCCGCGATCCGGGCCGCGACGCTCGCCAGCGCGGGGGCGCTCGCGGCGCCGTCGAGGTTGGCGTAGCGGACCCAGCGGCCGTCCAGCAGCGGAACCAGCGTCTCGTCGCTGGCCAGCGGCAGCAGCGCCTCGATCGGCTCGGTGGCAAGGGTGGACAGGGACATGACGATCACCTCGTGTCGCTCGCGCTTGCCCAGCGTCACCGCGACGTGGGCCTGGTCGTCACCCGGAGCACCCCGCCGCGATCGGAGGGTTGCCCGCCAGCTAGCCGGGGCTTGGCGCTGGCAGTCATGACCTGCCGGAGAGTCTAGGGCATCCGTCCGACAGATTGTCGAGTTTGTCTACCGAGATATGAGACGCTCAGCCGAGCCGGAGGTCGGTGACCGCACGCCGGGCGGAGCCGATCACCGCCGGGATGCCCACCCCGTCGTACGCCGCCCCGCAGACCACGATCCGCCGTGCGCCCGAAGACCCGCCCGAAGACCCGCCCCAGGCCGCAGCCACCGACGCGCGCACCCGCTCGACCAGGTCGAGGTGCCCGACGGCGTACTGCGGGAGGCCGTCCTCCCAGCGCTGCACGTGCACGTCGACCGGGGCGACCGTCACGCCGAGGATCGACTCCAGGTCGCGGCGCGAGGCGGCGACCAGCTCGTCGTCGACCGCGCTGATCGTCTCCCCCGCCCGGCCCAGAGAGGTGCGCAGCAGGAGCAGGTCCCCGTCGGCGGTCCGGCCGGCCTGGCGCACCCAGTCCCACTTGGCGAAGGAGAAGGTGGCGGCCTTGATCGCCGTCGGCTCCACCGGCGGGACCAGGAAGCCGGAACGATCCCCGCCCAGGCCGAGCCCGGCGGTGTCGAAGGCGAAGGTGACCACGGCGCTGGTCGCCGACTCGATCCCGCCGAGCAGCTCCGCCGCCTCGGGGACGACGCCGGCGAGCAGCCGGGCGGTCGGCGCCGCGGGTGTGGCCAGCACGATCGCATCGGCATCGAGGTCGCCCAGCGAGGCCACCGGCGAGGACAGCCGTACGTCGAGGCCCTCCGCCAGCCGCTGGGGCAGTCGGCCCATCCCGCCCTCGAGCCCGGCGAAGACCGGCGCGGGCGAGGTCGGCACCGCGGCAGCCTGCGGCGTCAGCGGACCTTTCGCCAGCATGGTGAGCAGCTGCGGGACGGCAGCACGGGCCGAGATCCGCCGGGCACGGCCGGCGTAGACCCCACCGAGCAGCGGCTCGACGAGCCGGTCGGTGACCTCCTCGCCGTACCGCTCCGCGACCAGGTCGCCCACCGAGACGTCGCCGTCCGGCATCGCGACCGGCAGCGTCGCCTCGGCGCGTACGCGGGCGAGACCGGCAGCGCTGAGGACGCCGGAGGTGGCGAGGCCCTCGACGTCCATCGGCACGCCCATGATCGAGCGCGGCATCGGCCGCAGCTCGCCGCGGGACAGGATCCGGGAGGTGGCTCGGGTCGGATGCACCACCGGCAGGCCCAGGTCGGAAGCCAGGGCCACCCCCTCGGGACGCCGCGCCAGCATCGCCTCGGCGCCGACGTCGACGCGCACACCCGCGATGCTCTCCGTCCGGAGCTTGCCGCCGACCCGGTCGGAGGCCTCGAGCACGATCACCTCGTGGCCGGCGGCGCTCAGCTCCCGGGCCGCGGCCAGGCCGCCGATCCCTGCTCCCACGACGATGACGCGCACCGTTCGAGTTTCGCAGGTGGGACCCGACGGGGTCGCGGCCGGGTGCTGACCGCGACCCCTCGGGCGTCGTGGGGGGTCAGCCGGCGAGGCGGCCGAACCCGGAGCGGTGGAAGACCAGCGGCTGGCCGGCCGCGTGCTCGGCGGCGTGCAGCCGCAGCAGCACGATCATGTGGTCACCCGCCTCCACCTCGCGGTAGATGGTGCAGTCGAAGCGGGCCAGGCCCTCGTCGAGGGTGAGCGCGCCGTCGCCGGAGACCGAGACGGCGATACCGTCGAACCGGTCGTCGGGCTCGCCGGCCAGCTGCCGGCAGACGTCGCCGTGGTGCTCGGCCAGGATCGTGACACCGAGGTGGGTGGCGCGGCGCAGGTCGGGCCAGGTCTTCGAGGTGCGAGCGATCGAGAACGACACCAGCGGCGGATCCAGGCTCACCGAGGTGAACGACGAGGCGGCGAGACCCACCGGACTGCCGTCCACCACGGCCGCCACCGCGACCACACCGGTCGGGAAGACGCCGAAGGCCTGCCGCAGTGCGACCGGGTCGAGATCCTGGTTGGTGGTCAGGGCCGACAAGCTGGTCATGAATGTCCTCTCGGGACCGGAGTCATTAATCAGATTCTTTATTATCTTACTCGACATATTGTGCAATGCGAGGAAGGCCGCCGTCGTGGACAGCGCGGCGCGGATCTGGAGCCGACACGTCTGTATCCGCCGAGTCGCGGTGACGCGGTTCCCCGGGGCGGCGTCACGGCGTACGGTGATCTGAACGGCGGTGCGCGGACACGAGCCGACTCGACCAAGGAGCAGCCCCATGCCGAGTCTCGATCCTCGCCCCGACCTGAGTGTCGTCGCTGCGACGTCTCTCCCCGCTCAGGGGATGTCAGCTCGCGACGCCGCCATGATCGTTCATGACGAGCTGATGCTCGACGGCAACGCCAGGATGAACCTCGCGACGTTCGTGACGACCTGGATGGAGCCGGAGGCCGAGCTCCTGATGGCCGAGGCGTTCCCGAAGAACTCGATCGACAAGGACGAATACCCCTCGACCTCCCAGATCGAGGCGCGGCTGGTCTGCATGGTCGCCGACCTCTTCCACGCGCCCGGCCTCGAACCCGACGACCCGGCTTCGGCGACGGGCGTGAGCACGATCGGCTCCTCCGAGGCGGTGATGCTCTCCGGCCTGGCGATGAAGTGGCGCTGGCGGGCTGCCCGGAAGGCGGCCGGCGAGGATGCCGCCCGACCGGTGCTCGTGCTGGGCAGCAACGTGCAGGTGGTCTGGGAGAAGTTCTGTCGCTACTTCGACGTCGAGGCGCGCTACCTGCCGGTCCAGCCGGGCCGCTACGTCATCACTCCCGACCAGGTCCGGGCGGCGGTCGACGAGAACACCATCGGCGTGGTGGCGATCCTCGGCACCACGTTCACCGGGGAGTACGAGGACGTGGCCGGCATCGCCGCCGTCCTCGACGAGCTCGCCGCGGCCGGTGGTCCCGATGTCCCGCTGCACGTCGACGCCGCCTCCGGCGGCTTCGTGGCACCGTTCCTCGATCCCGACCTGGCCTGGGACTTCCGCCTGGAGCGGGTGCGATCCATCAACGTGTCGGGCCACAAGTACGGTCTGACCTACCCCGGCATCGGCTTCGCGGTGTGGCGCTCGCCGGAGGACCTGCCCAGCGAACTCATCTTCCACGTGAACTACCTCGGCGGAGACATGCCGACCTTCACGCTCAACTTCTCCCGGCCGGGGAGCCAGATCGCCGGGCAGTACTACAACTTCCTTCGCCTCGGCGGCGCCGGCTACACCCGGATCATGACCGAGCTGCGCGAGGAGGCCACCTGGCTGGCCGGCCGGATAGCCGCCGAGATGCCTGTCTTCACCGTCATCGCCGATGGCTCCGCGCTGCCGGTGCTCGCGCTGGGGTTGGCCTCAGATGCGAACTTCACCGTCTTCGACGTCTCGCACGAGCTGCGCTCCTTCGGCTGGCAGGTGCCGGCGTACACGATGCCGGCTGACGCGGAGCAGGTGGCGGTGCTGCGGATCGTGCTGCGGCACGGCTTCAGCGCCGACCTCACCCGACACTTCGCCGCGGATCTCGCCGAGGTGGTCGTCAAGCTTCAGGAGCACGGCTCGGTGGGCTCCTCAGCGCAGCACTTCGCGCACTGAGCCCCTCAGGCCGACGGGTAGGACTGGACGAACTCCGTCAGCCGCTTGAGCTGGTCGGGGTCGGTGGACGGGATGACGCCGTGACCGAGGTTGAAGATGTGGCCCTTGGCCCGCCGACCGGCCTCGATCACCTCGGCCGCACGGGCGGTCATGACCTCGGTGGGCGCGAAGACCAGCGTGGGGTCGAGGTTGCCCTGGACGCCGCGATCGGGGCCGATCCGGTCGATCGCCCAGTCCAGCGGCGTGCGCCAGTCGACACCGACGACGTCGGCACCCGCCGCGCCCATCTGGTCCAGCAGCAGTGCGGAGTTCACCCCGAAGTGGATCCGCGGGACCGCCCGGTCGCCCTGGCGCAGCGCACCCGCGCGCTCGAGCACCGAGGTGGAGTAGGGCCGCACGTAGGTGCGGTAGTCGGTCGGGTTGACCGCGCCCGCCCACGAGTCGAAGAGCTGTACGGCGGAGGCCCCCGCGGCCACCTGCACCTCGAGGAAGGCCGCCGAGATGCCGGCGACCTTGGTCATCAGCGCCTCCCACACGTCGGGCGCGCCGAACATCAGGGCCTTGGTCTTGGCGTACTCCTTCGAGGGGCCGCCCTCGACCAGGTAGGAGGAGACGGTGAACGGGGCTCCGGCGAAGCCGATCAGCGGAGTACCGCCGAGCTCGCCGACCAGGTTGCGCACGGCCTCGGTGATGAAGGGCACGTGCTCGGGCGTCAGGTCCTCGATGGCCTCGACGTCGGCGAGGGTGCGCACCGGGCGGTCGACGACGGGGCCGACGCCCGGCTTGATGTCGACATCGACGCCGATCGCCTTGAGCGGGAGCACGATGTCCGAGTAGAAGATCGCCGCGTCGACGCCGTAGCGGCGGACCGGCTGGAGGGTGATCTCGGTGATCAGCTCGGGGTTCATGCACGACTCGAGCATGGGGACGCCCTCGCGCACCTTGAGGTACTCCGGGAGCGCACGACCCGCCTGGCGCATGAACCACACCGGCGTGTGCTGAGGCGTCTCCCCGCGAGCCGCCTTGAGGAAGGCGGAGTCGGCCAAGCGGGGGTCAACAGTGCCTGTCTTGGGGGAGTTCACGCTGCGATCGTCGCACCAGGACCGGCGTGTTCGCACATCCGTACGAGTCCTGGGACCTACTCTGAACGCATGGTCGTTCGGGAGGAAGCACGCCCGGGCACGGGTTCGGCTGTGCCGGATGCGTTCCGTGCTGCGGTCGCGTCGATGCACGCCGCCACCCTGCGACCGGAGATCTTCTGCGAGGAGATGCCGGCGCCCCAGCGGATCGCGCCGTACGCAAGCGCCCTCTCCGCCGATGTCACGGTCGACGACGTGGACCTCGGCACCGGCCGGCTGATCCTGCTGCACGACCCGGAGGGCAACGAGGCGTGGGCCGGCGGTACGTTCCGCTGTGTGCTCTACACCCGCGCGGAGGTCGAGGCCGACCTCATCAGCGACCCCATGCTGGGCGAGGTCGGCTGGTCCTGGCTGACCGAGGCGCTGGAGTCCCACGGCGCCGCCTACCTTGCCGCGTCCGGCTCCGTGACCCGCGTCGCCACCGAGAGCTTCGGCGGGATGGCCGATGAGGCGGCGACCGCCCAGGTCGAGGTCCGCGCGTCCTGGACGCCCGCCGCCGACGAGATCGGGTACGCCGACATCCGTCCGCACGTCGAGGCGTGGGCCGAGCTGATGTGCACCGCGGTCGGCTTGCCGCCGGTCCCCGAAGGGGTCGCGGTGATCCCCAGCCGGCGTGGCCAGCGAGGGCCCGCGTGAGCAAGAAGGCGACGGAGACGCCGGACAGCACCACGGATAGCGCCGACACCGGACCAGACTCCGGCGCCGACACCGAGCAGATCCCTGAGCAGCAGTCGCCGCTGCTCACCCTGCGCGACGGACTGCCGCCTGTCACCGACACCGATGCCGGCCTGCTCGAGGCCGCCGCGGCGATCGCGGCCGGCACCGGTCCGGTCGGCATCGACGCCGAGCGCGCCTCCGGCTACCGCTACAGCAACCGCGCCTACCTGATCCAGCTGCGCCGGGAAGGGTCCGGCAGCTGGCTGATCGACCCGATCGGGCTGACCACCCTGGAGCCGCTGGCCGAGGCGCTGGCCGGCACCGAGTGGATCCTGCACGCCGCCACCCAGGACCTCCCGTGCCTCGCCGAGGTCGGGCTGCGGCCGGCCTCGCTGTTCGACACCGAGCTGGCCGGGCGCCTGCTCGGCTACCCGCGCGTCGGCCTGGCCACGCTGGTGGAGACGGTCCTCGGCTTCCACCTGCTCAAGGAGCACTCGGCCGCCGACTGGTCGACCCGGCCGCTGCCCTCGTCCTGGCTGGAGTACGCCGCCCTCGACGTCGAGGTGCTGGTCGAGCTGCGCGAGTCGCTCATCGCCGAGCTGGAGGCCACCGGCAAGTCCGAGTGGGCCCGCCAGGAGTTCGAGGCGGAGCTGTCCTTCGAGCCCGCGCCGCGTACCGAGGCGTGGCGGCGTACCTCCGGGATGCACCGGATCCGCGGCCGCCGCGAGCTGGCCCTGGTCAGGGCGCTGTGGGAGACCCGCGACGAGATCGCCCAGCAGCGCGACGTCACACCCGGTCGGATCATCCCCGACGCCGCGATCGTCGCCGCCGCCGCGGCCGCACCGACCGACCGCGCCACCCTGCTCGGGGTGAAGGGCTTCCACGGCCGGGGTGCGGAACGCTACGCCTCCCGGTGGATGGCCGCGATCAAGGCGGCGCTGGCGCTCAGTGACGACGAGCTGCCCTCCCGCAACCCGCGCGGTGACGCCTCGCCGCCTCCCCCGCGCGCCTGGGCGGAGAAGGACCCGGTCGCGGCCCGCCGGCTGACCCTGGCTCGCGACGCGATCGCGCAGCTGGCCGAGGAGAAGAGCGTCCCGCTGGAGAACCTGCTCACCCCCGACTACCTGCGCCGGGTGATGTGGACGCCTCCGGTCACCCGCGATCCCGGCACGCTGTTGGACGAGGTGGCCACCCAGCTCTCGGCGTACGGCGCCCGAGGGTGGCAGATCGCCCTGACCGCGCCGCTGCTGGTCGACGCGGTGCTGGGGGCGGACGCGGACTAACGGCTGCGGTTGTGACCCCCAGGGGTCAGAACCGACTCAGGCGACCTACCGGCTCAGGAGCCGTTCGCCGAGGCAGAACCCGACGCAGACGGACTGGGGCTGAGCGACGCGTTGAGCGCGCCGAAGATCGGCTTGCTGGTGGCGTCGATCTCGGCCGTGGTGCCGCCGACGTCGGCGCCCGGCTTGAGCAGCTGCCCGATCAGGCCGCCCACCTGACCGTCGAGGGTCGCGAGTGTCTCGGACGGGATCGGCAGGATGTGCATGGACCGGGTGTTGTTGACGAACACCTTGGCGTGGAGGGGCTGCTGGGTCGGCTGCAGGAAGTCGTCCGACATCGCGACCTCGGTGTTCACTGGGACGATGAAACCGGACTGCGCGACCAACGACACCGCCGGCTTGGAGACCAGGTAGGCGAGCAGGTCGGCGGCGGCCTGGGTCTGCTTGGTGTGCGCGCTCAGGCACAGCCCGGTGTAGTCGCCGATCGTGGTCGTGCCCGACACCGAGGGCAGCGAGATGACGTCCCAGTGCAGTCCGGGGTGCTCGCGCAGCTCGGGCACCAGCGAGCGGTCGCCGACCAGCATGCCGAGCTTGCCCTGCTCGAACCACTGCAGCGCAGTGTGCTTCTTCAGCTGTCGGTCGCTCAGCATCGCGCCGTGGCCGCTCAGCACGGGCAGGAGCTGGTCCCAGGTGTTCTGGTTGCTGGGGTCGGAGAACGCCAGCGAGGTCGGCTGCGACTCGTCGTCGACGACCTTCCCCTTGCCGGAGTAGAGGTACGGCGCGAGCCCCTCCACCGTCTTCGGCAGCGAGAACGCCCTGATGCCGGCAGCCGGGCGCGACGCCCAGCTCACGGCTGCCGCGAAGGTGGGGATCGTCCAGCGTCCGCTGTCGAGGTTGCCCGGCGTGGCCAGGCCCTCGGCGCTCATCGTGGCGAAGTCGACGATGTCGGTGTTGTAGTAGACCACCTGGGGCGTGGCGGCGTACGGCATGCAGGTCAGGTGCCGATCGGCCGAGAACGCCTCCAGCGCCTCACGTGAGTAGGCATCGCCGAGATCGACGTTGCGTGCGGCGAGCAGCTCGTCGACCGGCGAGATGAGCTTGTCCTTCTCCAGCACGTCGAGGTCGCCACGACCGGAGAGGAAGACGTCCGGCGCCGGCTTCCCGGCGGTGAGGTCGCTCATCATCGCGGCGGCGCTCGGCCAGGTCTCCAGCGTCAGCGTGACCGACTGCTGGGCGGCGTCGTAGTTGTCGACGGCCTGCTTGTAGGCGGCGATCTCGTCGGAGCTGCCGTAGAACCCGACGGTCAGCGCGGTGGGCTTGGCACTGACGGGGGCCGAGGGCCTGGGCGAGTGCGCCTGCTTGGCGGGATGGTCGTCACCGCCGCCGCAGCCGGTCAGGGCGAGAGCCCCGATCACGGTGAGTGCGATTGCTCCGGCGACCGTCCGAACCGACCTCAACCCGACGCCTCCACTTCGCGTGTTCCTCTGACCGCTACGGCCGGTTCACTGTAGCGGGCCGCGCCTAGGTGGAGGCTGTCAGCGGGAGGGTGGGAATCGTCACCACCACGATGAGGAGCACGCCGGACCGGGAGCGCCTCACGGCGCGTGGCCGCTCGTAGCGGCTTATTTTGGGACCCGGGGCTGCCACGGCCCGACGTGCTCGATGTCTATTTTAACGGCCCCTGCCCAACGCCGGCGCATTCTGCGCGGACGCGTTGCATCCGTGCAGGTCAGGGCGGGGAGAAAGGTGTCCCGCCCTCAGTGCAGCCGGCCCTCGAGCTCGAGATGACCTGCCGCCTCCAGCTGCTCGGAGAGGACGAGTGTGTGGCGCACCTCGGCCGGGTCGTACTCCAGCGCCGCTCGGCCGACGGCGACGACGCGGGCGAAGGCGGCCGCGCGCAGCAGTACGTCGGCGAAGTCGCTCGTGGCGATGCCGCGCAGCACCTGGTCGACCAGTGCCTTCAGCTCCTCGGGCCCCGGCGGCTCCGCCACACCCGCGACGACGCGGGCGACCGGCGCACCGCGGCGGCCGGCGTCGAACTGCCGGGCCAGCTCGAGCGGCTCACCGTAGACCCAGTTGCGCAGCAGGAAGAGCCGCCACAGGCAGCCGGCGAGCGAGTCGGCGGGCGAGCCGGCCCACACCTCGGCGATGGTCTCGATGCCTTCGGTGTCGGCGAGGTGCAGCAACCGCTCGGCGACGGCCGGGTCGTCGCTACTCCGTGCGCCACGGACCAGCACCGTGGCAGCCCGGTCGGCGGCCTCGCGGACCTGGATCGGGTCGACTCCGCCGGCGACGCTCTCGAGGAACCTGTCCCCCGGCTTCATCGGCCGGTGGTGCGGCCGCTCGGAGCCGCTGCTCATGCGAGGCCCCCGATCGGGGAGCGGCGCGGCGATCGCAGCGAGAGGATGACGGTGTTCATCCCAACACTTTACGAATCCGCTGGTCACTGACCGTCTGGGCGGTGCCGAGGTGTTGCGCCCACAGCTGCACGCGGTACTCCTCCAGCATCCACCGCACCTGTCGCAGCCGCTCACCAGGCGGACGGCCCGGGGGCAGCGCCGCGACCTGGTGCAGGTAGTGCTCCTGGAGGTCGGCGATCCGATCGTGCAGCACCCGGTCGGCGTTCGGCCCCTTGTTGGGCCCGGCCTCGTCCAGCCTGCGGCGACGCTCCACGATCGCGGCCAGGTACGTCGGATATCGCCGCAGCTGGGCCTCGGCCTGCCGGATGAACCCTCCGTGACCACGCAAGGCCTCACCGCCGGACGCCGTCCCCATCAGCCGCGCGAGCTGGTCCTTCATGTCGGTCAGGGCCGGCAGCTGGTAGATGTCGGCGCGCCCGCTCAGCGCCTTCTCGGTCTCCCGCCAGGCGGCCAGCGCGCGCAGCGCGTCGCCGAGCACCGCCGCCACCGCTGCATGGTGCTCGGCCGGGCTGCCGAGCGCGGCCAGCAGCTGGTCGAACGACGCGCGCGTCATGGCCCGCGGCCGTGCGTCGACCACCTGCTGCACCACGGCGGCGCGGCAGTCCTCCACCAGCGCCTGCGTGTTCGGATACGGCGTGGAGGCCAGTGCCAGCTTGTCGGTGAGGGACAGGTCGTCGATGACCCGCTTGACCGTCCCCCGGTGCTCGAGCCGGTCCAGAGCGAGCAGCAGGACCCTCGTCACGCCGAGCCGGTGGCGTGCCTCGGCCTCCTCCAGCGAGCCGCAGACGACGACGCCCGCCGTGACGGCACCGGTCGCGCCCGGCTCCTCATCCAGCGCGGGATAGACGGTGACCTCGTGTCCGGCACGCTTCTCGGTGACGGTGGGGGGCAGGTCGCCGATGTCCCAGTCGGTCAGGCCGCTGCGGGTGAGGCCGGCATCGGCGGCCACCTCGGCGATGGCCTGTCGGAACTCGCCGGCCAGCGGCGCCTTCAGCGCCGCCAGGTCCTTGCCGCGTGCCCGCTCGCGGCCGGCCTCGTCCACCACCCGGTACGTCGGACGCAGGTGCTCGGGGACCTTCGCCCAGTCCCACGCCTCGCGCGGCAGGTGCACGCCGGCGGTGGCACGGCCCCAGCGCTCCAGCGCGTCGAGCAGCGGTTCCTCGCCCGCCGGTGCCTCGGCCAGGAACTGCCGGGCCTTGTCCGGCGCCGGTACGAAGCTGGTCCGCAGGTGCTTGGGCAGGCTGCGGATCAGCGCCGTGACCAGCTCCTCGCGCAGGCCGGGCACGTTCCAGGAGAAGTCGTCGTCGCCGACCCGGTTGAGGGTGGCGACCGGGACGTCGATGGTCAGGCCGTCCTCGGCGGTGCCGGGTTCGAAGTGGTAGCCGATCTCGAAGGTCAGCGGACCGGACTCCCAGGTGGTGGGGAACTCGTCTGCCGAGACCTCCACCTCGCGGGTGAGCATGTCGAGGTCGAAGGTGAGCAGGCTCTTGTCGCGCTGCTGCTTCCACCAGCGGTCGAAGTGCGCGCCGCTGACGACGTTCTCCGGCAGCCGGGCATCGTAGAAGTCGAAGAGGGTCTCCTCGTCGACCACGATGTCGCGACGCCGGGCGCGGTGCTCGAGCTCGCGCGCCTCTTCCAGCAGCGCGGCGTTCTCGCGCAGGAAGCGGTGATGGGTCTGCCACTCGCCGTAGACCAGGGCGTGCCGGATGAAGAGCTCGCGGGCCAGCGCCTGGTCGATCCGGCCGTAGTTGACCAGCCGGTCGGCCACGAGCGGTACGCCGTACAGGGTCACCCGCTCACGCGCCATCACGGCGGCTCTCTTGCGGGACCAGTGCGGCTCGGAGTAGGTCCGCTTGAGCAGGTCGCCGGCGAGGCGCTCGGCCCACTCGGGCTTGATCTCGGCGTTCTGCCGGGCCCAGAGCCGCGAGGTCTCGACCAGCTCGCCGGCCATCACGAACGGCGGGTTCTTCCGGTGCAGCACGCTGCCCGGGAAGATCGCGAAGCGGGTGTTGCGGGCACCCAGGTACTCCCGCGGCCCCGTTCGCTTCGGCCGCTCGCCCCGGCCGCCCTGACCCTGTCCCTGACCCTGTCGACCGGGCTCGCGCTCCTCGAGCAGGCCGATGTGCGACAGCAGGCCGGAGAGCAGCGCCTGGTGGATGCCGTCGGCGTCGGGGGTGTCGGCCGGCTGACCGAGCTGGATCTTCATCTCCTTGCAGACCTGCCGCAGCTGTGACTCGAACTCCTGCCACTCCCGCACCCGCAGGTAGTTGAGGAACTCGCGCTTGCACATCCTCCGGAAGGCGCTGGAGGAGAGCTCGCGCTGCTGCTCGCGCAGGTAGCGCCACAGGTTGAGCCAGGTGAGGAAGTCACTTCGCTCGTGCTTGAAGCGGGCATGGAACTGGTCGGCCTGCGCCTGCTCCTTGGGATGGTCCTGTCCCGGTCGCTCGCGCGGGTCCTGCAGGCTCAGCGCGGCGGCGATCACGATCACCTCGCGCGCGCAGCCGAGACGCTCGGCCTCGAGCACCATCCGCCCCAACCGCGGGTCGATGGGCAGCCGAGCCAGCTTCCTCCCCATCTCCGTGAGTCGGGACTTTCGCTGCGTCGAGTCGGGCTTTTTGTTGCCTTGATTCGGGGATCCGAGCGCGCCCAGCTCCTCCAGCAGCTGTACGCCGGCCGCCACGTTGCGGCTGTCCGGAGCCTCGACGAACGGAAACCGGGCGATCTCCCCGAGCCCGAGCGAGGCCATCTGCAGGATCACCGAGGCGAGGTTGGTGCGCAGGATCTCCGGGTCGGTGAACGCCGGGCGGCCCTCGAAGTCCTCCTCGGAGTAGAGCCGGATCGCGATGCCGGCCTCGACCCGGCCGCAGCGACCGCTGCGCTGGTTGGCGCTGGCCTGCGAGATCGGCTCGATCGGCAGCCGCTGCACCTTGCTGCGGGCCGAGTAGCGACTGATCCGCGCGACCCCGGTGTCCACGACGTACCTGATCCCGGGGACCGTCAGCGAGGTCTCGGCGACGTTCGTGGCGAGGACGACCCGTCGCCCCGTGTGCGGCTGGAAGACGCGATGCTGCTCGGCCGCGGAGAGCCGGGAGTAGAGCGGGACGATCTCGGTGCGGGGCAGGTCGGTCAGTGCGTCGGCGGTATCGCGGATCTCGCGCTCGCCGGGGAGGAAGACCAGGATGTCGCCGGGCCCCTCGGCGGAGAGCTCCTTGACCGCGTCCACGATCGCCTCGGTCTGGTCGCGGACAACCGGCTCGCCGTCCTCGTCATCCTCCGGAAGCTCCATGAGCGGGCGGTAGCGGACCTCGACGGGATAGGTGCGCCCCGACACCTCGATGATCGGCGCCGGCTCGCCCGTCCGGGGATCGCTGAAGTGCTCGGCGAAGCGAGCGGTGTCGATGGTGGCAGAGGTGACGATCAGCTTGAGGTCGGGCCGGCGAGGCAGCAGTCGCTTGAGGTAGCCGAGCAGGAAGTCGATGTTCAGCGAGCGCTCGTGGGCCTCGTCGATGATGATCGTGTCGTAGCGCTTCAGGTCGCGGTCGCGCTGCAGCTCTGCCAGCAGGATGCCGTCGGTCATCAGCTTGATCCGGCTCGCCGACGAGGTGCGGTCGGTGAACCTCACCTGGTAGCCGACCAGCTCCCCCAGCTCGGTGCCGAGCTCCTCGGCGATCCGCTCGGCCACCGAACGGGCCGCGATCCGCCGCGGCTGGGTGTGGCCGATCAGGCCGCCGCTGCGCCCATCACCGGTCCGGCCGGCGCCGCGGCCGAGCTCGAGGCAGATCTTCGGCAGCTGGGTCGTCTTTCCCGAGCCGGTCTCGCCGGCCACGATCACGACCTGGTGGTCGCGGATGGCGGCCGCGATGTCCTCGCGTCGCTCGCTGACCGGAAGCTGCGGCGGGTAGGTGATCTCCATGTCACCTCCATTCTCCCCGACGCCACCAGTTGGTTATCGGCCTGCCCGGTCGGCGTGACCGTTCCATGCTGTCCCGGCTGCCCTGGCTGACCACCCGCCCTGGCCGTCCGTGCCGGGCGGCTAACCGGTGACCGCCACCAGCGCCGGCAGCGAGCCGGCCAGCAGCGCGACGAGCTGCTCGCGCGTGACCTCGCCCGGGTCGGCGACCCAGGTCAGCACCAGCTCCTCGGCGAAGGCGGCCCAGGCCTTGACCAGCAGCCGGGCGGTCGGGCTGTCGGGGATGAGACCGGTCTCGTCCTCGTCGAAGATCCGGTCTGTCAGCGCGGCGCGCGCCTCGTCGTACACGTCCTGGAGGGTCGGGTCGGAGGCGGCGCCCCGCACCAGCGAGAGGTAGCCCTCGTGGTTCTCCTCGACCCAGTCGAGGTAGGCGGTCATCGACCGCATCAGCCGCTCCAGCGGGTCCCCCGTGGTCGGTGGGGCGGTCTTGGCGATCAGGTCCCCTGCGGCCCGGCGCACGACTGCCTCACGGAAGCCGAGCTTGTCCCCGAAGTAGTGGTAGAGCAGCCCGCGCGAGATTCCCGCCTCCTGCGCCATGACGTCCACGGAGAGCTCCTCGAGCGATCGCCGCGCGAACAGCCGTACGCCGAGGTCGAGCAACTGCTCGCGTCGCTCCGCAGGAGACAGCCGGATCCGGGAGGCCATGCAGGAGAGTCTATTGACATCTGTTCAATAAGCAACCTACCGTCGGGTACATGACTGAGATCGAGGTCGACCATCTGATCATCGGGGCCGGTTTCGCCGGCCTGTGCGCGGCGATCAAGCTGAACGAGAGCGGCGAGCGCGACTTCGTCGTGATCGAGAAGGACAGTGACGTCGGCGGCACCTGGCACATCAACACCTACCCGGGCGCCGAGTGCGACGTGCCGAGCCAGCTCTACAGCTACTCCTTCGCGCTCAACCCGGACTGGTCGAAGGTCTACTCCCCGCAGCAGGAGATCTGGGACTACACCAAGCGGGTGGCCGACTCCTCGGGTGTGCTGGACCGGTTCGTGCTCGACACGGCCGCCGAGGAGTCGCACTGGGACGCCGAGCGGCAGCGCTGGATCGTCACCACCAGCGCGGTCGGGAGCGGGGCGCGGACGACGTACGCCGCCCGCACGCTGATCGCCGGCAGTGGCGGTCTCTCCGAGCCGAGCCTGCCCGACATCGAGGGCATCGAGACGTTCGCGGGCCACACCTTCCACTCGGCGCGGTGGGACCACGACGTCGACCTGGCCGGCAAGCGGGTGGCAGTGATCGGCACCGGTGCCTCGGCGATCCAGCTGGTCCCCGAGGTCGCCAAGGTCGCCGGCCGGCTCGACGTCTACCAGCGCACTCCCAACTGGATCATCCCGCGCAACGAGCGGCACTTCAGCACGCTGGAGAAGACCGTGTTCCGGTATGTGCCGGGCGCGCAGCGCGCGGTCCGGGCCAGTGTCTACGCAGCGCTCGAGGCCCGGGTGCCGGCCTTCACCCGCTTCCCCAAGGCGATGGCAGCGGTCGAGGCGCAGGTCAAGCGCAACATCGCCAAGGGCATCTCCGATCCCGACCTCCGCGCCAAGGTCACGCCCGACTACCGGGCCGGCTGCAAGCGGATCCTGGTCTCCAACAAGTGGTACCCGGCGCTGGACCGCGACAACGTCGAGCTGATCACCGACGGGATCGCGCGGGTGACGTCGACGGGCATCGTGGCCCAGGACGGGACGGAGCGCGAGATCGACGTCCTGATCATCGCGACAGGCTTCCACGTCACCGACCCGCCGATCGCCCAGCACATCACCGGCCGCGACGGTCACACGCTCGCCGACGTCTGGTCGAAGACCGGGATGCGTGCCTACAAGGGGACCACGATCCACGGCTTCCCGAACCTGTTCCAGCTCGTCGGCCCCAACACCGCCCTCGGGCACAGCTCGATGATCTTCATCATCGAGTCGCAGGTGCGCTACGTCGTCGAGACCGTCCGGGCCATGCGTCGCGACGGGCTGGGGGCTGTCGAGCCGACGCTCGCCGCGCAGGATGCCTGGAGCGACGCCGTCCAGCGCCGGATGCGGCGCACGGTGTGGACCACCGGCGGCTGCGCCAGCTGGTACCTGGACCAGTTCGGCCACAACACCACGCTGTGGCCCGGCCAGACGTTCACCTTCCGCCGTCAGCTCTCCCGCTTCGACCCCGACAAGTACGACGTCACCGCCCTCAGCACCGTGCCCTCGGACAAGGGCACCCCGACCGCCAAGGAGGCAGTCTCCGCATGAAGAACTTCAAGGACAAGGTCGTCGTCATCACCGGCGCCGGCTCGGGCATCGGTCGCGCACTCGCCCTCGACTTCGCCGGTCGTGGAGCCCGACTGGCGCTCTCCGACATCAACGAGGCCGGCCTCGCCGAGACCGTCGACGCGGTCAAGGACAAGGGCGCCGAGGTGCGGTCGGACCGGCTCGACGTCGCCGATCGGGCCGCCTTCGAGGCCTACGCCACCGAGGTGCTCGCGCACTTCGGTGTCGTCAACGTGGTGGTCAACAACGCCGGCGTGGCCCTGGCCGGGGACCTCGTGGACCTGGAGTGGCAGGACATCGACTGGATCATCGGGATCAACTTCTGGGGCGTGGTGCACGGCACCAAGTTCTTCCTGCCCGCGCTCATCGAGTCCGGCGACGCCCACATCGTCAACATCTCCTCGCTCTTCGGACTGGTCTCGATGCCCGGCCAGTCGATGTACAACGCCGCCAAGTACGCCGTACGCGGCATGACCGAGGCGCTGCGCGAGGAGATGCTGATCGCCCGTACCGGGGTCGGCGTCACCGCCGTCCACCCGGGCGGCATCAAGACCGCCATCGCCCGCTCGGCGCGCACCTCGGCCAAGGAGGACCAGGTGGCCACGGCGAAGTTCTTCGACGAGAAGCTCGCCAAGACGACCCCGGAGAAGGCCGCCGAGGTGATCATCCGCGGCATCGAAAAGAAGCAGGCCCGGGTGCTCGTCGGGCTGGACGCGCATGCGCTCCACAACTTCGGCAAGTTCACCGGCTCGCGCTACCAGGACCTGATCGCCCTGGGAGCGCGGCGCGTCCTCCCGCCCAAGCGTTGATTCGGGGTTTCCGCAGGCCCGATTCGTAAGAAATGCCGCCTCGAGTCCGGATCATTTCTCCGGACTCGAGGCCGCATTTTCCACGATTCGTCAGGCTAGGGCCGGCAGCGCGTCCGTCGCCTCGAACTGTCCCATCCCGGTGAGCTGCAGCAGGTCGACCAGCACGGAGCGCAGCTGCAGCAGCACGCCCTCGGCATTGATCACCTGCGAGCGCGGCACCTTCGCGGTCGCCTCGCCGATCGAGAGCAGCTCCTCCTGCACCGCGCTCGCCATCCGGTTGGCCCGCAGCTCGACGCAGATCCGGTCGGTGGCCTGCGCGAGCCGCAGGGCGAGCTCGGCGTACTCCTCGGGGACGGGCTGCCCGCGGTAGGCGGCGACCGCCACCTGCCGGACCAGCACGCGGGTGGAGCGCACCGCCCGGTCCAGGGGTTCGACGAGCTCGCCGATAGCCCGGACGTGCTCGCGGTGGCGCAGCCGGAACGGACTGGAGGCGACCACCGACATGCCCTCGTCTGCCGCCGCCTGCAGCTCGCGCACCAACGGGTCGGTCGAGCGTGCCTCGGCCAGCACCGCCATCCCGTGCACCGCGTCGGCCTCGCGGATCACCTCGGCGGCCGCACGCAGCAACGTGGAGATCTTGCTGACCACCAGCGCCGCCTGTTCGCGCGGCTTGCGCAGCGGAGCGGCCGGCACCGCCGTCGCGGCGACGAGTGCGACAGCGCCGCCGACCAGGGCCTCGGTCCAGCGGGTCCAGATGCCGTTCCCGCCGGGCAGCATCGCGGTGACGAAAATCGACTGCACCGCAGCCTGGTTCTGGAAGATCACGCCAGCGTCGAGCAGGATCGCCACGCTGAACGCCAGCGCCACGATCAACGCGAGCTGCCACGCCCCCTGCCCCAGCCAGGCCACGAAGAGGTCGCCGACGAGGACGCCCAGCGAGACACCGAGCGAGACCTCAGCCACCCGCCGCAGCCGCTGGCCGTAGGAGGTGCCGAGAGAGGCGACCGCGGCGATCGGCGCGAAGACCGGGGTCGGGTGTCCGAGCAGGTGCTTGGCGATGAACCACGCGACCGCTGCCGCGACCGCACACTGGACGATCTGCCAGCGCTTGGCGCGCCAGCGGGCCAGGCGCACCCGCATCGAGGTACGACCGCGCGCGACCCACTGCTCACGATCGCTCATCAGTCGCCTTCCTCCAGTCCTCCGCCGAGCGTCTCGGCCACGGCCCGCAACCGGGCCCGGGTGATCTCGGCGACCGTCGCCAGCCCGGCACGCTCGGCGTTGGAGCCGACGCGCGTGGGTTCGGCGTGATTGACCGACACACACCTACGCCGCCCACCATCCGCGGCGTTCTGCAGCGCCACCGCGTGCCCCGTGGTCCCGGAGCCGGCGAAGAAGTCCAGCACTCGGGCATCGACCGGCATCGTCTGCAGGATGCGGCGCAGGAGGCCTGTCGGCTTCGGCGACTCGAAGACGTGCCCGACCAGCGCCTTGAGCTCGGCGACGGCGGTGTCGGTCGAGCCGACCTCGGCAGCGGTCCAGATGGTGCGCAGCTTCTTGCGCCGCGGCAGCCCCTCGCCGCCGGCGACGGCGAGCCAGTCGCGCTGGTAGATGTCGACCCGCTCGCCCAGCTTGCCGGTCACGCGCCGGCAGACCAGGTCCTCGGCGCGCTCGGTGACCAGGGGTGCGCTCCAGCGCCACACGGCGGGTGCGCCATCGCCGAAGACCGGCTTGATCTCGACCGCGCCCTCGAACGGGGTCGCGCTCACCCGGCCCGACTCCGGATCTCCCCAGAGCGCGTAGTGCAGCGTCGGCGCGGTGACCGGGTTGAACTTCTTGTTGGTGTTGCGCAGCGGCAGTCGCCGGTAGCGGCGGCCGTCCTCGGCGACCAGGCGGAAGTCGGCCTCGTCGACCAGGTCCGGGGAGGACGCGTCCAGCACACACGTGCGGGCGTCGAGGGCGTAGACCAGCAGGTACTCGTGCGACGTGGCGAAGCCCTTGCCGAGCTGGCGGCCCTTGGCATTGAGGTTGACGACGACCTGGGCCAGGAAGTTGGCCTCGCCGTACACCTCGTCGAGCAGCAGCCTGAGGTAGGCCACCTCGTTGTCGTCGATGGAGACGTAGAGGGCGGAGCCCGGCGCCATCACCGCCCGGGCGGCCTCCAACCGCGGGCGCATCATCGCCACCCACGCCTCGTGCCGGCCCTTGCGCCGGCCGTCGGCGCCGCGCAGGTCGTCGTGGTAGGCGAAGGCGCTGCCGGTGTTGTACGGCGGATCGATGTAGATCAGGTCGAAGGTCGCACCCTCCGCGGCGAGTCGGCGCAGCACCTCGAGGTTGTCCCCCTCGATGAACGTGTTCCACGGCCGCACAAGCCGAACCCTATGCGGCGAGGGCGTGCACACGTTGCAACGCACCGGCATAGTGAAAACCATGGGGAGGACGGCTCGCTCGACGCCACTGCTGATGCTGATGGCACTCATGCTGACCTTGGGCGCCCTGCTCGTCACGCCGACGGCGATCGGGCAGCAGTTCCGGGTGCTCGTCCACTTCCGCCAGCCGAGCCGGGTGCTGCCGGCCGTGCCGGTGCCGGACGCCGGCGGTCCCTACGCCTTCGAGCAGACCCAGCCGGGCAGCAAGGACCCGGTGACCTACAGCCCGTGCAAGCCGATCGAGTACGTCGTCAATCCGACCGGCGGGCCGCGTGACGCGCTCACCTTCATCTCCGCGGCGGTGGCCACCATCAGCCGCGCCTCGGGCCTCGCGTTCCACGACGACGGCATCACCGACGACACCGACTTCGAGCACCGCAACGCCGACGACCCGGTGCTGATCGGCTTCGTCAAGCCCGGTGCGATCAAGGGGATGAGCGTGGAGAGCGGCCACATCGGGCTCGGCGGCAGCACCGCCTACGACGTCGGCTTCGGCCACCGGATGTACCGCACCGGCATGGTCGCGCTGCGCACGGACTGGTTCTCCACGCCCGACGTCAGCCGGGCCGAGAAGCAGGCGGTGGTGATGCACGAGCTCGGCCACGTCGTCGGGCTCGACCACGTCAAGGATCCACACGAGCTGATGGACGCCGAGAACACCGGCGTCACCACCCTCGGCCCCGGCGACCGCGAAGGACTGGCGCTGCTCGGGCGCGGCAGCTGCCGCTGACCACTCGACCCGTCGAAAGTGACCACTCGACCCGCGGAAAGTGACCTCTCGGGTCGCCGAAAGTGACCCCTCGGCGCGAGGTCTGGGAGGGTGAGGCATGCCCCGCTTCAGCCGTGCCGAGCTCGAGTCGTTCCGGGACGCACAGGTGCCTGACCTACTCCCCCACCAGGGCCAGGACCTCAGGCTGCTGTTCGTCGGCATCAACCCCGGTCTGTGGACCGCGGCGACGCAGACCCACTTCGCGCACCCGGTCAACCGGTTCTACCCGGCGCTGCTCCAGGCCGGGATCATCACCCGCCCGATCGACCCAGCTGCCGGGATGAGCGAGGAGGACCGCGAGCACCTGCGCAGCCGTGGCATCGGCATCTCCAACCTGGCGCATCGTGCAACCGCCCGGGCCTCGGAGCTGAGCAGCGACGAGCTGCGTGCCGGAGGCGAGATCCTCACCGCCCTGGTGGAGCAGCGGCGACCTCGGGTGGTGGCCGTCGCCGGGATCACGGCGTACCGGACGGCCTTCGGCCTGCCCAAGGCGAGCCTCGGGCCGCAATCGGCCGGCCTCGGCGGCGCGGAGCTGTGGGTGGTGCCCAACCCCAGCGGTCTCAACGCGCACGAGACGGTCGCCTCGCTCGCGCTGGCCTACGGCGAGGCGGCACGTGCTGCGGGGATCTCGACGACGTCGGGCTGACCCG
>NZ_KB822582.1:18097-129445 GCF_000364605.1 Nocardioides sp. Iso805N | reverse complement strand
GGCCCGCTCGGCAGCCTCACGCTGCTCGGCCTCGACCTGCGCGTCGCGTTCACGGCGCTCGCGCTCCATCTGCGCCTCCCGGGCCACCCGCTCGGCCTCCGCGGCCGCACGCTCCTCGGCCTGACGCGCCTCGGCCTCGGCCCGCTCCACCGCGGCCCGCTGCTCCGCAGCCGCCCGCGCCTCCCGCTCGGTGGCCGCGGCCGCCGAGGCCACATCGGCCTGGTTCAACGACTCCACCACCGCATCGATCGACGTCGCGATCGACCCGATCTCATCAGCATTCCTGTGCTCCACCCGCTTCTAACGATCACCCGAGGCGATCGACCGCAGCACCTCCACCACCCGCTGCAACGGCCGCGTGATCGAGCCGATGATGAAGAACGCCACCGCGATGAACAACAACGCACCGATGATCGCCACGACCGCCAGACTCAACCGCAACGAGCTCAGCTTGCCGTCGATGTCAGCGGTGCGCTCGGCGGTGACCTGCTTGGCGAGCTTCGACATCTTCTGGAAGCCGTCGTCGACCTTGGTGTACATCGTGTTGCCGCCGATCATCGCCACCCGGGCCGCCGCCTTGGTGTGGCCGGCCTGCAGCTCGGTGATCGCCTTGACCTCGATGTCGTCGTGGTAGGCGGCGACGAGCTTCTTCAGCGACTCCAGCCCCTTCACAGCAGCGGTCGTCTGCGCGCCCTGGGTGGTCTGGGCGGCGGCGATCGCGGCGTCGAGGTGCTTGGTGGCGTCCGCATAGTCGTTGGCCAGGTCGTCGATCATCTCCGCGACCGTGCCGGGTGCCTCGGACTCGATCGGCGTACCGCTCAATGCCGACTGCACGTCGTCGTCGCTGGAGACCCAGTTCGTGTACGCCGCGCTCATCTCGGTGATCGCGGTGGTGGTGGCCGCGTTGTCCTTGACAGCACCGATCGAGGGACCGACGCGCAGCAGTCCGATCGCGGTCATGACGAGGAAGACCGCGATCGCGATCGCCGCCATCGCCCACAGCTTCTGCTTGATCGTGACCTTGGTGAGCAACCCGCCACCACGCCGGTCGTCGCCGGGGCCGTCCGCTGAGCCCTGGGGGCGTTGCCCGGTCAGATGCTCGGTCAGGTGCGCGGTCGGGCGCTCGGTCTCACGCTCGAAGGCCAACGTGGCCATGGGGTCCTCCAAGATGTCCGGGGTTCGTCCCGTTCATCGGCCGCGAAAGCGTCCAGTGGAGGGCTGTTGGACGAGCAATGCGGTGCGCCGCGGCGCGGTGGCACGTCGTCGGGTCGCAGGCGGCTCAGGCAGTGTCGACGTGAGGGTCCGTGACGAGGGTGCGCAGGTAGCCCGCGAACCCGCCGGTGACGCGGCCGCGGGTGCGCCCTGACGTCTGGACCCACGGCCCGGTCTGGGTCCAGCGGCAGCCCGCGGCGAGGGCGGCGGCCACGAAGTGCACGTCCTCGTGCTCGCTCACGTTCGCGAATCCGCCGGCGCGGTGGTAGGCGGCGAGGGTGAAGCCGAGGTTGGCGCCGTAGACCGGCATCCGGACAGGATCACGGTGGTGGTGCCACCACCGCGCCAGGACGTCCTGGCCCAGCTCGGCCCGGTCCGGGCGGACGCGGCCCACCATCAGCTCGACACCGTCACGGGCCAGGTCGAGCTGCGCGGTGAGCCACGACGGCGGCACGGAGGAGTCGGCGTCGGTGGTCGCGAGCCAGACGGAGGCCGGACTCGTGCCACCGGTCCGTCGGGCCACGTCGGCGACTCCTGCTGCTCGCGCCCCGCCGACCGATCGGCTGTCGACGCTCACACAGGTCGCCCCGTGCCGAGTCGCGACGGATGCGGAGCCGTCCGTGCAGGAATCCAGGACGACGGTGACCTCGACGCGCGGCATCCGCGGCCGGCGGCGTACCTCCTCCACGGCCTGGCCGATCGCCGTCAGGCACCGTGGCAGGAGCGCCTCCTCGTCGTGCACCGGTACGACGACGTGCAGCTCACTGATCCGCCTCACCGGTCGGGCTCCGGCCAGGCGTCGTCGCGCGCGAGCACCAGCACCTCGACGTCCCGCTCGGCATAGCGCGCCTGGACGGGACGCGTGAGCCGCTCGCTCAGCAGCCGATGTGCACGCGGACCGTCCAGCGGCCAGCCGACGACGGGGTGGCGCCAGTGGCAGAGCAGGATGGCGCCGTCGGCTCGGACGGAGTCCTCCAGCCGCTGGGCCAGGCCTTCCAGCCGTCGGGGGCTGAGGAAGTAGGCCACCTCCGCGACCACGGCCAGGTCGAAGCCGGCGTCGTGCGGGTGCGGCCACTGGCCTGGTACGTCGGCGACGTCGACGCGGAGACGGCCCGCGGCGATCGGCTCGTGCAGCCGACGCCGGGCCGCGTCGACAGCGGTGGGGCTGGCATCGAGGGCGACCAGCTCGCCCGACGGCACCAGCCGTTCCACCAGCCGCGCCGTCAGGGCGCCGGTCGAGCAGCCGACGTCGAGGATGCGCTCGAAGCGGGGCCGAGGGAGGGCGGCGAGGATCAGCTCCCGCTTGCGCTCCTCGTACCAGCGGGTGTCGACGCCCCAGGGGTCGGCGACCTCCTCGTGCAGCCGCTCGAGGCGGGTGTCAGCGGGACCGGCGACCACGAAGAACTCCTCCGGCCCCTCGAAGTGCGCGAGCATCTCGGCGGTGAGCAGCGCCTCGTCCCCGGGCTGTTCGGAGAGCGGCAGGACCTGGCTGCGGTGCGCGGCGATGGCGCGGTCGCGACGCTCCCGCGCGGACGCGCTCAACCGCAGGCGGCGCAGCTCCGCCCAGGGCGCCTGCTCCGGATCCGACCAGTGCCACCACCAGACGGGGAACTCCAGGAGATCGGCGTCGGTGCGCAGCGCGGCGGTGGCTGCCGCGCGACCCGCCGCCTCGTGGTCGGGGTGTCCGTCGTGACGCCACGGCGCGACCAGCAGCGTGCCCGGCCCGCGCTCGCCGATCCGTTCCACGAGTGCCGTGGCGAGGTCCTCCTCGGCAGCGTCCACCGCCCCATCCGCGGCACCCAGGAACACCAGCTCGGCGTCAGGTGCAAGGGCGGCGAGCGCCTCGTCCGCCTCGGCCCGTCGGCGCGCGGCGAGATCGTCGGGGGAGTGCGTGGGCGAGTGCGGATGGCTGGCCTCGCCGGCGGTCGCCAGTACCAGGGTCACCGCCAGGCCGCGCTCGGTGGCCTCGGCGATCAGACCGCCGGCACCGAGCGACTCATCGTCGGGGTGGGCGGCGACGACCACGACCCGTCGGTACGGCGCCAGGTCGATCGTCCCGATGTCGCCGAACTCGGAGCGGGCGCGCCATCGCTCGGCACTGGTCCCCGGTCCGTCGTGGGTGAACCGCACGCCGCTCATCGACGCGTCACCACGGCCTGCGCGCCGCGACCGAACGTCCGAGGGCCGCCACGTCCCGCTCGGCATGGTGCTGGCGCAGGTAGAGGCGGAGATCGGCGACCCGGTCGGCGTATGCCGCCTCCTGGGCGAGCGGTGCCGGGCCCATCGCGTGATCGGCCTCGCGCAGCACCGCCTCGGCAGTCTCGTGGACGGCGTGCCTGACCTGGAGCGCCAGCACCGCACCCGCCTCGCCGTCGGCGCGACCCGCGTCGATCCGGTCGGCGGACTCGGCCAGGAGCGCGCGGGCGCAGCTGAGCGCCACGTCGGCGCGGCCCAGGTGGAGCTCGCCGATCTGATCCAGGGGCCGTGCCGCGGCCTGCTGCTGCATGCGCCGGATCACACCGACGGCGCCGCCGAACCAGACCGCCGCCACGCCGATGCCGCCCCAGGCGAAGCCATCGCGGCGCAGGTACCAACCCGGCTCGCCGACAGGCCGAGCAGGTACGCCGTCGAGTGTCACCGACGTACTGCGGATGTTCCGCAACCCGTGCGGCACCCACTCCTCGACGCCACCCTGCACTCCTTCGTCGCGGAGGTCGATCGCGAACAGGCCCCGTTGCTCCGCGTCGACCCAGGCCGTGATGAGCGCATGGCTCAGGTCCCCGGCCAGCGAGCACCACGGCTTGGTCCCGTGCAGGCGCCATCGGCCGTCCCGCTCCTCGGCCGTCACCCGCACGCGTGGTCCCTCGGCGGCGAAGACGCCCCACGTCGAACCAGGCTGCGCGAACTCGCGCTGGTCGGCCTCGGCGAGGATCGCCAACGCATCGAGGTGGGGCTCCCACGCTCGCGCGAGCGACAGGTCGGCGGCGGAGAGCGTCGCCAGCGCCGCCCACCGCTCAGCCGTCGCGCCGCCGCCGGGCAGGGGCACGTCAGTGCCGCCGTCGGCGGCCAGTCGCAGCGCCGCGACCGGGTCCCGACCCACATCTGCGCTCCGCGCGGCCAGGTCGTCCCAGCGGCTCCCCGTGACCGCGCCGAGCCCGACCCCGAACCGCTTCGAGTCCATCGCTTCCTCCGATCGGCTCGTCCTCCGGCCCCTCACCGGCACGGTGCCGTACCCGAGGCGGCACACCGGCAAACGAACGCACGCCCGGCCCGGCGCCAGACGGCGGCTCCCCGGCTCGAGAGCCGGGGAGCCGCCGTCGACAGGCGGTGCTCAGCGGTTGATGCGCACGCTCACCTGCGTCCACGCACCCGCACCCACGGAGTTGAGCGCGCGGACCTCCACCTTCGCGGTGTGGCCGTGCGTCAGCTTCCGCGCCTTGATCGCGAATCGCCGCGTCCCGGCGCCGAGCGTCCTGCTGATGACGGTCCGGCCGCTCTGCTTGACGATCAGCTCGTAGCCCTTGATCGTCGCGCCTCCGGTGCTGGCGGGAGCGCCCCACACCGCGACCCGCTTCGTGGCCGACTTCTTGCCGGTCACCTTCAACGAGGTGACCTTGCCCGGTGCCGTGCTGGGTGCCTTGGTCGGGCCTGTGGTCGGGCCTGTGGTCGAGGGTGCCGGGAAGTCGCGGACCCGGGCGGTCGCACCCTGGCCGTACAGGTCGGCGTGCGGCCACGCCGAGGAGCCGGCCCAGCTCGCGTCGTAGGGAACGTAGGCGGAGACGCCGTCATGGTTGATCATGTTCAGCGTGCCGCCGACGGTCGCACCGGACGGGGTCGTGGAGACCGCCGTGCTGCTCCCGGTGGGCGTGTACGTCGCCGAGGAGCCCAGGATCTGCCCGGCGTACAGGCCGTGGAAGGTGATTCCGGGCTTGACCGGCGTCGTGATCAGGCTGGTGATCGTGCAGTAGCAGCCGTTGCCGAGACGTCCCCAGGACTGGAAGCCCTTCAGGGCGAAGGTGGTGACGTCGTTGTCGATGGTCAGCACCGGGTAGCCGTTGAACGTCGCGCTCTGCTTCCACACGTGCGGCTGCTGGCCCAGCTCGTCGGGGATGTCATAGGGCACCGTCAGCGGCCACTCGTTCTGCAGGAACATCACCTGGCCGTCGTTGCCGTGCCAGATGACCTCCTCCTTCTTGAAGTGCTCGAGCCAGATGCCCTGGAAGGTGACGTGGTCACCGTTGACGATCGCACCGTGCTCGCCGTTGTTCTGCGCGACCCAGTTGGTCGTGGTGTAGCCGTCACCGCTGTTGTTGTTGGTCTGGATCTCGGCCTGGTTGAGGATCACGTAGTTCTGGTTGACCAGCTCGTCGGTGTTGGCGCCGCTGACCGAGCTGATGTCGCTCAGCGTGGTCGGGTCGGTCTTCGAGCCCGTCGCGCCCGGCGTGTTGCCGATCACGATCTGGTTGGCCGGGAACGGTCCGGCGGCGTTCGCGTCGAAGGCTGCGCCGTTGGCGTTGAACCCGGCCAGGACCGTGCCGGTCGCGGCGTCGTTCACCACGATTGACGCCGTCGGGTTGGTCGTCGTCAGGGTCGCCTCGCCCAGCCCGAAGATCATCTGGTCGGGCTTGGTGACCCTGATCGGCGACTCGATCGCGTAGGCACCTGGGTTGAGTACGACGTTCTGGCCGCCGGCCAGTGCCGCGTTGATCGTCGCCGCCGTGTCCGTGGCGGCAGAGGCGAGGTAGACGTCGCTCAGCGGGAGGGACGTGCCGTTGCTCGTGGTGCTCCAGTCGTACCCCTGGACGTTGAAGCGCGCCGAGGGGTTGAAGACCTTGAACGTGCCCGCGTCGGCGTAGACGAACGGCGACTCACGCACCACGGGGACGGTCGCGAGGTTCGTGACGTCGCCCGGAGCGGTGGTCGACGTACCTGGACCGAAGTCGTCGGCCGGGGCACCGATGACGCCGGCGAAGACGATGCCGGAGCCGAAGCCGGTGAACCCGCCGATCCGGCTGTCCTGGATGTAGAGGTCGGAGTTGCCCTCCTCGCCGGCCTTGCCCTGGGTGTTGAGCCCGTTGGTGTCAACGAGCTTGCCGGTGATGTTCGAGTTCGCGACCACGAAGCCGTTGGCGTCGCCGCCGTAGTTGTTCAGCGTCTGCGGAGTCGTGCACGGGGTGGTGCACGGCCCGGTGATCGCGGTGGCGAGGTCGGCGTCGAGGTTGCCGAGGATGTTCACCCGGCGCAGCGTGGCGTTCTGCGAGGTGAACCACGTCAGTGTGTGGGCGGGGCTGCCGGCCTCGATCGGGTTGACGGTCAGGTTCTCCATCTGCGTTGGCCGGATAGCGAGGCCGTCCCTCGGGATGTCCAGCGCGCCGTTGATCACCACGTCGCACGGACTGGCGCCGAGCCCCGCGACCACCGTGCCGCTGGCCACCTCGGCCTGGATCGTGTTGTCGGTGGTGGCCGTGGCCGGCGTGGCGGTCGGGTCGCCATAGGTGCCGGGCATGAAGAAGAACTGCCGCGGTGCCCTGGCGGGGGTCGTGGCGGCCTTCAGGGCCGTGTTGATCGTGGTGACCGACATGTTCGGAGTGAAGATCGTGACGTTCGGACCGAACGCATTGGGCGGCACGGTGTTCACGTCGGTCGGCGACGTCGGGCACGCGGTGGTGCTGGTGACCGACGAGGTGTGGGCGGACGGTGCGGTGGCCGACGCGGGGCCCGAGGCTGGCCCGCCGACCACCAGGAACGCGGCGGACGACGCCGCCGCCAGGGTGCACAGCAGTCTTGTTGGCAGTGCGCCCGGTGCGCGCCTTCGTTCCAACGACATACGAAACTCCTCGTGTGAGATCCGACCCGTGGGATCGCCGCGATACCTCCGCTCGCCGCGATGGTTGCGTTGCAACCGGTCGTGTGGCGAGTGTCACGTTTCGGCGCAGGCGCGGGAATCCCGCGGCACCGATACCTCCGATCGGAGATCCAGGTCGGAGGCGGACGTCAGAGGCGGATGCGGTGCTACGGCGCCGCAGGGTCGGCAGCGACGGCGCGGTCCTCGACCTCGATCGCGACGCCGTGCAGGATGCGACGCAACCAGACCACCGCCGGGTCGCGCTCGCGCCGGCGGTGCCAGTGCGCCGCCTCGGTGATGTCGATGTCGTCGAGCGGTGTGCGGGCCACGGTGAGGCCGAGCTCGTCCGCGCAGCGGGCCGCCAGCCGCGAGGGGATGAAGGCGCACAGCTGGGTGCCCGCCACGGCGAAGGGGAGGGTCAGCATGCTGGTCACCCGGACCTGGACACGCCGGTCGGCGAGACCACTCGCTGCCAGGGCCACCTCGAGGGGCCGCGGCCGTGCGGACGGCTTCAGCTCGGCGACGGCATGCGAGAGCCGACCCAGGTCCGCGAGGGTCAGCCCTTCGGGGCGGAGGGCGGGGTGGTCGGCCGACACGACGCAGACCAGCCGGTCGGTGAAGACCGGCTGGACACCGCCGGGCCAGTCGAACGCGAGCGGTGCGATCGTCAGCTCCTGCCGCAGCAGCTGAGCCTCCATCCGGTCGGCTTCGACGTCGAAGGGCTCGAGCACGAAGCTGCAGTGGGGAGCCTGCTCGGCGAGCGTGCGGGAGATCGGCTCGGCAAGCACGCTCATCGCGTACTCGGACATGCTGATCGACAGCTCGCGCGTGCTGGTGGCTCCGTCGAACTCCTTGCCCTCCGCCAGCAGCGCCTCCGCCGACCGTGCAGCCTCGGCGACGACCTTGCGCAGCTCGATCCCGAGGGGCGTCAGGTCGAGCCCGTTCTCACCCGCGACCAGCAGGTCGTCGCCGAAGTGATGGCGCAGCCGCTGCAGAGCGCCGCTCATGGCGGTCTTCGTCATCGGGATGCGGGCACTGGCTCGGGCGAGATTGCGCTCCTCGAGCAGGGCGTGCAGCGGCAGGATGAGGTTGGCGTCAACGTCCTTCAGTCGTCTCCGCACCGCCATACTCTAGGCTCCGACTCCCTGGCCGAGAGATGTGTTCGCGCGATCATGGGAGCCGCGGTCCGGCCAGGTCGCCTGATCCGGTGTGGAGGTGCGGCATGGCGCTGGGTGGCTTCGACCTCAATCTGCTCGTGCCGCTGCAGGCGCTGCTGGAGGAGGCGAACGTCACCCGGGCCGGCGAGCGTCTCGGGGTGACCCAGCCGACGATGAGCGGCTCGTTGGCCCGGCTGCGCCGCACCTTCGGCGACGAGCTCCTGGTCAAGAGCGGACGCGAGTTCGAGCTGACCCCGCTGGCCAAGGACCTGCTGCCGCACGTCCAGGAGACGGTACGACTGATGGGATCGGCGCTGCGCCTCGACGACCCCTTCGATCCAGGGACCAGCGAGCGCACCTTCCGGCTCGTGATGAGCGACTACGCGATCGCCGTCATGCACGGCCCGCTCGCGGTACGCCTCCAGGCGCAGGCGCCCGGAGTGAGGCTCGAGATCAATCGGGTCGGATCGGTGCCCGACGAGCGTCTGCTCGTCGACCACGACGTGGTGATCGCGCCGATGGCGCGCAGGTTCCCGGGCAGCACCAAGCCGCTGTGGCGCGACCGGATGGTGATCGTTGCGGATCGGGCCAACCCTCGCATCCGCGACGGGCGCCTGACGGTCGCGGATCTGGCCGCGCTGCCGCACGCGGTCACCTACTTCGCCCACCAGGCGGTGACCCCTGTCGACCAGGCGTTCAACGAGCTCGGGATCGAGCGACAGATCACCCTCCGGGTCTACGGCTTCCTGCCGCTCCTGTTCGCCGTACAGGGAACCGAGATGGTGGCCTTCGTGCCCGAGCGACTGACGCAGGCATATCGGGGCGGCTCCAACTCGCTGGTCGCGATCCAACCGCCGTTCGATGAGATCCGGCTGACCGAGGGTTACTGGTACGACGAGTCCCGCCTGATCACCGACGGGGGCTATGCCTTCCTGCTGGGCCAGCTCGAAGCGGTCGTCCGCGATTGGCACGACGGCTCCTAGAGCCGCCCCGCTCGGTTGCGGCTCGGATCCGCTCAGTCGCCGCGTGCCGTGGGGGCGCCGAGCCGCTGACTGAGCAGCCGGGCGAAGTGGGCCACCACCTCGGGCTGCGGTGCGCTGGTGGTGTCGGTCGGGTAGGTGACCGCCAGTCCCGCGACCGGGTGGTCGTTGTGGTCGAGCACCGGCACCGCGATGCTCGCCATCCCCAGCGTCACCTCACCGTCCTCCACGGCATAGCCGCGGTGGCGCTGCTCGGTGAGGACTGCCCGCAACGCGGTAGGGGACTGCGGCCCGTTGCCGGTGCGGTCCGCGAACGCGGCCCGGTCCGGGTAGAGCGCGCGCACCTGGCTGGCGGACAGGCTGCCCATGATGGCGCGACCGCTCGCCGTCAGGTGGGCCGGCAGGCGCACCCCGACATCGGTCACCAACGGCGGCCGACCGGGCGCGCGCTCCTCGACGACGTACAGGACGTCGCGACCGTGCAGCACGGCGAGGTGGGCGCTGTGGCCGACCCGGTCGACGAGCTGGGCGAGCGGGCGACGGGCGATCCGCTGCAGTGGTGCCTGCCGGATGTAGCCGCTGCCGGCCTCGAACGCGGCGACCCCGAGGCCGTAGCGGCGCTCGTCGACGAGGTGGACCACGAAGCCCTCCTCGATCATGGTGTTGACGAGGTGGTACGCCGTGCTCCGCGGCAGCTCGCACGCCCGCATCAGGGCCTCGATCGAGACCGGATCGGCCTGGGTCGCGAGGAAGCGGAGGACGCGGAGCGCCCGCGTGGCCGCCGGGACGTGGCTCATGGAGGTGAGCGTGCCACGGCGGCCGTCGCGACCCGAAGGCTGTTCGGCTCAGAAGCCGGTCGCGACCAGATGCGGGTAGTACTCCCGGAACCCTCCTCGACCGTCGAACTGCGCCAGCAGGCGCAGGCCGTTGCGCTCGATGATGATGCTGCTGACCCAGGCCGCGGCCATGGAGACCATCGCGACAGTCGTCGCCGTGATCCAGACGTCGATCAGCTGTCCGTCCCGCGCTGGGACGGCTCCGTTGGCGCGCAGGATGCGCATCAACGGCTCGTGCAGGAGATACACCCCGTAGCTGATCGACCCGAGGAAGACCAGCGGCTGCCACAGCAGCCACCGCGGATCGGTCCGCCGGGCCAGCACGAGCGAGCCGACCACCAGCAGCGACGCCGCGATGTCGAGGTAGTGCAACCACTCCGTCGCCACATCGTCGGAGCGTCGTACGACGGAGCACGCGATCAGCGCGACCGCCACGGCGCACGCCGTCGGCCGCACCCAGGCGGACCGGAACTCGACACCGGCCGCCGTCAGCACGGCCAGCATCATGCCCGAGCCGAAGGCCATGCCCTTGGCTATCGGGCCGAACCACACCGGCCAGTCCGTGTAGGAGGTGTGCACGACCACGGAGTGGTAGGCCATCCAGGCGGTGCCGAGGACCATCAGCGCGACCGGGAAGATCGCCAACGCCACCAGCCGCGCCCTGCGCGTGGTGACGCGGCGGCACCGACGACCGATGAAGATCGCTGCCAGCGCCATCAGGACGTAGAAGTGGAACTCGACGGCCAGCGACCACGCGGGACCGTCGGTCCAGTAGATGTAGGTCTCGCTGTGGACCTGGGTGAAGGTCAGGTGCAGGACCAGGTCGTGCCAGTTGCCGGGCAGCCGGGTGTTGGAGATGCCCCAGACCAGGAAGACCACGGTGTAGTAGAGCGGGATGAGCCGGGCACAGCGACGCAGCAGCATGTCCATCGCCGAGCGTGGTGGTTCGCCCGCCAGCCCGGCACGCGCGACGGGCAGGAAGAGCACGAACGCGCTCAGCACGAAGAACAGGTCGACGGCCAGGTCGCTGGTCGTGGCGAGCAGCTTCGTCAGCAGCGGCAGTCGGTCGTGGCCACCGACGATGTCGACCATCTGGTTCTGGTAGGCGTGGAAGGCGACCACCGAGAGGGCGGCCACCCCACGCACGCTCTCCAGCGGGAACCAGCGCCGCGACGCGGGTGCGAGCGGAACCGCGCTGCTCATGCCGGTGCCATCCCGAGTGCCTCGCGGTCGTCGCCGCGCTGATCGCGTGGGGTGACGGTCCACTCGCGTTCGCCGCACAGGTGCTTGAGCTGCGCGACCCGCATCGCCATGTTCTTGGCCTCGGTATAGAAGAGCAGGGCGAAGACCAGGTAGCCGACGAACCACCACGGATGCTGCCGGATGCTCGGGACGGCCAGACGCCAGGCGAACATCACCTGCAGCGGCCCGGCGACGAGGGTGAAGAGCGTGGTCATCAAGAACAACGGGGCCGACCAGTGCAGCACGCCGTCGCGCCAGGCGAGGAAGGCCAGCAGCGGGATCGGCAGCGGGGAGATCCAGGGATACAGCTCGCGCCAGCCCAGCAGCACCAGCACGCCCCAGCGCTGCCGCAGGGTCAGCGTCGGCGAGGTGACGGTCCGCAGGAGGTAGCGCGCGGACACCTGCACCCAGCCTTGTGCCCAGCGCATCCGCTGGCGCCAGAGCGCCGGGATCGAGACGGGCGCCAGCTCGAGGGAGACGAGCCCCGGGTCGCTGACGATGCGGTGGCCTTCACGGGTGGCCCGGATCGAGCAGTCGATGTCCTCGGTCAGGCGGTCGGTGCGCATCCTGATGGCGCGGATGACCGAGGTGCGCCAGAAGCCGTTCGAGCCGCCGAACAGCCCGAACCCGTGCATCGACGCCCGTCCCGGGTGACTGACGGCGTAGATCTGCTCGAACTCGACGGCCACCATCCGGGCCAGCAGCGAGTGCGCGCCGTTGCGTACGACGCAGTGGCCCTGGACCACGTCGGTGCCCGAGCCGATCCACTGCCAGGCGCGATCGAAGGCGCCGGGCATGGGGTGGTGGTCGGCATCGAAGATGCCGACGAACTCGCCGGTGATCAGTGGCATGGCGGCATTGACGTTCTGTGCCTTGCTGGTGCTGCCCTCCACGCGTAGCAGCACGAGCCGTGGATCGGTGCGCGCCAGTGCGGAGAGCTCGTCCTCGATCGGATGGGTGCGCGGTGTGTTGTAGGCCAGGATCACTTGGAGCCCGCCGCCGTACGCGTGGGCCAGGAAGGTGTGCAGGGTGTCCAGGATCGTGTCGGCCTCGTTGGGCAGGTAGGCGGCGACGATCGCGGTCGCCGGCGGTGGTGGCGAGGTCGTCGGCGGTGGTTGCTCGGGTGTGAGCGCGTGCAGGGACTCGATCCAGATCAGGCTGGCGGTGAAGGCCAGTGCGGCCACCACGAACCAGTAGAGGAAGGACGAGAGGTCCAGTCCCGCCCGGTAGCAGGTGACGAGCACGAGGAAGGGCAGGACCAGGCTGATCAGGCTGGCGGCCAGGATCTGGAGGAGCAGGCCCGTCACGTGCGATCGCCGGGCGCGTCGCGAGGTGGTGCCGACGCGTCGCGCCACCAGGTCTCCCAGTCGGGATGCTGCGTGCGCGGTCTCCTGCACGCTGAGCAGGTGGCTCGCTCGGGCAGCCTGCGATCGCGGCCGCTGATGCGACCAGCTCGTGCCGGCCCGCACCCAGTGCGAGGAGCCGTCGGGGGAGGAGAACGGCTCGAGCGAGAGCGCTCGGCACATCGCCTCGAGCCGAGCGGAGACGTGCCGGCGAGGCTCTCGGGACAGATGTACCCGCACGTGGTGGTCGTCGACGTCGGCCACCCCCGTCTCGCCCTCGCGCAGGAACGGTCGGATCCGGGTGAGGATCGCCTCGGAGAGGCCGGGGTCGGGGAGGGCGTCGTTGGGGAGGGCGTCGTCGGCCGTGCCGCCGACGCGCAGGTGGGGGACGGCGAGAATGGCGAGGACACCGGAGCGCTCGTCGTCGGGTTCGCGGTGCAGATGCTGTGGTTCTGGGCGCGACGCAGGCGCCCACCGGGAGATGGCCATCGGTGGATCCGATCTGGTCAGGTGCCTCAACGGTCCGCCCACCTCGAGGATGGGCACATTCCCTGCTGTGGGAGAGGGGGACCGGTCGCCGTTGGCCGGATCCGGGGCGAGATGGTCGCGACGGAGACTCACCTCGATTCTAGGGAACGCGGGCCGTTGTCCGCCTGCCCCATCTGGGGTAATCCGACGGATCCACCCGATGCGCCTGGTGTCTCATATCCGAGACAGATCTCCCTCGTCCGCGGTGGTGCGACAGGCCGCCGGGGGTTGCAATGGAGGCATGGTTGAACACATCACGGTCGGCGTCGGACCGCTCTCGATCGACGACGTCGTAGCGGTGGCCCGCCGGGGCGCCGCAGTAGAGCTGAGCGCCGAGGCGCTCACCGCTATCGACACCGCTCGCAAGGTGATCGACTCGCTCGCGGCCTCGGCCACCCCGGTGTACGGCGTCTCCACCGGCTTCGGTGCCCTCGCCAACCGGCACATCCCCGGCGAGCTGCGCGCCCAGCTGCAGCGCTCGCTGGTCCGCTCGCACGCGGCCGGCTCCGGTCCCGTCGTCGAGCGAGAGGTCGTCCGAGCGCTGATGCTGCTGCGGCTCTCCACGCTGGCCACCGGCCGGACCGGCGTACGCCGCGAGACCGCCGAGCTGATGGCGGCGATGCTGTCGGCCGGGATCACCCCGGTGGTGCACGAGTACGGCTCGCTGGGCTGCTCCGGTGACCTCGCGCCGCTGGCGCATTGCGCGTTGACCCTGATGGGCGAGGGCGAGGTGTTCGACGCCGAGGGCACCCGGATGCCGGCTGCCGAGGCGCTCGCCGCAGCCGGCCTGGCGCCGGTGGAGCTTGCCGAGAAGGAGGGTCTCGCGCTGATCAACGGCACCGACGGCATGCTGGGCATGCTGGCGCTGGCGATCGACGACCTGACCGACCTGCTCAAGGTCGCCGACGTCACCGCCGCGATGTCGGTGGAGGGCCAGCTCGGCACCGACCGGGTCTTCGCACCCGAGCTCCAGGCGATCCGGCCGCATCCGGGCCAGGCGTCGTCGGCGGCCAACCTGACCGCGCTGCTGCGCGACTCCAGCGTGGTGGCCTCCCACCGCGGCCCCGACTGCAACCGCGTCCAGGACGCCTACTCGCTGCGCTGCTCGCCGCAGGTCCACGGCGCTGCCCGCGACACCGTCGCGCACGCCGCCACCGTGGCCGGTCGCGAGCTCGCCTCCGCCGTCGACAACCCGGTCGTGCTCGCCGACGAGGGCCGGGTCGAGTCCAACGGGAACTTCCACGGCGCGCCGGTGGCCTACGTGCTGGACTTCCTCGCCATCGTGGCCGCCGACGTCGCCTCGATCGCAGAACGGCGTACGGACCGTTTCCTCGACACCGCCCGCAACCACGGCCTGCCGCCGTTCCTCGCCGACGACCCGGGCGTCGACTCGGGCCTGATGATCGCCCAATACACCCAGGCAGCGGTCGTCTCCGAGCTCAAGCGCCTGGCCAACCCGGCCAGCGTCGACTCGATCCCGTCCTCAGCCATGCAGGAGGACCACGTCTCGATGGGCTGGTCCGCCGCCCGCAAGCTGCGCCGCTCGGTGGACGGGCTGGCCCGTGTGCTCGGCATCGAGCTGATGACCGCCGCCCGCGCGCTCGACCTGCGGGCGCCGCTGACCCCCGGCCCCGCGACCGGCGCGGTGGTGCGGCTGCTGCGTGAGGCCGGCGTCGAGGGCCCCGGCACCGACCGCTTCCTCGCCCCTGACATCGACATCGCTTACCAGCTCGTCGTCGACCGCCGCGTGACCGCCGCTGTCGCCGATGTGATCGGAGAACTCGCATGAACGTTTCGACAGGCTCAACGGGCGTTTCGACAGGCTCAGCCAACGAGCGACTGCCCATCCACGCCGCGACCGGATCCACGTTGACCGCGAAGTCGTGGCAGACCGAGGCCCCGCTGCGGATGCTGATGAACAACCTCGACCCGGAGGTGGCCGAGCGGCCCGAGGACCTGGTCGTCTATGGCGGCACCGGCAAGGCGGCGCGCAGCTGGGAGGCGTACGACGCGCTCGTGCGCACCCTGCGCGACCTCGAGCCGGACGAGACCATGCTGGTCCAGAGCGGCAAGCCGGTCGGTGTGATGCGCACCCACGAGTGGGCGCCGCGCGTGCTCATCGCCAACTCCAACCTGGTCGGCGACTGGGCCAACTGGGAGGAGTTCCGCCGGCTCGAGGAGCTCGGTCTGACGATGTACGGCCAGATGACGGCCGGCTCCTGGATCTACATCGGCACCCAGGGCATCCTGCAGGGCACCTTCGAGACCTTCGCCGCGGTCGCGGACAAGAGGTTCGGGGGCACCCTGGCCGGCACCATCACCCTCACCGCCGGCCTCGGCGGCATGGGTGGCGCGCAGCCGCTGGCCGTCACCATGAATGACGGCGTCGCGATCTGCGTCGACGTCGACGACTCCCGGATCAAGCGCCGCATCGAGCACCGCTACCTCGACGTCCGGGCCGACTCGCTGGAGCACGCGCTGGAGCTGGCGGTGGCGGCCCGGGACGAGCGCCGTGCGCTGTCCATCGGCCTGCTCGGCAACGCCGCGGAGATCTTCCCGGCACTGCTGGAGCGCAAGGCTCCGATCGACATCGTCACCGATCAGACCTCCGCCCACGACCCGCTGTCCTACCTGCCCCTCGGTGTCCCGTTCGAGGAGTGGCACCAGCGCGCCGCAGCGGACCCCGAAGGCTTCACGAAGCAGGCGCGGGCCTCGATGGCGGTCCACGTGCGCGCGATGGTGGAGTTCCAGGACGGCGGCGCCGAGGTCTTCGACTACGGCAACTCGATCCGCGACGAGGCCCGCAAGGGCGGCTACGACCGCGCGTTCGAGTTCCCCGGCTTCGTGCCGGCGTACATCCGACCGCTGTTCTGCGAGGGCAAGGGCCCGTTCCGGTGGGCAGCGCTCTCCGGCGACCCGGAGGACATCCGCAAGACCGACGAGGCGATCCTCGAGCTGTTCGGTGAGAACGACCGGCTGCGCAAGTGGATCACCATGGCGCAGGAGCGCGTCCACTACCAGGGCCTGCCCGCCCGGATCTGCTGGCTCGGGTACGGCGAGCGCCACCTGGCCGGCCTGAAGTTCAACGAGATGGTGAGGAACGGGGAGCTCAAGGCGCCGATCGTGATCGGCCGTGACCACCTCGACTGCGGCTCCGTGGCCTCGCCGTACCGGGAGACCGAGGGGATGCTGGACGGCTCCGACGCGATCGCCGACTGGGCGCTGCTCAACGCGCTGGTCAACACCGCCTCGGGCGCGACGTGGGTCTCGATCCACCACGGCGGCGGCGTCGGCATGGGCCGCTCCATCCACGCCGGCCAGGTCTGCGTGGCCGACGGCACCGACCTGGCTGGACAGAAGATCGAGCGCGTGCTGACCAACGACCCGGGCATGGGCGTCATCCGGCACGTCGACGCGGGCTACGACCGTGCCGCCGAGGTCGCCGCGGAGCGTGGCGTTCCCATCCCGATGCAGGACCGTCCGATGCACCGTCCCACCCAGGAGAGCTGATCGGCGTGGCGCAGCCGGACTTCGAGCGGATGTGGCGCGATCTCGCGCCCATCGGCCGATCCACGTCCTCGGGCGGATACTTTCGCCAGCCGTGGCTCTCCGCCGAGCTCGAGCTGCGCGCGTGGTTCCGCGAGGCGGCGACCGCGCGCGGGCTCGAGGTCGAGGAGGATCCGTTCGGGAACCTGGTGGCCTGGTGGCCGCCCCAGGGGGTTTCGAGGCTCGCTGGCGCTCGCACCTCGACCAGCGGCGCGGTCCTGACCGGCTCGCACCTGGACTCCGTGCTCGACGGCGGGGCCTTCGACGGCCCGCTCGGCGTGGTGTCGTCGTTCGCGGCGATCGACCTGATGCGCGAGCGCGGCGTGGCTCCGACACGCCCGCTCGGGGTGGCTGCCTTCGTGGAGGAGGAGGGCTCGCGCTTCGACCGGGCCTGCCTCGGCTCCCGGCTCGCGGTGGGGGCCGCGTCGTGGGCTGATGCCCGCGAGCTCACCGACCGCGACGGCGTCCGCCTCGGGGACGTGGTCGAGGGTGGCACCTCCACGCTGCTCGACGGGGTCGACGCCTATGTCGAGCTGCACGTCGAGCAGGGTCGCGGGTTGGTCGACCAGGACGCGGCGGTCGGCATCGGCAGTGGCATCTGGCCGCACGGCCGTTTCCGGTACGACGTGGCGGGCCGCGCCGACCATGCCGGCACCACCCGGATGGAGGACCGCGCCGACCCGATGCTCACCTACGCGATGACCGCGCTGGCGGCCAACAAGCAGGCGCGGCTGGCCGGGCAGCGGGCCACCTTCGGGCGGATCGAGGTCCGTCCCAACGGCACCAACGCGGTGCCGTCCCACGTCACCGCATGGCTGGATGCGCGTGCGGAGTCCGACCAGGCACTCGCCGACCTGGTCGCGGCGATCGAGCGGCAGGCCGTCGACCGGGCCGACCGGGACGGCACCACGGTCACCGTCACCGCGGAGTCGGTCAGCGGGCAGGTCGCCTTCGACGTACCGCTTCGTCACGAGGTGGCCGCCACACTCGGCTCGGAGCGGCGGCGTGTGCCGGTGCTGCCGACGCAGGCGGGGCACGACGCCGGCATCCTGCAGGAGGCGGGCATCCGCTCCTCGATGCTGTTCGTCCGCAACCCGACCGGCATCTCGCACTCCCCGGAGGAGACGGCCGGCACCGCGGACTGCCTCGCCGGGGTGGAGGCGCTCGCCGACGCGCTGACCGGGCTCGTGGGATGAACGCCTACCTGCTGCAGCACGCCTGGGTCGACGGCCGGGTCCGCGACGCGGTGCTGGTCGAGATCGAGGACGGCCGCTTCACCCGGGTCGCGCCGGACGCACCCGCTGCCGGTGCTGCCGGTGCTGCCGGTGCGACCCGGGTGGCGGGGCTGAGCCTGCCGGGCTTCGCCAACACGCACAGCCACGCGTTCCACCGCGCCCTGCGTGGCCGGACACAGGCCGACCGCGGCACGTTCTGGACCTGGCGCGAACAGATGTACGCCGTCGCAGGCCGGCTCGAGCCGGACTCCTACTACGAGCTCGCCCGCGCGGTCTACGGCGAGATGCTGGCCGCCGGCTACACCGCCGTGGGGGAGTTCCACTACCTCCACCACCAGCCCGACGGCGTCCCCTACGCGGATCCGAACGCGATGGGCGAAGCGCTGCTGGAGGCGGCGCGCGAGGTCGGCATCCGGATCACGCTGCTCGACACGCTCTACCTCTCCAGCGGGTTCGGTGCGGCGACCCAGGGTGTGCAGCGTCGCTTCGACGACGGCACGCCGCAGGCCTGGCAGGACCGGGTCGACGCGCTGCGCGTCCCCGCCGATGGTTCGGCCGGGGACGGGGACGGGGTCCGGATAGGTGTCGCCGCCCACTCGGTGCGGGCCGTGCCGGGGGGCGCGCTGAAGACCTTCGCGCCGTACGTCGAGGCTGGTGCGCCCGTGCACATCCACCTCTCCGAGCAGGTCAAGGAGAACGAGGACTGCCTGGCGGCGTACGGGCTGACCCCGACGGGCCTGCTCGCCGAGCACGGCGTGCTGGGGCCCACGACCAGCGCCGTGCACGCGACCCACCTGACCGACGACGACATCCGGCTGCTGGGGGAGGCGCACGCCTTCGCGTCGTTCTGCCCCACCACCGAGCGCGACCTCGGCGACGGGATCGGACCGAGCCGCAGGCTGAAGGACGCGGGCGCCGTCCTGACGCTCGGGTCGGACAGCCACGCGGTCATCGACGCGTTCGAGGAGATGCGCGCGCTGGAGATGGACGAGCGGCTGGCCACCCAGGAGCGCGGGCACTGGAGTGCCGCCGAGCTGCTGCGCGCGGCGTCGTCGGACGGGCACCGGAGCCTCGGCTTCGCCGACGCGGGCGAGCTCGCTGTCGGTCGCCGTGCGGACCTGGTCACCGTCGACCCCGGCTCCGCCCGGACCGCCGGCACCGGCGGCGACGAGCACAGCGTGGTGTTCGCGGCCGGCGCCCCCGACATCACCCAGGTCATGGTGGACGGCCGGGTCGTCTTCGAGGGCGACCACCGCAGCGTCGGGCACACCCTGCACGAGACGATCGGAGCGATCTGGGCATGAGTCTCCTCCTCACCAACATCGGCGAGCTGGTCACCAACGACCCGGCGGCCGAGGACCTGCTCGGGCTCCGCACCGACGCGGCCCTCGTCATCGACGAGGGAGAGATCGTCTGGGTCGGCGATGCCGCCCGGGCACCCGACGCCGACGAGGTCGTCGACGCCGCCGGCCGGGCTGTGCTGCCCGGGTTCGTCGACAGTCACAGCCACCTGGTCTTCGCCGGCGACCGTGCGCGCGAGTTCCAGGCCCGGATGACGGGGGAGTCATACTCCGCCGGCGGCATCCGCACCACCGTTGCCGCGACCCGAGCGGCCAGCGACGACGAGCTCGCCGCAGGCGTGGGGCGGCTCGTCGAGGAGATGCGGCGCCAGGGGACCACGACCGTCGAGATCAAGTCCGGCTACGGGCTCTCGGTCCACGACGAGGCGCGCTCGCTACGGGTCGCGCGGCAGTTCACCTCGGAGACGACGTTCCTCGGCGCCCACGTCGTCCCGCCGGAGTACGCCGAGGACCCCGCGGCCTACGTCGACCTCGTCACCGGACCGATGCTGGCGGCTGCCGCGCCGTACGCACGCTGGATCGACGCGTTCTGCGAGCGAGGCGCCTTCGACGCCGACCAGGCGCGTGCGGTGCTTCAGGCCGGCGCTGCCGTCGGGCTGCCCGGTCGGCTGCACGCCAACCAGCTCGGTCCGGGGCCGGGAGCACAGCTGGCCGCGGAGCTGGGGCTGGTCGCGGTCGACCACTGCACACACCTGTCCGACGAGGACGTGCACGCGCTGCGGGAGGCAGGGACCGTCGCCACCCTCCTGCCGGGTGTGGAGTTCTCCACCCGGCAGCCCTACCCGGACGCGCGCCGCCTGCTCGACGCCGGCGTCGCGGTCGCGCTCGCCAGCGACTGCAACCCGGGGTCCTGCTACACCAGCTCACTGCCGCTGTGCGTCGCCCTCGCCGTACGGGAGATGGGGATGAGCCCGGCCGAGGCGGTGTACGCCGCCACCGCGGGCGGCGCCGCTGCCCTGGACAGGTCCGATGTCGGAGCGCTGGTGCCAGGTCGTCGCGCCGACCTCGTCCTCCTGGACGCGCCGAGTCATGTGCACCTCGCCTATCGCCCCGGCGTGCCCCTCGTCGCCGGCGTCTGGGTCGGAGGGGTCCGCGGTCGGCCCCGAGCTGGCGAGGTCTGAACGACCGCTCAAGAGTCTGGGCTCTCCCCAGCGTGGACTGAACGGTTGTTCGGTCCGGCGGGGTGGTTCGCTCGCAGCTGAACGATCGTTCGATCGGCGGCATGGGCCGCTCGCAGCTGAACGATCGTTCAGCCGACCTGCCCTCAATGCGTCGACGGCTCGGTCTCCACCTCGCGGCGGTCGTCGGACCACATCGTGTGGAAGGTGCCCTCCTTGTCGATGCGGCGGTAGGTGTGGGCGCCGAAGAAGTCGCGCTGCGCCTGGATCAGCGCGGCCGGCAGGCGCTCGGAGGCGAGCGAGTCGAAGTAGGACAGTGCCGAGGAGAATCCCGGAGCCGGTACGCCGGAGGCCGCCGCGATGCCGACGATCCGGCGCCACGCGGCCTCGCCCTCGGCGACAGCGTCGGCGAAGTAGGGATCCGCGAGCAGCGACTCGAGCTCGGGGTTCTTCTCGTAAGCCTCCACGATCCGGTTGAGGAACTGCGCCCGGATGATGCAGCCGGCGCGCCAGATCTTGGCGATCGCGCCCAGGTCGATCTCCCAGCCGAACTCCTTGGCCCCGGCGACAATCAGGTCGAATCCCTGCGCGTAGGCGACGACCTTGGAGGCGTAGAGGGCGGCACGGACGTCGTCCTCGAACCCCTCCGGAGCCTGGACCGGCTCGGGACGACGCTTCACCACGCCCTGCACGGCAGCGCGCTGGGTCGGCTTGCTGGAGACGGCGCGGGCGAAGACGGCCTCGCCGATCCCCGAGACCGGGATGCCGAGGCCGACGGCGTTCTGCACCGTCCACACGCCCGTGCCCTTCGAGCCTGCCTCGTCGCGGATCACGTCGACCAGCGGCTTCCCGGTCTCGGCATCGTGCTGGGAGAGCACCTCGGCGCTGATCTCGATGAGGTAGGACTGCAGGTCGCCCTCATTCCACGACCGGAAGACCTCGACGAGGGCGTCGACGTCGTGGCGACCGACCCGGCGCAGCAGGTCGTAGGCCTCGGCGATGAGCTGCATGTCGGCGTACTCGATGCCGTTGTGCACCATCTTCACGAAGTGGCCGGCGCCGTCGGTGCCGACATGGGTCACGCACGGCTCGCCCTCGGCCACCGCGGCGATCGAGCGCAGGATCGGCCCGAGCGTCTCCCACGCCTCGTCCGAGCCGCCGGGCATGATCGAGGGCCCGTGCAACGCGCCCTCCTCACCCCCGGAGATGCCGGTGCCGACGAAGTTGAGGCCGCGCTCGCGCAGCTCGTGCTCGCGGCGGATGGTGTCGTGGAAGTTGGCATTGCCGCCGTCCACGATGATGTCGCCCGGCTCGAAACGCTCGGACAGCTGCTCGATGACCGCGTCGGTGCCCTTCCCGGCCTGCACCATGATGATCGCGGTGCGCGGCTTGGTGAGCGAGGCGACGAAGTCGTCGATCGACTCCGAGGCGATGAAGCCGAGGTCGCCGTGCTCCGCCATCAGCTCCTCGGTGCGGGCGTAGGTGCGGTTGTAGATGGCGACCGTGTTGCCCTCCCGCGACGCCAGGTTGCGCGCCAGGTTGGACCCCATCACCGCCAGCCCGACCACGCCGATGTTCGCCCGCCCGTCGGTGCCGTTCGTGTTCTCCGCCATCTCGCAGCTCTCCCGTCTCGGTGTCTCCCTGCGACGGTGCCCGCTCGCCCCTGGGGGATGCGCGGACCGGGTCGCTCTTCTCTCAGCGTCGCAGAGCGCGAGCCGGGAATCCATGGTCTGCTGGCACGCCGTCGCTCGGCGGCCTCGGCTGGACTGAACTGCGCCTCGTGAGGTCACTGGGCAGGATGACCACCGTGAGCCGTACCTTCACCGTCAGCCCGCCGCCGTCCGTCGTCATCGGCTACCTCCAGGACTTCGGCAACGCCGAGCAGTGGGATCCGGGCACCCAGCGCTGCACCCGCCTCGATGAGGGTCCGATCCGGGTGGGCAGTCGGTGGCGCAACGAGTCGAAGATCGCGGGGATGTCCACGGAGCTGGTCTATGAGCTGGTCGAGCTGGCGGGGGACCGGATCGTGTTCGAGGGGCGCAACGACTCGGCGACGTCGACCGACACCATCACGGTGGTGCCGCATGGCAGCGGCAGCGAGGTCACCTATGAGGCTGTCATCGAGATGAAGGGCGCCGCCAAGCTGGCGACGCCCTTGGTCAAGGTGGTCTTCGAGAAGATCGGCAGCGACACCGAGGAGGACCTGACCAACGTCCTGAACGGGTTGGTGGTGTGAGGCGGGCGCTCGGCCCTGACCCCAGGGGTCAAGACCACTCGGCTGAGCCGCGCAGCGCCTCCGCGATCGGCGTCGCACCGTTGCGGAAGCCGATGGTGCGGCCCACCGTGCTGTCCTCGAGCAGGGTCGCCGCGACCACGGCGGCGACGTCGGACCGCGTGGTCGCGGAGTCGCCCTGGTCGTCGGGGGTGACGATGTCGATCCGGCCGGTCGGCTCGTCCAGAGTCAGCCGACCGGGGCCGAGCACGGTGGCGGCGAGCGAGGTTGCGCGCAGGTACTCGTCGGCCGCGGCCTTCGCCTCGGCATAGGCGAAGAACCGGTTGTCCGGCGGTACGCCGTGGTCGGGCCGCGAGCCGAGGTAGGACACCATCACGTATCGCGGCACGCCAGCGGCCACAGCGGCGTCCATGCTGCGGATCGCCGCGTCCCTGTCGACGGCGTACGTCCGGGAGGGGTCGCCGCCGCCCGCGCCCGCCGACCAGACCACCGCGTCCTGCCCGCGGAGCAGGTCGGTCAGTCCGGTCACGTCCAGCTTCTCGATGTCGGCGCGCACCGGGCGCGCGCCGGTCGCTGCGACCTCCGCCTCCTGTGCCGGGTTGCGGAACACGCTCGTGACCTCGTCGCCGCGCTCGACGAGCAGGGGCGCCAGCAGGAGTGCGACCTTGCCGTGCCCGCCCAGGATCAGGACCTTCGTCATGCTTCCTCGCTCTCTCCGGATCACGCCGTCACACTCAGACGGTAGCCCCGCGGCCGAAGGCCGCCGAAGCAGGAGGAGAGCCCATGGACATGCGACTCGAGCTGGTGCCGCTGCGCTCGACCGACGTCGACCGCAGCAAGGCGTTCTACGTCGAGCGGGTCGGCTTCCACCTCGACCACGACGTCGAGCCGGGCAACGGGATGCGGGTCGTCCAGCTGACGCCCCCGGGCTCGGCCTGCTCGGTCGTGGTGGGTGTCGGCATCGGCGGTCACGACGCGGCGCCCGTGGCGGGCCTGCACCTGGTGGTGGACGACCTCGACGCAGCACGTCAGCAGCTCCTCGCCAACGGGGTCGGAGTCTCGGAGATCCACGACATGGGCGGTGGCGTGCGCTACGCCTACTTCAGTGATCCCGACGGCAACTCCTGGGCGCTGCAGCAGATCTCCAGGTGATAGCGGTCCGACGTCGGGTACCGGTAGGCGCGAGCAGACGTCCACACCGAGGAGCACGCGATGCGAGCAGTGACCTGGCAAGGCCCGAAGCAGATCAGCGTCGATCATGTTCCGGACCCCGTCATCAACCAACCGACCGACGCGATCATCCGCGTCACCACCACCGGGCTGTGCGGCTCGGACCTGCATCTCTATGAGCCGCTGTCGCCGTTCATGACGCCGGGGGACATCGTCGGCCACGAGCCGATGGGGATCGTGGAGGAGGTCGGATCCGAGGTGACCAACCTCCGGCGCGGCGACCGGGTGGTGATCCCGTTCAACGTCAGCTGCGGCGAGTGCTGGATGTGCGAACGTGACCTGCAGAGCCAGTGCGAGACGACCCAGAACCGCGACCAGGGCACCGGCGCGAGCCTGCTCGGCTACAGCAAGCTCTACGGTCAGGTGCCGGGCGGGCAGGCGGAGTACCTCGCCGTTCCGTACGCCGACTACGGCGCCATCAAGGTGCCCGAGGGCCCCTCCGACGACCGCTTCGTCTTCCTCTCCGATGTGCTTCCCACCGCCTGGCAGGGGGTCGAGTACGCCGGAGTCTCCAGCCCCGAGCAGACCCTGCTGGTGATGGGGGCCGGTCCGATCGGCGACATGGCCGCCCGGATCGCGCTGCACCGCGGCGTCCAGGTGATCGTGGCCGACCGGGTGCCCGAGCGGCTCTCCCGCGTGGCGAGCCGCGGCGCGGAGGTGATCAACATCGACGAGGCCGGCAAGGACTTCGCCGACGAGGTCCGCGCCCTCACCCACGGCCGGGGCGCCGACGCGGTGATCGACGCGGTGGGGATGGAGGCGCACGGCTCGCCGTTCGTCGAGATGACCCAGAAGGTGGTCGGCATGCTGCCCGACGCGATCGCGCAGCCGTTCATGAAGAAGGCCGGGGTCGATCGGCTCGCCGCGCTTACGGCGGCCTTCGACGCTGTACGCCGCGGCGGGACCGTGTCGATCTCCGGCGTGTACGGCGGTGCGCTCGATCCCCTCCCGATGATGCAGCTGTTCGACAAGCAGGTGCAGCTGCGGATGGGCCAGGCCAACGTGCGCCGCTGGAGCGACGACATCGTGCAGCTGCTGGACCAGGACGAGGACGTGCTCGGCGTGGAGTCGTTCGCCACCCACCATCTGTCGCTGGACGAGGCGCCGCGAGCGTATGCCGACTTCCGCGCGAAGAAGGACGGGATGATCAAGGTCGTCTTCAACCCGTGAGCACCCGCGCGTGCGGACCGCGCCCGCCCGTGATGTCCTTGTCGGCGTGAGTCACATCGACGAGATCCCGGGCCCAGACGGACGCACCATCGAGGTGCTCACCGGTGGTGACCCCGACGGCTTCCCCCTGCTCTTCCACATGGGCTCGCCGTCGGCGGTCGCCGCCAGTGCGGCGATCGACGCGGTGGCCGGCGCCGCGGGCCTGCGGTACGTGACGTTCTCGCGCCCTGGCTACGGCCGGTCCACGCCGCGCCCTGCGCCGGGCCGGTACGCCGACGACGTGGCCGAGAGCCTGGTCGTCCTCGATCACCTGGGCATCGGCGACTTCGTCACCGTCGGGTGGTCGGGCGGCGGTCCGCGTGCACTCGCCTGCGCCGCGCTGGTGCCGGGCCGGTGCCGTGCGGCGGCGACCCTGGCGGGCGTCGCGCCGTACGGTGCTGCGGGTCTGGACTGGTTCGAGGGGATGGCGGAGGAGAACCTGGAGGAGTACCACACCGCCGAGCAGGGCGCCGAGGCCTACGGCGCGCTCGTGGAGGAGCAGATCCTGCCGATGCTGGCCGCCACCCCCGACCAGATCGCCGATGCGATGGGCGGGCTGGTCACGCCGGTGGACAAGGCGATGGTCACCGACGAGTTCGCCGACTGGATGAGCCGCACCTTCAACCATGCGGGCGCCCAGGGCGCGATCGGGGTGCGCGACGACGGGCTCGCCGCGGTCGCACCCTGGGGCTTCGACCTGGCTGACATCACGGTGCCGGTCGCGGTGTGGCAGGGACGCCAGGACGCGATGGTGCCCTACGCCCACGGAGCGTGGCTGGCCGCGAAGGTCCCGGGCGCTCAGCCGCACCTCTTCGAGGACGAGGGACACCTCTCGCTCCTCGGCCGCCTGGACGAGATCCTGCACGACCTCAAGCAGCTCGCCGGCCTCTGAGGCTCCGTGTCAGCTCGGCGTCGAGGCGGTCGCCCCTCGCCGCGGCACCGGCACATCGGCGGCCACGGCTGCCATGTCAGCGCTCCAGGTCCAGTCGGTGGGGAGCGTGATGCCATCCAGTCCGATCGCCTGGTAGATGAGCCGGTAGGCCTCGGGGTTGTTGCGCCGCTGCTGGTCGAACATGCGGTGCAGGTTCGCCCACAGCGGGATGCTGTTGGGGGAGCCGAGATACTCGCCCTCGCCGGTGCCGGGCAGCACGTTCGGGTGCAGGCCCGAGGAGGAGAGCAGCCGGCGCGGTCGAGCGTCCATGATCATCACGATGGACTCGATGCCGTTGGCCAGTGCGGCGGTGACGATGCCGTGGTAGAGCGCGGCGGAGCACAGCGTCGTGCGACCAGGAGCCCGGCGTACGGCGATGGTGGCGACGTCCCAGGTGCGGTCGGGATCGATGCCGGCGGCGCGGGCCGACCGGACGCCGTCGACGCCCCAGGGGGCTCGCGCCGTGTCGTTGAGCGTCTTCAGGCCGGCCGGCCCGGGTGCGATGAACCTGGCCGTGGCCAGCGCCCAGCCCGTCTCGTCGAGCACCGTCATGAAGCCGGTCTGAGCGGCGTAGGGGCCGTACTCGAGCTCGAACTCCTCGGCCGTGTTGCCGTAGGTGCTGAGGAACACCTCGGCCTCGCAGGCGAGGGCCGCCTCCAGGTCGGACCCGACGGGGTCGAGGAGGAGGCGCAAAGGTGTCCCGGTCATCCTGATCTCCCTGTCCTGGGTGGCCACGTCACGGTAATGCATCCCGATCGGGGTTCGTGGCGAGTTCGGCCGACTGTCGCCCGCTGTGCACCCGAGTGGTGTGTTCCTCGGCCCGCTCGGGCGCGGCCGAGGCGTCGACCAGGTCGGGACCGGCACCGGCACCCGGACCGGCACCTGGACCGGCGCCGGAGCCGTTGGTGGCCCAGAGGCTGACCCAGCGCTCGACTTCGGAGGCGGGCATCGGCCGCGCGATGTGGTAGCCCTGCAGGCTGTCGACGCCCATGGTGACGAGGGTGGCCAGGTCGGTGGCGTTCTCGACGCCCTCGGCGACGATGCGCATGTCCAGCGCGTGCGCGAGCTGGATGGTCGAGGCGACGATCATCCTGCTGCGGTCGTCCGTGGAGACGTCGTGGACGAGGGACCTGTCGACCTTCAGCTCCTGCACCGGCAGGTTGCGCAGGTAGGTCAGCGAGGAGAAGCCGGTGCCGTAGTCGTCGATCGAGACCTGCATCCCGTGGTCGCGCACCTCGAGCAGGATGTCCCGGGCCCGTTGCGGATCGGCGAGGAACGAGTCCTCGGTGACCTCCAGCACGAGGCGGTCGGCAGGCACGTCCCACTCCTGCAGCGCATGGTAGAGGCGCGGCAGGAAGGTCTGGCTGAGCAGCTCCGGGGGAGCGCAGTTGATCGCCAGTCGCAGGTCCAGGCCCGCGGCGAGCCAACGGTGCAGGTCGCGGACCGCCTGCCAGGCGATCGCGTCCGACAACAGGCCCATCAGCCCCACGCGCCGGGCGGCCGGGAGGAAGGCGATCGGGCTGAGCAGCCCCTGGGTCGGGTGGCGCCACCGCACGAGTGCCTCCAGCGAGTGGACCTGCATGGTGGTGGTGTCGACCTGCGGCTGGTACCAGACCTCGATCTGCTCGTCGGCGATGCCTCGGCGCAGGTCCTCGGTCAGCTCCAGCCGTGACCGGGAGAACTCGTCGAGGTGGGCGTCGTAGAGCGCTGCTCCGGACCGGGAGCTCTTCGCCTGGTACATCGCGACGTCGGCCCGGCGCAGCACTTCACCGCTGTCGGTGTCGCTGTCCTTGACGACGGTGATGCCGATCGACCCGGCCGGGGAGATCTCGATGCCGTCGACCATGATCGGCTCGGCGAGCTCGCGCAGCACGCGGTGGGCGGTCTCCACGAGTGCTATCTCGTCGACGGTCTCGAGCAGGAGCGCGAACTCGTCGCCACCGAGCCGCGCCACCAGGCCGTCGCCGGCGACGGCCTCCTGCATGCGGACCGCCACGAAGGTCAGCACGACGTCGCCCGCATGGTGGCCGAGCGCGTCGTTGATCTCCTTGAAGCCGTCGAGGTCCAGCAGCATCAGGGTCAGCGGCCGCCGGTCGGCCAGGCACTTGTTGAGGTGGGCACGGACGGCCCGCCGGTTGGGAAGCTTGGTGAGGTCGTCGGTCTGCGAGAGCGCGAAGGCCTCCGTGGCTCGGTTGGCGTCGCGAAGCGCCAGCACCATCCGAGCGCCGACGGCGCTCAAGGTCAACACGGCCGGCGGCACGGTGTAGAACGCGAGCGTGTCGTCGGGCCGGATCGTCAGCACGGCGAGCGCGATCGCGCCGGCGGTGACCAGCAGGCGCGTCCCCGCCACCTTGGGGATGGCTCGCATCACCCGTTGCTCGGGACGGCACGCGGCCGCGACCAGCAGGAGCCAGGCGCCGCCCCACAGGGCGTTGCTGGTGTTGCCGAAGTCGTAGGTGGGAGCCGAGACCTGCAGGGCGAAGCCGGAGTCGGCGCAGGCGAGCAGCACGAAGGCCGCGCCCAGCATGAGGGACTTGCGCTGGTCACTGCGGGTCTGCAACAGCGACTGGCCGAGCACCACCAGCGCCAGCGCCAGATCGGCCAGCGGATACATCAGGGCCAGCAGGAGCGCCAGGCCGTTCTCTCCCGAGGCGAGTCGGATCGGTGTGACCAGGAGCAGTGACGCCAGACAGGACGTCGCCCCGCAGATCACCGCGACGTCGAGCCAGCTGCGGGTGAGACGACTCTGTCTGCGATCCACGTCGAGGATCAGGTAGCCGACCAGGCCGAGGTAGGAGGTCAGGAACAGCCACTCGCCGGGCGAGGGGAACTGCTGCTGCTCCTCGAGGCTCGCGGCGTTGACCACCAGCGACCCGAGCGACCAGATCGTCACCGTGGCCGCCAGCATCACCAGCGGGATGCGACGGGTCGGGTAGAGCCGCGCCGCCAGCACCAGCCGGAGCACCAGGAGCGGGAAGAACACGGTCAGGCTGGTCAGCAGGATCGCCTGTGCGGTCTGGTACGACGCTCGCTCTGCGATCTGGTTGGTCACCAGCCCGCCGACCAGCACGGCCCACGAGAGCCGCGCGATCGTGCGGTGGACCGCCTCGGTGCGTCGCCGCGGGCGGGTGAGGGTGGCGGACGCGGAGTGAGCGCTGGGCGAGGAGCCCTCGGGCTCCTTGGCGCGGCGCTCCATGTGTCCCCTTACCCGGGCCGTGGGTCTCGGCACTTCGGTCGTCGGCACTGCGGTGGACAGGTCGGTCGATGGTGTGGCTCGGCGCAGAGCCCTCAGCTGGCGGTTCAGCGGACTTCGCCCGTCAGACTCGCCAGCAGCAGGTCGACGTCCGAGCCCGTCGTACGTGGGTTGACGAAACAGAGCCGGAGCACCGTCTCGCCCGCGAACACGGTCGGTGTGACCAGCCCGAGGCCACCGTAACGCGCCGCCTGCGACCATCGCGCATACTCGTCGCCCTGCCATCCCGTACGCCGGAAGAGCACCACGGACAGCTGCGGCTCGGTCGCGAGCTCCAACACGGGGTTGGCTTCGATCTGCTTGGCGGCGTACGACGCGGTGTCCAGGCACCGCTCGACGGCGTCGACGTAGGCGTCGGTGCCGTTGGCGAGGAGCGAGGCCCACAGCGGCAGCCCGCGGGCGCGTCGGGTCAGGTGCACGGCGTAGTCGGCCGGGTTGTCGGCGTCGCCGTCGTGGGCGGCCTCAAGGTAGTCGGCCTGCTGGCGGTGGGCCGCGCGGGCACGCGCGGGTTCGCGGTAGAGGACCGCCGCGCACTCGTACGGCGTGAACAGCCACTTGTGCGGGTCGATCGTGATCGAGTCGGCGAGCTCGATGCCCGCGAACGCGGAGCGGAGGGCGGGCGCCAGCATCGCGGCGCCGCCGTACGCGGCGTCCACGTGCAGCCAGATCCGCCGGTCGGCACAGACCTCGGCGATCTCGCCCAGCGCATCCACGGCACCGGTGTTGGTCGCACCGGCGCTGGCGACCACGGCGACGACCTCCGCCGGATCGTGGGCGTCGAGGACCCGATTCAGGTCACCGGCACCCAGGGCGCCGTCCGGCGTACCGGCCGTCACCACGTCGCATCCCATGATGGCCGCGGCTGCTCGCACCGAGGCGTGCGCCGAGGCCGCCATCACCACGATCGCCGGAGGCCTGCCCGAGGCCGTGCTGCGGCCGTGCCGAGCCGCGACCAGGGCGCTGAGGTTCGCCATCGAGCCGCCGCTGACGAAGGCGCCGTGTGCGGTCGAGGGATACCCGAGGACGCCGCCCAGCCAGCGGAGCGCCGCTCGTTCGGCCGCGACGACCGCGCCGGCCTCGAGCTCGCTGCCGCCGTAGATCGACGCAGCCGACAGGGCTGCGTCGGTGAGCACCGCGGCGGGGGTGGGCGCGCCGCCGACGAAAGCGAGGTAGCGAGGATGGTCGGTCGGGAAGGCGGTGGGCAGCACGGCGTCTCGTACCCAGGCCCAGGCCGCCTCCATGCCCACCCCGTCGCCGGCGATCGCGGGAAGCGCGGTCGGCCGCCGATCCGGGTGGTGGCCCGGTGGGAGCGCACCCGCAGGATCGGACAGCCTCGCGGCGGCCCACGCGGCGATGTCCTTGAGGGTCTCGTGGTCCTGCGCGACGAACTCGTGCACATCGGCCTATCGGCAAGCCCGGGGCGTGGGCTGAGCGATTCTCCGGAGTTGTCGTCGGCCTGTCCGGCTGGCTAGGTGGTCGTCGCGCTCGGTGGGGCGACGGCCTTGGGTGCCATGGCCATGCCCACCAGCCCGAACGGCAGGGGCAGCCAGTAGCTGAAGAGCCGGTAGGCGAAGGTCGCGATGACCGCGTCGCCGGGACTGACGCCGGCGAGCACCAGCAGCGCCGTCAGACCCGCCTCGACGAAACCGAGGCCACCTGGCGTGACGGGGATGTTCGCAAGGGCCTTGGCGCCGGCGAAGGCCATCAGCACCAGACTCGGGTGCGGGTGGGACCCGATGCCGGCTAGGGCGACCTCGAGCGTCATGAAGTCCAGCAGCCAGCGACCGACCGCCGCGGCGATGGCGCGACGCCAGCGGCCCTCGAGGACTTCGGCGATGTGGCCTCGCGAGACCAGCAGGCTCTGGGGGAGGTGGGTGATGGGATCGGAGTGACGACGTATCCGGTTGCGGACGGCCTGCACCACGGCCCCGACCCACAGCAACGGACGGTCGGTCTTGATCAGCAGGGTGGCGATCGCCACCAGCACCAGGAAGGCGACCACCGCGGCCCCGGCGGCGGTCAGCAGGTTGTGGTTCACCGGGCCGCTCAGTACCGCCGGGATGGCCAGCAGCGGCAGCCCGAGCACGGTGCCGAAGACCAGCAGGTTCACCGCCGTCAGCGCGCTCACCACCGGTCGCCGCTCCAGGCCGGCGGCCACGAACATGCGGTACTGCAGCGCCGCTCCGACCGGTCCGCCGCCGGGAGCGATGTTGGACAGCGCGTTGGAGGCGAGCTGTGCAGCGATCACCGGGCGCCACGCGACCCCGCGCAACGCCACTCGCTGCAGGTCCCACAGGCACGCGCAGACGCCGACCTGCAGGAGGAACATGGCCGCGAGCGAGGTCAGCGAGAACCGGGTGATCTGGCGCCACGAGGAGAATGTCTCGACCAGGCTGGGAAGCACCAGGTAGAGCGAGACGAGGGTGATGGCCAGCCAGATCAGGTTCCGCCGCAGCGACCGGGGCTTCTCCTGCTCACCGCGCTCGATCTCGCCTTCGGTGTCGGCGTGCCGCTCGATCGCGCGCTCGAGTCGATCACCGATCGAGTGGGGGGCGGTCTCGTCGAGCACACCGACATCCTCGCAGAGGAACGGCGCCGTGCCGAGGAAAGTGGCTCGCACGCCCGGGCGCCGCTCCTCGATACGCGCTCGGCGCTGCGCCGATGACTCGATAGGTCAACGGTTCAGTCAGCAGACCACTCGCAATGGTCCCGCGGTCGCAAGTAACCTTGCGACGCAGCTGTCTGACAAGTACCTTGGCTCGTGGACGTAGAGCCGATCATTCTCGACTCTGCCCATCGCCACGGCGTACCAGAAGAGGACATGATTCACGCGCTGCGGTTCCAGATTCACCACGTCCGACAGGACGACGACATGGTGATGTTCATCGGGCCCGACCGTACGGGGCGACTCGTCGAGGTTGGCCTGGTGATCTGGTGGGGCGGCGAACTCGCCATTGCCCACGCACTCCGCCCAGCACGAGCCACGTATCTGAGGTGACATACATGCGACGCTCCCTTGAAGACCTCATCGCGAACGCGGATGCACTGGCCGACAAGTTCGAGAACTACGAGCCCAGCGCCGACGACTTCGACGCCCCGCTCCCGCCGCTGATGGCGGTCAAACTGGCGGCGTTCCGTCGCGCCCAAGCCGAGCGCGAGCTTGCGACTGCCATCACGCAGGCCCGCGAGGCCAAAGTCTCCTGGCGCACCCTCGGCGAGGCGATCGGCACCACTGGGGAGGCTGCCCGCCAGCGCTACACCAAAAGCGCCAGCTAGCCGGGGCCTGAGCTGGTGATCACTACCGGCCCGTCTTGACGCATCCCTCAATCCGGTGAGGCGTCGCGCGCTCAGACGTCGGTAGGTTGATCGCCATGACGTCGCCGTCGGAGACGGACGCCGAGCACGGAGTGCTGGAGAGCGGCCGGCTCTACCGGCTCGGTCGGGTGTGTGCCCGCCGCGCCTGGTGGGTGATCGGCGCATGGCTGCTCGTTGCCGTGCTGGTGATGGTGGGGCGCGCGGCCTTCGGCGGCAGCTACCTCGACGACTTCAACCTCCCCGGTACGCAATCGCAGGCGGGCGCCGACCTGATCGCCGCCCACGACCCGGCGGTCGGGGCGAACACGGGCCAGGTCGTCTTCTCGGTCTCCTCCGGGTCGGTCGCCGACCAGCGGAGCGTGATCGAGTCGGCGACCACGGCGATCGGCAAGGTCCCGCACGTGGTGTCGGTGAGTGATCCGTTGGCCGCGGCCACCACGTCGAAGGACGGCACCACCGCCTACGCGACGGTCCACTTCGACCAGAACCCGCTCAAGCTCGGCAAGCCGACGGTCGACCGGATCGATGCTGCGGTCGCACCCGCGCGAGCGGCCGGCGTACAGGTCGACTACGGCGGGCCGCTGGGTCAGGCCGCCAAGCCGGACGCCTCCGAGATCGCCGAGGTGGTCGGCATCCTGGCGGCGATCGTGATCCTGCTCGTCGGGTTCGGCTCGGTGTACGCCGCCGGTCTGCCCATCCTGAGCGCTGTCACCGGAGTGGTCACCGGCCTCGGCATCCTCTCGCTCCTGGCCGCGGCGACGACCTTCGCCTCGGTCTCGCCGACGCTCGCCCTGATGATGGGGCTGGGCGTGGGCATCGACTACGCGCTCTTCCTCACCACCCGACATCGCCAGATGCTGATGGACGGCCACGACCCGGTCGAGGCGGCGGCGCACACGGTCGCGACCAGCGGCCGCGCGGTGGTCACGGCCGCGGTGACGGTGATGCTGGCGATGTTCGGCCTCTACGCGTCCGGGCTGGCCTTCATCGGCAAGCTGGGGCTGGCCGCGGCGACCACGGTCGGTGTCGGCGCTGTCGCGGCCGTCACGCTGGTACCGGCGCTGCTCGGCGCCGCAGGCCGGCGGATCGACCGGCTGCACGTCCGGACGCCCGTCGCCGAGCGGAGCGCGGGCAGTGGCGAGAGCGGCTGGCACCGGTACGCCGAGCGCGTCGGCGCCCACCCCTGGCGGTTCCTGATCAGCGGCCTGGCCGTGCTCGCGATCCTCATCATCCCGTTCTTCTCCATGCGGCTCGGTCACGTCGATGCCGGCGCGGACCCCTCCGGCTGGACCTCGCGACGCGCCTACGACCTGATCGAGAAGGGCTTCGGCATCGGCGCCAACGGGCCGCTCACCGTCGTCGTGGACGTGCCGAAGGGCGCCACGGCCGACGCGGCGACCCAGCTCGGCCAGCAGGTCGCCACCGCGATCGCGGCCTCGGACGACGTCGCGAGCGTCTCGCCCGCGCAGCCGTCGTCGGACGGCTCGTTGCTGATCCTCAGCGTCGTACCGAAGACCGGGCCGCAGGATGCGGCCACGCTGACCCTGCTCGACACCCTGCGCGCGCAGACGCTGCCGAAGGCGCTGGCCGGGTCGCAGGCTCGGGGTCTGGTGACCGGGCCGGTCGCCTCGCAGCTCGACTTCCGCAACAAGATCGCGGATCGACTGCCGCTGATCGTGATCGTGGTGATCGTGCTCGCGTTCCTGCTGTTGCTGGCGACCTTCCGCAGCCCGGTGCTCGCCCTCAAGGCGGCGGTGCTCAACCTCGTCTCGATCGGTGCCGCCTACGGGGTGCTCGTCGCGGTCTACCAGTGGGGCTGGGGGTCCTCCCTGCTGGGCGTCGGCGAGAAGGTCCCGATCGAGTCGTACGTGCCGATGATGATGTTCGCCATCGTCTTCGGCCTGTCCATGGACTACGAGGTCTTCCTGCTCTCCCGGATCCGCGAGGGCTGGTTGCGCCACCACGACAACCACGCCAGCATCGTGGAGGGCCTCTCGGCCACCGCCCGGGTGATCACCTGTGCGGCGCTGATCATGGCCAGCGTCTTCTTCTCCTTCGTGGCGAATCCCAGCGTGGTGGTCAAGATGATCGCCCTCGGGCTCGGCGTCAGCGTGATCGTCGACGCCACCGTCATCCGGCTGCTGCTGGTCCCGGCGAGCATGTACCTGCTCGACCGGCTGAACTGGTGGATGCCTGCCTGGCTGGACCGCTGGCTGCCGCACCTCGACCCCGAGGGCCCGCCGCCGGAGACACACGTGGCCGCGGTGCCGGCCGGCGACGCCTGAGCAGCGGGTGGCCGATCGCGCCGTACGCCGGAGGTCTCAGCGCGCCGATCGCGCGTAGGCGGCCGGTGTTGTCCCGAGGAGTCTGCGGAAGTGGCGGGTGAGGTGCGCCTGGTCGTAGAACCCGACAGCGGGGGCGACCTCGACGGGTGCCACCCCGGAGAGCAGCAGCCGGCGCGCCCGGTCGAGCCGACGGCCGGTGAGGTAGCGGTAGGGTGCGATGCCGTACTCGAGGCCGAAGGCCCTGACCAGGTGGCTGGGGTGCGCGCCGAGCTCGGCCGCCAGGTCGGCGAGGACGACCTCCTGCTGCAGCCGGTCGTCGAGGATGCGGCGCAGCCTGGCGGCCAGCGGCCGGTCGGTGCTGACAGGGGTCGTGACCCGGTCCAGCCGGTCGTGCAGCGCGTCCGTGACCAGCGCGAGCCGCGCCTCGGCCTCGAACCGGTCGTGCGAGCGGTCGAGTGCGTCATCCAGGCCGCGCACCGCCGAGAGCAGCTCGCGGTCGCGCCAACCCGGCTGGTCCACGGCGGCGCCGATGCGGTCGTGCCCGAGCACGTCCTCCTCGAGGTAGATCACCCGCTTGCGGAACCCGGCGCTGGTCGCGTTGTGGCCGTCGTGCGGCACGTGGGGCGGCAGCAGGGTCACCAGCGAGGGCATCGCGCCGTGGTCGTGCCGGTCGAGCTCGAACCCGATGGTGCCGCTGTCCACGACCAGCAGCGTCCAGGTGCCGTGGGTGTGCGGCGGGTAGGCGTGGCTGGGGAAGTGCGCGTGCAGCACCTCAGCGACCCCGGCGACCTCGGGCCGCCAGGCCCGGATCGTCGCCGCTGAGCCCATGTCAAGAACGTACAAGACCGCTCGGTCGGCAACCGCGACGATCGGTGCATGGGCAGCTATTCGTTCGACACCAAGATCGCCGTGATCCTGCGCGAGGACCTCGCGCCGTGGCAGGGGGTGAACGCTGCGGCGTACCTCGTCAGCGCGATCACGCACGCCTTCCCGCAGCTGGTCGGCGCGGCCTACGAGGACGCCGACGGCACGCCGTACCTCGCCACGCTCGGGCAGCCCGTGTTCGTCTTCGAGGGCGGGAAGGAGACGCTGGGGGAGGTGCGTGAGCGTGCCGTACGCCGCGAGCTCGCGGCCAGCGTCTTCACCAGCGACCTGTTCAGCACCGGCAACGACGAGGACAACCGGGCCGCTGTCCGCGCCGTAGGGGGACCAGACCTGGACCTGGTCGGGGTGGCCGTGCACGGACCGGGCAACGCGGTCGACCGGGTGATGAAGGGCGCGCGCCGGCATCCGTGAGCCGGCGCGCGACCGCGGGCCGTGGGGCCTAGTAGGTCCCCTTGATCACGAAGAACGAGCCGCGGATCGTGCCGGCCAGCTTCGACTTCTGCCGGGCGAACTTGAACCCGGCGGCGGCGAGCTCCTCGGGCACCTCCATGCCCTCGGACAGCTTGAACCCGACCGCGCGCTTGCCCGAGTCTGCGAGCGTGTAGAGCACGTTGATGATCAGGCCGGACTCGTAGATCACCTCCGGCCACTTGATGCCGTCGACCTCGATGTCGGCGACCTCCAGCGCGCGGGACGAGATCTCGAGGTCGCGCTCCTCCTTGAGGATGCGTTCCACCCACGCCAGCAGCTCGGGAGCCTCCTCGGCAGGGATGGTCGTGTAGGTGTGGTCGTACTTGTTCTTGAAGTACCTCGCCTCGTTGGCCCGCAGGCCGGCCAGGGCATCGGCGACGGGGGAGGTCTCGAGGCCGATCGTCGAGACGTCCTGGAAGTCGACTGCGTAAGACATGGGTGCTCCTCGTGGTGGGCCTGGTGGCCATTGTGCCGGTAGGTCTCTCGATGGCTCGACGGTCGAGCACCGAGGAATGTGACATCGCCGGCTGGAGTTCACGCGCTGGCCCGGGCACGGTTTCGACCGCGGCCGTAGGTTGGACCCCATGACCCGCCCTCTCCGGATCGGCGTCCAGCTGCAGCCGCAGCACGCCGACTACAAGCAGATCCGTGATGCCGTCCGCCAGGCCGAGGAGCTCGGCGCGGACGTCATCTTCAACTGGGACCACTTCTACCCGCTCTACGGCGAGCCCGAGGGCAAGCACTTCGAGGCTTGGACCACGCTCGCCGCCTGGGCCGAGCAGACCAGCCGCGCCGAGCTCGGCGTGCTGGTGACCTGCAACAGCTATCGCAACCCCGAGCTGCTGGCCGACATGGCCCGCACCGTCGACCACATCAGCGACGGCCGGCTGATCCTCGGCATCGGCTCGGGCTGGTTCGAGAAGGACTACGACGAGTTCGGCTACGACTTCGGCACCGCCGGTGGCCGTCTGGACGCGCTGGCCGAGGCGCTGCCGCGGATCGAGTCGCGCTTCGCCAAGCTCAACCCGGCTCCCACGCGTCACATCCCGGTGCTCATCGGCGGCGGCGGCGAGAAGAAGACGCTGAAGCTGGTCGCCCAGCACGCCGACATCTGGCACTCCTTCGCCGACGTCGACACGCTCAAGCACAAGCTCGGCGTGCTGGCGGGACACTGCGAGACGATCGGCCGCGACGTCTCCGAGATCGAGGTCTCGGTCGCCGCGACGGATGTGGACGGCGCCAAGGCGCTGCGCGAGGCGGGCGCCTCGCTGATCACGTACGGCGTCGGCGGTCCTGACTACGACCTCAAGCCGCTCGAGCAGCTCATCGCCTGGCGCGACAGCTGAGCTGTCGGGCCGAGCCCGGCCGGTGTCTCGCGGGTGGGGGCCACTCGGATCCGCTCAGAGCCGGAGCTCGCGCCCGAGCGTGACCGCCCGGTCGCGCGGCACCGCGAGCTGGTCGACACGATCGGTGACCAGGCGGCTCAGCAGTAGGTAGAGCCGTTGCTGCCAGACCGGCATCGGGCTGTCGCGGGTGACGCGCGGCTTCGGCTCGGAGAGGAAGAAGTAGGCGCTGTCCGGGTCCAAACCATCGAGTCGTTCGTCGTCGCGACAGGCGTTGCGCAGGACGTCGACGACGTTGAGGCGGTCGCGATAGCCGAGCGTCACGTCGAGGGACACGATGCCCTCGCCCGCCTCCTCGACGCGGATCGCGTGCTCGTGCGCCCGCGAGGTAGGGGTGTCCTCGACGTGCCAGCTCAGCAGCACGGTGCGTTCGGGCAGCACCCGCCCGAGGTCGAGCGCGGTCCGCAGGGCGAACGGCGCGACCGCGCGATCGTAGGTCAGGAACACACCGTCGCCCGGGACCCGCTCGGGACCGATCTCGACGAGACGCGCAACCAGGTCCTCGAGCGGGAGCTCCTCCTCGCGCCGGGTGGTCGCGACGCGGCGCTGCCCGGTCCACCACGTCCACATCACGACGAACATCACCGAGCCGATGAGCAGTGGCAGCCAGCCTCCGGAGACCACCTTCGGCAGGGCCGCGACGAAGAAGGTCAGCATCAGCACCCAGGCTGCGGCTCCGGCAGACGTCTTCCGCCAGTTCCGTCTGGCGTGTTGCAGCACGACATACAGCGTCACGGTGACCAACAGGGTCACGCTCACCGCGAGGCCGTACGCCGCTGCGAGTCGCTCCGAGCTGCGGAAGCCGATGACGACCGCGAGCACCGCCACGCCGAGGGCCCAGTTCGCTGCCGGGATGTAGATCTGCCCCGCGTGGGCCGAGGAGGTGTGCCGGGTCCGCAGCGACGGCAGGATGCCGAGACCGCCACCCTGGTGCACCACGGTGAAGCCTCCGGCGATGACCGCTTCCGAGGCGATGATCGTGGCGGCGGTCGCGATGATCAGCACCGGGATCGTCCCCAAGGAGGGAACGACGGCGTAGAAGGGATCCATGGCCGCCGCGGGATGACGCATCACCTCGCCGGCTTCGCCGAGGTAGGCGAGGATCAAGGCCGGCAGCACGAGGAAGAGCCATGCCCGGCGGATCGGTGAGCGCCCGAAGTGACCGAGGTCGGCATAGAGCGCCTCGGCCCCGGTGACGGCGAGGATCACCGAGCCCAGGGCGATGAAGGCGGTGGCCGGCTCCTCGAAGAAGTAGGCGACGGCATAGCTCGGCGAGATCGCGGCGAGCACGGGCGGGTCGTGGACCAGGGACCCGATCCCGGCCAGTGCGAGGACGACGAACCAGAGGACCATCACCGGTCCGTAGAGGCGTCCGATCGCGCCGGTGCCGATGTGCTGGAGGACGAAGACGCCCGCGAGGATGACCAGCGCGACCGGGACCACGAGGGGCGCCAACCCGGGGTCGGCGACCTTCAGGCCCTCGGCGGCCGACAGCACGCTGATCGCCGGCGTGATGACGCTGTCGCCCAGGAACATCGCCGCGCCGATCATGCCCAGGAACACGGTGACGGTGACGGTCCGGTGAGACGTCGCCGTCCGACGCAGAAGCGCCAGCAGCGCGAGCAGGCCGCCCTCGCCTTCGTTGTCGGTGCGCAGCAACAGGCCGACGTAGAGCGCGGTGACGACGAGGAGCAGGCTCCAGATCACCGTCGAGGTCAGGCCGTAGACGGTGGCCTGGTCGAGCTGCTTGCCCTCACCGAGCACCGCCCGCATGGCGTAGAGCGGGCTGGTGCCGATGTCGCCGAAGACGACGCCCAGAGCGCCGACCGTCAGACTCGCGCCAGCCGGTGTGGCCACCTCACCGGCCGCTCTTCGGCTGCGTCGTTCTCATGAGGCAACGCGCGAGCGGTCTCCCGTGCAGGGCCATGCCACGGTGGTACCCGAACCGGCGCCACCCCACCCCTCAGCCCGCCGGTCGCGGTCGCGCCTTCGACACCGGACGGCGTGCGGCTGGCAGGTAGCCCTCGCGCCACAGCCCGATCGCGCCCGCAAGCACGGCGACCGCCTCGGCGATGAAGGCGGACCAGACGTAGGCGCCCTGCCAGTGCTCGTTGACGCCGAAGAGGCCGACCGTCGCGGAGATGACGAAGGCGGCCATGGTCGAGACGCCGAAGCCCAGCGCCAGGAACAGCGGCTCCCAGTCGCGCCAGGCGAGCAGCAGGATCGCGATCACGACGCCGGCCACGACGTTGATCATGAAGGCCGGTCCGACGACGTGCTGGTGTCGCACGCCGTCGATCCACAGGTGCAGGTGCACATAGGCGGAGACCAGTACGGCGAGGGCCGCGAGGACTCGGATCATCATGGGTGTCTCCTTTCGGTGGCCTCGCCGCTGAAGGCAGCGAGGAAGCGGTTGCGGAACGTGTCCATCCGCCACACGGATGCGTCGGGTGCGGGCAGCAGCCCGTCCTGCCAGTGCCAGCCGTCGATCGCGCTGAGGACCGCGGGGTCGCGGGCGATGATGCTGATCGGGACGTCGTGGCCGGGGTCGGTGCCACTCACGTAGCTGTGCGGCTGATGATCGCCGAGCACCACCAGCACGAGGTTGGGGTCCGACACCTGCCCCAGCCAGGAGACCAGCGCCTGCCAGGTGTACTCGACCGACTCCCCGTAGGCCGCCCGCACCTTGGTCGGGTCGGCGAGGACCGACGCCGCTGAACCGCCGTCGGTGGGCACGTGGTCGAAGACCGATCCGTCGCCCACGCTCGGCCAGCCGACCAGGTGCGGCAGCGGAGTCCACGGGTGGTGGCTGGAGACCAGGTCGACCTCCGCCATCACCGGCTGGTGCGCGCCGGTGAGCTCGTTGCGCTGCAGCGCCGCCAGGGTGAACTGGTCGGGCATGGTCGCGTAGCCGAACCGCGGACCGCGGTAGTCGACGTTGTCGGCGTCGTAGAGCTTGTCGAAGCCGTAGAACCGGCGACCGTCGGCCCAGTTCTTGGTGATCGCCGGTACGTCGAAGACCGTGCGCCAGCCGGACTGCTCGAACGCCGAGGTCAGGGTGGTGCGCCGCGCTGTGACGAGCTGGTTGTAGCGCTGCTGGCTGTCGACCCACAGCCCCGACTCCAGGGTCGAGTGCGCCAGCCAGCTGGCCGCGCCGAACGTCGGCGAGGTCAGGAACGCGCTGCGGGCGCCGTACCCGGAGGCCTGCAGCTGCGCCGTGCCGCGCTCGAGGACGGCGTCGATGCCGGGGGAGTAGGACGTGCCCTGCACGGCGACGCGGCCATAGCTCTCCACGAAGACGAGCAGCACGTCCTTGCCTCGCAGGCCGGTGAGGAGACCCGACGGGACCACGTCGGGGGCCGCCAGCTCGTGGGCGAAGTGCGTTCGGTCGGCGAGGTCGGAGCGGACCGCCCGCACCTGGCCGAGCGCCAGGTCGGTGGTGCGGGTGGAGGCCAGACCTGATCCCGCGGCGGCGGTGAGGACGCCGACCGCGGCGATCCCGGCCACGGCGGAGACGCCGAACCGACGGTGTCGCGCGGCCGAGGACATCACCCGCGCACTCGCCCCGGTGAGCACGGCCAGCAGGACGACTACCAGCAGCACGACCGCTGCCACCACGCCGGCCGCCCCGAGCAGCCCGCCCGAGTCGCGCACGACCCCGATGGCGGGGCCGAGGTAGTAGGAGTCGTTGAGGAGGTCGAAGGGGCGGTCGAGCACGACCGAGAAGCCGAGGTCCAGTGCGCGCAGGACGAGGAGCAGGGTGAGCAGGACGCCCACGAGGGCGCTCACCGGTCGGCGCGCGGCACGGGGCGTGACGAGCGCCACCGCCACCAGCACCAGCAGCTCCACCGGCACCCGGAGCACCGCGCCGAGCGAGACCTGGTCCAGCCGGTCGGGCGCGACCAGCGCCAGCCAGACCACGACGTACGCTGCGACGGTCACCGCCAGCGCCGGCCTGCCGTGCGCCTGCGCCGGGCGGGTACCCCACAGCTGTCGCACCTGGTGGGCGAACGACTCGACCAGGAGCGCCAGCGCGACGACCAGCGCGGTCAGCTCCACGGCGCGGGGCAGCAGGTCCGCGGCGACGACCGTCAGCACGATCCCCTGGACGGCGGCGGTGACCTTGGCCCAGTAGCGCGGCGGTGTCTCACCGCGCAGCCACGGCCAGCACCACCCGGCGACCAGCAGGAGGTAGCGCGCCAGCCCGATCAGGAGGACCCACCACGCGACGTGCGCGGCGACGTACGTGCTGAGCACCAGCACGAGGAACGCGTCGACCTCCATGTCGTAGCGCGCCCCGAACCGGGTGCAGGTCCCGGTCCTGCGGGCGACGTAGCCGTCGACCCCGTCCAGCACGAGCGCGATCGCGGCCAGCGTCACGAGCAGGCCGACCCGAGCGGGGCCTGAGAACGAGAGCACGACCAAGAGGGCCACGACGCAGGCGAGCAGCAGTCGTATCGTCGTGATCGTGTTCGCGGCCCGGATCTGAACCATCTGCCTGCCACCTCCGTGATGGGAGTACACGACAGACACGACACCCGCTCTGCTCCGGTTCAATCCGGGCCGACGCAGTGCCGGCCAGCACGCAAGGAGGGCTCGGATGGAGCCACGCAGCGCCCGTGCCTTCGTCACCGTGCGCCCCGGCGTCGGTGAGATCCACCAGGTGGCGTTGCCGGACCCGGGCGCCGAGGAGGTCCTGGTCCGTGCACTGCACAGCGGGATCAGCCGCGGGACCGAGACGCTGGTCTTCCGCGGCGAGGTGCCTGTGGCGCAGCGCGAGCGGATGCGCGCCCCGTTCCAGCGCGGCGACCTGCCCGGCCCGGTGACCTACGGCTACCTCAGCGTCGGTGTCGTCGAGGCCGGTCCGCGTGCGCTGCTGGGACACACCGTCTTCTGCCTCCATCCCCACCAGACGGCGTACGTCGTCCCCGCCGACGCGGTGCTGCCGGTTCCGGAGGACGTGCCGGCGAGGCGGGCGGTCCTGGCCGGCACGGTCGAGACCGCCGTGAACGCCCTGTGGGAGGCCGCGCCGCTCGTCGGCGACCGGATCGCGGTCGTCGGCGGCGGCATGGTCGGCTGCTGCGTCGCGCGCCTGCTCGGGGCCATCCCCGGCGTCGATATCACCGTGGTGGATCCCGACGGCGACCGAGCGGCGACGGCGGCAGCGCTCGGCGTGGCCTTCGCGACGCCCGAGGCGGCACTCGGCTCACTCGCCGGCCAGCTGGACCTGGTCGTGCACGCCAGCGCTACGGGCGAGGGGCTGGCCCTGGCACTCGACCTGCTCGGTGAGGAGGGCACGGTGCTGGAGATGAGCTGGTACGGCGACCGCACGGTCCCGGTCGCCCTGGGCGGCGCCTTCCACTCCCGCCGGCTGCGGATCATCGCCAGCCAGGTCGGTGCCGTCGCGGCCGCCCGTCGGCCCCGGCGTACCACGACCGAGCGGCTCGCGCTTGCCCTCTCGCTGCTGCGCGACGACGCGTTCGACGTACTCCTCAGCGACAGGTCGCCGTTCGAGGAGCTCCCGGAGGTGATGGCTGCGCTCGCCGCGGGCCGGCCGGCGCTGTGCCACACCATCGACTACGACCCGGAGGGATGAGCGATCACGATGCCCACGTCCTGCTACACCGTCACGGTCCGTGATCGGATCATGGTCGCGCACAGCCTGAGGGGGGAGGAGTTCGGACCGGCGCAGCGGCTGCACGGCGCGACGTACGTCGTCGAGGCGGCGTTCCGCGGGCCGGAGATCGACGCCTCGGGGGTGCTGGTCGACATCGGACGGGCCGCCGCCGAGCTGCGCGACGTGCTGGCCGGGCTCGACTATCGCAACCTCGACGAGTCGCCCGCGTTCGCGGGCCGCAACAGCACGACCGAGGCCGTCGCCCAGGTCGTCGGCGATGCACTCGGCGAGCGGATCCTCGCCGGCGTGCTGGGCCCGCACGTCTCGGCACTGACGGTCACCCTGCGCGAGTCGGACATCGCGTGGGTGTCCTACGAGACCGGGCCGTGGGACTCGCGATGAGGACCGTCCACCTGGTCGTCCCCGAGGGTGTCGACGACCCGACCCGGCCCAGCGGCGGGAACGTGTACGACCGGCGGGTCGCCGACGGCCTTGCGGCCCGCGGCTGGCGGGTCGTCGAGCACGCGGTGGCGGGTCCGTGGCCGTGGCCCGACCGGGCGGCGACGGCGCTGCTGGCCGCCGCCCTGGCCGAGGTGCCCTCCGATGAGCCGGCGCTGGTCGACGGTCTGGTCGCGGGCGCCTCACCGGGCGTCCTGGTCCCGGCCGCCGCAAGGCTCGCGCTCGGCGTACTCGTGCACCTGCCGCTCGGGCTCGACGCACCGCACGCGCGCCCCGCGGAGGAGGCGGTGCTGGCCGCGGCTGGGGTCGTGATCGCCACCAGCGACTGGACGCGGGGCTGGCTGGCCGACCACTACCGCCTGTCATCGGTGGCGGTCGCGCCGCCGGGCGTCGACCCGGCGCCTCCGGCTGCGGGCTCGGAGACCGGGGCTGGCGAGGGGGGAGCGCTGCTGTGCGTGGGGCGAGCCGGTCGGGCCAAGGGGTACGACGTCCTGGCGACCGCCCTTGAGACCCTCACCGACCTGGCCTGGTCCTGCGTGTGGGCGGGACCGGTCGAGCACGCCGCGCCCAGCCGGATCACGACCACAGGTCCCCTCCCGGCCGCCGCCCTGGCCGAGCGCTACCGTGCCGCGGACCTGCTGGTGCTCCCCTCTCGCCACGAGACCTTCGGGATGGTGCTCACCGAGGCGCTGGCCCACGGCGTACCGGTGGTCGCCTCGGACGTCGGCGGTGTCCGCGAGGCGGTCGGTCGCGCGCCGGACGGGCGCCTCCCCGGCCTCCTGGTCCCATCCGGCGAGCCCGAGGCGCTGGCCCGGACGTTGCGCCGTTGGCTGACGGATCCGAGCCTGCGGGCCTCGCTGCGCGCTGCGGCGCGGTCGCGCCGCGGCACCCTGACGAGGTGGGCCGACACCGTCGCCTCCGTCGAGGCCGCGCTGCCGGCACCGCTGCCACGGCACAGGGAGCGGCTGGTGGCGCGGCCGTGAGCGCATCCACGACGGTCCCCGCGGCCGCCTCCACGACCGCGGCAGCGCGGCGGTCTGGTGGTGTGTCCGAACGCGCGGCCCTCAGGATCAGGCCCTGGCTGCGACCGGCGCTGGGCGTGCTGATCGTGGTGGCACTCCTGGTGCGCTTCGGCGCGGACCCGGTGGTGCGTGGCCTGCGCGCCACCGACGGCACCCTGCTGCTGGTCGCGGTCGGGCTGACCGCCGTCGCGACGGCCTGCTGTGCGTGGCGCTGGCGGGCGGTGGCGGCGGTGTTCGGCGCCGAGATCGGCCTCGGTACGGCGTACCTGTCCTGCTACGGCTCGCAGTTCCTCAACGCGACCCTGCCGGCGGGCGTGTTGGGCGACGTGCACCGTGCCGTCCAGCACGGCCGCCGCGCCGGCAGCCTGCCAAGGGCGGCGCGCAGCGTCGTCTGGGAGCGCACCCTCGGCCTGATCGTGCAGGTGGCGGCGACGGTGGGTGTGCTGGCACTCGTGCCGACGGGCCTGCGGCCGGTGGCGCTGGTCGTCGGTGGGGTTGCGCTGGCCGCGGCTGCGCTGGTGCCGTGGATCCGTCCCGTCGCCCGTGATCTGGCCGCCGTCCTCGCCCGGCCGCGTGCGGCGGTGACAGTGGTGGCCACCTCGCTCGCCGTCGCCGGCGCTCACGCCGTCGTCCTGCTCACCGCGATGAACGTCGTCGGGGTCGACCTCGACGGCCCGCAGCGGCTCGCCCTCGCGCTGGCGGTGCTGCTCGGCTCCACGGTGCCTACCAGCATCGCCGGGTGGGGACCCCGGGAGGGCATCGCAGCATGGGCGTTCGTGGCGTGCGGCCTGCCCGCCTCCGACGGGTTGGCGGTCTCGGTCGCCTACGGCGTCGCCGCCCTGGTGGCCACGCTGCCCGGCGGGATGGCGCTGCTGGTGACCCACGTCGTGCTCGTCCGGAGGGAGGCGTCGTCGCGTGGCTGAGAGTGCGAGCCGGCCCTACACGCTGCTGAGCTGCTGCGTCTCGCTCGACGGCTGCCTCGACGACACCAGCGAGCAGCGACTGGTGCTCTCCAACGACGCCGACCTGGACCGGGTCGACGCCGTCCGGGCCGGCTGTGACGCGATCCTGGTCGGTGCCGGCACCATCCGCGCCGATGACCCGCGCCTCTTGGTGCGTGCGGCCGAACTCCGCCGTGAGCGGGCCGGACGCGGGCTGCCCGAGAGTCCCCTCAAGGTCACCGTCACGGCGCGCGGCAAGCTCGAGCCCGAGGCGCGGTTCTTCACCCTCGGCGCGGGCCCGAAGCTGGTCTACTGCGCCGACGCCAGTGCCGCGGATCTGCGTGCCACGGTGGGGGAGCGGGCCGAGGTGGTCGACGCCGGACCCACGATCACCATGCGTGCGCTGGCCGAGGACCTGCACCGCCGAGGCGTACGCCGCCTGCTGGTCGAGGGCGGCGCGAGCATCCTCACCCAGTTCCTGGGCGAGGGCGTCGCCGACGAGCTCAACCTCGCTCTCGCGCCGCTGCTGGTGGGGGACCCGCACGCGCCGCGGCTGCTCGGCCCGGGCACCGCGGGTGAGGCCGGCAGCCGGGCGCGGCTGGCCGGCGTGCGCCAGATCGGAGACGTGACGGTGCATCGCTATGCGCTCTCCGCGCGCTTCCCGGGGCCGTCGTGCGAGTGCCCGCCCGAGGAGCGCTGAAATGCGGCAGGCCACGATCAGGACTCACGTCCGGCTCCCCGTCCGGCTGCCGGGTGGCCAGGTCACGACCGCCCGGTTGTTCACCTTCGACGGTCTGGCCGACGGACGGGAGCACATCGTGCTCGGCCTCGGTGACCGCTCGGAGCCGGCGGCTGCCTGCGGGCCCGGCGTACCGCTGGTGCGGGTGCACAGCGAGTGCCTGACCGGCGACGTGCTGGGCAGCAGGCGGTGCGACTGCGGGCCACAGCTCGACGACTCACTCGACCGGCTCGCCTCCGAGGGCGGCTACCTGCTCTACCTGCGACAGGAGGGTCGCGGCATCGGCCTCTACGCCAAGATCGACGCCTACGCGCTGCAGGACGACGGGCTGGACACCTTCGACGCCAACGTCGCGCTCGGCTATCCCGCGGACGGCCGCGACTACGCCGTCGCCGCCCAGATGCTGCAGGCCCTGGGCATCGGCGAGGTGCGGCTGCTCACCAACAATCCCGACAAGACATCGCAGCTGACCCGGCTCGGGATCGGGGTGGTCGAGCAGGTGCCGATGACGGTCCACCTGACGCCGAGCAACCGTGCCTACCTCGCTGCCAAGCAGGCGCGGTCCGGGGAGCCGATCCGACCCGTCAGACCAACCCGCGCACCTGCGCGACGAGGGTCTGCTCGACGGCCTTCGTGACGGCCTTGGTGACCAGGTTGCCGAGTTGGCTGGAGTCGTCGAGGTCGCCGAGGAGCGCGCGTACGTCGAGGTTCTCCACGGCCTGGCGCAGCACCTCGTCGGTCGGCAGCGCTCGGTTGATGACCGTGTCGGGAAGTGCCCGGATCGCCAGCTTGACCAGCGCATTCAGGTCGGCGGAGTCGAGGGCCTGGTCGACCAGGTCTGCGGCGGGCGGCAGCGCGCCGGCCGCCTTCACCCGGTCTATGGCGTCGAGCATCCCCGCCTTGAGCGCGTCGACCTGGGCATCGGACGGATCCTCGTGGTCCTGGGCGAGCTGGAGCGTCAGGGCCTCGCGGGAGACCCCGAGCCGGCACGCCGCACCGTCCAGCCCGAGCAGCACCAGCTGTTGCCCGAGTGCGTCGAGGGTGGCGGGGGTCCGGGTCGGGGCGGGCGCCGTGCACGGATCGGCCACCGCGCTCGGCGCGTAGCGGCCTCCGCCGTTCGCGACCTGGACGACCAGCACGATCGCCACCAGCACGAGGGCGAGGAGGGGCAGCGCGAGGCTCCGTGCCCGTACGGCGAGGCTCACCGCGACCTCCGGCGTACGGAGAGGGGGATCAGGGCCAGCAGTGCCAGGGCGCCGGCGATCAGGAACGAGTCGCGGAAGGCGCGGGTCGCCGCGCGGCGTACCTGGTCGTCCAGCGCGCGTTCGAGGTCGTCGGCGGCCGGCCGGTCCTCGGGGGCGATGTCGAGCGAGCGGAAGGCCGGGCGCAGGTCTGGGACCTGGTCGTGCTGGTCGGCCAGCCGGTCGGACAGTGCGTGCGCGATGGCGACCTTGTCGCCGGCCTGCAGCGGTGCGTCCAGCACCAGGGCGGTGACCGCTTCCTGTGCCGGCCCCTGGGCCGCTTCGAGGCTGGCGGTGAAGACCGGGGTCAGCACCAGCAGGCCGGCCACGACGCCGAAGTGACGGGCTGCGATGGTCCAGCCGCCGTGGACCGCCCGCGGCAGGCGGTCGCGCAGCGCGGCGGCGGTCAGGCGGTCCACCGTCATGCCCAGACCCAGCCCGATCAGGGCCTGCGGCGCGATGGTCCAGGCCAGGTGCGCCGAGGGCGGCAGGGCGAGTGCGACCAGGCCGCCGGCGATCAGCAGGCTGCCGGCCACCGCCTCCATCCGCGGCGTGGCCCCGAGCCGGCGCACCAGCGGCCGGGCCGCGGCCGCCGCCAGCGGGATCACCGAGACGGTCAGGGCCGCGGCGGCAGGGGAGTGGCGCCAGCCCTCCACCAGCAGCAGCACCAGGAGGAACAGCGCTGCCGTCAGCGCGGCCGAGAGCAGCGCCAGGGCGAGGTTGGGCGCGAGCGCGGGCGGGTGCCGCTGCGGTGTCGGCGTACGGACCGGCCGGATGCTGAGCGCGGCCGGTACGGCGAGGATCGCCACCGGCACCTGCACCACGAAGATCGCCTGCCAGGAGATGGCCTCGGTGAGCAGTCCGCCCACGACCGGGCCGGCGGCGGTGCCGACCACGCCGGCCGCGATCCACCAGCCCACGCCGCGAGTCTCGCCCTCGACGCTCACCAGCAGCTCGAGTGAGCCGACCAGGGCGAAGGCACCGCCGAGCGCCTGCACCGACCGCGCGGCGATGAGCAGCTCCATCGAGCCGGCCAGCGCACACGCGGCCGACGCCGCCGCGAACAGCGCTATCCCCGCGGCGCAGCAGATCCGCGGGTCGAACCGGTCGCAGAGCCGGGCGGCGGGGACGGCGCACAGCGCCAGCACCAGGTTGAAGGAGATCAGCACCCACGCGATCTGCGGGACGGTGCCGTGCAGCCGCTGCAGGATCGCCGGAAGGGCGAGCGTGACCACCGCTGAGTCGGCGAGCACCAGGCCGACCGTCAGCGCAAGGAGGGGAACCCGGAAGCGGCGCACGAGCCCATCCTTCCCTCAGGTGCGAATCAGTCGAAAGGGCAGCCGAGTTTGCACCCGCTGCTGCGGACTCGGCGAATTCGCCGGCCGCCGAGCGCTGCTTAGGGTGCTGCCGTGACAGATCTCGACGCCCGTCCCGTGACCCCGCCGACCGCCCCGACCTCGATGCCGCGCGGCGCGAACGAGGATCCCCGGATGCCGCGGCTCGGGCGGTCGGCCGGGTTCACCTCGTTCATCGCCGGGCAGTGGGGCGAGCCGGAGCGGCCCGCACCGGTGGTGGCGGGCGCCGCCGACGCGGCCGCCGCGCACCGGGCGCGCCTCAGCGCGGCCTTCCCCGGCGCGGCGATCGTGGTTGCCGGCGGGCGCGCGCCGGCTCGGGTCAACGACTGCTACTACGACTTCCGGCCGCACAGCGACTTCGCCTGGCTGACCGGCTGCACGGCCGAGGACGCGGTCCTGGTGATGACGCCGGCCGGCTCATCGCACGACGCCACGCTCTACCTGCCCGCGCCGTTCGGCCCCGGTGAGGAGCGGTTCTTCGCGGACGCGACGTACGGCGAGCTCTGGGTCGGAGCCGCGCCGCGCCTCGCGGACTGGCAGCGCGCGCTCGACGTACCCGTGCGGGACCTGAGTGACCTCGAGGCCGCGCTGGCGCGGACCTCCGAGGCGCTCGTCGGCGGTCACCGCGACTGGCCGCCCGCGCTCGAACGCCCGGAGCAGTCCACCGAGCTGACGCGCGTGCTCGCCGAGCTGCGGATGGTCAAGGACGCCTGGGAGATCGCACAGCTGCGCCAGGCGGTCGACGCCACCGTGCTCGGCTTCGGGCAGACGGTGCGGGAGATCCCGACCGCGATCCGGTCCGGCGGCGAGCGCTGGCTGCAGGGCACCTTCGACCGGGCCGCTCGCACCTTCGGCAACGGGCCGGGCTACGCCAGCATCGTCGGTTCCGGACCGCACGCCCCGACGCTGCACTGGGTGCGCGCCGACGGCCCGGTGCTGCCCGACGAGCTGCTGCTGCTCGACATGGGTGTGGAGGTCGACTCGCTCTACACCGCCGACGTCACCCGCACCTTCCCCGCCTCCGGACGCTTCTCCGAGGTGCAGCGCCGGGTGCACGACCTGGTCGAGCGGTCCCACCGGGCCGGACTGGACGCCGTACGTCCGGGGCGTCCCTACGGTGACTTCTTCGAGGCTTCGATGCAGGTCATCGCCCAGGGCCTGCACGACTGGGACCTCCTCCCGGTCTCGGTCGACGAGGCGCTCTCGCCGGACGGCCAGCAGCACCGCCGCTGGCTGGTCTGCGGGATCGGCCACCACCTCGGTCTCGACGTCCACGACTGCGCGCGGTCGAGCTACGAGGCCTACCAGGGCGGCACGCTGGAGCCCGGCATGGTGATGACCGTCGAGCCGGGTCTCTACTTCCACGCCCACGACCTCTCCGTCCCGCCGGAGCTGCGCGGGATCGGCGTACGGCTCGAGGACGACGTCCTGGTCACCGAGCGCGGCTCCGAGGTGCTGTCCGCGGCGCTGCCGATCGACGCCGCCGGGATCGAGACGTGGATGGCGAAGCCCGGCTAGGTCGCCGGCGCGTGGGTCAGCTGACCCGAAGGGTGCCGTGCATGTTGCTGTGGTAGGCGCAGTGGTAGGCGTAGGTGCCGGGCTTGCTCGGCGCGGTGAACGTGACGGTCTTGCCCGGCGGGATCGTCACGTTGAAGGCTCCGCCGCTGTTGGCGGTGACGGTGTGCGCCTCACTGTCCATGTTCATCACCTCGACGGTGGACCCTGCCGGGACCGAGGCGGGGCTGGTGAACGCGAAGCTCTTGATCATGATCATGTCCGCCATGCTCGAGCTGCCCGTCGTGCTCGGCGCCATGGACATGGGGGACATGGAGGACATGGAGGACATGGAGGACATGGAGGACATGGAGCCCGACGACGAGGCGTGGGCGCTCTGAGCGCTGGTGGCGGTCGCGTTGCCGCTGCTGCCGCAGGCAGCGAGCGAGACGACGCCGACAACGGCGGCCCCGAGCAGGGCGATGGTGCGGCCGGTGGTTCGGCCGGTGGTTCTGGACATGGCTGTTCTCCTGGTGCGGAGTAGGTGTGATCAGGACGCGTCGGCGGTGTGCACGAGGTGGGCGAAGACGACCTCGTTGCCGATGTGGTGGTGGATCGAGGCGTCGAAGTCACTGCAGGTGATGAGCCGCAGGCTGGGCTCGGACAGGTCCCGGCCGCCGTAGACGAGGCGAGTCGGGAACGTCGCCTTGAGGAAGTCCCGTACGGCGTCGACGTGGAAGGTGAGCACGTGCCCGTCCGCTCGGTGCACGATCACGCGATCGCCGGGGTGGATGTCGCCGAGCCTGAAGAAGACCGAGGGGCCGGTATCGGTGTCGACGTGTCCCTCGATGATCGCGGGCCCGGGCTGGCCGGGCGAGGGGGAGTTCGTGAACCAGGCTGCTTCGTTCAGGTGTGGCCCTGGTTGGGGCACTGCCAGGCTGCCGTCGGCGGCGAGCCCGATCGGGTTCACCGTCGTGCTGACGCCGATGGCCGGGATGGAGATCGTCGTGGGGCGAGAAGGCCCCAGCGGCGCCGGGGCCGCCGGCCCCGCGTCCCCGGCGTCGGCACCAGCGGAGCCGGTGCCGACGGGGAGGCTCGGCGAACTGCTCGGGAGCGGATCGATCCGACCGGCCGACGTCGGCTCCGGGGCGCTGACCTGGGCTCGCACCACGACGATTCCCAGGACCGCGGCGGCCGCCACGGCCACAAGGGCGAGCACGAGGGCGACCTTGCGACCGGGCGACCAGCCAGGTGTCGGCATGGAGGCGTCAGGCCTTCACAGACCTGCGACGGACGGTGAACAGCGCGGTCCCGGTGCCGGCGACGAGGAGACCACCGGCGAGCAGCAGCAAGCCCGAGTCCTCCATCCCCGCGGTCGAGCCGGTACCGGTGCTCACGCCGCCGGCGGGCATCGCGTGCAGCGCGCCGCACAGGGCCGGTGACGTCGCTGCCAGCGGCAGGCTGGGCACGAGGTCGCTCTTCTCGCCCTGGGCCTTCTTGCTCAGCGTGGTCGGGTCGTCACCGTGGACGACGACCACCGCGGTGTCGTTCTTCAGGGACTGGACGACCTTCGGATCCAGGGTGATGGTGCGCGAGTAGTGGGTGCTGGTCCCGGACGGGGCGATCTTGATGTCGGTCCCGGCGGCCGGAGACGTGTCCCCGGTGACCGACAGGGTGGTCCCGATCGGGCCGTACGCCGGGGCGCCCTCCGTGGTGGACACGACGCCGTCGCCGTTCTTGTCGGCGGAGGCGGTGGGACACACGCCCTGGCCGCCGATGTGGATGTGCTGGACGTGGGGGAACGGCGCGCCGTTGAACTGGCCTGCCAGCCCGGACCAGCTCTCGGTCACCTTCGCGGTGTTCCCGTTCAACGTGAGCATGAGCATGCCCGACCCCGACTGGTGGTTCAGCGGGTTCAGCGTCGCCTGGTAGGACGAGCCCGAGTCGGCCGTCGCCGGCCCCGCGGCGAGCGCCAGCGGAGCAGCCGCGGCGGCGAGGGGAACCAGAATGCGAAGTACCTTGTGCATCGTCTTCCTCTTCTCTGATCTGGGAGCCTTCGAAGGCGGTTCCTCCTCGACTCTCACCAGGTGTTCGTCGCGGAGGGCGTGTCCGGTTTGGTCGGGACCGTCGTCGGCGTGTCGGGCCCCGACCCAACCGGTGGGGTGCTCGGCTCCGAACCCCTCGTGACAGCCCGATGGGCTGGAAGGGATGGGGATGATGCGACGCATCGCACTGGCCGTGGCCGGCGTACCGCTCCTGGTGGCGGGCTGCGGCTCGTCTGCTGGAATGGGCACCGCTGCGCACGACACGCCCGGAGGCCAGCCCTCGGGCGGTGCCTCGATGGCCGGAGACGTCGAGGTCGCCGCGGCTCCCTCGGAGACGGCGTCGATGATCTGCGGCGAGGAGATCCGGGAGGCCGTCGCCCACACGCTGACCGTGCCTGAGGTGCCGGCCGGCACGCACACGTGGCGTGACCGGCTGTACCGGTGCGGCTACCGCCTCGGCGCCGGCGAGCTGCGCCTCTCGGTCAAGGACCTCGACACGGCCGCCCCGGGGAAGGCGTACTTCCAGGGTCTGCGCGCGCGCCTGCCCGGCGCCACCGTCATCAAGGGGCTGTCCAACTTCGGCTTCCCGGCGTTCGAGACCCACCACGGCGACGTGGTCTTCATCAAGGACCACAAGACGCTGTGGGTCGACGCCAGCCGGCTCAGTCCGGCGCGACTCCCCGACGGGATGGCACGCGAGGACGTCGCCTACGGCGTGGCGGCGGCCGTCATCGGCTGCTGGACGGAGTGATCAGGGGATCACGACGGGAGGAGCGTTCTCGTCGCGCTCGTTGCTCTGGGTGGGTGCTTGCTCCTTCTTGCGTGGCAGCATCAGGGCCGGGATCATCGCGAGCACGATGACGACCCAGGCCACCCAGTAGGTATGGGCGAAGGCCTCCGCAGCGCTCGACATGCCCTTCGCGACGGCTGCGGGGTCGAGGTCGAGCTTGGCGAAGAGCAGCGGCTGGGTGTTCTTCAAGATCGCGGCCGTGGTCTCGACGATGCCGTCCGGGAAGCCCGGCACGCCCTCGGTGCCGGGGATGACGGGTGAGTCCTTGAGGTTGTTGGTCAGCACCACCGACATCGTCGCGACGCCGACGGAGCTGGCGATCTGCTGGTTGATGTTGAGCAGCGTGGATCCCCGCGCCACCTCGTGCGGCTTCAGGTTCCGCAGCGCCGTGGTCATGATCGGCATCATGGTGGCGCCCATGCCCCAGCCCATCACCACGAGCATCACGATGATCGCCGGGTACGGCGTGGTATCGGTGATCTGGGTGAGGCCGAACATCCCGATGATGATCAGCAGCAGCCCGACCGGCACGATCCGGCCGATCGGCACCCGGTCGGAGAGCCGTCCAGCGATCGGCATCGTCATCATGGCGCCGAGTCCCTGCGGGGCAACCAGCAGGCCGGCGTGCAGGGTGGACTCGCCGCGCACCTGCTGGAAGTAGGTCGGCACCAGCAGCAGGCCGCCGAAGAAGGCGCTGGCGAACAGGAACATCGTGATCAGCGAGAGCGCGAGGTTGCGGTTCGCGAGCAGGCGCAGGTCCAGCAGCGGGTGCTTCGGCTTGAAGGACCACCATACGAAGGTGGCCATCAGCGCCAGGCCGACGAGCGCCGGCACCCAGACGTGGGGGTTGCTCACGTCGCCGCCGTGGCTCGGAAGCGAGGAGACGCCGTACAGGAACAGGGCGAGGCCGGGCGACATCAGCAACATGCCGACGACATCGAGGGACTCCGAAGGCTCCGGAGCGTCCTTCTCGAGCACGAACCACGCGTAGACGGCCGCCGCGATCCCCAGCGGCACGTTGATCAGGAAGATCCAGTGCCAGCTCGCGATCTGGATCAGCCAGCCGCCCAGGATCGGGCCCATGATCGGGCCGAGCAGCATCGGTACGCCGAGGATGGCCATCAGCCGGCCCATCCGGTGAGGGCCGGCCGCGCGCGTCAGGATGGTCATGCCGAGCGGCATCAGCATGCCGCCGCCGAGCCCCTGCAGCACGCGGAACCCGATCAGGGCGTTGATGCTCCAGGCCGTGGCGCACAGCCCCGATCCGGCGGTGAACAGCAGGATGGCGGTGACGTAGAGGCGCTTGGTGCCGAAGCGGTCGGCGGCCCAGCCGGTCAGGGGGATGACGGTCGCGAGTGCCAGCGTGTAGCCGGTGACGGTCCACGCCACCTGGGAGTACGGGAGCTCCTCGCTGCCATGGCCGAAGACGCGCTGGAAGGTCGGGAGCGCCACGTTGACGACGGTGATGTCGAGGATCGACATGATCGCGCCGAGCACGACCACGCCGGCGACCTTGAGCACCGCTCCGTCGATGTGGTCGGGATAGTCGGTCGATGGGCCCGACTGAGAGGTGGAGGATGCCATGGAAGGTCCTTCCGGGAAGTCGGTCGGTGCGGCCTGTTGCCGGCGCCCCGCGAGACCCAGGACGCGCGCTGCACACCTCTACGGATCGTAACCCGTGATCTGGATCACTTGTTCCCGGTTATCAGGAGCCTTTCTTCTCTTCCTCCTGAGCCTGCTTCGCCGCCGCCTTGATGTCGTCGGCCTCGGCCTTGTCGATGGTGGAGCGGATGACGGCATCGGCCCGCTGGAGCGCCTTCTGGATCTTGACCGCTGCCGGGTCGGAGACCAGGGCGACCAGCCCGGAGTGGCCGGGTGGGATCGCGTTCTCAAGCTCCTGCTCGAGCTCCTTGTGGTGGTGGCGCTGGCGGAGCTTGCCGGTAAGGGCGCCGGCGCCACCGAGCACGGCGGCACTGCCGAGGATCGACGGCGGGAAGATCACGCCGAGGGCGACGCCGCCCACGAGGCCCCAGGTGAGGCCGGATCGGGTGCTGTGGTCGGTCGACTTCTGCACCTCCAGCTTGCCGTCCTCGGAACGGCGCACCACGATGACGCCCTCCACCTCGATGGTGTGGCCGTCCTCCACGGACTTGAGGGCCTCGTAGGCCTCCCAGGCCGTGTCGGTGTCGCTGAAGTCCGCGACCAGGAGGGTGTAGGCGCCGTCCGAGACGGCGGCTGCGTTCACGTCGACTTCGGGGGCGTTGCTCTCGTCTGACATTGCCTGCTCCTTGCAGAGGGGATTCCACCCTCACGCCGCCACGGCCCCGCGGGTTCCCCCGGAACGGGTGGGGAAGTACGACGTCCCGCGCCGCGCCTCCGTCCGCGCGGGTTCCGGGACAGATCCCGCACCTGCGCGGTCCGTCCGCGCGGGAGCCGCCCGGCCGCGTACCGGATCCCGCACCTGCGCGATCCGTCCCGCCTTCGGAGCGAAGCGGCCGTGGAACCGAGGTGAAGGTGCCGTGAAGCCGTGCTGAAACCGCAGCGCCTTAGCGTCATCAGTACGCCGCCAGCCCGACGACGCCGTACCCGAGGAGCCCACGATGAGCACGACCACGACCACCGCCGCGACCAGCACAGGGTCGCGTACCTATCCGTCCCTGCGCGCGGCGTGGATCCCGCTGGCCGCGCTCTGCCTGGCCTTCTTCGTCGAGATGGTCGACAACACCCTGCTCTCGATCGCGCTGCCGACGATCGGCCGCGATCTCGGCAGCGGCACCACCTCGCTGCAGTGGGTCACCGGTGCCTACTCGCTGACCTTCGGCGGCCTGCTGCTCACCGCCGGCTCGGTTGCCGACCGCTTCGGTCGCCGCCGGGTGCTGCTGATCGGGCTCGCCGCCTTCGGGCTGATCAGTCTCCTGGTGGTGGGCGTCGACTCCTCCGGTGAGCTGATCGCGCTGCGGGCCGCGCTCGGCGTCGCCGCGGCGATGATGGCCCCGATCACCAACTCGCTGGTCTTCCGGCTCTTCGACGACAAGGCGCTGCGGATGCGCGCCATGACCGTGATGATCGTCGTCGGCATGTCCGGCTTCATCCTCGGCCCGGTGCTCGGCGGCACCGCGCTGGCGCACATCCGCTGGGAGTGGCTGCTGCTGGTGAACGCCCCGATCGCGCTGATCGCCTGCATCGGCGTGTGGCGCGGTGTCGCTCGCGACGAGCGCGACGGCCTGACCGACGACGCCCTCGACCTGCCCGGTGCCGCGCTGAGCGTGCTCACCATCGGCCTGGCCTGCTACTCCGCTACCTCCGGCGTCGACCACGGCTGGCTCTCGGCCGGCACCCTCGCCTCCATCATCGGTGCCGTCCTCGCCGGTCTGGCGTTCGTCTGGCACGAGCGTCGTACGGCGTCGCCCATGCTCGACCTGACGCTCTTCTCCAACGGCACCGTGCGGGGCGCGACCATCGCCCAGGCCGGCACGTCGATCGCGATGGCCAGCGTGATGTTCGGCCTGATCCTGCACTTCCAGTACGCCTACGGCTGGTCCCCGGTCCGTGCGGGGCTGGCGAACCTGCCCATGATCGTGACGATGCTGCTCGCGACGCCGCTGTGCGAGTGGATGATCAAGCGGTTCGGACACCGCATCGCCTGTGTCATCGGCGCGGTCCTGCTCGCCGGCGCGCTGGGCGGCATGGCCTGGGGCGTGAGCCACGGCTACCTGGCGATCGCGGTCTCGATGGTGGTCATGACCATCGGTCTCCGGACCGTGATGACGATCTGTGCTGTCGCGCTGGTCGACGCGATGCCGGCCAACCGCACCTCGATCGGCACGGCGCTGAACGACACCGCCCAGGAGGTCGGTACGAGCGTCGGCACCGCCGTGATCGGCACCCTGATCGCCGCGCTGGTCACCACCTCGCTGCCGGCCGGCGCTTGGAGCGACTCGCTCATCGCGCTGTTCTTCCACGGCGAGCGGATCACCTACGCCGTGCTCGCGGTGGTCGTCGGTGTCATTGCGATCGGCGGTGCGCTGACGCTCACCGACTCGCGCAGTGCCGACGAGCACGCCTGACCGAGAACGACGAAGGGCCCCGCGACGCTGACCGCGCCGCGGGGCCCTCGTTCGCCGTGCTGTGCGCCTGCCCCTCCTGGGTCGGGAGCCGTTCGCGCAGACACGGTCGTCGTGAGGGAGTACCGTTGAAGTTGCCGACGGCTCCGGCATGGAGAGTGCGTCTTCGTCGTCTTCGGTGCGAGATCTGGCCCGAGCGCCAGGGGCGGGTCGGCGACCTTGAGAAGCGACACAGCGACCAGGCACCACCGACCCGACGACGGCAGCGCGGTGCTGCGCGTGCGAGACGTGATGAAGCGCATCGCGTGCAGCCTGGCGCTCGCGGTGGTCGTGCCCGCGCTGCTGCTGTGGGTGATGCTCGAGCTGACCAACGTGACCACCGCGATCCTGGTGTGCCTGGGGTGGATGGTCCTGGCGATGGCGTGGCGCTACGTCACCAAGCGGCCGGTCTCCGGGCTGCTTCTCCTCAGCCTCGGGATCCTGACGATCAAGACGGCGCTCACCCTGATCACCGGGAGCAGCTTCATCTATTTCGTCCAGCCGGTCTTCGCCGACCTGGCGGTGGCGGTGACGTTCCTCGGCTCGTTGTGGACGTCGCGACCGATCATCGCCCGCCTGGCGCCGGACTTCTACCCGATGAGTGATGCGGCCGCCGCGCGTCCCGAGATCCGTCGGCACTTCCGACGGCTCACGCTGCTCTGGGGCCTGGTGATCCTGGTGAAGGGCGGCATCACGCTCTGGCTGCTGGAGTCGCTCTCCACCGCCAACTTCGTCCTGATCAAGGGTGGCGCCATCATCACGCTCACCATGACCGCGGCGGTGGTCACGATCGCCTGGTCGTACGTCGTGGTGCGCCAGCAGGGCCTGCTGCACGGCTCGCACTCGTGCGAACCCCTGGTCCTCGACGCTCATGCGGCAGCGACCGCCGCGGCCGCTCAGCCCTGAGTCCCCGAAAGCTGGGGTCAAGGGCGACTGCCAGCCTCCGGGGATATGGATGCGGTGCCCATGTCCGCCCGGTCCATCCACAGGGCGCGACGGAATCTTGCGGAGCCGCCGTCAGCGGCGCCGGTGGTGGTGCGCCAGCCGCCAACCCCAGACCAGCGAGCCGCTCAGCAGTCCGAGCAGCCCTCCGGTGAGTGCCGCAGGCATCCCCACCTCGAGGATCGCGACGGCGGCGGTAGGGGCGTAGACGTGCAGCCCGATGACGAGACCGACGATCCCGCCCAGGGTGCCCAGCGCAGCAGCCCCGATCAGGGCATGGCGCGGGGCGAGTGGCAGCTCGTTGAACGGCTCCATGATCTCCCGAGCGATGCGGCCCATGCGACGACTATGGACCTCTGCGGGCCACACCGGAAGCGTTGCCTCCTTCCGAGCCGGCGGCGCCCACACCTCAGCCCGAGATCTCGGCGGGCGCACGCCCGGAGCGGCGCAGTCCACGGTCGAACAGCACCAGGAGTACGACGCCCGCCGAGCAGATCAGGATGATCAGGCCGATCAGGTGCATGTCGCCGTCGCTCGGTGACTGGCCGAAGGTCGCGCCCAGCACCCCGGAGGCCAGGATCGCGCCCAGGTAGACGAAGGTGCGGGAGAGCCCCGACGCCGTACCGAGCTGGGCGGCAGGCGCCTGTTGGTAGAGCACCTGCTGGTTGCTGATGCTCGCCAGCCCCTGGCCCAGCCCGAAGACCCCGGCCATCACGAGCAGGTAGGCGAGTGGGCGGTCGGAGTGCATGCCGAGCATGAAGACGCCCCCGATGAGCGGAAAGACGCCAGTGAGGAGGAGTGGCAGCCAGACCTTCGTGGTCCGAGCGATCGTGAGCGAGACCAGGCCCGCGAGTACGGCGGTCGGCAGCTGCAGGAAGCCGGCCTGGGAGGCGGAGAAGCCTGCTGCATCCTGCACCCACTGGCTGTAGCCGTAGGTCATCGCATAGCTGCCGAAGTACAGCAGCAGCATCCGCAGGTAGGTGCGGGTCAGGGCGCCGTTGCCGGCGAGCATCCGGAAGTCGATGAACGGCTTGGGCTGGCGCAGCTCCCAGCCCAGCAGCAGGCCGAAGACGACCAGGGTTGCGGGCAGCAGCCACCAGACCGGGGCATCGAGGTGGATGAGGAAGACGAGCAGGGTGGCGATGGTGATGCCGAACAGGGCGATGCCGATCGGGTCGAGATCGAGGAACCTGGCGTCGCCGCGGCGTGCGCTGCCGTCGGACGGCACCCACAGCATCGTCATCACGAGCGCGGCCAGGGCCAGCGGGATGTTCACCAGGAAGATCGCGTGCCATCCGCCGAAGGCGATCAGCAGGCCGCCGAGGACCGGACCGATCACGGAGCTCGTCAGGGTGCTGATCGAGATGCCCGAGAGCACTGCCGGGGGCGTCTCGACGCCCGCCTGGTCGGAATGGGCCCGGACGAGTGCCATCACCGAGGGATAGGCCGCCGACGTACCGATGCCGAGCAGGATCCGGGAGATCAGCACAGGGGTGAAGCCGGGTGCCAGCTGCGGCAGGATGCCGGCCGCGATCACCACGACGAGCCCTGCCAGGTAGACGCGGCGGGCGCCCATGATGTCCCCGATGCGACCCATGGTGGGCTGGGCGATCGCGCTGGTGAGGTAGAGGCCTGCGACGAGCCAGACCACGGTGGCGCTGGAGACGTGCAGGGAGCGGCTGATGGGGGAGAGCGCCACCGAGATCATGGTGGTGTTGATCGGGTTGAGCAGGGGCCCGATGAAGAGCGGGGCCAAGAAGCGCCAGCCGTAGACGCCTCGGGTGGAGGCCGCCGCAGCGGCCTGCTGGGTATCGGCTGGGTTCACGCCCAGGTCGCCGCCGCCGGCGTGGGAGCGACCAGGGTGGTACGCCGGAACGTGGTACTGCGTGGCTGGGCTCCTCAGGATTCGGTGATGCGGAGCAAGAGCGCGACGCTGTCGCGCAGCGCGATCTGCTCCTCGGGTGTGAAGCGCGTGGAGATGGTCTGGGCGAGCCAGTCCTCCTTGACGCCGCGGGCGTCCTCGACGAGCTGTCGGCCCTGCTCGGTCGCAGAGATCACCTTGCGACGACCGTCGGCGGCATCGGGCCTGATCGCCACGAGCCCGGCGCTCTCGAGTACGCCGACCGTCGCGCCCATGGACTGCGACCGGACGCCTTGGAGCTGGGCGAGCTCGGTCACCGCCAGCGGGCCGTCGCGGTAGAGGTAGCCGAGTGCCTCGCTCTGGCTCGGGGTGAGGCCGAGTCGGCCGCCGTGCTCACGCAGGGCACGAGCCATCTTGCCGACGGTGGTGCGCAGGTCGGCTGCCACCTCGGCGAGCGCGGCGTCCTTCAGCGGCTTGGTCATGAGGCCAGTCTACCACGATGCGAAGACAACCTTCGTAGTTAGGCTTCATACCTCGGTGGGCGGCTCAGTCCGCGGCGCTCGTGCCGGCGAGCTCCTTGAAGTAGAGAGACAGGGCTCGCTCTGACCGGGGTCGGTGTCGGTGTAGCCATGGCGGACGTAGAAGCGGCGTGCATCCACGTCCTGGCCGTCGACGTTGATCTCCAGGAGCTCGCCGCCACGACGGCGTACCTCGGACTCGGCCGCCTCCAGGAGCTCGCCGCCGATGCCGTGACCGCGTCGATCGGGAGCCACGTAGAGCTCGTCGAGGAGTGCCGCCGGCCCGTCGTACCAGGCGTTGGGCCGCAGCGAGACCAGCGCGACCGCCACCGCCGGTTCCTCCACGAGGACTGCGAACATCGCCTGGCCTGCGAGCAGCTCGCGCAGCCGCTCGGTCAGGATGGCGACGCCCGGGGCCGGGGTGTCGAACTCCCGGTTGAAGGCGTCCAACAGCTCCGCGACGGTGGGCGCGTCGTACGCCGTGGCGATCCGAACGGGCACCGCGGTCACCTCCCGGGAGCGGCGGCACGCCGCCCACAGGTGCATCATCGCCGACGCGGGGCGACATCCGCGACGCGTTACTCGTAGCCTGTGCCCGATGACAGGTCCCGTGCGCTGGTGGGAGATGCGCCCCGCAGAAGGCAGGCAGGCCAAGACCTATACCTGTCCGATCTGCCACGGCATGTTCCTGGCGATGACCCCCAACACCCTGCTCTTCCCCGAGGGGGATCGTGAGCGTCGTCGCCATGCCCACACCGCGTGCGTCGCGAGGCAGCGCGCGGCCGGCAAGATGCTGACCAGGTCGGAGTGGGAGCGCGCATCCCGTCCGGCGCGGCCTTCGAAGCAGCCCTGGTGGCGCCGCCTGTTCGGTGCGCGCCGATGAGTGGCATCGGCCGGTCCAGGAGCACGCCACGATGATCACGGTCCGCCATCACGTCATCCCGGACGCCGAGCTGACGTGGCGCTTCTCGCGTTCCTCGGGGCCGGGCGGCCAGCACGTCAACACCACCGACACCCGGGTGCAGCTGAGCTTCGACCTCGCGGCCTCGGACGCCTTCCCCGACCGGCTGAAGCAGCGGATGCTCGGCCGGCTCGGTGGTGAGGTCGTGGTGGTCGCCTCCGAGCATCGCTCCCAGCTGCGCAATCGCCGAGCGGCGGAGGAGCGGCTGGCCACCGTGCTCGAGGCGGCGATGAAGCCGCCACCGGCGACACGGGTGCCGACCAAACCGTCGAAGGGGTCGCAGCAGCGACGGATCCACCAGAAGAAGAGGCGCGGCGAGATCAAGCGCCTGCGCGGGCGGCCCGAGGACTGACCAGGAGGGGCGTCGTGACCTGGGCACGCGCACGTCCGGCGTACGCTGCCAGTAACGAGTCCCTCTCTGGAAAAGGCCCCCATGGACCGAGTACCTGTCCGCCGCAGCCGCGCGCGTCGACTGATCCTGCCCGCCGCCCTGACCTGCGGGCTGGCGTTGCTGTCGGCCCTGATCGCGCCGACGGCTGCCTACGCCCGTGGTGGTGGCGGCCGTGGCGGCTTCGGTGGCGGCGGTGGTGGCGGCGGCTTCAGTGGCGGTGGCGGCGGATTCGGCGGCGGGACCGGGTTCTTCTTCCTCGGCAGCGGCGGTGGCGGAGGCGGCGGCTTCCTGATGATCATCGTCCTGGTCGTGGTGATCTACATGCTCTACAAGACCTGGTCCCAGCGCCGCGAGGCGAGACGGACCATGAACACCACCAGCGACCGGAAGGCGCACCGCGCCGATCGGGATGCCAGCGCCCGCGCCACCAGCGTGGAGGCGCACGTCGCGGCTCTCGCCACCACCGACGCCACCTTCGACGTGGAGGCGCTCAAGCGGCGCGCCACCTCGCTCTACGTGACTGCGCAGCAGGCGTGGACCGCCCGCGACGAGGCCACGCTGCGCTCCATCCTCGCGCCGGTCCTCTACGGCAAGTGGTCCGAACAGCTTCAGGAGTACGCCGCCAGGGGCGAGGTCAACGTCGTCGAGATCGCCCAGGGCCCGACCGTGGAGATGGTCAACGTCGCCAACCGCACCGGCGAGAGCAACGACACGGTGACCTTCCGGATCACCGCGACGCTGCGCGACTACGTGGTGAGCAACCGCTCCGGAGCCCAGGCGACCCGCAGGGACAGCTCGTCGCGTCCGGTCGAGTACTGGACCCTGCGCAAGAACACGGCCGGCACGTGGATCGTCGCCTCGATCGAGCAGGCCGAGGACGGCAGCCACCACCTCACCGACGCGATCGAGACCGACACCTGGAACCAGAAGGCGGTGGCCCGCGACGCCGTGCTCGAGGTCGCCGGACGTACGTCGGCCGCGCACGCCTCCGACGTGCTGTCCCTGACGGGCGTGTCATGGACCGACGCCGCCGATCACGCCGCCAGCGACCTGAGCCTGGTCGACGGTCGCTTCGACAAGTCGGTGCTCGAGGTGGCGATCACCGAGTTCCTCGAGGAGTGGCAGCTGAACGACGGCAGCCTCGACTTCACCGCCGTCCGCACGCCGCACCGCACCGTCATGCGGACCGCGACGATCCGCAGCATCGAGGTGCGTGAGCTCGTCTCCCGTGAGCCGATCGTGTTCCGGGTCGCGGTCTCGGCAGAGGGGATCTACTACGAGGTCGACCGCCGGACCGAGGACGTCGTCGCGGGTGACGCGCACGCGTCGCGGACGGTGCCGTTCGTCTTCACGCTGCGCCTTGACGACGCCACCTCGCACGGGTGGACGGTCGTCGGGGTCGACGCCGTCGGCTGAAGCTCTCCCGGGCTAAAGCCGCTCTGAACCTGCGCTTACCCCGGCTGACCCCTTGCGGCTGGGACCAGAGGAGCGAATGCTGGTCGTGGAGGCGAGGCCATGGCCAGCAAGCGCACACCCGACGGAGTCCCGATCCTCTCCCGGGGAAAGCACCGCAACCCTCGACGCGGGGCCTGCTTCATGGAGATGGCCTCGTTCCTGGCCGGCGAACCGTGGAGTGATCATCCCGCGTGCACCGATCCGCTGCTGGCCCACTTGGCCCGGATGGTCAACGACTGCACCAGCGACTCCGGACGCGGTCGGCTGGTGACGCACATCCCGTCGGTCGTCGGCGTCCGCGGGACCGGGCTCGCCTGGGAGGTCTCGCTGAGCGCCGCGGTCGCGGCAGTGGCGCTTCCCCAGGTGCCGGAGTCGTTCCAGCGCCCCCTTGCCGTGGGCCTGCTGCGCTGCGAGCAGACGGCGAGCAGTCTCCGACCCGGTGCTGTCACGGGCCTCGACGAGCTGTGTCGCGCGCTCGCGGACGCGCCCCTCGCGGCGGCGTGGGCACGCCGGTTCGTCGGCAGCACGCCCCCGAACCCGAGAGCCTTCCGCGAGCGCACGGCGCCCCACATGATGAGCTGCGCGGTCCGCGGGATCGCCGAGTCCACGGCGCCCGACGTCGACCAGCGGCTGCACGACCTGCTGACCACCGCCATCGGTGCCGCCGCCGACGGTGCCAGGACCAGCCCCGCGCCGTCGCCTGAGCGGGCGTCGGGTACGCCGGCCTCGCACGTCCCCTTCTGAGGGGAGAGGGCGGCGGTCCGCTGGCGGTCACGCCTTTCGGCGATCCGCCCCGCCGGCGTGCGCGGTCGGGCGATACTTCGCCGGTGACACGAACCTCCGAGCCTCAGCAGCGGCCCGCCGTACGCCGGTGGGCATGGCTCTTGCCGTTGTTCGTGCTCTGGATCGGCGGCAGCACCGAGTTCTTCGACGACGGCACCGGGGTGCGCATCGCGATCGCTGTGTGGTTCGTGGTCTGCCTGGTCACCGGGGCAGCGTGGCAAGTGCTCTGCCGTCGCGACTTCGTGGACCGGTTCGTCTGGCTCGCGGCGCTCTTCGTGCTCGTGATGGCGGCGAAGATGCTGTTCGGCTCGCTGCCAGGGCACTTCAACGCCAACACCTTCCCGGTGCTGACGGTGCCGAGCATCGCCGCGGGTGTGATCCTGACTGAGGCTCGGCTGCGGGGCCGAGAGCTCTAGCCGGTGCAGGGGTCGGTCGGGGGACGGGGATGATGCAGCCGTCGTGGCCGAACGACCACTGCCCGACGGCACCAGGCACTACGCTCGATGGATGCGCCTTCTCCCGGCCATCGGACGGACTCTCGCGAGAGCAGTGGTGGTGGCCTTCGGTGCGATCAACGCGATCAGCGGCAGGGCCGACCCCGTGCTGCCGCCGCCGGAGTTCCCCGAGAGGCGTCGGGAGTACCGACCGTAGTCGAGTTCGGCTCGAGATCGGCGCGGGTTCGATCACCGCCGGTCAGGACCTCGAGCAGCGTCGTCCCACCGGTTCCTGAACGAGGGCGTCTCGATGGCCTACAGCTTCCATGACGCCGACGCGCCCGAGCAGCACACCACCCAGTACTTCGAGATGGTCGGCAATCGAGGGATCTACCACAACGGCTGGTCCGCGGTGACCAAGCACCGCACTCCCTGGCAGACCGGCGCCGTTCAGCTGCCGGCGTTCGACGACGACGTCTGGGAGCTCTACGGCGGCGGTGCGGACTGGACCCAGGCTCGTGACCTGTCCGCCGAGCAGCCGGAGCGCCTTCACGAACTCCAGCGGCTCTGGCTGATCGAGGCTGCGAAGTACAACGTCCTCCCACTCGACGACCGGTTCGCCGAGCGCGCCAACCCGCAGGTCGCCGGGAGACCTGCGCTCATCGAGGGGAACTCGCAGCGCATCTACCGGGGGATGGTCAGGCTGACCGAGGAGTCGGTGCTCAACATCAAGAACCGCTCCCACGCCGTCACCGCGAAGGTCACCGTCCCCGACGGCGGTGCGGAAGGGGTGGTGATCGCCCAAAGGTGGTCAGGCCGGCGGCTGGGCGCTATATCTGCACGAGGGCGCCTTGACCTATTGCTACAACTTCTTCGGCATCGACCGGTTCTTCGTCCGCGCCGGCGCTCCGGTGCCGCCGGGCGAGCACGAGCTCCGCTTCGAGTTCGACTACGACGACGGCGGCCTGGCGAAGGGCGGCGAGGTGACGCTCTTCCTTGACGGCGAGGCGATCGGATCCGGACGCGTCGAACACACTGAGCCCGGCCGGTTCTCCGCCGACGAGACCTGCGATCTCGGTGTCGACCTCGGCTCCGTCGTCAGCACCGACTACCAGCCTGGACGCAACGCCTTCACCGGCGCTGTCGCCTGGGCGCAGATCGACGTCGGGGACCTCGACCCCGAGCATCAGGCCCTGGAGCACCAGATCCACCTCGCCGTGGCCCACGGCACCCAGTAAGGGCGCTGTGCCACCTTCAGGACGGCGGCTGGCAGTTAGGCGACGACCATGTCGAAGAGCAGCTCCCGGCCGTTCTTCTCGTGCCATCGCTCGCCCGGCTTGGCGAAGGGGAACTGTCGGGCCAGTGCGAGGGACGGCTCGTTGGTGGGCAGGATGGCCAGACGAAGGACGCGCACGGAGGGCTCTGCCGCGGCGCGGGCGATCAGGACGCGAAGCGTCTCCCGGGCGTAGCCCCGTCGCCGGTAGCCGGGCTCGACGGTGTAGCCGGCGCTGACCATGCCGTCGGCGTCGGGCGGCGCGTGGAGCCCGCCGGCACCGACGGCTGTGCCGATGGTCTCGTCCCACAGGACGCCGATCGACCAGGCGACGTCTTCGGGGGCCGTGGCGAGCTTCAGCGCACGGCGTTCCCAGACTCCTCGAAGCTCCTCGTTGACGAGCCAGGGGGAGAGCCTCACGGGTGCGAGCGCCTGGGCTGCACCGAGGTCACCTCGGCCCAGCGCCTGGATGGCGTCGAGGGTGAGCTGAATGATCTGGACCGATGGCACGGCGGGAAGTATGACGGCACGGCGCGCCATCTCGCGGCGTATCGAGAGAGTCCGCGGCTGGTCAGTCTGGGGGAGCGACTTCGCCGCAGTCGACGCAGATCGTCCATCCTGAGTCGAGATGGAGCACGTCGTCTTCGCGGCGCTCGGCGCAGACGGTCCCGGGCATGAATCCGCTGACCAGCTGCGGCTGTGGTGCGGCCTCCACCCACGTCGCGCCGGCGGGCACCCACACCCGTTCACCGACCATCGCCCAGGGCCGCAGTTCTCCTTCGACCCGCAGATCGGCCTTCTCCTCCGGCGTGATGATCAGCGGAGTACGCGGACGCTTGTTCAGCTGTGGCCAACACCCGGTGTCGCGGCAGCGGGCGTTGAACGCCTGCCAGCGCTCGTACTCTTCCGCGGTCGCTTCAGCAGAGTCGTCTTCGATCAGGTCGATGCCGAGGTACGCGGAGATGTCGGGCTCGCACCCGGCGAGGAATCCCTTGATCCACCACCGGGAGGCATCGCTCATCGAGTCGATCTCGCACAGGCTTCTGGTGACGTCGTAGCCCCGGCCGGGGAGGTAGATGTGCATGCGGCCCGGGAACGTGTGGGCATTTCCTTCGATGTAGCCCACCTCGCCGTCGACGACCACTTCGAGCGAGGTGTCGAGCATGAACCGGTGCCCGCGTTGATCCACGAACTCGGCCCACGGGTCCTCAGTCACGCTGCCCCTCGCGCGACTGGTCACGGAAGGGTCGGTTGCGCGGGCCGTACCCTTCGGTCTCCCACCAGGGCCGCATCAGCTCCGGCTCTGCCGAGGACGCAGCGCGGTGCTCGGTGACCGACGGCTCGCCGGCAGCAACCCTCACGGCGGGCTGCGCCGCGGCCCGCCGATCGAAGGCGCCCTCGCTGGCAGCCCAGCGGAAGAACACGATGAAGAACAGCGGCAGGGCCACCAGCTCACTCAACGCGAGCATCAACGCTCCGGCGGTGTGGACGTCCCAGTTCGCGTCGTCGGCGCGTCCGGCGAACCAGCCGCCGGCCAGTCGATGTCCCGTCGTCATCACCAGTACGCCGGGAATCGCGTCGAACAGGCCGTCGCCGAAGGCGAAGAGCAGGCGGAACGGTGCCGTGCACCAGTCGGGAAGGAGCTCCGCGCCGAGCATCGGCAGCGCCGCCAGGCACCCGACGAGGAGTGCGGCCAGGTAGAGCCCGTCCATCGCCGCCGCGTGCGTGAGGCCGTCGCGGAGGATTCCGGTGAAGAACACGACCACCATGAAGGTCGTGGCGATCGCCGCTGCCACGACAGGGAAGGTCAGCACCCGCACCACGGGGCCCGCAAGAATGCGGTCGAGCCGGGTGCGACCACGGTCGCCCAGAGCCGTGCGCGCCAGCCGCACCGGGTCGCCGAGGGCCAACGCCACCGGCACCAGTGCCAGCAGCAGGGTGAGCTGCGTGGCCAGGGCCCACAGGTGCGTGTGGTTGTAGACGGCCAGCGACGACATCGTGCACACGACCACTCCGCCGAGCCCCAGGATCATGAAGCACGCCACCTGCCACCACGGCCAGCCGCCTCGTCGGCGCGCGCGATGAACGCCGAGGAGGTAGACGGCCGCGATGACGGCGAGCGCGATGGTGATCGCTGGATTGAACGTCCAGGAGTCGACCGCGGCCGTGAAGGTATAGGGACGAACCGGCACCCGGCCATGCTAGATGCGGGACCTCCGGATCCCGCTCGCGGGGGATTCGCGGCTGTCACTGGTGGGGTTATCCCCACCTGCGACTCGGGGGTCCGCGCCGAGGCAGATGCCGGGAGACTCCAGTGACCGGTGTGGTGGCCGGAATCGAGAGTGGACCCATGTCCACTTCACTCTCCCGCCCGACCGACAGCGGCCTCCGGCCGACAGTGGCTCGAGGCGCCTCGGTCCGGTTGGCCAGAGCCGCCGCCCGCACCGCCCAACGCCGCCCCAAGACGATCATCGCCGTCTGGCTGCTGCTGGTCGTGATCTGCATCGCCTCGGGCGCTCTCGCCGGCACCAGGTCCCTGACCGACGTACAGTCAGAGGTCGGCCAGTCCGCGAAGGCCGATGCGCTCGTGCAGCGTGAAGGGCTGCGCGACCCTGCCTCGGAGAGCATCCTGATCACCGCGCCGACCGCGGCCACGGCCAGCGCGACGGCCGCCGACCTGACCCGGGGAGCGGCCGCGCTTCCCGAGGTCGCTGCGGTGACCGGGCCTGCCCAGTCGGCGGATCTGGTCGCTGACGGCGGCCGCATCGTGCTGGTGCAGGTCCAGCTGCGCGGTGATCCCGACGACGCCGCCGACCACGTCGCCGGCCTGCTGAAGCTCGGTGCGACGATCGAGCGGGACCATCCCGGCGTCGACGTCCAACAGGCCGGCGACGGTACGTCGAACAAGGCCATCAGCGACCTCATCACGTCAGGGCTGCACCGTGCCGAGCTGATCTCGCTGCCGATCACGCTGCTGATCCTGGTGCTGGCCTTCGGCGCACTGGTGGCTGCCTCGGTGCCGCTGATACTCGGCCTCACCGCTGTCGCGGCCGCCATGGGTGCCCTCGGCCTGGTCTCGCTCATCGCGCCCAACAGCGACTCGACATCGGCCATCGTCGTTCTCATCGGCCTAGCCGTGGGCGTCGACTACTCGCTCTTCTACGTCCGCCGCGAGCGTGAGGAGCGGCGCCGTGGCCATGGCCCGGCGCGGCTGCTCGGCAAGGCGCAGCCCGACTCCGCGCTGGAGGCGGCCGCCGTCTCGGTGGGCCGCGCGATCCTCATCTCGGGCATCACCGTCATGGCCGCACTGGCCGGCCTGCTGCTCACCGGTGCCGGTGACTTCATCTCGATCGGTCTGGGCACCATCCTGGTCGTCGCTCTCGCCGTGATCGGCTCGCTCACGGTGCTGCCGGCCACGCTCGCCCTGCTCGGCGACCGGATCGACCGCGGCCGCATTCCCGGCTACCGCGCTCTGGCCGCTGCCCGGGAGCGTCGCGACGCTCGTGCCGGTCGGCGGACAGGCGTCTGGGCTGGGCTCGCCCGCGGCGTCACCCGGCACCCCCGCGCCGCCCTGGTCGCCTCGGTCTGCGTGCTCGGCACCCTCGCGGTCCCCATGGTCGGCATGCACACCGGCGACCTGCAACCATCCGACCTGCCTCAGAACCTCCCCGTGGTGAAGGCGATCAACGCCATCGAGGCGACCTTCCCCGGCGCTCCGCAGGACGTCCAGCTGGTCGTGACCGGTCACGACCTCACCACACCCACCGCGCGCGCCGGCCTCAAGGAGCTCGGGCAGCACGCAGCGAGCATCACCGGTGGCCGCGGCCAGATCGCGGTGTCCGTCTCCTCGTCGGGGACCGTGGCGCGGGTCGACGTACCGATGCCGGACCAGGGGCGCGCCGCCGCCACGTCCACCGTCCAGCGGCTCCGGAGCCAGGTGGCCCCTACGGCCACCACCGTCGAGGGCGTCACTGCTCCGGCGATGGTCACAGGCGACGTCGCCTCGAGCATCGACTACTCCCACCGGATGAGCCAGGTGACCCCCGAGGTGATCGGCTTCGTGCTCCTCCTCGGCTTCCTGTTGCTGCTGATCACCTTCCGGGCGTCGCTCCTGGCGGCGACGGTGATGGCCCTCAACCTGCTCTCGGTCGGCGCGTCGTACGGCATCCTCACCGCTGTCTTCCAGCACGCCTGGGCCCAGAACCTGCTGGGCTTCCACTCCACCGCCCCGATCATCAACTGGCTGCCGCTGTTCATGTTCGTGGTGCTCTTCGGCCTCTCGATGGACTACACCGTGCTGGTGCTCGAACGCATCCGGGAGGCCCGGCAGGCCGGTCGCAGCCCGCGCGAAGCAGCGGCCGAAGGCGTCACCGAGACCGCCGGCACCATCACCAGCGCCGCCGTGGTCATGGTGGCGGTGTTCTCGATCTTCGCCACGCTCGGCGTGATCACCTTCAAGCAGCTCGGCGTCGGACTCGCCGCGGCCGTCCTGCTCGATGCCACCCTCGTTCGAGGTGTCGCCCTGCCGGCGGCAGTCGCCCTCCTCGGCGAGCGCGGCTGGCGGGTGCGCGGATGGAAGGATGTCCCCGTAGCAGCCAGCGCCGGGAGGGAGGCAGCATGAGCAACGAGGCGGCACCCGGCGATCCGGGGCACCGCACCGCGACCTCGCCGCTTGCCTTCGCGCTCGCGCTCGCGGCTCTCGTCGCGCTCGCCACCACGGGCATCTGGGCGGCCACCGGAAGCGGTTACTTCTGGCCGGGCTGGGTCATGCTCGGATGCGCCGCGGTCGTGGCTCCGCTCGCCTGGTGGAGTCATCTGAGCGGCCGACCGAACACCCCGCGTACACGGGTGTGGTGGCACCTGGACATCACCGCAACCCTGACCGTGGCGCTGCTGCTCATCTGGGTGCTCTCCGGAGCGCAGGGCCCGTGGGTGTTCTGGCCGATCTTCAGCCTGGTGCTGCTGCTCGGGCTGCACGCGCTGGTCGATCTGCGCGCCGAGGTGCCCCAGCTCCGGGCCAGGCAGCTGCAGGAGCGCGTCGACACCCTGAGCCGCACCCGCCGTCAGGCCGTGGACGCACAGGCCGCGGAGCTGCGCCGCATCGAGCGAGACCTGCACGACGGCGCGCAGGCTCGCCTGGTCGCGCTGGCGATGCAGCTCGGTCGAGCGGAGGTCAGCCTCGCCCACGAGCCCGAAGCCGCCGCGCTCGTGCGGGCCGCTCGTGAGGAGGCCACGGTCGCGATCCAGGAGTTGCGCGACCTCGCCCGTGGCATCGCGCCGCCTGTGCTCGCCGACCGCGGCCTGGTCGCGGCGGCCGCGTCGCTGGCCGACCGTGGGCACGCGACGCTGACGGTGACCAACACCAACGGCGGCCGACGCCTGCCGCCGGCGGTCGAGAACGCCGCCTACTTCCTCCTCGCCGAGGCACTGACCAACGCCGCCAAGCACGCCCCCGGCGCCGCCGTACGGGCCGAGCTCGCCCTCGAGCCGGACCGGCTCGTCGTCGACGTCGTCGATGACGGGCAGGGCGGGGCCGACCCGAACGGCAGCGGCCTCCAGGGTCTGCGCGCACGGGTCGAGGCCCTGGACGGCAGGCTCACCCTCACCTCGCCGGCCGGCGGACCCACCCACCTACACGCGGAGCTGCCATGCGAGTAGTCATCGCCGAGGACCACGCACTCCTGCGCGAGGGGCTGGTCGCCCTGCTCAACGGTGTCGGCATCGAGGTCGTGGCCACCGCCGATACCGGCCCGGGCCTGCTCGACATCGTCACGGAACACGCACCCGACCTGGCGATCATCGACGTACGCCTGCCCCCAGACTTCAGCGACGAGGGCATCCGGGCCGCGATCGCTGCCCGGGCCGTGCACCCCGAGCTCGCCACGCTGATCCTGTCCCAGTACGTCGAGCCCGTGTACACGGCCGAGCTGCTGGACTCGCCGGGCGGCGGGATCGGCTACCTGCTCAAGGAGCGGGTCAGCGACGTGACCGAGTTCGTCGACGCGCTGCGCCGGGTCGCCTCCGGCGGCACCGCTCTCGACCGCGAGGTGGTCACCGAACTGGTCCGCAGCCGCTCGGCCACCGGCGGCCAGCTCGACGCCCTCACCCCGCGCGAACGCGAGACCCTCGCCCTGATGGCGGAGGGCCGCACCAACGCGGGCATCGCCAAGGTGATGGTGGTGACCCTGGGCGCTGTCGAGAAGCACATCTCCAACATCTTCACCAAGCTCGACCTTCCCGACACCGATGATGACCACCGCCGCGTCCTGGCGGTGCTCACCTACCTGCGCACGACGACCTGAGCCCGAGCCGGAGCGCCTCACTCCAGCAGGTTCGCTCGCAAGAACCGCACCTCCTCCTGGTCGAGTCGGGCCTGCACCCGGCGCAGCACGATGTCGTCGATGCGCTGCTGGTCGCGCAGCTCGAGCAGGGCATCCCGGCGCCGGCTGAGAAGCGCGAGCGAGAGGCTCCGGTACTGGTCGTCGTGCTCGACGACGGGGTCGCCCTCCGCGCCATCGGCGGCGAGCAGCTTGCGCTCCTTCTCCAGCTCGTGGCGCACTCTCTCCACGACCCTCGGGCCGCTGCCGAGCTCGCTGGCCGTGGTCTCGAGCGTCTCGAGGGCGGCGTCGAGGGTGTACTCCTCGGCGTACTGGAGCTCCTCGGCGACCGATGTGTCGACGGGCAGCCGCGCGAACCGGACGACGGACGGGAGCGCCAGGGCCTGGAGGAGGGTCAGCACGATCACGCCGCACGCGATCAGCACGATCAGGTCCCTGTCGGGGAACGGGTCACCGGAGTCGACGGTGTGCGGCACGGCGAGGACCGCGGCGAGCGACACGGCGCCGCGGAACCCGGCCACCGCGCTCACCGTCCGCTGCCGCGCCGGGACGCGGCGCGACCGCTGGACGGGCCGGCGATCCAGGAGCCGGATGATGTACGGCGTGGTGTACAGCCACGCCCATCGCACGCCGATGACCACCGCGGTGACGGCGACGATGTCGACGAGCGCTCGCGACATGGAGGTGCTGCTCAACCCGCGCACGGCGGACTGGGCCGAGATCCCCACCAGCACGAACAGCGCGCTGCTGAGCACGGTGGTGGACAGCGCCCAGAAAGGCGTGAAGATCTGCCGCGTCACCGCACCGGTGATGCGCGGGGTCACCTGACTCATGAACAGCCCGCAGGCCACCACCCCGAGGACGCCGGAGGCGTGAACGGCATCGGCCAGCAGGAACGCCGCGAACGGGGTCACCAGCATCGCGATGCTCTCCAGCATCGGGTCATCCATGAGCCGTCGCACCTGCCAGCTGATCAGCCCGATCAGGACGCCGGTCAGCAGCCCGCCGCCGTACGACCAGACCAGCAGCCAGGTGACGTGCCATCCGGTGAGGTGCTGTTCGCCGACAGTGACACCGACGGCGAGACCGTAGATGACCAGGGCGGTGCCGTCGTTGACCAGACTCTCGGCGCGCAGGACGGTGACCGTACGGCGCGGCAGGTCGTGCGCCAGCACGCCAACGGCCGTTGCGTCGGTCGGTGCCAGTGCGGCGCCGAGGACCCAGGCCGGCCCCCAGGCGAGGCCGAGGCCGTGCGCGGTGGCGGCGACCGCGGCAGCGGTGAGGGCGACGAGCGCGGTGCTGGTCAGCACGACCACCCGCAGGTTGTTGCGGATCTCGCGCAACGAGGTCGTCAGGCTCTCCCAGTACAGCAAGGCCGGCAGGAAGAGCAGGAGCACCGCTTCTGGCGGCAGCTGGGCCTGCCGCAGATGCGGGACGAATCCCACCAGGATGCCGACCAGCACCAGCAGGAGCGCCGGTGCGATCGGGTAGCGGCTCGCCAGGGCACCGCACGCGACCAGGGCGACGCCGAGCAAGACGACCATCTCGAGTCCAAGCACATGCACATCCTCGCCACCAACCGGTCGAGGGCGCCATGCCTCGCGGTGGCGGAGTGCCCGTCACACCCGCGCAGTCGCGAGGATCGCCTCGGTCAGCCTCGCCGTCGCCTGCGAGGGCTTGCGGCCGGTCGGCCGGGCGAGGTTGATCGTCCAGTCGAGCGGCTCGCGCAGTGGGATGCGGGTGACGGAGTCGTCGACGGCGGAGATCGGCAGGATCGTCACACCGAGGTCGCGGCAGACCAGGGAGAGGGCGAGGTGGAAGTCGGTGACCTCGGTGCGGATCGTCCGCACGACGCTGGCGGCGGCGAAGGCGAGGTCGACGACGGTGCGGTTGCCCCAACCGGTGGGGTAGTCGATGAAGGGCAGGTCGCCGAAGTCGGCCACCGACACCTCCGCCTTCGTCGCGAGCGGGTGGTCGTGGGAGCAGACGAAGACCAGCGGCTCCCGGTGGATCTCGTCGATCCGCAGGCCGGGCAGCGACTCGGCATGGGTGGAGACCAGCGCCAGGTCGAGGGCGCCCGAGCGGACGTCGGCCATCGAGGTGGCCGAGCCGGCGATCGTCTGGCGCAGGTGTACGGCGACCCGCGGGTGCCTGCCCTGGAAGTCGCGGAGCAGGTCGGCGACGTCCCAGGGTCCCGTGAAGGTCAGCGTGCCGAGCCGGACGGTGCCCGAGACCTCGCCGCGGGCCGCTCCGACGGCATCGCGCGCACTCTCGATCGCGTCGAGCACCGCGCGGGCGTGGGGGAGCAGTGCCTCGCCCTCGGCGGTGAGACCGACCCGGTGGTAGCCGCGCTCCAGCAGCTTGGCGCCGAGCTGACGCTCCAGCTGGGCGATCGCGGCTGAGACGGCGGACTGCACCACACCCACGCGTTCGGCACCGCGGGTGAAGCTGCCGGTGTCGGCGACGGCGAGGAAGTACTCCAGCTGATGCGGTTGCACGCGACAACGCTATCGCCGTACGCGATGAGAGTCAGCGCCAACATTCGTTGGACGCGATGCTTGTGGCGCGCCACGCTGGACGACATGAGCACCACCGCCACCCTCGCCGCCACGCCCGCTGCCGGCCTGTCGCCGAACGCCAGCCGCCACCACGCCCGCGGCTTCTGGCTGATCGCCTTCCTCTTCGCCACCACGATGGCCTTCGCCGGCGCGCCAGCACCGCTCTACGTGCTCTACGCGAAGGAGGACGGCTTCGGCTCGTTCGCCGTCACCGTGATCTTCGCCGCGTACGCGATCGGGGTCGCGGCCAGCCTCTACCTCGCCGGCCACCTCTCCGACAGGTTCGGCAGGCGCCAGGTGCTGCTGCCGGCAGTGCTGCTCAACGTCGTCGCCGCCGTCATGTTCCTGACCTGGCACCAGCTCGGCTGGCTGCTCGCGGCCCGCTTCGTCAGCGGCCTGGGCGTCGGCATGCTGACCGCGACGGCGACCGCTCACCTGACCGAGTTGCACCGCCACGCCCGGCCCGACGCCTCCCCGCAGCGCGCCGCTGTCGTCGGCACAGCCGCGAACATCGGCGGAATCGGACTCGGGCCGCTGGTCGCCGGCTTCCTCGCCCAGTACGCCGGCCGCCCGCTCTACACGCCGTACGCCGTCTTCGCCTTCCTCATGCTCGCCGGCCTCCTCGCGCTGGTGATCGTGCCCGAGACCGTCGTCCCGGCGGCCGACGAGTGGCGCTACCGTCCGCAGCGGGTCGCGGTCCCGGTCGAGGCGCGTGCCGGGTTCGTGGCAGCGGCGATGCTCGCCTTCGTGAGCTTCGCGATGTTCGGCTTCTTCACCTCGCTGGCGCCGTCGTTCCTCTCCGGCACGCTGCACCACACCTCGCACGCACTCGCCGGCGCGATCAGCTTCTCGGTCTTCGGCTCCGCCGCCGTGGCGCAGGTGCTGACCGCTCGGTGGGCCCCTGCCCGCCTGTACGCCGTCGGCCTGGTCGTCCTCCCGGTCGGGCTGCTTCTGGTGATCATCGCGATCCTCGGTGCCTCGCTGCCGCTGCTCGTGGTCGCCGGCATCGTGGTCGGCGCCGGTGCGGGGACCTCGTTCAAGGCGGCCGTCGCGTCGGTGATCGAACTGGCCCCGCCAGCCGCGCGCGGCGAGACCCTCGCCGGACTGTTCCTGATCAGCTACCTCGGGATGTCGGTGCCGGTCATCCTGCTGGGCGTGCTGCTGCAGTACGTCGCCATCGATCCCTCGATCCTCACCTTCGGCGTGGTGATGCTGGCGCTCCTGGCGCTCGCCGCGGTGATGGTCACGGCCAGCCGCCGGCGCCAGCCGGCACTCGCGTAACGCGCGACGGTGGTGCCGGCCGGCACCACCTTCCCGAGCCTCCCCGGCGTCAGCGCCTCGCGAGCGGCTTGGCGTAGGTCAGGTCGAGCAGGCCCTGGTACGCCGGAGCCCTCACGTCGGTGTCGGAGCGAAGGCTCCAGCCGAGACCGATGGCCGGGTCGGCGGCGTCCTCGAGGTAGCCCTGCAGCTGCGGATTGGAGCTGTTCTCGACCGCGGCGTAGAGCGCGCTCTGGTCGCCGACGGCACGGAGCCATGCCGACCCCGCCGTCCTCGACGTGGCGCTGGCCGGCGCGGACGCCCTGTTCGTCCTCGTGCCTCCGAACTTCCGTGCGCTCGACGTCACCGCGCGCTACCTCGGCTTCGCCCGGCCGATCGCCGCGGCTGTCCGTGCGCACGGCGTACGCCGGATCGTCGCCGTCTCCTCCCTCGGTCGTGGCTTCCCCGGTCGGGCCGGTCTGCTTTCCGCGGCCTGGGCCCTGGACGACGTGCTCGAGGCGAGCGGCGCCGCCTATCGCTCGCTGCAGCCGCCGTTCTTCATGGAGAACCTGCTCCACCAGGTCGCCTCGATCCGCGATCAGGGGACCTTCGTGCTGGCCGCCGATCCGGACCAGCCACTCGCTGCCGTGGCCGGCAATGACATCGCCCGCGCCGCCGCCGGGTTGCTGGCGCACCCGACCTGGACCGGCCAAGAGGACGTCCCCGTCCGCGAACCCGTCGACCACACGCCGCGAGAGATGGCGGAGATCATGACCGAGGTGCTGGAACGGCCCATCGCGTACCGTCAGACGACCGTCGCAGACTACGGCGCGCAGTATGCGGCGCACGGCGCCAGCCCGGCGATCGTTCAGGGCGTGGTCGAGATGGCCCAGGCCCAGGCAGCCGGCGTCTACCCGCCTGCACCCGCAGGCACCGACGGTACGTCGTTCGGCGACTGGTGCGACCTCGTGCTCGCTCCGGCCGTGGCATCCGCAGAGGCGTAGCGCCTGATGGGCTGGCGCGGCGGGAGCTCGCTTCTCTGGGCGACGTCACTGGATGGAGTTCGACGTCAAGGCATCGTGGCCGTGCTGCGCCGACGGCGGATCTGGACGCCGATCACCACCACGACGACGGCGACGGCCAGCAGCGTGGAGTAGTGGTCGATCCGGTCAATGACGTCGACGGCCGGCTTGCCGATGGCGTAGCCGAGGCCGACGATCGGGCCGACCCACAGCAGCGTGCCGAGCGCGTCCAGGGCCAGGAAGGTGCGTAGTCGCATCCCCGAGAGGCCGGCGGCCACGTAGATCAGCAGCGACGGCAGCGGCAGGTAGTAGGCCAGCACGACCGCCGCCGGTCCGAATCGCTCGGCCATCCGCTCGAGCCGAGCCGTCCGCAGCTCGCGTCGTGCCATGCCGCGCGGCGATGAGTCGCTGCCCAGGACCAGGTGCAGCGCGCGATCTCCCCAGCGCCGGCCAGCCCACCAGAAGACCCAGTCGAACATCATCGAGCCGGGGATGGCGATGACGACCGCGACCCACAGCGGCAGCTCGCCCAGCCGGCTGTGAGCCCCGACCGTCACCTCGGCCAGGGTCGACCCGCCGACGATCTCGAGCAGCAGGGGGTGCGACCCGATCAGAGCGGGCACGAGCGGCCACATCGCGAGCGAGTACGCGACGTAGAGGCCGATCAGCAGCACGATGGTGGTGTCAGCCCGTTCGGCGCTGTCACCCCAGGGAGTCGGCACTCGGCCAGGCGCCTGCGGCTCCGGGTCGTCAGAGGCGAAGGTCATCGGGTCGAGTCTCCCACCCGGCAGGTCACGCACTCGCTCACGCGACCCAGTCGCGGACCTACTCGCGCCGTCACTCCGCCTCGGCGGTGGAGTGGCGCGCCGCCCTCAGAGCTCGAGTACCAGCTTCGGGCACCCGCCCGCGGCCCGCGACACGCAGACGTACATCACGTCGTTCGCGTTCCGCTCGGCCGGGGTAAGGATCGAGTCGCGGTGGTCCACGGTGCCGGCGAGCACGCCGGTCTCGCAGGTGCCGCAGGTGCCCTCCTGGCAGGAGGAGAGGACCTGTACGCCGGCGGCCCGGACGGTCTCCAGGATCGACTGGTCCGCGGCGACGGTCAGGGTCAGGCCCGCGTCGGCGAGCTCGACCTCGAACGAGCCGTCGTCGTCGGAGTGCAGCTCCTCCTTCGGCGCGAAGTGCTCCATGTGCACCAGCCCCTCGGGCCAGCTCGCGCAGAGGTCGGTGACAGCGTTGAGCAACGGGGCCGGCCCGCAGCAGTAGACCATCGTGCCTTCCTCCGGGGCAGGCAGCAGGTCGGCCAGGGGGAGCAGGCCCTCCTGGTCCTGCGGGTGCAGCCCCACCCGCGAGCCGTACGCCGCGACGAGCTCGTCGGCGAACGCCATCGAGGCTCGCGTCCTGCCGCCGTACGCGAGCCGCCAGTCGGCCCCGGCGGCCTCGGCCGCGGCGATCATCGGCAGCATCGGCGTGATGCCGATGCCACCCGCGATGAACAGGTAGGACGCCGCCGGGACGAGCGGGAAGTGGTTGCGCGGTCCGCGCACCCGCACCAGGTCGCCCTCGGCGAGCTTGTCGTGCACGTAGGTCGATCCACCGCGCCCCTCGGCCTCGCGCAGCACCGCCACGCTCCATGCCGAGGTCTCGGCCACCTCGCCGCACAGCGAGTACTGCCGCACCAGGTCGCCGACGTGCAGGTCGACGTGGGCGCCGGGCAGCCAGCTCGGCAGGGCCGCGCCGGCGGGGTCCACCAGCCGCAGTCGGCGGACGTCGTCCGCGGGGGCGTCGATCCTCTCGACACGCAGCTCGAGCTCGTGCTCGGTGGCCGGGTCGACGTGATGCTCGTCGTGGCCGGTCATGACTTCACCAGCTCACGTACGGCGGAGTCGCTGCCGACCGGCGGCGTACCCCCGTCGGGGGCATCCCCGGGGCCGTGGGTGTCGGGGTGCGCGAGCAGCCAGTCCCACAGCTCGATCGGGTCGGTGGCCTCGTGCGGGACGCCGCACCAGCAGTAGCCCACCAGCACGTCGGTGTTGAGCTTCCACACCACGCGGTAGACGGTGCGGCCGGTGAGCATCCGCGATGGCGGCGGCAGGTCCGCTCGGACCGGGGTGTGTGGCTCAGCCATCAGACGGTCCCCGCGACGGCCGGCGCAGCTGCCGGTGCGGCTGACGGCGCCTCGCCGGCGGCGATCAGCTTCTTCAGGATCCGCCGGGCGGCGAGGCCGCCGGTGTCGATGTTGATCGACAGCTCCTGGTAGTTCTCCTTCTCGCCCTCGACGACCTCCTCGAGGATGTTGAGCGCGACCACGTCCTGCATCACCACGGTGTGGTTGTTGGTGGCGAGGTACTCGGTGACCTTCTCGTCGCCCAGCGCGAAGTCGCGCGCCACCATCCAGAAGTCGTGCGTGGAGTGCTCGGTCTCCGGCGTGATCCCGTAGGTGACCTCGACGTGGAAGGCCTTGTCGTCCGGGCCGTCCTCCGGCGGGAGTACGCCGGCGGGCGCGATCCGGCTGTGCAGCAGGTAGAGGCACGGCGCGTGGTACTCGACGTCCTGCCAGCGGATGATCCGACCCCCGATGCCGGTGGAGTTCGCGTAGAACGGCGGGCACTCCGCGTCGTCCATGTGCCGGCTGACGTAGACGACGTTCGCCTCCTCGTCGACCTCGGTGGTGATTGGCGTCTCGGCGACCTCGGGGGTGCCGATGTAGCCGCCGTGCAGGTAGGTCTCGTGCGAGAGGTCCATCAGGTTGTCGACCAGCAGGCCGTAGCGGCCCTGGATCGGCTCACGACCGCGGACGACGGTGTAGTCCGGGCTGTCGAGCCACGGTGCGCGCGGGATCAGCGCGGTGTCGGCCAGGTCGGAGTCGCCGATCCATACCCACACGAACGAGTCCTGCTCGTGCACCGGGAAGGAAGGCACGCGAGCGGCCCGGGGGATCCGCTTCTGCGCAGGGGCGGCGACGCAGCTGCCGCTCTTGTCGTAGGTGAAGCCGTGGTACCCGCAGATGATCTGGTCGTCCTTGAGGTGGCTCAGCGAGAGCGGGTAGCGGCGGTGGACGCAACGGTCGGCGAGACCGACCACCTCGCCCTCCGAGGTCCGGTAGAAGACCAGCGGCTCGTCGCAGATCGTGCGACCGAGCAGCCCTTCCTCGATCTCGCTGCTGTAGGCGGCGATGTACCACTGGTTGAGCGGCCAACTAGGCATGAGAGCTCCTGAGGACTGAGGGAAGTCGATGTAGTAGACGATGCGTCGCCGACCGTGACGCCCGACACATGCTTTCCGGCTACCGGAAGACATACTGGGTCTTGTGCCTGCCTCTGCCGATGCCGCGTCGCTGACCACCAAGACGCTCGACGTGCTCGCCGCCTTCTCCAGCGCGCAGCCGCGGCTGAGCCTGTCCGAGGTCAGTCGCCGCACCGGGCTGGCGCTGACCACGACACACCGGATCGTGAGCGATCTGGTGGCTTGGGGAGCCCTGGAGCGGACCGATGCAGGCGACTACGAGCTCGGCCTGCGCCTGTGGGAGATCGCCTCGCTGGCGCCGCGCGGGCTGCCGCTGCGCGAGGTGGCGCTCCCGATCATGGAGGACCTCTACGAGGCCACCCACGAGAACGTGCAGCTCGCGGTCCGCGACCACCTCGACATCGTCTACCTGGAGCGGCTCACCGGGCGCAACGCCGTACCTGTCCTGACGCGGGTGGGCGGTCGCTTCGCGATGCACTCGACAGGTGTCGGGCTGGTGCTGCTCGCGCACGCGCCGGCGGCGGTGCAGGAGGAGGTGCTCGGAGGCCGGTTGCGTCGCTGGACCCCGCACACGGTCACCGACGCGGGGCATCTGCGCGCCGTGCTGGCAGACGTACGCCGCAGCGACGTCGCGATCAGTGATCGTCAGGTGACCTCCGACGCGGTGTCGGTGGCGTGTCCGGTGCGGGGAGCCGACGACAGCGTCGTGGCGGCGCTGTCGGTGGTCTTCCACGCCGAGGGCCGGATCTCTCCGCAGGCCATCACGCCGGCGTTGCGCGCGGCCAGCCGGACGATCTCACGGCTGCTCGGCTCGCCGACCGCGCGGCAGCAGCCGCGTGGCTCGCGCCGCCGGCGCGGCGGCGCGTGACGTCGAGAGGTCAGTTTCGGGGGGTTGAGTGTCCAGACGAGCTGGACACTCAACGCCCGAAACTGACCTCTCGACGTTGGGGGTGGGATGTCACTGCGGCGCAGAGGCCTCCGCGCCCGCGACGAAGGTGTGGCTCTGCTGCCGGCCACCGAGCATCAGCGCGGCGATCAGAGCGGCGGCCAGGGCGGCGATGCCGCAGACCAGGTAACCGATCGAGTAGGCGTGCGACAGTGCGTGGAAGGCGACCTCCTTGAGCGGGTTCGGCGGGTTCGGGATCGCGTTCGCACCCAGCGGGCCGGAGTTCACCACGCCCTGCAGCTCAGGCGGGAGGGCGTTGACCTTCTGCTGCAGAGCGGGATCGCCGGCAAGCTTGGCGGAGATCGCGTTCGCGGCGTTGGTCAGTGCGATCGCACCGACGATGGCCGGACCGAGTGTCAGGCCGAAGTCGCGCAGCATGCTGGTCGCACCACTGGCCATGCCGGCCTTGTCGGTCGGGACGCTGTTGACCGCGACCACGGTGATAGCGGTGACGGCGGTCTTGAAGCCGGCGCCGATCACCAGCAGCGGGATGGCCATCACCCAGACACCGGGATGCGTGGCCGCCGGGATCGCGGCCAGGGCGACGTCGCCGATGCCGATCAGGGCCATGCCGGTGGCGAGCACCCAACCGGGGTTGTAGCGCTGCAGCACCTTCGCGCTGACCGGGAAGAGCACCACACCCATGATGTTGAGCAGGATGAAGCCGCCAGCGGTCTTCAGCGGCGAGTAGTTGAGGATCGCGGAGAGCCGGATGCTGGTGGCGTAGGCGGTGCCGAGGTAGGCGAACATGCCGAGCACCGTCACCACGGCCGAGACGGTGAACATCCGGTTGCTGAACAGGGAGAGCTGGATCAGCGGCTTGTCGACGCGCTGCTCGATCAGCACGAAGGCGACCATGAAGACGACAGCGATGACGAAGCTGCCGATGACGCGGGCGCTGCTCCAGCCGTCCTCAGCGCCCTGGATCACGCCGAACAGGAGGGCGAAGAGCGAGATGGCGATGGTGATCTGTCCGGGCCAGTCGAGCGAACGGCCGACCGGCGAGGAGGAGTTCTCGGCTGCGATGAAGGTGATCAGTGCGCTGACCGCGGCCAGAACGGCCATCGCCAGGAAGGCGTAGCGCCAGCTGGCGAACTCACCGCCGGAGTGGTTGAGCTTGGCGAGCAGGCCGCCGATCAGCGGCGACATGAAGCCGCCGGCGGTCAGGGCCGCTGCCCAGATCGAGATGGCGTGCGCGCGATCCCTGATCGTGTGGGTGCCTGCGGCGATCATCGCCACCGACGTCGGGAAGATGGCTGCTGCGCCCAGGCCGGAGATGACCTGGCCGGTGAGCAGCACGCCTACCCCGCCGTCGGGGGTGAAGTAACCGAACAGGCCACCGATCACCATCAGCAGCGAGCCGATCGCCAGGAGTCGCTTGCGACCGAAGAGGTCGCCGACGACTCCGAAGGAGAGCTCGAAGAGGGTCACCGGCACCAAGAAGGCATCGGAGACCCAGGTCAGCTGGGTCGAGGTGGTCCCGAGGTCCTGATTGATATAGCCGTTGATGACGGCAGGGATGCTGACGCCGACCTGGGCGACGAAGCACGCGCTGATAGCGGCAAGAAGGGTGCCTGCGGTCAGCTTGGGCAACATCCCAGGGGCACCGGAGGATGCGACGGTCTCACTCATAAGTGTGAAGCAAACCACATCGGAATCCTGATGTACAGGTTTCCTGATTAATATCTTCGGCGTCCCGTTTCAGACGAGAAAGGCCAGGTCAGGGCCGGTCTTCGGGGCTTGCGCCGGGGTGCCGCAGGGCCTGACGGCACTGCTCCAGGGCGAGCCGTAGGGTGTCCGCGTCGGCGTCGGTCATCAGCGAGAGCATCTGCTGCTCCAGGGCCGCGGCGCCGGGGCGCAGGTCGTCGAGCAGCCGCTGACCCGCGGGCGTCAGCGCGATCACCAGCCGTCGCCGATCGGCCGGGTCGCGGTGCCGCTCGATCAGGCTGCGGCCGAGCAGGGCGGTCACCATGTCCGCCATGCTCTGCGCGGTCACGAAGGAGAGCCGCGCGAGATGGGCGGCGGTCAGGTCGGGGTGTCGCTCGAGCACCGTCAGCGCGGTGTACTGCAGTGCGGTCAGGCCGACCGGCCGGGCCAGCTCGTCCAGCTCCGCACGTACGGCGAGCTCGACCTGCTTCATCAGGTAGAGCAGCGTCGGTGGGGCAGCGGTCGGCTGCCGGTCCGTCGCCGCAGCGGTGTCCGTCATCGCAGCCCCTCCTCCGCGCCGGCGCGACGCCGGCAGAGCGCAGTCATCCTAGGGACCCTCAGCCGAGCCCCAGCACGCCGGCGGCGTTCTGCTTCAGGATGCCCGGTAGCACCGCCTCGTCGACCAGGCCGGTGAAGTCCTCCAGCCAGCGCTCCGGGGTGATCAGCGGGTAGTCGCTGCCGAAGAGCACCTTGTGCCGCAGCATCCCGCCGGCAGCGCGGACGAGCTCGGGCGGGAAGTACTTCGGTCGCCAGCCGGACAGGTCGATGAAGACGTTCGCCTTGTGCGTCGCCATCGAGATCGCCTCGCCCTGCCACGGCACCGACGGGTGCGCCAGGATCACGGTCAGTCCGGGGAAGTCGGCGGCGACGTCGTCGAGCAGGATCGGGTTGGAGTAGCGCAGCTTGATCCCGCGCCCGCCCGGCAATCCAGCGCCGATGCCGTTCTGGCCGGTGTGGAACAGCGCCGGCACGCCGAGCTCCTCCAGCGCCGCCCAGAGCGGGCGGAAGGTCGGGTCGTCGGGGGAGAAGGCCTGCAGGCTGGGGTGGAACTTGAACCCGCGGACGCCGTACTCCTCCACGAGCATCCGTGCCCGTCGCACCGCCGTCTCGCCCTGGTGAGGGTCCACCGACCCGAACGGGATCAGTACGTCGGCATGCGCGGCCGCGGCCTCCGCGATCTCCTCGCTCGACAGCGCCGGGTGGCCGGTCGCGGTGGTGGCGTCGACGGTGAAGACGACCGCCGCCATCCCGGCTGCCCGATACCGGACGGCGAGGTCCTCGACGGTGGGCGTGCGGCTCTCCGCGCCCTTGAAGTACGCCGCGGAGGCGTCCATCAGCTCGTCGTCGAGCGAGTGGTGACCGTGGCCGTCGGCCTCGACGTGGACGTGGACGTCGAGCGCCGTGATCGCCTCGAGGTCGATGCGGGGCTGATAGCGGGTCACTGGGTTGCCTCTCGGAGTCGGGACTTCACCAGCTTGCCGGACGCGTTGTGCGGCAGCTCGGGCAGGAAGACGATGGAGCGGGGGAGCTTGTAGCGCGCCAGCCGGCCGTCGAGGTGGGCGAGGAGCGCCGACTCGTCGAGATCGGCGCCGGCGCGGACCACGACGTAGGCACGACCCACCTCGCCCCAGCGCTCGTCGGGCACGCCGATCACGGCGCACTCGGCGATGTCGGGGTGGCTGTGCAGGGCCTGCTCGACCTCGGCGGGATACACGTTCTCGCCGCCGGAGATGTACATGTCCTTGAGCCTGTCGACGATGCGGAGGTAGCCCTCCTCGTCGCGTACCGCCAGGTCGCCGGTGTGCAGCCAGGCCTCCTGACCGGGCCCGGTGTCGAAGGCGGCTGCGGTGGCCAGGTCGTCCTGCCAGTAGCCGGGGGAGACGTTGGGACCCGATACCAGCACCTCGCCGAGCTCGTCGACCTCGGTCTCGCGCTCGCCGCGCACTCCCTGGGCGACCACCCGGACGTCGGTGAAGAAACAGGCGGTGCCGGCCGAGCCGAGCTTGCGGACCCCGTCGGCCGCGCGCAGCATCGTCGTACCAGGGGAGGCCTCGGTCAGGCCGTAGCCCTGGACGATCATGAGGCCGCGGTCGAGCCAGGTGTGCAGCAGAGACTCGGGGATCGGCGCGCCGCCGCTGAGAGCAAGGCGCAGGCTGTCGAGGTCGGCCTCGCCGAACCGCGGGGCGGCGGCCAGGGCGAGGTACATCGAGGTGACCCCGAAGAGCAGGCTGACCCTCATCGACTCGATCAGGTCGATCGCGCGGACGGGGTCGAACTTCGCCTCGACCAGCGCCGTGCCGCCCTTGAGGACGGTCGGGAACAGCACCTGGTTGAGCGCCGCGGTGTGGAACAGCGGCGCGGTGACCAGCGCGATCTCCTCGTTGGTCAGGTCGATGTCGACGAGCAGGTTGTAGACGTTCCAGATCACGTTGCCATGGGTGAGCATCACGCCCTTGGGACGCCCGCTCGTGCCGGAGGTGTACTGGATCATGAAGAGGTCGTCGAGCCCGATCGGCTCGTCGATCTCGGTCTCCTCGGCGCTCTTGAGGCCGTCGAGGCCCGCACCGCTCGCGCGCGAGAAGACCACCGTGTCGATGCCGAGGCCGGCGATCGCCGGGTCCTCGGTCGGGCCGGCCAGGACGTCCTCGACGAGCAGCAGGCTCGCGCCGCTGTGGCTGAGCACGTGCACCAGCTCCGGGGTCGCCAGCCGGGTGTTGACCGGCACGAAGACGCTGCCGAGCTGAGCGGTGGCGAACATCGCCACCACCATCTCGATCGAGTTGAGCCCCAGGAACGCGACCCGGTCGCCGCGCTGCACGCCCCGCTGCCGCAGCCCGTGGGCCATCCGGGTCGCACCCCGGTGGAGGTCGGCGTACGTCGTCGGCACGTCGTCTTGGACCAGGGCCGCCTTCGCCGGTGTCATCCGGGCGCGGCGGCGGGTCCAGGAGCCGAGGCCGTTGTCCCTCATCGCGCCTCATCCCCGTGGTCGCCGAGCTGGTCCCGGTCGCCGAGCTGGTCGAGGTCGCCGAGACCGACGCGCTGCTTGAGCGCGATCAGCTCACGCAGGGCACGGTCCCGCCGGGCGAGTACGTCGCGCTCGCGGCCGGCCATCTCGACGCGCACGCCGTCGACCAGCTGCGCGGTGAGCTCGGGCGTGAGCTCGGGAGCGCCGAGGTCGTCCCACCAGTCCACCATCGGCGGACCGAGGTGCTCGAGCACGTGCGCCATGCCGCCGGGGCCGCCGGAGAGGTGCTGGGTGGCGATCGGTCCGAGCAGCGCCCAGCGCAGGCCGGGGCCGGACGCGACCGCCTGGTCGAGATCGGCGACGGTGATGGCACCGCGGCGGACCAGGTCGTAGGCCTCGCGCCACAGCGCCGACTGCAGCCGGTTGACGACGTGTCCGGGCAGCTCGGCGCGCACCCGCACCGGGCGGCGGCCGAGGAGCGTCATCGCGGTCATGGTCGCCTCGATGGTCTCCTCGGAGGTCATCCTGCCGCCGACCACCTCCACCAGGGGCACCAGGTGCGGCGGGTTGAAGGGGTGCGCCACCACCACGCGCTCGGCGTGGCGGCAGGCGTCCTGGAAGGCGCTCGGGCCGAAGCCGGACGAGCTGCTGGCCAGCACGACGTCGGGCGCTGCCGCCTCGTCGAGGGCGGCGAAGAGCTCGCGCTTGAGATCGACCCGCTCGGGGCCGGACTCGATGACCAGGTCGGCCAGCGCAGCTGCCTCGGCGGCGTCGGTGTGGACGTGGAGCCGGTCGAGGGCGCCGATGTCGGTATCGAGCTCGACCAGATGGGCGCCGACAGCGGCCCGGAGCCGTTCGTCGGTCGCCGGGTCGGGGTCGGCGGCGTGCACGGTCAGGCCCTTGGCCAGCACCAGCGCGGTCCAGCTGCCGCCGATCGAGCCGGCTCCGACCACCGCGACGGTGCTGATGTCGGTCCTCATGCGTGGGTCTCCTGCTGGTCTGCGTCGTGCTGGGGCGCCAGGGCGATGAAGGCGTCGAGCACGCTCGGGTCCGCGAGGGCGTCCCGGCTCACCACCTGGGTCACCGGTGTGCCCTGAAGGATGCGCTTGACCGGCAGCTCGAGCTTCTTGCCGGTCAGGTTGCGCGGGATCGCCGGGACGCCGACGATCCGGTCCGGGACGTGCCGCGGCGAGAGTGCCGTGCGCAGCGCGGTCCGGATGGTGCCCGTCAAGGCATCGTCGAGTCCGGCCAGATCCGGCGTCGTGGCGACGAAGAGGATCAGCTCGCCGTTGCCGCCGGCCGGGTCCTCCAGATGCACGACCAGGCTGTCGGCGATGCCGGGCAGCTCCTCCACGACGCGGTAGAACTCCGCAGTGCCGAGCCGTACGCCACCGCGGTTGAGGGTGGCGTCGCTGCGGCCGGTGACGACGCAGCTGCCGTCGGGCTCGAAGACGATCCAGTCGCCGTGCCGCCAGATGCCGGGATAGGTGTCGAAGTAGGTGTCGCGCAGCCTGGTGCCGTCGGCGTCGCCCCACAGGCCGATCGGCATGGACGGCATCGGCGCCGTGACCACCAGCTCGCCGGGCTCGCCGATCACCTCGCGACCCCCCTCGTCGTACGCGTGCACGTCGACGGCGAGGGCGCGACCGGAGATCATCCCGGCCCGGACGGGCAGGAGCGGGTTGTTCTGCACCAGGCCGCTGCACACGTCGGTGCCGCCGCTGCCGACGTTGAGCTGCACGTGTGCGCCGAGCTGCTCGCCGATCCAGGCGTAGCCCTCCGGCGGCAGCGGCGAGCCGGCCGAACCGACGACGCGGATCCTGAGATCGAGGTCGCGCAGGTCGAGACCGGCGGCGCGGCAGGCCATCACGAAGCCGGGGCTCGCGCCCATCAGCGTCGCACCTGTCTGCTCGGCCAGGCGCCACTGCCAGGCAAGATCGGGGTACGCCGGGTCGCCGTCGAGCATCACGATCGAGGAGCCGACCAGGAGACCGGAGGCCAGGGCGTTCCACATCATCCAGGCGGTGGTGGAGTACCAGAGCATCACGTCGCCGGGGCCGAGATCCCACGAGAGTGCGTGGTTCTTCAGGTGCTCCAGGGTGATGCCGCCGTGGCCGTGCACGATCGCCTTCGGCTTGCCGGTCGTGCCGGAGGAGAAGAGCACCACGAGCGGGTGGTCGAACGGAACCGGTGTCGTCTCGGGGATCGGCTCGGTGACCTCGGCGAGCAGGGTCGGCCACGACGTGGCGCCGGGCACGCGCCACGTGCCGTACTCGATGTCCACGACGTGGCGCACGCTCGGCAGTTCCGCGGTGATCTCGGCGACCTGGTCGCGGCGGTCGACCGGCTTGGCGCCGTACTGGTAGCCACCGGCGACCAGCAGCACGACCGGCTCGACCTGGCCGAACCTGTCGATCACACTGCGCGGGCCGAATTCGATCGCGCAGCTGGTCCACACCGCGCCCAGGCCGGCGGCGGCCAGGAAGGCGACCAGTGCCTCTGGGGTGTTGGGCAGGTATCCGGCGACTCGGTCGCCGGGCCGCACGCCCAGGTCGACGAGGGCGCGCCGAGCGCGCGCGACCTGCTCGCGCAGCTCGGCCCAGGTCAGGTCGATGTCGGGACGCGCCTGCGAGCGGCCGAGGACCGCCGCGGTGTCCTCGGTGCCGGCACCCGCGCCGCGCAATGCCTGCTCGGCGTAGTTGAGCAACGAGCCGGGGAACCAGGTGGCGCCGGGCATGGTGCGCGTCGCCAGTACGGCGCTGCGCTCGCCGTGGTCGGCCACCTCGAAGAAGTCCCAGATCGCCGACCAGAAGCCGTCCAGGTCCTCGACCGACCAGCGCCACAGTCCGTCGTGGTCGCGCAGCTCCAGGCCGCGGTGCTCGTTCACCCAGGTCACGAAGCGGCCCACCTCGGTGGTCCGCAGGACGTCGGCGGGCGGGGTCCAGAGGATGTCCCCGGTGTCGATGCCGGGCTTGCCCTCCGTGTTGCTCGTCTGCTCGCTCACCGGTCGGTCACCTTCTGGGCACGGCCGTCGAGGAACGCCTGCATGCGCTGCTTGGCGTCGTCGGTGCCCTGCGCGATAGCGGCCATCATCGACTCCATCACGTAGCCCTCGCGCGGGTTGGCCTCGGCGATGCGGGGGAGTGCCTGGATGATCGCGTAGTTGGTCTGCGCGGCGTTGTCGGCGATCCGCGTCGCCAGCTCGATCGCGAGGTCGAGGCCGGCGCCGTCGTCCACGACGTACTGGGAGAGGCCGACTGCGGCGCCCTGCTCGGCGTCGTACCGACGGCCGGTCAGCATGAGGTCCGCCATCCTCGCGACGCCGATGAGGCGGGGGATGCGGACCGAGCCGCCGCCACCGACGAACAGGCCGCGCATCCCCTCGGGCAGCGCGTAGAACGTGGAGCGCTCGGCCACCCGGATGTGGGTCGCCGCGGCCAGCTCGAGGCCGCCCCCGATCACGGCGCCCTTGAGCGCGGCGATGACGGGGACCGGTCCGAACTCGATCTGCTCGAACACGCGGTGCCACATCCGCGAGTGGCGTATGCCGCCGAGGGTGTCGCGTTCGGCCATCTCGGCGAGGTCGAGGCCGGCGCAGAAGTGCTCGCCGTCCGCCGCGATCACCACGCTGGCCACGTCCTCGGGCAGCTGGGCGAAGAACCGCTCGATCCCGAGCACCGTCTCGTCGCTGAGCGCGTTGCGCTTCTCGGGTCGGGCGAGGGTGAGCACGGCGACCTTGCCCACGCGCTCGACGCGCAGGGTCGGGGGGAGCTCGACGAGCGGCTGGGACACAGGACCTCCAGAAACGAACAGGAATCCTGATTATTACAGCAGCCGCTCCGGCGCGGCGCAACCACCTACCTCGCGCGGCGACCGGCAGGGTGGCGTGGTGGCGTGGTGGCGTGGTGGCGTGGTGGCGTGGTGGCGTGGTGGCGTGGTGGCGTGGTGGTCGGGCCTGGGGTCGGCGCTTCTCAGCGCGGAGCCGTCGCCCGCGCGGCAGCCGCGCAGTCGCGGCACACCCGGGCCAGCAGGGTGTCCATCCGCAGCTCCCAGAAGGTGTGCCACATCATCGTCGGCTGCCCGCACGCCGTGCGGTGCTCGCCGTTGCGCCGGATGTGGAACGCGCCCCAGGCGCTGCGGCGGCCGTCGAAGAGTCGCTCCGCGTGGCGTGCGGTCAGCAGCCACTCGCTCGCCTTGGCGGCCGGACGAGGGCCGGATGTCCGGGCCGCCGCCCGGGCGTTCGGCGGTGTGGCGCCGGTTACTGGTGCTGTGCTCATGCCCGTCATCCCTCGCTCGGCAACGTGATGCAGTCCTCATTGTGGGACTCAATGTCTTCAAGTGAGACTAAGTCTCAGCAGGCAGAATGTCCATCACCGAAAGGAGCCCTGATGAGTGCTGGCCGTTCCGACATCGTCGAGGCCGCGTTCCGCCTGTTCGCCGAGCGCGGCTACGACGCGACATCCGTCGACGACATCGCCGCGGCGGCGGGGGTGAGCCGCAGTACGTTCTTCCGCTCCTACGGCTCCAAGGAGGCGGTGATCTTCCCGGATCACGATGCGCTCCTGCAGCGCGTCGAGGACCGGCTGCGCAGCTCGCACGCCGACTCCGCGCTCGCCGCGGTCGTCGACGCGGTCAAGATCGTCCTGTTCCACTACGTCGCCGAGGGCGAGCGTGCCCGTGAGCGCTACCGGCTCACCTCCTCCGTGACGGCGCTTCGCGAACGCGAGCTGTGGGGCGGCCTCCGATACCAGCGACTGTTCCGGGCCTATCTCGGCCGCTGGGGCGACGGCTCGGAGGCCGCCGAGCTCAACGCCGAGCTGATGGCGGCCAGCGTGGTCGCGGCGCACAACCGCGTCCTACGGCGCTGGCTGCGCGGCGAGATCGAGGATCCGCAGCGCGAGATCGAGCACGCGCTGGCCGCCGTGCAGCGGACCTTCGCCCCGGGTGGGGCGGGAGCCGTCGGCGCGGTCGTGGTGGTGACCAGCTCGGCACCGCTTGCCCGGATCGAGGCGGCGGTGCGACAGGCCCTGGCGGAGGACGGTTCCTGAGCCCCCGGCTTGGCAACCTCGCCGTCGGCGTGGGTGGATGGTGCCATGACGACGGATGACCCGGGCGCGGAGCTCGCCCGCCTGCGTTCCAGCATCGACAACCTCGACGCCGCGCTGGTGCATCTGCTGGCCGAGCGCTTCAAGTGCACCGAGCAGGTCGGACGGCTGAAGGCGCGGGTTGGGATGCCGCCCGCAGACCCGGGGCGCGAGGCGGCCCAGATCGAGCGGCTGCAGCGGCTCTCGGACGAGAGCGGCCTCGACGCCGCGTTCGCGCAGAAGATCCTCGGCGTGATCATCGCCGAGGTCATCCGCAACCACGAGGCCTTCCAAGGCGCGGAGCCCGGAGCGGGCCAGCAGCACTGAGCCTGCGGGCTACCGCGAGCCCGTGTCGTTGGGGGTCCGCTGCGCGCCCTCGTCGGGACCGGTCGGGGCGGGGTCCGTGCTCATCGCGGGGAGCGACGCGGTGAAGCGCGTCCCCGCCGCGACCGTGCTCACACAGGTGACCGTGCCGGCGTGCGCCTCGACGAGGGACTTGACGATGGCCAGTCCCAGGCCGCTGCCGCCCTGGTCGCGCGAGCGACCGGCGTCGGCCCGGTAGAACCTGTGGAACACCTTGACGACCACGTCCGGTGGCATGCCCGGCCCGTGGTCGGCGACGGTGAGCATCACCCGGCCCGCGTGCACGTCGACTCCCACCTGGATGGGCGACTCGACGGGGGTGTGGTGCAGGGCGTTCGAGAGCAGGTTGGCCAGCACCTGGCGCAGACCGTGCTCGTCTCCGGCGACCACCGGCAACCCGTCCTTCGCCGTACCCGGGTCGAGGTCGATGTGTCGCTCGGGCTGGCGTGCCTGGGCATCGACGACCGCGTCCACGGCGAGACTGAGCAGGTCGACCGGCTCGTGGGCGAGCGGTCGCTGCTGGTCCATCCGGGCCAGGAGCAGCATGTCGTCGACGAGTGCGCCCATCCGCAGTGACTCGGCCTCGACGCGGCTCATCACGGTCCGTACGCCGACGGCATCCTGCATCACGCCGTTGCGCCACAGCTCGGTGTGACCGCGGATGGTCGCGATCGGGGTGCGCAGCTCGTGGCTGGCGTCCGCGACGAAGCGTCGCAGGGTCTCCTCTGAACGCACCCTGGCGGTGAAGCTGCGCTCGATCTGCCCGAGCATGCCGTTCAGAGCCCGGGCGAGGCGGCCGACCTCGGTGCTCCGGCGCTGCTCCGGGACGCGGCGGCTCAGGTCGCCGTCGGCGATCCGCGCCGCGACCTGCTCGATGTCGCGCAGCGGACGCAGCCCGATCGCGGCCACCGCCCAGGACAGCAGGACGGTGAGGGCGAGCACCGCCGCGCTGGTCGAGGCGGAGATGACGGTCAGGCGGTGCACCGTGGCGTCGGCGTCGCTCATCGACACCGCCAGCACCAGGGAGCTCCCGTTCGGCTCCGAGACCACGCGCACCCGCCACCGGGTGTGGGAGTCCTTGCTGTGCACCGTCACCGGTCCGGCAGCGGCCTGCGTCGGCAGTGACTCCAGGTCCGGTGCCGAGCTGCCGAGGCTGGCCCCGATGGTGCACACGGTGGCGCCCTGCTGGTCACGGACGATGATGAGGAAGTCCGAGCGGGCTCGAGCGCTGTTCTTCGAGCTCTGGCACAGCTCGGCGGGCGTCGGTTGACGGCCGAGGTCCGGCCGAGCACCCGAGCCTGCGCTGGGTGCTGAGCTGGGTGCTGAGCTGGGTGCGGAGCTGGGCGCTGAGCTTGGTGCCGCGCCGGGCACAGGGCCGGGGCCGGGCCCCGGGCCGGGCGAGCCGTGCAGTGCCGTGACCTGCGCGTCGACCCGCTCCTGCAGGTAGGAGCGCAGCAGCACGATGCCGGCGATGTTCGCGATCGCGAGTCCGCCGGCGATCAGCACGACCACGCCGACCATCAGCCGGGCACGGATCGAGAGCAACCGCCTCATGGGGCCGCGACGCGCAGCACGTAGCCGACGCCGCGCACGGTCTGGATCAGTGTCGGTTCGGTGACGTCGATCTTGCGTCGCAGATAGCTGATGTAGGAGTCGACGACCGAGGAGTTGCCGCGGAAGTCGTAGCGCCAGACCTGCTCGAGGATGTCGGCCTTGGCGACCACCCGTCCCGCGTTGCGCATCAGGTACAGCAGCAGCGCGTACTCGGTGGGGGACAGGCTCACCTCGGCCCCGCTCCGCCAGACCCGGTGCTGACGGTCGTCCATGACCAGGTCCTCGAGGACCAGCCGGTCCTCGACGGGGGCGAGCTTTCGCCCACGGGTACGCCGCAGCACCGCGCCGACCCGTGCCGCTACCTCCTCGAGCGAGAACGGCTTGGTGATGTAGTCGTCGCCGACCTCCAGCCCCTCGAGCCGGTCCTCCAGCCCGTCGCGCGCGGTGACGAACACCGCGCCCAGGCCGGGGTGCTGCAGGCGGAGCGCCCCCAGCAGCGTGAAGCCGTCGGTGTCGGGCAGCATCACGTCGAGCAGCGCCAGGTCGATCTGGTCGCGGCCCGCGTGGGCACGGGCCTCGGCACCACTCGCAGCACGTAGCACGCGGTGGCCGGCGTGGCTCAGGCTGAGGGCGATCATGTCGAGGATCGGCGGCTCGTCCTCGACGACCAGGATCGTGGCGGCTCCGCCGTCGCCGTACCGATCGCTCGGTTGACTGCCCTGCACTGTTCTCCGCCCTCCACGGCCGCCACCGTGACGGAGCCGAATCTCGCTCGTCACAGCGTGCGGGACAGCAGCGGCCAGATCCAAGGCCCGGCCCGGAAATGCAGGGAATTCCCAGGATTCTCGGATGCGTGGCTCAGCCGACGCGCTGCGCCAGCGCGACGATGATCCCCTCGGGTCCACGGACGTAGGCCATCCGCCACTCGCCCTCGAACTCGCCGATGCCACCGACCAGGCCGTAGCCGTCCTCGGACAGCTGGTCGACGGCCGCCTGCAGGTCCTCGACCTCGAAGGCGATGCTGCGCAGGCCGAGCTCGTTGGCCGGAGCCGCTGCCGGCCCCGGCACGGCCGCTGGCCGCTCGAAGCTCGACAGCTCCACGGCAGTGTCGCCGTCCGGTGGGCGCAGCATCACGATCTCGGTGCGGGCACCGGTCATCCCGATGACGGTGTCGATGAACGCGCCCTCGACGCACGTCCTGCCCTCGACCTCCAGCCCGAGCATCTCGAAGAAGGCGGTCGCGACGTCGAGGTCGGCGACGGTGATGCCGACGTGGTCGAAGCGACGGAGGTGTGCCATGCGGCCATCGTCACACGCTCACAGCGCTCCCGGCCCGGCGAGCGGCGGCGGTGGTGGCGGCCAGCTCACCGCACACGCCAGTCCGTGCGCGTCCACGCCCTCGGTGATCGCCAGCGCCATCCGGGAGCAGACCAGGGCCTGGACGTCGGCGTCGTGCCAGAACCGCACATGGAGCCTCACCCGATCCGGGTCGACACCGACGACGAGGGCATCGGGCGCGGGATTCGGCTGCACACCGCGTACGTCGGAGGCGGTCGAGAGCACCAGGTCGATCACGGCGACGATCCGTTGGCGCGCCGTATCGCTCGTCGCGCGGCCGTCACCAGCGGCGGTAACGGGTTCGGCGGCGCGTTCGGCACTTGCGTCACCGCGGTCATCGCCCGGGTGGAACAGCGCCCCGAGCGCGACCCGGACCTCGAGCTCGGACCTGATGGCGCCGCGGGTGGTGTAGTTGAGCAGGGATCCGTCCAGCAGCAGCTTGTTCGGCAGGTGGATGGTCACACCGTCGAGCGTCTCGATGACGACCGATCGACTGTTGAGATCGATGACGTGCCCGGCGTGACCCGAGCACTCGATCAGGTCACCGAGCTTGACCGTGCGGCGCGTCTGGATCAGCAGCCCCGCGCCGAGGTTGTCGGCGATGCCGCGGCCCAGGAGCACGATCGCACCGAGGACGACCAGCAGCGCGACCAGGAGCGGACGGACCTCCGCGCCCAGGATGCCGAGCACGACGCCGAGCCCGGCCAGGTAGATGACGTAGCGCGCGATCCGTGCCGCGCCGAGGACGGTGTCGTCCGGGACGCCGGAGACCCGGTGGCCGAGGCGGAGCACCGTCTGCGACACGTACCGTGCGACCAGGATCGCGGCCACCGTGGCCACCAGGGCCCACAGCACGTTCCAACCGCTGAGGTCGAGCTCGCCCACCGGGGTGGGCAGGGTGACGAGAGGGATCGCCGGGCTCATCGTCTCCTCCACGGGACGCCGCCGGACCGCAGTGCAGGCAGCACGACGAAGGCCGCCAGCGCCGCCACACCGACCCCGACACCGGTCTCGGCCACCCGCTCCCAGAACCGGCTCCGGGCGCTCGTCGGGTCGTGCGCGAGCAGCATGACGAAGACCAGGTACGTCGTGAAGGTCGGCAGCACGTACCAGCGGCTGCCGGCGGTGGCGGTCGCCGCCGTCACGACCAGCCCGATGGCCACGCCGTACACCCAGGCGGCGGGGGAGGCGAGCACCAGCAGCACGGCGGCGGCGGCCCCGAGGACGACGTCGGCGAGCCGGCCGACGGACCGCAGCCGCTGCTGGGGCGGGACGGGCCGCATCACCAGCAGCGCCGCCGTCGGCGCCCACCCCACGTGCTCCAGGTCGGCGGCGAACCCGATCGCCGCGCAGGCTGCCCCGACGAGACCGACGACCCAGCCGTAGGCCCGCATCAGGTCCGGGGGAACCGACGGCTGGGGACCCGTCGGCGGAGCCTCGTGCTCCGCCCACGCCAGCGCGACCAGCGTCGACCACACCGTGCCGAGGACGATGTCACCGGCGAGCGGGGCGACGGTGTCCACGCCGGGATAGCTGAACCCGACGGCGAGCAGCGGCAGGCACAGGGTTAGCCCGACCATCGCGGCCGGCAGCGGCCGGCTCGCCAGCACCCGGCCGAGCAGGCCACCGGCCCCCGCCATCGCGACCACGGCCACGATCGGCCACTGCGCCACGATGCCGCCCAGGAGGATCGAGGCCGCTGCCAGGATGCCGAACAGCGCTGAGCGCACCCGAGCGCGCCGGTGCGGGGCCAAGGGCACGGCACACACCGGGATCAGGCCGACCGCCAGCGCCGCTGCCAGCTGGACGTTCCAGACGGCGGCGATCGCGGCGGGCAGGCCGGTGCACGCCCCTCGGGCGGCCTCGGACCATCGCCAGCGCAGCCCTGGCGTGCGCGACGCGCTCGCCAGCGTCGGCGATCCGGGCATCTGCTGACACGTCCTCTCCTCGGCGAGGCCAGGCGAGGAACGGACCCGGCACCGTTGAGGAAGGTGGTGGATGCCGGGCCCGTTCCGGCCTGGTGGCCGGCGCGGCGGTCCGGGCCGTCAAGCGATCCGAGCCGTCAGGCGATCCGAGCCGTGCGCGCCTGGTGCCACGTTGTCGACTCCGAGGCCCGGGCGGCCTCACCCGAGTCGGGTGAGGTCACGCGCCGGCAGTGCCGTAGCGTTCCTGAACCAGCCTCAGGTGCGTCCAGGAACGGAGCCCGACGACACCCTCGGTCGTGCCGAGCCTGTCGAGTACGGCGATGGTGTCCTCGACCGTCGTGGTCACGATGGTGCCCACCGCGTCGGCGCTGCCCAGCGTCACCGCCAGGAAGTCGACCGAGCCGATCTCGCCGATCCGGCGCAGCGCGTCGTCCGCGGGCTCCTCGAGGTCGACGGCGAAGCCGGTCATGAAGGAACGTCCGAGCCTGGTCGGGTTGACCAGGGTCACGATCCGGATCACGCCCCAGTCCAGCAGATTGCGGACCCTGGCCCGGGTCGCGGCGGCCGAGAGGCCGACGTGGGCGGCGAGCTCGGCGTAGGTGGCCCGACCGTCGGCGCGGAGGAGGTCGACGAGGGTGCGGTCGAGCTGGTCGATGGCCGGCTCGCTCCCGTCCGTCGCGCTCGGCGGTGGCAGGTGCGGCTCCTTGACGACATCGGTGTAGACGAGGGTCTCCACGGCGACGACGCCCTCGACGTGTCGCAGCCGGTCGACCACGCGGCGCAGCCGCCGCAGGTCGGTGGTCCTGATCTCGGCGACCACGCTGGCCTGGCCGGAGACGATGGAGACGAAGACGCTCTCGTCCTGCTCGGCCACGACTCGGGCGACCTCGTCGCGAGAGGTGCCGGCGACGGTGATCGAGAGGTGGGCGTTGGCGTGGATGCCGTCGAAGTCGGGGCGGACGGTGGCGACCACGCGCAGCACGCCCTCTTCGAAGAGCCGCAGCACGCGTGGGCGTACTGCCTTGCGGGACAGGCCGACCCGCCCGGCCAGCGACTCGAGGGAGGCACGCCCGTCAGCTCGCAGGGCCTCGACGAGCTCGAGGTCGGTATCCGTCAATCTGGCCGGGGTCACCGGCCTCACGGTAGCGAATCGGGCGCGACGGAAGCGTGAAGCAAGCGAAAAGGGCGTTGACGATGAGACGAACGGCACATATCGTTTGAACAAGTCGCATGCGACGAGTTAATCGGACCAATACGCCGGGGCTTCCGGCACATAGCGCAGGAGATCCGGTGAGAACAGACGAGCGCATCCGCTCCGGTGGGATCGAGACCCACACCATCGACTTCATCCCCTTGACCGAGCGCCGCGGCAAGCCGTGGCACCTGTTCACCCTGTGGTTCGGGGCGAACAGCGTGATCGTCAGCGTGGTGACCGCCTCGATCCTGGTCGGCGGCGGCATGTCGTTCGGCTGGTCGGTGGCCGCGATCGTGATCGGCTTCGCGCTCGGCGGGTTCCTCGCCGCGTTCCACTCCGCGCAGGGCCCGCAGCTCGGCATCCCGCAGATGATCCAGAGTCGCGCCCAATTCGGGTACGTCGGCGGCGTCGTCCCGATGATCATCGCCGAGGTCAACTACCTGGTCTTCTTCGCTGCCGCACCGGCGATCTGCGGCCTGCTCACCAACGCGGTCTGGGGCTGGAACATCTACCTGGTGGCCGTCGTCGTCACCGCGATCACCTTCGTGGTCGCGCTGTTCGGCTACGACCTCAGCCACCGCCTGGCCAAGTACCTCAGCGTCGCCTCGGTGGTCGTCTTCGGCATCCTGACGATCCTGGTGCTCAGCCATTCCGGCATCGACCACCCGACCACGCAGAACCTGCACACCGGCGGCTTCCAGACCGGGCTGTTCCTCACCGGCATCGCGGTGACCTTCATCTACGCCGCGGGCTACGCGCCGTACATCGCCGACTACTCCCGCTACCTGCCGGAGTCGACCTCGACGAAGGCGACGGCCTGGTGGACCTATGCCGGCATCGTCATCTCGGGCATCTGGCTGTTCGTGCTCGGTGCCTACCTGACCACCATCACCGGGTACGGCGCCGACACCCTCGGCTCGGTGGTGCAGGTCAGCGACTCGTTCAGCACGGCGTTCACCGCCCTGCTGGTCGTCGTGGTGATCGGCATCCAGGTGTTGCAGGGCTCGCTGTCGATGTACGCCGGCGGCAACACCGCGATCAGCATCGCCACCTCGCTGCGGCGTACGGCCGCGCCGATCGAGGCGAGCCTGCGCACCCGACTGTGGTCGCTGGCGCCCTTCGCACTGGTCTGCCTGATCGCGACCATCGCCTACTCCAAGAGCTTCACCGACGCCTTCACCGATGCCCTCGGCATCGTGCTGATCCTGCTGATCCCGTGGTCGGCGATCAACCTCGCCGACTTCTACTTCGTCCGCAACGGCCACTACGACGTGGCCGCGATCTTCGACCCGAACGGCAAGTACGGCCGGGTCAACGTCGCCGGCGCGGTCAGCTTCCTGCTCGGCTTCGTCGTCGAGCTGCCCTTCGCCAACCTCGGCTTCTGGGTCGGTCCGATCGCCAAGAAGCTCGACGGCGGCGACCTGTCCTGGCTGGTCGGCATCGTGGTGAGCGGCGCCTGCTACCTGCTGATGACCCGGACCGCGCGCGTCGCGGTCCCCACCCCGGAGGTTTCCGTCCGATGAGCACCACCATCCTGACCGGCGGCCCGATCCGCACCATGACCGACGACCCCGGCGGCGACCTGTCCGGCAACCTCTCCGGCGACGCACAGGTGCCGGAGGCGGTGCTGGTCCACGACGGCGTGGTGCAGGCGGTGGGCAGCCTCACCGAGATGCGGCGGGCGGCGTACGTGACGCCCGAGGAGATCGACCTCGACGGCCGGACCCTGATGCCGGGCTTCGTGGACGCCCACGCGCACACCATCCTGCACGGCTCGGCGATCGACTGGGTCGACCTCTCCGGCGCCCGCAGCATCGACGACGTCGTCCGGCTGCTCGGCGCCCGCGCCGAGGCCCGGCGCGGTGAGGCCGTGCGCGGCTACGGCTACGACCAGTCCAAGCTGGCCGAGGGCCGGCACCCGTCGGCGGCCGACCTTGATCGGGTCGCCCGCGATCGGGTGGTGCAGATCCAGCACGCCAGCGGACACGGCTACGTCGTCAACACCCTGGCACTGCGCAACGCCGGCATCACCGCCACCACGCCGACCCCTGCGGGTGGGCGGATCGACCGGGACGCCGACGGCGAGCCGACCGGCGTCCTCTTCGACTCCGCCTGCGATCTGCTGACCGGTGCCGAGGGCGTCAAGGTGCGCAACCACGGCCCCAACTTCCACCTGCCGATGACGCACGCCGAGATCGACCACCTCTTCGACCTCGGTCAGCGCTCGCTGCTCGAGGCAGGCATCACCACGATGTGCGATGCCCAGGTGACCCAGCTGGAGATGGACGCCTACTTGCGGGCCCGCGACGAGGGCCGGCTGCGGATGCGCACCGAGATGCTCGCGCTCTCCAGCAACCTCGAGCACCTGACCGGGCTCGGGATGAGCTCGCGGCTGGGCGACGACCAGCTTCGGCTGTGGGGCGTCAAGCTCTACGCCGACGGCTCGGTGATCGCGCGCACCGCCTACCTCAACGGGCACGCGTGCTGCGGAAAGCCGTCCCCGAACGGCTACCTCTACCACGAGCCCGAGGAGCTGGCCGCGCTCATCACCACCGCTCACCGGCTCGGTCTCAGCACCGCCACCCACGCCCAGGGGCCGCTGCCGATCGGGGTGGTCCTGGACGCGGTGGCCGCCGCCCGAGCCGAGCGTCCGCGCACCGGCCTGGTGCACCGGATCGAGCACTGTGGCTTCCCGACCGGGGAGCAGATCGGCCGGATGGCCGGCCTGCACGTGGTGCCGGTGCCGCAGCCGATGCAGGTCAGCCTGTACGGCGACTCGCTGATGGAGGAGTTCGGCGAGTTCGGTGGCCGCTTCTACCCGTACGGCGAGTTCGAGCGGGCCGGCCTGCCCGTCGTCATCTCCTCCGACGCCCCGGTGACGATGCCCAACCCGCTGGAGGCGGTGTGGGCTGCGGTCACCCGCGAGACCCTCGGCGGTGCGATCTCGGGTGAGGAGGCACAGCAGGCCGGTCGCGCCAACGCGCTGCGCGGGGTGACCGTCACGCCGGCGCAGATGCTGGGCCGCCAGGACATCGGCGTCATCCGGCCGGGCGCCCGGGCTGACCTGGCGTTCCTCGACGCGGACCCGGTCACGGTGCCGGTCGGGCAGCTGCCGAAGGTCGGCGTCACCGAGTCCTGGATCGGCGGCGAGCGGATCGCGCCGATCCAGGTCGCCTAGGTCGCGAGGCTCTCCACGCTCAGCGCGGGCTCATCGGGTGGCGCCGGCGTCAGCACGGCGTCCTCGATGAGCTCGGAGCGTTCGATGTCCGCCTCCACCCGGCGGAACCGGACGGCCAGGTCGCCCTCGCGGTCGTCCCCGACGAGGTCCACCGCCGCGACCACGAAGAGCTTGCTGGGGCCGACGTACTCGACGTGGAGATAGGTGATCCGCTCGATCTCCGGGTGCTGCAGCAGGGTCCCGAGCACCTCGCCCTGCATGGTCGGGCTGAGCCCCTGCCCGAGCAGGTAGGCCATGTTGCGCCGCATCAGGAAGATCGCCACCACCGCCAGGAGCAGCCCGACCGCGATGGATCCGCAGGCGTCGTACGCCGGGTTGCCGGTGAGCTGGTGCAGGCCGATCGCGGCGCCGGCCAGGACGATGCCGATCAGGGCGGAGGCGTCCTCGAAGTACACCGCCCGCAGGGTGCTGTCGGAGGTGCGGGAGACGTAGCGGAAGGGGTGCAGCCCGAGCGTGCGCGCCTTCCCGTGCACCTGCCGGTTCGCCTGCAGGAACGAGGAGCCCTCCAGCAGCAGGGCGAGGCCGAGGATGACGTAGTTGATGGTGAAGCTGCCGCCCTCGCGCGGCTCCGAGAAGAGGTCGGTGACGCCGTGCCAGATCGAGACCATCGCGCCGGCGGAGAAGAGCCCGAAGGCGGCCACCAGCGACCAGATGTAGGTCTGTCGCCCGTAGCCACGGGGGTGCTGCTCGTCCCGCGGCCGGCGCCCGCTGCGCTCGGCGACCAGCAGGAAGACCTCGTTGCCGGTGTCGGACCAGGAGTGCGCAGCCTCGGCGACCATCGCGGCCGAGCCGGTCAGTGCGGCGGCGACGCTCTTGGCGATCGCGAGCAGTGCGTTGGCGCCCAGGGCGATGACGACCGTCAGCGTCGATTCGCCGGAACTGCCGCTCTGGTCGCGCGCCTCGGCCTCGAACGCTTCCACACCCATGCCCCCGCGGTACCCAGGATCCGGTCGGGCGCTCAGCGGCCGAGTCCCTCGATCACCTCGGCGCCCGGCAATGCGGCGAGCACGGCGCCGGGGACCAGCAGCTTCGAGCGCCGTACGCCGGAGCCCACCACCACGAACTCCGCACGCGTCAGGCGCTCGTCGACCAGCACCCGCCAGGTCGGCGGCAGCCCGACCGGGGTGATCCCGCCGTACTCCATCCCGGACTCCGCCGTCGCCCGGTCCATCGGCAGGAACGACGCCTTGCGGACATCCAGGAGCCGGCGCACCAGCCCGTTGACATCCGCGCGCGTGTCGGCGGCCACGACGCAGGCAGCGATGCGCTCCTCACCCGCCCGCTGGCCGGCGACGAGGACGCAGTTGCCACTCGCGCCGAGATCCAGGTCGTAGGCGGCCACCAGGGCGGCGGTGTCGGCGAGGTCCGGATCGATCGCGACCACGCCGACTCCGATCGCCTCCGGCCAGCCGGCCAACGCTGCGCTCACCGGTGCGGCGAGGAGCTCCGGATGGTCGGCGGCGGGCAGCGTAGTCAGTTCAGCGATCGCGGGCAGGCTCATGGCTGCATCCTGACCCACCCCGTCAACCGGTGTCCGTTGCTCCGCGTTGCCCGGCTCCGATTAGACTGGAACCGCACGTTAGTTCAGTGAGAATGAGGACTTCTGGTGTTTCTTCCGTTCGTGGAACGCACCACTTCGGGCTTTCTCCCGACATCGGCGACCGTTGTGCAGCATCTCGACCTGGGCACCGTGCACATCACACGCACCCAGGCTCGCCGCTCCCGGGCCGAGGGCGGCGACTACCGCGACCCCGGTGACGCCCTGGTCTGGGCGTTCGTGCTGCGCGGCCGGGTCTCGGTGCGTCAGTCGCGCCACGTCCTCGACACCGACGTGGGTGCGATGAGCGTCAAGCACTTCCGACGTGCGACCAGCTTCCAGTACACCCCCGACTTCCAGGCGCTCTCGATCCGGATGGAGGCCGAGTCCCTGGGGCTGCGGCCACGGGCGCTGGACGCGCTGAGCAGCATGGCCTTCCCCGTCGGCGGAGGGGTGCCACGGATGCTGTGGTCGATGGCCGGCAACGCTCTGCAGCACGCCTCCGACCTGACCCCTGCGACAGCAGGCGCGGTGGCGCGCTCCGCGGTCGACTTCACCGCGGCGTTCGTCGATGACTTCCTCGGCCGGCTGACCCCGACCGAGGTCGAGCGCAGGAACGTGGTGGCGCTGGCGTTGCGGCACATCGACGTCTACGCCGCCGACGCTCGGCTGACGCCGGCGAAGGTCGCCGACGGGGCGCACGTCTCGCTGCGCTCCCTGCAGAAGGCGTTCCGGGCCGAGTCGCGATCGGTCGCGACCAGCATCCTCGAGGCACGGCTGGCCCGCGCCACCCGGCTGCTGGCGGATTCGGCGCCGAGCACGCCGATCGAGCAGATCGCTGAGCGGTCGGGCTTCAGCTCGCCGGCTCGTTTCAGCCGGGCCTTCCGTGAGCGCTACGCGACGACGCCGAGCGACTGGCGCCGGGAGCACGGTCTACCGGACCTGGCGGCCGACCTGACGGTCCCGCACGCGCGGTCGCCGCAGCAATTGATTGACGGCGTGCGAACTCTTCCTTGACGTTGCGCGCACGGGCTCGATGCGCCCCGGCCGCCGTCCTAGGCTCGAAGCCAGACCGCTCGGGCCGGCCGAGCGGGGTATCCCCTAGGACCCCACCATGTCGCTGCCCACCGTCGTCCTGGTCCACGGCGCCTTCGCCGATGCGGCGAGCTGGGCTCCGGTCACCCGCGAGCTGCTCGACCGCGACATCGCCGTCGTCGTACCCCCTGTCTATCTGCGCAGTCTCGCCGAGGACGCCGCCGCGGTCCGCTCGGTCGTGGACCAGATCGACGGTCCGGTCGTGCTGGCCGGGCACAGCTACGGCGGTGCCGTGATCGGCGTCGCCGGCGAGGCTGAGAACGTTGCCGGTCTGGTGTTCGTCGCCGGTTACGTGCTGGAGGTGGGGGAGAGCCTGGGCCAGCTCCAGGGCGGCTTCCCCGACTCCGACCTGGCGGCCAACCTGGTCACCCGGTCCTACCCGATCGCCGGCGCCGAGCCCGGCACCGACTTCGCGGTCGCTCCCGCCGCCTTCCCGGCCGTCTTCGCCGGTGGCCTCGATCCTCGGGTGGCCGAGGTGCTTGCCGTCTCGCAGCGACCCCTCTCGGGGGCCGCGTTCGGCGAGCCTGCTGCGGCAGCCGCCTGGAAGACCAAGCCCGGTTGGGGCGTCGTCGCCGCCGCCGACCACACCATCAACCCCGACGTCGAGCGGTTCGGCTACCAGCGCGCCGGTCTGCGCGCGGTGGTCGAGCTCGACGGTCCGCACCTGCTGATGCAGACCCACCCGGCGCAGGTCGCCGACGTGATCGTGACGGCACTGCGGGAGACCGCAACCGTCGACGCCTGACGCCTACCCCGGCGCAGGCGTCACCTCCCCACCCCCGAGAGAGAAGAGAACCCCCATGGCAGGAAACCCGCACAACCTCGCCCTCGAGCCGGCCGCGCAGGCCTTCGTCGACGCCACCAGCGAGCCGCCGTTCCTCTACCAGCTCGCCCCCGAGGAAGGTCGTAAGGCCGTCGACGGCGTCCAGGACGAGCCGATCGCTAAGCCCGAGATCGACGAGGAGTGGATCGAGGTCCCCGGTGGCCCGAGCGGATCGGTCCAGGTGCGGATCGTGAAGCCGAAGGGCGCCACCGGCGCGCTCCCGGTGGTGCTCTATGTGCACGGCGCCGGCTGGGTCTTCGGCGATGCCCACACCCACGACCGGCTCGTCCGTGACCTTGCCGTCGGTACCGGCGCCGCCGTCGTCTTCCCGGAGTACGACCGCTCGCCCGAGGTGCGCTACCCACACGCGATCGAGCAGGCGTACGCCGTGGCGCAGTGGGTCGGGACCGCGGGCGCGGAGCACGGCCTGGACGGCGGCCGGATCGCGGTGGCCGGTGACTCGGTCGGCGGCAACATGTCCGCCGCGCTGACGCTGCTCGCCAAGGAGCGGGGTGACGTCTCCTTCCGCTTCCAGGTGCTCTTCTACCCGGTCACCGATGCCAGCTTCGAGACCGAGAGCTATCACCGATTCGCCGAGGGCTACTTCCTCGCTCGCGAGGGGATGAAGTGGTTCTGGGACCAGTACACGACCAGCGAGGCGGATCGCGCCCAGATCACCGCCTCGCCGCTGCGGGCCACGACCGAGCAGCTCGCCGGTCTCCCGCCGGCGCTCGTCATCACGGCCGAGGCCGACGTGCTGCGCGACGAGGGCGAGGCCTACGCCGCGAACCTGCGGCGTGCCGGCGTGCCGGTGACGGCGGTGCGCTACCAGGGCATCGTGCACGACTTCGTGATGGTCAACTCGCTGCACGAGACGCACGCGGCACAGGCCGCGATCGCGCAGGCGGTCGCCGCTCTGCGCGGCGCTCTGCTCGACTGACCTCGGTCCCAGCGACTGGATCGGGCCGGGCGGCAGCGTCCGGTCCGATCCAGCGCTGTCGAGCACCGTCCAGCGGGTGCTGCGGTCGGCGTCAGGTCTCGCTCACCGCGTTCTGGACGCCGCCGGTGCGCTCGATCCGGAAGCCGGTGAACCCGTAGAGGACGCTGAGCGCCGGACTGGCGTAGCAGAAGACGGCGTAGGGGAGGTAGAGCAGTGTCGAGATGCCGAGGGTGGCGCCCATGAAGGCGCCGCACGAGTTCCACGGCACCAGGGGCGAGGTCACGGTGCCACTGTCGGCCGCCAGCCGGGAGAGGTTGCCGGGGGCGAGCCCGCGGCGGGCGAACTCGGCCCTGAAGATCCGGCCGGGCAGCACGAGAGCGATGTACTGGTCGCCGGCGACGATGTTGAGCCCGAAGCCGCACACGAAGACGGCGAGGAAGAGCTGGCCGGTGCCGCGGGCGGCGGTGATCATCGGGTCGACGAGCCGCGCGATCAGGCCGAACTCCTCCAGCAGTGCGCCGAAGGTCACTGCGGCGAAGATCAGCACGATGGTCAACAGCATGCTGTCGATGCCGCCGCGCGAGAGCAGCCGGTCGACCTCGGGGATGCCGGAGTCGATCGAGAACCCGTTGCTCATCGCCAGCCACACCGCCTTGATCGACTCGATCACGACGTTGCCGGCGCCGGGGATGAAGTGGGCGTAGACCTCGGGCTGCAGGAACGCGCCGAGCACCCCGGCGAACAGCGTCGAGGCGAGCAACGCCAGCGAGGCCGGCACGCGGCGTACGGACAAGATCGCGAGCAGCACGAGCGGCAGCAGTGCCAACGGCGTGATCCAGAAGATCGAGTCGAGGTCCGCCAGCTCCGAGGTGGTGTCCATCGCCGTCGGCGCGGGTCCGCTGATGCTGAGGACGGCGAAGACCGCCAGTGCGATCACGAACGCCGGTACGGAGGTCCACACCTGCCGTCTGATGTGCTCGTGGACCGGGAGGTCGGCGACCTGCGCGGTCAGGATCGTCGTCTCCGAGAGCGGCGAGGTCTTGTCCCCGAGGTAGGCACCGGAGATGACGGCCCCGGCGGTGATGTCCGGCGACACCCCGATCAGGCCGGCGATGCCGACCAGACCGACGCCGATGGTCGCGGCGGTGGTCCAGGAGCTGCCGATGCTCAGCGCCACCACGGCGCAGATGAGTGCGGTGGCTGCGTAGTACCAGCCCGGCGAGAGGATCTTGATGCCGTAGAAGACGAGCGTCGGGATGGTGCCGCTGAGGTTCCACACCCCGATCAGTGCGCCGACGGCCAGCAGGATGAAGACCGCACTCGTCACCGAGGCGATCGCGCCTTTGCCGGCCTCCTGCACCGCCTCGAACCGGTGACCGTTCTTCATCGCGATCAGCGCGGCCACCGCGCATGCCAGCAGCAGCGCGACCTGGATCGGCCCGTCGAGCGCGTCGAGCCCGAAGAGGGCCAGCGAGCCGGCGATGAGCAGCGCGAGCGCACCGAGCGGGATCAGTGCGTCGGCGAGCGAGGGCTGGCGCGTGGGCCTGTCCTGGAGTGGTGCTGACATCGAGCCCCCCGCCCGCCGCAGCTGGGCTGCTCGCCCGGTCGGGCCGAGCGGCCTGCTCGAACCCCTGCCGATCGACTCGGCACGCCTGATCGTAGTGACCGCCGCGACCCGCGGCAATCGTCGTCGCAGGCAAGGATCGGGGTCTCTGACCGGAGCCTTCCGCAGTGCTCTTGCCAGTGCTCTCGTATCGTCGTTGAGCATGGACGAACGCGCGACGACGATGGCGGCGATGCGGGCCGCGCTGGAGCAGGAGCTGCCGGCGGCGGTCGAGCTGCGCCGCCGGGTCCACGCCCAGCCCGAGCTCTCCGGTGCCGAGCGGCGCACCGCCGAGGCGGTGACCGACGCGATCGGCGTCGGGGAGGTGAGCGTGGTCGCCGAGACCGGACGGCTGATCCGGATCGGGCGTCCGGACGGGCCGTGCATCGCCGTACGGGCCGAGCTTGATGCTCTGCCGCTCATCGAGTGCACCGGATCTGACGACGCCTCGACGAACGGCCTCATGCACGCCTGCGGCCATGACGTCCACCTCGCCGCGGTGGCAGCGCTGGCCCGGGCCGCGGCGCGGGTCGAGCTGCCCGTGCCCCTGCTCGTCATCCTCCAGCCACGGGAGGAGAAGCCCCCGTCGGGGGCTCGCGAGATCGTCGCGACCAAGATCCTCACCGAGCACGAGGCCCGCGCCGTCGTGGGAGCGCACGTGCAGCCGCTGCTCGCCCGGCACACCGTCGCGGCGACGGAGGGCGCGGTCAACGCCTCCACCGACGAGTTCGAGGTCCTGATCACCGGTCGCGGTGGACACGGCGGCTATCCGCACCTCACCCGGGACCCCGTGCTGGCACTGGCCCAGGTCATCGTCGCGCTCCAACAGGTCGTCAGCAGGCGCATCGACCCGCTCCATGCCGCGGTGCTCAGCATCGGTGCCGTCCGTGCCGGCTCCGCAGCCAACGTCATCCCGGACGAGGCGCACGCCCACGGGACGCTGCGACTGCTGGATGTCGCCGACCGGGAGGCGGTCCACGAGGAGATCACCACCATCGTCGACCGGGTGGCAGCAGGGTTCGGCTGCCGTGGCGAGGTGCGGATCCAGGACGGCGAACCGGCCCTGGTCAACGATCCGGTGCTGGCGGCGGGGGCGCACCCGTGGCTCGACGAGCTCGGGTTCGAGATCGCCCCGTCCCTGCGCTCGTGCGGCGCAGACGACTTCTCCCACTACGGCGACGTGGCTCGGATCCTGATGATGTTCGTCGGCGTGGACCAGCAGCCTGGCCTGACGGAGCCGGCCATCCTGCACCATCCGACGTTCCGGCCCACCGACGTGGCCGTGCGCGACGTCGCCCTCGCCCTGCTGGCCGGTTACGTGGCAGCGCTCGATGCTTCGATCGTGGGTTGAGGGGGCACTGTCGAGCCATGACACGGACAGTGGGAGTCGAGGAGGAGTTCCTCCTGGTCCAGCGTGAGTCGCCCTACCTCGCGGCCGAGGGCGACAAGGTCGTGGCGCGGGCCGAGGAGGCCACGAAGGGGCGCTTCGACCAGGAGTTCATGCAGCAGCAGGCAGAGCTCGGTACGGCGCCGCACCATGACATCGGATCGCTGCACGCGGACCTGCGGGCGCGTCGCGCCGAGCTGGCCGCAGCGGCGCGCAGTCGCGACGTACGGCTGCTGGCGTCGGCGACGAGCCCGCTGGACGAGCGTGTGACTACCACCGCGGACGCCCGCTACGAGCAGATGATTGACATGTTCGGCCGGCTGGCCCAGATGCAGCTGGCCTGCGGCATGCACGTGCACGTCTCGATCGATTCGCCCGACGAGGGCGTGGCGGTGCTCGACCGCATCCGCGGGTGGCTGCCGGTCCTGCTCGCCCTCAGCGCGAACTCGCCGTTCCTGGCCGGCCGGGACACCGACTACGCCAGCTATCGAAGCGTGCTGTGGGGGCAGTGGCCGACCGCCGGCGCGGCCGACCTGTTCGGCTCGATCGAGGGCTACGAACGGGCGCGCCAGGCGCTCATCACCAGCGGCGCGGCCCTGGACGAGGCGATGATCTGCTTCGACGCCCGGCTCTCGGCGCGCTACCCGACGGTCGAGATCCGGATCTGCGACGTGTGCGCCGATGTCCGCGACGCGGCCACGATCGCGGCCCTGGCCCGCGCCCTCGTCTCCACGATGGCGGACCAGGCGGCTGACGGGATCCCGGCGCCGACGATCCGCAGCGAGCTGATCCGGGCCGGTTCCTGGCGCGCCGCTCGATGGGGCGTGGAGGAGAAGCTCGTCGATCTCGCGACCGGACGGCTCGTGCCGGCGTGGGAGCTCGTCGGGGAGCTGTTCACCCTGGTCGAGCCGGCGCTGAAGAGCGCGGGGGACGACGAGCTGGTGCGGAGCGGGCTCGCCCGGATCAGGGAACGTGGCACCGGCGCCCGGCTGCAGCGGGAGGCCTACGCGAGCGGCGGCATCGATGCGGTGGTGGAGGTGCTGGTCGAGCAGACCACCGCGTGAGTTGAGTCGGGACTTTGTCAGCGTTGATTCGGGTCTTTGTCCGGGTCGAGTCGGGTCTTCCCCCGCGTTGAGTCGTGGGTCTGTGTGGGTTGAGTCCGGCCTTCTAGCCCTCCGACGGCAGCGGGTTCTTCGGCAGCTTCTTGACCCGCGGGCGCCGCTTGGGCCGGTCCGGGATCATGGTGCGCAGCTCTTCGAGCCGCCCCCAGCACAACAGCCGGTCCTCGGCCTCGAGGACGTTCGCGGCATTCGGGTTCGGGATCACCATCGAGCCCCGGTGCAGGGTGAGGACCGTGATGTCCCGCTCGCGCAGGCCGGAGTCCCCGAGCGTCTTGCCGACCAGGTCCGCGTCGCCATGCACCACGAGCTCTGCCACGCCGTACCCGGTGGAGACGGCGAGCCGTTCGCGGACATCGATCTGCGGGAAGGCGACCTGGTTGTCGATGTAGTCGACGATCGCGCCCGCGACGTCGAGCTTGGTGGCCGTCTCGATGCCCTCGAGCCCGGGGGAGGAGTTGACCTCCATCACGAGCGGCCCGTCGACGCTCTCCAGCATGTCGACGCCGGCAACCTTGAGCCCCATGATCTGGGCGGCCCGTACGGCGGTGCGCTCGAAGTCCTCGTCCAGCTCGACCCGCTCGACCGATCCGCCGCGGTGGACGTTGGAGCGGAAGTCCTCGCCCTGAGCCGTACGCCGCATGGCCGCGACGACCCTGTCGCCGACGACGAGCGCCCGGATGTCGCGGCCCTTGGACTCCTTGATGAACTTCTGGATCAGCACGTTGTGCCGGGTCGAGTGCAGCGTCTCGATGATCGCCTCGGCCACCTTGATGTCCGGCGCCAGGATCACGCCGATGCCCTGGGTACCTTCGAGCAGCTTGATGATGACCGGCGCCCCGCCGACCCGCTGGATCGCCGGGACGACGTCGGCGCGGTTGCGCACGAACGCCGTCGGCGGCATCGCGATCCCGTGCCGCGACAGGATCTGGTTGGCCCGCAGCTTGTCGCGCGAGTTCGTGATCCCACTGGCAGTGTTGGGGGTGTAGACGTCCATCTGCTCGAACTGTCGCACCACCGCGGTGCCGTAGTAGGTGATGGAGGCACCGATGCGCGGCAGCACCGCGTCGTACTCGGAGAGCTGCTTGCCGCGGAAGTGCAGGTCGGGCTCGTCGCCGGAGAGGTCGATCGCGAACCGCAGCGTGTTGAGCACCTTGACCTTGTGGCCTCGGTCGTGGGCGGCCTGGCGCAGGCGCTGGGTGCTGTAGCTGCGGGGCGCGCGGGACAAGATGGCGATCTTCACGGGGCGAATCCTGGTTGGATGGGGACGTGTCGAAGAACGATCCCACCCGCACCGTCGGCTGGCGTGAATGGGTCGGGTTGCCGGGCCTCGGGGTCGAGTGGCTCAAGGCCAAGATAGACACGGGCGCCCAGACGTCATCGTTGCACGCGTTCGCGTTGGAGGGGTTCGGGCGCGACGGCGAGGAATGGGTCCGCTTCGAGGTGCATCCGTGGCAGCGCAGCTCCGCCGATCCGGTCACCGTCGAGCTGCCCGTGCACGACCGCCGGCAGGTGCGCTCGTCCTCCGGGCACGTCGAGGAGCGGTACGTCGTGAAGCTCGACCTGCGACTGGACGGCCGCATCGTGCCTGCCGAGGTGACGCTCACGCGCCGCGACGCGATGGGCTTCCGGATGCTGGTGGGGCGTGAGGTGCTGCGGCGTGGCTTCCTGGTCGACTCGGCTGCGTCGTACCTGGGTGGCAGGCCGCCCAAGGAGGTCCGGCGGGCGAACCGTCGCGAGGGTGCCTGACGTCGAGGAGTCACTTTCGGCGGGTTGAGGGGTCAGTTTCGGTGGGTTGAGGCGCCCCGTCCGCCGAGCCACGCCCCGTCCGCCGGGCAACGCCCCCCGAGCGACGCCCCCCGGGCGACGCCCGCCGAGCTTGTCGAGGCGCCCCCAGTGCGCGGGGTGGCTGAGACAAACGAAAGACGTGGGCCAGTACCAGCGTGGTTGCGTGTCTTGGCTGGGTTGGGTGCCTTCGTATCGGTTGCGTCGGGCCACCACGCTTGTGATCGGGTACGGCGAGGATTTAGCGCGGCATGTCCGCGGAAGAGGGTTGTGCTGGCTGAT
>NZ_KB822582.1:0-18042 GCF_000364605.1 Nocardioides sp. Iso805N | reverse complement strand
CCGGACAACTGTTCGACGGGCCGGGGGGTGGGCGCGGGGCCGGACAACTGTTCGACGGGCCGGGGGGTGGGCGCGGGGCCGGACAACTGTTCGACCGACGGGGCCGTGCTGCTCGGCATCGCAGCCCGTGCGCTCTCCTGGGCACGCTCCTGGGCACGGCGCCGCACCACCGCCGACGTACCTGCCCAGGACTCGCGCCGGGCAGGTCGCCCGGTCGCTTGCGCCGGCGACGGCTGCTCCGCGAGCAGCGCCGCTGTGGCGGTCCGGACATGCTCGGCGGTGCCGACCGTGCGCCGCAGCACCCGGTCATCCCCACGCAGCCCGGCCGCCTGGTGGTGCCGCGCTCGAGTCCAGAGCTGGGCACCGGGGCGCGCCTGGTCATCGGGTACGGCGAGGGTCGTCCCGCTCGCCGTGGTCGCGTCGGCAACCCGCCGTACCGGCGCGCCGACCGCTGGGGTCGAGGAGAGCTCGGCGCTGTCGCGGCGCGCGCGGGCCGCGGCTAGCCGGGACGCGAGCGGGCGGAGCTGGAAGCCGGCGCGGCGCAGGGTCGGCGTCGGTGCGGCCGGGGCGGTGTCGGGCGTGAGGTGCGCATGCGACCCAGCGGTCGGCACCGTCACCACAGCGGACGCGCCGGATGCTCCGGTGGACGGCGCAACCGCACCGGCCGGCGCCCCAGAGCCGCCTGCGACCGGATCGGCACCGCGGCCAGGTGCCGACGCACGCCCCGAAACGGTCGACTCGGCCGACGACGGGGTCGCGAGCGAGGGCGCAGACGAGGAGGCAGACGTGGGCGATGAAGGTGACGACGGGGTCGTGGGCGGGGGCGCAGACGTGGGCGACGAAGGTGCTGAAGGCGCGGCCGACGATCCGGCGGACCGCACGGGCGACGTACCGACTGGCGCGGAGCCCGCCGGGCTCGCTGCGGAGGCCGCCGGAGGAGCGGCAGCGCTCGAGGTCGGCGGGGCGGTCGAAGGTGCGGTCGAAGGTGCGGTCGAAGGTGCGGCCGGAACTGAGGCAGGAGCGGCGACCGGAGCCGCGTGACGTCCGGCGGCGGACCGCCTGGACGGCGACGAAGCCGGCTGCGCCGCCGAGCCCGACGGCGCAGGCCGGCGAGCGGCCTCCATCCGTCGGCGCACGGTCGCAGCGCCGAGTCGCGCCGTGTCACCCGAGGTCAGCATCGGACCGGCGGCGCTGACCTCCTCGTGGCGACGCACCCGGATGACCTGGCCCTGCAGGCCGCCGAGGATTCCGCCGGGGGTGTAGGAGTCCTGGTTCTCGACGGCGCGGGCGGCCCGCGGCAGACGACGCGACGGCAGCTCGCTCTCAGCCACCTGCGACCGAGCCCCGGCCAGCCACGGCGCGGGGCCACCCGGCCGCCCCGGAGCCGCAGCCCCGACAGACCCGGCAGCAGACCCGGCAGCAGACCCGCTCGAGACCTCCGCCGCCTCCGCGTCCTGACCGCCCGACCACCAGCGCGGCGGCCGCACCGAGTCGTCGTGCGAGCCCGGCCCACGCAACGCCCGGCGTACCTCGACCGGACGGGAGAGCGAGGAGGAGAACCGCTCCACCGACGAGGCCAACGACCCGATCCGGGTCGGCAGCGGCCGCCCCGCCGGAGGCCCGGGCAGGCGAAGGCGCCCGACGACCTCGCGGCCGAGTCGGGTGCTGTCCTCGTGCGGGACCTGCTCGCTGGTCATGTCACTCATCTGTGGGTGGGGCGGTCAGGTGGCGGGCTTGGTGGAGACGAAGCCGTGGTGGGCGATCTCGAGCTCCTCCTGGAGCGGGTCGTCCCGGCTGACGTCGAAGTCCGGGCCCTTCCAGCGCACGGGCCAGACGTCGTTGAGGTTCCAGGACCGTAGTCGGGTGCCGTCCAGGCCGATCACGGTGACGGCCCCGGTGGACTTGGTCAGCTTGTTGCCCGAGGCGGCGAACCCCTCACCGGAGCTCTTCTGCAGCCACGCGAAGAGCGCGTCGCTGTCGGTGATGCCGCGGCGGAACACCAGGTTCGGCCAGGTGATCCGGCCGGGCAGCTTGTGGCTGAACCCGTTCTGCCCGCCTTCGAGGATCTGGTAGGTCTCCACCGTCATCTCCAGCCCGGAGACCGAGGAGAAGACACCGATCTCGGCGCCATCGAGCTCGAACAGGAAACGGCTCGCGGTGGGCAGGTCCGAGCCCAGCAGGTTCTGCGTGGCCGGCGACGCCGACGACGAGGGGGTGATGCTCATCCGATCTCCTCTCAGGCCCCGAACTCACGGACCGACTGCCAGGCCCGCTCGTTGAGGTTCACCACGGCGCGCACCATCCGCACCCGGTCCATGTGCTCGAGGTCGAGCAGGTCGTCCATGGACCAGTGCAGGTGGTAGGCGAGGAAGGCGATCTCCTGCCAGAGCGCGTCGGTGGGGTAGCGCAGCATGGCCTAGAGCGTCCGCCGGGGCAGTTCCTCGATGGCGCTGCGCATCCCGGTGCGCGGCGCCGGCGTCGCCGCCGGCCCCTCACCGAGCCCCTCACGGGGACCATCACCGGGCGACGACGCCTGCTCGGCGGCCGGAGCCGCCGTGCCGGAGGCGGATGCGGGCGCAGGGGACCCGAGCAGGTCGGACTCCTCCTGAGCTCGCATCAGCGCGTCGTACTCGGCCTGGTTGCCGAAGTTGATCACGCCGTAGAAGTCCTGGAGGAAGGCCAGGTCGACGGCGAAGAGCCCCTCGATGTCGTGGGACGTGATCAGCTCCAGCGTGCCGAGACGCTCGATGACCCGCGTCAGCACGAGGATCGTCAGCCGGGGGTCGTCCGGGCCGCTGACCATCGGGTCACGCAGCGGCTCGAGCTCGTCGCGGGCGGTGGCCAGCCGCATCGTCCCGGTGCGATGCAGCTGGCCACTCCCGTCGACGTACCCCCGCGGAAGCGTGAACTCGTAAGAAGTACGCAGTGTCACGCTCGACTCACTTGACTCGCTGCAGGCGCTCGATCACCAGGGTGATGTTCTCCTTGACGGGCTCGTTCGAGTCCGAGCTCATCTGGTCGGTCGAGATCTTGCTCGGCCAGCCGTTGAAGAAGTTGTACCGGCCGATCTCCGCCTGCGAGGAGTCGTAGAGCACGACCGAGCCGTTCTTGCGGTTGTTGGTGCGGTCGCCGATCACGAAGCCCTTGTCGTGGATCGTGTAGAACCACTTCCAGATCGGGTCGTTCATCGCGTCCTTGGGCGCCATCCGGCTGATGGTGAGGTCGGAGACCTTGAGGACCGAGCCGCGGGTCTTGACCTGCTGCTTGATACCGCCGGGGCCGGCCTGGGACATGGTGACGACGTCGAACTCGAGGTCGAGGCCGCCGACGCTGGACAGGACGATCGAGACGCCGTCGAGCTCCAGGTAGAAGTTCTGCGCGACGATCGGGTCGGTGGAGATGAGGTCGTTGGGCATGGTGCGCTCCCTAGTTTTCTACGTCGGGTTTGAGGGGTACGGCGCGCCGGTCAGGCAGCGCTCTGCTTCTTCTGGCTGATCCGGAAGACCACGAACTCCGCGGGCTTGACCGGCGCGATGCCGACCTCGACCACGAGCATGCCGGCGTCGATCGACTCCGGCGGGTTGGTCTCGGCGTCGCACTTGACGTAGAACGCCTCGTCAGCGCTGGTGCCGAACAGGGCGCCCGCGCTCCACAGGCCACGCAGGAAGCCGCTCACGGTCCGCTTCACGCCCTCCCACAGGGTGACGTCGTTGGGCTCGAAGACGGCGAACTGGGTGCCGGTCAGGATCGCGGTCTCGATCATGTTGAAGAGGCGACGGACGTTGATGTAGGTCCAGTCGGTGTCCGAGCTGAGGGTGCGTGCGCCCCAGACGCGGATGCCGCGGGTGCCGAACGGGCGGATGCAGTTGATCCCGATCGGGTTGAGCAGCGACTGCTCGTTCTGGGAGACGGTCCGCTCGAGGTCGAGCACGCCGCGGATGGTGTCGTTAGCCGGGGCCTTCCACACGCCGCGGGTCTCGTCGGTGCGCGCCCAGACGCCGGCGATGTGGCCCGACGGCGGGATCAGGATCTCGCTGTCGCCGTTGACGCCGATCGGGTTCTCGACCTTGATCCAGGGGTAGTAGAGGGCCGCGTACGCCGAGTCGTACATCGCGACCTCGGAGCGCCACTCCTTGATCTGCTGCGGGTTCATCCCCGGAGGAGCGTCGAGGACGGCCATCCGGTTGCCGTTCTGCTCGCAGTGGCTGATCAGCGCGGTCTGGACCGCCTTCCACAGCCCGAGGTCGATGGTGCCGTCCTCCTTGGTGGCGGCGGTGACCAGGTCGGGGACGACCACCATGGTGACGTCCTCGGCCACGGCGAGACCGCCGATGCCGGCACGGGCCGACTCGGAGCCGGCGAACTTGCGGCCGGTGACGGCGACCGGGACCGGCGCCGCCTTCTCGAGGTCGTACAGACCCGGCTTGAGCAGCTCGAGCTGGCTGGCGATGTCCGCGTCCTTGGCCAGGTCGAAGTCGATCTTGATCTTGGTGGAGGTGGCGTTCACCTTGGTCGCAACATTGGAGTCGCCCTTGGCGAAGCTGAGGCCGGTGAAGGACTCGACCGGCTCGCCGCCCTCCAGGACGGTCAGGGTGAAGGTCGAGGGGCCCTCGTCGTCGCCATCGGCCTCACCCGGGTCGTCGGTGCTGACGGCCACGGTGATGTTGGCGTCAGGCGCGAGGCTCTCGACCGCGACGGGCAGGCCCAGGGCGCGGTCGGCGGCGGGCAGCGCCAGGCGGGCCGGCTCACCGGCGGGCTCGGTGTTCGGCACGCGGCAGATGTAGGCGATCGAGCCGCCGTTGGCGAAGTAGCCGTAGACGGACAGCGGCAGCATGCAACCCGGTGCGAAGCCGCCGTAGAGGTTCTCGAACTGGGTCCAGCTGGTGACCAGGCGCGGGGCCAGGCCCTGCGGGTCGTTGGGGTCGTCGGTCGGGGCGGTGGCGGTGAAGCCGACGAAGGCGGCGATCGCCGTCGGCGCGGCGGTCAGGACCTTCTGCGAGGAGGTGACCTCTTCGACGTAGACGCCCGGGGCGGTGTAGGTAGGCATGCAGTTGCTCCCAGAGGTAAGACGTGACTGATCAGGGTGGGGTGATGCATTCAGGTCGTACGACGGCGCCGAGCCCGCAGTCGTCCAGGCCGGAGCGGCCTGTGTAACTCGCTTCTCAATTCGTGATCGTCTTCACCGCCCCCGGCATCGTGACGGTGATGACTCCGCCCCAGGCGCAGTTGCAGGTGGCCGGGTTGGTCAGGGCAGGCTTGCCGCCGATCAACGTGGTCGCCGAGCCTGGGGTCCACGGTGCCGGCAGCAGCGGCACGCAGGGCATCGGCGTGAGCACGCCGAGCGCCGCCGCGGTGGCCGCGGCAACAGTGGGGTTGGACATGCTCGAGCACATCCCGAAGGGCGGGACGTTCACCATCGGCATCACGTCCATGATGGTCGCGGCGGGCTGGCCCTCGATCAGCACCTTCGCCGTCGGCAGCACCGACATCGTCGAGGGTGCCGCACCCCAGGTGCAGGTCAGCGTCGCGGTGCCGACCACGTTCGGGCCGCCCATCAGCGTCCCTGTCCGGTGAGTAAGCCACTGGTCAGGGCGCTCATTGCTTGCTCCCCTTCACCGTGCCGGTCAACGGCTTGCCGTCGGTGGTGACGAAGCAGAGCACCGTCCGGTCGTCGTCCTGCCAGCTGCGCGCCGACGGGGCGAGGTAGGTGAAGAACAGCGAGGAGTCGAGGTAGCTCACCCCGACGTAGGAGGTGAACCGCTGGGCGCACGCACCCTGCGCGAACGAGGCGAGCGCGTCGTTGCCCGGGAAGTCGCTGCTGGCCTTGCCGTCGGAGCCGGTGGCCGGCGTGTAGACGGCCGCGGCGTACGCCTCCTTGCCGTGCGGCTTGGAGCAGGCCACCTTGTCGATGTCGCTGATCTGTGCCTTGACCTCGCTGGGCGAGGTGAAGCACTCGCCGACCTGGACCTTGAAGACCGATGTGCCGTCGCCGCCGTCGTGCCCGAAGCCGCAGCCGACGAGGAGCGGGGACAGCACGAACGGGGTCGCAACGCGTGCGGCCCAACGTCGTCTGTCCTCCGGCAAGAACACGACCGGGATCATTCCGCCCCTTCGGGAGGCGCCGCAGCCGATTGCGGATATTCATGGGATTCTCAGGCGGCGAAATTCCCTGTTTCGCTGCGCCCCCGGACCACGCTCCGTAACCTTTTGCCGGTTGCGACCGGACGAGAGACCGGGTCGCGGGAGGTCTGTCGTGTTCCGAGCGCACCAATGCGCGTAGCCACCGAGCACCGCACCCTCATCGCCGACCCCGGCGCGAGCGTCGACGTCGTCGTCGACGTGGTGAACACCGGCGACCTCATCGACGGCGTCACCGCCCGGGTGGTCGGGCTGGACGCCGCCCTCGTGCGGGCCGAGCCGGAGGTGCTCCCGCTGTTCCCCGGGGCGAACGGCCAGATCACCCTGACCATCGAGCTGCCCGCAAGCCAGCCGGCCGGGTTGCACCCGGTCACCGTCGAGGTCATCTCCCACGTCTCCGGTACGACGCGGCGTCACCTCGACCTCGAGCTCTCCGTCGCCGCCCAGCCCGGGTTGCGACTCTCCCGCCAGCCCTCGCTCGTGCGCGCGCGACGCGGCGCCCGCTACGTGCTGGCGGTGGAGAACACCGGCAACGTCGCGCTCGACGTGATGCTCAGCGCCACCTCGCCGGACAAGTGCGCCAGCCGGTTCAACCCGGTCTCGATGCGCACCGCCCCCGGCACCGTCACGCCGGTCATGCTCGGCCTCAAGGGCCCGCGGATGATCACCGGGACGGAGGTGGACCGGGTCGTCACCATCGGCCTGGTCGGCCGTCGCGCCGACACCATCCCGGCGATGGAGGAGACCGAGACCGAGCCGGAGCTGACCGACCAGACGACGGTCGTCCTCAAGCAGCGGCCGTTGATCAGCCGTGGCCTGCTCACCGCCCTGATCCTGCTCGCGATCATCGCGCTGTGGGCGGGTGTCTTCCTGCTCGGCCTGACCCAGGTCTTCTCCGGCGACCCGGTCACCAAGACGGCACCCGCGTCGTACTTCCCGGTCTCGGCTGCCACCGGTGACGGCAAGAGCGGGAGCGGCGCGAAGGGCGGGGCCGGCTCGGCGCCCGCCGGAGCGACGCCGAAGACCGGCCTGGTCTCGCCGAGCGTCGGCGGCAGCATCTCGGGCACGGTGACGGCGAAGAGCAACGACGCAGCGGTCGGCCGGATCCTGGTCCAGGCCTACCGGATGGGTCGCAAGGGCCCGGTCCTGGTGAGCTCCGCGGCGACCCAGAGCGACGGCTCGTACACCCTGGCCGGACTCTTCCCGGCGACGTACTGGCTGAAGTTCAGCGCCGACGGCTTCGCCACCACCTGGGAGCCGTCCAACCCCGGCGGCACCTCGGGCACCAGCAACGCAGTCGACACAGGCGGCACCGGCGGGCACGACCAGGTGCAGCTGGCAGCGGGGTCGACCGGCATCCAGGTCGCCGCGCAGGGCAAGGTCAACGGCACCAACGCGGTGGTTCGCGGCGCGCCGGCGCAGATCTCCGGCGACGTCGACCGCGGCGATGCGCTCGCCGCCGTGACCACGACCGTGACAGCACGGATGCTCGACGGCGGCAAGGCCACCGGGAAGCCGATCACCGACACCACCGACGCCGGCGGCGCCTACACGCTCTCGGGCCTCAAGGCACCCGGCACCTACGAGCTCAGCTTCACCACGCCGGGCTACCAGGTCACCACCCAGACCGAGACCGTCACCGGCGGGGAGCAGCGGCTGGAGCCGACGGTGCTGCTCAGCGCGCACACCGGCCACCTGACCGGCACCGTCTCCACCGGTACGCCGAAGGCCGGTCTCGGCGGTGTCACCGTCAGCACGACCGTGGACGGGCAGGACGTCTCGGTGATCACGCCGACCGTCGGCTCGGTGGGCACCTACACCTTCGACAACCTGCCCACGCCCGGCACCTACGTGCTCACCTTCACCGCTCCCGGCCACGGCACCGCGACCCGGATCGTCGACCTCGGCGCCGGCGAGAACGGCATCGCCAACGTCACCCTCACCGCCGGCACCGGCTCGGTCAGCGGCACGCTGCTCGGCCCGAACGGCAAGGGCATCGGCGGGGCGACCGTCACCGTCGGCGGCAGCAGCAGCACCGGGGTCGAGGAGGCACCCTCGACGACCACCCTGACCAGCGGGTCGGTCGGCGCCTTCACCCTCAGCGGCCTGGTCGCGCCGGGTTCCTACACGCTGACCTTCACCATCGACGGCTACCGGCCCGAGACGGTGCCGATCACGCTGTCGGCCGACAAGGCACCGGCTGCCGTCACCGCCCAGCTCAAGACCCAGCTGGTCAGGCTGTGGGGCACCGTCAGCACCCCGAACGGGAAGACGTACGCCGGCGCGACGGTCGTGGTCACCGACGGCACGCACACCTCCCAGACGGCCTCCAGCGACCCCGACGCCACCCTCTCCAAGGGCGGCTACCTGTTCCCGTCGCTGGAGCCCGGCACCTACAGCGTCACCGTCCGCGCGGCCGGCTACGGCCAGCAGACCGCGCTGGTCACGCTCACCAGCGGCACCGTACGGCGAGACCTCGTGCTGCAGGCGGCCGAGTGAGCATGATCGTCGACGTCTCCCCGCGCCGCTTCACCGTCACACCCGGTACGCCGCAGCAGCTCGAGGTCACCGTCACCAACACCGGTGACGTGATCGGCGGCTACGCGCTGCGTGTCCTGGGCGCCGACCCCGGCTGGGTGGAGACGACCGACCAGACGTTCTCGCTCTTCCCGGAGGAGTCGCGCACCCTCACCATCGCGGTGACGGTGCCCCAGGGCATCGCGGCCGGCGAGCGCCGGGTCGCGGTGCAGCTGCGCGAGCTGACGCCGCCCGAGCACAGCAGCATCAACGAGGTGGTCCTCGTCGTACCTGATGCTCCGGCGCTGCAGGTCCGAGCCGACCCGATGGCACAGCAGACCGGCCGGGCTGGTCGGTTCACCCTGCTGGTCGACAACACCGGCAACACGCTGGCGCGTGGCCGGCTCGCGGGGACCGACGCCGAGGGCAAGGTGAAGTACGTCTTCTCCCCCGCCGAGCTCGTCCTCGCTCCCGGCGAGCACGCCGTGGTCGACCTGAAGGTCAAGGCCCGGCAACCGTTCTTCGGCCAGCCCGCGGTGCGCTCGCTCTCGTTCTTCCTGGACCCGCCCGAGGGCAGCCGGGTGGTCGTGGTGCCGGCGCCGGCCGCCAAGCCTGCCCCCAAGGGTGTTGCGGCGACGACCGATGCTCCGGTCGCACCCGAGCCGGGCCGTCGCAAGCGCACCCGCGGACGGTCGAAGCAGCTGGCCCTCACCCCCGAACGCGACACCCCGGCGCTCGCGAACGCCACCCTGATCCAGCGCCCGGTGGTCGGGCGGGGCTCGCTCTCGCTGCTCGGGCTCCTGATCGCGGTGACGGTCTTCGCGGTCGTGATCACGCTGGCCCTCTCCAAGATCGTCGGCCAGTCCGCCGCCGACCGCGACCTCGCCCTCCAGATCGCCTCGGCCGGTGACGGCTCCGGCAGCAGCGGCACCTCGGGCGTGGCCGGCACCGTGCGACTGCTGACCTCAGGTACCCCGGTGCCCGGCGTCGCGGTCACCGTCTACTCGGCGGCCGACACCAACACGCCCCTGGCCACCACCGCCACCGGCGACAACGGCACCTACACCGTCGGCGACCTCCCCGCGGGCGACTACAAGCTCACCTTCCGCGGCGCCGGCTTCGTGCAGCTGTGGTACCCGCAGGCGTTGGAGGCCTCCAACGCCACCACCGTCACCCTCACCGCCAACCAGCAGCACGGCGGCCTCGACGTCTCCCTCGGCGGTGTGCCTGCGACCGTCTCAGGCACGGTCAAGGGCGACGACGTCTCCAACGCGACGCTCACCCTGCGCACGCCGGGCGGGAGCGCCTCCACCGCCGCGACCGGCACCGGTGGTGTCACCGGCGCCGCCGCCACCGGCTCGTCGACCGGATCGACCGGCTCGACCGGCTCCGGGGTCTCGGCCAGGACCGCGACGCACGCGGCGTACGTCGCAGCGCGCGCCGGGGCGGCCACCGACGACACCTCGCTGACACCTCCGCCCAGCGCCGGCACCGGCAGCACCGACGGCAGCGCCGAGGGTGGCGGCGACGCCAGCGCGGGCGCGATCGTGACCACCGTGCCGATCGGCGCTGACGGGACTTTCACGCTCAACAACGTGCCCTCGCCGAGCGTCTACGAGGTCGAGGTCAGCAAGCCCGGCTACGCCACCTCGACGCAGCTGATCGACGTCTCCGCCGGCGAGACCCGCACCGACCTCGACATCACCCTGCGCAAGGGCGACGGCCTGATCTCCGGCACTGTCAGCTCGACCGCCGGCCCGCTCGGCGACGTCACCCTGACGGCCACCTCCGGGCAGACCACCGTCACCACCATCTCGCTGGACAAGGCCGACGGAGCCAACGGCAAGGGCAGCTTCGTGCTGCGCAGCCTGCCGACGCCGGCGCAGTTCACGATCGTCGCGACCGCCGACGGCTACGCCTCGCAGACGATGAGCGTGAGCCTCGCCGCCGGTCAGACCCTGACGGGCGTCTCCCTCACACTGGGCCGCTCCTCGGGCTCGCTGTCGGGCGCTGTCACGCTCAGCTCCGGCGGCGACCCCGCCGCTGGCGTCGGCGTACTGGTGACGGACGGCAGCCAGACCATCCAGACCGCCAGCCAGTCCTCCGGCAAGGCCGTCGGCACGTGGCGGGTCGACGGGCTGGCCCTGCCCGGGACCTACACCGTCACCTTCGCGCGCAGCGACCTGGCCAGCCACACCCTCTCGGTGTCACTCGACGCGGACGGCAACATCACGCCGGCCTCGATCGGCCCGGGCATCACCGTCAGCGGGATCAGCGTGGCGCTGCATCCCTCGACGGCGGTGCTCTACGGCGTGGTCAAGCAGAAGGGCAGCTCCGGCGCCGCCGCGATCGGCGAAGCGACGGTGCAGCTCTCCTCCGGCACGTCGAGCTACACCGTGACCACCGCGTCGGTGCCGGCGAGCTCGGCCGGTGCGTACCGGATCGAGGACATCCCGCCGGGCACCTACACCGTCAGCGTCAGCCTCGGCGGCGTCACCCCGACCTCCTCGATCGTCAAGCTCGCCGCAGGCGATGTCACGGCCTACAACCCCAAGCTCGAGCCGGCCGCCTCCATCACCGGAACGGTGGTCAACGCCTCCGGCGCGACGCTCGGCCCCGGGTACGTCGTCGAGCTCTACCAGGCCGATGCCTATCCCTCGACGGTCTACCGCACCACCACGACGCGCAGCGACGGCACGTTCAGCTTCACCAACGTGGACGCGCCGCAGACCTATGTGATCCAGGTCCGGCCGACGTCGGGCAGCGCGCCGACCGGAACAACCACGCTCCAGCTGGCCGCCAGTCAGGCGCTCAATGTGAAGGTGAAGACCCTTGGCTGAGTCGCAGCGGCCCACCGAGTCGGCCCCCGGCATCGCCGTCGCACCGTTGGTGCGCACCGGTGCCGGGGTGCCGCTCGCCGTCGAGGTGACCGTGGCGAACACGTCGTCCTCGGCACGACAGCTGTCCGTGCTGGCCCTCGGCGTCGACTCCGCATGGCTGCCGGCCCCGGTGACCACGCCGCTGCTCGCGCCCGGGGCGACGTACGTCGTCCAGCTCACCCTGACCCCCGCCGCAGGCACCCTGCCCGCGCAGTACCCGCTGGCGATCAGCGTGCAGGCACTCGACGCCGGCGGCCTGGCCACCGGAGCGCCGGTCGGGATCGCCGACACCGTGCTGGTGGTCAACCCGCGTGCCCAGCTCACCTTGGAGATGGACCCGCCGGCGCTCAGCGCGTGGCGGTCACGGCGGTTCGCGGTGGTGCTGCGCAACAGCGGCGGCGCGCTCGCGCGGGTCCGGCTGACCCCACAGTCGACCGGCTCGGTCCGGCTCACCCTGCAGCAGGACGACGTCGAGGTCGCACCCGGCGCGGTCGTCCGGGTCCGCGGCCGGGCCACCGCGCGGCACCCGCAGCTGATCGGGATGCGGATGCGGCACGTGCTGCGGATCGGCGCCACCGGCACCGAGGCGGCGCGCTACGCCGAGGGCGAGCTCACCCAGCGCCCGCTGGTGCCGCCGACGTGGCTCAAGGTCGTCGCGGTCGTCGGCATCCTGGCGATCTGGATCGCCGCCGGCATCACGTTCCTGCCCAAGCTCACCGACCACTTCGGCACGAAGTCCGACGTGGTCAGCACCCAGGCCGGCTCCGGCTCGGGGGGATCGAGCTCCGGTGACTCCGGCAGTGGCGGTGGCAGCGGCTCAGGCGGCTCAGGCGGGTCCGGCGGGTCCGGTGGCGCTGGGAGCGGCTCCGGCGGCTCGGCCACGAAGGCCTCCGGCGGCACCCCCGCTTCGTCGGGCTCGGGCGTCCAGCTCAACGGCACCATCAAGGCAGCGGACCCTGCCGGGGTGCACGTATCGCTGCGACCCACCTCGCTGGTCGACGAGGACGCCGAGGGTGGCGACACCAAGTCCGTCGGCGTACCGGTGTCGTTGACGGCCTCCGTCGGCAAGGTCTCCTCCGAGACGATCATGCTGCGCAAGGTCACCAAGGTCCCGCAGCAGCGCGGCACGGTGACCGGCGCCGACGGCGTCTGGTCCTTCCCACGGGTCAGCGCGCCCGGCTACTACCTGCTGGTCTTCAGCAAGCCCGGCTACCAGAGCAGCAGCTACGTCGTCGACGCCTCCTCCGCCACCGCGCAGAAGCCGCTCGACGTCGACCTTCAGCCCGGCGAGGGCAAGCTGTCCGGCGTGGTCACGGGTCCCGACGGCAAGGCCGTCGGCGGTGCCGCCATCACGATCAGCGACGGCACCAGCACGATCACCGCGAGCAGCAACACCAAGGGCCACGTCGGCGCCTGGTCGGTGAGCGGCCTCTCCACCCCGGCCAGCTACATCGTCTCGGCCTCTGCGGACGGCGACAGCACCGAGGCCCGCGACGTCACCCTCTCCGCCGGCGGATCGGCCACCGCCGACCTGCACCTGCGCAACGGCGTCGCCACCCTGAGCGGCAAGGTCTCCGCGACCGGCTCGGACGGTGTCGTCAAGGGTGTCGGCGGCGCGACCGTGACGGTGACCGACGGCGCCGGCACCGTGCGCACCGCCACCACTGTCACCCAGGACCAGCTCGCCGGGACCTACCACGTGCCGGCGCTGCCGGCGCCCGGCACCTACACGGTCACGCTGAGCGGCCCCGACCTGCAGACCCAGACCAGCGAGCTGCACCTGAAGAAGGGCCAGGGGTCAGCCACGCTCAACGCCTCCCTGCCCTCGGCCAGCGGGATCGTCGAGGGCATCGTCAGCGACGCTGCCGGCACCGGTCTGACCAGCGCCGGGCTGGTGCTCTTCAACGCCGACCACGCCTACAAGACGACCAGCACCAGCGGTACGACGACCGACCAGGCCGGGTCGTTCCAGATCACCGGCGTCACCCCCGGCACCTACACGCTGACCACCCAGCTCTTCGCCTACCAGGCCAGCACCCTGACCGTGGACGTCACCGCCGGCGACGTCACGACAGCCTCGCCCTCGCTGACCAAGCAGACCGGCGGCGTACTGCCGACCACGGGCGCGATCCTCGGCACGGCGATCGACGCCACGACCGGGCAGCCGATCAACACCTGTCCGGCCTCGGCCCCGGCCGGCTCCGCGACCTCCACCACGACGACCACGACGGCGGGCAGCGACACCACCACGGTGACCACCTCCACCGACCCGGGCCTGTGCCTGAACGCCACCGTCACGGCCGACTCCGCGGCCGACCAGACCAGCGGCAGTGCGACGTACACCGTGCCCTTCGGCGCCACCGAGCGGTACAAGCTGCCGGGCAAGGCCGACGACGGCTCCACCCTCGGCCTGCGGCCGGGCCTCTACACCGTGCGGGTCAGCGCGCCCGGCTACGAGAACACCACCGTCACCGCCCAGGTTCCGCTCGGCTCGACCGTGACGGCGCCGGTCGCCCAGCTGCTGCGCGCTCCCACGGTCCAGGGCACGATCGGCACCAGTGCAACCTCCAACCCGAGCGGCAGGACATGTGTCGTCGCCGTACCGGAGGGCTCGACGTACAGCAACCCCTGCACGCAGAGCGACCCCCAGTGCAAGGCCACCCCGGTGACCTACAACGGCACCGGCGGCACGGCCGGCACCGTCTGCGCGTACGTCGACGGCACCGGCGCCTACAGCCTCCAGCTGCCCAAGCACGGTGTCTACACGATCAAGGTCATCCCCAGCGACGACGACTTCCTGTCCACGTCGGCGACGTTCTCCCTCGATGCCGGCGCGACCCAGGTCTACGACCCGAACGTGGACCGGCTCGGCCACCTCGAGGCCACCGTGATGAAGCCGGGCTCGACCGGCGACCTGGTCGCGGCGACGCCGGGCACGCACGTCACCATCACCCCGCTCAACGCCGACAAGACGCCCGACACCGCGCACCAGGTGACCGACGACGTGGACAAGAGCGGCAAGATCGACCTGACCCACCTGGCCGCCGGCGACTACTCGCTGAGCGCGACCGACGAGACCGACACCCAGTACTCCGGCTCGATCACCACCTCGATCTCGCTCAACCACGACACCATCGCCACGCTCCCGCTGACCAACGCGGTCGGGTCGATCGTCGGCAAGGTGAGCACCACCTTCGACGGCAAGAGCAAGCCGGTCGGCGGGGCGACGGTGCTCGTGACCGCGCCGATCAGCTACAACGGGACCTCCGCCGTACGGGGTGACGCGAAGCCGATCACGGACTCCACCGGCTGCTTCGGGATCCAGGCCGACGACAAGACCGTGCCGCCCTCGCCCTGCGGCACCGCCCTGACCGGGACCGCTCTGGTCAGCAAGACGTTCGTCTCCACCGCCGCCACCGTGTCGATCACCGCAACGGGCTACCAGTCCAAGACGCTCACCAACCAGTCGTTGCTCACCGGCGGCGCCAGCAACAACTTCACCCTCGACCCGCTGCCCGTGACCTTCGGCGCCAGCATGAGCGTCAAACCGGCCTCGGCCAACCCGTGGAGCGCGATCACCTTCGGGGTCAGCGCACCGGGGATGAGCACGAGCGGGATCAGCATCTCCGCCAGCGCCGACACGAGCGCAGGCGCGACCCCCGGCACAGGGATCCTCGGCTGGACCGACAAGGCGCTGTCGGTCGACGGCGTGCAGAAACCAGGCCTGGCCCAGCCCGGCACCTACACGATCACCGCGACCGCGCCCGGCTACCAGCCCGCCACCGGCACGCTCGAGTGCGACGTCGCCGACGGCGTCAGCACCAACGCGAGCTGCCACTGGACCAAGGACCTGGTCCTGCGGCAGAACGCCTCGCTGACCATCGGCGCGACCATGGTCGACGGCACCACGCCGATCACCGGCGCGACCTACACGCTGTACGACGCCGACGGCTCCCCGGTCTCCCAGACAGCCGGAGGCAGTGCCGGCACGGTGACCTTCGCCGACCTGGCCCCGGACACCGACGCCGCCCGCTACACCGTCGGGATCAACGCGGCGGGCTACCACTTCGGCACCGCCGGCAGCGGCGGCAAGCTGCCGCTGACCTGCGACGGCGCGGCGACCACCACGATCACCCTGACGGCCGGCGGGACGCCCAGCTGCACGGCTGTCCTGACCGCGGGTCCGAAGATCTCGGGCACGGCCACCGGGCTGACCTCGGTGACCGGCGACACGTACACGCAGGCGCTGACCGGCGCCGACGTGACGATCTTGCACTGCACCGGCAGCACCACCGATGCGACCGGCTGCGCCACCCTGGACACGCCCACGTTCACCACCACCGTCAGCGACAAGGGCACCTTCAGCGTGGCCGGCAACGCGACCACCGAGCTCAAGACCGGCGTCTACAAGATCGTGGTCACCGAGGCCGGCTGGACCAACGAGGGCAGCGGCGTCGCCTACGTCAAGGTCGTCGACGACTCCGGCGCGTCCGCGGCGCTGTCCCTGCGGCAGAACGCCGTCACGGTCACCGTCACCCTGCCCGACCAGCTCGGCGCCAAGACCGCCGACGCCACCATCGTCCTGACGGACAGCCACGGTGTCGGCCTGCCCGCACCGACCGTCGCGGGCGGCGTGTACACCTTCAGCAACGTGATCCCGGGGACCTACTCCTACAGCGTCACCGGCGACTCCATCCTGACGGCCAACGGCACACTGCCGGTGGTGGACAACGCCGACGGAAAGCACGCTTCCCAGGCCTTCATCATTCCCGTCACCCTCGGAGCCAGCTCGCTGAGCGGCACCGTCGCCGACACCAACGGCACGACCATCGGCAAGGCCGCCGTGGTGCTTTGTCCGGCCGCCGCCACCACGCTGTGCACGCCGGCCAAGGGCACCGACAAGGCCTCACTGAGCACGACAGCCGACAGCACCGGCGCCTACAGCCTGCAGAACGTCCCGAACGGCACCTACACCGTGTGGGCCTCGGCGTACGGCTTCACGCCCACCGCCACCGCTTCCTACACCGTGCACTACCTGAACGTGCCGTGGACCGGCGTGACCGTGACGCTGCCGGTGATCACCCAGACGGCGACGGTGAAGCTCAAGCCGAGTGACTCCACCGACAATCTGAGCGGCGCCAAGGTGACGCTGACCGGCACCGGCCGCAACGCCGGACTGACATGGTCTCCGTCCGGCACCGGCGCCACCGCGTCGTTCAGCCAGGTCCCGTTCGGCTGCTGGACGATCACGTGGACGCTTCCGACCAACCACTTCGGCACGGTCGCCACCACCGCCGCTCAGAGCGAGGACCCGAACCTGACATGTGGGGCCGGGACCGTGCTCGTCTCGGGTACGGCGAACACCCCGGCGAGCGCTACCAACAACCTGACTGAGCACAGCGTGGCCGTCAGCACGGCGCTCGGCAGCGCCTGGGCCGGAACTTCCACCCCCAGCACCGCACATGTCACACTCGCCCAGGGCGGCACGACGGCGACCGACTTCGACGCCAACATCGGCACCGTCACCACGTTCTGGCTCGACGGCTCGTCGTGGAGTGTGACCGCAGCTGCGAACGGTGCCAGCAAGGCCTGGTGGAAGACGGCGACGACGACCCTCGCGACGGCGGCCACGACGGCCACCTTGACGTTGACCCAGCTCAAGCAGACGGTCGCGCTCGACGTGACCAACGGCAAGGACGGCACCGTCACCGCGACCGACGCCAACGGGGTCTCCGCCTACCAGAACAAGGACCTCACCACCGACGGCGGCGACGGCACCTACTCCCTCCACCTGGCACCGGGAACCTGGACGATCACTGTCTCGAAGGCGGGCTACGACGACGTCAGCTCCACCCTCACGCTCGACGACAGCACGGACCCGGCGAGCGGTCAGGACCTGCCGCTCACTCTCACCCCGAAACCCACCCCGACGCCGAGTGCCTCAGCCTCTCCGAGCGCCTCCGCGAGTGCGTCCGCGAGCTCGTCGGCAAGTCCCACGACCAGCGCCGGTCCGAGCGGCACCGCGACTCCTTGATGCCGAGAGGTCACTTTCTGCGGGTTGAGGGGTCAGTTTCTGCGGGTCGGGCCCGCGTACGGCGAGCGACGTCCGCCGAGCCTGTCGAGGCGCCCGCCCCGTCGAGCCTTGTCGAGACGCTGCGGTTGGCGGGGCGGCCAGAGACAAACGAGAAGCGTGGGCCAGTCCCAGCGTGGTCACGTGTCTTGGCTGGGTGGGGTGGCTTCGCTGACGTCGCGTCGGGCCACCAGGCGTGTGATCGGGTACGGCGAAGAATTCACCCGATGCGGTCAGCAAAGAGGGTTGTCCAGGTCAATCTGAGCAGATAGAATTCGAATACGTGTTCGACACGATTCTCTCTCGGGTGGTGACCATGCATCAGATCCAGGCGACCGTTTCTGCGATCGATGCCGCCCTGAGTCAGGCGGTCGATGCGAATCCGATCTTCCTCTCCACCACCGACAAAGCCGCCGCGCTGCTGGCACTGACGCGGCT
>NZ_KB822581.1 GCF_000364605.1 Nocardioides sp. Iso805N | reverse complement strand
TCGGTGTGGAAGAGCTCGCTGCAGGTGGTGAGAGTGATCAGTCGCTGCCCGGGTTGCTGCGCCGGCTCCACCCCGCCGTCGGGGTTGGTCGGCAGCGGCGCCGTCACCCAGGTCGAGGTGAACGGCACCACCAGGGCGTTGCCGTCGTTGGTGAGCCGGTAGGTGTAGGTCACGGCTCTCGTCTCCACGATGATCGCGTCGCCGGCCTTGAGGTCCGGCATCCGCCGTAGCGGCTGGCCGTGGGTGATCCGGTGGGCGGCCAGCGCGTAGTTGCCGACCTCGCCAGGGCCGGCGGTCCCGCTGTAGTGCCCGAAGCCGGTAGCCAGCACCGCATCCGAGGTGCCTTCCAGGACCGGCACCGCGTAGGAGGAGCCGAAGCGCGGGATCCGGATGATGGCGGTCGCGTCACCCCAGCTGGTGCGCACCGACCCGTCGCCGTCGCGCCAGGCCTGCCGCAGCTGGCCGACCGCCTCGTCGCGGTGCCGGTGGCTGACCCACGTCGTGCCCCAGAACTCCCACGCCACGTAGCCCAGCAGCGAGAGCCCGACCGCGATCAGCGCGACGCCGGGCCACAGCAGCAGCCGGCGCCGCCCTACGCCGCCACGCCCCCTACGCCGGGGCACGCCGTGCGGCTCGATGGGCACGGCGCGCTCACCAGCGCGGGTGGATGGCTGCCCGCAGGTGGTCGTCGTAGATCCGCTGCACGCCGGCCAGCAGGTCCTCGCTGAGAGCGGGAAGTGCGCCGGCCGCGGCGTTCGCGCGGGCCTGGTCGACGTTGCGAGCACCGGGGATCACCGTGGTGACGCCCGGCTGCTGGGCGACCCAGGCGATGGCCACCTGGGCCGGCGTGGCGCCGTCGGGGCCGTGCTCGGTGGCCAGCGCGGCGAACTCCTTCGCGGCCTGCAGCCCGGTCTCGTAGTCGACCCCGGAGAACGTCTCGCCGACGTCGAACGCCTCCCCGCGTCGGTTGTAGCTGCGGTGGTCGTTGTAGGCGAACACGGTCTCGTTGCTGTAACGGCCCGACAGCAGCCCGCTGGCCAGCGGCACCCGGACGATGATGCCCACGCCCTTCGCCAGGGCGGCCGGCAGCACCTCGTCCAGCGGCTTGAGCCGGAAGGCGTTGAGGATGATCTGGACACTGGCCGCGCCGTGCTCGATCGCCGCCAGGGCCTGGTCGCAGGTCTCGACGCTGACGCCGTACGCCGCGATCGCGCCGTCGTCGACCAGCGTGCGCAGCGCGTCGTAGGTCGCCTCGTCCGCGACGGTCGCCGACGGTGGGCAGTGCAGCTGCACGAGGTCGAGGGTGTCCACGCCGAGGTTGCGCCGGGAGCGGTCGGTCCAGGAGCGGAAGTTCGCCAGGGTGTAATTCTGCGGCACCTGGTCGAGGCGGCGGCCCATCTTGGTGGCCACGGTCACCGGTGCGCCGCTGGTGCGCAGGTACTCGCCGATGATCTGCTCGCTGCGGCCGTCGCCGTACACGTCGGCCGTGTCGAAGAAGGTGACTCCCGAGGCGACACTCGCCTCGAGCACGGCCTGGGCGTCGGCCTCGCTGACCTCACCCCAGTCCGCGCCGAGCTGCCAGGTGCCGAGTCCGACGACGGAGACGTCCTTGCCGGTGCTTCCGAGAGTGCGCTGGTCCATGGGTCCATCTTGTCTGATCGGGTACCTGTCGCGTCATCACCCCCGGTGGGGGAGGTTCGGAGAGAGGAGAACGCGATGGCCGTCACGGCGTACGGCGATCTGCCGCTCGCGGACCGCGACCGGCGATGGGACGGCGCGGCCGCGGAGAAGCGGGTGCGTGCCTGGGCGAAGGCCGAGGACGAGCCGAACGAGCGTTACCGCGACGCCCATGTCTGGTACGACGCGGAGAACAAGCAGAACTTCACCGCCTACAAGCTGCTGATCGCCGACGTGGTGGACGGCAAGCTGGTCGCGGTGCCCCGCGGCGTGATGGCGGCGGGCAACGTCATGGACGGAGCCCGCGGCGGCGTCGACCTCCCGGAGAAGGACATCGACCGGGTCAAGGGCCACTTGGCGAAGTACTACAAGAAGATGGGCGACCAGGCGCCCTGGGAGCGCCCCACCGACTGAAGCGCACCACGATGACGGGGACCGAGCGCCCGCGAGCCTCGACCCTCAGGCCCGCTGCTGTGCGACGAACGCCGCGACTGCGGCCCCGAACGCGTCCGTACCCGCCTGCGTCGGGTGCAGCCGGTCGCGCTGGTAGGCCAACCGGAGCCTCACCGTGGAGTAGTACGGCACGTGCCGTTTGGCGCACAGTCCGGCGAGCAGCCGATCCACCCGCGGCACCTCCGCCGCGCGGCTGGGCGCCATCGCCGGACCGACCACGATCACGTGCTCGCCCCGCAGATCGGCCATCAGCCGATCGAAGCCGGCGGTGATGTCGCTCGACCGCTGGTCGAAGTCGTTCAGGCCGCCCTCGACCACGACGAGCGCAGCACCGTGGCTCACGTCGGCACGCGCGCGGTCGGCGTAGGACACCAGATGGCAGCCCGACGCGTGCTCGCTGAACCCGGAGCCGGGGAAGCCGTCGACGTCGACCCGACCCGCCAACCGCGCCGGCCAGGATCGGTCGGGGTTCGCCAGACCGAACCCGGCCGACCACGAGTCGCCGATCACGACGACCTTGCGCCCGCTGCCGGTCGGGCGCGCCGCGCGCCAGTGCTGGTCGTGGCTGAAGCGCAGGCAGCGGGCATGGAGCACCGCGTCCGCGTCGGCGCGGTCGTGCCAGGCGACGCCTTCGACAACGGCGCCGATCATCAGCGCGACGACGAGGGCGAGCAGCAGATAGAAGCGGCGGGACCGCCCCAGGACCAGCAGTGTCACCATCTCATGATGCGTCGCCGACCGGCTCCGCGCAGCAGAATCGGGGAGTCGTGATCAGGCTGGGATCAGATCCCGTACGGCGCCAGCTCGCCGGCCAGGTCCGCGTTGACGCGGCCGGTGATCTCGGTGCCGTCGGCGGTGTGCTCGAGCCGGTCGATCTCGCCCTGCTGGTGGACGCGGTTGACCAGGTCGCCGCGCTCGTAGGGCAGCAGCACGTGGAAGGCCGTCCCCGGACGCGGCAGGTCCGCCTCGACTGCCTGCACCGCATCGGCGATGCCCAGACCGGTCTTGGCGGAGACCACCACCGAGTGCGGCTCGGCGCGCTGAAGCCGCTGGAGCACCAGCGGGTCGGCGGCGTCGGCCTTGTTGATCACCACCAGCTCGGGGACCTGGGCCGCGCCGATCTCGGCGAAGACCTCGCGCACCGCGCTCAGCTGGCCCTCGGGGTCGGGGTGCGAGCCGTCCACGACGTGCAGGATCAGGTCCGCGTCGGCGACCTCCTCCAGCGTCGAGCGGAACGCCTCGATGAGCTGGTGCGGCAGGTGCCGGACGAAGCCGACGGTGTCGGACATCGTGTAGACCCGACCGTCGGCCGTCGTCGTACGCCGCGTGGTCGGGTCGAGGGTGGCGAAGAGCGCGTCCTCGACCAGCACGCCGGCGTCGGTGAGCCGGTTGAGCAGCGAGGACTTGCCGGCGTTGGTGTAGCCGGCGATCGCCACCGCGGGGATCTGGTTGCGCTGTCGGGTGGCCCGCTTGGTGTCGCGGGTGCCCTTCATCTCCCTGAGCTCGCGGCGGAGCTTGGCGATCTTGTCGTTGATCCGGCGCCGATCGGTCTCGATCTTGGTCTCACCGGGGCCACGGCCGCCGATGCCGACGCCGTTGGCGGCCCGGCCGCCGACCTGGCGGGAGAGGTTGCCACCCCAGCCGCGCAGGCGCTGCTTCATGTAGCTGAGCTGGGCCAGCTCGACCTGGGCCTGGCCCTCCTTGGACTTCGCGTGCTGGGCGAAGATGTCGAGGATCAGTGCGGTCCGGTCGACCACCTTGACCTTGAGCCGGTCCTCCAGGTTGCGCAGCTGGCTGGGCGCGAGCTCGCCGTCGCAGACGACGGTGTCGGCGCCGGTGGCCGCGACGATCTCGCCGATCGCCTCCACCTTGCCGCGCCCGACGTACGTCGCCGGATCCGGCGACTGCCGACGCTGGTAGATCGCCTCGAGCACCTCCGAACCGGCGGTCTCGGCCAGCAGCGCCAGCTCGGCGAGGCTGTTCTCGGCGTCCTCGATGGTGCCCTCGGTCCAGACACCCACCAGGACGACCCGCTCCAGCCGCAGCTGGCGGTACTCGACCTCGGTGATGTCCTCGAGCTCGGTGCGCAGGCTCGCCACGCGGCGCAGGGCGTGCCGCTCGGCGAGCTCCATCGCGCCGACGGTCTGCTCTTCGGGATCCTCGTCGTCGGCGTAGCCGGACGAGAACTCGTCGGGCTCGCCGGGCTCGTCCCAGTCGGTGGTCTCGTCGAGCTCGTTCGCGAGGCTGAAGTCATGTGCGTTCGTCATACAAGATCAAGGGTACGGCGGTACGCCAACGACTTTCCCCCGAGTTTGCACAAATGGCCGCCGAATCTGCACTTCTGGTGCGGACTCGGCGGCCATTTCGACCGACTCGGCGTTACTTGGGAGGCATCCGGATACCGCCGTCGACCCGCACGACCTCGGCGTTCATGTAGTCGTTGGTCAGCAGCTCGAGCACCATCGAGGCGAGCTCGTCGGCGCTGCCCAGGCGCTTGGGGAAGAGCACGTTCTGGCCGAGGTTGGCCTTGAACTCGTCCGGGTTCGGGAATCCGTCGTAGATCGGGGTGTCGATCAGGCCCGGGGCGACGGTGTTGAGCCGGATGCCGGCGGCGGCCAGGTCACGCGCGATGGGCAGGGTCATCCCGACCACCCCGCCCTTGGACGCGGAGTAGGAGGCCTGACCGATCTGGCCGTCGAAGGCGGCGACCGACGCCATGTTGACGATCGCGCCGCGCTGGCCCTTCTCGTCGGGCTCGTTGCGGCTCATCACCGTGGCGGCCTGGCGGGTCATGTCGAAGGTGCCGATCAGGTTGATGGCGACGACCTTGGAGAAGGCCTCCAGCGAGTGCGCCGATTCCAGCAGGCCGTCCTTGCCGATGGTGCGCTGCGCCCAGCCGATGCCGGCGGAGTTCACGCACGCCCGCAGCGGGGCGATCGAGGCGGCCTGCTCGACGGCGGTGGTGATCTGCTCGGTGTGGGTGACGTCGACCTGCACGAAGATCCCCTTGACCTCCTCGGCCAGGGCCTCGCCCTTGTCGGCCTGCAGGTCGGCGATCACGACGGTGGCGCCGCGGGCCGCGAGCTGGCGCACGCAGGCCGCGCCGATGCCGCTCGCCCCGCCGGTGACGATGGCAGTGCTGTTGGTGAGATCCATGGCCGGACTCTAGCCGTCACACCAGTGTCGCCCGTGAGGGGCACGTCACAGCCTGCGGCCGGCCCGTGGGCCTGCTCAGAGGTTGGTGGTGCCGCTGGCCACCAGCACGGCGGGGCCGGTCAGCAGCACCCGGTTCGCGGCGGTCCAGGTGACGGTCAGCCGACCACCCGGCACGTCGACGACGTACGTCGCTCCGTCCGCCACGTGGCCATCGGCCTCCATCGTCGCGACCGCCGTCGCGCCGATGCCGGTGCCGCACGACCGGGTCTCCCCCACGCCGCGCTCGTGCACCCGCATCCGGAGGTGGGCCTCGCCGGCGCGCTCGACCAGCTCGACGTTGACGCCACGCGGGTACGTCGCGGCGTCGAACCCCGGCTGCTGGCTGAGGTCCAGCCCGGCGACGGGCACCTCGACCAGCGCCACCGCGTGCGGGTTGCCCATGTCGACGTGCCGCGCCTTCCAGGACTGGTCGCCGACCGAGACCTCGGACCAGCCCTGCAGCCGCGGCTCCCCCAGGTCGACGGTCCACAGCTCGCCGTCGAAGGTCAGCCTCTTGTCGCCGGCCCGGGTCGCGACGACGATCTCCTCGCCGACGCCGAGCTGGGCCCGCAGGTAGGCGGCGAAGACGCGGGTGCCGTTGCCGCACATCTCCGCGATCGAGCCGTCGGCGTTGCGGTAGTCCATGAACCACTCGCCACCGACCGTGGAGTCAGGTGCTCCGGGCCAGTCGGCCGCGTACGCCGCCGTACGGATGACGCGCAGCACGCCGTCGCCGCCGATGCCGGCGTGGCGGTCGCACAGCGCCCGCACCCGCTCGTCGCTCAGCGGGCCGTGCACCGAGCCGTCCGGGTCCGGCAGCAGGACGAAGTCGTTCTCGGTGCCGTGGCCCTTGACGAACCCGTAGTCGCTCGCAGGGCCGGTCGAGGCGGCCATCAGTAGAGCCCCTTGGAGTAGGACTCGCCGTAGTAGCTGTCGAGCTCCTCGAGGGTGCCGGGCGCGTTCTCGAACTGCTTGGCGATCACGGCCCGACGCGGGATGGTCTCGTGCGGCGCCCAGGACTCGTGCTCCCACAGCCCGCTGCGCAGGAACGCCTTCGCGCAGTGGAAGAAGACCTGCTCGATCTCCACGACCAGCGCCATCACCGGCCGGCGCTCCCGCACGCTCATCGCGTCGAAGAAGTCGGCGTCCCTGACCAGCCGGGCACGGCCGTTGATCCGCAGCGTGTCGGTGCGGCCGGGGATGAGGAAGAGCAGGCCCACGTGCGGGTTGGCGATGACGTTGAGGTAGCCGTCGGCACGCCGGTTGCCCGGTCGCTCCGCGATCGCGATGGTGGTCTCGTCGATGACGTGGACCAGGGAGCCGGCGGGGTCACCCTTCGGGCTGGCGTCGCACCGCCCCTCGGCGTCGCTCGTCGCGAGCACGCAGAACGGGCTCGCGGCCAGCCAGTCGCGGTCGATGTCGAGCAGCCGGGTCCGCTCCTTGTTCGCCGCGCGCTCGTTGGGCACGCCGAGCAGAGCCCGAAGCTCCTCGGCCGTCTCGATGGGCGTCACGCCTCTAGCCTATGCGCGGCCGCCACCGCTTTCTCGACCTGCTCGGGATCGTCGAAGCGCACCCAGACCACCCGCGCGTCCTTGCGGAACCACGCATCCTGTCGTCGGGCGAACTGGCGGGTCTTGACCGCGGTCTTGAGCTTGGCCTCGGCCAGGGTGAGGTCACCGGCCAGGTGCGCGGCGACCTCGCGGTAGCCGATCGCCATCGCCGCGGTGCGGCTCTCCAGCAGGCCGTGCTCCAGGAGCCCCGCCACCTCCGCGACGAAGCCCGCTTCGAACATCTCCTCCACCCGCTGCGCGATCCGGGCGTCGAGGGTCTCGCGGTCGATGTCGACGCCGATCTGGAGGGTGCGGGGGTCGGCGTACTCCTGGACCGGCAGACGGGCGCTGAAGGGCTTGCCGGTGATCTCGATGACCTCCAGGGCGCGCACGATGCGGCGGCCGTTGTCCGGCTCGATCCGCTCGGCCGAGACCGGGTCGAGCTCCGCCAGGCGGGCGTGCAGGGCGCGCGTGCCGACCCGCTCCAGCTCCTGCTCCCACCGCGCCCGCACGGCCGTCTCGGTCCCGGGGAACTCGAAGCGGTCCAGCAGCGCCCGGGTGTAGAGCGCGCTGCCGCCGACCAGCACCGGCACGGTGCCGGCCGCCCGAAGACGCCCGATCACGGCACGTGCCCGCTCCTGGAACTCGGCGACGGTGGCCGGGTGCGAGACGTCCAGTACGTCGATGAGGTGGTGCGGGATGCCGCGCCGCTCGGCGAGGGGCACCTTCGCCGTACCGATGTCCATGCCGCGGTAGAGCTGCATCGCGTCGGTGTTGACGATCTCCCCGCCCAGCCGCTGCGCCAGGTCGAGCGAGAGCGCTGTCTTGCCGGCCGCCGTCGCGCCCACCACCGCTACCAGCGGAACACCCGGGGAACCGTCGCCAGAGGGGCTGGAGGGCGTCGCAGACATGTGGTTAGTGTGGCAGCCGGACGCGGCGCCGCTCGGGCCGCCGCCTGACACCTTGGGGGAACACATGGGATTTCTCGATGACGCACTCGACAAGGCCAAAGACGTGGTCGAGGACCACGCGGACCAGGTCTCCGGCGCGCTGGACAAGGCCGGCGAGTTCGCCGACGACAAGACCGACGGCAAGTACACCGACAAGATCGCCGGTGGCGTGGAGAAGGCGAAGGACGCGCTGGACCTGGACGACTAGGTCCGAGGCGCTTTGCCACCATGCGGCGGGTCGCTCCGGCAGGGGCGGCCCGCCGTGTCGTCTGCCGGCGTGGGTGCTGGCCGGCTAGGGGGCAGGGTTGCGCGCGGCCGGCGCGGGCGAGGCACCCGCCGCGGCGGCCGTCGGCTGCGGACGCTCCACCCGGAAGGCATGCTCCAGGTCGGGGTGGCGCGCGACGTAGCGACGTACGGCGACGAAGGCGGCACTCGCGGCGAGGATGGTGCAGGTCATCACCACCGCCAGCGGCACCGCGGTGTCCTCGCCGGCGATCCCGCCCAGCGGCGAGACGAGGCCCGCGACCAGGAACATGAGGCCACCCCCGAGGCCGCTGCCCGATCCCGCCACGTCGCGGCTCTGCTGCACCGCGAGCGCGCCTGAGTTGCCGCTGACGAAGCCGAGCGCCGCGATCGCGACGAAGAGTGGGACCAGCATCAGGGTGCGGGGCAGCGGCGAGAGCACGACGATCAGCAGCACCAGGACGGCGACGACCGCGACCGGCAGCGCGCGGGAGACCGTGCGGGCGGGGTGGACGTGGTGCCGCGCGAGCCGCGAGGAGACGAAGTTGGCCGCGATCAGGCCGACGGAGTTCAGCGCGAAGCAGAGCCCGTAGCGCGAGCTGGAGAAGCCCAGGTAGCGCTCGAAGACGAACGATGAGGACGACACGTAGGTCATCAGGGTGGCGAAGCCGAGGACCTGGGTGGCGGCGTGCCCGATGTAGGCGGGGCGGCGCACCAGCGTGCCGAGGTGGCCGTAGCGGATCCGCGCGGAGCGGCGATCGGCGGGCAACGACTCCCGGATCACCAGCAGGATCACCACCACCTGCAGCAGGGTGAAGCCGCAGATGACGGCCAGGATGCCGCGCCACGGAATGGTCGAAGCGAGCACACCGCCGGCGACCGGCGCCACGATCGGGGCCACACCGATGATCGTGCCGAGCATGGTGACCGTGCGTGCCAGCGGGAACCCGCTCAGCCGGTCGGCTACCGACGCGCTGGCTGCGGTGACGCACGCACCGCCCGCGAACGCCTGGATCAGCCGGGCGGCGATGAGCACGCCGACGTCGGGCGCCAGCATCGCCGCCACGGAGGCGACCAGAGCGACCACCGCCCCGACGATCATCGGCCGGTAGCGCCCGAAGTGATCGGTGACCGGGCCCCAGAGCACCTGGCCGGCACCGATGCCGACCAGGAAGGCGGTCAGGGTCAGCTGCACCATCGAGGCGTCGGTGTGCAGCCCATGCGTCATCTCCGGGAACGACGCCAGGTAGAGGTCGGTGGAGATCGGTGCCGTCGCGCACAGCAGCGCCAACGTGGCGAGCAGCCGCCCAGGCATTCCGTCCTCACTCACTGGGACTTTTTATCACCGGAGGCCGAAGTCCGGCCTCGACGGGCCGAAGGGCGGACAGCTCCGCGCGGGGCGGCGTACGGACGCGGCGGCGCCGGATCAGCTGCAGGCAGGGGCGGCCGGGAGCGGCGCCGGGACGCCGATGGTCGGCAGCCCGAGGCCCACGGTGCGCGTCTCCTCGGCACGGCCCTGCCGCGCCTCCCAGGCGTCGCCCGAACGGGTACGCCGCACCGACACGACCCGGTCAGCGACCAGGTGGTGCGGCGCCGCGTAGGTGACCTCCGCTGTCACCATGTCGCCCGGACGGGCATCGGTGGCCGCGAAGTGGACCAGCCGGTTGTCCGGTGCGCGACCCGACATCCGCCGGGTCTCACCGTCCTTGCGGCCCTCGCCCTCGGCAACCATCAGCTCGACGGTGCGGCCGACCTGGGTCTTGTTCTCCTCCCAGGCCAGGTCGTTCACCAGGTCCACCAGCCGCTGGTAGCGGTCCTTGACCACGTCGGGCGCGATCTGGTCCGCCATCGTCGCCGCCGGCGTGCCGGGGCGCGGGGAGTACTGGAAGGTGAAGGCACTGGAGAAGCGGGCCTGGCGGACGACCTCCATGGTCGCCTGGAAGTCGTCCTCGGTCTCGCCCGGGAAACCGACGATGATGTCGGTGGTGATCGCGGCGTGCGGGATGGCTGCGCGGACCCGGTCGATGATCCCCAGGTACTTCTCCCGGCGGTAGGAGCGGCGCATCGAGCGCAGGATCCGGTCGGAGCCGGACTGCAGCGGCATGTGCAGCGAGGGCATCACGTTGGCGGTCTCGGCCATCGCCTCGATCACGTCGTCGGTGAACTCGGCCGGGTGCGGCGAGGTGAAGCGCACCCGCTCCAGGCCCTCGATCGCACCGCACGCGCGCAGCAGCTTGGAGAACGCCTGGCGATCGCCGAACTCGACGCCGTACGCGTTCACGTTCTGGCCGAGCAGGGTGACCTCCGAGACGCCCTCGGCGACCAGCGCCTCGATCTCGGCCAGGATCTCGCCGGGACGGCGGTCCTTCTCCTTGCCACGCAGGGAGGGGACGATGCAGAAGGTGCAGGTGTTGTTGCAGCCGACGCTGACCGAGACCCACGCGGCGTACGGCGACTCGCGGCGGGTGGGCAGCGTGGAGGGGAAGACCTCGAGCGACTCGAGGATCTCCACCTGAGCCTCCTCCTGGACCCGCGCACGCTCCAGCAGCACCGGCAGCGAGCCGATGTTGTGGGTGCCGAAGACGACGTCTACCCACGGTGCCCGCTCGACCACGGTGCTGCGGTCCTTCTGGGCCATGCAGCCGCCGACGGCGATCTGCATGCCCGGGTGCTCGCGCTTGACCGAGGCGAGGTGGCCCAGGTTGCCGTAGAGCTTGTTGTCGGCGTTCTCGCGCACCGCGCAGGTGTTGAACACGACCACGTCCGCCTGCTGCCCATCGGGTGCGGCCAGGTAGCCCGCGTCCTCCAGCAGCCCGGAGAGGCGCTCGGAGTCGTGGACGTTCATCTGGCACCCGTAGGTGCGGACCTCATACGTGCGAGCCATAACGGAAAGAGCGTACGGCGGAGCGCGGGCGGCGCCGGAATCTGCGAGGCTGGAGCCATGCCCCGCAGCAGGTCCAACGCCAGGTCCCGCACCCGGTCCCGCTGGTCGATCGGCTCCACCGACTCGGTCCTCTCCCTGTGGTCCCACGGCTCGGTGCTCTCGATCGCGAGCGTGGGATCCTTCGCCTCGCTGGGCAGCGTGGGGTCGTTCGCCTCGACGTTCTCGCTCGGATCATCGATGTCGGTGGCCTCGTGGGGCTCGAACCAGTCCGGTGGCTCGCTGCTCTCCCACCAGAGCGAGGGCTCGGTGCTCTCCGCCCAGGCCAGCCGTGCGGTCGCCGGCTACCGCACCGACGGACCGTTGCCGCGGGCAACACTGAGCGGCATCGCGCTCGGCGCGGCATCGGCGGCGATCGTCGCCCTGGCCCTTCGCAGGCGCCCGGCCGACCGCTGAGCCGCTAGCGCCGGCGGCCCACCACGAAGACCCGCTGGAACGGCATCACCACCACGCCGTCGCTCGCCGGGTAGGCGACCCGCAGCCGCGCCTTGACCTCGGTCACGAAGCGCTCACGCAGCTCAGCGGGCAGCGCCTGCAGGATCGGCCGCATCCCGGTCCCGCTGACCCAGTCGAAGACCGCGTCGGCACCCCGGAGCACGTGCAGGTACGTCGTCGTCCAGGCATCGACCTCGAAGTCGGCGCGCAGCACGTCGAGGTAGTCGAGCGCGGCGTGCGATCCCGGCAGCTCGACCGAGGCGGTGTGCTCGGCGTACTCCCCCGAGGCGGCGAGCTCGATCGGGATCGTGTGCGAGGGCTCGCCGAAGTTGGCCGGCACCTGGAAGGCCAGCCACTCGGTCGCCAGTGCGGCGATCGCCGGCAGCAGGTCGAGGTGGTCGGGCACCCACTGCAGCATCGCGTTGGAGATCAGTACGTCGGCAGGCTCGCGCCACTCCCGCACGTCGGCCTGGACCCACGACAGGTCCGGCTGATCGGTGCGCGCGCGCTCGATCATGTCGGACGAGCTGTCCACGCCGATCACCTCGGCCGCCGGCCAGCGCTCGGCCAGGAGTCGGGTCATGTTGCCGGGGCCGCAGCCGAGGTCGACGACGCGGCGCGGCGCGGTGGCGCCGACCCGGGCGAGCAGGTCGATGAACGGACGGCCGCGCTCATCGGCATAGGCGAGATAGTGCTGTGGGTCCCAGCTCGGCATGGGTCGAGTCTGACAGGCGGCTCGGCCTGCTCAGCCGAAGTGGCCGTGCACGTAGTCCGAGGTGCGCTGGTCGTGCGGCGCCTCGAACATCGCCTCGGTCTCGCCGTGCTCGATGATCACGCCGGGTTGGCCGTGCTCGGCCAGGAAGAAAGCGCACCGGTCCGAGACCCGGCGGGCCTGCTGCATGTTGTGGGTGACGATCACGACCGTCACCTGGTGGCCGATCTCCTTGATGGTCTCCTCGACCACGCGCGTCGAGGTCGGGTCCAGCGCGGAGCAGGGCTCGTCCATCAGCAGCACCTGAGGCCGGACCGCGAGCGAGCGGGCGATGCACAGCCGCTGCTGCTGACCTCCCGACAGTGCGCCACCTGGCTGGTCCAGCCGGTCCTTGACCTCGTTCCACAGGCCGGCCCGACTCAGCGATTCCTCCACCAGCTGCCCGCGCGTGGACCGCTGCACCTTCGTACCGGTCAGCGAGAGCCCGGCCAACACGTTGTCCCGGATCGACATCGCCGGGAACGGGTTGGGCTTCTGGAAGACCATCCCGATCGCCTTGCGCGCCTCGATGACCTGACGGTGCGGGTCGTAGATGTCCTCGCCGTCGAGCCGGACCTCCCCCGCCAGCGACGCCGACGGCACCAGCTCGTGCATCCGGTTGAGGATCCGGAGGAAGGTCGACTTGCCGCATCCCGACGGCCCGATCAGCGCCGTCACCTGGCCGGCCGGCATCTCCAGGGAGACCCGGTCGAGCACCTTGCGCCGGCCGAACCACGCCGAGACGTTCTCGGCGCTCAGCGCGGAGGTCGCAGACGGCCGCGTCTCCGTGCCGGTCGTCGTCGGTACGGCGACGGTCGCGGCCTGCTCGTCGACGAGTGTGGTCATGTCGTCTCCGGTGCTGGGAGGATGGCCGGCTGGCGGCGCGGGTGCTGCGCCACCAGCCGGCCGGTCTGGGGCACCGTCACTTGGAGGTGACGGTGATGGTCTTGCTGCTCGCGGCCGTGACGGTGGTCGAGCCGGCGTAGGTCGCCTTGATCTTGTGCTTGCCCTTCTTGAGCTTCTTCAGCTTGACCGAGGCCTTGCCAGCCTTGAGCGTCGCGCTGGCGAGCTTCTTGTTGCCGTCGAAGATCGTCACCGTGCCGGTGGGCGTCTTGCTCGCCTTGACGCTCACCGTCACCGGCACCTTCTTGGTGCGCTTGACCTTCTTCGCGACCTTGAGGGTCACCGTCGCGGCGACCTTCTTCACCACCGGCGGGGTGGTCGCGGACTTGGTCGGGGTCGAGGAGCCGGTGGTGCTCGGCGAGCTCGGGGCCGTGGTGGAAGGTGCACCTGTGGGCGAGGTCGGCGACGTCGTACCGGTGCTGGTGGTGCTCCACGTGCCGGCGGCGGTGTCGACGTAGATGTCGACGGCGTCGTAGGCGGCCGAGATCGCCGACCCGGGACTGATCGTCTTGAGCCGCAGCTCGACCAGACCGCCGCTGGCTGGCGTGTAGCCGCTCAGGAACTGCTGCAGCGTGACGCTGGAGCCGAGCGGGACGCTCAGGCCGTCGTTGTCCACCGCGGCGGTGAGCTGGGCGCCGGTCCAGGTGCCTTCCGCCGTCGGCTGGTAGGCAGACAGGTCGGCCGAGGTGGTGGGTCCGGCGTACGCGTAGCCCGCGTGGACGTAACCGAAGACGGCGGCCTTGGCGCCGGTCAGGGCATCGTTCGCGGCGCCGACAGCGGTGATCGCGTCGGTGAGGTGACCGGACGTGACGGTGTTCCCGGCGACCTGGAGCTTGATGGCGCCGACCCGGTTGGCGTCGGGGGCCGCGGTGGTGTCGCCCGAGGCCGAGACGACGACGATCCCGGCGCCGACGAGCGCGGCGGCGCCGACGGCGGTGACCGCTCCGGCGCGGATGGCCCGCTTGTTCATGGTTGTCCTCTCAAAACTGCAGTGTCGGTGGGATCGCTGGCGATCAGGAGCTCGGGCAGGTGGCGGTGCCGGGGTCGGCGGCGGTCCAGGTGGAGCCGTGGATGTGGAGGTCGAGCGCGGCGTACGACGACGTCTGCGGCGCCTGACCCGGAGCGCCCAGGACGACCCGCAGCTGGACCCAGCCGCCATCCTGCGCGGGATAGGCGTTCACGAACTGCGCCAAGGTGGTGTCTGTACCGGTGAGCATCGCGCCCGGCGCCTTGACGTCGGTGACGCTCGACGCGGCGCCGAGCTGGAGCCCGCTCCACGACTCCGGACCGACTCCTTGGCGGGGCTGATAGGCGTAGAGCGTCGCGGTGGTGCCGGTGGCCAAGCCGCCGGTGGCGGCCTGGCTGCTCACCACCGTCGTCACGAACGGCCGGTCGGTGGTGCTGCCTGAGGTCACGGCCGAGCCGTTGTGACACAGGGTGAGCGCCCCGACGGCCGCCGGATCCCTATACGGCGCCGCCCCGACCGCGCCGTGGTGACGGGCGACCGCCCAACCGGCGACGGCGAGAAGGACGACGATGACCACACCCGCCACCAGCCCTCGGCGCGCCGTCACCAGCGGGCCGCGGTGTCCCGTCCGCGTGGCCCGTCGGGGCTGGTCGATCTTCTCATCGGTCATCGTCATCGTCTCCTCCTCTCGTCTGTCGTCGCGGGCTCGGTTCGTCAAGGTCGATCGGGGTGCCCCCGGGGTCGACCGATCAGCCCTTGGTCGCCTCGCCCGGCTGGGTGGCGCTGAGGGCATTCGCGGTGACGCCCGGGTAGTACGGCGTCAGGCCCAGGCTGGTGAGCAGCTGCTGGCCGGCGGCGCTGACGATCCACGGGGCCGGCGCACCGGCGGCGTCGCTCGGGTCGTAGTCAGGGTTGTAGAACAGCGTCTTGACCCAGTTCAGCGTGCTGCCCGGCTGCCATGCCTTGGTGGAGTCGATCGCCGACTCGCGGAAGATCAGGTAGAAGGGCAGGTCCGCGACGTAGGCCCCGGCGTCGACACCGTTGGCACCCGGCACCTGGAGCGTGATGCCGGCGGCGCTGAGCGGCGTGGTCGTCTTCCCGTTGGAGCCGTTCGCGGTGCTACCGGTGTAGGCGGCGTTGGCCGGGTCGGGGAAGTAGTTCTGCTGGAGCAGCTTGTAGCGGCTCTGCGGGAAAGGCACGATCGCGTCGGGGTTGCCCGCCACGGTGCTCGGATCGTTCTGCTGGACGGCCTTGACGCTCGTCTTCCAGGTGCAGGCGGTGCCGCCGTTGCCGGTCTGGAGGACGGCCTGGAACTGCTTGAGCACGCCGGCACTGTCCTGCGGCCGCTCGGCGACGATGGTGCCGGAACCGGTCCCGCCCACCTGGTCCCAGGTGGTGTAGTTGTTCGCCGCGTTCGAGCAGTAGATCCCGGCCAGCTGCACCGGGTTGAGGCCTGCGGTCGGAGCGTTCGTCGTCGACGCCGTGGCGATGTACTGCTTGTCGTCCGCGAACTGGATCGTGTACAGCTTCGTGCTGAGGGCGTTGGTGGCAGCCGTCTGGTCGGCCGCCTTCGGAAGGTTGGGGCTACGGGCGAAGTCGATCGCGCCGGCGGTGTCCTTTTCCAGCGCGGTGATGCCGGCGCCGCCGCCGTTGGGCCGCAGCACAGGCGAGGTGCCCGCACGCAGCACGACCGAGGGGTTCAGTGCAGCCGAGGCGCCCAGGCCCGGATCGGTGAAGGCGTTGCGGCCGTTCGCGTCGGCCGAGGCATCAAAGTTGAAGAGCCGATTGACGTTGCCGGCCGAGTTGAAGCCCGGCAGACCGGTCGGTGAGCCGTCGGCGAGGAAGTCGACCGAGTTCTGGATCACGTCCGACCCGACGCCCACGACGTCCTGTGCCTGAGGGGCGATGTCGGCCGTTGCCGAGCCCTGCCCGAAGGAGAGGGCGCCAGCAGCCACGAGCCCGAGCAGGGAGGCGCCGACTGCCACATGCCGCTTCGACATGGATGTGCCTTTCTGGAGCAACGACCGGCCCCAGGATCGAGGACGGAGGAACGAGGTGGCGCGAGGCCACGGCCCGAACACTAACTTATTGATGATTGATTTAGGCGACTTTGTCCATTTTCACGACTATTGGTGCGCCGGAGCCGGTTTCAGCGCCTCAGATCAGGTTGGGCAGCAGCCGCGACGCCACGATCGAGACCAGCCAGAGCGCGGCGAGAAGCACCGGCACGCCGGCGATCCAGGCGCCCAACCGGGACCAGCGATGACGCGCCCAGGTGAACGCGACCAGCGCCCCGACCAGCAGCTCGAGCGCGATCGCCAGGATGGCGAGCGTGCCGGCGCTGGTGTCCCGGGCCATCGCCGCACCGCCGGGGTCGGACGCGGAGACGTCACTCGCCGGCTGGGCGGCACCCTGCAGGCTCGCGTCGACGTACACGGTCTGGGGGTGGGCCAGCCAGCCGGAGCTGTCGGCGGAGACCAGGACCAGCCGGCCCACGCCCGCCGCCGGAGCGGCCGGGACCGGGTCGCCCTTGGTGCGTACGTCGTCGACGCGGTAGGCGAAGGTGCCCTCAGCTGTCGTCACGGTGATGGCGGCGCCCGGCTTCAGCGAGCCCAGGTGCCGGAAGGGTGCGCCGTGGGAGACGGCACGCCCCATCAGCGTGCTGACCCCCGCCTGCCCCGGTAGGACGCCACCGAGCTTGTGGCCCGGGCCGTCCTGCAGCTGAGCGGGGCGGGTGCCCTCGACGACGACCACGTGATGCAGCCCGAGCGCCGGTACGTCGAGCAGCGCCACCGGCGCACCCGCGGCGATCGGCGCGCCGGTGGGAGCCGTGCCCTCCGCGAGCTGCTCGCGCAGCTGCCCGTAGAGCTGCTGCTGGACATGGCCCTGGCTGAACCCGCTGAGCACGTAGACGTAGAGGAACAGCCAAGCGATCAGGCCGACCAGCGTGAAGAGCACGTGCGAGAGGCCGAGCCGCAGCTGGGTGCCGTCAGGACGCGGCAGCGGGGTGACGTCGACCGGCTCGACCCGGACGGTCGTCCGGGCTGGCTCGGCGAGCTGGCTCGCGTCGGTCGTCGGGGCGCTCATCCGCGCCTCCTGCCGCGAGCCGGGCCGTAGCGTGCCCAGGTGCTGCTCAGCCACGGTCCCGTCCGAGGCCCGACGACCTTCGCCGCCGCCCACGCCTCGGCTCCCCACCGCAGGGCCAGCCCAGCGACCAGGAGGAGGAGCCCGACGATGAGTGTGATCGGCAGGCCCCACCGGCCGAGCCCGGAGTAGGCGCCCACCGTCTTCACGGCCGCCGAGGTGGTCGCCACCTCGGTCGGGGCCGGAGCGGAGGCAGCGGCCGAGGGCACCGGCGGCGCCACGACAGCACCGGTACTGCCGGCGGGCGGCGTCGAGGCGACGCTCGACGGCGTACTGCTCGAAGAGGCGGACGCGCTCTTGGTCGGCTTCGCCTTCGTCGGTACGGCGGGACAGGTGCCGGTCAGCGGTGGCACTACGCCCGTCTGGGCCTTCACCTGGCGGGCGACGCACAGGGTGTAGGCCGCCTCGGTGCCGAGGCCGTTGCCCGCGGTCAACGGCAGCGCGCCGGGCGCCAACTGCCCGTTCGCGGTGCCGGGCGTCTGGCCGCGGCCCGCCGCGAAGGTGAGCAGCTGCGCGACCCTGGCGGCGTCGTCGCTGCTCAGGCCCGACGTCGGAACGTCCGCATAGATCGGCATCAGACCGGGGTAGGCGCCGGTCTGGCTATCGATCTCGTTGTAGTCGAATGTCCAAGCGCCCGCGTCGGTGTCCGGGGAGAGCAGCTTCACGGCCGCTTTGAGCCCGGCGGTGTCCGGGGAGGCGAACGTCTTGCCCGCGGCATCGGTGAACTTGGTCTGAGGACCGACGTTCGAACTGGTCTCGAGCGCTGCCGGCCGGAGACCGTAGCGGTCGACTGCCGTCAGCGGCACGACTCCGATGACGAAGCGGTGACCGACCGGCTGCTGCCCCTCCGTCTTGGGCACCAGCTGGCTCGGGTCGTTGGCATCAGTGATCGTCTGGCACGTGGTCTGGCTGTTCGACAACGCGAACTCGATGTCCTCCTCGATCGTGGAGATCTGAGAGAGCGGATGTGCGATCTGGGCGAGATAGGGCACCCCCTTCACGCAGGCGTTGCTCCCGGTCCCGTCGAGGGCGAAGTCGTCGAGCAGCGGCCACGAGGTGACCGGCAGGCTCAGGTGCGGATCGCTCGCGTCCTGGCCGGCCGGCAGGTCGAGCTGGTAGTGCGGGTTGACCACCATCCCCCACGGGTCCGGCACGCCGTCGAGCCACTTGCGGGCGTCCGGGTCGGCTGCGATGTAGCTGCTCAGGGCGGTCAGCATGTCGGAATCGCTGGACAGGGAGATGAGGGCCGCCGCCGCATTCGCGACGCCGGGGATGCTGGTGTCCACGCCGGGATTCAGCGCATGGAACTCCGGATCGGCGAAGATCGTGCGCGGGTTGCCCGCCAGCGTCGGGTACGCCGTACGGCCCTGAAGATCACCGTTGTAGGACTCGGTCAGCAGCTTCGCCAGGAGTCGCGCGTTGAGCCTCAGGTCCGTTATCGGCTGACCGTCGGCCCCGTCGATGTTGTAGGCGATCGCGAACCCCGTCATCGCCACCGGCGCCTGCGCGACGGGCGCGCCGAAGCCGTCGTCCGGCGGCAACGAGCTCAACCCCACCTTGATGGCGGGGTTGTCGCCGCTCACCAGGCTCCGCGCCTGGGTATCCGTCGCCTGCACGTGCAGGAACGGCCGGTAGCCACTGGTTGTGCAGAACGTCGGCTGCCACTGCGCCGCGATGTCGGTCATCAGGATCGAGCCGTAGGCAAGCAGCGGCGCATCGTTGTTCACCAGCGAGCAGGTACTGCCGGAGACGGCGAAGTTGAGCGGTACCACGATCCGGTTGGCCCAGTTCGACGCTGACCACCACAGCCGTCCCGACGTCGCCAGGTTGAAGTTGGCACCGGAGCCGTCGGCGCGCTGACCCGGCTGGTAGGAGTCGGCCTTCTCGCACGTGCTCGCATAGCGCGCCTGCTGAGCGGCGGTCGGGATGATCGGATCGCCAGGCTGTACCTGCGTGAAGTCGGGGTCGCAGTCGACCCCGGTGACCGGGATCGCCACGAGCGAGCAGGCCACCGTCGAAGAGCACCCCAGGGTGGCGTTCTCATCAGCGGTCCACACCGCGAACTGGGCCGTGCCCTTGCCGTCGGTGCCGGTGATGCCGTACGTGGTGTTGTCGGGCACGCCCGTTGTCGGCTCGTCGGATCCCTCGGGAGCCAGGTCGTAACAGCCCACCCCACCGCCGTAATACGTCGTGCCGCTCGCGGCGACCAGCGGCAACCAGCGCTCGAATCTCTGCACGGTGCACGTGGCGGGCCGGTTGCCCGGCGGCTGGTCGACCTGGGCCGCGCGATCCGCCGACTTCGCTGCACCGTCGGCCCGCCACACCGGTGCGCTGGTGACGGTGCCCGCGGTCTGGACGCGCTCGGCTGAGGTCTGCGTCCAGCATGTCTCCGGCCTGACCGTCGTTGCCGTCCCTCGGCACTCCATCAGGACGAAGGGATACTCCTGCTCCGAGCCGTCGTAGCCATAGTTGGGGTCGTTGACGATCCCACCCGTCGGATGAGCGCCGCTCCAAGAGACGGTGATCGGCTGGTTGCCGCGCAGGTTCTGTGTCGCGGAGACGGTGACCTTGACGTGATAGCCGTCGGGGTGATCCGGGTCGGCCGGCGTCGTCGTGCCGTCGGCGTTGTAGAAGACCCGGTTGACGGTCTTGGTGAAGGTCGCGGTGTCACTCGCCTGTGCACTCGGCACCAGGGCGAAGCCGATCAGGGCGGTGGCGACGAGCACCGCTCCCACAGCGGCCAGGACCGACCAGCGCCGCCTCATCGGGCGCTCCGCAGCAGCCGCACCACGATCGGCGGTGCCACCAGGCCCAGCACGAAGAGCAGGATGACCAGTGCCGTCAGCGGTCGCGACGGACCGGCGTGGTCGTCGGCGGCGAGGGTCGTCGGTACGACGGTGCCGTCCGACGTGGTCCCGTCGGCCGCAGGGGCGGCGCCGCCCAGGTCCGCGTCCCCGGCCGCGACCGCCCCGGTCGAGGGTGGAGCGGCCACCGACCCGCCGGCGGCGGCCGCCGAGCCGGTGCTCCCCGGCGTACCGGTGGCGGCGGTGGTGCCCTTGGTCGAGGAGTTGTTCGCCGGCGCCTTGCCGCCGACCGGGTTGGAGTTGGCCGTGCCCTCGGTGCCCGTGCAGGGCCCGGCGCCACTCTTGTCGCACGCGACCGGCTGCGGGGCGATCTTGGCGAGGTAGTTCTGGTCGGGGTGGCCGGCGATGAAGGTGGGGTTGTGGCAGGTGCTCACGTTGCGGTCGGTCAGCACGACCTTGGGGTCAGCCGTCTTGAGCTTCGCGATCTGGGTGAAGCCCGCCTGCACGAGGTTGACCGGCAGCGACGAGTAGCCGATCGGGCCGATCTCCGACTGACCAGCACAGATCGAGTAGTAGAGGAAGTCGCCGACGGTCTGCCGGGCGGCCGTGGTGTTGGTCTTGGCGTCGTTCGCCGAGGTCGGGATGATCGCGTAGACGTACGACGAGAGCGGGTAGGTCCGCGGATCCGGATTCGTGTAGACGTCGTCCAGGTTCTGGGTGAGGTAGTCGGTCGAGTTCGGGTTCATGTTGATCTGCGCCTTGGTCAGTGCAACGGCGACGTTGTACTGGGTGGGCAGCGTGAAGTAGCCGGCTGAGTTGAGCAGCTTGGCCGAGGGATAATTCTTGCCGAGCGGATAGGAGTACTCCTCGATGGCGATCGCGCCGTTGGCGCCGCTGCTGGTGAGGAAGTTCATCACTCCGTCGGAGCCGGAGAACGCCTTCATCCCGCCGTTGCCGCCGCAGTTGACCGGGAAGTACTCGGTCGCGACCTTCTTGCCGCCGTTGCAGGCACCCCACAGGGCAGGGAACTCCTTGGCCAGGTAGCGGGTGAACTCGTAGGTGACGCCGGCACCCTCGGAGTGCACCACCGGGATGATCGGGATGGACGGCAGCGCGTGCCCGTTGTTGTCCTTGGTGATCGCCGCGTTGTTCCAGTTGGTGATCTTGCCAGTGAAGATCTGGGCCACGGTCTGCCCCGAGAGCCGCAGGTTGCGCACCAGCTTGCCGGCGACCTCGACGTGGTAGGGCAGCGCGGTGCCGCCGGCGGCGATCGGCAAGTACGCATAGCCGCGCCCCAGCGCGCTGTCCTGCTGACCCGTGCTCGGGTCGGTGCCCTGGTAGCCGATGTCCGAGACGCCGAAGTCGGTCAGGTTGTGCGCGAAGTCCGAGCGCCCGAGCGCGGCGCCGTTGGGGTTGAAGTCGACGTGCAGGCCGCCGTTGGTGGCCACGTCTGCCTGCCACTGCGCGATGGCGTTCGACGCCCAGCTCGAGCCGGAGCCCTTGATCGGCGCGTGGCTGACCGGGGCGTCGGCGGCGGTGGCTGTGCTCGCTGCACCGGTCGTCGCAGTCAGCCCGATCACGGCGACGGCGAGGACGGCGGCGAGGGCACGGAGGCGGCGGCTCATCGGGGGGACCTTTGCTTGGCGACGAAACGGGCGAGCAGGAACAGGATCAGGACCAGGAAGAGCAGCACCGTCGCGGCGGCGTACCCTCGCGTCTCGAAGGTGGGCTCGCCGGACTTGACCGCGGTGAACACGTAGAGCGGCAGCGAGGTCATCGGGTTGTGCAGCGGGTTGGTATTCATGAAATTGGTGGCGCCCGAGGTGAGCAGCAGGGGCGAGGTCTCCCCCACCATCCGGGCGATGCCGAGGATCAGCGCGGTCGCCAGTCCAGGCCGCGCGGTCGGCAGCACCACCCGCCAGACCGTCTGCCAGCGCCCGGCCCCCAGCGCGTACGACGCCTCGCGCAGGCCGCCCGGCACCACCCGGAGCACGACGTCGCTGGCGCGGGCCATGATCGGGAGCCCCATCACCGCCAGCGCGAGGCTCGCCGCCAGCCCGGAGGGCTGCATGTGCAGCCGGATGATCAGCACCGAGTAGATGAACAGGCCCGCCACGATCGAGGGCAGCGCCGTCATCGCCTCCACGACCGTGCGCACCACCCGGGCGCCCCGGCCGCCGACCTCGGACATGTAGACCGCGGCGATGACACCGAGCGGCAGCGCGATCGAGACCGAGATGGCGACCTCGATCAGGGTGCCGACGATGGCGTGCAGGATGCCGCCCATGTCGTAGGGGTCCGTCGGCCGGACACCGGACATGTCGTGGGTGTAGAAGTTCGGGTGCACCAGCACCTCGAGCCCCTTGAGGACCGTGGTGAGGATCATGTCGGCCAGCGCCAGGCCGACGATCGCCGGCGCCGCCACCACGATCGTGGTCATCAGCCGGTCGACCACCACCGCCCACGGCCGGGTCAGGGCGGTGAGTCCGGCGTAGAACAGCATGAAGACGACGTACGCCGCGACCACGAAGCCGACCGTCCCGCTGAACGGCAGCACCTGGCCGTAGAGCACCCAGGTGGTGGCCAGCGCCGCCAGCGCCGCACCCACCAGGGTCATGACGTCGTCGCGGTGACGTGCTCGGGTCGGGCGCGGTGTCTCCAGGGCGCTCACAGCTCGGTCCCCTGTCCGCTGCGGCTGCGCTTGACCACCTGCGCGGCGACGGTGTTGACCAGCAGGGTCATGCAGAACAGCACGAACCCGCAGGTCAGCAGCGCGGACAGCTGTGCCGGCGTGGCCTCGGCGTAGTTGGTCGCGATCAGCGCCGAGATCGTCGACGTACCCGACTCGAGGACGTTGACCTTGACCTGGAAGGCCTGGTTGATGATCAGCAGCACGCTGATGGTCTCGCCCAAGGCGCGACCGAGCGCGAGCATGGTGCCGCCGATGACGCCACTGCGGCCGAACGGGATCACGACCGTTCGGACCATCGCCCAGCGGGTCGCTCCCAGCGCGAGCGCCGCCTCCTTCTCCCCGGCCGGCGCCTCGCCGAAGACCTCGCGCATCACCGAGGTCGCCATCGGGAAGACCATCGCGGCCACCGCGATCGAGGCGATGAACGCGCTGCCGGCGTACGCCGCGTAGCCGGGCGACTGGTTCCAGATCGGGTAGTCGACGTCGGTGTGCACCTTGAAGATCGGGATCCAGCCGAAGTACTTGCTCAGCCAGTGTGCGATCTCGGCCGCGTGCGGCTGGATGTAGAAGAGCACCCACAGGCCGAAGACGATGCTCGGCACCGCCGCCATCAGGTCGACCGCGCGGATCAGGGCGGCCCGCAGCCGAGCGGGCGCCCAGTCGGTGATGAACAGGGCGGTGAAGAACGCCAGCGGGAAGGCGATCACCAGGGCGCAGGCCGCGACCTCGACGGTGCCGACGAGCACCGCCCGGATCCCGATGATGTCCTGACTGGGCAGCCAGCGTGACTCGGTGAAGAAGCGCCAGCCGTAGTGACTCAGGGTCGGCTTGGCCTGCAGCCCCAGGAAGAGGCCGATGGAGCCGACGATCACCAGGACCAGGAGGCCGACCGCGCGCACGCCCTCCAGGAACACCCGGTCCTGGCGCGAGTGCCGGGCGACGATCCGGCGCGGTACCGGAGCGACGCCGCCCTCGAGGCGGTCGGCCAGCGGCCGCACGGTGTTCGGCGGCGTCGCACGCCCGGGCTCGGGTACGACGGCGAGCGCCTGGGTCGGCTCAGCTGCCATCGGCGTCCTTCTCTCGGGTCGTGCGCGGCCCGAACCGACGCATGCACGAAGAGAGGGCAGGGAGGATCGCACCCTGCGGAGGACAGCACCCTTGCCCCCTCAATCCGGATCATATTAATCGAGATTGGCGAGTTCATGGGATTTGTTCAGTAAATTCGGACACCGCCCCGCGTCTGCGAGGCGGCGTACCGACCGTCGGCGGGGGCCGCCGGGCTACTTCTTCTTCGGCGTCACCCACAGCTTGATAACGCCCTCGGCGACGACGACACCGTCGTCGCGGGTCCCCTTGACGCGCACCTGCAGCTCGCCGTCGGCCTCGTCCCACTGCCGCTGGTCGGTCTCGGCGGTGCAGACGATGTCGCTGGTCGACTTGGCGGTGTACCGCACATCCATGCCCATCGGGATCCAGCGCTTGTCCCGCGGGATCGTCACCTCGGCCAGCGCGCCCATCGCCATCTCGAAGCCGTTGCAGACCGCGATCGCGTGCACGGTGCCGATGTGGTTGTGGTTGCTGCGCCGGTCGGGCACCACCACCTCGGCGTAGTTCGGCCGCAGCTCGGCGACCCGCGGGTGGATCGAGCCGAAGTACGGCGCCTTGCGGCTGAACGCGAAGGAGAAGACCCGCTTGCCGACGACCGGGATGGCAGAGGTGGTGTTCCAGAGCTTGTAGAGCTGCGACTGCGACATGCCGCAGATCCTACTTGCCAGTAACTTTGTTAGGCCAACGCGAGGAAGACCCGCTCCAGCTCCTCCATCTCCTCCGGCGGCGCGCCCTCGGCGGTCTTGCGGCGCAACTCCTCGACCAGCAGCGTGAAGGCGGCCTTGTCGAGCGCGCGCGTGACGGCCTTGAGCTGGGAGACGACCTCGCTCAGGCTCCGACCCTCCTCCATCATCCGCTGGACGCCGCCGAGCTGACCCTGGGCCCGGCGCACCCGGTTGAGGACGACGGGGTTCTTCGGCGGCCCTGCTTCGACGGTCATGACGTCCAGGTAACCCGCTGCGGCTCTCGCCGAACCCCCGTCCTGACCGACAGCGGTCGGCAGTTCTCTCGATGTCGAGAATCTCGACCGTCTGCTAGCGTCGGCCCCATGAGGGACGAGGTCGACGACCTTTCCGAGGAGTGGGCCCGCGAGCGGCCCGACCTCGACCTGTCCCCCGTCGCCGTCTTCTCCCGTCTCGGCAGGCTCTCCCGCCACCTCGACCTGGCCCGCCGCGATGCGTTCACCCGGCACGGCATCGAGTCCTGGGAGTTCGACGTGCTCGCCGCGCTGCGTCGCGCCGGCATGCCCTACGAGCTCTCGCCGGGCCGCCTGCTGCGCGAGACGCTGGTGACCAGCGGCACCATGACCAACCGGGTGGACCGGCTCGCGGCGCGGGGCTTCGTGGAGCGCAACCCCGACCCCGAGGACCGCCGCGGCGTACTCGTGCGGCTGACGCCGGAGGGCAAGCAAGCCGTCGACGGCGCATTCGAGGCGTTGTTGGAAGCCGAGGCGACGTTCCTCACCGAGCTCTCCGAGAGCGAGCAGCACCAGCTCGCGGACCTGTTGCGTCAGCTGCTCGTCCAGTTCAGCTGAGGACTCGAGAGGTCACCTTCCGCCGCTCGAGAGGTCACCTTCTACACGTCGAGAGGTCACCTTCCGCGGTCGAGTTCAGCCGAGGATCTCCGCGGCCTCCAGCCACTCCAGCTCCAGGTCGACCTTCTCCCCCGCGAGTACGTCGAGCTCGGCGCTGAGGTCGGCCAGCTTGGCGTAGTCAGCGGCGTGCTCCGCGATGGCCGCGTTGAGCTCCGCCTCACGAGCCGCGATCCGCTCCAGTCGCTTGTCGATCCGCGCCAGCGTCTTGCGGGCCTCCCGCTCCTCGGCGGAGCCGGCCTTGGCCTTCGACGGAGCGCCGGCGGCCGAGGCCGCAGAAAGTGACCCCTCGACCGGCGATTCCTGACCCTTCGACGGAACGGGGAGGCGTCGCTCCAGGTACTCGTCGACCCCGCGGGGCAGCATCGAGATCTGCCCGTCGCCGAGCAGCGCCCAGATCGAGTCGGTGACCCGCTCCAGGAAGTAGCGGTCGTGCGAGACCACGATGAGCGTGCCGGGCCAGCCGTCGAGGAAGTCCTCCAGCACGGTCAGCGTCTCGATGTCGAGGTCGTTGGTCGGCTCGTCGAGCAGCAGCACGTTCGGCTCGGTCAGCAGCAGCCGCAGCAGCTGGAAGCGGCGCCGTTCGCCACCGGAGAGGTCACCGATGCGGGTAACGAGCTTGTCGCCGGTGAACCCGAACCGCTCGAGCATCGAGGTTGCCGACAGCTCCTGGCCGTCCAACGTCTTCGACACCCGCCTGATGGACTCGACCGTGGGCAGCACCCGCGCCTCCGGGTCGAGGTCGTCGAGCTGCTGGGTCAGGTGCTGCAGCGCGATCGTGCGGCCGTGCTTGACCTTGCCGACCGCCGGCGGCAGCGAGCCGTCGAGCAGCGAGAGCACCGAGGTCTTGCCGGCGCCGTTCACGCCGACGATGCCGATCCGGTCGCCCGGACCGATCCGCCAGGTGGCGTGCGAGAGCAGCTGACGCTCGCCGCGGAACAGGTCGACGTCCTCGACATCGATCACGTCCTTGCCGAGCCGCTGGGTGGCGAAGCGCTGCAGCTCGAAGCGGTCGCGCGGTGCCGGCACGTCCTCGATCAGCTGGTTGGCGGCATCGATCCGGAACTTCGGCTTGGACGTCCGCGCGGGTGCGCCCCGGCGCAGCCAGGCGAGCTCCTTGCGGACCAGGTTCTGGCGGCGAACCTCCGAGGAGGCCGCCTGCCGCTGCCGCTCCGCCTTGGCGAGCACGAACGCGGCGTACCCGCCCTCGTAGGCGTCCACCTCGCCGTCGTGGACCTCCCAGGTGTACTGGCAGACCTCGTCGAGGAACCAGCGGTCGTGGGTCACCACGACCAGAGCCGAGGTCCGGGCGGCCAGGTGCGCGGCGAGCCAGGCGACCGCCTCGACGTCGAGGTGGTTGGTCGGCTCGTCGAGGACGATGAGGTCGTGCTCGCCCAGCAACAGCTGGGCCAGCGCACACCGCCGCCGCTCGCCGCCGGAGAGTCCGTCGACGACCCGCTCGAGGCTGATCCCGGCGAGCAGCACCTCCACGATCTCGCGGGTGCGCGACTCGGCCGCCCACTCGTGGTCGCTGCGGCCTTGCAGCACTGCCTCGCGGACGGTGTGGGAGTCGACCAGCTGGTCGCCCTGGTGGAGGTAGGCGATCTCGAGGCCCCGGGTGCGGGAGACCCGACCGGTGTCGGGCTCTTCGATCCCGGTCATCACCTCCAGCAGGGTGGTCTTGCCATCGCCGTTGCGGCCGACGATCCCGATCCGTTGGCCCGCACCGATGCCGAGGGAGACATCGGAGAGCAGCGGACGAACGCCGTAGGACTTGGAGACGTGTTCGAGATTGAGGAGGTTGGCCATCGCAGGTCCATTGTCTCAGGCGGGCGGCAAGACGCCGCAGTTCCCGCGGTCAGTCGTAGCTGACGACGTGGGCGCCGGCGACCGGCGCGGGCACCGGCCAGCAGTGCTCGTGCCCGCTCGCACGCATCGCGCCGGCGACCTCGCGGGCGTGCACGGCGTCGCGGCACAGCAGCAGCACCGTCGGTCCGGAGCCGGAGAGCAGCGTGGCCAGCGCGCCGGCCTCGGCGCCGTCAGAGAAGGTACGCCGCAGGTCGGGGCGCAGGTCCAGGGCAGGCTCCTGCAGGTCGTTGCCGATGCTGGCGGCGAGCAGGTCCACGTCGCCGGTCCGCAACGCCTCGACGAGTGCTTCGGGGATGGTCGGGTCACGCACCTCGACAGGCTCGGTGGGCGTGGGCTCGGTGGGCGTCAGCTCGGTGGGCGTGAGCTCGTCGAAGTGCCGGTAGACCGCCGGGGTGGACAGGCCGGTGTCGTTGCCGACCACCACCCACCACCAGACGCCGTTGTCCTGCAGCGGCTCGACGAGCTCGCCGCGGCCGTGCCCTGTCGCAGCGCCCCCGAGCAGTGCGAAGGGCACGTCGGAACCCAGCTCCCCGGCGATCCGCAACAGGTCGGCATCGCTCGTCTCCAGGGACCACAGCCGGTCCAGCGCGAGCAGCGTGGCGGCAGCATCGGCCGAGCCTCCGGCGAGCCCGCCGGCCACCGGGATGCCCTTGTGGATCTCGATCCGGGCCGCTTTCTCGAGGCCGTGGTGCGCGGCCAGTGTACGACCTGCGCGGACGGCGATGTTGGAGTCGTCCTGCGGGACCTCGGCCAGGGCGACGTGGTCCGCGCCCGTCACGGTCACCAGCCAGGCGTCGGCCTCGGCCACGAGGACATCGTCGTACAGGCCGACGGCCTGGTAGACGGTGGCGAGCGGGTGGAAGCCGTCGGAGCGCACGACTCCCACGCCGAGGTGCAGGTTGATCTTGGCGGCGGCTCGCACCGTCACCGATCTCGACGGCGCTCGATCACCGGTCATGGAGCCGCTCCGTGATCGCGATGAAGTCGTCGACGGTCAGCATCTCGCCGCGCACCATCGGGTCGATGCCGGCACCGGTCAGGGCGGCCTCCGCGGCCTCGGCCGAGCCGGCCAGCTCGCGCAGCGCGCCGCGCAGCGCCTTGCGCCGGTGGGCGAAGGCCGCGTCGATCACGGCGAAGACCTGCTGGCGGGTCGCGGTCGTGGGGCGCGGCGGCCGGTGCTCCCAGTAGACGAGGCCGGAGTCGACGTTCGGGGCAGGCCAGAAGACATTGCGCCCGATCGCACCCGCACGGCGGACGTCGGCGTACCAGGCCGCCTTGACGCTGGGCACGCCGTACACCTTGGACCCTGGGGGCGCCGCGAGCCGGTCGGCGACCTCGGCCTGCACCATCACCAGCCCCTTGCGCAGGCTCGGCAGCAGCGCCATCAGGTGCAGCAGCACCGGCACCGAGACGTTGTAGGGCAGGTTGGCCACCAGCGCGGTCGGCTCCGGCCCCGGTACGCCGGAGACGCGCAGGGCGTCCTCGTTCACCAGCCGGAACCGGTCCACGGCGGCCGGGGCGAAGTCTCCGATCGTCTGCGGCAGCCGGCCGGCCAGGAGCGGGTCGATCTCGATCGCCGTCACCTCGGCGCCCGCCTCCAGGATCGCCAGGGTCAGACTGCCCAGCCCGGGCCCGACCTCGACCACCACGTCGTCGGCACCGACACCTGACTCCCGCACGATGCGGCGCACGGTGTTGGCGTCGATGACGAAGTTCTGGCCACGCTGCTTGGTGGGTCGCAGATCCAGCTCCGCGGCGAGCGCGCGGACCTCGGTAGGGCCGAGCAGGCGGAGATCGGGCATGGGCGACAGGCTAGCGGGGAGGTCCGCAGAGCCTGTCGCCCGCCGAGCCACTAGGCCTGGCGGCCGCACACCGGCCAGGCGCCGTACCCGCCGGAGGCGTCGCGGACCTTGGTCGCGATCGCGATCTGCTCGCTGCGCGAGGCCTGCGAGGGCAGGCCGGTGCCGCCGTTGGCGTGCCACGTCCCGAGGTTGAACTGCAGACCACCGTAGTAGCCGTTGCCGGTGTTGGCGGCCCAGTTGCCGCCCGACTCGCACTGCGCGATCCGGTCCCAGACGGTGCTGCCACCGGCGTAGTTGGCGGTGACCGGGGCCTTGGTACCGACGGTGATCACCTCGGGAGTCGGCTGCTTCAGCACGCTCTGCGAGACGACGCGCTTCTTGACCAGGTCACCGTTGCGGAAGACCAGCCGGTAGACCACGTCGCGCTTGCCGGCCACGCCGGGCTTGGTGACCTTCCGGGTGCCCTGGGGCAGCGAGGCGTCCTTGTGCTCGATCGTCGGAGCGGCGACGGCCTCGTCGTCAACCGACTTCGTCTTGGTGGTGAAGTCGGTGAAGACGACCCGGTCGCCGTCCTCGAGCGGTCGACCGACGGCAGGGTGTACGACGTCGCGGCCGTGCGGGTCGTAACCGAGCTCGGTCAACGCCTCCCCGACGGTGCCGGCGGCGACGGTGCGCACCTCGGGCTTGGCGCCCGCGAGCTGCACGGTGATCTTCTTCGGGGTGGTGACCTCGAGTGCCAGGCCGGCGCGGCCGATGCTGGCGCCGCGACTGGTGGACAGGGCGGCGGCGCGGTAGTCGCGTCCGATCTCGCCGAGAGCCTCGTCCACGGTGTTCGAGGTGACCCAGTAGGTCTGCTTCTGGCCGTCGACGTCGAGGCTGAACGGCTTGCCGTACCGGACGTCGATCTCGCTGCCGTCGCCGACCTTCTCTGTCAGCCCGGGAGCGACCACGTCGTGCGGTCCGACGGTGACGTGCTGCGCCTTGAGGACGCCGGCGACGGTCGAGGACATCGTGTCGACGTGCTTGGTCTTGCCGTCGACGGTGAGGGTGACGTCGTGGTCCAGGGCGGCATAGCCGGCGGTCGTGCCAGCCACGGCGAAGGCGCCGACAGCGGCGAGAAGAATGAGGTTCCTACGAGTGTTGAAGCGCTGGGTGAGCGTGCTGAACTGCACGATTCTCCGATGTTCGAGCTCTCCGGGCCTCGGTGCCAGCACCCCATTCCCGAGAGACTCCGGGAGGGCAAGATCTCCGCACGGAGCCTCGGACGCTGGCGGCGAAATCACGTCTCCGATCCCGGCCGTCAGCGACCCAGGGCAACAAGGATCGGGGCGAAACTCAACTTGCCGGCACCCATTTGGCCGGAAAACGTGACAAGTGTCTCGAAAATTCGCCTCAGCCGTCACAGCAGCCCCAGACCGCCTCCATTGTCCACAGGCGCCCTCCTCGCCCTGGCCGGCGAGCTATGCCGCGCCTAGCGTCGAGGCCATGGACTTCTCCCTGCTGCGCGATTTCGAAGGCGAGGATGCGCGCGTCGCCCTCGGCACAGCCGTGTCCGGGCACGGGCTGGACAGCCCGAGCCTGCGGGAGATCGCCAGGACCGCGATGCGAAGCCCCTCGACGCTCCTGGCCTGGTTCGGCAGCAAGGCCGAGCTCCACCGCCGGGCGCTGCTGGCGCTCGGCGTCCGCTGGCACTGGCAGCTCCAGGAGCATCCGATCCCCGACGAGGACGGTGCCGACCTCGCCCGCCTCCGGCTCGCGTTCGAGGAGTTGGCGCGATCCGACGCCCAGGTCGCGGCGGTACTCGACGAGGTGATCCGCTTCGAGCGCGAGCGGCTGGCCGCCTGGGTGCAGCGCTACACGCCGATCCGATCCTGGGCCGAGCGCGACCACCCCAGGCCGATCGACGACCGCACCGTGACCGCGTTGCATGCGGTCGCGGTGGCGCTGTGGGACACCCGGCGCCATCCGGACCGCGACCTCGCTCGCCGCGACTTCGAGGCGCTCTGTGCGCTGGTGCTGCACGGCGCCGCACAGATGTTCGGCGTGGGCGTGCTCCCTCCGACCGTCGAACGATCGTCCGGCACACCGACGGTGCCCGCCGTCGTCGAACGATCGTCCGGCACACCGACGGTGCCCGCCGTCGCCGAACAAACGTCCAGCGCGGAGAAGACACCCTCGGAGCGCGAACGATCGTTCGAGGAGGCGACCCGGCCGCCCTACACGATCATCCGCAGCTGAGCTGGCCGACGATCACCACGAGCCGCCGTACGCCCGGTCGGTGTTCTCGTCGACGGTCATGCACAGCGCCTCGAGGTCCTCGTCCAGCACCTCGGCCATCACCCGCATCGTGGTTGGGACCATGTACGCCGCATTGGTCGCGCCGCGATGCGGGTGCGGCGTCAGGAACGGCGCGTCGGTCTCGACCAGGATGCGGTCGCGCGGGGCGATCGCGAGTGCCTCGCGCAGGTAGCCGGCGTTCTTGAAGGTGACGGTGCCGGAGAAGGACAGGTAGGCGCCCCTGTCCAGGCACTGCCGGGCGAAGGCGGCATCGCCGGAGAAGCAGTGCATCACCCAGCGCTCCGGCGCACCCTCCTCGTCGACCACGGCGAGCACGGCCTCGTGCGCGTCCCGGTCGTGGATCTGCAGGGTCTTCGCGTGCCGCTTGGCGATGTCGATGTGCCGGCGGAAGGACTCGGTCTGCAGCGCGCGGCCCTCCTCGCCGGTGCGGAAGAAGTCCAGCCCGGTCTCCCCCACCACCCGCATCTTCGGGTGCGCCGTCACCAGCCGCTCGATCTCGGCCAGTGCTGCCTCCAGATCCGGCTGCAGGGGCGCGTCGTTGGGGTGCAGCGCTGCCCCACCGATGACGTTCGCCCACTCCCGGGATGCCTCCTCGGCGAACCGCGCCGAGGGCAGGTCGCAGCCGATCTGCACGATCCTGGTCACGCCGACCGACGCCGCCTTGGCCAGCCCGTCGCTCACGGACAGCTCGTCGTCGCCTCGGACGATGTCGAAGTGGCAGTGGTTGTCAACGACCGGAGCCGGCAGCGGCTCAGGCAAGGGCGGAAAGCTCACGCGTCCCCGATCCTGGCCAGGATCGCCTCCGCGGCCTCCTGCGGCGCCTGCGTCGGGATCCAGTGCGAGACACCGACCAGTTCGACGAACTCATAGGGCCCGGTGCAGTACTTCGCGGTCTCCTCGGGCCCCTTGCGGTCGATCGCGGTGTCGCCGCTGCTCCACACCATGGTCGTGGGCAGCCGCACGGTCAGGTCCTCGCGCAGGCCGCCGAGCGAGAGCGGCAGCGCCCGGTAGTAGCCGAGCCCGCCGGGCAGGGCACCGTACTCGACGATCTCGGTCTGGAAGCGCGCCACGTCGCCCCGGGTCATCCCGGTGGAGCGCAGCGTCTTGGCCAGCACGCCGAGGTCCGCGAGCTTCTCGGGCAGGAACGGGATGTTGAACATCGCCATGTACCAGGACTTGAGCGCCTGCCGTCCGCGCAGGGCGCGGGCGTAGGCCTGCAGGTGAGGGACCGAGAAGGCGGTGTACGTCGCGACCAGGTCCGGATGCTTGGCGGCGAGGTGCCAGCCGACCACGGCCCCCCAGTCGTGACCGACGAGATGGACCGGCGACCCGTCGCTCTGGTGCTGCGCCAGCTCGATCAACGCAGCGACATCGGCCGCGAGCTCGGGCAGCACGTAGTCGCGGCGGCGGGGCGGCCGTGCGCCCGGGGAGTAGCCGCGCTGGTCGGGCGCGAGCGTGCGCAGACCGTGTGCGTGCAGCAGCGGCGCGACGTCACGCCAGCACGTGTTGCGCTCCGGGAAGCCGTGGAGCAGCACCACGACCGGGCCCTCCAGTGGGCCGCCGTCGCTGACGTCGAAGACCAGGCCGCTCCGCTCGAACTGCGTGATCCGCTCCGGATTGGCAGTCATCAGGAGTCCTCTCGGGTGTGACCAGCCTGTTTGTGCACCACGTCGTAGACCTGACGCTTGGGCAGCCCTGCCCGCTTGGCGACCTCGGCGATCGCCTCCTTGCGGGTCGACCCGCCGGCTTCCTCCTCGGCCACCGCGGCCCGCAGGCTGTCGGCGTCACCCGCCACCGTAGCGGCTCCTGCCACGGCACCCTGGACGACGATCGTGACCTCGCCCCGGATGCCCTCCTGGGCCCACGCGACCAGCTCGCCGAGCGGGCCGCGGCGTACTTCCTCGTGGGTCTTGGTCAGCTCGCGGCACACCGCTGCCGGCCGGTCCTCGCCGAGCGCATCGCGCATCGCCTCCAACGCGGCCAAGGTGCGGTGGGGCGCCTCGAAGAAGACCATCGTCCGCTCCTCGGCAGCCAACGAGGCCAGCCGGCGCGAGCGCTCGCCGCTCTTGCGGGGCAGGAAGCCCTCGAAGCAGAACCGGTCGACCGGCAGCCCGCTGACCGCAAGAGCCGTCAGTACGGCGGAGGGCCCGGGCACGGCCGTCACGTGCACGCCGGCCTCCACGCACGCAGCGACCAGTCGATAGCCCGGGTCGGAGACTGAGGGCATGCCCGCGTCGGTGACCAGCAGCACCCGGTCGCCGCCGAGCAGCGCCTCGAGGAGCTGCGGCGTACGTCCGGTCTCGTTGCCCTCGAAGTAGGAGATCACCCGGGCCGAGACCGTCACGCCGAGCTCGGTGGTGAGCCGCTTGAGGCGGCGGGTGTCCTCCGCGGCGATCACGTCGGCCCCGGCGAGCTCCTCGGCGAGACGCGGTGGCGCGTCCGAGACGCGGCCGATCGGGGTCGCTGCCAGCACCAACACGCCTGGACCATCTCCGGAGGACACGGCCCCATCGTAGAGTTCACGATCGTGACGACCGCGCCGCCTGCCTCCGCGCCCTCGCGCGAACCCCGACCGGACGCGACGCCCCGGCGCATCACGCTGAGCCGGACCGCGCTCGGCCGGCCGGTGCCGTCGGCCTGGCGCCGGGCGGCGGCGCGGATGTCCGACGAGGACCCGGTGATCAGCTGGGTCATCTCGATCGGCATCACGGTGATGTCGTTCCTGCTGCGGATCTGGCACCTGGGCACACCTCACGTCTTCGCCTTCGACGAGACCTACTACGCCAAGGACGCGTGGTCGCTGCTGCACTACGGCTACGCCCGCAACGCCGTCACCGACGCGGACAAGCTGATCCTGGCGGGCACCACCGACCCGTCGAAGGTGTTCAGCCCCGACGGCGCCGAGATGATCGTCCATCCCGAGATCGGCAAGTGGCTGATCGCGCTGGGCGAGAAGGCGTTCGGGATGGCCCCGTTCGGCTGGCGGATCGCCTCCGCGGTGATCGGCGCCCTGATGATCCTGGTGCTGATCCGGCTCGTACGCCGCCTGACCGGCTCCACCCTGCTCGGCGCCGTCGCCGGTCTGCTGATGTGCTTCGACGGCCTGCAGTTCGTGCTCTCCCGGCTGGCCCTGCTCGACATCTTCGGCGCGTTCTTCATCCTGCTCGCGGTGCACTTCATGGTGATGGACCGCGACTGGTACCGCGCCAAGCTGGCGCGGCTGGTCTCCGAGCAGGATGTGCTCGACCACCAGGCGAACGCGCGCGCGTTCGGCCCCGTACGGCGCCTGCTCTTCCGCCCCTGGTTGCTGGCCGCGGGCATCACCTGGGGCCTGGCGCTGGGCACGAAGTGGGATGCCGCCTACCCGCTGGCCTGCTTCTCGCTGCTCTACGTGGCCTGGTGCGCCGGCGCGCGCCGCATGTTCGGCATCTCCTATGCGCGCCTGAAGGCCCTCCCGGCCGACGGCCTGACGGCGTTCGTCCACCTCGTGGTGATCGCGGGGATCGTCTACGTGACCTCCTGGACCGGCTGGCTGATCCACCACCACGTCTACGAGCAGTCGCTCTCCTCGACGCAGTACACCCAGTACACCGGCAAGGGACACTGCGACAAGACCACCTACGTCTCGGACGATCCCGACACGAGCGCGAAGTGGTCGACCGCCGAGGAGCCGCTGCAGCACGGTCTGGCCGGGGTGAAGCAGGCACTGCACTCGCTCTGGTACTACCACCAGGACGTCTACACCTTCCACACCAACTTCCTGCAGTGCGCCACCCATCCCTATGCCTCGCAGCCGGCGGGCTGGCCGCTGCTCAACCGGCCGGTCGGGGTCGCCGCCGACAACGGCATCCAGCCCGGCGCCACCAACGGCGGCCAGACGTGTACGGCGCCCGAGGGCGACACGTGCCTGCGCCAGGTGCTGCTGCTCGGCACCCCCGTGCTGTGGTGGGGCGGCGCGATCGCGCTGATCGCCGCCGGGATCCTGTGGGTCGGCGCACGGGACTGGCGCTTCGGCATCGCCATCGTCGGCGCACTGTCGACCTGGCTGCCGTGGCTGCACTACGCCCACCGACCGATCTTCAGCTACTACGCGATCTCGATGCTGCCTTTCATCGTCCTGGCCATCGTGCTGTGCATGGGCCGGATGATCGGCACCGCGAGGGTGTCCACACCACAGCGCACCGTCGGCGTGATCGTCTCGGGCGCGTTCTTCCTGCTGGTGCTGGTGAACTTCGCCTACTTCTGGCCCATCTACACCGACGGCCTGCTCACCCACGCCCAGTGGCTCAACCGAATCTGGTTCCAGAGGTGGATCTGATGTACTCCCGTACCGTCTGGTGGGCCCTGGTGGCCGACCTCGTCTGCGTCGTCGCGTTCGCTGCCGGTGGCAAGTCGGCCCACGACGAGTCCTCGACGTGGTGGGTCATCGCCCGGATCGCCTGGCCGTTCGCGCTGGCCTGCCTGCTCGGCTGGGCGTACGTCGCGCGTCGCGGGTGGGACCCGCGGCAGGTCCGGCCGGCCGGCATCGCCGTGCTGGCGGCGACGTACGTGCTGGGGATGGTGCTGCGGCTGATCAGCGGTCGCGGCATCGCGATCGGCTTCCTGATCGTGGCCATCATCTTCCTCAGCCTGACGATGCTCGGCTGGCGCCTGGTCGCCGGTTGGGTGACCAGGCGCCGCGCCGCCGCTTAGGCGACCACCTCGCCGTCCAGCACCGTGCCGACGACCGGCAGCACGGCCAGCTCCTCGGGCGCGACCGCCAGCGGATCCTCGGACCAGACCGTGAGGTCGGCGTCGTAACCGGGGGCGAGCCGACCGCGGTGGGACTCCTCCCCCGAGGCCAACGCGGCGTGCGTGGTGTAGCCCTCCAGCGCCTGCAGCGCGGTCAGGGGCTTGCCCGCCAGCGGAGACAGCTCGCCGTCGAAGTGGCGGCGCAACTGCGCGTCCGCCATCGTCCACCGCGGGTCGTACGGCGCGATCGGCCAGTCGGTGCCGAGGGCCACCACGGCCCCGACATCACGCAGCTGCGCCCAGGGGAACCCGTCGTCGACGCGGTGATCGCCGAGCCGCTGCGACCAGTTGTCCGAGCGATCGGCACGGTTGAAGAAGGTGCAGTGCAGCGGCTGCATGCTCGCCGCCGCCACCCGGCTGCCGAAAAGCTCGACGTGCTCCTCGGGGAGGGTCTCGATGTGCTCGATGCGGTGTCGGGCCAGCGGTCCGTAGGTGGCGCGGAGCTCGGCGAAGATCAGCAGCGTCTCCCGCACGCCTCGGTCCCCGATGGCGTGCACCGCGCAGTTCACCCCAGCACGGTGGAGCGTGGTGAGGGCGTCCCGGAAGGCCGCGACGTCGCGCCAGAGCGGGTCGACGCTCTCCCCGTGAGCATCGGCGTACTCCAGCCAGGCGGTGCCACCGTCGATCGTCCCGTCGACGAACAGCTTCACCCCCTCGACCCGCCACCGGCGACCGCGCCGCCCCTGGACGTCCAGGACGCTGCGCACGTCATGACCAGGCATCAGCCAGGGGTTGAAGCCGATGCGCATCCGCAGGTCGCCGGTCTCCTCGACGCAGCGCACCAGGTCCTCGGAGGGGTGATCGAAGTCCATCGCGTGCATGCCGGTCAGACCGGCACCGGCCATCCCGCGCAGCAGTGCGTCGAAGCGCTCGGCGTACTCCTCGGCGCTCGGCGAGGGCAGTAGCGTCCGGACCAGCTCCGCGGCCTCCGACTCCAACAGGTAGCCGGTCGGCCTGCCGTCGGCGTCGCAGTCGATGCGCGAGACCGAGGTGAAGTCGCGAGGTCCGTCGATGCCCGCCCGCCGCAGCGCCTCGGGCGAGACGAGGGCGGAGTGGGCGTCGTACATCGAGATGTAGGCGGGCCGCTCCCCCAGCCCGAGGGCCGCTGCCGACGGTGTCGCGCCGGCGAAGACAACCGGGTTCAGGCCCCACCCGCGCAGCCACTGGCCCGGCGCCAGCTCCGCCTCGGCCGCTGCGAGCGCCTCCCGTACGTCGGAAAGCGTCCGTGCTCCGGTGAGCTCCACGCCGATGGTGCCGTCCAGGCCGTGGACCGGATGGGTGTGACCGTCGACCAGGCCAGGGGTGATGACGGCCTCGCCGTGGTCGATGACCCGGCCGGCCCGTGGGCGGAGGTCCGCCGCTTCGCCGACGGCCAGGATGCGACCCTGGCCGACCAGGACGCCGCTGGCGCGGGGTGTGCGGTCGTCGAGCGTGTGGACCAGTCGCGCGGTGTGCAGCGTGACCCGCTCGGTCGTGAGCGACGTCGTGAGCGGGGTGTTCATCGGGCTCCTTCGAAGGCGGCGTCGGTGAGGGCCGAGGGATTGCCCGAGGGGGCAACCGGGCGGTACCGGCGGGTGAGGGTCAGGTAGATCGCCGCGGGCACGAGGAGCCCGGTCGGCAGGGACAGGTCGATGCCGCCCAGGGCGGAGGAGATCGGGCCGGTGTAGATCGGCGTGGACGAGCACATCAGCGAGACCGCGAACCCGAGCAGCACCGCGGCGGCGCCGGCCAGGTTGAAGCCGCCGGTGAACCAGTACGGGCTGGTCACGCTCTCGTCGCTCAGCGCCACGCCGTCGTACCTGTTGCGGCGCCACCACATGTCGGAGACGTAGACGGACATGACCGGCGCGAGCACCGTGACGACGAGCTGCATCAGGTTGGAGACGCTGTCCAGGAAGTTCGAGACGAGCATCGCGTAGAGCGTGATGGCGGTGCCGAGGGTGCCGTCGAGGAGGACGCTGCGCGAGCGCCGCAACCGCAGACCGATCGACTGCAGCGCGAGGCCCGAGCTGTACGCCGTCATCGCGTTGTTGGCCACCGTGCCCACGATCACCGCGACCAGGAACACCGGGGTGAACCAGTCGGGCAGCAGGCTCTCGGCGGCGGCCTGGGGGTCGCTGGCGTCCACGGCCGTCGCGGCCAGCACGCCGACGGAGGTGATCACGGTGCCGGGAACGAACGATCCGACGAAGGTCCAGCCGACGATGGCGCGCATCGGCGTACGCCGGGGCAGGTAGCGGGTGAAGTCGGCACTGTTGGTGTAGGACAGCGGCCCCGAGGCGACCAGCGCGGTGCCGGCGGTCAGGGCGGCCCACAGGTCGCTCCCGTGCAGCCCCGCGGACGGTGCATAGCCCCAGTCCGCATGGCCGATGACGAAGGCGGCCATCACCGCGAAGACGATCGTGAGGAGCAGGGCGAGCAGCTGGTAGAACCGCATGATGAAGCCGTGGCCGTAGACGCTGATCGCCAGCGTCGCCGCCGCGATCAGCACGATCACCACCACCTTCACCGGCGTGGTCACGTCCACGCCGGCACGCCCCAGCAGGCTGTAGGCGACCAGCGCGGCCGCCGCCCAGTTGAGGGCGAGGTAGCAGACCGAGATCAGCCAGCCCGCCACCGCGACGTTGACCCGGTTGCCGCGCACGCCGTACATCGCCCGGGTGATCACCTCGCTGGGCGTCCCCGCCACCGGCCCGGTCGCCGCGATGACAGCGGCGAAGATGGTGAACAGCGAGCCCACCACGACCACGGCGAGCGCCTGCACGAGGCTCAGTCCCATCAGGATCAGGACGGTGCCCACGATGAAGCCGAGGAAGTTGACGTTGGGCGCGGCCCAGACCGCGAACAGCTCGCGGGCGCGGCCGTGACGCTCGCTGTCGGGGATGACGTCGATGCCGTGCGACTCCACCCGCAGCGACCCGTCGGCCCCGGCCGGCGACGAGGCCGGTGTGGCACCGGGTGGGATCGGCGACGCCGAGGAAGCCGCGGACTCTGCCGGCGGCGTGGGTGCGGACATGTGGTTCTCCCCTAAGGACGTGGCGCGGATCTGTGTGATCCAGAGCACCCCTGACTCGGATGATTGGGGAGCGTAGGAACCCAAATCGATTTGGGCAATGGCTAGTCTGCGCACATGGCCTCGGATCGACCCACACCACGTCGCGCGACCATCCAGGACGTGGCCCGCCGTGCCGGCGTCTCCTCGACGACGGTCTCGCACACCTTCAGCGGGAACGGCACGGTCGCCACCGCCACTCAGCAGCGCGTCCGCGCGGCCGCCGACGCGCTCGGCTACCGTCCCGATGCGCTGGCCCGCGGCCTGCGCAGCAGCCGGCTCGGCGTGATCGCGCTCGTGGAGCGCTCCGTCATCGACTTCGGCCCCCACGCCGTGTTGGGCGTGGACTACTTCCTGCGCTTCGCCGGGGCGGCGGCGCTCGCCGCCGTCGACCAGGGCTACGGCCTGATGTTCGTCCCGGATCCCTCCGAGGAGGACGCACCGATGGTGGCCTTCGCCTGCGACGGCTTCCTGGTCACCGAGCCGACAAGCAACGACCACCTGCTGACCACCCTGGAGCGGCACGGCATCCCGCACCTATCGGTGGGCCGTGACCCGGCGCGCGAGCGGCCCGACACGGTCGTCGACATCGCCACCGAGCTGATCACCGACCGTGTCCTCGACCACCTCGCCGACGGCGGCGCGAAGCGCGTCGCCGTCATCGTGGGCACGGATGAGAACGCATGGAACCTCGACACCGAGGCCGCCTACCGCGCGTGGGCCGTCCGGCTCGGCCATGAGCCGCTCGTCGTACGCCAGCCCGAGCGTTCGGACGAGGCCGGGGGCCGGGAGGCGGCCGAGCTGCTCAGCAGCGACGGTACGGTCGATGCGATCTACGCGCTCACCGCCGAGCACGCGCTCGGCGCCCTGGCGCTGCTGCGCGAGCGCGGCCTGCTCCCCCACGTGCAGCTGGTCTGCGGCTCCGACGCCGAGTCGCTCCGCGCCGCCACGCCCGCGATCTCCGCCGTCGACCTGCTGCCCGAGGCGCTGGCATGGGAGGCGACGATGCGCCTGCTGACCCTGGTGGACGGGATCGAGCGTCCCGCGCCCACGCCGGACCACGGCCGGATCAACGTACGCCGCACCAGCGGTCGCCGGGACCAGCGTGGGTGAGCGCGATCAGCCGTCGGCGCGCATCTTCGCGAGCCGCTCGCGCAGGGAATCAGCGCGGTGCGCGTTGCCGCCGAGGTCGACGTAGGCGTCGCCGTACGCCCACAGGAGCGCGTCGTCGAGCCGGCGCACCGCCCCTGGCGGATAGCGGTAGGCCATCCGCTGCTCGAGGGTCTCCTCGTCCACCGACCGCAGCCTGGCGGCGAGCTCGGTCAGGGAGACGATCCCCAGCTCCAGGATGAGGCTGGCGATCCAGGCGTAGTGGTCGATGCGCGACCAGCCGGCGTCGGCATACTGCCCGGCCAGGAACGCCGCCAGCTCGCGCGGGCTGATCCGCGGGTCGTCGTTCACCTCCTCCAGCGGCGCTCCGGTGAGCCCGACGCGGAGCCGGTCCCGGATCGTGGTGAACTCCCGGTCGGCGAGCTCGAGCAGGCCGGCCGCGAGGGTGAACCGGCGGTCGAACTCGGAGACGTGCTCGGGGGGGATCGTGCCCTTGTAGCGGATGTCGTGCTCGAACTCCGCCCAGGCGTGCTGCAGCACGGTCCGGATCTGGACCTGGGCCTGGCGGGTGGGCAGCAGGTCGTAGTCCGCCGGCGCCTCCGACGCGGGGTCGATCCCGACGAGCAGGTGCCGGCTGGCATAGCCGAAGCGGCCCTCGTCGGCTGTCTCCTGCCCCATGTCCCGATCGTCGTGGACCATGACCTCGTCACCGAGCAGGTCGACTACAGCCTGTACGTCGCTCTGCACGTACGTGATGACCCGGATCCCGATCTGGTCGGTGATGTCCTCGAGCGGCTTGCGGTAGATCCGTCGCCCGTCGACGGTGCGCGCGGCCTTGATGGCGAAGGAGGAGACCGACTTCGCCCGACCGGTCACCGTGAGGTAGTTGATGCCCGCGTCGTCGAGGATCGCGGTCACCAGCCGTACGAACTGCTCTGTCGCCCGCTGCCGCTCCGGCTGGGTCCGGGCATACTCGCGGACCGCGACGTCCGGGTCGGTCATCGACGCCGCTCGCCGACGCGGCGTGGGCGTCAGGTCCTCCGGCAACACGGGCGTGACGATGTAGCCGGTCTCGACGTCGCCGTACGTCGTGGTCTGCTCGGGTCGGCGCGTCGCGAACAGCCCGACGTAGGCGCACACCACGGCGTCGACCTGGTCCTCGACGACCCGCAGCTCGCTCTTGCGCTCAGCCGCCCTGACAGCGGTCGACAGCGCCCGCCACGAGCGCGCGCCTGCCTGGTCGGCTGCGGGTCCCTCGAGGATCAGTGGCGGCTCGGCGCTGGCGCGCGACTCCAGCAGATCCATCAGCAGCATCAGCTCGGTGCGCAGCTGCGCGAAGTCGCGCCCGGGCTTGTTCTTGTACTTCAGCGTCCGACCCAACCGGAACAGCGCGACCATCGCCGGGTGCGGATAGACCTCGATCGCCCGGCGGGCCCGGCGCGACCGCGGGTTGATGTCCAGCCCGAGCCGGCTGGCGATGCGCGCTCCGCGCGGCTGCTCGCTCAGCTCGGGCTTGCTCGTGTTCACCGGGTGGGCGCCGGCATCGAAGCGCGCGAAGTCGGCGTTGAGCAGCGCCTCGGCGGGCCGGTTGCCGGTCGCGTTCTTGACGATCAGGGGTGCGTCGACGGCGACCAGGCACTCGCCCCCGACGTACGGCGTCAGCTTCTCGACGATGTCGTCGTCGTCGGTCGCCTGGGACACGTGCACCAGCCGTCCCTCAGGGTCCAGCACGGCCAGTCCGGTCGGTCTGCGCTCGCCCCAGGCGAGATCGACCCCCACGAAGTACATGAGCACAGGGTGCCAGGTGGCCATGGGCCGGTCTCAGGGAGCCCTGACACGCGTCGCTTCCGCCGGACCGCCGCTACTGATCAGACGAGCCCGTGCGATTCACTCGACCCGCGACTCCGACAGGTAGGAACGTGCTCGACCGAGTTGGATCGTGGGACCGACGACCTCGAACCTCGCCCGGGCGCGGATGTCGTCGGAGCTGGAGCCGACGAGTACGTCGATGGGTCCCGGCTCGATGATGTAACTGGTCCGGTCGAGTCCGAGGTAGCAGAGCTGGTCCATCCGCACCGTGAAGGTGACGGTCCGGGCGGCTCCGGGCGCGAGACTGATCCTGCGGAATCCGACGAGCTCCTGGGCGGGTCGGGTGAGCCCGGTCGCGGTGTCGCCGACGTACAGCTGCACAACCTCGTCACCACCCATGGTCCCGGTGTTCTTCACGGTGACGCTGATCTCGACGGAACCGGTGCTCTCGACGGTGCTCGAGCTCAGCGTCGCGCCGCTGTATTCGAAGGACGTGTAGCTCAGGCCGTGTCCGAACGCGAACAGCGGTGTCCCAGGCATGTCGCGATAGCCCTTGTGCATGTCGGAGGCCGTGCGACGGTAGCCGCTGCCGTGGTGCTGACCCGCATAGATCGGAACCTGTCCGGTGTGCCTGGGCATGCTGTAGGGCAGCTTTCCGCCGGGGTTCGTGATGCCGAACAGTGCGTCCGCGACCGCACGGGTTCCCTGCTGGCCGCCGTAGTAGGCGTGCGCCAGAGCAGTCAGCGATGGGAGGGACTCCGCGATCGCCATCGGACGCCCGGTGGACAGTACGCCGACGACGGGCGTGCCCGTCGCTGCGACGGCAGCCAGCAGATCGCGCTGGATGCGAGGCAGCTCGATGTCGGCGGAGTCCGAGCCCTCGCCCTCCGTGGTCGCACCGAAGAACCAGCCACCGCGACCCCCGACCGCAGTGATCACGACGTCAGCGTCGGCGGCCGCTGCCACCGCCTCGTCGAGATCGTGCGGCTCCGAGTCGAGCACACCGCAGCCACGCGCGAGGGTGACCTGGGCGTCCGGCACCAGATCCCGGATCGCATCTGCGAGGCTGACCGCGCCGTAGCGCTGCCGGATGTAGTCCTCGGACGAGACCGTGAGCGCCCCGGCGAACTCTGCACCGACCGCTGCTGCCGCCTCGGCCGGCATCTCGCCACCTAGCGCGTCAAGACCGGCCATCGCGCCGTCGCCGCCACCCATCATGGCCCCCAACATCGCCAGACCGACCGGGTAGGTGTAGCCGGGGAACGCGAATCCGACCTCGTCAGCGTGCGGTCCCACGATCGCGATCCGTCGAAGGCGCGGGGACAGCGGCAGGATCGATCCCTCGTTCTTGAGCAGGGTCACCGACTCACCTGCCAGCCGACGGGCGAGGTCGACGCCCTGGCGGGCGGTCGCCGTCAGAACGATCGGGTCCTCATCGACGTAGGGACGCTCGAAGAGTCCGAGGGCGAACTTGTCGCGCAGCACTCGCCTCACCGCGGCGTCGAGATCCTCCTCGGCGACTGCGCCGGCGCGCACCTGGTCGGCGAGGGTGGGTCCGTAGCCCACGACGGCGGGCAACTCGACGTCCAGCCCGGCTGAAAGGGCGAGTGCACCGGCCTCGGCGAGGTCACGCGCGACGTTCTGACGCGAGTGCAGCATCGCGACGGTCTGGTAGTCCGAGACCACCGTGCCCTCGAAGCCCAGCTCACCGCGAAGAAGCCCCGTCAGGATCTCCTTCGACGCCCCCACGGGGATCCCGTCGACTTCGGAGTAGGAGTTCATGACCGAAGCGAGCCCGGCGAGCTCGATTGCGGCAGCGAAGGGACGTGCGTGCACCTCGCGCAGCTCCCGGGCAGTGGCCTGGGTCGCTGCCATGTTCTGGCCCCCTTCGGACATCGCGTAGCCCAGGAAGTGCTTCGCCGTAGCGATGACGCCGTCTCGCAGATCGTCTCCCTGCAGCCCCTTGGTGAATGCCACGCTCAGCGCGGAGACCAGGTAGGGATCCTCGCCGTAGGTCTCGTGGACCCGGCCCCACCGCGCGTCGCGGGCGACGTCCATGACGGGCGCGAGTGCCTGGAGGAGCCCGACGCTTCGCATCTGCCGGCGGATGAGGTCTGCCATCTCCCCGACAGTCTCAGGATTCCAGGTGGCGGCCAGGCCGATCGCCGTCGGGAAGACGGTGAATTCCGGTGCGAGGACGCCGTTGAGAGCCTCGTTGTGGAAGATGGCCGGGATGCCGAGGCGGGTGCGCTCGACGAGGAACCTCTGGATCGCGTTCACCGTCCGGGCGATGGTCGCCGGCTCCTTGTGCCCGAACAGCCCGATCGCCGAGACGTGCCCGATCCCCGAGCCGAGCAGCTTGGCCGCCTGTGACTCGAGCAGTCCGTCGGCCCCGAGCAAGGGGATGGGGATCGTCGCGGACAGCTGCATGACCTTCTCCTCGAGGGTCATCCGCTGGAGCAGGTCATCGGCGCGCTGAAGGGGCGCCTTGTCCGCGGCGGTCCACGGGGTGTTCGTGCTCATGCTCTTGGTTTCCTGTCGTGATCGAGGGTGAGCGTCGGGCCGTTGGCGTTCACTTGACGCCCTTGATGCGGTAGACGAGGACGGAACCGGCGAGGGCGACGAGCGCGCCGAACAGATACCAGGTGGTGTACCCGCCGAGCGCCGTGGTCGAGCCGAACGCGATGATCGCCGGCGCCATCGCGGGGGCGATCGCCTGGGGCAGTGCATTGGCGATGTTCAGCACGCCGAGGTCCTTCGCGATGTTCTGCGGGTTGGGCAGCACCTCGGTGGCAAGGGCAAGATCGACGGAGAAGAAGGAACCTGCGCCGAGGCCGATGATGGCCTGGGCCACGATGACGGCGGCGATGCTGGGTGCGAAGGCAAGCAAAACGAGCCCGACGACCATGATGGCTCCCGCAATCGCGACGAACGGGCGACGCTTGGCGATCCTGTCGGACAGGATTCCGCCGATCGGGCCAGAGACCATCATCGCCAGCACCGATGCGACATTCGCCAGAAGAATCGTCGAGATCGCGGCCTTCTCGGCGAGGCCGAACTTCTCAGTCAGGTAGAAGGGCAGGAACGTGGCGACGCCGGCGTATCCGAACACGACGCAGAACTTCGTCAGCCACGTCCACCCGAAGTCGCGGTGCGTGACCGGGTTGAACACGAACGAGCCGAAGAACTCGCGGGCCGTGAAGCGCTGCTCAGGCTTGTTCTCCAGACAGCGATCCTTCAGGACCAGCACGAACAGCACCGCCAACGCCGTACCGATGACACCGGGGACGACGAAGCGCGCGACGTCGTCGGAGAGGATCTTCACCAGGAAGGTGCCGGCCAGGATGCCAAGCGGCGTGGTGATGCCGACGACCCCGGACACCTTCCCTCGGCTGGCGGCGGGCACCTGGTCGGGCAACGTCGCGTTCGCGGCGGCAAGCACGGCGTTCATCGCGACCGAGACCAGGCACCAGGCCGCCAGCAGGACCCACACGGACTGTGCGACTCCCATCAAGGCAAGACCACCGGCGCCAACGATCGAGCCGCCGAGGATCCACGGGCGGCGCATGCCCCAGCGAGACGTCGTGCGGTCCGAGAGGCGACCCGCGAGCGGATTGGCCAGGAGCGCGAAGACCGAACCAACACCCATGACCAAACCCAGAGAACGGGTGGCCGCGTCAGACGTCGCCGAGATGTGTTGGACCTTGAAGGCCAACGACACCATGATCGGCGTCAACAAGGCGAGATAGATTCCGAAGTTCACTGCGGCAAGCGCAGGGACGTACCCCTTGAGGGCCGCGCCCGCGCCGTTGGCGACCTCGGCGGACGCGAGGGAGTCCGCGAGGCCGGCGGTTTCGGCACGGCTCGCGATGGCAGTCACTGACGACTCGGCCATGAAAGTTCCGTTCTGGCGACTTACGCGCGTCACTTACACGCATCAGTCGGTACGATACGTTCATGGACGCTCGCCCTGTCAACCCCTCCGACGACCGCGAAGCGGGTCCCGCGACCTTGCCGACGAGCGCCGACGTGGCCCGCCGCGCGAACGTCTCACGCGCGACCGTCAGCTATGTGCTGAACGGTGTGACCACGCAGAAGATCTCGGACAAGACCCGTGAGGCGGTCCGACGAGCGGCCGAAGAGCTCGGGTATCGACCCAACCGCGCAGCCCAGAGCCTCGCCGCCGGCGCCTCGAGGATCGCGATGTTCGTGGTGCCGAGCGTCCACCTCGGCGAGCTGTCTCTCGTGGTCAGCAGCCAGCTGACCGCCCGCGCCGCGGAGCGCGGCGTCACCCTCATCGCCCACTTCCAGGGGCCGACCAGCAGACCCGTCATCGACGTGGCTCAGGACCTGCGGCCCCGCGTCGTGTTCAGCATGTTCGGACTGGACGCCGACACCACCGACTGGCTCCAGGAGCACGGGATTCCCGTTGTGTCCCTGCTTCCGGACGGCGACCAAGCCGGGCCAGGCAACGACCGGTCGGGGTGGCTCCAGGTTGAGCATCTCGTCAGCCGTGGCCACGCCAGGATCGCTTATGCCGACACGACCGAGCCAGGCCTGGAGGCGGTGGCGAGGATGCGACGTCGAGGTGTCGTCGACGCCTGTGCACAGCACGGACTTGAAGAGCCGGTCTACGAGCGGTTCGACCTCACTGCCCACGGCGCCCAGGAGAAGGTCCGCAGCCTGGTTGGCGCGGGAATCACAGCTGTCGCTTCCTACAACGACGAGGTGGCGATCACCGTGCTCGCGGGCATCCGTCGAGCAGGCCTGCGGTGCCCCGAGGATCTCGCCGTGATCGGGGTTGACGAGATGGCCATCAACGGCTCGATGGAACCGCCCCTGTCCTCGATCGAGTTCGATGTCAGCGCGATCGCACTGCTCTACGCGGATGCACTCTCCGACATCCTCGATGGCGATCCGGCACGTCCGCGCGAGGCGAGCACGACGCGCTTCCTCGAAGGCGGCGACGAGGACGTCATGCGCGTGGTCGTCAGGGAGTCGACCGGCTGACCCTGACAGCGGTGTCAGCCTGCGCCCATAGTCTCGGCACCGGCCGCCGGACACCTCGAGGCAGCGCACCGAACCAGAAGACCCGGGCCCCAAGGGGCCCGGGTCTATCAACATCTCCGGAGAGATCAGATGGTGGAGCTGAGGGGATTCGAACCCCTGGCCTTCTCATTGCGAACGAGACGCGCTACCAACTGCGCCACAGCCCCAGTGCGTCGTCGCCGACGCGAGATGAAACTTAGCACCAGCCTCGGCCGGGCCGGAAATCAGGGTCTCAGGAGCCCGCCGCGCGGCGCTCGCCCTGATTGCCACCGGCATCACGTCGAGCGGCGTCGGCCTCGCGGGCCAGCGCGCTGTCGGACTCGCTGCGGCCCGAGCTCCACACGCCGGTGGAGTCCAGGTCGATGGTGTGCACCGTACGGCGCGCAGCAGGCGGCTTGGAGACATAGGTCGGCAGGGGTACGTCGACCGGGTCCCAGCTGCCCGCGACGGCGGGAATGCTGCTGGTGTCGTCGTCGATCTGGACGACGCCCTCGACAGCTGCCTCGAGGCCGCTGTCCGCGACGGGTACGGCCGCTGCGGACGCCGGGGACTCCTCAACGACGACCGGAGCCGCTGTCGGGCGCAGCGGCGCCGTCCGGCGTACGGACCGCTCGCGGCGGACCATCAGCCGGCAGGCGACCAGCCAGGCGACCAGCAGACCCGCCGGGACGCCTAGCCAGGCCCAGGCGATGACGCCGAAGCCTGCGGCAGCGGCGACGCCGGCGTTGGCCAGCACGAGTACGGCGAGGACGTTGCGGCGGCGCGCAGCGGCGGCGCGACCACGCTGCGGGCGCCTGCTCGGCGCAGCCTGAGTCGGCGCAGCCTGAGTCGGCGCAGCCTGGGCCGGCGCCGGTTCGACAGGCGCGGCAGGTGCCCCAGCAGCGGCAGTCTCGGCGGGCACCGAGGCACGACCGGCGGCCGGGGCGGGTGCGTTCGGGACCAGCCGCGTCGCACGGTCACTGACCGGCTCACGCCGCGCCAGCACCCGCATGGTGTGCGAGAAGGTCGAGACCGTCCGGTTGCGCAGACTCTCGTCATGGTGCTCGAGCGCCTTGGGAACGAGGTAGACAGCCCACGCCACGGCGACGGCTACGAAGATCAATGCGCTCACACCTCGAAGGTTAGGAGCGCTAGCGCAGCATGGGGCGCATGTCTACAGGTGTGTCGCAAAACCACTCCTGTGACTTCTGTGATTTCAGTGCTCCTCAGCCTGCAACCGGGTCAGCAGTCCCTCGGGGCACTCCTCCGCGGTGATCGCATAGATCCGGTGGTCGCGCCAGGCGCCGTCGATGTGCAGGAACCGCGGCGCGTACCCGATCTCGCGGATGCCGAGCTTCTCGACCACGCGCAACGAGTTGGAGTTCTCCGGCCGGATGCAGATCTCGATCCGGTGCAACCCCGCCGCGGCGAAGCAGTGGTCGATCACCAGTGCCACCGCCCGCGGCACCGCACCGCGGCCCGCCTGCTCCCGGTCGATCCAGTAGCCGATGGAGGCGAACTGCGCCGAGCCCCGCACGATGTTGTTGACGGTGATCTGGCCGGCGAAGCGGCCGTCCAGCTCGATCGCGAACGGGTACGTCGAGCCCGCCCGAGCGGCCCGGTGCAGGCGGCGTACGAGGGCCGGGAAGGTGGTCGGCCGCGCGTCGCCGCCGGGCGGGACGGTGGCGTCCCACGGGTGCAGCCAGGCCGCCGACCGCCGCCGAGCGTCGTACCAGGCTCGGCTGTCGCGGCGCGAGAGTGCACGCACGGTCAGGTCGCCGCCGTCGGGCAAGCGCGTGTGCAGCGTCGCCGGCCAAGCGCGGTCCGCTCCCCAGACCGCGCCGCCGAAGGCCATCAGTGGTCGCTCCCGACGGACTGCTCCACCGCGTGCTCCAGCACGGGCCGCAGCACCTCGATCGCGTCCTTCACGCCGCCCCGCGAGCCCGGCAGGTTGATCACCAGGCAGGTGCCGGCCAGGCCGGCGAGGCCACGGGAGAGCATCGCCGTCGGGACGCCCTTGGCGACCCCAGCGGCCCGGATCGCCTCAGCGATCCCGGGGATCTCCCGGTCGAGCAGCGGCCGGGTCGCCTCGGGCGTCAGGTCGGTCGGTGTGAGCCCGGTGCCACCTGTCGTGAGCACGACCCGCGCGCCGGCCGCGACGAAGGCGGCGATCGCCTCCCCCACGGGCTCGCCATCAGGTACGACGACGGGCGCTCCGACGGCGAACCCGAGCTCGTCGAGGAAGTCCGCGAGCAGCGGCCCGGTGGCGTCCTCGTAGACCCCCGCGGCCGCCCGGTTGGAGGCCACCACGACCCCGCCGCCGTATGCGACACGGCCGAGACCGGCGGGGTCGGGGCCGGCCTTCGCGCTCACCGGGCGCCGTCCTCGCGAACCCAGTCCCCCGAGTTGCCGCCACTCTTGGCCTCGACGCGGATGTCGGTGATCACGGCCGCCTTGTCGACCGCCTTGACCATGTCCACGATCGTCAGCGCGGCGACGGAGACCGCGGTGAGCGCCTCCATCTCCACACCGGTGCGGTCGGCGGTGCGCACGGTCGCACTGATCTGGACCGCGCCTCGTCCTGAGCCTGTCGAAGGATCGTCGACGACCGTCAGGTCGACCGTGACGCCGGAGAGTGCCAGCGGGTGGCACAGCGGGACCAGGTCGGGCGTGCGCTTGGCTCCCATGATCCCGGCGATCCTGGCGACCGCCAGCGCATCGCCCTTGGGCACCCCCTCGCCGCGCAGCAACGCCACCACCTCGGCCGAGACCAGCACCCGGCCCGATGCGGTCGCGACCCGCGCGGTCACGCCCTTGCCGGTGACGTCGACCATCCGGGCCGCGCCGCTCTCGTCCACGTGGGTCAGCCGGTCGGCCATCAACGCTGCCCCGTCTCGTGGCCGTGCTCGATCAGGAGCACGTCGACCTCCGCGCCGGCAGGCAGCGACGTGACGGCCTCGGGTACGACGAGGAGGCAGTTCGAGCTGGCCAGGCTGCCCAGCATGTGTGACGCCGGGCTGCCGACGGGCGTGACCACGCCGTCGTCGTACCGACCGCGCATGTACTGCCGCCGCCCCGCGGGCGAGCCCATCGGCTCGGCGAGGCGGGCCCTGAGGACGGGGCGACGGTAGGGCTCCTGACCCATCAGCCGGCGCAGTGCGGGGCGGACGAAGACCTCGAAGGAGACGAAGGAGGAGACCGGGTTGCCCGGCAGGCAGAAGATCGGCACCCGGTCCTCGCCGACCAGTCCGAAGCCCTGCGGCTTGCCCGGCTGCATCGCCACCGGGCCGAACCAGACGCCGTCGGGGGTCAGCGCCTCCTTGACCACGTCGTAGTCGCCCTGGCTGACCCCGCCGGAGGTGATCACCAGGTCCGCCCGGACGAGCTGGTCGTGCAGCGCCGTCCGGAATGCCTGCGGCTCGTCGGGCACGATCCCGACCCGGAAGGCGATCGCGCCGGCCTCGCGCGCGGCGGCGGCAAGCAGGTAGGAGTTGCTGTCGTAGATCGAGTCGTGGCCCAGCGGCTGCCCGGGCTCGCGCAGCTCGGAGCCGGTCGAGATGACCACCACGCGGGGCCGCGGCCGGACGGCCACGGTGGCGCTGCCGACGGCGGCCAGCAGACCGATGTGGCGGGCATCGAGGACGGTGCCGTGCTCGATGACCAGGTCGCCCTCTGCCACGTCCTCGCCGGCGCGGCGCACGTGCTGGCCCTCCTCGCGCGGAGCCCGCCGGATCAGCACCTGGCCCACGCCGCGGTCGGTCGCCTCGTAGGGCACGATCGTGTCGGCGCCGGTCGGCACCGGCGCCCCGGTCATGATCTTGACCGCGGTGCCAGGGGCCAGCGCGTGCACCCGCGCCGTACCTGCGCCGATCTCGCCGACGACGGGAAGCTCCAGCGGCCCCTCGGGGCTGGCGTCGGCGACGTCGTCGAACCGGACGGCGTAGCCGTCCATCGCGGAGTTGTCGAAGCTCGGCAGCGAGACGCTCGCATGCACCTCCTCGGCGCAGACGAGTCCGAGGGCGTCCATCAGCGGCTGCGGGAACGCCGCCATCGGCTCGATCGCGTCGAGGATCCGCTGGCAGTGGTCGTCGGGGCTGACCGGGGTGAGAGGCGAGGCTTCCGGCATGTGACGAGAGCCTACTGGGGCCGGGTCAGCCCTCGTTGACCTCGTCGTCTGCGAAGACCGTTCCGGCGTCGACCCGCTGCGCGGCATCGGTCTCCAGCGTCACCTCGCCGAGGATCTGCACGGACGGCCCGAAGGTCCAGTCGCCCTTGACCCGCAGCGCCGTGGCCTTGGTCAGCGACGGCGCTCCCTCGGGGAAGCGCTGCTCGAACTCGCTGACCAACTTGTAGTAGTCGCCGTCGAGATCGACGAACGGCACCTCGGCGGCGACCTGCTCCAGCGTGAAGCCGTCGCGGATCTCGTAGACGTCGGAGCGCAGCACCAGCAGGTCGTTGGTGGTCTTGACCGGGATGAAGCGGTCCCGGCCGACCTCGATCAGCTGGGCGCCCTCGAAGACCTCGATCGCGGAGCCCATCGCGGTCTCCACCTGGATCACCTTCTGCGTCGAGGCGTCGGAGGGGTCGACGGTCTTCTCGTTGCGGATCAGGGGCAGGCCGAGGATGCCGTCACGGGCGTCCAGGGCCTCCTTCATGGCACGCAGGTCGAACCAGATGTTGTTGGTCGAGCAATAGCGGTGCCGGCTCAGGTCCTGCAGCGCCTTCTGGTCCTCGGGCAGCGTCTGAGCGGTCTCGCGCAGCACGATCCGGCCGTCGGACTTGCGGCGGGCGAAGTGGCCGCCCTTGCGGTCGGAGGGCGTGCGCCGCACCGCCTCGATCGCGAAGGGCGCACCGGAGGAGGCGAACCAGCCCGCGACGTGGGCATCGGGGACGGCACCCAGGTTGTCGGAGTTGGAGACGAAGACCCGCTCGAAACCCTGCTCCAGGAGCTTGTCGAGCAGACCGGTGCCGCGCAGCGCCGTGTAGATGTCGCCGTGACCCGGCGGACACCACTCGAGGTCGGGGTCCTTGGGCCAGGTGACAGGCATCAGGCCGTCGGCGAGCAGCCGGGGCTCCATGTTCTGCCGGAACTCCAGCGGGAGGCCCTCGACCGGGAGGTCGGCGTAGCGCGCCAGCGCGTCGAGCGTGTCGGCCGAGGTGCGGAACGAGTTCATCACGATCAGCGGCAGCGGCGCGCCGTAGGTCTTCCTCAGGTGCAGGATCTGGCGGGCGATGATGTCGAGGAACGACATGCCGCGGCGTACGCACAGCAGCGACTTCGCGCGATCCATGCCCATCGAGGTGCCCAGACCGCCGTTGAGCTTGATCACCGCGGTCGTGCGGATCGCCGCAGCGGCCTCCTCGTCGGAGACCCGGGCGTCGGCCAGCGCCGGCATGTCGACCGGCTCGATCGAGTCCTCGGGGATCTTCCCGGTCTCGCCACGCTCGAGTTGGCGGTAGTAGTGCGCGAACGTCTGCACGGCGACCTCGTCGACGCCGGCGTCCCGCATCTTCGCGACCGCTGCGGCCAGGCCAGGGCTACCCATAGGGTCGATCGTAGGCTGGCGGTGTGGCTGATCCACAAACTCCTCCTCGTTCTGGTCCCCCGCACCACCACGGACTGGCAAAGCTCGCGCTACGGGATCAGCTGCTCACGGCACGTCACCGACTGGGTCTGGCCCAGATCGGCGAAGCCGCTCGGGACCTTGCCAGCCAGCTGCTCGCGCTCCCCGAGATCCATCGATCGGCCACCGTGGCGGCCTATGTCTCGGTCGGCAACGAGCCCGGTACTAGTTCCCTGATCGACGCACTTCAAACCTCGGGACGGCGCGTCCTGCTGCCTCGCGTGCTGCCCGACAACGACCTCGATTGGAGCGTGTACGCCGGACCCGCCTCGCTGCAGCGCGGCCCGCGCGGCATCCTCGAGCCCGACGGCCCACTGCTGGGCGTGAACGCAATCGCCGGTGCCGACGCCGTCCTCGTGCCGGGGCTGGCCGTCGACGCCCGGGGCTATCGGCTCGGCCGCGGTGGCGGCTCCTACGACCGAGCGCTCGGGCGGGTGCCGGTCGGCACCTTCACGTGCGTGCTGCTCTACGACGACGAGGTCGGCCTCAAGGTGCCCGTCGAGCCACACGACCGCCCGGTCGCGGCGGTGGCGTCACCCTCGGGAATCACACGGCTGCGCCGAACGCTGTAAACTGGCAGTCAGATACGTCGAGTGCTAACGGGGAGAGTCGTGCCCACCTACCAGTACGCCTGCACCGAGTGCGGCCACGCCTTCGAGCAGGTCCAGAGCTTCTCCGAGGAGTCCCTCACCGTCTGCCCCGAGTGCAGCGGCCGGCTGCGCAAGGTCTTCAGCGCAGCCGGCGTCGTGTTCAAGGGCTCCGGGTTCTACCGCACCGACAGCCGCTCCTCGAGCAGCTCGTCCAGCACGGCGGCGGGCAGCTCGTCGGCTGCTGCCGCGTCCCCCGCCAGCAGCGACTGAGCAACCGCGGGCCGTCCAGTGCCCGCACGCCGGCTCCTCACCGAGACGCCTGTGGATGACCGGACGCACGGTCCGGCGGATCGGCCTACCGTCCTCGGGTGACCTCATCTCTCGGGACCTTCTGCCGTGCCGGCCGACAGCTGCGCCGCCGCGTGCTGGCGCACCGTCGGCTCCTGGCCGGGGTGCTGGCGCTGTTGGCGGTCGTGCTCGGCCTGCAGGCCGCGCGCCCGCCCGCGCCGGTGACCGCGGCACTCACTGTCGCACGCCACGATCTTCCCGCCGGCGCGGTGCTGACCGCCGCCGACCTGACCACCGTCGCGGTGCCGCCCCGCGCGGTGCCCGCGGGCGTGGTGCGACGCCCGACGGGTCGGGTGCTCGCCGCCGGACTGCGGCGCGGCGAGCCGCTCACCGACCTGCAGCTGGTCGGCCCCGGCCTGACCGCTGGCCACCCCGACCTGGTGGCCCTGCCGGTGCGGTTGCCCGATGCCGGCATGGCGGCTCTGCTCCGCGTCGGCGACCACGTCAGGCTGCTCGCCACCGACGCCCAGCGCGGCACCACCACGACGGTCGCGCCCGATGCGTTGGTGCTCGCCCTCCCGTCCGACGACGACGCAACAGCCGCGAAAGTATCCTCGGCCGGCGTCACGAGCGCGCTCGGCGGACGTCTTGTCGTCATGGGTCTCCCCGAGAGCCTCGTCACTCTGGTCACCTCCGCATCGGTGAGGGACTTCCTCACCTACGCGTATCCAAACTAGGGTCGTGGCGTTTCTTCTCGGGGGAATCTCCCGTCACACCAACGATTTGGAGAGATTGAGAAATGAGCGGCTTCAAGAAGTTCCTGCTCCAGGGTGACCTGGTCGCGCTCGCCGTCGCGTTCGTCATCGGCGGCGCCTTCGCCACGGTCGTCAAGGCCCTGGTCACGGTGATCATGGATCTGATCGGCAAGGCCGGCGGGACGCCGAACTTCTCGTCCTATGCGCCCGGCGGTGTGCACATCGGCGACTTCATCACCGCGCTGATCTCCTTCGTCGTCCTGGCCGCGATCGTCTACTTCTTCGTCGTGGTCCCCTACACCAGGGCCAAGGAGCGTTTCTTCCCGACGCCCCCGGCCGCCGAAGGCGCCACGACCGAGTCCCTGCTCGCCGAGATCCGCGACCTGCTGGCCGCGAGGCAGTGATCGGCTGACCCAGGCTGACCCAGGCTGACCCAGCCCTCGCCGCTGCCGTCTCACCCGCCGTGGTGAGGCGGCACCTGTGATTTCAGCCAGTCGTCGGAGCTGCGCGGACGCTCGTCGCGCTCGTCGCCGGTGGTCTCGGGCAGTACGTCGCCGAAGATCTCGGCCAGCCGTCGCTTGCGCACCCACTCCGGCTCGGCGCCATCGGCGGCCGGCTCGGCAGCACCCTCGGCGACCTCGTGGCCGTCGGCCTCGCTCCGAGCCGGGTGCTGCTCGCTCACGTGCAGAGCCCGGCCTGCTCCAGCGCGGCGGTGTCCTCCGGGGACCGGGTCGGCGTGCTCGACGGCGTACCGGATCCGCTGGCACTGCCGCTCGGCGAGCTGCCGGCGCTGGGCGAGTCACTCGGGCTGCTGCTGGCGCCGCTCGTCGGCGAGGCCGTCGCCGCGCCGGGCAGGTTGCTCACGTTGATCGAGCCGGCGGTCAACGACCGTGACAGCGGCTTGTCGTGCCTGATCGCGTTCCAGACCTGGGCCGCCTCCGGGCGCCACACGACCCTGCCCGGGTAGGCGGTGTCGTAGGACCACGGGATGGTGACGAACTTGATCTTGTTCAGCCCGATGCCCTTGAACTCGGTCGCCAGACCGGCGATCTTCGACAGGTTCTTCAGGCCCGGGTCGACGGTCAGCGACTTGGTCGCGGCGTCGAGGAACTTGACCACCTTGACCGGGTTGGTCAGCGTGTTCGAGGAGAGCACCGCGTTGACCATCGAACCGACGAACGCCTGCTGGCGCTTGATCCGGCCGAGGTCGGTGCCGTCGCCGATGCCGTGCCGAATCCGGACGTACTCAAGCGCCTGGTTGCCGGAGATCTTGCGCGTGCCGGCCTTGAGGTAGATGCCGTGGGCGCGGTCGTCCCAGGTCTCGGGGATGCAGACCTTGACGCCACCGATGGCGTCGACCATCGACTTGAAGCCCTCGAAGTTGACCACCACGAAGTGATCGATCTTGATGCCGGTCAGGTGCTGGATCTGGGAGATCGTGCAGGCCGGGCCGCCGACCGAGAAGGCGGCGTTCCACATCTGCGCGGTCGCGGCCGGGCTGACCGAGCCGTCGGAGCGCTTGCACGCGGGCCGGTCGATGATCGAGTCACGCGGGATGCTGATGCCGTAGGCACGCTTCCGGTCCGCCGAGAGGTGGAGCAGGATCGTGGTGTCGGAGCGCTGGCCGCCCTTGGTGAGGCCGTCGACGTCGCAACCGGAGCAGTCCCGGCTGTCGGAGCCCATCACCAGGATGTTGATCGGCTTCCGCGGCCCGGCGACGGCGAGTGCGCTCGGCTGGTCGCCGATGATGTCCTTGCCCGCGTCGTACACGTGCAGGTTGCCGTTGAGGTGGCGATACAGGTACGCGGCCGACAGCCCGGTGACCAGCGCCAGCGCGATCACCGTCGAGATCAGCACCTTGAGCACGGTGTGCCGGGTGCGGGACTTCGCGCGACGCCTGCCGGCTGCGCTACGCCGTCGGGCGACGGGGCGAGTGGCGTCGGGGGCGACCGATTCGCGAGCCACAGGGTCGGGAGCAATGCCCGGGGCAGCAGTGGGTTCCAGCTGCTCTGCGTCGGACATTGATCACCGTCACTCGTCTCGGGATGGTCGCGGGGGCGCCGTTGACCCTACGTGCGACCCCCAAGTGTGCGGGCGAGCGCCGAGAAGCCAAAAATCCCGCGACCGCGCGTGACCCGGGCCACAGCGCCCCGGCCTTTCTCCACCACTCATCGCAGGACGGAGGAAGGCCAGGTGACGGTCGTGCCCCAGGCCAGAGTCGAACTGGCGACCTTTCGCTTAGGAGGCGGCTGCTCTATCCACTGAGCTACTGGGGCGTGCCTTGTCAGGCGCGCACATCTTGTCATCCCCGCGCGGGCATGGATAAACCCGGTGGCAGTGGGCCTGCCCCAGAGGGGGGTTCAGGGCCGCCCACTGCCACCGGTCCTCCCGCCAGGAAGGTGCAGGGGCAGAACTCAGTGGTTCCGCAGTGCGGAGATCAGCTCCGCCTTCTTCTTCGATGAGTAGCCGTGCAGGCCAAGCTCCTTGGCGCGCTTGCGCAGGTCGACGACCTTCCAGTCGTCGTAGGAGCCGGACGTGCCGCCCTTGCGCGCCACCGCCTTGCTGCCGCGCTGCGCGACGGCGTTGGAGATCCGGGCGGCCTTCTCCTTGGAGGCCCCGTCGTCGCGCAGGTCCTCGTAGAGCTTCTCGTTCTTGATGCTCGGGTTAGGCATGATCAGCGCCTTCCGTCCTCGGGGTGGATCCGACTCTCGTCGTTCTCGACCTCGCGGGCGCGGCGTCGGTCGGCCAGCGCGGCCAGCAACTGGACCGCCCCCACGCCCACGGCGAAGATCACGAAGACCAGCACGAAGATCCAAAGCGTCATCGCGCAGCCACCTCCTCTCGACGTGCGTCTCGCTCCCGTACGTCGGTCCGCACCTGGCCCGGTGCGCAGTCCTCGATGGAGGAGAGGTGTCCGGTGGTCGCCGTCATGACCTTGAGGTAACCGAGGCTGGTGGGGGCATGCGTCCCCGCTCGGACGCGATCATCGCGATCGGCGGCGACGGCGCGGCCATACCGACGTCATCCACAGCTGGACCCCACGCGCATGCCGAGCGCCGACAGGGGTTACTGATCGCGGCGTGATCCACCGCATCTCTCAGCAGACAAGGCTCTGGCTGGCTGCCCAACTCGTCCCCACGGACGAGCGAGCCCTCACAACACCTCGAACCGGATGCCGACCCGCTGCAGCCGCTCGGTCAACGCGGCACCCATCGCGACGCCGGTCGTGACCGAGCCCGCACTGGGCGGGTTGTCGTCGAGCGACAGGCACAGCCCGGCCTCGGCGAGCATCTTGGCCGTCTCCGTGTAGCCCGGGTCGCCCCCGGAGACACGGGTGTGGACCCTGCGGCCGTCACCCTCGGCGATGAAGTCGACCCGGAACCACGAGGTGGCCCGCCGAGCCTCGTCCGGCCCCTCCCCCTGCGGCACCTTCGCGCCCAGCCAGCGGCGTAGAGGGCCGATCTGGGCGGCTGCGACCAGACCGAGCAGCCCCGCCGCGCCGCCCACCGCGTAGCGCAGCGTCTTGGTGCCGGCGTAGTGCGAGTAGCTGAAGTCGGGGCCGTAGTCGGCCAGGGCCCTGCCGCTGCGCGCCACGATCGAGGGGTCGATGGTCGGCAACGGCACCAGCCAGTAGCCGAGCTCGGCGTCACGGGTGGGGCGACCCGCGACGGCGCGCGACCGGCGGCCCTCGGGCCGCGGCTCGACCCGCTTGCGCTCCGCTGCAGCCGAGCGCATCTGCTTGGCACGGCTGAACTGCCCCAGCGCGGAGTGGAAGGTGCCACCGGACAGCATGCCGCTCGCACGCACGACCCCGCGCACCGTCACCGGCCCGTTCGCGTCGAGCTGCCGGACGGCGAAGAGGGCGCCCAGGTCGTGCGGGATCGAGTCGAACCCGCAGGCGTGGACGATCCGTGCTCCGGTGCGCTGAGCGACCTCGTGGTAGCGCACGTACATCCGGTCGACGAACTCCGGCTCACCGGTGAGGTCGACGTAGTCGGTGCCGGCCTCGGCACAGGCCCGTACGACGGGCTCGCCGTACGCCAGATACGGACCCACCGTCGTGATGACGACCCGGGTGCGGGCGGCGACGGCGTCAAGGCTCGCCTGGTCGGTGACATCGGCACGCAGCAGCTCGACGCTCTCGAGGGCCTCGCCCCACCGCTCGACCAGCCCGTCGCGCATCTCCCTCAATTTGGTGAGATCACGGCCGGCCAGCCCCCAGCGCAGCCCGCGCGGACCATCGTCGGAAGAGACGGCCTCGGCAAGGTAGGAGGCCGTCAACGAGCCGGTGAAGCCGGTCGCACCGAAGAGGACCAGGTCGAGATCACGCTCCGCAGTCATGTGCCCACTCTGGCATGGCCCGGATGGCGATGGTCTAGACCTTCTCGGACATCACCGAGTGACTTCAGCGGGGATGTTTCGTTGGGCAGGCACAGGGGTAGGAGGCCTCCGGTCGGGGGCCAGCACAAGGGGGACACCAGTGAAGCGAGTAGACCTGGAGCTCAGTGAGTTCACGCGACGCGCGGGCTCACTGCTGATGTCGCACACGGACGCCGCGCTCGACCGTGGCCTGGAGCCGGGCGAGCAGCTACTGGTCCGCGACGGCGTCGAGCGATACCGGCTGGCGACGGTGCACGACATCAGCTTCGACCTGACCGACACGTTCTACCGGCTCGAGCTGGGCGCCGAGGTCGACGCCGATCGGGCCGAGATCCTGCTCGCCGAGGTGCCGGCCGCACACCCGACCCATCCCGCGACCGTCGGGATGAGCGACGTTCTCGCGCTGCTGCAGGAGGCGCGCGACATGGTCGCCGAGCGGTCCTACCTGGCCAACGCGCGGCGCCGCTGACGACACCTGGTCCACCGCTCCCCCGCGCCTGACCCGTCCGCCCATCCGATCGGGTAGATCGGCATGGCCCGATCGGGCCATGTGCTCTGGGCCCAAGCGGGCGTCGTCTCGTGACCATCAGCCTGGTCCCTCTCAGGCTTTGCTCAGGGGACAATGGTGCCCATGCAGGACGGTCTGATTCGCGTTTTCCTGGTCGACGATCACGAGATCGTGCGCCGCGGCGTACGCAGCATGCTCGAGGCTGAGGGGGACATCCGGATCGTCGGCGAGGCCAGTACGGCGGCCGAGGCGCTGCCGGCGATCCTGGAGCTCGCGCCCGACGTGTGCGTGCTGGACGCCCAGCTCCCGGACGGCTCCGGCATCGAGGTCTGCCGCGAGATGCGCGCCGTCAACCCCGACATCAAGGGGCTGATCCTGACCAGCTTCGACGACGAGGACGCGATCACCTCGGCGATCTTGGCCGGCGCCGCGGGCTACGTGCTCAAGCAGATCGAGAGCAACAGCCTCATCAGCGGGATCCGGCTGGTCGCCAGCGGCCACACCCTGATCGACCCGGTGATCGCCTCGCGGGTGGTGCAGCAGGTCCAGTTCCACCGCCGCGCGTTCGACGTACTCGCCGAGCTCACCCCGCAGCAGAGCAAGATCCTGTTCCTCATCGCGGAGGGCCTCACCAACCGGCAGATCGCGGAGAAGCTCTTCCTGGCCGAGAAGACGGTGAAGAACCATGTCACCGGCCTGCTGGCCCGCCTCGGCGTGCAGCACCGCACCCAGGCGGCCGTGCTGGCCCACCGGCTCCGCGACGGGAGCGCCCCCCGACTGCCCTCGCCGCGGCGCAGCGAGGCCCCGGTGGGGTCCGGCGCCCTGCGCTGACCCACCTCAGCGCACCTCGGGCCCATCTCAGGCCCATCTCAGGCCCATCTCGGGCCCATCTCAGGCGCCGGGGGCATCCCGTGCGTCCACCTCGACCGTCGCCGAGCGGCGCCAAGCGGTGCCGGTCCGCAATCCTGCAACGCCCTGGGGAGCGAGGAGAACGGGGAGGCACCCAGCGGCCTCCGCGTTCTCATGCTCTCGCCAGATCGGTGGACCTCAGAGCCGGAACTTCCCGACCAACGAGCGCAGCTCGACGGCGACGCCGGTCAGCTCGGTGGCCGACTGCAGGGTGTCGTGCGCGCCCTGGCGGGTGTCAGCAGCGGCGTTGGCAACCAGGGTGACGTCCTGGGCGATGCCGTTGGCACCACCCGCCGCCTCGGTCACCGACCGGGCGATCTCGTTGGTGGTGGCGGTCTGCTCCTCCACCGCCGAGGCGATCGTGGCCTGGATGTCATTGATCCGAGCGATCACCTCACTGATCCTGCTGATCGCCGCGACAGCACCCTGGGTGTCACTCTGGATCGCCTCGATCTTCTGCGAGATCTCCTCCGTCGCCCGAGCGGTCTCCTTGGCCAGCTCCTTGACCTCGTTCGCCACCACTGCGAAGCCCTTGCCCGCATCACCGGCCCGGGCCGCCTCGATGGTCGCGTTGAGCGCCAGCAGGTTCGTCTGCTGCGCGATCGAGGTGATCACCTTGATGACCTGACCGATCTCAGCACTCGACTCCCCCAGCGACGCCACCGTCGTCTGGGCACCACCCGCCACCGTGACCGCGTCGGTGGCGACCGTGGCCGCCTCGGTCGCATTCTTCGCGATCTCACGGATGCTGGCCGTCATCTCCTCGGCCGCCGTGGCGACCGTCTGGATCGAGGCCGAGACCTGCACCGAAGCACCCGACGCCGAAGCCGCCCGGTCCGAGGTGAGCGAGGCCCCCTCGCCCATCCCCTGCGCCAGCACGGTCAGCTGCTCGGCCGACACACCGAGGCTGTCCGCCGTACCGCCGATGTTGGTCAGGCTGACGCGGAACTGGGCGATCAGCGCGTCCAGCGCCCGCGAGACCTGGGCGACGGGATCCTCACCCTCCACCCCAAGGTGCTGGGTGAGGTCACCCTCGGCGGCCGCACGCACGGCGTCGAGGATGCGCTGCACCCCGGCGGTCGTCCGTGCGGCGGCGTCCCGGTCGCGAGAGTCACGCGCCATCGTCCCGAGTCGCTGGGAGACCATCCTGCCGACGTTGCGCAACGCCTCCAGGCGCTGCGGACTGGGCTCGAGCGTCTCGGTGGCGAAGAAGTCCATCGTGCCGACGACCCGGTCCTCGACCAGGATCGGGAAGCAGACCCCCGACTTCACCCCGACCCGCTGCGCGACCGGCGCGCGGACACAGTCGGTCATCTCGCCGATGTCCTGGGTGAAGTAGAGATCACGCTGGGCCCAGGCCCGCCCGGAAAGACCGACGCCCTCCGCGAATGTCGCGGAGAGCGTCACCTGGTGGAACTCGGGGCCGGCGTCACCGGACTCCATGCTGAAGTGGAGCAGCCGGTCGTCCTCGACCGTCCAGTAGGACCCGTAGGCCCACCCGAAGGCGCTGCGGACCGTGTCGAGCGCGACCCGCACCGCCTCGTCTGCGCTGGTCGCGTTCTGCAGGGAGACCAGCACCTCGTTGACCGCAGAGGTGTCCTCGGTCGCCTCGGCGCTGGCCCGCTCGGCACGGAGCCGGTCCGTGACGATCTCCCACGTCGCCATCGCGCCGACGTAGGCGCCCTCGTGGTCGCGGATCGCGCTGACGAGGAGGTCGAGTGTCTCCGGGCCGAGGAGGATGTTGGCGCGCCGCGGCAGCTGTCGCTCGTCGGCCAGGATGCCGCGCTGGTAGCCCGGGTCCCGGTGGAAGATGTCCAGGCTCGAGCCGACCACCTGGTCGGCCCTGACCGGAAGGTACGCCTCGAGCCGGCGCAGGGTGGCCAGTGAGGCGGGGTTCATGTACTGGACGACGAAGTCGCGGTCCGCGAACATCATGTTCGTCGGGCTGTTCTCCATCATCGACTGAAGCATCGAGCTGTGCGCCTCGAGCGCGAGCCGCTGAGTGATGCTCTCGACGGTGGCGACGGCACCGATCCGCTCGCCGCGCTCGTCGTGGAGGGGCTCAACCGTGAACTCGATGGTCTCGGAGCCGGTCGTCTCTCTTGTGGAGAGCGGGAGAGCGGCCCAGGGATTGCCCGGGCTCTTGGCCTCCAGGGCGTTTCCGAAGCAGGTGTTGAGTGGCATCCCCACGATCGCGTCGGGCGAGAAGGGCAGCTGTTCGCGAAGCTTCTCGAGCGCGGCTCGGGTCTGCGGATTGACGTAGCGGATGATCAGATCGGCGTCGGCGACCAGGAGCTGGGTCTTGACGCCGTCCAGGACGTGGCGGAAGCCCTCCACGTCGAAGGTGCTGCGGTGCGGACCGCCGGCTCCCGTGCTTGTTGGAGCCGGCGTCCTGAGTGGTCCGGTCATGTATTTCCCCCTGTGTTTTCTGCTACCGCGAAGATGTCCACCGCCCGGTCCGCGTCGAGGACCAGCAGGATCGCATCCGTCATCGGCCGTACGCCGAGCACGACGTCCTGCACCGTCACCGGCATGGTTGACGGCACGGGCTCGAGCTCGAGGCCGGCCGTGTCGATCACGTCACCGATGTCGTCGACGAGGAGGCTGACGACCTCCCCGCGGCTACGCACGATGACGTTCATGGGCAGTTCGCCCTCCGGCCGGGGCGGGAGCCCCAGCCGGACCCGAAGGTCCACGGCGGTCACGATCTGACCGCGAAGGTTGATCAGGCCGCGCACGGCCTCGTTCGCACGCGGCACCGGCGTCATCGGCTGGTGGCGCAGCACCTCCTGCACCTCGTTGACCGACACCCCGAAGAAGTGACCGGCCACCCAGAAGGTGCAGTACTGCTCGGCCGTCACGGTGGCTGCGGCGTTGGTCATGCGCTGACTCCTGTTCGGGCCACGACGGCCTCGAGGTCGACGAGGTCGGTGACGTGCTCCTGCACGACTGCGGAGCCGGTGACGCCGTACCGGCGCCCGACATCGCTGAGGACGACCGCTGTCTCGACGACGTCGAGCACCCGGTCGATGACGATGCCCACCGAGCGATCGGCGAGCTCGTGGACCACGACCGAGACCTGCTCGTTGCGGTCGGAGGTGTCCATCAGGCCGATGGCCGGAGCGAGCCGGACCAGCGGCAGGAGGCCGTCGCGGTACTGGACGACCTCGTTGCCACCGGTGCGCTCGACGCGGTCGCGGGGGAACTCCTCGAGCCGCGCGACCGCAGCCAGCGGGAGGGCGGCACGGCGACCGTCCGCCACCTCCAGCACCAGCAGCGCGGTGCGGTCCTCGTCGCCGGCGGCGCTGGTGGCGAGCAGGTCCTGCTCGACAGCGTCGACGCCCTGGTCGTGGGCCATCCCCGGAACGTCGAGGATCAGGGCCACCCGGCCATCGCCCATGATGGTCGCGCCGGCGTACATCGACAGGCCCTTGAGCTGGCGTCCGATCGGCTTGACGACGATCTCCTGCGTGTCGTGCACCTCGTTGACGCACAGCCCGAAGCGGACGTCGTCGGCCTGGACCACGACCACCGTCAGGTGGTCGCGCTGCTCCGGCTCGGTGCCGAGCGCCTCGGCCAGGTTGACCAGCGGGAGCAGCCGGCCGCGCAGTCGCAGCACCGGCGAGCCGGCCAGGTCCTCGACCTGGCGGTCGAGGTCGTCGCCCTCGATCCGGACCAGCTCGACCAGGTTGGCCTGCGGGATCGCGTAGCGCTCCTCGCCCTCGCCGACGACCAGCGCCGGGATGATGGCCAGGGTCAGCGGGATGCGGATGCGGAACGTGGAGCCCTTGCCGACCTCGCTGGTGAGATCCACGGATCCGCCGATCCGCTCGATGTTGGAGCGGACGACGTCCATGCCCACACCACGGCCGGAGACGTTGGTGACCTTCTCCGCGGTCGAGAAGCCCGGCCGGAAGATCAGGTTGAGGACGGCCTTGGTGTCCATCCGGGCGAGCTGCTCGCGGGTGATCACCCCGCGCTCCAGAGCCACGGCGGCGATCCGCTCGGGATCGATGCCCTTGCCGTCGTCGGCGATCTCGACGACCACCTGGCCGGACTCGTGGAACGCTCGCAAGGTGAGCTTGCCCGAGCGGGCCTTGCCTGCCTTGACCCGGTCCGCCGGGGTCTCGATGCCGTGGTCCATGGAGTTGCGCACCATGTGGGTGAGCGGGTCCTTGACCGCCTCGAGGACCGAACGGTCCATCTCGGTGTCGTGACCGTCCATCGACAGGTCGACCTCGCGGCCCAGCTGACGGGCCAGGTCACGGACGATACGCGGCATCTTCGACCAGACCTGGCCGATCGGCTGCATGCGGGTCTTCATGACCGACTCCTGCAGCTCGCTGGCGACCAGGTCGAGCCGCTGGCTGGCGCGGATCAGCTCGGGGTCGGACTGCGACTCGGTGCGCTGCAGGATCTGGTTGCGGGTCAGCACCAGCTCACCGACGAGCTGGACGAGGTTGTCCAGCAGCTCGACGTCGACACGGACACTGGAGTCGGCGACCGAGCGACGCTCCACGCCATCCCATTGCTCGGTCGGCTCGGCGCTCTGCTCCGGCTGCGGAGCGGCCCCGTGCTCGGGCATGAGGACCGGCTCCTCGGCTGCCGGTGCCTCGGCGATGGGCTGCCCGGTGTCGGGCTGCCCGGTGTCGGCGACCGGCGCCGCGGCCGTCGGCGTACCGTCCGGGTCGGTGGTGCTCGCATCCACCGCCGTCTCGGACACGACCGGCTCCTGCGCGGCAGCCTCGACCGCCGCCGCGACGGGCTGGCCCGGCAGCTGACCACCGTTGCCGAGCAGCAGCTCGATGGCCTCCTGGACCGGCACCACGTTGACCGCGGGGTCCTTGTCGTTGCCGACCCGCTCGATGCCGTCCAGCAGCGCGCGCACGGTGTCGACCATGCGCAGCAGTGCCTCGGCGATCGCGTCGTTCATGACGTATTCGCCGTCGCGCAGCTTCGAGAGCAGCGTCTCCCCGACGTGGGTCAGCTTCTCCAGCCGCCCGAACGCCAGGAACCCGCTGGTCCCCTTGATCGTGTGAATCGTGCGGAAGATGCTCGACAGCAGCTCCCGGCTCCCCGGGTGCTGTTCCAGCTCCACCAAGTCGCGATCGAGTTGGTCCAGGTTCTCGTGGCTCTCCACGAGGAACTCGGCAATGATCTCGGCATCGTCGTCCATCGACTACCCCTTCCTGCGAGGGGGGAATCGGCGGCGGAGTTCACCGGTTGACAAGTTCTCGGACCGGATGTTGAGAAAGAAGCAGGCATTCTGCTAGTCGGCGCGCGGGGTCGACGGATCCGCCGGCCTGAGGCCGGCAGAAGTGGGCCTCAGCGGCGCTTGCGCAGCGCCTCGGCCAGGGACGCGACGGCGTCCTGGCTGGGCGATGCCGACTCCTGGTTGGTGTCAGCGAGCTCCTTGAGGAGCTCCGCGCGGTGCACGCTCACCGATCTCGGCGCGTCGATGCCGATCCGCACGACATCGCCCCGCACCTCCAAGACGGTGATCGTGACGTCGTCGCCGATGACGACGCTCTCGCCGACTCGACGACTCAGCACCAGCATGGGGACACGCTATCGCTAGTGGTCACAGGTCCAGGTCGATGCTCAGCCGACGAGCGGCGCAGCGACCGCCAGGTCGGCGTCGTCGAGGATGACCTGGGCGGCCCTCAACGTGGCGGTGTTGACCAGCAGCGGCGCACGCAGGTTGACGGTGGTCGCCGCGAGCGTCTCGCCGGCGTGCACGACCAGCAGCACCAGGACGTCCTCGACAGCCGTGATGTCCAGCAGGGTGACGGTCTCATCGGAGACCACCGGCTCGTAGGCCGGGAAGAACTGCGCGGCCGGTACCACCAGGAACTGCAGCCCGTCGTGGTCGAGCGAGCGCAACGCGCCGAGCACGCCTGACTCGTCCACATGGCTCAGCTCGAACCGTCGGTCGTCCGGGAAGCCCGGCATCGGCTCGACCAGGTCGATGACCGGCAGGTCTGTGAACGCCTGCACCTCGTCGTCGCTCGCCACGGCCAGCATCATGCCAGGTAATCCAGGAGACTCTGCTGACTCGTCTTCGAGATCGCAGCCAGCGCGGCGTTGTAGGCGGTCGTCTGGGTCTCCAGGTTGATCGTCGCCTCGGCGATGTCGATGTCCTCGACATTCGACTGGACCGTCTGGAGGGCCAGCTTGTTGTCCCCCGCGACGTTGCTCGCAGCGGTGATCTGGTTCATCCGCGCACCCTCGTCGGCGGCGGCGCTGCTGATCCTCGTCCGCGCATCCTGCATCGCCTGGATGCCGGCCTGGATGCCGTCCTGGTCCGAGCTGCGCAGTGCGGTCGAGAGCTTGTCGAGCGCGTCGAAGACGCTGGTGCTCGGGCTGGTGCCATCCGAGGTGGACCCGAAGACGGACTGTCCGTTGGAGTCGACCCGGACCACCGTGTCGGGGCCGACCCGACGGTTCACCGAGCCGCTGTCGCCGACGTACTGCACCTGCTGGACCTGGTTGCCGTCGGCATCGAGCACCGGATTGCCGGAGGAATCGGTGACTCCGGCCTGGGCGAAGGCGCTACCGCCGGCAGTGGTGCCACCGAAGACCGGGCGCCCGAGGTACTGGCTGTTGGCCGTCGCCAGCAGCCCCTGCTTGATCTGGTCGATCTCGTCGGCCAGGGCGTTCTCGGCGGTCTGGCCGTTGGTGGCGGTGTTGGCGCCCTGGAGCGCCAGCGTGTACGCGCGAGTCACCTGGGTGTTGGCGCTCTGCAGCGCGGAGTCGATCGTCTGCAGCCAGGCCTGGCCGTCATCGGCGTTGCGCTGGAACTGCGTCTGCTGGGCGACACCGGCGCGGGCCTTGAGCGCCACGGTGGTGTCGGCCGGGCCGTCGGACGGCCTGCTGAGCTTCTTGCCCGTCGTCATCTGCTCTTGGGCATCCGCCATCCGGGTGGAGGCCTGCCCGAGCTGGGAGAGCTCGCGGCCGGTCATCATCCGCTGGGTGACACGAGTGATCATGATCAGGCTCCGGTGTGGTTGATGAGGGTGTCGAGGATCGAGTCCATCACCGTCAGGACGCGACTAGAGGCCTGGTAGGCGCGCTGCGCCTGCATCAGGTTGATGGTCTCCTCGTCGAGGCTGACGCCGGCTGTCTGCTCCAGCTGGTCGTTGACCTGGTTGGTCAGCAGCGTCTGGTTGGACGTCTGGGTGTTGACCATCGCCACCGTGGAGCCGAGACCCGACACGAGGGTCTGGTACTCGCTCTGGACGTTGAGCGGCTTGCCGCCGACGATGAGGGTGCCACCGCTCGGGTCCTTGCCGATCAGGGCCTGGTAGACCGCATCGGCGTTGTCGGTGTTGTTGCTGCCGCCCGTGGTCGGGTTGCCACTGGCATCTGTGGTCGCCGAACCCGACACGGCGAGCTTCCCCGAGTCGGCGACGAGCGTCGGGTCGACGGCGATCGAGCCGGCGAAGTCGCCGGTGCCGTCGTCGGTGAAGAAGGACTCGCCGGTCGCGAGGTTGCCGTTCTGGTCGTAGCCCTTGGCGTACTGGGTGTTCACCACCGAGATCAGGTCCGAGGCGACCTGGTTGAGGTCGGTGCGGTACTTGTTGAGCGTCTGGTTGAGCAGCGTCAGCGAGCCACCGAGCTCACCACCGGCGTCGCCGGGCTGGAGCGTCTGCGAGGTCGGGCTCCCAGCCGGGGTGACCTTCACCGACAGGGTGGCCACGGTGCCGTCGGCGTTGCGCACCAGGGTGCCGTCACTGTTCAGCGTCGTGACCGTGTCGGTGGGCGGCGTCGTCGAGGTGTCCGTCTGGGTCTGGTCGACCTCGATGGAGCCGGCGTTGCCGCCGCTGACGAGCGTGACACCCGCGATGGCGACCTGGTACTGACCCGTGGAGTCCGCGCTGCTGACCGCACCGAACTTCTGAGCCAGGTCGAGGGCGAGCTGGTCGCGCTGGTCCTGCAGGGATCCGACGTCGGCGCCGTTGGCCTGGGCGAGGTAGATGCTGTGGTTGAGCTGCGCCATCTGCTGCAGGTCGGCGTTGATGGTGCTGGTGTTCTGCGCCACCGCGGCGCCCTGCTCGTCGACCTCCGAGTCGACCGCCGTCGCCTGGGTCTTGATCGCAGCGGCCAGCGTCTGACCGGCGGCCACGACCGACTGACGGGCGGCAGTGCCGTCCGGTGCGGTGACGACGTCCTGCCAGGCCGAGGCGAACTCGGAGAGCGCGTTGGCGACGCCCTGGTCGCTGGGCTCGTCGATGGCCGACTCGAGCCGCTCGAGCGAGTTCTGCTGGACGGTCAGCGAGGAGAGGTTCGCATTCTCGCTGCGCGCCCGCTTGGCGAGTAGCAGGTCGGTGAGGCGCTGCACGCTCTGGGTGGTGACGCCGTCGCCGTGGCCGGTGTAGGTCGAATACATCGTCGGGCTCTCGTTGCCACCGAGCTCCGCCCCGACCGCGCGCCGACGGACGTAGCCGTCGGTGTCGACGTTGGCGATGTTGTTGTCCGCCACATCGATGTTGACCTGCTGGTACTGCAGGCTGGTCTTGGCGATGTTGAGACTGCCGAAGGTTCCGGTCATCAGGTCACAGGCTCCGATCCAGGAGGCGTCGACGCGGGGTGTCCATCACCGCGGTGCCGGTGGCCGAGTAGCTGTCGGCGCTGCCGCCCAGGGACATGAGGGTCTCGCGGGCAGAGCGGTAGCCGGCCGTGATCAGGCCGCGATTGGACTCCGAGAGCTCGGCGATCTCGCGGGTCGCGGTGATGAAGGCGGTGCGGTGGTCGTCGAAGATCCCGCGCCACGGCTCCGGGGCCGCCTCGGCGATCTCGGCCAGGGTGGGCGCGGGCGCCAGGCCGAGCTCCTCGGCCACCTCGTCGGAGGCGATCGCTCGCAGCACCTCGGTCTCGCGCAGCACCTCGAGCACCTCCTCCACCTCCTTGGTGGAGTGCGCGAGCCAGCGGGTACGACCGCTGGCCAGCACGAGCTGCTCCAGCTCCAGCTTGTAGGAGAGCCGCTCCAGCAGCTCGCGCTCACGCCAGAGGATCAGCGACAGCTTCTCCACAGGTCCACCTCTCAGGCCTCGGGTCGGGCGCAGCATTCCTGCGCCCGCACGATGGGTCCATCGCCCCGAACGGGGCGATCCTGAGCCGTTTGCCGGACCCAAGGAAACTCACAGACAAGGGCCCACAACGCCGACAGGTAGTCGGGGCAACGGGGGTAGGTAGTTGGCTCGGACTAGGGGCACCCGGGACCGAGGTCCTGATTTCTCCAGCGAGGGGGGCTTACCCGCCGGTTCGCCTCGCATTGTTGGTCACCTGACAGGCAATCTTCCTTCTCGTGACCGAGCAAGCAGGCGACCCCCGCGCCGACGAACTCATCACCAGCCACATGCCGCTGGTCGGACACATTGTCCGAGAAACGATGGGCCGGGTGCCATCCCACGTGAGCCGTGACGACCTGACCTCCGCAGGCCTCACCGCTCTTGTTCAGGCTGCGCAGGCGTACGACGCCGAGCGCGGCGTTCCCTTCGAGCGCTACGCCGCCACCCGTGTGCGCGGTGCGATCCTCGACGAGCTGCGCAGCGTCGACTGGGCCTCCCGGTCCGTCCGTCGCCGCGCACGTGACCTCGAGGAGACCCGCACCCGTCTGGCGGGCGCCCTGGGCCGCACCCCCACCGTGGCCGAGGTCGCCACCTCGTCGGGTCTCAGCATCGAGGAGGTGACAGCCAACGACGAGGACGTCTCCCGCGCGCAGGTGCTCTCCCTGCAGGGCTCGACGACCGCCTCGCTCGACGAGCTCGTCCCCACCCGCGCCCCCAGCCCGGAGCAGCTGCTCGAGCACCAGGAGCGGCTGACCTATCTCATGGAGGCGATCACCGAGCTTCCGGAGCGGCTGCGCACGGTGGTCCAGGACTACTTCTTCTCCGAGCGGCCGATGGCCGACATCGCCGCGGACCTCGGTGTCACCGACTCCCGGATCTCGCAGATGCGGGCCGAGGCGCTCGTGCTGCTGCGTGATGCGCTGAACAGCGCGCTCGACCCGGGCCTGGTCAAGCCGTCGAGCAAGCCGAACGGATGCGCGTCCCGCCGCCGCGAGGCCTACTTCGCTGCGGTCGCCGCCCGGCACGCCGATGCCTCCCGGCGTACGTCTGTGTCCCCCGCACTCGACGCCGCCGGCTGACATCCCCCACTTCTCACATCTTCCGCCAGGGCGAAGCCCGGTGCAGGCCGCTCGGTCACTGCACCGGGCTTCGTCATGTCCGCGGCCCGCGGCAGGTGTCGAGGGCGTACGCGTCCGCAGGCGACACGCCGCGGAAGACGTACCGAAAAATTCCGCGACAGCGGCTAAGGCGCCCCGCGTGCGCGCCGATGGGAGTGCTCGCAGGGCCCACGGACGGGCCATGACCCCAGGCTTGAATCCAGGAAGGAATCACCATGAGCCTCCGCATTAACACCAACGTCGACGCACTGACCGCGTACCGCAACCTCAACGCGACCCAGAGCTCGATGTCGTCGTCGATCGAGCGCCTGTCTTCGGGCCTGCGGATCAACAAGGCGGCGGATGACGCTGCCGGTCTGGCCATCAGCCAGGGCCTGACCGCTCAGATCAACGGCATCGGCCAGGCCGTCCGCAACGCTCAGGACGGCATCAACGTCGTCCAGACCGCTGACGGCGCCCTGACCGAGGTCCAGTCGATCCTGCAGCGCGCTCGCACCCTGGTCGTCCAGGGCGCGAACGACTCGAACGACTCGGTCGCGAAGTCCGCCATCACCACCGAGCTCAAGCAGCTCTCCTCCGAGCTCGACCGCATCTCGAACACCACCGAGTTCAACGGCAAGAAGCTGCTCGACGGCAAGGCGGACCTGTTCTTCCAGGTCGGCGCCAACTCGAAGACGGCCGACGCCGGCAACCAGATCGAGGTCAGCATCTCGACCAAGCTCGGTGGCACCGACCTGCTCGGCAGCGCCGGCTCCCTCAAGGGTGCCGACTCCGCCGGTCAGTGGTCGGACGCGCTGGACGACCTGGACACCGCTCTCCAGTCGGTCTCCACCCTGCGCGCCAACCTGGGTGCTCTGCAGAACCGCTTCCAGCACACCATCAACAACCTCTCGGTCACGCAGACCAACCTGCAGGCGTCCAACAGCTCCATCCAGGACACCGACATGGCTGCCGAGATGAGCAACTACACGCGTACCCAGATCCTTTCGCAGGCTGGTACGTCGATGCTCAAGCAGGCCAACTCGGCCGCGCAGAGCGTCCTCTCGCTGCTTCAGTGAGTGATGGCCTGAGCGATCAGGCCGCGTAGTAGCAACGCAACACCCCGCAACGGCGCCGGTGAGGCCTCTCCGGCCACACCGGCGCCGTTCGGCATCCACCGCCCCACCCGAAGGATCTCTTCATGACGAGCTCGATCCAGTTCAGCGGCATCGCCAGCGGCCTCGACACGGCCAGCATCATCAGCCAGCTGATGTCGATCGAGGCCCAGCCGCAGACCACGCTCAAGAACACCGTCACCAAGGAGACCTCGCAGGTCACCGAGCTGCGCAGCCTCAACACCACGATCCAGGGCCTGATCACCAGCGCGGCGAGCTTCTCCGGTGGCAGCACCTGGACCCAGATCAACGCCAGCTCGTCCAACACGGCGATCACCGCCTCCGCCGCCGCCGGCGCCAACACCGGCAGCTTCCAGGTCACCGCGCTGCAGAGCGCGACCGCTGCGGAGAACGACTACAAGGCGATCGCCTCCTCCGCCAGCGACGTCGTCATCACGCCGACGGGCGACCCGACGAAGGACGTCCTGAACATCACGCTGCCGGACAACACCACCGCTCAGGTGAGCATCGGTGACGGCAAGCTCTCGACCATCGTCGCCAACCTCAACGCGCTCAAGGACTCCAACGGCAACCGACTGCTCAACGCCAGCGCGATCAACGACGGTTCGGGCAGCTACAGCCTGATGGTGAGCTCGACCAACACCGGTTCGGGCAGCATCACGGTCACCGACGGCACCACCGGTTCGGCCCTCCTCGGCGGCCCGACCGAGCAGTACGCGGGCAAGAACGCACAGATCCAGATCGGCAGCAGCTCGACCGTGATCAGCTCGCGGACCAACACCTTCACCAACGTGCTCAACGGCGTGACCCTCACCGTCGCCGCCGGAGTCACCTCCGACAAGCCGCAGACGAGCCAGGTCACCCTGAGCGACACCGGGTCCTCGCGGGCGACGGCGATCTCGGCCTTCGTCTCGCAGATCAACACGATCCTCACCAAGATCGCCGCCGACACCACGTACGGCACCTATGACAGCACCAGCGCGAGCTTCTCGGGCGGCGGTGTCCTGGCCGGCGACTCCACCCTTCGCTCGGTGGCGACGGCGCTGACCAACACGATCTTCGGCTCCAACAACGTCGCGCTGGGCAACATGGGCATCTCGATCGACAACGACGGACAGATCACCTTCGACCAGACCGCCTTCACCACGGCGTACCAGAAGGACCCGCAGGGCGTCGCCGACGCCTTCACCGGCAAGGACGGCTTCGTCTCCCGGGTCATGGACGCCGCCGCGGCCGCCAGCGCCCCCAGCTATGGCCAGGTGGTGGGCACCGGCTCCGACACCAAGACCTACAAGAGCGAGGGCAGCCTGTCGATGCTGATCGACTCGCTGAACGCCCAGATCTCGCAGCAGAACGACGAGATCGCCCAGTGGGACGTGCGGCTGGCACAGAAGAGGCAGAACCTCGAGACCACCTACACCAACCTCGAGACCGCGATGTCCAACATGACCTCCCAGTCCAACTGGCTGAGCTCGCAGATCGCCGGCCTCGACAGCCTCGACAGCAGCAACTGATCGGATCATTCTCGATGACAACGATGCAGAACAACGCTCGCTCGGCCTACACGCAGAACGCGGTGGGTACCGCTTCCCCGGGCACCCTGCTGGTGATGCTCTTCGACCGGCTGGTGCTGGACTGCGAGCGCGGCCTGCGCGCGACGATGGCCCGCGACAACCTCGCGGCCAACACGCAGTACGTCCACGCCCAGTCGATCGTCTCGCACCTGCAGGGCTCGCTCGACACCGAGGGCTGGACGGGCGGCCGGGAGCTGATGGCGCTCTACGCCTACCTCCAGCGCCGCCTGATCCAGGCGAACGTGCGTCACGATCCCAAGGCAGGGCGCGAGGTCGTCGCTCTGACCCGCCACCTGCGCGACACCTGGAAGCGGGCCGCCCAGCTCGCCGACCAGGGCGCCTGATGAGCGACGCACTCGCCGCCTGGGAGCAGGCGCTCGATGCTCTCGAGGCGGATCTCGTCGCCGCCGAGGAGCTTGCGTCCACAGGTGTCGGCGCGACGCGCTCGGACTGGGTTCCCCCCACCCTGGACGAGCCGCTCCCTGAAGAGCTGCGTGCACGCGCGATCGAGCTGCACGAGCGCCAGCTGGACCTCCGGGGGCGGCTGCCCGGCCTGATCACCCGTACGGGCCGGCAGCTGGAGATGGCCCGCAAGGTCAGCACGCGTTCCGGCGCCCACTCGAGCACGTCCCGCTCGGCCATCTACATCGACACCACTGCCTGATCCGGCTCGAGGAGAACACCCGCCATGGCCAACCGTGCCCGACCCAAGCGCCGCTATCCGATCTCGGTGGCGATGATCGTGCGCGACGAAGAGGCCGTCATCGGCCGCTGCCTGGCCTCCCTCCAGGGACTCGTCGAGGAGATCGTCGTCGTCGACACCGGCTCGACCGACCGCACCATCGAGATCGCCCGGTCCTACGGCGCCACCATCCACCACTTCGACTGGATCGACGACTTCGGCGCCGCCCGCGCCTACTCCCTCGAACAGACCACCCACCCCTGGCGGCTCTGCATCGACGCCGACGAATGGATCGCCGACCGCGACGCCGCACGGGAGCTGCTCGACCAGGTGGGTCAGGCGACCCCTGACTTCCTCGGCCTCGTCGACGTGCTCCAGGCCGACGAGGACGGCCGGATCGACGACGCCACCCTCCCGGTCGAGATCGGCCGACTGCTCCCCCGCCACGTCAGCTTCACGGGCCGGGTCCACGAGCAACCGACTCCGGAGATCCCGGCCCAGCGGCTCCACCTGCTCCTGGGTCACTCCGGCTACAGCGCAGCGGCCCTCGAGGCGAAGGAGGGACGCAACCTGGCACTGCTCACCGCAGCCGTCACGGCTGATCCGACCAACGCCTACCTCTGGTACCAGCTCGGCTCGGAGTTCTCCGCCCGCGACCGGTACGAGGAGGCACTCCCCCACCTCGTCGAGGCGTTCAACCTGACCCATCCCGCCTCACCGGACGTGCCCGGGCCCGAGCCCCGTCCGTGGTGGCACCGACTCACCCTGCGCCTGATGATCGCCCTGACCGCACTCGGGCGGCACGACGAGTCGACGGCGGTCGGCGAGATGGAGGCCGGCCGCTGGTCGGCCTCGGCCGACTTCCAGGTCGTCTACGGTCGCGCCATCAGGGCCCTGGCGGTCAGCCTGCCCGACGAGCACGCCGGTGTGGCCGAGCAGCTGGTGCTGGCCTCGCTCGAGCTGTGGCGCGGTGCCGTCGAGCTTGGCGATCGGCCGGAGTACGCCGGAGTGCTCGCCCAGCGCGCCACCGTCGCCGCCGCGCTCCTGGTCGCCGACGACTACGAGACGCTCGGCCGCCCCGAGGAGGCGCAGCGCTACCGGGCGCTGGTCCCCGCCTGACGCACCGCATCCGGCCTGCCGATCGGGACGATGATCTCCTCCCACCCGGGCAGCGCGAAGAAGTCCGCCACCTTGTGCGAGGTGGTGCTGAAGTAGGCGTCCGGGTAGACCGCGACCTTGCGGGCCGCGGCGGTGTGGACCAGGTCGCACAGCCCACTGCGCAGGCCGATGAAGGTGCCGGCGTGCTCGACGGCCGCCACCATCTGCGCGAGCGGCACCCGCAGCGGCGTCGTACCCGGGAGCGGCTCCTCACCGCCCGCGACGTTGGTGTAGACCTGCTGGCCCTGGGCCCGGTAGGTCGCGACGATGCCGTCCCAGAACGTCTTCGGCGGCGCGATCACGCTCTTGGCGTAGGGCGCGACGATCACCGATCGACCCGCCGGGAGGTCATCGACGTTGTCGAACTCCTCCAGGTAGGCCGGCACGGCCGGGCGGACCGAGGCGTCGAGGCCGTAGACGACCGAGCGGTAGTAGTCGAAGAGGGTCAGTGACTCGCCCTGGTAGATCAGGGGCGAGCCCGACCGGTCGGGGGTGAATCCGATCGTGTACCGCTCGTCCTCGCTCAGCAGCACCGCGCGGATCAGGTCGTCCATCTCCTGGTAGGTCAGGACGGCGGCGACATCCACCCCCGCGGAGCGGACCACCTGCTCCGAGCCCCGGCCGGCCACCACGGCGGCCGCCTGCTCGATCCCGTTCTCCGTGCAGAAGGCCGAAAGATAGGACATCAGCCAGTAGACGTCGCCGAGACCGTCGAAGGGGCACAGCACCAGGTGGTGCTTGGGGAAGCGGGTGCGGATGTCGGTCAGCAACGAGCCGCCGTAGCTGGCCCGCGCCTTGACGACGTGCTCCTCCTCGGTGGAGGGCAGTGATACCTGCGCCTCCTTGCCGGCGATCCGGACGATCTCGCCCTCGAAGCCGAGCGCGCGCAGCTGGTCGCGCATCACGCCGAAGTGCGGCGAGGAGATGAGCACGACCGTGCGTACGCCGGCGAGCGTGGTGATGAAGTCGGGGCTGAGGACCGGGATGCCGTCGAAGGCGCTGCCCTGCTTCATCGGGTTGTTGTCCAGGTAGGCGCGCACCCCGATGCCGGCCTCGGCGAGCCGCTGCTGGATCGCGGCCGTGGCGTTGGAGTGTCCGAAGACGAGCACCGTCGCACCGTCGAGGAGATGGATGCGGACGAGCCGGTCGACGGCTTCGTGGAGCTGGGTCGTCATCTTCTCAGCCCTGGTAGGGCCCGATGCCCTGCTTCAGCAGGATCGAGCGCACGTAGCTCGCGATCGCCAGCCCGGCCTTCCCGTCCGCGTGCGTGGTGTTCTCCCCGAAGACCTGGATCCGCCGGTCGCGGGCCGCCAGGGCGCGCTCGTCGGACTCGTTCGCCGGGTCGGTGACGAAGTCGAGGAAGTCGACCATGTCGGCCTCCTCGGACTCGAAGGCGACGGTCTCCAGCGGCCCGTGCACGGTGTGCGGTGGCCGGAGGAAAGCCGAGCGGGCCGCGGTGGACCGGTCGGCGCTGCCCCGCGACCGCAGTCGGGCCTCGTCCGGCGAGACCTTCGGGTCGGCGATCATCATCGGCTTCCCGGTGGCCATGTACATCGCGATCAGGCTCGACCAGTCGCCGTAGTAGGCATCGCTCCAGGCGATCGCGCGGTGGACGTCGGGGCTGTCGTCGTACAGGCCCTTGACGTGGCGCTCGAAGACCATCTGGACCTCGGCGTACATCTCACGCAGGGCGGGCCGCATGCTCTTCAGGGTGGCGTCGGTCAGCGGGTGGGGCCGCCACCACACGAAGACGTCGTCGCGTCCGCTGAACGCGATCATCGCCGAGAGCAGCTTGCGCACCCAGTCCTGGTTGCCGGCGTAGAGCCCGCTGAGGGTCGTGTTGAGCAGCACGACCTTGCGCTCACCGATCTCGGCGATCAGCTCGGGGGGAACGTCGTCGAGACTCCGGCTGGCCTCGAGGACCTTGTCGAACTTCGGCGACCCGAGGGCGACGAACTTCTCGTTCACGTCGCCGAACCGGTTGCCGTACTCCTTGGCGAAGGCGGTGCGGTAGAGGTCGCGGACGCGAGGTGACTGCAGGACGACCAGGTCGGCGTAGGCGGACCCGGCCTGGAGGAAGAAGTGCTCCGACAGGTCGTCGACGGCGACGAAGTAGGGGACGTAGACGAGCAGCTTGGTGTGCTTCTTCAGCCGCTCGCAGTAGAAGTTCTGGTGCACGCGGGTGACGCGGTTGTTCGCGTCGTACGGGTTGAAGGTGAAGATGACGTCGGGACGGCGCTTGGCAAGGTCGAAGGTGCGCCAGTCGGTGCACTCGACCCAGTCCGGGTACATGTCCGGGCCGTCGAACCTCGTCTCGCCGAGCGAGCCGTCGGGACGCAGCTCGTAGTACGGGACCGGCATCCAGTAGACGTCCGCCTGCGGGTTCTTCTTCATCTCGCGGTAGATCGTCTCCAGCGCGTCCGACATGCTCGCGCTGTAGGTCACGAAGACGACCGAGAACCGCCGACCACTCACCGGCTTCGCCACAGATCTCACCACCGAACGCTATCTTCCGCCGCCTGGCGGACCATCTGGACCATCTGGACCCGCGGACCGGGATCAGTCCGCATAGTGCTCGAAGCTCTCTGCGAGGCGCCCCGCGAGGCGCTTGCCCCACACCCGTCGCTCCTCGCTCGGCTGCGCCTCCTCGACGGCAGCGGCCACGGCCTCGTGCAGCTGCCGGTCGAGGGCGCGCTGGCGCTCCGCACCGACCAGGTCCGCCCGGGCCTCGACCGCCAAGTACTCGCGCAGCGCCGGCTCCGCAGCCAGTCGAGCGAGCGCATCGGCCAGCTCCGTGGCGTCCTGAGCCGCGAAGGCGAGACCGGTGACCCCGTCGCGCATGTACTCGGCAGGGCCGGCCGCGTCGGCGTAGACGACCGGCACGTCGAAGGCCGCTGCCTCGAAGGGCACCCGCCCGAACGCCTCGGCCGACGACGCCACCACGACGGCGTCGAGGCTGGAGTACATCCGCAACCTGCTGGGCTCGAGCCCGGCCAGGTGGACCCGGTCGCTCACCCCGAGCCGGCGGGCGCTCTCCTCGAGCGCAGCGCGGTTGTGCGGCAGGCCGTTCCCGTAGAGCAGCACCCGTACGGCGACGCCACGCTCGCGCAGCAGCGCGGCCGCCTCGATCAGGGTGGCCTGCCCCTTGCCCGGCTCCAGGCTGGCCAGCACACCGACGGTGAGGACGCCGGGTGTGCGCTCGGACCAGCTGGTCCGCAGGGCGTGCGGCCCCGGGATCACCGGAGCCGGATGGATCACCGTCGCCGCATCGGGCCGACCGGGGAAGAAGTGCTCGCGCACGCACGCCGAGTTGGTCAGCACCCGGGTCGAGAGTGCCTCGATCATGCGGCCCACCTCGGGCGGTGTACCGGGAAGCCGGCAATCGAAGTCCAGGTCACCGAACTCGCGCAGGTACCAGACGTGCGGGATCCCCAGCAGGGCCGCCGCCATCGCACCGTCCGGGATCGGGCCGCACTGCGTCAGCAGCACGTCCGGACGACGGCGGTCCAGCTCGCGGACGAGGAGGGGCTGCGGCTCGCCGAGGTCGGTCAGCGTCGGCGTGCCCTCCGCCGCGACGGTGTCGGGTCGGACGTACCACCAGGTCAGCGGGCCGATGCTCGTCACGGAGCCACCCGCGCGGCCCAGCAGGTGGCCGAGGCCCTGGTCGACCGGCACGAGCGTGTCGACCATGTGACCCTGGCGGATGAGGCTGGTCACCATCTCCACGTGGGAGCGCTGGGCGCCCCGCCACTCCTCGCCGCCCCACTGGTTGAGGACGGCCACGGTGTGCGCGCCGGCCTTCCGTACGCCGTAGAGCAGGCCGACCTGCGCCTGCGCGCGGCGCACCTCCTCCCAGCCCGGCTGGTCGCTCTGGACCGCGTAGAGCCGGTAACCCGCGTCGAGCAGCTCCTGCTGGAGGGCCCGGTCGGCGTCCTCCCAGAAGACCCGGACGTCAGGGCACCCGTCGAGCGTCCTCACGTCGAGACCCAGGTCGAGGTCGAGCGAGCCGCCGCCGTAGACGACGACCTTGTCCCCCGCGATCGCGTCCGGCGAGTCGACCACTCGCACCTGGTGCGCCACCGCGTCGCCGAGCCAGGGCCGCCAGCGGTCCACGCCACCGGTCAGCCACAGGACGTCGGCGTCGCCGGTGACGGTGGCGAGCAGGGCGCTGAAGTAGGCAGGCCGAGCGAGGGACAGCTTGGCGTCGACCTCGCCGAGCGGGATCGCCAGCGGCGCAGCGCCGGGGTGCCACGCCAGGTCGACCCGGTGCTCGGCCCAGGCGCGGTCGAGCGGCAGCGGTGCCACCTCGACCCGGCCGAGGGTGTGCTGCGCCAGGAAGTCGAAGGCGGCTGCACGGGCGGAGGCTCGCGCCGGGTCGAACAGCTCCTCGGGCGGGCGCACGGCCAGCATCACGACCTCGGGGAAGTCGGCGTAGACCCGAGCGAGGTTCACCAGCAGCGAGGAGTGGAAGCCGACGACCGCGGCGGGCAGGGCGCCGAGCTCCAGCGGGGCCAGCTCGAAGGGGACCTCGAACTCGTGCACGTCGACCTCGGCGCGCAGGATGGCGAGCTTGGCCGCCTTCTCCCGGCGATGTGGCGCGTAGACCAGCCGCGCTCCGGGGAAGCGCTCCTTGGCGGTCCGGATGAGGTCGCGGGCGATCCTGAGGTCGGCGACCAGGGAGAGATCGACTCCTGGCTCGGTGAACGGCGAGCCCGCGACCACGACGAGCTCCGCGTCCACCTCCAGACCGGCCAGCCGGGAGCGCAGGAAGCCGTACTCGTTGGCGATCACCCGGTCCTCGGCTGCTGCCCGGACGGCGTCGGCGTAGGCGGTGAACAGGGTCAGGCCGCGGGGGGCCCGCTCGTCGGGGACCGCCTGCGACCAGGGCTGCTCGAGCGATCGCTCCCACGCCGATCCCTCGGTACGGTCGATCGCCAGGGTCGCCATCCCGTCGTCCAGGACGGTGATCTGCTCGGCCGCCAGCCCCAGCGCCCGAGCGAGCTGGAAGGCCGGCAGGAGGCGGATGTCGCCGACGAGGAGCCGCTCGACGGGCCGCCCGATCGACGACGTCCGGACGAGCAGCTCGCCGAACATCTCGCCCCACCACTGGGGGCCGCCCGCCGTCCGGATGTCGTGCCGGCGCAGGTGGACAGCAGCATCGGGGAGCTCGGCGAGCACGGCGCGGATCTGCGGGATGGTCTTCTCCAGGGAGACACCGTCGCCGACCAGGACCAGATCGATCCGGGCACCGGTCGCCTTCGCGTACTCGACGAGGTTCAACGCCTGGAGCGGTGAGGAGATCATCGCGATCGTCCCGGAGCCACGCTCACCCTCGCTCGCCGCGTCCGCCGGCGGGGTCTGCTGCGCCTGGGTCACCTGTCCACCTCGTTCATCGCCTCATCTATCGGCCCGCAGCCGATGCTGTCGAGCCATTCCCGGGACCGATCGCGGCGGGCGATTAGGATCCCCGGGTGGACCAGGAAGCGCGCATCGCAGCCGTGGAGGCACGGCTGCAGGACCTCACCGAGCGCCTGGAGCGCTCCCAGGACGAGGTGCGCGTGCTCAAGCGCATCGTCGCGATGACCTCCACCCGGCACCAGCGCTGGATCTGGCTCGAGGGCGCGGCCCGGGCGCAGGAGGAGGCCGGTGCCTGGCCGGCCTCGACCGCGGAGTGGAACGAGCGGCGTACGGCGTTCTGGACCGACGTCGCGGCCCAGGCGGGGGTGGTGACCGAGGGCAGCGCCCGGGTCAACGACGAGTCGTTGCTCGGCGGCAACGTCACCGTGGGCGACGACTTCCACACCAACGGGCTCGCCGTGCACGGCGGCGGCACCGTGCGGATCGGGCGGAGCTTCCACTCCGGTCCCCAGTGCCTCATCCTCACCGAGTCGCACCAGCACCAGGGTGACGCGCTCCCCTACAGCGCCGAGCGGATCATCACCACCGTGACCATCGGCGACTACGTCTGGCTGGGCAGCCGGGTGACCATCCTTCCCGGCGTCACCATCGGCGACGGCGCGATCATCCAGGCCGGCAGCGTCGTGGTCCGCGACATCCCCGCCCTGGCCATCGCCGGCGGCAGCCCGGCGGTTCCCTTCGCGCAGCGCGACGAGGAGCACTACCGCCGGGTGCGTGACTCCCTCGACGTGGGTTAGGCGAGCTCCTGCTCGATCCGGGCGATCAGCTCGGCCTGGGCTCCGCGGCGGTACTCCAGCTCGACCGCATCGGGGCTGAGGCCCATCGCCCGCAGGCTGAAGTACTCCAGGAACGATGCCTTGAAGAAGCGGCCGTCGGCGGCGTACAGGATCACCTTGCGGCAGGTCGAGTCGCTGATCACGTCACACAGCCCGCTGCGTACGCCGACGAAGGCTCCGGCCGCATCCATGAAGTCGACGAGCTCCTCGAACGGCACCGAGACGGCCACCGTGCCCGGCACCGGCTGCTCCGCGCCGACGCAGTTGGTGGCCACGCTCAGGCCGCGCTGCTGCAGGGTCTGGGCGACGCGCTCCCAGAACGAGTCGTCGGGGCGGTCGAAGAGGGTGTTGGCGTAGGGCGAGAGCACCACCGTGCGACCCGCCACCAGACCGTGCTGGTCCAGCAGCGCGTCGATGCCCGACCGGTCCGCGGCCCGCGCCGGCAACGCGAAAGGCACGTCGGTGTCGAGACCGAAGACGAAGTGCCGGAACATCTTCTCGAAGTCGAGGCCCCGATAGCCGCGCAGCCACTGCAGCCGCTCGGTCGGCCACCACTCGGTCGGCCAGCCGCCGTCGTTCAGCACCACCACGCGCGCGTCGCGACCGCGCACGAAGCGTGCGTAGCCGACGACGTCGTTCAGCACCGCAGCGTCCTGGACGACGATATTGCCGCGGCCGCCGGGGCCGCCGATGCCGGCCATCGCCGCGATCCGCCCGCACGCCCGCGTCGGGACGGCGAAGACGTACTCCTCGATACCGGCGCGACGCCGGTACTCCTCGAAGAAGAGCCCGATGAGGTAGAGGTCGCCGGTCCCGGCGTACGGCGCGACGAAGAGGGTCGCACCGCTCGACGATCGGGCCATCAGGCGGCGGTAGGCGCGACGACCGCGCCACAGTCGGCGCACCCGCGTGGCGAAGGTCCCGACCGAGCTGCCGACGCCGGGGGTCAGGACGTGGACCCGGTCCCGGCCGGCGTAGCCGAGGCCGGCCAGCTGCGCCACCATCTCCTCGGCGAACGCCGAGACGATCAGCACGACGATCGACGGATCGACCGGGAGCAGCACCGACTCCGGCGAGCCGACCATCACGCCGGCCCACGGCCGGCCGATCTTGTCGGGGCTGTTGTCGATCACCGCGTGCGGGGCCAGACCGGCGCGGCCGAGCTCGTCGGCGACGTGCTCGGACAGGAGCGCGGCACCGAAGATGACCACCGTGCGCCCCTCGAGCGCGCCACTGGCCACCAGCCGTCGCGTACGCCGCCGCGCATCCTCGACGTGGCTAGCCATCGACGGCCGCCTCCGAGGACCAGCCGCGGATCGTCAGCATGCACAGGCAGAGCACGTCCTCGACGGTGACCCCGTGCACGCCGACGGCAGCACGCAGGTCGGCACCGAACGGCCGGGTCCACGAGACCACCAGCAGCCGGACGGTGAAGTTGTAGAGCTCGGCCAAGGAGAGCAGGTCCTCGACCTGCCCGGCCGAGAGCTCGACGACGCCGAGGATGTGGGCGTCGTGGCGGCGGGCGGCCTCGGCGACCTCGGGCCGGTCGGTGAGGACGACCACGCCGGCCGCCTTGCGGTCCGTCACGAGGTCGTCGATGTGGCGCAGCGCCAGCTCGTTCAGCTCGGCGTCGTCCTCGATCATCAGGAGCGCGTAGGCGCCCGCGTCGAGCTGGTGCCGGTGGCAGAGCCGCCGCCACAGCGCACGTCCTCGCCACGCACGGAGAAGACGCGCACCGATCCGGTCGTGGCTCACAGGCTCTCGTCCACGGCGATGGAGAGGTCCGGAGCCGTGTCGCGAGGGGTGCTCACCGCCAGCGCCGTGACCAGGCCCGAGGGCTTGGCGTCGTTGACCACGATCCGCTCGCCGTACGGCGCACCGAAGACGATGTGGTCGAACCGGACGCCCTGCCCGTGCAGGAACGCCTCGGTGCTCTCGCGGTGCTGCTCGGAGCGTGCGGTCACGATCAGGATCATGTCACCGTCGGGGATCTGCGCCAGGAACGGCTTCGCGCCGTCCAGCAGGGTGTCCTCGCCGTCGACCAGGTGGCCGTTGTGCTTCACCAGGGTGCCGTCGAGGTCGAGGATCCAGGTGTGGCCCAGCGGCGAGAGCGTCAGCTCCGACATCAACGCGGACCGGGGATGCGGGCGTTGTCCAGGCGTACGCCGATCGCCCCTCCGGGGTGGTTCTGGTGCAGCGTCTCGACCGGCACGCACAGGGCTCCGACCAGGTCCATCGCCAGCTGCTGCAGCACCAGCAGGTTCAGCACGGTCGAGTTGTTCGGGAGGATGTCCCAGGCGTCGCCTTCGTGCTCGAGCTCGAGGATGAGCCGCTGCGGCACCTCGCGGTAGAGGGTGCTCGTCCGGCTGAAGGAGAGCAGCCAGGTCGAGCAGCGCCGCCCCTGGGCCTTGAGCAGGTCGACGAGGTGGACCGACTCCGAGGTCTCGCCGCTCTTGCTCAGCACGACCACGAGGTCGCCGTCACGGACGATGCCCAGGTCGCCGTGGACGGCGGAGTTGGTGTGCATGAAGGCGGCCGGGATGCCGACCGAGTTGAGCGTCCCGACGACCTTCTCGCAGATCGGGACGTTCTTGCCGAGGCCGGAGAAGACGAGCTTGCCGCCCGCGGCGACGGTCGCCAGCGCGTCCGCCTTCAGGCCCTCGTACTCGTCGTCGCGGACCGAGCGCAGGGCGTCGCCCAGCAGCCGGATCGTCTCGTCGAAGTGGTTCATCCCAGGGCCCCCTCAAGGTGGTACAGACCGTTGTAGAAGGCCCCGCAGACCGAGTCGTAGTCCTGCCACGCGTAGGTGGTCAGCGAGAGCCAGATCACCGCGTGCAGCAGCTTGATCGTGCGCCGATCGGCACCGCTGAGCGCGAAGAAGTCGTCCTCGAGCTCCTCCCAGCGGTTGGAGACGATCTCCAGGGAGACCTCGTCACCGATGCCGAGCCGGAACTCACGCAGGTTGAATCGGTCGTAGTTGCCGACGACTGAGTAATAGAGCTTCGCCCAGTCGTAGTTCGGGTCACCGAAGAGCTTGGTGTGGCCGAAGTAGCCCCGCGGGTCGATCAGCACCGGCTCGGTGCCGCCGCGCAGCATCAGGTTGGAGAAGGTGCAGTCGCCGTGGATGAAGGTGAAGCGCTCGCAGCGCAGGGCGTCGAGGGCGCGCTCGAGATCGCGCTGGTGGAAGTAGACGTTGCGACACTGCCGGCCGTTGACGGTGATGGTGCGCTGGTCGGCGAAGGGCACCAGGTCACGGATCCGGCTCAGCCGGTCCATCGTCTTGGAGAAGTACGCGTCCTTGAGGCTGAAGGAGTCGGCCGGCACCGTCTCGATCTCGTGCAGGCGGGTGAGCGCCTCGCTCAGATCGGTCAGGATGCCGCGCTTGGCGTCGCGGGAGAGGTCGCCGTACTCGTAGACGTTGCCGCCGTCGATGCGCTCCAGGACCAGCGGGTGGGTGTCGTGTACGACGGGGATCCCGGCGACTCCGTGAGCGGCGGCGTACTCGTACCAGGCGCGCTCGTCGGTGGCGAGCTTGCGGCCCTGCTCGTCGATCGCCTCCTTGATCACCCGGTCCCCCGCGACGGTCATCCGGTTGAAGGGGCGGACCTTCAGCTGCGGCAGCGCCCGGTACTCCGAGAGCAGCCCGAACTCGCGGGTGCCTGCCAGGCCTAGCTCGGTGAAGGTGAGGCCCTGCTGCTGCATCCAGCGGACCAGCTCGCCACTCTCCGGGACGTCCTTGAGCACCGCGGCGTCCCGCAGGACGAAGAGCCCGGCGACGCCGCGTTCGGTCGAGCGCTCCTCGACGAGCTCGCCGTCGCGGTAGCTCCAGCGGCACTCGAAGGTCTGCGAGATCCCGATGTAGTCCCCGGCCTCGGCGGGCAGCTCGAAGGTGGTGGGGAGGATGAGGTCGGACCAGACCAGCATGAACGGCGCGTCGGCGGGGATCAGCTCCAGCGCCTGGCCCACGCCGCCGCAGGTGCCGCCGCCGGAGGCGTCGACCACCTGGTAGTCCACCTCGGCGAAGCTGGCGAGGTACTCGCGGAGCACCTCGCGGTGATAGTCCGCGATGATGACGAACCTCTTGTCCGGGAACTGCCGGAACAGGTGGAAGAGCATCGGCAGGTTCTCCACCGGAACCAGCGCCTTGGGCTTATTCGCGGTCAGGTGCTCCAGCCGGGTGCCCTTGCCGCCCGCCTGGACGACGATGTAGTCGACCGCGGCCGAGGAGGCCGGGTGCTGAGGAGCGGTCGTCGCAGAGGTCACGACCTTCCATCGGCAGGGACGTCCCAGGGCTTGAGTCCTATCAGGGTCAAGACCTGCGCGAGTCGATCAGCGGATCGGCCAGCGGGTCAGCCAGCGCCGCCCTCGCCGGCGAGGATCGCCTCCGCGAGTCGCAGGTCGATCGGCTCGTCGATGTCGACGGCCCGCTCGCGGGGCACCTCGAAGGAGGCGACGGTGCCCTCGAAGTAGGCGTCGTGCGTCCGGATGAATCCGGGGGTGGTCGCGTAGACCGACCCGGCGACGACGAAGGCCACCGGCGCATCCTGACGCCGCGCCAACGGCGGATCCGGCTCGATCATGCGGCGTACGACGCCGTCGCCGTCGCGGACCACCATGTTGAAGTACGGATTGTCCGCGGCCCGGGCGACGGCGATGGCCACGCCGGCCGCCGGCGTACCCGCCAGCACCCTGAGCACGCCGGAGACGTCGCCGGGCACGCGCAGCGGAGTGGTCGCCGGCAGGCTGACGAACGTGTCGAACGCGCCGTAGCGGGCCTCGACCCAGTCGACGGCGTGCCGCCAGGAGAGCCACTCGGGAGCGGTGTCGCCGGCGAGCTCCGCCGGACGGTCGATCACCTCGGCTCCGCCGGCGCGAGCGACGGCAGCGATCTGGGCGTCGTCGGTCGAGACGAACACGCGCTCGATCTCGGGCGTCGCCAGCGCCGCCTCGATGGCGTAGTGCAGCAGCGGCTTGCCGGCGAGCGGGCGGATGTTCTTGCCCGGCAGGCCCTTGGAGCCGCCCCGGGCGAAGGTGAAGGCGTAGGTGCTCACGTCAGGCCCACGATCCCGATGTCCTGCTGAGCTCGTTCGTAGTCATCGAGCCGGCCGATGTCGAGCCAGTAGTCGAAGGAGCTGTAGATCCCGACCCCGCCGCCGTCCCCCACGACGTTCTCCAGGAGCGTCGGCATGTCGATGCGCGTCCCGGGCCGGACGCTCCGGACGACCTCCGGGTCGAGCACGTAGATGCCGGTGTTGACGTGATAGCGGTGCACCGGCTTCTCGACCATCCCGGTGACGACGTCCTCGGCGCTCTGCACCACGCCGTAGGGCACCTGGTACTCGTACTCCCGCACGCACATCGTCGCCAGCCGGCTGCTCCGCTCGTGATGGCGCAGCAGCCGGGTGAAGTCGACGTTGGTGAGCACGTCGCCGTTGATCATCAGCAGCGGCAGCTCCGGCAGACCGCCGGGAAGAAGGCCGAGCGCCCCACCGGTGCCGAGCGGCTGGTCCTCGTGGACGTAGGTGATCCGCGCGCCGTACGCCGATCCGTCGCCGAAGTGCTGCCGGATCTTCTCCGGCAGGTAGTGGGTGGAGACGTAGAAGCGGGTGAACCCCTGCCTGACGAACCGCTCGACGAGGTGCTGCAGCATCGGCTTGTCGCCGACCTTCAGCATCGGCTTCGGGGTGTCAGCGGTCAGCGGGTGCAGGCGGGTGCCGAACCCGCCTGCCATGATGAAGATCGGGTTGTCCAGCTGCGGACGCTCCAGGAGCTGGGTGAGGGTCCGAACCGCCTGCACCTGCCCGGCGGCGTCGACCAGGGGCATCAGCGTGACCCCGTGCCGACGCATGAGGTCGAGCAGCACGACCCGGTCCGTGCTCGCGTGCGCGACCCGCGGCCGCAGGTTGGCGACGTCGTACGCGCGGTCCGACATCTCCCGGTCGGCCAGCAGGGCCCGCCGGATGTCGCCGTCGGAGACCGTGCCGAGCAGTCGGTCGTCGTCGGCACAGATCAGCGCGATGCCGGCCGCGCCGGCGTCGATCACGCGCATCGCGTCGCGGATGGTGGCCTCGGGACAGAGCCGGATGGCGCGCCAGTCCTTCATCGCCGGCCCTCGCAGATCAGCTCACCGGCGGCGTAGTCGCGGCTCGCCTCGGCGCCGAGGAGATCCCAATAGGCGTACGGCGACATGCCGGTGCCCGGGCGCATCACGCCGAGCGTCTGCTCGGAGAAGGCCTCGCCGGCGGCGATCGGCCCGAGCGCGACGAGGCTCTTGCGGGCGATGCTGCGATGGGGCAGCTCCGCGGGCTGCGGCCGCTTCACCGGGTCGCCGAGGGCGACCTCGATCTCACGGATGCCGCTCACCATCGCGGCCAGCTGCGCCGGCTCCAGGGAGGCCTGGTGGTCGGGCCCCGGTAGGCTGCGGTCGAGGGTGAAGTGCTTCTCGACCACGGTGGCGCCGAGTGCCGCCGCCGCGATCGGCACCGCGATGCCCGCGGTGTGGTCCGAGTAGCCGTAGGCGAGCCCGAAGGCCGCACCCATCGCCGGCATCGCGGCGAGGTTCACCTGGTCGGGTGACGCCGGGTAGTCGCTGGTGCAGTGCAGCAGCGTCACCCGCTCGGTGAGGGCCAGGCGTCCGGCTTGGCCGGCATAGGCGGCTGCGAAGGCCTCCGGCGACGGCGACTCGTCGGCCGCGGCGGTGAGACCGAAGGCGAGCACGCCGAGCGCCGCCTCGATCTCACCCAGCGTCGCCATCCCGGTCGAGACGATCAGCCGCTGCGCAGCGCGTGCGTGGGCCAGCAGGAACGGGGCGTTGGTCAACTCCCCCGACGGGACCTTGAGGGTGGTGAGCCCGACCTCGCCGGTCAGGAACGCCAGGCTGGTGAAGTCGAAGGCGGTGGAGAGGAACGCGATGCCGACCTGGCGGCAGTGCTCGATGACGCGATGGTGCTCGGCGAAGCCGAGCTCGAGGCGACGCAGCATCTCCAGCTGCGACTCCGCCCCGCCGGTGTTGCGCTCCTGGTAGGTGGCCCGGGCCGCGCCCGGCGCGACGAGCTGGTCGGCGAGGAAGGTCTGGAACTTCACCACGTCGGCCCCGGCCTCCTTCGCCGCGTCGACGAGACGCAGCGCCAGGTCGGGGTCGCCGTTGTGGTTGACACCGGCCTCGGCGATCACTGTCACACCCATCAGCGGATCTCCTTCAGCGTCATGAACGCCTCGGCCGCCAGCACGCCCGCCTGTACGCCGCGAAGCGTTGCGAGCGCCGCCACGGCCTGAGGGCTGCGCGGGAACGGAAGGTCGCGGAGCTCGCCCTCGTAGAGGGCGAGGATCTGCTGCTTCCCCTCCAGGTGGTCGGTGACGTCGACGTACAGCGTGGGCCGGAAGGCGCCGTCGGGACGCAGCGCGAAGTCGGTCTCCGAGAGCGTCTCGTAGGCATGCAGCGCCCGCACTGACGGCGCCCGGAAGCTCTTCGTGGCGGCCACCGTCGCGTCGAAGACGACGGTGTGGTCGGAGTGAACGTCGTGGCGGTGCGGCAGGTAGACCGTGTCCGGCTCAACGGACGAGATCACGCCGGCGATCGCGCCGACGACGTCACCCGTCGGCAGGGTGTCGAGCTGGGTGGTCGGCAGGCCGAGACGATGGACGCCGGCGAAGCCGTAGCGGTCGGCGACCTGCACGATCTCCCGCTCCCGAGCGGCGATCCTCGCGGCGCCGTAGGAGGGGGTCATGTCGGTGACGATCAGCCAGTGCACCTCCGCGCCCTCGGCGCGATGGCGCAGCAGGGTGCCGCCGCAGCCGAGTGACTCGTCATCGGGGTGCGGCGCGACGACCAGGACGCGCTCAGACGTGCTCATCGAGAGGATCCTCCGACTTGGCCAGCAGGGACGGCAGGTCGAGCGAGTTCAGCAGGCGATGTACGCGCTCGGCCGAGCGTCCGTCGCCGTAGGGGTTGGACATGCCGGCCAGCGCGGCCCGGAACTCGGCGGAGGCCGCGTGCGCGATGCCCGTCCGGATCTCATCGCGCCCGGCGCCGACGAAGACGACGTTGGGACCGGCGAGGCGACCGCGCTGCCGAGCGCCGATGTTGACGGCGGGGATCGGGATGCTCGCCGCCTCGAGGAGCCCGGCCGAGGAGTTGCCGGCCATGATCTTGGCCGCCTTGAACAGAGCGACGAACTCGTCGTTCGCAAGGTTGCCGTAGGCCGTGCAGTGCCGTTGCGCCGCGGCCTGCTCGATCGCCGCCCGCACCGAGCGGTTCCCCGCGTCGGAGTTGGGCGCTCCCACGAAGACGTGGAAGCCCTCCCCCACGAGGGCCTCGATGGCGTCTGCGACGATGCGCTCGGCCCGCTGAGCCTCGTCCCCGATCGGGTGGTAGATGAACAGCGCGGCCGGCCTCTCGACGGGGTGGCCGGCGACCCGGTCGACGACGCCCGCGTCCGCGGTGGCGTCGGCGAAGCGATCCAGGGCGATGCTGCCGACGACGAAGATCCGGCCCTCCGGCTCCCCGATCGCACGCAGGCGGTCGTGATGCTCCTGGGTGCTGACCAGCTGGATCGTGGACAGCTTGGAGGCGGCGTGCCGCACGGGGTTGTCGATGTAGCCGTCGGCAGCGTGGTCTCCGGCGTAGAGATGGGCGGTCGGGATGCCGAGGTAGCCGCCCAGCATCGCGCCGATCAGGACCTCCTCGCGGTCGCCCGCATAGAGGATGAGGTCCGGGGCGAAGCCGCTCACCGCGTCGACGATCGAGAGCAACAGGACGGCTGCGCCCTTCAGCCGTGCCGACTTCGTGTCGGCGTCGATGAGGCTCTCCACCCGGAGCAGTACGTCGAAGCCGTCCGCCTCGACCTGCCGGTGGGTCGAACCGAAGCTCGGCGAGTTGTGCGCTCCGCCGACGATCAAGCGCAGCTCGACGTCCGCGTCGTCGCGCAGCCGGACGAGCAGCGGCGACATCAGGTCGTAGTCCGACCGGATCGAGGTGAGCGCCAGGACCTTCATCAGAACACGTCCGAGAGGCACATCTGCAAGGAGAAGTCGACCGGCTGGGCCAGCTGGAAGGCGCGATAGCCGAAGCGGTAGTCGAACGCCTCGCCATAGGAGCGATCCCCCAGCTGCGCACGGTCGAGCAAGACGTTGACGGGCCCGCTGACGCGGACGTCGGCCAGCGCAGCGGCGTCGCCGACGTACATGAGGTCGTGCCCGCCGGCGTGCGGCTTGAGCCCGATGCCGTCGCGCAGCGACCATGCCGGTCCCGGCTTGCCGGTGCGCCAACGGGCGACCTCCGGGGTGTCCATGTCGAGGAAGTAGGACGCGCTGGGCCGGCGCAGCACGGACGTCAGGTCGCGCAGCTCCTCACCGGCCACGGTGACCACGCGGACGTCGTCCAGGATGGTCCATCCGAGCTTGCGCTCGAAGCCGGGAGCCGAGGAGTCGTTCGGGAACCCGCACACGACGGCCGGGGCTCCCCTCTCCTCGATCCTGGCGTAGACCCGCTCGGCGAGCGTCTTGAACAGACCGAGCATGCGGAACTCCGCGTCAACCATCGTGGTCATCGAGAGATAGGCCCGGAGGCCACCCTCGTCATTGCGCAGCTCGAGCGGGATGACGGCGTAGTGGCCGATCAATCGGCCCTGGTGCATCGCGACGGAGACCATCGCATCGCCGAACGGGTTGCGCAGGTAGGCCCAGTCCCACAGCTCGGGGTCCAGCGGCTTGCCGAAGGCGCCGGCGAACAATGCTGCGATCCCGTCGCGATGCCTTGCGAGGTCCGCGGAGCGGTCGAGGTCCAGGATGTCGATCGTGACGTCGGTGTCGATGGTCATGCCGGGCTCTCTTCCGAGGGAGGACTGCTGGGCAGGTTCACGAGCCGGTCGGCGACACCCTCGGCGACCGGCAGGTCGCCGCGCAGCGCGGCGCTGAGCATCGGCAAGCGGTGCATCAGCTGCCAGGCGGGGCGGGTCATGACGCCGTTGGCGTTGGTCGTCTCGAGCAGCTCGTCGCGCTGCGCGCGGTCGGCGCACAGCACGGCGTTGAGCCAGTAGTTGGAGCGGGCGTAGTCGGGCTCGACCACGAATTCGTAGGCGCTGTCGGCGAAGAGCTCGCGGTAGCGTCCGGCCAGCCGCCGCTTCGCGCTCAGTCGCGCCTCGAGGGTCTCCATCTGGGCGCAGCCCAGCGCGGCGTTGAGGTTGGGCATCCGGTAGTTGAAGCCCGGCTCGTCGTGGACGAACTCATAAGCATGGGCGACCTTGGCCGTCGTGGTGACGTGCTTGAGCCGCCGGCCGTCCGCCTCCTCGCGGCACAGCACCATGCCTCCGCCGCCGGTCGTCAGGATCTTGTTGCCGTTGAAGCTGAGCGCGCCGAACCGGCCCAAGGTGCCGGTGTGCCGCCCCCGGTAGAGGGAGCCGAGGCTCTCCGCGGCGTCCTCGACCAGGCACAGGCCCCACCGCTCGCACACCGCCATCAGCTCGGTGAGCCGCACCGGGTGGCCGTAGGTGTGCATCGGGACGACCGCGCGGATCGGGCGGCCGGTGTCGCGGTGGCGGCAGCCGGCACCGTCGCGGACGGCGTTGTCGACCAGCCAGGCCTCGACCGCGTCGGGGTCCAGGCCGAGCGAGACGCGCTCGATGTCGACGAAGACGGGTGCGGCGCCCAGCTGGAGCAGGGCGTTGCAGGTGGCGACGAAGGTCAGCGGCTGGGTGATCACGAGGTCGCCGTAGGTGACGCCGGCGACGTGCAGCGCGGCGTGCAGCGCGGCGGTGCCGTTCACGGTGGCGACGGCATGCGCGCTCCCGGTGTGGCGCGCCACGCTCTCCTCGAAGCGGTCGACGAAGGCACCGACGCTGGAGACGAACGTCGAGTCGAGCGTCTCCAGGACGTAGGCACGCTCGTTGCCCTCGAAGGACGGTGCGTGCAGCGGGACGAACTCGGTCGTGCGGTAGCAGTCACGAACGAAATCGATCACTGCCTGGCTGTCCACTGCTGCCTTCCCTCGGGTCTCTTCGTGGTCTCATCGGTCAGACGGACGCCGCTGTGAGCCGTCACGGGCAAAGTCTGACCGATCGCCCTGCCCGGGCCGGGGTCGGATCAGCGTGGGCGAGCCGGTACGCCGACCACCGTCGTACCGTCCGCGACGTCGGCGAGGACAGCGGCTCCCATGCCCACGACCGCGTCCGTTCCCACGCGTACGCCCTGCCGGACCGTGCACCCGGACCCGAGCATCGCCCGCTCGGCGACGGTGACGTTGCCCGACACCGCGGCCGACGGACCGACCAGAACGTGATCGCCCAGCACGACGTCGTGCCCGATGGTGGCGTTGCGGTTGACGTGGGTGTGCCGTCCAAGCCGCACGTGGTTGGTGATGCTCACGAACGGGAAGACCACGCTGCCCGGCGCCAGCTCGACGGCGCGCCCGAGCGAGGAGGTCGGGTGCAGCAGCACCGGCGCGGGCCGGTGCCCGTAGGCGGCGTCCAGACGTGCCCGGATCTGCGGGGAGCCGATGCCGAGCAGGACGCCCACCCCCTTGGGCAGATCAGCCAGGACCTCGTCGCCGCCCAGGTAGGGCACGCCGTACGCCTCCAGGGGGTCGCCGGCGGCCGGTGGTTGGCTGGCGACCACGCCGATCGCCTCGATCCGGCCGCCGTCGGCGCGGACGGCCTCGATCACGTCGAGGACCTCGCGCGCGTGGCCGCCTGCGCCGACGACCACCACCTGCACCGTGCTCATCGCAGGCGTCACATCTTCTGGTCGAGGTAGGTGCCGGTCTCCAGGTGCGCGAACTCCGGGACCATGGCGGTGAACAGCTCCACCAGCTCCTGCTTGGTCCACGTGCCGCGCGAGCGCAGATCGGCGATCCGCTCCTCGAACCAGCCGACCTTCGCCTCGTCCGCGTCGAGGAGAGCGTTCTTGATCACGCCGAGGTTGGCGAAGCGGTCCCAGTCGATGTCGTCGCCGGCGGCGTGGAACTCCTCGAACGCCTTCTCACCGGTCGTGTCGCTGTGCGAGAACAGGCAGGGCCAGCGACCCTGCTCGGGGAGCGTCGCGGCGAGGCTCCGGGCCTCGTCCTCGCTCTCGCACACGACCGGCTCGTAGCCGCGGGCGCGCAGGTAGTTCAGCGCGATCTCGGCGAAGGTGATCAGGTGCAGGTCGTCGCTGAGCCTGGGGAAGAAGATGTCGCCGTTCTCGCCGAGGAGGCACGACATCAGGCACAGCTCACCCGACTCCTTCGGCGTCACGAAATAGCGGCGTACGTCGTCGGGCGCCACGATCGGCTGGCGCTTTGCAAGCCGGCGCTCGAAGCCCTGCAGCAACGACCCGTCCGAGAAGGCGACGTTGGCGAACCGGGCGGTGGAGACGTCGATGTCGCGGCTGCGCCGAGCGAGGAAGAGCTCCATGATCCGCTTCGAGGCGCCCATCATGTTGACCGGGTTGGTGGCCTTGTCGGTCGAGACGCAGAAGTACTTGCGGGCGCCGCGCTCGGCCGCTGCCCGCGCCGTACGGTCGGTGTTGATGACGTTGACCTGGATCATCCGCATCAGCGTGAACGGGTCCCGCTCGCTGCGCACGTGCTTGAGCGCCGACAGGTTGAGCACGTAGTCGTACTCGCCGTCGTGGCGCAGGAACGCGTCGTACTCCGGTGAGCCGATGTCGAGCGCCGCGGTCTGGAAGTCGCCGGCGATGTAGCCGAGGCTGCTGCGCAGGTCGCGAACCACCTCGACGAGATTGTTCTCGCTCAGGTCCACCACGTGGAGCTTGCGCGGACCGCGGCGGAAGAGCTCCTTGACCACCGCCTGTCCGATCGAGCCGGCGCCGCCCAGCACGAGGAAGCGCGACCCCGCGACCAGCTCGCTCAGGGCCGCCTCGTGGGCCGCGACGTCGTCGGCGAGCAGCTCACGCTCACGGCCGATCAGGCTGAGCAGATCTCGTTCCATCACTCCTCCTCCGTGAACAGCGGCAGTCTTCCACAGCAGATCGGCAGGAGAAGCCCGCACCGGAGCGGCCGCCGACCGGAGCATCGGACCGGCTCGACGTCCCTCAGATCGCCGGCGCGACGGCCGATGGACGTCGGTGATCACCCTGTCTGCCGTGATCGTCGCGCGCGACGAGTCCCGCTCGATCGCTCGTTGTCTCGACTCTCTGCGCGACCATGTCGACGAGCTGCTGGTGCTCGACACCGGCTCGATCGACGGTACGACCGGGATCGCGCTCGCACACGGGGCTCGGGTGGAGCACTTCACCTGGGTCGACGACTTCGCCGCAGCCCGCAACGCCGCGCTGGAGGCCGCTACCGGTGACTGGCGCCTGGTCGTCGACGCCGACGAGTGGCTGGCCGACGGTGCCGAGGAGCTGGCCCAGCTGCGGGCCGGCAGGGCGCCGACGACCACCGGCGCCGTCGCCCAGCTCAACGACCAGTCCAACGGCCAGCAGAGCATCTCCTGGATCCCCCGTCTCCTGCCGCGCGGCGTGCGGTACGAGGGCCGGATCCACGAGCAGCCCGTCCTGAAGGCGCCTGCGGCCCGCACGGGGATCCGGCTCGGCCACGACGGCTACCTCCGTGAGCAGCTCGAGACGAAGGCCGAGCGCAACCGTGTCCTCCTGGAGGCGGCGCTGGTGGCGGACCCGGACGACGTCTACCTGCGCTACCAGCTCGGCAAGGACCACGAGGTCCACCGCCACTATGCCGAGGCTGCCCAGCACTACGACCAGGCCTACGCGGCCGCCGCTCTCGATCTGCCCTGGCGGCACGACCTGGTGGTGCGCCACCTGTTCACGCTCAGCCAGGTCGGACGCAGCGCCGACGCCCTCGACATCGCCGACGTGGAGCTGCCCCGGTGGACCCACTCGGCCGACTTCTTCTTCGTGGTCGGCGACGTGCTGCTCACCCACGCCACCGAGAACCCGACGCACGCGGCCCAGCTGCTCGCGCTGGCGGAGGACGCGTGGAGCCGGTGCCTCGAGCTCGGCGACACCCCCGACCTCCCTGGCGCGGTGGCCGGCCGAGGCTCACACCTGGCCGAGCACAACCTCAAGGTGCTGCGCGGCGAGATCTGAGTGGCGGGGACCGGTTGCGAAGGCCAGCCCGCAGCAGAGCGGGTACATCGAACGGTTCAACGGCTCGATGCGCGACGAGTTGTTGAACCGGGAGTCGTTCCACTCCCTGACCGAGGCGCGAAACGTGATCGGACAGTGGGTCCGGCACTACAACGAGGAACGGCCGCGTTCGGGGATCGGAATGCATACCCCCGCGGCGTAGGCCGCGTACTGTGCAGCGCAGCCATCGACGACAGATGCGGCGGCAGATGAGAGGGCGAGTGTCGTTGACTACCAACACTCTTGCTGGACCAGAACACGACGTCTCTTCGTCCCTCATCAACAACCAGGAGCTAGACAACGGTCGGACCAAAACCTGAGGGCCGAACAGCCCCATTTGGAGTCCCCCGACTGCCCCGCGGGAGGACGTCAGCTGTCGTCAGCCTCGCAGATCAAGAAAGTCACTCAGCCAGGAGCGGATCTCGTGCAGGGCCTCTTGGCCGACGTCGCCGAGGGTTTTGGTGATGCGCTTGCGGTCGATGGTGCGCGGCTGTTCGGTCATGGCGAAGCAGTCTTGGTCGACCAGGCCGGGAACGCCGCCGAACCGAACATGGTTCGGGATGCCTCGGTCTCGGGTGGTGACGGGCACGACGATGACGACGTTGGGCACGCTGGTCAGGTAGTCGTTGCTGGCGACGATCACTGCGGGCCGGTGGCCGGCCTGCTCGGATCCGACAACGGGGCTGAGGTTGACCCACACGACTTGGCCGCAGAAGAGGTCGGGCACGCTCACGCCTCTTCGAGGGCGTCTGCGTTGGTGGCGTCCCACTCGGCCGTCTCTGCGTGGTAGTCGTCCTCGGCTGCGAGGGCCGCGTAGGCGGCGCGCACGGCTACGAACCGTTGGGCGCGGTCGTACTCATCGACCAGGGCCTCTACGAACGTCGCGGGCGTGACGCCGTTGGCGCGGGCTCGTTCGTTGATCCGGTCGCGCGCGTGAGGTGTGACCTTGATGGTGGTGGTAGCGGCCATGCACTCATGGTAGCCCGCTCCGGGGCTATTCAGCGCTACCAAAATGGCTACGTTTTAGTAGCCGATACCTAGACTAGGTCGGGCTGGAGTCTGCGTGTCGTATAGATGAGTCGTCCACCCCGAGATCAACCATCGCGCTCAGCGCCGTACGGCGACGCTCAGCTTCGTCGGGATGGAGGCCAGCGGCACGATCTCGGTGGCCAGACCGGCCTGCGCGACGGCGCCGGGCATCCCCCAGACCACCGAGGTGGCCTCGTCCTGGACGTAGATCGGCGCGCCGGCCTCGGCCAGCAGCCGCACTCCCTCCAGGCCGTCCTGGCCCATGCCGGTGAGGATCGCCGCGACACAGCGTCCGCCGTACACGGCCGCGGCGGAGCGGAAGAGCACGTCCACGGCCGGGCGGCAGAAGTTCTCCTGCGGGCCCTGGTCGAGGGCGACCTGCACCCGGCCGGCGCGGGTCTCGACCCGCATGTGCCAGTCGCCCGGCGCGATCAGCACCTCGCCGGCCTGCGGTACGTCGCCGACGGCCGCCTCGCGCACCGTCAACGGCGAGAGCTTGTCGAGTCGCTGCGCCAGCATCGCGGTGAAGACCGGCGGCATGTGCTGCACCACCAGGACGGGTACGGCGAGGTTCGCCGGCATCTCCGCCAGCACCTTGGCCAGCGCGTCCGGGCCACCGGTGGAGCAGCCGATCAGCAGGATCTCCGCGGGACCGGCGGGCCGGGCCGTGCGGCGTACGGGTGCTGCTGCCTCGCGGGGCCGCTCCGGCCGGGGCGTCGGTGCGAGGCGCCGCATGCCGGCCAGCGCCCGGATCCGTGGCACCAACTGGTCGCGGACCGAGGCGAGCCCCTCAGCGACCGACCCGGTGTTGGACGGCTTGGTGACGTAGTCCGACGCGCCCCGGGAGAGCGCCTCGAGGGTGGCGGCCGCGCCCCGCTCGGTCAGCGTGGAGAACATGATGACCGGCAGCCGGGGGTGGCGACCGCGGATCTCCCCGAGCGCGCCGAGCCCGTCCAGCCGCGGCATCTCCACGTCGAGGGTCACCACGTCGGGCGTCAGCTCGTCGACCTTCTCGATCGCATCGATGCCGTCCCGGGCCATCCCGACCACCTCGATGTCGACGGCCTCGGCCAACGCCGTCACGATGAGGCGACGCACGAGCGCCGAGTCGTCCACCACGAGCACTCGAATCACGCGGGGACAATCGGCGCGCCGGCCCCGGGTCTGAGGGCTGCGGACAGGGACAGCGACGGACCCGCAACCCGATTCGCGCAAGCCGATTCGCGCGGACCTCAGGCCACGGGCCGCGGACTTCAGGCCGGCTGAGGCGCCGTCGGGATCGACTTCACCGGCTTGGCGTAGACGAAGACGTTGGTCAGGTACTCCCGACCGGTCCAGTCGCCGCAGGTGATGAGCACCAGCCGGTTCTTCGCCCGTGCCTGGCCGAAGAGCTGCTGGGCCCGCGTCGAGACCTGCTGCTTGGAGAGCTTGAAGACCTTGGTCGCCACGTAGTACTCGGTGTGCCGCTTGCGCACGATCTGGATCCGAGCGCCCTTCTTCATCGTGCCGAGGTGGTCGAACTGACCGCCGCCGGTGTGCACCGTGTGACCGGTGATGATCGTCTGGCCGGCCGAGGCGCCGGGCTTCGCGCTCGCGCTCCACCAGCCGACGTCGCGTGGGTTCGACGGCGGGGTGAGCACCCGCTGGCGCGACATCGCGATGGAGACGATCGGCGCATCGATCCCGAGCGAGTCCACCACGATGTGGTAGGTCGTCGGCTTGAACGCCGTCGTCGTACCGGGCGATGCCTGGCTCGCGTCGTCACCACCCGGCGAGGCGATCAGGAAGAAGAGCGCCGCCGCGAGCAGTGCCAGCACCGTGGCGACGGCGACGCTCCCCCACCTCGCCCGGGTCGTCGCCTGGGGCGACGACCCGGGCGACGGCTCGGGCGAGGCGGGCGTGGGGTCGACCTCGGTCACGCGAGGATCACTTCGTGAACAGCCGGCGGCGGTAGCCGAAGGCGGTCCCGGCCGCGCTGGCGGCGATCAGGCCGCCGAGAGCGGCGTAGAGCGCGGTGTGGCTGTGCGGTTCGCCGGAGAGGCCTGCGTCGACAGCCGTAGGCACGGCGTCGCCGCTGGCACTGCCGTCGCCGCTCGTGTCCTCGTTCGCTGGGGCCGTCGACGCCTGCGGCCGAGTCACCTCGCGGCCGGCGTTGGCGCCACAGGTCACCTCGCCCACCTGGCCGGAGACCAGCGAGCTGCCGGTGAAGGCCGACGCCGCCGGCAGCACCTGCAGGTCCATCGCGGTGACGTCGAGCCTGTGGCCGCCCTCCGAGCTGACCTGCTTGTTCAGCGTCACGTCAAGGACGTTCTTCTCCAAGGGCTGCAGCAGCGGCTGGAGCTGCTTGACCAGCTGGTCGACCACGGCGGTCTGCAGCGTGTCCAGCGTCGTGCCCAGCGGACCGACCAGCGGCTGCAGGGCCGATCCGACCACGGAGCTGTTGAGCTCGGTCTTGAGCGCGCTGACGAGGGTCGCGCTGACCGTGTCGAGGTTCGTCAGCAGGTGGGTGTTGGGCGGCGGGTTGGCCGGCAGGTCGAGCAGGGTCACCGTCTGACCGGCGATGGTGGCCTTGATCGGCGTGCTCGCGCTGCCACCGTGGGAGTCGACCAGGTGGGCGGCACCGGTGACACGGGTCGGGGTGGCGGTGCAGGTCGCCTCGACGGCGCTCAGCGTGCCACCGAGCGAGATGTTGAGCGGCGTGCTCGAGATCGCGCTGGTGACGGGAGCGACCAGCGAGGACTGGACCGTCGAGATCAGCGTGTTGAGGCCTGAGACCAGCGGGCCGCCGTACTGCGCCAGAGCGGCGCCCAGCGCGCTGGCCGGGTCGAGCGCCACGGTGCCGAGGTTGAGGCTGCCGAGGGTGAGCGTCAGCGGAGCCCCGTTGATGTTGCAGGACGAGTGACCGGTGTGAGCGATGCCACCGCCGGTGCCCGCGATGCCTGCACAGGCGTACGACGTCCCGTCCGCGTTCGCGCCCGCGTCCTGGGGAGCGACCCCGGCGCCGAGGGCGTTGTTGCCTGGCAGCAGCCCGGCGATGGTGGGGATCGTGCTCGCGTCGTTCTTGGACTGCGAGGTGCCGTTGTTGGTGGCGGTGACGATCTGGGAGATGCCCGACTGACCGGCGACGGTCAGGTGGAGCGACTGCGCAGTGGCCTGCGAGTCGGGATCTGCGGCGAACGCGGGTGCTGCAGCGAGCGCGGCGAGTGAGGCTGCGCCGATCACGGCACCGGCACGAAGTCCGAGACGGGTCGTCTGCACGGAGGGTCCTTCCAAGCGGGGGTGGTGGCGCTGGCGAGAGCGCGCGTACCGGTCAGAACGAGCCGTCGGGCATTTGGTTAGGGGTAGAACCGGTAACAGTTCGGTGTCGAGTCCTCGACCAATTGCTCAGGCGGTCGCACCCACGGCCGATCCGATTCCCGTGACCATGGCACCCGCGAGCTTCCAGCTGATCGCCGCCCTGGTGCTCCGCGAGACCTCGATCATCTACGAGCCTCGCAAGGAGTACCTGGTGGAGGCGCGGCTGCATCCCCTCGCGGCTCAGGCGGGCTGTGCCAGCGTCGACGCCTACGTGCAGATGCTCTCGATCAACCCGGTCGAACGGCGCAAGGCGATCGACGCGCTGACGATCAACGAGACCAGCTGGTTCCGCGACAACGCGCCGTACCAGGCCTTCACCGAGACGATGCTGCCGGCGCTGATGGCCAACCGCACCGAGCGCCGTCACCTCTCGATCTGGTCGGCGGCGTGCTCGAGCGGCCAGGAGGCCTACTCGATCGCGATGCTGCTCGACCAGCACCTGCCGGCCGGCTGGACCGCCGACATCCTCGCCACCGACGTGTCGACCGCGATGCTGACGCGGGTGGAGAACGGTCGCTACAGCCAGGTCGAGATGAACCGCGGCCTGCCGGCGACCAGCCTGGTGAAGTACTTCACCCGGGCTGGCAGCGAGTGGGAGATCGTGCCGGCGCTGCGCAAGATGGTGCGCACCCGCCACCTCAACCTCGCCGAGCCGTTCCCGGTGATCGGCACCTTCGACCTGGTGCTCCTGCGCAACGTCCTCATCTACTTCGACCAGCCCACCAAGCACGGCATCCTGCGACGCATGCACCAGCACGTCGCATCGGACGGCTACCTGCTGCTGGGCTCCTCGGAGACCACGCTCGACCTGCCTGCCGACCTTCATGCCATGTGGGACCGCGAGCAGATCGGCCGGGTCCAGGCCCACCGTCCGGCCGGCGGCCTCACCGTTCCGCGGCCTTCCTCAACCACCTTCTCGGCCGCCCTGACAGGAGCCCGACCATGACCGAGAGCCCGATGACTCAGCGCGCCATGATCATCGACGACTCGAAGGCGATGCGCAGCATCTTGCGACGCATCGTCTCGGGGTTGTCCTTCGAGACCGCCGAGGCCGCCCACGGCCAGGAGGCGCTCGACCAGATGGAGGCCGGCTTCATGCCCGACCTCTGCCTGATCGACTGGAACATGCCGGTGATGGACGGCTACACGTTCATCACCGAGGTCCGCAAGCGACCCGAGTGGCGCAACATCACGCTGATGATGGTCACCACGGAGTCCGAGCAGGGCCAGATCGTCAAGGCGCTCGCCGCCGGAGCACACGAATACGTGATCAAGCCGTTCACGCCCGACGCCATCGTGGAGAAGCTCGAGCTGCTCGGTCTTGTCAGCAAGGGAGTCCTCGCATGACCGTCACCACCCAGCCCAGCGGCCCCGAGCTGGCCGACGTACACGCGATCGTCGAGCAGGTCTGGAGCAGCTTCCTCGGGGACGAGGAGCCGCTGCTGCCGCGCTACGCGGATGCCGCCGAGGAGGGCACTCCGGCCTTCCCGGCCGAGCACGTCTGGTCCGCGGCGGTCAGCGTGCACGGTGGCTGGACGGGCACCGTCACCGTCGAGCTCTCCTCCTCGGTCGCCCAGTCGCTGACCCGCCTCATGCTGGCGATGGAGGACGAGCCCCTCGACGACGCCGAGGTGGCCGACGCCGTCGGCGAGCTGGTCAACATGATCGGCGGCAACATCAAGAGCCTCATGCCCGGACCCTCCGCGCTCACCCTCCCGGTCGTCGCCGCCGGTCGCGCCGCCCACAGCAGCGAGCTGGCGGAGGTGGCGCGGTTCGACGCCATGTGGAACGGCGAACCCGTACGCATCAGCGTGCACGCACCTCAGTCCTGACGAACTCAGCTAGAAGGTCTCTCCCCATGTCGAAGATTCTCGTTGCCGACGACAGCAAGGTCATGCGCCAGATCGTGGTGCGCACCCTCCGTCAGGCGGGTTACTCAGGTCATGACGTCATCGAGGCCGAGAACGGCCGCGTCTGCCTGGAGAAGGCGCTGGCCGAGTCGCCGGACCTGATCCTCTCGGACTGGAACATGCCGGAGATGAACGGCATCGACTGCCTCAGTGCGCTGCGCGGTAGCGGCAACCAGACGCCGTTCGGCTTCGTCACCTCCGAGGGCTCGGAGGAGATGCGGGCCCGTGCGGCCTCGGCCGGCGCGCTGTTCCTGATCGCGAAGCCGTTCACGGCCGAGACGTTCCAGGAGCACCTGGGTGGCCTCCTCTGATGCCCACCCATCTGCCTCTCCCCAAGCAGATCCGCGACCTCTTCGGTGACCTCCTCGACCGCGAGATCACGCTCACCCCGGCCGCTCCCCAGGCGCCGGGACCGAAGACGCCGACGACCATCGCGACCTACGTCGACGACTACCTGCGGATCAGCGCGTTGATGATCTGCGACCTCGACCTGTCGGCGTACGCCGGCGCAGCGCTCGGTCTGGTGCCCGTCGCCGGTGCTGAGACCGCGATCGAGGAGGGCGTGCTGACCGAGGTGCTCAAGGAGAACCTCTTCGAGGTGCTCAACATCGCCGCGTCGATGTTCAACGCGCCCGGTGCCGACCACCTGCGACTGCACGAGGTGCACGCCGCCGGTCAGCCGCTGCCGCCGCAGGTGTGGTCGATGGCGCTCACCCTCGGCCGCCGCGAGGACTTCCACATCGACATCGCCGGGTACGGCGCCGGCCACGTCTCGGTGGTGCTCGTGGCCTGACGCCACCCCCTCGCAGCTCCAGGAACTGGCAGCGAAGCGCCTCTCCGACCATCGGGTCGGGGCGCTCCGTTGCCAGTTTCTGGCATTTCATGCCATGAGGCTCAGGTCCCCTCCGGGACAGCCGAAGGACTAGGCGAGCAAGGACAGCTCAGCCCCTGCCGACGGATCGGCATCGTTTCCTGCAGTACTCCCCCGACTGGAGGCTCCAGTGTCCTTCGCCGTATCCGATGCTGTCAGCGAGGCGCTTCACACCGCGCTCAACGGCCTCACGATGCGCCAGAACGTCACGGCCAACAACATCGCGAACGTCGACACCCCGAACTTCCGGGCGTCGAGTATCGACTTCGAGACCTCGCTGCGCGAGGCCATCGACTCTGGCCAGGTGACGGACAACACGATGCCCTCGATCGACGTCGCGACGACGCCGACCGACACGCCCGTGGGTGCCAACAACAACAACGTCGACCTCCGCAAGGAGGAGGTGGCGATGATCCAGACCCAGTACCAGTACCAGGTGCTCGGCCAGGCGATCAGCAACCACTACCAGCTGATGCAGAGTGCGGCGGCGATGTGATGAGTGGCGCTTTTAACCTCTTGCGGATCTCCGACGAGGCCATGGGTGCCCACCAGACCTGGATGGACGCCGTCGGCAACAACATCGCGAACGTGAACACCTACGAGCCGACCAGCGGCAACGCGTTCCAGGCGCAGTACCCGATCTTCCAGTCGGACCCGTCCGGCGGCGTACGTGTCGCCAGCGTCGCCGAGGGCGACCCTCAGGGTCGCGAGGTCTCCATGCCCGACAGCCCGCTCGCCGACGCCAACGGCTACGTGCGCGCCCCCGACATCGACATGTCCAGCGAGATGGGCCAGCTGATCATGGCCCAGCGCGGCTACGAGGCTTCGGTGCAGGTCACCAAGTCCGCCCAGGACATCTACACCGCCGCCCTCTCGATCGGACAGAAGTGATCTCATGAGCGTCTCGGGAATCGAAGCGATCGGCTCCGCCCTTCCGGCGATGCCGGCCATGCCCAGCACGGGCGCCACCGACCTGACGGGCGCCACCGGCGACCTCACCGGTACGGCGAGCAGCGCCGCGGCCGGCGCCGTCTCCGGCGCGACCGACACCACCGCAGCCACCGGCGCCCAGAGCGCGAACGGCGTGGAGTTCGGCAACCTGCTCTCCGACGGGATCGACCGGCTGCAGGGCCTGCAGAACACCAGCGACAACCTGTCGGTGCAGGCGGCGACGGGCGACTCGACGGCCATCCACGACTACACGATCGCAGCCGCCGAGGCCTCGACCGCGACCCAGCTCGCGGTCTCGCTGCGCAACACCGGCCTCCAGGCGTTCAACTCGATCATGAACATGCAGCTCTGAGGCTGAGCGGTGAGAGAGAACCTGACGCATCTGCTGACGCGCTACCGACGGGCGTTCAGTGAGTTCAGCAACGGCCAGAAGGCGGTGGCGATCGTCGGCACCGGCGCGCTGCTGCTGGCTGCCTTCCTCGTCTTCCGGTGGGTGTCGGCGCCGACGTACGCGCCGCTGTACACCAACCTCCAGAGCTCGGACGCCTCCTCGGTGATCGACGAGCTCAACAAGGAGGGCATCAAGTACAAGCTGGCCGCCAACGGCTCCACCATCGAGGTGCCGCAGAACGCCGTCTACTCCACCCGCATCTCACTCTCGGGCAAGAACCTGCCGGCCGGCAACAGCGCCGAGGACGGTGGCTACACGCTGCTGGACAACCAGAGCCTGTCGACCAGCGACTTCCAGGAGCAGACGAATTTCAAGCGCGCGATGGAGGGCGAGCTCGACAAGACCCTCGAGGCGATGACCGGCGTGCAGACCGCCGTCGTGCACCTCGCGATCCCGGAGAAGCAGGTCTTCTCCGACGAGCAGGACCCGACCACCGCGGCCGTGCTGCTGCAGCTGGACACCGGCACCACGCTGAGTGCCCAGCAGGTCCAGGCGGTCGTCCACCTGGTCGCCTCCAGCATCGACGGCCTGGACCCGGGCGACGTCACGGTCACGGACCAGAACGGCAACGTGCTCAGTGCGCCGGCCAACGCCGACGGCACCAGCGCCGCCAGCACCCAGTCGCAGCAGACCGAGGACTTCGAGAACGACATGAAGACCGAGGTCCAGCAGGTCCTCGACAAGGTCGTCGGCGCGGGCAACGCCACCGCCAACGTGACCGCGAACCTCAACTTCGACCAGAAGACGACCGACACCCTGACCTACGGCAAGGCGACCACGGTCCCCTCGCTGTCGGACACGAAGTCGACGGAGAAGTACCAGGGTCCGGCCAGTGGTGCGAGTGCTGTCGGTGGCGTCGTCGGGCCCGACGGTCAGATGGACTCCACCACGACCGGCGGTAGCGGCAACTCGACGTACACCAAGAACAACGTCACCTCGGACAACGGCGTCGACCAGACCCGCCAGCACACCGTGACGGCTCCGGGCGCGGTGCAGAACATCCACATCGGCGCGGTGATCGACTCGGCCGCGATCGGGGCGATCTCGCCGGCGCAGGTCAAGCAGCTCATCGCCTCCTCGCTCGGCATCAACGCGGCCCGCGGCGACACCATCGACGTGACCACGATGCCGTTCAACAAGACGGCCGCCCAGGCTGCCGCCAAGGAGCTGGCCACCGCTCAGGCAGCGGCCGACCACGCCAAGCGGATGAAGCTGATCCGCGACCTCGGCCTCGGCGCCATCGTGGCCCTGATCATCCTGCTGGCCTGGCTGCGGGCACGTCGCCGCACCAAGGCCCGCGAGGACGCCACGTCGTACGTCGTCGAGCAGCTCCGGGCGGACGCGGAGGCCAGGGCGGCTGCCCTGGAGGCCGTCTCCAACCCGGCCCTCGCCGCCCTGGAGGCGGCCGAGGAGAGCGAGGCCGAGAACCTGCGCCAGGAGCTCAACGAGCTCGTGGACCAGCAGCCTGAGGACGTCGCCACGCTGCTGCGCGGCTGGCTGGTGGAGCGACCCCGATGAGCGACCGTAGCGAGCGAGTAGGCCGATGAGCGAGCGTAGCGAGCGAACAATCCAGCGCAGTCCCGCGTGTGTGTCATCGGCGCACGGAGCGAAGCGAGTAGGTCGATGACCTCGATGATGATGCCGACTCCGGGCGCGCTCGGACAGATCGGCGTACGCAAGGCCGCGATCGTGCTGATCCAGCTCGGCAAGGAGCGCGCCGCCCAGGTGATGGAGCACCTCACCGACGGCGAGGTCGAGATGATCTCGGCCGAGATCGCCCGGCTGGACCGGATCTCGTCGACCGAGACCGAGCAGGTGCTGACCGAGTTCCGCGACCTGGCCACGGCGCACGCGCACATCAGCCAGGGTGGCTTCGCCTTCGCCCAGTCGCTGCTGGAGAAGTCGCTGGGTGCTGACCGGGCCAAGGAGATCATGGAGCGGCTGCACGCCGCAGCTGTCCAGATGCCCTTCCAGTTCCTGCACCGTGCCGACCCGGCCCAGCTGCGCGGCTTCATCGCCGACGAGCATCCGCAGGTGATCGCCCTGGTGCTGGCGCACATGACGCCGGACAAGGCTTCGCTGCTGCTCTCGGGACTGCCGTCCTACCAGCAGGCGATCGTCGCGCACCGGATCGCGGTGATGGACCGCACCAACCCGGACATCATCCGCACGGTCGAGTCGATCCTGGAGCGCAAGCTCTCCTCGATGCTGCAGCCGGCCGAGATGTCGCGCGTCGGCGGCGTGGACTCACTGGTCAACGTGATCAACCGCTCCGACCGTCCGACCGAGCGTCAGATCGTCGAGGGCCTCGAGGGTCTCGACCCGGAGCTGGCCGACGAGGTCAAGAGCCGGATGTTCATGTTCGAGGACATCATCGGCCTCGACGACCGGTCCGTGCAGCAGGTGCTGCGCCAGGTCGACGCGGGCGACCTCGCCCTCGCCCTCAAGGGCGTCTCCGAGGCGGTCCGCAACAAGATCACCTCGAACCTCTCGGCGCGTGCCGCGGAGAACCTCATCGAGGAGGTCGAGATGCTCGGCGCCGTCCGCCTGGCTCAGGTCGAGGAGGCCCAGCAGTCGGTCATCCGCACCATCCGCCAGCTCGAGGAGCAGGGCCAGATCATGGTCCGGCGCGGGAATGAAGATGAGTTCGTCGTCTGAGGCCGGCCTCGCGCGAGTCCCCTCGGGCGAGGCGTGGGCTGTCGAGGGTGCGTCAGCCCGAGGACCGGAGGCGACCGAGCTCCGTTCGCTCGCGTACGTCGCGGGCACGGCGCTCGGTGCCACCCACCAAGGTGCCGTGCTCTCGCGGCACGAGGTGGGCGACCTCAGCCTGCTGCCCACGCCGGAGCTGCGCTCCGGCGAGTGGACCAGCCACGGTGACCAGGTGACTGAGTCGCTGCTGGGCCAGGTCGCCGCCGAGGCCCGCGCGCACGCGCAGGCCCAGGGCTACTCGGTCGGCTGGGCGCAGGGCAGTCGCGCCGCCCATGCCGCGGCCGCCGAGCAGGCTGAGCTGGCGGCCCTCGAGGCCGCCGCGCGCGCCACCGAGGCAGAGGCGCGCCGTGCCGAGGAGCACGCTGCAGCGATCGCGGCGCTGACCAAGGCTGCCGACGACGTACGCGCTCTGCTCGGCCGGCTCTCCGAGCGGGTCGAGGAGCAGGCGACGACGCTCGCCTGGGAGCTCACCTCCACGCTGGTCGAGCGCGAGATCGCCGTGGCCGACGACGCCGACGTGGTCCGCCGTGTGCTCCAGGTGTTGCCCAACGACGGTGTCGCGGTGGTTCGGCTGCACCCCGCCACGACCACCTCCGATGCCGTCGCCGCGCTGGGCGGGGCCGGACTGACAGTCGTCGCCGACCCCACCCTCGGCCGGGCCGACGCGCTCGTCGAGTGCGACGGCTCCGTCGCAGACCTGCGCATCTCCGAGGCGATCAAGCGGGTCCGCCAGGTGCTGGCGTGACGCTGATGCTCTCCCCCGAGCTGCGCGAGCGGGCCCTGGCCGCCGCCCGGCCGCACACGCTCGGCACCGTGGTCGAGCTGGCCGGCCTCCACCTGATCGTGACCGGGCTGCCGGTCGCCGTCGGTGACCTGGTCGAGGTGCGGCGCACCCCGGACCGAACCGGGGCGTTCTCCGGCGGGTCGCCCACGACTTCGTCCGGGGCGCGCAGCCTGCTCGCCGAGGTGGTGGCACTGCGCACCGAGGGCGCCGTCTGCCTGCCGCTCGGCACCCTGCACGGCGTCCGGATCGGCGACCACGTCCGGCACACCGGCGGCCCGCTGCGGGTCCTGGTCGGCGAGGCGCTGCGCGGCCGGGTGCTCGACGGGCTCGGCCGGCCGATCGACGGCGGTCCGCCGCTGGAGACGCTCGGTCTGGAGTCGGTGAGCGTGGACGCGGAGACGCCCAACGCACTACAGCGACCGTTGATCACCGAGCCGCTGGGCCTCGGCGTACGGGCGCTGGACGCGCTCGTCCCCTGTGGCCGCGGCCAGCGCATCGGCATCATGGCCGGATCCGGTGTCGGCAAGTCGTCGCTGCTCTCGATGATCGCGCGCGGCACCGAGGCCGAGGTCTCGGTGATCGCGCTGGTCGGCGAGCGCGGCCGCGAGCTGCGCGAGTTCCTGGAGAACGACCTCGGACCCGAGGGCCTGGCCCGCTCCGTCGTGGTGGTGGCCACCTCGGACGCACCCGCGGTCGAGCGACTGCGCTCGGCGTTCGTGGCGACCCGGATCGCGGAGTGGTTCCGCGACTCGGGCAAGCACGTCGTGCTGATGATGGACTCGCTGACTCGTGTCGCGATGGCGCAGCGCGAGATCGGTCTCTCCGCGGGCGAGCCGCCCGCGACCCGCGGCTACCCGCCGTCGGTGTTCGGGCTGATGCCGCGGCTGCTCGAGCGCGCCGGCACCTCGCCGGACGGATCGATCACCGGTCTCTACACCGTGCTCGTCGAGGGTGATGACATGCAGGATCCGATCGGCGACACCGCCCGCTCGATCCTGGACGGCCACGTGGTGCTCTCCCGCGAGTTGGCCACCTCGGGGCACTTCCCCTCGATCGACGTGCTGGAGTCGATCTCCCGGCTCACCTCCGCGGTCTGCACGGCCGAGCAGCAGCAGGACGCGCGCTCGCTGCGCCGGATGCTCGCGGCGTACCGGGGCGTGAAGGAGCTGGTCGAGATCGGCGCCTACGTGAGCGGCTCGGACCCGGTGGCGGACGCGGCGATCGCCCGGATGATGCACATCGAACGGTTCCTGCAGCAGCGGATGGACGAGGCCTCCCCCACCGAGCGGACCTGGGCCGAGCTCGCCTCGATCGCGCGCTGATCTCTTTCGCCCAGCCTCTCGTTTGGATCCAAACGAAGCGTTAGCATGACGAGCATGCGCGCTCTCGTCGTTGCCCACGACCACGTCTCCCCCATCGGCCCGATCGGCGATCAGCTCGAACGCCGCGGCTACGAGCTCGAGCACTTCCTCGTCGTGCCCGAGGATCACTTCGAGACGCCTGCCGTCACCACGACGCTGCCGGACTTCACCTCCTACGACGCCGTGGTCGTGCTCGGTGCCGTGTGGTCGGTGTACGACGACGCCAGCATCGGCACCTGGATCCACGACGAGGTCAAGCAGGTGCAGGCCGCCGATGCCGCCGGCGTACCGGTGCTCGGGATCTGCTTCGGCGGGCAGGTGCTCGCCCAGGCGCACGGCGGGTCCGTCGAGCGGGCGCAGCGGCCGGAGATCGGCTGGACCGACGTGGCCAGCGTCGATGAGGGCGTGGTGGCGTCGGGACCGTGGTTCCAGTGGCACTTCGACCGCTGGGTCACACCGCCCGAGGCGCGGCTGGTGGCCAGCAACGCGGTCGGGCCGCAGGCCTTCGTGCTGCGACGCAACCTGGCGGTGCAGTTCCACCCCGAGCTGACGCCCTCCTCGCTCGCCGGCTGGCTGGAGAACGGCGGCGAGGCCGGCGCCCGCACGGCCGGCTTCGACCCCGAGCGGCTCGTCGAGGAGACCGACCTGCTGGCCGAGCGCAACCGGGCGCGGGCCGCCGCACTGGTGGACGCGTTCCTGGACCAGGTCGCTGCCGTCGATCTCTCGGCCGACCTCTAGACCTCCGCCGGATTTCGACATATCGTTCGGGTACAAACGATCTCTTCGGAAGGCATCTCCATGAGCCAGGCAATCGCCGAACCCCACACCCTCACCGAGGTGGACATCGACGCTGTCGTCCTCTCCGCCCAGCGGGTGGCCGAGGACGTCGTCCTGCTCACGCTCGGGGCACGCGACGGCTCCGACCTGCCCGCCTGGGCACCCGGTGCGCACATCGACCTCCTGCTCGGGGACGACCTCGTCCGGCAGTACTCGCTGTGCGGCGACCCGTCCGACCTGAGCTCCTACCAGGTCGGCGTGCTGCTCGCGCCGGACAGCCGCGGCGGCTCCATCGCCGCCCACGCCCTGGACGTCGGCCACGAGGTCGCCATCCGCGGGCCGCGCAACCACTTCGCGCTCAAGCCGAGCACCCGCTACGTCTTCCTCGCCGGCGGCATCGGCATCACCCCGATCGTTCCGATGATCGCCGCGGCCGAGGCGCGCGGCGCCGACTGGACGCTGCACTACGGCGGTCGCACGGTCTCCTCGATGGCCTTCACCGAGCTGCTCGCGGCGTACGGCGACCGGGTGCAGCTCGTCCCCCAGGACGAGCAGGGCCTGCTCGACCTGGCGCGCATCCTCAGCACGCCCGCCGGCGGCACTCTCGTCTACTGCTGCGGCCCCGAGCCGCTGCTCAAGGCCGTGGAGGCGCAGTGCGAGCGCTGGCCCGTCGGCGCGCTGCACCTGGAGCGCTTCGACGCCCTGGACATCGACACCTCCGGCGACACCGCCTTCGAGCTGGTGCTGGAGCGCTCCGGCAAGACCCTCACCGTCGGTGCCGACCAGACCGTCCTCGAGGTGATGCGGGAGGCCGGCATCCACGTGCTGAGCTCGTGCCAGGAGGGCACCTGCGGCACCTGCGAGCAGATGGTCGTCGAGGGCGACGTCGACCACCGCGACAGCGTCCTGGACGCCGAGGAGAAGGCCGCCAACGACTGCATGATGGTCTGCGTCTCGCGCTGCAAGGGCCCGCGACTGGTGCTCGACGCCTGAGGATTGCTTCTTGCTGCTGACAGCGCCCCGGCCGGGTCGGTCGGGGCGCTGTCAGCGTCTGCGGCGGGCGGATGGGCGGTGTCCAGGGGAGTGACGCCCTGCGCGTTGATCGTGGCACGAATCGTCCGCACCAGCGTCGAACCGCCCAGATTGACGCACGCACGATTTGCGGCCCGCACTTCACCGCGGCCTCGAAGTGGCGCACTCAGAGCGGGAACCCGTCGGGGTGCGAGTCGCGACGGAAGCACCCTCGCCTGCCCATGTTCGGTCGGCGCTCACCGTATGGTTGCGCTGGCACCGTGTGACTCCGGAGGACAAGGCATGGCACAGCAGGACGGCTCGACGCAGGGGAACTCAGCCGAGAACGCGCCAGGATACGCAGCGTTCGAGAGTCGCGACGACTTGCAGGCTTACGGCGACAACGCACTGCTGCTCTTCGTCGCGCAGATGCGGCTCGGCTTCGACGACGTGGACACCTTCGCGTCGAACAGCCTGACCGACGGCAGCAACGACAAGAAGTGTGACCTCGTCGCTGTTTCGTCTGACAAGCAGCGCATCGTGCTAGCCCAGGGTTACATGACCTCGAAGACCGGCCCTGGGGAGGCACCCGCGAACAAGGCAAGCGACCTGAACACCGGCGTCAGTTGGCTGCTTGCCGGGGACCTCAACGGGCTTCCCGAAACCTTGCGCGGGGCAGCGGAGGAGGTCCGGGATGCGCTCGCCGGCGGTGAGATCCGCGAACTGCAGCTCTGGTACGTCCACAACCGCGAGGAGTCCAAGAACGTCGCCGACGAGTTGGTGCAGGCCGCAAGAACGGCGGACGGGATCATCAAGAGTAGCTTTCCAGACCTCGACATCGACGTGTCGGCGGTGGAGATCGGGCGGACCGCGCTAGAAGACGAGTACGCCCGGCTGCAGGCCCCCATCCTCGTCTCCGAGGAGTACACCTTCGAGGTGCCCGGTGGGTTCGAGATGACGGCGCAGGACTGGAGCGCGTTCTCGACCGCGGTGGGGGTCGCCGACCTGCGAGCCCTGTGGGCGGCTCACAAGACCAACCTGATGTCGCCCAACATCCGCGACTACTTGGGCGTGGTGAGGTCGAGCGGCAACATCAACTTCGGCATCAAAGAGACGGCGAAGGGCCAGCCGGACAATTTCGCGATCTTCAACAACGGCATCACGGTGCTTGTCAACGACTACGAGCACAAGGTCGACGACGCAGGAAGGCAGACTCTCCGCGTCGAGGGCGTGGGCATCGTCAACGGGGGCCAGACGACCGGGGCACTTGGCAGCCTGGACGCGACGGAGGCCGGGGCCACAGCGGGAGCGAGGGTGATGGCGCGCTTCGTAAAGTGCACCAACACGTCCGTCCTCGGTGACATCGTCAAGTACAACAACACCCAGAACAAGGTGGAGGCGACCGACTTCCGGAGCAAGGACGCTGTGCAGGACAGGCTGCGGAAGGAGTTCGAGTCGATCCCTGACGCCGACTACCGCGGAGGCCGACGCGGCGGCACCACTGACGCGATTCAGCGGGTGAAGACGCTTGTGCCGGACTCGTCCGTCGCGCAGTCTCTGGCCGCATTCCATGGTGAGCCGAACCTCGCCTATAACGAGACCCGAAGCATTTGGGACAACGACGCCGTGTACTCGCGCGTGTTCCGCGACACGGTCACTGCGCGCCATATCGTCTACGCCTATGGGCTGTTGAAGGCGATCGAGCAGGCGAAGTTGAAGATTCTCGCGATTCCGGAGGGCTCCCGGACGGAGGCGCAGAAGCGACATGCGGCCTTCTTCAGCGCCCGTGGATCGAACTACTTGCTTGTGGCGGCGCTCGGTGCGTGCATCGAGACGGTCCTAGGTGTGGCGGTCGCGGACCGCCACACCCTGCGCTTCAAGAAGAAGCTCTCGCCTGCCGAAGCGACCGCGGCTTGGCAGCCAGTCGTCGAGTTGGCTATGGCCTTTTCGTCGCAGTTGATGCCCGCGACGGATCGGGGGTTGAAGGCACAGGATCGAGTCAAGAAGGCGATTGAGGACTTCAGTTCCATGCTGGAAGCCGTAAGGTCCGCGAACCCCAGCCCGTTCGACTTACTTGCCGCGTCGACTGAGACGGGATCCTGACGGCGAGGGCGGCGCCACTCCCCAGACCGAGTCTGGCCAGACACCGGTCCTACGGGAATGGGTCTGCCCTCTGCTTGGATGACTGAACCATGACCTTGGACTACGACCTGCACAAGCTCGGCTGGCGAGCCTTCCAAGACTTGTGCGCCGTTGTCCTCCAACAAGTGCTCGGACAGACCTTCACCACATTCGCCGACTCCAACGACGTCGGCCAAGACGGCGCGTTCCACGGTGCCTGGCAGACACCGGCAGACACATCCGACACCGCCCTCGAGCCCCTCGTCGGCCCCGGAATGGCGGTCGTCGCCCAATGCAAGTTTTCCACACGCGCATCAGGAACGCTCACCCCGAGTGAGCTCACCAATGAGCTCGACAAGATTCAAGCCCTTTACGCACGCGGTCAATGCGACGGCTACCTCCTCCTGACCAACCTTGAGGTCACTGGCCGGACGAAGGCGTGGCTTATCGACGAAGTCCGAGCCCTCGGCCCGCAACATGTCCATGTACTACCCGGCGCCTGGATCTGCTCCCAGATCGAACGGAACTGGAACCTGCGACGCTACGTCCCGCGGGTCTACGGCCTCGGCGACCTCGGCCGCATCCTCGACGATCGACGCATCCGACAGGCACGCGCCCTCCTCACCGGACTCCAACGCGAACTCGCGACCTTTGTCCCCACCGACGCCTACCGGCAAGCAAGCGACGCCATCTCCGAGCATGGCTTCGTCCTCCTCCTCGGTGAACCAGCCAGCGGAAAGTCGACCATCGCCGCCACCCTGTGCATGACCGCTTTGGACCACTGGAACGCCAACGTCAAACGGGTCGACGGGCCCGACGAGCTCATCGCGAACTGGGACGCCGATGACCCCAGCCAGGTCTTCTGGGTCGACGACGCCTTCGGAAGCATTCGGCACGACCCCACGCTGACCGACGCCTGGACACGGCGGATGGACCAGGTCATGGCCGCCGTTTCCGATGGAGCACGCATCCTGCTCACCAGTCGCGACTACATTTACCGCGAAGCCAAGCCGCTGCTCAAGGAGTACGCCTACCCGCGTCTCCAAGAGCACAAGGTAGTCGTCGACGTCACCGACCTCAGCACCGATGAGAAGAGCCAGATCCTCTACAACCACCTCAAAGCGGGCGACCAGCCCGCAGCCGCCCTCGCCCTCTGGCGACCCACCCTGCCTGACATCGCGCGACTCGAACGTTTCCAGCCTGAGGTCGCCCGCCGGCTCTCCATGCGCGCCTTTACCCCTTCCGGCACTCTCACTGACGCACGCAGCCTGATCGAATTCTTCGAACACCCGCGCCGGTTCCTAGTCGACGTCCTCAACGGACTGACTGCAGCGCAAAAGGCAGCTCTCGCCACTGTCTACCTCACCGGCGACGAACTCCCAGCCCCGGTCACCCCCAGCCCTCAAGTCGAGGACGCCATCCATAGACTGGGCGCCACCACCGCTGAGGCCCTGGCCGCATTCACGGCGGTGCGCGACACTTTCCTCAGCCTCGACCATGACACTCACGGAAACTCAATCTGGCGCTTTCGGCACCCGACTATCCGCGAAGGATTCGCTGCCTACGTCGCCGAAGACATCTCAACCATGGCCGTCTACATCGACGGCATGACGGATGCCGAACTCGTACGCCAATTGGACTGCGGCGGCCCCGCCGCACCCGGCACCTTCGTCCACGTGCCGCCCGCGCTGTACGACCGCATAGTTCCCCGCGTCCCGCTTCCCGTGCGGCGCAAAGACGACTTCATGACACCGGCCGCGGCTTGGTTTCTGATTCGGCGATGCTCCGATGAGTTCCTCCGTGCATGGGCTCAGCACCACGACGCCTCCCTCGGTCCGCTCCTCTCATTCGGGATGTACCTGGACGCCTACTGGGAACCCAAGCTGCTCGGCAGGCTCGCAGGGGCGGCCGCCCTGCCCGAGCATCTGCGCGTCCGCGCCGCCAACCAGGTATCGGACTGCGCTCTCGATCTGGACTCCGGCTATGCGGATCCGTACGTCGTCGAGGTCTTCAACGCCGAGGAACGTCAGACGCTGCTAGACCGTCTCCGAGACGAGCTTGTCCCACGCCTGGAGTCTGCTATCGATGACTCCGCCGACGGATGGGACTCCACCACTGATCCGGAAGAACGTTATGCGCCGGCACGCCACGCGGTCGAGGCCCTCAAAGCGGCGTTTCCGACCGACCCTGATGTTCTAGCTGCGTGCGAGGAAGCCGAGCACCACATCGAGTTCAGCGTCCTGCGCAGCGACCGCGAATACGATCCGCCCGCGGGACGAGACTCCCTTGCCGCGCTGCTCCGGGAAACAAGCGACGAACGCGGGGGCCGCGATCCCTTCGAAGATGTGCACGACGGTCACTAAGCTGCGACGTATCCCCAGCAGGTGCTGACCGTCCCGGGTCGCGCCCGGACACGCCGAGCGCCGAAGAGTCCTCCCCGGCAACACATATCCGAACTTCTCGGTCGGCTAACGGGCACCGTGCCGGGAACTGGATTCCTGGTCCCGCGCGACTGCGGGCATTGCCGTGGGGCCGACATTCGCGTCGACGTTCTTGTCGATCCCCCGCCATGGGAGAGACCTCGATCTCTGATCCGGTTCGGGCCGGTTGGGAAACCGAGGTGGGGATCGGCGTTATTCAGCCCCCGTGTCATCGGTGGCCGCTCCCTCACGAAGCAGCCTGATCGCAGTGTTCAGCCACTCTGGCCAGGCCCTATCAACCCGAGTCGGAACCGGGGCTGGTTGACCGAGCTTGTGGGCGAGGAATTCTCGCATCGGCACGAGCGGCCGCTCGACGCTGGACTTCTCGGCGAGTAGGTCGAGGAAGCTATATCCATGTCGCTCGCACGCTCCCTCGACGGCGAGCAGATCTTCGAGCTCGAACACCTCTAGCGGCGCGCAGTCCGCGGCCTGCAATACGCCCGTTGCCCTCAAGCGAGCGTTCAGCATCGTGAACGTGATCGGGTTGCCGGCGAATCGTGATGCGACAACGACCACTGGGAAGAACCTCCGGGCGCCCAGTGGCGTCGTCGCACCGGTCAGTGCCTTCTCGTCGCGGCGGATGTTGTCGATTGTCGCCTCGGCTTGGCGCGCCTTGCGAATGACATGATCGAGATCCTGGGTCAGTGCCTCCTCAGAGACGCCGGCCGCAGTCTTCAGCTGAAACCCCCGGGCCGATACTTCTACGACGACCCACGCGGGACCGTACGCGAACGCGGCGTCCGCAACGCTGCTCTTCTTGCCATACGCACGCCGTATCGCGTCGTCTCGGTAGACCAGGCCGGGCCGTGCCAGGTCCTCTAATACCTCAAGCGTGTAGTGCTCGTAGGCGTGTTCGATCGACCCCGAGACACGACTGATCTCGGAGCTTGCCCCGCGCGCCTCGAGTACACGCCTGACGTCGTACAAGGGCCACGCGCCCGTCGATCTGTTGACGATCCAGGAAGGGCGCAGAACGGTCAGGTAGTTCTCCCACCTAACGACTGGAAACTGGTCGAACGTCTTCGTTGACCACAGCAGCCCTAGTTCGGACGCGTCCTCTCGCAATGCCTCGCGGAGGAATTCCGGGCTTGCTGCAATAAGGTCAAGCACGGCAGCCAGACGAGCTGGCTCCCATCTGAGCGGCTCGAAGTAGTCCAATGGGAGCGTGGGGTTGTCGTTGATCGCGCGCGCCCAAAGGACCGCACAAACCGTAATTAGGTCATCGAGCGGAACGGCGGTCGCATCTAGATAGGCGGCTTCGAAGTCGATCACGCGCGAGTGGTTGCCGAGTTCACGTGGGATCTCACGCAGGCACCTGTAGTACACAGCCCACGCCGTGCGCCAGTCGGCCGGGTTGTTAAACATCTGGTTCGCCACCATGTACTGCGCCATCCGTCCCCCGTCGACGTCGACGACGAGCTCGGGCTCGGTAAGGTCCTCGACGTCGTGTGAGAGGTGCGTTGGCACAGCGAGGACGGCTTTCGCAAGGGGTGAGACGTCGGCCTCGGAGGGCGGCGGGCCTTCTCTCCGGCAGTGCTCGAGCGCGATCTTCATCATTACGCTGAATGTCTGCGGGTTCAGCAGAACCCGCTTCGGCTGTCTCAAGAGAGCCAGGATCCGTGACCTGAGGACGCCACGGAAATGGACATCCACGAATTCCCGGTCCACGTCCTCGTGAGAAGTAGTCGGGCTTTCAAGCTTCGCCACCCACTGAGCGCACCAAGACAGCGCCAACTCCAACGACACCTTGCTGATCTGGAGGGCGATGGAGGCCATCGACAACTCGACCCCTGGCCCGAATATGTCCTCCGCCGTTAGGTACACGAGCCAGTGGTCGCTTGGATGGCCGGCCGCCTCGTCATGCTCGCGCCTGCCTAGCCGGTCCGCTTGCCTTTTCAGGTAGCGCTGACGTTTACGGGACGGCACGGTTGGCAGACTAGCCCGGCTCGAACGAGCGCCTCCCGCGGAAGCGGTACGCAGATGCAGTGACAGGCAAGGTCATCGATCCTTGCGGCGGCCCGCTGGCTATTGAGGACGCCGTCTCCTCGTGATGCGTCGGCCCGAACTTGATGCCGGAGCGGAGTCCGAGGGCACGTCGCGGGTTGACGAGCTTCTCAGCGACGAGCAGTGCCTGTCCTGGCGCTGCCCAATCCGATTGGGCGGGTGTGCGGAATACATGCACAAGTGGTCGTCGCACGAGACTGGGACATCGGACGGCAGCGCGGGCCGAACTGGTTCGTCCTCCGATCGCACTGAGGTGCGTCTAATCGCCGCTTACGGCGGCACGAGTCGATGGAGCCGTACTTTGAGAGCTCGGCGGTTGCCGCTTGGCCCGGTTACGTAGATGACGAACCGCTTGCGAACCGGTTGGATGACGGCCGCCACGAGTCCTTTGTCGACGGCCACGCTCTTCTCGATGACTGCGGCCTCGGGTGGGGAGAAGGTGACTTCAGCACCGACGGAGCAATGGTGCGTCAGCGCCAGGTCGATCCCTCCGACTGTCTCCTGGGTGATGGTTTTCCCCATGGGCCAACGGGATACGTCGATCACGGCCGGCCCGGCTGCGCTGTCGATCAGAACGCGGCCGCACACCTTCCACGGCGGTGCCGCTGACGACAACTGCGGCCCGGAGGCCCCGCAAGCGCTGAGTAGCGTTGAAGACCCGACGAGGACAGCCACGACCGGCCGCCGCAGCCCGGTCCGCTTTCCGCTCACGCCCTCAGTCTGCTCGTGATTGCAGAGGAGCGGCTTGTTTTCGGGTCTGCAGGTATGACGACATCGTCGAACCGAACCGGAAAGAGGTGACCCAAGGCAGCCTGTCGTCTCCACTGATCGGGATGTGCGTCACACCGCCGCCTGTCGGCGCCACCGATACAGCTGAAGAGGGCGGCGATCGGCGTCCCCGTCGACACCAGTTCGGCATACTCACACATGTGCCCGGGATCAATCAGCATCGTGCCATCGTCGATGCGGCTCTCAAGGCACTCGGCAAGGACTGGGATGCGTGGCCGGGCGTTCTCACAGCCTCTCGACTGGACCCGTCAACCCGATTGTCGGGCGTCCTTGTGCTGCTCGCGGCAGTGGAGACCTTCGCAGCCCGTCCACAGATCGTGACGATCGACCCCTCCGACGAGACCCTCGACTGGCTCGGTCGAGCACGCGAGCCCTGGGCAAGCGTGGCGCGGATGCGACTTCCTTGGACAACGACTACCGCCACCACGGCGGTCTGGGCGGTGACCAACCGCGGCCTTTATGACGATCGACGGATCGCAATCGCACTTCGCGGCGCCCGACAGATCTGCTCCGAGGGGAAGGCAGATGTCGGCCTACTCGACGCCCTTGCGGAGTGCATCGCGTATTTGCAGGCGATCGAGCGCACCGCACTCTGGGAGCCACAGCTAAGAGAGCTGCTCAGCCTCGCAACACGGGTCATCACATCAGCCACGCCGCCCGAGATCCTCGACCTCTCGATGCTGGTCGACGGGGACACATGGGTAGACCCGGCGCGAGAGGCAGCTCGCTCGTTGTCGGCCGAGGACATCGCTCCCCTCGTCCGCCTGCTCAGCGACCTCGGACCTCGACGGCCGCCGCGACGATGGCTACGCGACGTCGAGACCACGCTAGATCGACCGTCCGCGCGGCAGCTCCTGCACCGCTGGACCGAGCTGGCCAGCGCGGCGGACATCGTCCCCGAGTGGCCCGGCTCGATCACCGGCGATTGCCGCGGCACCCTCTTCGTCGGAAGCAACGCCGACATCGTTCGGGCAGCCGTCTGGGCCACCAGTGTCCTGCGAGACGAAAGTTGGCCTGTCGAGCACCTCGTCGTGCTGGCCACGCGCGGCGAGCTTCACAACGGTGCCCCGCAACTGCCCGAGCCGCTGGCTCTCAAGGTGGCAGCCGCGGCCGTCGACGCGCTCGCCGCCCGCGGCACCCTTGCCGACCGCATCGCCCTCATGGGGCTCCTGACCGCACTACGGCGCCGCGATCTCACGAGGAAGGTCACCAACGCGCTGGGCGGCTCTCCCACCTGAGCGCGTGCGCGAGCTGAGCCCCGTAGCAGAGCCGTCGAGCTACGGGTCCTCCCCTGCGCGGTATCGATATGCGGCATACCGCCGCGTACCGTCCGGGTCCGCGCCACACCCCCGCCTGTGGGGCACCTGTCTACCTGCCTTTACCAATCGCCAGACGGCGGCCACCGAGCTGAGAGATCCTCTTCCTCGGTGGCGCCTCCGCCATCAACGACGCGAAAGGGCTCCCATGGCCACGTACAAGGTCATCACTCAGAAGGACCGGTTTTTCTCGGGCAAGTTCAGCCCCGAGAAGCTTGAGGCGGCGATCAACTCCTACGCCGAGCAGGGCTGGCGCGTGGTGTCCATGGCGACTGCCTCCATCCCGGGCTTCGGTAACGCCCGCGAGGAGCTTGTCGTACTGATGGAACGCGCCTAGATGGATCAGCATGCTGGCGTCACGGGCCTTTGGCACGACGGTGTGTTCTTCACCGAGACCCCCTGCGACGAGTTCCGGAGCTCACCGGATCCGGTCTCTGTCGAGATTTCACGTCAAAACGCGGACCTCCGACAGGTCCGAAGCCGCTTGGCACAGGAGGTGACGAAGCGCGGCGGCAACGCCTTGGTCGGATTCGAATATGGCCAGCGCTCCCACTCGATCTGGCAGCAACTGTTTACGTTCAAGTGGGACACGGAGTCTTGGCACGGGCGCGGATACGTCGCCCGGCTCCAGTGAACGCTGCCCGATTGAAGCTCGACTGGTCCGCCGCAGCTGCGGCAACCACCGTGCGTGACTTCGCCGCCAGTCCGCGCGCTTCCCAGACGCCGAATCTTGAGCTACGGCCTACCGGATGGTGAAAGTATCGCGATCCGCTCTTCGGCGCCCAAGCGCCCTGTATGAACGTGGGCCGCTACTCCTGCAACGCCTCTGGGATAACCGAGGCTCGGCGCAGCTCACGAATGTACTGGTGCGGCAGCTCTTCGCCGAGGACCGCGCGGAGCCCCGTGCCGGCAAGCGGGTCAGGCGTGGCAGCGGCGACATCCCCGTCTGCTGGCGGCCCGCTGATCTTGTGCAACAGACCTCGGCTCGTGCTTGTCACGGCGTCGCCCAGATGAGAGGTGACCAGCTCCGTGTACGGCTTGCCGTACCAGGTCCACCACGGCGGGATCGGCGGCAGACCCATCCATCCCTGCCAGGCCTGGTTGAGCGAGAGCATCTTCTCGGTGTTGCGATCCACCATCAGTTCGCGGCCGTTCCAGATGTGGTCGCGTTTCACGACGGCCGTCGCCAGGAACGCCGGCAGCGCGTCTGCCAGTTCCACAAAGAGACGCTCCAGGGGGTCCTGCCATCGCTGTTCGCGAAACGGATCTGCCAGGAGATGCAGGCCTAGGTGCCAGACTTTCCGCGGTCGCGCCTCAGGTTTGCCACCGCTGAGAGAAAACGACGTCACCGGAACGGTCGCCCTACCGAATAGCCATTCATCCTCGCGCCAAGCCTCGATGAAGCCTTCATCTCCGCTTTCTTCGAACTTGCCCCGCAGAGGCTCATAGCTACCGAACCTCCGCGGCAAGGCCTCTGGCAGGTACCGGCGCGCCGCATGGAGAAAGGCACGCACCGCATCGTCTGTCACCGCGTCGCGCCAGCAGAACCAGTCCAAGTCCAGCGCCGCTACGCGGGTCTTGGGCTCGGGCTTCGCGACAGTACGGCCACCCTTGCGAGCCCACACTTCATCGGTCTGGCGGTCGTGGACTGCGCCGGCGCCCGCCGCAGCCAGACGATGAGCAAACCGAACCGCCGACGCAACATGGCCGTCAAGAACGCCTTCGACGTTGATCTCGTACAAGAGCGAAGCACCAAGGACGCGCTCATTCACTGCATGGGGTACATCTTCAGGCGCGAGCATCTCGGGGCCTGTCACCGTGAACGCGTGCCTACGTCGCGCGCCTTGCAGCACAACCACCTGACGCGCGCCCGCAGATCGCTCATCGACCGCCAGCCCGCTCGTCTCTGCGACCGCAGAGACAACGTCATCCAACGTCAACGGAGTGACAAGGTAAACGTCCAAGTCATACGACAAGCGCCTCGGTCCAATCCATCTCGGTCACGTCGCCCACAGCGGTCGCGCGTTGTCGAACACGCGACATCTATGTTGGCATCCCGGGGCCGGACTCGTCGCTTCGCGATCGGCGAAACGGTGCCGGGTGACAGTGCGTCGATCCGCCGCGAGTCCTTCTGGTCTCGCCCCCGCGGGCTTCTATCCCACATCGCCGTACGCGTTTGCACGGCACGGTCCCGGTGCGACCCGTACGGTTGCCACATGTCCGGAGATGGGGCGAGCGCCAAGGGCGACCTGATCCCTGATCCTGGTCACCTCGGACCACCGACCTCTTGGGACACCTACGGCCTCGGCGCCGCCGGCATCATCGTGCTCGTTCTCGGGTGGACGGCGAGTTCTTACCTGGGCGGTGTCGCTCGGGTCATTTGTCGAGTCGTAGCTGTGGTCGGCGGCCTTTACGGCGTCTACCTCATCCTCATCTGTGTCGGGATGACCGTGCTCGTTCGGGTTCTTGGCCACTGGGCTGATCGGATGCGGCGCGACGAGGCACGGGCCTCAGGCGAAGTGCTGTTGGAGTTACGGTTCGGACGCCCCGGAGACGAGCCGCCCGAATTCGAACTGACGGAACCGCTTACTGACGAGCTCAGCGGTGGCGGCGCGTGCGGCGAAAGCACCACCACCGGCGGCGCCGTCACCTGCTACCTCCACGGCCGGGAGCTGGATCATTTAGTGACCAGCGCGAGGGCGGTTGCCGCGCGCTACGGCCTACCCTCAAACGCCTATCTGTGGGTACCAAGTCAGGCACGGCGCGGGTATGGGACCAGGCTTCCCATCACGACTGCCTCCTGACCCCTGACTTCTGCTCCCCCCGGGCTGCCGGCGCCGGTCGACAGGCAAAGCAAGTGCGTCCATCCGCCGCAGTTGAGTCCACGGGCGTGGTGTACGACGGGCCTGACCTGAGCGTGGCGTCCTGACACAGCGACGGCCACCGCGTGATCCTTCAGAAGACCTGCGAAAGCACGACTGAAGGAGTCACCACGATGACCGTCGCCCCCAACTCTATTGACCTGCCCACGTTCATGGCCGAGCACCTCCAGCGTGCCGAGCCCGACCTGCTCCGGGCGATGCTGTCCACGTTCGTGCAGGCGTTGATGTCGGCCGAGGCCGACGCGATCTGCGGCGCTCCGTATGGCGAACGGTCGCCCGAGCGGACCAACTCCCGCAACGGCTACCGGACCCGTGACTTCGACACCCGCACCGGGACGATCGAGGTCGCGATCCCCAAGCTGCGTGAGGGGTCCTACTTCCCCGACTGGCTCCTCGAGCGATGCCGGCGCGCCGAGCGGGCGCTGGCCACGGTGGTCGCGACCTGCTACCTGCTCGGTGTCTCGACGCGGCGGATGGAGAAGCTCGTCGAGACCCTCGGGATCACCAGGTTGTCGAAGTCTCAGGTCTCGGTGATGGCCAAGGAGCTCGACGCCCACGTCGAGGACTTCCGCACCCGGCCCCTGGACGCCGGTCCGTACACGTTCGTGGCCGCGGACGCGTTGACGATGAAGGTCCGCGAGGGCGGCCGGGTGGTCGCCACCCACGTCCTGGTCGCGACCGGCGTCAACGCTGATGGGCACCGCGAGATCCTCGGTGTGGACATCTGCTCGGCCGAGTCCGAGGCCGGCTGGTTGACCCTGTTCCGGGGCCTGAACGCCCGCGGCCTGTCCGGGGTCAAGCTCGTCACCTCTGACGCCCACACCGGGCTCGTGGCTGCCCTGGGGGCCACCATGGGCGACGCGTCCTGGCAGCGTTGCAGGACCCACTACGCCGCGAACCTGATGGCGATCTGTCCCAAGCACGCCTGGGGCGGGGTGAAAGCGATGCTGCACTCGGTCTACGACCAGCCCGACGCCAAGGCCGTGCACGCCCAGTTCGACAAGCTCCTCGAGGCCGTGGCCGACAAGCTCCCCGAGGTCCACGACCACCTCGACGAGGCCCGCGCCGACATCCTCGCCTTCACCGCGTTCCCCAAGGAGATCTGGCGCCAGATCTGGTCCAACAACCCCAACGAGCGGCTCAACCGCGAGATCCGCCGCCGCACCGACGTCGTCGGGATCTTCCCTGACCGCAACTCAGCGATCCGGCTCATCGGTGCCGTGCTGGCCGAGCAACACGACGACTGGATCGAAGGCCGCCGCTACCTCGGACTCGACGTCCTGGCCCGCTCCCGCATGGCCCTGATCAACACCGACGAGACCACCACCGAGAAGGAGGACCTGACACACGCCGCACTCACTGCCTAGAGTGCAGCCACCGGATCACGCGGTGGCCCCTTCATCCACCACGACCCTGGACTCGACCCAGGTCGACGCGCTGGATTCTTGAGTCGCCACGCAGTGCCCTCCCGGACCCGTCCCAGCGGCTCGCCGCACGGTGCGGGTGGCTGCTGGTTCGAGCCGGGCCGGATCCGGGGAGCTCACTCCTCGGCGGGAGGTGTCGGCGTTCCCAATCATCGCTACCTGGATGTCGCTAAGAGCATGGCCGACGACCACGTCCATACTTCGCGAGCGCCGAGCAGGCAGGTGACGCGCACGCCGTGACCACACGCTTGCATCACCGGGGTTCCGCCTGACGTGGTCGCTGCGGGTCCAGGTCGCCGCGGCGGCCACGCGCCGGTGCACTTCCGCCCTGGGCACCACTCGTGCTCAACCTGGGTCAGAATCGCGGCAGCGACGTTCCCGCTGGCCGGAGGAACGCGGCCCGCGCCTCGCCCAGCCAGGCCTCCAGCGGCAGGGGCTCGTGGCCGGTCGCCTTCCGCACGCTTTCGGTGACCCCGTCCATGGCGTCGTTGTTGATCCACTCGTACAGCTCCAGGCGCCCGTTCACCTGCCACGACGAGAGGCCGCCCTCGCGCAGGACCGAGCGTGCGGCCTCCGCGGTGATGGGGGCGTACTCCACGGTCCGCGCGAACACGGTCGAGATCCGGTCGGCGACGTCGGCGAAGCTCAGCGCCTCCGGACCGGTGAGGACCACCACGTCGCCGTCATCGACATCGGCCTCACCCGTGAGGACCGCGGCCGCGACGTCCGCCACGTCCCGTGCGGCCACGAGGGCCACCCGGGCCGCACCCGCCGGAACGGGCAGCAGTCCCTCGTCCCGGATGGCGTCGGTTGATCCCAGCAGCTCCTCCATGAACAACGTCGGCGCCAGGTACACGACCGGCAGACCGGTGCGGCCCAGATGCGTGGCGATCAGGCGATGGTTCTGCATGAACCTCACGGCGCAGTCGGGGTCCTGGAACCCGTCGTACGCCATCTTCACGATGCGGGGTCGATGTCCCGCCGCGACCAGCGCGTCGATGAAGATGATCTCCATCTCCGCCTGCCCCTCGATCTCCGGGCTGATCAGGAAGACCTGGTCGAACTGCTGCAGCACCTCCGGCGCGGGCGGGTCGTCCAGGCCGCCGACGACGTACTCCACGCCGGGCGGCAGGTCCACGGCACCGCCATCCGTCCGGACGATGGCCGTCGCGGGCGCGGCCGCGTCGTCGAGGTTCTCAAGCAGCCGGTAACCGACGTTGCCGGTGGCGCCGGTCACGAGGATCACGGCCTGGCCTTGTCCACCTTCACGAGTCTAGGGGGCAAACCGCCCACGGGGGCGTCCCGTATTTGGGGACGTTCGGATCCCCGCAGGGTCGTTCGCCAGCGGCACGGCGACGCGGTCCTCGGGGTGGCGCGCGGCGGAGTGATGGCGAGAGTCGCGGTTGCCGGCGGCCACGGGAAGGCAGGCGCCTCGACGGCGGGGCACGTGTCAGGCCACCGGCGGAATCACGAGACGCGAGACCAGTTCGTCGAAGAGCTCGCAGAAGCCGTCCTCCGGCTCAACCCGCGCACGGCGACGCCACGGGTGGCGTAGGTGTCGGCCGCGTGCCTGCCGATGACGCCACCGGCTCCGGCGACCAAGACGGTTTCAGCCATCCGAGCCTGGTACGCGGACCGGACGCCTTGGTGCTCTACGTGCTGTGGCGGGCGGTCGCCACAGCGGCGTACCGACTGAACGGATCTCCCGCCGTCCGCTTAGTCCGTGGAGGTGCGCCTATCCGCCGCCCGTCGGACGTCGCCATCCGCCGAGACCCGGATCGGGTCAGCCGCGGATCTTGGCGGTTTCGCGGGTGAACTGGCGGCGTCCGATCAGGTTGTAGGCCAGCCGAGCGGGGGCCGGCACGACGTGGAGGAACCTCAATCTCTCTGCGTCATCGGCTTCCTCCGTGATGTGGCCGAGCATCACCAGACGTCGCTTGAGCGGGATCGCGTTCATACCGTGCTTACCGAGCGCATCCCACTCCTTCTGCGTCACCGTGACCGAGACGATCGGAAGCAGCTTGTGCTCCTCCTCAGCGAGGTGCGCGATCAGTGTCGGCATCATCGCTTCGACGAGATCCGCCATCCGCTCGCTCGCGGCGGCGTCCGCGCCCGCCGTCCACGCCGGTAACTCTGCGCCGATGGCAGCGACGGCATGGTCGACCTGTGCGTGTTGGGCGTCCATCCGGTCCATCAGCTCCGGGTCGAGAGGAGCTCGTTCGCGCAGCAAGGGGAAGAGCAGCTCGTCCTCGCCGGTGTGGTGCGTGTGCAGGAAGTCCAACATCTCCCGGGCGTGCGCGCCGACGACCTTGGATCGCGCACGGTCGTTCGCCGCGGAGCGGAACAGTCGGGAGAGCTGACCCAGCTCGCGCCGGAGGACGCGGTGGATCAGGACCATCTCATGAGTGTCTACGCCCGGTCCGGTGGCGCTCACCGTGACACCTGGGCCTGCCGGGCGACCTGGAGGGCTTCACGCGCCGTCGTCACTGGACGGCCGATGAGCTTGGCCAGGGCATCGCTGTCAGTGAACAGCTCGCCACGAGCAAGGCCGGCGTCGGCATCAGCGACAGCGGCGGCCATCTCGGCTGGCACCCCGGCGGAGGTCAGCGCGCTGGTGTAGTCAGCCACCGACATGTCTTGATAGGCGATCCGGGTGCCGAGGACGTCGCTGATCGTGGCGGCAAGCTCGGTCAGGGTGAACGGCGCGCCGCCGAGCTCGTACGTCGCTCCCAGGTGCTCATCGTCGCTCAGCGCCGCGACGGCGGCGGCCGCGAGGTCGCTCCGGCTGGCCGCGCTCACCCGACCGTCGCGCGCGCTGCCCAACAAGGCCTGATACTGAGTGATCACAGGAAGCTGGTCTGTGTAGTTCTCCAGGTACCACCCGTTGCGGAGGATGACGAAGGCCGAACCGCTGTCGCGCAAGTACTGCTCGGTGCGGCGATGCGCGTCGGCGAGCGCCATCCGCGCGGTCGAGGCGTTGAGGATGCTCGTGTACACGATCCGGGACACGCCCGCTCGGATGGCTGCGTCGATGGCGTTGCGGGCGTTGTCGAACCGCTCCCCGACGGTGGTCGTGGACACCAGCAGCAGTGCGTCGGCGCCCGCGAATGCGGCGTCGAGGGTGCTCGGGTCAGCGAAGTCGGCACGCCGAACCGTGACTCCGTTCTCTGCTAGACCCGTGAGCTTGTCGGTGTCGCGGCCGGTGGCCACGATCTGGGCCGCAGGCGTGCCGGCGTCGAGGAGCTGTTCCACGACAAGCCGTCCTAGGTGGCCGGATGCTCCGGTGATGACAGTGGACATGTTGGTTCCCTTCGTGGCGTGCATCGAGATGAAAGGGACGTGTCCACGCTGGCGACGCCGCAGACGCGGCGACCGTCGTACGACAAAAGGACATCGTCAGGATCATTGACCATAATGGTCAATGATCCTGAGCAATCAAGAGTGGCTGCCTGCGTTGCCTCAGATCCGGCTCACGCCATGGTGAGGGGCGGCCCGGCGCGGGCCTACCGCGCGTAGGGGTCGGTGATCTCGCGAAGTTGACCCAGGATCTCGCCCAGCAGCGTGAAGTTGCGCGCACCCAGGTGGGCCTTCCACTCCGAGAGGATCTCGTCGAGTGTGGCCATGGCTACCTTCACGGCCTGACGTCCACGTGGCTCGATCACGATCAACCGGGCGCGACCGTCCTTGGGGTCGGGGACCCGGCGGACATAGCCCAGACGTTCCAGCTGGTCGACCAGGACGCCTGCACTTTGCTTGCTCATCTGGGCTTCACCAGCAAGGTCTGTCAGGCGAGAACCATCCGGCGAGACCCGTTGAAACACCCGGCACTGAGCGAGCGTCCAGTCGCTGAAGCCGGCGTCCTGGAGGGCCCTGAAGATCCGGTCCTCGGTATATCGGTAGGGGATGAACATTGCCGTCCCCAGGTCAACTGGCCGCTTGTCATCCACGCCGATCTCACTCCATCACCCACGGGGCCCACGAGGTTTTGCAAGCGCAGGGACACCTACGATGCCGTGACGTCGAGCTCCCTGCGGAGTGACGTCCACCAGAATGCGATGATGCTAACCATGCGGCTCGTCGTTGACGGCGAGACCTTCGATGTTCGGGAGCGCCCGACCAACCTGGCTGCTACGACTGCGACTGGCTGAGCGGCCCCAACGTCGGCTATGGCTTCACGTGCTCGTTCCTTCTAGAAGGCCGCCCACCAAGGCAGCAGGTGAGCGCCGATAGCGGAAGCCCACGAGGCGTAGGCCGATCAGAGCGTCGAGAGGGATCTCGTCTTGCGGGCGGCCTTGGCCTCGTACATCAGTGCGTCGGCATCGGCCAGGGCGCGGGACACGCAGCCCTGGCCCGAGGTCGGGATGACCGGTGCGGCACCGACGGAGGCCGCGACGCCGGCGGCCTCCAGCGCATCGGCGTAGCGCCGGGCGATGACGTCCAGATCGGCTACCGGCACGTCGTCTACGTAGACGGCGAACTCGTCGCCGCCGAGCCGCGCGACCGAGTCGCCGCGACGGGTCGCCCCACGCAGCACGTTCCCCGCCGTACGCAGGAACGCATCACCGGCGTGGTGACCCTTGGTGTCGTTGATGGTTTTCAGCCCGTCGAGGTCGATCATCAACACCCCACCGTGCTCGCCCAGGGCAGCCACGCGCGCCTCAGCATCGGCGGTGACGATGTCCCAGCCGCGCCGGCTCAGCACGTCGGTCAGCACGTCGGTGTTCGCCGCGGCGTCCGCCATGACCGCGGAGTTCCGGTGGACCGCCGCGGCCCGAACCAGGCGCAGCTGGCGAGACAACAACGTGGACAGGAGACCGAGCAGATCGGAGTCGAGCTCGTCGGTCGACTGCATCGGCTCCGCGCCGACGCCGCACAGCGTGCCGAAGAGCGAGCCGTCGCCCTCCACGATCGGGAACCCGGCATAGGAGCGCACGTCCGCGACGGCCGGCAACGCGGCGTAGTCGGCATCGCGCTGTGAGTCGAGCACGATCCGTGACGCACCGCCCAGCATCCGGCGGCAGAACGTGTCCTCCCACGGCACCCGGTCACCGACCTGGAGCAGCACATCTCCGCTGACGTGCAGGTGCACCTGCTCGACCCCGTCGATGCGGCTCACTGACCAGTCAGTGAGGCAGCTGTGCGCCCGGAGGTAGTCGACGACGCTCTTCGCTGAGGCAGCGAAACCCTCGAGATCGGCGGTCGCGTCCATGGCCCGAAGACTAGCGATCCGAAGCACCGCGGCTGTGCACGGCCGCAGGATCTTTACCCGCCACCCTGCGGACGTCCGGCGTGCTTGGCGATGTTGGTCAGCGCTTCCTGAGTGGTCCGGTACAGGCTCGGGCCCACCTCGGCAGGCGCAGGATCGGCACCGGTGCCCCGGCAGGCGTGAACGGACTGCTGCTCACCGGCGGAGCCCTGGCGCAGCACCCGAGCGCGGAGTCCCCCTTCCCCGCGGGCGACCGCGCTGGTTGGATGCACATGTGGCTGCCGACTATGCGAGGCCGGGCTGGTTCACCCAGCGTGTGTTCAACCCTGCCGTCCGCTGGCTGACGAATCACGGAGTGAGCCTCAAGGGCAGCCGAGTACTCGAGGTGCGCGGGCGCAAGTCCGGAGAGCCCCGCCAGACGGCGGTCAACCTGCTGACTCTCGACGGCGCCACCTACCTCTACGCCCCGCGCGGGCTGACCGAGTGGGTCCGCAACGTGCGCGCCGCCGGCGGCGAGGCGGCCACGATCCTGGGGAAGCGCCGGGAGGAGTGGACGGCACTCGAGGTCACCGACCCCGAGGAGTACGTCGCGACCGCCCGGGCCTACCTCAAGGCGTGGGCGTGGGAGGTCGGCGCCTTCTTCCCGAAGGGGATCAGCGCCACGTCATCCGACGCCGACCTGCTCGCGCTCGCCAGCACCAAGCCCGCTTTCCGGCTGACGGCGCGGCACGTCTGAGCAGTCTGGAATAGCCGAAGGCGCCCCCGGGTCTCCGCAGGCGACAACGTCCTTGCTCTAGACCTGAGCCGGATTGTCACGGCGTATCAAGTGGCGGTCCGCACACGGTGGCGCACGTAGACCACTCCGTTGTTGAACCGTCGGTGGTCCAGCAGTTCAAGGTCCAGGCGGATGCCTTGGGGCAGGGCCGGTTTGCCGCTGCCCACGAGGACCGGGCACAGGAGCAGTACGCACTCGTCGACGAGCCCGTGCCGGAACGCCTCCGCCCCGATGGTCGCGCCGCCGATGCTCAGGTCCGAGCTGGACTCCTCCTTCAGCCGTCGAACCACGTCGGGCTCGAACCGCCGCTCGATTCTCGTCCGCGCCGTCGACGCCACTTCGAGCGTCGATGAGTACACGATCTTGTCGGCGTCGCGCCAGATCTCCGCATATTCGCGGACAACGGCCGGTTCGTTCGCAAGCCAGTCGTCGCTCTCCCAGATGCGCATCGTCTCGTACATACGACGGCCGTAGAGCGACGTGCCGATGTGCCGCTCATGCTCATTCCAGAACGCGTGCACCTCCTCGTCAGGCACCGACCAGTCGAAGGAGCCGGTCTCGTCCTCGAGGTAGCCGTCGAGCGAGGTGTTGGCGGCGTAGATCAACGTGCCCATGGGGTGCCTCCGGCCGGACGGGAACGACAGGCGCAGCGTCACAAGCGGCACCGTAGAAAGTATCGACGTGAATCACCGACCCTGCCACCCAAGGACGAGATCGACATCGACCTGGTCGCAGCGCAGACACCACCCACACGCTCGTGCCGCGATGAGTGCGTCCAACCGTCGCGGCGCGGCGGAGGGGCGTGGCCCGGCCCGCAACTCGCCATCTCCTCGGCCATAGGCTGCCCGCGGATCCGCGCCCAGGCGAGGGTGCTGGCTCCTAGGATCTCCCCCGACAGGTCGACCGCGAGCCTCGCCCGATCCCCCGGCACCGGACAGCAAGGACCAGCATGCGCAGCACCGCAGGCCAGACGACTACTCCTCCCCTTGCCGCCGTCGTTGCCGCAGCCTTCACCGTCATCGTCGCCATCGCGGCCCTGTTCGTCGTGCCCGCCCGTGCCGATATCGCGACCGCGATCGCGGGCCGTACGACCACCACGAGGATCGTCGACCCCTTCGCCCCCTACGAGAAGAAGACCCTTCGCTTCGGACAGACGAACACCGCGACCAAGGTCCTGAAGACCTACCTCAAGGTCACCCCGATCAACCGCCACTTCGGGCGGTCGACCCGTCGAGCGGTCAAGGCGTTCCAGAAGGCCCACCGACTTCCCCGGACCGGCCGGGTCGGCCGGCGTACGTGGGCAGCCCTGCGCGCGAGGTTCTCCTACACCGTCACCGTCACGAACGGATCGGGCCTGCCCCGACAGCTGTTCGCGCCGTACTTCCAGTCCTACCGCGGCACCGACCTCGCGGCGGCGACGGCGGCCTCCGGCGCCCGCTACGTGGACATCGCCTTCCTCGAGACCGCCGGATCGGGGTCCTGCACCCTGCAGTGGCGCGACGTCGGCGCGGCGACGCAGGGCGGCGTCTTCACCGCCGGCATCAAGCAGGTCCGCGCGAACGGCGGTGACGTGATCATGTCCTTCGGCGGAGCCGCGGCGTCAGCCAGGCTGAGCGAGCTCGCCGACTCCTGCACCAGCGTGAACGCGATCGCCACCGAGCTCGAGCGGGTCATCAGTCTCTACGACCTCAAGCGCATCGACTTCGACATCGAAGGCGCCGCCCTGGACGACCGCGCCGGTGTCGATCGACGCAACCAGGCCCTCGCCAAGGTCGCGGCCTGGGCCGCGGCGGCCCACCGTCCTCTCGACGTCCAGTACACGCTCCCGGTCGCCACCTACGGCCTGCTGGACAACAGCCTCTACCTGCTGCGGTCCGCGGTGGCCAACGGCGTCCTCGTCGGGATCGTGAACGTGATGACCTTCGACTACTACGACGGGACGCGACACGAGATGGCGCAGGACACCATCAGCGCCGCCACCGCCGTCCAGAAGCAGCTGAAGACCCTCTGGCCGGCGAAGACCGGCGCGCAGCTGTGGGCGATGGTCGGCGTCACCGAGATGCCTGGCATCGATGACTTCGGCCCCGGCGAGACCTTCAGCCTCGCCGACGCCGCGACCGTGCGGACGTGGGCGAGCGGCAAGCACCTCGGCAACCTGTCCTTCTGGGCGCTGCAGCGCGACAACGGCACCTGCGCCGGGAGCGTCGGAGCCGACGACTGCTCGGGGATCACCCAAGCGCCGTACGCCTTCACCAAGGCGTTCGCCGGGTTCACCAGCTCGTCCTCGTGGTGACGTGATCTACCGTGCACCTCAGAAACGTCAACCGCAGGTAGGAGACCTGATGTCGCAACGCATCTCGGTCGAGCGTCTGATCGACGGCACCCCCGCTGAGATCTACGCCGTCGTCACCGATCCCGCCGCCCATGTTCAGATCGACGGATCCGGCATGCTCGTGGCCACTCCTGAGGCGCCTCGGGTCTCTGCCGTGGGCGACACGTTCACGATGGAGATGGACAGGGCTCCGCTCGGTGATCTCCCGATGGGTCGGTACGCCGTGGTGAACACCATCACCGCTATCGAGCCCGACCGCCTCGTCGAGTGGGCCGTCGGGGGCGAGGGACGTACGCCGATCGGTCACGTCTACGGCTTCCTGATCGAGCCGGTCACCGACGGCACCACGCGCGTCACCTCCTACTGCGACTGGTCCGGGCTGCATCCCAAGCTCGTCGGCAAGATCAACTTCCCCGTCGTGCCTGCCGCGATGATGGAGCAGACCCTCGAGCGGTTGGCCCGCCTCATCTGATATCGACACCGAAGGGTGGCAACTGCCGATGTACCGACTGACAGTGGTCTACGACGAGCCGGCCGACAAAGAGGCCTTCGAACGCCGCTACACCGAGGAGCACATCCCCCTCGTCAAGGCCGTGCCCGGGCTGGGCAGCTTCCAGCTCAGTCACCCGCAGGGCGGCGCGCCGTACCTCGTCGCCGAGCTGTTCTGGCCCAGCGTGGACCTCTTCAAGGCCTCGGCCGCGACCCCCGAGATGGCCGAGACCAGCAAGCACGCGGAGGGCTGCGGCACGACGTTCACGGTCTACACGGGCGACGTCGCCGAAGTCTGAGCGAGCCGTAGGCTCGGTCCGTGTTCGATGACTTCGTCGTGGAGCGTATCGATCTCGGGGATGTCACCATCCGGGCGCGCTTCGGGGGCCAGGGCACTCCGGTCGTCCTCCTCCATGGCCACCCCCGCACACACACCACGTGGCACGAGGTTGCGTCGCGACTGGACGCCGAGCACGCCGTCGTCTGCCCCGATCTACGTGGGTACGGCGAATCGACCCTGCCTCCCGATGAGGCGGACCACTCCCAGTCCAGCAAGCGCGCCATGGCCGGCGACGTCGCACGTCTCATGACGCGTCTCGGCCACGACCGCTTCGCCGTTGCGGGACACGACCGGGGCGCCCTGGTCGCCTTCCGCACGGCGATGGACCACCCGCATCGCGTCTCGCACCTCGTCGTCATGGACGGGCTTCCCGTCATCGAGCACCTCGAACGGACCGATGCCCGGTTCGCCCGGGCATGGTGGCACTGGTGGTTCCTAGGGCAGGTCGACAAGCCGGCGGAACGGTTCATCAACGCCGACCCAGGTGCCTGGTACTCCACGCCGCCACCGGAGGCCATGGGTGCGGCCAACCACGCCGATGTCTGGGCCGCGCTGCGCAACCCGGGCGTCGTCCATGGGATGTGCGAGGACTACCGGGCGGGTCTGGGCATCGACCGCGACCACGATGAGGCCGACCGCCTGGCCAAACGACGTGTCCTCTGCCCCACGCTGCTTCTCGAGTCGGCCCGCGACGACCTGGACATCCAGGGCGACCCGGTCGCGATCTGGCAGCCGTGGCTCGAGCTGCCGATCCAGCACCGGGTGATCGACTCGGGCCACCACCAAGCGGAGGAGGCACCCGACGAGGTCGCCCGGGCGGTGTCGGAATTCCTTGCGAGGCCCTGATCGCAGAGCTGCTCTGCGACTTGGAATGTGTCTCGATCCGTGGCGGGATTGGTCGTGCCTTGTCCACCGCGACCACGGCAACGGCCGCCCCTCTGGACCGGTTCGGCAATCTGCCGAAACCACATCCGGCACGTTCCGCTGTGTGACATCTTCTTGGCAGTCAGCCGAATCTCATTCAGGCTGCGTTGCGCGGTCCGCGTTCGAACCATGTGGAGGGGCATTTCAATGGCAGAGATCATCGGCGTCGACGGCACCGAGCTACGCGTAGGAACCGATGACGGTGCCGTCATCGCCGTCCCCATCGGATTGATTCGGTTCGCGAATCCCACCATCGGCCAGCACGTCAATGTCTACCGCGACGGCAATAATTATGTCGTCACCCCTGCTATGCCTGCCGCCGCTGCGGTGACGGCGAGTGGCACGAAGACAGACTTCGGCACGGTCGTCGCGCCCGGCACATCTCCCAAGAGCCGCGGACTGGCCAGCATCCTCGGCTTCTTCCTCGGCGTTCTCGGCGTCCACCGGTTCTACTTGGGCAACATCGCGCTCGGCGTCTGCATGCTGCTGTTCGGTTGGTTGACGCTCTTCATCTGGCCCTTCGTCGACTGGCTCGTCGTCCTGTGCGGCGGCGCGAAAGACGGCCAGCGTCTACCGGTCAAGAACTGGTAGCACCGTGCTAGCGATCTGACCACCTGGCTGAAACGCAGCGGGCCCCGTCATTCCGCCGCGCAGGCGCGGAGAACATGCGACCCTTGCCGCGACGTACATGCGCGGCTGGCAGTTCGACCTGGCCGCTGAACCAACCTGGCCCGGGAAGAAATAGCCGCCTCATGACCGCTCTGCCGAAGGTGGTGAGTGACGTCGAGCAGCGGGGCGCCATGACGCCCCCCGCGGTCGCCGTCGGTCGTCAAGCGGTCGTCGACCGCGACGGCCACGTGATCGGCTACGAGCTCCTCTACCGACCGCTCCTGGACGGTGCTCCCCTCCCCTCCGGGGAGCAGATGACCGCCGACGTGGTTCTGGGCGCACTGACCATCGGGGTCGGCCAGCTGGTCGGCGACAAGATCGTCTTCTGCAACGCCGAGCGTGGCGTGCTCACCGGAGAGACCCCGGTCGCCCTCCCGTCGCACCGCACGGTCATCGAGGTTCTGGAGACCGTCGCCGTCGACGACGAGGTGGTCGCGGGCTGTGCGGCGCTGGTGGCGCGGGGCTACCAGCTCGCGCTCGACGACTTCGTCTGGATCGAGGGCGCAGAGCGGCTGCTCGAGCTCGCCTCCATCGTGAAGCTCGACGTCCGCGCCGGGACCCGTGAAGAGGTCGAGGCCTTGGCCCGCCGCTGCGCGCCGTACGGCGTCCGGCTGCTCGCCGAGAAGCTCGAGACCGACGACGAGGTCGCCTGGGCCCGGGCTGCGGGCTTCGATTACTTCCAGGGGTACGCGATCGAGCGACCGGAGGTGGTGCGCTCCTCGTCCCTGCCCTCGTCGGTTGCCGCCCACGTCGAGCTCGCCGCGACGATGTTGACCGAGGACATCGACTTCGACGACTTCGAGCGGCTGCTCCGTCGCGAGCCTGGGCTGGTGGTCCAGGTACTCCAGCTCGCCGCACTCGGCGCCGGCCACGGGCTGCGCCGTGAGCTGCAGACCCTGCGCGAGGCGCTCATGATGCTCGGCACTGTCCGCGTCAAGCAGTGGGTCGCCCTCACCCTGCTCTCCGGACGGCCGGGCACCAGCACCGACGCACTGGCCACAGCGCTCGTGCGTGCCCGCACCTGCGAGCTGCTCGCCCGGTCTCGAGGGCTCGGCGATCCGGCGTTCGCCTTCACCGCCGGGCTGCTCTCCGCCCTCGACCTGCTGCTCGGAATCCCCCTCGACGAGGTCGCGGCTTCCTTCGACCTGCCCGCTGCGGTGTCGGACGCGGCATTCCACAAGACCGGGCCGGTCGGGGCGATGGTCGCGGAGGTGACGGCGTACCAAGCCGATATCGCACGTGGCCGGACCACTCGGCGGGCACCGGACCTTGACGGCGCCGCGGCTGCCGCATTCGGCTGGGCGATGCCGTTCGTGAGCACCTTCGCCGACTCGCCCGCCGGCTGAGCCACATCGCTTCGCCGTGGTCGGATCTTCACTCCCTTCTTCCTCCTCCGGCATCCGTGCCATCGTGATCAGTGATGAGAAGAGACCGCCGGCCTTTCAACGTCACCGACGTACGGCGAGCGCAGAGCGAGCGCCTTCGCCGGCGTCGGCGCTGGTACGTCGCGCTGATGGGCACGTGCGTGGCACTGATCGTGCTGGCGTGGAACGTCGTTCGGCTGTGGTCGACGACTGCGGCCGTGGTGATGTCGGTCGTCGCCGCGGTACTCCCCCCGATTGCGGTCATCATCGCCAACTGGAGCGAGGACCACTGACGAACACCGCTGAAGTCGGCCTGGCGATCGCCCCGCCGCACGAGAGCAAGCGTGCTTCACCTGCATCGTCCGAGCCCCGCGCGATCAAGCCTCGTTAGTCAGCTGGACCGCCGAGTGGGAGACTTCCCGCATGCGCCACCTACCGGGACACTGGCGGACCGCGGCGGTGGGCCTGCCGGCCCTGTCGCTCGCGCTGTTCACCCTTGGTGCGATCACCTCGAACTGGATCTACACGCTCGCGAGCCTGCTCCTCAGCGCACCGTGCGGCATACCGCTGTGGATCCTCGCTCTCGGCCTGGCCATGCTCCCTTCGCCATTGCAAGGAGCGATGGTCATCCTGGCTCTGACGGCAGGCGCCTTCGGCAACGTCGTGATCGCACGCATCCTCTGCGATTCGGGGCGCAGCCTCTGTCATCGGCTGCGCGCAGCGGCCTAACCACCACGGCGCCCCTGCGTCCCGGGACCGGTTAGAGGATGGCGCCCCGGGGTGCGAGCTCGATGGAGGCGATGCCACGGGCGAAGAGCACGAGCAGCCGATCCCCGTGCTTGCAGCGAAGGACGTTCGCGTCAGATGCCAGCGCCAGGACAACGTGTTCGAAGGCCACGTCTTCATCGGAGGCTTCCGGGTCCTCGTACAGGACGTCGGTGTGGTCGCCGCTGGTGAACCGCACGCGGATCACGATGTCTGTCATGAAGGCACGTTAGCCGCGTCCGCGGTCATGTGCCACGGTCACCGATCGCGCTGGCGGCGCAGCGAGGCTCGCTCGATCAGCGTGTTGGACGTGGCCGTCTTCCAGGGCCGCCAGAGTGCGACGGCGATCGGTGAGGCGGGGCAGGGTCAGCGACCGGGTGGTGAACACTTGTCGGCGTGGTGGGAGAACGTGGATCGCGTCGGCCGGATGTCACAACTGTCGAACTCGTCGGTGGGATCGAGAAGCGCGACCTCATCCTGGCCGACCACGACCCGCGATGGCTCGAGGCGTACAGCGAGCACGAAGGACGCATCCGTACGGCGCTGGGCGTCGTGGCCGCCCAGATCGAGCACATCGGCTCGACTTCGGTGCCTGGACTCGCCGCGAAGCCGATCATCGACATCCTCGTGACCGTCGCGGACGCCACGGCGGAGGAGGACTACCTCGATCGACTGCTGGATGCTGGCTACGAACTCCGAGTCCGCGAGCCCGGTCACCGCCTGGTCCGCACTCCCGCCCGCGATGTCCACGTGCACATCGTGGAAGTCGGCGATCCTGCTGCTCGCGACTACCTGCTCTTCCGCGACCACCTGCGGGCAGACCCCGAGGACCGCGGTCTCTACGAGCGCACCAAGCGTGACCTGGTCGACCAGGACTGGGCAGACATGAATGCCTATGCGGAGGCGAAGACCGAGGTCATCGCCGTGATCATGAAGCACGCCCGAGGCTCGCTCTCCTAGCCCCACCGGCCCATGAGCAGGTGGCAGGCCGAGGCGACCGCGCTATTCGAGCTTGCCGAAATGAAGGCCGCAGCGCCGTACGGGGCTAACCTTCGCGCTCCGCCCCGAGAGGAAGCTTCACATGGCCACTGACTACGACGCATCCCGCAAGACCGAAGAGGAGCAGAAGGAGGAGAGCCTCGAGGCTCGTCGCCTGACCGCGGGTGAGCACGACAAGAACTCCGGCAAGGTCGACGAGGACGAGACCGAGCTGGCCGAGACGTATGAGCTTCCCGGCGCAGACCTGTCGCACGAGACCCTCGACATCGAGGTGACGCCGAAGCAGGCCAACGAGTTCACCTGCACGTCCTGCTTCCTCGTGCAGCACGTGTCGCGACGCGCCTCGGTCGGCCCCGACGTCTGCAACGACTGCGCCTGAACGATCGGCGAAACCGCCGCGCCTCCCCCACCGCACCCGACACGGGAGCGGTGGGAGGGCGCCTGGTGCTCGCAGTGATGCGCTCAGAGGCCTCCGATCCCGGTGCTCGTGAGCAGGTTGCGCAGCGAGCCGAGCCGGTCACCGTGGCTGGACCCGACCGAGGGTGCGATGCCGGCGGCCGTCGCCGTGGCCGGCGTTGCGGCCGGCGGCGGGACAGGCGGGCACTGCACGTCGGACCGGTTGTTGCCCGGCTTGCGGGGATCGAGCGTGCCGTGGAGCAGGTACGCCGCGATCCGGTCGTCGGTGCAGCTGACGCCCGATAGCGAGCCGGCGTGCGTCGTACCTCCGACGCCCTCGATCAGCCTGGCGCCCGGGAAGCGCTTGCGCACCTCGATGGCGCCCGGCCACGGGGTGGCCGCGTCGTTGGTCTCCTCGATCAGCAGGATCGGCGGCACACGCCTGCCGTCGACGTGGACCGGCGTGCTCGCCGGGGCCGGCCAGGTGTTGCAGGGCGCGTTGAACCACGTGTTGCCCCACGTGAGGAACGGCGCGAACGACGCGATCCGGTAGGCGTCCCGCTCCTGCGTGCGCCAGGACGGCCACGGTGCGTCGGTGCACGAGACGGCCAGGTAGGAGGCGTACTCGTTGTCGGCGCCGGGGCCCGTCGGGTCGTCGTACCACGCCTTCGCAGGACCTAGATCACCGTGTGCGGCGGCGACCAGGACGTGGGCGAGGTCGTCCCAGTTGTAGACGTAGTAGGCGGCACTCTGGAAGCTGTCGGCCCAGTCGGCCGCCCCGAAGTTCGGGTCGGGGTCGTACGTCAGGTCGTCGAGCACCTTGTAGTAGAGCGCCCGCACGGCCTTGCCGTTCGTGCCCAGACCGTAGGCGGCGTTGTTGTCGGCCACCCAGTCGAAGTAGGTGTCGATGTTGCGGTCGAACTGCTTGTTCTGCGCGAGGTTGGCCTGATACCAGACGTCGCGCGGGTCGACCACGCCGTCGAACACGAACCGGCGTACGCGGTCGGGGTGCAGGGTCGCGTAGACCTGGCCGAGGTAGGTGCCGTAGGAGAAGCCGTAATAGTTGATCTTCTTCACGCCGAGCGCCTTGCGGATGCTCTCCATGTCGGCGACCCAGTCGGTGGTGTGGTCGTGACGGAGGATCTCCGCCGCGGCAGAGGTCTTGCAGTCGTGGGAGTACGCCGCGGTCTTGGCGAGCCAGAACCGCTTGGTCCCGGCCTCGGGCTCGTACGCCGGCCGGCCGGGCGCGTTGTAGTCGCCGTCGCAGGTCAGCGACGGCACGCTGTCCCCGACACCACGCGGGTCGAAGCCGATCCAGTCGTACGGGTCGCCACCACCCTCGGGCACGGCGGGCCCCAGCCGGGAGTACTCCAGCCCTGAGCCGCCCGGGCCACCCGGGTTGACCAGCATGACGCCCTGAGCGGCAGCATCGCTGGTCTTGTGCAGGACTCGCGAGACGGCGAGCCGGATCTTCGTTCCGTGCGGGTGCGCGTAGTCGAGCGGGACGGTGAGCATGCCGCACGACGCGCCGGCCTTCTGCAGGCTGGCGCTCGAGCACGTGCCCCAGCGGATCGGCGGCGGGGTGTAGCCCTTCGACCGGTGGCCCGGATGCTGCGGGCCGGTGTGCTCCGCGGTCAGAGCACGATGGTCGGTGCTGGGGTGGCTGGGTGCCGCTTGCGCACCTGGCGTGGTGAGGCCGGCCCCGACCAAGGTCGCGACCGCGATGAGTCCAACGGATCTCCGCATCTGGATTCTCCCGAGTGGTGAGGTGGCCGATCGGCCTGCTCCCACTCAACCCCTGAGAGGAACCTGAGAGAAACCCCGAAATTGGGGAGGCCGCGATAGCGTCCGCGGGGTGCCCAGTACTAGCCGATCCAGCGCTCGTCGACGCAGCGCGTCCCCGCGCCGCAGCGGGGCGCGAGCATCGCAGCGGCCGCTGCCGGTCGCCGGGCCGGGCGAGCGGCTGTGGGTGCTCGACGTGCCCTACGGCACGCAGGTCGACGGCGCCACCTGGCACCCGGCCGTCAAGACCCACCTGTACGTCGGGCGTGCCCTGCCCGCGCACCTCGCGCCCTACGCTCCGGGTCCGTACACGCTCGGTCGGTTCGTCGAGAACACGCTCAACCCGGGCAGCCCGACACCCAGCCCCGAGCCCACCGACGCGCTCGAACCCCGGAGGATCCAGTTCGAAGCAGCCGATGCGATCGCGGCGCGCGCCGCGGCCGGCGGGCGGCAGTTCCTGCTGGCCGACGAGCCCGGCGTGGGCAAGACGATCGCCGCAGTCCTCGGAGCGACGGCGGTCGGCGACCTGCGCGCTGCGCGACGGGTGCTCGTCGTCGCCGACCGGCCCGCCGCGATCACGATCGGCCACTGGTGTCGCACGATCACGGCACTCGGCGACGGGGGTCTGGAATGGGTCGTGATCACGTGGGACCGGCTCGAGAAGGTCAAGGACCACACCTGGGATGTGATCATCGCCGACGAGGCCCACGCGCTGCGACGTACGACGACGAAGCGGTGGAAGCTCTGGGCGCGGATCTCGGGGCACGGGAAGCCGCACGAGGTGGCACCGTTCGTCATCGCGACGACCGCGACGCCCGGACACACGCCGCTCGAGTTGCCCTACCTGGCTCCGGCCTATGCGCAGGTCCTCGGCGAGCCGATGCGGGAGTGGACCTCGGCGACCCAGCCCGGGCCGGCGTTCGCCACCGCGCTCGAGCGCCACGGCGTCGGGGTCGAGCAGGGCCGATACGGCGCGACGTGGACCAGCGACCCGGCGAGGCGGGCCGCAGACCTCAACCTGGTGCGCGGCTGGCTCGCCGACGAGCGGCCTCCGGCGATGCTGCACCGGGCGGCGCCGTGGGGGCCGGTGCCGATCTCCGGCATGCCGGTGACGCTCACGCCGACGGAGCGGACGGCGTACGAGGCCGAGTGGGGTGAGTTCTGCCGCGAGATGGACGTCGCCCGCCGCGGCCGCAACGTCGCGAAGGGCCGTGCCGCGCTGCTGCGCTTCCGGCAGAAGGCCGGCCTCATCCGCGTCGACTCGACCGTCGACTGGATCGCCCAGCAGGTCCAGGCCGAGCGACAGGTGGCGTGCTCGGTCGAGTTCGTCGCGACCGCCGCCGACCCGATCGCCGACCGGCTGCGTGACTCCGGCATCGAGGTCGCCACGATCTACGGCCGCGACCGGTTCGACCCCGAGGCCGAGCGGCTCCGGTTCCAGACCGGACAGGCGAAGGTCTGCGTCTTCACCACCGTCGCCTCGATCAGCCTGCACGCCGGCGAGACCCTCGCCGAGGGCCGCCGGGCGAGCACCGAGCCGCGGGTCGGCGTCTTCCACCAGGCCCGCTTCTCGGGCATCGCCGGACGGCAGGTGACCGGCCGCACCCATCGCGACCACCAGGTCTCCCCGTGGCACATCGCGTACGCCGAGGGCACCGTCGAGGAGCAGGTGGGCAAGGTGATGGTGGAGCGGATCGCCGCAGCCTCCGACACGGTCGGCAGCGACACCACCGGACTCGCTGACCTCGCCCAGCTCCTCGGGGCCGACTGGTTGCCGTCCAGGACCCTGACCGAGGACGGCGCCTGACCGGGTCTCGACTCAGGGATCGAGCTCTGGCCTGTCGACCTCGTCCGCCCAGGCAGCGTGCTCGGCGCGCGCCCAGCGGGCCGAGACCCTTCCCGTGCGCATACCCCGGCGAGCCTCCGGGTCCCTGAAGGCGTAGACCGTGTGGCCGATCACCAGCAGCCCGAGCGCGAGTGCCGACCAGTCGTGCACGAAGGTCGCGCCGGAGCGCCAGGAGAGCCGGACGAGCCCGGTCCAGTACATCAGCGCGCCGGTCCCCAGCAGGACCCCGGTGGCGCCGGCGACCAGCCACGCGTTGATCTTCTGGCCGGCGTTGAACTTGCCCACCGGGATGGTGCCGCCGCGACGGGACCGGCTGCGCAGCCAGCTCCAGTCCGAGGACGTGAACCGGTTCAGCCGTCGCAGGTCGAATCGGTAGGCCGCGGACGCCAGGCCCACCAGCATCGGGACCGGCAACGCTAGGCCGCTCCAGACATGGATGGTCTCGACGAGGTGGCGGTGGCCGACGGCCAGCATGATGGAGCCGTTGTAGAGGATCACGGCGGTGACCAGGCACGTACCCATCAGGATCGCGACCAGTCGGTGCACCACGCGCTCGGCGCGGACGAACCGGTCGAGGTCCGCCCCGACCTTGGGGCCCTCACTCACCGATGATCCCGTTCAGCGGGTAGCCGCGGTCCTCCCAGTAGCCCGGACGGTTGTTCGGCGTCACGTCGATCTTGGAGAGCCACTTCGTGCTCTTGTAGCCGTACATCGAGCCGGAGTAGATCCGCACGGGACCGCCGTGGGCGTGGGTGACAGGTTTGCCGTACATGGTCAGCGCCACGATGACGTCACTGCGGCGGGCCTGGTCGAGAGTCATGTTGACGGAGTAGGTGCCGTCGAAGGATCCGAACCGCACGCCCACCGCGTCGGTGGCCGGCGCGGCCGCCTCCAGCAGGTCGGCCACCCGGACGCCCGACCACGAGACGTCAGGTACGCGCCAGCCCGTGACGCACTGGAACGTGTCGGTGAACGACGTCTGGGGCAACGCCTGCAGATCAGCCAGTGAGTATGTCGCCGGGCGCCCGACGAGGCCGGAGACCTCCAGGGAGTACGACGCGGCGTCGCGCGAGGCGACCGGGCCCGTGACCGAGTAGTAGCGCCACGTGTCACCGAGTGGCACCAGCCCGGAGAGACCGGTCGGGTCGTGCAGCTGTACCGGGGCCAGCGCGCTGCTCAGCCATGCCTGGATCCTGCTGCCGGTGACCACGCCGACCGCGCCGAGGCCGAGGAGACCGAGGACCACGCGGCGGCCGACCGGCGCACCCTCAGGACCTGCGGCCACGGAACCCCACCACCAGGACGACCACGCCGACGAGGACCACGATCGGGCCGATGACCGCCCACGTGGTCGTGCCACTCATCGAGCTGCCCTCGATGACACCCGTCCCCTGCAGGGTCCAGAGCAGCCCGAGGAGCACGACGACGACTCCGACGACGACCCACAGCGGTCTGGCCATGTGTCAACTGAACCACGCGGATGGTCAGCCGGACCGAGCCGTTCACCCACGGTTCGGCTGCGCGACCCCTTGAGTAAAGCCGGAGGTGTGGTCGCCCTCCCTAGCGTCTTGTTCGCCAGAGTGTCGGCCACCGTGCCAGCACCGCGTCGGCATGGTGAGAGGCAGCACATGGGTTCTCGCGCGGTCCGGGTCCGCGGCATTCGAAAAGACTTCGGTAACGTCATCGCCCTCGACGGCGTCGACATCGATGTCGACGCCGGCTCCGTCCACGGCCTCGTCGGGCCGAACGGCGCCGGCAAGACCACCCTGCTCGGCATGCTCCTCGGACTCTCCTTCCCCGACAGCGGCGAGCTCGAGATCCTCGGTCGCACGGTCGGACGTGACCTCGCTGTCCCCGACGGCGTCGCGGGCTTCGTCGACGGGCCGGGTCTCTACCCGGCACTGACCGCCCGCAAGAACCTCCGATCGCTCGCGACGCTGCGCGGGTACGCCGCCTCGAGTGTCGAGGACGCGCTGGGTCAGGTCGGCCTCCTCGAGGTCGCCGACGATCCGGTGGGCGGCTTCTCGCTCGGGATGCGCCAGCGACTCGGCCTTGCCGCGGCGCTCCTCGGCGACCCCCGCCTCCTCGTGCTCGACGAACCCGCGAACGGCCTGGATCCGGCCGGCAAACGTCAGGTCCACCGCGTGATCGGGTCCCTGGCCGAGGCCGGCGTGGCTGTCATCATCTCCAGCCATCGGATGGACGACCTCGCGGCCCTGTGCAGCGACGTCACCCTGCTCTCCGCCGGCCGGGTGGTGTTCTCCGGACCACTCGGCAAGCTCGCCGCCGAGAGTGGCGACCTCGACTACCGCCTCGTCTCCTCCGACGGCGCCCGCGCCCGCGAGGTGGCGGCCCGCACCTCCGGCATCAGCATTGTGTCGGGGCCAGGGATGACCGGCGGCGCCCTGGCGTCCGACGCCGCTCTCGTCGTGCGTGGCTCGGTGCCCGCGATGGACGAGCTGATCAGCCGCATCGTCGGCACCGGCCTCGCCGTCCGCGAGCTCAGCCCGGTGACTCCGCCGCTCGAGGCGGCCTTCCTCGCCCTCACCGGCAACACCGCCGACGCCGCCGACGCCGCCGACGCCGCCGACGCCGCCGACGCCGACATCATCGACGCCACCGGGGAGCGCATGCGATGAGCACGGTCACCCTCGTCCACCCGAGCCGATCGGATGCGCCTGCGACGGTTCGTCCGGCGTCGTTGCGTCGTACCTTCCGATTCGAGCTGGTCAAGCTCGTCGCCCAGTGGCGCATCCGCCTGATGCTTCTCGTCTGCCTCATCGTGCCGGGCGCCTTCGTCGCCGCTGTGGGGCAGCAGAGCTCGCTGCCCGCGGACACCGTCTTCGGCCGCCAGATGGCGCTCACCGGCTGGGCCGGGCCGCTCGTCATCCTCGCGTTCGTCGGCACGTGGGCGTTGCCCCTGCTCACGTCGCTCGTCTCCGGTGACGTCTTCGCGGTCGAGGACCGACTCGGTACGTGGCGTCACCTCGTCGTCGCTGTGCGGTCGACGCGGCGCATCTTCGCCGCCAAGGCGCTCTCCAGCCTGATCGTCGTGCTCGCGATGGTGGCCTGCCTCGCGATCTCGGCCACCGTGGGTGGGCTGCTCGGCATCGGCAGCCATCCGCTGGTCGGCCTCGACGGCCACACCCTCGGCGTGGGCGACGCCGCCGGCCGGGTGACCATCGCGTGGCTCTGCGTCGCGGTGGCGACCCTCGCGTACGCCGCGATCGGGCTGCTCGGCTCCGTCACCCTGGGTCGCTCGCCGATCGGCCTCCTCCTGCCGGCCCTCGTCGCGCTGCTGCTCCAGGTCCTCGCGCTGCTGCCGCTGCCCGCCGCCGTACGCATGGCGCTTCCGAGCAACGCCTTCGTCGCCTGGCGCGGTCTGTTCACCAGCCCCGCCCAGATGGGGCCGATCTGGGCCGGACTCGCGGTGAGCGTGGCGTGGGCGGTCGTCGCCACCGCGCTGGCTCACCACCACTTCGTGCGCCGCGACTTCACGGACCTCACGAACGACGGCTCGGCGCGCCGCATCATCGTCGGAGGGTTGGTGCCGCTCGCCGGCCTGACCGTCGTCACAGCGGTCGTGCTCGGCGGGGCCACGCCGGCCGACGGTTCCGGCGTCACCCGGGCCAAGCTCCAGGACTCGCTGTCGACGACCTTCAGCCATCTCTACGTGCTGCAGACCGACGAGCTGCAGCGTCCCACCGTCACCGAGGTCACGATGCGGACCAGGTCCTCGTGCGACAAGGGTGGCCCGAACGACCAGGACAGCGGTCCCGGCAACGACTGGCGCTGCATCGTCTCGTGGCACACGCCCGGTACGGCCTTCGTCGGCCAGGCCACCTTCCAGCTCGACGTCACGGCCGATGGTCGCTACGTCGCCGACGGTGATGGCCCCAAGGAGGTCAACGGCTCCTTCCAGGTCCACACCGTCGACGGGGACACCCCCAACCCCCTGTGGCAGTTCGACGGCCTCGTGGACCTGCTGACGAAGTAGCACCTGCACCACCTCGAGAAGCGGCACTCCTCCCACCCGCAGTTGCAGGAAAGGACAGTCCATGCACGTCACACGTCGGCGTCGTCGTCTTGAGGGCACCTCAGCTCTCAGAGGCATCCTGAGAGGCAAGCGTCTGCGCCTCCTCGCAGCGGGCGGTGTCGCTCTCGCCCTCACGACCGGTGGCATCGCCGCCGCGTCCACCGTCGGGTTCGGCACCCACACCGTCGGTTCCACCTACTCCGACGGCAGCGTCCAGGTCTCCGACGACCAGACGATCAACCCGCTCGGTGACCGCCTCGAGACGCCGTTCGGCAAGATCATGGGTTCGGCGATCAGCCCCACCGGGCACATCCTCGCGACGACGAGCACGGACCACTCCGTCGACGTACAGATGTTCAACCTGGACACCTACCAGCCCGTCTCCGCCGCCGGCACGGCCCCCGTGGGCGACGCGAAGACAGCCAACACCTTCGTGAACGCGGCGGTGAACGCCGGCTTCCCCTCGATGACCTACGTCAACACACCGGCCGGCCAGACCAGCGCGAACACCTGTACGCCGGGCGGCACGAGCGCCGACGGCACGATCGGCCAGGGCAACCCGACCTTCTCGCGCGATGGTTCCAAGCTGTGGGTGCCGGTCGCCTGCGGCTTCGACGTCTACTCCGTCGACGCGACGGGCAACCTCAGCGCGCCGAGCACGGTCTTCCTGCCCGTCGTCACCGCTGCCCACCCGATCGTCACCAGCACGGCCAACCCGTTCGCCACGACGACGACCGAGCTGGCCCTGACGGCAGGCTCCGTCTTCGGGCCCGACGGCAACCTCTACGCCGCGCTCAACGGCCAGGACGCGGTCGACGAGATCGACCCGGCCACGGGATCCGTCCTGGCGCAGTGGAAGGTCGGTGTCGCTCCGCGCCAGCTGTCGTTCGTCGACGGCAAGCTGTACGTCGCGAACGAGGGCGGCGCGGCGAACCCGACCGGCACCTCGATGCAGTCCTACGGCTCGACCGTGGGAGCCAACGGCACCACGGGCTCCTCGACCGGCGGCACCGTCTCGGTGATCGACCCGACCGTCACCACGGGTGTCGCGGCGACGATCACGGTCGGCCTCCATCCCACCGCGACCTACACCGACGGCAAGACGCTGTACGTCGCCAACACCGACGACGACACCGTCTCGGTGATCGACCCGGCCACGAACGCCGTCGTCCAGACGATCAGCACCCAACCGTGGGTGAACGCGAGCGACGGCGGCAAGAACCGCGGTACGGCGGTCGGCTACGAGCCCGACTCCATCGACCTCCAGAACGGCCACCTCCTGGTCTCGCTGGGCCGCGCCGACGCCATCGAGGTCTTCACCCTCGGGGCCGACGCACAGGACCCGGTGAGCGAGATCGGCCTCATCCCGACGGACTACTACCCCTCGGGCGTCTTCACGGATGCCGCCGGCAAGGTCGTGGTCGCCAACCGTCGCGGCATCGACGCGCGCGGCCCGAAGCTCAGCTACAGCCAGGGCCTCAACACCACTACCGCCACCGGGCACGGCACGCACGCCACGACCGCTTCGCTGACCCGCTTCACGTGGCCGACCGACGCCGCGATCAAGGCGGACACCGGGACCGTCTTCCAGCAGAACGGCTGGAGCACCGATCCGTCGATGAGCACCACCCAGAAGGTCACCACCTGCAAGACGGTCAAGGTGAAGGTGAAGCTCAAGGGCAAGGCGAAGAAGAAGGCGAAGAAGCACCACAAGAAGCTCTACAAGGTCGTCAAGAAGCGGGTCTGCTCCACGAGGACCGTCACCGTGCCCAGCGCCAACCCGGTCCCGACCCAGATCGGTCAGGCCTCCTCGAAGATCAAGCACGTCTTCCTCATCGTCAAGGAGAACCGCACCTACGACCAGCTCTTCGGTGACATGAAGCAGGGCAACGGCGACCCGACACTGGCGCAGTTCGGCCAGGAGGTCACCCCGAACCAGCACGCCCTCGCCACGCAGTTCGGTCTCTACGACAACACCTACGACATCGGCACCAACTCCGCCGAGGGTCACAACTGGATGATGATGGGCGACAACCCGGAGTACACCGAGTCGTCGGCCGGCGAGTACACCCGCTCCTACGACACCGAGGAGGACGTCCTGGGCCACCAGCGCTCCGGCTTCCTGTGGAGCGCGGTCCAGGCCGCGGGCGCCACGGCCAAGAACTACGGCGAGTACGAGTACGGCGAGGGCAAGCCGGCCGGCTCCACGTGGCAGCAGTACTACTGCGCCGCGACGGCGTACGACGCCCATGCCGACGCCTCGCCGTTGACCTCGGGCCCGCTCGCCGGCGCCCACTACGGCTCGGTCATCCCCTCGCTCAACGCGATCAGCGACCCGCTCTCGCCGGCCTTCGACACCTCGATCCCGGACATCTACCGCGAAGCGATCTGGGAGCAGGACTTCAAGAGCCAGCTCGCCAGCTCGGCCGGCGCCGAGAAGGGTGTGCCGAACTTCAACATGATGTGGTTCTCCAGCGACCACACCAGCGGCCAGGCCAGCCCTGAGGCACAGGCCGCCGACAACGACGTCGCCGTCGGACGGGTCGTCGACGAGATCTCGCACTCGTCGATCTGGAAGGACTCGGTCGTCTTCGTGGCCGAGGACGACAGCCAGGCCGGCGCGGACCACGTCGACGGCCACCGTGCCCCGATCCAGGTCATCAGCCCCTGGGCGCAGCACGGCAAGGTCGTCGACACCTACTACTCGCAGATCAGCATGGTCCGCACGATCGAGCAGATCCTCGGCGCGCAGCCGTTGAACGAGAAGGTGGCCGCGGCCACGCCGATGTACGGCGCCTTCAGCACCCAGCCGAACAACGCCCCCTACAACTCGATCGCCAACCAGGTCCCACTGACCGAGGGCCTGAGCGGTGGCACGCCGGCGTGTGGCAACGACACCCTCGGCCGGACCGGCGCGGCTGCCAAGGCGCTGCAGAAGAGTGAGGCAGCTGCGACGGACGTTCCCGCCGCGGAGCAGGCGGTTGCCAACGAGTGGGACACGTGGGCGGCCCAGCAGCACCTCAGCGGTGCGATGGCCATCGCCGACTATGCCAACCCGGACCTGATGAACCGCTACACCTGGTACCGCGCTCACGACTGGAGCACGCCCTACCCCGGCGACACGCAGATCTTTGCTCCGTCGCGCGTTCCGGGTGCCAACGTGCCCAACACGGACACCGACCAGTGACGGCGGCGAGCACCGCCGCCGTGATGGTGGTCGTCAAGCACTAGGCATGCCGACACGACAGGGCCCGGAGTCTCCGACTCCGGGCCCTGTCTCGTTCGCGGATCCAGCATGATGGTCGGGTGGTCACGTCCCTGTCGGCCGCCGCGACCGCGGCGCTAGCAACGGCCGCCTTCACCTACCCGGAGATCGGCGCAACGGCGGACACTCCCCCGCCCGGCTACCGACACTTCGTGCGCACCCGACGCATCCCTGGCGCGGACCTCCACCGCGTCGGGGCGCGCCTCCTGGCCTGGCAGGCTCACGAGCGCGCCGGCCTCCGGCTCGCCGCGTCCGCACCGTCGGCCGAGCCAGGCGCTGTCGTCCTGATGCGCCTGGGCGTCGGACCGATCGCCGTCCGCATCCCGTGCCGTGTGGTCTACGTGATCGACGAACCGGACCGGATCGGCTTCGCCTACGGAACGCTGCCCGGCCACCCCGAGAGCGGCGAGGAGTGCTTCCACCTGCAGCGCGACGACCTGGGCCAGGTCACCTTCACGGTCAGCGCCTTCTCCCGGCCCGCGACCACGCTCGCGCGCGCCGGCGGCCCCGTGGCCCGATGGGCGCAGGACCGGATGACCGACCGCTACCTGCACGCGCTCGACCTCTGACCCGCGTCGCGATGTATCAGTCCTGGATGTACACCAGACCGTTGCCGAAGGGGTCGTCGAAGAAGAACATCGGGCTGCCACCGCCGATCGAGATCGGCGCCTCGTTGTGCAGCGTGACCCCGGCATCCGTGAGCCGCTCGTAGGCGGCCTCGGCGCTGGTGGTGCCCAGTCTCACCGCGACCGGGATCTCGCTGTCGGCCGGCAGCAGGACGATGCCGACCGAGGATCCGGGGGGACCACCTCGATCATCCGCGCGCCGGGCCACGGCTCGCCGTCGTAACGCACCTCGCAGCCCAGCACGTCGCGGTAGAACGCCAGCGCTCGGTCCTGATCGGGCACCGGCACTGTCACACTCAACACCTTCGTCGTCATCACCATGCGCCCACACTTCCACGGCTGCCGGGCGCGTGCCGGCCGCTCTTCCCTGGCCATGTCCCGAAGCACTCGACCCCCGGCCCATCCGGGCCGGGGGTCGAGCTGTGACTGACAGACTGAGGCTGGGCTCAGGCCTCCTTGATCCTGACCGGGAAGCCCTTGATGCCGTTGACGAAGTTGCTCCGCACGCGGCGTACGTCGCCGACGAGCTGGATGTCGGCGAGCCGGGGCAGCAGCTCCTGGAACATCAGCTTGATCTCCAGCCGTGCCAGGTTGTTGCCCAGGCACAGGTGCGGGCTGCCCTTGCCGAAGGTCATGTGGTCGACGTTGGTCCGGGTGACGTCGAGCTTGTAGGGATCGGCGAAGACGCGCTCGTCGCGGTTGCCCGAGGCGAACCACATCACGACCTTGTCCCCCTCCTTGATCTCCTTGCCGCTCAGCTCCACGTCGCGGGTTGCCGTACGCCGGAAGTGGTAGACCGGCGACGCCCAGCGCAGCAGCTCCTCGACACCGGTCTCCATCAGCGCGGGATCGGCGGCCAGCAGCTCGAGCTGGTCGCGCTGCTCGAGCAGGCCGAGCATCGACTGGCTGATCGCGTGCCGGGTGGTCTCGTTGCCGGCGATGACCAGCAGCGAGAAGTAGTTGTTGAAGTCCGCCTGCGAGAGCTCCACGCCGTCCTGCGGCATCTTGTTGGCCAGGATCGAGACCAGGTCGATGCCCTCGCCGCCGATGCGCGACTCGCGCAGCTTGTTGCCGTAGGCCCACACGTCGAGCACGGTGGGCGAGCGGAACGGCAGGTGCTTGTACTTCTCCGACTCCGGGTCGTCGAGGCGCACCTTGGCGTAGTCGGGGTCGGTGTTGGCCACCATCTCGTTGCCCCAGGCGATCAGCTGCGGGGTGTGATCGGCGGGTACGTCGAGAAGTCGCGCGAGCACCTGGATCGGGAAGTCAGCACTGATCAGCTTGACGAAGTCGATCTCGCCGTCGTTCTCCGCGGCGGCGGCGAAGGCTCGGTCGACGGTCTGCTTGGTCAGCTGCCGCAGGAACGCCTCATAGTTCTTCATCAGGTTGCGGGGGCTGAACTCGCGGTGGATCAGGTGGCGCAGCGCCACGTGCCGCTGGCCGTCGGTCTCCAGCAGCGAGCGCCGCGCGTCGGCGAGGTCGTCGTCGATGTCCTCGAGGTTGACGAACTTCGTCGAGGTGAAGGTCTCCGGGTCGCGGTCGACGGTCCAGACGTCCTCGTAGCGGGTGACGTTCCAGAAGCCCTGGCCGTCAGGCTCGGGGTTCCAGTGCACCGGCTCCTCGGCGCGCAGCACGTCGAACTGGGCGTAGCCGCGCTCGTCGGCGAAGCCGTCGATGTCGGCGAGGTCGACCTCCGAGAGGGCGACAGGGGCGTGGCGGGGCATGGCTGTATCTCCTCGAGAGCTGAAGCTGGCTCAGATGTGGGTGGCGTACTCGCGGAACTCCCAGTCGGTCACAGCCGACCGGAAGCGCTGGATCTCGTCGCGCTTGTAGGCGAGGAAGGTGCTGATGAAGGGCGCACCCAGGAGCTCGCCGATCTCCTTGTCCTTCTCCAGGGCATCGAGGGCCTCGTCGAGGCTCTGCGGCAGCATCTCGGAGCGCTCGGGGTCGTAGCCGTAGCCGACCAGCGCCTCCGGCGGCTCGGTCTTGTTGCGGATGCCGAGGATCGCACCGGCGAGCATGCCCGCGATGGCGAGGTAGGAGTTGGCGCTGGCATCGCCCAGGCGCAGCTCGAGCCGGGTGGCGCCGCCGCGCTCCGGCGGGACGCGCAGCATGGCGCTGCGGTTGTCCAGGCCCCAGTCGATCAGCCACGGAGCGAGCGTGTCCGGGCCGAAGCGCTTGTAGGAGTTGATCGTCGGGTTGGCCACGGCCGCGATCGCCGGGGCGTGGGCGATGATGCCGCCGATGGCGTGGCGCGCCAGCTCGGAGAGGCCGTCCTCGGCGTTCGCGTCGTAGAAGAGCGGCGTGCCGTCGGCGTCGACGGCCGAGAAGTGCAGGTGGAAGCCGGAGCCGCCCTCGTCGTTGAACGGCTTGGGCATGAACGTCGCCAGCTGGCCGCGGCGGCGGGCCAGCTCTTTGACGGCGTCCTTGAAGCGGTGCGCCCGGTCGCCGGCGTCGAGCGCGTCGGAGTGCCACATGTTGATCTCGTACTGGCCCGAGCAGAACTCGTGGTTCGCCGCCACGACGTCGAGGCCGTAGTTGCCGAGATGACGCAGCGCGTCGAGCAGCGTGTTCTCCGGGTCGCCCTTGCGTCCGGTGGTGTAGACGTGGCCGGAGCTCTCGCCGTACCGCTTCCAGCCGGTGGCGGAGCCGGGGTCCTGCTCGAGGACGTAGAACTCGAGCTCGGGTCCGACGATCGGGGTCAGTCCGAGCTCCTTGAACTGCCCGACGATCTTGCGCAGCACGTTGCGCGGGCTCTCCTCCGAGGGCGTGCCGTCGGCGTTGTAGAGGTCGCCGATGCAGTGCGCGACGCCCGGCTCCCACGGCACCGGCTGGAGCGTGCTCAGGTCGGGGAAGGCGATGATGTCGGGCAGCCCGGCGGAGATCCCGCCGTCGAAGTCGACGACGCCACCGAGTGGGGTGGTGGCGTAGACGGACTTGCAGAACGCCACCCCGCCGCCGACCGTGCGGGCGAAGTGGCTGGCCAGGACGTCGCGGCCACGGTCGACGCCGATGATGTCGGAGTAGCCGAGGCGTACGACGTCGATGCCGTCCGCGCTCAGCCTGTCCTGGGCTCCGGGAAGACCGGACGTGTCGAAGTGGCTCACGAGATGTCCTTCCAATCGTTTGGATCCGAACAATAATCCTGTGAGCCCGCCCACACAAGCCCTTCCCGAACCCTTGTGGGAGCCGTCGGGTTCTCGTATCGTACGGATCCAAACGATCTTCAGGAGTGCACCTTGCGCCAGCTCAACGGCTTCCTCTACCCGCGCACCGAGACGGGCCGCGCGACGCTGATCCCCAACCCCCCGTGGCAGTACTCCGGTGACCTTCTCACCGTCGAGTACCGCACCGATCCCGCGAAGGTGAAGGCGCTGCTCCCCGAGCCGCTCGACCTGGCCCCCGAGGACCCGGGCGCGGTCGCGCTGATCTGGGCCGACTGGCAGTCCTGCTCCAGCAGCCGCGAGGAGCTCCTCGACCCGATCCGCTCGCAGTACAAGGAGGCGTTCGTCGTCGTACGGTGCTCCTTCCGCGGCGTGACCTACTCCCGCTGCGTCTATATCTGGGTCGACAAGGACTTCGCCATCGGCCGCGGCCTGCACCAGGGCTATCCGAAGAAGCTCGGCTCCATGTGGCAGACCCGCCCCCACCCCTTCAGCCAGGGCGCCCCGCAGATCGGCCCCGGCGGCGTCTTCGGCGCCTCGCTGGCCGCGGGCGACCGGCGGCTCGCAGAGGTCGTGCTGACGCTGCGCGAGGAGTCGGAGACCAACGGCTTCGTCAACGGCCACCCGATGGCGCACCACCGGATCCTGCCCGGCATCGCCGGCGGCCAGGACGCGTACGCCGAGCTCATCTCCTCGGGCTCCTCCTCCTTCGAAGCCGGCCAGGCCTGGTCCGGCGACGTCGACCTGAAGCTGTTCGAGTCGCCGACCGAGGAGCTCGCCGACCTCACCGTCGAGGAGATCATCGGCGGCTACTACCGCCAGGTCGGCGTCATCTGGGACGGCGGCAACACGCTGGCGCGACAGACCGCTGACGGATCCTGGGTCTGACCAAACTAAGGTGCCTGCATGCCAGATCAGCACTCGCTAGCCGAGGTCGAGCGCGCGACGCGCGAACGAGTCCAGCACCTCCCGCTGGACTTCACCGCGTCGCACGCTCTGCTGAGCCTCTACCGCGCCGCCAATGCGGTCCGGGGCCGTCTGACCAACTCGGTGCTGCGACCCAACGACCTGACCTGGACCGGGTTCCTGGTGCTGTGGACGCTCTGGATCTGGGACTCCATGGAGACCCGCGAGGTCGCCGAGTCGGTCGGCATCAGCAAGGGCACCCTGACCGGCGTCTCCAAGACGCTGCTCTCGCGCGGCCTGCTCGAGCGCATCCCGAGCACCGTCGACCGCCGGTTGGTCAACCTCAAGCTGAGCCCAGAGGGAGTGCGGCTGATGGAGCAGATCTACCCCGAGTTCAACAAGACCGAGTCGACGGTCGTCGGCGACCTGGACAAGGTGCAGCTGACCTCGATGACCGACGCGCTGCGCACGCTGGTCGAGACGTCGGAGCGGTACTGACGTAGTTGCTCCGCTGATCGTGGAGGGTTGTGCACACCTGGTGCGCACAACCCTCCACGATCAGCGCGATGCGTCGACCAGCGCCCGCAGCACACCCAGCTGGGCGTCGTTCTCGGCCCACGTGTCCTCGGGATGCCACTGCACACCCAGGAACCAGCCTCGGGGGTCCTCCAGCTCGACCGCTTCGACCACGTCGTCGGAGGCGCGCGCGATCACCCGCAGCCCGGTGCCGAGCGTCGCCAGGCACTGGTGGTGGTAGCAGCTGACGTCCAGCTTCTCCCCCAGCACCGCGGCGAGCGCGGAGTCGGGGGCGACCGCGGTGGCATGCACGCGGTGACGGTGGTGGCGACCCTCGCCGTACTCGGTGTCCATGTCCTGCACGACGGTCCCCCCGAGCGCGGCGTTGACCACCTGCAGCCCACGGCAGATCGCCAGCAGCGGGATGCCACGCTCCAGCGCGATCCGCGCGACCGCGAGGTCGAAGGCGTCCTGCTCCTCGTCGACGTCGTAGAGCGTCGGGTGCGGGTCCTGACCGGTCCAGTGCGCGGCGAGGTCGCCCCCACCCGGCAGGAGTACGCCGTCGGCGACCTCCAGCCGAGCCGCGACCTCGTCCGGGTCGGCCACGCCGCCGGGGGCGTGCGGGTGCACCATCAGCGGCTCCCCGCCCGCCGCCCACACCCCCTCGACCAGGTTGCGGGAGGTCACCTCGGCGCCGTAGCGCAGCGCCGAGGCGCTCGTGGAGAACCGGGCCGGGATCAGGATCCGCGGCCGGCGCTCGGCGGTGTCAACGGTGCTCATCGGGACACGGACTCAGTGGGTCGGCGGCTGCGGCTTGCGGATCCCGCGGAACTCCCAGTCGCCGCCCTTGGCCGTGGAGAGGACCTCCTCGGACTCGGTCGGCTGGGCGCCCACGTCGGTGCGGATCGGGGTCGGTCCGGACACGATGTGGTTGCGCAGCGTGCCGAGCCCCTCGACCTCGACCTCGACGATGTCGCCGGGGTAGACGGTGCGGGAGACCGCGGGCGTGCCCGAGAGCAGCAGGTCGCCAGGGTGCAGGGTGATGGTGCGCGCGATGTCGGCGACGAGGTAGTGCATGTCCCACTCCATCTCGTCGGTGTTGCCGTCCTGCTTGACCTCGCCGTTGACCAGGGTGCGGATGCGCTTGCCGCGGAAGTCCCAGCCCTCGATCACACCGGGGCCGACCGGGCACAGCGTGTCCGCGCCCTTGACCCGCAGCATCGACCCGGAGTCGGTGTCGCGGAAGTCGTGCAGGCCGTAATCGTTGGCGACGGTGTAGCCGCGGATGTAGTCCCCGGCCTCCTCCGGCGAGATGTTGCGGGCCGTCCTGCCGATCACGATCGCGATCTCGCCCTCGTAGTTGAGCCACTTGCAGCCCTCCGGGCGCACCACGGCGGAGTCGTGGGCGTTGAGCGCGGTGACCGGCTTGTGGAAGTACGTCGGAGCCGGCGGCAGCGACGTACCGAACTCCTGCACCCGGCTGGAGTAGTTCAGGTGGACGCAGATGATCTTCTGCGGGGTCACCGGCGGCAGGTGGATCGCGTCCGCGATCGCCACGACGCGGCCGTCGCCGGCCACCAGGTTCTCGCCGTCCCGGACGACGTCGACGGCGTTGCCGTCGAGCAGGATGCGGCGGGTCTCACGCAGGGTCATGGAGCTTCTCTCGTTTCTCGATCGGGTGCTGGCGCTGGCTGGGCCGGATGCCGGGCTCAGCCCGCGGCGGGGATGTCGGCGCCGGCCAGGTTCATCTGGCGGGCGTAGTCGGGGTCGAGCGGCGTCTGCTTCGCGCCGGGGAACCCACCCTCGGGCCGGTCGAACCACAGGTGCACCTGGCCGGTGCCGACCGAGTTCTCGTACTCGCCGTACTGACGACCGGGTGCGGTGCACGACTCCTCGCCGATCGCGCCCATCATCATCTGGTAGTGCATGAACTTGGCCTCCGGCCGGAAGCGGAGGAACTCGGGCATGGTGTCGATGACCCGCTTGTGGTCACCCGCCTTGAACCACTCGATCCGCTCCAGGTCGGCGGCGAGCGCCTCGGGGCTGAAGATGTGCTCCTGCCCGGCGGCCTCGTGGTCGCGCAGCTTGCGCAGCGGCCAGAAGGTGTGTGACAGCGCGCCCGAGGCGAGCAGCAGCACCTTGCGGTCGGACTCGGCGATCGCCTCGCCCAGCGCACGACCCAGCCGGTAGCTGTCCTCGCCGTCGGCGGTCTGGCACACGCCGATGGAGATCCACTTCTTCTCCGGCAGGCCGTCGCCGAGGAACTCCCACAGGTTGGTGGTCGCATAGAAGATCGGCAGCTCGTGGTCGTCGATCGGGGTGATCCAGGTGGAGTGGTTCGCCGCCTTGCTGGCGATCAGGTGGGCCAGCTCGGGGTCGCCCGCGAAGTCATAGTGACGACGCTCCATGCCGCGCGGCAGCTCCTCGGAGGTGAACAGCCCGCTGCGGCGGTCCTGCGCTGTCACCACGAACTCCACCGTCGTGGCCCAGTGCGAGTCGAGTACGACGACGGTGTCGTAGTCGAGGGTCTCGAAGACCTCGCGACGCAGCTGCTGCAGCCCCGAGACCAGGGTGCTGTCCTCGCCGTTGTTGAGCTCGCGACGGATCTCCTCGGGCAGGACGATCGTCGGAACGTGCGCCAGCAGACCGGCGCCCACCACCTCACCCATGACTCACTCCTTCCAGCCGCTGGGGCTGCTGTGCTCGATCGTCCAGCCCTCCGGGCTGAACACGCTGTTCTTGATGTCGGTGTAGAAGTCGAAGGACCAGATTCCGCCCTCGCGGCCGATGCCGGACTTCCCGTTGCCGCCGAAGGGGGCCTCGAGGTCACGGACGAAGAAGCAGTTCACCCAGACGGTGCCGGCGTCGAGCTGCGCGGAGACGCGCTCCGCGGCCTCCACGCTGCCGGTGACCAGGGTCGCGGCCAGGCCGAAGCGGGAGTCGTTCGCCTTGCGGACGGCCTCCTCCTCGGTCTCGAAGGACTGGATCGTGACGACGGGGCCGAAGACCTCCTCGGTCATGATCTCGGAGTCCTCGGGCGCATCGACCAGGATCGTGGGGCGGAAGAAGAGGCCGCCGAGGTCGTCGTTGGGCCCGCCACCGAGCAGCGGCCTGGCACCGTCGGCGAGGGCGCGCTCGACGAAGCCGCTGATCTGCTCGAAGTGGCGGCGCGAGATCAGTGCGGAGACATCGGTGGCCTCGTCGCGCGGGTCGCCTTGCACGATCTTCTCGGCACCGGCCACGACGCGCGCGGTGAACTCCTCGACCAGCGAGGAGTGCACCAGCATCCGCGCCGCCTTGAGGCAGACCTGACCCGCGTTGTCGAACTGCTCGACGGCGATCTCGACGGCGAGGTCGAGGTCGGCGTCCTCCAGCACGACCAGCGGCGACTTGCCGCCGAGCTCGTAGGAGAGCGGCACGATGTTCTCCGCGGCGGCCTTGGCGATCACCCCGGCGGTCGGCACCGAGCCGGTGAAGGCGAGCCGGTTGATCCCCGGGTGGGCGGTCAGCGGGGCGCCCGCCTCGGCGCCGGTGCCCTGCACGACGTTGAAGACGCCGGCAGGCACGCCCGCCTCGTGCATGATGTCGGCGAGCAGGCTGGCGGTCAGCGGCGCCCACTCCGGCGGCTTGACGACGACGGTGTTGCCTGCGGCGAGCGCCGGGCCGATCCGCCAGGTGGCGAGCATCAGCGGGGCGTTCCACGGCGTGATGATGGCGACCACACCGGCGGGGTCGTAGCTGATCCGCTGGCGGTGGCCGCGACCCGGCACCTCCATGTCGGGGTGGGCGAGCTTGTGCTCGGCGAAGTCGGCGAAGGCGCGGAAGTTCGTCGCCACGCGCGGCATCACGCCGCGGCGGTGGCTGCGGATCAGCGACCCGTTGTCGCGCGTCTCCACCTGCGCGAGGTCCTCGATCCGGGCCTCGACGCCCTCGGCGACGCGACGCAGGACGGCGGCCCGCTCGGCCACCGGCAGCGCGGCCCAGGCCGGGAAGGCAGCCCGAGCGGCGGCCACGGCGCGGTCCACCTCGTCGGCGCCGGCGGCGTGCACCCGCGCGATGACGGTCTCGTCGATCGGGGAGATGTCGTCGAAGGTCCGGTCCGACGCGACGCGCTCGCCACCGATCCAGTGGCGGACATCGACGTCGACGCCCTCGACGGTCGCGATGTGCTCATTCCTGGGCAGGTTCATGGCTCCTCCATCAGCGGCGCGACACCGGCGCCCCCAAGATCGTTTGGATCCAAACGTATTGCTCGGGACCGCGCCGGTCAAGGCAATCGTTTGGCAACAAACATTTTTCCCAGAACCTCTCGACAGGTCGTTTGGAAGCAAACTAGTGTGCGTGCGCTACATCACAATCGTGCGTCACCGCCCCAGGAGGTACCCGATGACCGCACCCACTGAGCCGGCCGCTGTCGACTCCGAGCCCGGAGAGAGCCTGGCTGCCAACAAGCTCGGCATCGCCGGCATCGTCTTCTTCGTCGTCGCTGCGGCTGCGCCGCTCGTCGGCATGACCGGCGCCGTACCGGTCGCGATCGGTCTCGGCAACGGCGCCGGCGCCCCGGGCGCCTACCTGGTCGCCGGCATCGTGCTGCTCCTCTTCAGCGTCGGCTACTCGACGATGAGCCACGAGGTCAGCAACGCCGGCGCCTTCTACGCCTACGTCGGCCGAGGACTCGGCAGCGTCGCCGGTGTCGGGTCGGCGTTCGTCTCGCTGGTCGCCTACCTGGCCGTGCAGCTGGCCATCTACGGCTTCTTCGGCTCGGTCGCGGCCTCGCAGCTGAACGACAAGCTCGGCACCAACCTGCACTGGTGGGTGTGGTGCCTCATCGCCTGGGCCCTCGTCACGCTCCTCTCGATCCTGCAGGTCGACATCGGCGCCAAGGTGCTCGGCGTGCTGATGGGTGTCGAGGTGCTCTCGCTCTTCGTCACCGCCCTCGCGGTGATCTTCCAGGGCGGCGGTCCCGACGGTCTCGACTTCGCGGCGTCGTTCGCCCCGAGCAACGTCTTCGCCGGCGGCCTCAACGGTGGTGCGGGCATCGCGCTGGCCTTCGCGTTCGCCTCCTTCATCGGCTTCGAGGCCACCGCCATCTACGCCGAGGAGACCAAGGACCCCAAGCGCGCGGTCCCGATCGCCACCTACACCGCGATCGTCCTCATCGCGGCGCTCTTCGCGCTCACCTCGTGGGCGATCGTCAGCGGCATCGGCAGTGACCACGCTGTCGACAACGTCATGAAGATCTCCGACGGCCTGAGCAACCCGGCCGAGGTCGTCTACTCGGTCGCTCGCGAGTTCGTCGGCGGCTGGATGGCCACGCTGATGAGCTGGCTGGTGCTGAGCTCGCTGTTCGCCGGCCTGCTCGCGTTCCAGAACAGCGCGGCGCGCTACTTCTTCGCGCTCGGCCGTGCCCGCGTCCTGCCACGGGCGCTCGACCGGGTCAACCGGCACGGCGCGCCGGTCTACGGCGCCGTCGCCACCTCGGTCGTCGCGGGCATCGTCATCGTGGTCTTCGCGGCAGCCCACAAGGACCCGTTCCTGAACATGTTCAGCTGGTTCAGCTCGATGACCGTCCTGGCCATCCTGCTGGTCGAGGCGCTGGTCTCGCTCTCGGTGGTCGTCTACTTCCGCAACAACCCGCACTGGTGGCGGACGATCACCGCGCCGATCCTGTCCATCCTCGGCCTGGGCATGGCGTTCTACCTGGTGATGGCCCGCTTCGGCCTGCTGGCCGGCACCGTCGCCAAGGGCGTCGACCCGACCACGCAGTCCTTCGGCCTCTCCACACTCGGCTGGTTCCTGGTGCTGCTGCCGGTGATCAGCCTGGTCGTCGGCCTGGTCGTCGGCGCGCTGCGCAAGAACAGTGAGAACGCCGACGCGATGGCCGACCTGGCCAGCTGAGGTCCGCAGTTCCCCCGGTCACCAGGCCCGTCCCGCTCGCGGGGCGGGCCTGATGGCATCCCGGACGGGTCACTCCCGCGGCACGGCGTAGTGCGCCGTCACCCACGCGCTCAGCCGTACGGCGATGGCCTGCATCGCGGCACCCGCCACACTGCGACCGTCCCACGCCGCGACCAGCCGCACGCTGAGCAGCGAGCCGTCCGGCAGCTCTACGGCCAGCGGGACCAGGCCGTACCGCGGGTCGTCGGAGACCATCGCCACGCCGCGCCCCGACGCAGCCAACGCCTGGGCGACCGTGCCGTTGGCCGCCTCGGTGAACACCTCGACCGAGAGCCCGGCGGAGACCAGGGCCGCGTCCAGCGCCTCCCGGGCGGTGAAGGTCGAGGGCAGCCCGACCAGAGGCCGGTGCGCGAGCTCGTGCAACGCGATCCGGCCGCGGCCCGCCCAGGGATCGTCGACGCGCACGTAGGCCCACACCGGCAGCACCGCGAGCGGCAGCCACCGCGAGGGCCGGCTCGGGCGGCCGGTGCCGATCGCCAGGTCCGCACCGCGCTCCAGCATCGCCGTCGTGGTCAGACCGTCCGCCGGCACCACGTCGACGACCGGCTCGTCGGGGGCCATCGTCGCCACGAACGGAGAGACCACGTCGGTCAGCGTCACCATCGGCGCCGCCACCCGGAGCCGCTCGATCCTGCCCGCCGCGTGGTAGGCGGCCGCTGCCTCGAGCGCTGCCGCGTCGGCGAGCAGGCGGCGTACGGCGGGGAGGAGCTCGCGACCGGTGCGGCTCAGCGTCAGCCGCCCGGCGCTGCGTTCGAAGAGCGCGACACCCAGGTCGCTCTCCAGCTGGCGCAGCTGCCGCGAGAGTGCCGGCTGGGTGACGTGCACCCGCTCGGCGGCGGCGCTGACCGTGCCCGCGTCGGCGACCGCGGCGAAATATCGCAGGTGGTGGAGCTGCATCGCTTCATCCTATGCCTCTAGAGCATGGGGAAGAGACGTAACAAGTATTGGACAGCATAGGCCGCTGGTTCGGACACTGGCTTCATGAGCACGTCCACCGACCTCAAGACCGTCAACGGGGTGGCCCAGCAGCGCCGCCTCGTCACCGACCTGCCGGGCCCCCGCTCCACCGAGCTGATGGCCCGCAAGCAGGCTGCCGTCGCCAGTGGCGTCGGCACCACCATGCCCGTCTTCGTCGAGCGCGCGGCGGGCGGGATCGTCGTCGACGTCGACGGCAACCACCTCATCGACCTTGGCTCCGGCATCGCCGTGACGACCGTCGGCAGCTCGGCGACCGCCGTCGTCGAGCGCGCCAAGGCGCAGCTCGAGGCGTTCACGCACACCTGCTTCATGGTCACGCCGTACGACGCCTACGTGGAGGTCTGCGAGGCACTCACCGAGCTGACCCCTGGTGAGCACGCCAAGAAGTCGGCGCTGTTCAACTCCGGCGCCGAGGCCGTCGAGAACGCGGTCAAGATCGCCCGCGCCCACACCAAGCGCGACGCCGTCGTGGTCTTCGACCACGCCTACCACGGCCGCACCAACCTCACCATGGCGATGACGGCCAAGCAGATGCCGTACAAGCACGGCTTCGGACCGTTCGCCGGCGAGGTCTACCGCGCCCCCATGTCCTACCCCCTGCGCGACGGGGGGCTCTCCGGTGCCGAGGCCGCGGCCAAGGCGATCGACGTGATCGAGAAGCAGGTCGGCGGCGACCAGGTCGCCTGTGTAGTCATCGAGCCGATCCAGGGTGAGGGCGGCTTCATCGTCCCCGCCGACGGCTTCCTGTCGGCCATCGCCGCCTGGTGCACCGCCAACGGCGTCGTCTTCGTCGCCGACGAGATCCAGGCCGGCTTCTGCCGCACCGGCGAGTGGTTCGCCGTCCAGCACGAGAACGTCGTCCCCGACCTGATCACCACCGCCAAGGGCATCGCCGGCGGTCTGCCGCTCGCAGCGGTCACCGGCCGCGCCGAGATCATGGACTCCGTCCACGGTGGCGGCCTGGGCGGCACGTACGGCGGCAACCCGGTCGCCGCGGCCGCCGCGCTCGGCGCGATCTCGGAGATGAAGGAGCACGACCTCAACGGCCGCGCTCGCGAGATCGAGGAGATCATCAAGGGTCGCCTGGAGAAGCTGCAGGCGCAGCACCCGGCGATCGTCGACATCCGCGGCCGCGGCGCCATGGTGGCCGTCGAGCTGTGCAAGCCCGGCACCCTGGAGCCCGACGCCGACCTCACCAAGGCGATCGCCGCCGGCGCCCACCAGGCCGGCGTCATCGTGCTGACCTGCGGTACCTACGGCAACGTCTTCCGCTTCCTGCCGCCGCTGACGATCAGCGACGAGCTGCTGAACGAGGCCTTCGACGTACTCGAGCAGATCATGGCGGAGAAGGCATGAGCGGCAAGACGTTCGTCGTCGAGAACCCGGCCACCCTCGAGCCGATCCAGGAGGTCGCCGACCTTGGTGTGAGCGACGCGATCTCGGCGGTCGACGCCGCCCACGCGGCTTTCCCCGAGTGGGCCTCGACCGCACCGCGCCGCCGCAGCGACGTGCTGCGCAAGGCGTTCGAGCTGATGCTGCGGGACCGTGATCGTCTCGCGACCCTGATCTCGCGGGAGAACGGCAAGTCGATCGCCGACGCCACCGCGGAGGTCACCTACGCCGCGGAGTTCTTCCGCTGGTTCAGCGAGGAGGCGGTCCGCCCGGGCGGCGACTACGGCGAGTCCCCCGCCGGCGGCACCCGCACCATCGTGACGCACCGCCCCGTCGGGGTGGCCGCCCTCGTGACGCCGTGGAACTTCCCGGCGGCGATGGCCACCCGCAAGATCGGCCCGGCGCTCGCCGCCGGCTGCACCGCCGTGCTCAAGCCGGCCGAGGAGACCCCGCTGACGGCGTTCGCCGTCGGCGAGCTCCTGCTCGAGGCCGGCCTGCCCGAGGGCGCGCTGCAGATCGTCCCGACCACCGATGCCCCCAGCGTTGTGGGCGCGTGGCTGGACGATGCCCGAGTCCGCAAGATCTCCTTCACCGGCTCCACCGGCGTCGGCCGCCAGCTGCTGAAGCAGGCGGCCGAGCGGGTCGTCAACGCCTCGATGGAGCTCGGCGGCAACGCCCCCTTCGTGGTCGCCGAGGACGCCGACCTCGACGCGGCCGTCGCCGGTGCGATGATCGCCAAGTTCCGCAACGGCGGCCAGGCCTGCACCGCCGCCAACCGGCTCTACGTGCACGCCTCGGTGGCACGCGAGTTCTCCGACCGGCTCGGTGCCGCGATCGAGAAGCTGGTCGTCGGCAGCGCGCTCGACGGCGCCGAGATCGGTCCGCTGATCACCGCCCGGGCGCTCCAGCGCACCACCGCGACCCTGGAGCAGGCCATCGACGCCGGCGCCCGGGTCGCCGCCCAGGCGCAGCTGCCGGACCTGCCCGGTCACTTCCTCGCGCCGACGCTGCTCACCGATGTCGACCCCGGCGCCGCCGTGGTCAACGACGAGCTCTTCGCGCCGATCGCTCCGGTCGTGACCTGGGAGGACGACGAGCAGCTGCTCGGCTACGTCAACAGCAGCGAGTACGGCCTGGCGGCGTACGTGTTCTCCGGCGACCTCAAGCGGGCCATCAGCCTCGCCGAGCGGTTCGACGCCGGCATGGTCGGGGTCAACCGCGGTCTGGTCTCCGACCCGGCCGCGCCGTTCGGCGGCGTGAAGCAGAGCGGCCTCGGTCGCGAGGGCGCCCGCGAGGGCCTGCTCGCCTTCACCGAGACCCAGTACCTCAGCGTGGACTGGAGCTGAGCCATGACCGCATTCGACACCACCAGGATCGACACCAGCAGGATCGAGCACGGCCGCATCGAGCACGACCTGCTCGGCGACCGTGAGGTGCCGGCGGAGGTCTACTGGGGCGTGCACACCCTGCGCGCGCTGGAGAACTTCCCGATCACCGGCATCGCGATCGGCTCCAGCCCCTACCTGGTCGAGGCGCTCGCCTCGGTCAAGGAGGCGGCGGCCTGCGCCAACCACGACCTCGGGCTGCTCGACGACGAGCGGTTCGCGGCCATCCAGGAGGCCTGCGCGGAGATCCGTGGCGGCGCACTCTCCTCGCAGTTCGTCGTGGACGTGATCCAGGGCGGCGCCGGCACCTCGACCAACATGAACGCCAACGAGGTCATCGCCAACCGGGCGCTCGAGCTGCTGGGCCACCCCAAGGGCAGCTACGACGTGCTGCACCCCAACGAGCACGTCAACCTGAGCCAGTCGACCAACGACGTCTACCCGACCGCGGTCAAGATCGCGATCGTCAAGGCGACCTACGCGCTGCTCGAGGCGATGGGCCAGCTCGAGGCCAGCTTCGCCCGCAAGGCCGAGGAGTTCCACGACGTCTTGAAGATGGGTCGCACCCAGCTGCAGGACGCCGTACCGATGACCCTCGGTCAGGAGTTCAACGCCTACGCGATCATGCTCGGCGAGGACCGTGCCCGGCTCGCCGAGGCCGTCACGATGCTCTACGAGATCAACCTCGGCGCGACGGCGATCGGCACCCAGCTCAACGCCCCCGCCGGGTACGTCGAGGCGGCCCGCGCCCACCTCGCCCGCATCACCGAGCTCCCGCTGGTGACGGCGGCCGACCTGGTCGAGGCGACCCAGGACTGCGGCGCCTTCGTCCACCTCTCCGGCGTGCTCAAGCGGGTGGCGGTGAAGATCAGCAAGGTCTGCAACGACCTGCGGCTGCTCTCCTCCGGTCCGCGTGCCGGCCTGGGCGAGATCAACCTGCCGGCCCGCCAGGCCGGGTCGAGCATCATGCCCGGCAAGGTGAACCCGGTGATCCCCGAGGTGGTCAACCAGGTCGCCTTCGAGGTCATCGGCTTCGACGTCACCGTCACGATGGCGGCCGAGGCCGGCCAGCTGCAGCTCAACGCCTTCGAGCCCGTCATCGGCTACTCGCTCTCCGCCGGTCTGTGGCGGATGCGGCAGGCGATGATCGTGCTGGCGGAGAAGTGCGTGGACGACATCACCGCCAACCGCGAGATCCTGCGGCTGGCCGTCGAGAACTCCATCGGGCTGGTCACCGCGCTCAACCCCTACATCGGTTATCGCGCCGCCACCGAGATCGCCCAGGAGGCGCTCATCACCGGTCGTGGCGTCGCCGAGCTGGTCCTCGAGCGTGGCCTGATGGACGCCGAGCAGCTCGCCCAGGTGCTGCGTCCCGAGGTGCTGGCCAACCTGCAGCGGCCCACCCCGGCCGAGGACGCGGCGGCGACCGAGGCCGTGGAGGCCGCCCAGGCCTGAGCCTGCGCGACACCGGCACACAACAAACGGTGACGGGTTCCCGACACCGACGAGTTCAGAGATGGGTAAAGGGGCACGCCTGTGCCCCTTTACCCATCTGTCGTCTGGGTGGGCCGCGGGCGGCGGCGGTGAGGAGCGGCCGACGGCCGCGAGATGCCGCACCTCTGCTCGCAATTGTCTCCGCACCGGCTCAGGTCCCCCGCAGGTCCGCCGATGGAGCCGGTGAGCAAGGAACGCTCAAGACCGGAAGCCGACGGATCGGCACAGTGTCAACAGCAGGAAGTCTGTGCCTTGAGTGCTACCCGATCCGTGGCCGATCGCGGCCTGCGCGCCGTCGCGCGCGTCCGCGGTGTGCGGGAGCACGACAGCCGGCTCGGTCTGCAGATGGCACTGGCCGAGCAGCAGGCCCTCGAGGAGCGCGCGACCGCGCTGAACGACCGGCTCGCCGCACTGCCGGGCGACGCCGCCGTCACGCCCGCCGAGCTGCTGATCTTCCGCGCCGGCACCGCCGCCCTGGGCGCGCACCTGCGCGATGCTCGCGAGGAGGCCTCCTCCCACCACGCGGTGGTCGAGGGCGCACGTGCTCGCTGGCACGCCGACAAGGCCCAGCTCTCCGCCGTCGAGAACCTCCTCGAGCGTCGCGCCGTACGTCGTCGCGCCGAGCGGGCCAAGGCCGAGGCCAAGGAGCTGGACGACCTCGCCTCGGTGCGGTGGGCCCGGGAGGCGCACCGATGAGCAGCATGACCGTGGAGGCAGGCGGCCTGAGCGACATCAGCAGCCGGATCGAGCAGATCCAGAGCCAGCTGGCCGCGCTCAGCGGCACCACGACGACCACGAGCACCGACAGCACCTCCAGCGACTTCTCCACCGCGCTGCGGGCCGCGACGTCGAGCACCAGCACCACCGGCGTGGTGGCCACCAACGACGGCAGCACCATCGCGCCGCCGCCCGGCTACGGCACCTCGTCGAGCGGCGCCACCGGCAGCGACGTGGTCACCGACGCGCGCCGCTACCTCGGCGTCCCCTACCTCTGGGGCGGCACCGACCCGAGCAAGGGCCTGGACTGCAGCGGTCTGGTCCAGCAGGTCTACGGCGACCTCGGCATCAGCCTTCCGCGTGTCTCCCGGGACCAGGCCGACACCGGCACCGCCGTCGGCAGCCTGGCCGACGCCCAGCCGGGCGACCTGCTCTTCTTCGGCTCCCCGATCCACCACGTCGCCATCTACGAGGGCAACGGGATGATGATCGAGGCGCCGCACACCGGCCAGAGCGTCAAGGAGATCAAGGTCTCCGACTTCGGGGAGCCGGTCTCGGAGATCCGCCGCGTGCTCGGCACCTCCGCCGACACCTCGGCCCGCGTCTCGACGATGACCGCGGTCGACACGAGCGCGGTCGACACGAACGGCGCGGCCGGCGTCGGCAGCGCCACGCCGTACGCCTCGGTGATCAACGCCGCCTCCGCCCGCACCGGCGTGCCGGCCGACCTCATCGCCGCGGTCGCGAAGCAGGAGTCCGGCTTCAACGCCAAGGCCGTCAGCAAGGCCGGTGCCGAGGGGATCATGCAGCTGATGCCGGCGACGGCGAAGGGGCTGGGCGTGACCAACCCGCTCGATGCCACCCAGTCGATCAACGGCGGTGCCGACTACCTCGCCAGCCTGCTGAAGCGGTTCGGCGGCAGCACCACCCTCGCGGTGGCGGCCTACAACGCCGGCCCCGGAGCGGTTCTCAAGTACGGCGGCGTCCCGCCCTACTCCGAGACGCAGAACTACGTCCGCAACGTCCTCGCCCTGACGGAGGCCTCGTGAGCATCGCTCCCTTCACTTCGACGCAGACCGGGCACAAGTCCGCCGGCGCGCTCGGCAAGGCCGGCCACGGCGGTCAGGACGGCCAGGCCGGTCAGGCCGGCGCCGACAGCGCGCTCGGCTTCCTGGCCCAGCTCGCCGCCGCGGTCGGGAGCGTCGGGCCGCTCGGCCAGACCCTCGCCGTACCGGGCATGACCTCGGGCCTGCCGGGCGGCGCGCCCGGAGAGGCCACCCCCACCGCCGGTACGACGACGGCAGCAGCCGACGCCCTCACGCAGAGCCCGACCACCGGTCTGCCGACCGCGCTGCTGAGCTCGCTCGACGACGTGACGGCGGCGCAGCCCGGCGCCGGCTCGGGCACGATCGCGCAGCCCGGCGGCACGCCCTTCGGTCGGCTCGCGGGCCAGCTCGGCCTGGGCGCCCGGAGCGCGACGACGGCGCCGACCGGGGCGAGCGCGGCGACGCAGACGGCTCAGGCTGCGACTCAGCCCACCAGCGCGAGCGCGGCTGCCGCGCCGACCACCCCGGGCTCGACGGCCGACGTCAGCACGCTGACGGCTGACCTGCTCGCCACCGCGGCGGGCGACCCGGCACCGCACCGCCACGCCTCTGCGGCGACCGGCGCCGACACGAACGGCGCCGACACGACCAGCTCGGCGAGCACGAGCACCCTCACCGCCTCGTCAGCATCGGCCACCGACCCGTCGCTGGTGCCGGTGACCACCCCGCTCCCGGGAGCGTCACCGGACGCGGCCTCCTCGATCGCGGCCGTCACCGACAGCCTCGCGGCCGCCGCGACCTCGACCTCGGCCACCTCCGTGGTCGCCGACCAGCAGCCGGAGCAGACCGCGGCCGTGCTGCGCCAGGTCTTCCCCGAGGTCACCAAGGTGGCCGCCAGCGGGCAGGGCACCCACCGCCTCGCCATCACACTGCACCCCGAGGATCTCGGCGAGGTACGAGTCACGGTCGTGGTCCGGGCCGGCTCGGTGCAGGTCAACGTCGCGACCGATCCCGTCAACGGTGCCGCCCGCACCGCGCTGGAGCACGGTGCCCCCGAGCTGCGCCGGCTGCTCGAGGCGGTCGGCACCGACGCCGAGGTGCGGTTCCGCGAGTTCGGCACCGGCACCACCCCGAACAGCACCACCGGCGGCGCGACCGACGGTGGCCGTCAGCAGTCGCAGACCTTCGCGCAGGCCCAAGCCCAGGCCGACACCGGCAGCGGTGGCCGGGGCCGCGCGGCGTCGTACGCCTCGACCGACCAGCCCACCCCACGCGACACCTCCGTCGCGTCCGAGTCCGACCCGTCCGTCCCGACCGCTCGTCGCGCCACCTCCGGCGTGGACCAGCTGATCTGACCAGAGGAGACCCTCCCCGTGACCGTGACCCCGATCAGCAGCGACAACGGCATCTTCGCCGCGAACTCGGCCTCCACCGCGAGTAGCACCGGCTCGACCAGCGAGGACTCGGACATGTTCCTCCAGCTGATGGTGGCGCAGATGAAGTACCAGGACCCGATGAACCCGACCGACACCTCCACCATGCTGACCCAGAACGCTACCTTCACCGAGGTCCAGGCGATCCAGGAGATGCAGAGCGAGATGGGCATGGTGCTCTCCAGCCAGCTCGCCTTCGGCTCCGCGGCGATGATCGGCCAGAACGTCAGCTGGGTCGACGCCAACGGCAAGACCCAGTCCGGCACCGTCTCGGGCGTCTCCTACACCACCTCGGGACCGGTGGTCAGCGTCGGCGACCAGCAGGTCTCGCTCAACTCGATCGGCGCCATCGGCGACATCGCGGCCAGCAGTTCCAGCGACACCACCGGCGACACCAGCACCTCCGGCACCACCTCTGGCACCACCTCCGGCACCAACGCCTGATCCCCCCACCACCACCGAACAAAGGAAAGCGCGATGCTTCGTTCACTCTTCGCCGGCATCAGCGGCCTGCGCGTCAACCAGACCATGCTCGACGTGACCGGCAACAACATCGCCAACGCCAACACGGTCGGCTTCAAGAGCTCGCAGACCGTCTTCTCCGACACCCTGTCGCAGATGCTGACCGCCGCCTCGGCGCCGGCCAACAACGGCAGCCTCGGTGGCACCAACGCCATCCAGATCGGCCTCGGCACCCAGCTCGCCGCGGTGAAGACCAACTTCACCCAGGGCGCCAACGAGACCACCGGTGTCCCCACCGACATGATGCTGAGCGGCGACGGCTTCTTCGTGGTCAGCGACGGCGCGAACAAGTACCTCACCCGCGCCGGCGCGTTCTCCTTCGACCAGAACGGCAACCTGACCGCCCCCGACGGCAAGCTCGTCCAGGGCTACGCCGTCACCAGCTACAACGCCGACGGCACCCCGAACTACGACAGCAAGCCCGGCGCGACCGACACCACCGGCACCGGGCTGGAGACCATCACCCAGCAGATGAACGACAAGGTGACTGCGCCCGCGACGACCAACGGCCTGCAGGACTACTTCGACGCCGAGGGCGCCGCCGCCACCCCGCCCGTGGTCTACAGCACCACGCCCGGCACGCCGGCGGGATCGGTGGCCTACCCGAACCTGCAGTCCTACGAGATCGGCAGCGACGGCACCATCACCGGCACCTACTCCAACGGCGACAAGCTGGCCATCGGCAAGATCGGAGTCGCCAACGTGCAGAACCCGCAGGGCCTGGAGAAGTCCGGCGATTCGGAGTACGTCTCGAGCGCCAACTCCGGCCTGATCGAGTACGCCGCGGCCGGCGAGGTCACCGACTACGGCCAGAACGCCAAGATCACCACCGGCGCGCTGGAGATGTCGAACGTGGACCTCTCCACCGAGTTCACCAACCTGATCCTCGCCCAGCGCGGCTTCGAGGCCAGCTCGAAGATCATCACCACCTCCGACCAGATCCTCGACGACCTGATCAACATGAAGCGCTGATCCCACCTGCCCTACGCATCGGCGGGCCGTTCCCATCTCGGGGACGGCCCGCCGACGTCGTCTCGGCCCGTGCCCCGGACAAGTTGGCGGCCCGTACGGCGTGTCGGCCGCCGTTTTCGTCCGGGGTACGGCAAAGGACTGTCTCAGGTCCTGGGCGCCCGCGCCGATCAAGCACAGTGACCGGCCACGGATGGCCGGCCGCTGACCGCGAAATCCCGCACAAGGACGGTGCGACCCGAATGATCACGCTCACCCGCCTCTCGGGTTCGGTGTTCCTGCTCAACGCCGACCTGATCGAGCGCGTCGACAGCACCCCGGACACGATCATCACCCTCGTCGACGGCAAGAAGTACGTCGTCGCCGAGACCATGACCCAGGTGCTCGACGCCGTCGTCGCCTTCCGCGGCGAGGTCGTCGCCCTGGGCTCCCTGCTGGACGCGGTCCATCCGTACCTCAACCGCAAGGTCACCGACGTGCCGGAGTCAGGCCAGCCGAAGCTGGCGACTGTCTCCGAGTTCGCCACGCCGCACCCCCGCCGTACTGGAAACGAGGACTGATGGACGCCGCCACCCCGATTGGGATCGTCCTAGGCTTCATCGTCATCATCGTCGCCAACATCATGGAGGGCGGCCACCCCGGCAGCCTGTTCCTGCTGCCGCCGATGCTGCTCGTGTTCGGCACCACGATCCTGGTCACCGTCGCCGGCGGCACCATGGTCGATGCGAAGACCGCGGTGAAGTCGATCAAGCGCGCCTTCACCGGCAAGGTCCAGCCCGCCTCCGACCTCGTGCCCGCCATCGTCAGCCTGGCCGAGCGCGCCCGCCGCGAGGGCCTGCTGGCCCTCGAGGACGGCCTGCGCGAGATCGACGACCCGTTCCTGGTCAAGGGCGTCACGATGGCCATCGACGGCACCGACCCCGAGGAGCTGCGCGAGATCCTCGAGGCCGAGGTGCACGCCAAGAAGGCCGAGGACCGCCAGGCGGCGAAGTTCTTCGCCGACGCCGGCGGCTACTCGCCGACCATCGGCATCATCGGCACCGTCATGGGCCTGGTGCACGTGCTGGAGAACCTCTCCACGCCCGAGAAGCTCGGCCCGCTCATCGCCGGCGCGTTCGTCGCCACCCTGTGGGGCGTGCTGTCCGCCAACGTGCTGTGGCTGCCCCTCAGCAACCGGCTGCGTCGCCTCGGCGCGCTCGAGGCCGCCCGGATGGAGCTCACCATCGAGGGCGTCTCCGCTATCCAGTCGGGCTCCAACCCGCGCCTGGTCGCCGAGAAGCTCCGCTCGCTGCTGCCGTCCGACCAGCAGACCGTCGAGGAGGCGGCCTGATGTCTTCCCGGGCAGGTCGGCCCCAGCCGGTACGCCGCCGACCGAAGGGCGATGACGAGCACGAGGAGCACGAGGGCGGCTCGGAGCGCTGGCTGGTCACCTACGCCGACATGGTGACCCTGCTGATGGTGCTCTTCATCGTGATGTTCGCGATGTCGACCGTCGACTCCACCAAGTACGCACAGCTCAAGGACGGCCTGGCCAACGGCTTCGGCCGCTCGGCCGAGATCCTGTCGGGCTCCAGCCCGCTGCTCGACGACCAGGGCCCCACCTCCAGCGGCTCGCAGGTGATGGACAACAGCCTGGTCACCAACATGCCGGCACAGGAGACCCAGGCGATCAAGGACCAGGTCGACAAGGCGCAGATGCAGGCCAAACAGCGTGCCTACGCCGACGCCGAGACGCAGGTCAAGTCGCTGCTCGGGCTGTGGAAGAAGATGCAGCAGGCGCTGGCCAAGAAGGGGCTGGCCGACGACGTACAAGCGACCGTGGACGAGCGTGGCCTGGTCGTCTCGCTGGTCTCGCGGCACGTGGTCTTCCGAGCCAACCTGGCCGACCTGACCCCGCGCGGCGAGGAGATCATCGACACCGTCGCTCCCGTGCTCAAGGGCATCACCGAGCCGATCGACATCGACGGCCATACCAACCAGGTGAAGGTCAAGCCGAAGTACTACCCCGACGACTGGGGCCTCTCGACCGCCCGCGCCCTCTCCGCGCTGCGGCGCCTGGCCGACATCGACGGCATCCCGGACAAGCGGCTCCAGGCCTCGGGCTTCGGCCACACCAAGCCGCTCGAGAACCCCTCGATCAAGGGCTCCCAGCAGATCAACAAGCGAGTCGACATCGTCGTTCTCTCCCAGGCCCCGGCGGAGACCCGGGCGCTCTACCAGCAGGTCCAGCAGGACCTGGAGAAGTCCCAGAACCAGACCGGAGTGCAGCCGTGACCATCACCGCCATGCCCACCACCGAGGACGAGAAGAAGAAGCCTCGCCGTCGCGGTCGCACCATCATCGCGGCCGTGGTGGTCGTGCTCCTGCTCGCCGGCGGTGCCTACTTCTTCCTGCTCAAGCCGTCGGGCCCGACCAAGCCGGAGCCGGGCACCGTCGACCCGCTCGACTCGATCCAGATCAACCTGGCCGGCGGCCACTACCTCCGGCTCGGCATCGCTCTGCAGCTGCGCAAGGGTGCCGGCACGGAGATCGACGGCAGCAAGGCCCTTGACGCCGCGATCAACCTGTTCAGCGGCCAGTCGATGACCGATCTCGACCAGGGCCAGCCGCGCAACAACCTCAAGACCAAGCTCAGCCAGAAGCTCACCGAGCTGTACGACGGCGACGTGATGGGCGTGTACTTCACCGAGTTCGTCACCCAGTAACAACGTCCGCCAACGTCCGCCGAGCTTGTCGAGGCGCCTCGACAAGCTCGGCGGACGGACGTCCCCCTGGCCCGTTCTGACTAGTAGGTCAGGACCTTCGGGCAAGGCCGAACGTCTCAGATGCTCGGCCTCAGCGCCGATCCCGGGATCGTGACGATCGCTCCCCCTCCGCCGAGCCTGCGCCCGGGCCACTCTGGTTCCCGGTCGCGTCGGCGCGCCCGCAACACGGAGCCGGTGGCCTACGACTTCCGTCGGCCGATCCAACTCTCCCGCGAGCACCAGCGGATCCTGATGCTGAGCTTCGACGGCTTCGCCCGTCAGGCCACCACCGTCTTCACCTCCTCGCTGCGCACGGTGTGCCAGGTGACGCTGCAGACCATCGAGCAGCGCACGTACAACGAGTACGTCGACTCGCTGGGCAACCAGACCTACATGACGCTCTTCGCGGCCGACCCGATGGCGGGCCTCGGCGTACTGGAGATGCCGATCGCGGCGATCATGTCCTGCGTCGACCACATGCTCGGTGGCCCGGGCAGCAACGATCAGCCCGACCGGCCCCTGACCGAGATCGAGGGCGGCGTCGTCAAGAGCTTCATCGATCGCCTCCTCGGCGAGATGCGCTACTCGATGGCCACCATCCTTCCGCTGGAGCCGGCCGCCGCCGCGGTGGAGTACAGCCCGCAGTTCGCCCAGGCCGCCAGCCCGGCCGACGTGATGGTGGTCGCCGAGTTCGAGCTGCGGATCTCCGAGCGTCCCCACCGGATGACCATCTGCCTGCCGTTCAGCGGCCTGCACCCGCACCTGAGCAACGCCTCCCACCCGGGTCCGGTCTCCGACCGCGAGCGCGCTGCCCGCGTCCACGCCGCCGATCTGCTGCGCCAGCAGATGGACCACGTGCCGGTCTCGGTCGCGATCCGCTTCCGCTCGACCCAACTCGGCCCGATCGACCTGAGCCAGCTGCAGACCGGGGACGTGCTGCGGCTCTCCCACCCCGCCTCCGCGCCGCTCGACGTCACCGTCGACGGCAGCACCTTCGCGCACGCCACCCCCGGCGCTCGCGGCCAGCGGCTCGCCGCTCTGATCGTGGACACCCCCAAGGAGAACTCATGACCTCGTCGCTCGGCGACCTCACCCTCGACGACCTCGCCGCTGCCGCTGCCGAGGCCGCCGCCGAGGTGCTGCCCTCGGCGACGCCGCTGACGGCCGGTCCGGCCCAGCCGGGCTCGGTCCACGTCACCGCCGCCTTCGCCGGTGCGGCCGTCGCCGAGCTCGACGGCCCGGTTCCCGGCCGGGTCGCGGTCCTGGTCGGCAAGGACCTGGTCGACGCGCTGGCCGAGTCGCCCCTGGGCGGTCTCGACCTGGCCGCAGCCGCCCAGCCGGCGCTCGACGCCACCGCCAACGTGCTCGGCGGCCGCGCCCGCCCGGCGACGCAGGTCGACCTCTCGCTGGTCGTCGGCGACCTGGGCGGCGAGTTCACCACCGTCCCGCTCATCGGCGCCGGCATCGCCGCCGCCGTGCTGGTCCCGGTGAGCACGCTGCAGCAGGCCCGGCCGAACCTCGACCGGGCCCCCATCGAGGGTGCCCCCTCCCCCGCCGGCGGCTCCGCAGGTACGCCGGCCGGCTCCGTCGCGGAGCCGGTCAGCTTCGACACCCCGCTCCAGGCGCCCCCGGGCAGCGGCGCGCCGACGGGCACCCGCACCGTCCCGCAGCAGCGCCAGTCCGCCACGCCGCACGGTGGCGTGGTCTCGCAGGGCTCGCTGGCGACAGCCATCCGCGGCATCGAGATGCTGCACGGCGTCGACATGGAGGTGACCGTCGAGCTCGGTCGCACCCGGATGACCGTGCGCGACCTGCTGGCCCTGTCGCCCGGCGCCGTACTGGAGCTGGACCGGGCGGCGGGCAGCCCCGCCGACCTGCTGGTCAACGGTCGGCTGATCGCGCGCGGCGAGGTCGTGGTGGTGGACGAGGACTTCGGTTTGCGCGTCACCGAGATCCTCGACGACGCCGCCGTCGTCTGAGCCACCGAGAGATCCTCACGTGACTGAACTCGCCCTCCGACTGGTCTTCTCCCTGGCCGTGGTCGTCGGCCTGCTGCTGCTCCTCGCGCGGTTCGCCGGACGACGCTTCCAGGGCAGGACCGGTGCGGCCATCCAGGTCGTGCACCGTCAGCCGCTCTCCCGTGGTTCGGGAGTCGCGATCGTGACGATCGCCGACCGCGTGCTGGTGCTCGGGACCACCGAGCACCAGGTCACCCTCCTCACCGAGCTCGAGCCCGATGAGCTCGTGCAGCACGACTTCTCGCAAGACCTTGTGCACGCCACGACCGCGGAGGAACCGCGCGTCCATGCTGTGCCGACCCACCGCGCCGCCTCGCAGCAGACCAAGGATGGTCCGCTTGCCGGCTCGGTGTTGTCCCCGGAGACCTGGCGCCAAGCGCTCAAGGTCGCCCGTGGGGCCACTCGCGACGCCTCATGAGCGCCCGCACGCTGCTACGGCGTACGGCGACCCTCGCCACGCTGACCACCATCATCGTGCTGACGACTGTCAGCGGGGCACTGGCGGCCCCCAACGGACCGACCGGTCCGGGCGGCAGCTCGAACAGCACGGTCAACGTCGACCTCAGCGGCCTGGCCAACAAGCCGTCCACCTCGCTGGTCACCATCCTGGCGCTCACGCTCCTCAGCGTGGCCCCGGCGATCCTGCTGACCTGCACCAGCTTCACCAAGATCCTGGTCGTGCTCGGCCTGACCCGCAACGCGATGGGCCTGCAGACCACGCCGCCGAACCAGGTGCTTGCAGGGCTGGCGCTGTTCCTGAGCCTGTTCATCATGGCTCCGGTGGTCTCGCAGATCAACGACGCCGGCGTACAGCCCTACCTGCACGGGCAGAAGACGGCGGCCCAGGCATTTGACGCCGGCATCAAGCCGCTGCGCACCTTCATGCTGAAGAACACCGACGACCACGAGCTGCAGCTGCTCACGAGTGTCGCCGACCGGGACCTGCCCAAGAACCGCGACGACGTCTCGCTGGCGACCCTGGTCCCGGCGTTCGTGCTCTCCGAGCTCAAGGACGCCTTCATCATCGGGTTCATCATCTTCATCCCCTTCCTGATCATCGACGTGGTGGTCAGCGGGGCGTTGATGGCGCTAGGCATGATGATGATGCCACCGGTGATGGTGTCCCTACCGTTCAAGCTGTTGCTCTTCGTGCTCGTCGACGGCTGGGCGCTGATCATCAGATCCTTGGTGGCCAGCTATGCGCATTGACGCCCTTCCGCTGATCACCGACACCCAGGTCATGCACCTGGCACTCCAGGTGATGCTGGTGTGCCTCAAGCTCTCGGCGCCGATCCTGCTCACCTCGCTGGTGATCGGCTTCGTGATCTCGCTGTTCCAGTCGATGACCCAGATCCAGGAGGTCACGCTCGCCTTCGTGCCGAAGGTGGTCGGCGTCGGCATCGTCCTGCTGATCAGCGGAAACTGGATGCTGCACACCTTGATCAGCTTCACCCAACACCTGTTCGAGCAGGTCCCCTCGCTCCTCAACTGAGCTGCCGATGACCATCTCGATCGACGGCACCGCACTGATCGCCTACCTGCTGGCCTCGGTGCGCATCATCGCGTGGCTCACCTTCGCCCCGCCGTTCAACAACCGCTCGATCCCGCCCATGGCCAAGGGCGTGCTCGGGATGGGCCTGGCGTTCGCGATCTCCCCGACGCTCGCCGCCTCCTCCCTGCCCCGTACGACGCCGGAGCTCATCCTGGTGACCGGCACCCAGGTGATGATCGGCGCGGCGATGGGATTCGCCACCCAGCTGCTGTTCGGCGCCATCCAGGCGGCGGGGTCCCTGATCGACCTTTTCGGCAACTTCCAGATCGCCGCGGCGTACGACCCTCTGTCGATGAACACCAACAGCGTCTTCGGCCGCTTCCACGAGATGCTCGCCGTGATGCTGCTGTTCGCGTCGGGCGGGGACCTGCTGGTCGTCGGCGGCCTGCTCAACACCTTCCACTACCTGCCGCTGATGGCCTCCCCCGACGTCTCGAGCTGGGCCAGCGTCCTGACCACCTCCTTCGGGATGTTCTTCTCCATCGCGATCCAGATCGCGCTGCCGATGATCGCGGTGCTCTTCATCGCCGACCTCGCGCTGGCGCTGCTGACCAAGGTCGCGCCAGGGCTGCACGCGATGAACGTGATGCTCCCGGCCAAGATCGGCCTCACCCTGCTGCTGGTCGGGATGTCCTTCCCGGTCCTGCCTGAGGCGCTCGACCGGCTCACCACCCTGATCAACCAGGCGATGAGCACGATGGCGGGCGGCTCCTAGTGGCGGGCGAGAAGACCGAGAAGCCGACAGCGAAGCGCCGGCGCGAATCACGCAAGAAGGGCCAGGTCGCCCGCACCCCCGACCTGGGGCAGTGGCTGACCATCCTGATCGTCTCGATGCTGGTCGGTCCGCTGCTCACCCGCCAACTGCACTCCTGGCAGGCGATTTTCGAAGCGTCGCTGCGCTCCATCTCCGACCCGGACCCGGCCAAGGCACTCGACCTGATGGGCACGGCCATGCGGCACGCCTTCTTCTCGATCGTCACGCTCGGCTGCATCGTCATGGTCATCGGCGTCGCCTCGGCCATCGCGCAGGGCGGCATGGTCGTCGCCCCCAAGGCGGTCAAGCCGAACTTCAAGAAGCTCGACCCGATCAGCGGCTTCAAGAAGCTCTTCGGCCCCCAGACGCTGTGGCAGGGCGCCAAGATCCTGCTCAAGAGTGCGGTGGTGGCGTTGATCGGCTACCTGGCGATCCGCTCGATCATGCCGCTCATCGGCGGCCTGATGCCGATGAGCACCGTGATCGGTGTCGTGGAGGGCAAGGCGATCAACCTGCTGCGCACCGTCGCCGTCGTCGGGCTAGCGCTCGCCGGCGCCGACTACATGATGGCCAAGCGCCGCATGGACAAGCAGATGAAGATGACCAAGGACGAGGTCAAGGACGAGCACAAGCAGGCCGAGGGCGACCCGAAGGTCAAGAGCGCGATCCGCTCGAGACAGCTGGCGATGGCACGTTCCCGGATGATCAACGGCGTCGCCGATGCCGACGTACTCCTGGTCAACCCGACCCACGTCGCAGTCGCGCTCAAGTACGACCCGGCACAGGGCGCCCCGCGCGTGATCGCCCGCGGCGCCGGCGCCATCGCCGCCCGGATCCGCGCCAGGGCCACCGAGTCCGACGTACCCCTCGTCCAGGACATCCCGCTCGCCCGCGCCCTCTACCGCTCCTGCGAGGTCGGCCAGGAGATCCCCCGCGAGCTCTTCGCCGCCGTCGCGCAGGTGCTGGCGTTCGTCATCTCGCGCCGTGGCCACGGCCAGGGCGGCGGCGAGCACACCACCCCCCGCGCGCTCCTCGAGGACCTTCCCGAGGTGCAGACCGCAGGGCGTCGGCGGCGTACCGAACGCGCCCCGCGCGCCCTCCGGTCGGTGTCCGCCGCGCCGCCGAGTGCGGCTGAGCAGCTGCTCGACGAGGAATAGCCGAGAAGTCACTTTCTCCGCGTCGAGAGGTCACTTTGGCGGCCGTCCACGCCCGCCGAGCTTGTCGAAGCGCCTCACGCCCGCCGAGCTTGTCGAAGCGCCTCACGTACGCCGAGCTTGTCGAAGCGCAGGCGGTCGGCGGGGTGGCTGAGAGACAAACGAGAAGCGTGGGCCAGTCCCAGCGTGGTCACGTGTCTTGGCCGGGTTGGGTGCCTTCGCTTGGCTCGCGTCGGGCCACCAGGCGTGTGATCGGGTACGGCGAGCATTTCACCCGATGCGGCCAGCAAAGAGGGTTG
>NZ_KB822580.1:4822-283263 GCF_000364605.1 Nocardioides sp. Iso805N | reverse complement strand
GAGCGAGCCCCGAGCGCGGAGCGCGCGGCGATGCGAGTGAGCGAGCCCCGAGCGCGGAGCGCGCGGCGATGCGAGTGAGCGGGCGTCGTCCAAGCGAGGTACGAGCTTGGTGACGGGGTCCGCGAGCCCCGAGCCCCGAGCGCGGAGCGCGGTTACGGTCTCGTCGAGGTCAGGTGGGTGCGGTGCCCGAGTGAGACCCGCCGGTCGGCCCACATCCGCTGCGCGGCCCGCACCTCGGCGATCCGGTCCGGATCGACGTCGGCGACGGCGAGCCCCTCGGTGCCGGGCGCGACCCGGTCGAGGACCCGGCCTTCCGGATCGAGGACGGCGGATCCGCCGATGAAGCCGTACGGCGCCCCGAGCAGGCCGGCGAAGACCACGTAGACGCCGTTGTCGAGCGCCCGGGCCGCGTAGTGGAGGTCGCGACGGTGCTCGCCGCCGGGGAAGTAGGCACCGCTGTTGAGGTAGACATCGGCGCCTCTGGCGGCGGCCGCGTGCTCGGGGAAGTTGGCGTCGTAGCAGACCGAGAGCGCCAGCTCCTGCTCCCCGATCGACAGACTCGCGCCGCCGTCTCCCGGCGTGAAGAACGCCCGCTCGGAGGCGTACAGATGCTGCTTGGCGTACGCCGCGACAGCCCGCTCGCCGGGTCGCAGCACCACGCTGCTCAGCGTGCGGTGGGTCCCGTGGTCGAGCGGGGAGTTGAGCACCGCGATGACTCCCGTCGCCTCGACCGCGGCCTGGACCGGAGTCGCCCATGCCAGGTCCGCGGCGGGCACCCTGGCCGGGTCAGCGAAGACTTCCTCGTCGTACCCGGTGGTGAAGGCCTCGGGGAAGACGACCAGGTCGGCGCCGCGCCCCGCCGCTCGCTCGATCCAGCCGACCGCCGCGGTGAGGTTGCGCACCACCTGACCGGGCGTCGCCTCGGCCTGCACCGCCGCGACCCGCAGCATCAGTAGTCTCCGCTCATCACGTTGGCCAGCGGCTCCCCCGCGGCGAAGCGCTCGAGCTGCTGCCGAACCAGCCGGTAGGCACGCGGCCACATCGCGCTGCTGGCACCGCCGACGTGCGGGCTGATCAGCAGGCCGGGCGCGGACCACAACGGGTGGTCGGCCGGCAGCGGCTCGGGGTCGGCGACGTCGAGCGCCGCCCTGATCCGGCCTGCGTGGAGGGCCTCGACCAGCGCGGTCGTGTCGACCACCGCTCCGCGGGCGACGTTGACCAGCAGCGCTCCGGGCCTCATCCGTCCCAGGAAGTCGGCGTCCACCAGGCCGCGGGTCTCCTCGGTCAGCGGCACGATCAGCACGACCACGTCGGCATCGGGCAGCAGGTCGGGCAGCTCGCCGATGGCATGGACGCCGTCGCGCCCGGAGCGGGCGACCCTCACGACCTCGCACTCGAAGGGAAGGAGGCGGGATTCGATCGCGGCCCCGATGGCGCCGTACCCGATGATCAGGACGCGCTTGTCGGCCAGCGACTCGGTGAAGCCGTCCCGCCGCCACTCGGCGCGGTCCTGGCGACGCACGAAGGTCGGGATCTCGCGTAGCGAGGACAGGATCAGGGTCAGCGCCAGCTCGGCGGTCGAGGTGTCGTGGATGCCACGGCCGTTGCACAGCGTGACACCGTCAGGGATGCGGGCACGGATGTTATCGACCCCGGCCGACAGGGTCTGCACCACCTTGAGCGAGGCCATCGACCCGAGCACTTCGGCCACCGCAGGCCCCATGTTGTAGGGCGTGACGTAGAACTCCACCTCCCCCACCGACGCCGGCACCGCCTGGGTCGGATCGACCACCTCGTAGCGCAGACCCGACGGCACCTCGCCCAGCTCACTCGGGTCGAAGGGCAGCCACACCAGCGGATTCATCGGGTCCCCCTCAGTCGGTCGTGCCAGGCCACGGCGCTGGCATCGGTCAGCGAGGCGACCTGGTCCACCACGACCCGCAGTCGAGCATCGTCGTCGGACGCCTGCGCCCAGTCCTCGGCGTACTGCCGGTCCAGGGTCGTGCCCTCCCGGTCGAGCAGCGCGGCGACCAGCTCGGCCAACAGCTCGCGCTGGCGGGCCATCAGCGCGCGCCGGACGTCGGTCTGCATGACGTAGTGCGCCGCGATCCCCTTGAGCACCGCCATCTCGCGCAGGGTCTCCTCGGGCACGACCAGATCGGCCCGGTAGCGGGTGAACGGCCCCTCGGCCGCGTCGAAGGTGGCCTGCTGGACAGCGCCGCAGAAGCGGCCGATCAGGTCGCTGGTGAGGTTCTTCAACGCGGCCAGGCTGCGCCGCGTGCCGTCGTAGCCGCTGACCGGCCACGAGCCCACCGCAGTCAGCTCCTTGACCGTGGCTGCGACATCCGCATCGCTCAGGTCCGGCCGATAGGCCGCCCGTACGGCGACGCCCACGGCCGCCACGTCCAGCCTGGTCAGGTCGACCCGGTCCGCCACGACGCCGTCCTCCACGTCGTGCACCGAGTAGGCGACGTCGTCGGCCAGATCCATGATCTGGGCCTCCACGCAGCGCTGCTGGGCGGGCGCACCCGTGCGCAGCCAATCGAAGACCGACCGGTCATCGTCGTAGACGCCGAACTTGGGCCCGGGCCGCTCGCCCCGCGCCCACGGGTACTTGGTGCAGGCGTCCAGCGTCGCGCGCGTCAGGTTGAGGCCGACCGATTCGCCGGCCGCATCGAACGTCTTGGCCTCGAGCCGGGTCAGGATCCGCAGCGTCTGGGCGTTCCCCTCGAAGCCGCCCGCCCCCTCGGTCAGTACGGCGAGGATCTCCTCGCCGTTGTGTCCGAACGGCGGATGCCCCAGGTCGTGGGCCAAGGCCGCGGTCTCCGCCAGGTCGGCCAGCTCGGGCTGACCTCCGTTGAGCGCCCGCGAGACGTCCCGGGCGACCTGGGCGACCTCGAGGCTGTGGGTGAGCCGGTTGCGGACGAAGTCATCGGACTGTGGCCCCACCACCTGCGTCTTGGCGGCCAGGCGGCGCGACGAGGCGGCGTGCACCACCCGGGCACGGTCCCGCTCGAAGGCGGTGCGCTCGGGGGCGAGCACCCGCTTCGGCGGCTCGGGGACGAGGCGCTCGCGGGCGTGGTCGTCATAGAGAGCATCCATCGCGGATGACTCTAGAGCCCGTGGCCGACAGGCGGATCGTCGCGTGACGAGCGCGGCGCCAAGGCGGAGGAGCGACGGCGGCCTTCAAGCGGAGCGGGCCGTCGAGCGACGACAACGCCGGCGACGCTCCGTCACGCGACGATCAGTTGGTGCCGAGGTGGACGTGGTCCATATGGTTCGCGGTCGCCGAGCCACGATCGGCGAAGGTCCGCCAGCCCTCGGAGGCCCGCACGGGCGTCCAGATCCGGTGGTACCAGAGGATGTCGTAGAGATCGAGCTCGCTGGCGTGGGCCTGGGCCCAGGCGGCGATCCGGTCACCGAGCGCCTTGTCGCCGTAGACCATCGCGTCGATGGCGTTGCCGGTGTCGTGCTCGGAGCGCGCACCCCAGCCGAGGAACGAGGTGACCTCGGGGAACGCGTGGCACAGCGCCCGGTAGACCCGCACGGTCTGCGGCTTCAGGCCCTTCTCCACGCTGCCGTCGGGGCACGGTGCGTCCGAGAGCGCCCCGTCGGCCGGGTCCGGCTTGTCGCCGGAGAGATGTCCCGAGGTGACCCAGCGGGTCTCGCCGTCGACGACCACCTGCTGGCGGCCGCTACGGACGATCCCGGTGTACATCGCGCTGTCGCCCTCGGTGAGCTCGCCGTCGAGCGTGGCGGCGTCGCCGGCGCCGGTCCACAGGTTGAGGTCGACCTCGGCGTACATCCTGGTGCGGGACTGCGAACGGGAGGCGACGGCCGGGCGGGACGGCGTGGCACTCGCCGTGGCACTCGCGCTGGCACTCGCGCTGGCGCTCGCCGAAGGCGTGACCGGCGCCGCCGAGGCGCTGGCCGAAGCGCTCGACGCCACCCGCGAGAGGCTGTCGGAGGCGTCGGTCGCGACGAAGCTCGTGGCACCCTGGGTGGTCACACCCAGGGCGACGGCGCCCCCGGTCACGGCAAGCGCGATGGGTGCGGCGATGAGGGGAAGACGGGTCCGTCGCAGGCGCGACGGGCGGGCATCGGTGTCCCGCTTGTGGCGGCCAGTGGCCACAGCGCTGATCCTTTGCTGTTGCTGACAGAGGCACGCCGTTCCGACCCCGAGGCGGTTCGGCTTCGGTCGAGTAGAACATACGGCGCAAGGGGGCACCGAATCCCCCGGTGGGTTGCGAGACTCGCTACCGTGCGCACCTCGACCGCCGATCGGCGCGCTCGTCGCCGGCCCCGGCAGCCGCGGAAAAGCCCGGCTCAGCCGCCGGAGACGGTGTCCTCGGGGATCGCACAGCCGATCCCGTCGGTGTCGTCGAGCCACCCCTCGGGCATGACGACCTTGTGCCGCGGTGCGCCCTGGCGACCGCGCGGAGCGCCCAGCTCGGACGCCGGGAAGGGCTCGTTCGGGTCCAGCCTGTCGAGGAGCTCGTCCAGGTCCGCCAGCGTCTTGACCAGGCCGAGGTCGCGGCGGGTGTCGCCACCAGCGCCGAAGCCCTTGAGGTACCACGCGACGTGCTTGCGGATCTCCTTGCACCCGCGCTCCTCGCCCATGTGCTCGCAGAGCAGCTCGGCGTGCCGGCGCATCATCGCGGCCACCTCACCGAGGTTCGGCAGGGTCTCCACCGTCTCGCCGGCGAACGCCGAGGCGAGGTCGCGGAACAGCCAGGGGCGACCGAGGCAGCCGCGGCCGATGACGACGCCGTCCACGCCGGTCTGGTCCATCATCCGGAGCGCGTCAGCGGCCTCCCAGATGTCGCCGTTGCCGAGCACCGGGATCTCGGGGACCGCCGTCTTGAGCTCGGCGATGGCGTCCCAGTCCGCGACACCGGAGTAGGCCTGCGAGACCGTCCGCCCGTGCAGCGCGATCGCGGCGACACCGCTCTCGGCGGCGATCCGGCCGGCATCGAGGAAGGTGAGGCGCTCCTCGTCGATGCCCTTTCGGGTCTTCATCGTCACAGGTACGCCGAAGGGCTCGGCGGCCTTGACCGCGTGACGCAGGATCTCGCCCAGGAGGTTGCGCTTCCACGGCAGCACACCCCCGCCGCCCTTGCGGGTGACCTTGGGCACCGGGCAGCCGAAGTTGAGGTCGACGTGCGCCACGCCGTACTCGGCGCAGAGGATCTCGGTGGCCTTGCCGACGTAGACCGGGTCGGTGCCGTAGAGCTGGACGCTGCGCACCGTCTCCAGCTCATCGAAGACGAGCATGTCCTTGGTGTGCTGGTCGCCCTCCACCAGGCCGCGGGAGGTGATCATCTCGCAGACGTAGAGACCGGCGCCCTGCTCGGCGCACAGCCGCCGGAACGCCGCGTTGGTGACACCGGCCATCGGCGCGAGCACGACGGGGGTCGCGATCTCGAGGTTGCCGAGGCGCAGGGATGTCATGGAGCCATTGTCGGGGCGGGCCTGCGCCGTACCCAAACTCTCGGGATCTCCGATCGCTCAGTGCAGCGGCGAGCCCGACATGTGCACGTCCGGGCTGCCGCCCGCTGTCGGCGACGAGGTTGGCAGCCCGCTGGGGGCTCCGCTCGAGGGCGTGCCCGACGAGGCGCCCGCCTTGCCGAGTGGCGTCACCTCGCCCGACCAGGTGATCGGATCGAACGCCTCCGTCGGCCGGAAGCTGACCCCGTCGAGGCTGCCGGCATGCGGCACCAGGTAGACGAGGCAGACCTTCGCGCTGGCGCCGGCCGGGAACGGCGTCGGCAGGACGCTCGGGCCGCACGGCTTGAAGTCGGTTGCGAACGTGGACGCCTCCACCAGGGCACCCGTGGCCGCCGAGCCGTAGAGCGGGACGGGCTGGCCGGCCAGATCGCTCTGACCGGCGTTGCGGACGGTCGCGGTGACGAAGTAGGGCGCGTTCGCCTTGGTCGCGTCGTCCAGCTCCCAGCCCTTGAAGGACTTCGCGAACGTGGTGCTGTGCATGGCGGTGACGGTCAGGTCGAGCACGCCGACCAGCTGCTGGCTCGGCTGCCAGGCCACCGTCGCGCTCTGCCCGACCTGCAACGCCTTGCCCGGCGAGGTCAGGCTGACCCCGCTGGGCACTCCGGTCGGGTAGGAGCCGGCGGTGGTGGCGGTGCCGCTCGCCGAGGCCGCGCCGGACCCGGTCGCGCCGTCACCGTTGTCGTTCGAGGAGCCGCCGCAGGCGGTCAGCGTCGCACCGGCCAGGAGGAGTGCTCCCACGGCGAGGCCGAGGGAGCGACGGGGCGAGCGTCCGTGACGAGCCATGGCGGACATCATGCACCCCCGGCCCAGCGCCTCAGTCCAGGAACTTCTCGGCGAAGTAGGCGCCGATCCGGTCCAGCGAAACCCGCTCCTGGGCCATCGTGTCGCGCTCGCGCACGGTGACGGCGTGGTCCTCGAGGGTGTCGAAGTCGACGGTCACGCAGAACGGCGTGCCGATCTCGTCCTGACGGCGGTAGCGGCGGCCGATGGCTCCGGAGTCGTCGAAGTCGACGGTCCAGTTGCGGCGCAGCTCCGCCGCCAGGTCCTTCGCCTTCGGCGACAGGTCGGCGTTGCGGCTCAGCGGCAGCACCGCGACCTTGACCGGCGCGAGCCGCTTGTCCAGGCGCAGCACGACGCGCTTGTCCACGCCGCCCTTGGTGTTGGGCGCCTCGTCCTCGGTGTAGGCGTCGACGAGGAAGGTCATCAGGCTGCGCGAAAGGCCCGCCGCCGGCTCGATGACGTACGGCGTGTAGCGCTCGTTGCTGGCTTGGTCGAAGTAGGACAGGTCGACACCGGAGTGCTTCGAGTGCGTCGAGAGGTCGAAGTCGGTGCGGTTGGCGACGCCCTCGAGCTCGCCCCACTCCGAGCCGGCGAAGTTGAACCTGTACTCGATGTCGACGGTGCGCTTGGAGTAGTGGGACAGCTTCTCCTTGGCGTGCTCGTAGTGGCGCAGGTTCTCCGGACGGATGCCGAGGTCGTAGTACCAGGCGGTCCGGGTGTCGATCCAGTACTGGTGCCACTCCTCGTCCTCACCCGGCTTGACGAAGAACTCCATCTCCATCTGCTCGAACTCGCGGGTGCGGAAGATGAAGTTGCCCGGCGTGATCTCGTTGCGGAAGGACTTGCCGATCTGCGCGATGCCGAACGGAGGCTTCATCCGCTGCGAGGTCACCACGTTGGCGAAGTTGAGGAAGATGCCCTGGGCGGTCTCCGGCCGCAGGTAGTGCAGGCCGGACTCGTCCTCGACCACGCCGAGGTAGGTCTTGAGCAGGCCGGAGAACTGGCGCGGCTCGGTCCAGGCGCCACGGGTGCCGCAGTTGGGGCAGGCGATGTCGGCCGGGTTGACGGTGTCGGGGTCAGCGATCCCCTTCTTCTCCGCGTACGCCTCCTGCAGGTGATCGAAGCGGAACCGCTTGTGACAGCTCTGGCACTCGGTCAGCGGGTCGCTGAAGGTCGCGACGTGACCCGAGGCCTCCCACGTCTGCCGCGGCAGGATCACGCTGGAGTCGAGACCGACGACGTCCTCCCGCATCTGCACCATGGACTTCCACCACTGGCGCTTGATGTTCTCCTTGAGCTCCACGCCGAGCGGGCCGTAGTCCCACGCGCTGCGGGTGCCTCCGTAGATCTCACCGCACGGGTAGACGAAGCCCCGACGCTTGGCGAGGGAGACGACGTGGTCGACGGTGGATGCGGGCGGCTTTGCCACGGGAGGTCCTATCGATAGCGGTGCGTGCGCCACCGGCTGTGACGCGTCCCTACCCTATCCAGCCGCCGCCGCGGCCGCGCACCGCATTGTCGTTCGCATCGCCGGTACGCGATAACGATTACCAGTTACGCTGGTGGCATGGCCCGACCTCAGCGTGTGACCAAGCAGGGCGGAGCGGTTCGCGACGCGCTGCGCACCCTGGACGGCTTCCACAGCGCCCAGGACGTCTACGCGACCCTGCGCACCGGCGGCGACTCCGTCGGCCTGGCCACCGTCTACCGCCACCTGCAGAGCCTGGTCGAGACCGGCGAGGCAGACGTCATCCGTACGGCGAGCGGCGAGACCACCTACCGGCTGTGCGGCGAGTCGGCCGCCGAGGGCCCGGACCACCACCATCACCACCTGGTCTGCCGCCGCTGCGGCAAGGCTGTCGACGTCGAGGGCAAGGCCGTCGAGGCGTGGGCCGCGCAGGTGGCGAAGGATGCCGGGTACGTCGACGTCGACCACACCGTGGAGATCTTCGGCACCTGCGCGGAGTGCGCCGCCAAGTAGCCGACCTTGCAGAAATGGGCGCCGAGTCGGTACATGCGGCGTGCCCGCTCGGCCCCGTGCGCGACGGATGCGCCACATCTGCAAACACAGGCGCCATTTCTGCAGACTCGGCGGCTAGACCCTCCGCACCACGGCGGCCACGCGAGCCACGACGTAGAGGCCGAAGCTGATGAAGGTGATGAACACGCTCGCCTTCACCCCGGAGTCGACGAAGGCCAGCGAGAGCAGGAACCCACCGTCCGCGGCCAGCAGCGCGAAGAGCACCGAGAGGCCGGTCACCAATAACGGCGCCGCCGTCCAGCATCGTGCTGCCGCCGCCGGCGTGATCGCCAGGCTAAGCACCAGCAGGGTGCCGACGACCTGCGCCACCTCGGTGACGGTGACGGTGAGCATGAGCACGAAGAGGAGCCCCAGGATGCGGACCGGGACGCCGCGGGCCTCGGCGACCTCGGGGTCCACCGAGGAGAAGAACAGCGGCCGGTAGACCACCAGCACGAGCAGGCTCACCACGGCGGCAACCACGCCGAGCACGGCCAGGTCGCGACCCGTGACGGCGACGATCGAGCCGAAGAGGATGTTCGTCGCCTGGCTGGCGTACCCGTGGTAGAAGCTCAGCAGGAACACGCCGAGGCCCAGGCCGAAGGCGAGGATGACGCCGATCGCGGTGTTGCCGTCACCGCGTCTGCTGCCGAGCAGGGCGATGGCGATCGCGACGAGCACGGAGCCGAGCAGCGCACCGGTGAGCGCGTCGTCGAAGAGCAGGAGGCCCGCGACCGCCGTCGGGAACGCCAGCTCCGCGCTGCCGTGCACGGCGAAGGCCATGTCCCGGGCAGCGACGAACGGAGCGATCAGGCCGCTGACCAGCGCCACGAGGGTCGCCGCGATCAGGGCGTGCTGGGCGAACGGATAGTGCAGGTAGGTCCAGATGTCGTTCACTGCGCGTGCCACTCCCCCGCGTCGCTGTCATGGAAGTGGTCGTGGTCGTGGTGTGGCTCGGTCTCCGCGCCGAGGACCACGATCCGGTCACGCACGCGCAGTACGTCGACCCGGGTGCCGTAGAGGCTGGAGAGCCGGGCGCTGGTGAGCACCTCGTCGGGCTTGCCGACGGCGACGCGGCCGTCGACGAGGTAGATGACGCGGTTGACGTAGGGCAGCACCGGGTTGATCTCGTGGGTCACCATCAGCACCGCCGTACCGGCCTCGCGACGGCGCCTGTCGAGCAGCTCGACCACGCCGCGCTGGTGATTGAGGTCGAGGGAGAGCAGGGGCTCGTCGCACAGCAGCACCGACGGGTCGCCGACGAGCGCCTGGGCGATCCGCAGCCGCTGCTGCTCGCCGCCCGAGAGCCGACCGATGGGCCGGTCGGCGTAGGCCTTCGCCCCGACCGCCGTGATGGCCGCCTCCACCCGCGCCGCCCGGCCCGCTGCCCCTAGCGGACCGAAGCGGTGACCGTCGACACCGAGCGTGACGAGGTCACGACCGCGGGCACCGAGGTCGGTGTCGAAGCCCTTCTGCTGCGGCACGTAGCCCACCTCCGCACTACCGCGACGCGGCGCCTTGCCGGCGACCAGGGCATGCCCCTCACTCAGCGGGAGCAGACCGAGCAGCACCTTGAGCAGCGTCGACTTGCCGGCGCCGTTGGGCCCGAGGATGGCGACGAACTCCCCCGCCTCGATGTCGAGCGTCAGGTCCCGCCACAGGAGGCGGTCGCCACGGCGCAGGGCCGCGTGATCGAGCTGGATCGCCGGTCGTTGACTCATCGACTCGCCTTCTGGAGCGCCTCGAGCAGGGCCTTGGCCTGGGCGAGCTGCCAGTCCTGCAGGTGGTGGTAGGACGGCGGCATCGTCTCGGTCACCCCGACGATCGGTACGCCGGAATCGGTGGCCAGCCGCTTGATCTCGGTCGTCTGCGCATCGGTCACCTGCGCGTTGTAGAGCAGCACCTTGACCGTACCGTTCTTGATCGCGTCGTTGAACGCCACCGTGTCGTGCGGGCTGGGGTCGCTCCCGTCCTCGACCGACTGCGCGAAGCTGGCGGGGATCCCGAGGGTCAGGCCGGCTGCCTGGACGAGGTAGCCGGGGACGCGCTCGGTGTAGGCGATCGGGGTGCCGGCGTACTGGCTCCTGATCTGGCCGATGACGCCCAGCAGGGGCGCGAGGCTCTGCGTGAACGTCTTCGCGTTGGCCTCGAACTCGGCCTTGTTGGCCGGGTCGAGCTCGCCCAGCTCGGTCGCGACGGCCTCGGCGACCTCGGGCAGCCACGGCGCGTCGTACCACAGGTGCGGGTTGGCGTCGGCGCCCGTGACGCCGAGAACGTCGGCCACCGTCAGCACCTTCGGGTGCGCGCCGGATGCTGAGACCAGCTTGGTCAGGAAGTCGTCGTAGCCGAGGCCGTTGCGCACCACCAGCCGCGCGGTGGCGATCGCGATGGCGTTGCGGTCCGAGGACTCGTACTCGTGCGGGTCGTCGTCGGGGTTGCTGATGATCGAGGTGACCTTGACGTGCGAGCCACCGACCTGGCTGACCACGTCGCCCCAGAAGTTCTCGCCGGCAACGACCTCGACGACGTCCTTGCTGCTCGTCGGCCCCGAGCCGCACGCCGTGAGACCGGCGAGGGAGATCAGGGCGACGGAGAGGACGGCGACGAGGCGAAGCGGCTGCACACTCCAATAATGAGAATGATTCTCACTTCTGTCAAACAGGAGGCGCGTCGTTGGGCAGGGCCCCGCCGTACCGTCGATCGCGGCGGGCGTAGGTCTCGCAGGCCGCCCAGAGATGGCGCCTGTCCACGTCGGGCCAGAGCACATCGGTGAAGACGAGCTCGCTGTAGGCCGCCTGCCAGAGCATGAAGTTGGAGAGCCGCTGCTCACCGCTGGTGCGCCAGATCAGGTCAGCCTCGGCCAGCTCGGGTACGTAGAGATAGCGGGCGAAGACCTTCTCATCGACCTTGTCCGCCTTGAGGCGACCGGCCGCGACGTCGGCGGCGATGCGTCGGGTGGCATCGATCAACTCAGAGCGCCCGCCGTAGTTGACGCACATCGTCAGCGTGCACACGTCGTTATTCTTGGTCATCTCCTCGGCGACCTGCAGCTCCTTGATCACCGACCGCCACAACCGCGGTGCGCGGCCCGCCCATCGCACCCGCACGCCCAGCTCGTTCATCTCGTCGCGCCGTCGCCGGATCACGTCGCGGTTGAAGCCCATCAGGAACCTCACCTCGTCGGGGCTGCGCGACCAGTTCTCGGTGGAGAACGCATAGGCGCTGATCGCCTTCACGCCGAGCTCGATCGCGCCCTCGACCACGTCGAAGAGACTCGACTCACCCGCTTCGTGACCGCGGGTGCGCGGCAGCCCGCGCTCCTTGGCCCAGCGGCCGTTGCCGTCCATGATCACCGCGACGTGCCGCGGGACCAGGTCCCGCGGGATCGGGGGCGGGGTGGCGCCGGAGGGATGCGGGGTCGGCTGGCGGTGACTCACAGCGACCTAGCGTTCCACATACTCCAGCGAACGCAGGCCCCGCTCCAGGTGCCAGGCCAGATAGGCGGCCACCAGGCCGCTGGCCTCGCGCCGGTGCCGCTCGTCGCTGGCGGCCACGACCTCCCAGTCACCGGACAGCAGCGCGCCGAGCAGGCTGAGCGTCTCCGCAGCGGGTGAGGCCGAGCCGGGCACTCGGCAGGTGGTGCACACGGCGCCACCCATCGACGGGCTGAACCAGCGGTGCGGACCCTCCACGCCGCAGCGGGCACAGTGCTCGAAGGAGGGTGCGTAGCCGGCGACGGCGAGCGAGCGCAGCAGGTAGGAGTCCAGCACCTGGCCGGGGAGCCTGCCGTCGCCTGCCGCCAGGGCGCGCAGCGCCCCGACCAGCAGCAGGTACTGCTGCACCGACGGCTCCCGCTCCTCGGTGGCCAGGCGCTCCGCGGTCTCCAGCATCACCGTGCCGGCGGTGTAGCGGTCGTAGTCGAGCCCGATGCCGGCATGGAAGAGATCGACCGTCTCGGCCTGGGTGATCGTGTCGAGGTTGCGGCCCTCGGCGATCTGCAGGTCGACATGGGTGAACGGCTCCAGTCGCGAGCCGAACTTCGACGTCGTACGCCGAACGCCCTTGGCGACCGCACGCACGCGACCGTGCTGACGGGTCAGCAGGGTGATGATGCGGTCGGCCTCACCCAGCTTGTGGGTGCGCAACACGATCGCATCGTCGCGGTAGAGGGGCACGTCTCCTATTGTGCGGCCATGACAGCCGCACGGCCGAGTGCCACCCCGGTCTCCGCCAACGCACCGGAGTACCGCCGCCCTGCGAGCCCGATCGACTGGGCGCTGGTGATCGTCTCGTGGATCTCGCTCGCCACCGGCATCCTGCTGCTGGCGTGGCGTCCCTCCTGGCTCCGCTACACCGACGCGATCATCTGCGCACTGTTCCTCCTGGCCATCTCCTGGCGGTGGCTGCGCTTCCGGATCGGCTGGCGCTACCTGCGCAGGCACTGGTGGGAGGCGATCGCCCTGGTGCCGCTGCTGGTCGGCGCGCCGCTGTGGTTCGGCATCCTGATCGCCCTGGCCAGGTTCGCCCGCGCCGCCGACCGCACCGACAACGTCTTCGGCGACCGGATCACGGTGCAGACGATCAACCACTTCTCCGGGCCGATCATCGACACCATCAAGCGACCGATCACCGTGGCGGTCCTCGACGAGGTCATCGACGTCCTTCAGGAGGGCACCTACGCGGCCAACGTCAAGGCGGCCCTCGACGAGAACAGGGACGAGCTCGAGGCCATGGTGCTCGACCTCGTCCGCAACGACCCGACCACCGGCAAGCTGCGCTATGTCCCGTTCCACGACGAGATCGTGCAGATGATCGCCAACACCGTGCTCCGCATCGTCGACGGCGCCTTGGACGACCCGCGCACGACCGAGCTGATCCGCGACGTGATCCGCAACTCTGCCACCCAGCTGCGGCAAGCGGTTCGCTCGAAAGACTGAGAGCCGCCACCCTCAGGTCACCCGGTCCGTGTTCGATCTAGAGCACCATGGACCTCCGGCGTACGACGATCCGCACCGCCGTGCTCACGGCGTTCCTCGCCGTCATCCCGCTCACCGCGGCCGCCGAGCCCGCACCCGTCGACGACAGCGTGCCGCCTCCTCCGCCCGCCGTCGCGCCGGCACAGCCCGCAACCATCCAGCGCCAGGTGCGGGAGTTCTTCTGGATGAACGCGCTGCGCTCCAACCACGACCGGCGGGCGCGTGCCACCGCCGACTCCCGGATGCGGACGAACATCGCGCACCTGCGCCGCGCCCACGTCGACCTCGGCGTGCTCGCCGAGACGGCACCCGACCAGCGCCGCGACTTCCGCCACCTCGGTGGCAGTACCTGGGCGCTGGTTGACGGCGGCAACACCATCGACAACGTGGTCTTCTACCGGCGTACGGCGTTCCGCCTCCTCGACCAGGAGTCACTCACCATCCGCTACGTGCACGGCCAGCGCATCCGCCTGCCCATCCCGGTCCTGGCCGATCGGACCACCGGTGCCATCGTCGCCGTCATCCCGGTGCACAACCCTCGACTCACGGTCGGGCCCTGGCGCCGGATCTCGCTGGGTCTCGAGGTCGCCCGGGTCAAGCGGCTGCGCCGCGAGCACCCGGACTGGCAGGTCGTCGTCGCCGGCGACTTCAACGCCGAGTGGACCCCGGCCTGTGCCTTCACCCATGCCGGGATGACCAGCCTGGTGGCGACGCAGCAGCAGTGCCACCGCATCCTGCCGATCGACCAGATGTATGCCACCCCCGGGCTGCGGCCGCACGGCTACCGGGTCGTGCACACCACCGCGACCGACCACCACCGCGAGTATCACGCCAAGCTGGTCCTCGCCGATTCGTGACTTTCGCAGCAATGAGTCCGGGATCGTGCAGGCATTCCTACCTGCACGATCCCGGACTGAAGCCTGCGAAATCCCCGACTCAGCCGGCGCGGTTGACGGCGCTGATAACAGCCTTGAGCGAGGCGGTGACGATGTTGGCGTCGATGCCGACGCCCCAGTAGATGGCGCCGTCGATCGAGCATTCCACGTAGGCGGCCGCGACCGCGTCGCCGCCCGAGGAGAGCGCGTGCTCGGCATAGTCGAGGACGCGGATGTCCCAGTCGTCCCGGACGCTGTTGAGCGCGTCCACGAACGCCGCGATCGGGCCGTTGCCCGAGCCCTCGAGCGTGCGCAGCTGGTCCTCGACGTAGACGTTGACCGTCAGCGCGTCCTTCTCTCCGGCCGCGGAGGAGGTGTGCACCGAGTTGAGCTTGAGCGGGGCGTCCTTCTCGAGGTACTCGGCGCGGAAGATGTCCCAGATCTTGTCCGAGCTGACCTCGCCGCCCTCGGCGTCGGTGTGCTGCTGGATGACCCGGCTGAACTCGATCTGCGCGCGACGCGGCAGCTCCAGCTTGTGCTCGGCCTTCAGCACGTAGGCCACGCCGCCCTTGCCGGACTGGCTGTTGACCCGGATGACCGCCTCGTAGGTGCGGCCCACGTCCTTCGGGTCGATCGGCAGGTACGGCGCCTCCCACGGGATCTCGCCCACCGGCTTGCCCTGCTCCCCGGCGATCCGGTCGAGGTCCTCCAGGCCCTTCTTGATGGCGTCCTGGTGGGAGCCGGAGAACGCCGTGTAGACCAGGTCGCCCGCGTAGGGGTGGCGCGGGTGGACCGGCAGGTTGGTGGCGTACTCGACCGAGCGACGGATCTCGTCGATGTCGGAGAAGTCGATCTGCGGGTCGATGCCCTGGCTGAACAGGTTCATCCCGAGGGTGACCAGGTCCACGTTGCCGGTGCGCTCGCCGTGCCCGAACAGACAGCCCTCGACCCGGTCGGCGCCGGCCATCAGGCCCAGCTCGGTCGCGGCGACAGCGGTGCCGCGGTCGTTGTGGGGGTGGAGCGAGATCGCCGAGACGTCGCGACGGGTGAGACCGCGGGAGAAGTACTCGATCTGGTCGGCGTAGGTGTTGGGCGTCGACATCTCGACGGTCGCCGGCAGGTTGAGGATGATCTCGCGGCCGGGCTCCGGCTGCCACACGTCCGAGACCCGCTCGCAGACCTCGAGCGCGTAGTCGGTGTCGGTCTGGGTGAAGATCTCCGGGCTGTACTGATAGCCGAAGTCCCCGGTGCCGACGATGTCGCCGACGTACTTCTCGGCGTACTTCATCACGAGCTCGGTGCCGCGCGTGGCGATCCCGATGCACTCGGCGGCGCTGACGCCGAAGACGACCCGGCGGAAGAGCTCGGCGGTCGCGTTGTAGAGGTGGATGCTCGCGCGCGGCGCACCCGCCAGCGACTCGGCGGTGCGCTCGATCAGGTCCTCGCGGGCCTGGGTCAGCACCGAGATCTGGACGTCATCGGGGATGCGGTCCTCCTCGATGAGCTTGCGCACGAAGTCGAAGTCGGTCTGGCTGGCGCTCGGGAAGCCGACCTCGATCTCCTTGTAGCCCATCTTGACCAGCAGCTCGAACATGGTCAGCTTGCGGGCCGGCGTCATCGGGTCGATCAGCGCCTGGTTGCCGTCGCGCAGATCGGTGGAGAGCCAACGCGGGGCGTGGGTGATCTTCTTGGTCGGCCAGGTCCGGTCAGGTACGTCGACGGGCACGAACGCGGTGTAGCGGCCGAACGGCATCGGCGACGACTTCTGGAAGTTGTGGGCGTTGCTCAGGTTGGTCATGGTCTCTCGCTCAGCTGGAATCGGGTGCCGGCGCACGCACGAACCTCCGCGGCGAGGGGTCCGGCTCTCAGACCTCGCCGCGGCAGCTAAGAAGAAGCAGCGCGCTCATCATGACGAAACCTACGTTACCCCACAGATCGTGGTCACATCGGCCGATGCCCCGCATCGTGAACTTCTTCGCGCGTGCGTCGAGCCGGCTCCGTGCCCGCAGCAACGCCCCCGTCGCCCTGATCGACCACGTCCCCGAGGAGGAGGCCGACGCCGGCGCTGAGGCTGGAGGGTTCACCGAGGGTGCTGGAGGGACGAGCGCCGTGGACGGCGCCGCCGAGCCGATCGAGGAGCCTGCCGAGGACCCCTACGAGATCGTCGAGGTCGATCTCGCCGCGCTCACCCCCGACCTGGCGAACCGGCTGGCGATGCTGGACCGGGCCGAGCTGATCGCAGCCGGCCGCGACGTCGCCGCGGTCTCCGGACCGGCCCTGCTCACCAAGCTCCGCACGCTCAGCAGCGGGCTGTGGGTCGCCGGGCCGCGTGGTCGTGCCCTCGCTCGCCCCGTCGGCTGGGTCACCCTCACCGGCGGTTCGGGCGAGGAACCGACACCCGAGTCGGGCGCAGATGCCCCCGCCGACGCCGAGGACCCCGAGTACGCCGAGGACGCGGCGGCCGCCGGGGACGGCGTGGACGGGGCGACCCTCGAGCCTGGCGACGTCGTCGCCGTGGTGCACGGATCGGTGGCGACCGAGCAGCGGGCCACCGGCCTCGGTCGCGAACTGCTCTCCCTGGCCATCGCCAGGGCGGCGGAGCGCGGACACCGTGTCGTCGCGGCGACGGTCTGGGAGGCGTCCGAGGCCGAGGAGTTCTTGTGGCGACGCGGGTTCGGTGAGCGCGCCGCCCCCAGCACCGTACGTCGCATCGAGCTGGGCGCGACCGCCCAGCGACGACGTCGCATCACCGAGGACGCGCTCTCCTACGGCGCCTCCTACCAACTGCTGCGCGAGAGCGAGGACGTCGAGGGGACGACCGTCTTCCGGATCCGCGCGCGCCATCTGATCAACGGCGCGCCAGCGGGTACCGCCCAGCTCTCCGTCGCCGATGCCGCGCCGGAGCACGCCGTGAACGGCGACGTACTCGTCGAGCCGGCGCACCGAGGCAACCGGCTCGGCCTGCTGATGCTCAGCGACCTGCTGAGCTGGATCGAGGTCGACCGTCCGCGCGTACGGGTCGCCCAGTCCTCGGTCCCGGTCAGCGCCACCCACGTGGTCGGCATCCTCGATCGGCTGGGCAGCCGGATCGCGGGCGTACAGGTGGAGCTGCGTCGCCGGCTGCACTGACCCGACGCCGGGGCTGACCGAGCGCCCGACCCAGGACCCTGGGATCGCGGTGCCCGCTCTGCCACACTGGCCGCATGGGACGACACCTCGCGGACCTGACCGAAGACGAGTGCTGGGGACGGCTGCAGAGCCGCGACCTGGCTCGGATCGCCTGGAACACCAGCACCGGGCCCGAGCTCCTGCCGGTCAACTACGTGACCTACGACGGCGCCCTGTGGATGCGCACGACCGCGCACTCCTCGATCGCCGAGCAGACCGACGAGAGCCAGGTCGCTATCGAGATCGACGATCTCGACCCCGGCACGCACGTGGGCTGGAGCGTCGTCGTCCACGGCCGCGCCACGGCGTTCTACCACGACGAGGACGTCCCCGCCGAGGTGAAGGCGCTGCGTTCCTGGGCCGCCGGCGTACGGCCCCTGTGGCTGCAGATCAAGGCCGACGTCATCACCGGCAAGAGTCTGTCGGAGGACTGAGCGGGTGGCGCGCCTGCTCGTCGTGCATCACTCCCCCACACCGACGACGCAGGCGCTCGCCGAAGCTGTCGTCGCCGGCGCCCGCGACGACGCCATCTCCGGCGTCGAGGTGGTGGTCCGCCCCGCCCTGGAGGCGAGCGCGGAGGACGTCCTGACTGCGGACGGCTACCTGCTCGGCACGTCGGCCAACTTCGGATACATGTCCGGCGCCCTCAAGCACTTCTTCGACACCATCTTCCTCCAGGCTGGCGGCGCGCTCAGCGACGACGGCAGCGCCCGAGAGGCCAGCGGCGGGCGCAAGCCCTACGGCCTGTGGGTACATGGTCGCTACGACACCACCGGGGCGGTCCGGTCCGTGCAGAGCATCGTCCAGGCGCTGGCATGGAAACAGGCCGCGCCGGTGTTGGAGATCCTCGGAGACCTCGACGACACCCACCGCGAGGCCGCCTACGAGCTCGGTGGCACCCTGTCCGCCCTGCTCTGCGACTGACCACGACCACCCTTCGAAGGAGCAGCGTGATGACCACCACTCCCATCGCCGCAAGCGGCACATTCACCATCGGCGACCTCACCGTCCACCGGCTCGGATTCGGCTCGATGCAGCTCACCGGTCCAGGTGTCTGGGGCGACCCCAAGGATCCCGACGAGGCGGTGCGGGTGCTGCGGCGGGCCGTCGAGCTCGGGGTGAACTTCATCGACACCGCTGACTCCTACGGCCCGGTGGTCGCCGAGCAGTTGATCAAGAAGGCGCTCGCGCCGTACGCCGACGACATCGTGATCGCGACCAAGGCCGGCCTCACCCGGCAGGGCCCCAACATCTGGACGCCCGTCGGCCGCCCCGCCTACCTGCGCCAGCAGGCCGAGCTCTCGCTGCGCAACCTCGGTCTCGAGCAGATCGGCCTCTTCCAGCTGCACCGGATCGACCCCGAGGTCCCGCTCGAGGACCAGGTCGGCGAGCTGGCCAAGCTGCAGGAGGAGGGCAAGATCCGCCACATCGGCCTCTCCGAGGTCTCCGTCGAGGAGGTCGAGACCGCCTCGAAGGTCGCCACCATCGCGACGGTGCAGAACCTCTACAACCTTGCCAACCGCTCGGCGGAGAGTCTGCTCGACCACGCGGAGGAGAACGGGATCGGCTTCATCCCGTGGTTCCCGCTGGCCACCGGCGAGCTGTCCAAGGAAGGCAGCCCGCTCACCGAGATCGCCGCGGACAAGGGCGCCACGCCGTCCCAGCTCGCGCTGGCCTGGCTGCTGCGCCGCTCGCCGGTGATGCTGCCGATCCCCGGCACGTCCAGCGTCGCCCACCTCGAGGACAACCTGGCCGCCGCCGAGGTGAAGCTCACCGACGAGGAGTTCGCCGCGCTCGAGGCAGCGGTCTGATCCGGTAGCCCGTGCGACCCCGCCCGCCACGACACCCCGCCTCCGTGCGGGGGTCGTGTGCCGGGTGGGGTATCGGCTAGGTTCGAAGGGAACTGCACGACCACCGCCTACTCGGGATGGAGGCTGGACATGGCAGCACCGTTGACAGATGGCCGCAGATCGGACGAGGAAGCACCCCTACGGCTCGACGGCGACCGCGGCATCACGCGCGCCGAGCGGGCGAGCAGCACCGACGCACTGCTCCAGGGCGTGCAGACCGCCGTGACCGATGACGAGCGCCAGCGGCTGCTCGACCAGATCATCCTGATCAACCGCGGCGTGGCCGAGGCGGTCGCCTCGCGCTATCGCCGCCGCGGCGTCCCGATGGAGGACCTGCAGCAGGCCGCCTACGAAGGCCTGGTCAAGGCGGTCTACCGGTTCGACCCGACGATGGGCAAGGACCTGCTGACCTACGCGGTGCCCACCATTCGCGGTGAGCTGCAGCGCCACTTCCGCGACCACAGCTGGACGGTGCGCCCGCCGCGCCGCGTCCAGGAGCTGCAGTGGCGGGTCAACCGCTGCATCGAGGACCTCACCCAGGAGCTGGGCCACGAGCCGAGCGACGGTCAGATCCGGGACACGATGCACATCTCCCCGGCCGAGTACGACGAGGCCATCGTCGCCTTCGGCTGTTTCACCCCGACGTCGCTCGACCAGCCGGTCTCCCATGACGGGGCCGCTACTGTGGGCGACCTGCTCCCCGACGAGGCCGCCGACGTACGCGACCTCGATGCCGCCGAGGCGCGCACCGCGCTCGCTCCTGTGATCAAGGAGTTGCCCGAGCGCGACAAGCGGATCATCTACCTGCGCTTCTTCGAGGACCAGACCCAGGAGGAGATCGGCGCGGAGCTCGGCGTGACCCAGATGCAGGTCTCCCGGCTCCTCAGTCGCATCCTGCGCGACCTGCGCAGCGCACTCGGCGCCGCAGCCGCCTGAGCGGTCCTCGACCTCGCCCTTTTCCGGGCTCTTCGCCCGACCATTAGCCTTGGGCCCCGTGATCCGCATGCTCGCCCTCGCCGTGGCTGTCCTGATGACCGCCACCGCGTGCGGGGGCGGTCGGGCGCAGGGTGCCGCGGTCTCCACCACCCCGCCGGCGACCGGCGTGTGCCGGATGCTGAGCGACGCCCAGGTCGCCGGGAAGAGCAACGGCAACGCTCCGATCGCCTGCAGCGAGACCCACGATGCCGAGACGTTCGCGGTGGGTGCGCTGCCGAGCCGGTTCGCGAAGTCCGGCTACGACGATCCCGCTCTCGACTCCTGGGCCTACGCCACCTGCGCGAAGGCCTTCCCGACCTACCTCGGCACCGACGAGAGCACCGCGATGCGCTCGCTGCTGACCTGGGTCTGGTTCCGCCCGACCCAGGACGCGTGGGCAGCCGGCGCCCGCTGGTACCGCTGCGACGTGCTCGGCGGATCCGCCAGCCAGCACTCCTACGTCGACCTGCCGACCAGCACCAAGGGCCTGCTCCAGGGCCGCGGCGACGACCACTGGATGGCCTGCGCGAAGGGCAGGTCGGTCGACACCGGGACCAAGGTGCCGTGCTCGATGTCGCACGACTGGCGCGCTGCCACCACGATCAAGCTCGGCGAAGCCGACGCCAAGTACCCCGGCGACACCGCCGCGAAGGCCAAGACCAAGTCCTACTGCGCGGAGTCGATCGACGCCTGGCTCGGCTACCCCGCCAGCTACGACTTCGGCTACACCTGGTTCGGCGAGCAGGAGTGGCAGGCCGGCAACCGGCGCTCGGTGTGCTGGGCGAGGACGACGACGTGACCCGCGACCGCAGGGCCGAGGTGCCCGGCGTCGTCGTTGGCGTCCACCGCCGCCTCCACCGCCTCCACCGGATGCTGGTGCTCGTCGTGATCGCCGGCCTGGCGACGGCTCTGGCGGCCTGCGGCGGCAACGACGCACCGAAGGCGCCCGTCTCCTCGGCACCGCCGCCGGTCGCCTCGGCCGCCCCTCGGCCCGCCGCCTCCGGCTGCGACAACCTCACCTACCAGCAGGCCGTCGCACCGACGCTGCCCGACGGCGACACCTCGGTGCCGTGCAGCGGCCCCCACACCGCCCAGACGTACGCCGTCGGCATGCTCGCAACAGCAGTCGACGGTCACCTCGCGGCGGTGGACTCCACACGGGTGCAGGCGCAGGTCGCCAAGAAGTGCCCGGCGGCGCTTCCGGCGTACCTGGGCGGGGATCAGGAGAAGCTGCGGTTGAGCATGCTGCGCGGGGTGTGGTTCACCCCGACCGTCGCGCAGGCGGCGACCGGCGCGGACTGGTACCGCTGTGACGTCATCGCACTCGACGGCGACCAGCAGCTGGCGACGATGACGGGCTCGCTGAACGGCGTGCTCGGCTCTGACCACGCGGGCGACTGGGCGATGTGCGGCACCGCGCAGCCCGGCACCAGCGGCTTCACCCGCGTGCCATGCCGGGCCAAGCACTCCTGGAAGGCGCTGAAGACCGTCGACCTGCCCGCCGGCAAGTATCCCGGCGAGGCAGCGGTCAAGGAGGCCGGCCAGAAGCCGTGCCAGGCGGCCGGCCAGAACGTTGCCTCGGACGCGCTCAACTACCGCTGGGGCTACGAGTGGCCGACGGCCGAGCAGTGGGCTACCGGCCAGACCTACGGCATCTGCTGGGCGCCTGAGGGCTAGGCGGAGCGTCCGCTGCGTTGCACGCCTACACCTCAGGCAAGCAACGGTTGAGAGGTCACTTTCCGCGGGTCGAGTGTCCACGTCCGTGGACACTCGACCCGCGGAAAGTGACTCCTCGGGCTAGAAGCCGAGCTTGCGCAGCTGTCGCGGGTCCCGCTGCCAGTCCTTGGCGATCTTCACGTGCAGGTCGAGGTAGACCGGGACGCCGAGCAGCTCGGAGATCTGCAGGCGCGCCCGCTTGCCGACGTCCTTGAGCCGACTGCCCTTGTGCCCGATCACGATGCCCTTCTGGGAGTCGCGCTCGACGTAGAGGTTGGCGTGGACGTCCAGCAGAGGCTTGTCCTCGGGCCGACCCTCGCGCATCCCCATCTCCTCGACCACCACGGCGATCGAGTGCGGCAGCTCGTCACGTACGCCGTCGAGCGCCGCCTCGCGGATCAGCTCTGCGACCAGGATCTCGTCCGGGCTGTCCGTGAGCTCGCCCTCGGGGTAGAGCGGCGGGCCCTCCGGCAGCCGAGCCAGCAGCAGGTCGGCCAGCAGGGCGACCTGGTCTCCGCTGACGCTGGAGACCGGCACGATCTCGGCCCACTCGATCCCGAGCTCGTGGCCCACCGCGGCGATGTCGAGCAGGTGCTCGGCGATCCGGTCAGGGCTGGCCAGGTCGGTCTTGGTCACGACGGCGACCCTGGTGATGCCCTTCTTCAGCTTGGCCAGGTTGGCGGCGATGTGCTTGTCACCGGGACCGACCTTCTCGTTGGCCGGGAAGCACATCGCGACGACGTCGACCTCGGTCCAGGTGGCCTCGACCAGGTCGTTGAGCCGCTCGCCGAGGAGGGTCCGCGGCCGGTGCAGACCGGGGGTGTCGACCAGGATGAGCTGACCGTCCTCGCGGTGCACGATGCCGCGCACCACCGTCCGGGTGGTCTGCGGCTTGTCGGAGGTGATCGCCACCTTGCGCCCCACCAACGCGTTGGTCAGCGTCGACTTGCCGGCGTTGGGACGGCCCACGAAGGATGCGAACCCACTGCGATACGTGCTCACTACTACTGCTCCCCAGCCTGGTCGCTTGCTGCCTGGTCGAAGTCCGCCCAGATCTCCGCGTCGGACTTGCCCGCCGCCTTGCCGGCCCGGTAGATCGGGCCCGGGTCCACCGCGCGTGGCTGCCGGACGGCACCGCCGCGCCAATATCCCATCACGTCGTACGCCGTCGAGGGCAGCCGCACCTCGCGCATCAGGTGCTTGCGGATGGCGCGCATCTGCGAGGACTCGCCGGCCATCCAGAAATAGCCGTCGCCCTCGGGCCAGTCGATGCCCTCGACCACCTGGGCCAGCGATGAGGCGCCGTCGCCTGGCGGGGTCGACCAACGCACGTCGGTCCCCTCGGGCAGGTAGCCCTCCACCGGGTCGGGAGCCTCCACCCACAGCCGCGTGGGCAGGGCGCTGGTCTCGGCGATCCGCGCCATCGCGGGCAGCGCCGTCAGGTCGCCGACCAGCAGCAGCCAGCCGGCATCCTGCGGCAGCGCGAAGGAGCCCTTGGGCTCGCTGACCGTCACGGTCTGGCCAACGATGCTGTCGCCGGCCAGTCGCGCCCACTCGGTGACCAGGCCGACCTCGTGCACGACGATGTCGAGCGTCAGCTCCCCCGCGCCACCGGCTGCCGGGTCCCAGGAGCGCACCGTGTAGTAGCGGCTCTGGAACTGTCCGGGCACCACCAGCCCGACCCACTCGTCGGGGATCCCGGTCGAGGCGAAGCCTGCCGGCCCGTCCCCACCGAGGACGACCCGCACGAAGTGATCGCTCAGCTGCTCACGGCGCAGAACCTGCGCATCGTACGTTCGGGCCCGCGTGCTCATCGGGTCAAGCCTAGGGCCTGGCGGCGCTGCGGCTTCATCCGTCAGCACCGCTGGGGCTGCGAGGCCTCATCGAACCCGACGAGTTGTGAGTGTCAGCGCGGCGCCGGGGCCTCGCTGACGCTCACACCATCGGCTCAGACACCGAAGTCGTGGCGCATCGGGTAGGTCGTGCGGCCATCCACCGTCTTGGTCAGGAGGGTGTGGTGCAGCTGGATCTCGTTGTGCTCGAAGCCGACCCGCGAGCCAGCCATGTAGAGGCCCCACACCTTGGCGGTTCCGAGGTCGGTCTCGGCGACGCAGGCGTCCCAGTTATCCACGAGGTTCTTGTTCCAGCCCGCGAGCGTCCGCGCGTAGTGGCGACGGAAGTTCTCGTGGTGCTGCAGCTCGAACCCCGCGTCCTCGGCGGCCGCGACGATCGTGCCGGAGCCGGCGAGCTCGCCGTCGGGGAAGACATAGCGGTCGATGAACGCGCCGGCACCGCCGTTGTTGGTGTTGTCGTTGCGCGTGATCGTGTGGTTGAGCAGGCGGCCGTCATCCTTGAGCAGTCCATGCAGGAAGCCGAAGTAGGACGGGTAGTTCTTCACGCCGATGTGCTCGGTCATCCCGATCGAGCTGATCGCGTCGAAGTCCCGCTCGACCACGTCGCGGTAGTCGGAGAAACGCACCTCGGCGAGGTCGTCGAGCCCGTCGCGCTTGATCGCTTCGCCGGCCCAGTCAGCCTGCTCGCGCGAGAGCGTGACGCCGAGCGCCTTGACGCCGTAGTGCTTCGCGGCGTGCCGGACCATCGAACCCCAGCCGCAGCCCACGTCGAGCAGCCGGTCGCCCGCCTTGAGGCCGAGCTTGCGGCAGATCAGGTCGAACTTCTCGGCCTGTGCGTCCTCGAGGGTGGCGTCGTCGGAGGGGTAGACGGCGCAGGTGTAGGCCATCGAGGGCCCCAGGACGTACTCGTAGAAGGTGTTCGAGACGTCGTAGTGGTGGTGGATCGCGTCGGCGTCCCGCTCGGGCGTGTGACGCTTGAGCGCCCTGAGACCGGCGGAACGGACACCCTCCACGGCGTTGCGCCAGGCCGGCAGGTGCTCGTGGGGAGGCGGCTTCGGCGGCACGAAGTTGGCGATGCCGAGGGTGTTCACGATCGTCGCGAGCTCGGCGACGCTCGGACGCGCGAAGTCGGTGCCGCCGACGATGAGCTTCAGGAGCGGGTAGGGGTCGCCCTGATGCGTACCCTCGATCTCGAGGTCACCGCTGACGTAGGCGCGAGCCAGACCGAGGTCGCCCGAGGCCGTCAGGATGTAGGAGAGTCCCCGCTTGTTGAGGATGCGCATGCCGTAGCTCGACGTCGTGTCCCCTGCGACCGAGCCGTCGTACGCCGAGAGCTTGATCGGAAGGCCGCCATCGAAGAAGCCATTGATGATCTCCGCGATTCCGCGCTTGCTCATCGCCGCCTCACCACCTTGTCGTAGAGATTCGTCATTCGATTGCCCGGGTCGAAGATCGCCTTCACCCGGGCGAGGTTCACGCCGTCGTAGAGCTCGTTGAACGTCGCTTCGTCGTAGAAGGCCTCGGAGTAGAGGCTCTTGTGGCCGTCGAGGTCGTGCACCTTGGCCTCGATGGCACGGTTCTTGGGGGCATCGACCGCCTCGGGGCCGACGTGCACCGTGCCCCAGAAGCCGGCGTTGACGTAGACCTTGCCCGGACGCAGCGGGTAGGACGGCCACGCCCGACCGGCGACCAGCGGGCACAGCCACACCGGCCGCATCCCGATCTCGGCGTCGAACCACTCCAGGAACGCACCGATGTTCTCCACCGGCACCTCAATGTCCTGGACAACCCGCTCACGCAGCGGGCGGCCGGCACGCCGGTCCAGCCGGTCGGCGATGTCGAAGCGGCGGTCGAGGCCGAGCAGCTTCATGTAGACATCGCTGCGACGGAAGCGCTCGGGCCAGAACCGGCGGATCCGCGGGTTCTGCGCACCGAAGGCACCCGAGCACCAGAACCAGTCGGTGTCCCAGCGCCACAGGTAGTCGTACGTCGTCAGCATGTCGGTGGTGCGCTGCTGGATCGACTTGAAGAAGACGGCCTGTCCCGAGTGGTAGTCACTGGTCGGACCGGCCTGGTCGGTGAACCTGGCCAGCGTCAGGTAATACTCCCCCGGCGCGAAGGCGACGCCGTCCAGGCCGTGCACCTGCTGGCCGTCGTACTCCTGGGACTCGGCGATCGCGCTGATCGTCTTGGCCATCACCTCGGCGTCGTCGAAGCGGACGTGGCGCAGCGCGACATAGCCCGGCACCTTCTCCAGCTTGATCTTGAGCCGGGTGGCGTAGCCGAGCGAGCCGTATGAGTTGGGGAAGGTGTCGAACAGATCCTCGCCGGGCTTGGTCGTGACGACCTCGCCGGCACCGGTGAAGACGTCCATCTCGAGCACCGACTCGTGCGGCAGGCCGTTGCGGAAGCTGGTCGACTCGATGCCCAGGCCGGTGACGGCGCCGCCGAGGGTGATCGTGCGCAGCTGCGGCACCACGTAGGGAATGAGGCCGTGCGGCAGGGTCGCGTCGACGAGGTCCTCGTAGGTGCACATGCCCTGCACGTCGGCGGTCCGCGCCTCGGGGTCGACCGCGATGACGCCGGTCAGACCGCTCACGTCGAGCCCCGGGGCATCGCTCGCCGAGCGTGCCCGGAACAGGTTCGTGGTGCGCTTCGCCAGCCGCACCGGCGCGCCCAGGGGGATGGCGGCGTAGGAGGCCTTGAGTCGCTCGACGGCCGCCTCGTGCTGGCCCCAGGGAGTGCTCACGGACGTAAACTTACTCCTGCGTTCGCCTCTGGCCGACGGGGGTCGGATCTAGGACATGTCCCAGATAAACTTCCGCGAACCCCACCCATCGCACCGATCCTTCGAAGGACCCCTATGTCCACTGCCGCCGAGCGCGACGCCATCGCCAACCTCGCCGAGAAGGCAGCCCCCTACTTCGAGGCCAACCAGATCAAGTGGCGTAGCAAGCCCGTCACCCAGGCCCGCCTCGCCCTCGGGCTCGCCCAGCTCCTCCAGCACATGCGCGAGAAGAAGGTCGACATGGCCACCATGACCGGGCTGACTGCCTACCGCGACGAGGATGGGATCCACCTCACCATCGAGCTGGGTACGCTGCCGCTCGACTGAGGCGGACCCGGCTACGGCCTCGACCCCTGGGGTTCGAAACCGTCAACCACCCACCTCCGGTCCCACGATCGCTCGCAGCGCGGCGACATGCCCCTCGAACGCCTTGCGCCCGACATCGGTCAGCCTCGCCCTGAGCCGGTGCCGCTTGCCGTCGAGGCGACGTTCGGTGGCGACGTAACCCGCCTCCTCCAGGGTGGCGAGCTGCTTGGACAGTGCCGAGTCGGAGAGGCCGAGCCGTTCGCGCAAGAACGCGAACTCCGCCCAGTCGGTCGCCGCGAGGGTGGCGACCAGGGTCAACCGGGTGCTCGGATGGATGAGCTCGTCGAAGCGACCGGTCATGCGTGCGCCCAGCGCCGCAGGACGCGGAGGATCTCCGGGCCCCCGAAGCCCACGATGACGCCGACCAGCACGCCGGCCCAGATCGCCGGGTGGCCGGTGCCGTCGGCGTCCAGCGCCAGCGCGGCCGCCACGGTGAGAGCAACGAGCATCAGCAACATGCCGATCACCACCACCTGGGTACGACCACCCGCCACGGCGGCACTGACCTGCACGCCGCTGGTGGGGCGCCGACCGTCGAGGTAGCGCGTGGCGAAGACGGAGTGGCCTGCACCGACCAGGAACGTCACCACCACACCGATCCCCCGCGGGCCCACCTCGTTCAGCACGCCGAGAACCACCCAGGCCGCCGCCATCGCCCACCAGTAGACCCGCGGCAGGCCCACCTCGCCCGCGATCTGCCGTTGCGCCCGCGCTACTGCGGCAAGGGCCTCCTGCGCCTCGGCCGGCGTCAGCTGCTCACCCATCGCACACCTCACTTTCCTATCGGGAAAGAGAATTCTCTTTCCCGGCAGGAAAGTCAAGGATGTCAGGAGACGGAGGCACGCCCGATCGTCCCGCGCACATCCCCGACCAGCACCGGCACGCCCTCGCCCGCGAAGTCGCGGACCGCTGCCAGGTCCGAGTCACCGGCCGCGCCGGCATCGGTCAGCAGCACCACCGCCTCGAGTCCTCGGGAGCCGGACGCGACAGCCATCGCCACACAGACACCGACGGCGGAGACCTGCAGCGACGGCAGCGCCACGGTGGCCGCGGCGTACGTGCGACCGTCGGTGTCGCGGACCGCGGCACCCTCGGCGGCGCCGGTCCGGGCACGGGTGGCGCGCGCCAGCGTCACCAGCTTGCGGTCCTCGGTGCTGAGCTCCGTCGGCTCAGACGTCGACTCGGTCATGGGGATCCTCCTCCACGGGGGTGATCCGCACGGTGCCGAGCTTGTTGCGGCGACCGGCGGTCTGTTCGGCGGTGAACCGCAGGCCATGGGCCTCGACCTGCGATCCGGGGATGGGCACCACGCCCAGGTGCTTGGCGAGCAGGCCGCCGACGGAGTCGACGTCCTCCTCCTCGACGTCGAAGCCGAAGAGCTCTTCCAGGTCGTCGACCAGGAACCGTGCCGGCACGCTCCACGAGCCGTCGTCGAGACGGACGGGCTCGTGCACGTCGACGTCGTACTCGTCGGTGATCTCGCCGACGATCTCCTCCAGGATGTCCTCGATCGTGATGACACCGGCGGTGCCGCCGTACTCGTCGACGACGACCGCCACGTGCTGGCGGCGCTGCTGCATCTCGGCGAGGAGGTCGTCGACCGGCTTGGACTCCGGCACCCACATCACCGGCCGCATCAGCTCGTCGACGCGCTCGGTGAACTCCGCCTCAGGGGCGTCGAAGTCGCGCTTGACGATGTCCTTGAGGTAGGCCATCCCGACGATGTGGTCCAGGCTCTCGTCGATGACCGGCATCCGGGAGAAGCCGCTGCGCAGGAAGAGCGAGAGGGTCTGGCGGATGTTCTTGTGACGCTCGACGAAGAGAACGTCTCCGCGCGGCACCATCACCTCGCGCGCCACCGTGTCGCCCAGCTCCAGCACCGAGTGGATCATGCTGCGCTCGTCGCCCTCGATGACGTTCGACGCCTCGGCGAGGTCGACCAGCTCGCGCAGCTCGGTCTCGGTGGAGAACGGCCCCTCGCGGAACCCCCGACCCGGCGTCAGCGCGTTGCCGACCAGGATCAGCAGCTGCGGGATCGGGCCGAGCACGGTGGTCACCGCGAAGACCGGCGCGGCGGCGAGCAGCGCGACCCGTTCGTTGTGCTGGCGCCCGATGGTGCGCGGGGCGACCCCGATCGCGACGAAGGAGATCACCAGCATCACCGCGATCGCCGTCGCGTACGTCGCCGGCCCGGCGTCGCCGTACCAGTCCCGCACCAGCAGTGCCACGATCACGATCGCGGAGATCTCGCACAGCAGCCGCAGCAGCAGCACCGTGTTGAGGTAGCGGGGCGGGTCGGCGACCAGCGCCAGCAGCCGCCTGGCGCCCGCACGCCGCTCGTCGACCAGCTCCTCGGCGCGCGCATGCGAGAACGACGCCAACGCGGCGTCGGCCGCCGAGAACAGACCTGCCAGCACGACCAGCACGATGGCCGCGACGACCAGCCAGACCTCGCCCATGGAGTCGGTAGCGGCGTCAGTGACCGGGGTTGCCGACGGCGAAGTCCGCCGACGGCGCGTGGGCCTGCGAGCCGAACTCGCGCAGCAGCTGAGCCTGGAGGGTGAACATCTCGCGATGCTCGTCCGGCTCGGCGTGGTCGTAGCCCAGCAGGTGCAAGATGCCGTGCGTGGTGAGTAGCTCGAGTTCGGCACCCAGACCGTGACCGGATGCTTCGCCCTGTCGCTCGGCGATGCTCGGAGCGATCATCAGGTCGCCCAGCACGCCCTCCTCGGGCTCCTCGTCGACCAGGCCGGGCCGCAGCTCGTCCATCGGGAAGGCGAGCACGTCCGTCGGCCCTTCCTTCTCCATCCACTGCTCGTTGAGCTCTGCGATGGTGGCCTCGTCGACCGCCTTGATGCACAGCTCCGCCTGCGGATGCACGCGCATGCTGTCCATCACGAAGCGGGCCAGCTTCTGCAGGTGGTCCAGGTCCAGGTCGTAGCCGGACTCGTTGAGGACCTCGATGGTCACTTCTCACCCTTCTTGGCAGCCGCGGCCGCGGGCCGCTCGTTGCGAGCATCGTAGTCGTCGTAGGCGGCCACGATCTTGCCGACGAGGCGGTGACGCACGACATCGTGACTGGTCAGCCGGTTGAAGCTGAGGTCTTCGACCTCGGAGAGGATCTCCTCGACCACCCGCAGGCCCGAGCGCTGCCCCGTGGGCAGGTCGACCTGGGAGACGTCGCCGGTGACCACGATCCGCGAGCCGAAGCCCAGCCGGGTCAGGAACATCTTCATCTGCTCGGGCGTGGTGTTCTGCGCCTCGTCGAGAATGATGAACGCGTCGTTGAGCGTGCGGCCGCGCATGTAGGCCAGCGGCGCGATCTCGATCGTCCCGGCCGCCATCAGCTTCGGGATCAGGTCGGGATCGAGCATGTCGTGCAGCGCGTCGTAGAGCGGCCGCATGTAGGGGTCGATCTTCTCGGTGAGCGTGCCGGGCAGGAAGCCGAGCTTCTCCCCCGACTCCACGGCCGGCCGGGTCAGGATGATCCGGTTGACCTGCTTGGCCTGCAGCGACTGCACCGCCTTGGCCATCGCCAGGTAGGTCTTGCCGGTGCCGGCGGGGCCGATGCCGAAGGTGACGGTGTGCTTGTCGATGGCGTCGACGTAGCGCTTCTGGTTCAGCGTCTTGGGACGGATCGACCGACCCCTGTTGCTGAGGATGTTCAGCGAGAGTACGTCGGCAGGCTTCTCGGTCGTCTCGGCCCGCAGCATCGCGATGACGCGCTCGACGGTCTCGCCGCTGACGCCTTGGCCGGTGCGGATGATCTGCACGACCTCCTCCAGGACGCGCTCGATCAGCGCGATCTCGTGGGGCTCGCCGTGCAGGGTGATGCGGTTGCCGCGGACGTGGACATCGGCGTCGAAGTGGCTCTCGATGATCCCCAGATGCTCGTCGGCCGGGCCGAGCACGCTGACCATGTCGACACTGTTGGGCACCACGACGGTGTGCTTGGTGGTGGGGCGGCGCTCGTCCGCCTGGATGTGTTGCTGATCAGTCATGGATGCCCTACGCGGGCCCTCTCCTTCGGTTCGCGCACGATCGGGTCGCGCGCGATCGGCGCTGTTCATGCTACGCAGTTCAACCACGCGACACACCTGCAATGTTCCCAGCCGCGTTCCGCGCTCCCACATCAGGGAACATCGCTACCCTCATATCCATGACAGTGCTGCCGTTCCGTCGCCGTACCGCCGCCGCGCTCGCTGTGGGCGCCCTCCTGCTCACCGGAGTGGCCGCCTGCGGCTCGGGCTCCGACGCGACGGCGGACGACCCCGACACCTCGGCCGTCTCGGGTGCCGCGACCGACACCGCCACCGGCCCGGCCAGCGACTCGGCCGCTCCGAGCGCCGCAGCCACCGCCTCGGCCGCCAGCGACGGCGCCGCACCCGCCTCGGTCAGCATCGAATCCCCCGCCAACGGCACCAAGGTCGGCGAGACGCTGAGCGTGCGGGGCACCGCGAACTCGCCCGAGGCGAACGTGCCCTGGGAGGTCGACTCCCCCATCGACGGCGTGGTCGTCTCCGGCAGTGCGACCGCCGACGGCTGGCTGGACAAGGCCTACCCGTGGAAGGCCGAGATCAACGTCTCGGCGCTGCAGCCGGGCACCTACACCTTCACCGCGCGGGTGGACGACGACTCGAACAAGGAAGGGTCGAAGCCGCCGGAGGCGACGATCACGTTCACCAAGAACTGAGCCTCGACGGGCGGGTCAGCGCCAGCGCGGAGTCCGCGCCAACAGGGCGCTGACGGCGGCCAGACCGGCCGTGGACGTGCGCAGCACCTCGGCGCCGAGGCGCACCGTGACGGCACCCGCCGTCTCGAACGCCTCGATCTCGGCCGGGTCGAGGCCGCCCTCGGGGCCGACCACGAGCAGCAGACCGCCCGTTTCGTGGACGTCGATGTCGCCGAGGCGTGCACCGCCATCCTCGTGCAGCACCACCGCCGTGGCGGCGGCGCCGATCAGGTCGACGACCTCCGCGGTGGTGGCCAGCGGACCGACCTCGGGGAACCATGAGCGCCGGGCCTGCTTGGCCGCCTCGCGCGCGGTGGCGCGCCACTTCGCCAGCGACTTCTCTGCCCGCTCGCCCTTCCACACCGCGACCGAGCGTGAGGCCGCCCAGGGCACGATCCGGGCGGCGCCGACCTCGGTGAGCACCTCGACGGCCAGCTCGCCGCGCTCGCCCTTCGGCAGCGCCTGCACCACCGTGACGGCGGGGGCGGGCGGCTCGCTGTGGGCGACCTCGTCGACACCGACCACGAAGACACGCTTGCCGGTGGAGGCCACCGCGCCGGTCACCGCGACCCCGCGGCCGTCGGTGAGGACCACCCGCTCGCCGACCCGCAGGCGGCGTACGGCGACGGCGTGGTGGGCCTCGTCGCCGTCCACGGTCACCTCATCGCCCACGGCGATGCCGGACAGCTCGGGAACGAGGTGGACCGGAAGGCTCATCGAGGGACCCGCTCAGCGGCCGTTGAAGGCGTCGCGGAAACGGCCGAAGACGCCCTTCCCCGACGCACGCAGGTGACCTTCCGGCTGCTCCTCGTCACGGGCCACGGCGAGCTGTCGGAGCAGCTCCTCCTGGGCGCTGTCGAGCCGCGTCGGAGTCTCCACGTGGATGGTGACCACGAGGCTGCCGCGGCCGCCGCGGAGGCCCGGGACACCGCGCTCGCGCAGCACCTGCTCGGTCCCGGACTGGGTGCCGGGCTTGATCTCCAGCTCGAAGGTCGAGTCCTCCGGGTCGGCATCGGGCAGGTCTGCCTCGAGCGTGGGCAACGACATGGTCGTGCCGAGCGCCGCGGCCGTCATCGGGATGGTCACGGTGCAGTGCAGGTCGTTGCCGTGCCGGGTGAAGGTCTCGTGCCGCGCGACGTTGATCTCGACGTAGAGATCGCCGGCGGGGCCGCCGCCGGGGCCGACCTCGCCCTGCTCGGCGAGCTGGACGCGGGTGCCGGTGTCCACGCCCGCGGGGATCTTGACGGTGAGGGTCCGCCGCGAGCGCACCCTGCCGTCGCCACCGCAGTCGCGGCACGGGTCGGCGATGATCGTGCCGAAGCCGCGGCAGGCCGCGCACGGGCGCAGGGTGCGGATCTCGCCGAGGAACGAGCGCTGCACGTGCGCCACCTCGCCCGCACCGCGGCAGGTCTCGCAGATCTTCGGCTGGGTGCCGGCCGCCGCGCCGGCACCGTGGCAGGTGTCGCAGACGACCGCCGTGTCGACCTTCAGCTCATGGGTGACGCCGAACGCAGCCTCGGCAAGCTCGATGTCGAGGCGGATCAGCGCATCCTGCCCGCGGCGTACGCGTGGGCGGGGGCCACGACCATTGGCCGCACCGCCCTGCCCGGCGCCGCCGAAGAAGGCGTCCATGATGTCGGTGAAGGAGAAGCCCTGTCCCGCACCGAAACCGCCGGCGAACGGGTCACCGCCGCGGTCGAAGGCGGCCCGCTTCTGCGGGTCGGAGAGGATCTCGTAGGCGTGCGAGACCTCCTTGAACTTCTCCTGTGCCACCGGGTCGGGGTTGACGTCCGGGTGGTACTGCCGCGCAAGCTTGCGGTAGGCCTTCTTGATGGCGGCGTCGTCCGCGTCGCGGTCGACGCCGAGGAGCTCGTAGGGATCCACGTGTTCTCTTCCCGATTTTCCAGATGCTGACGAGGCTCAGGCCTCGTCGAGGATGCGACTGAGGTAGCGGGCGACGGCACGCACGGCCGCCATCGTCCCGGGGTAGTCCATGCGCGTGGGGCCGACGATGCCCAGCGAGGCGAGCGCATCGTCGCTGGGGCCGTAGCCGGTGGTGACCACGCTGGTGCGCGAAAGCTCTTCGTACGGCCCTTCGGCGCCGATCCGGACGGTGACCAGCCCGCCGGCGGTGGCCTCGCCCATCAGCTTGAGCAGCACGACGTGCTCCTCGAGCGCCTCCAGCAGCGGCCGGACGGCGGTGTCGAAGCTGTCGCCGAAGCGCGCCAGGTTGCGGGTGCCGCCGACCGCGACACGCTGGTCGGAGCGATGGTCGCTCATCGCCTCGAGGAGGGTGTTGACCACCGCAGCGGTGGTGCTTGCGTCGGGCAGGTCGCTGGCCCGCTCGGCGGCCTCACGCAGCCTGATCGCGGCGTCCGCGATGACCTCACCGCCCGCCGCAGCGTTGACCGAACCTCGCAGCCGGACCAGCATCTCGTCGTCGATCGCGACCGACAGCTCGACCACACGTTGCTCGACCCGCCCGGTCGAGAGGATCAGGACGACGAGGAGCCGGGTCGGGGCAAGGGCGACCAGCTCGACGTGCCGCACGGTGCTGCGGCTGAGGGTGGGGTACTGGACCACCGCAACGTGTCGGGTCAGCTGGCTGAGCAGCCGCACCGAGCGCTGCACCACGTCGTCGAGATCGACCGCGCCCTCCATGAAGCTGGAGATCGCGCGCTTCTCGGCGGTGCTCATCGGCTTCACCGTCGTCAGCCTGTCGACGAAGAGCCGATAGCCCTTGTCAGTGGGCACCCGGCCGGCGCTGGTGTGGGGCTGGGCGATGTAGCCCTCCTCCTCCAGCGCGGCCATGTCGTTGCGCACCGTGGCGGGGCTGACGCCCAGCCCGTGCCGCTCGACCAGCGCCTTGGAGCCGACCGGCTCCTCGGTGGCGACGTAGTCCTCGACGATCGCCCGGAGCACGGCGAGGCGTCGTTCGTTCTGCATCGCCTGCCCCTTCCTCGCGTTGGCACTCCGCTTTCGTGAGTGCCAATGCTAGCGCGTCGCCGAAGCAGACCCGGGCAGCGACGACGCCCTTGTGCAGGTGTTAGGCCTGTGGTTAGGTAAGCCTTACCTCATTGAAGGAGTAGCCATGGCAGCCACCCGATCGGTCAGCGTCGCCGAGACCGCTCGCAGCATCCTGTCCTGCCCGGCGGGCATCGACCTGGTCGTCGAGCAGGTCGAGGACCCGACCGTCGACGACCCACGCCTCGGGATGAGCGAGGCGGAGGGCGTGCCCACGTTCTCGTGCCGGGACGGCGGCACCCTCTCCCGGGCTGCGGCCCAGGGGCGCGGCTGCGTGCTCACGCTGGCGAGCGGGCTCGGCCCCGCCGGGTCACGGGAGCGTTCGGCCAGCGTCGCCCTGGCCGGACGGCTGCGGCGTACGGGCGCCGAGCGGTGCAACTGCTGCGGCGAGGTGCGCGACGTGGTCGTGGTGGACGTCGAGGCGATCCGGCTCACCTTCGAGAGCCAGCGGATCACGGTGCCGATCTCGGCCTTCGCCGCCGACGACCTGGCGCTCAACCGCGGCTTCCTGCAGCGCTGGTGCGAGCACGCGACCAGTTCACACCAGGAGCAGCTGCGTCAGGCCGTGGCCACCCGACTCGACCGGCGCGGGGCCGACATCGTCGCGGCCTCACTCGCCTCGTTGAGCCCGGCCGGCGTCGAGGTCGACTGGATCGAGGCCGACGGTGGTCACCGGATGGCGCTCACCTTCGCCCGCCCGGCCCGCTCGGCGGCCGAGCTGGGTGTGCTGCTGAGGGAGCAGCTCCACCCGCAGCTCTGCTGACGCGCCGCCTCGTGGCCTCAGCCGACGGTCACGAAGTCGATCAGCTCCTCCACCCGGCCCAGCAGCGCCGGCTCGAGGTCGTCGTACGTCCTGACCTTGGAGAGGATGTGCTTCCAGGCCCGCGCGATGTCGGCCTGGTCGCGGTGCGGCCAGCCCAGGTGCTGGCAGATGCCCTTTTTCCACTCGATGCTGCGCGGGATCTGCGGCCATGCCTTGAGGCCGAGGCGGTCGGGCTTGACCGCCTGCCAGATGTCGATGAACGGGTGGCCGAGGATCTTGACGTTCTTGCCGTTCGGTCCGCGCACGATCGCATCGGCGATGCGGGACTCCTTGGAGCCGCGGACCAGGTGGTCGACCAGGACTCCGACGCGCCGCTCCGGCCCTGGCTTGAAGTCCTTGAGGTGGTCGGCGAGGTCGTCGACGCCGCCCAGGTACTCGACCACGACACCCTCGATGCGCAGGTCGTCGCCCCAGACCTTCTCCACCAGCTCTGCGTCGTGCCGGCCCTCGACGAAGATGCGGCTCTGCCGCGCCACCCGTGCCTTCGCGCCCTCGACGGCGATGGAGCCGGACGCGGTGCGCTTGGGCCCGCACGCAGCCGCCGCTCGGGGCACCGGCGCGGTGAGGATGACCGGTTTGCCGTCGAGGAGGAAGCCGGGTCCGAGCTCGAAGACGCGGCGCTTCATCCGGCGGTCCTCGAGGGTGACCGTGTTCAGCTGTCGGTCGACGGCGACGATCTCGCCGACGAAGTCGCTCTGAGCGTCCTCGACCACGGCGCCGAGCTCGGCGGGCGCAGGTACGGCGCGGCCGTTCTTCGGCGCGCGCCAATCGGTGGAGAGGACATCGGCGGCATAGCGGTCGACCATGCCGAGATCATCCCAATCTTCACACCAGCAACTCGCGCACCACGCCGTCGGCGAGCAGTCTGCCGGGGTCGGTGAGGACGAGGCGGCCCGCGCCCTTGCCGTCGACGTCGCCCTTCTCGTCGACGTCGCCCTCGGCGCGATCCTGCTCGACGGTGACGAGTCCGCGCTCGACCTGCTCGGGAACCGCCGCCCGACCGGCATCGTCGAGCACGTCGATTGGCAGCCCCTCGCGCAGCCTCAGCTCGAGCAGCACCCGCTCGACGCGGCGGTCCTCGGCCGCCAGCACCTCACGGCCGTGCGCCGGGCTGAGGCCGGCGTGGATGCGATCGGCGTACGCGGCGGGATGCTTGACGTTCCACCAACGCACCCCGCCGACGTGGCTGTGCGCGCCCGGGCCGACGCCCCACCAGTCGCCGCCGCGCCAGTAGAGCAGGTTGTGCCGACAGCGGTGCGCCTCCGTGGTGGCCCAGTTCGAGACCTCGTACCAGCCCAGGCCGTGCGCGCGCAGCCGCTCGTCGGCCACAACGTACTTGTCGGCGAAGTCGTCCTCGTCCGGCATCGGCAGCTCCCCGCGCCGGACCCTGCGGGCGAGCGCGGTGCCGTCCTCGACGATCAGGCTGTAGGCCGAGACATGGTCGGGCTCGCAGGCCAGCGCGTCCTCGAGCGAGCGCTCCCAGTCGGCCATGGTCTCGCCGGGCGTGCCGTAGATCAGGTCCAGACTGACGCCACCGGAGTCGGCCGAGGTGAAGCCGGCGGCACGGGCCCACTCCACCACCGCCGGAACCCGCTTGGGGTCATGCGTCCGATCCAGTACGGCGAGCACGTGCGACACCGAGCTCTGCATCCCGAAGCTGAGCCGATTGAAGCCGCCGGCCCGCAGCTCGTCGAGGTCCTCGAGCGTGACGCTGTCCGGATTGGCCTCGGTGGTGACCTCGACGTCGTCGGCCAGCCCGAACTCGTCGCGGATGGCCGCCACGATCCGGGTCAGGTCGGCGGCGGGCAGCAGGGTCGGCGTCCCGCCACCGAAGAAGATGGTGTCGACCCTGCGGTCGGCATCGCCCAGCACCGTGCGGGCCTGACGGATCTCCGCGATGGCCTGGTCGGCGTACGTCTGCCGGGAGACGCCCGGGCCGAGCTCGGTGGCGGTGTAGGTGTTGAAGTCGCAGTAGCCGCAGCGCACCCGGCAGAAGGGCACGTGCACGTAGAAGCCGAAGCCGTTGTCCCCCAGCGTGGCCAAGGCCGCCTCGGGGAGGTTGCCGTCGGCTGGTGCTGGGTCGCCGGGCGGCAGTGCGGAGGGCATGGGGACATTGTCGCCCCGGATCAGTCCTCGACCGGCATCAGGATCCAGAGCAGGATGTAGATCAGGAACTGCGGGCCGGGCAGGAGGCAGGAGATCACGAAGGCGATCCGCACCGCCTTGGGGTCGATACCGAAGCGGCGGCCGAGGCCGGAGCAGACTCCGGCGATCCAGCGGTCGTCTCGAGGGCGGCTGAGTGTTGTCATACCTCCACTGTGCGCCGCCACCCGGTCTCGCCCCATCCGGGAAGACCCTGGTCCCTCCCGGACGCCGAGTCCGGACTTTCGCAGGCTTGAGTCCGGGATTCAGCAGACGGCGAAACTCCCGACTCGAGCCTGCGGAAGTCACGATTCGCGGATTAGCGGAAGTCACGGGAGCGGTGCCGCTGCGCCAACGCCTGGGCTGCCTCGGGGTAGACCTGCTCCAGCGAGCCCAGCCGGATGGCGACCAGGTTGATCACGCCGTCCGTCCGCTCCAGCCGCCCCTCGATCAGCATCGCCGAGACAGAGGTGGCCAGCTTGCGGTGCCTCTTCCAGACGTCGGCCCCGCAGACGACGTTGAGCATGCCGGTCTCGTCCTCGAGGTTGAGGAACGTCACCCCGCCGGCCGTGCCGGGACGCTGCTTGTGGGTGACCAGGCCGGCCACGGTCAGGATCCGGCCGGTCCGGTGCTCGGACAGGTCGGTGATCGCCGGGATGCCGTACTCGCGCAGCCGGGCCCGCACATGCTCGAACGGGTGCCCCTCCGGCGAGACGCCGGTCGCCCACAGGTCGGCGAGGGTCAGCTCCACCTCGACCATGGGCGCCAGGTCCGGGGCAGGTACGGCGAGGGCCACACCCTCGAGTTGGTCGGCCCGCTCGGTCCAACCCGAGGCCCACAACGCCTGCCGCCGATCTTGGCCGAACGCGTCCTCGAAGACGCCGGCGGTCGCCAGCGCCTCCAACTGCTGACGCTCCAGCCGCGCGCGGCGGGAGAGGTCGAGCTGGTCCCGGAAGGGCTGTCCGACCCGGGCGGCCACGATCCGCTCCGCCACCTCCTTGCCGATGCCGCGCACCGAGTCGAGTCCGAGCCGGACGGCGTACGCGGTGTCGCGGCGGTGCTCCGGCGTCGGGTCAGGGGTGCCGGGAACCCAGGGGGTGGGCTCCTGAGGACCGTCGTGGAGGCAGGCCTCCCGGCCCGATGTTCGGCGCCGCGCCCGCCGAGCTTGTCGAGGCGCCTCGACAGGCTCGGCGGCCGGGTCGGCGGACGTTGCGGCGTGCTCCAGATCGGCGACGGCCCCCGAGTGCAGCAGCGACGGTCGCAACACCTCCACGCCGTGCCGGCGGGCGTCCTGGGTCAGCGACTGCGCCGAGTAGAACCCCATCGGCTGGGCCCGCAGCAGCCCGGCGAGGAATGCCGCCGGGTAGTGCAGCTTGAGCCACGAGGAGGCGTAGACGAGCTTGGCGAAGGAGAGCGCGTGCGACTCCGCGAAACCGAAGTTCGCGAAGGAGAGGATCTGGATGTAGATCGCATCCGCCTCCGCACCGGCCAGGCCGCGCTCGGCCATCCCGGCGAAGAGCTTCTTCTTGAGCGACTCGATCCGCTCGATGCCGCGCTTTGAGCCCATCGCCCGCCGCAGCAGGTCGGCATCGTCGGCATCGAAGTCGCCCAGCACCTGACCCATCTCCATCAGCTGCTCCTGGAACAGCGGCACCCCGCGAGTCCGCTTCAGCACCGGCTCCAGGTCCCGGTGGGCATAGACGACCGGGTCCTTGCCGGTGGCGCGGCGTACGTAGGGGTGCACCGCTCCCCCTTGGATCGGACCGGGCCTGATCAGCGCGATCTCGATCGCCAGGTCGTAGAAGCAGCGCGGCTGCAGCCGGGGCAGGGTGCCGATCTGGGCGCGCGACTCCACCTGGAAGACACCGATCGAGTCGGCCCGGCAGAGCATGTCGTAGACGGCCGGCTCCTCGTGGGGGATGGTGGCCAGGGTCCAGTGCTCGCCGCAGTGTTCGCCCACCATCCTCATCATGTGGTCCAGCGCGGCCAGCATGCCCAGCCCGAGCAGGTCGAACTTGACCAGCCCCATGTACTCGCAGCCGTCCTTGTCCCACTGCAGCACGGTGCGCTTCTCCATCCGTGCCCGCTCGATCGGCACCACCTCACCGATCGGCCGCTCGGTGAGGATCATCCCGCCGGAGTGGATGCCGAGGTGACGCGGTGAGCCCATCAGCCCCTCGGCGAGCCGGCGTACGTCGCCGGGGAGCTCGGCCTCCTCGTCGATCTGTGTCCAGCTCGTGATCCGCTTGGACCAGGCGTCCTGCTGACCGGGTGAGTAGCCCAGTGCCTTGGCGGCATCGCGGACCGCCATCTTGGGGCGGTAGCTGATGATGTTGGCGACCTGGGCGGCGTTGCGCCGGCCGTAGGTGTCATAGACCCACTGGATCACCTCCTCGCGCCGGTCGGAGTCGAAGTCGACGTCGATGTCGGGCTCCTCCTCGCGGTGCTGGGAGATGAACCGCTCGAACGGCAGGTTGTAGAAGACCGGGTCGATCGCGGTGATCCCCAACGCGTAGCAGACCGCGCTGGCGGCCGCGCTCCCCCGGCCCTGGCACAGGATCTGCTTGCTGCGAGCGAAGGCGACGATGTCGTGCACGATCACGAAGTAGCCGGCGAAGTCCTTGTTCTCGATGGTGGCCAGCTCCTTCTCCACCCGCGCTCGCGCCTTGACGATGAACGCCGGATCGTCGGCGTGCTTGCGCTCGTAGCGCTCGGCGAAGCCCTCCTCGGTGAGCTCGCGCAAGTACTCGATCGCCGTCCTCCCCGCCGGGATGCGGCGCTTGGGCAGCTCCGGCTTGGCCCTCTGCAGGTCGAACGCGCACGCGTCGGCGACCTCCACGGTGTGCGCCACCGCGCCGGGATAGCGGCGCCACAGCCGGGCCATCTCCTCACCGCTGCGCAGGTACGCCGGCGCAGCCGGCAGCCAACCGTCCATCTCTGCCAGGCTGCGCCGGGCCCGGACCGCCGCCATCGCCGCCGCAAGTCGGGTCTGCGATGGTGTGGCGGCATGGACGTTGCCGGTCGCGACGACCGGCAGGCCCAGCTCGGCAGCGATCGCTGCCTGCGCGTCATTGACCATGGTGTCGGTCGGGCCACCGGAGCCGGAGAGTTCGACGAGCACGTTGTCGCGGCCGAACCGCTCGACCAACCCGACCACACCCGCGCGGCCCCGGAACCCCTTGCGGCAGCCGGTCAGCACCATCCAGTGGCCCTCGGCCTGCTCGGCCAGCTCATCGAGGTCGTAGACCGGCCGGCCCTTCTCATCGCCGCGCAGCTGCGCCTCGGTGATCGCGCCGGCGAGCCGGTGATAGCCCGCCACGCCGCGTGCCAGCACCAGCAGGTGGCTGCCCTCAGGGTCGGCGACGCCGAGCTGCGGAGCGGTCAGGCCGAGGGAGAGCTCGGCGCCGTACACGGTCTGGACCAGGCCGCCGTTGACCTTCGCCGTCTCCGCGAACAGCGGGGCGCCGTAGAGGCCGTCGTGATCGGTCAGCGCCAGCCCGTGCAACCCCAGCCGGATCGCCTCGACGACCAGGGCGTCAGGACCGCTGGCACCGTCGAGGAAGCTGAAGTTGGAATGGGCGTGGAGCTCGGCGTAGGGCGTCACCGGACCTTCGGGCGGCTGCACCTCGACCCGCTCGGCGCGACGCTTGTGCCGCGAGATCGGCGCATCGCCGTGCGGGTCCTGCCCGGCCTTGCCGGAGAGCCGTCGCTCCAGCTCCCGCCAGGGCATCGCGGGGTTGCTCCAGCCCATCAGCGCACCCGCTGGCTCGGCACGGTGGGCAGCCGGACCGACTCAGTCATATGCCGCCTCCGTCACCCAGCCACTGCCGTCGAAGGTGACCAGCCAGGCTCGCCCATCGACGCCGACCATCTGGAACCGCACCAGCACCCGACCGCCCTCCCACCACTGCTCGTCGACCGGCCAAGGGCCTGCCCAGGCGGCGACCGGCTGCCAGGTCTCGGCACCGCCGGGCTTGAACCGGGCCGGGTCGCCACTCAGCGCACCACGCGGCAGCACCGCGAGTGGGCGGCCAGCCGCGTCGAGCACGTCGGCTGCCCACGGAGCGGGGAAGACGCGGGCCGGGGCCGGCGGCGGGATCGATCCGGGCCACGGCAGTCCCCGCGGACGCAGCGCCGTGGCTCGCTCGCCCCACGGCACCAGCGCCTGTCGGTCGGCCGGGCTGCGGCCGCCCTGGAGCACCGGCGCGACCACCGCCTCCTGGCCGAGGAGGCCCTGCACCCGGGCGATGCCGCGCTCGACCCGGGCATCGGTGCCTCCCCACAGGCCGTCGGCGTGGTCGCCCTCGGGGACGACCGTCTCGGGGACCATCCGCACCCGGGTGATGGCCGAGCGGATGTCGCCCACCCGCAACGAGCCGACCAGCTGCCAGTGCAACCGGTCGATCAGGTCGGTGGCGGTGAACCAGCGCGGGTGCAGCCAGCGTCGCTCCGAGGCGACGGCGCCGTCCGCCTCGACGACAAGGAGCACCTCGGTGCAGACCAGCTGCCGGGCGGCGAGCTGGGCGACGAACCGCTCAGCCGTCTGCCGGGCGCTGAAGCAGACCGCCTCGGCGGAGTCGAGGGCGGGCTCGAAGTCGACCTCGCAGACCAGCTCGGGCGGCGGGGTGCGCGTCGACAGCGGCCGCGCGCCGCCACCGTGCAGGACACGATGAACCCACGCCACCCGAGCGCCGAAGCGCGCCTCGACGTCGACAGCCGGCAGCCGGGCCAGATCGCCCAGCCCCGGCAGCCCGAGCCGCTTGAGCAGACTGACCGCCTCGGGCTCGTCGAGGACGTCGACCGGCAGGGTGCGCAGGAACGCCCCCGACTCCCCCGGCGGCACCACGAAGCTCTCCTGTACGCCGGCACAGCGGGCCGCCTGCTCGGAGGTGAAGAGCTCGTCGGCGACGCCGATGCGCACGTCGCGCACGCCGAGCCCGACCAGGCACTCGGCGATCACCGCACCAGCCTCGGGCTCGCCGCCGTAGAACCGGCCCGGGGACTTCAGTGCGGCCAGGCCCGGACGCAGCGGGGCGACTCCAGGGCGCAGCTCCTCCAGCGCCGCCAGCACCCGCTCGAAGCTCCGGACATCGCGCTCCGGGACCTCATCGAGGATCACCAGCTCGGGACAGCGGGCCTGCGCGTCACGGCGCCGCATGCCTCGCCGTACGCCGAAGTCGCGGGCGGCGCCGTTGCAGGCACGCACGATGTTGGCGGCGAAGACGGCCGCGGGCAGGTGTCCGGGCAGGTCCCGGTCGGCCAGCGCCGCGACGACCGGCCAGTCGGCGCACCACACCGTCATGGTGCGCATCAGCCCACCTCACGGGTCTCGACGCGCTCGCGACTCGACCAGCGGGAAGGCACTGCCTCCCCCTCCGACCAACGGGAGGACGCCGGGGCGAGGGAGCCGTCTGGCTCGGGGAACCACAGCGCCGTGCGTCGCGGCGGAGCGGAGCCTCGGCGCACTTCCAGCACGACACGGCGCGAGCGCAGATGCCCCTCCCCACGACCGGCACCCGTCCATCGCGGCTCGGCGAGGCTCACCGATGCCTCGGCGCGGGGCCACGGACCGATCGAGACCAGGACCGCGCTGCGCTTGCGCAGCCGGGCCGAGAGCTTGGCCGCGACCGCCTCGGGCACCCGCGCCGGCGGCCTGACCAGCACCAGCGAGGCCACGTCGACCAGGGCCGCTGTCGCCTCCAGCCACGCCTCTCCCGGCTCCGGGACCAGGATGGTGCGCTCGAGCACCACGCCCAGCTCGGCCGCGGCCTCGGCGCCGAAGTCGCTCAGCCCCACTGCCGCACACCAGGCGCCACCACGCGAGGGACCGGCCATCAGCGCCAGGGCGAGGCTGGCGCTGTCGACCTGGTAGCTGCCGCCCACCCGCAGCCGGATCACCTGGGAGAGCCCGGGCAGGGCATCGAGCTCGGGACGCGCGAGCCCGTCCTCCATCCGGCGCATGCGCTCGCGCAGCCGGTCGATCTCGGTCCGAGGATCGGCCTGGGGCTCGGTGGGGTGGAGAGCGGCTGTCACTCCCCTATGTTCGAACATTTGTTCGAACAGATCAAGTGGCGGCCCCCTGCCGAACGAATGTTCTGCCCCCGCGCGTCAGCTGCGCGCCGCGACGTACTCCTCGACCTTGGCGCGCCCCTCCGCGGCGAGCACCGCGAGCACCTCGGGCGCCCCGAACAGCGGCCGCAGCGAGTGATCGAGATTGAGCGCCCGGAAGAGCAGGGAGACGGTCAGGCCGTGGCCGGGCCGGTGCAGCACCTCGAGCTCGTCCCCGGCCCCCACGACGCCCTCCTGGAGCACGCGCAGGTAGGGCCCGGGGCGTGCCTCGGCGGCGAACCTCTTCACCCAGCCTCGGTTGTCGTGACCGGTCAGGCCCATCCAGTTCTTGAAGTCGTTGCAGGGGGTGCGCACGTGGCACACCTCCACCACCGCCGTCCCGATCCGCCAGCGCTCCCCCACCTCGGCCTCGTTGACGTCGATCCCGGAGGTGGTGAGGTTCTCGGAGAAGTGGCCGTTGCGCAGCTCGACGCCCAACCGCGCGCCCCATGCGTCAAGATCCTCACGGGCGAAGACGTAGACCGCCTGGTCGGGGCCGCCGTGGTACTTCGTGTCGGAGACGACGTCACCGACCAGACCGTTGCGGTGCACCCTGACCACACCCTCGACGGCCCTCTTGTCCATGGACGTGTAGCCCAGACCGGCCCAGGATGCGTCCTTGGGGCGACCGACGTTGACGGAGAGCACGCGTGCCATAGCCAGCATCCTCCCATCCGGACGCCATCGATTCACCTCCGTTCCCGAGGCGCCGTCCGCCGAGCCCGTCGAGGCGCCTACTGGACGGCCTTCGCCAGCGTGATCCAGCGGGTGATCGCCTCCCGGTCCGGTACGGTGGCGGCCACCTCGTCCTTCAGGTTCACCAGCATCCGCACGATCACCCAGTCCCGGGCGCGGTCCTCGTCCAGCTCGGCAGCGTCGACGAGCGCGAAGAACCTGTCCCGCACGCCGTCGCGGACCCGGCCGTCCAGCTCCTCCCAGCGGTTCCACAGCATCGGTGCCGGCTCGTAGTGCGGATCGCCGGAGAGCGGCTTGGGATCGATCGCCAGCCACTCCTCGTCGCGCTCCACGCCGGCCAGCACATTGGCGTAGTGCAGATCGGTGTGGATCAGCCGCCCGTCGCTCGCCTCGTCGGCGGCGAAGTCACGCGCCAGCGCGCGGGCGTGCTCGATCATCCGGCGCGGGATCGGCGCCGCTCCGTCGATGGCGGCGAACTGGTCCACCCACCGCGCCGCCTGATCGGAGAGCCGGTGCAGCTGCGGCGGCGCCGGCACGTGCAGACGCCGGTAGAGGCCGCCGACGATCTCGCATGCCTGCACGTCCCAGTGCTCGCCGAGATCCTCCGGGTGGAGCCGCTCCAGCAGCAACGCGCAGCGATGCGGGTCAGCCCGCAGCAGCAGTACGGCGCCGCGCCCGTGCCAGTGCTGCAGCGCCAACGCCTCGTGCTCGGCCTCCGGGTGCGGCCAGCCGACCTTGAGCGCGGCCGGACGACCAGCAGCGGTCCGTACGGGGAGCACCAACGCGGTGTGGCCGTGGGCCGGCTCGCCGTCAAGCGTCAGCGACCACTCCTCCAGCAGCTCGCCGACCAGCCGCGGGAGCCGGTCGAGCCAGGCGGCCCAGTTCGGCCCGCGGCCGGCGTACGCCAGCAGGGTCTCGGGAAGCGTGATCGACACACCCCTATCCCAGCAGAGTGCCCCGAAGCCGCTGCGCGGCAGCGGTCAGAACGCGGCGATCAGGGCGACCAGCACGACGGCGAGTGGGACCAGGACCGCCGCTCGCGCCCGGCCCGAGCGCAGCTCGCCGAGCGAGCCTGCCGACACGACACCGCCGCCGACCGTCACCAGGGCGCTGAGGATGCCCCAGCCGACATGACCCGACACCAGCAGGATGAGTGACGCGACAGCGCAGGCACCCAGCGCAGTCGAACGCCGTACGACGGTGGAGACATCTGCGCTACGTGACATGAACCTGACTCTACTTCTTGGACTTGTCTGTCGGCTGGCTGGTCGCCAGCGCGGCGACGAAGGCCTCCTGCGGCACCTCGACGCGGCCGACCATCTTCATCCGCTTCTTGCCCTCCTTCTGCTTCTCCAGCAGCTTGCGCTTACGGCTGATGTCACCGCCGTAGCACTTGGCAAGAACGTCCTTGCGGATGGCTCGGATGGTCTCGCGGGCGATCACGCGGGCGCCGATGGCGGCCTGGATCGGCACCTCGAACTGCTGGCGCGGGATCAGCTCGCGCAGCTTGCCGGCGAGCATCACGCCATAGCCGTACGCCGCGTCGCGGTGCACGATCGCGGAGAACGCGTCGACCGGCTCACCCTGGAGCAGGATGTCGACCTTGACCAGGTCGGCGGCCTGGTCGCCGGCGAACTCGTAGTTGAGCGAGGCGTACCCCTTGGTCTTCGACTTGAGCTGGTCGAAGAAGTCGAATGCGATCTCGCCCATCGGCAAGGTGTAGCGCATCTCGACCCGGTCCTCGGAGAGGTAGTCCATCCCGAGCAGGGTGCCGCGCTTGTTCTGGCACAGCTCCATGATCGTGCCGATGTAGTCGGACGGGCTCAGGATGGTCGCCTTCACGACCGGCTCACGGACCTCGGTGACCTTGCCGTCCGGATACTCCGACGGGTTCGTCACCTCGATCTCGGTGCCGTCCTCCATCGTGACGTGGTAGACGACGTTGGGGGCGGTCGAGATGAGATCGAGGTTGAACTCGCGCTCGAGCCGCTCACGGGTGATCTCCATGTGCAGCAGGCCGAGGAAGCCGATCCGGAAGCCGAAGCCGAGCGCCCCCGAGGTCTCCGGCTCGAAGGTCAGCGCGGCGTCGTTGAGCTGGAGCTTCTCCAGTGCGTCGCGCAGCGTCGGGTAGTCGTCGCCGTCGATCGGATACAGGCCGGCGAAGACCATCGGGTTGGGGTGCGAGTAGCCGCCCAGCGCCTCGACCGCGCCGTTGTGCTGGCTGGTCACGGTGTCGCCGACCCGGGACTGACGGACGTCCTTGACCCCGGTGATGAGGTAGCCGGTCTCGCCGACGCCGAGGTCGGCCGCCTTGAGCGGCTCGGGGCTGATCACGCCGAGCTCGAGCATCTCGTGGGTGGCGCCGCTCGACATCATCTTGATCCGGTCGCGATGGGTGAGCTTGCCGTCGAAGACCCGGACGTAGGTGACGACGCCGCGGTAGGTGTCGTAGACCGAGTCGAAGATCAGCGCCCGCGCCGGCGCATCCGGGTCACCCACCGGGGCCGGGACCTGCTTGACGATCTCGTTGAGCAAGGCTTCCACGCCCAGGCCGGTCTTGGCACTGGTCAGCAGCACGTCGGACACGTCGCAACCCACCAGGTTGGCCAGTTCCTCGGCGTACTTCTCCACGTTGGCGCTGGGCAGGTCGATCTTGTTCAGCACCGGGATGATCTGGAGGTCGGCGCCCATCGCCAGGTAGAGGTTGGCCAGCGTCTGCGCCTCGATGCCCTGGGCCGCGTCGACCAGCAGGATCGCCGCCTCACAGGCCTGCAGCGAACGAGAGACCTCGTAGGTGAAGTCGACGTGACCGGGCGTGTCGATCATGTTGAGCACGTAGGTGCCCGCGTCGATGTCGAGATCGGCAGCGGCCTCGGGCGTGACGGTCCACGGCATGCGGACGGCCTGGGACTTGATGGTGATGCCGCGCTCGCGCTCGATGTCCATCCGGTCGAGGTACTGCGCCTTCGCCTCACGCTCGCCGACGACACCCGTCAACTGGAGCATCCGGTCGGCCAGGGTCGACTTCCCGTGGTCGATGTGGGCGATGATGCAGAAGTTGCGGATGATCGCGGGATCAGTGGATCCGGGCACAGGTGCGGTCATGGTGGCGCCATTGTCCCCTGTCAGTACTGATGGAACCAAAGGGACAGGTACGCCGACTGCTCCGGACAGGTGATGTCCCGGTCCCGACCCTGCTCGACCCACTGCCCCAGCACCGCCGCACCGCCTTGGAACATCCAGTCGCCCTGGCACCGACGCAAGGCCTCGGCACGGCCCCTGCTGCCCGCCGGCCGCCACTCCGGCAACCCCAGCCGCAGGTCGCCCACCACGCGGTGCCACAGCGAGCCGATCGAGTAGACGCCGACGTCGTACCCCTGATCTTTGTAGCCGCGCGCGGCGCCCTGGATCACCGCAGCGTTGGCGGCGGTGTCGTTGGACCACTCGAAGCCGTTGACGGGCTCGACGTCGAGCCACACGAACGGAGTCTGAAGGCCGCTGCTGCGCATCGTGGCGACGTTGAACAGCGCCTCCTGGTAGCCCAGGTTGGCCAGCCGCCCGCTCGCCGAGTCCTTGTCGTACGGCCCGCTGCCACCGTAGCGAGCCAGCACGTCGCCGTAGGGCCCGCTGATCACGGAGTACGCCGAGACCAGCAGGTGGCGCTGCCTGGCCCAGGCGAGCTGATCGACGAGGCACGGGTTGGCCACGAATCCCGGACCGTTGGTCAGTCCGAGCACCACGAACTGCGCTGAGTCCAGCGGCATCGGGGCGCCCTCGGAGCGCTTCTGCGCGATGCCCATCCCCTTCGGGCACTGCGGCCAGCTGGCATCGCCGCCCACGACCGGGCCGCGGGCCTTGAACGTGGGCAGCGGCGGGATCGAGAGGGACGGGACAGAGATCGACGGGGCGGATATCGACGGGGCGGAGATCGAGGGGGCAGCCGTCGTTGCCGGACCGGCAGGTGCTGGCAGGCCCGAGGAGGCGGTGGCAGGGGCGCTGGCGATACCGCCGGCGCCCGCGGGCGGGTCGGCCGCGGGCGTCGCCGTACCGCCGCATGCCGCCAGCCCGAGGGTGAGGCCACACGCGGCGAGCAGAGCACCGAACCGTCCACGCACCCGCCGATCCTGACACGACGGCACGGCCGCGCTGGCTCGCGCTCACCCCATGCCCGAGGATGTGCGGGTGAGCGCGATCCCTGTCGACTTCCCTGTGGGCCGCACGGCGCGGCGTCTCGGCTGGGTGCACCTGCCGCCGCCGATCCGATCCGCTGTCGAGCGACGACTCGGCTCTGCCGTGGTGGATGCCGCCTCCTGCGACGCCGGCTACACCCCTGGACTGGCCTCGGTGGTGACCTGCGCCGACGGCTCGCGACACTTCCTCAAGGCAGCCTCGACCAAGGCCCAGAAGGTCGCCGCCGACGCCTACCGCATCGAGGCACGCCGGTTGCGGACCCTGCCGCCGACGGTGCCCGCTCCCCGGCTGCAGTGGACACACGAGTCCGACGACTGGATCGTCCTGGGCATCGAGTACGTCGAGGGCCGGGCACCGGTGCGCCCTTGGACGCCGACGGACCTCGCGGCGTGCTCGGACATGCTGGTCGCGGCCGCGACCGAGCTGACTCCGGCACCGGGCCTCGGCGTACCGACCTATGCCGAGGAGCTCGGCTCCTGGGCAGACCTGTGGGCAACCCGGCTCGCCGACCTGCCGCACGCCGCCGAGTGCGCCGCCCTGACGGCGCGGATCGGCGAGGTGAGCGCCGGCGAGACGCTGGTGCACTGCGACCTGCGCGACGACAACCTGCTGCTCGGTGCCGCGGGCGAGGTGTGGCTGTGCGACTGGAACTGGCCGGTGCGCGGCGCCGCCTGGCTCGACTCCCTCATCCTGCTGGTCGGCCCCCGCGGTGACGGCCTCGACGTGTCCGCGCACATCGCCGGTCACCCGCTGCTGGCAGCCGTTCCGGCTGAGGACGTGGACGTCGTGCTGGCCCATCTGCTGGGATACTTCACCGCAGCCGCGGACCTCCCCCGGGTGAGCAACTCGCCGTACCTGCGCATGGTCGCGGGCTGGCAGCGCGACGTACTGTTCCGGTGGTTGGCCGAGCGTCGGCGTTGGGCGATTTGAGGCTGCTCGGCGGGCGCTGGTAGCCTCGGTGACCGCGTGTTCGCGCAGGCCTCTCCCCTCTCACGCCCACGAGAGGCCGGATCGAGAGCCACGCATCAACGCACATCCAAGTCTGGAGAACACGAAGCACCATGGCGAACATCAAGTCGCAGATCAAGCGCAACAAGCAGGCGCTGAAGGCTCAGGCCCGCAACAAGGCCGTCAAGAGCGAGCTGAAGACCGCGATCCGCAAGTTCCGTGAGGCCGCTCGGGCCGGGGACAAGGAGACCGCGACCAAGCTCGGTCAGGACGCCAACCGCCTTCTGGACAAGGCCGTCTCGAAGGGCGTCATCCACAAGAACCAGGCCGCCAACCGCAAGTCGGCCGTCGCGAAGCAAGCCGCCTCGCTCTGAGGTAGCCACACCGGCTTTCGACTCAGGCCCCGCGCATCAGCGCGGGGCCTGAGTCGTTCGTAGCCACGGATGCCGACGCCGCGGCGGGGGCCGCACCGTCGGGTCAGGTCAGCGGCGCAGTCCGGTGATGGTCAGGACCAACCGCTCCAACGTGTAGGCAGGGTCGCTGGCCGCACCCTTGAGATCGGCATCGGCCCGCGCGACCGCGCGGATCGCAGCCGCGAGGGCGGGCTCGTCCCAACCCCGGGCGACCCCCGGCAGCTTCTTGAGCTGGTAGGGGTTGATGTCCCTGCGGTTGCCGCCGACGTAGTTGGCCAGCGTGCGCAGCTGACCGGCGACGCTGCTGAGCAGGTAGACCGGGCTGGTGCCGGACTCGATCGCCCAGCGCACGCCCTCCATTGCCTGCAGCCGCTGGCCGGCGAGCATCGCGTCGGCGATCTCGAAGTTCTTCACCTCGGCGCGACCGCCGAAGTATTGAGCCACCTCGGCCTCGCCGATGCGAGCGCCTGGGAAGTCGCTCACCAGCTGCTCCACGGCCGAGGCCAGCATGCGCAGGTCCTCGCCGACCGCCTGGACCAGCGCGGCGGCGGCCTCGGAGTCGACCCTGGCGCCACGTGCCCGCCCCTCCGCGATCACGAACTTCGGCAGGTCCCACGACTTGATCGTCTCGGACTTCACCTCGGTCACCGTGGCCAGCTTGCGCAGTTTGGCCAAGGTGCCGCTACCCCTGGGGCCGCCACCGTGCACCAGCACGAGAGCGACCTCCTCGGCAGGGTGGGTGGCATAGTCGACAAGGCCCGCGACGGATTCGTCCGGCAGCTGCTCGAAGGCTCGCACGACCACGCAGCGCACGCTGGAGAACAGGCTCGGTGCGCTGAGCTCGCCGAGAGTGGCGAGCGTCAGGTCGCCGGCGAGCGCTTCGGAGAACTCCGCCTGCGCGTCGTAGGCACGCACCGCGGCGCGGACCGCCTGCACGGTGCGCTCGCCGAGGAACTCCTCCTTGCCGGTCACCAGCGTGACCCGGCCGAGGACCTGAGCCGCCTGGGGGGCAGCGGTGGAAGCAGGAGGAGGCGTCATGGTGTCGCCAGCCTGCCACACTCCACCGATGCGGTCGGGTTCGGGCGCGAGCCTCGCCGCGACGGTCGGCGCCCTCCCCGGGCGGAGCCTCACGGCTGTCTCGTCCTTGTCGGTTCCGTGACGGCGAGACCCACGAATCGTTAGGGTCTACGCCGGATACCGGCCCCCAACTGTATCCGCTCCCCCTATCCCCCACGGAGGACTGAATGCATCTGACACACCGCCACCTTGCAGCCACCACGGCCGTATTGCTCGCCGGGTCGATGATGGTCGCCGGCTCCGCCACAGCCGACAGCGCCGCCCCCGTCAGCCGGCACGCCCCGGCGAACGTGGCCCACCGGGCCGTAGACGCGCCGGGTCAGGAGCGCAGCACCCTCAACGGCCACGGGCTCTACAAGGTGCGTCTGGCCAACACCGCCGACGGTCGCATCCTGGTGACCTGGAAGTGGAAGAAGTCCGCAAGCAAGCGCCTCAAGAACTGGAAGATCGTCACCTCCACCTCGCGCACGACGAAGACCGACGTTCGGGTCTACCACGCCAAGCGGAAGAAGCGCTCCATCGTCGTGTCCCATGCGGCCTCGGTGACGCCGGCATCGGGTGATTACACCTTCATCAAGGTCTACACGGTGCCCAAGCACGGCAAGAAGCACGGCAGCGCGACGCACTGGATCCAGGCGCCGGTGACCGCCAGGCCGGCGGGTCGTGGACGGGTGACGATCGGCTCGTACAACGTCCGCAACGCCGCTCTCGACAAGTCCGGCCCGCACAGCTGGGCGAACCGTGGTCCGAAGGTGATCGCCACCATCAAGTCGTCAGGCGCAGGCATCGTGAACGTGCAGGAGGCCAGCGGCGACAGCGCCAACAGCTCGGGCGCCTATCTCTCCCAGCTCGACGACATCGCCGCCGGTACCGGCTTGTCGCTCGTGCACGGCGACCACGTGTTCTTCAAGGACGCCCGCGGCAACGGCAGCGGGAGCCAGGGCACGCGCATCCTCTATAACGCGAGGCTCTACTCGATGTCCGACCCGGGGTTCGAAGGCCTGACCGGCAACAGGTTCATCGAGTGGGCCCTGTTCACCGATCGGACGACCGGTGAACGGTTCTGGGATGTCAGCATGCACCTGTACAACGGAACCAAGCCCAGCTTCGAGGCGATCCGTGTCCAGGAGGCCAAGCAGATCATCACCCGCGTCCGACAGCTGCGCTCGACCAATGGCGCAGAGGTCTTCCTGGCCGGTGACAGCAACTCCACGATCTACACGAAGCCCAAGGGTCTGGTGCATCGCACCTTTATCGGCGCCGGCTTCTACGATGCGTTCGCAACGACGTCGATCGCCAACCAGGCCTACCCGACGACGAACGACTTCAGCTTCCCGGTCAAGCCCAGCCCGCACCGTCGGGACCTGATCCTCAGCTACGGCGGTCCGCGCGGCTCGTACTGGTACAAGAACATGTTCTACAACAGTGCCGCCCAGCTGGCCTCCGACCACTTCATGCAGGTCGCCCAGCTGCCGCTGGGCTGACACCTCACCGCGCTGCATAGCCCAGTCCATGCGCGCCGACTGTGACGGCGACCGAGCCGTCGCGGTCGGTGCGCAGGACCCGGACGCCCGCCGCAGCGAGCGGATCCAGCGTCGACGCTGCCGGGTGGCCGTAGTCGTTGTCGGCCCCGACCGATGCGATCGCCAGCCGGGGATGCAGACCCAGCAGCCAGGCCTCGTCCTGGTAGCGCGAGCCGTGGTGCGGGATCTTCAGCACGTCGACGCCCAGACCTGGCACCGCTCGGGCGATCGCCTCCTGGCCCTCCGGCTCGACGTCGCCGGTGAGGAGGATCCGGATGCCGTGGGTGCGTGCCAGGAGCACGACGCTCGCACCGTTGGCGGTCGAGCCGTCGCCAGGGCCCTCGGTGGGCGAGTCAGGCAGCGGCCACAGCACCTGCAGCGTTACCTCGCCGACCCGGACGGTCGCGCCGTACGGTGCCGGCACCGGCACCGGCACCACGCCCGCCGCCCGCGCGGCCTGCTGGAGCGCCGCGACGCCCTCGGGCGGATCCTGCAGCCGGGTGGTCCACACCTGGTCGACGCGGCGGCCGTCGAAGACGGCCGCGACTCCGTCCACGTGGTCGGCGTGGAAGTGGGTGAGCACGAACAGCGGAACCTGACGCACGCCCAGACGGTCGAGGCAGGCGTCCATCGGGCGCGGATCGGGCCCGGCGTCGACCACGATCGCCGCGTGCTCGCCTACCCGGAGGGCGGTGCCGTCACCCTGGCCGACGTTGCAGACCGCATAGACCCAGTCTCGTGGGGGCCACCCCGGCGTCGGCCAGCGCACCGCGGTGGCCACCACCAGGCTCAGGCAGCAGGTGGCGCCGACGCCGCGATGTCGCAGCAGTCGGGGCGCGTACAGGCCGACCACGACGGTGAGCGCCGTCAGCACGCCGATCGCAACGACCCCCGTGCCCCAGTCGACGGCAGCGGTCGGCAACGCCGCCGTGTGTCGGGCAACGGCCACGATCCAGGCCACGCACCAGGAGGCCAGCCAGCCGCAGCAACGCCCAGACAAGGGCCAGACCAGGCCGCCCAGGCCGCCCAGCAGCCCGAGCACGGTCGCCGGACCGACGGCCGGCTCGGCCAGCAGGTTCGCCAGCACCGCCACCACGCTGACCTGACCGGAGATGACGGCGATCAGCGGCGTGCACGCCAGCTGCGCGGCGGCCGGTACGGCGATGGCCTCAGCCAGCCACAGCGGCAGCCACCGGGCCAGCGCGTCGCGCCAGGCGGGGCCGAGCAGCAGGATGCCGGCCGTCGCCAGCACCGAGAGCGCGAAGCCGGCCGACGTCGCCAGACCGGGGTCGAGGAGCATGAGCACGACGACCGCCGCGCCGAGGCCGCGCAACGCCCTCGACCGGCCGTTGTGCCCCATCGCCAGCAGACCCACCGATCCCATCGCCGCCGCACGCAAGACGCTCGGCTCGGTCCGTGCCAGCAGCACGAAACCTGCGATGCCGATCGCCGCGACCACCGGCAGCCAGCGACCACGCACGCCGGCCCAGCGGGCCACCAGCAGCAGGAAGCCGACGACGAGCGTCAGATTGGTCCCCGATACGGCCAGTAGGTGGGTGAGGCCGGTGGTGCGGAAGTCGTCGGCGAGTGCGTCGTCGACCCGGCTCTCGTCACCGTCGACCAGCGCCGGCACGATCGCGCGCTCGGCTGGCGGCCGATGCGACACCGAGTCCCGGATGGACGCTCGCAGCCGACCGGAGGCCCGCCACCATGGTCCCGGCTCCGCGACCCGGTGCGGCGCGTCGCGGGCGAGGAAGAGCGCCGCGACGTCGGACTCGTCGGCGGCCACCAGCCTGCCGGAGGTGGCGACCGTCGTACCGAGTGGGACGTGCGACCACGACGCGTCACCGAGCAGGATCACCGGAACGTTGACGGCGAAGGTGGTGCCGCGCCCCGTAGCCCGCCGGACCTTCAGCCGCAGCAACTGCTGGGTGGCATGCGCCTCCACGACCGTGCGTGGGTCGGAGGTCACCACCCCGACGATGTCGGCCATGGCACCGCGCTCGGCGAGCTGGGCGACGGGATCGTGCCGCACCTGGTCGACACGCAGACCGGCGACGGCGAGCACTGTCAGAAGCACCGCGAGCCCTGCGACCACGCTGGGCCGAAGGGACGGCCGCCGCAGCGCGAGGACCACCCCGGCGGTCACGATCACCAGGATCAGCGCGCCGGTCAGCTCGGCCGCGTGGCCGGAGACGGCGGCCAGCAACCCGCCTACCCAGGCGCAGGCGCCGAGCACCGGCAGGCGGAGGTCACGCACGGCCGGCACACTCAGAGCGTCACGTGCGGTGTCAGCTTGGCCAGCGTGGCAGGACCGATGCCGTCGACCTCGAGCAACTCCTGCACCGAGGTGAACCCGCCATTCTGCTCCCGCCACTCCAGGATCGACTGGGCGGTGACCGGGCCGACTCCGGGCAGGGTGTCGAGCTGCTCCGCCGTCGCCGTGTTGAGGTTGACGGGCGCGTCGGAGGTCGCTGTGCCCGCAGCAGCCGGGTCAGCAGCACCGTTCACGCCGCCCGAGGTGCCGGCCCCGGAGGCACCGGCGCCGACGACGATCTGCTGACCGTCCACGAGCACCGCAGCCAGGTTGAGGCCGCCCAGTGCACGGCGGCGAGAGACTCCCCCGGCGGCCTTCAGCGCATCGGTCACGCGGGAGCCGGCCGGGACGGCGACGATCCCGGGGCGGCCGACCTTCCCCTCCACGTCCACTGTCACCAACCCACCCGGGGACGCCGCCGGAGCGGCACCCGCGGCGGAGCTCGCCGCCGGTGCGGCAGCCGGCGCGGTCGCGGTGCCTGGGCTGGGTAGCGTGACCAGAGGCGCGGCTGACGCGGAGGCAGACGCGCCGGTCGGCGTGGGCGACGCCAGCACGGAGGCGCGGCCCCGTGCCAACCACCAGCACGTCACCAGCAGGGCGACGACGAGCACGAGGGCGACGACCGCGAGCTGCGCCGCTCCGAGCCGCACCCGACCCCGCAGGGTCTCCGGCAGCTGCGGGGTGAAGGCGATCGATCGCCGCGAGGCGTGTCGGCCCGGGATGGGCATCGATACGAGCACGGGCGCTGGAGTCTGCGCTGGAGTCTGCGCCGGAGGCACGGCCGGAGGCGGCTCGACGACCTCGTCCCGGACACTGGTGCGGGCCCCCCACCACCCGGGATCTGCGTCCTCCTCGTCATCCCACTCCTCGGCAGGAACGTCGGCCTGCAGCAGCGCGAGCCGGCGGGCCAGGGTCTGCTGATGGGCGTCGGGTCGTGTGCGCATGGCTCGACGCTAGGAACGATCGGGCGGCGGCGCGCGACCCACCCAGGCGCCTGGGGAGAGAGCGGCTCCGTCACCGCGCTGTGGACGGAAAGTGCCGGTCACGCCCCCGGGAGCGCGGCGAGGCGGCCGTCAGAGCGCCGGGGTCACCACGACCGCGAGCATCCCGGGTCCGACGTGGGCCCCGAGGCCCGCCCCCACCTGACCGCAGCGCACCGGGAGGGCCAGCTGAGCGGCGAGCCGCTCGGACAGCGCGGCAGCCAGATGCTCAGCCCGATCCTCCGCGGCCAGGTGCGCCACAGCCACCTCGACGGGTCCCTCGCCGGCTGCGTCGATGGCCAGCTCCGCCATCCGCGCAAGCGCCCGCTGGGCGGTGCGGACCTTCTCCTTGACCACGATGCGGCCGTCCGCGAATGTGAGCAGCGGCTTGACCGCCAGCGCCGAGCCGAGCACCGCCGCCGCCGTACCGATCCGACCACCGCGACGCATCGGCTCCAGCGAGTCGACGTAGATCAGCGACTGGGTCGCCTCGGCCCGCGCCTTGGCGACGAGCGCCGCCTCGGTCGCCGACGCCCCGCGCCGTACGGCGGCGACGGCCGCTGCGGCCGCGAACCCGACGCTCGGCCCGACCGCTCGGGTATCGAGCGCCACCACCGGGATCGCCGTCTCACGGGCCGCAAGCTGGGCCGACTCGAAGGTGCCGCTCATGTCGCCGGAGAGGTGGATCGAGAGGATCTCGGCGTATCCCTCGGCGGCGAGCTGGGCATAGACCTCGCGCAGGGTCGCGGGCGCCGGCCGGGAGGTGGTGACCCTCTTCTTCGCGGCGAAGGCGGCTATCACCGCCTCCGGCGAGGCCTGCTCGCCCCCCTCGGCGAAACACTCGCCGTCGATGATCACCTGGAGCGGGACCACCGTGACGCCTTCCGGCATCTCGCCCGACGGATACAGGGCGGTCGAGTCGGTGACGACCGCAACCTTCGGTGCCGGGGCCATGGCGAAACCCTATCCGGTCGGCATCGTGATGACAGTGGGGCGAGGATCGGGGTACCTGGGGTGAACCATGACGATCGAGATCAACGAACGCGAGCGGAACAGCGACCCCGCCGAGCTGCCCGGGATCATCCTGGTGCTCGCCCTGGTGGCGCTGCTGACCGCGATCTGCTGGCTCACTCTCTAGCGGGCACGGGCAGGGTGGCGAGCCACGCCTCGACCTCGGCTCGGGAGCGCAGCCGCACCAGCGGCAGGCCGCCCCGCCCGGCCGTGAGGAGCTGGGCGGGCAGGTCGTCGTACTTTCGCCGGGTGCGCCAGGCCCACCGGATGATCCCCTCGGTGAAGGAGCGCCACAGTGATGCCTCCACGTTGCCGTTCCAGAGCTCAGTACGCCGCCAGCGCCGTTGCACCGTCCGCCGCACGACGCGGCTCAACCACAGCCACAGCGGAAGGTCGAGCCAGACCACCAAGGTGGCGCGCTCGAGCAGGAGCGGACGTGCGGCGGCGTACTGCCACTCGGTGACCCACGCCTCCCGTGCGGGATGCGTCCGCACATCGTCGAGGAACTCAGGCCGCGGCGTCCACGCCGGTCCGTGGAAGAGCGCGTCGATCTCGACGTGCTCGATCCCCAGCCGGGCGCTGATCCGCCCGGCCAGGGTGGTCTTGCCGGCACCGGAGGTATCGACCACGAGCACTCGTCGCACGACAACTGACCTCTCGACCGGCGAAAGGTGACCTCTCAACGCCCTCAGGGGACGATGTTGACCAGCTTCGGCGCGCGCACGATGACCTTCTTGGGAGCCGCGCCGTCCAGCAGCGCGACGATCGCCGGGTCGGCCAGCGCAGCAGCCTCCAGATCGGCCTCCGTGATCGCCGGCGGGACCTCCAGACGCGCGCGGACCTTGCCGGCGACCTGGACGACAGCCGTGACGGTGTCATCGACCAGCAGCGCGTCCTCGACGACCGGCCAGCCGGCGCGGGCAACGGTCGGCTCGTGACCGAGCCGCTCCCACATCTCCTCGGCCGTGTACGGCGCGACCAGCGACAGCAGGATCGCGATCGCCTCCACGGCCTCGCGCACCGCTGGGTCAGCCGGGCCGCAGCCGGTGTCGATCGCCTTGCGGGTGGCGTTGACCAGCTCCATGGTGCGCGCGACCACGACGTTGAACCGATAGGTCTCCATGAGGTGCTCGACCTCGTGCAGCGTCTTGTGGGTCGCCCGCCGCAGGGCGACGTCGCCCTCGGCCACCGGGGCTCCAGGAGCCGACGTCACGTCGCCCGCCAACCGCCAGGCGCGCTGGAGGAAGCGCAGCGAGCCGGCCGGCGAGACGTCGGCCCAGTCGATGTTGTCCTCGGGCGGGCCGGCGAAGACCAGCGTCAGACGCACGGCGTCCACGCCATACTCGTCGAGCTGATCGCCCAGGTTGACGCCGTTGCCGAGCGACTTCGACATCTTCTTGCCCTGGTTGATCACCACGCCCTGACTCATCAGGCGGCTGAAGGGCTCCTCGAAGTCGAGGTAGCCGTGGTCGTGCAGCACCTTGGTGAAGAAGCGGCTGTAGAGCAGGTGCAGCACGGCGTGCTCGACGCCGCCGACGTACTGATCGATGGGGCCCCACTCGCGCATCAGCTCGACGTCGAACGGAGCCGTGTCCAGCTTCGGGGAGACGTAGCGCAGGTAGTACCACGACGAGTCGACGAAGGTGTCCATCGTGTCGGAGTCGCGCTTGGCCGGCCCGCCGCACTGCGGGCACTCGACGTTGACCCACTCGGCGATGGCGGCCAGCGGCGAGCTGCCCTTGGGCTTCAGCTCCTCGCCGCGTACGTCGTCGGGCAGCCGCACGGGCAGCTCCGACTCCGGCACCGCGACCTCGCCACAGGCCTCGCAGTGGATGATCGGGATCGGCGCACCCCAGAACCGCTGGCGGGAGAGCAGCCAGTCGCGCAGCCGGTAGTTCACGGTCCGCTGGCCGGTGCCGGCGGCCTCGAGCTTCGCGATCGCAGCGGCGACCTCGGCGGCCTTGTCGTAGGGCTGGTCGCCCTCATCGTCGGACTCCGTGTACACCGGGACGATCGGCAGCCCGAAGACCTCCGCGAACTCGCGGTCGCGGTCGTCGTGCGCCGGCACCGCCATGATCGCGCCGGTGCCGTAGTCGGCCAGCACGTAATCGGCGGCCCAGACCGGGATCTGCTCGCCGGTCAGCGGGTTGGTCGCGGTGATGCCCAGGTCGATACCGGTCTTGGGCCGGTCGGTGGCGAGGCGGTCGATGTCGGAGGCCTTGCGGACCTCCTCCAGGTAGCTCGCCAGCTCGCCGGCCCGGCCGGGGGCCACCACCTCCGAGGCGAGGGCGGCGTCGGCCGCGATCACCATGAACGTCGCGCCCGAGAGCGTGTCCGGTCGAGTGGTGAAGACGGTGACGGTGCGCTGCGAGCCGTCGGCCAACTGCAGCACGAAGTCGACGTGGGCACCCTCGGAGCGACCGATCCAGTTGCGCTGCGAGTGGACGACCCGCTCAGGCCAGCTGCCCTCGAGCCGGTCGATGCCGTCGAGCAGCCGCTGGGCGTAGTCGGTGATCTTGAAGTACCACTGGGTGAGCTCCTTCTTGGTGACGACCGCACCACACCGCTCACACGTACCGTCGGCCAGCACCTGCTCGTTGGCCAGCACGGTCTGGTCGTTGGGACACCAGTTGACCGGGGAGTTCTTGCGGTAGGCCAGGCCCCACTCCCGGAACTTGAGGAACAGCCACTGCGTCCACCGGTAGTACTCCGGGTCCGAGGTGTGCAGACGGGTCGACCAGTCGAAGCTGACGCCGTACCGCTTGAAGGACTCGGCCTGGACCTCGATGTTGGCGTAGGTGAACTGCGCCGGGTGCTCGTTGCGCTTGATCGCGGCGTTCTCGGCCGGCAGACCGAAGGAGTCCCAACCGATCGGGTTGAGGACGTCGTAGCCGCGCTGCCACCAGTACCGTGCGATCACGTCGTGCAGCGCCATCACCTCGGCGTGGCCCATGTGCAGATCGCCGGAGGGGTAGGGGAACATCGTCAGCGCGTAGCGCTTCTCGGCGCCCTCGCGCAGCCCGGCCTTGAACGGGTCCAGCCGCTCCCACACCGGTCGCCACTTCTCCTGCAGCTCCGTGGCGTCGTACGCCGCGGTCTCCTGCTGCTCCTGCGTCATCGTTCTCGTTCCTCTACCGCTCGACCTCGAGCGCCCCTGACATGAAAAAACCCCTCGCAGGGAGGGGTTGCCGCGCGATCAGATGAATCAGCGCGGCTGATGAAGAAGGAGGGCGCTCGTCTGCACGCGCTCAGGTTACTCCACTCAGGCGGACAGAAGCAGACTGGGCAGCAGGTCCCGGACGGATCGGTCGATCCGGTCCAACGACTCGGCGGGCTGGTCGTGCATGGCCAGCAGCGCCTGCTGGAAGAGCCCGTCGACGATCGCGTATGCCACCGCAGGCGTCACGGCGACGCCCTTCCCCGCCAGGCTCGCGTAGCGGGCGAGGACCCGCCACACCATGTCCTGGAGCCAGCCGTCGATCAGCGCGACCGTCGCGCGCAGCGGCTCCTCGAACATGCTGGCGGTGCGCAGGTCGTACCAGAGGCGGTGCATCGGAGCGTCGGCGGTGAGCGTCTCGCGCAACTTGGCGACGAAGCCGTCGACCAGCTCCTCGCTCGATCCCGCACTCTCCACCACGTCGTCGTAGCGCAGCACGCACGTGGACTTGTGGAACCGCACGCAGTAGACGATCAGCTCGTTCTTGTCGCGGAAGTAGTAGTGCACGACGCCGTGGCTGAACGGCGAGTTGGCCGCGATGTCGCGCAGGCTGGTGCGGGCGTAGCCGAGCTCTCCCAGGGTGACCAGCGCCGACTCCGCGAGCTGGTCTCGACGCTCCTGGTGCTTGTCGACCGTGCCGCGACGACGGGGCGGGGCGAGACTCGGGACAGCGCCCGTGGACTCCTCCATGAGATCGGCGCCCATCGCGCACCCCTTTCGCAGCCAGCAACCTCGCCACTGTAGCCGCTCCCGCCGTGGCGGGAGCGGCGTTTCGGCGGGCTCCCCGAATTTTGGTCATCTGTCCGGATTTATCTTGACAACCGTCAAGTTAACGGCCAGCGTGTGACTGGCGTCACACGACGATTCGACTCGATCCACTCACCAGGAGCAGCAGATGAGCGAACTCAGCGGTCGCAGGGCCGTGGTCACCGGCGGGGCCCAAGGTCTCGGGGAGGGCATGGCCCGCGCGCTTGCCGCGGCGGGCGCGTCGGTCGTCGTCGCGGACGTGAAGGACGATCTCGGCGCCAAGGTGGCGGCCGACCTCGGCGAGGGTCACGGCTTCGTGCACCTCGATGTCACCGATGACTCCGGCTGGGCCAGCGCGCTGACCGCGGCCGTCGGAGAGCTCGGCGGCCTGGACATCCTGGTCAACAACGCCGGCGTCGAGATCACCAGCCTGATCACCGAGCTCGACCCGGCCGATGTGCGCACCATGCTCGAGGTCAACGTCCTCGGCACCTCGCTCGGTCTCAAGCACGGCCTGCGCACGATGCGCCCCGGCGGCGCCGCGGGCCAGGGCGGCACGATCATCAACGTCTCATCGGTGGCGGCCACCATCGCGTTCCCGGGGATCGCCGTCTACTCCGCCACCAAGTCGGCGGTCGATCGGCTCACCCGGGTGGCGGCGATGGAGAGCGGCAAGCTCGGCTACGGCGTCCGGGTCAACTGCGTCTACCCCGGCCTGGTGCCCACCGAGATGGGCGCCGGCCTGGCCAGCGACGTCGCCGCGCTCGGGCTGTTCGAGTCGCCCCAGGCGGCCGTCGAGGGCGTGGTCGGTCTGACGCCGGCCGGCCGGCTCGGCACCGTCGAGGACATGGCCGACGCGGTCGTCTTCCTCGCCACGGACCGCGCGCGCTTCATCACCGGCGTCGGGCTGCCGGTCGACGGCGGGATGGGGATGTGAGCATGTCGATCCAGAGCAGCGCACCGAGCAAGCGCCCCGTCGTCGTCTACGGCGCCTCCGGCTACACCGGCCGGCTGGTGTGCGAGTACCTGCGCGAGTTCGGCATCCCCTTCATCGCCGCCGGCCGCTCCGAGCAGCGGCTCAAGGACGCGCTGGCCAGCAACGTGCCCGGCGTCGAGACCGCCGACTACGAGGTCGCCGTGGTGGAGCACACCGTCGAGGCGCTGACCGAGCTGTTCACCGGCGCGCAGGTGGTGCTCAACACCGTCGGCCCGTTCTCCCAGTACGGCCCCGAGGTCGTGCAGGCCTGCCTCGCGGCCGGCACCCACTACACCGACACCACCGGCGAGCAGGACTGGCTGATCACCTGCGAGGAGCAGTACGGCGCGCACTTCGCCGCAGCCGGCCTCCTGCTGGCACCGGGTATCGCCCAGATGTACACCACCGGCGAGATCGCGGCCCAGATCTGTCTCGAGCAACCCGGCCTGGACACGCTGGACATCGCCGTGTTCTGGGGCGGTTCCCCCACGATCGCCTCGACCCGGACCATCCTGGTCAACGCGGCCACGTCGGTCGCGCACTACCTGGAGCAGAACAGCTACGTGCCCTTCGATCCGACCCAGGGCCTGGTGCCGCTGGTCGTGCCGGGGCAGCACGAGCTGGCGCAGTCACTGCCCTGGGGCGGCACCTCGCACCCGGTCTGGTTCAAGCGCGATCCGCGGGTGGCCACCTGCAAGGCCCAGGGCGGGGTCTTCAACGCCGCCCTGATGAACGGTGTCCCCCAGATCGTCGCCGGCGCGCTGGAGGCGACCAAGGACATGGACGCCGAGCAGCGTGACGAAGCGCTGACCGCGACCGCGGCCCAGGTGATGAACCAGATGCCGCCGCGGGAGAACCCGCGGCTCAACAAGTCTCTGGACTCGGTGCACGCCTCGGGTCCGCTGGGACGCGCACACTGCGTCATCCACGGGAACCAGAACTACAAGCAGACGGGTCTGCTGCAGGCCTTCGCGGCGTACTCGCTGCTGCAGCAGCCTCCGCTGCGGGTCGGCTTCGCCTCGGGGTGCCAGGCTTTCGGCCACCGCGAGCTGCTCGGCCAGCTGCGTGCCTTCGGACTCGTCGCCGAGCCGGTCGTGACCCGACAGGCCGGATGACGGGGCCCGACGATGCGACTCGCCGACTACCTGGACAAGGGTGCGGACGTGGATCCGTCCGCGCCGTGCCTGACGACCGACGGGACGACCTCGACCTACGCCGAGGTCCAGGTGCTCAGCCACCGGATCGCCGATGCGCTGCGGGCGCAGGGCATCGGCCGCGGCGACCCGGTCGCGATCCTGTCGTCGAACGACCCGACGGCGTTCACCACCGTCTTCGGGATCAGCCGGGTCGGCGCGGTCTGGTGCCCGATCAACCCGCGCAACGAGGCCGCCGAGAACCGGGAGCTGCTCGAGCTCTTCGGTGCCCGGGCGCTGGTCTTCCAGTCCGCCTACGCCGGCCTGGTCGCCACCATCCGTGACCAGCTCCCCCGGCTCACCACGCTGGTGTGCCTGGACGCGGCCGTGGACGGGGCGCTGACATGGGCGGAGTTCCTGGCTGCCACGGAGGCTTCGAGCCTCGCCCCGCCCGCACCTCGACCACCGGACGACCCCGCCGGTACGGGCCTCGCCATGCTCGTCGGCACCGGCGGTACCACCGGCCGACCCAAGGCGGTGATGCTCACGGAGGGCAACCTCGAGGCGATGACGGCGATCACGCTGATGAGCTACCCGTTCGAGGACAGGCCGGTCTACCTCGCCCTGGCGCCACTGACCCACGCCGCCGGGGTGCTGTGCTTCCCGGTGCTGGCCCGTGGTGGCGAGATCGTGGTGATGCGCACGCCCGACGTCGGCAGCTTCCTGGAGCACGTGGCGCGACACCGGGTGACCCACACCTTCCTACCGCCGACGCTGATCTACATGCTGCTCGCCCACCCGGAGCTCGACGCGACCGACCTGGGCTCGCTGCAGTGCTTCTGGTACGGCGCGGCGCCGATGTCGCCGACCCGCCTGGAGGAGGCGCTGACCCGGATCGGACCCGTGATGGCCCAGCTCTTCGGCCAGACGGAGGCGCCGATGATGATCTCCACTCTTGCTCCGCGCGATCACTTCCTTCCCGATGGGAAAGTCGCGCGCGAGCGGCTCGCCTCGGCCGGTCGGCCGTCCCCCCTGGTGCGGGTGGCGATCATGAGCGAGGACGGCGCCACCCTCCCCCGCGGTGGGCGGGGAGAGATCGTGGTGCGCGGCTCGCTGGTGATGGCCGGCTACTTCCGCAACCCGGCCGCATCGGCCGAGGCGAGCATCCACGGCTGGCATCGCACCGGCGACATCGGCTACCTCGACGAGGACGGCTTCCTCTTCATCGTCGACAGGGCCAAGGACATGGTCATCACCGGCGGCTTCAACGTCTACTCGACCGAGGTGGAGCAAGCGCTGATGCAGCATCCTTCGGTGCAGGACTGTGCCGTGATCGGGCTGCCCGACGACAAGTGGGGCGAGCGGGTGACGGCGGTGGTGCAGCTGCTGCCCGGGCGGCGGCTGGCCCCGGGCGAAGCCGAAGCGTTCGTCAAGGAGCGGCTGGGCAGCGTGAAGGCGCCCAAGCAGGTCGAGATCTGGGCCGACCTGCCTCGTTCGAAGGTCGGTAAGGTGCTCAAGACCGACATCAAGGCGACCCTCGTCGCACAGGCCCCTCACAGGCCCGAAGATTGTTTGCCGGAATGATTTGGCACCGCTTCCCCTCCGTGTGAAGATGTCCCTGCGCCGCTGACCTGCCGCGCGGCCTGAGGCGAGGACCCCCCCATCTCGTCAAGGTCGCTGCCGGGTCAGCGGCGTCTTAGTCTCTCCCCTCGCCGCGGCGTGATCTCGCTCGCATCGCTCCTGTCGAATGCCTAAGCGGAGGCTCCGTCCATTAAAGTTCGAGACATGACGACGACGAGCAGGGAAGCCGACATCGCCTCCCACACCTCCCCCGGACGTGCCCGCCTGGAGCTGCTCATCGTCGGCACGGCGGCGCTCGCCGTCGCTCTTTCGCAGTCGCTGCTGATCCCGATCCTGGGCATCCTGCCGCAGCAGATCCCCTCGCACCCCTCCAGCGCCACCGTCGAGTGGCTGCTGACCTCGACGCTGCTCGTCGGCGCCGTGGCGGTGCCGTTGTTCGGCCGGCTGGGCGACATGTTCGGCAAGCGCCTGATGCTGATGGTCGCGGTGCTCGCACTCGTCATCGGCTCGGTGCTGTGCGGCGTGACCTCGAACGTGCCCCTGCTCATCGTCGGGCGCGCGATCCAGGGCGCCTCGATGGCCGCGATCCCGCTCGGCATCAGCCTGCTCGCCTCGCTGCTCCCCCGCGACAAGGTCGGCCCGGCGATCGCGCTGATCAGTGCGATGCTCGGTGTCGGCAGCGCGCTCGCCCTGCCGATCGGCGGCCTCATCGGCGAGCACGCCGACTTCCACTGGCTGTTCTGGATCACCGCCATCGTCGGCGGACTGTCCCTGATCGGCATCCTGCTGGTCGTGCCGGAGGCGCCGAGCCGCTCTCGCGGCCGCATCGACTACGTCGGCGCCGTGCTGCTCAGCGCCGCACTCGTCGCGTTGCTGCTGCCCCTCGCCCAGACCTCCGAGTGGGGCTGGGGCTCGGCGAAGACGATCGGCCTGCTGGCGCTGGCCGTCGTACTGTTCCTCGTCTTCGGCTTCGTCCAGACCCGCACCCGCGAGCCGCTGGTCGATCTGGCCGCGCTGCGTCGCAAGCCGATCGTGCTCACGAACACCGCCTCGGTTCTCTTCGGGTTCGCGCTGTTCGCGATGATGATCGGCACCGCGCAGTACGTGCAGGCACCGAAGGAGAGCGGCTACGGCTTCGCCTCCTCGATCCTGGTCAGCGGTCTGTGCATGCTGCCGGCCGGCCTGATGATGCTGCTGCTCTCCAACGTCTCGGCCACCATGATCCACCGCATCGGCGCCCCCAAGACGCTGGCGATCGGCGCGATCATCGTCGGCCTGGGCTGGGTCTTCCGGATCGCCCTGACCGGCCACCTGTGGGAGATCGTCGTCGGCACCGCCGTCATCGGCGTCGGGGTCGCGCTCGGGTACGCCGCGATGCCCACCTTGATCAACACGCACACACCGGTGACCGAGCTGGCTGCGGCCAACGGCCTCAACTCGCTGGCTCGCTCGCTCGGCACCTCGCTGGCCAGCGCCATCGGCGGCTCCATGCTCGCCGGGCACCTCGTGGTCGCCACGATCGACGGCCACGCCGCCGCCTGGTCCACGCTCGGGTCCTACCGCGCCCTGTTCGCCGCCTGCATCGTGGCCTCGGTAGTCGCCGCAGGTCTGGCGTTGCTGGTGCCCCGTCATCCCGACGCGGACGCGATGCCGGAGCTCTGACGTCGAGAGGTCACTTTCCGCGGGTCGAGTGTCCAGCCACGCTGGACACTCAACCCGCGGAAAGTGACCTCTCGACGTAGCAGATCGCCCCCGGACCCACGTGGGTCCGGGGGCGATCTGCTTGATGATGGCCACGCTCACCCACGGGTGAGGACCCCCCCGATCAGGACGCGGCGCGGACCGCCCGCTTGTCGGCGTTGACCTTCTTCTGCAGCTTCTTGACCTTGTGCTGCGCGGCCTTCTTGGCAGCGCCGTGCTTCTTCTTCAGCGCCTTCTTCGCCTTGGCTAGAGCCATGGTGTCCTTGGCGAGGTGGGCCTTCGCAACGGCGAGCGCAGTGCTCGGGTGCGTCGGCTTGGTCACCGGCACTGAGGCCGGCGGCTTGAGACCACCGCTCAGCACGGTTCCGTTGGTGTTGAGGAGGACCGGCGTCAGGTTCGGCTTCGCGGAGAAGTTGAACATGCTGCTGATCGCACCATCACGCTTGTCCCAGGAGCCCGAGACCGCAGCGTCGTCGACGCTGGGGAGCCCCCAGTTCTGCTCGATGAACTTCACCACCGATGCCTGACCGGTCTGGCTGTGGTCGATGTAGTTGCGCTTCGAGTACGGCGAGATCACGAGCATCGGCAGACGCTGCGACGGACCGCAGCGGCCGTTCTCGATGGTGCCGTCGGTGTTGGTCTTCGGCGCGGTCGCGGCGACACCGGCGGGCGTGGTGCAGATGTTCTGGTCGTCGCTCGAGCCGTTGACGCCGTTGTTCGAGCCGTTGGTGATCTTCGGCGCGACGTGGTCGTACCAACCGTCCGAGTCGTCGTAGGCGATGACGACGGCAGTGCTCTTCCACTCCGGCGACTTCTCCAGCGCGTTGATGACGCGGGTGTAGAAGTGCTGCTCGTCGATCGGGTCCGAGTTGCCGGGGTGACCGTCCTGGTAGGCCGCCGCCTTCAGGTACGAGACGGCCGGGATGGTGTCATTGGCGATCGCGTTCTCGAAGACGCTCAAGTCGTACTCGTGGTTGGCGCCGGTGTAGCTGCCGTCGCTGTTCTGGTGCTGCGGGTCGGCAGCGCCGATGGCCACGCCGGGTGTGGCGGCCAGGTGGTGCGGGTTGGCGGTTGAGGCGTAGTACTCGAACGGGTTGTGGTGCGGCGAGTAGTCGGTCACCGACACCGACGCGTTGGTGCTGTTGGTCGCCCCTCCGATGTTGTTGTGCGTGCTCGCGCAGGCGGCGTGGCTGCCGGCGGTGGTCGGGTCCCACGCGGTGGTCGGGGTGAAGCCGCCCTGGAACCAGCCCCACGAGACGTTCTTCGCGTTGAGCACGTCGCCGATGTTCTGGCCGAGCATGCCGGCGACATTGCCGCTGTTGGTGGCGCAGTCGTCGTAGGCCGGGTCGGGGTCGCCGATGTCCGTGCCGACCGAGACCTGCTGGGCGGAGGCCGCGGCGGCGCCGTTGTACGTCGGCAGAACGACGGACTTCAACTGGTTGTCCGAGACGCTGCCGTTGTTGGCGACCGGCGTCGTCGGGTCGGCGTTGGTGGCGGGCGTCGGGTTCTCCCCGCGGCTGGTGGCGGCGAAGCTGACCGCACCGTAGGTCTGGCCGGAGATCACGTTGAGGGCGCCGTTGGTCGAGGGGCCGAAGACGTCGTCCCACGAGTTGTCGCTCATGGCGTAGTTCTGGGCGTAGTTCCACAGCGCGGTGGCCGTGTTGCCGTCGTAGTAGCCCATGCTCGTGCCCGAGGTGCAGTACGTCGGGGCGCTACAGGTGTTGTGCGACGTGGACTCGGGGAACTTGTCCATGCCCGGCGCGGCCGTGGTCGAGCTGCCCTGGACGGCCTGCTCCTCCTGGGCGTAGCCGTGACCCTGCGAGCTGGTCAGCGCCTGGCTGTAGGTGAAGCGGAACGGTGAGACGCTGTTCGGATTGTTCTTCAGCGCCGCCGCGTTGTTCGACAGCAGGTTGGTGTTGGCCGGGGTGTTCGAGAGTGCAGTGAAGGGCACTCCGTCCGTGTTGGCCGCCTTCGGGTAGGTGCCGAAGTAGTGGTCGTAGGATTCGTTCTCCCCGAACAGCACCACGAGATGCTTGATCGGAGTCGCGGTGGTGGCCGCGTCCGCGGACAGCGTGCTGGTGTCGGCGTTGCCGCCGGTGGCGGCATAGACCAGCGAACCGCCGATCAGCCCCGCGCCCGCAAGGACGACGCCCGTTGCCGCAATGGCAGCACGGGAGCGCCGGATGGTGGGCTTCCTCATTACCTGTTTTCCTTTCTCGTTTCCTTCTTCGGTCAGGGCGCCTGCCGTGTCCGTCAGGCGAACATCCCCCGACCAAGCCAGTCGTCGCCGCCCTGAACGCCAGGGAGCGCGAAGAAGTAGCCGCCGCCGACGGGCGACACGTAGTCGACGAGCGGCTCGTCGATCAGCCGCTTCTGGACTGTGATGAATTGCCGCTCGAGGTCCTGGTTGAACGCCACGAACAGGTGGCCCATGTCGAGGTTGCCGTTCGGGTCGACGCCGTTGTCGTAGTTGTACGAGCGGCGGAATGGTCGCTGGTTATCGGTATGCGGCACCCGCGGGTTGGCGAGCCGGATGTGGGCGTCGTAGGCGATCGTGTCGCCGTACTGGTCGTACACGGGGGTGTCGAACTCGGCGTCACCGCTCAGCGGCGCACCGGTGTCCTTGGCCCGCCCGAACATCCGCTCCTGCTCCAGGATCGAGACGCGGTCCCAGAACTCGACGAGCATCCGGATGATGCGCACAGCCTGGTAGCTTCCGCCCTCGACCCATGCGGGTTCTACGCCGCCGCCCTTGGTCCAGACGAGCTGATCCATCAGGCCGTCGTCGTCCAACGACGGGTTGGCCGTCCCATCCTTGAAGCCGAGCAGGTTGCGTGGCGTGCCCGACGGCCGAGGCGGAGACTGGAAGCCGTCTTGGCGCCAGCGGATCTGCATCCCGCCACGAGTCACCCGGGCGATCTGGCGCAGCGCGTGGAGAACGGTGTCGGTGTTGTCGGCGCACAGCTGCAGCATCAGGTCGCCGTGGCAGAGCGTCTGGTTCAGTGCGTCGTTCGGGAACGGCTCCATCCGGCTCAGCCTCGCCGGCTTCCGCTGAGCGAGCCCGAACCGCTGGTCGAACAGGCTCGCGCCGACCCCGAGGGTGAGGGTCAGACCATCCGCGGCGACGCTCGGGCCGACGATCCCATTGTCGGGTGCGGTCTCGGCGAGACCGGCCTCGGTGGTCACCCCGCCGGCGGTCAGCGAGCGGGCCTGCGCGGTGATCACCTTGAACAGGTCCTGGAGATCGCGACGGTTCGCCGCCGTGACGTCGAGGGACACATAGGCGGCGTGGCGCTGCTTCTCGGTCAGGATGCCCTGCTGGTGCGCGCCCTCGAAGGGGTATGACCCACGCGAAGCGCCAGCGGACGAGCCGGGCGCGTCGCTCGCGGAGGCGCTCGGAGACGTGGTCGGGGCGGCCTCGGCCCCACCGACGAGGGCGAGCGCGCCGACGCCCGCGGCGCCCGCTGCAGTTCCGATCGCACGGCCGAGCAGACCGCGTCGGCTCATCCCGTGCGGGTAGGGGCACTCCTGATCGGTCACTGGCGGGGTGCCCCTCTCGGCTCGGTGATGGTCGCGACGCGCGAGAGCAGCTCGGTGGTCTGCGAGATGGTGGCGTTGAGGAGCTCGCGCTGCCGGACGCTCAGTCCGGTGAGCGGTGTCCAGTCGCCGTGGTGGTCGTAGGACCGCACGAGGCGCTGCGAGCGCTTGATCCAGCGGTCGGTCCGCGCAAGCTCGGTGTCCCGCGTGCGGAGGAGGGACCGGATGGGCTTCATCGCCGCGAGCGTGCCGGTGAGGTTGGCATCCAGCGTCGCGAGCGAGGTGCCGCTGCCGGCGTCGTCGGTGCCGTTGAGCACGAACTGGACGGCGTTCTCCATGATCTCGTGGGACCGCAGGCCGATGTCGATCGTGTTCAATCGCTCGCCCTTGAAGTCGGCGCGCAATCTCTCGACCGCGTGCACGAGCGCTTGGGCCGCGGGGGCGACTGCCGACGGCTTCGCGCCGCCCCACATCTGGGCCTCGATCTTGTGGAACCCGCCCAGGCCGGGGTCCGTTGCCGGGTCGCTGCCGGTCATGGGCATGGCATTGATCGCGTCGTTGTCGTCGCCGAACGCGTCGTAGGCAGCGCCTATCGTCTCGTAGGTCATGTGGCCGGCGATCCAGTCCCTCTTCGCCGCTGCCACGTCACCGCTTCTCAGGTCAGCGTCGAGCGCCCGGACCTGATGCAGCAGCGTCGGGAATCGACTGGTGACCCAGGCGTGGTACGCCTTGATCGGGCCGAACAGATCGGCATCGGTCACCGGTGTCATCGCCGCGGTCGTCGTGCCCGGCTCCGTGCCGGTGACCGTCACGGCAGGCCCCGGCAGACCGTCGGCATCGGCGGGCAGACAGTAGAACCGGTAGTGGCCGGGCCCGATCACCGCGCTGAACCTGCGCGTGACGTCGACGCCGATGCCCTCGGCGTCGAAGTAGACCTTGCCGGTGCCGACGTTCTGCAGGTACACCTCGACGCCAAGCGAGGAGTTGTCCCAGAGAGCGAACGTCTGCGGACCGGCCTTGCCGCCCTTCCAGCCGACACCGCAGACGTCGGCGCCGACCTCGACGGGGATGCCCGGCACCGAGGCGTCGGCGTGCGCGGGCTCGGCGGCCGTTTCGGCCGGATCCGAGGACGGCCCGTGCGGACGGCCGAGCGCAATCAGCCCTGCGGCGACGACCAGTACGGCGACGGCAGCGCCGGTCCGTCGCCTGGAGGGGCGACGCCCATCCCGCTTCGGACGCTCTCCGGGGTCCCCGGTCACTGTCACGTTCCACTCTTCCCGGCCGCTCGCGGCGAGCGATCGGGGAGAGTCTTGGGGCGTTCCGAGAATCGACCGCCTGCTTTACCCGGCCAGCGGGTGAACGAATGGCAGCCGGTGGGCGACAGCACTTCCGCAGGCGAGCACTCGGCATGTATGAATCATGTTTTGGTCATGGTTTGATCAGGATCTTTGCGTGCTCGCCGGCATCGGCCAGATCAGCGAAGGCGTCGGCAACGCCCTCGAGGCCGACCGTTCCGGTGACGAGCGGGGTCGGGTCGAGCCTGCCGGACGCGATCCATTGCAGGACCTCGTGGAACTCCGCAGGGTCGTAGCCGAAGACGAACCGGAGGTCGATCTCCTTGCCGATCGCCACCGAGGGCCGGATGGCGTCGGGCTCCATGCACACGCCCACCACGACCACCCGCGAGCGCAGCGGTGCCTTGGCCACCAGGTCGTCGATCATCCCTGGCACGCCGACGCACTCGAAGACGACCGGACCCTTGGGCACCTGACCGGCCTTCTCCGCCAGCCGCATCAGTCGCGCCCATGGCAGGCCCGGCACGCTACGGGCCGCGCGCATGCTGCCCAGCGCCAGGTCGAAGAGCGCCTGAGCGCTACGGAGGTGGCCACGGCGCTCGCCGTACGCGTCGAAGGGGTCGGTCTCGCGCGGATCCACGACGATGTCGGCCCCACACCGCTTGGCCAGCTCCCGCCGGCCCGCGGACAGGTCGGAGGCGACGACGGTCCTCACGCCGGCGGCCTTGAGCAGCAGGATCACCGCCAGCCCGATCGGCCCGCAGCCGACGACGACGGCGACCTCGCGCGAGCCGATCTGGCTGCGGCGCACGGCGTGGTGCGCGACCGCGAGCGGCTCGACCAGCGCGGCGTGGTCGTCGCTGACCTTCTCCGGCACCGGGAAGGCGAACGCCTCGGAGACCAGCACCTGCTCGGCGTAGCCGCCGGGTGCCTTCGGCGAGAGCCCGGTCAGCTGGACGCCGTCGCCCGTGCCGAGCATCGGCAGGGCCACCACCCGCGAGCCGAGCTTCCAGGAACCTCGGGTCTTGGGCCCGTACGCCGCGATCGTCCCGACGAACTCGTGTCCCAGCACGACGGTGTCGCGCGAGCGGATGAAGTCGGCGTACCCCATCTGTGCCAGCGCGTCGGCGGTCACGTCGCCATGCGTGCGCGCGTGTAGGTCCGAGCCGCAGATGCCACAGCGCAGGACGTCGAGCAGGATCTGACCGGGCCCGGGCTCGAGGTCGGGAACCTCCGCGACCTCGAGACGACCCTGGTGGGTGGTGACGGCTCTCACGCCGCCGAGTCTGGCACGACTCCGGGCGCGCCGGGCAGATACCCGTCACAACCTGTCCCACCATCGCTCGCGCACGGCCTAGATTGGCGGGATGCGCGTCCACCACCTCAACTGCGGGACCATGCGGCCACCGCTGACGCCGGGCCTGGTGGCCCACGTCCTGCTCGTCGAGACCGACAGCGCCGGCCTGGTGCTGGTCGATACCGGGTTCGGACTCGCCGATGGCACCGATCCGGCGGGGCGGCTCGGGCCCGCCCGCCACCTGATCCGGCCGATCCTGGCCGAGCGCGAGACGGCGCTGCGGCAGGTCGAGGCGCTCGGCTTCGCCGCCGAGGACGTGCGCCACATCGTGCTGACCCACTGCGACAGCGACCACATCGGCGGGCTGAGCGACTTCCCGCAGGCCCGGGTCCACCTCACCACCGCCGAGGCACGCGCGGCACTTCAGCCGAAGACCCGCCTGGAGAAGACCCGGTACGGCGATGCCCAGCTCGCGCACGGACCGCACCTCGTCGAGCACTCCCCTCTCGCCGGCGAAGCCTGGCGTGGCTTCTCGGCGGCCCGCGAGCTGACCGAGATCAGCTCCGGGATCGTGCTCATCGGCCTGCCCGGCCACACCCGCGGGCATGCCGCGGTCGCCGTCGATGCCGGCGAGCACTGGGTACTGCACGCGGGTGATGCGTTCTATGACGCGCGCCAGCTGTCCCGAGCCGGCCGCACCCCGTTGTCGCTGCAGCTCTCGGAGCGCTCCTTCGCCCACGACTGGCAGCTGGTGCGACGCAACCACCAGCGGCTGGCCGAGCTCTGGGCCGCAGCGGAGCCGGACCTGCTGCTGGTCAACGCACACGACCCGGCGCTGCTGCGACGTGCTCAGGGTCTCTGACGGGTGCCCCGAGCCCAGGTGCGCCGAGGCATGAGCGCGTCCGTGCTCTGGTTCCGGCGCGACCTGCGACTCGGCGACCACCCCGCCCTCGATGCCGCCGCGTCGGCCGCTGCCGGCGACGGCGTGGTGCCACTGTTCGTGCTCGACGAGACCCTGCTGCGCGCCTCCGGGGCGGCGCGCACCGCCTGGGTGCTGCGCTCGCTGCACGCTCTCGATCGCGACCTGCGCGAGCACGGCACCCGGCTGGTGATCCGGCACGGCCGGCCCGAGGAGGTCGTGCCCGCGGTCGTCGCCGAGACGGGTGCCGGGAGCGTGCACGTCAGCGCCGACTTCGCGCCGTACGGCAGCGCCCGCGACGAGCGCGTGCGACAGGCGCTCGGTGCGCTGCGTGGCGCCGGAGAGCCGGTGCCACTGGTCGCCACCGGATCGCCGTACGCCGTCGCGCCCGGCCGGATCCGGACGAAGTCCGACAAGCCGTTCCAGGTCTACGGCCCCTTCTACCGTGCCTGGGTGGCGCACGGCTGGCGGGCGCCGGCGAGGACCGATGCGAGCACGGTCGACTGGGCGATCTCGACGCACTCCCGCGGCGTGCCGAGCGAGCCGCTTCCCACCGAGCCGTCGGTCGGCGACACGGTGCTGCCCGAGGCAGGCGAGGCCGCCGCCCTCGCGGCCTGGGCGGCGTTCCGGGAGCGGCTGCCGGACTACCCCGAGGCGCGGGAGCGAGCCGACGTCGACGGCAGCTCGCGACTCTCGCCCTACCTGAAGATCGGCAGCATCCACCCGCGCACCCTGCTCGCCGACCTCGGTCCGGACGACGACACCTTCCGGCGCGAGCTGGCGTGGCGGGAGTTCTACGCCGCGGTGCTCGCCGCCTGGCCGGCGAGCGCGCGCGACTACTTCCGCCCCGAGCTGCGTGGACTGCCCTACGTGGGCGGTCGCCTGCTGGAGGAGCGGCTCTCAGCCTGGCAACGCGGCCGGACCGGCTACCCGTTGGTCGATGCCGGGATGCGGCAGCTGCTCGCGGAGGGCTGGATGCACAACCGGGTCCGGATGCTGGTGGCGTCCTTCCTGGTCAAGGACCTGCACGTCGAGTGGCAGCACGGGGCCCGGCACTTCCTGCGGCACCTGATCGACGGCGACCTGGCCAGCAACCAGCACAACTGGCAGTGGGTGGCGGGCTGCGGCACCGACGCGGCGCCGTACTTCCGGATCTTCAACCCGGTCACCCAGTCGCGCACGTTCGACCCCGACGGGGTCTACATCAGGCGCTGGGTCACGGAGCTGCGCTCACTCGACGCTCGTCAGGTGCACGAGCCGTGGCGGCTGACCGACGGACCGCCCGACGGCTACCCCGCACCGATCGTCGATCATGCCGAGCAGCGGGCGGACACGCTTGCGGCGTACGAGGAGCTGCGCCGGCAGGCACGCTGAGGCCTGCCGACGCAGGATCGTGGCGGCGGCTACCGTCGCGGCGGACGCGGGAAGAACATCGCCGTCCGGGCGGTGTAGGCGTCCCAGCCCGGCCGGCCCTCCATCCGCCGCTCGGTCGGCCGCGCGCCGGTGACCAGGGTCAGGAACAGCGTCATCACCACCGGTGCGGGCAGGGTGGCGAGGCCGGCGATCGGGCCGGCCGCGAGCGCGCCGGCGAGCCAGAGTCCCCACCAGACGCAGGCGTCGCCGAAGTAGTTCGGGTGGCGGGTCCAGGCCCACAGCCCTCGGTCGAGCACGGGTCCCCGCGCCGGATCGGCGCGGTACGCCGCCAGCTGGGCGTCTCCAACCGCCTCGAACACCACGCCGATCACCCACACCACCACTCCGAGCACCACCGCCCACGGCCAGCGCGTGTGGGTGGCGACACCGACGACGACGGGCGCGGAGATCAGCGCCACGGCCGCACCCTGCAGCAGGAACACCCGCCGCACGACGGTGCCGAACGGCACCTCCCGGAACGGGCCGCCGAGCATCTCCTCGTAGCGTGGGTCGTCGTGGCCGGCGGCCCGAACCCGGCTCCAGAGGTGGCGGGTCAGCCGCAACCCCCAGAGCGCGACCAGGGCGACCAGGAGCCAGCGCCGCACCGCGCCATCGGCACCGAGCACCGTCGCGACCACGCCCGTCGCCGCCGCCACCGCCACGAAGGCGGCACCCCAGGCAGCATCGACCACGGCGTACCGCCGCAACCGGTGCGACCACACCGCCGCGGCGGTCATCACCGCGCCGGCCGCGACCAGGGTGGTCAGCACGAGCGCCCACGCCGTACTCATCGGGTCACCAGCCGCATCGGGTCACCAGGTCCGTCGTGGCGGCAGCGTGTGCGCGCCGCCGGGACGGACCGCGAGGATCTGGTCCACACCCATCCTGCCGTCGCGGAACGCCGCCGCGCCGCCGACCAGGTAGAGCCGCCACACCCGCACCATCTCGACACCGACGAGTGCGGTGATCTTGTCGACGTTGGTCTCGAACCGCTCCAGCCAGCCTGCGACGGTACGGACGTAGTGCTCGCGCAGCGCGTGCACGTCCCGCACCTCGAGCCCGGCCTCCTCCAGGTAGTCGACGGTCTCCCCCACCGGCCGCATGTGCATGTCGGGTGCGATGAACGACTCGATGAACGGCCCGCCGCCCGGGTGCCTGCCGCGGCGCGACATCTGCTGCACCAGGACACGGCCACCGGGGCGGACGGAGCGGGCGAGGACGGCAGCGTACGTCGGATAGTTGCGCTCACCGACGTGCTCGCCCATCTCGACCGATGCCACCGCGTCGTAGCGTCCGACGGCATCGCGGTAGTCGCAGAGCCGGACCTCGACCAGGTCCTCGAGCCCCTCGGCGCGCACCCGCTGCTGCACGAAGCGCTGCTGCTCGGCGGCGATGGTCAGACCGACGACGCGGGCGCCGAAGTTTCGTGCCGCATGGATCGCCAGCGAGCCCCAGCCGCAGCCGACGTCGAGCAACGTGCTGCCCGGCTCGAGTCCGAGCTTGGTGCAGATCAGCGCGAGCTTGTCGTGCTGGGCCTGCTCCAGCGTGGTCGCCGGATCGGTGAAGTAGCCGCAGGAGTAGGCCATCGACGGGTCCAGGAACAGCCCGTAGAACTCGGTCGAGAGGTCGTAGTGGTGGTGGATCGATTCGCGATCGCGGGCTTGGGAGTGCAGCCGGCCGCGGACCTTGGCCTGGGTGACCGGAGCCGCGGGCGGGACGCCGACCAGGCGCAGCTCCCGGGCCAGCGCGGCGAGCCGCGCCAGTGCCGTCGCCGACGCCTTCAGCGACGGCCGGCCCACGGCCACGCCCGCGGCCAGCAGCGTCGAGAGGGTCTCGTCGAGGTCGCCGGGCAGGTCGACCTCGCCCGTCACGTAGGCCTGGGCCGCACCGAGCTCGCCCGGGTGCCACAGCATCCGCCGCAGTGCGTCCGGGGAGCTGATCACCACCAGCGGCGCGTTCGTCGGTCCGGCGACGGAGCCGTCCCATGCCTGCAGCCGCACCGGCAGCTCGCCGATCAGCGGCTCGACCACCGCCGCCAGTCGCGGCGCGAGCGGCGCAGCCGCCGTCGTACCGCTCAGGAGGGTGCTGGTCATGACGTGCCCTCCCGCTCGAAGCGCAGTTGCAGGTCGTCGAGGTAGCCGGAGGCGAAGCCTGCACGGGAGTACTCCAGGTAGAAGTGCCACATCCGGGCGAAGACGTCGTCGAAGCCGAGCGCCTCCACCTCGGCTGACGCGTTCCGGAAGCGCTCGTCCCACTGACGCAGCGTCTCGGCGTAGTGCGCGCCGAGCGAGGTTCGGTGGGTCATCCGCAGGCCCTGGCGCCAGGCGTTCTCCGTCAGCGCCTCCTCCGAGGGCAGGAAGCCCCCGGGGAAGATGTACTTGTTGATCCAGGTGTAGGAGTCGCGGGTCGCGAGCATCTGCCGGTGCGGCATGGTGATCGCCTGCAGCGCGACAGCACCGTACGGCGCCAGCAGCCGCTCCAGGGTGCCGAAGTAGTCGCCCCAGTGCCGCCAGCCGACGGCCTCCACCATCTCCACCGAGACGATCGCGTCGTACTCGCCCTCGAGGTCGCGGTAGTCGCACAGCTCGACCTCGACGCGGTCGGACAGACCGGCCTCGGCGATCCGCTTCCGGGCGAGGTCGCGCTGCTCCACCGAGAGCGTCACGGTGTGCACGGTCGCGTCACGCTCAGCGGCCATGATCGCGAGCTGTCCCCACCCGGTGCCGATCTCCAGCACCCGGGTGCCGGCGCCCACCCGCGCGAGGTCGAGCAGCGCCATGATCTTGCGGCGCTGCGCGCGGACGAGGTCGTCACCGACCACCGGACGACCCATCGGATCGGCGCGGAACCACGCCGAGGAGTAGGTCATCGTCGGGTCGAGGAAGAGCGCGAAGAAGTCGTTCGACAGGTCGTAGTGGTGCGCGATGTTGCGCCGGGTGTGCCGTCGTCCGCCGCGGTCGCGCGTCGGGGTCCGCGGCATCGCGATGCTGCGCACCGCCTGCAGCCAACGCGGCGTGAGGTTGTCGACGTCGGCGGCCAGTACGCCGAGGAAGCCCGCCAGGTTCTCTGCATCCCACGCGCCGGTCAGGTAGGCCTCACCGAACCCGACCAGCTTGTCCCTGCCCAGCCGGGCGAAGAACTCCTCGGGACGGCGGATCACCATCTCGGGGCCGCCGCGGCCCACCGTGCGACCCTCGAGCCGGACGGTGACGTCGAGACGCTCGACGGCATGCAGGAACACTCCCCGGGCGATCTTCGCGGCCACGGCCACCGCTGGGCCGCTCGGCACTCGGTCGAGGTGTGCCCAGCTCGTTCGGGAGGATTCCACGGGCCGTTCTGTGGTGGTCATCGCACGCCTTCCTGGTGGTGGACGGGTCGGTTGTGGATCGGGAGACCGCGGGTCCACAGCCGAATGCCGTGGAGCCGGATCAGCAGCGCGTCACGGATTCCGGCGAAACCGGCGATGCGCGCCGCGGCGCTACCGGGGTCGACGCGTCGACCCTGGAGCGATGCGTTGAAGGCGGCGCCGTCGGCCGTCCGAAGCCGGACCGCGATGTCGAGCTGCTCGGTCGGCGCGGGCGCGCGGACGTCGTACTCACCGTCGACGCCGTGGAAGGGCGAGACATACATCTGCTTGGCCAGCGGCGCGGGACGCTCGGGATCGAGCAGGTACGCGTGCCGGTCGCCGTAGGTGTTGTGCACCTCGACGACGGTGGCCAGCGGGCTGCCGTCCTCGCGCTCGCACCAGAACACGCTGATCGGGTTGAAGCAGAAGCCGAACGCGCGGGGGTGGGCGGCCAGCAGCACCCGACCCCGACCCAGCTCGACGCCGTGGCCGGCCAGGAAGGCGGCGAGGTTCTCCCGCACGGTCGACGTCGGGTCGCCGAGATGGTCGCGGGCGGCGATGCTGCCGCGCCAGAAGGCCCGCCAGCGTTCACGCCGGGTGCTGGTCGCAGGCAGCCGATCGAGATCGACCACCCACATGGTGGAGTGGTTGACGAACTCCCGGCGCCACGGCGTACGTCGCAGGTGGCGCACGGTGGTGGCGTAGACCAGCGGCTCGGCCGGGGCCTGCTCCGGTACCTGCTCGGCGGCGGGCGCTGTCACCAGCCGCATCGGTGCGGCGAAGCCGAGCCGGTGGGCCGCGGCCAGCCCCGCGCGCGCCCCGTCCTCGTGAAACCCCCAGCCGTGATAGGCGCCCGCGAAGGCGATGCGCGGCGTCTCGATCTCGGGCAGCCGGCCCTGCGCGGCCACCGACTCGGGCGTGTAGAGCGGGTGCTCGTAGGACATCCGATCGATCACCGTGTCCGGGTCGATCAGGTCCTCGCCACCGAGGGTGACCAGGTAGTGGCGGTCCGTATCGAGCCGCTGCAGCCGGGTCAGGTCGTAGGTGACCACGACCGGTCCCTCCTCGTCGCGCACGCGGCGGAAGTTCCACGACGACCATGCCCGTCGGGCCTGCGGCAGCAGGGTGGTGTCGGTGTGCAGGATCGCGGTGTTGGTGGAGTAGGTCATCGCGCCCAGCACCTCCTGCTGCAGCGGCGTCGGGTCAGCCAGCATGGCGAGCGCCTGGCCGGGGTGGGTGGCGATGACGACCGCGTCGTACTCCTGCGCCGTGCCGTCCTCGGTGCGCACGCTGACGCCGCCGCTGCGCTCCAGCACCTCGACGACGGGCGAGCCGAGCCGGACCGCATCGATCCGCTCGGCGATCCTGCGAACATACTCCCGCGAGCCGCCCGTCACCGTCCGCCAGGTCGGGCTGCCGGTGATCGAGAGCATCCCGTGGTGCTCCAGGAAGCGGAAGAGGTAGCGCGCCGGGTAGACGGTCGCCACCTGGGGGTCGCAGGACCACACCGCCGCCACCAGCGGCTCCATGAAGTCGCGGACGAACCGCTCCGAGAAGCCGCCCGCGGTCAGGAAGGACGCCAGCGTCTGGTCGGCGCGACCCGGCGCGCCGTCGTCGGCGGCCAGCAGCGCCCGCGCGCGCCGGTGGAAGCGCGGGATCTCGGCGAGCATCCGCAGATGGCCCGTGTCGGTGAGTCTCGCCGCGGTCGGGAAGACGCCGCGCAGGCCCCGTGCCCCGGCCCACTCAAGGCCGCGACGCGGGTCGCTGATCGACATCGACATCTCCGAGGCCTGCGTGTCCACGCCGAGCTCCTCGAACATCCGGGTGAGCACGGGGTAGGTGCGCAGGTTGTGCACGATGAAGCCGGTGTCGATGGCCAGCGTCCGCCCACCCTCACGCACCTCATGGGTGTCGGCATGGCCGCCCAGACGGTCCGCGGCCTCGTAGAGGGTGACCTCAGCCGCATCGCGGCACTCGTAGGCGGCGACGAGCCCGGCCACGCCCGAGCCGATGACGGCGACGCGCGCCCGCGTGTGCTGCATCCATTCCTCCGCGCTCCTGGGGACCCGATCGATTCGGGCTCTCATCTGTCCTTCGGAGCCACGGCGGATCCGGATGGGTGCGATCCGAAGTGACTTCCGGCTCCGAACACCCCCCATGAGCACCGAGTCGGCAGGGTCCCTGTACCCGCCTCCGCGACCGCCAGCCGCGCAACCGCCTCGGCGCCGTCCGCAGCGCCGACGTCCGCGCCGGCTTCTGCGCCGACTTCGGGGCACTCCCGGGCTGGTCCTGCTGCTCGCCGTGGGGCCGGTCACCGGCGGGCTGGGTCTGGGCGCCGCTCACCTGGTCGCCGCCTTCACCACCCCTGCTGCCTCGCCGGTGCTCGCGGTCGGCTCCACCGTGATCGATCGCACCCCGACGTCACTCAAGGAGTGGGCCATCGCCCATTTCGGCACCCACGACAAGACCATCCTGGTCGGCTCGGTGCTGGTGGTGGTGCTGCTCCTCTCCACCGCTGTCGGCCCGCTGGCCAGACGACGCCTCGGGTACGGCGCGACGGCCCTCGCCGCGCTGGCCTGCGTCGCGGCCGCGTGCGCTCTGCATCGTCCGGAGGCCACGGCTGCCGGCGCCGTACCGAGTCTGGTGGCGGGCATTGTCGCGGTGGCGGCGTTGGTGCTGGTGATGGGTTTCGGGGCTCGCCCCGCTCGCACCTCGACCACCGGACCGAGTGGCGGCCCAGGCCACAGCGCGCTGGCGTCGCGGCGGACCGTGGTGGTGCTGGGGATCCTCGCCGCGACCGCGGCGGCGCTCGGCGAGGCCGGCCGAGTGGTGATCGGGCGCAAGGCGCGGGAGGAGGACGTCGCGCTGCCGCCGCCCGCCGATCCCGCCCCGCCGTTCCCGGCCGGCATCGACGACACCGTGCCGGGTATCACCCCGTTCCGGACGCCGTCCGACCGCTTCTACCGGGTCGACACCCGCCTCGACGTGCCGGTCGTCGACAGCGGCGGCTGGTCGCTGCAGATCGACGGCGACGTGGCACGGCCGGTCGAGATCACCTACCGCGAGCTGCTGGCGATGCCGATGATCGAGCGCGACATCACCCTGACCTGTGTCTCCAACAGCGTGGGCGGCCCGTACGTCGGCGGCGCCCGTTGGCTCGGCGTCCGGCTCACCGACCTGCTCGACCGGGCCGGCGTGAGCCGCACCGCCGATCAGATCCTGAGCACCGACGTCGACGGCATGACGATCAGCACGCCCGTGACCCTGGCCACCGATGGCCGAGACGCGATGGTCGCGGTCGGGATGAACGGCGCTCCACTCCCCCGCGCGCACGGCTTCCCCGCGCGGCTGGTGATCCCGGGGCTCTACGGGTTCATCAGCGCCACCAAGTGGGTGACCCGGCTGACCCTGACCACCTACGCCGAGCACAGCGCGTACTGGACCGATCGTGGCTGGGCGACCGACGCGCCGATCAAGATCGCCAGCCGGATCGACATGCCGCGCGCACTCGCGACGCTCAAGCCCGGCGGCCAGGTCATGGGCGGTGTGGCCTGGGCCCAGGACAACGGTGGCGTCGCCAGGGTCGAGGTCAGTGTGGACGGCGGCCCTTGGACCGCCGCCCACCTGGGGCCGACGGCGGGAAACGACTACTGGCGGCAGTGGTACGCCCCCTGGCGGGCCACTCCGGGTACGCACAGCCTCGCCTGCCGCGTCATCGACGGCGCCGGCCAGACCCAGACGCCGGCGCGGGCCGAGCCGTTCCCGTCCGGCGCCAGCGGCGTACAGACGATCACGGTCAGTGTGGCGTGAGTCGCACCCATCCGTCGGCGTACCTGCTCCGAACCACTGTCAGACGAAGACATCCCCGCAGACCACGACCATCTGGAGGCATCACCATGTCGATCACCACCCTGCGTCGCACGGGAACCATCGCTGCCGCGACCGCACTGCTCGGCCTCGGGCTGGCCGCCTGCGGCGGCAACGACAACACCGCCGCGACCGACAGCGCCGCCACCTCGATGACGACTCCGATGACCAGCCCGATGACGCCGATGAGCAGCGCCATGGCCGGCGGGTCGATGACCGCGGGCGGGATGAGCAATGCGGCCGCGCAGACCTTCGGTCCGGGCTGCTCCTCCATCCCGACCAGCGGCGCCGGCTCCTTCGACGGCATGGTCAAGGACCCGGTCGCCACGGCGGCCAGCAACAACCCCCTGCTGAGCACCCTGGTCACCGCCGTCGGCAAGGCCGGCCTGGTCGACACCCTCAACGGCGCCGACGGCCTGACCGTCTTCGCCCCGACCAACGACGCCTTCGCCAAGCTGCCGAAGGCCACCCTCGACAAGGTCCTGGCGAACAAGAAGATGCTCACCGAGATCCTCACCCACCACGTCGTGGCAGGCAAGCTCGACCCGACCAAGGTGGTCGGCAAGCAGCAGACGCTGGCCAAGGACACGGTCACCGTCAGCGGCGACACGAGCGGAATGACCGTCGATGGTGCGAAGGTGCTGTGTGGCAACATCCCCACCGCCAACGCGACCGTCTACGTCATCGACACGGTGCTCATGCCCCAGGGCATGTGAGACCGGGCCGACGAGGATCGAGGACAGATGAGCGACCTCAGGCCCGTGCCTGGCGGCGCCCCCGACGAGGGAGCGCCGTCCGGCCCCGACCTGGCAGGGCTGCTGCGCCAATCGGCGCGCGGCGACGAGAGCGCCTTCGCCGAGGTGTACGACGCAGTCTCGGCCAAGGTGTACGGCCTGGCCGTCCGCGTCGTCCGCAATCCCGCACAGGCCGAGGAGGTGGCGCAGGAGTCGCTCCTCGAGGTGTGGCGCACGGCCTCGCGCTACGACCCTGATCGCGGCAGCCCGATGGCCTGGATCCTCACCATCGTCCACCGGCGCGCCGTCGACCGTGTGCGGTCGGCGGAGTCGGCCACGAGACGCGACGCCGCGTACCACGACCGCAACCGCTCGGTCAGCCACGACGAGACCGCGGAGGCGGCCACAGCCTCGCTGGAGGCCCACCGGGTCAGGTCCGCACTGTCGACGTTGACCGAGGTCCAACGCGAGGCGGTCGAGCTGGCCTACCTCCAGGGCTACACCCATACCGAGATAGCCCGGGCGCTCGACCTGCCGGTCGGCACCGCCAAGACCAGGATCAGGGACGGCCTGATCCGACTACGAGACACGATGGGAGTGGGGAGCGGACGATGAGCACTGACATCCACGCGCTGTCGGGCGCCTACGCCATCGATGCGCTCGACGACGAGGAGCGCGCCGACTTCGAGCAGCACCTCGCCGACTGCCCGACCTGCCAGGCAGAGGTGGACGGCCTGCGGGAGGCCGCCGCCACGATCGCCGAGATCCACGCGACTCAGCCGCCCGCCGCGATGCGCCAGCGGGTGCTGGACGACATCCGCACCGTCCGTCCGCTGCCGCCGCTCGTGCAGCGCAGCACCGGCCGGCGTGCCGGCTCCGTACGCCGCCGCTGGGTGGGCCTGGTGGCCGCAGCCGCAGCCGTGATCGCCCTGGGCGGCATCGTGTGGCACCCCTGGGACCGCCCCTCCAGCGGACCGCAGCTCAGCGCCGTCACGCAGGTGGAGAGGGCCCCCGACGTCCAGAGGTTCACCACCAAGGGTCCGGACGGGTCGGAGATGACCGTCTACCGCTCCGTCTCGCTGAACCGGGCCGCAGTGGTCGCCCACGACCTCGCGGACGCGCCCGAGGGCAAGGTCTACCAGCTCTGGCTGCAGGACCCGGCAGGCGTGATGCGCCCGGCCGGATTCCTCGCCGCCGGCACCAGCACCTCCGCACCGCTGACCGGTGCGGTCAGCACCGCCGAGGGTGCGGGCATGACGGTCGAGCCGGCCGGCGGATCGCCGGCGCCGACCTCCGACCCGGTCGCCCTGGTGGCCTTCACCTCCTGACCGAGGGTGACGGGTCTCTCGGCGAAGCATGCTGGACCGCTTCGCCGGGAGACCCGAGACTGAGTGCCATGGCCTACGACGAGCGCCCGGGCGAGCGCTGAGGTGGCGGTCGCCTGGGCGCTGGTCGCGCTGGTCCTCCTCGTCGCATTGGCTGCCGCCGGCGTACTCCTCCGACGTCAGCACGCCGACCTCGTGGCCGGCCGCGAGCGGATCGCGTCACTCGAGTCAGCGGTGCTGCGGCTCGAGTCGGTAGCGGTGGACAGCAGTGCGGACCGCTTCGACGGACGCGCCTTCCGGGTGGCCAAGACGGCCGCCCGTGCCGTCGTCGGGACGGCTGAGCGCCTGCGCGAGGGCGGCGTCGGCGCCTTGGTGAGCGCCTCGCTGGACGAGCTCGGCCGGTTCGTCGCCGAGGACCTGATCGAGATCGAGCGGATCGCCACCCCCGACGGCACCGTGACACTGCTGTTCTCCGACATCGTCGACTCCACCGCCCGCAACGAGCAGCTCGGCGACCGGGACTGGCTCAAGGTGCTGCGCTCCCACGACGAGGTCGTCCGACGTGAGGTGGAGGCCCGGCGCGGTCACGTGGTGAAGTCGCAGGGCGACGGCTACATGGTCGTCTTCCCCGATCCGCTGGCCGGTGTGCGCGCGGCCCTGGCCATCCAGCAGGGATTGCACGCTCGGCGCAGGCTGCGGCTCGCCGACATCCGCATCCGGATCGGCCTGCATACAGGCCGGGTGCTCTCCCACGAGGGCGACTACTTCGGTCGCAACGTCGCGATGGCTGCCCGAGTCGCTGCCTACGGCGACGCCGGCGACGTACTCGTCAGCGACTCCGTGCACGACACCATCGACGGCGTCCCCGGCCTCACCACCGAGCTCCTCGCCACGACGACACTCAAGGGCCTGGCCGGCGAGCACCGGCTGTGGTCGGTCGCCCCCGCTCCCTGACCCGGGGGCGCCCCCGGGCGACGCTTCGTGGCGCGGCGTCCCGTGGCCCGCGCAGAGGGCGCTGCCCGGACGCGCTTCGTGGAGCAGCTGCAGCCGCGCAGCACGAAGGCCGGCCTCCAAGACAGAGACCGGCCCTCGCGTAGAGAGATCCTCAGATCACTTCAGGTCGAACCGGTCGTTGTCCATGACCTTGACCCACGCAGCGACGAAGTCGGCGGCCAGCTTCGGCGTCGCGTCGTCAGCGGCGTAGACCTCGGCGAGCGCCCGCAGCTGCGAGTTCGCGCCGAAGACGAGGTCGTTGGCGGTAGCCGTCCACGTCACCTCGCCGGTCACTGCGTCGTGGATCTCGTAGACGTTCTCCTCGCCCGCCGCGGCCTTGATGTCGGTGCCGGCCGAGAGCAGGTTGACGAAGAAGTCGTTGCTCAGCACGCCCGGGCGGTCGGTGAGCACGCCGTGCTTGCTGCCACCGGCGTTGGCGCCGAGGGCACGCAGGCCGCCCACCAGGACGGTCAGCTCCGGAGCGGTCAGATCCAGGAAGTAGGCACGCTCGAGTAGCAGCGTCTCGACCGGGAGCTTCTCGCCGGGGCGGATGTAGTTGCGGAAGCCATCGCCCCGCGGCTCGAGCACCTTGAACGAGTCGGCGTCGGTCTGCTCGGCGCTGGCGTCGGTGCGGCCCGGGTGGAACGGCACGGTGATGTCGAGGCCACCGTCCTTGGCGGCCTTCTCGATGCCGGCCGAGCCGGCGAGCACGATCAGGTCGGCCAGCGAGATCTTCTTGCCGCTCTGGGCCTCGTTGAACTCGGCCTGGATCTGCTCGAGTCGCTCGATGACCTCACCGGTGCCGGCGTTGACCGCCCAGCTCCGCTGCGGCTCCAGCCGCAGCCGTGCACCGTTGGCGCCGCCGCGCTTGTCGGTCGACCGGAAGCTGGCCGCCGAGGCCCAGGCGGTCGTGACCAGCTGCTGCACGGTCAGACCGGAGTCCAGGACCTTCGCCTTGAGCGAGGCGATGTCCGCGTCGTCGACGAGCTCGTGGTCGACGGCAGGCACCGGGTCCTGCCACAGCTGCGCCTCCGGCACCCAGGGGCCGCGGTAGCGGGTGATCGGGCCCATGTCGCGGTGGAGCAGCTTGTACCAGGCCTTGGCGAACGCCTCGGCGAACTCCTCGGGGTTCTCCAGGAAGCGGCGCGAGATCTTCTCGTACGCCGGGTCGAACCGCAGGGCCAGGTCGGAGGTCAACATCCGCGGCTCGCGCTTGCCGTCGCCCTGCGCCTCGGGGACGAGGCCGGCGCCGCCGTTGTTGACCGGGCGCCACTGGTGCGCACCCGCGGGCGACTTGAAGAGCTCCCAGTCGTAGCCGAACAGGATGTGGAAGAACTCGTTGTCCCACCGGGTCGGGTGGTAGGTCCAGGTGACCTCGAGCCCGGAGGTGATGGCGTCGATGCCCTTGCCGGTGCCGTACGACGACTTCCAGCCGAGGCCCTGCTGCTCGATCGGCGCGCCCTCCGGCTCCGGACCGACGAGGGCGGCGTCGCCCGCACCGTGGGTCTTGCCGAAGGTGTGGCCACCGGCGATGAGGGCGACGGTCTCCTCGTCGTTCATCGCCATCCGGGCGAAGGTCTCACGGATGTCGCGAGCCGAGGCGAGCGGGTCGGGGTTGCCGTTGGGCCCCTCGGGGTTGACGTAGATCAGACCCATCTGGACCGCGCCGAGCGGGCTGGCGAGCTCGCGGTCACCGCTGTAGCGCTCGTCGCCGAGCCAGGTGTCCTCGGGACCCCAGATGATCTCCTCCGGCTCCCAGGTGTCGGGACGACCGAAGGCGAAGCCGAAGGTGGTGAAGCCCATGTCCTCGAGCGCGACGTTGCCGGCCAGGACGAGCAGGTCGGACCAGGAGATCTTCTGGCCGTACTTCTTCTTCACCGGCCACAGCAGGCGGCGGGCCTTGTCGAGGTTGCCGTTGTCGGGCCAGGAGTTGAGCGGAGCGAACCGCTGCTGGCCCTCGCCCGCACCGCCGCGGCCGTCGTAGATGCGGTAGGTGCCGGCGGCGTGCCAGCTCAGCCGGATCATCAGGCCGCCGTAGTGGCCGAAGTCGGCGGGCCACCAGTCCTGCGAGTCGCGCAGTACGGCGGCGACGTCGGACTTGAGCGCGTCGAAGTCGAGCTTCTTCAGCTCCTCGTCGTAGTCGAAGTCGGCACCGAGTGGGTTGCCCGCGGTCGAGTGCGCGTGCAGCACGCTGAGGTCCAGCTGGTTGGGCCACCAGTCCTTGTTGGTGTGCGGACGGCCACCGGTCTTCGGGGTGGGCGAGTCGAGAGCCGGATTCTCGCTCTCGCTGCCGTGGCTGGTCACGCCGTCGTGCGCGACGGGGCAGCCGCCCTCAGCCTTGCGGTCGATGCCCTGTGGGCTTTCCTGGGTCATGTTCATCCCTTTCCGGAGACGGGTTATCAGGCGCGAGCCATGGAGCAGGTGGGGCAGGTCCCCCAATAGATGACCTCGGCCTCGTCGATGACGAAGCCGTGGTCATCGGCCGCGGTCAGGCACGGCGTGTGCCCGACCGCGCAGTCGACGTCTGCGATGACACCGCAGCCGCGACAGACGACGTGGTGGTGGTTGTCGCCGACCCGCGACTCGTAGCGCGCCACGGTCCCCCGCGGCTGGATGCGGCGAAGGAGGCCGGCGGCGGTCAGCGTGTTCAGCGAGTCGTAGACCGCCTGGTGTGAGACCTCGGGCAGGTCACCGCGGACCGCGTTGAGGAGCGAGTCCGTGTCGGCGTGGGGGTGGCGATGCACCGCTTCCAGCACGGCCAGTCGCGGGCGGGTCACCCGCAGCTCGGCCTCGCGCAGCATCTGCTCGTAGCGGCCGATGGAGGACATGCTCGGAGTCTTCTCCGTAATCTTGAAAGAGTCAAGAAAACTCCGGCGGCGCGTCGCCGACATTTCGTTGAATCGCAGGGAACCGACCGAGCGGCCCGAGGCGTCGTACTGTCAGACAGCGTCGACACGGGGGCCAGCCAGGGATGCAGCACGAGCCGGAGTACGCCACGTTCGTCACCGAGCGGTGGTCGACGCTGGTCCGCTCTGCCGTCTTCCTCGGCGCTACGCCGCACGAGGCCGAGGACCTGGTGCAGGCCACCCTCCTGCTGTGCTACCGCAAGTGGGACCTGGTGCGGTCGGCCGAGAACCGGGACGGCTACGTCTATCGGATGCTGCTCAACGTCCTGCGCTCCGACCGACGATCAGCGTGGCACCGCATCCGCAGTCCCCGCGAGGCGATCGACAAGCCGGTGCCCGACGCCACCGAGGCCACCGAGATCGCCGATGCCGTCCATCGAGCCCTCGCGACCCTGTCCAAGGAGCAGCGGGAGGTCGTCGTGCTGCGCTATTTCGTCCAGCTCAGCGAGGCCCAGACCGCGGCGGCCCTGGGGATCCCGGCCGGGACCGTGAAGAGCCGACTGGCCCGCTCCCTGGCGCAGCTGAGCGCCAACGACCATCTCGCCGACGTCACCGGAGGCAGGCCATGACCGACCTCGAAGACCTGTGGGCCAGCTATCCCACTTCGACGCCCCCCATCGATGCCCTGCTCGCGCAGGGGCGCCGGGAGGCCCGACTGCGCCGCGCGCGCCGCGAGGCACAGCTGCGCCGGCGCCGGCGCGCCGTACGCCCCCTGCTCGTCGCCGGCGTGGTCGTCGCGGTCGCCTCCGCGTACGTCGGAACGCACGACGGGCTGCGCGGCAGCGGGGCCGGCGGCTCCGGCCACGGCGCGACGAGCGCGCAGGACGGTGCGGCTGGGGACGCAGGGCTGCGCGCCAGTGCGTTCCAGGCCGACCTCCACCCCGCCACGTCCTGCACCACACTGCTCGCCGACTACCGCCGCCGGGCGGCCGAACAGGTGACCGCGTACGGCTGGGCCGGTCAGTTCTCGGAGGGTCCGATCCTGCACGGCCTCGCGGCCACGACGACCGCCCCGCTCGCGACCCGCAGCGCAGAGGCCGCCCTGGGGAGCTCGGCGACCGGGACCAATGTCCAGGAGGCGGGCGTCGATGAGCCCGACGACGTCAAGACCGACGGCTCGCTGCTGGTCCGCATCAACGATGCCCGACTGACCGTCTACGACGTCAGCGGCCCCGAGGTCGGCACCGTCGCGCACCTGACGCTGCCCCATCTGAGCGGCGGCGAGATCCTCCTCAGCGGCACGACCGTCGTCGCCATCGGCAACGACACCACCCGCGAGGCGAGGGGCGGCACCCGTGTGGAGGCCGTGTCGCTCTCCGACCCGACCCACCCGATCGTGACCTCGGACGTCCGCTACTCCGGCGCGTCGGTCTCGGCACGACAGCACGGCAACGTGGTCCGGCTGGTGCTCGCCGACGGCGTTCCCGACCTGCCGTTCGTGAGTCCTCACGGCACTCTCACCGCCAAGCGGGCGCTCGCCCGCAACCGCGCGATCGTCGCACACACCACCCTCGATGACTGGCTCCCCCGGTACGACGACGGCTCGGGCAGCCGCCCCCTCCTCGACTGCGGTGACGTGGCGCTGCCTCCGTCCGGCCTCACCCTCGGCACCGAGAGCGTCGTCGGCTTCGACGCGAGCACGCCCATGAACCTCGACGCGATCGGCATCGCCGGGGTGGTGGACACGGCCTACGAGTCAGCCGACCGCCTCTACCTCGCATCGGGCGGGGCGGACGGCCTCAGGTGCGATTGCCTGCGCCCAGCCGGAAACGGCCCAGCAACACGTGAGCCGGGGGACGACACCACCACGATCTTCCAGTTCGACCTCGCTGGGACCGCCGCCACGCACGTGGCGACCGGCAAGCTGAAGGGCTCGATCGCGGGCAGGTGGTCGATGGACGAGGCTGATGGCATCCTCCGCGTCGCCCTGACGCACGGCGCCGGCAAGAAGAGGGCGAGCGCTGTTGTCACGCTGCACCCGGTCGGCCGAGAGCTCGTCGAGCTCGCCCGGGTCGACGGCCTCGGCCTCGGTGAGACGCTGACCGCAGCACGCTGGTTCGACGACCTGGCGATCGTGTCAACGGCACGGCGGACCGATCCGGTCTACACCGTCGATCTCGCCGACCCGAGTCGTCCGCGCCTGGCCGGAGCGCTGCACATCCCGGGCTATTCGACCTACTTCCACCCGATCGGCGGCGGCCTGCTGCTCGGCGTCGGGCAGACGGTGGCGTTCGCCGGCGGCGCCGAGGACGAGCGCTCCCAGGTCGGACTCTTCGACATCAGCGACGCCTCCGACGTACGTCAGATCCGCACGGCCAGGCTGCCACGCTGGACCTGGCCGACCGCCGGCGACGATCCGCGAGCCTTCACATGGTCGCCGGACCTGCACACCGCGTTCACCACCTTCTCCACCGCCCGCGGCGGCGCGCTCCTCGGTGTGTACCACGTCAGCGGCGACACGATGGCCAGCCGCACGATCCGCCTCGCCACGGCCGATCCCGCCTCGGTCCGCACGATCGAGCTACCCGACCGGCGCGTCCTGCTGATCGTCGGGAGCCACGTGTCGTTCCTCGACGTTTGAGGACCGTCCCCACGATCTTCACCGCGTTCCACGGGTCGGCGCCGGGTTCAGGCCTGCCAGCGGATGACCCAGTACTGCACGCCGTACGGCGTGTCGTCGTAATCGACGGCGGCGGTTCGCGCGCCGCCGAGCAGCTCGGCCAGCTCGGGCAGGGCGGCCACGTCGGCCCACAGCTCGGTGGCGAGCGCGTCGTCCACCTCGAGCAGCGCGGCGGGTGACGGCTCGCGCAGCGCAGCGCCCAGCGCGGTGTCGAACGCCTCGGCACGACCGTCCAGGAATCCCGGCGCCTTCTCGGTGCGACACGCGCTCCCGTTGGCGACCACCAGCACATCGCGCCCGGCGCTCGCCGAAGCAGTGCTCCGCTGCCGATCCGCGAGCACGCTGCGCGCCACGCGTCGTCCCTGCTCGGTGGCGATGATCTCGACGTCGTCGCCCAGCCAGGAGGCGGCCTCGAGGACCGCCACGCGCAGGTCGGCAACCGGATCGCGGAGCGAGGCGTGCTCCGGCAGCAGGGCGAGGCAGCCGGGGATCAGCACGATCTTCACTGGATCCCCCGGATCGCGTAGGCAGGTCGGCGTCGACTTGCGATGGTCCAGGCCATGTCGACGGTCTGCCGGGTCTCCTCCACCTGGTGCACGCGGTAGATCCGGGCGCCGGCGAATGCGCAGATCGATGTCGCGGCCAGCGTCCCGAGCAGTCGCTCCCCGACCGGCCGGTCCAGCGTCTCGCCGACGAAGTCCTTGTTGGACAGCGAGACCAGCACCGGCCAGCCGGTCTCCACCATCTCGCCGAGCCGGCGGGTGATCTCCAGGGAGTGGAAGGTGTTCTTGCCGAAGTCGTGCGCGGGGTCGATGACGATCGACTCTCGGGCGACCCCGGCGTCCATCGCTCGTTGGGCGTAGCCGAGCGTGTCGTCGAGTACGGCGCGCATCACGTCGTCGTACTCGATCCGGTAGGGGCGCGTGCGCGGGGTGACTCCGCCGGTGTGCGTGCACACGATCGCGGCGCCGTACTGCGCCGCCACGTCGACCAGCTCCGGGTCGGCGCCGCCCCAGGCGTCGTTGAGGACGTCGGCGCCGGCCTCGCAGACCGCGGCGCCGACCTCGGCGCGCCAGGTGTCGACGGAGATGACGAGGTCGGGGTACTCGGCGCGGACGCGGGCGACGAAGTCGACCACGCGCGACTTCTCCTCCTCGGCGCCGATCTCGACACCGGGCGCCGCCTTGATCCCGCCGATGTCGACGATCTCCGCACCCTGCTCGGCGACCAGCCGAACGCGATCGAACGCCGCGTCCTCGGCCCAGGTCGCGCCCCTGTCGAAGAACGAGTCGGGCGTGCGGTTGACGATCGCCATCATCAGCGTCTGGTCGTCGCTGAAGGCGTGCCGCCTCAGGCGCAGGGTCATCCGGCCTCCCGTGCTGGTGGTCGCTCGCGGGTGGCGACCTCGCGGGTGACCCGCGCGATGCCGACCTCGCTGGGCAGGAACTGCTCGACGGCGATCTCGTGGACACTGCCGTGCCCCGCTCCGCCCTGCCGGCGCGAGACCGCCGCGAGGAGCTGGGTCGACATCAGGCCGAGGTCGAAGAGGTCCTGGTGCCGGTGTCCGCGCCGGCCCAGGTCGACCTGCGCGATCGCGTCGACACCGCGGTCGGTCACGGTGTCGATCAGCGCCGCGATCTCGACGGCGTACCCGACGGGCACGGCCAGCGTCTCGAAAAGGCTCCTGCGCACCGCCCACTCCCCCGCGAGCGGCTGCACGAGCCCCGCGAGCTGCGGGTAGTGCATCGCGATGAGGGGCCTGGCGACCAGTTCGGTGACCCGACCGCCGTCGAGGCCGTGCTCGCCGGGGCGCCGGTAGAACCCCTTGACCAGCTCGATCTCCGGTCGGGTCAGCAGCGGACCCAGCAGGCCGGGGACGAAGTGGGTGTCCCACTCGATGAGGTCGGCGTCCATGAAGACGATCAGGTCGCCCCGCGTGACGAACAGCGACTTCCACATCGCCTCGCCCTTGCCCGGGTAGGTGCCGAGCTCGGGCCGGATCTCGCCGGCCGCGAACACGTCGGCTCCCGCCTCGGCGGCGATCCGGGCGGTGGCGTCGGTCGAGTCGGAGTCGATCACCACGATCTCGTCGACGAGCGCGGCCGTCTCCATCAGCGCCTCGCGGGCCCGGGAGACGACGTGACCGACGGTGGCAGCCTCGTTCCGCGCGGGTACGACGAGGCTGACACGGTGCTCGGCCTTGGCAGCCACGAGCGACTCGAGGGTCCACTCGCTCGCGGAGTGGGTGTTCCGCTCGAACCAGGTCAGCACAGCGCGACCTTACTCAGCGCAGGGTGAGAGTAGGTGACATGGCCGCCGAGTCAGGCCTCCGTCCCCATCGAGTCAGGCCTCCGTCCCCGCCGAGTCAGGCCCCCGTCCCCGCCGAGCCTCAGAACGGGTACCGCTCGATCTCACCCTGGATCGTGACCCACTGGACGTCGCAGAAGGTGTCGAGGTTGACCGAGCCGCCGAAGTGGCCGCCCACGCCCGATGCCTTCGCCCCACCGAACGGCGCGACCGCCTCGTCATCGACCGTCTGGTCGTTGATGTGCACCGCACCCGACTTGATGCCCTCGGCGAGCTCGAAGGCCCGGAACGGGTTGGCGGTCAGGATCGCGACCGAGAGGCCGTACTCGCTGGCGTTGATGATCTCCACCGCCTCCTCCAGCGTCTCGTAGCCCACCACCGGCGCGACAGGGCCGAAGATCTCCTGCGAGAAGGCCGGACTGTCCAGGGGTACGTCGGCCAGCACGGTGGGCTTGTAGAACAGCCCCTCGTGCGTGCCTCCTGCCAGCAGCCTCGCGCCGGCGGCGACGGTCTCCTCCACGATCGAGTGCACGTGCTTGAGCTGGTTCTCGTCGATGATCGGGCCGAGCGCGTTCGCCGGGTCGCTGGGATCACCGACCGGGATGTGCCGCGCCTTCTCCGCGAGCTTCGCGGCGTACTCCTCGACCTTGTCGTTGGGCACGAGGTGCCGTCCGGTGGTCATGCAGATCTGTCCCTGGTGCAGGAAGGAGCCCCAGGCACCCGCCGAGGCGGCCGCGTCGATGTCCGCGTCGGGCATGACGAGCAGCGCGTTGTTGCCGCCGAGCTCGAGGTGCACCTTCTTCAGCAGCGGGCCAGCCGCCTCGCCGATCTTGCGGCCGGCGGCAGTGGACCCGGTGAACGACAGGCACGGTACGTCGGGGTGCGCGACCAGCGCCGCACCCACGTCGGCCCCGGCCGGCAGCACGTGCAGCAGGCCTTCCGGCAGCCCGGCCTCGGCAAGAATCTCGGCCAGCGCGAGACCGCCGGAGATCGACGTGCGCGGGTCGGGCTTGAGGATGACCGCGTTGCCCAGCGCGAGGGCCGGTGCGACCGAGCGCATCGAGAGGATCGCCGGGAAGTTGAACGGGCTGATCACCCCGACCACGCCGACCGGCACGTAGCGGCCGATCGAGACACGGGGCTTCATGCTGCGCAGCATCTGACCGTAGGGCTGCGCCGCCAGGGCGGCAGCAGCACTGAGCTCGGAGGTCACCAACATGGCCTCGAAGCCCGCCTTGCCCTGGCCCGATCCTGCCTCGGGCACGAGCCAGCGGATCAGTCGCTCAGGCGCGGCCTCGAGCAGTGCGGCCGCCTTCGTCATCACCGCCGCACGCTCGGTGTAGGGCAGGGCCGCCCAAGCGGGCTGCGCCGCCTTCGCCGCGGCGACCGCCGCGTCCAGGTCGGCGACATCCGCACGGCCGACGGTGGCGATCACCTCGCCGGTCGCCGGAGCGGTGACCTCCGACATACCTCCGCTGCCGGCGACGAACGCGCCGCTGAAGATCTTGCTGTCCCAGGCGTTGCCCATGGATCCATCCCTTCTCGAAGCCTCACCCAGCAGTCAAGCCCGCTCCGCAGCCGATCACCAGGGCCGCTTCCACCCACCGGAAGAGGGCGGCGCGAAGCCAGGCTGCGACCCCGCCACACCCCGCCCACGAACAACAAATGCGTTAAACAATCTCAATGTTCGCTTGCGGCCAGACCTAGTGACACCCGTCACAGTCATGCTCTAGATTCACCACCCACCGGCCGCAAGACGTGCGGCCGAGCCGGAGAGGGTGAAGGACATGGGCTTCAAGAGCTGGCGGCCTCCGACACACTTGGTGCACGCGATGTTCGCCCTGGCCGGGCTGAGCGGCATGGCCATCTCCTATGACTATGCGCAGCACCTGGACGGGCAGGCGTGTGGACACGCGAACCCGCTGGAGCAGTACCTCGACATCGACCTGGACGCGGCCCTCGCCGAGTTCTTGTCCGCATAATCGGCCTGAAATCGGACCGGACGCCCCGGGCCTGCTACTGTTGGGGATGTTGAAGGAGCGGCCAAGCGGCGGCTTCCCCGCGGTGAGTTTCACCCGGGCTCATCTTGTTGGTTCTTGGTATCACCGGCTTAGCTGGACATCAGGTGCAATGCGGATGTCTTCAGCTCCACCGCACGCCTCTGCATGAGGCGTCGTTATCACCAAGGAACAAGCATGGCACAGGGCACCGTGAAGTGGTTCAACTCCGAGAAGGGCTTCGGCTTCATCTCGCACGACGGCGGCGACGACGTGTTCGTCCACTTCTCCGCGATCCAGACCCAGGGCTACAAGAGCCTTGACGAGGGTCAGAACGTCGAGTTCGACATCACGCAGGGCCAGCGCGGCCTGCAGGCGGAGAACGTCCGCGCGATCTGATCTTCGCGCGACACCTTCGAAGCGCCCCGGTCCTCACACGAGGACCGGGGCGCTTTGCGTTCGTCGAGTGATGGCTCCGTCCCGGTCGAGTGATGGCTCCGTCACGCCAGCACAACACGCCCGTACGTCCCCGCGCGGTCGAGTCAGCCCGCGACTCCGAACGGGGTGATGAGCATCGGCCCGAGCGTGTCACCGCCGAGCTCCTTGACGCAGGGGTTGTTTCCTTCAGGGAATACGATCCGCCGGGCCCGTGAGTCACCGGGGAGCGTGATCCGAGCGGCGTACGCCGGAACGGCGCACATCACGACGCCGCCCCAGACCAGGCTGAAGTCCTCGTGCTGGCCAGGCGCCAGGTTCCACTCCTGCACCCGCTGGGTCGACGGCACCGGATCGGGCTCATCGCGATGGGCGGTGTCGGCGGGACCGCCGCAGGCGGGGTCCAGCTGCCCCGCCACGCAAACGACCTGCGTGGTGTTCCCGTAGAGCGCCACCCGCGCCCACCCGTGCAGAGCGCAGCTCCTCCTGGACCGATTGGTGACGCGCAGGTCGGTGGCCATGACCGGGTCGCCGCCGGAGTCGCTCACCCGTCGCAGCCCGACGGTCTCCAGCCGCGTACCGCTGGCGGTACAGGCCCTGGCCGCGGGTACAGGGGGCACCGAGGCCGTTGCGGGAGTCGCAGGCCCGGTGGCAGCCACCAGGGCCGTAGCCGACGATCGCGGCGTCGGAGGGTCCGATCGTGGCGGCGACACCGGCTGGGAGGGATCCGCGCTGACCGGAGTCGGTGCCGCCACGGGCGTCGGGTTGAGTCCCGACGACGTCGGCAGGCCGAGCCCTGCGTCGCTCCCGCCGGCGTCACACGCGACGCTGCCGGCAACGACGACCACTGTCACCAACAGCGTCAACGACGCACGAACACCCGGCAGCACGCAGGAACGCTAGTGGGCCGTACGCCGGCCGGCGTACGACTTGGGTGAACAGCGGCTGAATTCGGTCCGCCGACCAGACGTGACCCGTCGAGCGACATCGCATCGCCCGGAATGTCAGAAACGTGCCTCTCGACGGGTGCCAATCCAGCCGTCGCGTGGCACCGTGGAGACGAACAAGGAGGTGCCTCATGTCAGTCGCCGCATGGGTGCTGTGGTTCGGCGCCCAGACAGTCGTCCTGCTCGTCGTCCTGGGCATTGCCATGCTCGGCGTGACCGGCCGGCTCACTCGCTCCAAGGCAGCCAGACCGTCGACCGGCCAGCTCGCCCGGCACGGCCATCATCTTCACCTGGCGTTCTGGCATCACCCGGCTCACTGAGCCTGGAGATGACCGAAGCGGAGCGGTCCGAGTGGACCGCTCCGCTTGCGACTCGGTGGAGCTGAGGGGACTCGAACCCCTGACCCTCTGCATGCCATGCAGATGCGCTACCAGCTGCGCCACAGCCCCGTGTTCTCTTGTGCGGACGATCGCCCCTAGGGGCATCACCATCCGGTGGAGCTGAGGGGACTCGAACCCCTGACCCTCTGCATGCCATGCAGATGCGCTACCAGCTGCGCCACAGCCCCGGACTCGCTAGGAATGACTCCCGGCGACGAAGAAGAACGTTAGCGGAGAGGCTCTCGTTCAGGAAATCGGGGTCACCCGGTTGTACGCCGCCAACCGCCACGGAGCGCTCTGGAACCACGTCCCCGGCTCGTCGATCAGCTCGATCCAGCCGCAGTTGTCCAGCGGACCGAGTGCACGGACCTGCTCCAAGGGCCAGCCGAGGAAGCGCAGCAGGCCGCTGCGCATCGCAGCGCCGTGCGAGACCAGCACGGCCGTCCGCCCGTCCGGCAGCGCCACAGCGGCGTCGGTGAGCGCCGCAGCCACCCGCTCCCCTGTCGCGGCGTCGCTCTCGCCGCCGTGGTCACCGTAGTCCCACGGTCCGACGCCGAACCGCTCCACGGCCTCGGCGTGCGTGAGACCCTGGAATGCTCCCACGTGCACCTCGCGCAGGCGCGCGTCCGGGACGACATCGGCTCCGGACGCCTCCGCGACGTACTGGGCCGTGATCGCGGCCCTGGTGAGGTCGGAGGACCACACCATCGAGGACTCGTACGCCGCCAGCGCCGTCGCTGCGGCCTTGGCCTGCAGCACGCCTGTCTCGGTGAGCTCGGTGTCGGCCTGCCCCTGAAAGCGGTGCTCGGCGTTCCACGCGGTCAGCCCGTGCCGCAGCAGGACCAGTCGTCTCCCCACCGTGCGCCTAGCGCTCGTGCGAGACCACGTCGGCCGGGAGCTGGATCGTGGGGCAGTCGCGCCAGAGCCGCTCGAGGGCGTAGAACTGGCGCTCCTCCTCGTGCTGGACGTGCACGACGACGTCGCCGTAGTCGAGCAGCACCCAGCGGCCCTCACGTGCGCCCTCGCGGCGGATCGGCTTGGCGCCGTGCTCGCGCAACTTGTCCTCGACCTCGTCGACGATCGCCTGCACCTGGCGCTCGTTGTTGGCCGAGGCCAGCACGAAGGCGTCGGTGATGGCGAGCTGCTCGCTGACGTCGAAGGCGATGATCTGGGAGGCGAGCTTGTCCGAGGCGGCGCGCGCGGCGACGACGACGAGCTCGAGTGCGTAGTCGGTGGCAGTCATAGGCCCTTCCGATCGGGCTGAGAAGATTTGGCTGGGTAGAGGTCGTGCTTGGCGATGTACTGCACCACGCCGTCGGGAACGAGGTACCACACCGGCTCCCCACGACGGTGCCGCTCACGGCAGTCGGTCGAGGAGATCGCCAGGGCCGGGATCTCGATCATGGTGACCCGGTCGGCCGGGATGTTGGCCAGGGTCTCCTCGTCCATGGTGTACCCAGGACGGGTACAACCCACGAATTGAGCCAGCGCGAAGAGCTCCTCGACATTGCGCCAGGTGAAGATCTCCGCGAGCGCGTCGGCACCGGTGATGAAGAACAGCTCCGCGTCAGGCATCGAGTCGCGCAGGTCGCGCAGCGTGTCGATGGTGTACGTCGGGCCCGAGCGGTCGATGTCGACCCGGCTGACGGTGAACCGCGGGTTGGCTGCCGTGGCGATCACCGTCATCAGGTAGCGGTGCTCGGCCGGGCTGACCTCGCGGTCGGACTTCTGCCAGGGATCGCCGGTCGGCACGAAGACGACCTCGTCCAGGTCGAACCACGCCTGGACCTCGGAGGCAGCCACCAGGTGGCCGTGGTGGATCGGGTCGAACGTGCCGCCCATGACCCCGACGCGCCGCGGGCCGGTCGCCTGCCTGTCGTCAGTGCGCGGCAGGGCGGTCACGGGGCGACCTCCCGGCTCAGGAGTGCTCGCGACCAGCGCCGAAGATCAGCAGCGCGCCCATCGCGCCGAACAGGATCACCAGGGCGATGAGCCCGACGATCCAGTGGTTGACCTTCTCGTGGTGCTCTCCGGCCTCGGCGGCCAGGCGCAGGACAGTGCTCGACATGAGGGACACCCTATCCGAGCCTGGTCCGGGCTCGCTCAGCGGACCTGGCCGTCGCCGGTCACGACGTACTTGGTGGAGGTCATCTCCTGCAGGCCCATCGGGCCGCGGGCGTGCAGCTTCTGGGTGGAGATGCCGATCTCGGCGCCGAAGCCGAACTCCCCGCCGTCGGTGAAGCGGGTGGACGCATTGACCATCACCGCGGCCGCGTCGACGGCAGCGGTGAAACGCCGGGCGGCGGCGAGATCCTCGGTGACGATCGCCTCGGTGTGCTGGCTCGACCACCGGCGGATGTGCGCGACGGCGTGCTCGAGCGAGGGTACGACGGCCGCGGCGATGTCGAGCGAGAGGTACTCGCGCTCCCAGTCCTCGTCGGTCGCGCCTTCGACGCCGTCGAAGCCGCAGAAGGCGTCGTCGCCGTGGATCGTCACGCCGCTCGCCTGCAGCGCCGCCACCACCCGCGGCAGGAACACCTCCGCGATGTCGGCATGGACCAGCAGCGACTCGGCGCTGTTGCACACGCTGGTGCGGTGGGTCTTGGAGTTGAGCACGATGGCGAGCGCCTTCTCCAGGTCGGCCGCCTTGTCGACGTAGACGTGCACATTGCCGACGCCGGTCTCGATGACCGGCACGATCGACTCCTCGACCACGGTGCGGATCAGGCCCGCTCCTCCGCGCGGAATCAGTACGTCGACCAGGCCTCGAGCGCGCATCAGTGCCTTGACCGAGTCTCGGCTCTCGCCCGGCACCAGTTGGACCGCGTCGGCGGGCAGCCCACTGGCAACCACGGCGTCGCGCAGCACCGCCACGATGGCAGCGTTGGACGCCTTCGCGCTGGAGGAGCCGCGCAGCAGCACGGCATTGCCCGACTTCAGGCAGATGCCCGCCGCATCCGCGGTGACGTTCGGCCGGGCCTCGTAGATCATCCCGACCACACCGAAGGGCACCCGGACCTGACGCAGCTCCAGGCCGTTGGCCAGGGTCGAGCCGCGCACCACCTCGCCGACCGGGTCGGGCAGACCGGCCACGTCGCGCAGGCCCTGCGCCATCCCCTCGAGCCGCTCCAGTGTCAGCCGGAGCCGGTCGATGATGTTGGCCGGCGTACCGCTCTCCTCAGCGTTGACGATGTCCTCGGCGTTGGCCGCGAGCACCTCCTCGCCGCGGACCAGCAGCGCGTCAGCCATCGCACGCAGGGTGGCATCCTTCGAGGCCCGGGTGGCCAGTGCCAGCTCATAGCTGGCCTCGCGCGCTCGCAGCGCGACCTCGCGGATGTCCTGCTCGACGCTCATGCAGAAGAGGGTACGGCGTGCCAGTCCTCGGACTCCGCGATCGCCAGCAGGTGATCGTGTGCCCGGGCGGCCACCGGGTTGGCCGCACGACGGCCGGCCAGCTCGACCAGCGCCAGCAGGTCGGCGGCTCGCGCCAGGTCGAGCGTCGCGGCGGCCTCTCCGCCACGCACCGCGCCATAGCCCGCGAGCACACCATCGATCCAGGCGGGAGCGCGATCGAAGCGCACCAGGTTCCCCAGATCGCCGTACGGCGAGCCCGCGTGCGCGAACTCCCAGTCGAGGACGGCTGCGACCTCGAGCGAGTCGGGATCGAGCAGGATGTTCTTCGGGTTCAGGTCGCCGTGCGCCAGGCTCGTCCTGCCGACGCCGTCGAGCAGGTCCTGCGCGCGCCGCGCCACCGCGCGCAACCGGTCGAGCGGTGTCGTCTCCCAACCGAGCGCGTCGGCGTGAGCGTCGACCCAGGCGAGGAGATCGGCGGCCGGCTCGAACGGCTCGACCCTCAGGTCGGCGTCGACGAACAGCCCCGCGCGCTGCTGCGGCATCCCGGCAAGCGTGCCTGCGATCCGACCGAGTCGTTCTCCGAGCGATCCGAGTCGCTCGGGCTCGAGTTCGGGCAGGGCCAGGTCGGCGCGGACGGCGGCGACGTACTCGGTGATGAGCAGGGCGGGGACGCCGTCGCGGGCGGGCCGCACCTCCAGCACGGCGGGCACCGGGACCAGACCGCGCACCAACTCGAGCAGGGCGGCGTTGACGTCTGCGGCGAAGCGAGCGTGGCGCGGACCCGCGAAGATCCGCACCACGCTGCGCTCACCGGGAGCCTCCGCCAGGAAGGTCTCCCCGGACCAGCCGCCGTCGAGCGGGGTGAGCCCGCTCAGCTCCACGACCGGGCCGGTTCGTACTCGAGGCCGAGGATCAGTTCCACGGCTTCGGCGGCCAGCCGTAGTCCTCCCGGCCGGTCTCGGTGTGCGTGGCGTTGGTGTTCCACATCTGGTTGAAGTGGCCGACGTAGGCCTTGTAGAAGGCTGCGCCGGTCAGCTGGAGCGTCACCTCGTCGTTGGAGAACGAGATGCCCGACCAGTTCTCCGAGCCGGCGAAGACGATGTCCTGGTTGACGCCGCCGTACTTGCCGCTGATCAGCATCCACTTCAGGTGCGAGTAGAGCCGCGGGCCCCAGACCTGCTTGGAGCCGTCGGTCGCCAGCTTCTCGCCGTAGTTCCACGCCGCGTCGCGCAGCGGAACGCCGGCGGAGCGGAGGATGCTCACCGTCTGGCCGCCAGGCTCGGTGAGGATCGCCTCGACGTTGCAGCCGGCCCGCTTGAGCGAAGCGACCTTCTTCGCGATCGGAACCGAGCGATTGCCGAACCAGGCGTACATGATGATCCGGATGACGGTGTGGCCCTTGCTGTCACCGTGCGCGGCGCTGGTCTTGCAGCTGACCTTGTTGAGCCGCTTCAGCACCGGGTCGCCCGCGCTCTTCTTCTTCTTCTTCTTCCGCGCGCTGATCGTGGTGACCTTGTCCTTGGTCGCGATCGGCTGGGAGAGAGCGGCGGTGTTGAGCCGGTGCCAGGTCACGTCGAGTTGGCGCGACTTGTAGACGATCGTCCGCTTCTTGACCGGCTTGTCCTTCTTGTACTGGTTGAACACCTTCACCCAGGTGTCGAACAGCCTGGTGTTACCCATGATCGAGTAGACGTCGTTCCATTGGCCGGCGGCGGCACCGCTGGTCAGGTTGCCCGAGCTCTCGATCATCAGGTCCTTGGCGCCGCCGGTCGCGCTGAACGAGTAGATCTTGGCGTGCTCGTTGCCGCCGCCCTTGCCACGGCACGAGCCCTTGCAGATGTGGAAGAAGCTGGACTTCTTGGTGTTCTTGCCGAGCTTCTTCTGCAGCCAGATCTCGTTCGGGGTGACCACGTTGTGGTTCACCACCACCTGCACGTTGACGTGCTTCTTCTTGTGCGCCTTGTAGAGCGCCTTGGTGATGTCCTCACGGTCGAAGGAGTACGTCGAGAACCGGATCGTGCTGTTCGGGTTCGCGTGCTGGACGGCCTTGAGGATGCGCGTGTTGACGACGTACTTCTGCTTCTGCGATCCGAGCGGGTTGTTGAACGCCGGGCCCAGGTCGGGCATCCACGGCCCCTTCGGCGTCGCGGTCGGCGTCACGGTCGGCGTTGCACTCGGCGAGGCCGTCGTCGCCCCATCGGCCTGCATCGGTGTCGCCACGGTCACTGCCAGCAGTGTCGCCATTGCTGCGGTGGCTCCCGCCACCGTCCATCGTCGAGCCAGCACCGGCCCTCCCCCTCTATATCCGAGAATTCGGAGCGACTGTACCTGTGACTGCTGTGATTTGCGGGTTCTCCACCGATGATCTGGAAGATTCACAGGTTCGGGTCAGATGCGGATACGCAGAGCGGGCCGCCGGAGGATCCGACGGCCCGCTCTGGCTCTGTTGATGAGCTTCGTCATCCCGGCCGCCTCCGGCGGCGGGACCTCAGCCCTTGCGCTGGTTGATCTCCTGCGTGAGCGCGGGCAGGACCGCGTGCAGGTCGCCGACGACGCCGAAGTCGACGAGCTCGAAGATCGGCGCCTCCTCGTCCTTGTTGACCGCGACGATGGTCTTCGAGGTCTGCATGCCTGCGCGGTGCTGGATCGCACCGGAGATGCCGTTGGCGACGTAGAGCTGCGGCGAGACCACCTTGCCCGTCTGGCCGACCTGGAAGGTGTGCGGCTTCCAGCCGGAGTCGACGGCGGCGCGCGAGGCACCCACGGCGGCCCCCAGCGCGTCGGCCAGGTTCTCGACCGGCTCGAAGTTGCCGCCCGTGCCACGACCACCGGAGACCACGATCGCGGCCTCGGTGAGCTCGGGGCGGCCGGTCGCCTGACGCGGCTGGGTAGCCACGATCTGGGCGGTCTTGGCACCATCGGAGATCGTCACCGCAACCTGCTCGACGGCGCCGGCACCGGCCGACTCCTCGGGCGCGGCCGAGTTGGGCTTGACCGTGATGATCGGGGTGCCCTTGGTGACCTTGGCCTGAACCGTGTAGTTGCCCGCGAAGACCGACTGCGTCGTGGTGACTCCCCCACCGGCCTCGGCGACGTCCACGGCGTCGGTGATCAGACCCGACTCGAGCTTGATCGCCAGACGACCGGCGATCTCCTTGTTCTCGGCCGAGGACGGCAGCAGGATCGCGGCCAGGTCCTTACCCTGGGCGAGCTGCTGCAGCGCCTCGGCCTTCGGGGCCACCAGGTAGCCCTTGATCTCGGCGTCGTCGATCGCGTAGACCTTCTCGGCGCCGTACTTCTTCACCGCCTCGGCCACGGTCGCGGCCTGATCGGCCGGGCCGATGAAGACGGCCGCCGGCGTGCCCAGACGCTTGGCGATGGTGAGCAGCTCGAACGTCGGCTTCTTCACCGCACCATTGACGTAGTCGACGAGGACCAGAACCTCAGACATGTCCCATTCTCCTTATCTCGCCGCTGCTTAGATGAACTTCTTCGAGGCGAGGAAGTCGGCCAGCGCCTTGGCGCCCGAGCCGTCCTCGTCCTTGACGATCTCGCCGGCGGTGCGCGGCGGGCGGGCGGCGGTCTCCTCGACGGCCGTCCAGGCGGACGAGAGACCGAGCTGGCCCGCGTCGATGCCCAGGTCGCCCAGGCTCCAGGTCTCCAGCGGCTTCTTCTTCGCCGCCATGATGCCCTTGAACGAGGGGTAGCGAGCCTCCCCCGACTGGTCGGTGACCGAGAGCACGAGCGGCATGGTGCCCCCGATGACCTCGGTCGCGGTGTCGGTGTCGCGCTTGATCCGAACCTGGTTGCCCTGGCTCTCCACTACCGCGGCCAGCGTGACCTGCGGCAGCCCGAGGCGCTCGGCAAGCATGGCCGGGACCACGCTCATGCCAGCGTCGGTCGAGGCAAGGCCACAGACCACGAGGTCCGGAGCCGTGCCCCCGTTGGCCTTCTTGATCGCCTCGGCGAGCACCAGCGAGGTGCCGATCGCGTCCGAGCCGGCAATGGCGTCGTCGACGACGTGGACGGCCTTGTCGGCGCCCATCTGCAGCGCCTTGCGGACCGCATCGACGGCCTTCTCGGGGCCGACCGTCAGCGCGGTCACCTCGATCTCCTCGTCGGCGCGCTTCTCCTTGATCTGCAACGCCTGCTCGACGGCGTACTCGTCGAGCTCGGACAGCAGGCCGTCGACGTCGACGCGGTCGACGGTGTTGTCACCCTCGAAGCGGCGGTCGCCCGTCGCGTCGGGAACATACTTCACACAGACAACAATGTTCATGGTGTGCGGCCGGAGCGGCCCCTCCTGTGGTGGTCGTAGGACGACGCCGATGTTACCGGCGGGTACTCACCTGTCCACGGCGTCCCGCCATGCAGAATGTCACACCGCCTCAGTGAACTGCTGTGCGGGATGTCACACCTCGTCGCAGGCTGGCCTCGACGTCAGCGGTTGGGGCGCAGGATCCGGTCCAGGATCCGGCCCACGACCAGCCACGCCAACGCCCCGATACCCCAGTTGAACAGGGCGTTCTTGGTCGCAGCGTTCTCCCCGGTGAACTGCTTGATGCCGTTGTCACGGTCGAAGAGTCCGAGATCGACCACATCTGCCACGTTGAGCACGAACTTCACCAGCGCGTTGTCCTGGTTCGCCTGCACGGCGATCAGCAGCGCGCCGAGAGCGAGGAAGAGCGCCGCGAGGACCGCGATCGCCCACACGACCTGGCCCAGGACCATCCGGACGCGGGTCACGACGCCGGGGTTGCTGCGGGTCGACTCGGCCATCCTCAGCGCCCCTCGAAGGTCGCCTTGCCGGGCCCGTTCTCGACGAACGAGCGCATGCCGGTCCGGGCGTCCTCGGTGGCGAAGACCGCCGCGAACTGCTGCCGCTCGATCTCCAGGCCGGTCGCCAGATCCGTGGCGAGGCCGCGGTCGACCGCCTCCTTGGCGGCGCGCAGGGCGTACGGCGCACCCTTGGTGAACTGCTGCGCCCAAGCCAGCGCCTCGGCGTAGGGGTCCTCGACGACGCGGTCGGCCAATCCGATCGCCAACGCCTCCTCGGCGTCGACGAACCGCCCGGTGAGGATGATGTCCTTCGCCCTGCTCGGCCCGACCAGCCGGGCCAGCCGCTGGGTGCCGCCGGCACCAGGGATGATGCCGAGCAGCACCTCCGGCTGACCGAAGACGGCCCTCGGCGAGGCGAACCTCAGGTCGGCTGCCAGGGTCAGCTCGCAGCCGCCTCCGAGGGCGTAGCCGGTCACCGCGGCCACGGTCGGCTTGGGGATCTGCGCGATCGCGGTGATCGCCGCCTGCACCCCCGCCGACCGCTCGATCATCTCGGGATAGGACAGCGCGGCCATCTCCTTGACGTCGTTTCCGGCCGCAAGCAGCCGCTCCCCGCCGTACACGACGACGGCGCGGATCTCGGGACTCGCGGTCGCCTCCGCAGCGGCGGCTTGGAGCTCGGCCTGCACCTGGAAGCTGATCGCGTTCATCTTGGGCCGGTCCAGCCGCAGCGTTGCGACCCCGTCGGCCACCTCGAGGCGGACGAACTCCCCGGCGTACTCACCAGTACCAGTCATGTGAAGGACCCTAACGGGTGGATCGGCAAGAATACCGCGAGTGGAACCCGGTATCTGGAGCAAGCTCGGCGAGACCGCGACCGTGTGGCCAGGGCGCAACTGGCCCCTCGGCGCGGAGTGGAACGAGCAGTGGACGAACTTCGCGGTCTATGCACCGAACGCGACAGCGGTGTGGGTCTGTCTGTTCTCCGATGACGACGAGTCGGAGACTCGCTTCCAGCTGACCGAGCAGTCCCTGGGCATCTGGCACGGCCGCCTGCCCGACATCCGGCCCGGCCAGCGCTACGGCTATCGCGCCGACGGGCCGTGGGACCCGGCGCAGGGCCACCGGTTCAACATCGACAAGCTCCTGCTCGACCCGTACGCCCTGGCCACGGCCGGCACCATCCGCAACGAGCAGGCCCTGTTCGGCTACGACTGGGAAGACCCGTCGGAGCTCGACCCCACCGACTCCGCACCCGTGACCGGACGCTCGGTGGTGATCGATCCCGCCTTCGACTGGGAGGGCGAGACCCCGATGCGGATCCGGTGGCGCGACACGGTGCTCTACGAGCTGCACGTCAAGGGCTTCACCCAGCTGCACGACCGGGTGCCCGAGGAGCTGCGCGGCACCTACGCCGGGCTCGCCACCCCGGCTGTGATCGACTACCTCAAGGACCTCGGCATCACCGCGGTGGAGCTCCTGCCGGTGCACCAGTTCTTCTCCGAGCCGGCGCTGCTCGATCGCGGACTGGTGAACTACTGGGGCTACAACACCGTCTCCTACTTCGCGCCGGACGCCGGCTACAGCGCCTCCGGCGACCGCGGCGGCCAGGTCACCGAGTTCAAGCAGATGGTCAAGGCACTGCACCGCGCCGGGATCGAGGTCATCCTCGACGTGGTCTACAACCACACCGCCGAGGCCGGACCGCTCGGGCCGACGCTCTCCTTCCGCGGGCTGGACGATCGCGGGTTCTACAAGCGGGTGATCCCGCCGGTGCCTGCCGGTGGCGGCGACTTCGCCCCCGGCTTCGACGACACCTACTGGGACGTCACCGGCTGCGGCAACACCGTCAACACGTGGGACGACCTGGCCCTGCGGCTGATCCTGGACTCGCTGCGCTACTGGGTCACCGAGATGCACGTCGACGGCTTCCGCTTCGACCTCATGCCGGCCCTGTGTCGCACCGGCTACGAGATCGACTTCCACAACGCCCTGCTGATCGCGATCGGACAGGATCCGGTCCTTCGCCACGTCAAGTTGATCGCCGAGCCGTGGGACGCCTCGATGGACGGCTACCTGGTCGGGCGGATGCCGCCGCCGTGGGTGGAGTGGAACGACCAGTTCCGCGACACCATCCGGGACTACTGGCGCGGCCGGTCCGGTGGCGTCCGCAACGTCGCCACCCGGCTCGCCGGGTCCTCGGACCTCTACGCCGACGACGGCCGTTCGGCCTACAACTCGGTCAACTTCGTCACCGCGCACGACGGCTTCACGTTGCGCGACCTGGTCTCCTACGAGCACAAGCACAACGAGGCCAACGGCGAGGACAACCGCGACGGCAGCGACAACAACCGCTCGTGCAACCACGGCGTCGAGGGCGAGACCGACGACCCCGACATCAACGCACTGCGTCGTCGCCAGGCCGCGAACCTGATGGTCACGCTGTGCCTTGCCAACGGCGTACCGATGATCGTGGCGGGCGACGAGCGCGGCCGCACCCAGCGGGGCAACAACAACGCCTACTGCCAGGACAACGAGATCTCGTGGATCGACTGGCGCCCTGACCCCGTGCCCGAGGACGGCTACGCCGGGGCATGGCTGGACGTCTACGAGACCACCAAGACCGCGCTGCGCCTGCGGCGGCAGCATCCGGTCCTGCGGCAACGGCACTGGTTCGAGGGCAAGCCGACGATCGCCGGCGGCCCCAAGGACATCGTCTGGCTGCACCCGAGCGGCCGCGAGATGGCCGACGCGGACTGGGCCGACACCGAGCTCGCGATCGTCGGGGCGTTCATGTCCGGGTCGCCGTTGCGCTCCCCCGGCCCGCACGGTGAGCAGCAGATCGACAACTCGTTCCTGATGTGGAGCAACGCCGGCGACGACGCGGCTCAGGTCACGCTGCCGGTCAACGCGTGGGTGCACGCCGGCGAGGTGGTGCTCTCCACCGACCCGAACATCACCGCCGGCACCACCGTGACCGCAGGCGAGCGGCTCGACCTCGGGCCGAAGACCTACCTGGTGCTCCGCTCGGACTGATCAGGCGACCGCCACCACGCCCAGCTCCGCGACAGAGGCGAGGTGGGCGTTGCGCGGCACCACCCGGACCGTGTAGCCGAACGCGCCGGCCCGGTCCAGCACGACGGTGCCGGCGAAGCAGTAGCGCCCACCGTCGTAGGTCTCGGCCAGGTCGAGCGGCGTCACCGACGAGGCGACGATGCAGTCGTTGTCGTCGGTGCGCCCGTGCACCAGCTGCACCTCGACGTCGTCGGGCGTGAGCGCCCCCAACGCCACATACGCCCGTACGTCGAGGCTCGCCCCGACCTCCGGATGCCGCGGCGCGGTGCCCTCGACGTGCTCCACCCGCACGCTGCCCCAGGCAGCGCGCACGCGCCGCTTCCACGCCGCCAGCTCGCGTGCCCCACCGAAGGCGTCGTCCAGCGAGCGGTCCGTCAGCGAGCGCGCTTCCGCCGCGGCCGGGGCGTAGAGCTCGCGCACGTAGTCACGCACCATCCGGGTGGCCAGCACCTTGGGGCCGAGCGACTTCAGGGTGTGTCGCATCATCTCGACCCAGCGCACGGGCACACCGTCCTCACCCCGGTCGTAGAACCGCGGTGCGACCTCGTGCTCGATCAGGTCGTAGAGCGATGCGGCCTCGAGGTCGTCGCGCTTGTCGCTGTCCAGATCCGCCTGCCCCGAGCCCGTCGAGGGGTCGGCCGTCGGGATCGCCCAGCCGTTGTCGCCGTCGTACCACTCGTCCCACCAGCCGTCGAGGATGGAGAGGTTGAGGCCGCCGTTCAGCGCTGCCTTCATGCCCGAGGTGCCGCAGGCCTCATAGGGCCGCAACGGATTGTTCAGCCATACGTCACAGCCCGGGTAGAGGGGCTGCGCCATCCCGATGTCGTAGTTGGGCAGGTACACGATCCGATGCCGGATCGACGGGTCGTCAGCGAGCCGGACGATGTCCTGGATCAGCTTCTTGCCGCCGTCGTCAGCCGGATGCGCCTTGCCCGCGATGACCAACTGGACCGGCCGCTCCGGGTCGAGGAGGAGCCGCTTGAGCCGCTCCGTGTCGCGCAGCATCAGCGTCAGTCGCTTGTACGAGGCGGCCCGTCGCGCGAAGCCGATCGTGAGCACGTCCGGGTCGAGCGCCTGGTCGATCCAGGTGAGCTCGGCCGTCGCCAGGCCGCGCTTGCGGTAGGAGGCGTGCAACCGACGACGGGCGTCCTCGACCAGCCGCGCCCGCAGGGTGCGCTTGGTGTGGAACACCCGATCGGCCGGCACCTTGTCGACGGCGGCCCAGAACGCGTCGGTGTCGTCGCTGTCGGGGTCGGCGCCCTCGGCCTGGGCCAGCGCGAAGAACTCCCGCGCCACCCACGTCGGGGCGTGCACGCCGTTGGTGATCGAGCCGATCGGCACCTCGGCCTCGTCGAAGGCGGGCCACAGGCCGCTGAACATCTCCCGACTGACGTGGCCGTGCAGGCGCGAGACGCCGTTGGCGCGCTGTGCCAGTCGGAAGCCCATCACGGCCATGTTGAACACGCCGGGATCGCCGCCCTCGTAGTCCTCGCTGCCGAAGGCGAGCGCGCGCTCCAGCGGTACGCCGGGCACGGCGCCGGCACCGTCGGCGAAGTACTGCTCGATCAGCGTGCGCGGGAACCGGTCGATGCCCGCCGGCACGGGGGTGTGGGTGGTGAAGACCGTGGAGGCGCGGCCCACCTCCAGCGCGGTGTCGAAGTCCAGGCGCGGACCGTCCTCGGCCACCGTCAGCTCGCGGATCCGCTCCAGGCCGAGGAACCCGGCGTGGCCCTCGTTGGTGTGGAAGACCTCCGGCGCGGGCGCGCCCGTCAGCCGGCTGTAGACGCGCAGCGCGCGCACTCCCCCGACGCCGAGCAGGAGCTCCTGGCGCAGCCGGTGCTCGGAGTTTCCGCCGTACAGGCGATCGGTGACCTCACGCAGGGCCTCGCTGTTCTCCTCGACGTCGGCGTCGAGCATCAGCAGCGGCACCCTGCCGACCGAGGCGACCCAGATGCGGGCGGCGAGCGTCTGCCCGTCGGGCAGGCTGATCGTGATGGTGGCGCGGTTCCCGTCGGGCTCGCGCAGTGCAGCGATCGGCAGCCCCGCCGGATCGAGCACCGGGTAGGACTCCTGCTGCCAGCCCTCACGGGACAACGACTGACTGAAGTAGCCGTGCTTGTAGAGCAGGCCCACCCCGATCACCGGTACGCCGAGATCGCTGGCCGCCTTCAGGTGATCGCCGGCGAGGATGCCCAGGCCGCCGGAGTACTGCGGCAGCACCGCCGCCACGCCGAACTCCGGCGAGAAGTAGCCGATCGCCCTCGGACCATCGGCGGCCGAGCGCTGGTACCAGCGGTCCTCGGTCAGGTAGCGGTCCAGGTCCCGCTGCGCGTCGCCGAGCCGCTCGAGGAAGACCTCGTCGACGGCCAGCTCGTCCAGCCGGCTGCGGGAGACTTCGCCGAGCAGCCGGACCGGATCGTGCTCCACCTGCTCCCACAGCTGCCGTTCGACCCCGGCGAAGACATCCTGCGCCGGGCCGTGCCAGGACCAGCGCAGGTTGCCGGCAAGGGTGCCGAGCGCGGCGAGCGGCTCGGGAAGGACAGGACGGACCGTGAAACGACGGATCGCGCGCATACCTCGAAACTAACGCAGGATCCGCGCTTGTCGAGCCCCTAGGAACGGCTATCTCAACCCGGCCAGCAGCTGTCGCACCCGGATCCGGATCTCGTCGCGGATCGGCCGGACCTGCTCGAGCGCGAGTCCCGCGGGGTCGTCGAGCTGCCAGTCCTCGTAGCGCGTCCCCGGGAAGTAGGGACATTCGTCACCGCAGCCCATCGTGATCACGACATCGGCCTGCTGCACCGCCTGGTCGGTGATGACCTTCGGCTGCTCCTCCGCGATGTCGATGCCGACCTCGGCCATCGCAGCCACCGCCGTCGGGTTGATCTGCTCGGCCGGCAGCGATCCTGCTGAGAGCACGACGACCTGGTCGCCGCCGAGTGCTTGCAAGAAGCCTGCGGCCATCTGGGAGCGGCCGGCGTTGTGGACGCACACGAACAGCACGGTGGAGGTCATCGGGACTCCTGGGGGTGCAGGAAGCGGATCAGGCCCAGGGCGAGCACGCCGCCAACGACCTGGGCGAGCACGAACGGCAGCACACTGGCCGGTGCGATGCCGGCGAAGCTGTCGCTCAGCGACCTCGCGACCGTCACAGCCGGATTGGCGAAGGAGGTCGACGAGGTGAACCAGTACGCCGCGGCGATGTAGCCGCCCACCGCGATCGCCACCGACTCCAGCTGGGTGCGTCGCAACGCTCCGTGGATCACCAGCAGCAGCCCGACCGTGGCGACCACCTCGGCGAACAGGTGCGCCGCCGAGGCGCGGTGATGATCCGACACGCTGACCGCTGGCAGGTCGAACATCAGGTTGGCCGCGATCGCGCCCAGGCAGCCGCCGACCAGCTGGGCGAGCACCAGCAGCACCGCCTCGGCCAGCCACAGCCGACCCAGCGCCATCTCCACGACCGTCACGACGGGGTTGAACGCGGCCGAGACGGAGCCGAACGCGATGATCAGCGCGACCAGCACTGCGCCCGTGGCCAACGAGTTCTCCAGCAGCTGCAGGCCCACGTCGTCCGGGGAGAGCCGCTGCGCCATCACGCCCGAGCCGACGACGGCGGCCACGAGGAACGCGGTGCCGAGCAGCTCGGCCACCGCGCGACGGTAGAGGTAGCTCACGCGGGAACCGCGCCGAGCAGCGTCGCCAGGTCGCCCAGCGCCTCACGTCGTACGGCGTAGTAGACCCAGGTCCCGCGCTTGGTCCGCTCCAGCAGCCCGGCCTCGTGCAGCACCTTGAGGTGATGACTGATGGTCGGCTGGGAGAGGTCGAAGGCCTCGTTGAGATCGCACACGCAAGCCTGGCCGCCCTCGTGAGCGGCGACGAGGGAGAGCAGGCGCAGGCGGACCGGGTCGGCCAGCGCCTTGAGCAGCGGGGAGATCCGCTCGGCCGTCGCGGCGGTGATGGGTTCGCTGAGCAATGGCGAGCAGCAGGCCACCGTCTGGACCGGGGTCAGCTCGATCAACTTCGACACCTATCAATATTGACAGAGATCGATCTTGCAGGCGTCCGGGCCCGCCCCTCGCATGGTCGGACCCGGTTCTGGATAGTTTGGGTGCATGGTCGGACGCATCCCTGTCATGGACGTCATGCCCGTTGTCGACCTCTGCCGACAACCGGCGAAGGCGACGCGCGGTGAGCCGTTCCCGGTCCGCGCGACGGTCTTCCGGGAGGGTCACGACCGACTGGGCTGCGAGGTGATCGCCACCGACCCTGCGGGCAGGCCCCGCCCACCGGTGCGGATGAGCCTGACCGCGCCCGGGACGGACCGCTACGAGGCGTGGGTGACCCCCGATGTCGAGGGCGCCTGGACATTCGAGGTGCAGGCCTGGTCCGACCCGCTGGCGACCTGGCTGCACGATGCGCCGATCAAGATCGCAGCCGGCGTCGACGTCGACCTGATGTTCACCGAGGGCCGGCTGCTCCTCGAGCAGGTAGAGACCGACGACGAGACAGACCAGCAGATCGTGGAGAGCGCGCTCGATGCCTGCGGCGATCCGACTCGCCCGGTCGAGGCCCGGTTGGCCGCCATCACCTCCCCCGAGCTCGCCCGCGTGCTGCACCAGCACCCGATCCGTGAGCTCGTCAGCACCGAGGGCCCGTTCCCGGCGTACGCCGACCGCCCGCGAGCACTGTTCGGCAGCTGGTATGAGTTCTTCCCCCGGTCCGAGGGCGCCACCACCGACCCGAAGTCGGGCCGGCTGCGCAGCGGCACGTTCCGCACCGCGACCAAGCGATTGGACGCGGTCGCCGCGATGGGCTTCGACGTCCTCTACCTGCCGCCCATCCATCCGATCGGCGAGGTCAACCGCAAAGGCCCCAACAACGCAGTGATGAATCCGCCCGGCCCCGCTCCCGCGGCGTGGACCGGCAGCCCGTGGGCGATCGGCTCACGGCACGGCGGTCACGACGCCATCCATCCGGAGCTGGGCAGCTTCGACGACTTCGATGCCTTTGTGAGCCGCGCCGGGCAACTCGGCCTTGAGGTCGCGCTCGACCTGGCGTTGCAGTGCGCACCCGACCACCCCTGGGTGACCAGCCACCCGGAGTGGTTCACCACCCGCGCCGACGGCACGATCGCGTATGCGGAGAACCCGCCGAAGAAGTACCAGGACATCTACCCGGTCAACTTCGACAACGACCCGGAGGGCATCTTCGCCGAGGTGCTGCGGGTGGTCCGGCTGTGGATGGCCCACGGCGTACGGATCTTCCGGGTGGACAACCCGCACACCAAGCCGCTGGCATTCTGGGAGCGGCTGCTTGCCGAGATCCGCTCCACCGATCCGGACGTGCTCTTCCTCTCCGAGGCGTTCACCCGGCCGGCGATGATGCACGGGCTCGGAGCGATCGGGTACCACCAGTCCTACACGTACTTCACGTGGCGCACCGAGAAGACCGAGATCGAGGACTACCTACGAGAGGTGGCGACGGAGTCGGACCACCTCATGCGACCGAACTTCTTCGTCAACACCCCCGACATCCTGCACGCCTTCCTCCAGTACGGCGGGCCGGCGGCATTCAAGATCCGCGCCACCCTGGCGGCGATGGGTTCGCCCAGCTGGGGGGTCTACGCGGGTTACGAGCTGTTCGAGCACGTCGCGGTGCGGCCGGGCAGCGAGGAGTACCTCGACTCGGAGAAGTACCAGCTGCGCCCGCGGGACTGGGCTGCGGCGGACGCCGACCAGCGGACGCTCGCGCCGTACCTCACCCGACTCAACGAGCTGCGACGCGCGCACCCGGCGCTGCAGCTGCTGCGCAACATCACCGTGCACAGCACCGACGACGACCACGTCCTGTGCTTCTCGAAGACAGCGGGTCCCGACACCGTGATCGTGGTGATCAACCTCGACCCGCACGGAGCGCACGAGACGACCGTCCACCTCGATCCTGCCGAACTCGGAGTGGCGGGTGAGTACTACGCGGTCCATGACGAGATCAGCGGGCAGGATTGGACCTGGGGGCGGGACAACTACGTCCGCCTCGATCCCGGGCATGAATCCGCACACATCCTCACCGTCAGGAGCAGCCGTTGAGCGCCCAGTCCCTGCAGGCCTTCATGGGCGAGTCAGCCACCAGCCAGCCCGTGACGAACCAACCGGAGTGGTTCAAGACCGCCGTCTTCTACGAGGTCCTGGTCCGCTCGTTCAAGGACTCCAACGGCGACGGCACCGGTGACTTCCGCGGCCTGACCGAGAAGCTGGACTACCTGCAGTGGCTCGGGATCGACTGCCTGTGGCTGCCGCCGTTCTTCCCCAGCCCGCTGCGCGATGGCGGGTATGACGTCGCCGACTACACCGGTGTCCTGCCCGAGGTCGGCACCGTGGACGACTTCCACGAGTTCCTCGACGCCGCTCACGACCGCGGCATCCGGGTGATCATCGACTTCGTCATGAACCACACCAGCGACCAGCACCCGTGGTTCCAGGCCTCCCGCGAGGATCCGGAGGGCCCGTTCGGCGACTTCTACGTGTGGTCCGACTCCGACGAGCTCTACCAGGAGGCGCGGATCATCTTCGTCGACACCGAGCCGTCCAACTGGACGTGGGACCCGGTGCGGCAGCAGTACTTCTGGCACCGGTTCTTCGCCCACCAGCCCGACCTCAACTTCGACAACCCGGCCGTGCACGAAGCCATTTTGGACGCGCTGCGGTTCTGGCTCGACATGGGCATCGACGGCTTCCGCCTGGACGCCGTCCCGTATCTCTACGAGCGGCCCGGCACCAACGGCGAGAACCTGCCCGAGACGCACGAGATGCTCAAGCGGGTCCGCAAGATCGTCGACGACGAGTACCCCGACCGGGTGCTGCTGTGCGAGGCCAACCAGTGGCCGGCCGACGTGGTCGAGTACTTCGGCGACCCGGAGGTCGGCGGCGACGAGTGCCACATGGCCTTCCACTTCCCCGTGATGCCGCGCATCTTCATGGCCGTACGCCGCGAGTCCCGCTACCCGATCTCGGAGATCCTGGAGCAGACCCCGCCGATCCCGGCCGGCTGCCAGTGGGGCATCTTCCTGCGCAACCACGACGAGTTGACCCTCGAGATGGTCACCGACGAGGACCGCGACTACATGTGGGGCGAATATGCCAAGGACCCACGGATGAAGGCCAACATCGGCATCCGCCGACGGCTGGCGCCCCTGCTGGACAACGATCTCAACCAGATGGAGCTGTTCACCGCGCTCCTGCTCAGCCTGCCCGGCTCGCCCGTCCTCTACTACGGCGACGAGATCGGGATGGGCGACAACATCTGGCTGGGTGATCGCGACGGCGTACGCACGCCGATGCAGTGGTCCGGCGACCGCAACGCCGGCTTCTCCACCGCCAACCCGGGCAAGCTGGACCGTCCGCTGGTGATGGATCCGGTCTACGGCTTCCAGGCGGTCAACGTCGAGGCGCAGATGGAGGACCAGTCCTCGCTGCTGCGCTGGACCCAGCGGATGATCCACGCCCGCAAGCAGCATCCGGCGTTCGGCCTGGGTACCTTCCACGACCTGGGCGGCACCAACCCGTCGGTGCTGGCCTACAGCCGCGACCTGGAGCATCCCGACGGGCGCACCGAGGTGATCGTGTGCGTGAACAACCTGTCGCGCTTCCCCCAGCCGACCGAGATCGACCTGCGCCGCTTCGAGGGCAAGCAGCTGGTCGAGGTGCTGGGCGGGGTCTCCTTCCCCGTCATCGGCGAGCTTCCGTATCTCCTGACGCTGGGTGGGTACGGGTTCTATTGGTTCAGACTCGTCGATCCTGTCGAGCCGACCGAAGAGGGAGCGCTGCTGTGACCGACGTGCCGCCGAGCACTACCGAGACCGAGGCCGGCTCGGAGGGGATCGACCGCCAGGCCGAGACCCCCGCGCCGAGGAGGCTCGATCCGAAGGTATTCGTCGACTATCTGGGCCGCACCCGCTGGTTCGGCGGGAAGGGCCGCCCCTTCACCGTCGGCGACATCCTGGTGATCGGTGAGGTGCCGGGGCGGGTGGAGGACAGCCCGTACGTGGTGGTCCACCTCGTCGAGGTCCAGTATGGCGACGTCGACCCGTCCGCGGGCGCCGGGCAGGAGCCAGCGACCGAGCTCTACCAGATCCCGCTGGCGTTCTACGAGCACCCGCAGGGCCGCCTCGACCATGCCTTCGTCGGCTGGTGGGAGGACCCGGACTACGGCTGGGTGCACGCTTACGACGCGCTCCACGACCGCGAGGCGATGGCGTGTTGGCAGCGCGCCTTCCACGCCGCCAGCACCGGGCACATCGACCCCGACAGCGATCTGCAGTTCCACCGCCTGCCGGGACACGACCTGGACCTGGACGCTCACTCCGCGCTCTTCTCCGGGCACCAGTCGAACTCCTCGGTGGCGTATGGCGAGGACGCGATCATGAAGGTGTTCCGCAAGGTCACCCCAGGCGTGAACCCCGACATTCAGATCCACGAGGTGCTGACCAACGTCGGCAGCACCCACATCGCCGACCTCTACGGCTGGCTGGACGCCGTCGTCGATCTCGGAGAGGGACCGACCACCGTCCAGCTCGCGATGCTGCAGCGTTTCCTGCGCACGGCCAGCGACGGCTGGGACCTGGCCCTGGCCTCGGTGCGCAATCTCTTCGCCGAACCCGAGGTGCACGCCTCGGAGTCGGGCGGGGACTTCGCCGCCGAGGCGGCCCGGCTCGGCGAGGCACTGGCCGAGGTGCACCGCGACCTGGCCACGCACTTCCCCGTCGAGCGCCGCGGTCGCGATGCCGCTGTCGCACTCGCCGGTGCCATGCGGGCGCGACTGGAGAGCGCAATGGCAGCCGTCCCGGAGCTCGCGCCGTACGGCGAGGCTCTCGGCGCCGTGTTCGACCGGGTCGCCGAGCTGGACGAGCTGGACGTGCAACGGATCCACGGTGACCTCCACTTGGGGCAGACACTGCGCACCTCGCTGGGCTGGAAGATCGTCGACTTCGAGGGCGAGCCTGCCAAGCCGCTGGCCGAACGGCTGCTGCCCGACTCCCCCTGGCGCGACGTCGCGGGGATGCTGCGCTCCTTCGACTACGCCCCGCACGCGGTGCTGCACCAGCAGCCCGACATCAACCCGAGCAACGTCTCGGACCTCGAGGAGCAGCTCGCCAACCGGGCCAACGAGTGGGCCAACCGTGCCCGCAACCACTTCGTGGTGGCCTACGGCGGCGACCTGACCCCCGAGCAGCGCATCCTGCTCGACGCCTATGTCGCCGACAAGGCCGTGTACGAGACCGTCTACGAGGCGCGCAACCGACCCACCTGGATCGACATCCCGCTGGAGGCGGTCGCGCGGATCGGAGCTTCATGACCACCGTGCCCCTGATGCCCATTCCCACCGACGAGCTGGCCCGGATCGTGGCCGGCGAGCACCGCAGCCCCCACGGGGTCCTCGGTGCGCACCCCCATGCCGGCGGAGTCACCGTGCGCGCGCTCAAGCCACTGGCTGACGCAGTCGTGGTGCGGTGGCCCGACGGCGAGGCGGAGCTGACCCACGAGTACGACGGGATCTGGGCCGGCGTGCTGCCGCTCGCAGAGGTGCCCGACTACCGGCTCGCAGTGACCTACGCCGGCGAGGAGCACGTGGTCGACGATCCGTACCGGTTCCTGCCCAGCATCGGCGAGCTCGACCTGCATCTGTTCAACGAGGGCAGGCACGAGGAGCTGTGGCGCGCGATCGGCGCCCGGGTGCACCGTTACGACGGCCCGGCCGGACCGGTGAGCGGTACCTCGTTCACGGTCTGGGCGCCCAACGCGCGCGGCGTACGGCTCGAGGGGAGCTTCAACTCCTGGGACGGTCGCGCGCACCCGATGCGGATGCTGGCCGAGTCGGGGGTGTGGGAGATCTTCGTGCCCGACGTCGGCACGGGAGCGCACTACAAGTTCGTCGTCCTGGGTGCCGACGGACAGTGGTCCGAGCGGGCCGACCCGATGGCGACCTACGCCGAGGTGCCTCCGGCGACCTCGTCGGTGGTGTGGGAGTCGTCCTACACCTGGGACGACGAGGCGTGGCAGGCCAGCCGATCCCAGCGTCAGGGCGTCGACCAGCCGATGTCGGTCTACGAGGTGCACCTCGGCTCGTGGCGCCGCGGCCTGTCCTACCGCGACCTGGCCGAGGAGCTGGTCGGCTACGTCGCCGACCTGGGGTTCACCCATGTCGAGCTGATGCCGGTGATGCAACACCCCTACGGCGGCAGCTGGGGCTATCACGTGACCGGCTACTTCGCACCGGACAGCAGGTTCGGCACCCCTGACGACTTCAAGTACCTCGTCGACCGCCTGCACCAGGCCGGCATCGGTGTGATCCTGGACTGGGTCCCCGGCCATTTCGCCACCGACCCGTGGGCACTGGCTCGCTTCGACGGCACACCGCTGTACGAGCACCCGGACCCGCGCCGTGGCTGGCACGCCGAGTGGGGCTCGCACATCTTCGACTTCGGCCGCCACGAGGTCCGCAACTTCCTCTACTCCAACGCCGTCTACTGGCTCGAGGAGTTCCACGCCGACGGACTGCGGGTCGACGGCGTCGCTTCGATGCTCTACCTCGACTACGGCCGCAGCGAGGGCGAGTGGCTGCCCAACGAGCACGGCGGACGCGAGCACCTGGAGGCGGTGCAGTTCCTGCAGGAGATGAACGCGACCGCCTACAAGCGCTCCCCCGGCATCGTCACCATTGCCGAGGAGTCCACTGCCTGGCCCGGCGTCACGGGCCCGACAGATGCCGGCGGCCTCGGCTTCGGCTTCAAGTGGAACATGGGCTGGATGCACGACACGCTCTCCTACCTGCGTCACGATCCCGTGCACCGCTCCTACCACCATCACGAGATGACCTTCGGTCTGAGCTACGCGTGGACCGAGAACTACGTGCTGCCGCTCTCGCATGACGAAGTGGTGCACGGCAAGGGCTCGCTGCTGCGCAAGATGCCCGGCGACCGGTGGCAGCAGCTGGCCAACCTGCGCGCCTACCTGGGCTTCATGTGGGCGCACCCGGGCAAGCAGCTGCTCTTCATGGGTGCCGAGCTGGCCCAGGAGTCGGAGTGGGCCGAGTCGCGCGAGCTCGACTGGTGGCTGCTCGACCACCCCGAGCACCGCGGCGTCCAAGCCGTGGTGCGCGACCTCAACGCGCTCTACCAGGCCACCTCGGCGTTGTGGTCGCGTGACGACGAGCCGGAGAGCTTCGAGTGGCTGGTCGCCGACGACAGCGGCAACAACGTCTTCGCCTTCGTCCGGTACGGCGCCGGCGCCGCCGGGGAGGACGGCAAGCCGCTGGTCTGCATCGCCAACTTCTCCGCCGTCCCGCACCACGGCTATGTGCTCGGCATGCCGGCCGCCGGGGTATGGGAGGAGGTGCTCAACACCGACGCCGACGGATACGGCGGCTCGGGGGTGGGCAACCTGGGCTTGGTCGAGGCCGAGCCGGTGGCCTCGCACGGGCAGCCTGCCCGGGCCACGATCACCGTGCCACCGTTGGCCACGGTGTGGCTGCGGCGTACGTGACTCGCGGGCCGGCACGTGACCTCACCTCGGGGCTGGGCCTGCGCCGCTAAGGTGACGCCATGACCGACCAGCCGCTGACGACCGTCATGACCGTCGCAGACGGCGTCGCCCGGATCACCTGGTCGCCGGGTGAGCCGGTCGACGTGGTCAGGCGTGAGGTGGCGGCGGCACTGATGACGCACGCTCGCGTGGAGGCGCTGGTCGACCCCGACGACGTGTCCGGGCAGCGCATCGCGACCTGGTCCGGGATGCGACGCGAGGGCATCATGCGTGGGCTCACCATCGAGGGTGCGGCGAGCGATCGGATCGTCTACGCGCGTCTCGCCAGCGATCTTCCACTGCAGGAGCCCGAGGGCTTTCGCGCGATCCTGAACTCGTTCCTGCCGCGCAAGCGCGCGATCGGGCAGATGCTGATGCGCGACGGCGACGACCGGGTGCTGCTGTGCCAGCTCACCTACAAGCAGGACTGGGACCTGCCCGGCGGCGTGGTCGAGGTCAACGAGTCCCCGCGCCAAGGCGTGACGCGCGAGCTCGAGGAGGAGCTCGGGCTCACCATCGCCGCCGGCGAGCTGCTGCTCACCGACTGGCTGCCGCCGTGGAGCGGCTGGGAGGATGCGCTCTGCCTGGTCTTCGACGGCGGGGTGCACGATGCGTCGCTGCCCGAGCGGATGGTGCGCGAGGAGCGCGAGATCAGGTCGGTGGCGTTCAAGACCCTCGACGAGGTGCGAGAGCTCGCGGCGGACTTCACCACCCGGCGGATCGAGTCGGCGCTGGCGCGCGCCCACGGCCACGGATCGCCGTTCTCGGAGAGCGGTCGCTTCTAGGCTCCGCAGCCGCCGGGCTCACCGCGACGCCTTCACGCGCGCCGGCTGCAACCAGGCCACCGGGCGCCTTCCCGATCGCACCCGCAGCACCCCCTGCGCGACCAGCACGCCGACGATCAGCAGCGCGCCACCGGCGAGCTCGGCACCGTTCGGCACCTCTCCGCGCAACGGCCAGGCAGTCGCTGCAGCGACCACCGGGGCGAGCAGCACCCACGGCACCACGGCCGAGGACGGGTTGCGGGCGAGCAGGGTGTTGAAGATGCCGTAGCCGACCAGCGAGGCCAGCCCGGTGGTGTAGACGGTGGAGAGCCCGGCGTGCCAGCCGAACGCCTGGAGCCCCGCGCCCACGGCGTGCGGGCCGTCGAGGACCAGCGAGAGCGCCAGCAACGGCACGGGTACGACGAGGGCCGACCAGACCGTGAGCGACAGACCGCCGCCGGTGACCCGAGCGGCCCTGGCCACGACGTTGCCGATCGCCCACGACAGAGCGGCCGCCAAGCACAGCAGCAGCGCGCCGGCCGGCACGTGACCGCCGCGGCCGAACCCCACGATCAGCAGACCGACTGCGCCGAGCAGCACCCCGGCGACCTGCGCCGCCGACGGGCGCTCCCGCAGCGTGCCCGCCGCGAGCACCACGGTGAGGACCACCTGTGCCTGCAGCACCAGCGCCGCCAGCCCCGGCGGCATGCCTGCGTGCATCGAGGCGTAGAGGAAGCCGAACTGGCCCAGGCTCATGAAGATCCCGACCGCGGCCACCGTCCGCCACGGTGCCTGCGGCCGCGGCACCAGGAAGCAGGCCGGCAGGGCGACGAAGGTGAAGCGGATCGCCGCGAACAGGAAAGGTGGCACGCCGCCCATCCCCCAGTCGATCACCACGAAGTTGAAGCCCCACACGGAGGCGACCAGGGCGGCGAGGAGCGAGTCACGACGGCTCATGGTCCCATGGTGACGAACGAGACCTTGTAGCACCAGCGAATAGAACTGCACCAAATTCGGTAGCATCACTTCATGATCGATCTCGATGCGCTCGTCTCACTGCGAGCAGTCGCCACCCATGGCTCGGTCGTCGCCGCGGCTGAGGCCCTCGGCTTCACCCCAAGCGCCGTCTCTCAGCAGATCAAGCGGCTGGAGCGCAGCAGCGGCGTACCTGTGCTGGAGCGAGTGGGGCGGGGCGTGATGCTGACGCGGCACGGCCGTCACCTGGTCGAGCGCGGCACCCGCCTGCTCGCCGACCTCGAGGAGCTCGAGGCGGGTCTGCACCGCCAGGCCGAGACGGTGGCGGGCGACGTCAGGCTGACAGCGTTCTCCACGGCGATGCGCGGCCTGGTGGCGCCGACGCTGCCGCCGGTCCTCGACGCACACCCGACACTCGAGGTCGCGCTGACCGAGCGTGAGCCCTGGGACACGATCGACCTGGTCGCCCGCGGCGAGTCGGATCTCGGCCTGGTGCACAGCTGGGGCGACGTACCGCTCCAGATCCCCGACCATGTCGTCGCCACCCGGATCGGCACCGACCTGGCGGACGTGATCATGCGCGCGGACCACGCGCTCGCACGGCAACCTGCCGTCACACCCGCGGACCTGGTCGACGAGGGCTGGATCGCCACCCCGGACGGCACCATCTGCCGGCAGTGGCTCAACCGGATGTACGTCGGCACCGGTCGGCTGCCACGCATCGCGCACGTGGCGATGGAGTTCGACTCGCACCTTGCCCTGGTGCGCGCGGGGCTCGGCATCGCGCTGGTGCCGCGGCTGGGTCGGGCCGCACTGGCCACGGACCTTGTCGCCGTACCGGCCAAGGATCCGGTGCCGACCCGCAGCGTGCTGGCGCTGCACCGGCGCAGCATGACCGACTCCCCTGCCATCACCGCGCTGCTCGACGCGCTGCTCGCGGCCGGGGCAAGGTTCTGACCCCCAGGGGTCAAAACCGCCACAGACTCAGAAGAGCGCGGAAGCCAGCGCCTGCCGCCCCTTCAGCACGCGCGGATCCTCGTTCCCGACGGCGCCGAAGAGACCGATGAGGTGCTCGCGCGCCACGTTGCGCTCATCGCCGGCGGTGCGGGCGATCAGCCCGACGAGCCGGTTGAACGCGTCCTCGACGTGACCGCCGAGCAGGTCCAGGTCGGCGCAGAGCGTCTGCGCCTCGACATCGTCGGGGTTCGCGGCCGCCGCGGCGCGCGCGGCGTTGAGGTCGACGCCGCGGGTGCGCTGCAGCACCTTCGCCATCGCCAGGCCGGCAGCGGCCTCGGTGTCGGCCGGGTTGGCGTCGACGAGCTTCTGGTACTCCGCGACGGCCTTGTCGATGTCGCCCTCGCCGAGCGCCTCCTGCGCGGCGGCGTAGCGCGGGTCCAGACCCTCGTCCTCGCCCTCGGCGGCTTCGGCGCGACGCGGCTGGTGCCGCCCGCTGAGGCCCGAGACCGTCAGCTGCTGGGAGACCTGGGTGAGCATGGTCCGCAGCTCCTCGATCGGGACGATGTCCTGCAGCAGCGGCTGCGGCCGCCCGTCGATGACGCCGACGACCAGCGGGATCGAGGGGATCTGCATCGCCTGGGCGATCTCCGGCGCCGCGTCGATGTCCACCAGGCCGACGAGGAAGCGGCCCTCGAACTCGTCGGACAGCTGCCGGAGGTCCTGCGCCATCGTCACGGATTCGGGCATCCGAGTGGCCGAGTAGAAGACCAGGAGCACCGGGGCGGTCATTGACGCCTCGAGGGTCGACTGGAAGTTGTCGCGGTTCATCTCCACGCTGTACGCCGAACCGCCGCCCGCGGCCGTGCCCGCAGCGGTGCCGCTGCCCTCGCCGGCACCGAGGGGTGCCCCAGCGGCCGGCTGTTGCGCGGGGCGCTTGAGGGCGCCGAGGTCGATCGCTCCGGGACGGGAGAAGGGCTGCTGCGTCATGGCCCCGATTCTAGGGGCGGCACCCGCCGGATCGGACCCGGGCCCGGGCCCGATCCGGAGCCGGTGTCAGTCGCGGGACATGGCGGCGTGGAAGTCGCGTTCGCGGTCGAGGTACTGGTCGTCGCCGACGTTGATCTCGACCACGCGGATCCGGCCGCCGGTGAAGGCGAACGGGGCGGAGTACTCCTTCGAGACCGGGTCGGCCGAATCGCGGCCCACGCTCAGCCCCTCACCGCAGAGCGCGAAGTGACCCGGTTGGGTCTTCCAGGGCGCCTTGGCGACCGCCGCGTCGTCGACGTAGAGGGTGACGGTTCCGATGGCCTCGCCGTGCTCGCCGTGACTCTCCTTCTGGAACTCCACGCCGAGTACGTGCGCGCCGGTGGTGAGCTCGTCGGGCGAGGAGATCTGCTGCTCCGGCGGGATGCCGAGGAAGTTGTAGGCGTACCAGAGGCGGCGTTCCTTCACGAAGAGGCTGTGTCCGCCGAAGCGGGCCCCGTTGGCGAGCAGCACGCCTTGCGCGTCGGCATCGGCGATGTCGACCTGGGCGAGGATCTTGAACGACCGTCCCCGGATCTCGGCGGCGGCGAACTCGGGCACCGGGGACGTGTTCGCGTAGTAGCGGTAGACGCCGCCCGGCGGGATGGCGGCGACCGGCATCTCCTTGACCAGATCCTCCAGCGACCGGTTGTCGATCGGCAGGACGTCGTACTTGCCGGCCTCGACGTACCAGAGGTTCACCAGCTCCTTGACCTTGTCGGCGTGCTCGGCCGCGAGATCGTGGGACTCGGAACGGTCGACCTCGGTGTGGTAGAGCTCCCAGGTGTCGTTGAGAAGGTCCGACGCCGTGCCGCCCTGCTGCGGCGCCCGCTGAGCGACCACGTGCCAGCCCTCGTGCCAGAGCGCGCGGGTGCCCATCATCTCGTAGTACTGGATGTGCTTCTCGGTCGGACCGTCGGCCTCGAAGGAGTACTTCATCGACACACCCGGCAGCGGCGTCTGGGCGTAGCCCAGCACCTGGTCAGGCATCTGGAGCCCGATGCACTCCAGGATCGTCGGCACGATGTCGACGGCATGGTGGTACTGGTTGCGCACCTCGCCGCGAGCCTCGATCCCGTTCGGCCAGGAGATGACCAGCGGGTCGGCGACGCCGCCCTGGTAGGTGTAGCGCTTGAACATCTTGAACGGCGTCGAGAACGCGGTGGCCCACCCGGTCGGGTAGTGGTTGTAGGTGTCCGGGGAGCCGAGCTGTTCGATCATCGCCAGGTTCTGCTCGGGGTCTTCGGGATAGGCGTTGAAGTACTTGTTCTCGTTGACACTGCCGTCCGGGGTGCCCTCGCCCGAGGCGCCGTTGTCGGCGGCGTACATGACGACGGTGTTGTCGAGCTGCCCGGTCTCCTCGAGGTAGTCGATGATCCGACCGACCTGGGCGTCGGTGTACTCCGAGAACCCTGCGTAGACCTCCGCCATCCGCGCGAAGAGTCGCTTCTCGTCGTCGGTCAGGGACTCCCACGGCTTGACGTGGTCCATCGCCATCGCGGCCTCGCCAGGCAGCGGGTTGATGTCGGTCAGCGCCGTGTCCTCGGGCAGGATGCCGCGCTCGACCATGCGCGGCAGCACCCACTCGCGGTAGGCCTCGTAACCGTCGTCGAACTGGCCTGCGTACTTGGCGATGTAGTCCTCGGGGGCGTGGTGCGGTGCGTGGTTGGCACCCGGGCAGAACCAGAGGTACCACGGCTTGTCGGGTGCCGACGTCTTGCTGTCGGCGATGTAGGAGATCGCCTTGTCTGCCAGGTCCTTGGACAGGTGGTAGCCCTCTTCGGGCAGGGCGGGCTGGTCGACGTAGTGGTTGTCCTCGACCAGCGTCGGATACCAGTTGTTGGTCTCCCCACCGATGAAGCCGTAGTAGCGATCGAATCCGCGAGCCAGCGGCCAGTTGCGACGCGTCGCACCCACGGCCCACTCATCCAGCGGCACGTTGTGGTTCTTGCCCACCCAGAACGTGTTGTAGCCGTTCTCCCGGAGCACCTCGCCGATGGTCGCGTTCTCCATCGGGATGTGGCCGGTGTGCCCCGGGAAGCCCTGGGCGCCCTCGGCGATCTGCGCGAAGCCGTTCTGGTGGTGGTTGCGTCCGGTCAGAAGGCACGAGCGCGTCGGCGAGCACAGCGCAGTGGTGTGCCACTGCGTGTACGTGAGTCCGTTGTCCGCGAGTCGCTGCATCGTCGGCATGTTGATCCGGCCCCCGTATGGCGACCAGGCCGCCAGGCCGGTGTCGTCGTAGAGGACCACCAGCACGTTCGGCGCCCCCTCCGGGGCGGGCGACTCTCGGAACGGCGTCCAGTCCGGGACCGAGTCCCGCACGTCGAGATTCACAACTCCGTTGAACTTGGTCACGGCCACTCCTGGATCCGAGGCAGGCTCACCCCTGGGCGAGCAGATGCCTCGACGATGCCGCCGGGCGTGCCGTGAACGGCTCACCCGATTCCGGCGACGAGGGCGAACTGCGCCCGATCCCGTCAGCCGATCAGCTCGTCCGCGGCCGCATAGGGGTCCAGAACACCACCGGCCACGGCCGCGGCGAGCTCGTCGAGCCGGTCGCTACCTTGCACCTGCCAGCGTGCCCTCAGCGCGGCCACGGCGATCGCCTCGATCTCCTCCCGGGCCCGCCGAGCGCGCCGAGCCGTCAGGGCGCCGGACTCCTCCAGCCAGGCACGGTGCTTCTCCAAGGCTGCGGCGAGCTCGTCGAGGCCGTCGCGGCTCTGCGCCGTGATCGCCAGCACCGGCGGGCGCCAGGCGCCCTCGGGCCGGGTACCGAGCGCGAGCATGCTGCGCAGGTCTCGGCGTACCTTCGCGGCGCCGTCGCGATCGGCTTTGTTGACCGCGTAGAGGTCGCCGATCTCGAGGATGCCCGCCTTGGCCGCCTGGATGCCGTCGCCCATGCCCGGGGCGAGCAGGACCACCGTGGTGTCGGCCAGGCCCGCTATCTCCACCTCCGACTGCCCCACGCCGACGGTCTCCACCAGCACCACGTCGAAGCCGGCGCCGTCGAGCACCCGGATGGCCTGAGGCGTGCTCCAGGACAGCCCGCCGAGATGGCCGCGCGAGGCCATCGAGCGGATGTAGACGCCCGGATCCGAGGCGTGCTCCGTCATCCGGATCCGGTCGCCGAGCAGCGCGCCGCCGGAGAACGGCGAGGACGGGTCGACCGCGAGCACGCCCACGCGCTTGCCGCTCTGCCGCAGCTCGCGGACCAGGGCACTGGTGGTCGTCGACTTCCCCACGCCAGGGGCACCGGTCAGGCCGATGACGTGGGCATGGCCGACGTACGGCGAGAGCGCCGCCATCACCTCCCGCAGCGTCTGACTCGCCACTCCGGACGCGTCCTCGACCAGGGAGATCAAACGGGCGACCGCCCGCGCCGAACCCGGGTGCCCGGGTCCCTCGCGGGCGGCCTCCACGAGGTCGACGACCTCGATGCTCCTGCGTGCCGACATCGGGCCCGATCAGGCCTTCGGCACGCGCACGATCAGGGCGTCGCCCTGGCCGCCGCCACCGCACAGTGCGGCAGCACCCACACCGCCACCGCGCCGCTTGAGCTCGTTGGCGAGGTGGAGTACGACGCGAGCGCCCGACATGCCGACCGGGTGACCCAGCGCGATGGCCCCGCCGTTGACGTTGACCTTCTCCTCGGAGATGCCCAGCTCACGTGCCGAGGCGATGCCCACGGCCGCGAACGCCTCGTTGAACTCGACCAGGTCGAGGTCCGCAGCACTGATGCCCTCCTTGGCCAGCGCCTTGGCCGTCGCGGCGGCGGGCTGCAGCTGAAGCGAGGAGTCCGGGCCGGCGACCTGGCCGTGCGCCCCGATCTCGGCGAGCCACTCCAGGCCGAGCTCCTCGGCCTTGGCCTTGCTCATCACGATCACCGCCGCCGCGCCGTCGGAGATCTGCGACGCGGAACCGGCGGTGATGGTGCCGTCCTTGGTCACCGGCCGCAGGCCGGCCAGCGACTCCACGGTGGTGTCGGCACGGACACCCTCGTCGGCGGCGATCACGATCGGGTCGCCCTTGCGCTGCGGGATCTCCACCGGAACGATCTCGCCGTCGAAGAGGCCGTTCTTCTGAGCGGCTGCGGCGCGCTGGTGCGACTGGGCGGCGAAGGCGTCCTGCTCCTCGCGGGTGAAGTTGTCCCGCGCAGCGTTGCAGCCGTCGGTCAGGTTGATCATCGCCTGCTTGGTGAACTGATCGAACAGTGCGTCGTAGGCCATCGAGTCGACCAGCGTGGTGTCGCCGTACTTGAAGCCCTCCCTCGACTTCGGCAGCAGGTGCGGCGCGTTGGTCATCGACTCCATGCCGCCGGCGACGACGACGTCGACCTCGCCCGCACGGATCAGCTGGTCGGCCAGCGCGATCGCGTTGAGGCCGGAGAGGCAGACCTTGTTGATCGTCATCGTCGGCACGCTCATCGGGATGCCGGCGCCCACGCTCGCCATCCGCGCGGGGTTCTGGCCCGCGCCCGCCTGGATGACCTGACCCATGATCACGTAGTCGACCTGGTCCGGCGATACGCCGGACTTCTCCAGGGCGCCCTTGATGGCGATGGCGCCGAGGTCGGCAGCCGAGAAGCCCTTCAGGCCCCCGAGCAGACGGCCGATCGGGGTGCGGGCTCCCGCGACGATGACATTTCCGGACATGGTGCCTCCATGGTGTGCGAAACGCGTGCCTCCGACATTACCGACGGGTAGACATCAGCGGGAGGGGTCCGGTCGGCGGCCGGGTGTGCCCATCGTCACACATCTTCCCTCGCCGATCGGAGGTGGACCAGAGTGGGCGCCATGAGCCTTGAGATCCCCGAGCACCTGTTCACCGCGATCGACCACGTGGGTATCGCCGTACCCGACCTGGACGAGGCGATCCGGTTCTACGACGAGACCTTCGGTCTCAAGGAGATCCACCGCGAGGTGAACGAGGAGCAGGGCGTCGCCGAGGCGATGCTCGCCGTCGGGCCGACCGACTCGAAGATCCAGCTGCTGGCGCCGCTGACCCCGGAGAGCACGATCGCGAAGTTCCTGGACAAGAACGGTCAGGGCATCCAGCAGCTCGCCTACCGCGTGGTCGACGTCGAGCAGGTCAGCGAGATCCTGCGCAGCCGCGGGGTGCGTCTTCTCTACGACGCCCCGCGCCGTGGCACCTCCGACTCCCGGATCAACTTCGTCCACCCCAAGGACGCCGGCGGCGTGTTGGTCGAACTGGTCGAGCCGGCGAAGGGCTCGGCTCACTAGGCCGCAAGCACCACCCGAGCGTCGCGCGCCTCAGCCCTTGTACGCCGCCGGAACCTGGGACAGGTCCACCTTCATGATCTCGCCGAAGTCCTGCGGCCCGGTGCCGAGGCCGCCGGCTCCGGGCAGGAGCTTGAGTGCCCCGTTGCCCAGGACCCGCTTGTCCCCGCCGTGACTGATGCTGTCAGCGGGCCACGAGCCATCCTTCGGCACGTCGGTGATGCCGAAGTCCGAGTCGTCGGCCAGGTAGACGGTGCTCGGGTTGGCCGGGTCGATCGCGACGCCCTCGACCTTGTCGTGCCCGAAGTACTGCCCGCTGGGGTCGATGTGGTCGACCAGGCCGGCGTAGTTCAAGAAGAGCTCGCCGGCGGTGCTGCGGCTGCCGGAGTCCGAGGTGGTCACGCCTGCGGCCGAGAGCGCGGAGACCGCCGTGGACGGAACCGACGTGCCGGCGATGTCCTCGATGCTCAGCCCGTTGATGTTCAGACCGGAGTTGGTCGGGGTCAGCGGGGCGGCGAGATCGCTCTTGTAGGTCACCGTGGCCAGGGTGCCGCTGATCGTCGGAGGCGTCGTGAGCAGTGGCGAATGCGGGCCGACATCGGTGGCGTTGGTCAGGTCGATCTTCCACAGGTCTTTGATCGCTGCTGCGGGGCAGGCCGCGGTGCCGGCGATGTCGTTGGCGTTGGTGCCCTCGAAGCAGCCGTCCCGCTCGTCGACGATGAAGTGGTTCGCATCCAGGGCCGTGATCTCGCTGTTGGCCTCGGCGATGTCGTTGTTGGCGGTGAAGTGCAGCGCGTAGAGGTACTCCTGCACGCTGTGGTCGCTCAGCTTCACCTTCACGATGCGTGTGATCGCTCCCTTGGCGGCTGTGGCCGCGGTGGTGCCGGTCGTGCCCTTGTTGGAGTCCAACGGCGACTGCATGATGCCGACGAGGTACTGGCCGTCAGGGGTCAGCGTCAGCCCCTCCATGCCCTTGTTCTCCTTGCGCCGGATCAGCTCCGAGGGCAGCGGGTAGATGTGCTCGGTGGTGCCGTTGGACGGGTCGGCGCTGACGTAGGGGCTGTAGCGGTACGTCTCCTTGCCGTTCGCGTCCAGGTGGACGATGTAGGGGCCGTACTCGTCGGAGACGAAGAAGCCGCCGGCCGGGTCGACCACGACGGACTCGGAGTCGATGCCGACGTTGCTGTGCGGCGCGGCGGCGCCGTACTGATCCTCGATGTCGCTGCTGGTGCCGTGAGCGGTGGCGTCGTCCGGCGGCACCAAGCCGTTCATCGGAGCGCCGGAGAAGCCGGTCAGGCCGATCACCTGGGTGAGCTCGGCATGGCCGTTCTCGAGGTGGAACTTTCCGATCGCCGGCTGGAAGCCCTGGACCGGGTCCATCTTCACGCCGTCGGGACCACCCACGTTGGGGCCGCGGTCGGTGATGCCGTAGAACCAGCCGGGGCCGTCTGCGGTGTCGGGCGACAGACCGGAGCCGTAACCGCTGCCGACGATGGGGGTGCCGTCCCAGAGGCCGTTGGGCGTGATGGTGGTGCCGTCGGGGTTGGTCATCGGGAAGAGCGTCGTTCCGTCGACCGGGGCCTTGCCCCCGTTCGCCGGGACGGTCGGAGCAGCGGTAGCGGTCGTGGTCACCGTCGCCGTGACGGTCGGGACCGGCCATGCCCCCTGGCACGCGATCAGCGCCGCCTGCGCCGCGTTGAGGGTGGCCTCGGCGTTGACCAGGTGTGTGGTCGCCTTGGCCACCACCTTCTGCTTCTTGGCCTTGGCCTTGGCCGACTTCGCCTTCTTCTTGCTCGCGGCACGCAGGGCGCCCCGGTCGTGACTGACGGTGTTCTGGGCAGCCGACACCGCACCCTTCTGCGGGGTGCAGGCGGCCGAGCTCGATCCGCCGACGGCGAAGGCGCCGAGCGGAAGCGCAGCAGCGGCCGAGACGACGGCCACCGCCACTGAGATGCGTCCTGTGCGATTCACAGCAGCTCCTAGAAGGACGAGACCGCACGATGCCGCGACGGTCGTGATCGGCGAAAGCAAAGCGGCATCAGATGTCCTCACGCCCGCGCCCAGATGGCCGCCACGTGACCGTTACGAGACGCGTAGTGTCGTCAGTCACACCTATGGCATGTCGGTATTACCCGCCAGTAGTGTCTCGTTCACGCCAGGGCCCGCGCGCCGGGCCTCCCTCTTCTCAGGAGTACGACGTGCAGCACATTCTCGATGCGATCGTCAGCGGCGAGGCCTCCTCGGAGGACTTCGCGAACCTGGAGATCCCGGATCACTTCAGAGCCGCCACCGTCCACAAGGACGAGGTCGACATGTTCGAAGGGATCCCGAGCAAGGAGAAGGACCCTCGCAAGTCCCTGCACGTCGAGGACGTGGCCCTGCCCGAGCTCGGCCCGGGTGAGGCGCTCGTCGCGGTGATGGCCTCGGCGATCAACTACAACACCGTGTGGACCTCGATCTTCGAGCCCGTGTCCACCTTCGGCTTCCTTGAGCGCTACGGCCGCGAGTCCGAGCTGGCCAAGCGCCACGACCTGCCCTACCACATCGTCGGCTCGGACCTGTCCGGCGTCGTGCTGAAGGTCGGGGCGGGTGTGACCAAGTGGAAGCCCGGCGACCGGGTCGTGGCGCACTGCCTCTCCGTCGAGCTGGAATCGCCCGACGGCCACAACGACACCATGCTCGACACCTCCCAGCGCATCTGGGGCTTCGAGACCAACTTCGGTGGCCTGGCCGAGGTCGCGATGGTCAAGGCCAACCAGCTGATGCCGAAGCCCGAGCACCTGACCTGGGAGGAGGCAGCCTCCCCCGGCCTGGTCAACTGCACCGCCTACCGCCAGCTGGTCTCCAAGAACGGCGGCGCGATGAAGCAGGGCGACAACGTCTTGATCTGGGGCGCCTCCGGTGGCCTGGGCGGATTCGCCACCCAGTACGCCCTCAACGGCGGCGCCACCCCGATCTGCGTGGTCTCGAACGAGGAGAAGGCCAAGATCGTGCGTTCGATGGGCGCCGAGCTGGTGATCAACCGCTCCGAGGAGAACTGGAAGTTCTGGAACGAGGAGGGCACCCAGCAGAACCCCAAGGAGTGGCAGCGCCTGGGCAAGCGGATCCGCGAGCTGACCGGTGGCGAGGACATCGACATCGTCTTCGAGCACCCCGGCCGCGAGACCTTCGGCGCCTCGGTCTACGTCACCCGCAAGGGCGGCACCATCACCACCTGCGCCTCCACGACCGGTTACATGCACGAGTACGACAACCGCTACCTGTGGATGAACCTCAAGCGCATCATCTCCTCCCACTTCGCCAACTACCGCGAGTCGTGGGAGGCCAACCGCCTGATCGCGAAGGGCAAGATCCACCCGACCCTGTCACGGACCTACACCCTCGACGAGGTAGGCCAGGCCTCGCTCGACGTCCACCACAACCTCCACCAGGGCAAGGTCGGCGTGCTCGCGCTCGCCCCGCAGGAGGGCCTCGGCGTCCTCGACGAGGAGATGCGCAACCAGCACGTCGACGCGATCAACCGGTTCCGCGGCATCTGATCGGCACCGACCACCACCGTGAAGCCGCCCCGGGACTCCCGGGGCGGCTTCACGCCGTCGTAACCCGGGATGTGGGACCCTTGGGAGCAGTTCCCCGCACGCCCCGCACAGCAAGGAAGAGGTAACGCCGACCATGAGCGATCAGGGCCTGTCCATCTTCGACAACGAGCCGACCACGGCTCCCGAGGAGGGCGCTGCCGCTGCGGGCAAGGCGGCCGGTACGCCGGCGAGCCCGTCGAGCGAGACCAAGTCAGCGAAGCCTGCCGAGAGCAAGCCGAGCGCCCAGAAGTCGTCCGGCGCCGACGACGAGACCCGGGTCATGCCGCGCGTCCCGGCGGCACCTGCGTCACCCGCGTCGAGCGCCCCCACCGGTGCACCGTCGGCCCCGCCCACCGGGGCCGCGCCAGCCGCCCGACCGGCCCAGGCCGGCGCTCCGGCCGGTAGCGCGCCGGCCGCGTCCCCGAGCCGCGCCGGCGGTGCGCCTGCCGCCGTACCAGGGGTGTCGTCCTCGCCGCTGCCGATCGTGCGCCGCGGTGGCTACGACCCTGCCGCGGTCGACTCGCGGATCCAGCAGCTCACGGCCGCGCACGGTGCCGCGCACAGCGCGGCCCAGAGCGCCCAGCAGCGGGCGGCAGAGGCGGAGAAGGAGATCGCCAAGCTCCGCGACGAGCTGGCCGAGCACGCCAACCCGTCCTACGCCGGCCTCGGCGGCCGTGCCTCCGCGATGCTGCGCCTCGCCGAGGAGGAGGCGGGCGAGATCAAGGCCGCCGCAGACCGGGAGGCCGCCGAGATCCACAACCAGGCTACCCGCGACGCCGCCGCGCTGCGGGCCGAGGCCCAGCGCGAGGTCGAGGAGTTGCGCAAGGCCCACTACCAGGAGATGGACGACCACCGTGCCCGCGTGAGCGCCCAGACCGAGCAGGAGCGCTCGTTGGCGCGCAGCGAGGCCGAGGATCTGGTCGCCTCCGCCAAGCGTGAGGCCGACCAGCTGCGCCTGGCCGCGCAGCAGGAGACGACCGAGCAGCGTGCTGCCACCCAGCGCGAGGTCGAGCAGGCCCGCGCCGGCGCCGACCGCGAGGTGCAGGAGGCCCGCCGGATGCTGGCCGTGGAGAAGGAGCGCCTCGCCCGCGAGGCGACCGACCACCACAACAGCTCGATGGCGGAGACCCGCCGTCTCGTGGAGGAGGCGGAGGCCCGTGCCACTGCCGCCGAGGAGCGCGCCCGTCAGGCATCCGCCCAGATCGCCGCCCAGCGCACGCAGGCCGAGACCGAGGCCGAAGGTCTGCTGGCACGCGCCAAGCGCGAGGCCGAGCAGCTGGTCAAGAGCGCTCGCGCCCAGGCGGAGACCATCAGCCAGGCGGGCCACGCCGAGGCCGAGCGCGGCCTGGCCGCGATCCGCGCCGAGGTGGAGCGGCTCAGCAAGCGCCGCGACGCGATCACCGCCCAGCTCGCTCCGTTGACCAACCTCATCGCCGGTTTCTCCCAGGACGCCGACGACGACGCCCAGGACAAGAACACGTCCAAGGGCGCCAAGGACGCCAAGGACGCTGAGTGAGTGAGGCCGCGGCCTCCGGGGACACGGAGGCCGCGCTGAGCGAGGCGCCCGCCGACGACCCCGCCCTCGGACGACCTGGCAGACCGTTCGATCGCAAGGCGCCGTACGTGATGGGCCTGCTCGGTGGCCTCGGGCTGCTCACCGCCTTCGCCGTCGGCCAGGTCCTGGTCACGATCAGCGGCGTGATCGTGGAGATCGTGGTCGCGCTCTTCATCGCGGCCGGGCTCGACCCGGTCGTGCGGTTCCTGGAGCGGCGCGGCCTGCGCCGCTCCGGCGCGGTCGTCGTCGTCATCGTGCTGGTGCTGGCGGTCATCGCGCTGTTCGTCTTCGCGCTCGCCCCGGTCATCGCCGATCAGGTCACCGCCATCGGGAAGAACGCCCCGGACTGGCTGCACCAGCTGCAGAACAACCGGCGGATCCGTGACCTCGACGACCAGTACCACTTCATCGCCAAGCTGCAGGACTTCGTCACCGGGGGCAACTTCGTCGGCGAGGTGTTCGGCGGGGTGCTCGGCGTCGGCCTGGCCGTTCTGGGTGCGCTGCTGAACGCGTTCGTGATCACCGTCATGACGCTCTACTTCCTGGCCTCGTTCGAGACGATCAAGTCGGCGCTCTATCACCTGGCCCCCGCATCCCGGCGCGAGCGCGTCGGCAAGCTGGGCGACCGGATCATCGAGGGCATCGGCGGCTACGTGTCCGGCGCCTTCGTGATCGCGCTGTGCGCCGGCGTCAGCTCCCTGATCCTGCTGATGGTCATCGGCATGAGCAAGTACGCCGTTGCCCTCGCCTTCGTGGTGATGGTGACCGACGTGATCCCGATGATCGGCGCCACCATCGGCGCGGTGATCGTGACGGCGATCTGCTTCAGCAACTCGGTCCAGACCGCGATCATCGCGGCGATCTTCTACATCGCCTACCAGCAGTTCGAGAACTACGTGCTCTACCCGCGGGTGATGTCCCGCTCCGTCGAGATCCCAGGCGTGCTCACCGTGATCGCGGCACTGGTCGGCGCCTCGCTGCTCGGTGTCGTCGGCGCACTCCTGGCCATCCCGACAGCCGCGGCGATCCTGATGCTGATCAGGGAAGTGTTCGTCCGCGCCCAGGACGAGCGCTAGCGGCTCTCCGCTGAGGTCGTCGACCGATCGGCATGGCCGGGACGCGTGCGGCGGGAGGCAGCGCCGGCCGACGGCTCCCCCGCCTTCACCGCCACCACCCCGGCGAGGATGAGCAGGCCGCCGACGAACTGCACGGCACCGGGCAGCTCGCCGAGCAGCAACCAGGCGAACAGCACGCTGGAGACCACCTCCAGCAGCGCCACGAAGCTGGCCAGCCGCGCGCCCAGCAGCCGACCGGCCGCGATGCCGGTGGCGTAGGCCAGCGCTGCGGTCACCACCCCGAGGATGAGTACGGCGGCCCACCACGGCACGTCCGCATCCGCCAGCCGGACCGTGCCAGCAGCCGCATGCAACGGCATCAGGTGGGTGACCCCGAGCAGCCCGAGCGCGGCCGCCCCGACGACCAGGCCGAGCCAGGCCAGGGCGATCGGCGGCAGGTCCACTCCACCCTCGGCGTTGAGGACGAAGTAGACCGCGGCACCGAGCATCGCGCCGAGCGCCCAGAGCACCCCTGCCACGCTCAGCCCGATGCCACCGCCGATCAGGTCGAGGACCAGCACGAGGCCGAACGCGGCGAGGGCCGCGCCGCCGACGGTGATCGGTGCCGGTCGCTGACCGTGCCGCAGCCACAGCCAGACCACGACCGCGGCCGGAGACGTGTACTCGATCAGGATCGCCGGCCCGACCTCCATGTGCCGGACGGCGGAGAAGTAGCAGAACTGGGACGCCGCGACGGCGAGCAGACCGTAGACGACGATCGTGGGCAGCTGGCGGCGGACCGCGCTCCACGGCGTACGGCTGTGGCGCAGGGATCGCAGACCGAACGGTGCCAGCACGACGGCGGCGAGGGCGACGCGGAGAAGGACCACCGAACCCGGGGTCCAGCCGATGTCGAACAGGCTGCTCGCGATCGAGCCGGACAGGCTGAAGCTCACCGCCGAAACCATCGCGAGGAGCAGCCCCACACCGAAGCGCTCGGCTCGGGCGAGTGCCGCCTCGTCATCGGTGAAAATGCTCATGACCCATGACGCTACGAAATCGTTCGGTAATCTGTCAACGTGGTTTTCGCTCATGACACTGAGGAGTCGCTCCTGGCGGCTGTCGCACTGGTCAACAGCGCCGAGGCGCCGGAGACGTTGACGACTGTGGCCGAGCTCGAGGCGTTCTACGACCGCTTCGACTACACCGGCCGCCACGATCGCACGCGCACCGAGCTGGACCAGGTGCGCGACCTGCGGCCGCGCCTGCGCGCGTTGCTGCTGGCCGACCGCGACGAGGCGGTCCGGATGGTCAACGAGATCCTCAGCGAGGCGCGCGCCGTACCGCAGCTCGTCCGCCACCAGCCCCTCGACTGGCACATCCACGCGGTGCCGCCCGAGGCGCCGTTGGCCACCCGGATCGGCGTCGAGACGGCGATGGCGATGATCGACGTGATCCGCGCCGACGAGCATGCGCGCCTCGGGGTGTGCGCCGACGGTGACTGCCTGGGCCTGGTGCTCGACCTGTCCCGCAACCGCTCCAAGCGGTTCTGCTCGGTGGCCTGCGGCAACCGCAACGCGGTGGCCGCCTACCGCGCCCGGCAGGCGGCCACCGAGTAGCCCTCACTGCGCGATGAGGCGCCCCGGTACGTCGATCAGCGGACTGCCGTGCAGCACGGCGTTGACGCCGTCGACCGCCCACGGCAGCACGTCGGCCGAGGTCAGCTCGTGCTGCAGCCCGCTCGGGTCGGCGATGCTCGGGCACGACAGGTCCACGACGTAGTCCCGGGTCCCGTCGGCAGCCGTCAGGTGCAGCAGCACCCACTCGCCCCCGCTCGCGCCGAAGCAGCTGAACTCCCCCGTCGGCTTCGCATCGGACACGGCGTCGACGAGTTGCTTGGCCGGTCCGTCGGCGAGCTGCTCCTGGTAGAGCAGCTGATAGCCCGACATCGCCGCGGGCGCGTACGCGCAGACCGTCATCGCATACGGCGCGACCGGACCTGCGGTGCCGACACTCGGCTGCTCGCCGGACATCGGTGGCGTGCCCAGCCAGTCCGCACAGGCACCGCCGGTCATCCAGTGCGCCGACGCCAGGATGGTGCGACGCAGGCGAGCGTCGCTGCTGCCGACGGTCACCGTGGTGTCGCCGTACTTCTGACTCTCCACCACGAAGCCGTGGCCGAGGTTCGCCTCGACGGGCGCATCCTTGGCTCCCAGCCACACGAACGGCATCGCGGCGCTCGTGCCCTGGGTGGCGCTCTTCGGGCATCGCGGCGTCTGCGCCACCGGCCGGCCGACATACCCGGGCAGCACACCGTCGGTCCGCTCGGCCGCCGTGAGCCGATGACCGTCGGCGCCGACGGACGGGCCCACGCCGCACGCTCCAGGTGCACCGCCCCAGCCCCAGCCGACGGGCACGTAGACGCCGACGTTCTGCCACACCTCGAGCCGATAGCCGTCGGGGGCCAGCACGGAGTGCTGCGTCGGCACGTCGGTCGGCGTACCGACGCTGGGCGCGGCGCTCGACCCGCTCCCGTGCAGGGCCGCGCCGACGCCGCCCGCGGCCACCAGCACGGCCGCGGCGGTAGCGACCCCGACCATTCGCCGGGTACGCCGCCGGCGTCCTGCGCGGGCCCGTTGTGCCAGCGGCACACGCGTGCCGACCTCGTCCGCGAGGTGGCCGAGCCCCTCGCGCAGCATCTCCTCCGGGTCACGCATCGCCGTCCTCCTCCGCAAGCTCACGCCTGAGCGCATGGAGCGCTCGGTGCACGTGCGAGCGCGCGGTCGCCTCGGCACAGCCGAGGAGCGCCGCGATCTCGCGGTAGTCCAGGTCCTGGTAGAAGCGCAGCACGACGGCCGCGCGCTGGGCCGGTGGCAGCTGCGCGCACAGCCGCCGTACGACGTCCGTGCTCGCCACCACCTCGGCCGGATCGGTCGGGCCGCCCGCGACGACGTTGCTCTCACGCACCACCGCCACCGGCGAGACCCGCCTGCGCCAGCGCCGCCACAGCGAGATGTGCTCGTTGACGATCATCCGCCGCACGTAGGTCTCGGGATCATCGACCCGCGAGACGTGCTGCCATCGCGCCAGCGCCCGCTCCAGCGCGCTCTGCACCGCATCCTCGGCCTCGCTCTGACTGCCCGTGAGCAGGTAGGCGAAGCGCAGCAGCGCAGCCGACCGCGCCGCGACCCAGTCGTCGAACGGCGGCGCCACGACCGGCGCGGGGCGAGCACTCACCCGTACATCCATGCACTACTCACGCCCCGGCGCGAGCATTCGTTGCAACGTGCCGTGGCGCGGACCTCAGGAGGCCAGGAACCGACGCAGCACCTCGGTGAAGACCTCCGGCTTCTCCGAGTGCACCCAGTGCCCGGCGCCCTTGATCGTGACCAGTCGCTTGCGCGGGAACAGTCGTGTCATCGCCTCGTCGTACTCCGGCTCGATGTAGCCCGAGTCGGCGCCGGCGATCCACAGCACCGGCCCCTCGTACGGCGCCAGCGCGTCCGCGACATCGCTCGGCCACCCGGAGAGCCGCTCGATGTCACGGGCGAGCACCTCGAGGTTCGGCTGCCACCGCCACGACGCTCCGTCGCGGCGCAGGTTCTGCAGCAGGAACGAGCGCACCGAGGCGGTCGGCACGGCAGCGGTGAGCGCGGCGTCGGCGTCTGCACGGTCGGCGATCACGGTCAGGTCGAGGCCGCGCAGGGCGTCGATGTAGCCGACGAACTCGCGGGCACTGTCGTAGTCCACCGGGGACATGTCGGCGACCACCAGCCGCTCCACCAGGTCGGGATGGCGCAACGCGAGCATCATCGCCACCTTGCCGCCCATCGAATGACCGACGAGCGCGACCGGACCCTCGTCCGCAAGCGGCGCGAGCACCTCGGTCGCCACGGTGTCGGCCATCTGTACGTAGTCCACCCGGTCGGTCCACGCCGAGCGACCGTGGTTGGGCAGGTCGACCAGCGTCACCCGGTGGTCGGTCGCAAGGGCCTTGCCGATGGTGTTCCAGTTGCGCCCCTGACCGAAGAGGCCGTGCAGGAAGACGACGGCCCTCTCACCCTCGCCGTACTGAAGGGTGTGCAGCGCGGCTTCGCTCACAGGTCGAAGCCGTCGAAGAGATCCCCGATGCCGCCGCCGATGCCGCCGAACAGGCCGCCGACGCCGTCGCCGATCCCGCCCGCGACGTCGCCGATGCCCTCGCCGAGGCCTGCGGCGAGCGCGCCCATGCCCTCACCGAGACCCTCGAACATGAAGCCCATGAACATCCAGTCCAGGACGCCGAAGCCACCGAAGTAGCCCTGCGCGTAGGGGCGGTAGGCTCGGCCGCCCTCCCAGTAGGGCACCCGGCGTGAGCCGACCATGACCTGACGCACGTCGGGCTCGGCGCCGGCGCTGACCCGCTCGACGTCCAGGGCGCAGGCCGGGACCTGGCGTACGGCGCCGCCGCCGGGCGCCCAGTCCACGTCCCCTACCGAGATGCCGTGCCGCGGGTCGAAGAAGCACGGCGGACGACGGGTGGGCAGTGGCTCACCGGCGATCCGGGCGCGCACGCAGGCGACCGCGTAGCGGCCGTCCTCGACGATCTTGGTGACGTTGCTGATGTCCTCGGGCTTGGTCATCGCCTCACCGGCCTGGCCGGCGGCCTCGTACGCGTCGAGCGCACGCTGGTAGTCGGCACGGGCGCCGTCGTCGAGCTGGCTGGCTGCGGTGTCGACATCGAGGTCGCGCAGCTGCTCGCCGAGCGCTGTGACGTCCTCCAGTGCCAGCCGCTTGACCGGCTGGAGCTCGCGTTCGGCCCGCTCCAGCGCAGCCTGCTGGCTGCGCTTGCGACCAACCACGACAACGGCGACGATCGCGATGACCACGACCAGCAGGACGATTCCACCCATGCGTCAACCTTAGAGTCAGGTAGGTGATCCGGCAGCCTCGACCAGGCGCTGGCCCAGCTCGACGGCGAGCTCGCGCACCTCGTCGGACCCCAGCACCTCGAAGGCGAAGCCGAGTCGCGCCACGTGCATCAGGACGAACGCGGGGTCGCTGGCACCCGCCTGCAGCACGCACCGGTCCGGTCCGTCCGGCTCGATCACCGCCACCGTGGCCGGCACCCGGCGGCGTACGGCCGCGGCATCGGCGTGCAGCAGCAGCCGCACCGGACGCGGATAGGCGGCCACGCTGATCGCGCGCTGCACCAGCTCCACCGGATCGGGGTGCTCACGAGGCGAGAAGCGCAGCGTGGTCGCTCGGGTGCCGGCCAGGCGGTCGAGCCGGAAGGTGCGCCAGTCCTCGCGATCGAGGTCGTAGGAAACCAGGTACCACCGGCTGCCGGTCGCGACGAGCCGGTAGGGCTCGACGCGCCGCCGGCTGCTGGTGCCGGCCAGGTCGACGTATCCGAACTCGACCCGCACCCTGTCGCGACAGGCCCGGGCCAGCACCAACAGCGTCTCGGCGTCGACCTCGAACTGGTCCCCGACCAGGGTGGCGATGGCGTCCTGCAGCGCCTGCACCTCGGAGCGGAGCCGAGCCGGCAGCACCTGATCCAGCTTGGCCAGCGTGCGCACCGCAGCCTCGCTGGCGCCGGTCACCGTCCCTCCAGCCGCCAGCCGCAGCGAGACGGCGGTGGCGATCGCCTCCTCGTCATCGAGCAGCAGCGGTGGCAGCGCTCGACCCGCGCCCAGCTGGTAGCCGCCGCCGACACCCTGGGTGGCGTTGACCGGGTAGCCCAGCGTGCGGAGCCGCTCGACATCGCGGCGGATGCTCCGCGTCGTCACGCCGAGACGCTCGGCCAGCTCCGAGCCGGTCCAGACAGGCCGCTGTTGCAGCAGCGCGAGCAGGCGGAGCACCCGCTGGGTCGTACCGACTTCCGGCATGGGTGCATCGTCGCACGACGTAGCGGACCGATCCTGTCCGCAATAGGCCCGAGACTGGTCTCATGACCTACCGGAACGAGCAGCTCCCCGACCGCTGCGCCCACCCCGACCTTGAGGAGATCTGATGTCCGCACACGCCCCCGCCGTCGTCGACGAGCGCTCTGCGCTGCACGGCTTCCTGCGTCAGCAGCAGAACGCCTTCCGCAATGCCGCCTTCGGGCTCAGCGACGAGCAGGCCGGCCTGCGCTCGACCTCCAGCGAGCTCGCCGTCGGCACCCTGATCAAGCACGTCACCGTCGGCTCGCGCACCTGGCTCCTCGCCGCTCGGGCCGCTCCCGGACGCCCTGCCAGGGCCGCCGATGCGATGAGCATGTGGGCCAGCGCCCTGCGCTGGGACGAGGAGGACTCCCTGACCGCTGCCCTCGAGGCGTACGACGAGGTCTGCGCCCAGGTGCTCGACGCCGTGGCCACGCTCGACCTCGACGCCGCCGTACCCGTGCCGGACGCCCCCTGGTTCCCCAAGGACGTCGAGGCATGGTCGGTGCGCTGGGTGTGGTTCCACCTCCTGGAGGAGCTGGCACGGCACGCGGGACACGCCGACATCATCCGCGAGAGCATCGACGGCGCGACGTCGATCGAGCTGCTCGCCGGGCGCGAGGACTGGGCTGACACGTCGTTCGTGAAGCCGTGGCGACCCGTAGGCGCCGCCTGAGCGGCCCCCGATCAGCCGGTCGACACCTCGTCGCGGCGTTCCAGCCAGCGCTCCACCCGCCGGTCCGGGACCAGCCAGATCAGCGCGACCGCGACGTAGGGGACCACGCCCAGCCACGGCTCGACGAAGGTGAGGCCGATCCCCAGCGCATAGAGCACGATCGAGGTCTTGCCCTTCCAGTCGCTGCCGAACACCTCGTCCATGTGGCTGCTCGACGGCAGCCGGCGGATGGCCAGGATGAGGATCGAGTAGGCGATCGCGGCGCCGATGAGGTTGACGCCGTACGCGATGGTCGGGACGCGGGCGAGGTGCTGGTCATCCATCCAGCTGGTGGTGAACGGATACAGCGAGAGCCAGAACAGCAGGTGCAGGTTGGCCCAGAGCACCAGCCCGTCGACCTGAGAGACGACCTGGAACAGGTGGTGATGGTTGTTCCAGTAGATGCCGACGTAGACGAAGCTGAGCAGGTAGGTCAGCAGGCCCGAGCCGGTGCTGTTCCAGAGGTCGTGGAGCGTCGGCCCCTTGGGGGCGTGCAGCTCCAAGACCATGATCGTGATGTGATCGCGAGGACGCCGTCACTGAACGCTTCCAGCCTGCTGCTCTGCATGGCCCTGATTCTGCCCGTCCGAGGGGCCGTCCGAGTTCTCGTCCGTGGGCTCGTCCGGATCGTCGTCCGCCGTGAGGGGCTGGGCGATGCTCTCCAATGCTTGCCCCTCGGCCTTCACCCCGAGGAACAGCTCGGCCACTCCGCCCAGCACCATCAACGCCGCTCCGACGAAGTAGCCGATGGCGATCGCTGTCACGTCCTTGTCCGCCGATGCTCGGTCGATCAGCCAGCCGAAGAACAGCGGCCCGCTGATTCCGCCGGCCGCCGTGCCGATGGCGTAGAAGAAGGCGATGCACAGCGCCCTGGTCTCCATCGGGAAGACTTCGCTGGCGGTGAGGTAGGCCGAGCTGGCGCCGGCCGAGGCGACGAAGAAGACGATCGCACCCATCAGCGTCAGCGTGGTCGCGTTCAGACCGCCTAGCATCATCCCCGTCACCGCGAGCAGTACGCCGGAGACCACGTAGGTGGCGGTGATCATCGCCACCCGCCCGATCCGGTCGAAGAGCGGGCTCAACGCCAGTGCGCCCACGAAGTTGCTCGCGGCGAAGACTGCCAGGTACCAGCCGGTCTGCTTGACACCGAAGAACGTCGAGAGGGTGTCTCCGTAGGTGAAGAAGAAGGCGTTGTAGAGGAACGCCTGTCCGACGAACAAGGCGAAGCACAGCACCGTACGTCGTGGGTAGCGGGTGATCACGGTCCGGGCGATCAGACCGAAGCCGATCGAGCGGCGCTGCCGGATCGTGATCGAGTCGTCGTCTCCGACCTCGTCGAGCTGTTCGCCGGTCTCCTCGGCAACGGTGTGCTCGACGTCGGCCACGATCCTCTCAGCCTCCTCGTCGCGGCCGTGGATGAAGAGCCAGCGCGGAGACTCGGGCACGTTACGTCGCACCAGCAGGATCGCCAGCGCGAGGACCGCTCCCAGCCCGAAGGCCAGCCGCCAGCCGATGCTCGGGTCGACCAGGCTCGGATCGAGCAGCGGGATGGTCAGCAACGCACCACCCGCCGCACCGATCCAGTACGAGCCGTTGATCGCGACGTCGACCCGACCGCGGTACCTCGCGGGGATGAGCTCGTCGATCGCCGAGTTGATCGCTGCGTACTCGCCACCGATGCCGGTGCCGGTGAGGAACCGCGCGGCGAAGTACCACAGCGGGGTCGGCGAGAAAGCCGTCAGCACCGTCGCGCAGGTGTAGACGCCCAACGTGACGAGGAAGAGCCGCTTGCGCCCGAGCCGATCGGTGAGCTGGCCGAAGAACAACGCCCCCAGGCAGGACCCCGCGACGTAGATCGCACCGGCGAAGCCGATGTCCCATCCGCTCATGCCCAGCCCGGTGCTGCTGGACTTCAGTGCGTCGGACATCGAGCCGACGATGGTGACCTCGAGCCCATCGAGGATCCACACCGTGCCGAGGCCGATCACCACCAGCCAGTGCCATCGCGCCCACGGCAACCGGTCCAGCCGTGCCGGAATGCTGGTCGTGATCCGCCCCGTTTCGACGCTCATGCCGGCGCAGGTACCCGCAAAGACGATCCGCCGGACCTGTCGATGCAGATCGACGGTCCGGCGGAGCGCGGTGAGCCTGGGTCAGTAGGTGTGGAAGCCTTCGCCGGTCTTCCGCCCCAGCTTGCCCTCGGCGACCTTCCGCTCCAGGGTCGCGGCCGGGGCCAGACCCGGCTCCTCGAACTCCGCGTGCAGCTCCTTCTCGATCGCCAGCGAGACGTCGTTCCCGACGACGTCGAGCAGTTCGAAGGGCCCCATCGGCAGTCCGACCTGCTCCTTGATCGCGGCGTCGATGCGGCTGAGCTCCACACCGTCCTCCGCGAGCTTCACAGCGTCGTTGAGGTAGGGGAACAGCAGGGCGTTGACGATGAACCCCGCGCGATCGCCGCAGCTGACGCCGACCTTGCCGACCTTGGCAGTGAGCGCACGCACCGTCTCGTCGACCTCGGGTTCGGTCTGAGGGGTGGTGACGATCTCGACCAGCTTCATCACCGGAGCCGGGTTGAAGAAGTGCATGCCGATGACGTCGCCGGGACGCGTGGTCGAGGCGGCGAGCCTGGCGATCGGCAGGCTGCTGGTCGTGGTGGCCAGGATCGCGCCCGGCTTCACCAGCGCGTCGAGGTCCGAGAAGAGCTCGGTCTTGATCGCCAGGTCCTCCGCGATCGCCTCGACGACGAGGTCCGCATCGGCCAGCGCCACCCGCTCGGTGGCCCCGGCGAGGCGGTCGAGCACGGCCTGCTTGTCCTCCTCGGTGGACTTGCCCTTGGCGATCGCGCGATCGATGTTCTTGGCGATGTAGCCGACAACCCCGTCGAGCTTGTCCTGGCTGCGTCCGACGAAGACCACGTCGTACCCGGCCTGGGCGAAGACCTGGACGATGCCGCTGGCCATCGTGCCGGTCCCGACCACCCCCACCCGCGTGATGTCGCGCTTGAACTCGGGCACGGTCGCTCCTGAGGAACCCGCATTGCCGTGGAACGTGCCGCCCTCGTCGGCCATCCGGTCGAGCAGCGCAACAGGCTTGTGCAGGCTGTCGCCGGTCTCCGCGTAGCGGGCGGCGAGGGCATCGCGCACCATGCCCGGACCGACGGAGTCGAGGTAGGCGAGGGGGCCCGCCGGGTAGCCGCAGCCGAAGCGCATGCCGTTGTCGATGTCGGCAGCGGTGGCGTACTCGTCCTGGAGGAACTTCACCGCATGGTTCAGGTACGGGTAGATCAGCGTCTGGGCGATCTGCTCGGGCGTGGTCTCAGGAGCGGTCATGCCGGCATCATGGCATTTTCGCTACCCGTCAGTAACCGAGGAGTGATCGGCGTCACGTTGCTTTGTATGAGTAAAGACGCCAGGTGTTCGGCAGGCGTTCACGTGGCGTCGCATCACCTTCTCGCCCACATCGCCGATCCCAGCGATGTGAAGGACACCGTGTCGACCGAGCTCGCCAGCGTGCGCGTGCCCATGCTGCGCGAGCTCAGCCTGCCCGTTCCCGTGGTCACCGGCAGGACGCGGCTGCGCGAGGTGGAGCGCAGCTTCCTCGACGACCCCGATCTCCGTGCGGTGGCGGTGATCGGGGACGGCGCCACCGCACTGCTCACCCGGCTTCACCTGGAGACGATGCTCAGCGGGCGCCTCGGGTTCGGCCGGGCGCTGCTTTCGCGCGCGCTCGTCGGTGACATCGTGATGTGGAACGGCGCCCAGTTCCCGGCGGACCACACCCTGCGCGACGCCGCCTCGGAGATCCTCGCCCGGGGTCTGCGCGACGACGACGTGCTCGTCGTGGACGCGGACCGCGAGCCGGTCGGGATCGTGCCGGTCGCGGTGATCTTCCGCGAGGTCGGTCTCGTGTTCCGCGAGATCGCGCTGCGCGACCAGCTCACCGGCCTGCCCAACCGCCGCATGCTCGATGAGCGCGGCGCCGAGCTGCTGGCCAACGGTGTCGATCCCGGCCGGATGGCGGTCCTGTACGTCGATCTCGACGGCTTCAAGCAGGTCAACGACACACTCGGTCACCAGGCGGGCGACGCCTTGCTGCTGGCCTTCTCCCGGAGACTCGCTGGCGCCGTACGACCGAACGACCTGGCGGGACGGCTCGGCGGCGACGAGTTCGCCGTGCTGCTCTTCGACGTCGACGACGGCGAGGCGACCGCTGTGGCCGACCGGATCGTCGAGGTCGCCCAGCATCCGTTCAGCCTGCACGACACCCAGCTGCGGCGCTCCGCGACCGTCGGCGTGGCCATGGGCGCCGACCTCGGTGTCTCCAGCTCGGTGCTCAGCCCGCTCGACGCGCTGCTCCAGCACGCAGACGGGGCGATGCTGCACGCCAAGCGAGCCGGCAAGGCACGCACCGGTCGGATCACCGAGCCGGAGGCAACCGGGGCACCGGAGCGGCGCGCACTGATCCGGCTGCGACTGCCGGAGGCGCTCCAGCAGGGCCGGCTACGCCTGCACTACCAGCCCAAGCTCGAGCTGCGCAGCGGCCAGATCACCTCGGTCGAGGCACTGGTCCGGTGGACCGACGAGCAGCTCGGTCAGGTCTCGGCCGGGGAGCTCGTCGCCGTCGCCGAGAACACCGGTCACATCAACGCGCTCGGCGACTGGGTGCTGCACACCGCGTGCGCACAGGCGCGGCGCTGGCGCGACGAGGGTCGCAACTGGTCGGTCGCGATCAACGTCTCCCCCGTCCAGCTGGCCGCGCCCGGTCTGGCCAGCACGGTGCTCGCTGCGATCGACGCGGCCGGGATCGCACCTCAGCTGCTGCAGATCGAGGTGACCGAGAGCAGCGCCGTGCTGGACATCGATCAGGCCAGCGAGCAGCTGCACGAACTTCAGGCCGCCGGCGTACTGGTTCATCTCGATGACTTCGGCACCGGCTACTCCTCGCTGGCGATGCTGCGCCGGCTGCCGGTCAGCACGCTGAAGATCGATCAGAGCATCGTGGGTCGGATCGACTCCGACCAGGCCGACGCGGAGCTCATCTCCGGCGTGATCAGCGCCGCACACATCCTCGGCCTGACCGTGATCGCCGAGGGCGTCGAGCGACCCAGCCAGCTGGAGCGATTGCGGTCGCTGGGCTGCGACAGCGTGCAGGGCTACCTCATCGGCCGACCCCAGCCGGCCCTCGAGCTGGACGACCCTCGGTCGATGATGCCGGCGCAGCGCTCCTAGACCACACACGGGTCGGCTGCGGGTCGGCTGCGGACCGATCGGGTCGGTCACGGTAGATTCCTCGCCCGTGAGACTCGTCGTTGCGCGTTGCCAGATCGATTACGCCGGACGCCTGACCGCGCACCTGCCGATGGCCAATCGCGTGCTCATGATCAAGGGCGACGGCTCGGTGCTGGTCCACTCCGACGGTGGCTCCTACAAGCCGCTGAACTGGATGTCGCCGCCCTGCACCTTCAAGGAGGGCCTGGCCGAGGACGGCCGACCCGAGTGGACCGTCAGCGCCGCGAAGAGCGAGGACACGCTGCGGATCCTGATCGACGAGATCCACCACGACTCCTCGCACGAGCTCGGCATCGACCCGGGGCTGCAGAAGGACGGCGTCGAGAAGCACCTCCAGGAGCTGCTCGCCGAGCACCCGGCGACGCTCGCGCCCGGGCTGACGCTCGTACGCCGAGAGTTCCCGACCGCGATCGGCCCTGTCGACCTGATGTGCCGCGACGCCGAGGGCCTCTCGGTCGCGGTGGAGATCAAGCGACGCGGCGAGATCGACGGCGTCGAGCAGCTCACCCGCTACCTCGAGCTGCTCAACCGCGACCCGCTGTTGACCTCCGGCGGGGCGGTGCGCGGCATCTTCGCCGCGCAGGCGATCAAGCCGCAGGCCAGGGTGCTGGCCGAGGACCGCGGCATCACGTGTGCCTTGGTCGACTACGACGCGCTGCGCGGGCTCGACAACGCCGAGGACCGCCTCTTCTGACGGTCATCCACGAGCGCCGTGGCCTCGAGAGTCAACAGCCCGAACGACCTCGACGCAGCGGTCAGGCGCCGGCGATCGCGGGAGCCGTCGGGTCGGCGCCCTCGGCCCCCAGGTTGCGGGCGACGTACTCCTCGATCTGCTCGACGTCGTCCTTGTTGCGGCTCACCACGGCAAGCAGATCTGACATGGTCGAGACCTCCTCGACCTGCTCGCGGATGAACCAGCCCATGAACTGCTCGGAGGCGAAGTCGATCTCCTCACGAGCGATCCGGTAGAGCTCGTTGATCTGGTCGGTGACTCGCTTCTCCTGCGCGAGCGCGAGCGCGACCGGCGCAACGACGTCGGGGAAGCCGTTGACCACCGCCGGTACGGCGGGGAGCTCCACGTGCGCGTCGGTGTCGAGGAGGTACTGCACCATCATCAGCGCGTGCTCGCGCTCCTCGGCGGCCTGCCGGTAGAAGAAGGCCGCCATCTGGGGCAGCGTCAGCGCGTCGTAGAAGACAGCGCAGGCGAGGTACTGGTTGTGCGACGCGAACTCATGGCCGATCTGGACATTGAGCTGGGCGACGAAGCGGTCGGCGACCACGGGACTCCTTGCATGGGGTTTGCTGAACAGACGATGACCGGGCCGGTCTGGACCGGCCCGGTCATCCGAAGGACTTCAGGCTGCCTTGCGCAGCTGCTTCTTGCTCACCTTACCGCCGTCGACGCGCACGAGCTTGCGCCGCTTGACGGTGTAGCCCGTCGGAAGGGTGCCGTCCTTCAGCATCCGGAGCGGGCAGCGGTCGCACTTCTTCTTCGACTCGCAGCACTCCGTCTTCGGTAGCTTCTTGACGCCCTTGGCCATGCCCGAACACTAATAGAGGTGAGGCTCACCTAACAAGGTCACGGTAGGTCATTCGCCTGCCGGATCACATCGACGAAACCGTCCATGATCTGGGTCAGTCCGAAGTCCTTGGGTGTGTACACCGCCGCCACGCCCATCTCCCTGAGTGCGTGCCCGTCCGACTCGGGGATGATCCCGCCGACGATGACCGGCACATCCGCCATGCCAGCCTCAGCCAGCTTGGCCAGCACGTCCGGCACCAGCTCCATGTGCGACCCCGACAGGATCGAGAGACCGATCAGGTGGACGTCCTCGGCGACGGCCGCCGACACGATCTGTGCCGGTGTGAGCCGGATGCCCTGGTAGATGACCTCGAACCCCGCGTCGCGCGCTCGCACAGCGATCTGCTCCGCGCCGTTGGAGTGTCCGTCCAGGCCGGGCTTACCGATCAGCACCCGCAGCCGACCGCTTCCCCCGAGTCGAGCCATGTCCTCGCCGGTGCTACGGACGCGCTCACGGACGGCCGCCAATGCCTCGCCAGCCGCACCGGTCTGGTCGGCCGCCCCCACAGCGCCCTGCACGCCTGTCGGCGCCCGGAACTCACCGAAGACGCCTCGCAGGGTGGCCGCCCACTCTCCCGTCGTCGCACCGGCGCGGACCGCCGCCAAGGTGTAGGTCATCAGGTTCTCATTGCTCTTGGCCGCCGCGGCCAGCGCGGCCAGGGCCTCGTCGACCTCGGTCTGGTCACGCTGCGTCTTCCAGGCCTCGAGCGAGGTCAGGGCGGCCTGCTCGGCCAGCGGGTCGGAGGCCATGATGGCCTCATCGAGGTTGGCGGTCAGCGGCGACGGCTCGGTGGTCACGAACCGGTTCACTCCGACGATGACCTCCTCACCTGCCTCGATCGCGGCACGGCGCCGGGCGTGCGAGGAGACCAGCTCGGACTTCATGTAGCCCGTGTCGACGGCAGCGATCGCGCCGCCCATCGCCTGGACCCGGTCGATCTCCGCCTTGGCACCCTCGACGAGCTCACGGACCTTCGCCTCGACGACCGGTGAGCCGTCGAAGAGGTCGTCGTACTCGAGGAGGTCGGACTCGAAGGCGAGCACCTGCTGGAGACGCAGCGACCACTGCTGGTCCCACGGCCGGGGCAGGCCGAGCGCCTCGTTCCAGGCCGGAAGCTGTACGGCGCGGGCGCGGGCGTTCTTCGACAGCGTCACCGCCAGCATCTCCAGCACGATGCGCTGCACGTTGTTCTCCGGCTGCGCCTCGGTGAGGCCGAGCGAGTTGACCTGGACGCCGTAGCGGAAACGTCGCATCTTCTCGTCGGTGACGCCGTAGCGCTCACGGGTGATCTCGTCCCAGAGCTCGACGAAGGCGCGCATCTTGCACATCTCCTCGACGAACCGCACGCCCGCGTTGACGAAGAAGGACATGCGCCCGACGACCTTGCCGAAGTCCGCCTCCGAGACCTGGCCCGACGCCTTGACCTGGTCGAGCACGGCGATCGCCGTGCACATGGCGTAGGCGACCTCCTGCACCGGCGTCGCACCGGCCTCCTGCAGGTGGTAGCTGCAGATGTTGATCGGGTTCCACTTGGGGATCTGGTGGACCGTGTAGGCGATCATGTCGCTGATCAGCCGCAGCGAGTGATCCGGCCCGAAGACGTAGGTCCCCCGGGACAGGTACTCCTTGATGATGTCGTTCTGGGTGGTGCCGGCCAGCTGGGCCGCGACCTCCTCGGGCGAGGAATCAGGGTTCTGCTCCTCGGCCACCACCTGGTACATGGCGAGCAGCCACATGGCCGTCGCGTTGATCGTCATCGAGGTGTTCATCTCAGTGAGAGGGATCTGGTCGAAGAGCTTGCGCATCTCACCCAGGTGCGGGACCGGTACGCCGACCTTGCCGACCTCACCCTTCGCCAGCGGGCTGTCCGGGTCGTAGCCGGTCTGGGTGGGCAGGTCGAAGGCGACGCTCAGGCCGGTCTGGCCCTTCGACAGGTTCGTCCGGTAGAGGGCGTTGGACGCCTCGGCCGTGGAGTGGCCGGCATACGTGCGCATGACCCAGGGGCGATCCTTGGGGGTGCGCTCCTGGGCGGGCTTCTCGCTGCTCATGGAACGGAGACTAGGCCCTGGTCTACTCGCTGGTAACCCCGCGCGATGTGGAAAATAACACGTCCGACATCGTCGTCATCTCACGCGGAGACAGCCGACGGCTCCACTTCCAGCAGCCGGTGCATGCGCGAGACCAGCAGCATCCGTCGCACCGCCGGACAGCAGCCGCGCAAGGTCAGGTGGTGGCCGTGCCCCTGCGCATAACGGGTCGCGACGGCGAGCACCTTGAGCGCCGTCATGTCGATGGCCGCGACCTGGCTCAGGTCGAGGACGACGTCGTCCTCATGGGCTGCGAGGTGGTCGTAGAGCGCCGTGCGCACCTCCCAGGTGCTGCGCACGTCGAAGTCACCGGCCAGCACCAGCCGGGGTCCGTCGATGAAGATGTCCATCCGCTTGCTCCCGTCCCGAGAAGTGAGCACGTGCCCACCACGATGTGGCGGGCTTCTCATCACTATGACGCGCTCGATGATCCATCGCGTTGCACCACTCCGGTCACTTTCTTCCCACGGGACACTGACTGGCGCAGCACCGCACTGGCGCGCGCGAGCGCCTGCTCCGGCGGAAGTACGGCGAGATCCGCCCTCAACTCGACGAGCCGCCGGATCAGCACCGCCGGCTCCCCCAGCTCCCGGGCGTGCTGTGGCCGGACCCGCGCGTGCAAGCGCCACAGCGGCTCGAGCAGCACCAACTGGTCGACCGCGGCGTCGAAGCGGCGCTCGCTCGCAGCAACGGACGCGGCACCGTCACCCCGGCCGAGAGCGTCGCGCAACTGCTTCAAGGCCATCAGCGCCTCACCCCGCCGCTTCCGGAACGCGTCACGGCTGCGGATCGGCAGGACGGACCAGGAGACGAGCACGCCGATCGCAGCACCCAGTGCCACCCCGACGAGCCGCTCGCCAAGCTCGCCCGCGCCGCCGACACCGACGTACCCGTGAAGCAGGGCGACCATCGCCGTCACCCCCGCCGCCCAGTAGGCGTAGCTGCGCTCCCGCGCCCAGAGCGCGACCGCCATCACGGCGAAGAGCAGCACGATCGCCCAGCGGTCGCCGGCGACGAGCCGGCCGGCGACGAGGGTGGCGACCGCGGTCCCGGCGAGCGCGCCGACCAACCGCAGCACCCCCTTGTGCAGGACGTCGCCACGCCCGCGATTCCCGCTGCACACGACGTAGCACGAGAGCACGAGCCACGGCCAGTGGTCCGGCAGCAGCCAACGTCCGAGGACGTAGGAGACGGCCAGGCCGACGGCGAGCTGGGCGGCCATGCGAGTGCTGGGTGCCAGCCGGCCGGGACGGCGTGCCGAGACCGACCCCTGGGCCTCGCGCGGCATCGGCACGAAGCCGGTCGCCCAGGCGAGCAACTGACACGCCAGCACCCATCCGAACGCCACCAGCGCGAAGAGAGCCGGCCACCAGGTGCGGGCGGTCGCAGCGCCGACCGGGACCGGCACCACGAGGAGCGCGATGAACGGGAGACTGGCCAACGTCCCGAGCCGTGTCCACCAGGCGCCGAAGCGGCGGAGGTAGACGGCGCCGGCCAGGATCGCGACGAAAGCCGCACCACCCAGCACCTGGTGATGCGCAAGCAGTCGCCCGACCTCGGACGCCGCGAGCGCGATCAGCGGCAGGGCCGCCACCCGGAGCAGGTACGGCGCAGCCACGCGCGGCCGCTCCTTCGCCATCACCCGTGCCAGCGTCACGGCGAGCACCGTCGCCAGCACCACGACGTCGAGGTGCAGCCCCAGGGCGACCTCGAGTCGCCACGCCGTGAACCAGGTGCCGAGCACGGCGATCATGGTCACGGCCGGAGCACGCCAGGAGGTGGTCGTCATGGTGCTCCTATTCTGCGCGCCCCTAGAGTCGGTGCATGGTCAACCTCACCCGGATCTACACCCGCACCGGCGACGCCGGCACTACCCGGCTCGGCGACATGAGCGAGGCCAGCAAGACCGATCCGAGGCTCGCCGCCTATGCCGACGTCGACGAGGCGAACGCAGCCATCGGCGTCGCGATCGCCGTTGGCGCCCTGGAGCAGGAGGTCGTTGCCGACCTCGTGCGCATCCAGAACGACCTCTTCGACGTCGGCGCGGACTTCGCCACCCCCGTCGTCGCGGAGCCCGAGTTCCCGCCGCTGCGGGTCGAGCAGGAGTACGTCGACAGGCTCGAGCGACTGTGCGACAGCTACAACGCCGACCTGGCCAACCTGCGCAGCTTCATCCTCCCCGGCGGCACCGCGGGCGCGGCGTACCTGCACGTGGCGCGCACGGTGGCCCGCCGAGCCGAGCGGTCCGCGTGGGCGGCCTACGAGGTGCATGCCGAGACCATGAACCTGTTGGCGATCAAGTATCTCAACCGGCTCTCAGACCTGCTGTTCATCCTCTCCCGGCACGCGAACCGGGAGCGTGGCGACGTGCTCTGGGTGCCGGGCGGCGAACGCAGCGAACGGGGCGAATGACCCCCGGCCGGATCAGCCGGCGACGTCGACCGGGACGCGCTGAGGCCGGGCCGCGAGCACGCTGAACGCAGCCGGAACCATCAGCGCGGCGACCACGAGGAGCGCCTGCAGGGTCCCGATGCGGTCACCGATCGCACCCAGGAACGGCGGTCCGATCAGGAAGGCGCCGTAGCCGATGGTGGACACGACGCTGACGCGGGCGGCCGCTCGGCGCGGGTCGTCAGCGGCGGCGCTCATCCCGACCGGGAAGCCGAGCGAAGCGCCAATGCCCCAGATCACGATGCCGACCGCTGCCACACCGAGGTGACTGCCGTAGACGGTGAGCAGCACTCCGACCAGACCGGCGCCGGTGCAGGCCCACAGCACGGGCGCGCGACCGAACCTGTCGAGTGCGATCGGGCCGAACAGGCGTCCCGACGTCATGGCGATCACGAACAGTGAGAAGCCTGCCACGCCCACCCAGTGCGGCACGTCGTAGCCGTCGATGAGGCCCAGCGACAGCCAGTCGTTGGCCGAGCCCTCCACTGCGGCGAAGGCCAGCACCATCAGGCCGATGAGCAACGTCCGCGGCTCGCGCCAGGCCGATGAGCGGCGCTCGCCCGAGGTCGCAGGCTCGGGCGCGTGCGTCTGCACCGGCAGGAACGCGCGACATGCGGCGAGGACACCGACGTACGCCGGGACGCAGACGACGAGGAGATGGATCACCGGCGCGACGCCGAGAGCGGCCATCGGGATGCCGAGCGCGCCGCCGGCGATCGATCCCATGCTCCATGCGGCATGGAACCGCGGCATGATCGTGCGCCCGAGACGGCGCTCGACCTCGGCGCCCTCGACGTTCATCGCGACATCCCAGGTGCTCATGCCCATCCCCTGGGACAGCATGCCGAGCGCAGCCAGTGGCGCCCACTCGACAACCGTGGCGCCGAGGGCTGCGACCACCAGGCCGGCCGTCACCCCGACCGCGCCGCCGCGCACGACGTTGGCCGCCCCGAAGCGCTCGATGAGGCGCCCGGAGAACGGCAGCATGATCAGGCTGCCCGCGGAGGCCGCAAGGAGGAGCAGACCGAGCTGACTGTTCGTCAGGTCCAGCGCGGAGCGGATGTCCGGCAAGCGGGAGACCAGGGAGGCGAACAGGAACCCGTTCAGCGCGAAAGCCGCAACGACGGCGTTGCGGCTCTGCAGTGGCGAAGGGGTGGCGCTCAGCGGGACCAGTCCGTTCCGGGGTGACGTGATTCGAGCCAGGCCTGGAAGCCGATCAACGACTGGGGGGCCATGGCGAGCTCGACGAGCGCACCGTCGAGCGTGCGGCACTCGACCACGAGGTGGTCCGGGTAGAGAGCAAGCTCCTCGCCGCCCTCCGGGACCCGGCTGGCCGCGTAGACCAGTCCGGTGCGATCCCAGGTCCGCTTCGGGACCGGCGCGAGCGAGAAGACCCGGAACCACTCGAGCGTGGAGCCGGAGTAGCGACCGACGCCGAGGAGCCAACCGCGCCCGGGCTTGGCAGCCCGGACGCGGTAGCTCAGCTCGAAGGTGCCGCCGTGCCGGGCGATCACCCGGCGGCGCACCATCAGACAGACGCCATAGCCGATGACGAGCAGGAGCAGCACACCGACAAGATCAAGCAGCCACTCCCACCACGTCATCCAGAACCGACCTCAGCGCGTCTCAGGACGCCTTGAGGGCGGCGTCGAGCCTGGCCTGGGCCAGGCGTACGCCGGCGTCGAACTCTGCGTTCACCCCGGCCGAGGCCTGGGCCGACTCGAGGTCGGCCCGGGCCTGCGCCGCGTTGATCTCCTGGCCGAGCGTGATGTGCTCAGCCAGGATCGAGACCCGATCGTTGGCGACCGAGATGAATCCGCCGTCGACCGACGCGAACACCTTCGCGCCGGTGGCCGGGGTGATCTCGACCAGGCTCGGGCTCAGCAGCGAGAGCAGCGGCGTGTGACCGCGCAGCACGCCGATGTCGCCCTCGACCGTGTGAGCGCTGACCTGGCTCGCGTCGCCGGACCAGACGGTCCGGTCGGCGGAGACCAGCTCCACGTGCAGTGCTTCAGCCATGGGTCACAGGCTCTTCTGGATCTCGGCCCACTTGCGCTCGACGTCGTCCAGACCGCCGCACATGAAGAAGGCCTGCTCCGCCACGTGGTCGTACTCACCGTCGGCGATCTTGTTGAACGCCTCGATGGTCTCGCCGATGGTGACCGTCGAACCCTCGATGCCGGTGAACTGCTTGGCAACGTAGGTGTTCTGCGAGAGGAACCGCTGGATACGGCGGGCGCGGGACACGATGACCCGGTCCTCCTCCGACAGCTCGTCGACACCGAGGATCGCGATGATGTCCTGGAGCTCCTTGTTGCGCTGCAGGATCTGCTTGATCCGGATCGCGCAGTCGTAGTGCGCCTGCCCGATGTACTGCGGGTCGAGGATGCGCGACGTCGACGTGATCGGGTCCACGGCCGGGTAGATACCCAGCGAAGCGATCTCACGGGAGAGCTCGGTGGTGGCGTCGAGGTGGGCGAAGGTCGTCGCCGGAGCCGGGTCGGTGTAGTCGTCGGCCGGCACGTAGATCGCCTGCATCGAGGTGATCGAGTGACCACGCGTAGAGGTGATGCGCTCCTGGAGCGTACCCATCTCGTCGGCGAGGTTGGGCTGGTAGCCCACGGCGGACGGCATCCGACCGAGCAGGGTCGAGACCTCGGAACCGGCCTGGGTGAAGCGGAAGATGTTGTCGATGAACAGCAGCACGTCCTGCTTCTGCACGTCGCGGAAGTACTCCGCCATCGTCAGGGCCGAGAGCGCCACCCGAAGGCGCGTGCCCGGCGGCTCGTCCATCTGACCGAACACGAGGGCGGTCTGGCCGAAGACGCCGGCCTCCTGCATCTCGACGATCAGGTCGTTGCCCTCACGGGTGCGCTCGCCGACACCGGCGAACACCGACACACCGCCGTGGTTGCGGGCCACACGGGCGATCATCTCCTGGATCAGAACGGTCTTGCCGACACCGGCACCACCGAACAGACCGATCTTGCCGCCCGTGACGTACGGCGTGAGCAGGTCGATGACCTTGATGCCGGTCTCGAACATCTGGGTCTTCGACTCGAGCTGGTCGAAGGCCGGGGCCTTGCGGTGGATGCCCCAGCGCTCGTTGATCTCGAGCTTCTCACCCGGCTCCAGGTTCAGGATGTCACCGGTGGCGTTGAACACGTGGCCGAGGGTCACGTCGCCGACCGGCACCATGATCGGGTTGCCGGTGTCGGTCACGCGGGCGCCGCGGACCAAGCCGTCGGTCGGCTTCAGCGAGATCGCGCGGACGACGCCGTCGCCGATGTGCTGGGCGACCTCGAGCGGCAGGACGGCCGTCTCGCCGCTGAGCTCGACCTCGACCTCGAGCTTGTTGTAGATCTCCGGCATCGCGTCCACGGGGAACTCGATGTCGACGACCGGGCCAATGACCCGGGCGATGCGACCGGTGCCCGGCCCCGACGTCTGACGCTGTTCGTCGATGGTTGCAGTCATTTCACTCACTCTTCTTCGGTGATCAGTCGTTCGCGGCGGTGGCGTCGGCGAGGGCGTTCACGCCACCGACGATCTCGCTGATTTCCTGGGTGATGCCGGCCTGGCGCGCCTGGTTGGCGACACGGGTGAACTTCTTGATGAGCTCGTCCGCGTTGTCGGTCGCCGACTTCATCGCCTTCTGCCGGGCGGCCAGCTCGGAGGCTGCCGCCTGGAGGAGCGCGAAGAAGACCCGGCTCTCGACGTACTGCGGCAGGAGGCCGTCCAGGACCGCCTCCGCCGACGGCTCGAACTCGTAGAGCGGCAGGACGTCGCCGGGCTCCGGCTTCGCCTCGCCCTCGACGACCTCGAGCGGGAGAAGGCGCACAGCGTGCGGCTCCTGGACGAGCATCGACTTGAACTGGGTGTAGACGACGTGGACCTCGTGCACACCCTCGGCGCCCTCGCCCTGACCGGCGAGGAAGGTGTCGATGAGGGTCGAGCCGATCTCCTTGGCCACTTCGTAGGTCGGCTGGTCGCTGTGACCCGTCCAGGCCTCGACGACCGGACGAGCGCGGAACTTGTAGAAGGCCTCGCCCTTGCGTCCGGAGATGTAGAGGTCGACCTTCTTGCCTTCCGCCTTGAGCTTCTCGACCAGACCCTCGGCCTCGCGCAGCACGCTGGACGAGTAGGCCCCGGCCAGGCCGCGGTCGCTGGTCACGACCAGCACCGCGGCACGGTCCGGCGACTCCGGCTCGGTGGTCAGCGCGTGGTCGACGTTGGAGTACGTCGCCACGGCGCTGACCGCACGGGTGAGCTCACGGGCGTACGGCGCGGCCGAGTTGGCCCGCTGCTGCGCCTTGATGATGCGGGACGCAGCGATGAGCTCCATGGCGCGCGTGATCTTCTTCATCGACTCCGTCGACTTGATCCGCGCGCGGTACTCACGCAGCGATACGGCCATGCGTCAGCCCCGCTTCTGCTTGACGATCTGCTCCTGCTCGACGTCCTCGGCCCCGAGCGCGTCGGCCTTCGCAGAGCCGGCCGCGACAGTGTTGCCGTCGGAGGTCTCGAACTGCGGCAGGAACGCGTCGTACGCCGCGGAGAGCTGCTGCTCAGTGTCGTCCTCGAACTTCAGCGTCTCGCGGATCGCGCCGAGCAGGCCCGCCTCCGAGGTACGCAGGTAGTCCAGGAACTCGCGCTCGAACTTGAGCACGTCGCTCGCCGGGATCTTGTCGAGGCGACCGGTCGTGCCCAGCCACAGCGAGACCGTCATCTCCTCGACCGGGTAGGGCGAGTAGGCGGGCTGCTTGAGCAGCGCCATCAGGCGCGATCCACGCTCGAGCTGCTGGCGCGAAGCGGCGTCCAGGTCGGAGGCGAACATGGCGAACGCCTCCATCGCGCGGAACTGCGCGAGGTCGACCTTGAGCGAGCCGGTGACGGCCTTCATCGCCTTGGTCATCGCCGCGCCACCGACGCGGGAGACCGAGACGCCGACGTCGATGGCCGGACGCTGGTTGGCCGCGAACAGGTCGGACTGCAGGAAGATCTGACCGTCGGTGATCGAGATGACGTTGGTCGGGATGAACGCCGAGACGTCGTTGGCCTTGGTCTCGATGATCGGCAGACCGGTCATCGAGCCCGCGCCCAGCTCGTCGGAGAGCTTCGCGCAGCGCTCGAGCAGGCGGCTGTGCAGGTAGAAGACGTCACCCGGGTAGGCCTCACGGCCCGGCGGACGACGCAGCAGCAGCGACACGGCACGGTAGGCCTCGGCCTGCTTGGTCAGGTCGTCGAAGACGATGAGGACGTGCTTGCCGTCGTACATCCACTCCTGGCCGATGGCCGAGCCGGTGTACGGGGCGAGGTACTTGAAGCCCGCGCTGTCCGAGGCCGGGGCCGCGACGATCGTGGTGTACTCCAGCGCACCGGCCTCGTCGAGGGCACCGCGCACCGAGGCGATGGTGGAGCCCTTCTGGCCGATGGCGACGTAGATGCAGCGGACCTGCTTGGTCGGGTCGCCGGTCTCCCAGTTCTGCTTCTGGTTGATGATCGTGTCGATCGCGATCGTGGTCTTGCCGGTCGCGCGGTCACCGATGATCAGCTGACGCTGGCCACGGCCGATCGGAGTCATCGCGTCGATGGCCTTGATACCGGTCGCGAGCGGCTCGTGCACCGACTTGCGGGCCATGACGCCGGGAGCCTGCAGCTCGAGGGCACGGCGACCGGTGGTGGCGATGTCGCCCAGGCCGTCGATCGGGTTGCCGAGCGGGTCGACGACGCGGCCCAGGTAGCCGTCGCCGACGGGAACCGAGAGGACCTCCCCGGTGCGGCGGACCGTCTGGCCCTCCTCGATCTTGTCGAAGTCACCCAGGATGACGACGCCGATCTCGCGGGTGTCCAGGTTCAGGGCGAGGCCCAGCGTGCCGTCCTCGAACTGCAGCAGTTCGTTCGCCATCGCCGAGGGCAGGCCCGCGACACGGGCGATGCCGTCAGCGGTCTGTGCGACCGTGCCGACCTCCTCGGTCTTGGCAGCCTCCGGCTGGTAGTCGGCGACGTACTTCGCCAGCGCGTCGCGGATCTCCTCCGGACGGATGGTCAGCTCCGTCATCTCAGATGCCTTCTCTCTCGTTCTTGAAAGTTCGTTGGTGGCCGTCAGCCCGCGAGCTTGCGGCCGGCCTCGTCGAGGCGGGAAGCGATAGTGCCGTCGATGACGTCGTCACCGATCTCGACGCGGACGCCACCGATGACGGAGGCGTCGACGACGACCTTGGCGTGCACCGGGCGGCCGTACTGCTTGGCCAGGGCGGCGGTCAGCCGCTGTGACTCGTTCTCGGAGAGCGCGCGCGCCACCCGGACGGTTGCCACCGACTCACCGTGGACGTCAGCGGCCAGTTTGCGATAGGCGGTCAGCGCCGCCGTCACCGTGCCGTAGGTGCCGGACAGCGCCTGCTTGGCCAGCGCGATCGTTGCCGGAAGGGCCTTGCCGCCCAGCAGATCCGAGAGCAGCTTCGCCTTGTCGGCGTTGTCACGGCTCGGGTCAGAGATCGCGTCGCGGAGCTCGGGGTTGTCAGTGATGACGCCACCGAGCGCGAACAGCTCGTCGGACAGCTTCCCACCCTCGGTACCCGCCGAGAGCACCGCGGCGATCTCGCTGAGTCGCTCGACGCCATCGGCCAGATCACCGCTGTGGATCCAGCGACGACCGGTCGCGTCAACGACCAGGTCGAGTGCGGTCTGGTCGAGCTTGCCACCGAAGACCTCGCGGACGAGGCCCTGCTTCGCCTCGGTCGGAACCGAGCCGTCGGTGAGGAACCGGCGCAGCGCCGGCTCCGAGCGGAGCGTCTGCGAGACCGAGTAGAGGGAGTCGGCCGCGGTCGCCGCCGCCGACACCGAGCTCGAGACCGCGGTCTTCAGCTGCTCGGTGAGGGCGGCGACGGAATCGGCGGACGCACCACGAAGGTCCATCACTCAGCCTTCTCCAACTCGGTGAGGAAGCGCTCGACCACACGGGTCTGGCGAGCGTCGTCCTCGAGACTCTCCCCCACGATGCGGCCGGCGAGGCCAGTCGCGAGGGAACCGACCTCGGCCCGCAGCGAGGCGACTGCCTGCTGCCGCTCTGCCTCGATCTGCGTCTTGCCGTGCTCGACGATCCGGTTCGCCTCGGCCTGCGCCTGCTCGCGCAGCTCGGCGATGATCGCCGCGCCCTGCTCGCGGGCGTCCTCGCGGATGCGAGCAGCCTCCTTGCGAGCGTCGGCGATCTGCGCCTCGAACTCGTCCTTGGCGGAGTTCGCCTCCTCCTTGGCCTTGTCGAGGTCCGCGAACTGCTGGCGGATCGCCTCCTGCCGCGCGGTCATCGCCTTGTTGATCGGCGGGATGACGAACTTGGCCAGGAGGAACACGATGATCGCGAAGGCGATCAACTCCACGATGAACGTGCCATTGGGCACGAGGAAGTTGCTCGCGAGCGGGATCAGGTCAGGTGTGATCATCTACCTCTTGGTCCTTTGCCTAGTTCGGGTCGTGCGCCCCTGAGCGGGGCGAGCTCACTTACCGAGGACGAAGACGAACAGGGCCATGAAGGCGAGGTTGATGAAGAACATCGCCTCGACCAGACCCACGGTCAGGAAGAAGATCGTCTGCAGGCGGCCCTGGGCCTCCGGCTGACGGGCAACGCCCTGGATGTACGACGAACCGGCGAGGCCGTCACCGACGCCGGCGCCGATCGCGCCGCCGCCGAGGGCGAGGCCGCCGCCGACGAAGGCGCCAGCGGTCTTGATGGCCGACTCAATGGTTGTTGCCACTGTTGTCTCTCCTTGGTTCCGCGCCGGGGACCGGCGCCATTGGGTTTACCTCTGGTAACGGCTGAGCGCTGCGCTCAGGCCGCGAGTTCGGGGGTGTGATCACCGTGCTGGTCGTCGTTCTCGACGTGGTCGTCGCCGTGACCGGCGCCCGCCATGCCGAAGTAGAGCACGACCAGCAGCGCGAAGATGAAAGCCTGGATGACGCCGATGGCCATGTCGAAGAGCTTCCACACGACGTTGGCGACCACGGCCAGGATGCCGCCGACCGGCGCCGGGCCGATCTTCCAGCTCACCAGGCCCGCGATCAGCGCGATCATGATCCCGCCGGCGAAGATGTTGCCGAAGAGACGCAGCGCGAGCGTGATCGGCTTGACGAGCTCCTCGAGGACGTTGAGCGGGAGCAGCACCGGGTAGGGCTCCAGGAAGTGGTGGAAGTAGGCCTTCGCGCCCTTCTCCCGGATGCCGTAGACCCACACGCCGACGATCGCCAGGAGGGCCATCGCATAGGTCAGGTTGGTGTCGGCCGTCGGAGCGACGAACACCTCGCCGTGGTGGCTGTTGATCTTGCTCGGGATCATCTCGATCCAGTTGGCGATCAAGATGAAGAAGAAGAGGGCGACGGCCAGCGGCACCACGAACGGGTGCACCCGGCCGAGGTTGTCCTCTACCTGGGTCTCGGTGTTGGAGACGACCGCCTCCCAGAGGATCTGCAGCTTGCTGGGGACGTGGTTCTCGCTCTGTCGCCGGGTCAGCTGCGAGCGCAGCACGAAGCCGAGAATGACGACGATCGCACCGGCGATGACGGTGTTCCAGATCGTGTCGGCGTTGAACGTCATGCCGAGGAAGTGCCACTCCGGGTGCTCACCGGGGTGGATCTCGATCTCGAGAGGCAGCGTGCCGCTCATTGGTTCTTCAGCTCCTTCAGCAGCGGGAGGGTGGTCATCACCAGAGCGATGAGACGGAAGATGGCGAGTCCGAGGAGGACTCCGATGCCATTGGGCCAGAAGGCCCAGGCGGCGGCGACGGCCACCACCGCCAGGATGCAGAGTCGGATCATCGTGGCCCGGGTGAGCTGGCCTCGCGTCGGGGTCTCACCGGACGTGATCACCTTGAGCAGCCAGTACTCGGTGGCGAGGTGGTTGAGCAGCCCAAGGGCGATGCCGATGATCAGTGAGATCGGGAGGATCCAGCTGCCGGCCTGGTAGAACCAGATGCTGATCACCATCATGCCGAGCGCGACGAGCTCGATCTTGCGCTGGTCCCGGATCACGCGCGCGATGCTGGCGTGGTCCGGGAGCTGCTGCATGTCGTGGTCGCTGGCGGGCTGATTCATCGGGTCACCTCAGCTGCGAAGTGCGCGACGTGCCCGCGCAGCGAAGCCGAACGCGGCGAGCACGATGCCGATCGCGACACCCAGGACGACGCCGACCGGCGACGAGCCCGCGACATGGTCGACGAGCAGCCCGAGGAGTGTGCAACCGACGACGCAACCGGCGAGGAGGCCGCCGAGACCGAGGAGGTCACGACCCCCCAGTGTTGCCGGCTCTTGTGGTTCTGGCACCGGCCGAAATTACCACAGGACGCTGCACTCAACTGTCCAGGCCAGGGGCCCGGGAAGGAGTCGCGGATTGCGGTCGTCAACATTGGCGGCCGTTCTGTGTCAATGGGCGGTCATCGTGCGGTTCGGGTCACCCCGACCAACGCTCGTGAACGCTATCACGAGCGTCCTCCAGCGCTGAAATGGATCGATCAATGCCGTTCGGACGGGTTCACGGCGAGGGCTCCCTGGGCCGGATGGCCGGGCGCGGACACCTTCGGCAGCAGGAAGGTCAGCGCGAGCGTCACCACCACCATCGCAGCCACACCGCCCCACATCCAGGGGCCGGTGTAGAGGCTGGCGAGCACGGAGCCGAAGCCGATCAGTGCGGCCCACAGCCACATGATCAGCACAGCGCGGCGCTGGGAGTGCCCGATCTCCAGCAGACGGTGGTGCAGGTGCATCTTGTCCGGGGCGAAGGGCGAGCGCCCTGCGCGGGTGCGGCGTACGACTGCCAGCACGAGGTCGGTGAAGGGCACGATCAGGATGGTCACGGGCAGCAGCACCGGCAGCAGGGTCGGCAGCAGGCTGGCCCTCGCGCCCCCGGCACCCTCGGTGAGCTGCTCGGAGGAGAACTGACCGGAGAGGCTGACGGCACTCGCCGAGAGGACGAGCCCGATCAGCATCGAGCCGCTGTCGCCCATGAAGAGCCGGGCAGGGTGCCAGTTGTGCACCAGGAAGCCACCGCAGGCGCCGGCGAGCGAGGCACTGAGCAGCGCCGCGGTGGTGGCGTGACTCAGGCCGTTGGCGCGGGTCAGCTCGTAGGAGAAGAGGAAGAACGCGACGGCGCCGATGCCGACGACGCCCGCGGCCAGGCCGTCCAGGCCGTCGACGAAGTTCACCGCGTTGATCGTCGCCACCACCACGATCCCGGTGAGCAGCGCCCCCTGAGCGAGATCCAGGGTGAAGACCGAGCCATCGGACCAGGTGATGAATGTGTACTGGATCTGGAAGTAGATCAGCACCGAGACCGCAAGCACCTGGCCCCCGAGCTTGGTCAGCGCGTCGAGCTCGAAGATGTCGTCGATCACCCCGACCGCACAGATCAGCGCTCCTGCGATGAGGACGACACCGGCGTCGTGCACCACGAACGGCTGGGACTCGGTCAGGAACGGCATGTGCCGCGCGACCAGGTAGGCGGCACCGAGGCCGCCAAGCATCGCCAGGCCGCCCAGGTAAGGGATCGGCTCGTCGTGCACGTCTCTGTCGCGCACGCGTGCCACCGCACCGGTGCGCAGCGCGATCTCCCGGGCGACGACGGTGAGCAGATAGGTGACCGCCCCGGCGACGAGGAAGAGCAGGAGGTAGGCCCGCACGCTTCTGCCTCGCCTCAGTCTTCTCGCACGACGCCCTGGACACTGACCCCGTGCGGGGCCAGGACGGCGTCGATCTTCTCCACGGAGAGCGCGCCGAGCCGCAGCAGACGCGGCTCCGCGGCGGTGGCATCCAGGATGGTCGAGGCCTCACCGCCGGGCACGGCACCGTCGTCGACGATCACGTCCACGTCAGCGCCGAGCATCTCCTCGGCGCCATCCGCGTCCAGTGCTGCCGGCTGACCGGTCTTGTTGGCCGAGCTGACCGCGAGCGGGCCGGTTCGCGCGAGGATCTCCAACGCGAGCGGATGATCGGGAACACGGACCGCGACGGTGCCGCGGGTCTCCCCCAGGTCCCACTGCAGCGAGGACTGCTGGTGCAGCACCACGGTCAGCGGTCCCGGCCAGAACTCCACGAAGAGCGCCCGCGCCCAGTCGGGGATGTCGACCGCGAGCGCGTCGACGGTCCCCGGTGCGTTGACCAGCACGGGCGGCGGCATCTCGCGGCCGCGGCCCTTGGCAGCCAGCAGCTTGCGGACCGCTGCGGGGTCGAAGGCGTCGGCCGCGATGCCGTAGACGGTGTCGGTCGGGATGACCGCCACCTCGCCGGCTCGCAATGCCTGTGTCGCGGCGGCGATCGCCGCCTCGCGCTCCTCGTCGGTGCTGGTGGAGTGGCGCGTGCTCATGGGGGTCATCGTGCCAGCCTCGCGGTCACGAAGCGCGGCCGACCTGCCAGGTCCTGGTGATCGCGTACGTCGGTCCAGCGTCCGGTGGCACTGAAGATGGCCGGGGCCAGCTCACCCTGCTCGTCGGCGTGCTCGAAGCCGACCACGCCGCCGAGGCGAAGCAGCTGCGCTGCGCGTCGCTCCAGGACGCGGATCGCATCCAGGCCGTCCTGACCGGAGAACAGGGCCAGGTGCGGGTCGTGGTCGCGCGCCTCGGCCGCCACCGACTCCCACGCCTCGAGCGGGATGTAGGGCGGATTGCAGACCACCACGTCGACAGCGCCGTCGAGGTCGGTGAACGCCGTGGCCATGTCGCCCTGCCGCAGGTCGATACCGGCACCGGCGAGGTTGCGCTCCGCCCAGGGGTAGGCGTCCTCGCTCAGCTCCACGGCGTGCACTGAGGCAGCCGGGACCTCGTCCTTGATGGCCTTGGCGATCGCACCGGAACCCGTGCACAGGTCGACCACGACAGGCGCCTCGACGGGCTCGGCGTCCGGTCCTGCTGGCACGGAGCCCGGTCCCGCTGGCACGGAGCCCGGTCCCTGAGCCTGTCGAAGGGCCTCGATCGCCCAGCCGGCCAGCAGCTCGGTCTCCGGGCGCGGCACGAAGACACCGGGGCCGACCGCGAGCTCCACGTGCCGGAAGTGCGCCACCCCGGTCAGGTGCTGCAGCGGCTCGCGAGCGGCACGGCGGGCGACCAACTGCTCGAAGGCGTCCGCACGGTCGGCGGCCACCTCGTCCACCAGGACGAGCTGGGCGCGGCCAGTGCCCAGGACATGGGCGAGAAGCTCTGCCGCGTCGTACTCGGGGCTCGCGACGCCGCCCTCGCGCAGCCGTTGCGTCGCCGCGGCGATCACCTCACGCCGCTTGATCGAGTCGCTCACTTCTCCAGCGCCTCCAGCCGAGCGGCCAGGTCCGCGTCGACCGCCGAGGAGATGACCGGACCGAGGTCGCCGTCGAGCACCTGGTCGAGGTTGTAGGCCTTGTAGCCGGTGCGGTGGTCGGAGATGCGGTTCTCCGGGAAGTTGTAGGTGCGGATCCGCTCGGAGCGGTCCACGGTGCGCACCTGGCTGCGCCGGGCATCGCTGGCCTCGGCATCGGCGGCCTCCTGTGCGGCCTGCAGCAGTCGGGAACGCAGGATGCGCAACGCCTGGTCCTTGTTCTGCAGCTGCGACTTCTCGTTCTGGCAGCTGACCACGATCCCGGTGGGCAGGTGGGTGATCCTGACCGCCGAGTCGGTGGTGTTGACGCTCTGGCCGCCGGGACCCGAGCTGCGGAAGACGTCGATGCGCAGGTCGTTGTCGTTGATCTCGACGTCGACCTGCTCGGCCTCGGGCATCACCAGGACACCGGCGGCCGACGTGTGCACCCGGCCCTGGCTCTCGGTGACCGGCACCCGCTGCACGCGGTGCACCCCGCCCTCGAACTTCAACAGCGCGTACGGCGTCTGGCCCGGCTCGGGCGTGCCCTTGGCCTTCACCGCGACCGTGACGGACTTGTAGCCGCCCAGGTCGGACTCGTTGGCGTCGAGGATCTCGACCTTCCAGCCGAGCCGCTCGGCGTAACGGGTGTACATCCGCAGCAGGTCGGCGGCGAAGAGGGCGGACTCCTCGCCGCCCTCCCCCGACTTGACCTCGAGGAGGGTGTCCTTGTCGTCCGCCGGATCACGGGGCACCAGCAGACGCCGCAGCCGCTCCTCGGCCTCGCCGCGGCGTACGGTCAGGGCCTCGGCCTCCTCGGCGAAGGCGGGATCCTCGGCGGCGAGCTCGCGGGCGGCCTCGATGTCCTCGGCGAGTTGGCCCCACTCACGCCAGGCGCCGATGATCGCGTTGAGCTCGGAGTAGCGCTGGTTGAGCCGCTTGGCGAGCCGTGCGTCGGCGTGCGTCTCGGGCTCCGCCAGCCGCATCTCCAGCGTGGCGTGCTCCTCGACGAGCCCTTCTACTGCCTCGAACTGCGCCATCTGCGCCTCCTGGACGTTGGATCCCTACACGTGCAGAAATGACGAGCGCCGACCTTCCCCGCGCGGGGAAAGGTCGGCGCTCGGAAGGCGCTACTTGTTCTTCTTGCCGTAGCGAGCCTCGAAGCGGGCCACGCGGCCGCCGGTGTCGAGGATCTTCTGCTTGCCGGTGTAGAAGGGGTGGCACGCGCTGCAGACGTCGGCGCGGATGACGCCGCCCGTCTTGGTGCTGCGGGTCGTGAACGTGGCGCCGCAGGTGCAGGTGACCTCGGTCTCCACGTAGGTCGGGTGGATGTCAGCCTTCATGGTGTCCTCATCTCTTGGGGCGCCGGGTCGTCTACGCGGATGCGAGACGTGAACCGGAACCGACGGGCAATGATAGGAACAACAGCCGCCGCGAACCAATTCCCTCGGGGGTCCTGGTCACGCGGCGACCGTCGTTCAGGCAGGCGTCGGGCCGATCAGTCGCCGTCGGGGCCCGGCGTGGTCTTCTGCACCTGCATCAGGAACTCGACGTTGCTGTGCGTCTTCTTCAACCGCTCGAGCAGGAGCTCGAGGGCCTGCTGGCCGTCGAGGGCGGAGAGCACGCGACGCAGCTTCCAGATGATCGCGAGCTCCTCCTTGCTGACAAGGAGCTCCTCGCGGCGGGTGCCGGACTGGATGGCATCGATCGCCGGGAAGATGCGCTTCTCGGCGAAGTCGCGGCGCAGCCGGATCTCCATGTTGCCGGTGCCCTTGAACTCCTCGAAGATCACCTCGTCCATCTTCGAGCCGGACTCGATCAGCGCGGTGGCCAGGATCGTCAGCGAGCCGCCGTTCTCGATGTTGCGGGCCGCCCCGAAGAACCTCTTCGGCGGGTAGAGCGCCGCAGAGTCGACACCACCGGACAGGATCCGGCCGCTGGCCGGCGCGGCAAGGTTGTAGGCACGGCCGAGGCGGGTGATGCCGTCGAGGAGCACGACGACGTCGTGACCGAGCTCGACCAGGCGCTTGGCCCGCTCGATCGCCAGCTCGGCGACGATGGTGTGGTCGCTGGCCGGGCGGTCGAACGTGCTGGAGATGACCTCGCCCTTGACCGAGCGCTGGAAGTCGGTGACCTCCTCGGGTCGCTCGTCGACCAGGACCACCATCAGGTGACACTCGGGGTTGTTGATCGTGATGGAGTTCGCGATCGACTGCATGATCATAGTCTTGCCGGCCTTGGCGGGCGAGACGATCAGGCCGCGCTGGCCCTTGCCGATCGGCGCGGCGATGTCGATGACGCGGCCGATCAGGTTGGTGGCGTCGGTCTCCATCCGCAGCCGCTCGCTGGCGTAGAGCGGGGTCAGCTTGGAGAACTCCACCCGGTTGGGCGACTGCGTCGGGTCGGTGCCGTTGACGCTGTCGATCTTGACCATGGGGTTGAACTTCTCCTTGCGCTCGCCCTCACGGGGCTGACGCACCTGGCCGACGATGGCATCGCCGCGGCGCAGGCCGAGCTTGCGCACCATCGACAGGGAGACGTAGACGTCCTCGGGACCGGGCAGGTAGCCGCTGGTCCTGACGAACGCGTAGTTGTCCAGCACGTCCAGGATGCCGGCCGCCGGCACGAGGACGTCGTCGTCGCGGATCTCGGTGTCGATGTCCCCCCGTACGGCGCCGACCGGGCGGTTGCGATCGCGGTCGCGGCCACGTCGGCGACGGTTGCGGCGGCTGCCGTCACCGTCGGGGTCGTTGCTCGCGTTGGCGGCGTTGTTCGCACTGCCGGCGTTCGCGTTGGCGGTGTTCGTGTTGGCGGCATGGTCGCTGTTGCGGTCGCTGTTGCGGTCGCTGCCCGTTCGGTTCTGGCCCTGGTTGCCCTGGCTCTGCCGCGGCTGGCGCTCGCGCTGCTGGCCGTCCTCGTGCTGGGCGTCGTCCTGAGCCTGCTGAGCGCCGTGCTGCTGGGCCTTCGCCTCGGAGCGGTTCTCGCTGACGGCGGGCGTCTCGGCGTCGGCCTTGGGCTTGCGCTGCCGCTCCCGACGCGGGCGGGTCTCGCCCTCGGCGGAGGCCTCGCTGGTGGTGTTGGTGACCGGCGCGGCGGCCTCGGCCGGCGGTGTCTGGTTGGCCTTCGCGCCGCGAGCGGCACGGGTGCGCGCGGGCTTCTCCGGCGCTGCCTGCTCGGCCTGCACAGACTGCTCGGCCTGGCGCTGCTCGGCCTGGCGCTGCTCGGCCTGGCCCTGCTCGGGCGGCGCGGTCTGCTGGACCTTCTCGGCCTTGGTGCGCGCCGGGCGCTGCGTCACGCGCTGGGTGGGGCGGCTGCTCTGAGCATCCTTGATCGCCTCGACCAACTGGGCCTTCTTCATGGCGCCCGAGCCGGCGATGCCCATGCCGCTGGCCATCGCCTTGAGGTCGGCGAGCAGCATGGAGTTGAGCCCACCGGCTGCTGCCTTCTTCGGCGCTGCCTTCTTGGGCGCTGCGTCGGTGGATTCGATGGTTTCCGTCACGTGAGGTCCTTCCCACGTATCACAGCCGGGCGCACCGGACGGTGCAGCCGACGGTTTGTCTTTGTCAGAACCTCCCTCCCCGACGGGGGACCGACCTGCGGTCTCGGCGGTTGCGCAGAGCAGATCTGCACGGGAACTGGAGGAAGGCGCGCACCTTCGAGGCAGAGCAGATGAGTGCCGCTGCACAGTTGGGTACTACGCCGACATCGTCAGCGCTTGATCAATGTAGCACTGGTGTGGCGTGAATCATTCCTCGACCCGCGCGCCGGTCGGGTCGATGTCGAGGGCGTGGCAGGTCCAGCCCTGCGGCGTACGGGCGAGGAGCGCGCGGGCGTCCCCACCGTCGACGAGGGCGAGCACGGTGGGGCCGGCGCCGGACACGACAGCAGGTACGCCGTCGGCGCGCAGCGCGTCCACCAGAGCCAGCGACTCCGGCATCGCCGGGCGGCGATAGTCCTGGTGAAGGTAGTCCCGGGTGGCGCGCAGCAGCTGGTCGGGCCGACAGGCCAACGCGGCCACGAGCAGGGCGGTGCGACCGGCATCGGCTGCGGCATCGGCGTGCGGGACCGTCGCGGGCAGCAGCCCACGGGCGACCTTGGTCTCCACGCCGGTGGGCGGGACGAAGACCACCGCGCCGATGCCGGCGGCGACCGGCGAGGGCACGGAGTAGAACGCATCAGCCTCGTGCCCGGAGATGGTGAAACCGCCGTACATCGCAGGGGCGACGTTGTCGGGATGACCCTCGATCTCGGCGGCCAGCCGGAACGCGGCGTCGTCGTCGAGCCGTGCGACCCCGTCGGCGACCAGCGCGCGGGCGAGCACGATGCCGCCCACGATGGCCGCTGAGGAGGAGCCCAGGCCGCGGGCATGCGGGATGACGTTGCGGCAGCTCAGCCGCAGCCCCGGGGGCTGCTCCCCCAGCACCTCGAACGCGGCCCGCATCGAACGCACCACCAGATGGGACTCGTCGCGCGGCACCGCCTCGGAGCCCGCGCCGCTGACCTCGACCTCGAGGCCCGCCGGCAGCACCTCGCCGACCAGCGTGTCTCGCAGGTCGAGGGCGAGGCCGAGCGAGTCGAACCCGGGGCCCAGATTGGCCGAGGTGGCAGGCACCGTGATGGTGACAGGCGCAGCAACGAACGTCTTCCCCATCGAGGTGATCCCGCCGGTCAGATCAGGCCGGCGGCCGCGGCCGCGGCGTCGATGTCGGCGTCCACGACCACGTCCGGCACCTCGCCGAAGTACTCGAGCGCGGTGACCGTGTCCTTCAGACCATGACCGGTGACGGTGATGACGGTGACCTTGCCCGCGTAGGAGTCACCCGCGGCGACGTCGGCGAGCAGACCGGCCACACCCGCGGCGGAGGCGGGCTCGACGAAGATGCCGTCGCGACGGGCCAACTCCGCCTGGGCGGCCAGGATCTGGTCGTCGGAGAGCGCCTTGAACCGACCGCCCGAGGCGGCCTTGGCCGCTTCGGCCAGCTTCCAGGAGGCAGGGTTGCCGATCCGGATCGCGGTGGCGCGGGTCTCCGGGTGCTCGACCGGGCGACCGAGCACCAGCGGCGCGGCACCCTCTGCCTGGAACGCCCGCATGACGGGGGTCCTGGTGGCCTTGCCTGCCGCGAGGTACTGGGTGTAGCCGAGCCAGTAGGCACTCATGTTGCCGGCGTTGCCGATCGGCATCAGGTGGAAGTCCGGAGCGTCGCCGAGCCGGTCGACGACCTCGAAGGAGGCGGTCTTCTGACCCTCCAGACGGACAGGGTTGACACTGTTGACCAGCGCGACCGGGTAGTGCTCGGCGAGCCCGCGCGACATCTTCAGGCAGTCGTCGAAGTTGCCGCGCACCCGCAGCACCTGAGCGCCGTGCACCAGCGCCTGAGCCATCTTGCTGGCCGAGATCTTGCCGTCCGGCACGAGGACGATCGGGGTGAGGCCGGCCTTGGCGGCGTACGCGGCCATCGAAGCCGACGTGTTGCCTGTCGAGGCGCAGACGCAGGCCTTGGCACCCTCGTGCACCGCCACCGAGATGGCGGCGGTCATGCCGCGGTCCTTGAACGAACCGGTCGGGTTCGCGCCCTCGACCTTGATCCAGACGTCACCGCCGGTGACGCCGGAGAGCCACTCGGAGTGGACCAGCGGCGTGCCGCCCTCGCCGAGGGTGATCGCCGGCGTCGCCGCCGGGATGTCGAGCAGCTCGCGGTACTCCTCGATCAGGCCCCGCCACTGGTGAGTGGTGCTCATTCTTCTCCCTCCACGCGCATCACCGAGGTGACGTCACGCACGATGTCCATGGTGCGGAGCCGGTCGACCGTCGCGCTGAGCTGGGCGTCGGTCGCGGTGTGCGAGACGACCACCAGCTGCGCGTCGGCGCCTCGGCCCTCCTGACGCACGGTCTGGATCGAGACGCCGTGCTCGGCGAAGGCCAGCGCGACCGCCGAGAGCACGCCCGCCCGGTCGTCAACGTCGATGGCGACGTGGTAGCGGGTCAGCGTCTCCCCCATCGGCAGCACGGCCCGGGCGGCGTACGCCGACGCGGCGACGCCCTTGGTGCCGGCCACCAGGTTGCGCGCGACCGTGACGAGGTCACCGAGGACAGCACTGGCGGTCGGGGCGCCACCGGCCCCGCGGCCGTAGAACATCAGCTGCCCGGCGGCCTCGGACTCGACGAAGACGGCGTTGTAGGCGTCGCGCACGCTCGCCAGCGGGTGCTCCCTGGGGATCATCGCCGGGTGGACCCGGGCGCTCACGGCGCTCTGGCCGTCGGCGTCCTCCTTGAGCTCGGCGATGGCCAGGAGCTTGACCACGCAGCCCATGTCCTTGGCAGAGGCGACGTCGGCGGCGGTGACGTCCGAGATGCCTTCGCGGTGCACGTCGCTGCCGGTCACCCGGGTGTGGAAGGCCAGGCTGGCCAGGATCGCGGCCTTGGCAGCGGCGTCGAACGCCTCCACGTCGGCGGTCGGGTCGGCCTCCGCATAGCCCAGCTCCTGGGCCTCGGCCAGTGCCTCGGCGAAGCCGGACCCGAACGTGTCCATCTTGTCCAGGATGTAGTTGGTGGTGCCGTTGACGATGCCGATCACCTTGGTCACCCGGTCACCGGCGAGCGAGTCGCGCAGCGGGCGCAGGATCGGGATGGCACCGGCGACGGCGGCCTCGTAGTAGAGGTCGCGACCGGCCTTCTCGGCGGCCTCGAAGAGGGTGGCGCCGTCCTCGGCCAGCAGCGCCTTGTTGGCGGTGACGACGCTGGCGCCGCTCTCCAGCGCAGACAGGATCAGCGCGCGGGCCGGCTCGATGCCACCGATCACCTCGACCACGATGTCGACGTCGTCGCGCGCGACGAGGGTGGCCGCATCGGTGGTGAGCAGGCCAGCGGGCACGTCGGCATCGCGGGGAGCATCCAGGCGGCGTACGGCGACGCCCTTGAGCACGACCGGGGCGCCGATCCGCGCCGCCAGGTCGTCGGCCTGCTCGTGCAGCAGCCGGACCACCTGGGAGCCGACGACACCGCAGCCCAGTAGGGCCACGCCCAAGGGGCGCGAGCCGGCGGCGGAGGCGGGGGCCACGGGTTGAGTGCTCACCGGCCAAGAGTATCGGCGACGGACGCCGGCGGCGGAACCAACTCGTGACTGTGGACACCCATCGGGACCCGGTCCCGGCGCGGCGGCGCGAACGCTACGCCGCCGCTTCGCGAAGAATCCGGTGTGGGCCCTCCGGCCCGGACAGGAGAGGTACGTGTCCGACCCCGACATCGTGGCGAGATCGCTGCGCGACCCGCATGCCTTCGAGGAGCTCGTCACCTCGCTGGGTCCCCGCGTGCACGCCTATCTGCGCCGGCGAGCCCCCGAGCATGCCGACGACCTGCTCAGCGAGGTCTGGCTGGCCGCCTTCCGCGGTCGGCACCAGTACGACGAGAGCCGTGCGGAGGTCGCGGCATGGATGTTCGGCATCGCTCGCCACGTGCTCTTCAGCCACCTGCGCAGCAGCGTGCGCGAGTCACCGGTGGCCGTGGCGAGCGCGGCCGGCACGCCCGACTCCCCCGGCGACGCCTACCTCGATGACTGGGACGCCGTCGACCGGAGACTCGACGCTGCCGGCACCGCCCACGCGCTCCGCGATGCCCTGGCCGCCCTTCCGGTCGAGGAGCGCGAAGTGCTCCTGGTGATCGCCTGGGAGCAGCTCACCCCCAGCGAAGCGGCCGCCGTGCTCGGCATCCCAGCCGGAACCGCCCGCTCGCGGCTGCACAGGGCCCGCGCGCGCATCACCACCGCTTGGAACATATCCGCCACCACCGTCCCCGGAGGCCCGCAGTCATGACCCCGACCGACACCCAGCCCACAGACCCCTGGACCGAGCTCGAGCGCGCCGGTCAGGTGCCGCCGGCGGCCGAGGAGGCGCTGATCGCGGCGCGCGTCGCCGTACGCCGAGCGGCCACCACCGAGACGATGCGCGCGAAGGTCACCTCGGCCCGGCGCCGGCGTCGACTGCGGTACGCCGTCGCTGTCGGAGTGGCGGCCTCCGTCGTCGCCGCCGGTGCCGTGACGGTCCGCCTCGGCGACCGTGAGGTGGGCGGCGCTCCTGCTGCTGCCGCCGTCTTCGAGCGGGCGGCGCACGCGGCACTCGCGCAGCACGACCCGGTCGTCGGGCCGGGGCAGTACCTGAGGATCACGCTGGTCCAACGGAGCTGGGGCATCGCTGGCGGGACCAACGGAAAGACCCTGGTCGGCGAGGACGGGCGTCCCGAGGTGAGCGAAGAGCAGTACACCCGGACTATCTGGATCCCGCACGACGTGGACGCCCCCTGGACATTCCGCGAAGGGACCAAAGTGCTGCGCAACAACAGCACCGACTTCCTGGACCAGGGCACGCCGACCCGCACCCATCAGCAGCCGAGCGAGGCCTTGCACGGCGTCGGGACGTACGTCAAGACCTATGACCCGCACTGGTACGCGGAGCTACCCCGCAACCCGCAAGCCCTGCTCGCGGCCATCCAGAAGTCAGATCACAGCGAGGGCTCCGGGCTGGCGTACAAGTTCGAGGAGGTCTACAGCGAGGTGCTGCGTAGCGGCCTGGCACCCGCTGCCATCCGGAGCGCGCTCTTCAGCGCCCTCGCCGCGACACCTGGCATGGCAGTCCAGCAAGGCGTGACCACGCTCGACGGACGCGCCGGCATTGCGATCGGGGCCCGCGGCAGCCACTTTCAGATGATCTTCGACGCCCGGACGGGGCAGTACGTCGGTGAACGCGGGACCGACCCCGACTTCCCCGACGTACCCGGGATGGATCGGGACAAGACCACGATGCTGACATCGGTGACCACGACCGTCGTGGACCACGCGCCGAAGGCCGAGATGGCACGCTGAGTCACCGCTCGTCCGCCCCACTCAGACGGCCTCGATCAGCTCCAGCGCACGCAGTGCGGCGGCGAGGGCGAGCGGGTCGCCGGTCCAGGCGTGCACGTCGAGGGCGGTGTCGGCCAGCTTGATGGCGTGCTCGTCGCCGTGCCTTACGGCGCGCGCGAAGACCTCGTCGGGGCCGTCGACCGGACGTCCGACGGCGAAACCCTCGGAAGGCGCGTAGGCGGCGTGGATCGCGGCGGCGGCCGACCACGCCGTCACCGCACTGCACACCCACAGCTCGCGCGGTAGCGACGGCAGCGTGCGCAGGACGGCGTTGGGTGCGGTCGCGGCGTGCACCAGCATCACCGGGTTGCCGTGGGCGTGGGTGGCGTAGCGGTGCACGGCCGCCGTCACCAGCGCCGCCAGCCAGGTCTCGGCCTCCTCCGCGGCGACCGGCGGCAGGACGCGCTGCTGGGCATCGGCCCAACCGGGCAGCTCGGTGAGCTGTGCGAGCCGGTGGCTGATGCCGCCGTACTGCTCCGGGACGGTCGGGACCAGCGCGAGCGCGGTCTCCAGCGCGAGCCGGCCGGTCGGACCGGCCGTCGCGGGCACCGGGAGCCAGCGGGTCGCCCAGTAGCCGAGAGCTTGGGCGAGCTCGTCGAGCCGTGCCGGCGTCTCGCCGCCCTCACGCAGGGCACGCACGGCGTGGCCGGTGCGGATGGCACCGTGGGTGGCACCGGCGGCGATGCCGGGCAGCAGCCGCGGCCACCACGTCGCGAGTACGTCGCCCCACGGCTTCTCCTGCAGCTGCTCAGCGAACCAGACCGGCCAGTCGCCCAGCCTTCGGATGTCGCCCAGCGCCGCCCGCCAGGTCTCGGCGGTGATCCGCTCGGAGGGCCGCGGCGGCTCGGTCAGCCGACGCCGGTAGCCGTCGACCCACTGCCCGACGTCGTCCTCGTGGCCGTGCCGCACCAGCGCCTCCACCGCCATCGGGCCGTGGTTGCTGAGCCCGCCGTCGAACTCCGGCCCGGTCCGGTGCAGACGCTCGTAGGCCTCCTCGAGGGTCTGGTCGCCGATGCCTGTCGTCTCGATGGTCATGTCGCCATCCGACAACCTCAAGCTAGGTTGAGGTCAAGTGACCGAAGGGACAGTCGAAGAGGGACCGATCGGGGAGGGACAAGGATGACCGAACACGAGTCGATCCGCCGACACGAGCTGACGCCCGCCGAGGTGGCGGCGCGCGCTGGGGTGAGCGTGCCGACGCTGCACTACTACGAGCGCGAGGGGCTGATCGAGTCGCGGCGCACGAGCGGCAACCAGCGGCGCTACCACCGCGACGTACTGCGGCGACTGGCCTTCATCCGGGTCTCGCAACGGCTGGGACTCCCGCTCGCGCAGATCCGTGCCGCGCTCGAGACGCTGCCGGGCGGACGGACCCCGACCAAGGCCGACTGGGCTCGGCTCTCGGCCGCCTGGCGTGCCGACCTCGACGACCGGATCCGCCTGTTGGAGCGGCTGCGCGACTCGCTGGACGGCTGTATCGGCTGCGGCTGCCTGTCGCTGTCGGCGTGCGCGCTCTACAACCCCGACGACGAGCTCGCCGTCGACGGTGCCGGCGCCGTTCGATGGCAACAGGCCCCGGCGAAGCCAGGGCCTGTCGATGGCGGAGCGAGTCGATCTCGATGATCGAGAACCACATCGAGACCACCTCGAGAGCCGTGGAGCGGCCGACTAACGGCCGCCCCACGGGCTCATCGATCGACGCTCAACTGAGCGTCACTTGAACGCGTCCTTGACCTTCTCAGCGGCCTGCTTAATGTCGGCCTTGGCCTTGTCGGCCTTGCCCTCGGCCTGCTTGCTCTCGTCGCCGGTGGCGCCGCCGTACCGCTCCTTGGCCTCGCCCTTGAGCTCATCGGCCTTGTTCTCCAGCTTGTCGTCGAAACCCATCGGTTGCCTCCTTGCTGTCGGAGATCAACCGGTACCCGATGCTCGACGTCCTATGAGCGACGCGGATTCAGCCGACGTCGGTCGCGAGCAGGTCGTCCACGGTCTCGCGGCGCACGATCACCCGGGCAGAGCCGTCCTTGACCGCCACCACGGGCGGGCGCAGCGCGTGGTTGTAGTTCGACGCCATCGAGCGGCCGTAGGCTCCGGTGCCGGGCACGGCGATCAGGTCTCCGGGTCCGATGTCGCCGGGCAGGAACTCGTCCTTGACCACGATGTCGCCCGACTCGCAGTGCTTGCCCACGACCCGCGCGAGCACCGGTGTGGCGGCGGACGAGCGCGAAGCCAGCGTGCAGGAGTAGTCGGCGTCGTAGAGGGCCGGGCGGATGTTGTCGCTCATCCCGCCGTCGACGCTGACGTAGGTGCGGGCGGCGCCGCCGTCGAGGCTGACCTCCTTGACCGTGCCCACGGTATAGACGGTGCACATCGCCGGGCCGACGATGGCGCGCCCGGGCTCGATCGACAGGTGCGGTACGTCGATGCCGAGCGCGGCGCACTCCCCTGCCACGATCCGGGTGATCTGCGCGGCCAGGTCCGCCGGCGTCGCAGGGTCGTCCTGGGTGGTGTAGGCGATGCCGAAGCCGCCGCCGAGGTCCAGCTCCGGCATGGGGTGGCCGAGCTCGGCCGCGACCTTGGCGTGCAGACCCAGGACGCGCCTGGCGGCGACCTCCCAGCCGGAGGTGTCGAAGATCTGGCTGCCGATGTGGCTGTGCAGGCCGCGCAGCTCCAGGCTGCTCGCCCCGACCACGCGCCGCGCGGCCTCGAAGCCGGCGCCGGCACTGATCGAGAAGCCGAACTTCTGGTCCTCGTGTGCGGTCGCGATGAACTCGTGGGTGTGCGCCTCCACACCGGCCGTCACTCGGACCATCACCGGCTGCACGACGCCGAGCTGGGCGGCGACATCGGCCAGCCGCTCGATCTCGGCGTAGGAGTCCACGATGATCCGGCCGACGCCGGCGTGCACGGCACGACGCAGCTCCATCGCGGACTTGTTGTTGCCGTGGTAGCCGATCCGGGCCGGGTCCACGCCCGCGCGCAGCGCGACGGTCAGCTCACCGTCGGAGCAGACGTCGAGGCACAGCCCCTCCTCGGCCACCCAGCGTGCGACCGCCGTGGAGAGGAAGGCCTTGCCCGCGTAGTAGACGTCGTACCCCTCGAAGCCGTCGCGGAAGGCGCGGGCGCGGCTGCGGAAGTCGTCCTCGTCGAGGACGTAGGCCGGAGTGTTGACGTTGGCGACCAGGTCGGCGACCGAGAGGCCGCCGATGCGCAGGACGCCGTCGACCTTCTCCGCGGTACGCGACCACAGCACCGGCACGAGCGCGTTGACGTCCTCGGGCTCGCGCAGCCACACCGGCGAGGTGCCGGTGAAGCTGCCCGGGCTGGCGTGGCTGGCCATCCGGCCCGTCACATCCGCTCGGGCGCGGTCACGCCGAGCATGCCGAGACCGTTGCGGATGACGGTCTGGGTCGCCACCACCAGCACCATCCGGGCCAGGTTGGCCGAGGTCACCGCGTCGTCGCCCTGCGGCAGCATGCGGCACTCCTTGGTGTCGTACCACTTGTTGAAGGTCGACGCGGTGTCCTCGAGGTAGCGGGCGATCCGGTGCGGCTCGCGCAGCTCGGCGGAGCTGGCCACCACCCGCGGGAACTCCGCCAGCGCTCGCAGCAGCTCACCGTCGCGCTGGTGCGAGAGCTGGCTCGGGTCGAAGTCGTCCCCGGTCGGGAGCACCATGCCGAGGTCGGCCGCGTTGGCCAGCATCCGGCAGGTGCGGGCGTGCGCATACTGCACGTAGTAGACCGGGTTGTCGTTGGAGGCCTTGGTGATCTCCGCGACGTCGAGGGTCAGCGGGCTGTCGGCGGGATAGCGCGCCAGCGAGTAGCGCAGCGCGTCCACGCCGATCTCCTCGGCCAGCTCGTGCAGCGTGACGATCGTGCCGGCCCGCTTGGAGAGCTTCAACTCCGCACCGTCGCGCAGGATCTTGACCAGCTGCCCGATCAGTACGTCGAGGGTCTGCGCGGGATCGTCACCCACGCAGGACGCCATCGCCTTGAGCCGGCCGACGTAGCCGTGGTGGTCGGCGCCGAGCAGGTAGAGGCAGCGGTCGAAGCCGCGGGCGCGCTTGTTGAGGTAGTAGGCGGTGTCGGAGGCGAAGTAGGTCAGCTCGCCGTCGGACTTGATCAGGACGCGGTCCTTGTCGTCGCCGAAGTCGGTGGTGCGCATCCACAGCGCGCCACCCTCCTCGTAGACGTGGCCCAGATCCTTGAGCCGCTTGAGTGTGTCCGGCACGCCGCCCGACCCGTCGCCGCTGTCGTGCAGGGACAGCTCGGAGAACCACACGTCGAAGTGGGTGTTGAAGAACGCGAGCTGGTCCTGCTGCTCCTTGAGCTGCAGCTCGTAGCCCTTGGCCCGCACCGCGGTCCTGCGCTCATCCTCGGGCAGGTCGAAGATGCCCGGCGCGGCAGCAGCGACCGCCGCGGCCAACTCGTCGATGTAGGCGCCGGCGTACCCGTCCTCGGGCTTGGGCTGCCCGGTCGCCGAGGCGATGAGCGAGTCCGCGAAGTGGTTCATCTGCACGCCGCGGTCGTTGATGTAGAACTCGCGGGTCACCTCAGCGCCGGCGGCCGAGAGCACCCGACCGATGGCGTCGCCGAGCACTGCCCAGCGGGTGTGGCCGAGGTGCAGCGGCCCGGTGGGGTTGGCCGAGATGAACTCGACGTTGATCCGCTGGCCCTTGAGGGTGTTGGTGTGGCCGTAGCCGGCACCCGCAGCGACGATCTCGGCGGCGAGCACGCCCTGGGCGCCCGCCTCCACGGTGATGTTGAGGAAGCCGGGACCAGCGATCTCGACGTCCGCGACGCCGTCGACGCCCTTGAGCCCGGTGGCGATCAGCTCGGCCAGCGCACGGGGGTTGGTATGAGCCTTCTTCGCCAGCTGCATCGCGACGTTGGTGGCATAGTCGCCATGACCCTTCTGCCGGGGTCGCTCCACCGTCACGTTGGTCGGGACACCGTCGGGGAGGGCGAGGGCACCCTCGTCCGACAGCGTCGTCAGTACGTCGACGATCGCTGTGGAGAGCTGTTCGGGAGTCACCGGTCAAGCCTATCGGCGCGGGTGCCTAACCCTCGCACCGATATACCGCCGCTGGACGCCTGTCCGGTTGGTCGCCCGGTCCGTGCCGCCGAGCCGACGCGGGACGCCCATCGGAACGTGCCCGGTTTCACCCTCCTCCCCCGGTGGCTGTAGGGTCGCTCTCGCACTGCTCACAGTGCATGCCTTCGTAGCTCAGGGGATAGAGCACTGGTTTCCGGTACCAGGTGTCGCAGGTTCGAATCCTGCCGAAGGCGCGTTGTGATGTCTCAGGACATCGGCGACAACGGACCTACGGAAACGTAGGTCCGTTCGTCGTTTCTGGGTGGGTCCGGGTGGTCGTCCGGTGGGCTGGTAGTCGCGGTTCGGGCTGGCTGCAGATACTCCTAGCGGTGCTGCAGCAGCGCTGCGAACTCGTCGGCGGGGACCGGCCGGCCGACGAGGTAGCCCTGGATCTGGTCGCAGTGAAGGTCTCGGAGCAAGCGTTGCTGCGCTTCGGTCTCCACGCCCTCGGCGATCACCGACAGCCCGAACGCGTGCGCCAAGGCGATCGCGGCCCGCACGATGGCGGCGTCACCTGGCTCGGCCAGCATCCCCTCGACGAAGGAGCGGTCGATCTTGAGAGAGGTGACGTCGAAGCGGCGCAGATACTCGAGGCTGGAGTAGCCGGTACCGAAGTCGTCGATGGCCAGCTTGATACCGAGTCCCTGCAGCTTGCGGAAGACAGCGATGGCCGTCTCCACGTCCTGTGCCAGCTGCGACTCGGTCAGCTCGAGCTCGAGCAGGTCGGCGGGGAAGCCGGTGCGCTCCAACGTATCGCTCACCCAAGCGACGGGATCGTTCTGGAAGAGCTGCGCGGCTGAGATGTTGACCGCGATCGACATCGGATCAAGTCCGGCGTCCAGCCAGGCGCGGCCCTGCCGACAGGCCGTCTCCAACACCCACTCCCCGATCGGCAGGATCAGGCCGGAGTCCTCGGCGATGGGGATGAAGTCGGCCGGTGAGATCGGGCCGTGCTTCGGGTGGTCCCAGCGCAGCAGCGCCTCACAGCCGGTGATGGCGTCGTGCTCCAAGTCCACCTTGGGCTGGAAGGCCAACCAGAGCTGACCCTCCTGGGCCGCGACACGGAGGTCGATCTCCATCTCGGTACGTCGTTGCGCCTTCTCGGCCATCTGCGGAGCGAAGACGCGGAAGGCGCTTCGGGCCGCCTTGGCGTGATACATCGCCATGTCGGCGTTGTCGATCAGCTCGGCACCGGTGACGCCGTCTCGCGGGTAGAACGTGATCCCGATGCTGCCGGTCAGGTAGATGCGGCGCCCCTCGACCATGAACGGCTCGGCGAAGGAATCGACCAGGCGCTGCGCCATCTCTTCGATGTCCTCGATCCGGTCGACCTGCGGAGTAAGGATGAGGAACTCGTCGCCTCCCATCCGCACCACGGTGTCCTCCGGGCACACCAGGCTGAGCAGTCGGCGGGCGACAGCTTGAAGGACGACGTCGCCGAACGGGTGCCCGAAGCCGTCGTTGACGATCTTGAACCGGTCCAGGTCGATGTGGAGGAGGGCGACGAGGTGACCGTCGCGTCGGGCGGCCTCGATCGCTCCGGCGAGCTCCTTCTGCAGCAGGGCGCGGTTGGCCAGCCCGGTGAGGGAGTCGTGGGTGGCCTCGTGCTGCAGCCGCTGCTGCAGGGCGACCTGCTCGGCCATCGAGAGCGCGATCCCGACGTACCCCACCTGGCCGTTGTGGGTGAAGCGTCTGCGCGTGAAGAAGTACGGCAGCCGGCGGCCGTCCTTGCACCGGAGGTCGGCCCAGGCCTGGTCGTAGCCCGAGGCGAAGACCCGCTCGATGGCGGCGAGGACCATGGGCCGGTCCTCCGGCGCGAACAACTCGGTCCCCGTCATCCCGCCCAGCTCCTCGTCGGAATAGCCGGTGATCTCGCACAGAGCGGCATTCCACCGAACGAAGAGCCGATCGGAACCGACGTGGTACAACGCGCCGGGAAGGCTCTGGAACAGGGCGTCGGTGTAGTCGACGGCCTCGTGCAGCCGCCGCTCTGCGTCGCGTTCCGCGGTGACGTCGCGGATGGTGCCGACCATCCGCACCGGCATGCCACTCGCATCGCTGATAACACTGCCGCGTCCCCGGACCCACGCATATCCGCCGTCGTCACGACGCAGCCGATACTCCTCGGACCACAGTCGCTCCGGCTCTCTGCGTGCTCGCGCCAGGCTGTCGATCACCCGCGTGGCTTCGTCCGGATGGAGGCGCTCGATCCAGCCATCCACGGTCGTATGGCCGAGAAGCCCGGTGATGCCCAGCGTGGAGCTGTAGGGCGAGTCGTGCCATTCGAGCGGCCCGTCGAAGGACCAGTTCCAGACCGCCTCGCCGGTCGCCCGAACGAGCTGATCGAAGAGCTCGCTGTCGCTCATGCCCTCTCCCGAGTCGCTGAGTCCGTTCCCATCATCTGTCACCTTCGCCCCGCCGTCACGCGGCTTGACGCAGCCGGGGTGTCACGGTCCGGCAGCCGTGGGCAGGTCGGGTCGTGCCTAACTGACGTCGGTCCCCGTGGGACTCTGCCGTGCAGGTACCCCGCCGGCGCGTCGACGCAGATGCAGAGGCGGAAGCATGTGCAGGAGGCTGAGGAAGGCGAACACCAACGTGTTGAAGCCGACCCAGTAAGCCAGGACGGCGTACCAGTCGCTGGTCAGGACGGTCGTCGGGAGCAGGATGCCCCACACCGTGAACCCCGAGACGACCAGCCACGGAGCCAGGAGAACCGGCGCTGTCGGACGTGGGACGTCGTTCCAGCCTGCCTTCCGCCCGACCATGATCTGCACGAACGACGTGACGAAGCACACCTGCAGGAACACCGCGTAGCCGAGCTCGAGAACGATGGGGAACGCGACTGCACGGCCCGGCCAGCCGGCTCGCCACGCGGTGACGATCCGCTCGACGACGAAGATCATCGCGATCGCCACCCAGAACGGCGACACCCGGATGCTGTCTGCGGCCAGGAGAGTCACGCCCATCAGCAGGAAGTACGACTGGAGGGCGATCAACCCGTAGGCGAGGCCCAGCTGCTGACCCCAGTACTGCGCGGTGGCCCTGGTCAGGCCGTAGGCGCCGATGTTCTCCAGCGCGCCCCTCTGCCACCTCAGGCGCTGACGCCACAGGTCTCGGTAGGAGGTCATGATCTCGGTGGTCACTCGGCACTCGGGCGGGGATGTCATGCGGGCACCCAGCGTCTTCAACGCGAACGTGAGCTCGTTGTCCTCGGTCATCGCGAGCGTGTCGTAGACCTGTCCCGGTCGGCCCGGGATCAACGGGCCTCGCGCCTCCGCGACGGCACGCAACGCGTAGGACCGGATCACGGATGCGGTCCCGGTCAGAACGAACACCCGGCCGCGCTTGCGCGCGACCAGGCGCTGGTACCGGGTGTACTCGTTGCGTTGGAGCTGGCCGACCAGCCGAGCGCCGTTCTCGCCGTAGAACAGGCCGCCGACGGCCGTCAGGCTCGGGTCCACTTCCATCAGACCGAGCGCAACCTCCAAGAACACCGGCGCGACGGTGGAGTCAGCGTCCATCACCATGACGACGTCTCGACGTTCGGCGTCGGGAAGCAAGCGCACAAGCTGCTGGTTGAGCGCCCCCGCCTTCTTCTCGGCGTTCCCCACCGTCGCGAACACCTCGACATCGTGTGCCCGAGCGACCTCGACGGTCCGATCGGTGCAGTTGTCCGCGACCACGACCACCCGGTCCGGTGGCCGAGTCTGCTTTGCGAGCGACGCCAACGTAAGGCCGAGGATCGCCTCCTCGTTGTGCGCTGGGATCAGGACGGTGCACCGCAGAACCGTGGCAGCCGGCAGCTCGTTGGAGGTGGGAAGAACCCCGGGCGGAAGGTCGCGGAGGTGTTCAACGCTCTCCAGCTCCGGTTCCACGGGCCACAGCAGCATCCGGCGGGCACGACGGACCGTCGGCGGCAGCGGCGGAGGCACGCGCCGGTCTGGGGCCAGCACCCGCATCGCCGTCGCCGTCTGCAGCTCGGCCAGGCCGACGAACGTCGCAGCGACGAGGAGCGCCACTGCGGCTATCACCCATCCGCCAGGGTTCTCGAGTTGGACGTTGAGGGGCACCAGCGCCTGCCGCAACTGCGGTCCGCTGTCACCGGTGCGTCCCAGGACGATCGCCACGGCCAACAACCCGAGAGCGAGGGCACCGAGGATGGCGGTCAGCCATCCGAAGTGCACGGCACGTCGTCTCAGGCTCAGGTCTTCCGCCGCCGGCACCGCCACCCTGCCTCCTCCGGCTCGGGGTCCTGCCCAACATCATCGCGCAGAGGAGTGCGGAGACGGCGAAATCCTCGTTGCTGTCCCGCAAAGACGTCGGTGTCCTTTGCGATGTCTCAGGACATCTGAGACTGCCGGATCAAGGTGCTCAGCGCTGCAGCTGCTGGGCGACCGGCGCCCCGCTCAGCAGAGCGACCAGGTCGGCGAGCGGCATCGGACGGTGCAGCAGGTAGCCCTGCACCAGGCTGTACGGCGCATCCTGCATGACGACGGCGAGCTGGGCCTCCCGCTCGATCCCCTCGATCACCACGAGGAACCCCAAGGTGCGGCCCATCTCCATCACCGAGCGCAGCAGGCCGCGGGCGCGATCGTCGTGGTCGACGTCCGCGGACAGTGCGGCGTCGGCCTTGATCACGCTCGCCGGCAGGTCGTGCAGGTAGCTGATCGAGGAGAAGCCGACGCCGAAGTCGTCGATCGCGAAGCGCACGCCCATGTCGGCGATCGCCCGCATCACCGCCAGCACCTCACCGGTCAGATCGACGCCTTGGCGCTCGGTGATCTCCAGGACCAGGTGCGTCCCCTCGGCGGCCTCGGCGGCACGCCTGACGGTGTCGATGAAGCCCGGGCTGCGCAGCTGGGCAGCCGAGATGTTGACGCTGAGCGAGAGCGGGTCGCCGTGGCCGTCGTCGATGGCACGGATGGCGGCGGCATCGGCTGCGACCCGGCGCAGCACCGCCTCGCCCAGCGCGATGATCAGCCCGGTCTCCTCGGCGATGCTGATGAAGACGTCCGGCGGTACCGGGACCCCGCCGCGATGCCAACGGGCCAGTGCCTCGGCGCCGACGATCCGACCGGTCGCGACCTCGAGCACCGGCTGGTAGACGACCTCGATCTGCTCGGCCTCGACCGCGCCGCGCAGGTCGTCGATCAACTCGAGCCGCTCGACGCGGGCCCGGCCCATCGTCGGCTTGTACTCGACACACCGTCCCTTGCCGCCCGCCTTCGCCTCGTACATCGCCAGGTCGGCGTTGCGCAGCAGGCTGGCGGCGGTGTCGCTACCTCGGGCATAGGCGACCCCGACGCTGACGCCGAGCCGCACGACCTGGCCGCCGACGACCGCACCCTCCTCCACGGCCGCAAGGATCCGATGACACATCGCGGGTACGTCGCGGGGGTCGACGTCCTCGATCAGCACCGCGAACTCGTCGCCGCCCAGCCGCGCCACCGTGTCGCTCTCGCGCACGCACTCGCGCAACCGACCGGCGATGTCGACCAGCACCAGGTCGCCGGCCCCGTGCCCGAACCGGTCGTTGACAGGCTTGAACCCGTCGAGGTCCAAGAAGAGCAACGCTGTCTGTGTGCGCTGGTGACGGGCGCGCTCGAGGGCGTGGGTGACCCGGTCCAGCAGGATGGCGCGGTTGGGCAGGTCGGTGAGCGGATCGTGCCGGGCGAGGTGCAGCATCTCGTCGATCAGCTCGATCCGCGCGATCGCGTCGGAGGCGACGGCGGCCAGCGTCCGCAATGCCTGCTGATCGCCGGTGACAGTGGCGCGGGCGCGGTGCACGGCGCGCGCCACCAGCCAGACCGTCTCCTCCCCCAGCTGCACCTCGACGCCGATCTCGCTCTCGGCCGGAGCCGAGGTCCGCATCTGAACGTCCTTCATCTGCAGCAGCTCGGCCGCGTCGCGGCGCAGCGCATCGGTCACCGCCTGTCGGTCGGCCAGCGACTGCGCCCGGCCGGCCGCCTCGAAGAGCACCGTCAGTCGGCGGGCGTTCTCCCGCCCACGTGTCACTGCGCGGGTGGCGATCAGGAGCGTGACGAGCGGGATGCCGAACAGGATCAGGGTCCACGACGGGGTGGCCCGTGCGACCACCGCGGCGAGGTAGCCGAGGGAGTCCAGCGGGACGAAGCAGGCGATCGCCAGCACCGTGCCGGTCTGGACCAGGGTGGATCTGAGTGGCGCACCGGTGGAGATCGTCACCGCCACGGCGGAGAGCACGTAGTCGGCGATGAAGTAGGTCGCCGCCGCCACTGCCACCGCAAGGAGTCCGCGTGGCGACTCGATGATGGTCCCGCCGTTGACGGCGTCGTACGCGACCGTGGCCAGCCCTCCGCCGACGATGCCGACGCCGACGTTGAAGACCCGTGCCGCCGCTCGCTTTCCCGTGAGGGCCTGGGTCAGCAGCGTGCCCGCGCTCCAGACGATCACCGCCTCCGCGCTCCCCATCGTGCACAGCAGGAACATCAGCACGCACGACTCGAAGCCGACCTCGATGCCGACCGTCCCCCTGTCGAGCACCATCGGGAAGCGGGCGATGACCACGATCAGCGGTGCGCCGATCAGCATCGCCGTGCCGAAGTCCGCGCCAACGCCACCGTTGCTGTCGGCCTCGACCACCGCCGCCGCGAAGACGGCGATGCCGATGGCCAGGATCAACAGGTGATAGGTCCACTCGCGCACCTGCGCGGCGCGTGCGGATGAGGTCGGCATCCGTAGGGCTCCAGGGTGGTCAACGGCTCGCGGACAGGGACGTAGTGACCCCCCGTACCCGGATTAACAGGGGGTCCTGCGAACAGGATCCCTGTGTTCATCGGCAAACGTTGCCATTTCCTTCGACGGATCTGCGACGCGTCCTCATCCGGTTACCTCGGGAGCGACGTCGCGCAAGCCGACTCTGGGCCGCCGATGGTCGAGATTGGCACTGCCGGCCGCGCCCTCGCGTAGGCTGACGGCGCTCGTGGCTGCAGGAACCCGGTGTGACTCCGGGGCGGTTCCGCCACTGTGATCCCCGCTGGGGACAGCCAGACACTGGCCGCGGGCCGGGCGCTTTTGCATCAGCTGACGCGCCCGACATCCGACCGCTAGCCGGGGCGAGAACCCCGGAGGAGGAACCCGGCTGTGCCGTCTCTTTCGCCGTCTCTTTCGCCGTCTCTTGCGCCGTCTTTTGCGCGGTCCCCGCGCATCGCGCTGCTCTCCACGTCCGACACCGATCTGCTCTCCGCACGGGCCAGCGGCGCGGCGTACTCCTGGGCCAACCCGGCCCGCACCACCGAGGTCGAGATCGCCACCGTCACGGCTGCCGCGGACCTCGTGGTGGTCCGCCTGCTCGGCTCTCCGCACGATCTCTGGTCGGGCGTCGATGGCCTCCGCCGGGCCGGTACGCCGCTGGTCATCCTGGGGGGCGAGCAGCAGCCGAGTGCGGAGCTGATGGAGCTCTCCACGGTGCCGATCGGCGTCGCCGCCGAGGCGCATCGCTACCTCGCCGAGGGTGGCCCGGCGAACCTCGCGCAGCTGCACGCCTTCCTCTCCGACACGGTGCTGCTGACCGGCGTCGGCTTCGAGCCGCCGGCCGCGATCCCGGCCTGGGGCTACGCGCCTCAGGCTCGGCGTCGATCCGTCGAGGGGCAGGAGGCGCCTCGACAGGCTCGTCGTCCGCTGCCTCGCGTGGGGGTGCTCTACTACCGCGCCCACGAGGCATCCGGGAACAACTCCTTCGCCCATGCGCTGGCCAATGCCGTCGACGCGACCGGGCACGCCGTCGGCGTACCGATCTTCGCCGGGTCCCTGCGCTCCGCGCCCGACGACCTCTTCGACGCCCTCGGCACCCTCGACGCCCTGATCGTCACCGTCCTGGCGGCCGGCGGCTCGGTTCCGGCGACCGCCGGCGCGGGCGGCGACGACGAGGCCTGGGACGTCGAGCGGATGGCGGCACTGGACATCCCGGTCCTGCAGGGCCTGTGCCTGACCAACAGCCGCGCCGAGTGGGAGGCGTCCGACGACGGGATCAGCCCGCTCGACTATGCCAACCAGATCGCGATCCCCGAGTTCGACGGCCGGATCACCACGGTGCCGTTCTCGTTCAAGGAGATCGACGACCAGGGGTTGCCGCACTACGTCGCAGATCCGGAGCGGGCCGCACGGGTGGCAGGCATCGCGGTCAACCACGCCCGGCTGCGGCACACCCCCAACGCCGAGAAGCGACTGGCCCTGGTGCTCTCGGCGTACCCCACCAAGCACGCTCGGATCGGCAACGCCGTCGGGCTGGACACCCCGGTCTCCGCGATCCGGCTGCTGCGCCGGCTGGGCGCCGAGGGATACGACCTGGGCCAGGACAACTCGGTGACGCGGATCCTCCAGGGCGGTCTCGAGGAGACCGCGGCAGGCGACGCGCTCATCCACGCCCTCATCGCCGCCGGCGGGCAGGACGAGGAGTGGCTGACCTCGGCCCAGCTGACCGATGCCCACGTCCGAATCTCGAGGAGCGAGTACGACGCCTGGACCGCCGACCTGCCGGCCGACCTGCGCGATGCCATCACGGCGGCCTGGGGCGAGGCGCCGGGCAGCCTCTTCGTCAACGACGACGACGAGCTCGTCCTCGCCACCCTGCAGGCCGGCAACATCGTGATCCTGATCCAGCCACCTCGCGGCTTCGGGGAGAACCCGGTCGCGATCTACCACGATCCCGACCTCCCGGTGACCCACCACTACCTGGCCGCCTACCGCTGGCTGGAGCACGGATTCGGAGCGGACGCGGTGATCCACCTCGGCAAGCACGGCTCGATGGAGTGGCTGCCGGGGAAGAACGCCGCGCTGTCCGCCGCCTGCGGGCCGGACGCGACACTGGGGAGCCTGCCGCTGATCTACCCGTTCCTGGTCAACGACCCCGGCGAGGGGGCGCAGGCCAAGCGTCGCGCGCACGCCACCATCGTCGACCACCTCGTCCCGCCGATGGCCCGCGCGGAGTCGTACGGCGACATCGCCCGCCTCGAGGCACTCCTGGAGGAGTACGACAAGATCTCCACGATGGACCCGGCGAAGCTGCCGGCCATCCGCGGCGAGATCTGGCAGCTGATGCACGCCGCGCAGCTCCACCGCGATCTCGGCCTGGAGGAGCGGCCCGAGGACGAGGAGTTCGACGACTTCCTGCTCCACGTCGACGGTTGGCTGTGCGAGATCAAGGACGCGCAGATCCGCGATGGGCTGCACATCCTGGGCGGTGCCCCCGAGGGCGAGGCGCGGGTCAACCTCGTGCTCGCCATCCTGCGTGCCGGTCAGGTCTGGGGCGGCGTCGGCAACGCGGTGCCCGGGCTCCGGACGGCGCTCGGGATGGGGCATCCGGAGGCCGTCGGGGGCGGCGCCTCGACAGGCTCGGCGGCCGGCGGTGGGACCGCCGAGGCCGACTACTTCGAGGCGCAGGCGCGCGAGCTGGTCGAGGCGATGGAGAAGTGCGACTGGGACCCTGCCGTCGCGGTGACGCTGCACGACGACACCGAGGTGGTGCGGGTGCTCACCTTCGCCGCCACCCAGGTGGTCCCGCGCCTGGCCCGCACCAGCGACGAGCTCGACGCCGTGCTGCACGCCCTGGCCGGCGGCTTCGTCCCCGCAGGACCCTCCGGGTCGCCGCTGCGCGGCCTGGTCAACGTGCTGCCGACCGGTCGTAACTTCTACACCGTCGACCCGCGCGCCGTGCCGAGCCGGCTGGCCTGGCAGACCGGACAGGCGATGGCTGACTCGCTGCTGCAGCGCTACCTCGACGAGACAGGCGAGTACCCGACCTCGGTCGGGCTCTCGGTCTGGGGCACCAGCGCGATGCGGACCAGTGGCGACGACGTTGCCGAGGTGTTGGCCCTGCTCGGCGTCCGACCGCAGTGGGACGAGCAGTCCCGTCGGGTGAGCGACCTCACCGTCGTACCTCTCGAGGAGCTCGGCCGTCCGCGGATCGACGTGACGGTGCGCATCTCCGGGTTCTTCCGCGACGCGTTCCCGCACGTGGTCGCGATGCTGGACGACGCCGTGCAGTTGGTCGCCGCGCTCGACGAGCCGGACGACCAGAACTACGTGCGCGCCCACACCCGGGCCGACCTGGCCGCCCACGGCGACGACCGCCGCGCCACGACGCGGATCTTCGGCTCCAAGCCGGGCTCCTACGGTGCGGGCATCCTGCAGGTGATCGAGTCGGGGACCTGGCGCGACGACAAGGACCTCGCCGAGGTCTACACGGCCTGGGGCGGCTTCGCCTACGGTCGCGACCTCGACGGCGCACCAGCGGCCGACGACATGCGGACGAACTATCGCCGGATCAAGGTCGCGGCCAAGAACATCGACTCGGCCGAGCACGACATCGCCGACTCCGACGACTACTTCCAGTACCACGGCGGCATGGTCGCCACCGTACGTGCGCTCACCGGCTCCGACCCCAAGGCGTACGTCGGCGACTCGACCTCGCCCGACGCGATCCGCACCCGCACCCTGGCCGAGGAGACCGCCCGCGTCTTCCGCGCCCGGGTGGTGAATCCGCGCTGGATCTCGGCGATGCAGCGGCACGGCTACAAGGGCGCCTTCGAGCTGGCCGCGACGGTGGACTACCTCTTCGGCTTCGACGCCACCGCCGGGGTGGTGCACGACTGGATGTATGAGAAGCTCGCCGAGGAGTACGTCCTCGACGAGACCAACCAGGCGTTCCTGCGCCAGTCCAACCCGTGGGCGCTGCGCGGCATCGTGGAGCGTCTGCACGAGGCCGCCGAGCGGGGTCTGTGGGAGGAGCCCGATCCCGAGGTGATGGCCGCGCTGAAGCAGGTCTACCTCGAGGTCGAAGGCGACTTGGAGGATCGATGATCGCCTCGACACGGTCGGCGTCCATCCGGATCATCGGCTTCGGGATGGGACCGCAGCACGTCACGCCCGAGGCCGCCGACGCGCTGCGGTCCTGCGACTACGTCGTCGCCGCCGCCAAGAGCGCCGACGACCCGCTGCTGGCCGTCCGGCGCCAGGTGTGCGAGGAGTACGGCGTCGAGCTGGTCGCCGTACCCGACCCCGAGCGGGACCGTGATCCGGCATCCACCACCGCGACCGCCGGCTACGACCAGGCCGTGCGCGAGTGGCACGCGGCCCGAGTGGCGGCGTACCGAGACGTGCTGGAGCAGCGCGGCGGCACCGCGGGCTTCCTGGTGTGGGGCGATCCGTCGCTCTACGACTCCACGATCCGCATCGTCGAGCAGCTCGGGTTCGACTTCGACGTGATCCCCGGGATCAGCGCGCCTCAGCTGCTCGCGGCCCGGCACCGGATCGTGCTGCACGAGGTCGGCAGGCCGGTGCACGTGACCACGGCTCGACGGCTGCGCGAGGACATCGCCACCGGCCAGACCAACCTCGTGGTGATGCTTGGCTCCGCGCCGGACCTGGAGGGTCTGGAGGACTGGCAGGTCTGGTACGGCGCCAACCTCGGCGCGCCCGGCGAGCAGCTCCTGTCGGGCCGCCTCGGGGAGCTCGGCGAGGCTTCGCTGCGGGTGGCGCGCGAACACGCCCGCGCCATCGACGGGTGGGTGATGGATCTCTATCTGCTGCGGGGGCCGCGATGAGTGTGGAGACGCCGCGCGCGCACAGCGTGCTCGCCTTCCCCGTGCCCGAGCTGGACGCGTGGGTGCGCGAGCGGACCGCGCACTACGACCGGTCCTTCGTCTCGACCGACCCTGACTTCGTGCACGCGCACATCACCGTGCTCGGGCCGTGGTTGAGCGCGCCGGGCCCGCACGACCTGGACCGGGTGGCCGAGGTGCTCGCGCAGGTCGAGCCGATCGACGTCACCCTCGGTGCGGTGCACGCCTTCCACGACGGGCTGCTGCACCTGCGCCCCGTGCCCGAGCAGCCGGTCCGCGACCTCACGGCGCGGCTCGCCGAGGCGTTCCCCGACCATCCGCCGTACGGCGGGGTCTACCCGGACCCGACTCCCCACCTCACCCTCGACCAGATCTCGACGTGCTCGGCCGGCGGGGACCCGATCACCGCCCACACCGTCAGCCAGCGGCTCGGCGACACGCTGCCGGTGACGGTGCGGCTCGACCGGCTCGACCTGCAGTGGTGGGCCAACGACGAGTGCCGCCTGATGCACTCCTGGCGGCTTGGCGAACCGTGCGAGCAGGCGTCGTGAGCCGGCCGCGCGGTCTTCTCGTCGCGGGCACCACCTCGGATGCCGGGAAGTCGGTCCTCACCACCGGCCTGTGTCGCGCGTTCGCCCGCCGCGGCGTGCTGGTAGCGCCGTACAAGGCGCAGAACATGTCGAACAACTCCATGGTGGTGGCGCAGGGCGACGGGTTCGCCGAGATCGGGCGGGCGCAGTGGGTGCAGGCGCTGGCGGCGCGAGCGACGCCGGAGGTGGCAATGAATCCGGTCCTGCTCAAGCCGGGCAGCGACCGACGCAGCCACGTGGTGCTGATGGGTCAGCCCGCCGGCGCCGTGTCCTCCGCCGACTGGGAGGACGGCCGACGACACCTGGCGACCGCCGCCCACGAGGCGTTCGACGACCTGGCCGGGCGCTACGACGTGATCGTCGCCGAGGGTGCCGGCAGCCCGGCGGAGATCAACCTGCGTGCCGGCGACTACGTGAACATGGGTCTCGCCCGGCACGCCGACCTGCCGACCATCGTGGTCGGCGACATCGACCGCGGCGGGGTCTTCGCGGCTCTGCTCGGCACGGTCGCCCTGCTCTCGCCCGAGGACCAGGCACTGGTGGCAGGGTTCGTGATGAACAAGTTCCGTGGCGACCTGGGGCTCCTCTCGCCCGGGCTGGAGATGCTGCAGCGAGCGACCGGACGGCCCACCTTCGGCGTACTTCCCTGGGATCCGTCGCTGTGGCTCGACTCCGAGGACGCCCTCGACCTGGACGGTCGACGCTCCGGGAGCGGTACCCGCCGAGTCGCGGTGATCCGGTTGCCGCGGATCAGCAACTTCACCGATCTGGACGCGCTCGGGCTGGAGCCGGACCTCGACGTCGTCTTCGTCTCCTCGCCGCGCGACCTGGCCGACGCCGACCTGATCGTGCTGCCGGGCACCCGCGCCACCATCAGCGATCTGGCCTGGCTGCGCTCGCGCGGCCTGGACCGGGCCGTGATCGCGCACGCCGAGGCCGGTCGGCCGGTCCTCGGGATCTGCGGCGGCTGCCAGATGCTCGGCGGCACCATCAGCGACCCCGACGGGATCGAGGGCGCCCTCGGCGCAACCGTCCAGGGACTGGGGCTGCTCGAGGTCGCCACCGTCTTCGACGCCGAGAAGACGCTGCGGCTGCACGAGCCCGCAGGCTACGAGATCCATCACGGCCGGATCAGCGGGGAGGCCGCGTCCGGGCCGGTCAGCGGCACGATGGTGCACGGCCGGCTCGAGGACGACGCCTATCGGGGCCACTACCTTCGCGAGGCCCTCGGCCTGGAGTCGCGGGCGTCGTTCCCGGCGGCGCGTGAGGCTCGGCTCGACCTTCTCGGGGACCTGGTCGAGCACCACCTCGACGCCGACGGCCTGCTCTCGCTCGCTCTTCGGGGAGCGCCCTCTGGCCTGCCCGTCCTCCCACCCGGCGGTGTCGCGTGAGGACGGTCCCTGAGGAGCCGAGGGACGGGGCGTCTCGCAGAGTCCTGCTCCTGGGCGGTACGGCGGAGGCGCGCGCCCTGGCCGCCCAGCTGGTCGAGGCCGGTGTCGACGTGACCTCCTCCCTGGCCGGCCGGGTCGCGCGGCCGCGACTGCCGGTCGGGCCGGTGCGGATCGGCGGCTTCGGCGGCGTCCCCGGTCTGGTGGCGGCGCTGGACGGCTTCGACGCCGTGGTGGACGCGACCCACCCGTTCGCGCGCGGAATGTCGGCCAACGCCGTGGCGGCGTGCGCCGCGACCGGGAAGCCGCTGCTGCGGTTGGAGCGCCCCGGCTGGGAGCCCGACCCGTCCTGGCACTACGTGAAGGACCACGACGAGGCGGCGGCGACGGCGGCGACCCTGGGCGCGCGTCCGTTCCTGACGGTGGGCCGCCAGGAGCTGGCACGCTTCGTGCCGGCACTGGGCGGCGTCAGGGCGGTGGCGCGGGTCGTCGACGAGCCGTCGATCGCGCTGCCGCTGACCTGGACGCTGATCAGCAGCCGCGGCCCCTATCCGCTCGAGGGCGAGCTGGAGCTGATGCGGGCGCACCGGATCGACGTGCTCGTCACCAAGGACTCCGGTGGCAGCTACACCTGGGCCAAGATGACGGCCGCGGGGCTGCTCGGCGTGCCGGTGGTCGTGGTGCGGCGGCCGGTCGATGCGGCCGGTGTGGCGACCGTCGACGACGTCGGCGCGGCCTTCGCCTGGGCGCGGGGGCTGGCGTGAAGGTCCTGGTCACCGGCGGCGTGCGATCGGGGAAGTCGCGGCATGCGGAGGCACTGCTGGTCGGGGCCGGAGCGGTGACCTACGTCGCGCCGGGGCCGGCGGCGGACGACGCGGACTGGGCCGACCGGATCGCCGCCCACCAGGCCACCCGACCGGCGTCGTGGACGACGGTGGAGACCCACGACCTCGCCGCGGCCCTGGCCCTGGCCTGCGACGGTGCGGTGATCGTGGACTGTCTCGGCACCTGGCTGACGGCCGTCATCGACGAGCGCGAGCTGTGGGACGCCCCGTCCGCGCAGGTCACCGCCGTGGTCCGTGAGCTGGTCGCCGAGGCCACCGCCGCACTCGCTCGCCGGAGCGCCGACACCGTGCTGGTGACCAACGAGGTGGGGCTCGGCGTCGTACCCGCCCATCGGTCGGGGCGGCTCTTCCGCGACCTGCTCGGCACGGTCAACCAGGAGCTCGCAGCGGCCTGCGACGAGGTGCACCTGGTCATCGCGGGGCGGGTGCTGAAGCTCTAGAGCTCAGGCCCGATCCTGATGGGTGTGGAGCCCGGTCGGGCGGCCGTCCGCCGCCCACCGTCGGGCGGTGCGGACCGGCACAGACATGGGTGGAGGGGCACATGTGTGCCCCTTCACCCATGTCTGATAGCCGACAGGCCAGAACGACGCGCCGATCTCATGTGAAGCGGAGCTGCGCGGACATCACGCCGAGCTCGGGCATGCGGGCGCCCTCCCGGGTACGACGATCCGCTGTGAAGCCCGATGTCATGTGCAGCAGTTCCTCGACAGCGATCCGCAGCATCATCCGAGCCATCGGCGCTCCCGGGCAGCGGTGACGGCCACGCCCGAAGGCGAGGTGGGCTGCGACGTTCGGCCGGTCGATGATGAAAGCGTCCGGATCCGCGAAGATATCGCTGTCACGGTTCGCTGAGGCGTAGGTCAACGTGATCGGCTCACCGGGGAGGATCGTGCGGCCCAGGATCGTCGTCGTCTCCGAGACCGTGCGAGCGAAGCCTCGGTACGGAGCGTAAAGACGCAGAAACTCCTCGATCGCGGCCGGAATCTTGTCGGGCTCGGAGCGTAGCTCCTGTTGCAGCTGCCGATCGTCGGCCAGGTGCACCGCGATCGAGCCGATGATGATCGGGGGCGCCACCATGCCGACGACCAACGACTGGCGCAGCGCGCCGACGATCTGCTCGGAGTCGAGAGGGTCACCGTCGACCCGCTCGGCCAGGAGGGAGCTGGCCGGGTCCTCCTCGGGAGGCCGAGGGCTGAGCTTTCGATCGGCGACCAGGTCGCGGGCGATCTGGTACATCCGCTCGCTGTTGGCGTTGACGACCGCGCGGTCCTGGGAGCGCCACGCCCTGACCCAGTCGGCCGCGGTCCGGGCGAGGTCCGGAGCCACCTCCGGTGAGAGATTGAGCCAGGTGGTGGTCACCCACGCGGGGAAGCGCGCTCCGAATTCCTGTGCGATGTCACCGTGGCCACGCTCGATCATGGGACGCAGCTCGTTGACGGCGTGCTCACGCAGGATCGGCTCAAGCCTTTCGAGCCGGCCTCGGTGGAGGGTTCTGTCGAGGGCTCGACGGTATGGGGTGTGCGCCGGAGCGTCGAGGTTGAGGGGTGGCCGCCGCAGGCCCCGCGGGTCACTCGGTACGACCGCCGTGACCGAGGAGATGAAGCGTGCGTCGTCCAGCGCAGCCTCACGAATCTGCGCGTAGCGCGTCAGCGCCCAGAAGCCGCCGTAGGCCTGACTGTGCGCGACCGGGCAGCTGGCGCGTAGGTCGCGGTACAGAGCGTGCACCTGCACCGGATCGTCGCTGGCCGAGGGATCGAAGTCGTCAGGTAGCTCGCGCGAGGGTACGGACGTCATCGGTCCTCCCCCCGTTCAGCGGCGTGCGGAGTCGAACCAGGCTCACGACGTTCGATGGCCCCTCGGCCCAGAGCGAGGAGCTCATCTGCGGTGTGCCACTCGACCATCGCCGAGGCATCGTCCGAGTGCCGTCCGACGATCTGACGAACGCGCAGCGCGGCCAGCGGACCGAGCGCGTCGTAGACCTCGACGAAGATCTCGTGGGCCCTGCGCCTCGGCCAACCGGCCGGCAACAGGTTGGCCGGCAGGTCGGGATCGATCCCGGGAAAGCTCCGCCAGGTGTCCATGATCCGGGTCCGGTCCAGCAAGGCTTGGTTGGCACCGACAGACCCGCGACGGACCGCATCGCGGAGCGGACGGTAGGTGGCAACGAAGTCGGTGTAGGTGCGCGCCGTCTCGTCCAGGTCCCAGGCGCTGATGGGACGACGCGAGGAGTCGGGCATCTCGTCGGCTCGGAAGACGGTGACGTCGCCGACTCCGAGTTCCTGGAAGCGCTCGAGCACCTCGTCGGCGACCGATCGAGGCGAGACCCACGTGCCGTCGTAGAGCGGTGCGAAGCCGAGCCAGCGCAACCGCGAGTGGAGCGAGTAGCGCTGGTCCCTTCCGCTCTCGTTGAGCGAGAAGAGCGCGATCGTCCATCGTCCGTCCCAGCCCTGGGTGCCCATGCCGAAGGAGACGAACCGGTGTGCGCCAGCCAGCAGCATGTCCGATGCACCGGGCGCGAACCCGTAGAAGGAGTTCCGTCCGAGTCGGGTCGAGACGAGTACGCCGCGACGCGCCAGTCTGTTCAACGCCGCGCGGGCAGCGGTCGGACCGACGTCGAACTCGCCGAGCAGCGCGACGAGCGCCGCCGAGGGCAAGAGGTCGTCGCGAGGGGACCAATAGTCGCCCAGCAACGTGGTCAGCAGATGCTGAGACGAAGCACCTGCCCGCAGTCGCGGCAGGTCGGGTGAGCCGACCGGATCCACCCCCGGGGCCGGCCGGTCTCGCAGCGCTCGCGTCATCAGATGATCTCCTCACGCATCAGTTGTTCCAGACGTTCGTGCGAGTAGCCGGCCAGGCCGCAGAAGACCTGCTCGTTGTCCTCGCCCAACCGTGGCACGTAGTCGGCGTAGCCAGTCGGAGAAGCCGACATGTGCACGGGCATTCCACTGCCCACCAGCTCGTCCGCCGGCCCATAGAGCGGATGGCTCAGCGCTGCGGTGTCCCCTCGCTCGAGCGAGAGCGGATCACGCACCGCATCGCTCGGCTTGCGGACCGGAGCGCAGGGCACCCCCTCAGCCTCCAGACGAGCGATGACATCGGAGACCGGCAGGTCTCGTGTCCATGCCTCGATCGCGCTGTGGAGCGCGTCGGCGTTGTTGACCCGGCCGTCCCGGGTGGCATACGGCTCACCCAGCTCCTCCTCGCCCATGGCGGTCAGGAGACCTCGCGCGAACTTGTCCTCCGGCGCACAGATCGCCACCCAGCCGTCGGCTGCCGCGAAGACGCCGAAAGGGGCCAGCCTGGGCATGAAGCGGCCGTTCCTAGCAGGAAGCCCGAAGGCCTCGAGGAGATGCGACTGCTCACTGGCCACGAGTGCGGTCAGCGCGCCGAGCATCGAGATGTCGACGTGCTGACCGACACCGGTGCGCTCTGCCTGCCTGAGCGCCCCCAGGATGCCGATCACGGCGTAGAGCGGTGCGGAGAGGTCAGCCACCGGGACACCGACCCGGACAGGCGGGTCACCGGGCTCCCCGGAGGTCATCATGGCCCCCGAGAGCGCTTGGATGATCGCGTCCATGGCCTTGCCGCCGCTTGACCGGCCCCTGCTTCCGAAACCACTGACGGAGCAGTAGACGATGCTTGGGTTGACTGCTCGGGCGGCGCCGTACCCGACGCCCAGGCGGTCGGCGGTTCCGCGGCTGAAGTTCTCCACGACGATGTCGGCGTTGCGGACCAGGTCCTCGAAGACCTCAGCGGCGCCCGGCCGCTTGAGATCGAGCGTGACGCTCTCCTTGCCCCGGCTGCGCTCAAGCGTACCGATCGACATGTCGTCGTCGTGAGTGCGCCTCAAGGACAGACCGTCACGCCCGAAGTACGGCGCGTTGTTGCGCACCCGATCTCCGCCGGCACGGTTCTCGACCTTGATCACCCGCGCCCCCAGCCCCGCTAGAAGAAGCGTCGCGTAGGGGCCAGCCAGCGCGATGGTCAGATCGACCACCGTCACGCCTTCCAGCGGGCGCGGGAGGGCGTGATCGTCCGCAGGTTGCCTGCTCATCGCCCCGCCTCCCTCTCGCGTCGCCTTAGCGCGACGTCGGCGACCCGCGTCTCGATGAACTCGGACACCTGCCGCTGCATGGACGTCGGGTCCCAGCCGCGGGCGTCACCACTGTCTCCGTCAATCTGCAGCACCGGAACGCCGGCGGCCTCGATGGCCCGGTTGACGAACCAATTGCCCCGCCGGTCCGAGCCGGCGAAGTGGACGGCACCGTCGATGCGGTTGTGCACCGCTTCCTTCGCGTACCACTCGCTCGCCCACGGCGGAGCGTTGATCATGTCGGGAAAGGCCGCGAACCGCCCCGAGAGCGTTCGCAGTGGGTCAGGACCGTTCCTGATGTAGCCGTCAGCCGCAATCGCCAAGTACATCGACCAGACGAACACGGCGCCATACTTCTGCTCGAACCAGCTGTAGAAGCCCATGTCGAACCAAAGCCCGGTGCCCACCCACATCAGTCGGATCTGCTCGTCGTAGCACGGCGCCTCCGCGCGCTCGACACGATCGAGGACCTCCTCGTAGAGCATCTTGGCTGCGTCACGAGCCCACGTCGTACCCCGATGCCACTGCGGGATCATCACGCTGGGGATGCTGTCGCTGATCGTGATCGGCGCCGGCGTGGTCGTGGCGATCAGATCTCTGGTCAGACGGTTGTAGGACTGCTGCTCGTTCACCAGCGCCATCACCTCCACGAATCTCTCCTCGTCGAAGATGTGGCCCGTGACCGTTTCCAGATGCCGAATGACGCCGGCCAGCTCATCGGTCATCAGATCGATCCGCTCGGACCCGATCAACGACTCCCAGTCGTCCTCAACCGTGCGCCACCAGTACGGGTCCTGCGCCGTGGACACCGTCCTGGCAAAGGGGAGGAACGTCGCGCCACGCTCCCGCTCCCACGCCTCGAACATCTTGTAGAGAGCGTCGCCCGTCGTCTCGGCGAGCACGAAGGAGATCGGCGGCAGTCCACCCCAGGGCGCGCTGTCCTCATCGAAGGTCGAGGCGAGCGCCAGCGTGTTGTACTGCTCCTGGTCGGTGGGGTACCCCCGTTCACCAAGCAGTCGCAGGTAGTCGCCCGACTTCTGCTTGGCCGCGCAGAGCGATGCCCACCACTGGTTCACGACGTAGGGGATCCCCATCGCGCGCAGGATCTCCTGCGGCGCATCGGCATTGACCAGTGCCACCGGTGTACCCGCTCGGGCACGCCGCTTGAGGTCGGCGAACCATTCACGTTGGTACGCCGTCGCGGCGCTCGCCGAGGGCAAGCTCACCCGATTGCGCCGGCCGGACGCTTCAGTCACCGCGCAGCCTTCCTGTCTTCGGCGATGCGCTGGATCGCAGCCTCGACGAGAGTCCGCGTCGGCTCCGGAACCGCCGCGTACGGCTGGGCCGGTACGGCGAGGAAGGGCAGCGCCGTCGCGTCGGCGGCCACCCGCTGGGCCGGCACATCCCATGCCGGCCCCTCATCGAAGATGCGACTCCACGCGATCACGAGATCTGCTCGGCACGCGCGTGCCATCGAGATGGTCTGCGCGGCACGGGCCGCCGCGCTGTGGCCTGCGGAGGCGGACGCCCGGTGCACCCTTCGGTGGACCAAGGCATCGCGTATGTCGGCGGGCTCCCCGATGCGTGGGCCCCCGGCCAGTGATCCCCAGTCGTGGTCCTCGCCGACCACGACGGCTCCGAGCGACTCGATCAGTCCGTAGGCAGCCGGGTGGTCGTGGCTGCAGCCGGTGAGGAAGACGCGGACACCTGGCTGCGGCTCCATCCCCTCCGACGCGGCCAGCAGACGTTCGGCGAGGGGAATCCACGTGTCGAGCGAGGCAACCTGGCTGGCACCGATCACCGCCAGTGCTTGGGCGCCGGTCAGGAGCGGCCCGTGGGGGCCGTTGCGCAGCCGGGCGCAGATCTGCGCGATCATGTCGCGCACCAGGTCATGCTGGCGAGCAGCACTGCGGAGATTGGCATCGGTGACCTGACGGCCGGACCACGCCTCGAGATCTCGACTCAGAGCATCGAAACGTCTGCGGCTGTAGACGGCAGCAGTCCGTTGCGGCAGGTGCAGAAGGTCGAAGAACGTCAGCGGGGGCACGCCGACGCGTGGCTCCAACCGCTGCAGCTCACGCAGGTAGAAGAAGAAGCGCAGCGTTCCCTCGTTGTCAGCGCAGGCGACCAGTCCCGCGGACTCGGCGGCCGCACCCGCGAGGACACGTCCCAGGATGCTCACGGCGACGGGATCAATTCCGGGACCGCAGTACTCCTGGCCCGGATCGTCTCCCTGGGCGCTTGGACGGGGGTCACCGACCAGCCGCACCGGTACATAGCCGCAAGCGGTGGCGAGCTCGACTGGTACGTCGGCACCGACGACCGCCAGGGTCGCGCGCCCGCCGATGTCACGCGGCACAGGTCGCAGTCGGGCCTCGTAGAGCGCCGACAGCTCCTGGAAGGCCCGCGCGGCTGGCTCGCGCATCCGGCGAGACGCAGCCTCAATGACCGCCGTCACGCGACACCGAGCCTTCCAGCTCGCCATCGAGAGTGCAGCACCTCGCGAATTTCTCGTCGTTTCCTCACGACATCGTCACCGTCCCTCCATGTGCGATCAGAGAACCTGTATGAGTTTGCACGACACATCTATTGACAGTTGGCAGGACACATATCTAGGTTCAACGGCACCATACCTGTATGGCATTCGCATCACAACCGAGGAGAGAAGATGGCGCATTCCACTCCCACGCGGCGCACGCTGGCCGCCCTGACCGCGACGTGCACGACAGCCGGCCTGATGCTGTCGGCCTGCGGGACCTCGTCCCCGGAAGCCAGCACCAGCGACTACAAGGTCGGGGTCCTCCTGCAGCTGTCCGGCGCCGGTTCTGTCTATGCCGACTCCGCCCAGGCCGGAACGAAGGCTGCTCTGCAGGACGTCAACAGCTCGAAGAAGGCCGGAGTGAGGTTCACGTCGGTCGTCGCGGACGCCGGTGCGGACGCCCAGAGCGCTACCACCGCCTGCAGTCGCCTCATCCAGCAGGACAAGGTCAAGGCCCTCGTCGTCTTCGTTCCAGGCCCTCAGCTGCTGGCGTGCAACACCCTCGCGAAGCGACAGAACATCCCGATCCTGAGTCTCTCCAGCGGCGCGGGCAACATCTGTGCGACCAATCTGACCGGCTTCGGCCTGGTGCCCAACCAGCAGACCCTGCCGGTCCTCGACGACCTGATCGCGCAGGGCAAGAAGAAGTGGTACTTCTTCGGCGCCGACTACTCCACCCCCAAGACGACGATCTCGATCGCCAAGCCCTACCTGGCGAGCAAGGGCGGCACCACTGTCGGCGAGTCCTATGAGCCGATGGGCACCACGGACTACTCGCAGGACATCACCAAGATCGTGAACGCCCACCCCGACGTCGCCTTCCTGAACGTCATCGGCAACGACGACGTCGCCCTCGAGAAGCAGTGGGCCGCCGACCCCCGGACCAAGGGCATCACGCGAGTCGACATCCTGCTCGGCGAGGGACCGGCGAAGGCGCTCGGCTCCGCCGCTTCGGGCATCTGGTCCTCGAACGTCTACTTCTCGTCCATCCCGGGCAGCGACAACGACACCTTCAAGAGCCAGATCCAGGCCGCCGGGCTGAAGGACTCCCCCGACATCAACACCTACGTCTCCTACCTGCAGGTCGAGGCACTCGCCAGCGCTGTGAAGAGTGCCGGCGCGGACGGTCCCAAGGTGATCAGCGCGCTGGGCAAGACCGACATCACCGGCCCGCTGGGCAGCCAGTTCCAGATCAGGAGCGGGTTCAGCTATCAGCCGGTCTACCTGGCTCAGGCGCAGGCTGACGGGTCGTTCGCGATCCAGAAGAAGTCCGACCCTGTCGACCCGAAGCTCGCCTGCTCGAGCGCTTCCTGAACCGAGAAAGTGCCCATGACACTTTTGCTGGATGTCCTGACGTCCATCGGGATCCTCACCATCGTGGTGCTCGGACTTGCGATCGTGCTCGGTGTCCTCGACGTCATCAACCTGGCCCACACCGGGTTCATGGGGATCGGCGTGTACGCGGCTGTCGTGGCCCACGAGCATGGCTGGCCGTTCTGGCTGGGCGTGGTCGTGGCCGCGATCGCAGCGGCCGTCGCCGGCCTCGTCGTCGAGGTCCTGGTGATCCGGCGCCTCTACGACCGCCCCTTGGAGACCATTCTGGCGACCTGGGGGATCTCGCTCATCATCGTCCAGCTGATCACGCTCGCGTTCGGCCACAACAACCGTGCCGTCGGCCAGCCGTTGGCCACCGCCACGTCCGTGTTCGGAACGCCGTACTCCACCTACCGGCTCGTGCTCGTCATCATCGCCGCCGTCCTCGTCGTCGGGCTGGCGCTCCTGATCCGGTTCACCAGGGTCGGGCTCACGGTCCGCATGATCCAGGCCAATCAGGACCTCGCCCGCGGGCTGGGCATCCGGGTGTCCTTCCTTCGCGCCAGCACCTTCGTTGTCGGATGTGCGCTCGCGGGCTTCGCCGGTGCGCTCCTGGGTCCGACACAGGCGATCAACCCCAACTACGCGGTCTCGTTGGTGGCCACCGCATTCCTCGCGGTGCTGCTCGCCGGTCGGCATCTGTCCGGTCTCGTGTTGGGCTGCGTCATCCTCGGCGCCGTCCAGGTGCTCTTCGCCCGATGGGCGAACCCCGTCTACAGCTCCGCAGTGGTCGTCGGCGTCGCCGTCGTACTGCTGCGCATCTTCCCGGAAGGTTTGACATGGCGTCGCGCCTGACACTTCGCCGCGGCCGGTTCGGCACGGTAGGCCTGGTCGTCGCCGGGTTCGCCGTCTTCGGCGTCGTCGGCACCGACTACAACACCGGACTGCTCACCACGGCGTTCGTGTACGCGATCGCCGCGGTGAGCCTCGACCTGGTCTGGGGCTACGTCGGCGCGCCTGACCTCGGCCATGCACTGTGGTTCGGCATCGGCGCACTGAGCGTCGGGGCGATGACCACCGTCACCGACAAGACCGGACTCGTGATCGACGTCCACGACAGCTCATGGCGCTACGTCGTCGGCATCATCCTCGGGATGATCGTCTCGGCCGCGCTCGCCGGGATCGTCGGGCGGTTCTCCTTCTCCGCCCGCGGATCGGCGTTCTACATCGCGGTGGTCACCCTCGCCCTCACCACCGTCGCCACCACGTTGTACTCACAGTTCCCCAAGATCACCGGCGGCGACAACGGACTGTTCGGTTTCGGACCGGCCAACGTGACTCCCCGCACCTGGTACTACGTCGCGCTGGCGGCGCTCACCCTCGTCGTCATCGGCGCGGTGGTGCTGGTCCGCAGTGACCTCGGACTGCTGCTGAAGGCGGTCCGTGACAACGAGACCCGCACCCGCTATCTCGGGTACGACGTGGAGCGGATCAAGACCGTGACCTTCATGGGCGGCGCGGCGATCGCCGCCTTCGCCGGCGGGCTCATGGCCGTGATCTACGGACTGGTCTCCTCCGACCTGTTCAGCTTCGTCTTCGCCACCCAGATGCTGGTGTGGGTGGCTGTCGGCGGACGGGGCACGATCATCGGTCCTGTCATCGGCGCTATCGTTCTGCAGCTCGTCGGAGCGCACCTCTCAGCACAGTTCCCGACCCAGTGGAACCTGGTCGAAGGTGTCCTGTTCGTCCTGGTCGTCGTCTTCGTCCCGGACGGCGTGCTGCCGTTCGTCACGAGGCAGATCGGGCGGCTCGCGACCAGTCTCCACACGCGGCGCGGTGACATGGCATCGCGAGAGCCCCAGGGAGTCGGCGGGCGGCGGATCACCCCCGATCCCGCGGGCGCGCCGCAGCGTCCCACCACCTCACCAGTGATCGCCGTCTCGGACCTGCACTTCGGATACGGCAGCCTGCAGGTGCTCCGCGGCGTGGACCTCCAGGTGAACCGCGGCGAGTTGCTGTGCATCGTCGGGCCCAATGGCGCGGGAAAGTCCACGCTGGTCTCGGTGCTCGCCGACGGCAACATGCGGATCGATGGCGAGATCCGCTACGAACTCGGCAGTCACACCAGTCATCGCCGCCGTCCTCCGCACCGGATCGCCCGCTATGGCGTGAGTCGGAAGTTTCAGTCTCCGCAGTTGTTCGAGAGCCTCTCAGCGGCCGAGACGATCCTGCTCGCGCGCCTGGGTGGCAAGCTGCCCTCCTTCTGGCGGCGCAGCGAGGTGGTTCCCGTGTCCCCCGCAGTCGTCGACGTCCTGGACGCCACCGGCCTCCACGGCCGGGACAACGAACGAGGCACGACGTTGGCCCACGGCCTCAAGCAAGGGCTCGAGATCGCGGCCGCGGTGGCGTCGCGTCCCCAGGTGCTCCTCCTCGACGAGCCCACCGCCGGCCTCACGCTCAACGAGCGCGCCGTCATCGGGAAGGTGCTTCGGCGCCTGGTCGGCAATGGCATGACGGTCATCCTGATCGAGCACGACCTCGACTTCGTCAACCAGATCGCCGACCGGGTCGTCGTACTCCATGGCGGCCGAATCATTCAAGACGGTACGCCGGACGAGGTCAGCTCGTCGCAGGTCGTCCGTGAGGCCTACTTGGGAACGGTGTCGTGATGCGGCTCGAAACACGTGGCGTCGTTGCCGGCTACGGCTCCGCCACCGTCCTGCGCGGGGTCGACCTCACCGTCGGCGACGGCGAAGCAGTGGCTGTGGTCGGTCGCAACGGCATGGGCAAGACGACGTTGCTCAAGACGCTCCTCGGCTACCTCCGACCCACCTCGGGCAGCATCCAGCTCGACGGGGTCGACATCACCGGCTCGCTACCCGAGCGGATCGTGCGGCACGGCGTGGCTTACGGCCCACAGGACGAGCCGGTCTTCGCCCACCTCAGCGTCGAGGACAATCTGCAAGCGGCCAGGATCGGTCGGATCGACGCCGCCCGCCGTGAGCAGGTGCTTGCGTTCTTCCCCGTGCTGGGCACGCGCCTGCGACAGCGCGCCGGGACCCTCTCGGGAGGTGAGCAGAAGATGCTGGTGCTAGCCCGTGCGCTCCTCGCCGAGCCCGGTCTGATCGTGCTCGACGAGATCACCGCCGGCCTGCAGCCCTCGATGGTGAACACGGTGGTCACCGCCCTGAACTGGGAGCGCGAGCAGCGCGGCACCTCCGTGCTGCTGGTCGAGCAGAACATCGACGCCGTCCTCGGCATCTGTGACCGCGTCGCCGTCATGAAGCTCGGGCAGCTCGTTGCCGAGGAGAAGGCCACCAAGGACGCCCGCGACCAGCTGATGCTGCTGCTCGCACCATGACCGAACAGGAAGATGACATGACATCTCACAACACAGGCGACCGTCGCGCAGACCACGACTTCGACCCCGTGCGTCCCGGCGAGACCTTCACCAGCGCGCATGATGAGTTCGCCGATCTGCGCCAGAAGTGTCCGATAGCCCGCAGCCAGGAGTACGGCGGGTTCTGGGCGCTCCTCGGGTACGACGAGGTCCTCTCCGTGATCACCGACATCGAGCACTTCACCACGTCAAAGCAGAACGCCATCCCCAAGTTCGCGTTCACCGGCGTACGACCTCCGCTCCACCTGGACCCACCCGATCACATGGCATACCGACGGGTGATCAACGCCTTCTTCACCCCGCCGAAGATGCGCGCCATCGAGCCGAACGTCCGCACCGAGTCCATCGCGCTTCTCGACCCGCTGGTGAACCAGCGTTGGGCGGACGTGTGCAAGGACTATGCGCACAAGTTCCCCGCGCACGTCTTCGCGCACTTCTTCAACCTGTCGAAGGAGACTTCGGCCGAGATCAAGACCGTCAGCGGGACCTACGTCGACGCGATCCAGGTGCTCGACCACGAGGTGGTCAAGACGCTCAGCCGACGCCTCTACGAGATCGCCCAGACGATCATCGATGACCGCGCGGGCGGTGACTACGACCCGGAGGTCGACCTGACCGCGGCGCTGTTGGCGGCGACGTACCAGGACGCGCCGCTCCCCCGCGAGATGGTCCTCGGCTGCGTCCGACAGCTGATCGTCACCGGCATGGTCGCACCGAGCGTGTTCATCGGGAACATGTTCGTCCACCTCTCGAAGGACACCGAGCTGCAGGATCAGCTGCGTGCCCACCCAGCGGACATCCCGGCTGCCGTCGAGGAGTTCCTCCGGCTCTACTCGCCCTACCGAGGAATGGCGCGCACGGCGCGTGAGGACGTGGTCCTGAGCGGTCAGCTCATCCGCAAGGACGACCCGGTCGCTCTGGTCTACACCTCGGCGAACCGAGACGAGCGCGTGTTCGCCGACGGAGACAAGTTCGTGCTGGACCGCCCCAACATCGCCAAGCACATCTCCTTCGGCCGCGGCACCCACAGCTGTCCGGGCGCGCCACTCGCCCGCATGATGATGACCATCACGCTGGAGGAGGCGCTGTCCCGCAGCGCCAGCTTCACCTTGGCCGGCGAGCCGGAGATGGCCATCTGGGCCGAGTGGGGAACGCGATCCGTACCGCTGGACTTCGTCCGCGCCTGAGGTCCGAACGAAGCGAGCGCAGCGGGCTCCCGGACGATCGGGAGCCCGCTGCGCTCGTGAAGTGCTCTGCCGGACGCTGTGCGGATTCAGCCGCGGGCCGCGCGCATCATCTCCTCGCGCGGCACCACCTTGATCCGCTCGCGACCTACACCCTCACCGAGGGAGACCTCGTGCGCGTCCAGCCGCTCCCAGTCGGCCCAGGTGACGACCTCGACGCCCGCCTCGGCGAGCTGGTCCAGGATCGCGTCCGGGTCGCTGATCTCGGCCGGCGCCAAGCCGTCGATGTCCTCGAGCAGGCAGGTGATCGTCTGGTTGGCGTCGGACTTGGTGTGCCCGATCAGGCCGACCGGGCCACGCTTGATCCAGCCGGTCACGTAGACGCCCGGCACCCGCTCGCCCTCGAGGTCGAGCACGCGACCCGCCTCGTTGGGCACCACGCCGGCCTCGTTGTCGAACGGAAGGTCGGCGAGGTTGCTGGAGAGGTAGCCGACCGCGCGGTAGACCGCCTGGACCGGCGTCTCGACGTACTCCCCCGTGCCGCGGACGCTGCCGTCGCCGTTGTACTCGGTGCGCTCGGTCCGGATCGCGACGACGCTGCCGTCCGCGCCGAGCACCTCGACGGGGTTCTGCATCATGTGGATGTGGATCTGGTGCGGCGCGCCGGTCGGCTCGGCCTCGAGGTACTTCAGCAGCGTGTCGACCACCAGCTTGGTGCCCTTGTGCGCCGAGATCGCGGCCTGGCCGGCGTCGTCGATCTCGAAGCCCTCCTCGGCGACGAGCACGTCGACGGAGGGCGAGTGCGAGAGCTCGCGCAGCTCCATCGGGGAGAACTTGATGTGGGCCGGACCGCGCCGTGCGAAGACGTGCACCTGCTTGACCCGGTTCGCCTTGAGGCCCTCGTAGACGTTGTCGGCGATCTCGGTGGTCAGCTGCTCGTCGGCCGGCTTGGCCAGCATCCGGGCGACGTCGAGGGCGACGTTCCCGGCGCCGAGCACGGCGACGGACTCGGCCTCCAGCGGCCACTCCCGCGGTACGTCGGGGTGGCCGGCGTACCAGGACACGAAGTCGGCCGCGCCATGGCTGCCCTTGAGGTCGATCCCAGGGATGTCGAGCGCGCGGTCGGCCGTCGCCCCGGTGGCGAAGATGACCGCGTCGTAGTAGCGCTGCAGGTCGCTGAGCTTGAGGTCGGTGCCGTAGTCGACGTTGCCGAGGAACCGGATCCGGTCGCCGGCGAGCACGCGTCGCAGCGCCTTGATGATCTCCTTGATCCGGGGATGGTCGGGGGCGACGCCATACCTGACCAGCCCGTACGGCGCGGGCAGCCGCTCGATGACGTCGACGTACGCCTGCTCGTGCTGGCGGGTGAGGATGTCGGCCGCGTAGATGCCGGCCGGACCGCCGCCGACGACGGCGACGCGAAGGGAGCGCATGAGTGTCAGAGCCTTTCGATGGAACTAAGGCAAGCCTAATTGCGATGCGCAGCTGGTCCGACCCGTCTCACTAGTCGGCGCCATGAGATTCGTCACTCGGCAGGAGCCGGGGCCGACCAGCGCTCCTCGACGCGGGCGAGGTTCCAGTAGCCGATGGCGGCCGCCCAGACGACGACGAACAGAGCGACCACCACGAAGCCGACGTTGTTGAGGTCGACCTGGCTGACCGCGTCGGTGAACCAGTTGGTCCATCCGACGCTGTCGTGCAGCACGGCGACCAGCTCGATCCCGCCGATCAGGATCGCCACCGCGACGGAGAGCCCGGTGATGGTGAGGTTGTAGTAGACCTTCCGCACCGGGCGCAGGAACGCCCAGTCATAGGCGACGCTCATGAAGAGCCCGTCGAGGCAGTCGAGCAGGCTCATCCCCGCCGCGAAGAGCAGCGGCAGCACGAGGATCGCGTACCACGGCAGCCCTGCCGCCGCGCCTGTGCCGGCCAGCACCAGCAGCGAGACCTCTGTCGCCGTGTCGAAGCCGATCCCGAACAGCAGCCCGATGCCGAACATCTGCCAGGGGTGCCGGATCATCCCGGTCAGGCCACCCAGCAACCGGGTGAGGAACCCGCGGCCCTCGAGGTGTGCCTCGAGCTCGTCCTCGTCGTACTCGCCGCGTCGCAGGCCGCGCCACACCCGCCAGATGCCGCTGAGGGCGGCCAGGTTGAGCAACGCGATCACCAGCAGGAAGATCCCCGAGCTGAGGGTGCCGACCAGGCTCAGCGTCTCGTGGGTGCGCGAGGAGTCGTCGGAGATCGCGCTGACCGCGTGCGCGCCGACCGCGACCAGGACCGCGAGGCCGAACACGGTGGCGGAGTGACCCATGGCGAACCAGAAGCCCACCGACTTCGGCCTGGAGCCGTCGGCGCGGAGCTTGCGGGTGGTGTTGTCGATCGCGGCGATGTGATCGGCGTCGAACGCGTGCCGCATGCCGTAGGTGTAGGCGGTCACGCCGAGACCGACGCCGAAGACCTGCGTGCCGAGCGTGTAGTGGTGGGGGCCGACGGCGCCGAAGAGCACGCCGAACCCGACGGCGTGGAGAACGGCGACGACGCCGAGCAGCAGAGCGGACTGCAGCCAGTCACGGCGGGTCCAGGACGAGAGCGCCATGACGGCGGGGCCTCCTCGGGGATTGCGCGTCCCCATCGACGGGTCACGTGGAGAGGAGGGTCTGACTCCCGGGCCCGCGGGACTCCGCAGACCTGGACACAGTGGCGCGACCGCGCCGGACTCACACCGGCTTCCGTCGACTCCCGTGAAGGTGACTTGACCCTAGTCGATAGGATGGTCGCGCCGCAACGAAGTCCACCGCGATCCGGCACCCAGTGCCGCGACGACTGCAGACGCCCCACCGACCTGTCGCGCCAGCCGGGTGGCACGTGGGATGTCGCTCGGCGCAGATGCTCGGCCCTCCCCCATCGCCGCGCGGTGCTCGGCGCGGTCGCCGTAGTAGGTGTTGGTCCCGCCCAGCCGGATGCCGAGGGAGCCGGCGAAGGTCGACTCGACCACGCCCGCGTTCGGGCTGGGATGGCGTCGTGCGTCGCGGCGCCAGGCCTGTGCCGCGCGGCGCGGCGCACCGCCCAGGATGGTGGCGAGCACGCCGGCGAACCGGGATCCGGGCACGTTGACCAGATCGTCGAAGCGGGCGCTCGCCCAGCCGAACCGCTCGTAGCGGGCGTTGTGATGCCCGACCATCGCGTCGAGGGTGTTGGCCGCGCGATAGCCGAGCAGACCCGGTACGCCGGCCACAGCACCCCAGACCAGCGGTGCAACGACGGCATCCGACGTGTTCTCGGCGACCGACTCGATCACCGCGCGGGCCACCTCGCCCTCGTCCAGTGCAGCGGTGTCGCGACCGACCAGATGGGTGAGCCGCTGCCGGGCAGCAGCCAGGTCACCGGCCGCCAGGTGCGCATGTACGGCGCCCGCCTCCCGCTCCAGGCTGCGACCGCCCAGCACGACCCAGGTCGCCAGTGCCGTGACGGCTGTCCGTGCGAGGCGGCTGCGAGCCGTGCTGCACTCGGCGACGATGCCCAGCGCGACCGCTCCCCCGACCAGGCTCGCGGTGTGGACCACCCCGCGGGCGCGAGCATCGAGGTAGATCCGCCGTTCCAGGGCGGCTGCGGCCATGCCGAAGCCTGCGACCGGGTGACACCGCCGCGGGTCGCCGAACACGCGGTCGGCCGCGAACCCGAGCAGCAGTCCGGCAGCGCGGGCTAGGGCGTGGCGGTGGGGTAGTCCGGGGCGGAAATCATGCCTACCCGTCGGTAACCCCTGATTTCCGCCCCGGACTACCCCGCCGGAGCCGGACCTCACGACAGCCCCACCAGCAGCGCGGCCAGCGCGAGCTCGACGGCAGCGCCGAAGACGTCCCCGGTGACGCCCCCGAGCCGGCGGATCGCGCGCGCGACCAGCACCCCGACGGCCACCGCGGCCACGACCACGGCGAGCGCGCCGCGCCACCAGTCCAGGCCGGCCGCCCGGCCCGCGGCCGCCAGGACCACGGCGCCCACCAGCCAGACGAGCACGACCAGCGGCCGCGGCACCGTCTGGGTGTAGGTGTCGCCGAGGCCGCCCGGGCGAGCCGACGGCACCCCGCGGGCACAGCACAGCACCAGCGCGACCCGCGAGACACAGACGCTCAAGCCCGCCAGCACCGCAGCGCGAAGGGCGTGCGGACCGGCCAGCACCGACGCCATCCCAGCAGACTGGAGCCCGATCACCAGGACGATCGCGACCACGCCGGCAGGTCCCGAGGTACCGGTCTTCATGACGGCCAGTGCCCGCTCCCGGTCGTAGGAGGAGGCGAGGCCATCGACGGTGTCGGCCAGACCGTCGACGTGGAAGGCGCGGTTGCCGAGGACGACCACACCGATGGCCAGCACCGCCACCACGAGGGGCGGCAGGTCGAGGCGGACTCCGGCGTACCCGATGACCGCGACCGCCACCCCGAGCGGGGCCGTGGCGACCGGTGCCAGCACCATCGCGAGCCCGGTGCGGCGGCGGTCGACCACGGTGGGCGGACGTACGGGCACCGCTGTCAGCGTGCCGACGGCGAGCCGCCAGGAGTCGCGGATCATGCCGGGCTCACGGCATCAGGTCGCTCAGCAGCGCGACGTCGCGGAGCAGGGCCACAGCGCTGCGCACGACAGGTACGGCGGCGACAGCACCCGAGCCCTCCCCGAGCCGCAGACCGAGGTCGAGCAGCGGTTCGAGACCCATCTTGGACAGCGCCAGGCTCTGGGCGGGCTCGGTGGAGCGGTGTCCTGCGGCGTACCAGGCCGCGGCGCCGGGCTCGATCCGGTCCGCGGTCAGGGCGCAGGCCACGCTCATCAGACCGTCGAGCAGCACCGGCACGCCTCGACCGGCCGCCTCGAGGAGGTAGCCGGTGGTGGCCGCGAGGTCGGCGCTGCTCAGTGCCGCGAGCGTCTCGATCGGGTCGCTGATCCTGATGCCGGCGCGGTCGATCGCGTGGTCGATCACGTCGGCCTTGTGCATGAGCGCGGCATCGTCGATCCCGGTGCCGCGGCCGACGACCTCGCTGGCCGGCAGACCGAGCGCGACGGCGACCAGCGCCGCGGCCGGCGTGGTGTTGCCGATACCCATGTCGCCGCTGATGAGCAGGCGGGCGCCGGCGGCGATCTCCTCGCGAGCCACCGCGGCACCCGCGGCGAGCGCGTGCTCGGTCTCCTCCCGGGTGAGCGCGTCCTCGAGGTGGATGGCGCCGCTGCCGCGGCGGACCTTGTGCTGCTGCAACGTCGCACGCACGTCGTCGGGGAGATCCTCGAAGTCCTCGTCCACACCCAGGTCGAGCACCCGCACCTGCACGCCGTGGGCCCGGGCCAGCGCGGTGACGCCGGCCTTGCCCGCCAGGAACGTGCGCACCATCGCGCCGGTGATCGCCGGCGGGAACGCTGAGACACCGTGCGCCGCGACGCCGTGGTCACCGGCGAAGATCACCAGCCGGACGCTCTGCGGGTCGTCAAGAGGCAGCGGCGGGACCTGCCCCTGGCAGGCGGCCACCCACACACCCAGCTCGCCGAGCCGGCCGAGGGCGCCCGGCGGGGTGGCCAGCGCGCCGAGACGCTTGGCGGCGTGGTCGCGGGTGATCGCGGAAGGCGGGACGAGGGTCATGTCGGGGCTCCTTCGAGGGGGCGGACCGTGCTGTCGGGGAGCCGGTCCAGTGCGGTGAAGAGGTGGTCGGTGAGATGTGGGGGCCGGACCGCGATCCGGATCCAGGAGGCGTCCAGGCCGGGGAACGTGTCAGCACGACGCACCGCGACGCCCTGCTCGCGCAAGGCCTGGTGGGTGCCGGGCCCGGCCGAGGCGAGGACGTACGGCGCTCGCGAGGCCACCGGGGCGATGCCACGCTCGACCAGTCCCGCGACGAGGTACTCGCGCCACTGCCGCAGCTCGACAGCGCGCCGCTCGGACTCCGCGTGCGCCGCCGGGGTGCTGCACGCCACCATCGCCGCGATGGCTGGGGTGCCCACCGACCACGGCGCCTGCTGGGCGGCGAGGTCGCTGATCAGGATGGGGTCGCCGAGGACGTAGCCGGCGCGGATGCCCGGGATGGACCAGTGCTTGGTGAGGCTGCGCAGCACGAGAAGCCCGGGCTCGTAGCTCCGTCCGTCGGGCGTCGATGGGCGCGCCAGCGACGCCGGCTCCCCCGGCACGGCGTCCATGAACGCCTCGTCGACCACCACCACCCTGCCCGGCCGCAGCAGCGCGCGGACGGCGTCCCTCGGGTGCAGCGTCCCGGTCGGGTTGGTCGGGTTACCGACGACCACTAGGTCCGCGTCCTCCGCCACGTCCTCGGGATGCAACGCGAAGCCGTCCTCGGCCCGGCACAGCACCACGTCGACACGGTGGCCGGCCTGCTCCAGGGCGGCGTGCGGCTCAGTGAACTGCGGGTGCACCACCACCGGCCGTCGCCATGACCGCAGCCGGGCGATCAGGGTGAACGCCTCGGCCGCTCCGGCGGTGGCCAGCACCTCGTCCGGATCGCGGTGGTGACGGACGGCCAGCGCTGCTGCGGCCGGCGTCGGATCGGGGTAGCAGTCGATGCTGCCGAGGCTCGTGCTGAGGGCGTCGTCGAGCCAGCCCGGGCGGGCTCCGGCGTACACGTTGACGGCGAAGTCGAGGTGGCCGTCGCGGGTCTCCGCGTCGCCGTGGTGCCGGAGTGGCTGAGCGTCGGCGCGGGGGCGGTTTTGACCCCTGGGGGTCAAAACCGCAGGTTGGGGGGCGATGCTTTGCCCCCCAACGTTCGGCTCTGACCCCCAGGGGTCAAAACCAACAGCGGCCTGGGCGAACCGCTGCGCCAGCTGCGGATGCCCGGCCCAGTGCACGTGCAGGTACGACGCATGCAGGCTGGGCCCGGCGAAGCCGACCTGCTCACCGTCGACCTCCCAGGCGGCCGCCCACGTCGGTCGAGCGTGTCGAGACCCCAGGGCGATGACGGTCTTGTGGAACTCGTGCGCCGTGACCCGCTCGCCGACCCGCGTCAGCAGCGAGTCGCCCGCGGCCTCGGCGACCGGATAGCGCAGGGTGAGCCGCTCCCCCATCGCCGCTCGAACGGGCAGCGCGCCGGCCATCGCGGTGCCGTCGAGTGACTCGGCCAGGTAGAGCAGCCCCGCACACTCCGCGACCGTCGGCAGTCCGCCGGCGACAGCGGCGCGCACGTCGGCGAGCAACGACCGGTTGGCGGCGAGGTCGGCCGCGTAGACCTCCGGGAAGCCGCCGCCGAGGTAGAGGCCGTTGGTCCCGGCCGGCAGGGCGGCGTCGACCCGCGGGTCGAACGCGACCACCTCGCACCCCGCCGCGACCAGCAGCTCCTCGGTCTCCGCGTAGCGGAACGTGAACGCACGCCCACCCGCCACCGCGATCCGCGGCCGACGGCCGGCGGCGCCCACCACCGACGTCACGGGTGGCTCCCACGCGACGTCCTCCAGCCCGGGCGCCGAACGCGCCACCTCGAGCACCGCCGCCAGGTCGACCTGAGCCGCGATCTGCTCCCCGAGCAGCGCCACCGTCTCGGCGGACGCGCCCCGCTCCGCCGCGGGGACCAGGCCGAGGTGCCGAGACGGGGTCGCCAGCCGCTCGTCACGGCGTACGACGCCGAGCACGGGCACGCCGCGGATCGAGCGGACGACCTCGGCGACGTTGCGGTCCGATCCGGCCTGGTTGAGGATCACGCCGGCGATCCGGACCGACGGGTCGTAGGTCGTCATGCCGGCCACGATCGCGCCGGCCGAGCGGGACAGACGGGCGACGTCGAGAACCAGCACGACGGGTGTCCGGGTCAGCGCTGCCACATGTGCCGTGGAGGAGAAGCCGTCGGTGCCGATGCGGCCGTCGTACAGGCCCATCACGCCTTCGATGACGGCGACGTCGGCCGGGACCGGCACACGCGCCCCATGCAGCAGCAGGGGTGCGATCAGCGACTCCCCCACCAGGTGCGGGTCGAGGTTGCGACCGGGACGGCCGGTGGCCAGGGCGTGGTAGCCGGGATCGATGTAGTCGGGGCCTACCTTGTGCCCGCTCACCGTCAGTCCGCTACCGCGCAGCGCTGCCATCAGTCCGGTCGCGATCGTGGTCTTCCCCTGGCCGGTCGAGGGGGCCGCGACCACGAGACGCGGGAGCTCGGCAGGCTCGATCGGCGTTACCACTCGATGCCCTTCTGGCCCTTCTGGCCGGCGTCCATCGGGTGCTTGACCTTCGCCATCTCGGTGACCAGGTCGGCGATCTCGACCAGGCGCGGATCGGCGCCCCGTCCGGTGATCACCACGTGCTGGAAGCCGGGCCGGTCGGCGAGGGTCTCGATGACGTCGTCGGCATCGACCCAGCCCCACTTCATCGGGTAGGTGAACTCGTCGAGCACGTAGAGGTCGTGGGTCTGCGCAGCGAGCCGGCGCTTGATCTCCTGCCAACCCTCGGCGGCAGCCAGGGCGTGGTCCTCGTCGCTGCCCTCGCGCCGCGTCCAGGACCAGCCCGAGCCCATCTTGTGCCACTCCACCGGGCCGCCCTCGCCGGTCTGATCGTGCAATGTGCCGAGGCGTTCGAGCACGGTCTGCTCGCCGATGCGCCACTTGGCGGACTTCACGAACTGGAAGACCCCGATCCGCCAGCCCTGGTTCCAGCCGCGCAGCGCCAGCCCGAACGCCGCAGTCGACTTGCCCTTGCCGTCCCCCGTGTGGATCGCGAGCAGCGGACGGTTGCGGCGCTGCCTGGTCGTGAGCCCGTCCGCGGGTACGACGAGCGGCTTGCCCTGCGGCATCAGGCTGCTCCCCTCACGCGGGCGTGGACGGTCGAGGTCAGTGCCTCGGCGCTGACGTCGGCGACCGGCAGGTGCTCGGCGCCCAGGGTCTCGGCCAGCGCGCGGGCCAGGCCTAGCCGCAGCGGCCCGGACTCGCTGTCGACCACGACGGTCGTCACGCCGAGGGCGGCGACGTACTGAGCCGCCTGCAGCGAGCGCGCGACGGCCGCCTTCGGCTCGGCGCCGCCGGTCGCCCGGCCGTCGGTGACCACCACGAGGAGCGGACGAAGCCGCGGATCACGGAGCCGTTCGCGCTGCAGCACCCTGGCCGCCTCGAGCAACCCCTCAGCCAGCGGCGTACGACCGCCGGCGGGCAGTCCGTCGAGCCGGGCCGCGGCGATGTCGATCGAGTGTGTCGGCGGCAGGGTCAGCTCGGCGGCGCTGCCGCGGAAGGTGATCAGCCCGACCTTGTCGCGGCGGCGGTAGGCGTCGAGCAGGAGCGAGAGTACGGCGGTCTTGACCTGGGTCATCCGCTTGCGTGCCGCCATCGAGCCGCTCGCGTCCACGCAGAAGAGGACGAGGTTGGCCTCGCGTCCCTCGCGTACGGCGACGCGCAGGTCCTCGGCCTGCAACGTCACGCGGCGCCCGACCCGCTCGCGCGTGGCCTGCTTGCCTGCGGCCGCGAGCAGGGTCTCGACCAGGTGAAGCGACCCCGTCGGGCCGTCGGGCCGACGCGCGCCCACGCGCCGGCCGGTGCCTGCGATCGCCCTGCTCCGGCGGCCGGATTCGCCCGCACCGAGGCCGTCGACCTTGAGCAGCTTGGGCCGGTAGGGGGCAGCCGCCTTCGCGACCTGCGCCCCGGACGAACCTGTGGGGCTCTCCGGCGTGTCAGCCACGGTTTGGTCCGGGGCGTCTGAGGCTCCTGGTTCCCCGGACGAATCGGTGGGGGTCTCCGGCGTGTCAGCCACGGTTTGGTCCGGGGCGTCAGAGGCTCCTGGTTCCCCGGACGAATCGGTGGAGGTCTCCGGCGTGTCGCCCACCGTCTCGTCCGGGGTGCGATCACCGGGCGGCTCGGGCGGCAGCTCGTCGTCACCCAGGATGCGGTCGAGGAGCTCCTCGTCGAGGCCGGGCGCGTCGAAGGGGTTGCGCCGGCGGCGGTGCGGCAGCGCGAGCAGCGCGGCACGCCGGATGTCGTCGCGGATGACCCAGGTGCGACCTGACCAGGCCGCATGTGCCACCGCCGTCCGGGCCGTGACGATGTCGGCGCGCAGCCCGTCGACCTCGAACGCCGCGCACACCTCGGCGATCTTCAGCAGGGCCGAATCACCCAGCCGCACCGAGCCCACCCGCTCACGGGCATCGGCGACCCGCGTCGCCAGCGCCTCGTCGGCCGCCGTGTAGCGCGCGGAGAACGCGGTCGGGTCGGCGTCGTAGGCCATCCGGCGGCGGACCACCTCGACCCGGAGCGCGGGTTCGCGCGGCGCCGCCACCTCGACCGTCAGCCCGAACCGATCGAGCAGCTGCGGACGCAGCTCCCCCTCTTCGGGATTCATGGTGCCGATGAGGACGAAGCGGGCGGCGTACTCGACCGACACCCCGTCGCGCTCCACGCTGACCCGGCCCATCGCGGCCGCGTCCAGCAGCAGGTCGACCAGGTGGTCGTGGAGCAGGTTGACCTCGTCGACGTAGAGCAGCCCACGGTGGGCGCGCGCCAGCAGGCCTGGCTCGTACTCCACCTTGCCGTGCGAGAGCGCCCGCTCCAGGTGCAGCGAGCCGAGCACGCGGTCCTCGGTCGCGCCCACCGGCAGCTCGACGAGCCGCACCGGCCGCGTCTCCACCTCCGCGAAGGCACCGTCGGGCGACACCGCGGCGGGGTCGGCGGGGTCGATGGAGAAGCGGTCGCCGGCGTACACCCGGACCGGCGGGAGCACGCTCGCCAGCGCACGCACGGTGGTCGACTTGGCGGTGCCCTTCTCGCCCCGGACCAGCACCCCACCGATCTCGGGTGAGATCGAGGTGAGGATGAGCGCCAGCCCCATGTCGTCGAGACTCTCGGGCCCCGACCCGTGGGGCGCGGTCAGCGCACAGCCGAGGACAGCAGAAAAGGGGTAGTGCACCGGCATTGAGGCTCCCGCTCGCTCGCCAAATCAGTGGGCAGACGCGAGGCCGGTCTTCGGACTTGTCCGGTCCCTGTCCCTGACGTGCAGGGCAAGGGCCGGGTTCACCGCAGCGGGCCTGTGCCGGATTCTCACCGGCTTCCCAGATTCTCCCCGTCAGCCTTCCCCGCCGTTTCCGATGGCTGGGCCGTAGGGGCACCTCGTGTCGGGCCTCACGATAGCGTCTGGGCCCATGTCCGCCGCCACCCCGTCGTCAGCCGGACGGCCGATCGCCGTCGTGGGCATCACCGCCGACGGGTCGCTCGCCTCTCCCGAGCTGATCGCACGCGCCGCCGTGGTGATCGGCGGGCAGCGCCACCTGGCGATGCTCCCGCCCCTCTCGGACGCCGCTCCCGGTCAGGTCCGGTTGCCCTACCCGTCGCCCCTGCGCGCGGGGCTCCCCGCCCTGATCGAGCAGTACGCCGAGGCCGACGTGGTCGCCCTGGCCTCCGGAGACCCGCTGGTGTCGGGGATCGCCGGCACCCTCATCGACCTGCTCGGACCCGAGCGGGTGCAGGTGCATCCGGTGGTCTCCTCGGTCGCGCTCGCCCGGGCCCGGATGCGCTGGCCGGCCGAGTCGTGCGCGGTCCTCAGCCTGGTCGGTCGCGACCCGGCTCTCGTCCTGCGCGAGCTCGCGCCCGGGCGTCGCATCCTGGTGCTCAGCTCCGACCAGCACACCCCGCACCAGGTGGGACGGCTGCTGACCGAGGCCGGGTACGGCGAGTCGCTCCTGGACGTGCTCGGCGACCTGGGCACCCTGCAGGAGACGCGCTCATGGTCGGTCGCGCACAACTGGGCCGAGGCGCCGCCCTCGCACACGCCCCGGCTCAACGTCATCGCGATCACCTGCGCCGGACCGCTTGCGGCGGGTTGGGTCGCGGGTCTACCCGACGAGGCTTTCGAGCACGACGGCCAGATCACCAAGCGCGACCTGCGCGCCTCGGCGCTGGCGCGGCTGATGCCCGCGCCAGGGCACCTGCTGTGGGACGTCGGCGCCGGGGCCGGCTCGGTCGGGATCGAGTGGATGCGGGCGCATCGGACCTGCCGGACCGTCGCGGTCGAGGCCGACGCAGGACGGGCGGAGCGGATCGCCCGCAACGCGGCGCGCCTCGGCGTACCGGGCCTGGAGGTCGTCGTCGGTCGTGCGCCCGATGCGCTGGCCGACCTGCCCGCGCCGGACGCGATCCTCGTCGGCGGCGGTGCCACCCGTGCAGGCGTGCTGGAGGCCTGCCTGGCAGCGTTGCGACCCGGCGGACGGGTGGTCGTGCACGGCGTCACCTTGGAGACCGAGGCCCTGCTGGTGGAGCACCATCGCGAGCTGGGCGGCGAGCTGACCCGGATCTCAGTGGAGCAGGTCGACGAGATCGGCACCTTCCGCGGCTGGGCGCCGCTGCGCACCGTGACCCAGTGGGCCCTGACCCGCTGACGGCGAGTCGCGCTGGTCGAGACGTCGAAGGGTTGTCCGTGCGGATCGAACGGCTGTTCAGCGGCAGAGCCTCGCTCCACCCGGACCGAACGACTGTTCATTCCGCACCGACGCTCCTCGTGGCGCTGAGCAGACGTTCAGCCGCCGTACCGCTCCTCGTGCAGGACCGACGCCAACGGCGAGCGGTGTCGCCAGCCATAGCGCTCCAGATCGGGTACGTCGGGCAGCCCCGCGACCGGCCCGACGCACAGCCAGGCCACCGGACGGACGTGCTCGGGCATGCCGACCAGCTCGCGCAGGAACTCCTCGCGGTAGAACGACACCCAGCCGACGCCGACGCCCTCGGCCGTGGCGGCCAGCCAGAGGTTCTCGATGGCGCAGACCGTGGAATAGAGGCCGGCGTCGGCGATGGCGTGCCGGCCGAGCACGTTCGGACCACCGCGGGTCGGGTCGTAGCCGACCACGATGCCGAGCCTGGACTCACGGATGCCCTCGACCTTGATCCGACTGAAGGTCTCGGCGCGCTCCCCCGACAGCGTCGCGGCGAAGGTCTCGCGCTCGTCGGCGACGTGGCCCGCGAACGCGTCCAGCGTCTCCGGCGAGCGCACCAGCACGAAGTCCCACGGCTGGCTCATCCCCACGCTCGGCGCGCAGTGCGCGGCCGAGAGCAGACGCTCGAGCACGTCGTCGGCGATCCGCTCACCGGTGAACTCCCGGCGGGTGTCGCGACGGCTGTTGATCGCCTCGTAGAGCTCCATCAGGATCGATCACCTGTCTTCGCGCCCGGCGTCGAGGACCGGTCTCGGGCACTGTCGTAGAGGTAGGACTCCCCGCCCTCGCGCTCCAGCGCGCGCCCGACCAGGATGACCGCCGCCTGCCGGAGTCCGGCCTGCTCGACGAGGTCGGCGATGGTCGCGACGGTGCCGCGCAGCACCAGCTCCCCGGGCTGGCTGGCGCGGTGGACCACGATGACCGGGCAGTCCTCGCCGTACTCCCCCTCGAGCTCCGCCATCAGCAGTCGGACCCGTGTGATCGCCAGGTGCAGCACCAGCGTCGAGCGGGTGGCAGCGAACGCGGCCAGCGACTCGGTGACCGGCATCGCCGTCGACCGGGCCTGGGTGCGGGTCAGCACCACCGACTGGGCGACCAGCGGGACCGTCAGCTCGCTGCCCACCCGAGCCGCGGCCGCGGCATAGGCCGGTACGCCGGGTGTGACGTCCCAGGGCACTCCGGCGGCGTCGAGCCGACGGGTCTGCTCGTGCAGCGCGGAGTAGAGCGACGGATCGCCCGACGTCAGCCGCACGACCGCTCGGCCCGCGCCGACGGCGTCGACCATCCGGGCGACCATCGTCTCGAGGTCCAGGTCCTGGGTGTCGACCAGCTCGGCGTCAGCGCTGACGTGGGCGAGCACGTCGGGATCGAGGTAGGTGCCCGGGTAGAGCACCACGTCGGCGTCGGCGAGCAGCCGGATGGCACGCACGGTCAGCAGGTCGGCCGCGCCCGGTCCGGCGCCGACGAAGTGGACGATCGCGCCGGTCATCGCACGTACCTCGGCGTCCACACGTGCCCGGCTTCCGTCACACGCGTGCTGGACGCACCGACGATCAGCAGGCACTTCATGTCGATGGTGCCGGGATCGAGCTCGGCGAGCGTCGTCACGGTCAGTGACTCCTCCGCGCGGCCGATGTCGCGACCTACGACGACGATCGTGTCGGGCTTGCGATGCTCGAGCAGCACCTCGCGCAGGCGCGCCACCTGGGTGGTGCGCGAGCGCGACGCCGGGTTGTAGACCGCCAGCACGAGGTCCGCCTCGGCGACCGCGCGCAAGCGACACTCGACCACCTCCCACGGCTTGAGTCGGTCCGAGAGCGAGACCACCGCGAAGTCAGCGCCCACGGGCGCACCGGCTCGCGCCGCCACGGCCTGGAGCGCGCTCACGCCCGGCAGCACCCGCACGGGTACGTCGGGACGACCCTCGCGCGCGTCCGCCTCGACCGCCTCGAACACCGCCGCTGCCATGCCGAAGACGCCCGCGTCACCGCCGGACACCACCGCCACCCGCTCGCCACCACGGGCGAGCTGGAGGGCGAACCGCGCCCGATCCACCTCGACGGTGTTGCCGGAGGCGTGGCGCTGGAGGCCGGCCCGCTGCGGCACGCGGGCGACGTACGGCGCGTAGCCGACGACGTGCTCGACCTCGGCCAGCGCTGTGCTCGCCTCCGGCGTCAGCCAGCCATCCGGTCCCGGGCCGAGCCCGACGACGACCAGCTCCGCCGGTCGCCGAGCCTCCGGACGCCGATCCTCCGCCCGCCGATCCTCCGCCCGCCGAGCTTGTCGAGGCGCCTCGACAAGCTCGGCGAGCGGGGTGGTCTCGGCGGCCGGGGCGGGCACGGCGGCCGCACGCAGCCGCTCCGCGCCCGCCCCGTGCACGCTGTCCCCCGGCACCACGATCAGCGAGAAGTACGGCACCGTGTCCGGATCCACCTCCGCCGCAGGCAGCCACCGCTCCTCGGGCTGCGAGGCACGCTCGACGTACCAGGCGCCGTCCAGCCGGCCCGCGGCCGCGAGCGCGGCGCGCACCGCTGGGAAGGTCCGGCCGAGCTTCATGATGATCGCGGCGTCGGTGTCGGCCAGCCTCCGGGCCAGCTCGGGCTCGGGCAGCGTGCCGGGCAACACCGTCAGTACGTCGGCCTGCCGGACCAGTGGCGCTGAGACGGCGGCCGTGGCGGCGGCGAAGGACGGTACGCCGGGCACCACCGAGCTGTCGTAGGCGGCCTTGAACCGGTCGTGGAGATACATCGAGGAGCCGTAGAACAGCGGGTCGCCCTCGGCCAGCAGCACCACGTCGCGGCCGGCGTCCAGATGCGCGGAGAGCCGCACTGCGCAGGACTCGTAGAAGTCGGCGAGCGCTCCGACGTACCCGCCGGGGTGGTCGGTCGCGCCGGTGGTGACCGGGTAGCGCAGCTCCTCCTCGATCGCGCCCACCGGGATCAGCGAGGCGGCGATGCGGCGCGCGTGCGACTGCTTGCGCACGCCGGCGTGGTAGGCGACCACGCCGGCTGCGCCGATCAGCCGGGCCGCCTTGATCGTGATCAGCTCGGGGTCGCCGGGGCCGATCCCGACGACGGTGAACGTGCCGGTCCGCTCGGTGCTCATTCGACCTCCTGGGCGAGCGCGTTGAGCGCGGAGGAGGTCATGGCTGACCCGCCGCGGCGGCCGCGCACGGTGACGAACGGGATCTCCCCGAAGTCCACCAACGCCTCCTTGGACTCCGCCGCGCCGATGAACCCGACCGGGCAGCCCACGATCGCGGCCGGCCGCGGCCCACCGTCGCGGATCAGCTCCAGCAGGTGGAACAGGGCGGTCGGGGCGTTGCCGATCGCCACCACGGCGCCCTCCAGCAGAGGCTCCCACAGCGAGACCGCCGCGGCGGTCCTCGTCGTCGCCCACTCCTGTGCCAGCGCGGGCACCCGCGGGTCGCCGAGGAAGCAGCGCACCTCGTTGTCGGCGGGCAGGCGAGCGCGGGTGACGCCGGTGGCGACCATGGTGGCGTCGCACAGGATCGGCGCACCCGCCTCGAGCGCACCTCGAGCGGCGCCGACCAGCTCGGGGTGGATGACCAGGTCACGCACCAGGTCGACCTGACCGCTGCCGTGGATCATCCGCACCGCCAGCTTCTCGGCGTCCGCAGGCACCCCCGACAGGTCGGCTTCACGGCGGATGGTGGCGAAGGAGTCGAGGTAGATGTCGGCCCCGATCGTCACGTAGTCGTAGTACGCCGCCGGCCGACGCGGCGGGTGGTCCATGCCCTGAGGGACGGTCATCGGTCCTCCTGAGGATCCGGGACGAGGACGCCACGCCAGGGCGTCACGATCAGCTCGGCCGCCTGCGAGGCGAGCTCGGCCGCGAGGGCCAGCCCCACCCCCTCGGGTACGGCGACGTGCACGCCGCCGGCCACCTGACCGAAGGGCAGCGCCTCCACCTGCACCGGGAGCCGCGGATCGGCGGGCGACCCGGCAGCCAGCGGGGCCGGGAGCTCGTGCACGTGCCAGGGCGCCTCCGGGCCGTGGCCCCGCTGGGCCACGAACTCGTGCGCCAGCCCGACCAGCTCCCCGGCGGCCTCGGCCAACGGCAGCACCGCGCCCCAGCCGTCGCCCAGGCGCACCTGGGCCTCGGTCGGCGAGACCGCGACCAGGCCGAGGTCGGCGGACCTGTCCATCAGGTCACCGCGGCCGTCGTCGAGCACGAACAGGAAGCGACCCGGCAGCTGGGCCAGCGCAGGGGTTGCGCACAGCAGTCGGTCCAACTCCGCGGCGACCGGACGCAGGTCGGCGAGGCCGCCGGCCAGACCGGTCTGCGGGGAGACCAGCACGTTGCGAGCCAGCTCGTGGCTGCGCGAGGGCAGCAGGCCGGTCGCTTCGATCGCCGCCACCACCTCGCTCGTCAGCTCAGCGGGCCGGCCGGCAGCCGAACCCTTCTGACCAGGCAGCGCACGCAGTTGGAGGTTGGCGCGCGAGGTGAGGTGGACCCGCCCGTCGCCGTACTGCTCGGCGAGGGCGACCAGCGTCAGCAGGGTGCCGGTGCGCAGCCGGCCGCCGATCACCCGCAGCCTGACCAGCAGGCCGTCGTCGGCAGGCCAGGGGCGCGACACCCCGGGGCAACGATCGGGACGAGTGCGGAGCACGATGGGCGATCCTTCGGTCAGGGAGCCCGTACGCGGGGCCCGCGGATGACCTGGCGGCGGACGCCGCTAGGGCCAGCAGGTCTTCGGACTCGGGATCATCCGGCACGGGGCGCCTTCCCGGCCGGGCTCGTCGAGTCCGATCCAGTGGCATGCTGCCCCGCCCGTCACCCTCACCGCTGCGCGTCAGTCCCGGATTCGCACCGGGTTCCCTGACTCCACGTGTGGAGTACGACTGGCGGGCTGAGACTACCTTTTTCCGGCGCCGGACGCGCGCCCCGTCCGCGTGCCGCACCCTCTTCCGGCCGCTTATAACCTGTTCTACGTTGTGATCCATGACTCAGGTGATCGCGACGAAGCCGCTGCGTGTCGCGGTCTGGTCGGCCGGCACCGTCGGCCGGCATGCGATCGCGGGGGTCGACGCCCATCCCGACCTGGAGCTGGTCGGCGTCTGGACTTCGACGCCCGGCAAGCACGGCCTGGACGCAGGCCGACTCGCCGGCCTCGGCCGCGACCTGGGCGTGACAGCGACCGGCCACCGCGATGACGTCCTGGCGCTCGCGCCCGACTGCATCATCCACACCGCCATGACCGGCGCCCAGGTCTCCGGGGCGATCGACGACCTGATCGTGTTCCTGCGTGCCGGGGTCAACGTCGTCTCCACCGGACCGGCCGTGCTGGTCCACCCGCACGGCACCCTGCCGGTCGAGATGGTGGAGCGCATCGGCGAGGCCGGCCGCTCGGGCAACGCCAGCCTCTATGTCAACGGCACCGATCCGGGTTTCGCCAACGACGTGCTGCCGCTGGTGCTCAGCAGCCTCTCCCAGCGCATCGACCATGTCCGGGTCAGCGAGATCGCCGACTACTCCACCTACGACCAGCCGGTGGTGATGGGCGAGCTGTTCGGCTTCGGCCGGACGATGGAGGCCAAGCCTCCGCTCTGGGAGCCGGGCGTCCTCTCGACGACCTGGGGGCCGGTGGTGCGGCTGATCGCAGCCGGCCTGGGCGTCACCCTCGACGAGCCGTTGACCGAGTACGTCGAGCGCAGTCCCGCTCCACGCGACATCGACACCGCCTCGGTCTTCATCGCCGAGGGCACGATGGCGGCGGTCCGCTTCCGAGTGGTCGGACGGGTCGACGGCACCCCCCGCATCGTCCTGGAGCACGTCACCCGGACCGCCGCCGACCTCGAGCCCGGGTGGCCGGCGCCGCTGGCCGGCGACGGCTGCTACCGGGTGGAGATCACCGGCGAGCCCCGGATGTCGCTCGAGCTCACCCACCATGGCCAGTACGGCGACCACACCGTCTCGGCGATGATCGCGGCGGCCCAGCAGCTGATCAACGCCGTGCCCGCCGTGGTCGCGGCGGCCCCGGGCCTGGTCTCCCCGCTCGACCTCCCCCTGGTCACCGGCCGCGGGCTGGTCACCGGCAGCACCCGCGTCGCTGACTGAGGCTGCAGCGTCAGCGGCGATCCGACGACGGACCCGCCACCACACCTGCCATGCTGATCACATGCGTCTCATCCGTCACATCGCACTCGCTGCTGGCGCCCTCGCTCTGACCGGCTGCGGCCTCAACTCCACGAGCGCCGGCACCAACGGCGGGTCCGGCACCACCAGCACCGGCACCACCGGTACCACCGACATGGCGACGCCCGCTCCGGCCACGAGCACACCGGCCGTCGAGCAGTCCGCGTCCAGCGGCAGCGCGCCCTCCAGCCCCGCCGACGGCGGGCCGAGCAGCGCCGCCTCCTCCGCGCCGGCCAGCTCACCGCTGGTGGTCAGCTACCGCGACAAGACCGGCCTGCTCCAGCTGCCGGTCTCCAACGCCTCGATCCCGGATGCTCCCGCGGGTCTGCGCGACTTCGCCCGCACCCAGCTCAAGCAGATGTGGCACGACCAGTTCCAGGACGACCCGGGCTGCGAGGGCATCGGACAGGTGCAGCTGAAGCGGGCCACGGCCACGACGGCGTACGTCCAGGTGAGCTGGGGCGCGACCACGCCCACCTGTCCGCAGTACGCCGGCAACCCGGGCGGTTGGCAGGTCTGGGCGAACGACGGCGGCACCTGGTCGGTCGCCCTCGACGGCGAGGGCATGGCGGCCTGCGCCGACCTGGTCTCGCACGCGATTCCCCGGTCGGTGTACCCGACCTGCTCCGACGGGACCAAGAAGGTCGCCAACCCGGTCGCCTGATCCGGCTCAACCGGAGGTGTCCTCGGCCGACGTTCCTTGCGACGACACCTCCGCCGAGCTCGGCGACGGCTGTCACGAGAGCCTCGTTCTGCTGTCCAGAACACGGTGGAATGTGGTCCTCACAACACGCGGGGTCAAAGTCCGACCCGGCCCGAGCATTTGTGACCTACGGGGACTAGCCTTGAGCCCCGGAAGTCAGTCCAACGCGCGCATCCGGAAGAGGCGAGCCAAGCCGTGTCCTCAGGCAACCCATCCAACAACACCACCGACGTCCCAGCAGAGTTCGGTGCCAACGAGTGGCTGGTCGAGGAGATGTACGACCAGTACGCCAAGGACCCCTCGAGCGTCGACCCGGTCTGGGTGAAGTTCTTCGAGGCCAACGGCTCGCCAGGCGCGCCGGCCCGCAACGGCAAGGCGCAACCCGTTGCCGACAGCAGCCGCGGTGTCGCCCCGGAGCCGGTCAAGGCCGCCCCGGCGCAGGCCGCCACTCCGGCCACGGGCGTCACCCCCGTTGCCGCCCCCGTCGCCACGCCGCGGCCGGCGACCGGCCAGGCCGCTGAGCCGGCCAAGGACACCACTACGCCCGTTCCGAAGGAGAACCGGATCACCCCGGCCTCCACCCCGGTCGGGGCCGACGAGCCCACCTACACCACGCTCAAGGGCATCGCCGCCGCCACCGCGAAGAACATGGAGGTGTCGCTGTCCGTTCCGACGGCCACCTCGGTCCGCAACATCCCGGTGAAGCTGCTCTGGGACAACCGAGTCGTCATCAACAACCACCTCCGCCGGGCGCGCGGCGGCAAGGTGTCGTTCACCCACCTCATCGGCTACGCCATCATCAAGGCGATCAAGGCCATGCCGGCGATGAACAACACCTACGAGGAGCGCGACGGCAAGCCCACGCTCGTCGCCCAGCCGCACATCAACCTGGGCCTGGCGATCGACCAGCAGAAGCCCGATGGCACACGGCAGCTGGTCGCCCCCTCGATCAAGAACTGCGAGAACGTCGACTTCGCCGGCTTCTGGGCGGCCTACGAGGAGATCATCAAGAAGGCCAAGGACAACAAGCTGTCCATGGCCGACTACTCCGGCACCACCGTCAGCCTGACCAACGTCGGCGGCCTCGGCACCAGTCACTCGGTGCCGCGCCTGATGGCCGGCCAGGCCGCGATCATCGGTGTCGGCTCGATGGAGTACCCGCCGGAGTGGATGGGCGCCTCGGAGACCGCGATCGCCGCCAACGCCGTCAGCAAGATCATGACGATGACCTCGACGTACGACCACCGGGTCATCCAGGGCGCGCAGTCGGGTGAGTTCCTCAACACCGTCTCCAAGCTGCTGCTGGGCGGCGACGGCTTCTACGACGAGATCTTCGCCAGCCTGCGGATCCCCTACACCCCGATCCGGTGGAACCAGGACGTCTCCACCAGCCACGACGACCAGGTCTCCAAGCAGGTCCGCGTCGGCGAGCTCATCCACGCCTTCCGCGTGCGCGGCCACATGATGGCCGACACCGACCCGCTGGAGTACAAGCAGCGCACCCACCCCGACCTCGAGATCGAGAACCACGGCCTGACGCTGTGGGATCTCGAGCGCGAGTTCCCGGTCGGCTCCTTCGCGGCAGGCAAGAAGCCGTTCATGAAGCTGCGCGACATCCTCGGCGTCCTGCGTGACGCCTACGTGCGCACCACCGGCATCGAGTACATGCACATCCAGGACCCCGAGCAGCGTGCCTGGCTGCAGGAGCGGGTCGAGCAGCCCTACGACAAGACGCCGCGCGAGGAGCAGCTGCGCATCCTGGAGAAGCTCAACGAGGCGGAGGCCTTCGAGACCTTCCTGCAGACCAAGTTCGTCGGTCAGAAGCGCTTCTCCCTCGAGGGTGGCGAGACCGCCATCCCGGTGATCGACGAGCTCTGCGAGGCGGCCGCGCAGTCGGGCCTGGACGAGGTTGCGATCGGCATGGCCCACCGCGGCCGGCTCAACGTGCTGGCCAACATCGTGGGCAAGGAGTACAGCCAGATCTTCCGCGAGTTCGAGGGCAACATCGACCCGCGGACGGTGCAGGGCTCCGGCGACGTGAAGTACCACCTCGGTGCCGAGGGCCAGCTGATCGCCGGCACCGGCGAGAAGATCAAGGTGAGCGTCGCCGCCAACCCCTCGCACCTCGAGGTCGTCGACCCCGTGCTGGAGGGCATCGCGCGCGCCAAGCAGGACGTCCTGGACCGGGGCGACTTCTCGGTGCTGCCGCTGCTCGTTCACGGTGACGCCGCCTTCGCCGGCCAGGGCGTGGTGGCCGAGACGCTCAACCTCTCCCAGCTGCGCGGCTACCGCACCGGCGGCACCGTGCACGTGGTGATCAACAACCAGGTGGGCTTCACCACCAGCCCGAGCAGCTCCCGCTCGACGCTGTACGCCACCGATGTCGCCCGCATGGTGCAGGCGCCGATCTTCCACGTGAACGGCGACGACCCGGAGGCGTGCGTCCGGGTCGCCCGGCTCGCGTTCGAGTACCGCCAGGCGTTCAACAAGGACGTCGTCATCGACCTCATCTGCTACCGCCGCCGCGGTCACAACGAGGGCGACGACCCGTCGTTCACCCAGCCGCTGATGTACGACCTCATCGAGAAGAAGCGCTCGGTGCGCAAGCTCTACACCGAGGCGCTGATCGGACGTGGCGACATCACCGTCGCCGAGGCCGAGCAGGTCCTGGCCGACTACCAGGCCAAGCTGGAGCGGGTCTTCACCTCCGTGCGCGATGCCGATGCGCAGCCCGACCGGGGCTGGCAGACGGTCCCGCAGTACCCCGCCAAGGCCGCGATGCCCACGCCGTCGGCCGTCTCGGACGAGGTGCTCAAGCGGGTCGCCGACGCCTACGTCACGCCGCCGATGGGCTTCACCGTCCACCCGAAGGTGATGCCCCAGCTCGAGCGTCGTGCCAAGCAGATCGGCGAGGGCGGCATCGACTGGGCCACCGGCGAGCTGCTGGCCTTCGGCTCGCTGCTGATGGAGGGCCGTCCGGTGCGTCTCTCCGGCCAGGACTCCCGCCGCGGCACGTTCTCGCAGCGCTTCGCCACCATGATCGACCGGACGAACGCCAACGAGTGGACTCCCCTGTCCAACCTCACCGAGGACCAGGCCAAGTTCTACGTCTACGACTCGCTGCTCTCCGAGTACGCCGCCCTCGGCTTCGAGTACGGCTACTCGGTCGCCCGGCCGGACGCGCTCGTGCTGTGGGAGGCGCAGTTCGGCGACTTCGTCAACGGCGCTCAGTCGGTGATCGACGAGTACATCACCTCCGGCCGCACCAAGTGGCAGCAGGACTCCGGTGTCGTGCTGCTGCTGCCGCACGGCTACGAGGGTCAGGGCCCCGACCACTCCTCGGCCCGGATCGAGCGGTTCTTGCAGATGGCCGCTGACGACGCGATCCAGATCGCCCAGCCGTCGACCCCGGCCTCGCACTTCCACCTGCTGCGCACGCACGCGCACACCGAGGACCACCGCCCGCTGGTGGTCTTCACGCCGAAGTCGATGCTGCGACGCAAGGAGGCCGCGGCACAGCCGGCCGACTTCACCAGCGGTAGCTTCCGCCCGGTGATCGGCGACGACATGGCCGACAAGAGCCAGGTCGAGACGCTGCTGCTGGTCTCGGGTCGACTGACCTGGGACCTGATGGTCGATCGCGGCAAGCGTGGCTTGGAGTCCAAGGTCGCGATCGCTCGGGCCGAGCAGCTCTACCCGTGGCCGATCGAGGAGCTGAAGGCCGAGCTGGCCACCTACCCGAACCTGAAGAACGTTCGGTGGATCCAGGACGAGCCGCGCAACCAGGGCCCGTGGCCGACCTTCGCGCTCAACGTGGTGCCCGAGCTCGGCGTCCCGGTGCAGTCCATCACCCGTTCGGCCTCGACGACCACCGCCGTCGGTACGTCGAAGCGGCACCTGGCCGAGCAGAAGGAGCTGCTGGACCAGGCCTTCGCCTGAGCGGCATGACTCAGCTGGCATGACGGCGGCCCCGGTGCATCGCACCGGGGCCGCCGTCATCCCCGCGTGGTTGGGGTCCGAGGAGCGCCGGCGACGTCGCGGCGACGCCCCTGACACAATGTCGGCCATGTACTTCACCGACCGCGGCATCGAGGAGCTCGTCAACCGGCGCGGCGACGACGAGGTCACCCTGGCCTGGCTCGCCGAGCAGCTACAGGCGTTCGTCGACACCTATCCCGAGTTCGAGACGCCGATCGAGCGCTTCGCCACCTGGCTCGCCCGGTTGGACGACCCGGAGGACTGAGGCACCGCTCCCCGAGCCGCCGCTCGCCGAGCTTGTCGAGGCGCCTCGACAAGCTCGGCGAACGGGAAGGCTCGGGACGTCAGTCCGACGCGTCGTCCGGGTCCGCGCCGTCCTCGGCCGCCCGTTGAGCAGAGTCACGCAGCTCGAACAGCTCGGTGGCGAGACCGCCGACCGAGGCGGCCACGTCGCGGACCGCGCCGGTCACGATGCTGGTGACCTCGCCGACCGTCGAGGCCATCGCCTCGACGGCACTCTGGAGGACGTCCTTGCGGATCTCGAGCTTGCTCAAGCGCGGCACTGTCACCTCTCCAGTCTCCACGCTCCGGCTCAAGCCGCCACTGCGCTGTCCGGAACGCGGTCGGGCTTCGCGGTCTTGCGCCCCGGCCGTCCCGGCAGCGCGAGCTTGACGATCTTGCCGAAGACGCTGCCGAGCTGGCGGTGCAACGGCCCGGTGTTGTACGGCAGGTCGTACTTCTCGCAGATCCGGCGTACGTCCTTGGCGATCTCGGGGTAGCGACGTGCCGGGATGTCGGGGAACAGGTGATGCTCGATCTGGTGGCTCAGGTTGCCGCTCATCACGTGGAAGAGCCTGCTGCCGGTGATGTTGGCCGAGCCGAGCAGCTGGCGGTAGTACCACTGCCCGCGGCTCTCCCCCTCGGTCTCCTCGATCGAGAACGTGGCGACCCCGGTCGGGAAGTGGCCGCAGAAGATGATGTTGAACGCCCAGATGTTGCGCACCAGGTTCGCGGTCGCGTTGCCGGCGAAGGTGAGCGGGAAGAGCGGCCCGGTCAGCGCCGGGAAGAGCAGGTAGTCCTTGAGCGCCTGCCGCTTGACCTTGCGCATGATGCCGCGATGCAGCGGCTTGTTGTCCGCGAAGGTACGCCGACCGGCGACCAGGTTCTCCACCTCCAGGTCGTGCAGCGCCACGCCCCACTCGAAGAAGACCATCAGCGCGAACGCGTAGAGCGGGTTGCCCAGGTAGTAGGGGTGCCAGGGCTGGTCCTCGTCCATCCGCAGGATGCCGTAGCCGATGTCGCGGTCCTTGCCGAGGATGTTGGTGAAGGTGTGGTGGATGTAGTTGTGGGAGTACTTCCACTGGTCGCTGGGGCACACGTTGTCCCACTCGTACATCCGGGAGTTGAGGCCGGGATCACCCATCCAGTCGTACTGGCCGTGCATGACGTTGTGGCCGATCTCCATGTTGTCGAGGATCTTCGAGACCGACAGGGCCGCGACGGCTGCCGGCCACAGCGGCGGCAGGTAGAACATCGTGCGGCCGGCGACCTCGAAGCCGCGCTGGTACTTCACGATCTTGCGGATGTAGTCCGCGTCCGCCTCGCCGAGGTCGGCGACGATCCGGCGGCGGATGGTGTCCATCTCGGCGCCGAACTCCTCGAGCTGCTCGGGCGTGAGCTTGATGGTGTGCATGAGCGGTACCTCAGTCCTTGGTCTTCGTCGCGCCGATGCGGGCGCGGAGCGTTACAGATCGATCGCGCAGTCGCCCTCGGGCGAGCTCACGCAGATCCGGATCTGCTCGTCGGGACGGTCAGAGGTCTCGCCGGTCAGCACGTTGCGGACCGTCCCCTCCGTCTTGGTCGCGGTGCAGCTGAAGCAGATGCCCATCCGGCAACCGAACGTCGGCTTCAGACCGGCTGCCTCGGCCTGCTCGAGGATGCTCTCGCCGGAGTTCTCGGCCTCTATGCCGGAGCGGTCGAATGCCAGCCGGCCCCCAGCCGTGCCGCTTGCCCGCGGCGGCTTGAAGTACTCCACCCGGAGCCGGTCGTTCGGCCCGTCGGCCTCGTACGCCGGCCGCACGGCCTCGACCAGACCCGCGGGTCCGCACAGCCAGGTGTCGACGTCGCGGAAGTTCGGGACGATCCGCTCCAGCTCCATCGGGGAGAAGTTGCGTCCGCCCTGCTCCGGATAGACGAGGTGGAGGTCGACGCCGTACCCGGTGGTGCTGATCTCCTCGAGCTCGGCACGGAAGATCTGATGCTCGGGCGAGCGGGCGTAGTGCACGAAGGTGACCCGGCCGCGGTGGGTGCGCAGCAGCAGGCTGCGCAGCATCGCCATCGCCGGAGTGATACCTGATCCGCCGGTGATGAACACGATGTGCTCGGGCACGGCCTCGGGCAGGACGAAGTCGCCCGCGGCCTGGGACAGGTGCACGACCTGGCCGACGGCGGCCTGCTCGACGAGAAAGCGGGAGACCTCTCCGTCCGGGTTGGCGCGCATCGTCACGGTGAACCGATCCCCCGGCCGGGAGCCGGCACTGGAGAGGGTGAAGCAGCGGGTGAGCCGCCGGGCGCCGGGGAGGTCCACCGACAGCTGGACGTACTGACCGGGCCGGTGCCCGCGCCAGGTGTTGGTGGGCTGGAAGGTCAGCGTCGCGACCGGCGGCTCGCCCGGCACGTCGACCTCATGGTGGATCTCGACGAGTCGGGCCCGCACCTCGTGGGCCGCCCACATCGGGTTCACCAGCTCCAGGTAGCGGTCGACCCCGTGCGGCGAGGCCAGGGCGACGGCTCTCGATCTCAGCAGGGTGCCGGCGATGCTCATCAGCGCCTCCTCTCATTCGGTGAACATGCGTACACCGAAACTATGTCGAGGATCGTACGTCGACGGCAATGCCCCCGAACGTGAGGCTGGCCACTTCGGTGTACATCCGTGCACCGGCTACGATGCCGCCGTGACCGAGACCCGTGCCGAGCAGAAGGAGCGCACCCGTCGGGCGATCCTCGATGCGGCGCTGGACCTCACCGAGGAGACCGGACTGGCCGGGCTCTCGCTGCGAGGCGTGGCCAAGCGGGTCGGCATCGTGCCCACGGCCTTCTACCGCCACTTCGACTCGATCGACGCGCTGGGCCTGGCTCTCGTCGAGGAGTCGCTGGTCTCGCTGCGCGCGATGCTGCGGGCCGTGCGTCAGCCCGACGGCGCCCACAGCCCGATCGGCATCGCCGACACCTCCGTGCGCGTCCTGGTCGAGCACGTGCACGCCCAGCGGGCACACTTCGGCTTCCTCGCCCGCGAGCGTGCCGCGGGCCCGGCGACCGTCCGGGACGCCATCCGCCGCGAGATCGAGCTCTGCGAGCTCGACCTGGCCACCGACCTGGCCCGGCTGACCGATGCCCGCACCTGGTCGGCGCTGGATCTGCGCGCCGCCTCCGGGCTCATCGTCACCCTGATGGTCACCGCCGCCGAGGAGCTGGTCACCGCGCGGCCCGATCAGGAGGAGACGATCGCCCAGACGGCCCGGACCCGGCTGCGGATGGTCCTGATCGGCGCGCTCAACTGGCGCTCGGGCCCACCCGTCGGCTGAGGCAACACCGAAGCACCGGGCGGCGGCCCTCGAGATCGTGGATACCGCTGGTCAGCCGCCGGTCAGCCGCCGGGGCGGATGGCGATCTCCGGCACGGTCGCGTCCCGCGGCAGGTCGATCGCGCTGAGGATGGCGTCGGCCACCGTCTCGGGCCGGATCCACCGACCGGCGACATACTCCTTGCCCTCCTGGCCGTGCACCTTCTCCTGCATCGCTGTCGCGGTGCGGCCTGGGAAGACCGAGGTGACCCGGATCAGCGGCTCCTCCTCGCGCAGCGCGTCGGCGAGGGCGCGCAGGCCGAACTTCGAGGCCGAGTACGCCGCCCACGCGGGGTTGGCGCGCAGTCCGGACCCACTGTTGACGAAGACGACCGTCGCCTGCGCCGCGCGCAGCCTCGGCAGCAGCGCCCTGGTCAGCAGCGCCGGTGCGACCAGGTTGACCGCCAGCTGGCTCTGCCAGGCCGAAGCTGTCAGCTCGGCGACCGGGCCGAGCTCGACGACACCGGCCGCGTGCACCACGCTGTCGAGTCGCTCGGGCCATGCGTCCAGGTCGCCGATGCGCTCGAGCGCGTCGGCGTCGCCGAGATCGGCGAGCACCTCGATGCAGCCCGCCGGCGCGCGGCCGGGAGTCCGGACCAGCGCCCAGACCTGGTCACCGCGCGCCAGCAGCCGCTGCGCGACGACGCTGCCGATCCCGGAGCCCGCTCCGGTGACGAGGTGGTGGACAGGCTGGCTCATCGGGTCAGCACGATCTTGCCGAAGACCTCGCCGGAGGCCATCGCCTCGAAGCCGTCCCGCGCATGCTCCATCGGCAGCACCCGGTCGATCAGGGGCTTGGAGCCGGTCGCGTCGAGCAGCGAGACCAGCGAGGCGAGCTCGGTGCGCGAGCCCATCGTGGAGCCGATCACCCGCAGCTGGAGGAAGAAGATGTGGGTCAGCATCGCGTTGTCGACGTCGGGGCCCGACGTCGTACCGCTGATCACCAGCGCGCCGCCCGGCCGCAGCGAGCGGATGGAGTGCTCCCAGGTCGCCTTGCCGACGGTCTCCATCACCGCATCGACCTTGCCCGGCAGCCGCTCCCCGGAGGCGAAGACCTCGTGCGCCCCGATCTCCAGCGCGCGGGCGCGCTTGGTCTCCTCGCGCGAGGTCGCCCAGACCCGCAGACCGGCTGCCCGCGCCAGCGTGATCAGGGCGGTGGCGACACCGCCACCGGCGCCCTGTACCAGCACCGAGTCGCCGGCCTTGAGTCCGCCCTGCGTGAAGAGCATCCGGTACGCCGTCAGCCAGGCCGTCGGCAGGCAGGCGGCCTCCTCGAAGGAGTAGCCCTCGGGCAGTGGGATGGCGTTGCGCCGGGGAACGATCACCTTGTCGGCGAACGTGCCCTGGTGCAGCTCGGAGAGCAGCGACCGCTTGGGATCGAGGGTCTCGTCCCCGACCCAGTCGGGGTGGCTGATCACGGCGTGCACCACGACCGGTCGCCCGTCCTCGTCGATCCCGGCCGCGTCGCAGCCCAGGATCATCGGCAGGCGATCCTCCTTGAGTCCCTGGCCCTTGAGGGACCAGAGGTCGTGGTGGTTGAGGCTGGCGGCCTTGACCGTGACGGTGGCCCAGCCATCGGGCGCGACCGGGTCGGGGCGCTCCCCCACCACCAGCCCGCTCAGCGGTTCCTCGCGACTGATCTTCTCGGCGTAGACGGCGAACATGCGCTCCAACCTAACAATGTCGAGGGGTCACTTCTCGCGGGTCGAGAGGTCACCTTCGGTCCGTTGAGTGGCCGCGCGAGGCGACACGTGACTCTTCAACCCGCGAAAGGTGACCTCTCGGCGGGCTCAGCGGCGGGCGACGCCGTCACGACGAGCCGCGTCGCCGACAGCCGCCGCCACCGCCGGCCCGACCCGCGGGTCGAACGGCGCCGGGATGATGTAGTCCTCCGCGAGATCCTCGCCGACCAGGTCGGCCAGCGCCCGCGCGGCGGCCAGCTTCATCCCCTCGGTGATCGCGGTGGCCCGTACGTCGAACGCACCTCGGAAGATGCCGGGGAAGGCCAGCACGTTGTTGATCTGGTTGGGGAAGTCGGACCGACCGGTGGCAACCACCCGGGCGTGCTGGTGCGCCACGTCGGGGTGGATCTCGGGGTCCGGGTTGGCCATCGCGAAGATGATCGCCTCGTCGGCCATGGTGGCCACGATCTCCGGGTCGACGGTGCCGCCGGAGACTCCGACGTACACGTCCGCGCCGGCCATCACCGTGGCCAGATCGCCGGTCCGGCCGGTGCGATCGGCCGTGACGGCTGCCAGCGCCCGCTTCGAGGGCGTCAGGTCCTCGCGCGAGGTGTGCAGGACGCCCTTGCGGTCCAGCACGGCGAGGTCCTTGATGCCGTACTCGAGCAGGATCTTGGCCACCGCCACGCCGGCCGCCCCGGCGCCGGAGATGACGACACGGGCCTCCTCGGGCGTGCGGCCGGTGAGCTTGAGCGCGTTCTCCAAGGCAGCAAGTGTCACCACGGCGGTGCCGTGCTGGTCGTCGTGGAAGACCGGGATCTCGAGACGCTCCTTGAGCCGGTCCTCGATCTCGAAGCACCGCGGCGCGGAGATGTCCTCCAGGTTGATGCCGCCGAAGCTCGGCGCCATCCTGATCACGGTCTCCACGATCTCGTCCACGTCGGTGGTGTCCAGGCAGATCGGGATGCTGTCGACCCCGCCGAACTCCTTGAACAGCACCGCCTTGCCCTCCATCACCGGCATCGCCGCGGCCGGGCCGATGTCGCCCAGGCCGAGCACGGCAGTGCCGTCGGTGACCACCGCGACGGTGTTGGGGACCCAGGTGTAGATCTCGGCGAGCTCGGGCTGTTCGGCGATGGCGGTGCAGACCCGGGCCACGCCGGGCGTGTAGGCCTTGGACAGGGCTTCGCGGTCATGGACCGAAGCGGTGGCGGCGATCGCCATCTTGCCGCCGACGTGCAGGTCGAAGACGGGGTCGCCGGCGAAGGGGTGGGTGTCAGTCATGGGAGCGCAACTTCTCGTATCTCGGGCGGGCGGGAACGGCATCGCGCGAAGGGTCGGGCGCGGAACGATCACGCCCCGAGAGGGTCGCCCCCGGGGTTCGCGTCAGTCTGGCATACCTCGGCAGGCGCCAGCAGCGCCGATCCTGATGGTTGGTATCGCGTGGGTCACACCAACGACGGCATCACAGCGGCCGCGGCATCGGCCACAACCGAGCCACCGGTACGGCGAGGACGTCGGCGTGCCCGACCACGCCACGGTGCCGCGAGTCCACTCCCTCCGCGGCGTTGTCGCTCAGCAGCCACCAGCCCGCCTCGCCCGTACGCGTCTGTCTCTCCTCGACAGCACGCTTGACCGCGATGGTGCCGTCCGCGAAGCGCGCGACTACCAGGCCGCCGGCCTTCGGCGTACGTCGGTAGGAGACGAGCAGAAGATCACCGGCGTGCAACGTGGGCTGCATCGATGCGCCGACCACGCGGGCAAGGCCCAGGAGGGGACGGTTCTGTCGAGGAGTGGGTACCCGTGAAGGACGCTGCGACACCCGAGTAGTGTCGCAGTCAGGACGATCCGTTCGACGACGAAAGAGGACCCGCATGTTTGCGCGCATGTTCGCCCCCACGCTCGAGGTCTCGGCCCACTGCGACCTTCCCTGTGGCGTCTACGACCCGGCCCAGGCCCGCATCGAGGCCGAGTCGATCAAGGCCATCATCGCCAAGGTCGGTGACAGCGACGACCCCGACTTCCGCACCCGCGCGGTGATCATCAAGGAGCAGCGCTCCGAGCTGGTCAAGCACCACCTCTGGGTGCTGTGGACCGACTACTTCAAGGCTCCGCACTTCGAGAAGTACCCCCAGCTGCACACCCTCTTCAACGAGGCCACCAAGCTGGCCGGCGCCACCGGCACCAAGGGCACCCTCGACGGCGCGGTCGCCGACCAGCTGCTCGCGAAGATCGACGAGATCGCCGAGATCTTCTGGGAGACCAAGAAGGCCTGACACGAGCGCCCAGGTCGCTGACCTGGGCAGACTCGCCACCGACGCCGCTGCTGTCCGGTATGTCCGAAACATCGGACCTACCGGACAGGGCGGCGTCGCTGCATCTCGACATCTCATACGCGACGCGGCACGCTGCAAGGTTTCATCCAGGTGGCTGCCGGGAAGGCTGAGCGCGTGACTTCCCGAACCCGCGGCATCCTGGTCGCCTTGATCCTTCCCGCCACCATGAGCCTCGCCCTGGGTGCGTGCGGCAGCAGTTCCTCGAGCGGCCGGCCGAGCACGGACGACATCTCCGACTCCCTCCAGCACGGCAAGGCAGCCAGTCTCTTCGACAGCGGCACCGCCATCCCCGCCAAGACCGCCGACTGCATGGCCAAGGCGCTGCACGACTCGAAGCTGTCCGACAAGACGCTCGAGGCGTTCGTCAAGGGCGACAAGGACTACAAGGGCTCGAAGGCCGACGCGACGGCCCTGAGCGACCTCGGGACCACGATGAGCAGCTGCGTCACCGCCGCGAAGTAGGTGACCGCACAGGTGTGGCCACAGTCCGGATAGGGAAGGATGGCGGCCATGTCCCACCCCTCACGTCGTGCCGACGTCGAGCTGCGGCTGCCCGCCGACTCGGCCTACGTCTCGGTTCTCCGCACCACCAGCGCCGGGTTGGCCGCGCGGCTCGACTTCACCCTCGACGACATCGAGGACCTGCGCATGGCCGTCGGAGAGGCCAGCGCGATGGTGCTGGAGGCTGCCGACGATGGCGTCGATCTCACCACGGAGTTCTGGCTCGAGCAGCAGGCCATCACCGTGCGGGTCTCAGCTCCGGGAGTGACGCCTGAGCTGGCGGCCGAGGAGGACTTCGCCTGGCAGGTGCTCACGACGCTGGCTACCGAGGCATCGGCCACCAGCGCCGGCGGATCCTTCGCCATCACCCTGCTCCTCAGCGCCGCGCCGCTGGAGACCGGCGCCTGAGATGTCCACCCACTCGTCTCGGGCACAGGACGCCGCCGACGTCCCGCGCAGCGCGGCCGTCGAGGAGACCCGGCGCCGCAGCGCGGTGCTCTTCTCGATCCTGCACGGCACGGACTCGGTGGCCGAGCGCCAGCAGGCGCGCGACGATCTGATCGGGCTGCACCTGCCGCTCGTCGAGCACTGTGCACGCCGCTTCCGCAACCGCGGGGAGCCACACGAGGACCTCGTGCAGGTCGGCACGATCGGCCTGCTCAAGGCGGTCGATCGCTTCGACGCCGAGCGCGGCGTGGAGTTCTCGACCTACGCGACGCCCACCGTGATCGGCGAGATCAAGCGCCACTTCCGCGACAAGGGTTGGGCGATCCGCGTCCCGCGCCGCCTGCAGGAGCTGCGACTCCAGATCGGCACGGTCAGTGGTGAGCTCACCCAGTCGCTGGGCCGCTCGCCCACGCCGCGGGAGCTGGCCGACCGGATCGGCTGCACGGTCGAGGAGATCGTCGAGGGCCTCGAGTCCGGAAACGCCTATGCGACCCTGTCGCTCGATGCTGGAGAGGGCACCGAGGACGGCGGTTCGACAACGATGCTCGACGCGATCGGCGCGGAGGACGAGCACCTGCAGCACGTCGAGATCCGCGAGTCGATCAAGCCGCTGCTGGACGCCCTCGACACCCGCGAGAAGAACATCCTCATGCTGCGCTTCTTCCGCAACATGACCCAGTCGCAGATCGCCGAGGAGGTGGGCATCTCGCAGATGCACGTCTCCCGGCTGCTCAATCGGACGCTGCTGCACCTGCGCACCGCGCTGGACCAGGACTGAAGGTCCCCGCAGTGACGGCCGGTGACGGCTCAGGACAGCTCGTCGGCCGAGAGCGCCTCCATGCTGGCCGGGTGCAGCACGCACCCGAGTGCTGCCAGGGCGACGACCGCCAGCACGATCGCGACCGAGACGTTCGAGTGCCGGGAGTCCCACGCCAGGCCCAGCGTGATCAGCTGGGTGAGCACGATCGGCGCACGCGACCACGAGCGCAGCTGCCACAGTCCGTAAGCGCAGACCCCGAGCGCGACGCCGTAGGCCAGGAAGAAGATGGCGGTGCTCACCGACATCGTCGAGACGTGCACCAGGACGAGCACAGCCCACACAGCGAGAACAACACCCTGGAGTGCAACAAGGACAGCGGCTACAGTCAGGAACACGGGGCGGGGCACCGCGCCAGCCTACGAGCAGATCCTCGCGGTGAGGAATCCCACCCCGCCAGCCCTTGTTTAACGCTCCAATAGTTGGAATCCTTGGGTCTGCGCGTGTGAAGGCGTTCACACAATTACGCCCGCGCGCAGATGACGGCACTGATCGTGCCCACCCACACGTTGTAGGAAGTAGGGATCCCCCGGCCATGGATTGGCGCCACCGTTCGGCTTGCCTCGACGAAGACCCGGAGCTGTTCTTCCCCATCGGGAACACCGGCCCCGCGATCCTTCAGATCGAAGAGGCGAAGGCAGTCTGCCGCCGCTGCGACGTACGCGAGCAGTGCCTCCAGTGGGCGCTCGAGGCCGGACAGGACCACGGTGTCTGGGGCGGCCTCTCCGAGGACGAGCGTCGCGCGCTCAAGCGCCGCAACGCCCGCTCTCGCGTGCGCTCCACCGTCTGAGCACTCCTCTCGCTCGTCCCGACTCCGGTCGGGTCACATCTCCAGCGGTACGTCGATAGCGACGCGCGCTCCGGGTCCCTCGACGCGTTGCGCCATGCGCAGCGTGCCCTTGAGCTCGGACTCCACCAGCGTCTTCACGATCGACAGCCCGAGGTTGGTGGACCGCTCCAGGTCGAAGCCCTCGGGCAGACCGCGGCCCTGGTCCTCGACGGTGATCAGAAGCCTGCCCTGCGGCCGGCTCACCCTCACCTCGACCCGGCCGACGCCCTCGGGTGCGCCGCCGGCGTAGCCGTGCTCGACGGCGTTCTGGAGGAGCTCGGTGATCACCATCGCCAAGGCGGTGGCCATCTCGCTCGGCAACGACCCGAACGACCCGTCGCGGCGTACTCGCACGGGTGTGCCGACAGCCGAGACCTCGGTGACCATCGTGCTGAGCCGGTCGGCGATCTCGTCGAAGTCGACCCGTTCCTCAACGGCCTGCTGGCTGAGCGTCTCGTGGACCAGTGCGATGGAGCCCACGCGGCGCACGGCCTCGTCCAGGGCCGCCTTCGCGCTCGGCTCACCGATCCGGCGTGCCTGCAGTCGGAGCAGTGCGGCGACGGTCTGAAGGTTGTTCTTCACCCGGTGGTGGATCTCACGGATGGTCGCGTCCTTGGTGACCAGCTCGCGGTCGCGGCGGCGCAGGTCCGTCACGTCCCGGACGAGCACCAGCGCGCCGATATGGCGGTCCTGGGGCCGCAACGGGATCGCGCGCACGATCAGCGAGACGCCCTGCGACTCGATCTCGGTGTCTCGGTAGGCCCGTCCGCCCAGCACCGCGCTCAGCGTCTCCTCGTCAGGGCGGTCACGCGGCGGGACGAGCTGCCGGGTCAGCTCAGCCAGGGAGTTTCCGGTCAGATCGCCGGAGAGCCCCAGCCGACGATAGACGGAGAGCGCGTTGGGGCTGGCGTAGTCGACCACGCCCTCAGCGTCGACACGCAGGAAGCCGTCGCCGACCCGCGGCGTGTCCGCGTGGTCGCTGCGCTGGCCGGCCGACGGGAACTGCCCGCCAGCGATCATCTGGGTCAGGTCGGACGCGGTCTGCAGATAAGTCAGCTCGAGCCGGCTCGGCGTACGGACGCCGAGCAGGTTGGTGTTGCGGCTGACCACCGCGATGACGCGATGATGACGCCGTACCGGGATCGTCTCCACCCGCACCGGCACGTCCTCGCGCCACTCCGGGTCGCCCTCCCGGACGAGCCGGCCCTGTGTCAGCGCCTCGTCGAGCACCGGTCGGCGCCCCGAGGGCAGGAACGTCCCCACCACGTCGTCGACGTACGCCGTGGGACCGGTCGTCGGGCGCATCTGACCCGCCGCCCAGAACCCCCTGCCCTCCCGGTCTGGCAACCACAGGACGAGGTCGGCGAAGGACAGGTCCGCCACGATCTGCCAGTCCGCCATGAGCAGCTGCAGCCAGCTGACGTCATCGGCATCCAGATCCGTGTGGCTGCGGGCGAGCTCGGGCAACGAGGGCACGGCGCCACGATAGATGTCTGGAACAATGGCCCTATGTCCGGGTCATATTGGGAAGCAGTGCGTGAGACGGGGCTGAGCGTGCCCTCCGACCGCCCGCTGGACGAGCTCACCGCTGAGCTGACCCGCATGCTGGGCGACGCCGATCCCGACATCCGAGACGGCCTGGCCTATCCGGCCCTGTCCGCCTGGATCGCGCAGGGTGTGTACGACGACCTCCTCACCGGGCTCGGCGACGGCATGGCCGCCGGTCTGGTGGTCGGACTGGGCGAGGCCGGCTCCGACACCGTCTTCCGGCGCAGCTTCTCCGCGCTGGTGCTGCGCGAGTGCATCGCCCGCGACAACGACCGTCCACTGGTCCCCGGCGGCAAGGTGCTGGAGTGGGGCGACCGGGTCGCCACGTGGATGCTGCGCGAGCGTGACCTGCGCGGATTCGTGCCGGGCAAGGGCTGGGCGCACGCGGTCGCTCATGGCGCCGATGCACTGGGCACACTGGCGGCCTCGCCGCACGTGGCCACCCCCGAGCTCACCGTGATCCTGGACGTGATCGCCGACCGGGTGCTGGCGGAGGTGACAACGGCGTACGGGCAGGGTGAGGCGGACCGACTGGCCCGCGCCACCGTGGCAGTGCTGCGCCGCGACCTGGTGCCGCTCAACGTGGTCGAACGGTGGGTCGCGCGGATCGGATCGTCCACTGCCATGCCTGCCGCCGACGCGGGCAACGCCGAGGCGTTCTTGCGGGCCCTCTACCTCCAGCTCGCCCTCGGCCCCAACCCGCCAGAGGTCCGAGCCGACCTGCTGTTGACGCTGGTCGACGTGCTGCGTCGCCGCAACCCCGACCTCCGCCGCCGCTGAGGCGGCGGCGCGCGGCGCGGAGCATTCCAGCTCTCGGGCTGGGGCGGGGCGGCCGGGCGAGGGACGCCGAGGGGCAGGCCTCCTGGCGCGCACGGAAATGCAGCGAGCCCCTGGCCGGAAGGCCGGGGGCTCGGGTGCTTGAGTTGCGCTCAGGCGTTGGGGCGCTTGCCGTGGTTCGCGCCCTTCTTCCGTCGAGCGCGGCGCTTGCGGCCGGTCTTGCCCATGGTGTCCTCCTGGATCGATACGTCGCCCACGAAGGGCAAGGGCCAGTCTCTCAAATCCACCCGCAGAGGGCGAATCTGGGGTGAGACGTCAGACCTCAGTGATCTCCACGCGGACCTGCTGCAGCCGCAGCATGATCTTCGCGCGCAACTCCCCTGGAGCGGCCTCCGAGCACGAACGCGCCACCACCTGCTTCACGGTGCGCTGCAGGTCATACTTCGCCAAGCAGGGGTTGCACGAGTCGAGGTGCTCGCGCACCGCCGAGCAATCCGCCTCATCGAGCTCGTTGTCGATGAAGTAGACGATCTGCTCGAGGTAGTCGGCGCACTCCGCAGCCGACAGCTCAACATCGTTCTGGGCGCGGTCCTGGCTCATGACGCTCCCCCGTCGCGACCGGCGGCGAGCAGGTCGTTGGTGTGGACGTAGTCGGACAACAGGTCGCGCAGCTGACGCCGGCCCCGGTGCAGTCGTGACATCACCGTGCCGATCGGCGTCTCCATGATCTCGGCGATCTCCTTGTAGGCGAATCCCTCGACGTCGGCGAGGTAGACCGCGAGCCGGAACTCCTCGGGCAGCCGCTGCAGCGCGTCCTTCACCTGGGAGTCAGGGAGGTGCTCGAGCGCCTCGGTCTCCGCTGACTTCAGGCCGTGTGAGGTGTGCGACTCGGCCCGCGCGAGCTGCCAATCCTCGACGTCCTCAGACATCGACTGCTGCGGCTCGCGCTGCTTCTTGCGGTAGCTGTTGATGAAGGTGTTCGTGAGGATCCGGTAGAGCCAGGCCTTCAGGTTGGTGCCGGGCCTGAACTGGTGGAAGGAGGAGTACGCCTTGGCGAACGTCTCCTGCACCAGGTCCTCGGCGTCGGCCGGGTTGCGCGTCATCCGCATGCCGGCGGAGTAGAGCTGGTCGAGGAACGGCAACGCGTCTCGCTCGAACCGCAGCGCACGCTCCGCATCGGTCTCGGTGGCCGCGTCCACAGCCACCGAGTCGGCCGCGCTCCCATCGTGGGAGAGCCCGGCAGTCAGGTCATCGAAGGTGTCACTCATCGTGGTCAAGCCTACGCGGCCGGAACCGGTCTCGGTGGTCGTCACCGAAGGGCGGTCGAGGCAAGCGATCATGTTTGTTCCAACAGCGCCCCCACGCCGGTCATTCCCCAGCACGTCGCCAAGCGTTCATCCCGCCTCTCGAGGGTGTGGGCGCCGTGGCTGCACGATCCTCAGGTGCGGGCGCCGATGACGTCGCGGACCAGCCACTCGAGCGTCGACTCCACCAGGATGGCGTTCGCCTCCTCCTGGCTCAGCGGCCCACGCTTGGCGACCTGCAGCGAGTGGTCGGCTCCGGGTACGACGACGAGATCCATCGACCCCAGCTCGCCGGGGAACTCGTCCGGGCGTCCCATCGGGTCCCGCTCCCCCTGGATCACCAGCGTCGGCACGCCGGCACCCTCCAGCTCCTGGGCTCGGCTCTTCTCCGGCTTGCCCGGCGGATGCAGCGGGAAGGCCAGCGCCAGGCAGCCCGCAGCGCCCAGGCCCTTCGCGGTGCGGGCCGCAGACCGAGCGCCCGCCGAACGCCCGCCGATGACCAGCGGGGTGCGGGTGCGCAGATGGTCCACCGCAGCGGTCAGCCCCGCGTCCAGGGTGGCCGGCGGCGATGCGACCCGCCGTCCGGCCACGCGCCAGGGCTGTTCGAAGAGCATCACGCTGACGCCCTGCGCCGGGAGCGCCGAGGCCAGTGCCTGCAGGTCGTCGGTCTCGATCCCGTTGCCTGCGCCATGGCTGAGCAGCACGGTGGCGATCGTCGAGCGTGCTCGGCGGGTCTCCAACCGGCCCTCGCCGTACGGCGTGGCGATCATCTGGGTGCTCACAGCAGCGACTCCTCCAGCGGCAGGGGCTTGACCAGCTCGGGTCCGTTGTTGCGCACGTTGCTCACCATCGGCCCCACCGGGTAGGCCTCGAGAAGGCCTGGCGAGGCGGGCTCCAGGAGCTCGACGTCTGCCGGGTGGAGGGGGTCGAGCCAGGCATCCCACCGGTCCCGCGCGACCATCAGCGGCATCCGGTCGTGGATCCGGCCGAGGTCGTCCTCGGCGGTGGTGGTGATGACGGTGCACGTCCAACGCCACGCCGCAGGGTCGTCGTCGGCCAGCGCCCGGTCGTGCCAGATCTCGTAGAGGCCCGCCATCGCGAGCACTCCGCCGTCACGCGGGCGGATGAAGAACGGCTGCTTGCGCATCTTGCCCTTGGCATCGGTCTGCGACGTGGCGTACCACTCGAAGTAGCCGTCGGCGGGCAGCAGGCAACGGCGCGCGGCGAACGCCTTGCGGAAGGCCGGCTTGTCGGCGACCGACTCCATCCGAGCGTTGATCATCCGCGATCCGATGCCGGGGTCCTTGGCCCACGACGGGACCAATCCCCAGCGCAGCGTGCGCAGCTGTCGCTGCTGTGACCGGCCCTCCCGAGGCGGACGCTCCACCACGGCGTACACCTCGTCGGTGGGTGCGACGTTGTACGACGCCGGCAGGCGCGCGGTGATGTGTGTCTCGGCGACATCGAACTCGTCGACGAGATCATCAACGTCCCGGCTGGACGCGTAGCGGCCGCACATGGGCTCAGCCTAGGCGCTTCGCGCTCGGCCTCGGGGCACACGCGTGCCACGCCCGTCCGATCGCTCAGGCTCTGGCGAGCTCGTCGAGCAGGCTCACCGCTGAGGCATCGGTCCGGGGTAGACCCTCGATCCAGACGCGCTCGGTCTGCGAGGCGACCATCCGGCGAAGCAGTGCGACCCTTCCGGCCAGCGCCTCGTCTCGGGGCGCGATCACGACCACCTTGCTGTAGCCGATCTGACCGATGGTCTCACTGCCGGCGAAGACCGAGCGCGCGGTCTGGCCGAGCAGGGTCAGTCGACGGGCCGCGGAGATGGGGTCGAGAGCCTCGCCGACGTCGGTGACGACGAGGGCGTGGCTGCGACTGACGGCGGCGCCATCGATGCCGAGGGCGTCGACCACTGCATCGCGGTACAGCTCACCGATCCGCTCGCGGAGGTGCGCGTGGGTCGAGAGTCCGGTCAGCGGGTCGGCGCAGGACAGCCCGTGCAGATAGGCCAGCACCGACTCACTCCAGGCGAGCGAGAGGGCATGGGACTCCGCGAACAGCGGCTCGCGGCCAACGACGAGCTGGGTGGTGGCGCGCAGTCCTTCCAGGCTCTCCCCGAGGGAGGTCCCGCGCTCCGCCTGCGTCCGACCCACCACCCAGCACGCATCGACGGACGAGATCCCGGCGACCAGTGCCTCCCCTACTGCCTCGAAGTCGGGTGCCAGCAGCACCCGCGTCTCCTCGGTCAGCTCTGCGCCGTCTTGCCGGAGGCCGGTGGATGTACGCGAACGCGCGAAGAGACCCACGATGCCTTCTCTCGTCCTTTCAAGGGGTACGGCTCCGATGCGCCGTGCGATGATGGGACGTACAACCGACCGGATCATGACGCTAGCTGTCGGACCTTTTTTGCGGAAAATTTCAGGGCGGCGTTCGGTGACGGTCCAGCGCGGGACGAGGGCCGTCAGAACGGGGGCGACGAAATGTGCGCGATTGCCGTCATGATCCGCTCCCTCGTACGTCTATGTACTCGTGAGTGATGTGCATCCCCGCCAGCCCGACGAGCTAACTCCGCTTGACGAGCCTAGCGACGCCGAGCTGATCTCTGCTGTTCGCGGCGGGGAACTCGAGGCCTACGGCAAGCTCTTCGAGCGCCACGTCGACGCTGCGCGGCGCCTCGCTCGCCAACTTGTCTCGGCGGGCGACATGGATGACCTCGTCTCGGATGCGTTCGCCAAGGTGCTCTCCGTGCTGCAGCGCGGCGGCGGCCCCGACATCGCGTTCCGGGCCTACCTGCTGACCTCGCTGCGCCGTCTCCACGTCGATCGGATGCGCGCGGGCGCACGGCTGACAACCACCGACGACCTCTCGTCGTACGACCCGGGCGTGCCTTTCGAGGACACGACCGTCGCCGGCTTCGACAACGCCGCGGCGGCCAGGGCGTTCGCGTCCCTGCCCGAGCGCTGGCAGCAGGTGCTGTGGCACACCGAGGTCGAGGGCCAGAAGCCGGCCGAGATCGCCCCGCTGCTGGGCATCAGCGCCAACTCGGTCTCCGCGCTCGCCTATCGGGCACGCGAGGGACTGCGCCAGGCGTTCGTATCGATGCACGCCCAGGATGCGACGGACGACGCCTGCGCCGTTGCTCGTGCCACCATGGGCGCCTACCTGCGTGGTGGTACGTCCCGCCGCGACGCCGCCAAGGTGGAGGAACACCTGGGCGGCTGCCGCGAGTGCAGCGGCATCTACCTCGAGCTGGCCGAGGTCAACAACGACCTGGGCGCCGTGCTCGCGCCGATGCTGCTCGGCTCGGCCGGTGCGAGCTACCTCGCCGTCGCACACCTCGGCGTCGTGGGCACCGCCAAGGGCAGTGTCCTGGTGGTCTTCGACCGCACCAAGGATTGGGTCCTGCACCACCCCGCCGGCCGGATCGCCGCCGGTGCCACCGGCGCCGCGGCCGCCGTCGCAGTGGTAGCCGCGGTCGCGCTCGGCCAGGGTGGCTCGACGCCCGTCGCCGACGACCGCTCCCCGTCCTCTCCGACGAGTCCGAGCGTTGCGCCGCCGGCATCCGATGCAGGCACCGCTCCTTCCCGCCCGCCGAAGACGAGCGCGCCGCGCCACAGCGGGTCGACGGCGCCGAAGACCGCACCTCAGGCCGCGACGACGACCGCACCGACTACCGCACCGACGACCGCACCGAATCCGGCCGCCGGTTCGACGCCGACGACCGCGGCGCTGACACGGGCCAATCCCGTGATCCGTACGCCGCTGCGACCCGTTGAGGCGCGTGCCGCCGCAACGCCCGTGACGTTCTCGCTGACGAAGGGTGCGGTCGACCCCGACGGCGATCCGCTGCACGTGCAGTCGGCCCGGGTCGTTCCGCGCGCGCACGGCTCCGCCACGATCGGCTCCGTCTCGGCCCGCAGTCGCACCTCGCGTCCGCCCGCCGCTCGCACGTCGGTCTCCCTGGTCGCGGATACGGCCGCGCGAGTTGACGCCGCCAGCACCGTCACCTACACCCCCGATGCGGGCTGGCGGGGCACCGACACCATCGCCTACGTCCTCGCCGACAGCCACGGTGGCACCGTCTCCGGCTCGGTCAAGGTGATCACTCCGGACGCACCGCCCGTCGTGCAGGCTGACACCGTCCGGGTCGCGGGCACGTGGCTGAGCAGCGGTACGTCGACACGCGTCGACGTCCTTGCCAACGACCACGACGAGAACGGCGACGCTCTCCGGGTGAGGGCTCTGACCAAGCCGTCCCACGGCACGGCGACGCTCTTCAACGGGGCTGTCCGCTACGCCCCCGCGGTCGGCTACACCGGACCGGACTCGTTCCGCTACACCGTCGGCGACGGCCACGGCGGCACCGCGACCGGGACCGTCGACATCGCCGTGGGCGCGTTGCCCGACCGCCTGCCGAAGGCGCGATCGACGAGCACCAGTGTCGCGTTCGGCGAGTCGCTCACCCTCCACCTGGGCGAGCTCGCGACCGATGCCGACGGCGATGCCCTCACCTTCGCGACGAAGAACCTGCCCGCCCACGGCTCGCTCAGCGTCTCCGACGACGGCACCGCGACCTACCACCCGGCGAGCGGGTTCTCCGGCCAGGACTCGTTCCGCTACTCGGTCTCCGACGGGCGCGGCGGCTCGGCGACGGCGACGATCGGCGTCACTGTGCGCCAGCCGGTCTCCGATCTCAAGCTGTCGCAACTGGCTGCCGACGTCTCCGACTACGAGCACGTCCGTCTGGTGGCGGGCGGCATCCCCGACGGCCGGACCGCCACTCTGCACCTGCACGTCGACGGCATCACCGGCTGGGCTCCCGGACAGGCCCACTCGCTCGGCAGCAACGTCTCGGGGTGCACCGTGCCCGACTCGCCGAGCGGAAGCCTCGACCTGACCTGCACCGTGAACGGGGACGGCGAGATGCTGCACCTCGACTTCGACTTCGCCGACGGCTGGAGCGTGGACGCCTCGATGACGCCGGACGACTTCACCGACAGCGACTCCACGAACAACGCCTTCCACCGCGACGCGAGCACCCCGCTGGGCAGTTGAACGCATACCCCCGGCGGTTCTCGGTAACCGGCCGGCCATGACCATCAGCCGCACCATCGCGCGTCCTCTGCTGGCCTCGATCTTCGTGGTCGGCCCGATCAACACGTTGCGGAACTCGTCCGGCGCCGCCAAGAAGGCCGAGCTCGTGACGGATCCGCTCATCCGCCTGGCACAGCGTGCCGGCATACCGATCCCGCAGAACCCGGAGACGCTGGTCAAGATCAATGCCGGCGTCCAGCTGGCTGCGGGTCTCTGCCTGGCGACAGGTCGGTTCCCGCGGCTCTCCGCCGCCGTACTGGCCACGTCTCTGGTGCCGACGACGGTCGTCGGTCACGACTTCTGGAACGAGTCGGACCCCGCCGTACGCCGCCAGCAGCAGATCCAGCTGGCCAAGAACCTCTCGCTGCTGGGCGGGCTGATCATCGCCGCCGGCGACACCGACGGGAAGCCCGGCGTCGCCTGGCTGGCGAAGCACGCCGTCGGCGACGTCAAGCGCGAGATCGGCCACAAGGCCAGCACTGCCAAGCTCGAGGGCAAGGTCGCCGCGCTGGAGGCCGAGGTCGGCGTGGGTGCCCTCGGTACGGCTCTGGTCGCGGCCGGCCAGCACGCCAAGGACGCGATCGTGGATGCGGCCCACCAAGCCGCGACCTCGGACACCACGCAGAACCTCGCGGATCGGGCCAGCGACCTGGCCAGCAGCCTGGCTGAGACCGCCAAGGAGCGTGGCCCCGTCGTGGCGGCGGCTGCGCGGGACCAGATCGCCTCCTTCGCCCAGGCAGCTCGCGACGAGGCCGGCCCGGTGATCGAGGACTGGGGCAAGCAGGCGAAGAGCACGTCGAAGGATCTGCGCAAGCAGGCCAAGAAGGCTGCCAAGGACGCCCGCAAGAACGCCACCCCCGTCATCGAGGACTGGCGCAAGCAGGCCAAGAAGGCTGCCAAGGACGCCCGCAAGAACGCCACCCCCGTCATCGAGGACTGGCGCAAGCAGGCCAAGAGCACGTCCAAGGACCTGCGCAAGCAGGCCAAGAAGGCGCAGAAGCAGGCCCGCAAGCAGGCTCCGGTCGTTGCTGCAGCGGCACGCGAGCAGGCCGCCGCCGTCGCCGAGGCCGCACGCGAGCAGGCAGCCGCCGTCGCCGACGCGGCGAAGGCCAAGATCGCCTGAGGGGGGACCAGGGGTCGGGTCTCGGTAGGCTGCGGTCGTGAAGCAGCCACCGATCGCCGACCCCTGGCCGGCACCTCGCGCCACCGCGCCGATCTCGGCGGCGGTCGCGCTGCCCGGGAGCAAGTCGCTGACCAACCGCGCTCTGCTGCTCGCAGCCATCTCCGATGGCCCCTCGGCGGTCGCGCGGGCGCTGCGCTCACGCGACACGCTGCTGATGGCGGGTGCGCTGACGGCGCTGGGAGCGCACGTCGACACCGCGGGCGCCGACTGGGTGGTCACGCCCGGTGTCTTCGCCGGTGACGCTGTCGTCGACTGCGGACTCGCTGGCACGGTGATGCGGTTCGTGCCGCCCGTGGCGGCACTCTCGACCGGCACGGTCGCCTTCGACGGCGACGAGCACATGAGGCAGCGGCCGATCGGCGAGATCCTGGGCGCGCTACGGGCCTTGGGCGTCGAGGTCACCGGAGGCGCCCTGCCCTTCACGCTGCACGGCGGTGGCTCCGTGGCCGGCGGCACCGTCGTGGTCGACGCCTCTGCCTCGAGCCAGTTCGTCAGCGCGCTGCTGCTGGCCGGGGCTCGCTACGAGCGCGGCATCGACGTACGCCACAGCGGCGCGCCGGTGCCCTCGCTCCCCCACATCGAGATGACCATCGACATGCTGCGCGAGCACGGTGTCTCGGTCGACGACTCCGAGCCCGACCGTTGGACCGTGTCACCGGGACCGGTCAAGGCCGTCGACCGGGCGATCGAGCCGGATCTGTCCAACGCCGCGCCCTTCCTGGCGCTGGCGGCGCTCTCCGGCGGCCGCGTCGTGGTCCGGGACTGGCCGCGCACGACCACCCAGCCCGGCGACGACCTGCGCACGATCCTGGCCGCGATGGGATGCGTGGTCGAGTACGTCGAGGAGGGCCTCTCGGTCACCGGCCCCCCGGATGGCACCCTGCTCGGCCTGGAGATGGACCTGCACGACGTGGGTGAGCTGACCCCCGCGATCGCCGCCCTGTGCGCGCTCGCCTCGACGCCGTCCCACCTGACCGGCATCGGCCACATCCGTGGGCACGAGACCGACCGGCTCGCCGCGCTCGCGCGCGAGCTCGGGTCGCTCGGAGCCGACGTGACCGAGGAGCTCGACGGTCTGGTGATCCGGCCGGCGAGGCTGCACGGCGGCGTCTTCCACACCTATGCCGACCACCGGATGGCACACGCCGGCGTGATCATCGGCGCCGCCGTGGACGGCGTCCTGGTCGAGAACGTCACCACCACCAGCAAGACGTTCACGGACTTCGCGCCGTTCTGGGCAGCGCAGTTCGCCGCAACGCAGGAGGCCTGATTGAGCCGCGGCTACTCGGAGCAGGACGTCGAGCACTACGACCGGCCACGCCGGCGTGGCACCCGACCCCGCACCAAGGAGCGGCCGAGCTTCGACGACGCCGTCGAAGGCGTCGTGGTCACCGTCGACCGGGGCCGCTTCACCCTGCTGGTCGCCGGCATCCAGGTCTGGGCTGTCAAGGCCCGCCCGCTGGGCCGCAAGGGCGTGGTGGTGGGCGACCGGGTCCGGGTGGTGGGTGACGTGTCGGGAGTCGACGGGGCGCTGGCGCGGATCGTCGCGGTCGAGCCCCGGGCGACGATCCTGCGGCGTACCGCCGATGACGACGACCCCATCGAGCGGGTCATCGTCGCCAACGCCACCCAGCTCGTGGTGGTCACCGCGCTGGCCGACCCGGAGCCGCGTCACGGGCTGATCGACCGGGCGCTGGTCGCTGCGTACGACGCAGGGCTGTCCCCGCTGCTCTGCCTCACCAAGGCGGACCTGGCCGACCCCGAGACCCTGCTCTCGACGTACCGTGCGCTGGGGGTCCCCTGGGTGGTCACCCAGCGTGGTGGCGACCTCAGCGCCCTGCGGGAACGGCTGACCGGTCACGCCAGCGTGCTGCTCGGGCACTCCGGCGTCGGCAAGTCGACCTTGGTCAACGCACTGGTGCCCGATGCCCACCGGGAGACCGGTGTGGTCAACGCCGTGACCGGCCGGGGCCGGCACACCTCCACCTCGGCGCTGATGCTGGCGCTGCCCGATCCTGGGCCCGATGGCGAGACCAGCTGGATCATCGACACCCCCGGCATCCGCTCCTTCGGCCTGGCCCACGTGGAGCCGGAGCACCTGATCGAGGCGTTCCCCGACCTGGACGAGATGACGGAGGAGTGCCCCCGCGGCTGTACCCATGCCGCCGACGAGCCGGAGTGCGGCTTGGACGAGGCGGTCGAGCGCGGCGATGCCGACCCCGAGCGGGTCGCCTCCTTCCGACGCCTGCTCGACGCCCGCTCGGTCTCGCCGTACTGAGGCTCAGAGCCGGAAGTGGCCCACCAACTCCTTGAGCTCACCGGCCATCGAGGTCAGCGTCGTCGCCGAGTCCAGGGTGTCCTGAGCCCCTGACTGGGTCTCGGCTGCCGCCCGGGCCACCTGGGTGGCGTCCTCGGCGATGCTGTTGGCGCCGTTCGCCGCATCGGTGACCGAGCGCGCGATCTCGTTGGTGGTGGCCGTCTGCTCCTCCACCGCGCTGGCGATGGTGCCGGTGATGTCGTTGATCTGGGCGATCACGGTGGTGATCTCGGTGATCGCCTGCACCGCATCGGTGGTGCTGCCCTGGATCGCCGCCACCCGCGAGCTGATGTCCTCGGTCGCCTTGGCGGTCTGACCGGCGAGTTCCTTGACCTCGTTGGCGACCACCGCGAAGCCGCGGCCGGCATCGCCGGCTCGGGCCGCCTCGATCGTCGCGTTCAGCGCCAGCAGGTTCGTCTGTGCCGCGATCGAGGTGATCACCTTGATCACCTTCCCGATCTCGGCGCTCGCCTCGCCCAGGGAGGCGACCGTGTCCTGGGTGCTGCCGGCGATGCCGACCGCCTGCGTCGCCACCGTGGAGGCGTCGGTCGCGTTGCGGGCGATCTCACGGATCGAGGCCGTCATCTCCTCGGCCGCCGTGGCCACCGTCCGAATCGAGGCGGAGACCTCGACCGACGCACTCGATGCGGTCGAGGCGCGGTCGGTGGTCTGCGCGGCGCCGTCGTCCATGCCCTGCGCGACGACGGTGAGCTGGCCGGCAGCCACGTTGAGCGCATCGGCGGTCTCGTTGATCCTCGTCAGGGAGGACCGGAAGGCGCTGACCAGCTCGTTGAGCCCGGCACCCATCTGCCCCAGGTTGTCGGCGCCGAGCACCTCGGTGTGCGAGGCCAGGTCCCCGGCCGCGACCTGACGCACGAAGACCAGCAGATCGTCGACCCGGTCCTGGGTCGCTGCCGTCTCGGCCCGGCTCCGCTCGGTGTCGAAGGAACGTTCCATCGCGTCCGAGATGATCTGGGCGATGCTGCGGATCGCCGCCTTGCGCTGCGCCGAGAGCAACAGCTCGTAGTCGAAGGCCACCTCGATCGCCCCGACGACCTCCCCGTGGGTGGTCACCGGGAACGCCAGCGCCGACTTCACGCCTGCCTCCGCAGCCTCTTGGGCGCCGGCCCAGTCGGCGTCGGTCGCCGCGGCGACGTCGGGGATGTAGAAGAGGTCGCGGGTGGCCCACGCCTTCCCGCAGAGGCCATCGCCCTTCGCCCACTGCACGGCGGCGTCGAGCTCGCGGCCCTGCTCCCGGATGCCGGGAACTCCGGCATCCTGGACCGCCGTCATCAGGCCGGCCTCGTTGACCGCCCAGTAGGCGAGGTAGGGCAGCCGCCAGTGCGTCGCGAGTACGTCGAGGACGTGCTGCATGGTGCTCTCGCGGGCGTCGCTGCCGACCAGCCCGGTCAGCAGCGCGTTGGCCGTGGCCGCGTCCGCCTCGGCGTCGGCGGCCGTCCGCTGCGCGGCGAGCTGGTCGGTGATGTCGACCGCCGTGCTCAGCGCACCGTGGTAGCGGCCGTCGCGGTCGTGGATCGGCGTGAACGAGACCTTGAGGGTACGCCCGTCGACCTGGGACTGGACGGTGTGCGGCATCCGAGCGGGGTCTGCGACGACGTACGCGAGCTCGGGGTTGTCGGGCAGCACCTCACGGAAGTCGAGGCCGACGACGGCTGACAGCGACACCGACCGCCCGGTGATCGCCGCGATGTCGCGCAACGCGACAGCGTTGCCGTGCAGCACGCGGTAGTGCGGGTCGAGCACGAAGGCGCCGACACCCATGGCATCGACTGTGCCGTAACCGAGGGCGGCCGCCCGGTCGACGAAGTCCGTCGAGGCCGGTCGCGCGGGGCGGTCGAGGGCGGATTCGGCACCGAGGTCGACGGTCACAGGAGCAGTTCCTTTCGGGCACGAACGACTGAGCGCTCGCCCCATCGGCCGAAGGGCGTGTGATCTGACCCACGGCGCTAGAAAGTTAAGCGAACAGCCCTCACTGCGCCCAGGCGGCTTCTGCGCCGGCGTGGCCGGTGAGCACCACCAGGACGCCCACTCCCACAGCACCGACCACCAGCAGCACAGAGCCGAGCCAGAGCACGGGCATGGGCAGCTTGCCTCGCAGCACCGTCATGATCACCGCGACCGCGGCCAGCGTGTACGTCGCGACCGCCAGCTTGCCGGCCAGATCCTCGTGATGCTGGATGCGCTGGGCCAGCACCCCCGAGATCTGGGAGAACCGGTCGTGCTTCAGCGAGTCGCCGCTGGCGCTGGTGAACCACATCAGCACCGCCGAGACGACACCCATGCCCGCGAGCGGCCAGCGCAGTCCGTCGCGCCAGCGAGGCCTGAGATAGGCCAGCGAGAGCACCGCGAGCACCGGGAGCGCTACCACGGTGGCGTGCACGATGAGGGGATGGAGCGGAAGGCCGTCGACGGTCATGAGTTGAATCTTGCACGTCTCGCCTGACAAAGCCCTGAGCACACGGCGTCCGATCGGCCCAACCTCGAGGGAGCCGGCGCGACGCTCGGACGATCGGGGATGCGAGCGCGGGTGCGAGCGCGGCTGCGAACGAAGAACGAGCTCGCGCGCTGGCCGTGAGCGCGGCAGTCAGCGTGAAGCGCCTAGGCTGAGCAGGTGGCCACCGACTACACCGACGACCTGCGTCTGGCGCATCTCCTGGCCGACGACGCCGACTCGATCAGCTCCGACAGGTTCAAGGCGCTTGATCTGCACGTCATGACCAAGCCCGACCTGACCCCGGTCAGCGACGCCGACAAGGCGGTCGAGGAGGCGATCCGCCGCACCCTCTCCCGGGTGCGCAGCCGGGACGCCATCACCGGCGAGGAGGAAGGCTCCTCCGGCACGTCGGCGCGCCGGTGGATCATCGATCCGATCGACGGCACCAAGAACTACGTGCGCGGCGTGCCGGTATGGGCGACGCTGATCGCGTTGGCCGTCGAGGACGAGGTCGTCCTCTCGGTGGTCTCGGCTCCGCAGCTCGGCCGCCGGTGGTGGGCCAGTACCGGCAACGGCAGCTGGACCGGCAAGTCGCTGATGAAGGCGAACCGCAACCAGGTCTCCGACGTACGCCGCCTCGAGGACGCCTCGCTGGCCTACTCCTCGCTCAACGGCTGGGAGGAGCGGGGGCGCCTCGACGACTTCCTCGCCCTGATGCGGCGCTGCTGGCGCACCCGCGGGTACGGCGACTTCTGGTCCTACATGCTGCTGGCCGAGGGCGCCGTCGACATCGCCTCGGAGCCGGAGCTCGCGTTGCACGACATGGCCGCCCTGGTCCCGATCGTGATCGAGGCGGGCGGGCGGTTCACCTCCCTGGACGGCACCGACGGCCCGTGGGGCGGCAACGGGCTGGGGACCAACGGCCACCTGCACGATGCCGCCCTCTCGTTCCTGGGCACGGTGCCGGACGGCGACGACCCGGACTGGCCCAGCCACGGTCCCGGTTCGGTGACGCCGCTACGCCGCCCCTAACGGGCCCCCGCCGCCCGCCGGGATCAGGTCGCCGATCCCGTCACTCCTCCGCTCGGTGCGAGCCGCCCAGCGTCGGGTCGTAGTCGTCGGCCCGGTGGTCGACGGCCGGGTCGAGTCGGTCGGCCTCGCGGAGCTTGTCCTCGTGCACCGCCTCTTCCTGGGCGAGCGCTGTGCTCGCCTCGTCAGCCTTGCGCTGCGCGCGCTCGGCCTCGAGCCGGGCGTGCTCCGCCCGCAGCTTGGCCTCGCGGGCCTCGTCGCGGTTCGCGCCGATCTCGGAGCTGTGCGAACGGGCCTCGACGCGAAGCTCGTCGGCGCGAGCACTCAGCTGCTGGCGGTGCCGCGACCGCCACCACATCGCCACTGCGAGCAGCACGACGACAACGATGACCGCAATGATGATCCATCCGATGGTGGACATGGCCACTCCCTTCCGTTTTGGGAGAGGTACCCACCCGGGGATCGCGGACTACCCCCTACCAGGGCAACCCGTCGTCGAAGGTCGCCGAGTCGGCGACCCGGGACGCCAGCCCGCCCAGCTCCACCACGTCCCCATGGTGGAGCTGGCGACCGCGGCGCGTCTCGACCTCGCCGTTGACGCGCACCAGGCCGTCGGCGATCACGGGCTTGGCATCGGCGCCGGAGTCGACCAGGCTGGCCAGCTTCAGGAACTGGCCCAGCCGGATCGACTCGTCGCGGATCGGGACGTCCTGCGGTTCGGCCACGTGGATCAGCTGACGCCGAGCAGGTCGACGACGAAGATCAGCGTCTCGCCGGGCTTGATCACGCCGCCGGCGCCACGGTCGCCGTAGCCCAGGTGCGGCGGGATGACGAGCTGACGACGGCCGCCGACCTTCATCCCCTGGACACCCTGGTCCCAGCCGGAGATGACCTGGCCGATGCCGAGGCGGAAGCGCAGCGGCTCGCCGCGGTTGTAGGACGCGTCGAACTCCTCGCCGGTGCTGTGGGCGACACCGACGTAGTGCACGCTGACGGTCTTGCCGGCCACGGCCTCCTCGCCGTCGCCCTCGGTCAGCTCGGTGATGACGAGGTCGGTGGGCGGGGTCGGGTCGACGAAGTCGATCTCGGGCTTCTCAGTCATGGGACCACCCTACGGCCGCAGCGTCAGAGACCGACCTCGGCCACCGTCTCGGGGACGGCGTCCAGCCGCGGGCCCGGGTTGCGGAACCACGGGCTGCCGGAGATCCAGTAGTAGGCCATCGGGATCAGGCCGAGGGCGACCGCGCCGAAGCCGATCGCCATCTCCGCGCCGGTGAGCCGGTTGGGTCCGAAGCACGACTGGATGAGCAGGAAGATCATGAAGACGGCGCCGATGGCCGGCCAGATGGCGACCAGGATCGCGCTCTTGACGCTGGTGAAGGCGACCTTGCGGTAGGCCACCACCACGGCGATGCCGGCCAGGGCGTAGTAGATGCAGATCTGCAGGCCGATCGCGGTGATCGCGTCGCCCATGATGGTCGAGACGCCACCGAGCTTGGTCGAGGCGACGAAGAGGACGAGCGAGACGACCGTCACCACGACCACCGCGAACCACGGGGTCAGCCAGCGACGGTGGGCAGCACCGAAGATGCTCGGGATGGTGTGGTCGCGCCCCATCGCGAACAGCGTGCGGGTGACCTGGATGAGCGTCGTCTCGAGGGTGGCGATCGTGGAGAGCACCACGGCGAAGACCAAGGTCTTGCCGGCCCAGTTGCCGGCGACCATGTTGCCCAGGTCGCCGAGCAGGTTGTCGCTGTCCTGGACCTGTTGCGCGGTGAACATCATGTTGACCGCGATGGTGAAGATCTCGAAGAGCACGAAGACGCCGACGACCCCGATCATGCCGCCGAGACCGGAGTTCTTCTCGCTGTCGTGAGTCTCCTCGGACAGGTTCGCGGTGACGTCCCAGCCCCAGAAGTAGAAGGCAGCGATCAGGGCAGCACCAGCGAAGCCGCTCATCCCACCGAAGTGACCCCAGCCCCACAGCCAGGACCACTGGAAGGAGGCCGCGTCGCCACCGTGGATCAGGGCGGCGATGCCGAAGACCACCAGGATGGCGACCTCGATGCCGGTCATGATCCACTGCGCCCGCGCGGTGATCGTGACCCCGCGCAGCACCAGTGCCGCCATCACCAGGAAGACGAAGGCGCCGACACCGACACAGGCCCAGGTGTTGTTGGCCGCAGTGTCGGAGAAGAGCGAGAGCGTGTACTGCCCCGCAGGCAGCGACCCCGCGACCATGAAGATCGTTGCGGACACGACCAACGACCAGCCCGAGATGAAGCCCAGCGCGGGGTGCAGCGCGCGCGCCACCCAGGAGTAGCTCGCACCGGCATGGACGTCGAGCTTGCCGAGGTAGCTGAAGGCGATGGCGATACCGAGCATCGGGATCGCGCACCACAGCAGTGCGGCCGGCCCGTACAGGCCGGCGGCGCCGATCAGCAGCGGGGTGGTCGCCGCGAGGGAGTACGCCGGGGCGCTCCCCGCGAACGCCATGATGATGGTGTCGAACATGTGCAGCGCGCCCTCGCGGAGCCCGCCGCGGGACTCGGGATTGCTGGACTCTTGCGCCGGGACAACCGTGGTCACGTCTTCCTCGCCTTCATCGGGGTAGCGACTGTGATGCTAGACACCCGAAGGGCCGACCGGAACACCTTCCATGTTTCGATCCCGTCGCGCTCTGTTAAATCATCGCGTGATTCCGTCGTGATCGGGGTGCTAGAGCCTCGGATCGGTGGCCTGGGGCCGCCTACAGGACCGGCTACAGCACCGCCGCAGCGGCGTGGATCAGCACGCCGACCAGCCCACCGACCAGGGTGCCGTTGATCCGGATGAACTGGAGGTCGCGGCCCACGTGCAGCTCGATGCGGCGCGACGCCTCGCGACCGTCCCACCGCTCGATGGTGTGGGTGATGACGGCGGTCGCCTCCTTGCCGTACCGCTTGACCACGTAGACGACCGCGTCGGCCGCGACCGCCTGGAGCCGGTCACGCAGGCCGGCGTCGGTCTGCAGCCGCCCGCCGAACCGGGTGGCCTCCTCCACCAGCCGGGCACGCAGTGCACTGTCGTCGTCGCGCAGCGCCGAGGTCAGCGCGCGCCGGAACGCGTCCCACAGGTCGATCGAGGTGGCGATCACCTGCGGGTGCTTGAGCAGCCGGTGCTTGAACTGCTCGGCCCGCTCCTGGGTGGCCGGATCGTGCTGGAGGTCGTGGGCCAGCTCGCCGAGCATCTTGTCCAGCGCCAGCCGGGCCCGGTGGCTCGGGTCGTCGCGGATGTCGGCCACCCAGCGCACGATCTCGACGTGGATGCGGGCCGCCGCCGGGTCGCGCAGGGCCGGCGGTATCCACCATGGCGCCCGCTCCCCCAGCACGTCGGTCACCGTGTCCTGGTTCGCGGCCAGCCAATCGTGCAGCTCCACGAGTGCCAGGTCGACCACGCCGCGGTGCAGGTTGTCGGCCAGCGCGCCCTCGAGCGCCCCGCCGAGGAGCGGTGCGATCGGCTCCTCGGCCAGGCGCGGGACCAGTACGTCGTTGACCAGCTCGGCGATGTGGTCGTCGCGCACCCGGCTCAGGGCGGCAGCGGCCACTGTCGAGGCCTCGTCCACCAGCGCGCGGGCGTTGGTCTCTTCGGCCAGCCAGTTGCCGATCCGCAGCGCCGGCTGGACGACCGCGATCCGCTCGCGCAGCACCTCCTCGGCCAGGAAGTTCTCCCCCACGAACTCCTCCAGGCTGTGCCCGATGTCGTCCTTGCGCCGTGGGATCAGGGCGGTGTGCGGGATCGGCAGCCCCAGCGGGTGCCGGAAGAGCGCCGTGACCGCGAACCAGTCGGCCATCGCGCCGACCATGGAGGCCTCCGCCCCGGCGTTGACGTAGCCCAGGAATCCGTCCTTGTGCAGGGTGAGCACGAAGACGACAGCCGCCAGCACGAGCAGCGATGTCGCCACCGTGCGCATCTGGCGCAAGGCCCGTCGACGTACTGCATCGGCTGAGGTGTCCGTGATCGGGCCGGCCGTCATGCGCTCGATTCTGCCGGGAGCCCCCTGACGCGGTGCGATCGCGTCTCAGTCGACCGCGTCGCTGCCCAGCACGAGGGTGGCCGCGGCCATGAACATGCCGCCGTTGCCGAGCACGACCGACACCTTCGGGTCCGGCAGCTGTGCGGCCGCCTCGCCGCGCAGCTGGCGGACGGCCTCCTGGATGGCGAACATCCCGTACATCCCGGTGTGGGTGTAGGAGAGGCCACCACCGTTGGTGTTCATCGGCAGGCTGCCACCCGGCGACGTGTGACCCTCGGCGATGAACGCGCCCGCCTCGCCGCGCTTGACGAAGCCCATGTCCTCGAGGCCGTAGAGCGGCAGGTGGGCGAAGGCGTCGTAGATCATCAGGTGGTCGACGTCGTCGACGCTGATCCGGGCCTCCTCGAAGGCCGCCGCGCTGGAGAGCCGGAAGCCCCGCGAGCTGGTCAGATCCTCCATCTGCGAGACGAGCGGGGCGTCGCTGGCCTCGCCCGCACCGAGCAGGTGCACCGGGCGGTGCCGCTGTGGCAGGTCACGGGCGCGCTCGGCCGACGTCACGATCAGCGCCCCGCCGCCGTCCGTCACCAGGCAGCACTCGAGCAGGTGGAAGGGGTAGGCGATGATCGGCGAGGCGAAGACGTCGTCGACAGTGATCTCCTCGCGGAACATCGCCCGCGGGTTGCGGGCCGACCAGCGCCGCTGGGCGACGGCCACGGACGCCAGCTGCTCCTGGGTGGTGCCGGTGTCCTTCAGGTAGCGCAGCGCCGGCACCGTGAACATGGTCGGCGGCGAGATGATGCCGTACGGCGCCTCGAACTGCCCCGGCATCGAGCCGGGATCGCGGGTGTACGACGGCGCGCCGACGCGCGACCTGCCGGACTCCCCGTGGGTGATCAGCACGGTCGTGCACAGCCCGGCCGCGATCGCCGCGGCCGCGTGACGCACGTGGAAGAGGAACGACGTACCGCCGACGCTGGTGGAGTCGAGCCACGCCGGCGTGATGCCGAGGGCGTGCGCGACCGCGAGCGGACCCGGTGCGGACACACCAGCCACGCCGTCGATGTCGTGCACGGACAGGCCGGCGTCGGCGAGAGCGTTGTGGGCCGCCTCCAGGTGCAGCATCAAGGTGGAGTGGCCGGGCAGCTTGCCGACCCGATCGGTCTCGGCTGCTCCGATGATCACGGCTCCGGTGCTCATGCCTCCACCGCCTGACCGGCCGGTGCGAAGACGGGCACGGTGATCTCACCGCGATCCTCGAACCTGACCTCCAGGGCCATGTCGAGCACCAGTCGCTCGGGCGTGGGCTCGACCTCGACGATGTTGGTCATCATCCGCGGTCCCTCCTCGAGTTCCACGATCGCGATCGCGTACGGCGCGTCGAAGCCCGGCGCAGCGCGCTCGGAGATGATGTACGACGCCAACGTCGCGCGGCCGCTGGTGACGAACCACTCGACGTCGGCCGAGCCGCACTGCGGGCAGTAGGGCCGCGGGTAGAAGTAGGCCTGGGTGCAGGCGCGGCAGCGCTGGATGCGCAGCTCGCCGGCTCGGGCACCCTCCCAGTAGGGAGCGGTCTCCGGGGTCGGCGTGGGCAACGCCTTGGTGGACGCGGACATGAGCTTCCTCTCGAGGTCGGTCGGCGGGTTCAGGGATGCGTGGGGGTGACGGTGTCGTGGCCGTGATGACCGTCGTGGCCGTGGCAGGCATGCGTCGCGCGCTCGTCGAGCACCAGCTCGCGGGTCGCCCGGACCGAGATCTCGGCGGCTCGGCGGCGCAGCTCGGGGATGTCGGGGTAGATGTGCGCCGTCAGGTCGGCCGCACGAGTGACGCCGGCGTCGAGCAGGCGCGCGACCTGGGCGACCCGCAGGCGGCGTACGGCGACGGCGCGGTCGATCACCGGCCCGGCGTCGCCTTGCGGCTCGCCGTGGCCGGGCAGCAGCGTCGTGTCGTCGCCAGCCAGCTCGCGCAGCCGGGCCGAGGAGGCGAAGAAGTCGGCGAGCCGGCCGAAGACCGCCGCCGAGCGCCGGCCCAAGATCGTGTCGCCGCTGAGCATCAGCCGCTCCCGCGGCTCCCAGAACGTCAGCGAGTCGTCGCTGTGACCGGGCGTGTGGAGCACTTCGAGGTCCAGCCCGTCGATCCGGATCCGGTCGCCCTCGCCGATGACCTGGTCCGCGACGTGGGGCGCGTTGGCGTAGACAGGTGCGTCGGTGCGTCGGCCCAGCTCCGCGGCACCTGGCGAGTGGTCGTCGTGATCGTGCGTCACCAGGATGCCGGCAACGCGCCAGCCGCGCAGCCGAGCCGTCTCGAGGATCGCGTCCAGGTGGGAGGTGGTCGTCGTACCAGGGTCGACGACCAGGCATTCCCCGCCACCGGGTGTCCCGAGCAACCAGGTGTTGGTGCCCTCGTAGGTCCACTCGCTGGCATTCGGAGCCAGCAGGTGCCAGGCCGCACTGCCGACGGCCGTGGCCACACCGGCTCGCGGCGGCCAGAGGGATGTCTTCATCGCACTCCTCGAAATCAGACTCATGTACGTTCTAGAATATGGTTCTAGCATGTCCGAGGCTCCCTGCCAATGACCTCGATCCAGACCACCGCCGATCAGCGTCGGCGTAGGGTGTGAACACCGACCAAGGGGGTGAACGATGACGAGTGCACGCGCACAGGCAGAGCCCTCGCGCCCCACCCGGCAGTGGAGCCGTACCACCGAGACGCGGGGCGCGATCCTCGCCGCCGCCCGCGCAGTCTTCATCGAGCACGGCTTCACCAACGCCAACGTCAGCGACGTGGTCCAGCACTCGGGCAGCAGCGTGGGGAGCATCTACCACCACTTCGGCGGCAAGACTGAGCTCTACCTGGCCCTGTGCGGCGAGTACCAGGACACCCTCCACGACGCCTCGACCCAGGCGGTCCAAGAGCTGCGGGCGAGCGGCGAGCGCGACCCGCTGCAGCTCTTCCTGGCCGGCGCACGCGCCTACCTCGAGCAAGCCTGGACCAACCAGGATCTCGCGCGCGTCGTCCTGTCCGGCGACCACCCGCCCGACGTCGACGCCTGGCGGCGACAGCGCAGCCAGGACTGGGTCCGGGAGAACGGCCTGCTGCTCCGCGTGCCCGAGAGCGCGGCCGGGCGCGTGCTCGTGCTCGCCCTCACCTCGCTGATCGGCGACGCCGCCCGTCTGATCAGCGAGACCGACTCGCGGCGCGAGGCCTACGACGTCATCGACGCCACCTTGGAGATGGTCCGCAAGATCGCCGGCTGAGCAGGCGCTCACCGAGTCCGCCAACGACACAGCGAGATCCGCGGAGCCTCCCCCCGCGCGTCAGCCCCAGCTCCTCCAGCGGGTCCCGCCCGCCCGGCCCAGCCGGCGGGCCTTTCGACGTACCCGCCTCCCAGACGAATCTCGGCAATTCCTTCCAATGTGACGCTTGACACACGCGTTCGGCGAACCTACGTTGACGGTGGTTCTAGAACCGAATTCGAAGTTCGGTTCCATCCTTCACATCGGAGGTGTCATGGCGCTCGAATCGCTGTGGAAGCGCGACCTGTCGCGGTATCCCGCTCCCGCCCATCGCTGGCTGCTGCTGATCGTGACCACGCTGGTGACGGTCGCGCTCTACTACAACTACTACGTGCTCGGCTCGGCCGCCCCGCAGATCATGGGCGAGTTCGCGTGGAGCCTGGACAAGTACATCTACATCGGTGCCATCGCGACCCTCGTCGGCGCCATCAGCGCCATCGCCGCCGGCATCGGCGACAAGCTCGGACGCTCCAACCTCCTGCTGACCGCGACCGGCGTCAGCCTCGTCTTCTCGTTCCTGATGTCGCACGCCCACAACGGCAACGTCTTCATCGTCCTCTACTGCCTGCTGGGTCTCTTCGAGGGCTTCGCCCTGGTGATGAGCTCGACCCTGATGCGCGACTTCTCGCCGCGCGTGGGTCGCGGCCTGGCGATGGGCATGTGGACGGTTGGTCCGGTGGGCGGCAGCTACATCTCGAGCAAGGTCGCGGGTCACCTGCTCGGCCACGGCCACGACTGGCGCGACCTCTACACCATCGCCCTGGTCTCCGGCATCGTCGTGTGGGTCATCGCCATCGCGCTGCTGCGCGACCTGGCACCGGAGATCCGCAACGAGATCATCGTCGAGGCCGAGGGCAGCTCGCTCGAGGTCAAGGCCGAGTCCGATCTCCAGGACGCCTCGCTTCCCGGCGTTCCCGGCTCCACCCGGTTCGCCGGCCTCGCCGACCGGCTTCCGCCACGACTGGTGATCCCGGCCCTCGGCGTCTCGCTCTACCTGCTGATGTACTTCGCCGCCGTCTCGATGTTCCCGCTCTACCTCGAGTCGATGTTCAAGTTCGAGCCGTCAACCGCGAACAACATGATGTCGCTGTTCTGGCTGGTCAACGTCGTCGCGGCGCTGATCTTCGGCGGCCTCTCTGACTGGCTGCGGGTGCGCAAGCCGTTCCTGCTCGCCGGCGCGGTGATGTTCTTCATCGCCTGCCTGCTCTTCACCCTGCGCCTGGGCCACCCCACCAGCCAGACCGCGATGACGTGGATCCTGGTGCTGATGGGCGCCGTCGTCGCCTGTGGCTTCGCCCCCTGGATGGCGGCCATCAGCGAGACCGCCGAGGAGCTCAACCCTCGCCGGGTCGCCTACGGCATGGCCATCTTCGGCTCCGTGCAGCGCCTGGTGATCATGGTCGTCTCGGTCGTGATGCCGCACGTGGTCGGCACCGAGGCCGGCTGGCGGCACTGGTGGATCGTCAGCCTGATCGGCATCGTGCTCTACATCCCGACCATCCCGGCCCTCTGCGGCGGCTGGCGTCCGGGTCGGGCCAGGACCCGCACCGTCGACGCCGATCTCACGGTCGCCTCCGCGTCCCGGTCCTGACCGGCCCGTACGCACTCCCTCAACACCCATGACAGGAGAGACATGACCCACCTCAACTCGAAGGTGGCGGTGGTCACCGGGGCCGCCCGCGGCATCGGTGCCGCCACCGCCGCCCGGCTCGCCCTGGACGGCGCCACCGTGGCCGTGATCGACCTCGACGAGACGCAGACCAAGGAGACGGCCGACGCCATCGTCAGCGCCGGCGGTAGCGCGATGGCGGTGGCCTGCGACGTGTCGGACGAGGCCGCCGTCGCCGAAGCGGCCGAGCGGATCCGCGCCGAGGCCGGATCCATCGACGTACTGGTCAACAACGCCGGCGTCCTGCGCGACAACCTGCTGTTCAAGATGTCGCTCTCGGACTGGGACACGGTGATGAGCGTCCACCTGCGCGGGAGCTTCCTGTGGGCGCGGGAGGCGCAGAAGACGATGGTCCAGAACCGCTGGGGGAAGATCGTCAACCTCTCCAGCACCTCGGCCCTGGGCAATCGCGGCCAGACCAACTACTCGGCCGCCAAGGCAGGTCTGCAGGGCTTCACCAAGGCGATGGCGCTCGAGCTCGGCCCGTTCAACGTCAACGTGAACGCAGTCGCCCCCGGCTTCATCGTCACCGAGATGACCCGGGCCACCGCAGCGCGGACAGGCGTCGACTTCGAGGAGATGCAGGAGCGGGGCGCCGCGAACATCCCCCTGCGCCGCGTCGGCAGGCCCGAGGACATCGCGAACGTCGTCTCGGTGCTGTGCAGCGAGGACACGTCCTACGTCACCGGCCAGGTCATCTACGTCGCCGGCGGCCCCAAGGCCTGACCCTCCCCGGCTCCCTCCCGGTGCCCACCTGCCGGCGATCTCGGGAGGGAGCCGCCTCCGACACCCGCCAGATGCGAAAGGAAAGACCTTGATCGACTTCTCCCTCTCCGACGAGGAACGTGCCATCCGCGACACCGTCCGCAGCTTCATCGCCCGTGAGGTGATGCCCCTGGAGGACCAGGTGCTGCGCAACGAGCGCGATGGACTCCCCGGCCTCGACCCGCAGCAGCACAAGGAGCTGCAGGACAAGGCGAAGGCCTCCGGCCTGTGGGGCATCAACACCCCCGAGGAGTACGGCGGCGCAGACCTCGGTCCGGTGATGTCGGCGATCACCGCGATGGAGTCCGGGCGGACCTTCGTGCCGTTCCGGTTCGGCGGCTCGGCCGACAACATCCTCTACGCGGGCAACGAGGACCAGAAGCGTGAATACCTCCTGCCCACCATCAACGGCGAGCGGCACAGCTGCTTCGCCATCACCGAGCCCGGCGCCGGCTCGGACGCCCGCAACATCCGCACCCGCGCCGTCCGCGACGGCGACGACTGGGTGATCAACGGCGAGAAGATCTTCATCACCGGCGGCAACGAGGCCGACTTCGTGATGCTCTTCGCGGTCACCGACCCGGAGAAGGGCGCCAACGGCGGCGTCACCTGCTTCCTGGTCGACCGCGACATGGGCTGGAAGTCCGAGCCGATCCCGACCATGGGCGAGTGGGGTCCGGCCTCACTGAACTTCGAGAACGTGCGGGTGCCGCACCGCAACATCCTCGGCGAGGAGGGCAACGGCTTCGGCCTGGCGATGCAGTGGATCGGCAACGGCCGCTTCATGATCCCGGCCGGCGCGATCGGCGCCGCCGAGCGGCTCCTGGAGATGGCGATCGAGCATGCCAAGAACCGGGTCTCGATGGGCCACCCGATCGCCGACTACCAGGCGATCCAGTGGCAGATCGCCGATTCCCACGTCGAGATCGAGTCGGTCAAGCTGCTCACCCTGCGGGCCGCCTGGCAGCTGCAGCAGGGCGAGGACAACCGGCACGCCTCATCGCTGGCGAAGCTCTCCGGTGGTCTGATGGCGAACCAGGTGGTCGATCGCGTGCTGCAGATCCACGGCGGCATGGGCTACACCAAGGAGCTGCCGATCGAGCGGTGGTATCGCGAGCTGCGCCTGCTGCGCATCTTCGAGGGCACCGACGAGATCCAGCGCCGCACGATCGCGCGCAACCTGCTCAAGGGTCACGTCAAGCTGGGAGGGATCTGATGACCATGACTATGCCGACCGCCCCGACCGAGTCCGCGATCGTCACCCCCGAGCAGGTGGCGGCGCTGTTCAACCCGCGCTCCATCGCTCTGATCGGTGCCACCGACAAGTCGAACTGGTCGCTGAGCATCTACGCCAACCTGCTCAACCACGGCTTCACCGGCCCCATCCACCTGATGAATCCCCGCGGCGGCATCGTGCACGGCCAGCAGAGCTTCGGCACGATCGCGGAGCTGCCGGCGGATGTCGACCTGGCCTTCGTGATGGTGCCCACCACGGTGATCCTCGAGGTGATCGAGCAGCTCGCCGACCACGGCATCCGCTCGGCGGTGGTGCTCACCTCCGGCTTCGGCGAGATCGGACCGGAGGGCGCCGAGCTCGAGCGCCGGGTGGTCGAGCTCGCCCACGAGCGCGGCGTCACGCTGCTCGGCCCCAACGGCAACGGCTTCATCAACGCCGCGCAGCGGATCACGCCGTACGGGCTGAACATCCCGGGACCGCTGCTCAGCGGACCCGTCGGCGTGGTGCTGCAGAGCGGCGCCCTGGCGAGCGCCGTGCTCGGCTTCGCACAGGCCCGCAACATCGGGATCAGCCTGCTGGTCTCGATGGGCAACGAGTCGATGCTCACCCTCACCGACGCGATGCGCTACCTCGTCCACGATCCCGACACCAAGGTGGTCACGCTCTTCATCGAGTCGATCCGTCACCCCGAGGAGTTCCTCGAGGTGGCCCGGGAGGCGCTCGCCCTCGGCAAGCCGGTGGTCGCGCTCAAGGTGGGTCGCAGCCAGAAGGGCTCGACCGTCGCCAAGGCCCACACCGGGTCCCTGGTGGGCGACGACCGGGTGATCGACGCGATCTTCAAGCAGTACGGCGTGATCCGCGTCGACTCGCTCGAGGACCTGATCATCACGGCGGGACTGCTGGCCGAGACCGGATCGCTCCCCGGTGGCCGGATCGGTTTCGTCACGCCGTCGGGCGGTGCCTGCGAGATCGCGGCCGACCGGGCCGAGGACGAGGGACTGGAGATCCCCGACTTCGCGCCCGAGACGGTCGCCGGCCTCAAGCGGGTCGTCCCCGACTTCGCCACCGTGCAGAATCCGCTCGACGTGACCGGCTACATCCTGGTCCACCCCGCGCTGCTGCGTGAGGCCCTCGCCGTCGTCGACCGCGACCCCGGGATCGACGTGATCGTGCTGGCCAGCGAGCTGAGCCGCGAGGAACCCGACGATCCGACCCGGATCTATGAGATGGCGCGTGGCACCGCCGACGCCATCCGAGCGTGCGAGAAGCCCGTCCTGGTGATGGGCAACACCCTGGTCGACATCACGCCGTTCGGTCGCCAGGTCGCCGGCGAGGTCGGCTTCCCAGGCGTGCTCGGTGGCATCCACCACGCGCTGGCCGCGCTCGGACGCGCGGTTCGCTGGTCGGAGTTCCAGCGCACGTACGCCGCAGACGGCACCGCCTCCGCGCCGTGCGAGCCCGAGCTGTCCGTCGAGGCGACTGCTGGCAGCACGTGGACCGAGCACGAGGCGGCGGCGCTGCTGGAGCGTCACGGCGTCCCGGTCGTGCCGCAGGACCTGGCCGCCTCCGCCGAGGAGGCGGTCGCGGCCGCCGAGCGGCACGGCTACCCGGTCGTGGTGAAGCTCGCCGCGGCGGATGTCGCGCACAAGAGCGACATCGGTGGGGTGCGACTCGGACTCACCACGGCCGACGACGTACGTGCTGCCTTCGACGCCGTCACTACGGCAGGACGAGAAGCGGGCGCGGAGGTCCAGGGCGCCGTCGTCCAGCCGATGCGCGGTGCCGGCGTCGAGCTGCTGGTCGGGATCGTGCGCGATCCGCTCTGGGGTCCCGTGCTGGCGGTCGGACTCGGCGGCGTGTGGGTCGAGATCCTGCACGACAGCGCGCTGCGAGTCCTGCCGGTGACCAAGGACCAGGTGCTCGATGCGCTGCGCAGCCTGCGGGGAGCACAGCTCTTCGAGGGCGCTCGTGGCACGGAGAAGGTCGACCTGGATGCCGTCGCCGACGCCGTGATGGCGGTGGCGACCCTCGCGGACAGGCTCGGTGAGCGGCTCGAGTCACTTGAGATCAACCCGTTGCTGGTGCGCGGCTCGCAGGTCGAGGCACTCGACGCCCTGATCACGTGGCGGTGACACGCGCATGCCGATGAACCTCGACGCGGTCGGTGCCGTCGCTGGACCGTTCACCGTCACCTGGAGCCCTGACGACGCCCTGCTCTACGCCCTCGGCGTCGGAGCCGGCCAGGACGATCCGCTGGCCGAGCTCGCGTTCACCACCGAGAACAGCGACGGAGTCGAGCAGCGCGTGCTGCCGACCTTCGGAGCGATCCTGACCGGGTTCCGAGCCCCGTCCGACGGCTCTGCCAAGCCGCGCCTCGACCTCGGCACCTTCGACCCTGCCCACCTTGTGCACGCCGAGCAGTCGGTGGCGCTCTCCCGAGCGCTGCCGACCGCGGGGACGATCGAGGTGACCACCCGGCTGGAGGGCATCTACGACAAGGGCTCGGGGGCGCTGGTCGTCAGCGAGACCGAGGGCCGGCTGCCCGACGACGCCGAGGACTCCCCCACGGTCGTCACCCGCTCGGCGATCTTCATCCGCGGCGAGGGCGGTTTCGGCATCAAGGGGCCGAGCGATCCCTGGCACGTCGCCGAGCGCGACCCGGATCTCGTGCTCGACGCGTCCACCCGAGCGGACCAGGCGCTGCTCTACCGCCTCTCCGGGGACCACAACCCGTTGCACAGCGACCCCGCCTTCGCCGCCCGGGCCGGGTTCCCCCGGCCGATCCTGCACGGCATGTGTACCTACGGCGTCGTCGCGCGCGTCCTGCTCGGCGCCCTGGCCGACGGCGATCCTGACCGGTTCGCCTCGATCAGTGGGCGCTTCAGCAAGCCGGTCTTCCCCGGCGACCGGCTGCAGGTCTCGGTCTGGCAGGACAGCGACGAGACGCGGTTCCGGGTGACCGGGCGCGAAGGCGCGGTGGTGCTTGACCGAGGCACGTTCCGCGTCCGCTGAACCACTCATGAAGCCTCCGGGCCGCCCGTCGGGCGGCCCGGAGGCTTCGCAATATGCCGGCGCGGCCCCGCAATGCCGAGTACGACGCGACCTGGAGTGGGGGCGTGGGCACAGGCGAGGCGCCGACAGAGGCGCTGTCGGACGACGCGCCGCGACGAGGAGCGCCGCGCGGCGGGAGGCCTGCCTCGAGGACGCCCCACATCGGATCCGACGAACTTCAGCCGACGGCGATGGCAAGCTCGGCGAGCAGCTCCTGGGAGTAGGCCACCCGGCCGGTGAGTCCGACGGAGCCGTCGGCGCGCGTGACCGGCGCCCGGCACAGCGCCAGCGCTGCCTCGGCCATCACCTCCGGCTGCTCCGCCCGCGGATCGTCCCTGGTGGTGAGGTGGTGGAAGAGCGTCCCAGGCGTGGGGACGACGTCGGTGGGAGCGAGCGCGTTGACAGCGATGCCGTCGGCGTACACCTCGGCGGCGAGGCCGGTGCTGAACCGCTCGAGGGCGGCCTTGCACATGCCGTACACCGTTCCGCCACCCACCCGGGCGGGGGGCAGAGCGGGGTGCCGCGCGGCGACCGAGGAGATGTTCAGGATCCAGCCGCGGCCCCGCTCACGCATGCCCGGCAGCACGAGCTGAGCCAGGTGCAACGGAGCCTCGACCTGTACGGCGAGCATCAGGTCCATCCGTCACGCCGCGAACGACTCGACCGGTGTGAAGTAGGTGACCGCGGCGTTGTTGACCAGAATGTCGACCCGGCCGACGGCTGCCAAGGCCTCGGCGACCAGTCGCTCGCGCTCGTCCGGCCGGCTGAGGTCAGCCGCGATGGCGACAGCACTGCCGCCCGCGGCGGTGATCGCCTCCACCGTGTCCCCGAGGGTGCCAGCCAGCTTGGAGTCGGCCTGGTCGACCGTGCGTGCGGTCACCACGACCGTCGCCCCCTCGGCCGCGAGTCGGACGGCGATCGCCGTGCCGATGCCGCGACTGGCACCGGTCACCAGCGCCACCTTGCCGGCGAGTGTCTCGACGTCGTTGTTCATCGGCTCATCTCCTCCTGCCCACATCGGTCGATCGAAACGCGTGGAGCGACGGTGGCCGCTCGTGCAGCGGGGTTGGTCGCACGGCGACCGGCGAGGGTCGCCCAGACGCACAGCACCGAGGTGAGCAGCATCAGAGCGATCGCCCAGCGGTAGCCCGTGATCAGCTCCTCGACGGCTCCACTGCCGACGCCGGAGAGGGTGCCCTCGAAGATGTCGTGTCGCATCGAGCCCGCCAGGGGTGCGCTGATGATCGTCAACGACAGTGCCGTGGTGACGACGATGCCGGCGTTCTGCGACATGATCCGGACCGCGTTGGTGATGCCGACCCGCTCCAGCGGGAGCGCCTCGAGCATGCCGGTGCTGTTGGAGGGGATGAAGCTGCCCGAGCCCAGCCCGACGGCGACCGTCGCGACCACCACCAGCCAGTAGGGCGTGGTGGGCGAGAGCACGAGCAGGAGCATCACCAGGCCGACCATCGTCACTACGGTGGAGCCGATCGCGACGGCGTGCGCGCGATAGCGGCGCAGCAGCAGCCCGGCACCCGAGGAACCGAGGATCGCTGCAGCCGAGAGCGGAAGCACCTTCAGACCGGCGGTCCCTGCCGAGTCACCTCGTGCCGCCTGGAAGTAGAGGCCCACGAGCAGCACGACCGCGAATCGCGACATGGTGCCGAGAAAGCCCGCCAGGACGCCGTAACCGATCAGCGGCTCCCGGAACGACGCCAGGTCCACGACGGGATGAGCGGACCGCTTCTCGACGTAGAGGAACGCCACCGCGGCGAGCGCGAAGACGACGACCCCGAGCAGGATCCAGGGACTGGTCCAACCCAGCGTCCCGACCTCGGAGAGCGCCAGCAGCAGCGAGCCGAGCCCGACCAGGACCAACACGTTTCCCACCGGGTCGAGGTGCACCCGCTCGGCCGAGCGCGGCATCTTCTGCAGCACCACGAAGGCAGCGACCCAGGCCACCATCCCCAGCGGCACGTTGAACCAGAAGTCCCAGTGCCAGCCCAGACGGGCAGCGATCAGGCCGCCGACGCTCGGCCCGAGCAGCTGAGCCACCGAGAAGGACGCCAGGTAGAGCCCGAAGCCGACCCCGAGCAGCCGGCCGGGGAAGCTCATCGTCACCAGGGACGCGCTGTTGGTGATCAGCATCGCGCCCGCGACGGCCTGCAGCACGAGGCAGCCGATCAGCACCCAGACCGTCGGCGCGAAGCCGGCTCCCAGGCTGCCGAGGGTGAACAGCGCGATGCCGGCCAGGTACATCTGGCGGCGACCCAGCACGTCGGCCAGACGACCGAAGACCAGCAGCAGGACGGTGTTGGTGAGCATGGAGGCCAGCAGGATCCAGCTGGCCTGCCCGCTGCTGGCATGCAGGCTGCGCACGATCGTCGGCAGCGAGATGTTCAGCGCGCTGCCGCTCAGGCCGCTCATCAGGGAGGCGAGGCACACGATGGCCAGGACCCGCCAGGCCTGACGCAGGTCAGGCTCGGCGGCGCCCTCGCCGTACGTCGCCTCGCCGACCGGGGCCGCTGCCTCAGATGCCGACACGCTCGGCGAGGTTCTCGCGGTGGAAGTCACCGTCGCCCAGGAACAGCTGGGCGGACTTGGCCCGCTTGAAGTAGAGGTGCGCGTCGTGCTCCCAGGTGAAGCCGATGCCGCCATGGATCTGGATGTTCTCGGCGGCTGCGTGGAAGTAGGCCTCCGAGCAGTAGGCCTTGACCAGGCTCGCCACGATCGGCACGTCCTCGCCGTCGTCGGCGACCGCCCACATGCCGTAGTAGGTCGCCGAGCGCGCCGACTCCACCCGCAGCAGCATCTCCGACGCCTTGTGCTTGATCGCCTGGAAGCTGCCGATCGGCTGATCGAACTGCTGACGCACCTTCGCGTAGTCCACCGCCATGTCGAGTGCCGCCTGAGCCCCGCCCAGCTGCTCGGCAGCCAGCGCGATCGCCGCCTTGTCCAAGGTCCGGGCGAGCGACGTCTCGGCCGCGCCGTCGGTGCCGATCAGCCGAGCCGGCGTCCCGTCGAGGACGAGCCGGGCAAGCCTGCGGGTCTGGTCGAGGGTGGGCAGCTCCGTGCGGGTCAGGCCCGACGCGTCAGCCTCGACGGCGAAAAGGCTCAGCCCCGCCGACGTGCGGGCAGCGACCAGGATCAGGTCGGCCACGTGCCCGTCGACGACGTAGGACTTGGCACCTGTCAACGACCAGCCGTCGCGCTCGGGGACGGCCGACAGCGTGATGTCGCCGAGGTCCCACGAGCCGCTGTCCTCGGTGAAGGCGAGGGTGGCGAGCCGGCTGCCGTCGGCGATGCCGGGCAGGAGGTCGCGACAGGCAGCATCGTCACCCGCGTCGAGCAGCGCGTACGCCGCCAGCACCACGCTGCCGAAGAACGGCGAGGGCACCAGGCCACGCCCGAGCTCCTCCAGCACGATGGCCAGGTCGACGAAGGAGGATCCGGCTCCGCCGTACTCCTCGGGGATGGCGATGCTCTGCAGGCCCATCTGGTCGGCGAGCTGCCGCCAGACGCTTGCGTCGTACCCGGTCTCGGACTCCATCTGCTCCCGCACCGCGCTGAGCGGTGACCTGGCCTCGATGAAGCGACGGACCGAACGACGCAGCTCCTCCTGCTCGGGGCTGAACACGAGTTCCATGGGTTCTCCTCTCGGGGCGTGGGACTAGCGGGTGGCCGGCTTCGGGGCCGGCTTGTGGCCACCCTCTCGGGGCAGGCCCAGGGCGCGCTCGGCAATGATGTTGCGCTGGATCTCGCTGGTGCCGGAGTAGATGGTCCCGGCGCGGCTGGCCAAGAAGACGTCCTGCCAGTGACTGACCTGGTAGCCCTCGCCCTCGGGCCGGACCAGCCCCTCGGCGCCGAGCAAGTCGATGGCGATCTCGCCGAGGCGCTTCTCGTACTCGCTCCAGAACAGCTTCGAGGTCGAGGCCTCCGGGCCGGGGTCGCGTCCTTCGGCGAGCTGGGAGAGCAGCCGCAGGCCGCTGAACCGCATGATCTGGACGTGGGTGTAGGCCCAGGCCAGCTGCTGACGGATCAGGGGATCACGCTCGCGGCCCAGCTTGCGGGCCAGGTCCACCAGGTCCCAGAACTCTCGCTCGAAACGGAGGTGCTGCGTGGTGGCGCTGCCGCCGCGCTCGAAGCCGAGCGTGGTCATCGCGACCTTCCAGCCGTTGTTCAGGCCGCCCACCACGTTGAACATGGGCGCTCGGGCCCCGTCGAAGAACTCCTGGCCGAACTGGGCCGCGCCGGTCATCTGCTTGAGCGGGCGCGCCTCGATGTTGTTGTCCAAGAACGGCACCAGCACGTAGGAGAGGCCGCGGTGCTTGGGCGCTGCGGTGTCGGTGCGGCACAGGACGAACATCATGTTCGCCCGGTAGAAACCGGAGGTCCACACCTTCTGGCCGGTGATCACGATCTCGTCGCCGTCCACCACGCCACGGGTCTCGACACTGCCGAGGTCGGAGCCGTGGTCGGGCTCGGAGAAGCCCTGGCAGTAGACGTCCTCGGCGGTGATGATGCGCCGCAGGAAGTGCTCCTGCTGCTCGGCCGTGCCGTGCGCCATCAGCGACGGTCCGACCATGCCCTCGCCGAAACCGCGCCGGATCCGCGGAACGCCGGCGCGGTGGAATTCCTCGGTCAGGATGGCGTTCTCGACCGGGCCCAGGCCGCGGCCGCCGTACTGCTCGGGCCAGGACGCGCAGATCAGCCGAGCATCCAGCAGCTCCTGCTCCCAGGCGGCGTACTCGGGGCTCTGCTCGGGCTCGGCGTTGACGCTGTGCCCGCCCGTCATCGCGGCGGCGTTCCAATCCGTCATCGCGGCCAGCTCCGCCGGCGCGTGTGCCGCGATCCAGCCGCGGATCTCGGTGCGGAACGCGGCGGCCTCCGGCCCCAGGTCGATCTCCATCCATGACCTCCTTCGATGCGGCCCGGGACGGAGCTGACACGACGTCCGACCGATGCCGTTTTAGAATCTGGTTCTATCGAGCATAAGACATCACGGCACAGGCGTTGTCAATGGTGATCTTAACTAGAGGGCGATTCTAGAATCGTCAGCGCGTGATGGTTGTCGGTTCCTCCCCCTCAGGGCAGCCATGACAGGATTCTCCGCATGTCTCGCACGGTGATCACCTTCGGCACCTTCGACGTCTTCCACGTCGGTCACCTCCGCATGATCGAGCGCGCCTCCGAACTGGGCGAGCGCCTCGTGGTCGGCGTCAGCGCCGACGAGCTCAACCGGCGCAAGAAGGACCGCGACCCGGTCTTCAGCGAAGCCGAGCGGCTCGCGATCGTCGGAGCCCTCAAGCCGGTCGACGAGGTCTTCATCGAGGAGAGCCTGGAGCTCAAGCGCGACTACATCCTCAAGTACAGCGCCGACGTGCTGGTGATGGGCGATGACTGGGCCGGCCGCTTCGACGAGTTCAACGACGTCTGCGAGGTCGTCTACCTGCCGCGCACGCCGGCCATCTCCACCACCGCCCTGATCGAGAAGATCGCACAGGCCTGAGGTCGGCGTACCCCGCCCGGAATGCGGGAGCGGCCCGGCGGGTTGAGCCGGGCATGAGCAACCTTGTGATCTTCGGTGGCACCGGCTACGCCGGCAGCAACATCGCGGCCGAGGCCGCCAAGCGCGGCCACCACGTCATCTCCTACTCCCGCAACCTGCCCGAGCAGGGCATCGACGGCGTCGAGTACCGCGCAGGCTCGATCGCCGACACCCACGTGCTCGGCCACGCCGGCCAGGACGGCGACGACATCGTGGTCGCCGTGCACGGCGCCGACGTGGACGGCGAGAAGCTCGTCGACGTGCTGCCCAAGCTGGTCGCAGCGGCGCTCGCCAACGACGCCCGGCTGGCCTTCGTCGGCGGCGCCGGTAGCTCGCTGGTGGCTGAGGGCGGCCCGCGGTTGATCGACACCCCGGACTTCCACGAGGAGTGGAAGGCGGAGGCGTCCTCGCACGCGGAGGTGCTCGAGGCCCTGCAGCGTACGCCGGAGGAGCTTCGCTGGTTCTACGTCTCCCCCGCCGCACTGTTCGGCTCCTTCGCCCCCGGCGAGACGACAGGCGCCTACCGCACCGGCGGCGACGTGCTGGTCACCAAGGAGGACGGGTCCTCGGAGATCTCAGGCACCGACTTCGCGCTCGCCTTCGTCGATGAGATCGAGCAGTCCAACCACCCGCGACGGCGGTTCACCGTCGGGCACTGAGCCCGGCCCTCCCCGATATCGGTGACGAGAGCCCCGCGCCCCTTGACGTAACCGGGTCGCCGGGGCTCTCGTTGTTGACAACATGGACGGCACCGACACCCTGCTCGCGCTCACCAGCCAGCTGCCGCATCAGGACCGCGACCTGGCGCTGGACGTGTGCGTCGAGGTGATCGCGATCGCGCCCGAGCTGCCCGGAGGCCATCCCGGCCGGGCGGCGCGCAGCGCCGCGATGGTGCTGCTGGAGCTGGCGTTGCCGGAGCTGGACAGGAAGCTGCGCAGCGAGCTCGCACACGCCTGCGAGCGGGCCGTGGTCCTTCCGCGCTGAGCTTCCGCGACGAGCGACGGGCTCACACGTCAGGCTCGACCTCAAGGTCGTTGGGATAGTCGTCGTCCTCGCCGGTGACCGGGGTGGACTGCTCGAGGAGATCGGCGTCGTCCACGTCGTCGTGCGGTGTTGGCCCGTCGACGGTCCCCTCCTGATCCTCGCCCGTCATCGGGATCGACTGCTCGTCCACGTCGGCCGGGTTCGCGTCGTCGGCGTACTGGCTCATGGGTTCCATAGTGCCCCCGTGCGGCATCGTCATGCAGGCCCCAGCGTCGTTGAGTCCGGGCTTTGTACGGGTCGAGTCCGGGCTTTGTACGGGTTGAGTCCGGGCTTTGTACGGGTCGAGTCCGGACTTCGGTCAGGCGGCGCTCTCGAGCGCGGCCCGCTGGCGATGCTCGCGGGCCATCGCCGGAGTCGCGTACGCCGAGTAGCGCGGCGTCCAGCGGGCCAAGCCGAGCGCCGCGGCCAGGCCGAGCAGGCCGGTGACCGAGACGCCGAGGCCGAGGACCGCGACACCGGCGATGACCGCTGGGATCACCGGTCCCAGGGCGTTGCCGGTGTCGCTGAGCAGCCGCCAGACCGAGAAGAACGTCGTGCGGTCGTCGGCCGGAGCAGCGTCGGCGCCGATCGTCATCATGACGCCCGAGCCGATGCCGTTGCCGACGCTCATGACCACGGCGATGAAGCCGAGAAGGACGGCGCCGTGGGCCAGCGGCAGCGCGATCATGCCGACTCCGAGCAACACCATCGCGGGCACCGCGACGGCAAGACGACCGAAGCGGTCCATGACGTGGCCCGAGGGGTAGAACAGCGACATGTCGGCGGCGTTGGCGATGCCGAAGATGAGGCTGGTAGCCGTCGCGCTCAGGCCGATGTGGGAGGCCCACAGCGGCAGCACGGTCTGCCGGGCGGCACGCACCGCCCCGACCAGGAGCACAGCGGTGCCGAGCGTCAGGAAGAGCTGGCGGTGAGCGGTGAACATCGCGCGTGCAGTGGTGCCCCCGCGTTGGGCGGGCGGTCTGTCTCCCGCCTTCTCCTGGTCGGGTACGACGATCAGGATCGCGGCGGTCGCCAGGGTCGCGGCGACCGCGACGCCGAAGGCCGCGCGGGTGTTCCACAGCTCGATGGCGAGCGCGCCGATGAACGGTCCGATGAACAGCCCGATGCGATGCGCCCCCGCCAGGGTGGAGAGCGCACGGGCGCGCTGGTGCACCGCCACCACCTCGGACACGTACGTCTGCCGCGCCAGGTAGAAGGCGGAGGTGCACATCCCGATCACCAACTGGGAGAGCGCCAGCATCCACAGGTCGTGCTCGACCCAGCAGCCGATCAGGGCGAGGGTCGTGATCCCTGCCGCGAGCAGCATCGCGCGTCGATCGCCCAGCCGGTCGACGATCGACGCAGCCGGTACGTCGCCCAGGACCCGCCCGATACCGGCCAGCGAGAGCATGAGACCGGCGACGCTGGTGGAGGCGCCGGCGTCGAGCGCGACCAGCGCAATGATCGGGGCGATCGCGCCGTTGCCGATCTCGTAGACCAGGGCAGGCAGCAAGGCGGAAGCGGAGATGCGACGAAGCACTGCGCCGGTGGTCTCGGGAGCGTCGGATGCCGTCGTCATCGTTAGCAATGCTAATCGTCTCGTCTGGGCGGCCCAGCCTCGGGTCACCTGGTGTGATGGATGCCGTGACGACAGCCGACCGTGCCTGCGGCGTACTCCTCGGGCTGGCGTGTGGCGACGCCCTCGGGGTGCCCTACGAGTTCGACCTGCGCCGTCTCGGGCCGGGTGAATCGCCGGCGATGCTCGGCGGTGGTGCCGGAGACTTCGCCCCCGGCGAGTGGAGCGATGACACATCGATGGCTGTGGCGGTCGCGGAAGGGTTGAGGATCGGGCACGATCTTCCGACGCGACTCGACGCGATCGCCCGCCGCTTCCTCGACTGGTATCACACCTCTCCCCCGGATGTCGGGATCCAGACCCGCGGCGTCCTCGACGGGCTCGACGCCGACCTGCCTCACCTGGGCGCCGCCATGTCCACGCGCGCCGTTGTGTATGCGAAGACGCACCCGCACGCGGCGGGCAACGGTGCACTGATGCGGACAGCACCGGTCGCGCTCGCCTACCTCGACGACCGTGGCGCGTGCGCGGAGACCGCCCGGGCCGTCGCCGCCCTGACCCACGCAGACCCCGACGCGGCCGACTCATGCGTGCTGTGGACCGAGGCCGTCAGGCGTGCCGTCGCCGGAGGCGGGATCGACGTTGCCTCAGGTCTCGACCTGGTCCCCGAACCGGATCGGTGGCGCGGCTTCCTCGACGAGGCGGCGAGCGGCGACCTGGCACGCTTCACGCCCAACGGCTGGACGGTCAGGACCCTCCAGGTCGCGTACGGCGCCATCCTCCGCTCGGGCCACCGGCTCGAAGATGCCCTCACCCTCGCGATCGAGGTCGGCGACGACACCGACACTGTCGCGGCAGTCGCGGGCACCCTGCTCGGCGCTCATCACGGCGCGTCAACGTTGCGGCAGGAATGGGTGACGGCGATCCATGGCTGGCCGGGTTACACGGCCACCACGCTCAGCGACGTCGCGCTCAGCCTGATGCGGTAGTCCACATCAGGCGCGTCGTGTCGCGACGCGGGTCCGGGTGAGCCAGTGCCTTGGCGTCGACCTCAGCAGCCAGCAGGGACACCACTACGTCCGAAGTGGCAGCCCGGCTCCGGCTGACAGTCTTGCGTCGGTAGCGGTAGTCGCCGTTGGCGAGTCTGATGGTTTCGTAGGTGGGGTCGTGGGCTCGTCTGTGGTGGTGGCCGCAGAGGAGGGCGGCGTTGGTGAGGTCTGTGGGTCCGCCCTGGCTCCAGGGATTTTCGTGGTGGGCATCGCACCAGGTCGCGGGCACCGTGCAGCCCTCGGCTCGGCAGCGCTGGTCCCGGATCTTCAACGCTTTGTGCTGGGCCGGTGAGAACAGCCGTCTGGCTCGGCC
>NZ_KB822580.1:0-4812 GCF_000364605.1 Nocardioides sp. Iso805N | reverse complement strand
CGGGGTGGGAATCTCTATGTCCGGTTGTTGTTGGGGATCGGGATCCGGGATGCGACGGCGGGGTTCCGGTTGTTTCGTCGGGCGACGTTGGAGAAGGTGGATCTGGGGTCGGTGGAGTCGGCGGGGTATGTGTTCCAGACTGATCTGGCGACGCGGACGTTGCGGGCGGGGTTGGTGGTGCGGGAGGTGCCGATCGAGTTCGTGGAGCGGGTGCGGGGTGCCTCGAAGATGAGTGGGGCGGTGGCCTCGGAGTCGCTCAAGCTGGTGACGCGGTGGGGGTTGCGGGAGCGTCGGCGTCAGCTGACCCGCACGTGGCGCCGCACCCACTGACACCACAAACAGGGCTGTCCCGTCCGGACGTCTCCGAACGGGACAGCAGGCCAAGTGTTCGTCGTTCATCGGGGAGAGCGCCGGTCACCGTGCCTGGAGGAGGGACGGCGACACCGACCCGGCCTGACGCGAATCGCTCGAGATTTCACTTCCGCGACGCCGCAGAGCGGGCTCGGAGGACTTTTGCACGTTTCTGCAGTGCAAAAAGGTGCAGGGCGACTTTTCTCCCTGATTCAGGATCACCCGGTGAGACTGGGTCTAGCGGCCTGACCGAGGGCCCCGACCTCGAAGGAAGCGATATGAAGATCGTGCGCAGGATCAGCATCGTGCTGGCCTCCGTGGCCGTCAGTGTCGGCGTGATCGGGATGACCAGCCCGTCAGCCCATGCCGACCTCACCTGGGGTTACAGCCTGCACAAGTAGGCCCGACCCTCGAGCCGGCGCGTCGAAGCCTCCCCCGACCTTCGATGCCGACTCCCCTGAGAAGGGCAGTGATCGCGCCAGATCACTGCCCTTCGTCTGCGTCGGAGTCCTCGACGACCTCCTGAGGCTCACCGGTGAGGCCCTGCCGGCCGAGGATGTAGCCGAGCTGGAACCGGGTATCGGCCTCGAACTCCTCCTTCAGATCGGCGACGTAGGCCGCGTAGGTGCGCGAGCTGACGCCCAGCCGCTTGGCCGCGCCGGGATCGGCGTACCCCTCGATGAGCATCCGGATCGTCATCGCGCGCTGCTCGCCGGCGATGTGCCGGGCCACGTCCTCGCCGCTGCTGGTGAAGGGCCGGGCCCGTTCCCAGGAGCGCAGGAACACATCGACCAGGTACGCCACCACCGTCGGCTCGCGTACGGCGAGGGCGACGCCCAGGTCGTCCGGGGTCGGGATCAGGGCGATCCTGCGGTCGACCACGATCAGCCGGTGGAAGAACTCGTCGAGCGTGCGCACCTCGGCGCCGAGCGCGGTCACGCCCGCGACGTACCGCTGCGTGGAGGTGTTGCGGCGGGCAGCGTGCTGGTAGAGGGTCAGCACCCGTACGCCGCGGTCCATCAGCTCCTGCTCGTGGGCCAGGGACTGCTTCAGCGCCGCCGCTCCGAGGTCGCGCCCGGTCTGCGGCTGAGCGGTGAGGATCTCCTCGGTCGCCTCCGCCGCCAGGGTGGAGATGTACGGCGCGATGGCATCCCCGCGCAGATAGGTGAACGGACCCGAGGTGGCCTGTGGACCGCGCCGCCAGATCTGGCCGAGCGCGGCGAAGTCGCGGGCCCACTGCGTCGACTCCTGCAACAGCCGGGTGCCCTCGAGGCTGAGGGGTGCAACCACCCGCCCCTGGGCGGTGCCGGGGTCGTCGGGGACCCAGCGGGTGCCGTCGTCGCTGTCGTGGTGCAGCAGCCCGAGGGAGACCAGGAGCTCGAACGCCTCGTGGAACTCCCCGCCCTCACCGATCCGGTCGTCGTCGGTCGACATGCCGCCCTCGGCGACGGTGAGCTCGTACAGCTCGGTTCCTCGGCCCTCCAGCAGCGCGCGGTCCACGGCGCTGTCCTCCACGTGGTCTCCCTCCGCTGGCCTCGCCTGCCGTCTTGAGCCGCCCGATCGGGTGCTGAGATGATCCCACAGCGTCGGGATTTAGGTCCGACGCGTGTCGTCGGTTATTGTCTTCCAGTCCGCAACGGACGAGCGGCTGTAGCTCAGCTGGATAGAGCATCTGACTACGGATCAGAAGGTCTGGGGTTCGAATCCCTACAGCCGCGCAGATGAGTCATCAGAAGAACCCGGGTCCCGAGGGGCTCGGGTTCTTGTGCATCTGTGACCCGATCCCCGCCGTCGGCGAGCAGTAGGCAGACTGGCCTTCCACAGCTGAGGAGGCGTCATGAGCGAGCAGCAGGTCCGGATGATCGTCCTGTCCACGGACGATCTCGACGCGTCGATCGCGTTCTACACCGAGACCCTCGGGTTCACCCTGAAGTTCCGCGACGGCGCGCACTACGCGGCACTGGACGGCGGTGGTGTCACCGTGGCCCTGGCCACGCCCGTCGATCACCCGCTGCCCGGAAAGGTGGTGGTGGGCGTCAGGACCGACGACGTCGATGCCGCCGCACGGGCCATCGAGGACCATGGCGGGGCGATCGTGCGGGCGCCGTACGACGATGCGCACGAGCGGCGCGCCGTGGTCTATGACAACCAGGGCAACGGGCTGGTCTTCTACGCGCCGCTGCCGCGCTGAGTCGGCGGGACGCTCACCGCCCGACCGATCGCGCGCGCGGCGACGGTCAGGGCGGCGACCAGACGGGCCTTCTCGCGGCGGAAGTCGGGCACGACGACGCCGATCGAGGCAACCACCTCCTCCCCGTTCCAGACCGGAACCGCGACCGAGCAGGCGCCGAGCGTCATCTCCTCCTGGGTCGTCGCCCAGCCTTCGGCGCGGATCCGGGTCAGCTGGCGCGCGAGCATCCCCGGCGAGGTGATCGTGTACGGCGTGTGCGGGGTCAGGTGGTGCATCACCTGCTTGACGACCTCGTCGGGTGCGTAGGCGAGCACGGCCTTGCCGACGCCGGTGCAGTGCAGCGGCAGCCGGCCGCCAACCCGGCTGACGACCGGCACCGAGGTCTGCCCGGAGATGCGGTCGAGGTAGAGCACCTCGGCCCGGTCACGTACCGCGAGGTGGACGGTGGCGCGGGTGGCGGCGTGGATGTCCTGCAGGTAGGGCGAGGCGACGTCGCGCAGCCCGGTCTGGGTCGGCGAGAGCAGGCCGAGCGCCCACAGCCGGCGTCCGATCACGTAGCTCCGGTCGGCGGTGCGGACCAGCGCCCCGCCGGCCACCAGCTCGCGCACGATCCGGTGCGTGGTGGCAGGGGAGAGCCCGGCCCGCTCGGCGATGGCCGAGAGCGTCAGACGGCGGTGGGTGTCGTCGAACGCGCCGAGCACTTCCAGGGTGCGTGCGACCAGTGACGCACCGGGTGCGGCTCGGCCTGGCATCTCACGCTCTTTTCACTGAGTGAAAGACCAGGGTCGCACATGTGCCCCAGGTCTCATTAGCGTCGACCTTATGAGCATCGCCACCCCCGCCCAGCCCGCCAGCAGCACCCGCACCCAGGTAGCGATCGTCGGCGGCGGGCCGGCCGGGCTGATGCTGTCCCATCTGCTGCACCTGGCCGGGATCGACACGGTCGTGGTCGACAACCGCGCCGCCGAGGCCATCGAGACCACCCACCGGGCCGGCATCCTCGAGCGCGACAGCGTCCGGCTGCTCGTCGACTCCGGCGTCGACCGGGTGCTGCGCGACGGTCACCGACACGAGGGCATCGACCTGCGGTTCGACGGAGTGAGCCACAGGATCGACTTCGAGGGTCTGGTCGGTGCGTCCTGCTGGCTCTACCCCCAGACCGACGTCTTCATCGACCTGCACGCCCGGCGTACGGCGGACGGCGGTGACCTCCGCTACGGCATCACGGAGACCGAGGTCCTCGACGTACTCGACGCGCCGCGGGTCCGTTACACCGACGCCGCAGGCACTCGGCACGAGATCGTCGCCGACCTGGTGGTCGGCTCGGATGGCTCGCGCAGCATCTGCCGCGACCTCGTGCCGAACCCGACGCGGTTCTTCCGGGAGTATCCGTTCGCGTGGTTCGGGATCCTGACCGAGTCCGCGCCGAGCGCGCCCGAGCTGATCTACACCCGCTCCGAGCGCGGCTTCGCGCTGGTCAGCCAGCGCACCGAGAGCGTGCAGCGGCTCTACTTCCAGTGCGACCCGGCCGAGGACCCGGCAGCGTGGTCCGACGACCGGATCTGGGGCGAGCTGCAGGCACGGCTGGCCGGCGAGGACGGCTTCCGACTCAACGAGGGCCCGGTGATCGAGCGGACGGTGCTTCCCTTCCGCAGCTTCGTTCAGACCCCGATGCGGCACGGCCGGTTGCTGCTGGCCGGCGATGCCGCCCACACCGTCCCGCCGACCGGCGCCAAGGGGCTCAACCTCGCCCTCGCGGACGTGCGCGTGCTCGCCGAGACGATCGAGCGCACGGTGAAGAAGGGTGACGACGCTGCCCTCGACAGCTACACCGATCGCGCCCTGGCTCGGGTCTGGAAGGCGCAGCACTTCTCCTATTGGATGACCTCGATGCTGCACCGGCTCGAGGGCGCGAGCGACTTCGACGAGCAGCGTCAGCTGGGCGAGCTCGCCAGCATCATCGGGTCGCAGGCGGGCTCGACCTACCTCGCCGAGGGCTACACCGGCTGGCCCGAGCGCTGAGTGACGGGATAGCTTCTCGAGTGTCACGACGCGAGCCCTCTGAGGTCTCGGAGGGGCGTCGGGACTCTGCGGCGGAAGCGGTAGTCCCCGCTGGCGAGCCTGATGGTCTCGTAGGTCGGGTCGTGGGCTTTGTGGTGGTGGTGGCCGCAGAGGAGGGCGGCGTTGGTCAGGTCGGTGGGTCCGCCTCGGCTCCAGGGATTTTCGTGGTGGGCGTCGCACCAGGTCGCGGGCACGGTGCAGCCCTCGGC
>NZ_KB822579.1 GCF_000364605.1 Nocardioides sp. Iso805N | reverse complement strand
ACCCCGCACCCGCTCCACGAACTCGATCGGCACCTCCCGCACCACCAACCCCGCCCGCAACGTCCGCGTCGCCAGATCAGTCTGGAACACATACCCCGCCGACTCCACCGACCCCAGATCCACCTTCTCCAACGTCGCCCGACGAAACAACCGGAACCCCGCCGTCGCATCCCGGATCCCGATCCCCAACAACAACCGGACATAGAGATTCCCACCCCGCGAGAGCACCTGCCGCGAAAGTGGCCAGTTCACCACCGACCCACCTGGCACATACCGCGACCCGATCACCAGATCCGCATCACGCAACGCCACCAACAACCGACCCAGCTCCTCGGGCTGATGCGAACCATCCGCATCCATCTCCCCGATCACGTCAAAGCCCTGCTCCAACGCCCAACCGAACCCCGCCAAGTACGCCGCACCCAACCCCTCCTTGCTGGTGCGATGCAACACATGGACCCGCTCATCACCCGCGGCCAGCTCATCAGCCAAAGCACCGGTGCCATCAGGAGAGCCGTCATCGACCACCAACACCTCGACCCCAGGCTCGGCCCGACGCAACCGGCCCACCACCCAACCCAGATTCGCAGCCTCGTTATAGGTCGGGACCACCATCACCACCCGACCCAACGCACCCAGATCAGTACTCACGTCGCGACTTCCGCCTTCTCCATCCGATCACCGGGGTGAGGAACAGCCTAACCAGCACCAACCCTGCGGCCACCTGACCGGAGATCGTGCCGATCCGCACGGCAGGTGTGGTGCCGCTGATCAGCGCCACCTCCTGGTCCAGCACCGCCCGGGTCTGCGCCGGCACCGTGGCGACGACGTGCCCGTCGGGCGCGATCACACCGCTGACACCGTTGAGTGAGGCGACGACCGCCCAGCGGCCGGTCGCCATCGCCTGGACACGCGTGATCGCGAACTGCTGGGCGATCTGGGCCGTGCCGATGAAGCTCGCGTTGCTGGTCTGCACGGTGAGTAGCCGGCCACCGTTGCGCACCTGGGAGTCGACCACGTCGTCGTAGGCGATGTCGAAGCAGATTGCGTCGGCGACCTGCGTGTCGGCGACACGCAACGGCGTACGGCGGGTGCCGGCGACCATGTCGTAGGAGAAGTCCCGCAGGCCGCCGAAGTTGTGCCGGCCGAGGAGACCGCGCATCGGGAGGTACTCGCCGAACGGCACCGGATGGTGCTTGGTATAGCGGTCCCCCGGCCCGGTGACCGGGTCCCACACGATGCCCTGGTTCAGCACGTGCGTGCGATCGGGCGCGTCCGGCAGGCCGCCGACGACAACGGGGACGTCGATCGCCCGAACCGCCTGCCAGATGCCGGTGTTCGTGTCGGCATCGGTCATCGGATCGGTCGCGGTGGAGTTCTCCGGCCAGAGCACGAAGGCGGGCTTTCGCCGCTTCCCGGCGGCCACGTCCTGGGCGAGCTGCTCGGTGAGGGTGACATGGCTGGCGGTGATGGCACGGAAGTTGTCCAGGACGTCGCCGTCGCCCGGCACGTTGCCCTGTACGGCGGCGACGTCGACGTGGCCGGTGACCCGACCGTGCCAGGGGTGCCAGACCGGGATGCTCAGCAGGACGCACAGCATCACCAACGTGACGGCCGCGCGACGGCGTGCCGCCGGATCGACCACGAGCCAGGCGAGCAGCGCTCCGAGCAGTGCCAGCACGAAGCTGACCCCTGCTGTGCCCAGGTAGGGCAGCGACGGCGCGAGCGGGGTGTCGATGACGGCGAAGGCCAGCCGCCCCCACGGCATGCCGCCGAACGGCCAGGTGCTGCGCGCCCACTCCACGCCGACCCAGGACAGCGCTGTCCAGAGCGGCCAGGCCCGCAGGCGCATCAGTACGGCGTCGACGGCACCCAGAGCTGTCAGGAATGCGGCGATCGCTGCCGAGAGTGCGAGCCAGGCACCGATGCCGACGGCGTGCATCCACCAGATGTGGGTGAAGTAGAACGCGACGGCGAAGACCGCACCTGGAGCCAGAGCCGCTCGCGCCGACAGACCGCGCAGGCTGAGCAGCCGGGCCCCGATCGCCAACGGGATGAGCCACGGGAGGGTTGCCGGCTCGAAGGCCAGCGACAGTGCCACGCCGGCGAGGAGGGCGAGCAGCAGGCGGCGTGGCACCGGGACAGGCTAGCCAGCAGCGGAGGCGAATGCCGGATCGAAGGCGCAGAACGCCCCCTGCTCCGCCTCGGGCCGATCCTGCGGCCGGCCGGCTGCCGGGCGAGGACTCGTTGTCTAAAGCGGAGCGGGGGCTCTGCGCCACCCTCGAGCAAGGTGGACCGACCTCCGCGAACCACGTGGGACAGATGCCTGGCTGGACATCCTCCCGCCCCGGCCACTCGGACGTCGGTCCGCCATGCCTCGATCTGCGCGGGCGGACCGCCACAGGCTGTCTCGCCGGGACGCCGCCGTCAACCGCCCGCTGACCTGCACGAACGTGCGTTTCCGCAGGTCAGCCTGCGTGTGCTGGATCACAAATTGTCGTAGTCGATTTCGGTCCGGGCGGCGTGTCGTACGCGACACGCCGCGCGAGCCGGACTGGACCACCGGGACCTCGGGACACTACGCGGAGGCGCCCTCAGGTGTCGCCTCCGGAGGCTCGGCCGCTGCACGGGCGACGGCCGGCGACTCGGCTTGAGCCGCGGCGGTCTCGGCGGCCAACGCCTTGGCCGCGAGACTCTCGGCGCGGGCGATCGTCCGGTCGGCGATCTCGGCGTGCCCGACGGGTCGGTTCTCGTAGTAGGTGGAGAGCACGATCGTGGTCCGCGTGGTGACATGAGCCGTCTGCCGGACCCGGGTCAGCAGGGTCTCCAGCTCGGCGGGGGTCGAGGAGCGGACCTTGAGGATGTAGGAGTCCTCGCCGGCCACCGACCAGCAGGACTCGATCTCGGGAAAGTGTCGCAGTCGCTCGGCATAGTCGTCGGGCAGGTGCGGGTCGATCAGGGTGAGCGCGACGAAGGCCGTCAACGGCTGGCCCAGCTCAGCGTGGTTGATGGTCGCGCCGTACCCCAGGATCAGACCGCGCTGCTCCAGCCGCTTGACCCTCTGGTGCACCGCGCTGGTCGACAGGCCGGTCGCCTTGCCCAGGTCGGTGTAGGACATCCGCCCGTCGGCGGCGAGCAGTTCCAGGATCAGCCTGTCCTTGGATTCCACGTCGTCGCTCATGTCCGGCACTGTAGCCAGCCGAGCCACCTTCCATGATTGGATTCCACAGTGCCAGACAGTGCCCCGCGTCTCATGCTGCTCGACTCCGCCTCGATGTACTTCCGCGCGTTCTTCGGCGTACCGGAGATCAAGGCCCCCGACGGGACGCCGGTCAACGCGGTGCGCGGGTTCCTCGACTTCATCGCCCGGCTCGTCGAGCAGTACCGTCCCACCGACCTGGTGTGCTGCTGGGACGACGACTGGCGACCGCAGTGGCGGGTCGACCTGATCCCCTCCTACAAGGCCCAGCGCGTGGTCACCGAGAACCCCGTGGGGCCGGACGTGGAGGTGGTGCCTGACCCGCTCGAGGTCCAGGTGCCCATCATCACCGACGTGCTGGCCGCGCTCGGCCTGGCCGTACGCGGCGCTGCCGGCTACGAGGCCGACGACATCATCGGCACCCTCGCGACCAACGCCGGTATGCCCGTCGACGTCGTCACCGGCGACCGCGACCTGTTCCAGGTCGTCGACGATGCGGCCGGCGTGCGGGTGCTCTACATCGCCAAGGGCGTCGGCAACCACGAGCGCGTCGATGAGGCCTGGGTGCACGCAAAGTACGCCGTCAGCGCCGCCCAGTACGCCGACTTCGCCACCATGCGCGGGGACGCCTCCGACGGGCTCCCCGGGGTCAAGGGCGTCGGCGAGAAGAGTGCGGCGAGCCTGTTGGCGTCGTACGGCGACCTGGCGGGCATCCGAGCAGCCGCGCTGGACCCCGCAGCAGCGATGACGCCGGGCCTGCGGGCCAAGCTGCTGGCTGCCGAGGACTACCTGGAGGTGGCGCCGACGGTGGTCGCGGTAGCGCGCGACGTCGACCTCGACCGCGCCGGCACAGCACTCCCCCATGCCCCGGCCGACCCGGAGAGGCTGGCCGAGCTCGCGGAGCGGTTCAACCTCGCCTCACCCGTCGATCGACTCACCAAGGTGCTCGCAGCGCTGGGTGACTGATCGACTGGCCGACGGCTGCTCGGTGCGCCTGCCCACCGGCCGCCTGGGCAGGCCTACGGCCGCGCGGCGGCTCGTTCCTCGCCGGCGCGTCCTCCGGCAGCGCCCATGCCGGCGGCCGTGGCCAGTCACCCCGAGCAGTCGTCGTCGTGACATGGTTCAGCCGCGCTACTCCACCACCGAGGAGTAGGCGACCACACCCCGCTTGAGCAGGTCCACGACCTCGCGGGCGGTCTTGCGCAGCGGTGTGCCGGCGGCGGCGTCGGCGACCTGACCGGCGAGGTCGACCAGCTGCTTCACCCACCGTACGAAGTCACCGGCAGCGAGGTCGATGACCGTCAGGACGTCGTCGAGGTCGTCGCCCTCGGCCCAGCGGTAGGCGGCCCAGGCGAAGCCGAGGTCGGGCTGGCGAAGATAGTCGAGGTGATGCTCCCGCTCGAGCGCGTCGAGGTCGCCCCAGACCCGCACCATCTGGGCGAAGACGTCGTTGAGCCGGCCACCCGGGAGTCGCGGCGGCGGTGAGTCGTCGGAGCGTCGGGCCTCGTAGACGAGGACCGACAGCGCGGCGGCGAGCTCGGAGGGGCTCAGGTCGTCCCACAGGCCCAGCCGGAGCGACTCCGCGGCCACGAGGTCCATCTCGGAGTAGAGCCGCATGAGGTGGCGGCCCCGGTCAGTGACGGTCTCGCCCTCCAGGTAGTCCAGCGCCGAGAGCACGTCGCAGACACGGTCGAACTGGCGCGCGACGGTGTTGGTCCGGTTCTCGACGCGGCGGCGCAGGGTGGCGGCGTCGCGGTCGAGCTTGAACCACCGCTCCGCCCAGCGGGCGTGGTCCTCCCGGTCGGGGCAGTCGTGGCACGGGTGCCGGCGCAGCTGGTCGCGCAGCTCGGCGACCTCCGCATCCACGGCCGACCGGGCTCCACCCGTACGTCGTGACGAGGCCTCGACCGGCTTGAGGTCACGGGTCTTCTCGCGCAGCGCGCTGGAGAGGTCACGGCGCATCTGGGGGTTGCGGCCGTTGAACGTCTTGGGGATCCGCATCCGGGTCTGCGCCACGATGGGTGTGTTGAAGTCGATCATCGCCAGCCTGCGCGCCTGGCGGTCCAGGGTGACGACGTAGGGCCGGGGGTTGTCTGCGTCGAAGCCTGGGTCGATCACGACGGCGTAACCGGAGAACTTCCCGGTCGGTACGTCGATGACGTCGCCCGGCTTCAGCTTCCCCAGGGACTCCACGATCTCCTCACGGCGGTCGGCGCGCCGCTCGCGGTTGGCATTCTTCTCCACCTGGCCGATCCGGTGTCGCAGCGTGGCGTACTCCATGAAGTCGCCGCGGTCGCAGGAGGCCGCCTCGCGATAGCCGGCCAGCGCCTCCTCCGCTTTGTGCAGCTGCCGGGCCAGTCCGACGACGGCCTTGTCCGCCTGGAACTGCGCGAAGGACTGCTCCAGCAGCTCGCGCGAGCGCGCACGGCCGAACTGGTGCACCAGGTTGACCGCCATGTTGTAGGACGGCCGGAAGCTGGAGCGCAACGGGTAGGTACGGGTCGAGGCCAGGCCGGCGAGCTCACGCGGGTTCATCCCCGGCTGCCAGAGCACGAGACCGTGACCCTCGACGTCGAGACCGCGTCGACCGGCACGGCCGACGAGCTGGGTGTACTCCCCCGGCGACAGGTCCGCGTGGGTCTCGCCGTTCCACTTCGACAGCTTCTCGATGACCACCGTGCGCGCGGGCATGTTGATGCCCAGGGCGAGCGTCTCGGTGGCGAAGACCACCTTCACCAGGCCGCGCAGGAACAGCTCCTCGACGACCTGCTTGAACGCCGGCAGCATGCCGGCGTGGTGCGCCGCGACGCCGCGGGTGAGGCCGTCGACCCAGTCGTGATAGCCCAGCACGTGACGGTCCTCGTCGGGCAGGTCCGAGCATGCCTCCTCGACGTACTCGAAGATCGCGTCGCGCTCCTCGGGGGTGGTCAGGCGCAGGTTCGCGCTCAGGCACTGGGTGACAGCGGCGTCACAGCCGACCCGGCTGAAGACGAAGACGATCGCCGGCAGCATCCGGGCCCGCTCCAGTGCGGTCACCACCTCGGCACGCGAGGCGATCCAGACCCGGCGACCGTTGCCGACATCGCGTCGGGCGCCCTGGCCGGGCTTGCCGCGGCCCTTGACCGCGCGACGGTCCTTGAGCCGTGAGGAGGCCCAGTCGTCACGGGCGATCTTCATCAGCTCGCCGTTGACCGGAGCACCCTCCTTCACGAAGCCTGCCGCCGCGTCCACGTCGGAGGAGGCGAACAGGTCGAGGATCCGCCGGCCGACCATGACGTGCTGGTAGAGCGGCACCGGCCGCTTCTCCTCGATGATCGTGGTGGTCTCGCCACGCACCGTGGTCAGCCACTCGCCGAACTCCTCGGCGTTGGAGACGGTTGCGCTCAGCGACACCACCGTGACGGACTCCGGCAGGTGGATGATGACCTCCTCCCAGACGGCACCACGGGAACGGTCGGCGAGGTAGTGCACCTCGTCCATGACGACGAAGCCGAGCCCTGTCAGCGTCGAGGAGCCGGCGTAGAGCATGTTGCGCAGCACCTCGGTGGTCATCACCACCACCGGTGCCTCGCCGTTGACCACGTTGTCGCCGGTCAGCAGACCGACCTGCTCGGGACCGTAGCGACGGACCAGGTCGTGATACTTCTGGTTCGACAGCGCCTTGATCGGGGTGGTGTAGAACGCCTTGCGGCCGGTCGCCAACGCCAGGTGGATGGCGAACTCGCCGATGATGGTCTTGCCGGACCCGGTCGGGGCCGCCACGAGTACGCCGCGGCCCTCTTCGATCTCGTGGCAGGCCTGCTGCTGGAAGTCGTCGAGCGGGAAGTCGTAGAGGTCCGCGAAGTCCTTGAACACGGGGTGCTGCTGGGAGCGCTTGAACGCGGCGTACTTCTCGGCGGGGCCCATGGTTGAAACCCTACTCAGCGACGCCGCGCCGTTGGTCGAGGTGCGAGCGCGGCGAGCCTTGAGACTAGGTGAGCACCTGGAGGGCGCCGGGCACGCACTCCACGGTGAGCGGCACCTCGCCGAAGCGCTCGCCGTCGGCGTACGCCGTGACGGGTGGGTTGATCGCGATCGTCACCGACCGTGCGCGGACCCGCTCGTAGGCGGGGTTGTGCACGTGCTGACCGCTGTTGACGGTGGGGAAGAACCGGACGAGCGCCATCCGGGAGAGCGGCTTGATGATGATCACGTCGAGCAGGCCGTCGTCGAAGCTGGCGCCAGCCCCGATCTGCATGCCGCCGCCGAAGTAGTCGGTGTTGGCCACCGAGACGAACATCGCCTCCAAGGTGCGCTCCTGCCCGTCGAGGGAGAGCGTGTAGCGCAGCGGCCGGAACCGCGGCAGCTCGACGGCTACCGCGGCGGTGTAGCGCAGGTTGTTGCGCGGCCAGCGCATCTCCCCACCGCGCTTGGCCACCAAGGCGTCGAAACCGGTGGCCAGGACGGTGAGGTACCAGTTGTCGCCGGAGCGGGCGAGGTCGACGCGGCGGCGACGGTTGCGGAGGACCACCTCGGCGGCAGCCAGCGGGTCCGCCAACGGGATCTTGAACGCACGAGCGGCGTCGTTCCCGGTGCCTGCGGGCAGGATGCCCAGCGCCGTCGCCGACCCCGCCAGCGCCTGTACGGCGAGATGGATCAGCCCGTCGCCACCGCTCACCACGACGCTGTCCACACCGTCGGCGACGGCCTTCGCCACCAGGAGGCGCGACTCCGAGGCGTCATGCCCGACCAGGTCACTCACCTCGGCTCCGGCGGCCCGGAGGTGGCGGATGAGGGCATCGCGGCCCTGATGGCCGTGACCGAGACCCGAGAGCGGGTTGGAGAGGAAGGCGATCCGGCGGGTCACGGGCGGAGGCTACCGTGTCACGGCAGCGGCGAGGGCTGATCCGGGTCGAGGTCGGCGTACGGCTTGCGGGCCTCCTTGCGCCGGTCGCTGACCCGGGCGATCACCTCGGCGATGCCGTAGAGGATGCACATCGGGATCGCCATCATGCACATGGTGAACGGGTCGGTCGACGGCGTCGCGGCGGCCGCGAAGACGAAGATGCCGAGGACGATCCAGGGGCGAGCGGACTTCAGCACCCGCGCGGGAAGAACGCCTGCCTTGTTGAGCATGACCACGAAGACCGGGATCTCGAAGGCCACGCCGAACATCAGGAGTGTGTGGATGAAGAACGACAGGTAGTCGTTGAACTCCACCAGGTTGAGCACGCCGGAATGGTTGAAGCTGATCAGGATCTGGACGCCCTTGGGTAGCGTGACGTACCCGATCACAACTCCGAGGATGAACAGCGGCCCGGCAATGGCCACGAACATTGCCGTCCAGCGCTTCTCCCTCGGAAGAAGCGCAGGCAGGATGAACGCCCAGATCTGGTAGAGCCACAACGGCGAGGTGGCGACGACCGCAGCCAGGCCGGAGAGCTTGAAGTAGAGCAGGAACCCGGCGCCGACGCCCTCCGTGACGCCTTGCGTCCGGTGGCTACCGAGCGCGCGCTGCGCGTCGAGATAGGGGTTGTACACCAGATCGAAGAGCCGGTCGTAGAAGACGAGCGCAACGCAGAACCCGACCGCCAGGATCAACGCGACCTTGATGATCCGCGCGCGCAGCTCCCGGAGGTGGTCCGAGAGCGCCATCTTGCCGTCGGCTCCGACGGGGTGAACGGGTCGGCCGCTGAGCATGCCGACGACGCCCGACAGGGACAACGCCGTGGCCCGGGTCAGGCGTCAGGCTGCTGCAGGCGAGCGCGCTCGGCGTCGAGCTCGGCCTGGCGGCGGTCCAGCTCGGCCTGACGGGCCGCGACGCTGGGATCGATCTGCTCGGCGGTCAGCGCAGGCTTGGTGTCCTTGTCATCGTCGCGCAGGCCCTTGGTCTCTGCCTTGAAGATCCGCAGCGCCTGACCGGTGCCGCGCGCGAGCTCGGGAAGCTTCGCAGCGCCGAAGACCAGGATGACGATCACCAGGATGATGAGCCATTCCCATCCACCGGGCATGTCGAGCAGGGGGAACATCTCAGGTCACCTCGTGATCTGTCGGGTGGGGACGTGATCCATGGTACGCGCCCCCTTCATGCGTCTTGATCGTAGAGCCGCAATGCGGCGCTCGCCGCATCGCGGAGATCGTCGGCGACCTCGGCCGGAGCGATCACCGAGGCGTACGGCGCGAGCCGCAGCAGCAGGCGCCTCAGCCAGCGCAGGTCGGCCACCTGGAGGTCGACCTGCAGACTCCCGTCGGCCATCTGATGTGCATCTTGGGTCGGGTAGTACTCGGTCACCCAGCGAGCTGTCGGCTCCAGCCGCAGCGTCACCGTGAGCAGGTGCTCGCCGGGCGCGAAGAGGCCCTCGGCCAGGCTTCGCGGTGCCTCAGGTGCCGACACCACGGGTGTCTCGAGCAGCGTCGCGGCACGGATCCGATCCAGGCGGAAGAGTCGCGGCGCCTCGGCGCTGTGGCAATAGGCGTCGAGATACTCGACGCCGCGGTAGGACACCACGCCGCGCGGATCCACGATCCGCTCCGACTCCTCGTCGCGGGTCGGGACGAAGTAGGAGAGCCGGAGCTGGCGCTGCTCCGTGACGCCGCGCTGCAGGAGGGCCTTGCGGGCGGCGTACTCGCGCTCGTCGGGCTCCAGCGGGACCTCGATGGGCGCGGCCGCGTCGGCAGCCGCGTGCTCGAGCTTGCCCAGCGCCCGGTCGACCACCTCGGCCGCCTGCTCGGTCAGGGCACCGCCGCGCAGCGCACGCAGCGCCACGATGATCGCTGTCGCCTCGGTCTGGGAGAGCCGCAGCGGTCGCGCGAGGTAGTCGGCGTTGGCGACCCGGATGACCCGGTCCCCCTCCGGGTCGACCAGCGCGTCCAGGTCGACGTCGATGAGGTCGTCGGGATAGCCGCCGGGCAGACCGCACAGGAACAGCACCCGCAGGTCCTTGACCAGCTGCCGCTCGGAGACGCCCAGGTCGCGGGCCGCTTCGTCGAGCCGCACGCCACCGCGGGCGTGCAGGTAGGGCACGAGCGTCAGCAACCGGGCGACCTGCTCCTTCGCGCCGGTCGCCGTCGCCGGCCCGGGGCGGGCCGAGCTCGTCGGGGTGCTCACGAGACCCCCTGCAGCCGCTCGATGACCGTACGCCGCAGGGCGGCCGGCTCCTCCACGTAGACGTCGGTGCCGTGGGAGAGGATCTCGTCGGCCAGGTCGGACGGCGGCGAGAGCAGGTGCAACCGCTCCCAGTGGCCGCCGTCCGGGCGTCGCTCACCCTCGGCCAGTGGCTCCACCCGCTCGGCCCGACGCCGCAGGGTGTGCCCCGCGCCGCCGCGAACCAGCAGCACCGCAGGCTCCTGGGCGCGCTCGGGGCGCAACGTGGCCTTGGCGATCGCGCGCACGTCGATGCCCTCGGGCACCTGGTAGCTGCCGGGCTCACCGACCTTGCGAGCATCGTCCACCACGCGCGAGAGGCGGAAGACGCGCTGGTCGGCGCGATCGACGTCGTAGCCGACGACGTACCAACGACCGGAGAAGCGGACCACCCCCCATGGCTGGACGTGCCGCGAGCTCACGTCCGGACCGCCGGAGGTGCGGTAGTCGAAGCGCACCGCTGTCCGCTCCTGGACCGCCTCGAGGAAGACGTCGAACGACGGCTCCTCGGCGGCCAGGCGCGGCTCGACCAGGTCGAGCGCTGCCACGTCCACGTCCACGCCCGCCGCGGTGAGCTTGCGGACCGCCTCGGTGGTCGCCTCGGCGAGCCGGGCGTGCTCCCAGACCTTGGTCGCCAGGCCGATGACCGCGGCCTCGTCGGCGGTGAGCTCGATCGGGGGCAGCGCGAACTGATCGGGGCTGACCCGATAGCCGGCCTCGTCCTCGAAGAGCGGGTCGTGACCGCCGGTCTCGATCGGTACGCCGAGGCTGCGCAGCTCCTCCTTGTCCCGCTCGAACATCCGCTCGAAGGCATCGTCCGAGGAGTCCTTGTAGAGCAGCTCGCGGATGCGCTCCCTGCTCACGTAGCCGCGTTGCACGAGAAGCATGATGAGCAGGTTCATCAAGCGCTCGGTCTTGGCCGCGGCCACGGGGCTCCCTTCGCTGGACTCATTCGGCGAGACGAGCCTAGGGCATCGCCGCAGAACCCACCGAGGTGATGTGGCTACTTCGCCTTGACGACGTCGATCACGAACCACAGCGTGGAGTTCGCCGGGATGCCGGTCTGTGCGCTCGCACCGTAGGCATATGCCGGCGGAACCTGGAGCAGCACCCGGCTACCGACCTTCACGCCCTCCAGACCGATCGACCAGCCCTTGATCAACTGGCTCAGCTGGGAGGAGAAGGCCTTCTTGGAGGAATAGCTCTCGTCGAAGGGCTTGGTGGCCTTGTAGGTCTCGCCGAGGTAGTTCACCGTGACGGTGTCGCTCGTCTTCACCTTCGCGCCCTTGCCCTGCTTCAGGATCACCCGCTGGACGGGCGTGGTCAGCGCGGGCTTCTTGACGCCCTTCCAGTCCAGACCGGAGACGACACCCTTCTTCAGCACGACCTTCGGCTGGGTGCCGGGGGCTGCGGTGTGCGCCTTGTCGTCGCTCGGCGTCGGGGACGTCGGCGCCTTCTTCACCAGGTCGGCCACGACCACCAGGCTGTCGTCCTTGCCGACGCCGAGCTGGGTGGCGGCAGAGTCGGAGCCGAGCAGGTCAGCGGCGGTGGTCAGAGCCTCGACCCGGGAGCCGTAGGTCGCGCCGGTGAAGAGCTTGTCGAAGACGGTGCCGAGCTGACCGTTGTTGGGCAGCGACTCCGCGGCGCCCTGCTGGTAGTCGCTGTAGGCGACCTTCTTGGTGGTGCCGTCACCGATCCAGAGATAGGTGCTGACCGAGTCGTTGGCCGCGATCGCGTCACCGGTGCCCTTGACCAGGGTCGAGACAGTCGTCGTCGTCGGCTTGGCGATGGTCGACTTCCACTTCGCGGTGACGCTCTTGCCGACGTCACCGGTGACGGCGACCGCCGACAGGCCCGTGGCGGCGCTCGCGCTCGCACTGGCCTTCGCATCGTCCTTGTTGCTCCCACCGCCGCATGCGGCAAGGGCCGGGACCATCAGGACGGGGAGCAGCGCGAGGGCCGCGGGGCGGTGAAAACGACGAAGCACAGGGAAGACCTTCTGGTGGAGGGACTGACGTGGCCCACCGTAACCGGGGACCCTGAACCGACCCTGAATCGTGCCTGAGCGCCGCGATCGTCCCGCAAGGGGCGACGGCGGCGCTGAGGAGGAGCCCTCAGCCGGGTGTTCGGGCTGCCGTCAGTTGGCGGCCAGGACATCCAGCACGAAGTAGAGCGTGGAGTTGGCCGGGATGCCGCTCTGCGCGGTTGCGCCGTAGCCCAGCGACGGCGGGATCTGCAGGAAGACGCGGCTGCCGACCGGTACCCCGACCAGACCCTGCTGCCAGCCCTGGACAAGGCCGGACAGCGCGCTGGTGAACGGCGTCTTGGAGTAGCTCTCGTCGAACGGGGTCTTCGCGCCGTACACCATGCCGTAGTAGTTGGCGGTGATCGTGTCGCCGGCCTTGACCTTCTTGCCGGTGCCCTTGATCAGGATCGCCTGCTTGAGCTTGCCGGTGGCCTTGGGCTTGGCGATGCCCTTGAAGTTCATGCCGGTCGGGGCGCTGGTGGCGCCGCCCTTGACCTCGAGCTTCGGCATCCAGCTCGGCGCCGCCTGGACCTTGCCCTTGGGGCCCTTCAGGGCTGGGGTGGCGGCCGCGGTCGAGCTCGCCGAAGCGCTCGGCGACGCACTCGCGCTCGGCGCGGGAGTGGTCTTCTCCATCAGGTCGACGATGACGAGCAGGCTGTCCTGGGTGCCGATGCCGAGCTCGGGGTTGCCCGCCGCGCCGAGCAGCTTGTCGGAGGGCACGACCGCCGCGATCCGGTCGCCGTAGTGAGCACCGGCGAGGATCTTGGTCCACTCGTCGCCGAGCTTGCTGTCGAAGGTCAGAGTCTCCGGGGCGCCGCTGGCGTAGTCGCTGTAGGACTGGAGCTTGGTGGTGCCGTCGCCGATCCAGATGTTGGCGCTGATGCTGTCGCCCTTGGCGACGGCGGCACCGGAGCCCTTGACGAGGGTCTTGACCGTGGTGGAGCTCGGGTAGGCGATCTCCTTGGTCCACTTCACCGTCGGGGCCTTGCCCTGGACACCGGAGATGGTGACACCCGCGAAGCCCTGGGTGGTGGCGTCGCCGTACCCGATCTGGGTGCTCCCGCAGGCGACGAGCGCAGGCAGGAGCATGGCGGGTACGACGAGGGACGCGGAGCGACGCAGACGCACGGTGGAACCTTCGGGATCGGCGATCAGGGCGAGCACACCCTAGCCGACGACGTCCGAGACGCCGAAGGTTCTCGCACGGTGCCGCGGTTTCCCCGCGACGACTGCTTCACATGCCGTCGATGAGTCGTTGCACGCGATCGTCGTAGGCCCGGAACGGGTCCTTGCACAACACCGTGCGCTGGGCCTGGTCGTTGAGCTTGAGATGCACCCAGTCGACGGTGAAGTCGCGCCGGCGCTCCTGCGCCTTCTTGATGAACTCCCCGCGCAGCCGGGCACGGGTGTTCTGCGGTGGCACCGACTTGGCCTCGAAGATCTTCAGGTCGGTGGTGACGCGGGCGACGGCGCCCTTCTTCTCCAGCAGGTAGTAGAGGCCGCGGTTGCGGTGGATGTCGTGGTAGGCGAGATCCAGCTGGGCGATCCGCGGGTGTCCCATCGGGAGGCCGTGCTTGGCGCGGTAGCGCTCGAGCAGCTTCCACTTGATCACCCAGTCGATCTCGCGGTCGACCAGGCTGAGGTCCTCGGACTCGACCGCCTTGAGCCCGCGCTCCCACAGGTCGAGGGCGCGCTCGATCGTGGGGGTGGAGATCTGCCGTCGGTCGACGAAGTCGCGCGCCTTGGTGAGGTACTCCATCTGGATCTCCCAGGCGCTGGCCTCGCGGCCGTTGGCGAGCCGCACCTTGCGCCGTCCGGTCATGTCGTGCGCGACCTCGCGGATGGCCCGGATCGGGTTCTCCATGGTCATGTCGCGCATCACCACGCCCTCCTCGATCATTCGGAGCACAAGGTCGCAGGAGGCGATCTTGAGCATCGTGGTGGTCTCGGACATGTTCGAGTCGCCCACGATGACGTGGAGCCGGCGGTACTTCTCCGCGTCCGCGTGCGGCTCGTCGCGGGTGTTGATGATCGGCCGGCTCCGGGTGGTGGCGCTGGAGACGCCCTCCCAGATGTGCTCAGCGCGCTGGCTGATGCTGTAGGTGGCGCCGCGCGGTGTCTGGGTGACCTTGCCCGCTCCGACGATCAGTTGGCGGGTGACCAGGAACGGGATCAGTACGTCGGCCAGCCGGCTGAACTCCCCGGCTCTGCTGACGAGGTAGTTCTCGTGGCAGCCGTAGGAGTTGCCCGCCGAGTCGGTGTTGTTCTTGAACAGGTAGATCTCGCCGGCGATGCCCTCATCGTGCAGCCGCTGCTCGGCGTCCAGAAGCAGCCCCTCCAGGGTGCGCTCCCCCGCCTTGTCGTGGGTGACGACCTCGATGACGTCGTCACACTCGGGGGTGGCGTACTCCGGGTGGCTGCCGACGTCCAGATAGAGCCGCGCGCCGTTGCGGAGGAAGACGTTGCTGCTGCGTCCCCAGCTCACCACCTTGCGGAACAGGTAGCGCGCGACCTCGTCCGGGCTCAGCCGCCGCTGGCCACGGAACGTGCACGTCACGCCGTACTCGTTCTCGATGCCGAAGATCCGCCGGTCCATGTTGAAACACTAGACCCGTGCGAAAGCGCCCGGGGTGCTTCGACGCGCTAGGGGCGGACGTAACGCGAAGACCGTGGAGTGTTGCGGGCACGAGGTGCGCACAACACTCCACGGTCAACGTGACGTGCGTTCAGAGCGGCGGAGCGATCGGTGGCTCGCCGGAGCTCGGCACCTCGCCCGGAGCCACTGCCGGGTCGGTGGCGGCAGGAGCCGCTGCCGCTGCGCTCACCCGCTCCCCCAGCAACCCGGCCAGCCGGGTGGGGCTGATCCGGGAGAACTTCCGCGCCTGGGCCCGGGTGCGATCCAGCACCGCGACCTCCAGGTCGTCGACCGGGATCACCCGATCGGCACCGTCGGAGCCGTTGGCGCCCGGGGAGTGCCCCAGCGCGTCAGCCGCCAGCCGCAGCGCCGAGCCGAGCGAGGCGCCCTCCTCGTAGCGCTCCTTGAGATAGCCCGCGACCACCTCGGCCGCACCGCCCATGACGGCATAGCCGTGCTCGTCGGCGACCTGACCGTCGTAGGTGAGGCGGTAGAGCTGGTCGGCCGCCGCGGAGTCACCGATCTCGCCGACGAAGAGCTCCACCTCGTAGGGCTTCTCGCCGCCGCTGGAGAAGATCGAGCCGAGCGTCTGGGCGTAGGCGTTCGCCAGACCGCGGCCGGTGACGTCACGACGGTCGTAGGAGTAGCCGCGCATGTCGGCGAGCCGGACACCCGCGATGCGGAGATTCTCGAACTCGTTGTAGCGCCCGACGGCGGCGAAGGCGATCCGGTCGTAGATCTCGCTGACCTTGTGCAGCGCCGCCGAGGGGTTCTCCGAGACGAAGAGGAGGCCGTCCGCATACTGAAGACCGACCACTGAGCGGCCTCGGGAGATGCCCTTCCGAGCGAAGTCCGCCCGGTCCTTCATCAGTTGCTCCGGGCTGACGTAGCCCCCGAATCCCATCGACATCTCAGCGACCTCCCTCGAGCGCGGCGACCGGCCCGTCGGGGCGCAGCATCCGGCCCCCGACCACGCGATCGGCCACGGCCGCCACCTCGTCGTCGGGGAGGCGGTGACCGCCCGCGGCGGTGATCACGTGCACGACCGGGAAGATCCGCCGGGTCAGGTCGGGGCCACCGGTCGCCGAGTCGTCGTCTGCTGCGTCGTACAGGGCCTGCACGATCGCGGTGACGGCACCGGTCTCGTCGAGGTCGTCGCGGTAGAGCTTCTTCAGCGCCCCGCGCGCGAACATCGAACCGGAGCCAACCGAGTGGAACGCGGTCTCCTCGTAGCGGCCGCCGGTCACGTCGTAGGAGAAGATCCGGCCGATCCCGGCCTCGTGGTCGAAGCCCGCGAACAGCGGTACGACGGCGAGTCCCTGCATGGCCATGCCGAGGTTCTGCCGGATAAGCGCGGCGAGCCGGTTGGCCTTGCCGTCCATCGAGAGCGTGATGCCCTCGATCTTCTCGTAGTGCTCGAGCTCGGTCTGGAACAGGCGCACCATCTCGACCGCAAGGCCCGCCGTCCCGGCGATGCCGACGCAGGAGAACTCATCGGCCGGGAAGACCTTCTGGATGTCCCGCTGGGCGATGACGTTGCCCATCGTGGCGCGACGATCGCCCGCCATCACCACGCCACCCGGGTAGGTCACCGCCACGATGGTGGTGCCGTGCGGCGCCAGCTCGGCGGCGTTGCCCGCCGGCATGGTCCGTCGCGCGGGCAGCAGGTCGGGGGCGTTGGTCGCCACGAAGTCGGCGAACGAGGACGTCCCGGGCGTCATGAAGGACATCGGGATCCGAGAGCTGTCGGTCATGCGGACTCCCCGACGTGGTGTGAGCGGAGCGAGTGACGATGAGGGGTGCTCACTGGCCGCCCTTCTGGATGAACGACTTGACGAAGTCCTCGGCGTTGGTCTCGAGCACGTCATCGATCTCGTCGAGGATGTCGTCGATGTCGTTATCGAGAGCTTCCTTGCGCTCGGCGACATCGCTCGTCTCGGCGGCGTCGACAACGTCCTCGTCGGCCTCGGACTTCCGCGGCTGCTTCTGTTCCTGTGCCATGTCTCCCAACTTAGCGGGTCAGCGCATCGAACAGCTGTGAAGCGGTCTCACAGGAGTCGATCAGTGCGCCGACACTGCTCCGGGTGCCGCGCATCGGGTCGATGGTCGGCACGCGCTGCAGCGACTCGCGGCCGGGCAGGTCGAAGATGACCGAGTCCCAGCTCGCGGCGGCGACGTTCTCGGAGTACTTCTCCAGGCAGCGGCCCCGGAAGTAAGCGCGCGTGTCGCTCGGCGGCTCGTGCATCGCGGACTCGATGGTGGCGTCGTCGAGCAGCCGCTCGATCCGGCCGGCCCGCACCAGTCTGTGGTAGAGCCCCTTCTCGGGACGGATGTCGGCATACTGCAGGTCGATCAGGTGCAGCTTGGCGTCGTTCCACTCCAACCCGTCGCGGTCCCGGTAGGACTGCAGCAGCTTGAGCTTGGCGACCCAGTCCAACTCGGCGGCACAGAGCATCGGGTCGCGCTCGAGCCGATCCAGGACAGACTCCCAGCGCTCCAGGACGTCCTTGGTCTGTGGATCGGCATCGGCGCCGTAGCGATCCTCGACGTACTTCTTGGCGAGGTCGAGGTATTCGAGCTGCAGCTGGATCCCGGTCAGGCTGCGACCGTCCTTGAGGGTCACGGTGTGCTTGAGGGTGGGGTCGTGACTGACCGCACGGAGCGCCGCGACCGGGCCATCGAGCGTGAGGTCGCGACCGATGAACTTCTCCTCGATCATCGCCAGCACCAACGAGGTCGTGCCGATCTTGAGGTACGTCGAGATCTCGGCGAGATTGGCGTCCCCGATGATGACGTGCAGCCGGCGGTACTTCTCCGGATCCGCGTGCGGCTCGTCACGGGTGTTGATGATGGGCCGCTTGAGCGTCGTCTCGAGGCCGACCTCGACCTCGAAGAAGTCCGCCCGCTGGCTGAGCTGGAAGCCGTGCTTGCGGCCGTCGTGACCGCGACCGTCCTGGCCGAGCCCCACCCGGCCCGCGCCGGCGAAGACCTGCCGGCTGACGAAGAACGGCGTCAGGTGCTTGACGATGTCACCGAACGGCGTGGAGCGGCGCATCAGGTAGTTCTCGTGGGCGCCGTAGGAGGCGCCCTTGTTGTCGGTGTTGTTCTTGTAGAGCGAGATCTGCGGGTTACCGGGCAGGCGTTGGGCCGCGCGGGTGGCGTCGAGCATGATCTGCTCCCCCGCCTTGTCCCAACGCACCGCGTCCAGCGGCGTGGTCACCTCCGGCGTGGAGAACTCCGGGTGGGCGTGGTCGACGTAGAGCCGCGCGCCGTTGGTGAGGATGACGTTGGCCAGGCCGAGGTCCTCGTCCGTCAGCTGGCTGGGATCGGCGACCTGGCGGCTCATGTCGAACCCGCGCGCGTCGCGCAGCGGGGACTCCTCTTCGAAGTCCCAGCGTGCGCGACGCGCCTTCAGCGTGGACGACGCGTAGGCGTTGACGATCTGCGAGGACGCGACCATCGGATTCGCCAACGGCTGGCCCGCGACCGAGATGCCATACTCGATCTCGGTCCCCATCACGCGTCGAACACTCATGGTTCGAGCCTACGCACTCAGAGGTACTGACCCGTGGCGGCGACCTGCTCGATGGAGCGCCCCGGCTCGGAGCCCTGCTTGCCGGTGATGAGCGTGCGGATGAAGACGATCCGCTCGCCCTTCTTGCCGGAGATGCGGGCCCAGTCGTCCGGGTTGGTGGTGTTGGGCAGGTCCTCGTTCTCCTTGAACTCGTCCACGCACGCCTGCAGCAGGTGCGCGACCCGCAGGCCCTTCTGGCCCAGGTCGGCACCGGACTCGATGAACTGCTTGATCGCCATCTTCTTGGCGCGGTCGACGATGTTCTGGATCATCGCGCCGGAGTTGAAGTCCTTGAAGTAGAGGACCTCCTTGTCACCGTTGGCGTAGGTGACCTCCAGGAAGCGGTTCTCCTCGGACTCGGTGTACATCCGGGTGACGGTCGCGTCGATCATCGCCGCCGCTGTCGCGACGCGATCACCGCCGAACTCGGCCAGGTCGTCGCCGTGCAGCGGCAGGTTCGCCGTGAGGTACTTGGTGAAGATGTCGCGGGCGGCCTGGGCGTCGGGGCGCTCGATCTTGATCTTCACGTCGAGCCGGCCCGGTCGAAGGATCGCCGGGTCGATCATGTCCTCGCGGTTGGAGGCGCCGATGACCAGCACGTTCTCCAACGCCTCGACGCCGTCGATCTCGCTGAGCAGCTGCGGAACGATGGTGTTCTCCACGTCCGAGGAGACACCGGTGCCGCGGGTGCGGAACAACGAGTCCATCTCGTCGAAGAACACGATCACCGGAGTGCCCGCTGAGGCCTTCTCCCGGGCGCGCTGGAAGACCAACCGGATGTGCCGTTCGGTCTCGCCGACATACTTGTTCAGCAGCTCGGGACCCTTGATGTTGAGGAAGTAGGACTTCCCCTCGGATCCGGTCTTGGTGGCGACCTTCTTCGCGAGCGAGTTGGCGACCGCCTTGGCGATCAGCGTCTTGCCGCAGCCCGGCGGGCCGTAGAGCAGGATGCCCTTCGGCGGACGCAGCTCGTGCTCGAGGAACAGGTCCGGGTAGAGGTAGGGCAGCTCGACCGCGTCGGTGATCATCTCGATCTGGTCGCCCAGGCCACCGATCGAGTCGTAGGAGATGTCAGGGACCTCCTCCAGGACGAGCTCCTCGACCTCGGACTTCGGCACCTTCTCGTAGACGTAGCCGGAACGGGACTCCAGCAGCAGGGCGTCGCCGGCCCGGATGTGCTCGCCGAGCAGCGGCGCCGCGATCCGGACCACCCGCTCCTCGTCCGCGTTGGCGATGACGAGCGCCCGCTCGCCGTCGGCGAGGAGCTCCTTGAACATCACCACCTCGCCGATCTTCTCGAAGGCGAGCGCGTCCACGACGTTGAGTGCCTCGTTGAGCATCACCTCCTGGCCACGCTGCAAGGACGGGACGTCGACGTTGGGTGAGACCGTCACCCGCAGCTTGCGGCCCCCGGTGAAGACATCGATCGTGTCGTCCTCGTTGGCGCTGAGGAACGTGCCGAAGCCGGCGGGCGGCTGGGCCAACCGGTCGACCTCCTCCTTGAGCTTGAGGATCTGGTCGCGCGCGTCGCGCAACGTGGAGGCGAGGCGCTCGTTCTGTGCGGTGACCGCTGCGAGCGAGCGCTGCGTGTCGGCGAGTCGGGCGTCGGGGCCGCGCGCGCCGAAGGGCTGGTCGCCGTACGCGTCGAAGCCTCGGGCGTGCTGCGTGGGCTCCTCAGGGCTGTGCCCGGAACCGGTGAAACCGTCGGATGTCGACATCTGTCACACCTCCTAGGTCTAGGACCCTACCCGCGGAGTACGACAATGGAAGAGCAGATCCGCGCGGTTGCCCGAACGTGTTGGTCACGAATCGGTTGCGGGCCGTTCACCGGCTGATGCCGGTGCGGTGGATCAGTCCTCGACGGACTCCTCGACCGCGGCGGCGGGTGCGTCCAGCGGCTCCGTCACCGGCTGGGCCGCCGGGTCGGCGGCGGGCTCCGGCATGTCCGCAGGCCTCGGGCCGCGGTAGTCCGAGCCATAGGCGCCGGGCGCCGGTCGACGGGTCTTGCGCGGCGGCTTGGCCCCCGGCGCGAGCCGGCGTGCGGTCACCAGGAAGGCGGTGTGGCCGATCATCTTGTGCCCGGGCCGGACGGCCAGGCCCTCGACGTGCCAGTCGCGGACCAGCGACTCCCACGCCTGCGGCTCGGTGAACCCGCCGTGGGCGCGCAGCGTCTCCACGAAGAGCGACATCTGGGTGGTGGTCGCGACGTACCCGCACAGGATGCCGCCGGGACGCAGCGCCTCGCCTGCAGCGTCGACGCACTCCCACGGGGCGAGCATGTCCAGGATGATCCGGTCGGCCTTGGCGCCGGAGCGCGGCAGCTCCTCCTGCAGGTCGCCGAGGTTGAGCGACCAGGTCGGCGGCTCCGCGCCGAAGAACTGGCCGACGTTCTTGCGGGCCACGTCGGCGAACTCCTCGCGCCGCTCGAACGAGGTCACCCGGCCGTGCGGGCCGACAGCACGCAGCAGCGAGCACGTGAGCGCGCCGGAGCCGACGCCGGCCTCGACGACGTGGGCGCCCGGGAAGATGTCGGCCATCGCGACGATCTGGGCGGCATCCTTGGGATAGACCACGGCGGCGCCGCGCGGCATCGAGACCACGAACTCCGACAGCAGCGGCCGGAAGACGAGGTATTCGCCGCCGACCGAGGAGGTGATGGTGAAGCCCTCCTCGCGACCGATCAGGTCGTCGTGCTCGAGGTGGCCCTTGTTGGAGAAGAAGCGCTTGCCCGCGACGAGCTCGAAGTTGTGCCGACGGCCCTTGGCGTCGGTCAGCCGCACCCACTCGCCCTCGCGCAGCACACCCCTGTGCACCCCCGACCAGGCCTCGGCAGGGACGTCGGTGTTGGGGTCGAGCGCGTCGGACATGCCCGGAAGGCTATCGGCCGCCCTGCTGGAAGGCCGCATCCACGTCGGCGGTCGCGAGCACGCCGAAGATGGAGCCGTCCTCCTCCAGCAGCAGGTACTCCGGCGAGGGCATCGCGCCGATCGCCCGGATGAGGTCCTCACCGTGGATGGTGGCGGGCAGCGAGAGTCCGTCGGTCAGCGTGCGAGCCACCGCGGAGGTCGGCATCCACGGCCGTCGCTCGGGCGGGGTGGCCAGCAGTGCCGCCTCGTTGACCAGCCCGATGGGTGTGCCGGAGGAGGTCACCGTGACGATCGCCCCGGCGTGGTCCTCCTGCGCGCGGCGTACGGCCTCGGCGAGAGGGAGGTCGGCGGGCACGGTCAGCGTACGGCGGGCGAGGTTGCGCGCGACCAGCTGCGGCAGTCGCTGCTGAATCCGGGAATGGCTCATGGAGGCGGTCGCGCCCGACCACAGGAACATGCCGAGGAGGAACCCCCACATCACGTTGTAGAGCGACGCCGTCCGGCCGGTGATGGCTTGGGCAACAAACGGCCAGGCCATCACGCACACGGCTGCGCCGCGGCCGATCCAGCCGGCCACCAGCGTGCCTCGGTGCATGCTCTTGGTCGCGCCCCACACCGCTGCCCGCATCACGCGGCCACCGTCCAGGGGCAGCCCCGGCACGAGATTGAGCACGCCGACGAAGAGGTTCGCCCCCGCGAGGAACTGCACGGCGAAGAGGAGCAGGCCGTCCGGACCGGCCCACCACAGCAGCGCTCCCACGCCCGCGATCAGCAACGAGGTCAGCGGGCCGACCACGGCGATCAGGAACTCGTCGCGGGGCCGCCGTGACTCCTCCTCGACCTGGGTGGCGCCGCCGAGGAAGTGGATGGTGATCGGTCCGACCGGGTAGCCCAGCCGGGTCGCGACGACGGCATGGGCCGCCTCGTGGATGAGCACCGCGCCGTAGAGCATCACGGCGAAGACGAAGCCTGCGACGTACTTCAGCGCGCCCAGGCCCGGCTGCACGCTCTCGATGACCGGACTCATGATGACCACGATCAATGCGGCGATCAGGAACCAGGACGGCGTCACCAGGACGTCGCTGCCGGCAATGCTCCCCAGCCTGACGACGCCGGGAGGGAGCTGACGCTGCGGCGGTCGCGGTCGATGATCGGCCACGCTCCGAGCCTAGCCGAACGCGTACGGCGGTCGCGTCCGGCGTCGCTACCGCGACTGTCGGTGGTCTCGCCTAAGGTCTCGTGTCATGAGCGCTGTCTCCCCTGCCGAGCTGCTGTCGACCCCCGTCGACGGCCTGCACGTCCTGGGCGCGCTCTCTCCTAGCCGGGCGTCCGACTTCATGACCTGTCCGCTGCTCTACCGGTTCCGGTCGGTGGACAAGCTCCCTGAGCCGCCCTCGCCCGACGCGGTCCGCGGCACGGTCGTGCACAAGGTCCTCGAGCAGCTCTTCGACCTCCCGGCCCGCGATCGGACGCCAGTCACCGCGCTGGACATGCTCGCTCCGGCCTGGACCGAGCTGCAGGAGGCGGAGCCCGAGCTCGCCGAGATGCTGCCCGAGGCGGAGCGCGAGCGCTGGATGACCTCCTGCCGCACGGTGCTCGAGCGCTATTTCACCGTGGAGGACCCGAGCCGGCTGGAGCCGGCCGAGCGCGAGCTCTACGTCGAGACGCTGCTGGAGTCCAAGCTGCTGCTGCGCGGCTTCGTGGATCGGCTCGACGTCGCCTCGACCGGCGAGGTCCGCGTCGTGGACTATAAGACCGGGCGAGCTCCTCGGCCTGGCTTCGAAGCCAAGGCGCTGTTCCAGATGAAGTTCTACGCCTTGGTGATGTGGCGTGTCCGCGGCGAGGTCCCGGCCATGCTGCAGTTGCTCTACCTGGGCAGCGGCGAGGTGCTGCGCTACCAGCCAGACGAGGCCGACCTGCGGGCCACCGAGCGCAAGGTGGTCGCGATCTGGCATGCCATCAGGGCGGCCGAGCAGTCCGGCGACTGGCGACCCAGCCCCAGCAAGCTCTGCTCCTGGTGCGCCCACCAGGAGCTGTGCCCCGCCTTCGGCGGCACGCCGCCGCCACTGCCGGGGCCCGCCGCAGCGGACTGAGCACCGATCGGTCCGATCAGTGCAGGTCGACCTCGACGTCCTCGGCGTCGTCGCTGGGCGCGTCGCGCTCGGCCAGCGCATCGGCCAGCAGTCGCACCAGTGCCTCGAGCCGGATGTCGACGCTCGAGAGCGCGTCCTCGGTGGCGATGCCGTCCAGCGCCTGAGCGGCCAGTCCGGCCTTCTGGTCGATCAGCTCCGCGATCCGCGCATCGAGGGTCTGGGCCGCGATCACGCGCCAAGCGGTGACCGGCTCGGTCTGCCCGATCCGGTGCACCCGGTCGATGGCCTGGGTCTGCTCGGCATCTGTCCAGGAGAGCTCGGCCAGCACCACGTTCGAGGCGACCTGGAGGTTGACGCCCACACCGGCCGCCGTCAACGAGCAGACGATGATCGCGACGTCCGGGTCGTTCACGAAGGAGTCGATCGCCTTCGTGCGGGCCGTCGCGGACTGGTCGCCGCGGATCTCGGTGTAGGTGATGCCGCGCTTGTCGAACACCTCGCCCGCGGCGTCCAGGACGTCGAGATGCTTGGCGAAGAAGACCACCTTGCCCGCGCTGCGGGCCAGCTGAGCGGCGTAGTCGGCCGCCAGGCCCGCCTTGGCGCGGCCGATCCGACGCACCATCGCGAACACGTTGTCGCCGGTGCTGGAGTCGTCGCCGTCGGCGAGCTCCCAGCCGGCGACGCGGCGTACGAGCTCGTGGTCGATGCCCTCGACCTCGACCCCGCGATGCTCGCGCCGAGCAGCAAGGGCCGAGTCGTAGCGCTTGACCAGCCGCAACGCGAGCTCGCGCTCCGCGGCGTGGATCGAGCGGCTCTCGGCATCGTCGAGCTCGACCGGCAGGTCGGCGATCCGGCGGGCCGGGATGTCGGCGGCGACATCGACCTTGCGGCGCCGCACGATCCCCATGTCGACGACCGCCTGGCGTGCTGCCGGATAGAACCCGAAGTCGGCCGGCGTCATGCCGCTCTCCTCGAGCCTGGCCATCAGGCCCGGCCGCGGGGAGCGCTCGGTGATCCAGCCGAGGAACTGCCAGATCGTGAGGAAGTCCTCAACGTCGTTGATCAGCGGCGTACCGGTGAGCGCCATCATCAACGGGTTCGCGACCCGCTGGCGCACCCGGTCGGCGATCTCCAGCACGTGTTGGGAACGCTGCGACTTCTTGTTCTTGATGAAGTGCGCCTCGTCCACGATCATCCCGCGGAAGCCGTGCTCCCCGATCCAGCCGACATGACGATCGAGGATCTCGTAGTTGAGCACGATGATGTCGGCGAAACCGTCCACGTCGTTGCCGTCGCCGTGCACCACGCTGACGCTGCGGCCCGGCGTCCAGCGAGCCGCCTCGCGCGCCCAGTTGGTCTTGACCACGTTGGGCACCACCACCAGTAGCGGATACGCCTCGGCCGCCTGGGCCGCGAGCAGCGACTGAGCCGTCTTGCCGAGACCTGGCTCGTCGGCGAGCAGGAACGTGCGGTGTCCGTCCGCCACCGACGCCACCAGACGGGCCTGGTGGTCCATCAGCGACAGCCCCGCCGGAAGTACGGCGGGAGGACGGGCGCCCGGCAGCTCCATGCAGGACGAGACGCCTGGGGCTGGGTGCTCGAACGAGTTGAGCAGCGGACCGATCAGGTCCCACCCGACCAGGCGGCGCGTCTCCACCCGAGCTGGCGCAGCGGAGAAGTCAGGCACCATGAAAGGCGTCATCAGCTGTGCTCGCGCCACCGATGCCGGGACCACCTGCCGCTCGGTCCGCACGACGGTCGTGTCGCGGCGAACCGGCTCCTCGGCCTCCGGGCCGGGGTCCTGGCCCGCGGCGGTGAGCAGCTGGCGCCGTAGGCCGCGGGTCGCATCGGACTCGACCGCGTCCTCGCCGAGCAGCCCGAACAGGGACGGCTCGCGCGCCGCGGTCTGGGCAAGGATGGTGGCGATGCCGTCGAGCCGCTTCAGCTCGGCGGCACGGGCCGGCTCGGTCAGCTCGGGATCGGACTTGAGCCGCTGGCGCTCGTCGCGCACCAGCAGGGCGACGACCTGGAAGCGGGTCGGCTCAGGCCGTCCCCGCTGGACGCCGATCTCGACCTCACGCACGGCCTTGGCGAGGACCGGAATCAGCCCGCCCTCGTCCCGCTGCCGCGATCGCTGCCGCTGCGAGGTCCTCCCCCGCCCGGAAGCGCGCCGACCCTCTGCCGCCACACCACGTCCTGTTCTGCCACGCGGTTGCGTGGCGAATCGTTCACATCGGCCCCAGAGAAGAGCGCGTCGATGACGCCGCCCCGGGCCGGACAGAACCATAGTAACCGCTACTCCTGTGGACGTCGCGGCCGGGCATCGGCGGGGACGGGCCTCGCCTCGCAGGCTCAGCGGTGACGGAGGTAGTCGCGTCCCGCCGCACGGAGCCGCTGATGGATGCCCTCGTAGGCGTCGATACCCAGCAGCGACTTAGGGAACTTGGCCACCATCGTGTAGTTGGTGTCGACTACGTTTCCGGTCGGCGCAAGGCCCACCTGGCTGACCAGCTGGTACGCGTCGAGCAGCTCCAGGTCAAAGAGTTCGGCGGTCCAGCCGACCAGGTCACTCTGGCTCATCCGGAAGGCGTCCTCGAGCGGGCGGGTGTTGCCGGTCGTCATCAAGAAGCTATCGCTCTCCATCCGCGGCGAAACAGGAGCGCGCCCCTTGATCAGGTCGACCAGCACCACGGTGTTCATCGCCGACTCGATCGCAGTCCCGCACACCTCGCCCTCGCCCTGGCGGGCATGACCGTCGCCGATCGCAAGCAGTCCGCCGGGTACGTTGACGGGGAAGTACGCCGTCACCCCCGCGCGCATCTCGGGCGTGTCCATGTTGCCGCCATGGGCAGCCGGCGTGATGGACATGATCGTCTCGCCCGCCGCAGGGGCGACACCTACCGTCCCGTGGAACGGGTCGAGTGGCAGGTCGATCACCAGGTCGGACCTGCGGGCTCGGAACGTGCAGGTGCCAGCTGCCACGTCGATGTCGTAGCGCCAGACCCGCTCCTCCAGCGCCGGGTGCAGCATCGCCGTCTGGTGCGTGCCCGTGAGTGCGCCGAAGTGCGGGAACGTGCTGGAGAACGCGAGATCGCGCGCCGGCGTGATCTCGACGAAGTGCACCGCGAGCGTGTCGCCGACCTCGGCGCCCTCCACCGCAATCGGGCCCGTGACGGGATTGAGGAACGGGAACTGGCAGACCTCGCTCGGCAGGTCGTCGACGCTGGTCACCTTGCCGGCGTAACAGTCCTCGGTGAAGAGCTCGACGATCGTGCCTGGCCGTACGACGAGCAGCGGCTCGCGGCCGCCGAAGGCGTAGGCGAACTGATCCGGCGTCGGGCGCAGCTGGCGTACCTCGGTCATGCGTCCACCTTCTCATCGAAGGTGAGCACAGATCCCGTCGACGCCATGACGCGGCTCGCGCGTCGCGATCTCGCGACGCGTGGTGACGGACTCGCTCACTAGGAGCTAACGGGGCGGCAGCAGCTCGGGCAGATCGGTCGCCCCGAGACCCGCCAGCGTCGGGCGGAAGACGCGGCGTTCGCCGGGCAGCACCGGCACGTGGTTCTCCACCACCAGGACGGTGCAGCCGGCCGACTCGGCCGACTTGGCCCCGGTGTTCGAGTCCTCGATCGCCAGGCACCGGCTCGGTTCAAGCCCGAGGGCGGCGGCGGCGGTCTGGTAGGGCTCGGGGTGCGGCTTGCCGTTGCGCACCTGGTCGCCGGTCACGATCACGGTGAAGGTCTCGGCCCGCAGGTGGGCCAGGATCGGGGCCACGAACCGCTGGTAGGACATGGTCACCAACGCGCAGGGCACCTGGTGCGCACGAAGGTCCTCGAGCAGCTCTCGGGCGCCCGGTCGCCACGGTACGTCGGCGTCGATCCGGGCGCAGACGCCATCGAGCAGGAGCTCGACGACCTCCTCGGGCGTGTGCGGCAGCCCCATCCGCTGCTTGATGTAGCGGCCCGACTGCAGCAGATCGTTCCCGACCAGGGTGAGGGCGTCGTCCTTCGTCCACTCGCCCCCGTAGGTGCGGGCCATCTCGTACTCGGTATCGATCCAGTACGGCTCGGTGTCGACCAGGGTGCCGTCCATGTCCCAGAGCACGGCGGCCGGCTTCGAAGTCACGTCGCGATCATGTCAGGACGCCCTCGGATCGGCCGCATCGCCCTTCGACGGCGGTCAATGCCGCTTCTGCGCCAGCATGACGTAGCCGAGCGCCACGCCGAGCCCGGCGAGGATCGGACCGAAGGTCTGGGCGGCACCCGTGCCGGTGAAGGTCCAGATGGCCCCCAGCGCGATCATCGCCGCCGCCACGAGTGAGAACAGGATCTTCACCCCGAGGCTCTCGCGACCGTAGCGATCACGAAGGTCGGGATCGGTCATCTCAGTCCTCCGGCTCGTAGCCGAGGTTGGGCCCGAGCCACCGCTCGGCCTCGGTCAGCGGCCAGCCCTTGCGCTTGGCGTAGTCGGCGACCTGGTCCTGGCCGAGTCGGCCGACCACGAAGTACTGCGACTGCGGGTGGCTGTAGTAGATGCCGGAGACCGACGCCCCGGGCCACATCGCCATCGACTCGGTCAGCTGGATGCCGGTGTTCGCCTCGACGTCGAGCAGGTCCCAGATGGTCTGCTTCTCGGTGTGCTCGGGACAGGCCGGATAGCCCGGCGCGGGACGGATCCCGGCGTACTTCTCAGCGATGAGGTCCTCGTTGGACACCCCGTCCTCGGCAGCGTAGCCCCAGAACTCGGTGCGGACCCGCTGGTGCAGCCGCTCCGCGAAGGCCTCGGCCAGGCGGTCGGCGAGTGCCTCCAGCAGGATCGCGTTGTAGTCGTCGAGCGCGTCCTTGTAGGCCTTCACGCGCTCGGGCAGATCGGTGCCGGCCGTGACGGCGAAGGCGCCGACCCAGTCCGGCACCCCCGAGTCGGCCGGCGCGATGTAGTCGGCCAGGGAGCGGTTCGGTACGCCGTCGCGGTGCTGACCCTGCTGGCGCAGCTGGTGCAGCGTCGTCCGTGCGTCGGTCCGGGCCTCGTCGGTCCAGACGGTCACGTCCTCCCCGGTCGAGCTCGCCGGGAAGAGCCCGTAGACACCACGCGGCTTGAGCCAGCCCTCGGTCTCGATCTGGTCGAGCATCGCCTGCGCGTCGGCGTACAGCTTGCTCGCCGCCTCCCCCGTGACAGGGCTGTTGAGGATGTCGGGAAACTTGCCCTTCATCTCCCAGGCGTTGAAGAACGGCTGCCAGTCGATGTATTCGCGCAGCTCGCTGACCGGGTAGTCGGCGAGCACGTGCACCCCGAGCTGCGCCGGCCGCGGAGGCGTGTACGACGCCCAGTCCATCGACGTGGCGTTGTTCCGCGCCTGCGCGTAGGTGAGCATCGGGCGGTCGTGCTTCTCCGCGTGCCGGGCGCGGAGGGCGTTGTAGTCCTCCTTGACCGACGCCATCAACGCGCCGCGTCGCTCGCCGAGCAGCTGCGCAGCGACCGGCACCGAGCGGGAGGCGTCCTTGACCCAGACGACGGGGCCGTCGTACTTGGGGTCGACCTTCACCGCCGTGTGGGCACGGGACGTGGTGGCGCCACCGATCAGCAGTGGGATGTCGAGTCCCTGACGCTGCATCTCGGCGGCGAAGTTGACCATCTCATCCAAGCTCGGTGTGATCAGGCCGGAGAGGCCGATGATGTCCGCACCGACCTCGGCTGCGGTGTCGAGGATCTTCTGGGCCGGCACCATCACGCCGAGGTCGATGACCTCGTAGTTGTTGCACTGCAGCACCACACCCACGATGTTCTTGCCGATGTCGTGGACGTCGCCCTTCACCGTGGCCATCACGATCCTGCCGTTGGTGTCGGCGCCGGCCAGGGACGGATCGGCGGCCTTCTCCTCCTCGATGAACGGGATGAGGTAGGCGACGGCCTTCTTCATCACGCGAGCGGACTTCACCACCTGCGGAAGGAACATCTTGCCCGCGCCGAACAGGTCGCCGACGACGTTCATGCCGTCCATCAACGGCCCCTCGATCACCTCGATCGGACGACGCCCCTCGGCAGCCAGCGAGGCGCGCAGCTCCTCGGTGTCCTGCTCGACGAAGGCGTCCAGGCCCTTGACCAGGGCGTGCGTGATCCGCTCGCCGACCGGGAGCGAGCGCCACTCATCGACCTTCGCCTCGGCCTCCTCGCCGCTGCCACGGTGTCGCTCGGCCAGCTCGAGCAGGCGCTCGGTGGCGGCAACAGAGTCTCCGGTGCGGTTGAGCACCACGTCCTCGATGGCTTCGCGCAGCGCGGGGTCGATCTCGTCGTAGGTGACCAGCGCGCCGGCGTTGACGATGCCCATCGACAGGCCCGCCTGGATGGCGTGGTAGAGGAAGACCGCGTGGATCGCCTCGCGGACGAAGTTGTTGCCACGGAAGGAGAACGACACGTTGGAGATGCCGCCGGAGACCTTCGCGCCCGGCAGGTTCTGCCGGATCCAGCGGGTGGCCTCGATGAAGTCGACGCCGTAGGTGGCGTGCTCCTCGATGCCGGTCGCGACCGCGAAGACGTTCGGGTCGAAGATGATGTCCTCAGGGTCGAACCCGACCCGATCCACCAGGATCCGGTAGGCGCGCTCGCAGATCGCGATCCGGCGCTCGTAGGAGTCGGCCTGGCCGTCCTCGTCGAACGCCATCACCACGGCCGCCGCGCCGTACTGCTTGCAGGCGATGGCGTGCTTGATGAACGGCTCCTCACCCTCCTTGAGCGAGATGGAGTTCACGATCGGCTTGCCCTGGACACACTTCAGGCCGGCCTCGATGACCTCCCACTTGGAGGAGTCGATCATCACCGGCACCCGGCTGATGTCGGGCTCGGAGGCGATCAGCTTGAGGAAGCGCTCCATCGCCGCGACCCCGTCGATCATGCCTTCGTCCATGTTGACGTCGATGACCTGGGCACCGCTCTCGACCTGCTGCGCGGCCACGGTGAGGGCGGTGTCGTAGTCGCCGGCCTTGATCAGGTTGCGGAAACGCGCCGAGCCGGTGATGTTGGTCCGCTCGCCGACATTGACGAACAGGCTGTCGTCCTTGACCGCGAACGGCTCCAGGCCGGCGAGCCGCAACGCCGGCTCCGGCGAGGAGGGGGCACGCTCAGCCACCGGCGCGACCGCGTCGGCGATCGCCTTGATGTGGGCGGGCGTGGTGCCGCAGCAGCCGCCGACGATGTTGACGAAGCCCGCCGCGGCGAACTCGGCGACGTAACCCGCAGTCTCCGCGGGACCCTCGTCGTACTCGCCGAAGGCATTGGGCAGGCCGGCGTTGGGGTAGCAGGAGACGAAGGTGTCGGCGACCCGCGCGAGCTCGGCGATGTAGGGGCGCATCTCCTGCGCGCCGAGGGCACAGTTGAGGCCGACCGCGATGGGCCGAGCGTGCCGCACCGAGTCCCAGAAGGCCTCGGTGACCTGGCCGCTCAAGGTGCGCCCGGAGGCATCGGTGATGGTGCCGGAGATGATCACCGGCCAGCGCCGGCCGTGCTCGGCGAAGACCTGCTCGACCGCGTAGATCGCCGCCTTGGCATTGAGCGTGTCGAAGATCGTCTCGATGATGACGATGTCGGAACCGCCGTCGAGCAGGCCCCGCGTCGCCGTCGCGTACGCCGCCACCAGCTCGTCGTAGCTGATGTTGCGCGCACCCGGGTCGTTCACGTCGGGGCTGATGCTCGCCGTGCGGCTGGTCGGGCCCAGCGCGCCGGCGACGTACCGCGGCCTGTCCGGGGTGCTGAAGTCGTCGGCGCACGTCCGCGCGAGCCGGGCTGACTCGTAGTTGAGCTCGTAGGCGAGCTCCTCCATGCCGTAGTCGGACATCGAGATGGCGTTGGCGTTGAACGTGTTGGTCTCGATGATGTCCGCGCCGGCCTCGAGGTACTCGCGATGGATGCCCGCGATGATCTCGGGCTGGGTCAGCGTGAGCAGGTCGTTGTTGCCGATCACGTCGCTCGGCCAGTCCTTGAACCGCTCGCCGCGGTAACCGGCCTCGTCCGGACGGTCGCGCTGGATCGCGGTGCCCATCGCGCCGTCGATGACCATGATCCGCTGACGAAGCGCAGCGGTGAGGACCTCGGTGGCATCGGGGCGCAGACTCATGGGCCGATTCTCCCATCGCGGCGTTTGCCAGCCCGAATCCTGTCCGCGCCGCGACCCTTGCGAGACCGTGGGCGTGTTTCGTCGGTGCTCTCGCCTAGGGTGGGAGGTGTGATCGAGCTGGAGGAGACCCGCGCCCTCGTCGACCCTGTCGTCATCGCGGCGTTCGAGGGATGGAACGACGCGGCAGACGCGGCCACAGGGGTGGTCGACCACCTCATCGACGTCTGGAACGCGCAGGTGGTCGGCGCGCTCGACCCTGAGGACTTCTACGACTTCCAGGTCAACCGCCCCCGGGTCGGCACCGACGAGAACGGCCACCGCAACGTCACGTGGCCCACGACGCGGATCGCCATCGCCTCCCCTCCGGACCTCAAGCGCGACGTCATCCTGATCCGCGGCATCGAGCCGTCGATGCGCTGGCGGCAGTTCACCTCCGAGCTGCTGGCGGCCGTCGATGACCTCGGCGGGCAGCTCATCGTGACCCTCGGCGCGCTGCTGGCAGACACACCGCACACCCGCCCGATCCCGGTCAACGGCACAGCCACCGAGCCCGAGCTGGTCGACCGTCTGCAGGTCGAGCCGCCCACCTACGAGGGCCCGAGCGGGATCGTGGGCGTCCTGCAGGACGCCTGCTCGAAGCTGGACATGCCGGCCGTCTCCTACTGGGCGGCGGTGCCGCACTACGTCGCTCAGCCGCCCTGCCCGAAGGCGACCCTGGCGCTGGTGGGCCAGCTCGAGGAGCTGCTCGACTGCTCGATCCCCCTCGGCGACCTGCCCGAGGACGCCCGCGCCTGGGAGCGTGGCGTGGACGAGCTGGCCGAGGAGGACGAGGACATCGCCGACTACGTCCGCTCGCTGGAGGAGACCCGCGACACCACCGACCTGCCGGAGGCCTCCGGCGAGGCGATCGCGCGCGAGTTCGAGCGCTACCTGAAGCGGCGCGGCGAAGACAGCTGAGGACGACGTTCGCCGGGCCTGTCGAGATGACTCGACAGGCCCGGCGAACGGTGACTCAGAGCTTGAGGCCCAACGCGGCGTCGATGAGCGCGGCGATCTGCTCGGCCGCCCGCTCGTCGCTGGTCTCGGCCATGTGACCGACCACCCCGAGGGTGGCATCGACCCACGACTGCACGGCGGCGACAGCGCGGGGTGCGTCGAGGTCCTCGGCGAGGGCGCTGAGCACCTCCTCGACCACCGGGGCGGCGGGCGCACCACGGCCGAGGACGAGTGCCTTGCGCCACTGCGTGACGGTGTCGACGGCGTCGAAGAGAAGGTCGTCGGTCCACTCCCAGTCGCTGCGGTAGTGGTGGCGCAGCAGCACGAGGCGGATCGCCATCGGGTCGATCTCGGCGTTGCGCAGCGCGGAGACGAAGACCAGGTTGCCCTTGGACTTCGACATCTTCTCGCCGAGGTAGCCGACCATGCCGCAGTGCACGTAGGACTGCGCGAAGGGTACGCCGGGGTCGACGACCTGGGCGTGCGCGGCACACATCTCGTGGTGCGGGAAGATCAGGTCGGATCCGCCGCCCTGCACGGTGAAGCCCGCGCCGAGGTGCTCGCGGGCGATGGCGGCACACTCGATGTGCCAACCGGGCCGGCCCTTGCCCCACGGCGAGTCCCAGGAGGGCTCGCCCGGGCGCTCGCCGCGCCAGACCAGAGCGTCGAGCGGATCCTTCTTGCCGGCACGGTCCGGGTCACCGCCGCGCTGGGGGAAGATCTCGAGCATCTGCTCGCGGCTGAAGTGGGACTCCTCGCCGAACGCCTCGTCGGCGGCGACGGAGAAGTAGAGGTCCTCATCGACGCGGTAGATGGCGCCGGCGTCGTCGAGGCGCTGGATCAGTGCGATCACCAGCGGGATCGACTCCACCGCGCCGGTGTAGTTGTCCGGCGGCAGGACGCGGAGCGCCTCCATGTCCTGGCGGAACAGCTCGGTCTCGCGCTCGGCCAGCGCCCGCCAGTCGATCTTGACCTTGTCGGCGCGCTCGAGCAGCGGGTCGTCGACGTCGGTGACGTTCTGCGCGTAGTTGACGATCAGCCCGGCGTTGCGCCAGGCGCGGTTGAGCAGGTCGAAGGCGACATAGGTGTTGGCGTGGCCCATGTGGGTGGCGTCGTACGGCGTGATGCCACACACGTAGAGCGAGGCCGGCACGCCGGCTGCGGCAGCGCCGACCTCGACGACGTCGTTGCGGGAGGTGTCGAAGAGTCGCACCGCCGGGCCGGTGACCGGCAGGGCGGGGACCTCGGGTGCAGACCAGGCGCGCATGGTCGAAGCCTAGGACAGTCCACTCAGAAGGGTGGCCAGGGGATCACGTGCCAGTCGTCCCCGGGCTCGGGCAGGACACCTGTGGCGAGCAGCCGGTCGCAGCGCAGCGCGAGCGCCTCGAGGTCCCAGTAGGCGAGATGCTCGCCCAGCAGGTCGCCCCCGGCACCATCGAGGGCGGCGCGGACGCGACGTACGACCTCGACCTCCTCGTCCGTCAAGGGCTCCCCCATCCAGCCCCACAGCACGGTGCGCAGCTTGGGCTCGCGGTGGAAGGTCAGGCCGTGGTCGCAGCCGTAGCGGTGCCCGCCGGCCATCTCCAGCACGTGTCCGCCCTTGCGGTCGGCGTTGTTGGCAAGCACGTCGAAGACGGCCATCCGACGCAGCTCGACGGTGTCCTCGTGGATCAACGAGACCGGCTGATCGCGGGCGCCGACGCCGTCGAAGACGTGCCGGTAGCCCGGCGGGACCTCGCCGGCAGGGACGAGGGTGACGGCCGCCTGGTCCGGATCGATCTCGCACCAGCGCTGCACCATCCCGGTGCCGTGCGGGCCGGTGCGCAGCCAGGTCTCGGGCACGATGTCCCAGCCCGTCAGCTCCGAGAGCACGTACGCCGCCACCTCGCGGTTCGCCAGATTTCCGTCCGGGAAGTCCCACAGCGGCCGCTCGCCGCGGATCGGCTTGTAGACCACCGCCGTATCACCGATCGAGCCGAGGAACGTCGCGTTCGACGCGCTGGTGATGCGGCCGTGCAGGACCAGCTCGTCGTCCTCGAGCTCAGAGGCGGGTTCACTCATCGCAGCCACGTCCAGCGGCTCACTCGTCGTCGGTGAGGCGTCGCTTGAAACCGTTCGCGCGCACACAGAGATGGCCGTTGGGGTCGATCGGGCCGCCGCAGAACGGGCAGGACGGACGGCCGGCCTCGACCACCAGCGTCGCCCGCTTCACGAACGCCCGCGCATGCGCCGGTTCCAACCGGACCAGCACCATCTCCTCCGGCTCCGTGTCCTCGGCGTCGTCCTCCGTCACCGTGTCGTCGACCGGGAAGACCTCGATCACCACCCGCTCGTCGTCCGGGTCCCACGAGAGCGTCATCGTGCCCACGCGGAACTCCTCAGCGATCGGCTGCTCGAGCGGGCCGTTGTCGTCGAGCCCGTACGGCGCGACCGCCGGCACCACCGAGCTGGCCTCGCGCATCACCTCGTCGAGCAGCTCGTCGACCCGCTCCGCCAGGACGGCCACCTGCTGCTTCTCCAGCGCCACGCTGACCAGCAGCGCGCCGAGGCGGGCCTGCAGGAAGAAAGTACGGGCACCGGGCTCACCGACCGTCCCGACGACGAAGCGCTCGGGAGGGTCGAATGCGTGGACGACGGCCATGACTCAAGCCTAGAGGGCGGCTAGGCGGACCCGGCCGGCACGGGCTGGTGCGGATCAGGCTCACCCGGCCCGGCGCCCCCGCCGACAACAGCGTCGTCCGTGGCGGCCGCAACGGATCCCTTCCGGGTACGCCGCTTCTTCTCCGGCGGGTTGAGCCAGCCCAGATCACCGTCATGGGTGTTCGTGGCGAGCACGAACGGGCGGGTGTCGGTGTAGCGGATCACCGAGATCGAAGCGGGATCCACGTGCAGGCGCTGGAAGAGGTCCAGGTGCATGCCGAGCGCGTCCGCGAGGATGGACTTGATGATGTCGCCGTGGCTGACTGCCACCCAGACCGCGTCCGATCCGTGCTCGGCGCTGAGCGCGGCGTCGAGGCGACGTACGGCGGCGACCGCGCGGGTCTGCATCGTCTGCATCGACTCGCCGTCGGGGAACGCCGCCGCCGACGGCTGGGTCTGCACCGTGCGCCACAGCGGCTCCTTGACGAGCTCCTTGAGAGCGCGGCCCTGCCAGGCCCCGTAGTCGCACTCGGTGATCGCCCGCTCCACGACCATAGGCACAGCCGCCGCATCCTCCGGCCGGGCAGCGAGCAGTGCCTTGGCGGTCTGGCGACACCGCTCGAGCGGGCTGGTCACCACGCTGGCGAGGTGGACCGACGCGAGCCGCTCACCCGCCTTGGTCGCCTGGCGCTGTCCCAGCTCGTCGAGCTTGACTCCGGCCGTGCGACCGGCGAGCACGCCCGACGCATTCGCGGTGGTGCGGCCGTGTCGGACCAGGATGAGGGTCGCCATGGCCCCGAGCGTAGCCAGGTGGGCTGCGGCCTCGCGCCGGGCTGCTGGCTCGACACGCACCAGCAACACGCACCAGCAAGCTCGGCGGTCTGACGCGCGTCGCCTACGGTTGCACTTGTGATCGTCGACTCCGCCCTCTACCGCAACGGTGAGCGCGTCGATCTCGCCAGCCACCCGCACGAGTACCACGTCATGCGGGAGGGCGTGCGCAACCCGGGCGATTTCGTCTGGCTGGGCCTCTACCGGCCCAGCGAGCGCGAGCTCGCCGAGGTCGCCGAGGCGTTCGGGCTGCACCCGCTCGCGGTCGAGGATGCGCTCAAGGCACATCAGCGACCGAAGCTGGAGCGCTACGGCGAAATGATGTTCCTCGTGCTCAAGACCCTCTGGTACGTCGATGCTGACGACGCGGTGGAGACCGGCGAGATCAACGTGTTCATGGGGAGCGACTTCGTCATCACCGTGCGACACGGCCGGGGCTCACAGCTTGCCCCGGCCCGCCACCTGCTGGAGAGCGACGAGCGGCGGCTGCTGACCCAGGGCCCGTCGTCGGCGATCTATGCGGTCGCTGACTACGTCGTGGACGGTTACCTGTCGGTCATCAGTGAGCTGGTCAAGGACGTCGACGAGGTCGAGACCTCGGTCTTCTCCCCCGCGCGCACCAGCGACTCGGAGCGGATCTACGCGCTCAAGCGAGAGCTGGTGGAGGTCCGGCGCGCGGTGCTGCCGCTGCGCGACCCGATCCGGCGCTTCGCCACCGCCGAGTACGGCGAGCGCGACATCGACGACGACATCCGGCCGTTCTTCCGCGACGTCCTCGACCACCTCAACCAGGGAGCCGAGGCCGTCGACTCCCTGGAGCTGCTGCTCTCCTCCGCCTTCGATGCCCACCTGGCCCGGATCCAGGTGCAGCAGAACGACGACATGCGCAAGATCTCGGCCGGTGCCGCGATCATCGTCGTACCGACGCTGGTGGCGGGCGTCTACGGGATGAACTTCGACCACATGCCCGAGCTGCACTGGCGCTTCGGCTATGCGTATGCGCTGATCGTGATGGCGAGCTCGGTGACGGCGCTGTGGTGGTGGTTCAGGCGCTCGGGCTGGCTGTAGACGAGCGGTCTCGGCGAGTTTGCTGCCGATGAGCTAGGTGCCGATGAGCGCACCCGGTTCTCCGACAGGCCTGCTGAGGCGTTCAGGTTGTTTCGAGATTCGTGCGCCTAACCTGAGCGGCTGTGAACGCCTGGCTCAAGAACACCCTGTGGCTCGTCGGATTCCTGGCGGCGTGCGCGTGCGCGGTGGCTGTCCGGTTGGACATGGTGCACCGTCAGACCGACGAGTGGCAGATGCGACCGTCCGCCGAGCCGTCGCTGCTGCGTTACGACGGGCACTTCTACGACCGCACCGGTCACCAGCCCCACAAGGACCACGGCTACCACAAGAACGGCAGGAACTTCGGTGGCGGCATCATCTTCGCACCGACGGCGCAGGGCGTTCCGGTGACGATCCAGGTGCACCACCTCCACGGCTACTACGACTACCAGCTCGCCAGCTGAGAGCGGCGAGCCGGTGACGCGTCCGATCAGGTGGCGCTGACCACCCCGGTCGCGACGAGCGTCAGCACGATCACGCCCAGCGCCACCCGGTAGGGCACGAACCACGTGATCGGATGGTGGCTGACGAACCGCAGCAGCCAGGCCACCGTCGCATAGGCCACCACGAAGGCCACGACGGCGCCGACGAGGGTCGGTCCGACAGGGATCCCCTGCACGTCCTTGAGCTCGTAGAGGCCGGCAGCCAGCAGCGCTGGGATCGAGAGGAAGAAGCTCAGTCGGGTGGCGGTGACCCGGTCGAGACCGCGGAACAAGCCCGCGGAGATGGTGGCACCGGAGCGGGAGACGCCCGGGATCAGGGCGATGCACTGCATCAGCCCGACGAAGATCGCGTCCTTCATGCTGAGCTGGCGCTCGCCGCGGTCCTGCCGCCCGACGCGCTCTGCCCACACCATCACGAAGCTCCAGCCGATGAGCGCGCCGCCGACCCACCACAGCGAGCGCAGCGGACCGGAGACCAGATCCTTGGCGAGGAGACCGACGATGCCGATCGGGATGGTCCCGACGATCGCATACCAGCCCATCCGGTACTCCTGGGTGCCCCGCTCCTCTGCCTTGAGCAGACCGACGCACCAGCCGCGCACGATCGCCACGATGTCACGCAGGAAGTACAGGATGACAGCGACGATCGGGCCCATCTGGATCACGGCCGTGTAGGCGGTCACCGAGTCGTCGTCGATCTGCAGGCCCAGGATCTTCTCGGCGATGGTCAGGTGGCCGGTGCTGGAGACGGGGAGGAACTCGGTGAGTCCCTCGACGACGCCCAGCACCACGGATTCCAGATAGTTCATCGATCACTTTCGTGTCCGCGGAAGGTCGGGATGAAGCGTACGGTGTCGCCATCCGGCGAGCCTGGAAGCAACCTCGCCAGCGCGCCGACTATCTTCTTCCGCATGCAACAGCGCGCCGTGGGCGATTCCGGCCTGAAGGTGTCCTCCCTGGGACTGGGCACGATGACATGGGGCCGTGACACCGACGAGCACGAGGCCCGCGACCAGCTGATCGCGTTCGCCGAGGCCGGCGGCACCCTCGTCGACACCGCCGCCGGATATGCCGACGGCGCCTCCGAGCAGCTCCTGGGCGGCCTGATCGGCGATGTGATGGCGCGCGATGAGGTCGTGCTCGCCACCAAGGCCGGCATCTCGCGTCGCGGCGGCTCGCGACAGGTCGACACCAGTCGGCGCGGCCTGCTGGACGGCCTCGATGCCTCTCTGCGGCGCCTCGGCACCGATCACGTCGACCTGTGGCAGGTGCACGTCTGGTCCGACGAGACGCCGATCGAGGAGACCCTCGCCACGCTCGACCACGCCATCGCCACCGGCCGTGCACGCTACGTCGGGATCTCCAACTACGCTGGCTGGCAGACCGCCCAGGCCGCCACCTGGCAGCGCGCGGCCCCCGGTCGGGCCGCGCTGGTCAGCACGCAGGTGCAGTACTCGTTGCTCGCCCGCGAGATCGAGTACGACGTCGTCCCCGCTGCCCAGGCGCTCGGACTCGGCATCTTCCCGTGGTCCCCGCTGGCCGGCGGAGTGCTCACCGGCAAGTACCGCACGGGCACGCCGTCGGACTCCCGTGGGGCGCTCTCGGACTTCTCCGGGCGCGTCGACGCCTACCTCGACGAACGCGGCCGCAGCATCGTGGAGGCGGTGGCCCGTGCTGCCGACGGCCTCGGCTGGACCGCTCAGCAGGTGGCACTCGCCTGGGTGCGGGACCGCCCTGCCGTGACGGCGCCGATCGTCGGCGCCCGCACTGCTGCCCAACTGCACGCCGCCCTCGGCGTGGTCGATCTCACCCTTCCGATCGAGATCGCCGGCGCACTCGACGACGTTTCGGCAGACTGATCCGACCCGATCCCTGGCGCTGCCCGAGCGCCGTCCTGGCCCACAGGAGGAACCGCATCCGATGAGCAAGCGCGAACAACGTTCATCCCGCCCCGGTGTGGAGTGGGAGTTCGACAAGATCAGCTTCAGCCGCGACTTCTCCCGCAACGTCGTCACCAAGCTCCTCGTCGAGCGAGCTGAGCACGGCGGTTGGGAGCTGGACAGGGTGCGGATCAGCTCCGACGGCATCCGTCGCGTGGTGCTTCGTCGCAAGATCATCCGCGCCGTTCGCACGGCCTGAGGTGGCGTTCGGCGGCGTCAGGCCCAGGTCGGTCCGCGGGTCGGACCGATCGGTTGACGGACATGAGTCCCCATCCCGGGGTGTTGTTCCCTACGCTGGCGTTTGATGCCCCGCCTGCAGCGCAACCCCAACGGTCGGCACCGATCTCCTGCATCGGTCGTCGACGTGTCCGCGTGGCACCGGATCGGACTGTTCGGCTCGCTCGGGATCGCGACCATCGGGCTGCTCGCGTCCATCTCCACCGACGAGCTCGACCGCGCGTCGTTCGTCTACTACGTGATCGCCACCGCGCTCACCGGAGTGCTCTGGGTCCTCGTCCACCAGCTTCGACCCCGGTGGCCGCTGTTGGCCTGGCCGGTGATGCTCCTGCTGGGCATGCTCGGCGCGTCGTTCGCGGCACCGGTGGCGGCGACGCTCTGCATGGGCGCGGTGGTGCTCGGCTTCCTGTTCGCCGGGCTTACCCAGGACCGCGGAGTCTCGTTGATCCTGCTGCTCCCGACCGTGCCCACCTTCATCCGGGTCAACCACACCGTGCCGGCCGAGCAGCTCATCGTCCGGCTCGGCATCGCGCTGATCGTGTGGAGCGCCGTCGCGGAGCTGCCTGCCTGGTTGAACGACAAGCTCCGCTCGGCCCGCGCCGACCTCGAGCGGCTCGCCGCCACGGACCCGCTCACCGGGTTGGCGAACAGGCGGTACTGGGACGCACAGCTGGGCCGCATGCTGGCGGACCACGTGCCCGTCGCCGTACTGCTGGTGGATCTGGACCACTTCAAGCGGTTCAACGACGCGCACGGACACCTCGCCGGCGACGAGATGCTGATCGCGTTCGCCAGGGTGATCGAGCAGGTCGTCCCGGCCGGCGACGTGTGTGCCCGCTGGGGCGGCGAGGAGTTCGCCCTCGCCCTCTACGACATCGACGCCGCTCCGCAGATCGCCGAGCGGATCAGGCGCGGCGTACCGCTGGGGCAGACCTGCTCGATCGGCCTGGTCGTGCACCGTGCGGGCGAGACCCTCACCGACCTCATGCACCGCACCGACGAGGCGCTCTACCGGGCCAAGACGGCCGGCCGCGACCGCGTGGTCGCAGCCTGACCGGCGTCAGGCCTGGTCGAGGAACCTGTCCATCACCCGGGCGCCGAACTCCAACCCGTCGGTGGGGACGCGCTCGTCGATCCCGTGGAACAGGCCGGTGAAGTCCAGGTCCTCGGGCAGCCGGAGCGGGGCGAAGCCGAAGGTCTTGATGCCGAGCTTGGTGAAGTGCTTGGCATCGGTCCCCGCCGACATCAGGTACGGCGCCACCGCGGCGCCAGGGTCCTCGGCGAGCAGCGAACGCGTCATGGCATCGACCACCTGGCCCTCGTAAGGCGTCTCCCACGGGGGCTGGTTGGAGACGAAGTCGACCTCCACGCCCTCGCCGCACAGCCGCGCGAGCTCGGCGAAGAACTCGTCCTCGTAACCGGGCAGGAAGCGCCCGTCGACATGGGCGGTCGCCTCGGTCGGAATCACGTTGACCTTGTACCCGGCGCCCAGCATGGTCGGGTTGGTGACATGGCTCAGCGTCGCGCCGATCATGCGGGCAGCAGGGCCGAACTCCTCGATCAGGCTGGCCGCGTTCTCCGGGGTGGCCTCGGTGCCGACCAGTTCGGCCACCGCCGCCAGCAGGGTCTGAATGGTCGGGGTCAGCTGCACCGGCCACTCGTGCGCGCCGATCCGGGCGACCGCGGCGGCCAGCCGGGCCACCGCGTTGTCGCGGTTGATCATCGAACCGTGTCCGGCCGTACCGCGGGCGGTCAGCCGCATCCAGGCCATCCCCTTCTCGGCGGCCTCGATCAGGTAGAGCCGGCGGCCCCGGATGGTGGTGCTGAAGCCGCCGACCTCGCCGATCCCCTCGGTGACGCCGTCGAACTCCTCGGGCAGGTCCTCCACCAGCTTCTGCGCGCCGAGATGGCCGCCGGCCTCCTCGTCGGCCGTGAAGGCGAGGACGACGCGGCGCGACGGCGGACGGCCGGCTCGCTGCCGGGCCCGCACGACGCTGAGCACCATCGCGTCGAAGTCCTTCATGTCGACCGCGCCGCGACCCCATACGTAGTCGTCCCGGATCTCCCCGGAGAACGGGTCGACCTGCCAGTCGGAGGCCTCTGCGGGCACCACGTCGAGGTGACCGTGGATCAGCAGCGCGGGGCGGCCGTCGGGGGCGTCCTCGCCCCAGTGCGCGACCAGCGACGTGCGGCCGGTCGCGGGCTCGTGCAGCCGCGAGGAGATGCCGACCTCGTCGAGGAGCCCGGCGACGTACTCGGCCGCCTTCCGCTCCCCCGGCCCGGAGTCGTCCCCGAAGTTGGAGGTGTCGATCCGGATCAGGTCGCGGGCGATCTCGACGACCTCATCGGCAGCCGACGGGACAGGAGGGGTGGGCATGTGCTTACGCTATCGGGTCGTCGCGTCATCAAAGTTATGTAATACAGTTTGGATACTATGACTAACGTCTACGTCCGGTCCTACCAGCCGGCGACCGCCAACCCCCACGCGTACGAGCAGTGGGAGCAGAATCTCTTCGGCGACAACCTGGGCAACCTGCTCTACACCTACGCCGTGGAGCGGCAGCTAGCCTCGCGTGGCAACCACGTACGGCCCGGTCCCACCCGCGGCCCCCGGCTGGATCCGGGTTGGCACCACGAGCACGTCGACCACCTCGTCATCCCGCTGGCCAACGCGTTCCGCTGGACCTTCCGGGAGCGGCTCGACTCGCTCAGCGACCTGATCGAGCGGCTGAAGATCCCCGTCACCGTGATCGGGGTCGGCGCGCAGGCCAGCGCCGACGGTGAGTGGAACGCCAACCACGCCTCCCAGATCGACGTCTCGGTGAAGCGGTTCGTCGGCGCGCTGCTGGAGCGTGGCCCCTCCATCGGTGTGCGCGGGGAGTTCACCCGCGACTACCTGCTCGGCCTCGGCTTCCCCAGTGACACCGTCGACATCATCGGCTGCCCGTCGATGTTCCTGCGGGGTGACGATCTCGCGCTGCGGCCGCTGCCGGAGCTGACGACCGACTCCCCCATCGCGCTGAACCTCTCGCCGTACGTGAGCGAGATGGGTCCGATCATCGAGCACAACGTCGCCCGCTACGACCGACTGGACTACGTCGCCCAGGACCTGCAGTCGCTGGGGTTGCTGCTCGGTGAGGAGTACGCCGGCAAGGGCGCGAGCGACCCGCTGCTCCCGACCCGACCGGGGCATCCGCTGATCGCGGGCGGCCGGGCCTGGATGGCGCTCAACTCGACCACCTGGCTCCGGGAGCTCTCCCGCTACGACTTCAGCTTCGGCACCCGGATCCACGGCAACATCGCCGCTCTCCTCGCCGGTACGCCGGCCTACGTGCTCGCGCACGACTCCCGCACCCTGGAGCTGGCCCGCTATCACGAGATCCCGCACCTGGTGGTGCGCTCGCTCGGCGATCCGAAGCTGGCGGATGCCGCCGTGCTCGCCGCCGGCGCCGACTACGGCCCGACCGTCTCAGGTCATGCGGAGCGGTTCGAGCGCTACGCCGGCTATCTCGACCGGCACGGACTGGACCACATCTTCAAGCCGGGCGAGGACGGCTCCGCCTTCGACGACGCCATCGCCGCGGTGGACTTCGATCCGGCCGTGCGCGCCGGGGTCCCGGTGCCGCGGCGCGCGCCGGCGCGACGATCACTGAAGGAGCGCATCGCAGGGCGACTGCGTCGAGGCTGAGGCGCTGCCGTCGTCGCGGTCGCACGATGCCTCGGTCAGGGTTGCGATGCGTGCCAGCTCTCGAACGCCAGCACGGCCGTCGGCAGCGTCAGGAAGATCCGATCGTGCCCGATGCGGTCCAGGATCCCGGTCGGTGCCAGCGCGTCGCGCAGGTCCTGCTTCAGCCGCGCCAGAGCGAACACGACACCACGCGCGGCCATCTCGGCACGCACCTCCTCCAGCAGATCGGCCGCGGTGACGTCGATGCCGCTGATCGCCTCGGTGTTGAGCACGAACCAGCGCGTGTCCGGATAGTCAGCAAGCGCGCCGAGCGCTCGGGAGCGGAAGTCCTCGGCGTTGGCGAAGAAGAGCGGTGAGTCGTAGCGGTAGATGACCAGCCCCGGCACCGGCTGCGCGGCCGGGTAGTCGGCCACGTCGTGCATCCCGGCCAGGCCCGGGACGTTGCCGAGGACCGCGTCATGCGGCCGGGCGACCCGGCGCAGCAGGTCGAGCACCGAGAGACCGATCGCCACCACGATCCCGTAGAGCACGCCGACGCCGAGCACCGCGACAGCTGTCGCCAGCGCGAGCACCAGCTCGCTGTGCCGGAAGCGCCAGAATCGGATCATCTCCGGGAGGTCGACCAGCCGCACCGCGGCATAGACCACGACGGCACCCAGCGCGGCCGTCGGGAACGCCTCCAGCACCGGCCGGATCGTCAGCACGGCGACAGCCGTCGCCACCAGCGTGATCCCACCGGTGAGCTGCGACTTCCCGCCGACGGCCTGCGCGATCGCCGTCCGCGAACCGCTGCTGCTGACCGGAAGACCCTGCAGCAGCCCGGCCCCGAGATTCGCGGCGCCCAGCCCGAGCAGCTCCCGCTTCGCGTCGGGCCGACCCTCGCCCTCGACGACGAAAGCGCGCCCGGTCAGGATCGTGTCGGTGAAGGTGACGAACGCGATCCCCAGCGCCGGCCCGACCAGGTCGAGCCACTGGTGCGGCGCCAGGTCGGGACGCCGTACGTCGGGAAGCCCGGCGGCGATGTGGCCCACCGTCGCAACCCCGTGGTCGGAGAGGTCGAGCGCGCTGGAGACGGCGGTCGCGGCGAGCATCCCGAAGAGCGCGACCGGGGCCTTGGGCCAGAGCCTGCTGGCGATCAGCAGCCCGGCCAGTACGGAGCCGCCGAGGATCAGCGTCGGCGCGTGGGTCTGCCCGAGGTGCGTCACGGCGTACCTGACCTCGGGGAGGAAGCCGTCGCCGTGGATCGTGAAGCCGAGCAGCTCGTCGAGCTGCGAGGTGATCATCACCACCGCGATGCCGGCCATGTACCCCACCAGGATCGGCTTGGAGAGCAGCTCCGCCAGCGCCGCGAGCCGGGCGGCCCAGCCGATCACGCAGAAGACTGCGGCCAGCAGCGCGAGCGCCATCGCCGTCTCGGGCCGGTCGGCGGCGGAGACACCGGCGATCGTGGTCGCGGTCATCAGCGCGGCCGTCGACTCCGGACCCATCGAGAGCAACCGCGACGTGCCAACCAGGACGTAGCCCAGCAACGCGCCCAGGGCGGCCCAGAGGCCGACGACCGCGGGCAGACCGGCGAGCTCCGCGTTCGCCATCACCTGCGGGATCAGGTAGGCGGTGACGGTGATCCCGGCGAGGAGGTCGCCACGCAGCCACGCGCGGCGGTAGCCGCGGGTCCAACCGAGGATCGGCATCGGCACACAGGTCACGCTACCGGTGGCCGAGCGGCCGGGTCCCCGGATCCGGGCGCTCGTGGCGACCGACTACAAGGTGGCGATCGCCGCGGTGACGGCTCGCGTGAGACTGACCAGGTCGGCCGGTGCCAGCTCCAGCTGCAGTCCGCGGCGCCCGGCGCTGACGAAGACCGACGCGAACTCGGTGACGCTTGCATCCACGACGGTCGGCAGCGGCGTGCGCTGGCCGATCGGCGAGATGCCGCCCAGCACGTAGCCACTGCTGCGGGTGGCTGCGGCCGGATCCGCAATCTCGGCCTTCTTCGCCCCGCACGCACGGGCCAGTGCCTTGAGGTCGAGCTGGTGCGCGACCGGTACGACGGCGACCGTCAGCCGGCCGCCCACATCGGCCACCAGTGTCTTGAATATCCGGGCCCGGTCCACGCCGAGCAGCTCGGCGGCCTCCTCGCCGTACGACCTGGATGACTCGTCGTGCTGGTAGGCGTGCAGGGTGAAGGCCACGCCCGCCCGGGTCAGCGCGACGGTCGCCGGGGTGCCGCTCGATGCCTTCGCCACGGCGTGAGCATGCCATGCGGACGACGTTGCCGGGACACTCGACCGGCGGAAAGTGACCCTTCGACGAGCCTGGCCCACCGGGGCGGCTGCACCGGTGGCTACTGGATCGTGACGGTGCTCGCGACGGCGGTGTAAGCAGTGCTGGCCACCGGCGTGATGGTGATGGTCCCGGCCCCGAGGCCGGGGGTGCCGAGCGCCGCGACGGAGCTCCTGGAGGTCAGCTTCGGCCAGACCGCGTAGCGCTTGCCGTCCGCGGAGACCCACCGCGCGGTGAAGGTGAGGTTCGTGGCGGGGGCCTTGCGCGGAGAGCCGTCGAGGATCGGTGAGACCAGTGTCGCGGTCAGGTAGACCGTCTGACCTGGCGCGATCGTGGCGGCGGCCGGCGTCATCAGGCCGTTCCACTTCGAGACGGTGAAGGAGGCCTGGCCGCCATCGGCGTCGTCGAACGGCACCTCCGCCACCGCCGGGAGGTAGGTCGAGCGGGCCGCCAGGACGGTGACCTTGCCGGCCGGCGGGTTGAGCACGCCGATCCGGAACCAGCCGTTCGCGGCGGTGGTGCCGGCGTACGTGCGCCGCAGGTCGGCACCGCCCTTGGGGTTCGGGTAGGTCACCGCCACCGTCACCGGGATGCCGGCCGGGGTGATCGCGGTCGCGCCCCAGCCGGCCGTCAGCCGACCCGCGACGGTGGCGGCGACGCCGCTGATGAGGTGGTCCTCGTGATGGCCGGTCGCGGTGAACTCGGTGTCGCCGTTGATGGCGAACGACGACGGGTCGAAGTCCATCGTCGGCGAGGTCGCCACGCTCAGCGTCCCGGCTGCGGAGACGAGCGCCACCGGCACGATCGTCGACTTCGCGACGGTCGCGGTCAGCGTGCCGTTGGGGGTCGTGGTCAGCGCCTTGAGCGAGTACGTCGCGACGCCCTTCTCGTTGGTCGTCGCCGCACCCAGCGCCTTGCTCACCTGCTTGCCGTTGGCGTCGGCGTACGTCTCGGTGAACGACACGGGCACGCCGGTGACAGGCAGGCTACCGGCCGCGACCGTCGCGGTCAGCGGCGTCGCCACGCCGGGGACCGCCGTGACGTCGGCGTGCCCGAGGGTGACGGTGGTGCCCGAGCCGAAGCATGGCGGCGGCGTGGTGCTGACCGTCCGCACCACGCGGGTGGCCTGTGCTGGGAAGACGCCGGTGGCCAGCCCGTCGATGCTGTAGGAGACGGCCGGCTTGGTGGACATCGACGCGGTCACCCAGCCGTGGATGTCGCTCTTGAGGATGGTGACGGCGCTCCCGCTGAAGAGCCGCACGTTGGCGCCGTAGATCGGGCGCCCGTACTGGTCGAGGATCGTGCCGCGGATCACGCCGGTGTTGCCGCTGCACACCGATACGGCATCCGTCGACTGGCCCGCCACCGACAGACCGAGCTGCGGTGCGGCCTGCTTGGTGCCGGCCAGCGCGAAGGTGACCGACCGGCTCTGCGGCGCGGATCCGGCCGGGGTGGCGGTGCCGGTCACGGTGACGCTGCCGGTGTCGGTGGCGAGGCAGGTGAGTCGGGGTTCGGCGGACGTCGCGCCGCTGAACACGCAGCTCGGCCTCGACGACTTCCAGGCCCACAGCACGTCGGCCGGGTCGAGCTCGCCCTGGTCGTAGTCCACCTTGAACTTCATCGCCACGCCGGGTGTGCGTGTGAGCACCGAGACAGCGTCGAACGTGAATCCCTTGCCACTCGAGGTACCGGCACCGCCGGCGTCGGCCGAGCCGCCGGTCGAACCGTCCGGCTGGGCGGTGACGCTGAGGGAATAGGAACCGAGGGACCCGTAGGAGCTGTAGGCGGTCGCGTCGGCGTACGGCGAGGCGCCGTTGCCGCCGCCGGCCACCGTGATCCGGTAGGTGTGGTCCGAGTCGGTGGTCGGGATGAGGAAGGACGAGTCCTCGCCACCGGCCACCGACCCATACCCGCCAGAGGCGAGCACCCGCAGCGGCGGGTTCAACCCGGAGGCGAGCACCGGGTCGTCGGTCGAGGTGGTGTCGATGACGTCGAGCGCCAGGTCGAGGTCGCTGATCGATGCGGTCGGCGCGACGTGGAGCAGGACGCCACCGGTTCCGGTGTAGGTGAACGAGTCGGTGTCGGCGTTGCTGGTGATCAGGCCGTCCACGGTCTGCCCGGCGGCGATGGCGGTGGGACTCGCGTCCGGGCCGTTGTCGGACTCAGCGCCGCCGAGGACGGACCTGATCGTGCCCACCTCGTCCTGGTGGGAGTAGACCACGGTGGTCTTCTTGGTGGTCGGGTTGGTCACGGTCCGACTCATGTTGAGCCGTGCGCCCTTGAACTCGCCCATCGACCACTGCCCCATCGCGGAGTAGTAGGACGTGCCCATGATCGGGCCCCACGTCGTCGAGCCGGGGTAGTACGGCCGGGAGTCGCTCTCGTGCACCAGGCCCCAGGTGTGGCCGGCCTCGTGGGCAGCGGTCTGGCCGATGTTGTGGCCGGTCGTGCCCGAGGAGGAGAAGTCCAGTGCCGGCTGCCAGTACATCGGGTCGTGGGTGCCGTCGTACCCGGTGGAGGCGCCGAGCCAGGCGATGCCGCCGGCCTTCTTGGCCGGGTCGGGCGTGGAGGTGAGCATCACCTGGGTCCCGAAGGTCGTGTCACCGGTGCTGTCGCGGCCGATCGCAGCGGCGTCCTGCGGCGCCAGGGTCACGTTGATGTCGAAGGCGGCATAGTCGGCCGCGACCTCCTGCCAGGCGATCTGCAGCTGGGTGAGGTCGTCGGCGTCGAAAGCGGGGTCGGTGTCGCCGAAGGTGTACGCCGCCAGCGCCAGCGGCTTGCCGCGATAGGGAGAGCCGGCATAGGCGGTCCAGGCCCGGCCCGTGAGGACGGCGCCGCGCGGGTCGAGGTAGAGCACGTGGCTCGAGTCCGGCCTGCTGGCCAGGGTGAACGTGTCCGCCAGCGGTACGCCGGCCGGGCCGGTGGCGCTCAGGTTGGTGCCCGTGGTCGCCAGGGTGGCGTTGGTGCCGGTGGCCACCGCGCCGCCGACCGCCGGGGCAGGGTCGTTCATGGCGATGGGATGCGCCGGGTCCAGCCGTACTGGTGCGCTCGTCACGGGGTGCTCGTGCTGCTGCGACGGCTGCGCGGTGGGCGCGTTGCGGAACGCATCGGCGACCGAGGCCGGCTCGCCGTTCCCGCTCGTCGAGCCGGAGGCGCCACCGCTGCCGGCGTGACCGCGCTCGACGGAGGAGCGGGACGTCGCGTCGGCACCCGATGCCGGCGGCCCCGAGTGCTGGGGCTGCGCCAGCGAGATGGTGGCGAAGACGACTGTCGCGGCTGCTGCCGCGATGCCGATTCCGCAGACGATGACAGGGCGTCGGTTCTGCACGTGGGTTCCCGTCCGTGGGAGTGAGCGTTCCTAGCCGCCTCCATCGGCAGGCGCCACCCCGCGGAGGAGCAAAATCGTCGGGTCTCTTGCGCATCGCCGGGCCGCCCGCCTCTCAGGACCGTCAGGAGCGCGTCGGGGGCAGTGAGTGATGCCCCCCGTTCGGGGGTACTGCCAGTGCCTCCCGTACGACGCAAAGCCGTGCCAGCGTGGTGGGCGTGGAACGAATCGAGAACCAACCGACCCTGACGTTGAACAACGGCGTGACGATGCCCGCCCTCGGCCTCGGCGTCTTCCAGAGCCCGCCCGAGGAGACCGCGGCAGCCGTCGAGGCGGCGCTGCGCACCGGCTACCGGCACATCGACACCGCCGCGGCGTACGGCAATGAGCGCGAGGTGGGCGAGGGCCTGCGCCGCTCGGGCGTGGACCGGTCCGAGGTCTTCCTCGAGACCAAGGTGTGGGTCAGCGACTTCGGCTACGACCAGACGCTGCACGCCTGGGACAAGGCGGCCGGCAAGCTCGGCGTCGACAGCCTCGACCTGCTGATCCTGCACCAGCCCGCACCGGACCGCTTCGAGAGGACGATCGCGGCCTACCAGGCGCTGGAGAAGCTGCTCGCCGACGGCAAGGTCCGCGCGATCGGCGTCAGCAATTTCATGCCCCACCACCTCGAGCGCCTCCTGAAGGAGACCGAGGTCGTCCCTGCCGTCAACCAGATCGAGCTGCACCCCTACTTCACCCAGCCCGAAGTGCGCCGGGCAGACGCGGAGCACGGCATCCTCGACCAGGCGTGGTCGCCGATCGGCGGCATCACGTTCTACCCGGGCTGGGGCGAGGACCGTCGCAGCGTGATGGAGGACCCGACGCTGCTGGCCATCGCGAGCCAGCACGGCAAGTCAGCGGCACAGGTGATGCTGCGCTGGCACCTTCAGCAGGGTCGCTCGGCGATCCCGAAGTCGACCAACCCGAGTCGCATCCGGGAGAACTTCGACGTCTTCGACTTCTCCCTCAGCAGCGAGGAGCTGGTCCGGATCGATGCGCTCGACCTGGGGGTCCGCAACGGCCCGGATCCCGATGTGGCGCGTCCCGAGCGCTTCGACATGCCGATCCCGGAAGCCTGATCCGCCCGACGAGAGGAACCACCGTGCACTACCGACCACTCGGCCGCACCGGCGTCAGGGTCAGCCCGCTCTGCCTCGGCACGATGATGTTCGGCCCGTGGGGCAACGCCGACGAGGCCGACTCCATCCGGGTCATCCACCGTGCCCTCGACGCCGGGATCAACTTCGTCGACACCGCGGACGTCTACTCCGCCGGCGAGTCCGAGCGCATCCTGGGCAAGGCGCTCAAGGGCCGCCGCGACGACGTCGTCCTCGCCACCAAGTTCTTCATGCCGATGGGCGATGAGCCCAACCACCGCGGCGGCTCGCGCAGGTGGATCATCCGCGAGGTCGAGGACTCGCTGCGTCGGCTCGACACCGACCACCTCGATCTCTACCAGGTGCATCGGCCCAGCCAGGACACCGACGTCGAGGAGACCCTGTCCGCCCTCACCGACCTGGTCCACCAGGGCAAGGTCCGTTACATCGGCTCGTCGTCGTACGCCGCCAGCCAGATCGTCGAGGCGCAGTGGGTCGCGCGCGAGCGGCACCTGCAGCGGTTCGTGACCGAGCAGCCGCCGTACTCGATCCTGGTCCGCGGCATCGAGCAGGACGTCCTTCCCGCCGCACAGCGGCACGGGATGGGCATCTTGTCCTACAGCCCGCTCGCGGGAGGTTGGCTGTCGGGCCGCTGGCGCAAGGACTCCGCCTCCTCCCCCACGTCCTCGGCCCGTCCGCCGGCCCGGTTCGACATGAACAGCCCGGCGAACCAGCAGAAGCTGGTCGCCGTCGAGCAGCTGGCCCTGGTCGCCGAGGAGGCCGGCATCACGCTCATCGACCTCGCGATCGCGTTCGTCGTCAACCATCCGGCCGTGACCTCGGCGATCATCGGTCCGCGCACCATGGAGCAGCTGGAGTCGCAGCTGAGCTCGGCCGACGTCACGCTCGCCGACGACGTGCTCGACCGGATCGACCAGATCGTCGCTCCGGGCGTGACCATCAACCCGGACGACAACAGCTACGGCGAGGCCGAGCTCGCGCCGGTCGCACGCCGCCGCGGCGCCTGAGGGATCAGCTCTCGATCGCGGCTGCGTCGCTGGCCTCGTGGGCGGTCTCCTGGGCGGTCTCCTGGGCAGTCTCCTGGCTGGCCTCCTGGGTGGCCGCCCAGGAGGCCAGCAACCGCAGACCATCGAAGGTGGGCGTGTTCGGATCCGCGGTGTAGACGTTGATTCGCAGGCCCGGCTCGGAGGGCAGCTCCAACGCCTCGAAGTTGAGGTCCAGCTGACCGACGACCGGGTGCCGCAGCCGCTTGCGCCCCGAGCGGTGGAGCTTCACGTCCTGGGAGGCCCAGCGCCGCCGGAAGAGGTCGCTCTGGGTGGAGAGCTCCCCGACCAGGGCGATCAGGTCCTTGTCGTGCGGGTTGCGGCCTGCCTCCAGCCGGAGCATCGCGGCCGCGTCGTTGGCGATGACGTCGTAGTCCACGAAGAAGTCGCGTGCCTGCGGGTCCAGGTAGATGAAGCGGGTGGTGTTCGCCGGACGGCGCTCGGTCGCGCCGGCGAGCGACGAGTCGATCACCGGCGAGTAGAGCGCACGGGCCAGCGGATTCGCCGCCAGCATGTCGTGGCGCTCGTTCCGCACCCATGCCGGCGCCTCGGTGAAGGCATCGAGCACCTGCTGGATCACCGGTCGCACGGTCTTCGACGTCGTACGCCGACGGTTGCGGGCCGGTCCCGCCTCGCGAGCCAGGTCGAAGAGGTGATCCCGCTCGGCCTCGTCGAGCTGCAGGGCCAGCGCCAAGGCGTCGAGGACACTCTGGGACGCGCCACCGAGGTCGCCGCGCTCCATCCGGACGTAGTAGTCGACCGAGACGCCGGCCAGCATCGCCACCTCCTCGCGGCGCAGGCCCTTCACACGCCGGTTGCCGCCGTAGGCCGGCAGCCCGGCCTGCTGGGGGGTGATGCGGGCACGCCGGCTGCCGAGGAACTCGCGCACCTCGGCACGCTGGTCGACCTGGTCCATGCCACCACAGTAGGTGTTCGCGAGTGCGCGCAGGAGGCACCGGCAGTACCCCGCTGACCTGACCACAACATGCACGGCCGCCGCCACATGGAGGCCGACACCGCGTGGCGTCGACCTCGGGTGCAGGATGTGCCGGTGGATCAAGCGCAGGCACCGACAGATACCGGCCCAGACGAGGAGTCCGGTCACGCTCCCGACGGCAGCCGGCGCGGCCTTGCCCTGGTCACGCTCGGAGCGCTGGGTGTCGTCTTCGGTGACATCGGCACCAGTCCGCTGTACTCCCTGAAGACGCTGTTCGCGATCGACGACCACGCCATCAAGCCGACCCCCGGCGACGTGTACGGCGTGATCAGCATGGTGGTCTGGTCGGTGACGCTGATCGTCTCGATCAAGTACGTCGGCCTCATCATGCGTGCGGACAACGGAGGTGAGGGCGGCGTGATGGCGCTGGCCGGCATCGCCCGGCGTGCGATCGGCGCGAAGAGCCGCCGGGTCAACGTGGTGATCGTCCTGGCGATCATCGGCGCCAGTCTGTTCTTCGGCGACTCCGTGATCACGCCCGCGATCTCGGTCCTCTCCGCCGTCGAGGGGGTCGGCGTGGCGGCGCCGAGCCTGACGCATCTGATCCTGCCGATCTCGGTGACGATCCTGGTGGTGCTGTTCGCCTCCCAGCGCTACGGCACGCACCGGGTCGGTGCCTTCTTCGGCCCGGCCATGCTGGTGTGGTTCACCGTGCTGGCCCTGGCCGGGCTGCGCGTCGTGGTGCCGCACCCCGCGATCCTGCGGTCCCTGTCGCCGACCTATGCGCTGGCGTTCATGATCGAGCATCCGCTCGTCACGTTCATCGCGATGGGCGCGGTCGTGCTGTGCATCACCGGAGCGGAGGCGCTCTATGCGGACATGGGCCACTTCGGCCGTCGCCCGATCGCAGTCGCCTGGTTCGTCTTCGTCTTTCCGGCGCTGGTGCTCACCTACATGGGCCAGGGCGAGCTGATCCTGAGCGACCCCTCGGCGATCTCGAACCCCTTCTTCCTGTTGGTGCCGGACTGGGCTCAGGTGCCGATGGTCGTGATGGCCACCATCGCGACGGTGATCGCGTCGCAGGCGGTGATCTCGGGCGCGTTCTCGGTCTCGCGGCAGGCGACGCAGCTCGGGCTGCTGCCCTCCCTGACGGTCCGCCAGACCTCGGAGGGATCGGCCGGGCAGGTCTATCTCCCGGTGATCAACGGGGTGCTCTTCGTCGGCGTGCTGGCACTGATGCTGGTGTTCCGGAGCTCGGCGAGGCTCGCCACGGCGTACGGCGTCTCGGTGACCGGCGCCCTGCTGATCGACACCATCCTCATGCTGGTCGTGGCTCGGCTGCAGTGGAAGTGGCGAACGGGCCGCCTGGTGCTGTTCGCCGTCGTCTTCGGCGGCCTGGAGCTGAGCTTCCTGATCGGCAACCTGAACAAGATCCCCCACGGCGGGTGGCTGCCGCTGCTCATCGCGATCGTGATGTTCACGCTGATGAGCACCTGGTACCGCGGCCGCGAGATCGTCACGGACAACCGGGTGCACAAGGAGGGGCGTCTGAGCGACTTCGTCGAGCGCCTGCACGAGAACCCCGTGCACCGCGTGCCGGGCATGGCCGTCTTCCCGCATCCGACCAAGGAGACGACGCCGCTCGCGATGCGTGCGAACGTCGAGCACGTCGGTGTCCTGCACGAGCGGGTCGTCATCTTCACCGCCGTGCCGCAGACCGTCCCGCACGTGCCAGCATCGAAGGCCTTCACCTTCGACAGTCTCGGTTACAAGGGGGACGGCATCATGCACGTCACGATGCGCTACGGCTTCTTCGACCGTCCCGACATCCCGGCCGCGCTGCGCGCCCACATGCACGACTCCGGGTGGGAGTTCGTCCCCGACCTGAGCCACGTGACCTACTTCCTCTCCCGCGCCAACCTGACCCGTCAGGCCCACGGAGAGCTGCCGCGATGGCGCAAGGCACTGTTCGTGATGATGGCCCGCAACGCTGCCAATCCGGCGGAGTACTTCAACCTCCCCGACGAACGGGTCGTGGTGATGGGATCCCAGATCGGCTTCTGAGCGGGTCCGAGAACCACCCGAGCCGTTGATCACCCGAGTCGGGGGAGGCATCGGGGCCTCCGGCCGCACAGCCTGGACGCGTTCCGCGTACCCACCGAGGAGGCTGGCGTGTCCGAGCGACCGAACATCCTGATCATCTGGGGTGACGACATCGGGATCAGCAACCTGAGTTGCTACAGCAATGGCCTGATGGGCTATCGCACACCCAACATCGACCGCGTCGCCGACGAGGGTGCTCTGTTCACCGACTACTACGGCGAGCAGAGCTGCACGGCGGGTCGGGCGGCGTTCATCACCGGCCAGAACCCCTACCGCACCGGCCTGACCAAGGTCGGCATGCCGGGCGCCGACCTGGGCCTGCGGGCCGAGGACCCCACCATCGCCACCGCGCTGAAGTCCTTGGGCTATGCGACCGGGCAGTTCGGCAAGAACCACTTCGGCGACCGCGACGAGTTCCTGCCCACCATGCACGGGTTCGACGAGTTCTTCGGCAACCTCTACCACCTCAACGCGGAGGAGGAGCCCGAGCTGTACGACTACCCGACCGAGGAGGAGTTCCCGAACTTCAAGAAGAACTTCGGCCCCCGCGGCGTGATCCACTCCTGGGCCAACGGCGACGGCACCCAGCGGATCGAGGACACCGGACCGCTCACCAAGGAGCGGATGAAGACCATCGACGAGGAGATCGTGCCGGAGGCCCTCCGCTTCATGTCGGATGCCCAAGCGGCCGATACGCCTTTCTTCCTCTGGCTCAACACCACCCACATGCACTTCCGCACGCACGTCAAGGACGGCAGTCGCGGCAAGGCGGGGCGCTGGCAGTCGGAGTATCACGACACGATGGTCGACCACGACGAGCTGGTCGGATCGGTGCTCGACTTCCTCGACGAGCTGGGGCTCGCGGAGAACACCATCGTGATGTACTCCACCGACAACGGCCCACACATGAACAGCTGGCCCGACGCCGGAATGACCCCGTTCCGCAACGAGAAGAACTCCAACTGGGAGGGCGCCTACCGGGTGCCCGCGATGGTGCGATGGCCGGGACACATCCCGGCCGGCACGGTGCGCAACGGCATCGTGAGTCACAACGACTGGTTCGTGACGCTGCTCGCCGCGGCCGGTGACACCGACATCGCCGACCGGCTCAAGGTCGGCACGGAACTGGCCGGGACGTCGTACAAGGTGCACCTCGACGGCCACAACCAGCTCGACTACGTCACCGGTGCCACCGATGAGAGTCCCCGCAAGCACTTCTTCTACGTCACCGACGACGGCGACCTGGCCGGGCTGCGCTTCGACAACTGGAAGTTCATCTTCCTCGAGCAGCGCCAGACCGGGACGCTCGCCATCTGGCTGGACCCCTACGTCGAGCTGCGCGCACCGAAGATCTACAACCTGCGCATCGACCCCTTCGAGAAGGCCGAGGGCACCTCGAACACCTACTACGACTGGATGCTCGACCACATCTGGCTCCTCATCCCTGCCCAGACCTACGTCGCCAGGATGCTCGAGTCGCTGATCGAGTTCCCGGCGCGACAGACTCCGGCGACGTTCAGCGTCGACCAGGTGATGGAGAAGCTCAAGGCCGGCCTCGCGAGCAGCTGAGATGTGGGTCGATCTGCCTGGTGGCACATTCACGATGGGCTCCGACGCGCACTACCCCGAGGAGGCGCCCACCCACCGGGTGCGGGTCGGCGCCTTCTCGATCCAGGCCACGACGGTGACCAACACGCAGTTCGCCGACTTCGTCCAGGCGACCGGCTACGTCACCGTCGCCGAACGCGCCCTCGACCCCGCCGACTTCCCCGACGCGCCGCCGGAGAACCTGCAACCGGGGTCGATGGTCTTCACCCCGACCCGCGGCCCCGTCGACCTGCGCCACCTCAGCCAGTGGTGGCGCTGGAAGCCCGGCGCATCCTGGCAGCATCCGCTCGGCGCGAAGAGCTCGGTCGACAAGCGGCTCGAACACCCCGTCGTCCACATCGCGCACGAGGACGCCGCGGCCTATGCGGCGTGGATCGGCGCGGCGCTGCCGACCGAGGCCGAGTGGGAGTATGCCGCCCGTGGCGGTCTCGAAGGCGCGCCCTTCACGTGGGGTGACCAGCCGCGTCCGGGCGGCCGCATCATGGCGAACACCTGGGACGGCCCGGACTTCCCGTGGCGCAGCACGGGCGAGAGCGGATTCCTGCGGACCGCTCCGGTGGGTAGCTTTCCCGCCAACGGCTACGGCCTGTTCGACATGGCCGGCAACGTCTGGGAGTGGACGGACGACTGGTGGACCGAGCGACACCCCGACGAGGTGAGCTCACCGTGCTGCGTGCCCGAGGACCCCCGCGGGGGCGACGTGGCGGCCAGCTACGACGCCGCACAACCGCAGTTCCGCGTCGGCCGGAAGGTCGTCAAGGGCGGCTCTCATCTGTGCGCGGACTCCTACTGCCTGCGCTACCGACCGGCGGCCCGGCGGCCGCAGATGATCGACACGGGAATGAGCCACGTCGGCTTCCGGTGCGTACGACGACCCCCACCCGAGAGGACACCCGATGTCTGATGACCGACTCCCGTCCTGGCGTCCCGGCGCCACCCGTGACGCCGTCGTGGCATTCCTGGATGCGGCCGCCGACGTCCCGCAGGAGAAGCGCGTCGCCTGTTTCGACAACGACGGCACGCTGTGGTGCGAGCGTCCGACGTACGTGCAGTTCGACTTCTTCGTCGACGCGCTGACCTCGGCGGTGCGTCGCGATCCGACCCTCGCGCAGCGGGCGGAGTTCGCGGCGTTGCTCTCCGGCTCGCAGGCCGAGGTCGGCGAGATCGGCCTGGAGCGGATCGCGATGGCGCTGACCGGCCTCTTCGAGGGCCGCACGCCGGACGAGTTCACCGGCCAGGTGCGGGCCTTCATGGCACGGGCCGACCACGCCACCCTCGGCCGGCCGCTCCGCAAGCTCACCTACCTGCCCATGCGCGAGCTCATCGCCGAGCTGCGCCGCATCGACTTCACCGTGTCCGTGGTCACCGGCGGCGGCACGGAGTTCGTGCGTGCGATCAGCCAGGAGCTGTACGGCGTACCGCCCGAGGCGGTGGTCGGCAGCCTGATCGACTACGACCTCGTGCCGGCCACCGCCGAGGTAGGGGCGAGGCTCACCCGGGCGAACCGGCTCATCGGCGTCGTCAACGAGGGTGCCGCCAAGGTCGGCAACATCCAGACCCAGCTGGGCCGCCGACCGATCCTGGCCGCCGGCAACTCCGGTGGCGACCGCGAGATGCTCAGCTGGGCCGACGCGGGCGAGGGGCCGACGCTCGCGCTGCTCGTCGACCATGACGACGCCGATCGGGAGTTCGCCTACGTCGGCACGGCCCAGACCTTCGCCGAGCCGGAGCCCATCACCGATGTCGCAGCCCGCCTGGGCTGGACAGTGGTCAGCATGGCGAAGGACTGGGCGACGCTCTGGGGGTGAGTGGCCGGCGGCGCGGCCGGCTATCTCCCAGCCGCCGTCGGCTCAGCCGACGTCGCCGGCGTGGATGCGTTCGCCGGCGGTGGTCTCCACGATGATCTGCAGCCCGGCAGGAACCTCCGAGGAGAGTCGGGCCATCAGGTCGGCGGTGGGTGGCACGTCGGACGGCGTACGGACGTGTATGTAGATCGTCGTCGCCTGGCGATCGACACCGGTGACCTCGGCACCCGGCACGACGGCGATCCAGTCCCGCGCAGCGTCGGTGACGCGTGCCGTCCACACCGAGGTCAGGGCGGTGAACACGGTGTTGGCAGCCAGCGGCACCGCCATCGCCGCGAGCAGCGACCCGAGCAGGAGATGGGTCCGCCGCTTCCGGCGGTGCGAGTCCCGGGCGGCCGCGGTGTAGCCCAGCACGGCGAAGACGAAGGTCCCCGCGATCACCAACGAGAGGAAGTTGGAGGCGAAGAGGACCGCAGCACCTGCTGCCATCGCGTAGGCGCCCTGACCGAGACAGACCCCGACCACGGCCAGCGGCGGCACCAGCGAGATCGCGATCGCCACGCCCGGCAGGACGGCGCCGACGTCGCGTCGTGCCAGCGCGACCGCTCCGGCCAGACCTGTGGCGAGCGCGGCGAGCAGGTCGAACAAGCCCGGCGAGGTGCGCCCGGTGATCTGGCTGTTCGCGTGCAGGTCGTAGACACCGGGCAACAGCGCCGCGAAGAGCAGGCCGATGAGCACGACCGCCCCTGCGCCGCCTACCACCCGCAGGATGGCCTTCGAAGGCCGCTGCGTCACGATCGAGAGCGCGGTCCCCATGATCGGCGTCGAGAGCGGGGCGATGATCATCGCCCCGATGACGGTGGCCGTCGAGTCCGTCAAGACCCCCGCCGACGCGATCACGGCCGACAGTACGAGCATCGCCCAGAACGCCGACCGCTTCGCCACGACGTCGCCGGTCTCGGGGTCGAGCTCGAGGGCGAGCTCCTCGACGGTACGGCGCTGGCTGGCGGGCAGCAGCGTCTCGCGAAGCCTGGTCAGCATGCCTGCCTCCTTCGTCAGGCATCACGCTGGCCGCCCGCACGCGCGCGGCACTCCCCCGAGGTGGGTGATCGTGGGCAGCGTCCCGTCAGGGCCGGAAGCTGTCGGGGTCGGCCAGCTCCCAATCCCGGCCCCACGACTGCGGCGCCCGCTCGAGCAGCTCTCCCGGGCGGAGGTGCTCGAAGAGCTCGGCGTACGACGCGATCTCGCCGTCGTGGATCCGGCGTCGCAGCATGTGCGGCCGCAGATCCTCGAAGGACGAGAGTCCCATCGAGGCGATCACCTGCGTCGCCTGCTCGACCACGGCGGCCTGATAGCTGACCACACGCTCGGTCTTGGTCGGTACGTGCAGGGCGCGCATCCGCTTCGGGTCCTGCGTCGCCACTCCGACCGGACACCGGTTGGTGTGGCAGCGCTGCGACTGGATGCAGCCCACCGCCTGCATCATCGCTCGGGCGGCATTGGTGTAGTCGGCGCCCTGGATCATCCGCTTGACGATGTCGATGCCGCTGCTCACCTTGCCGCTCGCACCGATCCGGACGCGGTCGCGCAGGCCGACGCCGACCAAGGCGTTGTGCACCGTCATCAGGCCCTCGGTGAGCGGCATCCCGACGTGGTCCTCGTACTCCAGCGGCGCCGCACCCGTGCCACCCTCCGCACCGTCGACGACGATGAAGTCGGGGGTGATCCCCTCCTCGACCATCGCCTTGCAGATCGCGAGCACGTCCACCCGCGAGCCCACGCACAGCTTGAAGCCGGCGGGCTTCCCGCCGGCGAGCTCCCGGAAGCGGGCGATGAACCGGATCAGCTCGCGCGGGGTCGAGAACACCTCGTGGAAGGCGGGTGAGATGCACTTCTCCCCCTGCGGGATGCCGCGCGTGCGGGCGATCTCGGCGGAGACCTTCGCGGCCGGCAGCACCCCGCCGATGCCGGGCTTGGCGCCCTGGCTGAGCTTGAGGCTGACCATCTTCACCTGCTCGTCGGCGGCCTTCTCGGCGAACTGCTTCTCGTCGAAGTGCCCGTCCTCAGTGCGTGCGCCGAAGTAGCCCGAGCCGAGCTCCCAGACGATGTCGCCGCCGTTGCGGTGATAGGGGCTGATCGCGCCTTCGCCGGTGTCCTGGGCGAATCCACCGAGGGCCGCGCCGCGGTTGAGCGCCTCGATCGCGTTGCCCGACAGCGACCCGAAGCTCATCGCCGAGACGTTGAGCAGGGCCATGTCATAGGGCTTGGTGCAGTCGGGACCGCCGATCCGCACCCGAGGTGCGTGGGCGAGCGGCGCGACGGGTGCGGTCGAGTGCACGAGGTACTCGTAGCCGACGGCGTCCAGATCGCGCTCGGTGCCGTACGGCTGCTCCTCCTTGATCCCCTTGGCGCGCTGGTAGATCGCGGAGCGGGTGTCGCGGTCGTAGGGACGGCCGTCGAAGTTGCGCTCGATGAAGTACTGCTGGAGCTCGGGCCGGATGCTCTCCAGGAGGAAGCGCATGTGCCCGAGCACCGGATAGTTGCGCAACACGGAGTGCCGTCGCTGGATCAGGTCGTAGGCAGCGACGATCAGCAGGCCGCCGACCACCGCCGCCAGGATCCACCAGCCCCACCCGCCGATCGCCGCAGCGAGGACTGTCAGGGCACCGAGGACGACCAGGGCGAGGAGCACGAAGAAGCGCAGCACGCGGGCCACGTACCCGCGCCGGGCGTGCCGCATCCATGCGGCTCGGACTCACCCACCTCGGGGGAGGAAGCAGCACCGTCCCGGAGGCACCGTTGCCGTACGACGACATCGATCTGAGGAGTGCACGGTGAACGAGGACTTCAACGGCGTCATCCGGCTCGACGTCCGCGATTCAGTTGCGGACTGGACGCCCTACGAGCTCAAGCGCGCACCTGAGGGCGCCCCGAACGTGCTGGTCATCCTGTACGACGACACCGGCCTCGCCGCCTGGTCGCCGTATGGCGGCCGGATCAACATGCCGACGATGGAGCGGCTCGCCGAGAACGGCCTGACCTACACGCAGTGGCACACCACGGCACTCTGCTCGCCGACCCGCTCGACCTTCCTCACCGGCCGCAACCACCACGTCAACCGGTGCGCCACGATCATGGAGGCCACCGACGGCTTCCCGGGCGCCGCGGGCCGGATCCCGCAGGAGTGCGCCACGATCGGCCACATCCTGCAGGAGAACGGCTACTCCACCTTCTGGGTCGGCAAGGACCACAACGTGCCTGAGGAGGACAACGCGCCCGGCGGCAGTCGCTCGATGTGGCCGCTCCAGCTCGGCTTCGACCGCTTCTACGGCTTCCTCGGCGGCGAGACCAACAACTGGTATCCCGACCTGGTCGAGGACAACCACTTCATCGAGCAGCCCTACTCCCCCGAGGAGGGCTACCACCTCTCCAAGGATCTGGCGGACCAGGCGCTGCACATGCTGCGCAACCAGCAGGCCTCCAACCCGTCGAAGCCCTGGTACATGTGGTTCTGCCCGGGCGCCAACCACGCCCCGCACCACGCGCCGGAGGAGTACATCGCCAAGTACGAGGGTGCCTTCGACGACGGCTACGAGGCCTACCGCGAGTGGGTGCTCGGCCGGATGATCGAGCGGGGCATCATGCCCGAGGGCACGGAGCTGACGCCGCTCAACCCGCTGCCCGACGACGTCGCTCTCGACACCGACGAGGTGCGTCGGTGGGAGGCGCTCAAAGACGACGAGAAGCGCCTGTTCTCACGCTTCGCCGAGGTGTTCGCCGGCTTCTCGGAGTACACCGACGCCCAGGTGGGACGCATCGTTGACCACCTCGAGGAGACCGGTCAGCTGGAGAACACGATCATCTTCTACTGCGCCGACAACGGCGCGTCCGGCGAGGGCAGCCCGAACGGCTCGGTCAACGAGAACAAGTTCTTCAACAACTACCCCGACGACCTGGCCGAGAACCTGGCGATGCTGGACAAGCTGGGCAGCGCCGACACCTACAACCACTACCCCACCGGTTGGGCCGCCGCCTTCTCGACGCCGTTCCAGATGTTCAAGCGGTACTCGCAGTTCTCCGGTGGGACGTGTGACCCGATGGTCATCCATTGGCCCCGGGGCATCGCTGCCAAGGGCGAGATCCGGCACCAGTACCACCACTCCACGGACGTGGTCGCCACCATCCTCGACGTGACCGGGCTGGAGATGCCCGACGTCTACCGTGGCGTCGACCAGTTCCCCCTCAGCGGCGTCCCGATGACGTACACCTTCGCGGCCGCCCCTGACGGGCCGACGCAGAAGTCGGCGCAGTACTACGCGATGCTCGGCACCAGGGGGATCTGGAAGGACGGCTGGAAGGCCTCCGCGATCCACGCACCGATCAGCGGCAAGGGGCACTTCGACCAGGACGCCTGGGAGCTCTACCACGTCGCCGAGGACCGCTCGGAGTCGACAGACCTTGCGGCCGAGATGCCGGAGAAGCTCCAGGAGCTCATCGCCGCGTTCGACGCTGAGGCGGAGAAGAACTTTGTGCTACCGCTCGACGACCGCACCCCGGTGGAGCTGGTGAACATCGAGCGCCCTCAGGCCGAGCCGGTCCGGGAACGCTACGTCTACTACCCCGGCACCGCAGCCGTTCCCGAGGGCGTCGCGGTCAGCGTCCGGGGACGGTCGTACAAGATCATCGCCGACGCGGTCCTCGATCCGGGCGCTCAGGGCGTGCTGTTCGCGCACGGCTCCCGCTTCGGAGGCCACACGCTGTTCATCAAGGACAACAGGCTCCACTACGTCTACAACTTCCTCGGCATCCCGCCCGAGCAGTCGTTCGTCTCGGACGAGCTCACGCCTGGCCCGCACACGCTCGGCGTGGAGTTCATCCGCGAGGGCGCCGGGAAGTACAAGGAGTCGGTAGGCATGGCGACCCTCTACGTGGACGACGTGGCCGTCACGACCGGCCCGATGAGGGCCCAGATCGGCAAGTTCACGCTCTGCGGCGACGGGCTCTGCGTCGGGTGGGACAGCGCCGACACGGTCAGTCGGAAGTACACCAACCCGTTCCCGTTCACCGGTGGGCAGCTGCTCGGCGTCGCCGTCGACGTGAGCGGCGAGCAGTACCTCGACCTCGAGCTCGAGGCAGCGGCCATCCTGTCTCGCGAGTAGTCCTGGCGATCGGCCGCCCCGTCACAGGATCAGGCGTGGCGGGGTGGCCGTGTCACGCGAACTCTCGCCGGTGGCGCCCCTCGTACTGCAGCGCCAGCCGCTCGGTCGCCAGCCGCCATGCCACCCGCCCCACGTCGTGACGCTCGGTCTCGTCGAGCGCACGGCCGTACTGGCGCTCGACCTCGCGCACCAGACCGGCATGTACGGCGGTCAGGATCCGGCGCACCGTCGCCGTACCCTCGTCCGTCAGCGCGAAGCCGTCGTCGCCTTCGGTCAGCAGGCCCTCGGAGATGGCGATGTCCAGGCTCGGCCGCAGCACCGACGGCGGGAGCAGGTGGCGATATGCCATCTCCTCGATGGTCGGGGCCTCGTGGTGCCGGTAGGTGTGCACGGCGGTCTCCATGACGGCCCAGACCATGGCGTCGTCCGGGATGTCGTGGCGGGAGAGGATCCGGTCGCGGATCGAGACCGCACGGCGGCTGCGCACAACGCTGACGACCTGGGCCTCCAGCTGCTCGCTGCTGCTGCGGTCGTCGGGCATGCCGAACCCGCGCCCGACCTCGCTCGCGGTAGGCACGACCAGACCACGCAGCGGGACCTGCTTGAGGAAGAGGGCCAGCACCACCGCCAGCACGGCGAGCGGTATCGCCGCGGTGAAGACGACCTGGAAGGAGTCGGCGTACGCCGTCCGGATGATGTCGGCGGCATCGGCGGGGAGAGTGTTGAGTGCATCGGGCGTCGAGATCGCGCTGGGAGCCACCCCGGCTTGAGCCAGCGCGCCCGGCAGCCTGTCACCGAGGGCGTTCGTGTACACCGAGCCGAGCACGGCGGCGCCGAACGTGCTGCCCATGGTGCGGAAGAAGCTCACCGCGGACGTCGCCACACCCAGGTCCGCGTACGGGACCGTGTTCTGCACGATCAGCACCAGCACCTGCATCGACAGGCCGATGCCGACGCCGAGCACGAACATCGCTGACGAGGTCGACCAGACACCTGAGTGCTGGTCGAGCCGGGAGAGCATGAACGCACCGACCGCCATCACGACGCCGCCGACGATCGGGAAGATCTTGTAGCGGCCGGTGGTCGAGACGGTGTTGCCGGCCAGGATCGAGGCGATCAGCAGCCCGGCCACCATCGGGAAGGTACGAACGCCCGAGGCGGTGGCCGAGATCCCCAGGCAGTACTGCATGAAGGTCGGCAGATAGGTCATGGTGCCCATCAGGGCGAAGCCGACGATGAAGCTCAGCACGCAGCTGACGGTGAACACGTTCTGGCGGAAGAGCCGCAGCGGCAGGATCGGGCTGGCCGCACGCGACTCGGCCCAGACGAACAGGCCGAGGGCGACCACGGCACCGACGAACATACCGATGATCTGCACCGATCCCCAGGCGTACTGGGTGCCGCCCCAGGTCGTGCCCAGCACCAGCATCGTCGAGGCCAGCGTGATCCAGGTGATGCCCCAGTAGTCGATGACCGGGCGGCCCTCGCTGCGCACCGACGGGAGCAGCTTCACCGCTGCGACGAGGATGATGATCGCGATCGGGACATTGATGTAGAAGACCCACCGCCACGACAAGTGATCGGTGAACACCCCACCGAGGAACGGCCCGATCACGGTGGTCACACCGAAGACGGCGCCGAGAGCCCCTTGATACTTCCCACGATCACGCAGCGGGATGATGTCGGCGATCATCGCTGTGGCTGTGACGGTCAGGCCGCCACCGCCGAGGCCCTGGATCGCGCGGGCCACGATCAGCCAAGCCATCGATCCGCTGGCACCGGCCAGCGCCGAGGCCCCGACGAAGATGATGATCGAGACCATGAAGAGGGTCTTGCGGCCGTACAGGTCGCCGAGCTTGCCCCCGAGAGCGGTCGCGACCGTCTCCGTCAGCATGTACGCCGTGACGACCCACGACAGGTGACTCGCACCGCCGAGGTCGCCGACGATCGTCGGCAACGCCGTCGAGACGATCGTGCTGTCCAGTGCCGCCAGCAGCATCCCACCCGCGATCAGCGAGAACGCGAGGATCCGTGCCGTGCCCTGCAGGTTGGCCCCGGAGTCCTCCGAAGCCATCTCCTCGACCGTGGTCGCCGTCACGGATGTCACCCTAGCCATGTCCTCGTGGTGGCGGATAGGTCGAGTTTTTCCAGTGCCCACCGCCCGCCGAGCACCGCCCGCCGAGCCAACCGCCGCGAGGGTGCCTGACGTCGACAGGTCACCTTTTGCGGGTTGAGGGGTCAGTTTCGGCGGGTTGAGCGGTCACGCCCGCCGAGCTTGTCGAGGCGCTAACGCCCGTCGAGCTTGTCGAGGCGCTGCGGTTCGCGGGTTGCTGGAGACAGACGAGAAGTGTGGGCCAGTCCCAGCGTGGTTGCGTGTCTTGGCTGGGTTGGGTGCCTTCGCGTCGGTTGCGTCGGGCCACCACGCTTGTGATCGGGTACGGCGAGGATTTAGCGCGGCATGTCCGCGGAAGAGGGTTGTGCTGGCTGATTTGAGTTGATATCGTTCGAATACGTGTTCGAAGCGATTCTCTCGGGTGGTGACCATGCATCAGATCCAGACCACCGTGGTCGCGATCGATGCCGCCCTGAGTCAGGCGGTCGATGCGAATCCGATCTTCCTCTCCACCACCGACAAAGCCGCCACCATCCTCGACCTGCGGCGGCTCCGGGCCCGTCTCGAAGAGCTCGAACTACGCGTCCTCGCCAGCGCCCAGGACGTGGCCGAGGAGATCGGCGCCCGCGACGTGGCGTCCTGGCTCGTCGCCCAGGAGGTGGCCGACAGCCGACCGGCACACGTTGCGCTCGCCCTCGCGCGCGGCCTGGAAGGACGGCCGGTGGTGCGGGCCGGGTTGGCCGCGGGTCGGATCAGTGTGGAGCACGCCCGCGTCATCCTGGACGGACTCGCCGCACTGCCCGAGGACCTGCCTGCCGAGGTGCTCGATCGCGCCGAGGCGCACCTGTGCGACCTCGCCACCCAACACCGACCCACAGATCTCCGCCGCCTGGCGAACCACCTGCTGGAGATCGTGGCACCCGAGATCGCCGAGGCAGCCGAAGCTGAAGCCATCCGCCGCCTCGAAGAGGCCGCGCACGCGAAGGCCACGTTGACGATCAGCGACCACGGCAACGGCATGACCCGCATCCACGCGCTCATCCCCGAAGCCGTCGGCGAACGCCTCCACACCCTGCTCGAAGCCTTCGCCCAACCCCGCGTCGCCGCCCTAGAAACCGACGGCAAAGTGCGCCCCCGCAACCGGCTCTTCGCCGACGCCTTCGCCCAACTCCTCGAATGCGTGCCCGGCGACGGGGTCCCCGCCCACGGCGGGGACACCACCGCCGTGATCGTGACCATCCCCATCGAGTACCTGCACAGCGAGCTCGGCATCGCCCAACTCGGCGACACCAACGTCCCCGCCGGAGAAGCACGGCGACTGGCCTGCACCGCCGCGATCATCCCCTACGTCCTCGGCGGCCAATCCGAACCACTCGACCTCGGCCGAGCCAGACGACTCTTCTCCCCAGCCCAACACAAAGCACTCAAGATCCGCGACCGGCACTGCCGCGCCGAAGGCTGCACCGTCCCCGCAACCTGGTGCGACGCCCACCACGAAAATCCCTGGAGCCGAGGCGGCCCCACCGACCTCACCAACGCCGCCCTCCTCTGCGGCCACCACCACCGCAAAGCACACGACCCGACGTACGAAACGATCCGGCTCCCCAGCGGCGACTACCGCTACCGCCGCAAGATCCAGACATCCCTCCATGCCCGCAGGTAGCCGGAGCGGCCGATCGAATCACCGTGCGACGGGCACCCAGCCGGGGCGGGGGGTCGAAGCGAGCAGCAATTGTGTGTACTCATGCTGTGGATCGCCGAGAACGGCGTCGACCGTTCCCGCCTCCACGACCTGGCCGGCACGCAGGACGACCACGTCGTGGGCGATCTGACGCACGACGCCGAGGTCGTGGGTGACGAAGAGGTACGCCGTGCCAAGGTCACGCTGCAGTCGATTGAGCACGTTGAGCACCTGCGCCTGGACCGAGACGTCGAGCGCTGAGACCGCCTCGTCCAGCACCAGCACTTCCGGCCGGGTGGCGAGTGCCCGTGCGATCGCGACCCGCTGCCGCTGACCTCCCGACAGGGACCGCGGCACGAGATCTGCATGAGCCTCGCCGAGCCCCACCAGATCGAGCAGCTCGGCCACGCGTGCCGGCCGCTGGTCACGCGGGACCCCTCGAAGGGCGGCCGCCTCCAGCAGTGCCGCGCCGACCCGTTGCGTCGGGTCCAGCGTGGTGTAGGGATCCTGGGGCACCAGCTGCAGCTGTCGTCCGCGACGACTCCGGTCGCGCGCCGACCGGGCCGCGACACTGCGGTCCTCGCCGCACACGACCGCACGTCCCGACGTCGCCGAGGCGAGGCCGCTGAGGATCGCGCCGATGGTCGACTTCCCGGCCCCCGACTCCCCCACCAGCGCCGTCGTACGGCCGCGCCTGACCTGGAACGAGACGTCGTCCACCACCACGGGCCCGGTGCCGTAGCACTTGACCAGATGCTCGACCTCGACCACCACGTCGTCGGTCGGCGTGCAGGGCTCGCTCATCGCACTTCCTCTTCGCGTAGCGGCAGCTCGGCATCGAGGACGCCCGCGACGACCTCCTCGGCGCGATGGCATCGCACCCGGCTGCCGGCGATCAGGCGCTCCTCGGGCAGCTCGGTCGCACACCGTTCGACGGCAACCGGACAACGCGAGGCGAACGGACATCCGGGACCGGTCGCCGACGCCGACACCGGCGTCCCTGGTACGACGGGGATCGTGTCGAGCCGCCGGGTCAACGGTGGCCGCGAAGCGAGCAGACCGCGGGTGTAGGGATGCACCGGCCGGGAGGCGATGTCCGTGGCGGAGGCGGTCTCGAGCACCTGTCCGCCGTACATGACCACGATCCGGTCGCAGACGGCGCCGGCCAGGTCGAGGTCATGGGTGACCAGCAGCATGGCGGTGCCTGCCTCGCGACGCAGATCGCCTGCCAAGGCGAGGACGTCGGACTGGGTCGTCACGTCCAGCGCCGTGGTCGGTTCATCGGCCAGGAGCAGACGCGGGCGCTCCATCAGCACCGACGCGATCATGACGCGTTGCAGGAGCCCTCCGGACAGCTCGAACGGGTATTGCGCCATCCGTCGCTCGGGATCGTGGATGCCCATCCGCCGCAGCATCGTCACTGCGCTCGTCCTGGCCGCGCCAAGGTCGCTGCCGGTGTCGCGGGCGCGCTCCACGAGGAAGCTCTCCACCGGGTGCATCGGGTTGATCGCCGCACGGGGATCTTGGAAAACCATGCCCAGGCCACGGCGATGGGATCGCAGCCGACCGCGCGAGAGTGCGAGCGCATCGGTGCCGTCGAACAGTGCCTCCCCGGTGGTGCTGGCGTTGTCGGGCAACAGCCGGGCGAGGGCACGCAACGTCATCGACTTCCCCGAGCCCGACTCCCCCACCAGGCCGACGGCCTCGCCGGCAGCGACGTCGAACGACACACCGCGCAGGATCGGTACGTCCCCGATCGTCAGGGCCAGGTCCCGGTACTCGACCAGCGGGCCCATCAGCGCTCCTCCCCGGAGATCTTCGACCCGAGGACGAAGAGCGAGAGCACCGTCGCGACGATCATCACGGCGGCCGAGACCACGCCGATCGGATGCCCCTGGTAGATCGCGTCGTGATCGTTGACCAGCACTCCCCAGTCGGCCTGCGGCGGCTGGACGGCGAGCCCGAGGAAGGACAGCGCCGCGAGATCGAGAAGCGCATAGGCGAAGGCCACCGTGGCCTGCCCGGCCAGCAGCGGCGCGAGGTTCGGCAGCATGTGCCTGATGTTGATCCGCGTCGCGCCGTGGCCCTGCACCGACAGCGCCTGCACGTACGGCAGCCGCCGCTCGCGCTCGGCCGCAGCGGAGCTGAGCCGGCCCACGTAGGGCAGGTAGGCGATCGCCAGGGCGACGACCGCCGAGCGCAGCCCTGCGCCGAAGGTCGCCACCATCAAGATGCCGAGCAGCAGCCCCGGGATCGAGAAGAGGACGTCGAAGACGCGGTTGATCACAAATGCCACCGAGCCGCCACGCCAGGCGCTCAGCAGCGAGAGCGGTACGCCGACGAGCAGCGACAGAGCGATGATCAAGGTCGGGCCGAGCAGGCTGGTACGAGCTCCGTAGACCAGCCGCGAGAAGTTGTCGCGGCCGGTGCCGTCGGTGCCGAGCCAGTGCGCGGCGCTGGGTCCGGCGTGCGTGGCCAGGAGGTCACCGGTGTTCGGGTCGTGCTGCGTGATGAGCGGCGCGAAGATCGCCATCGCGACGAGCAGCGTCAGCACCGTCACCGCTATCCAGCCGGACAGGCCGAGCCTGGTCCTGCTCATCCGCTCACCGCCGCGCGCACCCGCGGGTCGAGGGCCGCGACGATCAGGTCCGCCGCCAGGTTCAACAGCACGAAGGCCGCCACGACGATCAGCGCCACCGCCTGCACCACTGGGAAGTCCTTCTGCTCCACCGACGTGATCAGCAGCTGCCCCAGCCCGCTGAGCCCGAAGGCCTGCTCGACGACCACCGCGCCTGCGACGAGCCCGGCGACCTGCAGTCCCGCGACGGTCACGACCGGGCCGGCGGCGTTGCGCACCACGTGGCTGCGCACCATCCGGGCCGATCCGATACCGCGCATCCGAGCCGTGACGACGTGCTCGGACGCGAGCTCCTGACGCGCGCTGGCCCGCATCACGCGGGAAAGCATGCCGCTGGAGATGACCGCCAGCGCGACCGCGGGGAGGGTCAGGCCGCGCACCCACCCGCCGAATCCGTCGGCGAGCCCGTAGGCCGGGAACCAGCCGAGCCTGACCGCGAACAGGCTGATGAGTAGACCCGACGCGACGAACGCAGGGACTGCGGTGGCCACCGAGGTCACGGCGGTGACGGTGGTGTCGACCCAGCCCGGACGCAGTGCGGCCAGCAGGCCGCTGCCGAAGCCCACCACGAGGATGAGCAGCGCCGCATAGGCGACCAGGGACAGGGTGACGGTCGCCGGATGTCCCAGCAGGGAGGTCACCGGCTGCTGGTTGATGAGTGAGGTGCCGAGATTCCCGGTGAGCACGTTCCCGAGCCAATCGAAGTAGCGGACGAAGACGTTCTGATCCAGCCCCATCGCATGACGGACCTGGGCCTGAACCTCAGGGGATGGTGGCCGGCTGCCGAAGAGCACCTGCTCCGGGCTGCCGGGCGCGAGGAAGACGCTGAGGTAGACGACCATGCTCGCCACCAGGAGGGTGACGGCGACGCCGACCAGGCGTCGGAGGAGATAGCGCGACATGGTGGGTTCAGCGCCCGCTCACTTGCCGCCGATGGCGGCCGCCCAGGGCGAGGTCATGTAGGAGAAGGTCAGGGTCGCGCCGGTGAGAGCGTCGTTCTCAAAGACGACGGCTCGCGGCTGCACGATCGGGATCGCGGGAAGGCCTGTCGCCATCTGGTCCTCCGCCTTGAGCACCAGCTGCGCCCGGGCCGTCGGATCGTCAGTGGCGTCCGCCTGCGCGAGCGCCGCGGAGGCGGTCGGGTCGTCGTACCCGCTGAAATTCATCGTCCCGTACTTCGAGGCGACGAGCTGGTCGAGGATCGCCGGCTCGGGCAGCTCGATGTAGTTCTTGGTCAGGATGAGGTCGTAGGGCGCGCGTGCCTTGGCCGAGGAGAACAGCGAGCCGTACTGCTGGATCGGGATGGCAGTGATCTTGAGGTTGAGGCCGATCTGCTGCGCCTCCTGCTGCACGACGGTGGCGATCTGCTGGCTCTCGCTGTCTCCCGACGGGTAGCCGAACACGATCGGGGCCTTGCCGACGCCCGACGCCTTCACCTTCGCCGCGGCGTCGGCGACATCCGTGCTGATCGTGGCCTTGTCGTACGCCGCTTGGTAGGTCTCCTTCTCGTAGCCGAAGACGCCTGGCCCCGAGACCTTGTAGAGCGGGTCGGCGGCGCCGTGGAAGACCGAGGTGGCGATGCCGGATCGGTCGATCGCCTCGGAAAGCGCCTGCCGCAGTCGCGGATCGGCCGTCGGCCCGGTCTCCTTGGTGAAGAGGAGGTCGTCGTTGATCGGCGTCGATCCCTTCTGACCGATGTAGATCTTGCCCGAGCCCGCGTTCTGCAGGGCCGCGATCAGGTTGCTCGGCAGGGTGAAGGCTCCCTGGATGCTGCCGCTGGTGAGGCCGTTGACGATCGCCTGCGGATCGGTCGGGTAGACCAGCGTGAAGGTCGCGGCCAACGCGGCATGGGCCGAGTCCCAGTAGGTCGGGTTCTTCTTCATCACCAGCTTGCTGGTGCCGTCGTAGGACTCGAACGCGAACGGCCCGGTACACATCACCCCCACCTTCGGTGACCCGAACGATCGGCCGGCGTTCTGTGCGAACGCCTTCTCCACCACGGCGGCGCCGAGGGTGGCGAGCCCGTCGACCGCGGAGATCGAGTGGTTCTTCATGGTCAGGGTCACCTGCGACGGACCGGTCGCCTTGACGTCGGTGATCATCGCGAAGCTGCCGTAGTAGTTGGAGGCGTACTTCGGGTCAAGGTTGCGGCCGATGCTGTAGGCGACGTCGGCGGCGGTCATCGGCTTGCCATCCCAGAACTTCACGCCGCTGCGCAGGTTGACGACGAGATGGTGCGCGTCGGCGTACTTCCACGACGTCGCCAACCCCGGCTTGAGCGAGTAGTCGGGCTCGACCCTGATCAGCGGCTCGCACATGTTGGGGATCGTCGTCTCCTCGGGATAGTCCGCCAGCCCGATCGGGTCGAGGGTCACCGGCGCGCGGTAGCCGCCGTCCCAGGTCACCGCGGCGACCGGCTTGCTGGCCGTCCCGGTGGTGACCTGGTCGGCGCCGATGCTGGAGACGGCCTTGCCCGATGGGCCCGACGAGTCGTTCCCGCCGCCGGAGCAGCCGGTGAGGCCGGCGGTGAGAGTGCCGGCGAGGAGCACGGCGCCCGCAGCTGTCAGGCTGCGTCGCGCGGAGGTTGCGGTGATGGGGTGAAGGGACATGGCTACTCCTAGGCGGGCTGCGGTTCAGCGCTGGAAGACGAGACGGCCGCCGACATAGGTGCGCTGCACCCGCGTCTCGCAGATCTCGTGGGTCGGCAGGTCGAACGGGTTTCGGTCATGCAGGACGACGTCGGCGGCCTTGCCGACCACGAGGCTCCCGGCGACGTCGTCGAGTCGTGTCGTCCAGGCGGAGCCGGCGGTGTAGGCGGCGAGAGCGACCCCGAGCGGGAGCGCGTGGTGCACGCCGAGCGGCTCCGCGCCGAGGGGAGCGCCTGGCCCGATCCGATTGACCGCGACGTGGATCCCGGCCCAGGGATCGGGCGAGCTGACCGGCCAGTCGCTGCCGGCGACGAGCGTGGCGCCGTAGCGGAAGAGGTCGCCGAACGGATATTGCTCCTGGCCGCGCTCCGGTCCCATGAAAGGCAGCGTCAGCTCGTCCATCTGCGGTTCGTGGCAGCCCCACAGCGGCTGCATGTTCACCGCCGCCCCCAGCAGCGGGAACCGCGGGCGGTCGTCAGGGTGCACCACCTGGAGGTGCGCGAGCTGGTGGCGGCGGTCGGCCGATCCGTTGGTGGCGGTCGCGGCCGCGATGGCGTCGAGCGCGAGTCGGACGGCCCGGTCCCCCAGCGCGTGGAAGTGAATGCCGAAACCGGCCGCGTCCAGTGCCGTCACGGCCTCGATGACGAACTCCGGCTCGAAGAAGGTCAGGCCGATGCCGCCGCCGTGTCCGTCGTGCACGCAGTACGGGTCGAGCATGGCCGCAGTGAACGTCTCGGCGACGCCGTCGAGCATCAGCTTGATCGTCGGCGCCGAGTAGCGCGCGGCCGTCTCGTCCACCGCCCCTGCTGCCGTGGCGGGTAGGACGGCGGCGAGCGCCTGCTCCCGGCTGGCGATGTGCCGTGCGACCTGCGCCTCGATGTCCGGCTCGTCCCGCTCGAACCAGAGCGCACCCGCGACGCGTGCGCTGAGCCGGCCGTCGGCCTGAGCGGCGAGGTAGGCCTCGTGCAACGACGCCGGACCGACGGAGACCATCGCGTCCTGCCAGCCGGTGATACCGAGCCCGTGCGCATACTCCTGGGCAGCCTGGAGGCCGGCAGCCAGGATCTCGGCGGTGACGGGCGGAAGCACACGCTCCACCAAGGTCATCGCCGCCTCGTGCAGCGCGCCGGTCGGGTGGCCATCACCGTCACGCGTGATCACACCACCCGGAGGGTCGGGGGTGTACTGGTCGATGCCGGCGAGTTCGAGGGCACGGCTGTTCGCCCAGCCGGAGTGGTGGTCGCGGTTGGGCAGGTACGCCGGGCGGTCCGGGACGATCGCGTCGAGCAGATCCTTGGTCGGCAGACCGTTGGGGAAGGCCTCCATCGACCAGCCGGCTCCGAGCACCCAGAGACCCTCGCGTCCCGCCGGGGTGGCGAGGTAGGCGCGCAGGAGCTCGGCGTACTCCTGCGTCGTCGTCGCGCCGCTCAGGTCGCAGCGGGTGCGCTCGATGCCGCCCTGGATCGGATGCATGTGTGCGTCGATGAACCCGGGCGTCACCAGTGCCCCATCGGCATCGACGACCTCGTCGGCCGTTGCGACCAGATCAGCGACCTCCGCGTCGCCGCCCACGGCCACCAGACGGCCGTCACGGAAGGCGAGCGCGCTCGCCCAGGACCGGGCCGCATCGGCGGTGAAGACAGCGGCGTTCCGGATCACGGTGGTCTGGCTCACATCGGGCATGCAGGCAATCAAAGCCGTGCCCATTGCTGTTGTCAACGGCGTGGACAACAGCAATGCGTTACGATCCTGTGACGCCAGGGAGATCCCGGAGGAGAAGCAATGGCCAGCGACCGCACCACCACCGCCCGCCGCACGCGCAGCGCCCGTGCATCGGCCCTGAGCACCGACTCGATCGTCGACAAGGCCCTGGAGTTGTTCGAGAGCTCCAAGTCGACCGACATCTCGATGCGCCGCCTCGGCGAGGAGATGGGGGTCGACCCGACCGCCTTCTACCGGCACTTCCGCGACAAGGACGACCTGATCCTGGCCGTCTGGGACCGCGTCATGGGCGAGCAGATCGACCTTCTGCGAAGGCAGGCGACGGGCCTCAGCTGGCGCGAGAAGCTCAAGAACATCGCGATGACCGCCTGGACGCACGCCCAGCGCCATCCCGTCCTCTACAGCCAGTGCTTCGCTCGCGTCACCGGCGGTCGACACGAGCGGGAGCTGGTCGAATCACTCCTCGCGACGCTCTCGGGGGCCGGGCTCGACGAACAGGAGACGGTGCTCTACTACCGCGTCTTCGCCGATGCGCTGCTCGGCGGGTGCGCCTCGATGACCAGCGTGCTCGCCCTCGAGCCCGAGCTCCGCGAGAAGGACGCGACCGCATGGTCGCGGATCTACGCCGTGCTGCCGCAGGAGGAGTATCCGGCGGCGCGCGCGCACGGTGCCGAGTTGGCGAGCGTAAGCGAGGATCGGATCTTCGAGACCATGATGGACGCCATCCTCGATCGCATCGAGGGCGCCATCGCACGGGCAGCGGCCGAAGCCACCCCCTGACTCAACGCCGCCGGCGTCAGCCCGAACGTCGCGCCGAGGTGACGGTTCGAGCGGGCCGACGGAGTCGGCCGACGCTGAAGCGGGCGGCGCGGCGGCGCAGCGCGCGGGCCTTGGTGTAGCGACGCCGCGGTCGGGGGTGGCTGGCCGCCATCCGGTAGAAGATGAGCTTGCCGGCCTCGATGAGGATGAGGTAGCCGATGACCATCGCGGCCAACGCGGCGAAGAACGCTGCGGGCAGCGGGCTGAATCCGAGGGTGTGAGCGAGCGGCGTCAGCGGCAGCACGGCACCGATGACGACGACGCTGACCGCGGCCAACGCGAGCGGCAGGCTGGGATGGCTGCGGAAGAACGGGACACGGCGGGTGCGGATCGCGAAGACCACCAGTGTCTGGGTCGCCAGCGACTCGACGAACCAGCCCGAGCGGAACTCCTCGGCCCCGGCATGGAAGATCCACAGCATCACTCCGAAGGTGACGAAGTCGAAGACGGAGCTGAGCGGGCCGAAGAAGACCATGAAGCGGCGGATGAACGCCAGGTCCCAGTGAGCGGGGCTCCGCAGCTGTTCCTCGTCGACGCGGTCGGTGGAGATCGCGAGCTGACTGGAGTCGTAGAGCAGGTTGTTGAGCAGGATCTGGCTGGGCAGCATCGGCAGGAACGACAAGAAGAGGGACGCGCCGGCCGCCGAGAACATGTTGCCGAAGTTGCTCGAGGTTCCCATCAACACGTACTTGATGGTGTTGGCGAAGATCCTTCGTCCCTCGGCGACACCATCAGCGAGTACGTCGAGGTCCTTCTCCAGGAGGATGACGTCGGCAGCGTCCTTGGCGACGTCGGTGGCCGAGTCCACGGAGATGCCGACGTCGGCCGCGTGGAGGGCTAGCGCGTCGTTGACTCCGTCGCCGAGGAACGCGACCGCACCACCGGTCTTGCGCTGGGTACGGACGATGCGAGCCTTGTCCTCGGGGCTGACCCGCGCGAACACGGTCGTGCCTTCGATGGCTCGGGCCAGGGCGACGTCGTCGAGGGCTGCGACGTCGGCGCCGGTCAGCGCAACGCCGTCGCTCAGGCCGAGATCACGACAGACCTTCACCGCCACGGCGGGGTTGTCCCCGGTGACGACCTTGACCGCGATGCCCAGCCTGGCCAGCCTCTGGAGTGCCTTGCCCGCGTCCGGCTTGGGTGGGTCCAGGAACACCAGGAACCCGATCAGGTCCAGGTCGTGCTCGTCAGCAGTCGTCAGCGGGTGGTCGATGGGGACGGTGCGGGTGGCGACGGCGATCACCCGGTTCCCGGCGGCGAACTCGGTTGCCAGCGCGGTGCGGGCTGATGGGGAGACATGGAGGCAGCGCTCGAGCACAGCCTCCGGCGCGCCCTTCGTCACCAGCGTCCGACGCTGGTCGCTTCCTTGGACGAGGACGGAGACCATGTTGCGCTCGTGGTCGAACGGTAGAACGCCCAGCCGGTGGTAAGCGGTGACGTCGGCGAGTTGGGCGGCCACGTCGGGTGCCGCCCACAAGGCCTGGTCCAACGCGTTTCCACCCACCGCCGTACCGTCGGCGGCGATGTTCTCGGTCGCGACCAGCCCCCACCGGAGCACAGCCTGGGTCTGGCAGGCGGCCGGTGCACCGTCGGCTGCAACAGCGCGGGTGTAGTCGATGCGGCCGGCGGTGAGGGTGCCGGTCTTGTCGGTGAATAGCACGTCGACGTTACCGAGGTCCTCGATGCAGACCAGGCGCTTGACCAGGACCTTGAGTCGGCTCATCCGCCGCGATCCGGCGGCGAGGCTGCTGGAGACCACCGCCGGCAGCAGCTGCGGGGTGATCCCGACGGCGATCGCCAAGGAGAACAGCAGCGCGTCCATGATCGGTTTGCTGAACGCCACGTTGAGCACGAAGATCGACGTCGTCAGTGCCCCGGCCACGTAGACCAGCAGCATCGAGAACTTCCGCAGTCCGACCTGGAACTCGGTGTCGAGCTGGTGGGTGGACAGGCCGACGGCGATCTTGCCGAACTCGGTGCTGGTCCCCGTCGAGACGACGACGCCGCGTCCGCTACCCGCGTTCACGACGGTCCCCATCAGGGCGCAGTCGGTCATCTCCGCCAACGGCGTCGCGCCGGCCACAGGGTCGGTGTTCTTGTCCACAGGCAGCGACTCGCCGGTCAGCACCGACTCGTCGCAGGCGAGACCGGTCGCGCCGATCAGCCGGAGGTCAGCCGGCACGATGTCGCCCAGCCGAAGATCCACGAGATCGCCGGGGACGAGCTCGGTGACATCCACCGTGCTGCGGCTGCCGTCCCGCGTGACAACGGTCTCGTGATGGATCTGATCGTGGAGCGCCTCGGCCGCCTTCTCGGCGCGATACTCGTTGACGAAGCCGAGTCCGACCGACAGTGCGACGATCACGGCGATGATGACGGCGTCGCTCTTCTCCCCGACGAAGTACGACGCGAGCGCTGCGGTCAGGAGCAGCGCGAGCAACGGGGACCGGAGCTGGTGCCACAGCACAGGCCAGAACCGGGCGCGGTGCGAGGAGACTGCATTCGGTCCCCATCGGGCCCGTCGCTCGCTCACGTCGGTGCTCGACAGCCCGCGCGCATCACTGCTCCCGAGACGGTGCAGCACCTCAGTCGCCGGAAGGCGTGAAGCAGCACCGACGTCCCGGGGCGCCGATGATGTGCCGGCCTGGGCCGGTGCGGCGATCGTCATGCCGGAGCCTCGGTGCTCGGCCGACGCGCCACACGGGTCGTCGTGCCGACGACCGCGGCCTGCGCGTGGCCGCCTAGGGGCGCTGACTGCCGACGGCACATATCGGCGCATCCTTCTTCGTCGAGGGATCCTCGACCGCGGTGTCCGATTCGATGAAGGCGTACGGCGACGAGCGGTGGGCTCGGCGAGGTCAGCGGCGGGGGCGGCTGCACTCTTCCGGACTGGCTGGAGTTCTCAGCACGTTCGACGCTACACCGCGCCTCGTTGCCGCCGGAGGGCGCGAGAGCGTGTCCTCGCGGTTCCGATCGGGCCGCTGCGGTCGGGGTGACCGGCCCGCCCGACGGAAGCAGCAGGCTCCTCGACGGCCCGTGCGGGACGGCTAGAGTGAGTTCAGCTGAACCTCGTGACGAGCCCGCCGCGGGAAGATCTCCAGACCGGTGCGCTGCGTGGGCCTGGCAGCAGAGCGAGGTTGGGAATGGGCGAGTCGAACGGCCGTGTGGAGTGGGAGGCCGCTTACCCGCCCTTGTCCTCCGAGCAGGAGGCGATGGACGTGGCCGACCTCCAGACCAGTCTCGGTCGCTTGGCCGGCCTCGTCGCCGGGACGTTGGGGCTGCCCGAGTTGCTCGAGCGAGTGGCCACCTTTGCTTCCCAGGCGATCCCCGGCGCGGACGGGGCCGGAGTGACGCTGCTGCGGCTGGATCGACCGGACAACCGGGTCGCGGCGCTCGCCGCGAGTCACCCCTTCGTCTCCGAGATCGACGAGATCCAGTACGTGACCCTCAACGAGGGCCCGTGCATCACCGCAGCCCTGGAGGCCCGGACCGTGCGCTCCGGGTCGCTGGGCGGGGAGAAGATGTGGCCCAGGTTCGGCCCCAGGGTGGGGCGGTTGGGCATCCACAGTGCGCTGTCGCTGCCGCTGCTGCTGCCCGGGCAGGTCGTCGGCGCGATCAATGTCTACGCCCACGGCAAGGATGTCTTCGACGATCATGCCGCCGAGCTGGGTGAGCTGTTCGCCGCACCGGCCGCGGTCGCTGTCCACAATGCGCAGGTGCTGTCCCAGGCCCTTGAGCTGACCAACCAGTTGCAGACCGCCCTGACGACGCGACCGGTCATCGACCAGGCCATCGGGTTGCTGCGGGGCCGCACCGGCGGCACTGAGGACGAGGCCTTCGCCACGCTGCGCAAACTGAGCCAGTCCGGGCACACCAAGCTCGCCGACGTCGCCAAGCAGATCGTCGACGAAGCAGTCCGTCGCGCTCGTGCCCAGCACGCCGACCCCAGGACATAGCCGGCCCACCTCGACGCAGACCGAACACGCGCGGCCGCCGCGCTCCGGAGCAACCGCGTAGGCTCGGGATCAGGAGACACCCGGACGAGGGACCTGCCCCCGCTTCCACCCTTCTCTCCCCCCGCGCCGCGCCATGCAGCGCTCGGCTCGTGCTCGCGACCAGGTGCCCAGGAGCGCCACGGGGAGCAGACCGCCCGTGATCATCTCTCCAGCCCTGAGCGCCGAGTTGGCGCTGTTGACCCAGGCCCTCGACCTTCCTGGTGTTGACGTCGCCGAGACTCTCACCCGCCTAGCCGCCGACTCCCGGACCGCAGCCGGCTCCTACCTCGGCCTGTCCGTGGCGATCACCGCCGACCGGACGGCGTTCGCCTTCACCGTGCTCGACGACGGCGTCCGAGCCGACCACATCCGAAGCTCACTGCTGGTGCCGCTCACGGTGGCCCCGGACGAGAACGGCGCCGTGGATGCAACGACGTCACCGGCGTCGCTCACGCTCATCTTCTATGCCGCCACCCCGGGCGCCTTCATCGACCTTGCCGCCGACCTGGCGTGGCTCACTGGGCTGGCCCTGTCCGACGTCCGCCTGGACGAGCACCGCACGCTCCCGCCGAGTCACACGCCCTCGAAGCACCTGAGGGCGATGGCGACCATCAACCAGGCACTCGGCGTGCTGATCGGACAAGGCGCGACACCAGACCAGGCCGAGCGCGACCTCGCCGCGCGAGCCGCAGAGGCCGGCATCGATCTGCCAGCGGTGGCAACCCTCGTTCTCGCGGCCCTGCAACCGACCGGCCCCGCGATTGCCCGGCGACCAGTGCCTGAAGGCGTCAGCTCGCGTCGGTGGTGGGCGTGGCTGCGCAGGATCGGGCTGATGCTCGTCGCCTTGGCGCTCATCGAGTACCTGGCCGTGCCGCAGATTCTGAGGGCCAGTCACGACCTCACCCTGTTGACCGATGCAGAACCGTGGCTGCTCGTGGTCGCCCTCGCTCTTGAGCTCTGCTCCCTGGCCTCGTACACCGCACTGACCCGTGTCGTCCTGCCAGCGGGCGTACGCCCGGGCTTCCTGGACCAGTTCCGCATCGACCTCACCGGGCTCGGCGCCAGCCATGTCCTACCCGGCGGCGGCGCGTCTGCCGCGGCACTCCGGTTTCGCCTGATGACCCGGTGGGGGGTCCCCGCGCAGGAGGCCGCCTCGACAGCCGCGGTGGAGACGGCGTTGGTCTTGATCGGCCTCGTCGCCACCTTCGCAGGCGGAGTCGCGCTGGCGGGTACGGGCATCGTCAACCACCCGGGGTACGCAGCCGCTGGAACGGCCGCAGCGCTCGTCCTGATCTTGGTGGGGCTGGGTATGTGGTCGGTCGCGACCCGCCCGAACAAGCTGCATCGGCGCTCCCCGCAGCGCCTGCGAGCGCCTTCACGGGTCGGAACCGGGTCGGAGCGCGCTTGGCAGGTGATCGCGCACCTGGCCAGCACTGTCGCCGAGACCGCCCGGGCGACTGCGGGCCGAGCCGTCGTCCTGATCCGGGAGCCGGATCACCGGATCCCGTTGTTCGGCTGGGCGCTGGGCAACTGGCTCTTCGACGCCGCCAGCCTCTGGGTCTGCCTGCGTGCCTACGGGATCGACCTGCATCCGGGAGCACTGTTGATGGCCTACGGCGCAGCCAACCTGCTCGGGCTGCTGCCCGTGACGCCTGGGGGGCTGGCCATCGTCGAGGGCGTCTTGATCCCGGCGGTCGTCGCTCTCGGTGACGTGTCGGTCGCGCCCGCGACACTAGGTGTGCTGACCTGGCGGCTGTTCGAGTTCTGGCTGCCCATTCCCATCTCAGGGCTCACCTACCTCAGCCTCAGGGTGCAAGGGGGGCTGCCCGACAAGTCTGGGGCCGCCTGACCGGTGCCGTGCGGATCGCCGGTGTAGTGTCGAAATTGCTGAGATCCTCAGCCAGTCCGGTACCAGTTCAGCCGTCCGCCGCTGAACCCAGAGCATCAGCTCCGCGCCGGGCACTCCGGTGATCGCCTGTCTGTCAGGATCACCATGAACGCCCTCATCGTCATCATCGCCTTCGTCATCATCGCGCTCCTCCTGGTCGCGCTGGCCATGGCCGTCCGGATCGTGAAGCAGTACGAGGAGGGCGTGCTCTTCCGCTTCGGACGCGTCATCGGCGAGCGCGCGCCCGGGCTCCGTTTCATCATTCCGTTCGCCGATGTCCTGCATCGTGTCTCGCTGCGGATCGTGACCATGCCGATCCAGTCGCAGGGAATCATCACCAGGGACAACGTCAGCGTCGACGTGTCGGCGGTCGCCTACTTCAAGGTCGTGGATGCGGTGAGATCCGTGGTCGCCATCGAGAACGTCTACTCCGCCATCGACCAGATCGCCCAGACCACCCTGCGGAAGGTCGTCGGGCAGCACACCCTGGACCAGACGCTCTCCGAGACGGACAAGATCAACCTCGACATCCGCGCCATTCTCGATGTCGCCACCGTCGAGTGGGGCGTGCAGGTGACCTTGGTCGAGCTCAAGGACATCCAGCTGCCCGAGAGCATGAAGCGCGCGATGGCCCGGCAGGCCGAAGCGGAGCGCGAGAAGCGCGCCAAGATCATCAACGCCGAAGGCGAGTCCCTCGCCGCAGCCGCGTTGGGTGACGCCTCCGACATCATGATGGCCCACCCCGTCGCACTCCAGCTGCGCAACCTGCAGAGCCTGGTCGAGCTCGGTGTGGACAAGAACACCACCGTCGTGTTCCCCGCGCCGCTCATGAGCACGATCGCCGAGCTCGGCTCCTTCCTCGCCCACGAGAGCGATGCGGCCGCGGCCAGTGCTGCGCCTGCACCGGCCATCCACCCTGTCTCGGTCGGCAACGGCGCCGAGCTCAGGAAGGGTCCACGCCCTCAGAGCGCCATCCCCCGCGCATGAGCCGAGCTTCCGTCCCGAACCACGAGTGAAGAGGAACCCTCCGCCATGGCATCCGAGCCGACTACACCCACACCGACCACGCGGTTCACCATCGGAGCCGAAGCTCATGGCAGCGACGGAGCATGCGGAAGGGTGACCCGCGTCGTCATCGACCCGATCCTCCGTACCGTCACGCACCTGGTGGTCGAACCGAAGCATCGATCCGGCCTAGGTCGACTCGTGCCGCTCGACCTGCTCGACACGTCCAGCAGCGAGATTCGACTGCGCTGCACCGTGGCCCAGTTCGACGAGCTGGACGCCGCCGAGGAGACGCACTTCCTGCCCGGTGGCAATGCCTACGCCGACTACGCCGAGGGACAGGCGCTGTACTGGCCGTACTACGGCTCCGGCGGCGGTGGGAGCACTCCGGGCACCGGAATCGGCGGATCGAGCCTGGACACGTCGAGCATGGACACGACGCTCAGCACCAGCCCCCGCAACCAGCCCATCACCGACGACGTCCTGCCCGCGGGAGAAATCGCCATCCGTCGTGGTGAGCGGGTGCATGCGACCGACGGCGAGATCGGACGCGTCGAAGGAGCGGTCATCGCCCAGCCGGGGCACCGCATCACCCACGTGCTGCTGCAAGAGGGACACCTCTTCGGTCGGAAGGACGTGGCCATTCCGATCGAGGCCGTCACCGGGCTCGCTGAGGGCATCCAGCTCAACCTCACCAAGAAGCAGATCGAGCGTCTGCCGCCTGTCGCGACACAACGACCTGGGGAGGCAGAGCGACCTGAAGCGGGTGCCGGGTCACCTTGACTCCGTTCGCAGAAGTGCCTGGACCTGACACGCGTTGCCCCCGCCACCGAGCATCACCAAGCAGAAGGCCACTCCTGATGAAGACTTCCCCGCACGCCGTGCCACACACGCTCGACCTGAACCGGGCACGGTGCTCCGGATGAGAATCGGCCTGATCGCTCCTCCGTGGGCCCCGGTGCCGCCGGTCGGTTACGGAGGGACCGAGGTCGTCGTGGACAACCTCGCCCGCGGGCTCCAAGAGCTGGGCCACGACGTCCGGCTCTTCACGGTCGGCGACTCTGCTTGCCCGGTGCCGTCGTCACACCTCTACGAGACCGCCCCGCGCCCCATCGGTACGACGGTCGAGGAGGCCGCGCACGTCTTGGCGGCGTACGAGGCGATGGCCGATGTCGACGTGATCCACGACCACACCGTGGTCGGCCCCCTGCTGGCAGCACGGCCGCGGCGTGGGATCCCGCCCGTGCTGAGCACCCACCACGGCGCCTTCACCGACGAGAACCGCCGAATCTTCCGAGAGATCGCGCGGCGTGCGGCCGTCATCGCCATCTCGCACGACCAGGCGTCCAGGGCGCCCGAGATTCCGATCGCCGCGGTCATCCACCACGGCATCGACCTGGCGACCTACCTGCCAGGTCCGGGGGCCGGCGGCTACCTCCTGTTCCTGGGCCGGATGTCGCACGAGAAGGGCGTGGCCACGGCTCTCCGTGCGGCACACCGCGGAGGTCATCGTCTGGTGGTGGCGACGAAGATGCGAGAAGCATCGGAGATCGACTACTTCAAGACGGTCGTCGAACCGTTGCTCACCGCTGACGACGTACTGCTCGTCGAGCCCTCGATCGAGGTCCGACTGGATCTTCTGCAGCGCGCCGAGGCGCTGCTCAACCCCATCGCCTGGCCCGAGCCCTTCGGGCTGGCGATGGCCGAGGCGCTGGCCAGCGGTACGCCGGTCGTCGGCTTCGGGACCGGCGCCGCGCCGGAGATCATCGATCACGGCGTCACGGGATTCCTGTGTCGCGACGAGGGTGAGCTCAGCGATGCCATCGGGCGCATCCCTGTCCTCGATCGGGGAGCTTGCCGTGCCGCTGCGGAGCAGCGCTTCTCACTGCCCCGGATGGTTCGCGACCACGTGGAGCTCTACGAGCGCGTCCTGACGAACCCGTCCTCGATCCACGAGCTGCACCTCGAGGCCGATCTCCCGGTCGAGGTGGTCGCATGACCGAGCGATCCCGGTGACGACACCCTGGACGTCCGACTCCGCGCCGGCCAGCGACTCAGGCGTGGCGAACACGGTGACCCTGATCGAGGGCACCACGTTCTGCATCAGCGAGCGCGGAGGGGACATCCAGGCCTCAGGCAGCCAGGGCCTCTTCGCCAGGGACACACGCGTCCTGTCACGGTGGACGCTGACCTTCGATGGGATCGCGCCCACCCTGCTCGACGTGCAACAGGTCGAGCCCTACCACGCGACGTACCTCGGCCGGATCCCGCCGGTCGCCGGTCTCGGTGACAGCACGGTGCTGGTGATCCGAAACCGTCACATCGGTGACGGCATGAGGGAGCGGATCACGCTGCGCAACCTGGCCGCCACCGAGGCCGCGGGCGTGCTCAGGCTGTGCGTAGACGCAGACTTCGCCGACCTGTTCGAGGTCAAGGACGGCCGCACCCAGCCGCTCGACCACATCACGCGGGCCGTGGATGCCGATGGCATCGGCATCTCGCGGACCCGGGGCAGCCACCATCCCGGTGTGCACGTACGAGCCGATGGCGAGCCTGATCTCGCACCTCAGGCGTTGAGCTGGGACCTGATCGTCCCGGCTCGAAGCGAACGCACGGTCACCGTGCACGTGGCACCCGTCCTCGACGGCGTTCGGCTCACCGGCCACCACGAGCCCAGCGACACCGTCGGATACGTGAAGCCGGCCCGCCTGTTCTACGAATGGCGCCACGGCATCCCCGACCTGACCACCGGAGATCCCGGGCTGGCCGCGGTCCTGGAACGCAGCATCGAGGATCTCGGCGCGCTTCGGATCTTCGACGACCAGCACCCCGATCGGGCCGTCGTCGCGGCCGGCGCACCGTGGTTCATGGCACTCTTCGGGCGCGATTCAATCCTGACCTCGTGGATGCTGCTGCCGCTGGACAGCAGCATGACCGTCGGCACCCTCCAGACCCTCGCAGATCACCAGGGCGCCCTGACCGACGCCGTGACCGAGGAGCAGCCCGGGCGGATCCTCCACGAGATTCGGTTCGGTCTCACCGCCGTCGATCTCACGCTGGGTGGAGCCCGTGTCTACTACGGCACTGCGGACGCGACCTCGCTGTTCGTCATGCTGCTCGGGGAGCTGGCCCGCTGGGGCGGTGACCCCACGACCATCAAGGAGCTCCTCCCGCACGCGGACCGGGCCTTGGACTGGATCGAGAACACCGGCGACCGCGACGGCGACGGCTTCGTCGAGTACCAGCGCGGTACCGACCAGGGCCTCTTCAACCAGGGCTGGAAGGACTCGTGGGACGGCATCAGCTTCGCCGACGGTCGCCTGCCTGCCGGCCCGATCGCCCTGGCCGAGGTGCAGGCCTACACCTACGCCGCATTCCTGGCCCGCGCCGACCTGGCCCACGCTGCGGGCGACGATGTCGGTCATCGCACCTGGAGCACCAAGGCGGCCGATCTCAAACAGCGCTTCAACGAGGCCTTCTGGATCCCCGATCGTGGGTGGTACGCCGTCGGACTGGACGGTGACAAGCAACAGATCGACAGCCTGACGTCCAACATCGGGCACTGCCTGTGGACCGGGATCGTCGACGATGACAAGGCCGCATCCGTCGCCGCTCACCTGCTGTCCCCTGAGATGTTCACCGGCTGGGGCATCCGCACGCTGGCGACGAGCATGGGCCGCTTCAACCCGATGGGGTACCACAACGGCTCGGTGTGGCCGCACGACAACGCCCTGTGCGCAGCGGGCCTGATGCGCTACGGCTTCGTGAACGAGGCCCAACGCGTCATCACCGGCCTCCTGGATGCCGCCGGCCACTTCGCCCACCGGCTGCCCGAGCTGTTCAGCGGCTTCGACCGGGACGAGTTCCGTTCCCCGGTCCCCTACCCGACCTCATGCTCGCCCCAGGCCTGGGCTGCGGCCGCTCCGCTCTCCTTTCTCCGCACCCTGCTGCGTCTGGATCCCGACTTCCCACAGCAGCGGATGATGTGCGCTCCCTCCGTCCCCGGGCGATACCTACCGCTGGGAGTTCACGGCCTCCGGGTCGACGGGCTCAGCCTCACGATCGATGTCACGGCCGACGGCTGGCACCTGCACGGCCTTGGCGAGGCCGATCTCAGCGTGATGCCGCCGGGAGACCATCGCCGATAGGTCCCCAGGCAGCTGCGGTTGCCGCGGTCACTCCGCTCGAAACCGACCCGCGCCAAGATGCCTTGACCCGCGTCCATAATCTGGTTATATCATTCATCTGATTTGCCAACGATTAAAGGGAGTGGACGTGCAGACACGTGCCGCCGTGAGCCGGGGTCCCGGCACAGGCTGGGAAGTCACCACGGTCGAGCTGGCCGCTCCGCGGGCCGGCGAGGCCGTCGTCAAGATGGTCACCGCCGGGGTCTGCCACTCCGACGATCACTACGACACCGGTGACTCCGTCCTCCCAGAAAAAGTCGTCCAGCAGCTCAAGGCTGCCGGACAGGCGGTGCCGGAGATGTTTCCCCTCATCGGCGGACATGAAGGCGCGGGCGTCGTTGTCGAGGTCGGTCCCGGGGTGAGCGATCTCGCCGTCGGCGACCACGTCGCCGTCTCCTTCATCCCCGCGTGCGGTCGGTGCCGCTGGTGTGCGACCGGACAGAGCTATATCTGTGACCGCGGCGCCGAGCTGTTCAGCATCGGCATGGTGACCGACGGTCAACCGCGCCGCTTCCTCGACGGCGAGCCCGTGCGCGCGATGATGCAGGTCGGAACCTTCAGCGAGCACATCGTGGCGGCCACCGACTCGCTCATCCGGATCGAACCCGAGCTGCCCTTCAGCGCGGGATCTCTCGTCTCGTGCGGCGTCACGACGGGCTGGGGCGCGGCGGTCAACCGAGCAGGAACCCGCCCGGGCGAGACCGTCGTGGTCATCGGCGTCGGCGGCGTCGGCATCAACGCGGTCCAGGGCGCCAAGATGGCAGGGGCACGCCACGTCGTCGCGGTCGACCCCCTCGAGTTCAAGCGTGAGAGCGCCCTGCGCTTCGGCGCGACCCATGCCGTCGCCTCGTCTGCCGAGGCGATCCGGCTGGTGCAGGGGCTGACCCGTGGTGCCATGGCCGAGCGGGTCATCGTGACGCCGGGCGTGCTGCACGCCGAGATCATGACCGGCGCGCTCGCTCTCACCGGTAAGGGTGGGACATGTGTGCCCGTCGCGATCACGCCGCTGACCGAGACCTCGGTCCCGTTCTCCCTGGCCGAGCTGGTCGGCTACTGCAAGGAGATCAAAGGCTGCCTCTACGGCAATCTCAATCCCCGGGAAGCGATGCCGCGGCTGCTTCAGCTGTACGCCGACGGCGAGCTCATGCTCGATGAGCTCGTGACGACGACGTACCGTCTCGAGGACATCGGCCAGGCCTTCGCCGATCTCCGAGCCGGTACGAACATCCGTGGCGTCATCGCCTTCGACTGAAGGCATCGAACCGAACAGGAGCGACCTCATGGACCGCAACGCATTCTTCATCGACGGCGACTGGACCGCACCGGCAGGCACGGACTCGTTCTCCTCGGTGTCCTCGGTGACTGAGGAGGTGCTCGGGACGTCTCCCGTCGGGACGCGCGCCGACATCGATCGAGCCGTCATCGCGGCCCGCAGGGCACTCCCCGCCTGGCGCGCGCTGCCGGGCCACGAGCGTGCCGCCCATCTCGAGGCGTTGGCCGACAGCCTCGAGAAGCGCACCGCTGAGATCGCCCAGCTCGTCGCGCACGAGGTCGGCACGCCCATCCGGTTCGCAGGTGCTGCCAACAGCGCCGGTCCCGCGGCGCACCTGCGCTACTACGCCGGTCTGGCCCGGAGCCTCGAACCGGACGAGGTGCGTCAAGGACAGCGCGGCTCCACCGTGCTGCATCGCGAGTCGGTGGGCGTCGTCGGCGCGATCATCCCGTGGAACTATCCGATCGGCCTGATCCACTTCAAGCTGGCTCCCGCCCTGGCGGCCGGTTGCACCGTCGTCGTCAAGCCCTCTCCTGAGACGGCGCTGAGCTCCTACCTCTTCGCCGACGCGGTCGCGGAGGCCGGGCTGCCGCCGGGTGTGGTGAACATCGTCGCCGCTGACCGCGACGTGAGCGAGTATCTGGTCACCCACCCCGATGTCGACAAGATCTCCTTCACCGGCTCGACTGCCGCCGGTCGGCGCATCGGGTCGTTGTGCGGTGAGCTGCTGCGTCCGGTCACTCTTGAACTCGGCGGCAAGTCAGCCGCGGTCCTGCTCGACGATGCGCCCGTGGAGGACTTCCTGCGCAGCATCCCGTTCGTCGCCTTGGCCAACAACGGCCAGACGTGCGTGAACAACACCCGCATCCTCGTGCCTCGCCATCGCTACGACGCGGTCCTCGACGCCGTCACCGCCACGGTCGCAGCCATGTCGGTCGGCGACCCGACCGACCCTGCGACCAACATCGGCCCGGTCGTGTCCGCCGTTGCACGCGACCGGATCGAGGGCTACATCGCCTCCGGACGCCAGCAAGGTGCCCGCACGACGACAGGCGGAGGTCGCCCCGAGTCGCACCCCCGCGGCTGGTACGTCGAGCCCACCGTCTTCGGCGACGTCGAGCCGGACATGCGCATCGCCCGCGAGGAGATCTTCGGGCCCGTGCTGTCGGTGCTGCCCTACGACGGCGGCGACGACGCCGCGGCAGCGGCCGCCAACGACTCCGATTACGGGCTGGCCGGCACGGTATGGACCGCTGATCCCGACCGCGGCCTACGCCTGGCCCGGCGCATCGAGTCCGGCACGTTCGGCGTGAACTCGTACTCGATGGACATGACGGCACCATTCGGGGGCCACAAGGCCAGTGGCCTCGGCGTGGAGCTCGGACCGGAGGGCCTGGACGCCTACCTCACCACGACCTCCATCTACATGCCGGCCTGACCTCCAGCTCCAGTCGACGCCGGCGAGAGGAGATCCGTTACGCCGTCGGACCGCGCGGCTGGTAGCAGCCCGTGGTCCCCGGGGCAGGTCCGCCGCCACGTGCACGCCCTACACGTGATCGAGCACGTGATCGCGCGGTGGTGTCCGGCTGGTAGGCGTGCGCCTTTCGTGGGTGATGACAGTCGCGGCCAGGGCGATGGTGAGGCCGATGACGGTCTCGAGGGCGCGCTGGGCCAGGAGGGTGCCGATCGAGGCGGGCAGCATGAGGTCGCCGAGCAGAAGGGCCATCGGGGTGAAGAAGACCAGGCCGAGGCTGTAGTTGCGCCCGGTCGTCAGCTCGGTGCACGCCTGGAGCGCGGCGATCACGATGATCGCGGCGTAGCTGCTGGGGTGGGCGGCCAGGACGACGGCTGCGACGCCGAGACCGGCGGCGGTGCCGATCACGCGTTGCGCAGCGCGGGTGAGGCGGGCGTGCAGGTCCGGTGCCGACATGGGGACGGATGCCGTGACGAAGGTCCAGTAGGGGTGGCCGATGCCGCTGGTGGCGACGGCGAGACCGGCGGCGGCGATGCCGAGCAGATAGCGGGCGGCGTGGCGGCCCACCGGTTCGGAGGGTCGTAGGTCGCGCCACGACAGCCGAGACCGCACCGGCTCGCCGCCGCCGGGGGCGGTGCGGCCCGGGAGCGCGAGCAGCAGCGCGAAGACCGCCGCGCCGGCCGCAGCGAGGGCGGCTGCGGGCACCGTGCCCAGCGCGATCGGGACCGTTGCCGAGGCGGTGAGGGCGAAGACCGGGTTGAGGGCTCCGGCCGGATGCCATCGGCCCAGCTCAGCCAGCACCACCGCGACGCCGGCCCAGAGGGCCGCGACCGGGACGAGCAACCACAGCCGGAACGGGACGGTCGCCACGAGGGCGCCGACGACGACGCCGGCCACCAGCAGCGCGGCCGCCTGCCCCTGCATCGTCAGGCGCACCCGAGCCGGCTCGTGCCGGCCGTACAGGGCGGTGAAGGCACCGATCGCCGCATACAGCAGCAGGTCGCCGCGACCGGACGCCCAGCAAACCACCAGCGGAACGAGGATCGCCACGCTTGCACGCAGGGCGGTCCAGTGGGCGCCGGCGTGCGGGCCCAGGTCGAAGACTGCCGCCCACCAGGACCGCGGCGGGGTGGCCTGAATCATTGACGCTCCGAGATGCTACAGGAATGAAGTAGCTCAAGGTTACTACAGGAATGAACTACTCTTGTCGTTGACGACGCGACGTCCACGGGACCGGAGGAGCCGGATGGATCAGGAAGCAGACGACCGGCCCGACGATGACGCCGTGGACCAGATGCAGCGTGAGTGGGCGCAGCTGCGCCCGGACCTGAGCTTCACCAGCCTCGGGGTGATCCACCGCGTGCTGCGCGCTTCGCGGCTCATCCTCGAAGCCAGCGACGCCTTTCTCGCCGACTACGGGCTCACCCGCGGCGAGCTTGACGTGCTGTCCGCGCTGCGCCGCACCGACGAGCCTCTGAGCCCGACGTCGTTGGCCCAGACACTGCTGGCCCCGCGCTCCGCGATCACCATGCGACTCAACGCCCTCCAGGCGCGGGGACTGCTGAGCCGGTCGGCCAATCCGGCCGACGGCCGCTCGTCCCTGCTCGCCCTCACCGACGCAGGTGCCACCCTCGTGGACGAGGTGATTCCTGCCCAGCTCACCCTCGAAGATGCCCTCCTCGCCGACGCGCCGGCGTGGGCCATGGAGGGCTTGGCCGACCGCCTGCGGGCACTGACCTCCGGGTGGGAGCAAGCGCGCGGCACGCGCTCGCGGTGAGCATCAGCGACGCTCGGGACAGCGACCTCCCGGGGCGCCACCACCGCGGTCGTAACGTCGAAGACATCCCGACGAAAGGACCCATCTGATGGCCATCGACCGAGGACTGCTCGCCATCTTGAAGGCCAAGCCCGGCAAGGGCGACGATCTCGGTGCGTTTCTCAAACAGGGCCGCGAGCTGGCGGCCCAAGAGGAGGGCACCGTGACCTGGTACGCGTTCCGACTCGACGAGGTGACCTACGGGATCTTCGACACCTTCGAGAGCGAGGAGGCGCGCCAGGCACACGTGAGCGGCCAGATCCCGGCCGCGCTCCAGGAGGTGAGCTCGGACCTGCTGGCGGAGGCCGCCGACATCCGACCGATCGACGTGCTTGCGGTCAAGTAGCCACCGTCTCGCGCGCGGTCAGCGTCAGTGCGCGATCCGGGCCATCGCCGTCTGAGCTACAACGTCGAGGGATCCGTCGGACACCACGTCACCGGACTTGATCCCCTCGACTAGCTGCTCGCTGCCTACGTCAGCCCCTGTCTCCTCACGAGCCTGTCGTTGATCTTGCAGCACGGGCCGACTCGATGTCCGGGACATGGGTCTCGGCCCACTCACGCACCGCACGCAGTGGGCCGAGGAGAGAGTGACCGAGCGGTGTCAGCGCATACTCCACGTGCGGCGGGTTGCCGCCGTAGTCCGTGCGCAAGATCAGTCCGTCGTACTCCATCGCACGGAGTGTCTCGGTCAAGGCCTTCGACGTGATGCCACGGATGTGCGCCTTGAGCTCGGTGAACCGCATCGGCCCAGCAGCCAGGGCGTTGACGACGAACACGGTCCATCGGGCGCCTATCCGGTGCAGCACGGTGCGGCTGGGACAGGTCGCGGCCATGACGTTGTAGGCCTTGCTCATCGGATCCCCCAGTAGCGTTGTAGATACCGGTATCCAATCTATACCGTCTCGGACGTGACAACCACCATCCCCAGCGGTCCGGCCAGCGGTCCGGCCAGCGCTTCGACCAGCGCTTCGACCAGCGCTTCGACCAGCGCCGGGCTCGGAGCGAGCTACTGGCGGCTCCTCAGTGCCGCCTCGTTGTCGAGTCTGGCCGACGGCGCGCTCAAGGTCACCCTGCCGCTGCTTGCCCGCACCTACACCGATGCCCCGCTCGCGATCGCCGGCGTCGGCACCGCGGCGATGCTCCCCTGGCTCCTGTCGCTTCCGGTAGGCGCGATCGTGGACCGCTCGGACCGCAGGATCATCTTGCTTTGCGCGAATCTGGTCCGCGCGATGATCCTCGCGCTGTCGGCATTCCTCGCTGTCGTCGGGATCAGCTCGATCGCTGCGATCTACCTCGTGGCATTCAGTGCGGGGGTGGCGGAGACGTTCTACGCGACGGCGGCCTCGGCCATCGTGCCTCAGCTCGTCGACCGCACCCAGCTTGACCGTGCCAACGCTCTCCAACAGATCGCCGACCAAGCCACGAACCAGTTCGCAGGCCCGGCACTCGGCGGCGTACTCGCTGGGGTCGGCGTCGGCCTGGCACTCGGCGGGCCGGCCATGGTGTGGGCTGTTGCCGCGGGGATGCTGATCGCGCTCACCGGCACCTTCAGGGCACGTCGCGACGAACCGACGGAGGTCACTTCGCTACGGTCCGACATCGCCATCGGCGTGCGGTTCCTGGCCCGAAGTACGGCGCTGCGTTCTGTGTGCGCCTGCGTAGCCGTGACCAACTTCGCGGGTGCCGCTGCCGCCGGAGTCTTCGTGCTCTATGCCGTCGGTCCCGGCTCACCGCTCGGGCTGAGCCCGCGCGGGTTCGGGCTGTTGCTGGCCGCCTCGGCCGTCGGGAGCGTGCTCGGGTCGCTGTTGATCCGAGCAGCGACCAGGGCGCTGGACCTGCGGGCCCTCCTCGCGATCAACACGGTGACCCAGGCTGGACAGATCATCGCGCCCGTATTGACCCACAACGTCGTGGCGATTGGTGCGGCGTACGCGCTCGGTGGACTGGGTGTCGCTCTGTGGAACGTCGGCACAGTGACGATGCGGCAGCGCATCGTCCCGCTGCACCTCCTCGGTCGCGTGATCAGCACGCACCGGCTCATCGCCTGGGGCAGCCTCGCCATCGGGGCCCTCACCGGTGGGGTCGTTGCCCATACCGCGGGGTTGGTCGTTCTCTTCTGGGGGGCCGCCGCGATGACGCTGGCGGGTGCGCTCGCCCTCCTCCCACTGACAGCTGCAAGGGTCGGCCAGGAGGCACGAAACGCTGCGTCAACCTTGTAGGTGGTCGCCCGGTCAAGAGAGTCTGCTCCACGCACCGCTGTCATCGCCGGCACGGCCACGGCCACGGCCAACTCCGTCGGCCGACGACAGACAGCCCACGGCCAACTCCGTCGGCCGACGACAGACAGCCCACGCCCAACAACGAGCCGAGGCAGCCGCCTACGAGCCACGCCACCGTCCGCGGCCTAAAAGGCCGCCGCACCGTCGGTCGGGTGCGGCTTCCACCGACCAACTCGGTGACCAGCTCCGGAAGATCGCCACCCTGCATGAGCAGGGCCTGCTCACCGACGGCGAGTTTGCCGACGCCAAGCGTCGTCTGCTCGGCTAACGCCCGCTCGGCCGCATGGTTGCCAGCGACCTCCGCTGTCAGCGGACATCGCCGGCATCGCCCACCCTGCCCATGGTCGTCTCGATCATCACGCCGATCCCGGAGGCACGAGTGGGGACAGACGATGCACCAGCGCGGCTGTCGGCGAATCCCATCCGGCGTACGGACATGGACATAGAACGTGGTGCCGTCGCGGTCGACAGTCGTCACCTCGGCTCCAGGGACGTCGGCCAGTCAGCTGCGGGCGGCCTGGTCCACCCGTGCGGTCCACGCCGAGGTCAGCGCGGTGAAGGCCGTGTTAGCGGCAGCGGTATCGCCATCGCCACCAGCAGGACGCCTTGGTCAGGCCCTCTTTGCGCACCCGGGGGGCAGCGGATCTGCAGCGCACTGGATGACCGGTACGGTTTCGTGGAGGTCAGAAAAAGCCAGTGCTGCGGCTCGTTGTCACGAAGGCTCAGGTCGCTGAAGCGCCCGCCGTAGACGGCAAGTGGCTCACCAGCAGCGGCGCACGTCTGCGTGACCTTTCCGAAGACCGGGCCCCCGGTCAGTGGCAGGCGTACGGCACCGGTCAGGCGCGCCGGAGCCGGTCGCCGACCGCCGCGAAGAGCTGCAGGGCGGCGGCCATCCGCGATCCCTCCCACGGCATGGGCCAGCTCGAGAGCTTCACGATGACCGCCGAGGCCGCCCTGTCGACGTAGACGAACTGGCCGTGGATGCCTACGCACATGACCGTCTCGCGCCCCGCTGGCACCCAGCACTGGCTGCGGTAGGAGCCACCCGGGAGCATGCTCGCCTCCGGTGCCGCGGCGAACGCGGCGGTGATGTCGTCCTCGCCGGCGACGATGTCGTCGATCCAGGTGCTGCTCAGCACCCGCTCCCCCGTGGCCGAGACACCGCTGTGCAGCAGCATCAGGCCGAAGCGCGCCAGGTCGCGCGCGGTGGCGCAGATGCCGCCGTCGAAGACCCCGGTGCCCTCGCCGTCGACGCAGATCGCGGCATCGGCCTCCGCGCCCAAGCGGGACCACAGCAGCTCGGAGGCGAGCTCGGCGAAGGGCCGGCCGGTCGCCGCCTCGCAGATCCAACCGAGGACGTCGGTCTCACAGCTGCGATAGTGGAAGGGGCCACCATGCGGACGATCCGCCACCGTTCGACGGAGGAAGTCCTTGAGCGTGGCCGGGCCGCCATGGGAGCGGGGTGCCCAGCCCACCGACTCGTCCAGCAGGCAGACCTCGGCCTCGGGATCGAGGTAGTCCTCGTTGAAGCGGACGCCGCTGCGCATGTCCAGGACGTCGCGCAGCCGGGCGCCGTCGTACCCGCTGCCGGCCAGCTCGGGGACGACATCGGCGACCGGTCGCGAGGGATCGAGCACCCCACGGTCGACCAGCGCTCCCACGACCGCGCCGACGATCGACTTGCTCACCGACATCAGCAGGTGACGGGTCGCGGCGGTCATGGGAGCGGCGTACTCCTCGACGAGCAGCCGGCCGCGGTGCAGCACGAGCCAGCTGTCGGTCTCCGTCGCATCCAGCACCTCCCGGACCGTGCCGAGCTCGGCCGAGACCCGCAGGTCGCCCAGATCGCCCAGATCGAACGCGTCCAGCGCGGTCGGTAGGTCGGCGACAGGTCCTGCACCGCGCGAGATCAGCGCCGTCGGCTGGAACTCCTCAATCCGCTGGAAGGCATGGCGGACCATGTCTGGCTCGCGCCAGTTGGTCATGGTGATGGTCGGACGGTCGTTGATCACGATGCCGCTCCTGGCAGGACGGGGGCGGCGGTCACGGTCACGCCGAACTCCGCCGCGACCGAGCCGAGCAGCCGGCCCAGGCCCTCCTCGAAGGCCTCGTCGGCACGCTTGCGATTGACCGGCTGAGCCGCGAGCGCCGCGCTGAGCGAGGGCACCTCGACGCCTTCGGGGACCTCCCACATGACGTCGGGGGCGGCCAGGTCCAGTGCGGAGCCGATCACGAAGTTGTCGAGCGCGGTGAGGATGCGCATGGCCTTCTCGGACGGGATGCCGGCCTCCGCGAGGCGGGCGACCATGCGGTCGTAGGCGCGGATCACCGCCTCGGAGCGGACCGTGGCGGTGGTCAGGAGCGGAACGACCCTCGGGTGGGCGGCGAAGACCTGGCGGTAGGAGCGGAAGAAGCCGGCCAGCGCGACATCCCACGGCTCGTCGTCGAGCGCGGTGGGGTCCATCGCGTCGCTCACCTGCTCCCGCAGCAGCTCGATGACGCCGGCCCGACCGTCGACGTGGTGGTAGAGCGACGCCGTCTGCACGCCGAGCCGGCGCGCCAGCTCCGGGAGGGTGAAGTCGCCGGCGTCGTCGACCAGCTCGAGGGCCGCCGTCCCGATGCGGGCGCGGTCGAGGACCGCCTTGCGGGGGCGGCCAGCACTGCGCCTGGTGATCTGAGCCACGAAGACCTCTTCCCATCGAGCCGAGTGAGACGTACGCTACACCACTATCTAAATCTAATCGTTTTCGATTTTAGGACTGCCTCATGTCGCTCTCCTCCTCGGAACCCGCCGTCGTCGCCGCTCCCGGGCTCAAGCACAACGCCCTGGGCGCCCGCGATCTCGTCTTCATCGTCGTCTCGGCCGCAGCACCGCTCATGGTGATGGTCGGCGTTGCTCCGCTCGCCATCATGATCGGCGGCATCGGGGCACCCGCGGCCTACGTCTTCGCGGGCATCGCGCTGGCCATCTTCGCGGTCGGCTTCACCACGATGTCGCGCCACATCGACAACGTCGGCGCGTTCTACTCCTACATCGCCGTGGGCCTGGGCCGCACCGCCGGCGTGATCGCCGCCCTGGTCGCGCTGGTGTGCTACAACGCCCTCCAGATCGGCGTCTACGGCCTGCTCGGGGTGACGGCCGAGAGCACCTTCTCCGATCTCTTCGGCATCGACCTGCCCTGGTGGGCCTACGCCTTGGCCGGCGTCGCGATCGTCTGGTTCGTCGGCTTCCGCAGCGTCGACTTCGGGGCCAAGTTCCTCGCCGTCCTGCTCACCGCCGAGACCGGCCTCCTACTGATCCTCGCGGTCGCCATCCTGGTCCAAGGGGGTGCCGGCATCAGCCTCACCTCGTTTGCTCCGCACCACCTGCTCATCCGTCCGATGACGGTCATCCTGCCGACCGCGTTCGCAGCGTTCATGGGCTTCGAGGCGACCGTGATCTACCGCTCCGAGACGCGCGAGCCGCGCACGACGATCCCGCGGGCGACGTACGCCGCCGTGGCGATCCTCGCGCTCACCTACACCTTCATCGTGTGGGCGATCATCCAGGCCTTCGGCTCCGCTCACGCCGTCGGCGCGGCGAGCGCCGACCCCGTCGGCATGTTCTTCACCGCCTCCGACCGCTACGTCGGCACCTGGTTCAGCACCGTCATGCACCTGCTGATGGTCACCAGCGTCATCGCCAGCCTGGTGGCCTTCCACAACGCTGTCACCCGCTACACCCTGGCCATCGCGAACGAGGGGCTGCTCCCCGCCGGCCTGGCGCGCATCCACCCCCGCACCCGCACCCCGTACGTCGCCGGCCTCGCACAGACCGCGCTGGCGCTGGCGACCGTGGCCGGCTTCGCGATCGGACACGCCGACCCCTACACCCAGCTCCTGATCTGGGTGAACACACCGGGCATCTTCGGCATCCTGCTCCTGCAGGTCGCCGCAGCGGCCTCGGTGGTCGTGTTCTTCCGCCGCAACCGCACGCACGAGGGAGCCTGGCGCACGGTCGTCGCCCCGGCGCTCTCCGCAGCGCTGATGGTGTTCGCGATGGTGCTCGCCGCCAAGAACATCTCGTTCCTGACCGGCACCACCGGCCTGGTCAACGACGTCGTGCTCTGGACGATCCCGGCGACCTGTCTCGTCGGCGCCATCTGGGCCTTCTGGCTGCGACGCAACCGCCCCGAGGTGTTCAACGGCCTCGCCTCCGCGTGCGGGGCCACCTCCGAGCCCGGGAACGATCCGGGGGCCCGGACCGAGGCGGTGCCCGCCACATGAGGACCGCAGATCTCCTTCTCGTCGGCACGAACATCCGTACGCTCGACGAGAGCCGTCCTCGCGCCGGCGCGCTCGCGATCGGTGGCGACCGGATCATCGGCCTCGATGACGACGCGCTCGCCCTCCGCGGCCCCGCGACCGAGGTGATCGACCTGCACGGAGCAGTCACCACGCCCGGCCTCGTCGACGGCCACATGCACCCACTCCTCGGCGCAGCGACCTTCCGCGGTGCCGACCTCGGTGGCTGCCGCACCCTCGATGACCTGCGCCGAGCCCTGCGAACCGCGACGGCGGAGGTGGATGGCTGGATCATCGGCTGGGGCCTGGACCACAACGTCTTCGGCGGCCTCGAGCCCACGAACACGGTTCTCGAGGAGATCCTTCCGGGACGGCCCGTCTTCCTGCGCCTCTACGACGCCCACTCGGCCCTCGTCAGTCCCGAGGCCCTTCGCCGGGCCGGTGTCGAGGGGCGCCGCGAGTTCGAGCAGCGCGCAGAGGTCGTCTGCGACGGCGACGGGCGACCGACGGGCTACCTGCTCGAGTTCGCGGCCATGGAGCTCGTCCATGCGATCCTTCCCACGCTCCCTGTGTCCGTCCTGCACGACCGCCTGCGCACGGTCCTCGACGACATGGCCGCGACCGGTGTCACCGGCGGTCACGTGATGGACGCGGAGGACGATGCCCTCGCGGTCTATACCGCCTTCGAGGAGGCCGGCGACCTCCCGCTTCGCCTGCGGATCGCGCCGTGGTGCATGCCGGGCATGGACACCGAGCCGTTGCTTCAGCTCCAGCGTCGCCGCGGACGGCGGTGGGCCGTCGAGGCCGTCAAGTTCTTCATGGACGGCACCGTCGAAGGCGGAACAGCGTGGCTGGAGCATCCCGACTGCCACGGTCAGAGCCACGACGCGTCATGGCGGGACACGGCCGCCTATACCAAGGCGGTGGAGACCTTCGCTGCTGCCGGCGTGCAGACCGTCACGCACGCGATCGGCGACGCCGCCGTACGCCACGTCATCGAGAGCCTCGAGAACGTCGACACGCACGGAGTGAGGCACCGCATCGAGCACCTCGAGACACTGCCACGCCAGCTGGTCCATCGGCTCGTCGGCGCAGGCCTCGTGGCCTCGATGCAACCGGTCCACGCCACCTTCACCAAGCCCGACCACAGTGACGAGTGGTCCAAGCGACTCGGCAGCGAACGCGCCGAGCGGGCGTGGGTCTGCCGGGAGATCCGCGACGCCGGCGGCACGCTGGTGCTGGGGACGGACTGGCCGGTCGCCACCTACGACGCTCGCCAGGTGCTGGCCCAGGCACGGTTGCGCCGGGCCCCGGACTCCGCGCTGCCACCGGTCGGACCCGAGCAGGCTCTCACCGGCCTGATGGCGCTGGAAGGGATGACCACGCATGCCGCTGCGGCCGACGGCACCGCCCAGGAGTCGGGCCGCATCGCCGTCGGCTGCCGCGCCGACGTCACGGTGTTCGCCGTCGACCCGGTGCGAGCGCCCGCGGACGAGGTGGCGACGGCGCCGATCAGGCTGACCGTCAGCGGCGGCCTCGTCACCCACCGCGACACGTGAGGATTCAGGGCACCTGGGCCATCACTCGCTCCAGCATCGCCGCCAACTGGGTGCGCTCCTGCGCCGTCAGGACGCTCAGCGCGCGCGCCTCGATGGCGTCGGCCTCGATGACCCCGTCTCGGAACAGCTCCCAGCCCGTCCGGGTGAGCGCGACCTGCACCCGCGTGCGGTTGCCGGCGTCCTCGCTGCGCACCAGGAGGCCGCGCTCGCTCATCCGGCCGAGACGATGGGTCATCGTCGAGGGGCTGACCGCACCGATCTCGGCGAGCCGTCCCGGCGTCAGTGACGCGTCCGGCCCTTCCTGGGCGAGCGCGGCCAGGACCGTCCACTCGCCGTGAGTGAGTCCCTGCTCGGCGAACTGGCGACGGTAGTGGACGTCGAAGCCGCGCGTGATCCGGCTGATCGCTGTCACGACCCGCTGCACGGTCTCCTCGCCGCCGGCGGAGATGTAGAGCGCCACCGCGCGCTCGTATTCGCGCAGCGAGGCCGCTGACTGCTGGCTTCCACCAGGGTCTGCGGTCGGCGCCGTACCGCGGGCATTGGACGAGGTCACGGCCGCAAGCCTACCCTTTGTTCGAAATCGAATTTCGAAATCGAACAAAGGGTAGGTCGCGGCGATGCTGGTGGGTCGGATGCGTCTCGCAGCTCTGCTCCTCGCCACGTTCGTCGGCATGGTGGGGTACGGCGCCGTCGTCCCGTACCTGTTCGCCGACATCGCGCACACCCGGCACTTCGGCTCGGGCGTGGCAGCGGTGGTGTACGTCCTGTTCTCCCTGGGTGCTCTGATCGCCGCCCCGATGGGCGCCCGCCTGGCGGATCGCTACCACCCCGGAACCGTCTCGGCGGCGGCACGGATCGCGGCCGCGGCCGCGATCGCCGGCCTTGGCCTCGCCGGCCACGCCGGCTGGATCTGGGCCGCGGCGCTGCTGTGCGGTGGTGCCGACGCGATCGCCCAGCCGACCAGCGCGGTGGTGCTGCTCGGCTGGACATCGAAGCGTCGCCACGAGGTGTTCGCCTGGCGCTTCACCGCGGTCAACCTCGGCATCGCCGCCGGCGGGTTCCTCGGCGGACAGCTCGCCGACCTGTCCTCCAGCCGCGGGATGCTGCCGCTCTTCGCGCTGGCCGTGTCGGCGGAGGCAGCAGCCGCGGCGATCACCTGGGTCGCGACCCGTGACCGGCACGCATCCGCGACCGGCCTCACGAGCCGTCCCAAGCCCTCCTCGGTGCGGATGCGCGATCTGTTGCGGGAGCGTCCCGTCGCGCTGCTGCTCGCCGTCACCGCGCTACTCACGCTCGGCTGCTACGCACAGTACGAGTCGGGGCTTCCGACCTACGCCCTCACCGCACTGGACGTGTCCACCCGGGACCTTGGCACCAGCCTGGCCATCAACGCCACCGCCGTGGCCCTCCTCACCACACCCATCACGCTTCTGGTTCGGCGCATCAACCCCGCGGCACTTCTCGCGGCGTGCGCCACGACCTGGGTCGCCGTCTGGCTGATCCTCGGCTTGCCGCTGGCGGGGATCGGAGGAGCCAGCACCTGCCTCCTGGTCGGGCTGGTGGTGATGGCACTGGGCGAGACGGTGATGGCCCCGGTGCTGACGCCGCTCGCGGCCTCGCTGGCACCCGAGGGCGGCACCGCGATGACGGTGGCATCGGTGACCACCGCCCAGACGGTCGGCACCCTGGCGGGCCCGGCCGTCTCCGGCGCGCTGCTCGCTCTGCATGTGCCGGCTGCCTTCATCGCCTTCCAGGTGATCTGCTGCCTCGCCGCGTTGGCGCTCACGCCCGTTCTCGCACGGCACCTTCCCGCCCGTACCGCGCAGCCGGCCGCCCCGGGAAAGGCGAACCGCAGCACCGCAGCAGGGCCGTGTGCTGCTGTGAGCCGACCGCTGTAGCCGTCGGCGCCCGGCTCTGCGCCTGCGGTCGCAGCGAGAGCCGAAGGGTGGGCGCCTTCAGCCGAACGGGGCCTCCCGTGCTCGACGAGGACGCCGCGGCCCGGTGCACATCTGGCCAGGAACGAGAAGAGGCCCTGACCGGGTTTCCCCTGGTCAGGGCCTCTTCACAACGCGTGCGCGAGGGGGGACTTGAACCCCCACCCTCTATACGAGGACTAGCACCTCAAGCTAGCGCGTCTGCCTATTCCGCCACCCGCGCGTTGCGAGAAGAACGTTAGCAGTGGGGCGCCCGGTAAACGAATCCAGGGCGACATCCGGATGCCGGAGTGTCGGCTCAGGCCGCCAGCGGCGTACCGAAGCGGAATTGGACGCCCGGGATGGCGTGGACACGCCGCCAGCCCCAGTAGACGCAGGCGCCGATCGAGACCGCTGTCAGGCCGCTGGAGAGTGCCCCGCGAGCCAGTACGCCGGCGCCGGCGCCCCAGTGCAGCGAGTTGAAGCCGATCGCGGCGTCGAGGGCCCGGGACAGGCCCCAGATCAGCGCCACCTCGACGAAGACCCGCCGCATCCGGTGGTCGGCGAGGAGTCGCTCCGGGAGTCGGACGAAGTCCTGCGCCAGCCGCTGGGTGACCGGCCTGCCGATCAGCGCGGACCCGACGAACACCAGGCTCATCAGGATCGAGGCGGCCACGGGCTGAAGCAGGTAGAGCCAGACGCTGGAGCAGGCCAGGGCGATCGTCGTACGCACGACCAGGATGCCGACGACCAGCAACATTGTGGACGGCACGCGGCCGCCGACCACGAGCCGGACCAGCATCGTCAGCCCGCACCAGGCCAGCACCCCGACCAGCCCCGCGGGGGTGCCGACGGTGCGCATGCAGCCGTAGAGGATGGCCGTCGGGACCAGGACACTCTCGGCGAGCATCAGCAGGGCGCGGGCGACCACGCCACCAAGATGTCCGATCTCGATCGTGTGCTCGTGCGGCTGGGAAGTGGCCATGACGTGCTCCGGGGGTCGGGGACCGTTTGAACGACTATGCCCCACGAACCCCAAGAAGAGCCTGATCGTCAGGTGATTCTCCCCCAACGATCGTCGAGATGGCCCGAACGGGCCACGCGGTCTCGTCGATCCGTCCGTTGCGGAGACCTCAGCAGGCCGCCGGGTCGGGTCGTGCAGTCGCGCCGGTCGAGCGGAGCTGCCCGACTAACGTCACTACCTGCCCGGGGCTACGGCTGGTCCGGCCGGTCTAGTCGGCACACGTCCCGGGAGCCGGGATACTGGTGCGGTGACCTTCACCATCGCCTTCGTCACCGGTGCGACGCCGGACAAGTGGGCCCGCGTGTGGCGGGACCGGTCCCAGGAGCGCATCGAGCTCGTCCCGGTGGCCGAGACCGAGCAGCTCGACACCATCCGGTCGGGTGAGGCGTCGATGGCGCTGGTGCGCCTGCCGATCGATCGCGATGGGCTGCACTGCATCCCGCTCTACGAGGAGCAGCAGGTCGTGGTGGTCGGCAAGGAGCACTACCTCTCCCTCGCCGAGGAGGTGACGCTGGCCGAGCTCGCCGAGGAGCAGCTCGTGATGCCGCACCGCTCGGGCTGGACCCCGACCGCCGCCCAGCTGAACTGGCCGCCCATGTCCGAGAAGGAAGCGATCGAGGTCGCTGCCTCCGGCGGCGGGGTCGTGATCGTGCCCGCTTCGGTGGCCCGGCTGCTCCATCGCAAGGACACGGTGGCGCGACCGGTCGCAGACCTGGAGCCGACCAAGGTCGGGCTCGCCTGGCGAGTCGACGACGAGGACCCGCGGGTGCAGACGTTCATCGGGATCGTGCGGGGTCGCAGCGAGCGCAGCTCGCGTTCGTAGCCCGCCGCCGGGGCGTGGCAGCCACGCACCTGGGTACGGGACGGAGGTCACCGAACGAAGGGAGCTTCCATGCCTGTCATCGCCGAGGCCACCGCCCACGCGCGAGTGCTCGCCCGACGCGGCGCGAACGCCGCTGCCGTCGTCATCGGAGCGAGCTTCCACCCGTTCCGAACCGTGCGCGAGGGTGCGACAGTGGTCCGCGGCCTGGTGAACCCGCCCGCAGACCCGATTCCGGGCGCGCCGACCGATGCCGCCGAGCCCGCGGCATCCGCCGATCCGGCCCCGAGCGCACCGCCCGCCGCCCGACCGTCCTCAGCGGGCGCCACGCCCAAGACCCCGCCAGGGCCGGACACGGTGGCGAAGCCCGTGCCACCGCCGGCCGAGGAGCCGACCACCGAGCGCACCGACGAGCGGCCGGTGGAGGCGCGGGGCCCCGCGCCGCACATCCCGCCGCGCATCGCCGGCGAGGTCGAGCGTGACTACGGCGAGGACCTGCCCGGCATCACGGACGGCATCACGGACGGGCTCGGAGACGAGTCCGCCGACGAGGTCACGGGCGAGGAAGGCTGATCGTCAGCCACTCCCCCAGCGCACGCGCGCTGAGGTCGACGAGGGTGAGCCAGTCCATGGCGCCCTCGTCGGCCTTGTCGGAGATGTGCTTGACCAGCCGCACCGGCACGCCCGCCTGACGGCAGGCCCACGCGACGGCATAGCCCTCCATGTCGACCAGGTCGGCCCGCGCGGCCAGCGCGACCCGCACCGCCGGGTCGCTGACGAAGACGTCGCCGGTCGCCAGCCGCAGGCCGTCGACAGCTCCGACCACGAGCCACTCCTTCGGGTCGTAGCCGAACCCGCGCAGCACGTCGGCGGACAGGTCGTGGTTGAGCACCGAGCCGATCTCGTGCAGGCCCTCCAGGTGATCGTGCAACGCGCCCGCCGAGCCGATGTTGACCACCAGCTCGTACGGCGTACCTGCCGCCTCGGCACGTGCCAGCGCAGACGCGACAGCCGAGGCGGCTGCCACCTTCCCGACTCCGGTGACGACGACCGGGAGGTGGGATGGGACGTAGGCCGCCTCGGCCTGGGTCGCGGAGACCACGAGCGTCTTCATGGCGCACACGGTACGGATGCCACGCTCAGCAGACACCTCGACGGGCTCGGCGTACGTGAGCCGCGCGGCGGCGGGAGGCGCTCACTTCAGCTCGGCGCTGCTCAGGCCGAGCACGCGCCGCGCCACGATCAGCTGCTGGATCTGCTGGGTGCCCTCGAAGATGTCGAGGATCTTGGAGTCGCGCGACCACTTCTCCAGCAGCTCGGTCTCGACGTATCCCACCGACGAGCACAGCTCGACGCACGAGAGCGTGATGTCCGAGCCGACCCTGCCGGCCTTCGCCTTGGCCATCGAAGCCTCCAGCGAGTTGGGCTTGCGGTTGTCGGCCATCCACGCCGCCTGCAGGGTGAGCAGGTAGGCGCCCTCCCAGTCGGCCTCCATCTGCAGGAACTTCGCCGCCGCCGCGCTCTGAAGCTGCGCCGGCCGGTCGTAGTCGACCTCGACGCCGGCCTTGGCCAGCAGCTCCCGGGTGAGGTCCAACGAGGCTCGGGCACAGCCGACCGCCATCGCCGCGACCAGCGGACGAGTGTTGTCGAAGGTCGCCATCGCGCCGGCGAAGCCCTCGTTGGTGTTCACCTCAGGGTTGCCCAGCAGGTTCTCGGCCGGCACCCGACAATCGGTGAAGGTGATGGTGGCGGTGTCCGAGGCCTTGATGCCGAGCTTGTGCTCGAGCCGCTCGACCTTCATGCCCGGCGTGCCCTTCGGGACCACGAACGACTTGATCGCGGCCCGCCCCAGCGACTTGTCCAACGTCGCCCACACCACCACGGCGTCCGAGCGCTCACCGGAGGTGACGAAGATCTTCTCGCCGTTGAGGACGTAGTGGTCGCCGTCCTTGACCGCTGTCGTCCCGACCTGGGCGGAGTCCGAGCCGAAGGACGGCTCCGTGATCGCCATCGACGCCCACACGCCCTTGAACCGCTCGGCCTGCTCCTCGTTGGCCACCGAGGCGATGGCGGAGTTGCCCAGGCCCTGTCGCGGCATCGAGAGCAGCAGCCCGACATCACCCCAGCACATCTCCGCGATGGTCATCACCGACGCCAGGTTCGAGCCGTTCTTGACGTTGCCGTCGTCGGCCGACTCCTCGCGACGTACGCCGGCGGCACCCGCGCCCTCGCCGGCACCGGACTCAGCCAGGCCGTCGGCCATCGCCGCCAGCATGTCGAGCTCCTTGGGATAGGCGTGCTCGGCCTTGTCGTACTTGCGGCTGATCGGCCGCAGCATGTTCATCGCGACCTGGTGCACCTGGTCACGCAGCGGTCGGAACTTCTTCGGGTCCTCGAGGTTGATCGCCATCAGACGAGCACCGTCCCTTCCATGATCCCGATGGCGCGCAGGTCGCGGTACCACCGCTCGACGGGGTGTTCCTTGGTGAAGCCGTGGCCACCCAGCAGCTGCACACCGTCCAGGCCGATCTGCATCGCCTTGTCGGCGCAGAGCTTGCGGGCCAGCCCGATCTCACGAGAGGCGTCGATGCCCTGCGCGACCCGCGACGCGGCCTTGTAGGTCACCAGCCGCATCGCCTGCAGCTCGATCGCCATGTTGGCGACCGCGAACGCGACCGCCTGGCGGTGCGCGATCGGCTCGCCGAACGCCTGTCGCTCCTTGACGTACGGCGTGACGTAGTCGAGCACCGCCTGCGCGGTGCCCAGGGCCAGCGCGCACCAGCCGAGCCTGGCAAGTCGGACGCACTCGGTGTAGGTGGTGCCATCGGTGGCGCCGAGCACCGCATCCGCCGAGACCCTCACGTCGGCGAGCACGAGGCGAGTCATCCCGGCCGCGCGCACGCCCATGCCCGGGTCACCCTCGAGCGAGAGACCCGCCGCGGAGGACTCGACCAGGAAGAGCGTCGGGCTGCCATCCAGGGACGCGCCGACCACGAACAGCTCGGCCTCGCTGCCGCGAGCGACCAGCGACTTGACGCCGTTGAGCACGAAGCCGTCACCGGCGCGGGTGGCGGTCGTCGCCGGGGCGAGTACGTCGAAGAGCACTGTCGGCTCGTTCAGCGCCAGGCTGGCCGCCGGGACGCTGCGCTCACCACCGGGCCCGGTGGCCGTGCCGTCGACGAAGGGCGGCAGGTAGGTCTGCTGCTGCTCGTCGGTGCCCCACAGGCCGAGCGCGGTCGCGACGGCACCAGGAGCGAGCACCGAGACCGCCAGGCCCAGGTCGCCCTTCGCCAGCGCCTCGGCGACCAGCGTGCCGGCCGTAGCGGACCGGGTCTCTGAGATCCCGCCGAGCGCCTCCGGCACACCGAGGATGGGCAGACCGATCTCGAGGCTGGCCTTGAGCACCTCCTCGGGAGCCGTGCAGGCCTCGTCCGCGTCGTGGGCGGCCGGACGCAGCACCTCGGCGGCGTACTCACTCACGACGTCCACGAGCATCTGCTCGTCCTCGCTCGGCGTCAGGTCGAAGATGCCCTTCGGCGTGGCGCTCGGCACCCGCACGCCCGCCTTGCTGCGGTTGCCGGCCCGCTTGAAGCTCCGCCCCGCGTTGGTGGCCATCTTGAAGCCGCTGCGGGTAACGGTGAAGACGCCTTTCTCGGTCTGGCGACGAACACCCCACTTGTCGAGGAGGTCGCTCTGCGCCAGCCGGTTCAGGCCGGCGACGGCGAAGCCGATCGGGTCACGGTTCTCGGTGGACGGCACACCGTGACGACCGCCGCCCTTGAGGATCTGGAGGAGGGACATGGTGGCACTGTAACTCGCAGTTACACCTTGGTCCATGACCTCACCCGTGGGTCGGCTCACACCGGTGCGACGGTTAGGCTTCCCCCGTGAACGACTCCACCGCAGCCGCTGACGAGCGGGTGAACGCTCCGCACGGTCCGCTCCCCGACGGTGGGACTGTCCGCCCGATGACCCGCTGGGGCACGCCGGTCATGCACCGAGCCCAGCAGCAGGTCACGGTCTTCGACGACGCCCTGCGTGCCGTCGCCGCCGACATGGTCGCCACGATGTATGCCGCCGACGGCGTCGGCCTGGCCGGCTGCCAGGTCGGCGAGGACCTGGCGATCTTCGTCTTCGACTGCCCCGATGCCTCCGGCGAGCGCACCGTGGGCGTCGTGTGCAACCCCGTCCTGACGCTGCCCGAGGGCCGCGACCGCGTCCTCGACGAGGACCAGGAGGGCTGCCTGTCCTTCCCCGGCGCCTTCGTCGACTGCGCTCGGCCCGACTTCGCGGCCGTGGACGGCGTCGGGCTCGACGGCGAGCCGGTGCACTTCGAGGGTGACGGTCTGCTCGCGCGCTGCCTGCAGCACGAGACCGACCACACCGCCGGCACCGTCTTCGGCGACCGGATCGCGACCAAGGCGCGCAAGAGGCTGCAGAAGCAGCACGACAAGGCAGCCAAGGACTTCCCGCCCGGCTGGCCCGCCTGATCGGCTCGGCCGCATGGCACAGCTGATCGACATCACCTCCGCCGACGACCCCCGGCTAGCCGACTACCGCGACCTGCGCGATGTCGAGCTGCGCAAGTCGATCGAGGCCGACCAGGGCCTCTTCCTGGCCGAGGGCGAGAAGGTCGTACGCCGGGCGGCTGCTGCCGGCTTCGACGCGCGCTCCTTCCTGATGGCGCCGCGGTGGCTCGACGGACTGGCCGAGGTGCTCGACTCCTCCGAGGCGCCCTGCTACGTGGTCTCGGAGAAGCTGGCCGAAGAGGTCACCGGCTTCCACGTCCACCGGGGCGCGCTCGCCTCGATGCAGCGACGCCCGCTGCCGTCGGTGGATTCGGTGCTGGCCGGTGCACGCTCGGTGCTCGTGCTCGAGGACATCGTCGACCACACCAACGTGGGGGCGATCTTCCGTTGCGGCGCAGCGCTCGGCTTCGACGCCGTCCTGCTTGCGCCGCGGTGCGCCGACCCGCTCTACCGGCGCTCGATCAAGGTCGCCATGGGCACCGTCTTCTCGGTGCCGTGGACGCGACTGGACCACTGGTACGACGCCCTGCCGATGCTCGAGCGAGCCGGTTTCACCACCGTCGCCCTGACCTTGGCCGAGGACTCGGTCGCGATCGAGGATGCGGTGGCCGGGGTCGACAAGGTGGCGCTGGTGCTCGGCTCGGAGGGCCACGGCCTGACCGAGCGGTGGGAGCACACCGCAGCGCGGCGCGCCATCATCCCGATGCATGCGGGCGTCGACTCGCTCAACGTCGCCGCCGCCACGGCTGTGGCCTGCTACGTCACAGCTCGCCGCTGACGAGTGCCGTGCGGACCGTCGGGTCGGGGCGTCGGGTCCGGACACGGGGCTGCGAAGGGACGCTGCCGCAGCCGGAGCGCGTCGTGAGGGACGAGCGAGGTGCGGAGCGAGGCTTGTCCCGAGGGGCCCCGGGGCCGAACCCGACGCCCCCGCCCTACCCAGCCCGCACAGTCAGCAGCGTTAGAACGCGTCGGGATGCGCCACCCGGACGACCTCGCCGACCACGATGATCGCCGGCGGGCGCACCGCCTCCCGGTCCAGCACATCGGCGAGCGTCCCGAGCGTGGCCAGCACGGTGCGCTCCGTCGGCATCGAGCCGTCGCAGATCACTGCCACCGGCACGCCGGGGTCCCGCCCGGCGACGAGCAGCGCACTGGCGATGGCGGGGGCGTTCTCCACCGCCATCATCAGCACGAGTGTCCCGCGCAACTGCGCGACGGCGGTCCAGTTGGTCAGCGACTCGGGATGCCCCGGCGGCAGGTGCCCGGAGATGACGGTGAACTCGTGGGTGACACCACGGTGGGTCACCGGCACGCCGGCCAGCCCCGGGACCGAGACCGGCGAGGTGAGCCCGGGGATCACCGTCACCGGAACCCCCGCCTCGCGGCAGGCGATGATCTCCTCGTAGCCGCGGCCGAAGACGAAGTTGTCGCCGCCCTTGAACCGGGCCACCCGCTTGCCGGCGAGCGCCTGCTCGACGATCACCCGGTTGATCTCCTCCTGGGCCGCCGAGCGGCCACGCGGGAGCTTGGCCACGTCGATGAGCTCCACGTCGGCCGGCAGCTCGGCGAGCAGCTCGCGCGGGGCGAGCCGGTCGGCAACGACGACATCGGCCTCCATCAGCGCCTTGCGACCCGCGACCGTGATCAGCTCCGGGTCACCGGGGCCGCCGCCCACCAGCGTGACGCCCGGCGTGTGGGTGGCAGAGGTACGGGCGGCGATACGCCCCTCGCGCATCCCTTCGACCACCGCGTCGCGCAGCGCCGCCGACCGGCGCGGTTCTCGGTTGCTCAGCACCGCGACGGTGACGCCGTCGTGCCGGCCTACGGCCGGTGTCCACGCGGTGCCGTGGCTGGCATCGTCCGAGCGGACGCAGAAGATCCGGCGCTCCTCGGCCGCCCGGGTGACGGCCTCGTTCACCACGGCCGAGTCCGTGGCCGCGATGGCGTACCAGGCGCCGTCGAGATCGGGCTCCTCGAACGGTCGCCGGAGCCAGGTGATCTCCTCGCCGAGCCCCTCGATCGCCGGCGTCACCTCCGGGGAGACGACCACAACCTCGGCGCCAGCGGCGATCAGCGTCGGGACCCGCCGCTGGGCGACGTGTCCGCCGCCCACGACGACGACGCGCCGTCCGCGTAGCAGCAGCCCGACCGGGTACGGCGTGAGCAGGTCGGCGTCAGCCGAACCTGCCGGATGGGCCGGATATGAGGGAGCCGGCGCCGGGGTGTTCTCATCCACGGGTACATTCTCGCGTGCCGCGACGTACCCGGCCTGACGCGGGCCCGTAGAACGGACTACGTTCGTGATCGACACGGCGAGCCGGTAGGAGCCGTCCCGATCCAGACCGGCGCACACACGCACAGATCAGCATCCAGACCAGCAGGAGGACGCATGTCGCTCGACCGCCCGGTGACCCCGGACCCCTACCCGTTGCTGCCGGCAGCCCCGAGCTTCAACCTCACCAGCAGCGACGTCGCCGCCGGTGAGCCGCTCAAGGACGACCAGGTGGCCGAGTTCGGCAACACCTCGCCGCAGTTGACGTGGAGCGACGCGCCCGAGGGCACCAAGAGCTACACCGTGACCTGCTTCGACCCCGACGCGCCTACGCCGAGCGGCTTCTGGCACTGGGTCCTGGTCGACGTTCCGGCCGACGTGACCAGCCTGCCGACCGGCATCGGTGCCGCCGATGCCGACCTGCCCGGCGATGCGTTCATGTGCCGCAACGACATGGGCGAGAAGGCCTTCGTCGGTGCGGCCCCGCCCGCCGGGGACCAGGTGCACCGCTACTTCTTCGTGGTGCACGCGGTGACCGAGGAGACGCTCGGGGTCGACAGCGACGCCACCCCTGCGGTCGTCAGCTTCAACCTCGCGTTCAAGACCGCGGGCCGCGCCATCCTGCACGGCACCTACCGGCACTGACCCACGGCCGGTACCGACACGGTCGAGCAGGCCTGTCGCTCACCGTCCGGTTGCGCCTCGCCGATAGAGTCACCGACACCATGACCGATCGCCCCCGTCGCGTCGCCTACGTGCTGCCTGTCTTCAACGAGGCGGACATCATCGCCGTGTTCCACGACGCGCTGGTGGCTGCCACCGGGACCCGACCCGACCTCGCCTACGAGTTCGTCTACGTCGACGACGGCTCGCAGGACGGCTCGCTGGATCGGCTGCTCGCACTCCGGGAGAAGGACGAGCGGGTCACGGTGCTCAGCCTGGCCCGCAACTTCGGCCATCAGCTCGCCGTCACCGCCGGCATCGACGCCGCCCACGCGGCCGAGGCCGACGCGGTGATCGTGATGGATACCGACCTGCAGGACCCACCCGCGGTGAGCATGGAACTCCTCCAACGCTGGGAGGCCGGCGCCGACGTCGTCTATGCGCAGCGCCGCTCACGACAGGACACTCCCTTCAAGCGCGGTACGGCGACGGCCTTCTACTGGGTGCTCGACCGCATCGCCGATACCCCGATCCCTCGCAACGTCGGCGACTTCCGGCTGATGGACCGCCGGGTGGTCAACGAGGTCGCGAAGTATCGCGAGCACAACCGCTTCATGCGTGGCATCGTCGCCCAGGTCGGCTTCCGCCAGGAGGCGCTGCTCTTCGACCGCGACGAGCGACTTGCCGGCGAGTCCAAGTACCCCCTCAGCAAGATGCTGCGACTCGCCGCGGACGGCATCATGGGCTTCTCGACCCAGCCGCTGCGACTCATCTCCCATCTCGGCCTGCTGATCTCGGGCCTCTCGCTGGTGGGCATCTTCTACGTCCTCGGCGTACGGCTGCTGGACCCGGACGACTCCGTCCCCGGGTGGGCCTTCCTCGCTGTGGCGATGTTCTTCCTCGGCGGCGTCCAGCTGATCGTGCTGGGGGTGATCGGCAGCTACGTCGGCCGCACCTACGTCGAGGTGCTCGACCGCCCCCTCTACTCGGTGGCGCTCGCGGCACGCGGATCCGGTGAAGCCCCGCGGCATGACCTCGACCCGACACACCCGTTGTCATCACGCGGGCATCTCGAGGAGGACACCTAGCATGACCGAGCTCGGCGCGCGTCCGACCGTGTGCATCATGATCCCTGCCTACAACGAGGAAGAGTCGTTGCCGGTCCTGATGCCGCGGTTGACCTCATTGGCCGATTCGCTGACCGAGTACGACTTCACGTTCTTCTTCGTCGACGACGGCAGCAGCGACAACACCCTCGAGGAGATCGCGAGCTTCGCCGACAACGAGCCTCGGGCCGCCTACCTGAGCCTGTCGCGCAACTTCGGCAAGGAGATCGCGATGGCGGCCGGCATCGACCATGTCGACGCGGACGCGATGGTGATCATCGATGCGGACCTCCAGGACCCGCCCGAGCTGATCGGCCAGATGCTCGAGGCCTGGCACGAGGGGTACGACGACGTCTACGCCCGGCGCGCCGCTCGACGCGGAGAGACCTGGTTCAAGAAGAGCACGTCCCGGATCTTCTACCGGATGCTCCAGCGCACCACCCGGGTGCCGATCCAGCGCGACACCGGCGACTTCCGGCTGCTCTCCCGCCGGGCGCTGGAGGCGATGCGTCGCTTCCGCGAGTCCGAGCGCTACACCAAGGGCATGTTCAGCCTGGTGGGGTTCCGCAAGAAGGAGATCCTCTTCGACCGTGACCCGCGGACGGCCGGCACCACCAAGTGGCGGGTCAGCAACCTGCTGGACCTCGCGATCGAGGGCATCACCTCCTTCACCACGGCTCCGCTGCGGATCTCGACGTACTGCGGGATCGTCGTCTCGATGCTCGCCTTCATCTACCTGCTGATCATCTTGGTGCGCACCGTCTTCGGCGTCTCCCACCTCAGCGGCTATCCGTCGCTGATGGCGGTGATCCTCTTTCTCGGCGGCGTCCAGCTGCTCTCCCTCGGCGTGGTCGGCGAGTACGTCGGGCGCACGTTCCTGGAGTCCAAGCAGCGCCCGCTCTACTTCGTCTCGCTGTTCCACGCCGGCGGCGAAGCGGCGAACATCGGCGTCCGCAGCCGGCCCCAGGAGCGGCGGCAGGCGCGATGACGCTGCCGCCGCTGCCACCGCGGCTGCCATCCTCGGGCTACCCGACCGCGTCGGAGGGCGCCACCGCCGTCCTCGTACGCCGGATCGGCCGCTTCGTCGGGATCGGCGTCCTCAACACCCTGCTCGACCTCGCGCTGTTCGCCGTGCTGGAGCCGCACCTGGGCCTGGTCCCCGCCACGATCGTCTCGACCGGTGTGGCGATGGTGTTCAGCTTCGTCGCGAATGCGCTGTTCGCCTTCGGCGCCACCAGCCTGACCTGGCGCGCCGCGCTGACCTTCTTCGTGCCGACGGCGATCAACATGTGGGTGATCCAGCCAGTGGTGATCGTGGCGCTCAACCACGTCGCGCACCAGGTCTACGACCACGACTACCTCGACGCGCTGGCCGCCAAGCTCGGCGCCACGGTGGTGAGCCTGACGATCAACTTCCTGGTCTACGACCGCTACGTCTGGCCGCGGACCTCTCCCGACCCGGCTCCCCGCGACGTCGCGTCGCACTAGAGTCGAGCCACGATGAGCGACTCGAGGCCGAAGAGGCACAGCACCGGCCGTCACGCCAGCATCCGCGGTGCCGCCGACAGCGATGCTCGGCCACGTGCAGCTCAGCAGGCCCCACCGACCACTCCCATCCGCCCGCCCGCTACCTGAGTGGAGCTTCCTGAATGCGTCGCACCCTGGCCCCCCGCCCCGGAATCGCGCTCGCACTGAGCCTCTCCCTGGCCGCCACCCTCGGTGTCCTCCTCACGCCCGGCCTCGCCGCCGCGGCACCGCCTCCAACCGCGGTGGTGCTCACTCCCGGCACCACCTACTCGACGAGCACCGACACCCAGGCTCAGTCGATCACCATCCCGATCCCCGAGGGCCTCACGCCGCACCAGGTCACCGGCACGCTGGTCTTCGACAACGACGCGAGCGGCAGCGTGCAGATCCTCGCCCACCACGAGGTGGTGGCGACGGTGAAGAAGGACGCCTCGGTGACATCTGCGCCGGTCACCATCCCGGTGAGCGAGCGTGATGTCAGCGACGGTGCCATCGCCATCCAGATCCGCTACCTCGCCGGGTCGCTGACCGATCCGAAGCTCTCCTGCGTGCAGTCCAACAACGGCAACGTGCAGCTGACCGACGTGAAGGTCAACGCCAGCGGTACGGCGCAGGCGCCCACCACGCTGGCCTCGTTCTTCGGAGCCGGCATCACGGCCGTCTCCATCGTGGTGCCCTCGGCGGACTCGGCCGCCCTCCAGGCCGCGGGGCTCTCGACCGAGGCGGCGATGGTGCACCGCTACAACAGTGCCGACGTCACCGTGACCACGCCGGACGACGCCAGCCGCGCGGCCGCCGTGACGCCCGCCGAGGGCCGGATCGTGAAGCTGGTGAGCGGCAGCGGCCAGGTGCGGACCAGCATCGAGGAGACCGGCGGCGTACCGACCCTGACGCTGACCGGCGATCCGGACCGGCTGGCCGACGCAGGGGCGGCGCTGGGATCCGACAGCCTGGTCCTGGGCGACACCGCCACCGCCACCCAGCTCGCTCAGAGCGGCGTCCCGAGCGGGCGGACGTCCGAGACCCTCTCCGACCTCGGCCAGCCCGCTCCTGCGCTGCAGGGGCTCGGCGAGTCCGACTTCGCCGTCACCGTCAAGCAGTCCGACTTCGGCGCCTCGGTGCGGGAGATGAAGGTGCACCTGGTCGGCCGGTATGCCGAGCTGCCCAGCTCGCTGCAGGCGGTGCTCAGCTACAGCTGGAACGGACAGCTGATCGGTTCGCAGGTGCTGACCAACGACAGCACCGCGATCGACAAGACATTCACCGTGCCGGCCACTCAGCTGGCCTTCTCCAACAACCTCCAGGTCCAGCTCAACGCCGTTCCCAGCGGCGGCACCGGAGGCTCGGCCTTCGGCTGTGGCGGACCGCTGGACTACCTGCCGATCAAGGTGACGTTCGACGGCAAGGCCTCCACCGTCAGCGCGGAGCGCGGGCAGAGCACCGACCCGGGGTTCGCCCGATTCCCGCAGACGCTCGGCAACGTCCTCACCACCGCCTTCGGCGCGCAGGCCACACCGGACGACCTGACCAACGCCGGCGGCGTACTGCAGGCGCTGCAGCAGCTCAACTCCGACCAGCTCAGCATCAACCTGGTCAGCGCCTCCCAGCTGATCGACACCTCGGCCTCGGGCCTGCTCGTCGGCGCGACCAGCAAGCAGGTCGATGACCTGCAGGCACCGCTGCGGATGGACGAGTTCCGCTCGATCGACCAGCAGGACGTCCACTTCGGCGTCGGCGTGACCGATCCGTTCGCGGCGTTCCAGGCCTTCCACCAGAACGGCCGCGACCTGCTGATGCTCTCCTCGTGGAGCCCCAGCGAGGCCGATCAGGCCTCCGGTCGCCAGCTTCAGTCGGCCCTGGTCGACGACCTGGTCACCGCCAAGGGCAACTGGTACGGCCTCTCCGGAGACCTGATCGTGCGGCAGAGCACCGACGGTGAGAACGTCTCGCTGGACAGCAACTCGGTCGTCCCGCAGGCCGCCAAGGTCCACCACCTGGCCACCTATGTGTGGTGGATCATCGCCTTCGTCGGTCTCCTCCTGCTGCTGTTGCTCGCGCAGTGGATCTCCGGACGCCGGCTGCGCAAGCGCGCCCGGCTGCTGGTCGATGCCCAGCAGGAGGCGGACGCGCAGGCCGAGGTGCAGGCGGCCGCCGAGGCACAGGCCGAGGCGGACCGGGCTGTGCCGGGCCACACCACCGACCCCGGCCACGTCAGCGACCCGCGGCACCCGCACCGTGCACCCGAGCAGGACAAGCCCGGTGACGGCAGCGACGACTGACCGCGGGCTGATCAGCGCCCCGGCCGAGACCCCTCGAGGGATGCTCGGCCGGGCGCTGAAGATCTGGGCGAGCCTGGACACCCCCGTGCTGGGGCGGCGGGTGCCCGGGACGGGATTCGTCATCGTGGTCTCAGCGCTGCTGATGACCGGCGTCTCGATCTACACCGTGCAGCACGGCGCGGCGATGTGGTATTCCGACGCCCTCTCGCACCTGACGATCGCGCGACGCATCTTCGACAACAAGGCGCCCGGCTTCCAACAGCTCGGCACCGTGTGGCTGCCGGTGCCGCACCTGATGCTGGTGCCGTTCGTCGCCGACCTGACGATGTGGCGGACGGGATGGTCCGCGGCCCTGCTGGGCATCTTCTGCCTGGCCGGGACCAGCGCTGCGATGTACCGCACCGCGGCGCGCCTCGGCCTGCGGCGTACGGGGCGTCTGCTGACGCTGCTGGTGCTGTGGACCAACGTCTCGTTCCTCTACGCGCACACCACCGCACTGACCGAGCCGGTGCTCTTCTTGACCATGTCGGGCTGCGTGGCCGGAATGACTCACTGGGCCACGGCACGGCGGCCCCTCAGCGGCGGCGAGCTCGCCGTGTACGCCGGCGTACCCGGGGCCGGTGCGGTGCTCTCCCGCTACGAGGGCTGGGTGCTGGTGATGAGCATGTCGCTCTTCATCGTGATCGTGGAGTGGCGACGCAGCCGGAGCCAGTACCCCAGCACCTATCGGCTGCTGCGCTTCATCGTGCTGCGCCGGTTGCTGCCGGCCGTGCTGCCTCCGATCATCGCGATCGGGTGGTGGCTGGCCTACAACTACGCGATCTACCGCGACCCGCTGGAGTTCATGTTCGGGCAGTACTCCGCCTACGCCCAGCAGAAGTCGATCAGCACCTACGGCACGCTCACCACCAAGGGCAACCTCGGCGTCAGCCTGTTCGTCTACAACTGGTCGATGGTGCAGACGCTCGGCGTGGTCGCCATCGTCATCGGCACCCTCGGGTTCCTGCTGGTGGTCGCCACCCGAGGCCTGGACACCGCCACCCTGGTCCTGGGCGTGCTCTTCGCCACCTACGTCTTCGAGGTGGCCGCGCTCTACCTGGGGATGTCGGTCATGAACAACTCGCATTCCCTGCCCAAGGGCCTGTTCAACGTCAGGTACGGCATCCAACCGATCCTGTTCTGCGCCCTGGGGACCGGCTTCGCGGTCGAGCTGCTGCGGCGCTGGACCCGCCGCTTCCTGCCTGCGATCATCATCCCGTACGTCGCGGTCTTCGCCCTCGCCGCGCAGGCAGGGTGGTGGCTGGAGGACCCGGTGGCCCACAACTCCCTCATCGGCGAAGGTGCCTACAACAACGCGACCCGGCCCGACGCAGCCGCCGAGTACCTTCGCCAGCACTACCGCGGCGGAGGCATCCTGATGGACGAGTCGGGCGCCAGCAACGGCATCATCCCGCTCGTCGGGGTGCGGATCAGCGAGTACTGGAACCGTTCCACCGGCGACCTCTTCGCCACCGCACTGGCCTCCCCCGCGAGCCACGCGCGCTGGCTGTTCGTGAACACCTCCAGCACCGGGGGCATGAACCTCGACGGGATGGATGCGGTCTACGCCGACATGATCGAGCACCCGGAGCTGTTCACCGCCTACACCCGCGTCTTCGTCGACGGCGATCACGCGGTCTACGAGAGGGCGTGGTGACGTGACCGCCGACCTGACCAGACCTGGCGCTCCCCTGGACCTCGAGCACCAGGCGGAGCTCGACGTCGCGCTCGTGCTGGTGCGCGACGGCATCATCACCCGGCAGCAGCTCGACGAGGCGCTGTCGGCGCAGCGGCGACTCGGCGGCGCGCTGAGTCGCCACCTCATGATCGACGCCTGGGTGCCGCGCCGCACCATCTATCGCCACCTCGCCGAGGAGTGGCAGGCGCCGTACCTCGACATGCTGGCGGAGCCGCCCGACGCGACCGCGGTGACGATGGTGCACCGCCACCACGACGGCGTGCGCTGGTTCGCCCACCACCACTGGCTGCCGTGGCGGATGCTGACCCACGACGGCGAGGAAGCGCTGGTCTTCGCCACCTCGGTGGCCCCCAACGAACGGCTGCTGGCCGAGGTGCGGGAGACGACCGGGCACCAGCACGTGCTCGCCCGGACGACGACCGACTTCGACATCTTCCGGACCTGTCAGGACATCGGCCGCGCCCAGCTGCTGTACCGGATCACCGACTACATGGCCGACAACATGCCGGACGCCTCTGCGCGCGGCAGCGTGGTGACCTGGCAGAAGGTCGTGCCGATCGTGCTGCTGGTGACCCTGGTGGTCGGCCTGGTCTTCGCGCCGCACTGGGCGATCCTGGCGGCGTACTGCGTCGCGAACCTGCTCTTCGTCAACAATGTCGCGTTCAAGGTGCTCTACGGGCTGCGCTCGCCGCTGCGGCGCCGCCAGGTGGCGCGGCTCGACACCGCCATCGGACAGGAGCGGGCGACCCGGGGCTACGAGCCCGAGTGGCCCGGGCGGATGCGCGACGAGGACCTGCCGATGTACACCGTGCTGGTGCCCGTCTACGACGAGGTCGAGGTGGTGCAGAAGGTCATCGACAACATGGAGCGGATGGACTATCCCAAGTCGAAGCTCGACGTGATGATCCTGCTGGAGGAGAAGGACCAGAAGACGATCGAGGCGGCCAAGTCCTCCAGGCCACCGGAGTACGTCCGCATCGTCGTGGTGCCGGAGGGGCATCCGCAGACCAAGCCGCGGGCCTGCAACTACGGTCTGGAGTTCGCGCTCGGAGAGTATGTCGTCATCTTCGACGCGGAGGACCGGCCCAACCCCGACCAGCTCCGCAAGGCGGTGGCGGCCTTCCGGCTCAACCGCCTGCTACGCGAGCACGTCGACCCCTACGAGCCGAAGCTGGTCTGCGTGCAGGGCGCGCTGGCGTACTTCAACTACGACTACAACCTGCTCACCCGACTGTTCTCGATCGAGTACTCGCACTGGTTCGACATGATGCTGCCGGGCATGGACCAGGCCGGGCTGCCACTGCCGCTGGGCGGCACCAGCAACCACTTCGAGACCGAGGTGCTGCGCAACCTGGGCGCCTGGGACCCCTACAACGTCACCGAGGACGCCGACCTGGGGCTGCGGATCGCCAGCCAGGGCTACAAGATCGGCATCATCGACTCGGCCACCGAGGAGGAGGCGACCTCGGAGTCGTTCGCCTGGATCCGGCAGCGCACCCGGTGGATCAAGGGCTACATGATCACGGCGGCGGTCAACACCCGGCACCCGGTCCGCTGGTGGCGGTTGAACGGGGTCGGCGGCGCGGTCAGCATGGGCGGACTGGTGCTCGGCACCCCGCTGGCCTTCCTCGCCTACCCGCTCGCGCTGCTGTTCACCGTCGTCACCTACATCGGCATCCGCACCGGGCTCGACTTCCCGCAATGGATCCTCAGCGCCGGCATCCTGATGATGGTCTTCGGCAACGGCGCGATGATCGTCTTCGCCGGCATCGCCGCGTGGCGGCGCTACGGCTGGCGGATCGCGCTCTACGCGGTGTTCAACCCGATCTACTGGCTGATGCACTCGGTCGCGGCCTGGCGCGCGGCGTACCAGCTGATCTTCGACCCGTTCACCTGGGAGAAGACGCCGCACGGGCTGACCGGCGACTATGACTCGACCACCGGCGAGGGTCACTAGACGCGTTGAGTCGGGCCTCCGTACGCGTTGAGTCGGGCCTCCGTACGCGTTGAGTCGGGCCTCCGTACGCGTTGAGTCGGGCCTCCGTGTGATCAGTACTCCGGCGGGCCGTCGCTGGCGCGCTTGAGCAGGTCGGCGAAGTCGGTCGGGTGCTCGAACTCGTCCTCGACGAGCCGCCGCGGGGCGGCCGCGGTGGCCACACTCGTGGCCCCCGCGACCAGACCGGCGAACTCGCCGGCCGCGCGCTCGACCCGCTTGTGCAGGTCTCCCCCGGCGCCCGCGCCGGTCGCCGCGAAGTCCTCGGTGGCGGCGAAGACGCCGGTCGGGACGACGATCGCGTGCAGGTAGGCGAACAGCGGCCGCAGGGCGTGGTCGATGACCAGGCTGTGCCGGGCGGTGCCGGCGGTGGCACCCAGCAGCACCGGCTTGGCGTCGAGGACGCCGAGCTCCAGGACGTCGAAGAACGTCTTGAAGAGCCCGGAGTACGACGCCGAGAACACCGGCGTCACCGCGATCACACCGTCTGCGTGCCGTACGGCGTCGATCGCCGCCGCCAGCTCCTGGGACGGGAAGCCGGTGAGCAGGTTGTCGGTCAGCGCGTGTGCCAGGCCGCGCAGCTCGACGTGCTGCACCTCGACCTCGACGCCGCGCGCCTCGACGGCCCGCTCGCTGGCTTCGGCCAGCATGTCGGCCAGCAGCCGGGTGCTCGACGGGACGCTGAGTCCCGCCGAGACCACCACGATGCGCTTGGCGTGGTCGAGCGTGTTGAGACCCATCACAGCTCGCCCTCCAGCGCCTTGGTGACGTCCGGGTCGTCCAGTCGGCGATCCGTCGTGCCGGTGGCGTCGTCGGCGCCGTAGACGGCGGTGTCCTTCGGACCGCCCGCCTTCTGCATCAGGGAGGCGTGCGTCGGCGCGTCCGGGACCCCCGGCGCCCGCAGCTTCTCGAACTCGGACCGCAGCGTCGGCAGGATCTCGCCGTACAGGTCGAGCTGCTCCAGGACGGTCTTCAGCGGCAGGCCGGCGTGGTCGAGGAGGAACAGCTGGCGCTGGTAGTCGCCGACGTACTCCCGGAAGGAGAGCGTCCGCTCGATGACCTGCTGGGGAGAGCCGACGGTCAGCGGTGTGGCCTCGGTGAAGTCCTCAAGCGACGGTCCGTGCCCGTAGACCGGCGCGTTGTCGAAGTAGGGGCGGAACTCGTTGACCGCGTCCTGGCTGTTCTTGCGCATGAAGAATTGGCCGCCGAGCCCGACGATCGCCTGCTCCTCGGTGCCGTGCCCGTAGTGGGCGAAGCGCTGACGGTAGAGCCGCACCATCTGCTCGCTGTGTGAAGCGGGCCAGAAGATGTGGTTGTGGAAGAAGCCGTCGCCGTAGAAGGCCGCCTGCTCGGCGATCTCGGGGCTGCGGATCGAGCCGTGCCAGACGAACGGTGCGACACCGTCCAGCGGACGGGGGGTCGAGGTGTAGCCCTGCAGCGGCGTGCGGAAGCGTCCCTTCCAGTCCACGTTGGTCTCGGTCCACAGCTGGCGCAGCAGCGCGTAGTTCTCGATCGCGAGATTGATGCCCTGACGGATGTCCTTGCCGAACCACGGGTAGACCGGGCCGGTGTTGCCGCGGCCCATCATGAGGTCGACGCGGCCGTCGGTGAGGTGCTGCAGCTTGGCGTAGTCCTCCGCGATCAGCACCGGGTCGGTGGTGGTGATCAAGGTGGTCGAGGTGCTCAGGATGATGTTCTCGGTCTGGGCACCGATGTAGGCGAGCGTCGCGGTGGGGTTCGAGGCGATGAAGGGCGGGTTGTGGTGCTCTCCGGTCGCGAAGACGTCCAGGCCGACCTCCTCGGCCTTCTTCGCGATCTCGACGGTCGCCTTGATCCGCTCGTGCTCCGTCGGCGTCGCGCCGGTGGTCGGATCGGTGGTGACGTCCCCGACGGTGAAGATGCCGAACTGCATGCCCATCGCTGTCTCCGTTTCTCAGGTTTCACATTTAGTTTAAACGTGAACTATCACCCTGAACCAAGCCGTGGTCCAGGCTATTCCACTTGAGCGAGTAGTACGGCGACCGAGGCACGGCAGAACGGTCGCGCACGACGTCGACCGCCCAGCCACTACCGTCGTGCTGTGGTCCTGATCAGCGCGCACCGTTGCGGCGCGGGCGATGATCCATCCGGCGAGAACGGCCTGCACGCCCTGGAGCACTCGCTGGAGCTGGGCGTGGACTACGTCGAGTTCGACGTACGACGGCTGGCCGACGGGCGGCTGGTCGTCACCCACGACGCCCCGGACGAGAGCACCGACGAGAGCCCCGGCATCGAGCTGCTCCCCTACGACTCCCTGCTCGAGCGGCTGGCCGGCCGCGCCGGCGCGCACATCGACCTCAAGGCCGACGGTTATGAGATCGAGGCCGCGTCGACGGCGCTGCGCCATCTTCGCGCCGAGCAGATCGTCATCACCACGGGCTCGGTCCCCGGCGCCCGGAGCCTGCGCGACTGGGCCGACCAGCACGGTCACGGTCTTAGGGTCGGCCTCTCCACGGGCACGTCGCTGAGCGGGCTCCCCCTGTGGACGGCGGCCGCCTCGCTGCGCCATCAGCTCTTCCCCTGGAGGAGGTACGCCGCGGCACGCGCCGACGTACTGTGCGCGCACCACGTGCTCGCCGCTGTCACGCTCCGCCGCCTGGCGCGCCGACACCGTCTCGACCTGCTGGTGTGGACCGTCGACGACTCGCGGCTGCTGCGGTGGTGGCTGCGACCGGGCCGCGCCTGGATGGTGACCACGAACCATCCCGCTGGTGCACTGGCAGTTCGGCCGCCCAGCACCCCGCCTGTCGGTGGGGCCTGACAGGATGCCGTTGTGACCACCGACGTACTGGGCGCTCCCTACACCGCCGAGACGATCCCGCTCCCCGACGACCACGAGGGCGAGGTCGTTGCGACGCTGGTCCGGCTCGGGGCCGGTGAGCCGACGCGGCGAGCGGTGCTGCACGTGCACGGCTTTGCCGACTACTTCTTCCAGACCGAGTACGCCGAGTGGTGGACCGCGCGGGGCTATGACTTCTACGCCGTCGACCTGCCCAAGTACGGCCGGTCGATGCTGGCGCACCAGACGCCCAACTACACCACCGACCTCGCCGACTACTTCCCCGTCCTCGACGAGGTGTGGCGCCGGATCCGTGCCGAGCACGACAGCGTCGTCGTCACCGGCCACTCCACCGGCGGCCTGACCACGCCGCTGTGGGCCGACTCGCGCCAGCCCGACGGCCTGGCCGGGATGTTCCTGAACTCGCCGTGGTTCGACCTGCAGGGCCCCGCGCTGGCACGGATCGTGCTGACCCCCGTGGTGCGACAGCTCGGCCGGCTGCAGCCGATGCGGATCATCCCGCGCTCCGTCTCCGGCTTCTACACCCGCTCGCTGCATCGCGATCACGGGGGGGAGTGGGACTTCAACTTGGTCTGGAAGCCGGTCGAGTCGTTCACCGTCTACGCCGGCTGGCTGCGGGCGATCCGGCACGGCCACGCGCAGCTCCACGCCGGCCTCGATGTCCGCGCACCGGTGCTGGTGCTCTCGTCGGGCGCGTCGGGTCACCCGGCCGCGGACGGCGACGTCGACGACCTGGTGCACGGCACCGACATCGTCCTCGACGTCGCCCAGATCCGGCGCTGGTCGACCGCCGTCGGGCCACACGTCACCTACATCGCCGTCACAGGCGCGAAGCACGACGTGGTGCTCTCACGCCCCGAGGCCAGGGCCCGCGCCTACGCCGAGCTCGACCGCTGGCTCAGCGCCTACGTCGAGCACTGAGCCAGCGGCGACGGATCAGGCCGGCTCGGCGACCGGACCCTCGCCGAGGTCGGCGACCTCGACGGCATCGGCGCTGATCGTGCTCTTGGGGCCGGTGAACCAGGTGCGCACCGAGACCCGCCAGTAGATCGCCAGCAGGATCAGCGCGCCGGGCACGACCAGGATCGCGTAGTTGACGTACTTCATCGAGAAGCCGTCCATCCACGGCACGCCCACGCTCGAGGTCGGCAGGATGCCGACGACCGACATGATGGCGATCTCGATGACGGCGATGGGGTTCATCCAGCGGTACTTGCGGCCGTTGTTGAACGCACCGGCCTCGAACGCGTCGCCCTTGCGCCAGCGCAGGAAGATCGGGATCCCGAAGGCACCGTAGAGGCCGAGGACGCCGATGGACACGACGGCGTAGAACGCGATCGGGCTCGGCGCCCCGCCGATGGAGACCTTGATCAGGGCCGGCAGCGTGATGATGAGGGCGATCACGGCCGAGATGAGGACGCCGTTGACGGGGGTCTTCTGGCTGTTGACCTTCGACCACAGGTGCGAGAACGGCACCGCTCCGTCGCGGGAGAAGGCGAAGATGACCCGGCTGCACGAGGTCAGGCAGGCGCAGGTGCAGAAGAACTGCGCGCAGGTCGAGATGAAGACGATCACGGCAGCAGCGTGCGGCGTGAACGCTTGACCGAGCAGCACGAAGATGCCGCCGCCGCCCTTGGTGAGACCGTTCTTGTCCTGCACGGCGAAAAGCAGGCTGAGCAGAAGCACCCAGCCACCGAGTGCGGAGTAGAGGATCGAGCTGGTGATGCCCCGGGCGGCAGCGTTGGCGGCGCCCTTGGTCTCCTCCGACAGGTGCACCGACGCGTCGTACCCGGTGATCGTGTACTGGGTCAGCACCGCGCCGAGCGGCAGGATCATGATGATGAAGCCGAGCCCGTGCGTGCTTCCGTTGAAGAAGCCGGTGTTGTTGACGGTGGTGGAGAAGACCTCGCCGACCGAGTTGTGGTGCGTGCCGTCGGCGGTGAAGAACCACAGCATGGCCACGATCACCGCGGCGCCGATGACGTGCCACCACACCGAGATGTTGTTCATGATCGCCAGCAGGTGGCTGGAGAAGATGTTCACCGCGGCGGCGAGCACCAGGATCACGACGAACTCGATGAAGACCCGCGTCAGCGAGTAGTGCGCGGCCCACGAGGACGAGAGCCCGCCGACGAAGCTGTCGAAGAAGCCTGCGCAGCCATAGGCCACCGAGGCGAAGATGCCGAGCAGGCCGATGATGTTGAGCCAGCCGGTGAAGAAGCCTGCCGCAGGGCCGCCGAGCTTGCTGGCCCACCAGTAGATACCGCCGGAGGTCGGGTATGTCGAGACCAGCTCGGCCATGCAGTACCCGATCACCAGGATCAGCACGGCCATCACAGGCCAGCCCCACGCGATCCCGGCCGGGCCGCCGTTGTTCCACCCGACGTAGAAGGTCGTCAGGCAGCCGGCGAGGATCGAGATGATCGAGAACGAGATGGCGAAGTTGGAGAATCCCGACCAGCTCCGGGAGAGCTCCTGCTTGTAGCCGAGGCGGGCCAGATGGGCCTCGTCCTGGCTCAGCTCTACGATTTCGTGTCCCTCCGGCATGGCGCACCTTCCGATTTCGTTGTGACGGTGCCCCGACCGTAGGAATCGTTTCGGCACGTTGACGGCACGTGTTGTTACCGTTCGATGAAGAACCCGGCCTCCGGCTTGAGCCGTACGCCGCTGGCGCCGAGGCGGCGGGCTCCGCTGAGCAGACTCGCGATCAGCCGCGCGGCGGTCCCGTGGTCCAGGCCGTGGGGCGGGCGGATGTTCGAGACGCAGTTGCGCGCGCTGTCGAGGATGCCCGGGGCCGGCGCCCAGGTCAGGTAGGCACCGAGCGAGTCGCTGGCCGAAAGCCCCGGCCGCTCACCGATGAGGACGAGGACGGCCCGGGCACCGAGCGCCTGGCCGATATGGTCGCCCAGCGCCACCCGGGCCTGGACCGCGACCACCGGCGGCGCGACGCCCGTCGCCGCATCGAGCAGTGGCAGCAGCGCGCGAAGCACCGGGACTCCGTGCTGCTCAAGCGCCGTCGCCGAGAGCCCGTCGGCGAGCACCACCGCCAGGTCCGTGGTCGGGGTGGCGGGCGCCGCCGGGAGGTCCGAGCCGGGCAGCCGACCCAGGTCGGGTCGCGTCAGGTAGGTGGCCCGGTCCGGCGCGGCGGACGGGACCACGACGGGCTCGCCGATGCCCAGCTCCGCGAGATCGGCACAAACTGCCGCCACGTCGAGCGGATGGTGAACCGCATCGCGCGCGGCTGCGTGGGAGGCACCGAGGGCGAGCACCGCCGAGGTCGGTAGAGCGTCGCCGGACCGGCCCAGACCGATCCGGGCCGGCGTCCTCGCTCGCAGCGCTGCCCAAAGATCTACGCTCATCGGCCTGCCGACCCCGCGCTCAGGGCCGCGAAGCCCTCGCCGAACGGACTCAGCGCCGGCTCGAGCGCGCGCACGCCGGTCGGCCCGTCGAGCATGCCCAACCCGTCGAGCCACGCCTCGAACTCCGGCGCCGGCCGCTTGCCGAGCACCCGGCGGGCGTAGAGCGCGTCGTGGAACGACGTGGACTGGTAGCCCAGCATCACGTCGTCGGTGCCGGGGATGCCCATGATGTAGCTGCAGCCCGCGACCCCGAGGACGGTGAGCAGCGTGTCCATGTCGTCCTGGTCGGCCTCGGCGTGGTTGGTGTAGCAGATGTCGACGCCCATCGGCAGGCCGAGCACCTTGCCGCAGAAGTGGTCCTCCAGCCCGGCGCGGATGATCTGCTTGCCGTCGTAGAGGTATTCCGGTCCGATGAAACCGACGACGGTGTTGACCAGGAACGGATCGAAGGCGCGCGCCACGCCGTACGCGCGGGCCTCGAGCGTCTGCTGGTCGACGGGTCTTCCGCCGGTGCCGAGGTGCGCATCGGCCGAGAGCGCCGAGCCCTGCCCGGTCTCGAAGTACATCGCCTGGGAGCCGATCGTGCCTCGCCCGAGGGCCAACGTCGCCTCCCGGGCCTCGGCGAGCATCGCCAGCGTGACCCCGAAGCCTGCGTTGGCACCCTGGGTGCCGCCGATGGACTGGAAGACCAGGTCCACCGGGAGGCCCTGCTCGATCAGGTCCAGGGTCGTGGTGATGTGGGTCAGCACGCACGACTGGGTCGGTACGGCGTAGCGTTCGCGGATCTCGTCCACGAGGAGGAGCAGCCGCCCCACCGTCGCCGGATCGTCCGACGCCGGGTTGATGCCGATCGTCGCGTCGCCGCTGCCCAGCAGGAGGCCGTCGAGAATCGTCGCGGTGATGCCGGCCGCGTCGTCGGTCGGGTGGTTGGGCTGTAGGCGGGTGGACAGGCGCCCGCGCAGGCCGACGGTGGTGCGGAACCGGGTGAGGACCTGCGTGGCCGCCGCGACGGCGATCAGGTCCTGGTTGCGCATCAGCTTCGAGACGGCGGCGACCATCTCGGGAATCAGACCCGGCGCCACGCCTGCCAGCGTCGAGGTCTCCCCGCGCGCTGCCACAGCGAGCAACCAGTCCCGGAGCTCTCCGACGGTCAGCCCGGCAACCGGCGCGAAGGCCTCGGCATCGTGGCACTCCAGGATGAGCCGGGTGACGTCGTCCTGCTCCGCAGGGACGACATCCTCCTCCAAGAAGGTGCGCAGCGGCAGGTCGGCCAACACATAGCGCGCGGCGGCGCGCTCCGCGTCGCAGGACGCGGCGCACCCGGCGAGCACGTCACCGGAGCGGTGTGGCGACGCCTTCGCCAGCACCTCGACGATCCCGTCGAAGGTGTAGGTCCGGCCGTGCAGCGCCTGCGCGTATCGCATGGCCGCTACTGTGCCGGGCCCGTGTTACGGCGAGGTGACCTCGAGCGGCTCGCCGTCGAACCGCTCCCGGGTGACGAACTCAGCGACCTCGCGTCGCCGCAGCCGGGTGGGCTGGTGCACCGGTCGCCCGAGCGGTACGACGCAGGCCACGGCGTGGCTGGCAGGCGCACCGAGCAGCTCCAGCACGGCCGGCTCCTGTGAGGCGGCCATGGTGGTGATGACACCGCCGTACCCCTCGGCCCTGGCCGCGAGCAGGATGTTCCACACCAACGGGAAGACCGATGCGCCGCCGACCAGGCCGACGCGGTCGAGGTCCTGATCGGTGCTGGCCAGTGCCGCTTGGTCGACCAGCACGACGAGCACGACCGGCGCGTGCCGCAGCGGCTCGATGAACGAGTCCGGCACCTTGGTCGCCGCGATCTCCTCGGCAGTGGGGCCCGGTGGCGTGAGCGGGTTCCACGGGCCCTCACCGGCCTTGATCTGGGCCACGTAGCGCCGTACGCCCGGCTTGGTGAGCTCGACCATGCGCTCGCGGGTCTCGTGATCGCGGACGGCGACGATCCGCACGCCCTGGCGGTTGCCGCCGCTCGGCGCGAACCGAGCGAGCTCGAGGATCCGAGCCAGCACCGCGTCGGGCAGCGGATCAGCGGTGAACTCGCGGATCGCCGCGGTCGTCCGCATCACATCGCTCAGCTCCATCAGGCGCCGGGCTCCTCGTCGGCGGCTGACGGACCGGCCTGGTCGGTCGGACCTGTCGGGTCGGACGGCGCCGGGAGCCCCGGGTTGGCGGCGGACGCGGCCTCGGCGATGGCCTGCTGCACCGCGTGGTCGGCCTCCGCCGTGCGCGACGTGGCGAGCAGGGTCTCGTCCGGGCCCATGTCGACGCGCTCGAAGTCGCCCGCCGCCTTGGCGGGGATGCCGAGGGCCGAGGTCAGCGAGGAGCCGAGACCCTCGATCGTCTTGGTGAACTCGCTGGGCAGGATCCAGAGCTTGTTGGCATCGCCCTGGGCGATCTGCGGCAGGAGCTGGAGGTACTGGTAGGCCAGCAGCGACTGGTCGGGCTGGCCGTCGTGGATCGCCTGGAAGACCGTCTGGATCGCCCGGCCCTCGCCCTGGGCGCGCAGGATCGCGGCCTCCCGCTCACCCTGCGCCGAGAGGATCTGCGACTCGCGCTGGCCCTCCGCGTTGAGGATGGCGGACTGCTTCTTGCCCTCGGCGGAGAGGATGGCGGACTGCCGCTCGCCCTCGGCCTGCAGGATCGCGGCGCGCTTGTCGCGGTCGGCGCGCATCTGCTTCTCCATCGCGTCCTTGATCGACGGCGGCGGCTCGATGGACTTGATCTCCACGCGCTTGACCTTGAGGCCCCAGCGACCGGTGTCGCCGTCGAGGACCGCGGAGAGCTGGCTGTTGATCGACTCGCGGCTGGTGAGCGTCTTCTCCAGGTCCATCCCGCCGACGATGTTGCGCAGCGTGGTCATGGTGAGCTGCTCGACGGCGGTGATGTAGTTGGCGATCTCGTACGTCGCAGCGATCGGGTCGGTCACCTGGAAGTAGAGCACCGTGTCGATCGAGACGGTCAGGTTGTCCTGCGTGATCATCCCCTGCGGCGGGAAGGAGACGACCTGCTCGCGCATGTCGATGATGTAGCGGACCTTGTCGACGAACGGCGTGATGACGTTCAGCCCCGGCGCCAGCGAGCCCTTGTACTTGCCGAACCGCTCCACGATGCCGGTGCGGGCCTGCGGAATGATCCGCACCGACTTGGCAAGCGTGATGATCACGAACAATGCCAGGACGGCGACGACGATCAGGACTGCCAGGGCCATCAGATCTCCTTGGGAAGGGGGTGGACATAGGCTGTGGCGCCCTTGATCTGGAGAACCTCGACCGTCGAGCCGGGGTCGATCACGAGCGTCTCGTCATAGGGCTGAGCGGTCCACTGCTCACCTGCGATGAGCACCTGGGCGGGGTGCCCGGCACTGATCGAGGTGGTCACCTCGAAGCGCTCGCCCAGCAGCCGCTCGGGACCGATCCGTACGTGCGGGCTGCCACGGTGCAACCGCTCGACGAGGGAGGGGCGCACCAGGCTGAGCATGCCGGCGCTGACCACGATGGCGACGAGGGCCTCGATGACCAGGTTGTCACTGGGGATCGCGACGAAGGTCGCCGCCAGCGCACCCCCGGCGAGCATGAGCAGGACCAGATCCAGGCTCAGCAGCTCGAGGATCGCAAGGCCCGCGGCGACACAGAGCCAGATCAACCAGTCCACACTTGCAGCCTAGTCACGCGGCAAGGCGTTCAAACCTCGTTTCGGCACACACGTCCGTGCGGGCGTGTCACTGCGCTCGTCGCGTACGGCGCCGCGCCGCGTAGCGGCCCTCCACCGCGTCGAGTGCGAGCGGCATCCCGAAGGTCTTGGAGAGGTTCGCCTCGGTGAGAGCCTGGTCGATCAGCCCCGCGGCGACGACGCTGCCGCGGCGCAGCATCAGCACGTGGGTGAAGCCTTGCGGGATCTCCTCGACGTGGTGGCTGACCAGCACCGTGGCCGGCGAGTCGGGGTCGTAGGCGAGTGTCGACAGCGTGGAGACCAGGTCCTCCCGGCCACCGAGGTCGAGGCCGGCCGCCGGCTCGTCGAGCAGCAGCAGCTCCGGGTCGACCATCAGCGCCCGGGCGATCTGGACCCGCTTGCGCTCGCCCTCGGACAGGGTGCCGAAGGTCCGGTCGGCCAGGTGGGCCATGCCGACCTCTGTCAGGAGGGACTCGGCACGATCGTGGTCGACCACGTCGTACTCCTCCTTCCACCGGCCGTAGATGCCGTAGGAGGCCGTGACGATCACGTCGCGCACCGACTCGGCCCGCGGGATCCGGTCGGCGAGCGCGGCGCTGGTGACGCCGATGCGCGGGCGGATCTCGCTCAGGTCGACCTTGCCCAGCCGGGCCTCCAGGACGTCGACCGTGCCGCTGGTCGGATGCAGCTGCGCGGCCGCCAGCTGCATCAGTGTGGTCTTGCCGGCGCCGTTGGGGCCGAGGATCACCCAGCGCTCGTCCTCCTCGACCCGCCAGGTCACCTGGTCGAGCAGCAGGCTCTGGCCGCGGCGAACGGTGACATCGACGAGATCAAGGACGGCGGCCATGGCCGCAAAGATATCGACTAACGTTCTGCGCCATGTCAGCGGCCACCTCCCCCTCCCCCGCCCTCCGGCTCGCATGGTGGGGCACAGCATGGCTGCGAGGCGCGGTCGTGACCGACCTGATGCTCGACGCGGTCATCGGCGATGACGCCACCCACACCGTTGCCGGACTCGGTGAGCTGGGCCTGGGCGGCAGCGACGCCGCCGAGACACTGGTCGTCGGACTGGGCCGGCTGCGTGCCGAAGGAGCGACGGGCCTCGGCTGCTCGTTCCCGGCCGAGGGAGACGCGGTCGGCCTCGGCGGGCCACCGCCGTTCAACCACGCCGCGCTTGAAGCCGGTGAGGCGGTGGTCTCCGACGCCGGCGTCGGCCTCGTCCCCACCCGCGTCGGCGCGGTCATCACCTGGCAGGCGTACGCCGCCCAGCGCCGCCAGCTGCCCGACGTCGGGGAAGCCGACCGCGCGCTGCGGGCGGCGCTCGTGGAGTCGGCCCAGGCGCTCGCCGACCTCGACGTGGCGCGCTGGCGCCCCGAGGTGGCCGACCGGCTGATGAACCTGCGCCACCGTGATCCGCTGCAGGCCGCCCCCGGCGTACCCGTGCGCTGCGTCGAGCTGGCCGCGCGGGGACAGCAGGCCGCGGAGATCGTCGCGCTCGCGCTCGAGGACGACGGTGGCGCGGTGTCGGCGTACGAGATGAGCGCTCGCCGCGACGCGCTGGTGCCCCTGGACCGGGCGGCACGCCGGGCGATGACCGCCGCGGGCTCGCCCGAGGTGTGGCCGCACTGAGCGGTCGGAGCGTCGGAGGCGATAGCGTTCGCCCTGCGATGGCTGATGCACCCGAGACCCTGCTGATCACGCTGACCGGTCGTGACCGGCCCGGCGTGACGTCCTCGACCTTGGCGACCCTGGCGCTCGCGGGCGTCGCCGTCGTCGACCTGGAGCAGATCGTGCTGCGCGGCCGACTCGTGCTCGGCCTGCTGGTCACCGCTCCTGCTGACCCTGACGCGCTGCGGACGGCGATCGAGGAGACCGCCCGGGCCCTGGAGATGTCGGTCGAGATCGAGCCCGGCTCGGGCGACCGGCCGCACCGCTCCCGCGAGCGCGCCCACGTCACCGTGCTCGGCACGCCGCTCAAGGCAGCCGCGATGGCCGCCGTCACCCGGCGGATCGCCTCCGCAGGCGCGAACATCGACCGGATCATCCGGTTGGCGCGCTATCCCGTCACCGCCTTCGACCTGCACGTCTCCGGCGCCTCGCCCGACGTGCTGCGCACCGAGCTGGCGATCGAGGCCGCCGCCCAGGGCATCGACATCGCTGTCCAGCCCGAGAACCTGCTGCGTCGCGGCATGAAGCTGGTCGTGATGGACGTCGACTCCACCCTCATCGACGGCGAGGTGATCGAGATGATCGCCGCCCATGCCGGTTGCGAGGAGGAGGTGGCTCGGGTCACCGAGGCCGCGATGCGCGGCGAGCTGGACTTCGAGGAGTCGCTGCGAGCGCGGGTGAAGCTGCTCGCCGGTGTGCCGGCCTCCGCTCTGGACGAGGTCTATGAGTCGCTGCACCTCAACCCGGGTGCCCGCACGATGGTGCGCACCCTGCGCCGGCTCGGCTACCGCTTCGCGATCGTCTCCGGCGGCTTCTCCCAGATCACCGACCGACTCGCACAGGACCTGGGCATCCACTACGCCCGCGCCAACGAGCTCGAGATCGTCGACGGCGTGCTCACCGGCAACGTGGTCGGCGAGGTGGTCGACCGTGCGGGCAAGGCCCGTGCGCTGCGCGAGTTCGCCGCCGAGCTCGGTCTCACCGAGGCCTCGACGGTCGCGATCGGCGACGGCGCGAACGACCTCGACATGCTCGCGGCCGCTGGCCTCGGCGTGGCCTACAACGCCAAGCCGGCCGTCCGCTCGGCCGCGCACACCGCGGTCAACGTGCCCTACCTCGACACGATCATGTACCTGCTCGGGTTCACCCGCGAGGAGATCGAGGCGGCCGATGCCGAGGCCGGGATCGTGACGCCGGCGCCGCCGCTGCTCTGAGTGTCGCGTGTGCGGTTTTGACCCCTGGGGGTCAGAACCGCACGTTGTTGGGCAATGCTTTGCCCCCCAGGCTGCGGTTTTGACCCCTGGGGGTCAAACCCCTCAGCCGCGTCCCACGTGGAAGCCGGTCAGCGTCGCGCTGGCCTCCTCGACGTCAGCCCAGTCGCCGTCGTAGGAGTACACCGCGACGGCCGAGGTCGGGAAGCCGGCCACCATCGCATTGGCGACGTCGTCGTCGCCGTCGCCGTCATCGAGCGCCTGGGCCAGCAGCCCGATCGTCGGGTTGTGCCCGATCACCACCAAGGTGGTGACACCGTCGTCGGTCTCGCGGATCAGATCGAGGGTCGCATCGGTGCCGGCCGTGTAGAGCGCGTCGACGTACTGCGCGACCTCCAGCTCCCAGCCCGCGCCGGACGCCACGTCCTCCCAGGTCTGCGTGGTTCGGGCGGCTCCCGAGACCAGCGCGTCCTCGGGACTGATCCGCTGCTGCGCCAGCCAGGCGCCGGCCTCCTCGGCGTCGGCGTGGCCACGCTCGGTGAGTCGCCGCTCGATGTCGCTGGGCGCCGAGGCCTCCGCCTTGGCGTGCCGCATGATGACCAGGGTCCGCATGGGGCTGAGCCTAGACGGCGGAAGCACCCGACCGCGCGTCGCGTCCCGCTCGCGTGAGACCGCTCAGGCGCCCATCGCGTGGTAGCCGCCGTCGACGTGCACGATCTCGCCCGTCGTCGCCGGGAAGAAGTCACTCAACAGCGCGCACACCGCCTTGGCGGTCGGCTCCTGGTCGGTGTTGTCCCAGCCCAGCGGCGAGCGGTCGGACCACATCGCGTCGAGCTGCTCGAAGCCCGGGATCGCCTTCGCCGCGATGGTGCGCAGCGGTCCTGCCGAGACGAGGTTGACCCGGATCCCCTCGGGGCCCAGGTAGCGCGCGAGGTAGCGGTTGGTCGACTCGAGGGCGGCCTTCGCCACGCCCATCCAGTCGTACGCGGGCCACGCGACCGTGGCGTCGAAGGTGAGGCCGACGATGCCGGCACCGGGCGCGAGGATCGGCTTGGTCGCCATGGCCAGGCTCTTGAGCGAGTACGCCGAGACCTGCACCGCCTGGGCGACGTCCTCCCAAGGCCCGTCGAGGAACTTGCCGCCGAGCAGCGTCTCCGGGTTGCCGAACGCGATCGAGTGCACGACACCGTCCAGGGTGGCGTCGGCGCCGAAGTGCTCGCGCACCGCGTCGGCGAGGCCGTCGAGATGCTCCTGGTTGGTCACGTCGAGGTCGAGCACCGGCGGCTCGACCGGGAGTCGCTTGGCGATCCGCTTGGTGATCGACAGTGCGCGGCCGAAGTTGGAGATGAGCACCTCTGCGCCCTGCTCCTGCGCGACCTTGGCGACCGCGAAGCCGATCGAGCTGTCCATCGTGACCCCGGCGACCAGGATCCGCTTGCCTTCGAGAAGTCCCATCAGAGTTCCTGTCTGTACGTGGTGGTGGCTCAGTGGCCCATGCCGAGGCCGCCGTCGACCGGGATCACGGCGCCGGTGACGTAGGCGGCGCCGTCGCCGGCGAGCCAGGTCACGGCGCTGGCGATCTCGTCCGCAGCGGCGTAGCGACCCAGCGGCACCTGCTGCTTGATCGCGGTCTTCTGGTCGTCGGTGAGGACGTCGGTCATGTCGGTGGTGACGAACCCGGGGGCGACGACGTTCGCGGTGATGCTGCGCGAGCCCAGCTCGCGGGCGAGCGAGCGGGCCAACCCGACCAGGCCTGCCTTGGAGGCGGCGTAGTTGGCCTGGCCGGCGCTGCCGAGCAGGCCGACGACGGAGGAGATGAAGATCAGCCGGCCGCGCTTGAGCCGCAGCATGCCCTTCGCGGCACGCTTGGCGAGCCGGTAGGAGCCGGTCAGGTTGGTGTCGACCACCGAGGTCCAGTCGTCCTCGCTCATCCGCAGGATGAGGGTGTCGTGGGTGATGCCGGCATTGGCGACGAGCACCTCGACCGGACCGTGGGCCTCCTCGATCTGGGCGAACGCCGCGTCGACCTGCTCCGGGTCGGTGATGTCGCAGCGTACGTCGAGGGCGCCCTCGGGGGCACCGCCGTTGCGGGTCGTCACCGCGACCTTGTCGCCTTGGGCGAGGAACGCCTCGGCGATGGCGCGGCCGATGCCGCGGTTGCCTCCAGTGACGAGGACCGAGCGCGGGACGGTGGTCAGCGGGGAATCAGTCACGCTACGCGACCGTAGCGATTACTTCGGGGTACGCCTACCGGCCGCACCGGTGCCACGGGTGGGCTACGCCTCGTCCTCGAGCCGGAAGCCGAGCTTGATCCCGACCTGGAAGTGCTCCACGGTGCCGTCCTTCACCTGGCCGCGGACCTGGGTCACCTCGAACCAGTCGATGTGGCGCAGCGTCTTCGAGGCCCGCTCGACGGCGTTGCGGATGGCGGCGTCGATGCCCTCGGGAGAGGAGCCGACGATCTCGGTCACGCGGTAGGTGCGGTTGGTCATGCACTGACTCTAGCCGGGTCGGGAGCGGCGGAGAGCCCGGCGTAGGATCGACGCATGGCCAGGGCGCACGAGCAGCCGATCCGGATCACCACCGCGGCAGAGAGCCGACAGGTGGACATCGCGCACCGGCAGAAGCGCTACCTGATGGCGATGGGGATCCGCACGGCGTGCTTCATCGGAGCCGTCATCGCCGGCGTCAACCACATCGTGTGGCTGTGGCCGGTGCTGATCCTGGCCGCGATCTTCCTGCCCTACGTCGCGGTCGTGATGGCCAATGCGGCCAACACCAAGGGCACCACGGCGATGGACCTGCTCGACACGCCCTACCACGCGAACGAGCTGCGCCACGACGATCCCGATTCCCACCCCGATTCCCACCACGAGGACCGCGCCTGATGGAGCCCGACGTCTGCTCGGCGAAGGGCTGCCGCGCAGCTGCGACCCGGGCGCTCGCCTGGAACAACCCCAAGATCCACACCCCGGACCGGCGCAAGATCTGGCTGGCGTGCGACGAGCACAAGGACTCGCTCGGATCGTTCCTCAGCGCGCGGGGTTTCCTGCAGGAGACCGCACCGCACGACGGGACGCTGCAGCCCCGCTGACGCGGACGTCGTCAGCCGCCGATCGCCGACATCGGTCGGTCGGGCTGGAGGAACGTCGGATCGTCGATGCCGTGGCCGGCTCGCTTTCCGGCCATCGCCGAAACCCACCGCCGTGCGATCTCGGCATCGGGGACACCGGAGCGCAGCGCAGCGCGCAGGTCGGACTCCTCCCGGGCGAAGAGGCAGTTGCGCACCTGCCCGTCCGCGGTGAGCCGCACGCGGTCGCAGTCGCCGCAGAACGGTCGCGTCACCGAGGCGATCACGCCGACCGTCGCCGGGCCGCCATCGACGGTGAAGAGCTCGGCCGGCGCGCTCCCCCGCGGCTCTGCGGCCGGGGCCAGGACGAACTCCTTCTCCAGCCGCTCCAGCGTCTCCTCCGCCGTCACCATCGACTCGCGGGTCCAGCCGTGCTGGGCGTCGAGCGGCATCTGCTCGATGAAGCGCAGCTCATAACCGCGCTCGACGGCCCAGGCCAACAGCTCGGCCGCCTGGTCGTCGTTGACGTCGCGCAGCAGGACCGCGTTGACCTTGATCGGGCCGAGGCCAGCGTCGGCGGCAGCCTGCAGCCCCTCGAGTACGTCGTGCAGCCGGTCGCGCCGGGTGATCCGGTGGAACGTCTCCGGCCGGATCGAGTCCAGCGAGACGTTGACGCGGTCGAGCCCGGCTTCGGCGAGCGGACCCGCCAGTCGGACCAAGCCGAGCCCGTTGGTGGTCAACGACAGCTCCAGGCCGGGGTCCAGGGCGCGCGTGCGGGCGACGATGCCGGACAGCCCTCGGCGTACGAGCGGCTCACCGCCGGTGAACCGCACCTCGCGGATCCCCAACCGGCTCACCCCGATGCCGATCAGGCGAACCACCTCGTCGTCGCTGAGAACCCGCTCGTCGGGCAGCCAGGCCAGGCCCTCTGCGGGCATGCAGTAGCTGCAGCGGAGGTTGCACCGATCGGTCAAGGAGACGCGCAGATCGGTCGCCACCCGCCCGAACCGGTCCACCAGAGGTGTCGTCTGCACCACACCAGTCTAGGCCGGGTGCATCCCGATCGTGGTCCCGCCCCGGCCGCCGGTTAGCCTCGGGGGGTGCGATCGTTCCGCTTCCTGCTGAGCCGCCGTTGGGCGCTGTTCACCCTCGCGGTCGCAATCCTTGCCTACGGCACCTGGTGGCTGGGTGAGTGGCAGTGGGGCCGGCTGCAGGACAAGCACCACGGCAACGCGATCATCAGCGCCAACCTGAAGCAGGCCCCCGAGCCGGTCGCCGAGGTGCTGGCCCCGGGCAAGCAGGTCAGCAGCAACACGGAGTGGAAGCGGGTCACCGCCACCGGCACCTACGACGTGGCGCACACCATCACGTGGCGCTATCGCACCAACGACCACAGCGAGTCCGGGATCGACGTCGTCGTACCGCTGATCACCGCGGACGGCACCGGCGTCCTGGTCGACCGCGGCTGGCTCGCCTCCACCGACCAGGACAACCACCCGGTCCCGATCCCGGCGCCGCCGAGTGGCCAGGTGACGGTGGTCGGCTGGGTGCGGGCCGACGCGACCGGGGACTCGACCCGCGTCAGCGCGCTCGGCACCCGTGCGATCTCCAGCGCCACCATCGGACCGGCGATCGGGCGCACCCTGGACGATGGTTTCGTCATCGTGCAGTCGGAGTCGCCGAAGCCGGCGACAGCGCTCTCGCCCAACGACGAGCCCGACCTCAGCAACGGGCCGCACTTCTTCTATGCGCTGCAGTGGTGGTTCTTCGGCATCCTCGCGGTCGTCGGGTTCTTCTACCTCATGTACGACGAGCGCCGGCTCTACCTGCGCCGCCCGGAGGACGAGGCAGCCGAGGCCGACGGTGCGACCGACGGTGCGACCGACGGTGCGACCGACGCTGCGCCGGCCGGCGCGGTCGCGGGCACCCGCGCTCGCCCCGTCCCCGTCGCCGCGCGCTCCTCGGTCGGGCGGGAGCGCAAGGCCCGCCGTGACGACAAGAACGCCCGCCGGCAGGCCCTCGCCGCCGCCTACGCCGCGGCCCGGGCACGCGACGAGGAGAACCGGACCAAGGCGTTCGGGCAGAGCGTGGAACGCTCGAGTCGGGGCGCTCAGTCCCGCGACAACTGATCGGCGAACTGCGTGCGGTAGAGGTCCGCATACAGCCCACCCGAGGCGAGCAGCTGCTCGTGCGTGCCTGACTGCACGATCCGGCCGTCCTCGACGACCAAGATGGTGTCGGCGTCGCGGACGGTGGAGAGGCGGTGCGCGATGACCAGCGAGGTGCGCTCGGCCAGGGCGGCGTCGAGCGCCCGCTGCACGGCCGCCTCGGACTCGCTGTCCAAGTGCGCCGTCGCTTCGTCAAGGACCACGATCGCTGGCGCTTTCCGCCGGAGCGGGGGTATCGCGGGTCGCCGACGACCGTGTCCAGACCGTCGGGCAGGCTCGCGACCAGGGTGTCGATCTGGGCGGCGGCCAGCGCTTCCCAGATGTCTCGCTCGCTGGCCTGTGGACGGGCGTAGAGCAGGTTGGCGCGCACGGTGTCGTGGAACATGTGGGCGTCCTGGGTGACGTAGCCGACGGCGTCCTCCAGCGACTGCAGCGATACGTCGCGGACGTCGTGGCCGCCGACCCGCACGGCACCGCCGGTGACGTCGTAGAGCCGCGCGACCAGGTGGGTGACCGTCGTCTTGCCGGCGCCCGAAGGACCGACCAGCGCGATCATCTGCCCGGGCCGGGCGCTGAACGTGATGTTGTGCAGCACCTCGGCGGTCGAGCGCGGCTCGGCACGGGCCACGCTCTCCAGAGAGGCCAGCGAGATCTCGTCCGCCCGCGGATAGGTGAAGGCGACGTGGTCGAACTCGAGGCTGGCCGCGTTGCGCGGCAGCACCACCGCGTCCGGCGTCTCCTGGATCAACGAGGGCAGGTCGAGCACCTCGAAGACCCGCTCGAAGCTGACCAGCGCGGTCATCACGTCGATCCGGGCGTTGGACAGGCTCTGCAGCGGGCCGAGCAGCCGGACCAGCAGCAGGCCGAGAGCGGTCAACGTGCCCAGCGAGAAGTGGCCGCGGATCACCAGCCACCCACCCACGCCGTACACGAGCGCGGTGGCGAGCGCCGGGACCAGCTGCATCGCCACCGTGAAGACGCGGGTCAGCAACGCGATCCGTACGCCGACGTCACGCACGACCCCGGCCTTCGACGCGAAGTGCACGTCCTCCTCGTCGCGTCGTCCGAAGAGCTTGAGCAGCATCGCGCCACCGACGTTGAACCGCTCCGTCATGGCGTTGCCGAGATCGGCGTTGCCGTTCATCTGCTCGCGGGTCAACCCGGCGAGCTGCGCGCCGACCCAGCGCGAGGTGACGAGCAGGATCGGGAAGAGCAGCAGGCACAGCAACGTGACCTGCCAGCTCAGGGTGAACATGGTGGCGCCGACGACCAGCACCGAGATCAGGTTGGCCACGGTGTTCGACAGCGTCGAGGTGAAGGCCCGCTGCGCACCGATCACGTCGTTGTTCAGCCGACTGACCAGCGCGCCGGTCTGGGTGCGGGTGAAGAACGCCAGCGACTGCCGCTGTACATGGGCGAAGACCTTGGTACGCAGATCGAAGATCAGCCCCTCGCCGATCCGGGAGGAGAGGTAGCCGCTGCCGATGCCGAGCGCCGCATCGACGATCGCCACCACCGCCATCGCGGCGGCCAGCCACCAGACGAGGGACACGTCGCCGTGCAGGATGCCGTCATCGACCACCCGCTTGGTCAGCAGCGGCGTGATCACGACCAGCCCGGCGTCCACGACCATCAGCGCCAGGAAGACCGAGATCAACTTGCGGTGCGGGCCGGCGAACTCCAGCACGCGGCGTACGGTGCCGCGCTCCAGGCGCTGCCCGAGCACCTCCCGGTCCGAGCGCAGGTTGCGGTAGGCACCGCCCATCCCCAGGTTCCCCGCCATCGCGACCGACCTCAGGCGAGCGAGACGAGGTCCGCGTAGTCGACGTTCCAGAGATCCTCGACGCCGTCGGGCAGCAGCAGTACGCGGTCCGGCTCGAGCGCGTGCACGGCGCCCTCGTCGTGGGTGACCAGGATGATCGCGCCCTCGTAGCGCCGGATCGCGTTCAGCACCTCCTCGCGGGAGGCCGGGTCGAGGTTGTTGGTCGGCTCGTCGAGCAGCAGCACGTTCGCCTGGCTGACCACCAGCGACGCCAGAGCCAGCCGGGTCTTCTCGCCACCGGAGAGCACGCCCGCCGGCTTGTGCGCGTCCTCGCCGGTGAAGAGGAACGAGCCGAGCACGGAGCGCGCCTCGGTGTCGGTGAGCTGCGGCGCGGCGTACTGCATGTTCTCCAGCACCGATCGGCTCACGTCGAGGGTCTCGTGCTCCTGGGCGTAGTAGCCGAGCTTGAGCCCGTGCCCCGGAACCACCATGCCGGTGTCGGGCTTGTCCACCCCGCCGAGGATGCGCAGCAGCGTGGTCTTGCCGGCACCGTTGAGGCCCAGGATGACCACCCGGGAGCCCTTGTCGATGGCCAGGTCGACGGCGGTGAAGACCTCGAGAGCGCCGTAGGACTTGGACAGACCCTCTGCCGTGAGCGGGGTCTTGCCGCAGGGCGCCGGGGTCGGGAACTTGATCGCCGCCACCTTGTCGGCCTGGCGCTCGCCCTCGACGCCCTCCAGCAGCCGCTCGGCACGCTTGAGCATCGACTGCGCGGCCGTGGCCTTGGATGCCTTCGCGCGCATCTTGTTGGCCTGGTCGGTGAGCGTCTTGGCCTTGTTGGTGGCGTTGAGCAGCTCCCGCTTGCGCCGGGCCTCGTCTGTCTCGCGCTGGGTCAGGTAGTTCTTCCAGCCCATGTTGTAGACGTCGATCACGGCGCGGTTCGCGTCGAGGTGGAGGACGCGGTTGACCGTCTGCTCGAGCAGGTCGTTGTCGTGGCTGATCACGATGAACCCGCCCCTGTAGGACTTCATCCAGTCGCGCAGCCACACGATCGAGTCGGCATCGAGGTGGTTGGTCGGCTCGTCGAGGATCAGCACCTCGGCGCTGGAGAACAGGATCCGGGCCAGCTCGACTCGGCGGCGCTGACCGCCGGACAGGGTGCCGAGCGGTTGGTTGATCAGGCGGTCGGGGATGCCCAGTGACTGCGCCATCTGCAGCGCCTCGGACTCGGCGGCATAGCCGCCACCGGCGTCAAGCAGGTCATGCGCCCGCTGGTACTTGCGCATCGCCTTCTCGCGGCGGTTGGGGTCCTCGGAGCCCATCTCGATCTCCGCCTCCCGCATCCGGCGTACGGCGACGTCCAGCCCGCGGGCGGACAGGATGCGGTCCTTGACCAGCATTTCGGGGTCACCCACGCGCGGGTCCTGGGGCAGGTAGCCCAGCTCGCCGGAGTTGACGACCTCGCCGCCGGCGGGCAGCACATCGCCGGCCAGCACCTTGGTCAAGGTGGTCTTGCCGGCGCCGTTGCGGCCGACCAGACCGACCTTGTCACCCGGCCCGACGCGGAAGCTGACGTTCTCCATGAGGAGGCGCGCGCCCACGCGTACCTCGAGGTTCTGGGCGGTGATCATGAGGTTCACTAGTCTAAGGCGCTGGGCACCTGCCCTCGTATTCGGCGAGTCTCATGGGGGGACAGATGCGCTTCAACGCCAAGGCACGTCTCGATGCGAGCCGTACCCAGGATGTCGGCGGGAGCGGAGGCGGTACGGGCGGGGGCGGCTTCCCGATCCCGATCGGCAAGGCGGGCGGTGGGATCGGCGGCCTGATCGTCGCGGTGATCATCTACCTCGTGGTGAGCAATCTGGGCGGCGGTGACGCCGGCGGCGCCCTCTCCGACTCCGCGTTCGCCGACAGCTCGGTCGGGCTGTCGGGTCAGGCCTTCGACTACGCCACCTGCAAGACCGGTGAGGACGCGAACAACTCCGACGAGTGTGCGCTGGTGGCCGTCGAGAACTCCCTGACCGACTACTGGAAGAACCAGGCGCAGGTCGCCGACGTGTTCCAGCCCGAGCGCGCGATCCGCGTCTTCCACGGCTCGGTCTCTACGGGCGGCTGCGGCAACGCCACCACCGACGTCGGACCGTTCTACTGCTCGGCTGACCAGACCATCTACCTGGACACCGCCTTCTACGACACGATCTTCAAGCAGCTGGGCGGGACCGCCACCCCGTTCGTGCGCGCCTACGTGATCGCGCACGAGTACGGCCACCACATCCAGGACCTGCTCGGCACGATGAGCAAGGTCAAGACCCAGCAGGGCAAGAAGAGCGACTCGGTGCGGCTGGAGCTGCAGGCCGACTGCTACGCCGGGATGTGGGCACACGATGCCGAGACCACGCCCGATGCCGAGGGGAACGCCTTGATCGAGGACGTCACCGCCGACGACATCGCGCAGGGCATCACCGCCGCCAAGGAGGTCGGCGACGACTACATCCAGCAGCGCTCCGGCGGCGCTGTCAACCCGGACCAGTGGACCCATGGCTCCTCGGCCGAGCGACAGCACTGGTTCGCCACCGGCATGCAGGCGAACGACGACATCTCCGCCTGCGACACGTTCTCCGCCCGCAGCCTGGACTGAGAGGTCACGTCCTGCGGGTTGAGTGTCCGACGACGCGGACACTCGGTGCGCCGAAGGTGACCTCTCAACCTTCCAGCAGCGCCTCGATCGCGGAGAACTGCCGCTGCAGCGCCCGCAGGTGCGGTGCCACGGCCGGATGGCGGAACTTCGCCAGCAGCGCGCCCTCGCCGCCCGCCACCCTCGCCAAGGCCCACTCGGCCCGGGTCAGCGCGGTGTACACGGCCGTGATCTGAGCGGCACGCGTGACCTGCGCCCGAGTAGCTACCCCCTCGGGAAGACCGAGTAGGTACGCGTCGAGCAGCGGCTCGAACTCCTCCCGGGCGGGCAGGAGGTACAGGCCGAGGTCGGCCCCCGCAGCGCCGTATCCGAGACAGGCCCAGTCCAGCGCGACCAGCAGATCGCCATCACGCCCGGGCAGGTTGGCCGGCGTCGGGTCGCCGTGCTGAGCGACCTGGGGCAGTGCGTCGAGCTCGTCGAGGTGGGTCGCGCGGCGGCGCCACAGCTCATGGGCCACGTCGGCCACCGTGGTCCGCTCCAGCGTCGGCCAGCCACCCCGCCGGTCGACGCGCGCGAGCCGGTCGCGGAGCTGGTTGCGGGCGAGCCAGCGAACATGGGCAAGGTCCGCGCCGGCGAACCGCCCGAGCGCATGTACGGCGAACAGACCGGCGTTGGCCGCGTCCTCCACCCAGTCCGAGATCAGGGTGATGCCCTCGCCGTCCTCGTGCACCTCGGTCGGCGTCAGAGCGACGCCGGGCACGCCGTCCAGCAGTCGATAGCTCGCCACGTCGGCCTCACGCCGCCAGTAGGCGAAGTGTCTCGGATCGCTGAGCTCGGGCGGATCGTAGTGGGCCGGCGAGGCGAGCCGCTTGATCACCACGGCGCGGTCGCCGATGGAGGCGCGCCAGACGCCTACCGTCGACGTGCTGATCCCGCCAGGCATCGGATGCCACCCCGGCTCGGGCTGCCACATGGTCGGGACGCTAACCGATGTCACGCAGATGGAAGCGCCACCACGCGGCAACGACCGCAGCGGCCAACCGTCAGGAGGCGTCGCTCGGCGCGTTCTCGACGGTGAAGAGAGCCGCCTGAGCATCCGCGATCGCCTTCTCGAGTACGTCGCGGCGCGGGTCCGCGATGTGGCCGTGCAACCGGATCGAGCCCTCGGGGCAGGCCTCGTCGATGCCGCCGTAGACCAAGGGCCCGACCAGGCCGTCCAGGATCCGGGCCGCATGCTCGTCGGCGGCCTCCAGCGCGACCCGGGCCTGGTTGTCCCGTCTGCGGGCGAACCGCTGCTGGCTCCAGCCACCCGCCTTCGTCCGGCCCTGGACATGGCGCTTGCCGACCTTGCTCGCGCTCACGCTCGCACCGTTGAGGCGCGCGACCGCGAAGCCACCCTTGCGCACCAGCAGCACGCCCCAGTCCCCCGGCGGCACGGCCGCCTCGGCGAAGGCGCCGGCGTCGGCGGCTCCGGCGTACGCCCGATCGAAGGGCAACCGCGCGACGAAGGTCGATCCGTCCGGCGCAGATCCGGTCAACGCGCCGTCCGCGACGGCCAGGGAAGCCCCACCGTGACGGGTCGCGAAGTTGTCGATCCATCGACCTATCCGCGAGACCGCGACGAGCACCTCAGGCACCGCGCCAGCCTAGGCCCTGTGGATAGCGGGCGTCGTCGCCGGCGGATCTGCGTCAGTGTGGAGGTATGAACGACGATCTGTGGCCGGATGATGACTTTCTGTTGCCCCTCGACATCTCCATCGGCGGCAAGTCGACCGATAGGAGCGGCGCATCGCCGTACCTCCTCGCGACCCCGCCCGGATTGCGTGGCTCCCCGACTCGCCCGGCCGTCGCCACGGAGCTCGCTGCTGGCACGCCATCGTGGAGCTCGCGCACGGCGAGGCCTGCGCCGGTCGGCTCGAACCGGCCCGGACGATCGCCGCGGTCAACCAGCGCGAGCAGACCTATCTCCATCTCGCGCTCGGAGCGCGCCTCGGCCGTCGACCGACCTCCGAGGAGCTGGTCATCCTGCAGATGACTCTGCAGGGACTTCGCGCCGCAATGGCGGCGCCTGTCGCCCCGGTATCGGTTGCTGCAGCGTTGGCTGCCGTCGACCGGCTCATCGGCGCCTTCGGCGCGAGCTCCTCATCGAGCACCGTGACCCCAAAACCGAATGAATAGTCATTCGGTCTTACCGGGGACCTCGCGACGCAGGGTCACCGACGATCGGAACGCCAGCGTCCCTCAGACGTTGAAGCCGAGCGCCCGCAGCATCTCGCGACCGTCGTCGGTGATCTTGTCCGGACCCCACGGCGGCATCCACACCCAGTTGATGTGGACGTCGTTCACCATGCCCTCGAGGGCGGTGTTCGTCTGGTCGGTGATCACGTCGGTCAACGGGCAGGCGGCCGAGGTCAGCGTCATGTCGAGCACGACGCGGGACTGATCCTCGATGTGGATGCCGTAGACCAGGCCCAGGTCGACGACGTTGATCCCGAGCTCGGGGTCGACGACGTCCTTCATCGCCTCGGACACGTCTTCGAGCGTCAGGGTGGCACCCTCGGCGACGGTGCTGGTCATGTGGTCCAACTGGGTTTCCTCGGACATCAGTCCTCCTCCTTGAGGGCGCGGGCGGTTGCGTCCTTCCAGGCCATCCACGAGAGCAGTGCGCACTTGACGCGGGCAGGGAACTTGGCGACGCCGGCGAAGGCGATGCCGTCCTCCAGCACCTCCTCGTCGGGTTCGACGGTGCCCTTGCCCTGCATCAGCTGCAGGAACTCCTCCTGGATGACCATCGCCTCGTCAACGGGCTTGCCCACGACCAGGTCGTAGAGCACCGAGGCCGAGGCCTGCGAGATCGAGCAGCCGAGCGCGTCGTACGACACGTCGGCGACAGTCCCGCCGTCGACGTGCACGCGTAGCGTGATCTCGTCGCCACAGGTCGGGTTGACGTGGTGCACCTCGGCTTCGAAGGCATCGCGCAGCCCCTTGCCGTGGGGGTTCTTGTAGTGGTCCAGGATGATCTCCTGGTACAGCGCATCAAGGTCTTGGCTCATACGGTCAGTCCAACTTGAAGTAGGAGCGGGTGTATTCCAGGCCCTCGATCAGCGCGTCGATCTCGCCCGGCGTCGTGTAAAGGTATGACGACATCCTGGTCGAGGCCTGCACACCGAACCTGGCGTGCGCCGGCTTGGCGCAGTGGTGACCGGCCCGCACGGCGATGCCGCGCGAGTCCAGCACCTGCGCGACATCGTGCGGGTGCACGCCGTCGAGCTCGAAGGAGATCGCGCCGCCGCGCAGCGCCGGGTCGAGCGGTCCGAGCACCTTGAGCCCCTTGACCGTCTGCAGCCCGCGCAGCGCGTAGCCGGTGATCGCCTGCTCGTGGGCGTGGATCGCGTCCAGGCCGATGTGCGCGAGGTACTCCAGGGCGGCGCCGAGTCCGACCGCCTCGGCGATCGGCGGCGTACCGGCCTCGAACTTGTGGGGAATCCCCGCGTACGTCGAGGCCTCCATCCGCACGGTGGCGATCATCTCCCCACCACCGAGGAAGGGCGGGAGCTGCTCGAGCAACTCCCGGCGACCCCAGAGCACGCCGATACCCGTCGGTCCGACCGTCTTGTGGCCGGTGAAGGCCAGGAAGTCGGGCCGCTCCTCGACCGGCATCGCTGCCAGGTCGATCGGCAGCTGCGGTGCCGCCTGCGAGGCGTCCACCACCACGACCGCGCCCACCTGGTGCGCGCGGCGGGCGATCGCGGCGATCGGGAGGATCGTCCCGAGCATGTTGGAGACCCAGGCCAAGGACACGACCTTGGTGCGCTCGTTGATCAGCTCGTCGATGTTGCTCAGATCGAGCTGGCCGTCGTCGGTCAGCCCGAACCAGCGCAGCTTCGCGCCCTTGCGCTCGGTGAGCAGCTGCCACGGCACGATGTTGGAGTGGTGCTCGAGCTCGGTGATGACGACCTCGTCGCCCTCACCGATGCTCAGATCGGTCCCCGAGCCGGTCGAGGGGCGCGCCCACGCCAGCGTGTTGGCGACCAGGTTCAGCGCCTCCGACGCGTTCTTGGTGAAGATCACCTCGTCACGGTCAGGCGCACCGATGAAGCGTGCCGTCGTGTCGCGACCGTTCTCGAACGCCTCGGTCGCCTCGGCGCCCAGGTGGTGCATCGCCCGGGCGATGTTGGCGTTGTGCCGCTCGAGGTGGTCGACCATCGCGTCGATCACGATCTGCGGCTTCTGCGAGGTGTTGGCGCTATCGAGGTAGACCAGCGGCAGGTCGCCGTCGAACGTCCGCTCGAGGATCGGGAAGTCCTTGCGGACGATCTCCAGCTCAGGCAGAAGCCCGGTCAACTGGGTCATGGGAACTTCCTTTCTGGCGGTGCGAGAAGTGGTGCTGAGCAAGGCGGAGGAGCGAAGGCGGCCTTTGAGCGAAGCGGGCCGTCGAGTGACGACAACGCAGCGCAGTGCCGCTTATCGCGCCGCCATGGTGAAGCGCTCGTAGCCGTTGGCCTCGAGCTCCTCGGCGAGCTCCGGGCCACCGGACTCGGCGATCCGGCCGTCGACGAAGACGTGCACGAAGTCAGGCTGCACGTAGCGCAGGATGCGGGTGTAGTGCGTGATCAGCAGGACACCCTTGGTCGGGCGCTCACGGAAGTTGTTGATGCCGTCCGAGACGACCTTCAGCGCGTCGATGTCCAGACCGGAGTCGATCTCGTCGAGGATCGCGACCTTCGGGTCGAGCAGGTCGAGCTGGGCGATCTCGGCGCGCTTCTTCTCGCCACCGGAGAAGCCCTCGTTGACCGAGCGCTGCGAGAAGGCGGGGTCCAGGTTCATCCGGTCCAGGGCGCCGTTGACGTCCTTGACCCAGGTGCGCAGCTTGGGAGCCTCGCCGTCGAGGGCGGTCTTCGCCGTACGCAGGAAGTTCGCCATCGAGACGCCGGGGACCTCGACCGGGTACTGCATCGCCAGGAAGAGCCCCGCCTGGGCACGCTCGTCGACCGACATCGCCAGGACGTCCTTGCCGTCGAGGGTCACCGAGCCACCGGTGACGGTGTACTTCGGGTGGCCGGCGATGGAGTAGGCGGTGGTCGACTTGCCCGAGCCGTTCGGACCCATGATCGCGTGCGTCTCACCGTCGTTGATGGTGAGCGTGACGCCCTTGAGGATCTCCTTCGGGCCATCCTCGGTCTCGACCGTGACCTGCAGGTCCTTGATCGCCAGGGTGCTCATCAGATGGTGTCCTTCTTCTCGTTCAGTACGTTCTTGGCGAGCTCTGCCTCCACGGTGGCGGTGAGCTTCTCCTCCAGCGCCGGCACACCGATCTGGCGGATGAGGTCGTTGAAGAAGCCGTGCACGACCAACCGGCGCGCCTCGGCCTCGGAGACACCGCGACTGCGCAGGTAGAACAGCTGCTCGTCGTCGAAGCGGCCGGTCGCGGAAGCGTGGCCCGCGCCCTCGATCTCGCCCGTCTCGATCTCCAGGTTGGGGACCGAGTCGGCCTGGGCACCATCGGTGAGCACCAGGTTGCGGTTCTCCTCGTAGGTCTCGATGCCCTCGGCGACCTTGCGGATCAGGACGTTGCCGATCCACACGGTGTGCGCGCCCACGCCCTGCAGCGCGCCCTTGTAGACGACGTGCGACTTGGTCTTGGGGGCGGTGTGGTCGACGAAGAGCCGGTGCTCCATGTGCTGGCCGGCGTCGGCGAAGTAGAGACCGAGCATCTCCACCGTGCCGCCGGGGCCGGCGTACTCGGCGACGGTGTCGTTGCGGACCACGTTGCCGCCGAAGGTGACGTCGACGTGCTTGAACTGGGCGTCGCGGCCCACCTGCACGTGCCGGTGGCCGGCACGCACGGCGTCGTCGGCCCAGTCGTCGATGCTGACGACGGTGAGCTGGGCGCCGTCGCCGACGACGATCTCGACGTTGTCGGCCAGCGTGGCCGAGCCCTCGAAGTGGAAGACGACCGTCGCCTTGGAGAAGGCACCCGCCCGGACCACCACGTGCTGGGCGACGGCGGGCTCGATGCCGGTGCCGCTCACGTCGATCACCACGGCCTCGTCGACGACAGCCTCGGCGGCGATCTCGATCAGCGTGCTGGTCGGCGTCGCCTCCGCCGCCCGGGCGGCGATCCGGTCGGTGGGCACGAAGCCGCTGGTCCCGATCAGGTCGGCGACCTCGTCGGTGAGGGTCACCCCGTCCTGGAGCCGTGCGTCCACGTCGAGCTTGCCGCCGAAGGGTGCAGCGTCGTACAGACCGCGGAGCCGCTTGAGCGGGGTGAACCGCCAGATCTCCTCGCGCCCAGTCGGGACCGGGTGGTCCTCGAGGTTGAAGCTGCCCTCCGGGTGGAGGTGGGAGTCGACGCGCTCGTCTGCTCGGCGCAGCTCCAGGGAATCGGTGATCGAGTCGAGGGTGGAGGTCACCCGACGGCTCCTTCCATCTGCAGTTCGATAAGGCGGTTGAGCTCGAGGGCGTACTCCATCGGGAGCTCCTTGGCGATCGGCTCGACGAAGCCGCGCACGATCATCGCCATCGCCTCGTCCTGGCCCATGCCGCGGCTCATCAGGTAGAAGAGCTGGTCGTCGGAGACCTTCGAGACGCTGGCCTCGTGACCCATGGAGACGTCGTCCTCGCGGATGTCGACGTAGGGGTAGGTGTCCGAGCGGCTGATCTGGTCGACCAGCAGCGCGTCGCAGAGGACGTTGGACTTCGAGCCGTAGGCGCCCTCGTTGACCTGGATCAGGCCGCGGTACGACGTACGGCCACCGCCGCGCGCCACCGACTTGCTCAGGATCGAGCTCGAGGTGTGCGGAGCCGCGTGCACCATCTTGGCGCCGGCGTCCTGGTGCTGGCCCTCGCCCGCGAAGGCGATCGAGAGCGTCTCGCCCTTGGCGTGCTCACCCATGAGGTAGACGGCGGGGTACTTCATCGTCACCTTGGAGCCGATGTTGCCGTCGACCCACTCCATCGTGGCGCCGGCCTCGCAGACGGCCCGCTTGGTGACGAGGTTGTAGACGTTGTTCGACCAGTTCTGGATGGTCGTGTAGCGGCAGCGGCCGCCCTTCTTCACGATGATCTCGACGACCGCCGAGTGCAGCGAGTCCGAGGAGTAGATCGGCGCCGTGCAACCCTCGACGTAGTGCACGTAGGCGTCCTCGTCGACGATGATCAGCGTCCGCTCGAACTGGCCCATGTTCTCGGTGTTGATCCGGAAGTAGGCCTGCAGCGGGATGTCGACGCGCACGCCCTTCGGAACGTAGATGAACGAGCCGCCCGACCAGACCGAGGTGTTGAGCGCGGCGAACTTGTTGTCGCCCACCGGGATGACCGTGCCGAAGTACTCCTTGAAGAGCTCCTCGTGCTGCTTGAGCGCGGTGTCGGTGTCGACGAAGATGACGCCCTGCTGCTCGAGGTCCTCACGGATCGAGTGGTAGACGACCTCGGACTCGTACTGCGCCGCGACGCCCGCGACGAGGCGCTGCTTCTCCGCCTCCGGGATGCCGAGCTTGTCGTAGGTGTTCTTGATGTCCTCGGGCAGGTCGTCCCAGCTCGCCGCCTGCTTCTCCGAGGATCGGACGAAGTACTTGATGTTGTCGAAGTCGATGCCCGACAGGTCCGAGCCCCACGTGGGCATCGGCTTGCGACCGAAGAGCTTGAGGCCCTTCAGGCGCAGGTCCAGCATCCACTCCGGCTCGCTCTTCTTCGCACTGATGTCGCGCACGACGGTGTCGTTGAGGCCGCGCTGCGCACCGGAACCGGCGACGTCCGGGTCGGCCCAGCCGAACTCGTACTTGCCGATGCCCTTCAGCTCGGGGTTGAGCTCCTCGATCGAGGTCATACCGTGACCTGCTTCCTCTCAGTGTTACTACCGGTGTTGCTGGTGCTCGGGATGCATGTGGTGCAGACGCCGTCGCCATGGGCGATCGTCGCCAAGCGCTGGACGTGGGTGCCGAGGACCTCGCTGATCGCGGCGGTCTCCGCCTCGCACAGCTGCGGGAACTCGTGGGCGACGTGGGAGACGGGGCAGTGCTGCTGGCACAGCTGCTCCCCCACCACCGGGCCACCCTGGACCGGCAGGCCACGCACCGTTGCGACGTAGCCGGCCTCGGTGAAGACCTGGGCCAGCACCTGCGCCGGACTCAGCTCGGGCTGCGTGGTGCTCAAACGAGCGAAGCCCTCACGGATGAAGTCGGCCCGCTTGCGTGCGAACGCTCGCAGCCCCTCCTCACCCGCACTCTCCGCCAGGAAGCGCAGCGCTTCGGCCGCCAGGTCGTCGTACTGCTGGTCGAAACCCTCACGACCGCGCTCGGTGAGCGCGAAGACCTTCGCCGGCCGGCCGCGGCCCTTGTGGCCGCTCGACCGCGGCTCCCGCGCCTCCACGGCACCGTCCTCGACCAGCTGGTCGAGATGGCGGCGTACGGCGGCGGGCGTCAGGTCGAGTCGCTCCGCGAGAGCGGCTGCGGTGGAGGGCCCGTCGACGAGGATGGACCGAGACACGCGCTGGCGCGTGTTCTGGTCCTCGGCGCGGCCGGCATCGGCCCGCACAGCACCCTCGTCGAATTTCACAACACTATTGTGACGATATTGAGGGGGTGCTTTCAACGAAGGCGACCCTAACCTCGCCGTGACGGCCCTCGCGGGGGTCATGCAATGAGACGATCGCCACACCGCAGGCTATGTGCGCGCCGCGCGAAAGCGGTCCCTCACCACCCCGATCCTTACACTGGCGCGGTGCCACAACCCGCTGTCGAGGTCTCCCACCTGCGCATGACCTACGGCACCAAGACCGCCGTCGACGGACTCTCGCTGAGCGTCGAGGCAGGCTCCATCACCGCTGTGCTCGGCCCCAACGGTGCCGGCAAGACCACCACGCTGGAGACCTGCGAGGGCTACCGCAAGCCGCAGTCGGGCACCGTGCGCGTCCTCGGCCTCGACCCGGTCGCCCAGCGGCGCGAGCTGCTCCCCCGCATCGGCGTGATGCTGCAGGGCCAGGGCGCCTGGAGCGGCGCACGCGCCATGGAGATGCTGCGGCACATCGCGCGGCTCCATGCCGACCCGCTCCCGGTCGAGCCGCTCGCCGAGCGGCTGGGCCTGCACGAGTGCGGGCGAACGCCGTACCGGCGACTCTCCGGCGGTCAGCAGCAGCGCCTCGGACTGGCGATGGCGATCGTCGGGCGGCCGGAGATCGTCTTCGTCGACGAGCCGACCGCCGGCATGGACCCGGCTGCCCGGCGCACCACCTGGGAGCTGCTGGGCGAGCTGCGCGAGTCTGGCGTCACCGTCGTACTCACCACGCACTACCTCGAAGAGGCCGAGCAGCTGGCCGACCAGGTGCACATCATCGACCACGGCCAGCTCATCACCTCCGGCTCGCCCGAAGAGCTCACACGTGGCTCATCGGCCACCGTGCGGCTGGTGGTCGACCAGGAGCTGCCCGCCGAGGCCGAGGCGGCCCTGCGCACCTCGGTGGACCATTGGAGCAAGGAGTACGGCGTCGGCGTTCGCTCGATGAGCTTCGGCTCCCGCACCCTCGAGGACGTCTTCCTCGAGCTCACCGGAAAGGGCATCGGCCATGAGTGACGCCTCGACCCGGCTCGACACCAGCCTGCGCGACGCCACCGCGCTCGACCTGACCCCGCACCCCGGCGGCGCGCCGTTCTTCCGCCAGGTGCTGGCCCAGGCCTCGATGGAGGCTCGGCTGATGCTGCGCAACGGCGAGCAGCTGCTGCTTGCCGTCGTGATCCCGGTGCTGATCCTGGTGGGCGGCGTCACCGCCGGCGAGCACCTCGACCTCAAGCTCACCGATCCCCGGCCGCTGGTCGACATCTTCACCCCCGGTGTGATCGCACTCGCCGTGATGTCGACGTCGTTCACCTCGCTGGCGATCGCTACCGGATTCGAGCGCCGCTACGGCGTGATCAAGCGCCTCGGTGCCTCCCCGCTGCCTCGCTCGGGACTGCTGCTGGGCAAGATCCTGGCGCTGCTGGCCGTGCAGCTGGTGCAGATCATCGTGATCGGTGCCGTCGGGCAGGCCCTCGGCTGGACACCGCGCGCCGGCGCGATCGGCGCCTTCCTGGCCGTCGGGCTCGGGACCGCGGCCTTCGCGGCCCTCGGGCTGCTCGTGGCGGGCACACTGCGTGCCGAGGCCACCCTGGCCGCCGCGAACCTGATCTACCTGTTGCTGATGGCGGGCGGTGCGGTGGTGCTGCCGATCAGCGCCTACGGTTCGTTCGGCGACGTCGCGCGCTGGCTGCCTTCGGGAGCCCTCGGCGAAGCCATGCGCAGCGCCTTCCTCGATGCCGACATCGCCTGGCGCGATCTCGGAGTACTCGCGGTGTGGGCCGTGGTCGGCACCGTACTGACCGCAAGGACCTTCAAGTGGGAATGACCGACGTGCCACCTGCCGCCACCCCGACCGCTGCGCCGAGCCTGCGCGAGCGGCTCTCGCTCGCGCCCTGGATGCGCGGGCTCGCCTGGACGACCCTCGCGGTCAACATCCTGCTGGTGGTGACCGGCGGAGCGGTGCGGCTGACCGGATCCGGCCTCGGCTGCTCGACGTGGCCGGAGTGCCATCCCGGAGACTTCACGCCGCGCGACGAGCTGAACATCCACTCGGCGATCGAGTTCTCGAACCGGATGCTGACCTTCGTGCTGGTGGTGGTCGCGGTCGCGACGATGGTCGCGGCCTGGCAGACGCGCCGGCGTGACCTGCGCTGGATCGCCCTGCTGATCCTGGGTGGCATCCCCGCCCAGGCGGTGATCGGCGGCATCTCCGTGCTCACCGACCTCAACCCCTGGGTGGTCTCGGTGCACCTGGTCTCCTCGATGGCGATCATCGGCCTCGCCGTGCTGCTGCTGTGGCGGATCTACGTGGGAGCGACGGCTGCTGTCTCCGGACCGACGTCCTGGCTCGCCTGGGCGACCTTCGCGGTCGCCTGGCTGGTCCTGTACGCCGGCACGGTCGTGACCGGTGCCGGCCCCCACGCCGGCGATCCGAACGCTCCTCGCAACGGTCTCTCGGCGCTGCAGTTCTCCCAGCTGCACGCGGACCTGGTCTGCCTGCTGATCGGACTCACGATCGGCCTGCTCTTCGCTGTGCACGCCTTCAAGGCGCCCTACGCCGTACGGCGGGCGGTGTGGGTGCTGTTCGCCATCGAGCTCGCACAGGGTGCGATCGGATGGGTGCAGTACTTCACCGATCTCCCCATCGTGCTGGTGATGTTCCACATGTTCGGCGCTGCACTGATCTCGGCTGCCGTGACCTGGGTGCTGCTCGCCGTCGCCCACCCGTCGACTGATGGGTCCGTCCCGGTTGAGTGATGGGTCCGTCCCGGTTGAGTGATGGGTCCGTTCGTCGGTTCCGCCTGAGCCGAACAAGCGCTGGATCCGTCCACAGGATGCCTTGGATGAAGCCTCTTCCACAGGCCTGACGAGCCGCCTGTACGCCGCCGGCCACCCGACGCACGCTGTCGGGCATGACAGAGACCTCCGCCCTCGCTCTGCCCGACACTCCTTTCCGCCGCGACCAGGTGCTCGCGCAGGGCGTCACACGCCGAGAGTTCTACGCGCTCGTGCGCGACGGCCTCATCCGCGCCGTCGTGCGCGAGGCGTTCGTGCGTGCCGACGTCGAGGACACCGTGGCCCTGCGCGCCGCCGCTGTGGCCCTGGTGGTCTCCGACGGACATGTCGCGGTGGATCGCACTGCTGCCGCGATCCATGGCGTCGAGACACTGACCTTCGTCGAGCTCGAAGAACTCCCGCCGACCGAGACCTGCGTGTTGCGGGGGCACTGCCCGACACAGCGCCACGACGTACGTGGCCGGACGCGCGATCTGCGCGACGAGGACGTGATGACGATCGACGGCCTGCGGGTGACCACGCCCGGCAGGACCGCGCTGGATCTCGGCTGCAACCTACGCAGGCGCGAGGCCATGGCGGCGCTCAACGGGTTCGCTCGCCTCCACGGCATCACGGCAGAGGATCTACGGGCGATGCTTCCGCGCTTCAGGCGCCGTCGGGGCGTGGTGCAGCTCAGGGAGCTGCTCGAGCTGGTGGACGCGCGGATGGAGTCGCCACGCGAGTCATGGACGTGGCTGGAGATCCACGACGCCCATCTCCCGATGCCCGAACCACAGGTGTGGATCGAGATCGACGGGGTGCCGACCTACCGCCTCGACTTCGCGTACCGCCGTCGGCGGATCTGCATCGAGTACGACGGCATCGACTTCCACGCTACGACCGACGAGCAGCGTCGTCACGACGCGGAGCGCCGCGCCTGGCTGCGGGCCAACGGCTGGATCGTGATCGTGATCCGCAACGGTGACTTCGCGGGCGCCAACAGGGACCGCTGGATCAGGGAGCTCAGGGATGCCCTCGCGGCGTCGTACTCGCCCCGGCGGTGGTGACGCATCCCCGTCTCGTCCGGACCGGACCGGACCATCAATCAACGGGGACGCGGGCCCGAATCAACGCGAGATCAGCGGGTCCACGGCGACGGCGACGAACAAAAGCGAGAGGTAGAGGTTGCTGCTGTGGAACAGGTGCATCGGCTGAATCACGGAGAGATCCTCGGTGCCGCGGGTGCGAGCGTGCATGCGGTGCGCCTGGATCAGGAAGATCGCACCCAGCACCGCCGCGGCGACAGGGTAGAACCAGCCCGTCGAGGCGATCGGCCACAGCGACAGCGACACCGCCACCATCACCCAGCTGTAGAGCACGATCTGTCGCCCTACCTCGCGGGCGGGCTTGACCACCGGCAGCATCGGCACGTCGACGTTGGCGTAGTCCTCGCGGTAGCGCAACGCGAGCGCCCAGGTGTGCGGTGGGGTCCAGAAGAAGACCACCAGGAAGAGGATCACCGGCGCCCAGGACAGCTGATTCGTCACCGCCGTCCAGCCGATCATCGCGGGGAAGCAGCCTGCGATGCCGCCCCAGACGATGTTCTGGGTGGTGCGCCGCTTGAGCAGCATCGTGTAGACGAACACGTAGAACGCGTTGGCTCCCAACGAGAGCGCCGCCGACAGCGTGTTGACCCAGATCGCGAGGATCGCGGTGGAGAGCACCGCCAGCGCCACACCGAAGACCAGCGCAGCGCCCGGGGAGACGATGTGGCGTGGCAGCGCCCGGCGCCGGGTGCGCCGCATCTGCTCGTCGATGTCGCGGTCGTAGACGCAGTTGAACACCGATGCCGAACCCGCCGAGAGCGTGCCGCCGATGACGGTGGCGACCACCAGGCCCAGGCCCGGCACGCCACGGGCGGCGAAGAACATCACCGGCACCGTCGTCAGCAGGAGCAGCTCGATGACGCGGGGCTTGGTCAGGCCGACGTAGGCGGCCACCACATCCTTGAGGGTCGCTCGCCGGGAGTCGATCTCCTGAGTGCTCAGTCCCGGGGTTCGCTCACCGACGTACGTCACGGACTTCCTCAACTCTTGGTGGAACATCAGTCGTCTGACTGGTGCCGTCGCAAGACAGCGGGTGTGAGTCTAACCCTCGGGATGAGTAGGCTCGGATTCGCCGTACGTCTCAGAGAGGACTCCCGTGACTGCAACACCTGAACTTGAGTGGACCGACCTCGACAAGAAGGCCGTGGACACCATCCGGGTCTTGGCGATGGACGCCGTGCAGAAGGTGGGTAACGGCCATCCCGGAACCGCCATGAGCTTGGCGCCCGCGGCGTACTTGCTCTTCCAGAAGGTGATGAAGCACAACCCGGCCGATCCGTCCTGGCTGGGTCGCGACCGCTTCGTCCTTTCCTGTGGGCACAGCTCCATCACGCTCTACCTCCAGCTCTTCCTCGGTGGCTTCGGCCTCGAGATCGAGGACATCGAAAGCCTGCGGACCTGGGGCAGCAAGACCCCGGGTCACCCCGAGTTCGGCCACACCGCCGGCGTCGAGGTCACCACGGGCCCGCTGGGCCAGGGTGTCGGCAACGCCGTCGGCATGGCGATGGCCGCCCGTCGTGAGCGCGGCCTGCTGGACCCCAAGGCTGCTCCGGGTGAGTCGCTGTTCGACCACCACATCTACGCCATCGCCTCCGACGGCGACCTGGAGGAGGGCGTCAGCGGCGAAGCCTCGTCCCTCGCCGGCACCCAGGAGCTGGGCAACCTCACCCTGATCTACGACGCCAACAAGATCTCGATCGAGGGCAACACCGACGTCGCGTTCACCGAGGACGTCGCCAAGCGTTACGAGGCCTACGGCTGGCACGTCCAGATCGTCGACTGGCTGCACGGCGGCGACCACGCCGACGGGGCGAAGTACCACGAGGACGTGCCCGGGCTCTACGCGGCCATCCAGGCCGCCGAGGCCGTCACCGACCAGCCGAGCCTGATCGTGCTCCGCACGATCCTCGCCTGGCCTGCGCCCCACGCGCAGAACACGGAGGCCGCGCACGGCAGCGCGCTCGGCGCCGACGAGGTCGCCGCCACCAAGAAGGTGCTCGGCTTCGACCCCGAGGAGAGCTTCGTCGTGCCCGCCGACGTGCTGGAGCACACCCGAGCCCTGCACGCCCGCGGCAAGGAGCTGGAGGCAGCCTGGTCGGAGAAGTACGCCGCCTGGGCAGATGCCAACCCGGAGCAGGTCGCGATCCTCGACCGGCTCAAGACACGTTCGCTTCCCGAGGGCCTCGAGGCCGCCCTGCCGGTCTTCCCGGCCGACGCGAAGGGCGTTGCCACCCGCGCCGCCTCCGGCAAGGTGATCAACGCCATCGCCGACATCATGCCCGAGCTCTGGGGTGGCTCGGCCGACCTCGCCGGCTCGAACAACACCACCATCTCGGGCGCGAAGTCGTTCATCCCGGCCAACCGCTCCACCCACGACTGGGACGGCGATCCCTACCAGGGCCGCGTGCTGCACTTCGGTATCCGTGAGCACGGCATGGGCGCCATCATCAACGGCATCGCCGTTCACGGTGGCACGCGCGCGTTCGGCGGCACCTTCCTGCAGTTCTCGGACTACATGCGCGGGGCTGTCCGCGTCGGTGCGCTGATGAAGGCGCCGTCGATCTGGGTCTGGACGCACGACTCGGTCGGCCTCGGCGAGGACGGCCCGACGCACCAGCCGGTCGAGCACCTCTGGGCGCTGCGAGCGATCCCGGGGCTCGACATCGTCCGTCCGGCCGACGCCAACGAGACCGCCGCCGCATGGCTGCAGGTCCTCAAGAACACCGACCGGCCGGCCGGCCTGATCCTCAGCCGGCAGAACCTTCCCACCTTCCCGCGTGGCGAGCAGGGCTTCGCCAGCACCGAGCACGTGGGCAAGGGCGCCTACGTCCTGATCGACGCCGAGGGCGGCGAGCCGGACGTCATCCTGATCGGCACCGGCTCCGAGGTGCAGCTGGCGGTCGCCGCCCGCGAGCAGCTCCTTGCCGAGGGCATCCGTGCCCGCGTCGTCTCGATGCCGTCGGTGGAGTGGTTCGAGGAGCAGACCCAGGCCTACCGCGACCAGGTCCTGCTGCCGGGCGTCAAGGCGCGGGTCAGCGTCGAGGCCGGCATCCGCCAGGGTTGGCGCGAGTACGTCGGGGATAACGGGCGCATGGTCAGCCTCGAGCACTACGGCGCCAGCGCCGATGGGGCGCGCATCTTCAAGGAGTTCGGCTTCACCGCGGAGGCGGTCGCCCAGGCCGCTCGGGACAGCCTGGAGGCGACCCGCCACTGAGGCGATGCGCTCGCGCGATAGAGTCGAATTGGATCGATCAAAACGAACGGGAGTTCCATCATGAGTGACCGTCTCAAGGCGCTGGCCGACGCCGGCGTGTCCATCTGGCTCGACGACCTGTCGCGCGAGCGCATCGAGACCGGCAACCTCGCCGATCTCGTGAAGGAGTCGTCGGTCGTGGGCGTGACCACGAACCCGACCATCTTCGCCGCCGCGATCGCCAACGGCGAGCGCTACGACGACCAGGTCGCCCAGCTCGTCGCCGGCGGTGCCGACGTCGACAAGGTGATCTTCGAGCTCACCACCGAGGACGTTCGCAACGCCTGCGACATCCTCGCCCCGGTCGCCGAGGCGACCAAGGACGACGGCAGGGTCTCGATCGAGGTCGAGCCGACCCTCGCCAACGACACCGACGCGACCATCGCCAGTGCCAAGGCGCTGTGGGCCGCGGTCGACCGACCGAACGCCCTGATCAAGATCCCGGCGACCCTTGAGGGTCTGCCGGCGATCACGGCGGCGATCGCGACTGGCATCAGTGTCAACGTCACGCTGATCTTCTCCGTCGAGCGTTACCGCGCGGTCATGGACGCCTACCTCACCGGCCTCGAGCAGGCCAAGGAGGCAGGTATCGACCTGTCCACCATCCGGTCGGTGGCCAGCTTCTTCGTCAGCCGTGTCGACACCGAGATCGACGCGCGCCTGGAGAAGATCGGCTCCGACGAGGCGCTCGCACTGCGCGGCAAGGCCGCTGTGGCCAACGCCCGTCTGGCCTACGCCGCCTTCGAGGAGGTCATCGCCAGTGAGCGTTGGCAGCCGCTGGCCGCAGCCGGGGCGAACGCGCAACGTCCGCTCTGGGCCTCGACCGGGGTCAAGAACCCGGCGTACTCGGACACGCTCTACGTCACCGACCTGGTGGTCGCCGACACCGTCAACACCATGCCGGAGAAGACGCTGCAGGCCTTCGCCGACCACGGTGAGGTCCACGGCGACCAGGTCTCCGGCAAGGGCGCCGAGGCGCAGCAGGTCTTCGACCAGCTGGTCGCGGCCGGCATCGACGTCGACGACGTGTTCCTCACCCTCGAGACCGAGGGCGTGGACAAGTTCAAGGCCTCGTGGACCGAGCTGCTCGACACCGTCAAGGGCCAGATGGAGAAGGCAGGAGCCTGAACGTGGTAGCCGCACCTGTGAACGCCAAGCCGGTCGATCCCACGGGTACGGCCGCCTGGGGCCGCCTGGCCCAGTACGCCGACGGCTTCGCCCCGGATCTGCGCGGCTGGTTCGCCGCCGATCCGGGGCGGGCCGAGCGGCTCACCTACGACGCCGCAGACCTGCACACCGACCTGTCCAAGGGTCTGGTCACGCCGGAGATCCTGGACGCGCTCATCGAGTTGGCCCGCGAGGTCGGCCTGGAAGAGCGTCGGGAAGCCATGTTCCGTGGCGAACGGATCAACGTCACCGAGAACCGCGCTGTTCTGCACACCGCACTGCGCCTGCCCGAGGATGCGACCCTCATGGTGGACGGGGTCAACGTCGTCACCGAGGTGCACGAGGCGCTGCGCCACATGTTCGCGTTCGCCGAGCGGGTCCGCTCGGGTGCGTGGACGGGTGTGACCGGCCGTCGGATCAAGACGGTGGTCAACATCGGCATCGGCGGCTCCGACCTCGGTCCGGTGATGGCCTACGAGGCACTCGCCGCCTACCGCACGCCCGAGATCGAGTGCCGCTTCATCAGCAACATCGATCCCACCGACGCGGCCCGCAAGCTGGCCGACCTCGACCCGACGACGACGCTGTTCATCGTCTCGAGCAAGACGTTCTCCACCCTCGAGACGCTCACCAACGCGCGGCTGTGTCGCTCCTGGCTGCTGGACAACCTGCGCGCTCAGCGGGTCTTCGACGGCAAGGACGAGGAGGCCGTCGCCAAGCACTTCGTCGCTGTCTCCACCGCCCTCGACAAGGTGGCGGCGTTCGGCATCGACCCGGCCAACGCATTCGGCTTCTGGGACTGGGTGGGCGGTCGCTACTCCGTCGACTCCACCATCGGCACCTCCCTCGCGATCGCGATCGGGCCGGAGCGGTTCACCGAGTTCCTCGGCGGCATGCACGCCATGGACGAGCACTTCCGCAACACCGAGCTCACCCACAACGTGCCGGCCCTGATGGGGCTGCTGAACATCTGGTACGGCAACTTCCTCGATGCCGGCACCCATGCCGTGCTCCCCTACTCGCAGCTGCTTCACCGCTTCCCGGCCTACCTGCAGCAGCTGACGATGGAATCGAACGGCAAGTCGGTCCGCTGGGACGGCAGCCCTGTCACCACGCACACCGGCGAGGTGTTCTGGGGCGAGCCCGGCACCAACGGGCAGCACGCCTTCTACCAGCTCATCCACCAGGGCACCCACCTCGTACCGGCGGACTTCATCGCGTTCGCCAACCCGGCCTACCCGCTCAAGGACACCACCGACGACGGGCGCAGTGTCGACGTGCACGAGCTGTTCCTGTCGAACTTCTTCGCCCAGACCCGCGCGCTCGCCTTCGGCAAGACAGCGGACGAGGTGCGCGCAGAAGGGGGGTCCAACGCTGCGCGCGAGGACATCGTCGCGGCGCGCGTCTTCCCGGGCAACCGGCCGACGACCTCGATCATGGCGCCCGACCTCACCCCGGCCGTGCTCGGCCAGCTGATCGCACTCTACGAGCACATCACCTTCACCCAGGGTGTGGTGTGGGGCATCGACAGCTTCGACCAGTGGGGCGTCGAGCTGGGCAAGCAGCTCGCGCTCCAGATCAGTCCGGCGGTCTCGGGAGACGAGCAGGCGGCTGCCGCTCAGGACCCCTCGACCAGGGCGCTGATCGACTACTACCGAAGCAACCGGAAGTGAGCCCGCGCTCCGCGCGGTCGACCACGCCGCGCAACCCGCTGCGCGATCCGCAGGACCGACGGCTGCCGCGGATCGCCGGCCCGTGCGGGCTGGTGCTCTTCGGTGTCACCGGGGACCTGTCACGCAAGAAGGTCATGCCCGCGATCTACGACCTCGCCAACCGGGGACTGCTGCCGCCGGGCTTCTCACTGACCGGGTTCGCGCGTCGCGACTGGGCCGACGAGGACTTCGCCCAGGTCGTGCACGACTCGGTCAAGGAACACGCCCGTACGCCGTTCCGCGAGGAGGTCTGGGACCAGCTCGCAGAGGGCTTCCGCTTCGTGCCGGGCGACTTCGACGACGACGTCGCCTTCGAGAAGCTGCGTACCACCATCCAGGAGCTCGACCAGGTCCGCGGCACCGGCGGCAACCACGCCTTCTACCTCGCCATCCCGCCCGCCTTCTTCGGCAACGTCGTCGGCCAGCTGCGCAAGCACGGCCTCACCGAGGCCGATGACGCATGGCGCCGGGTGGTGGTGGAGAAGCCGTTCGGGCACGACCTGCAGTCCGCTCGTAAGCTCAACGGCGTTCTCGACGAGGTCTTCCCCGAAGGCTCGATCTTCCGGATCGATCACTACCTCGGCAAGGAGACCGTGCAGAACATCTTGGCGCTGCGCTTCGCCAACACGATGTTCGAGCCGATCTGGAACGCCAACTACGTCGACCACGTCCAGATCACCATGGCCGAGGATGTCGGCATCGGCGGCCGTGCCGGCTACTACGACGGCATCGGAGCGGCGCGCGACGTCATCCAGAACCATCTGCTCCAACTGATGTCGCTGGTGGCGATGGAGGAGCCGGCCGGCTTCGACGCGCTCGCGCTGCGCATCGAGAAGCAGAAGGTGCTCTCCTCGGTCCGTCTCCCCGATGACCTGGCGGCGACCACCTCCCGAGGCCAGTACGCCGCCGGCTGGGCGGGTGGGGAGAAGGTCCCCGGGTTCTTGCAGGAGCAGGGCATCTCGCCCAAGTCCAGCACCGAGACGTTCGCTGCGGTGACCCTGCACGTGGACAACCGCCGGTGGGCCGGGGTGCCGTTCTACCTGCGCACCGGCAAACGGCTCGGCCGCCGGGTGACCGAGGTCGCGATCGCCTTCAAGCGAGCGCCGCACCAGCTCTTCAACCCGGCCGCGACCGAGGAGCTGACCCAGAACGCGTTGGTCATCCGGATCCAGCCCGATGAGGGCATGACCGTGCGGTTCGGTTCCAAGGTCCCGGGGACGACGATGGAGATCCGCGACGTCACCATGGACTTCGCCTACGGCAGCACCTTCACCGAGGCGTCGCCGGAGGCTTACGAACGATTGATCCTCGACGTGCTCCTGGGCGACCCGCCGCTGTTCCCCCGCCACGAGGAGGTCGAGTTGTCCTGGCAGATCCTCGATCCGATCCTCGACTTCTGGGTGGCGCAGGACAAGAAGGGCAAGCGGCCCGAGGCTTACGACTCCGGTACGTGGGGGCCTGCTTCCGCTGACGCGATGCTGGCCCGCGACGGCCGGGTCTGGAGGCGGCCATGACCCGCAGGCTCACCGGCACCAACAGTGCCGCGATCGCGGCCGAGTTCGTCCGTGCCCGGACCCATGCGGGCAGCCCCGCGATGGGGATGGTGATGACGCTCATCGTGGTCATCGACGAGGATGCCGTCGACTCCGCCCTGGAGGCCGCTCGGCTCGCCTCGCACGAGCATCCCGCGCGGGTCCTGGCGGTCGTCCTCGGCTCTTCCCGGGGCTCTGCGGACGTCGACGCCGAGGTGACGGTAGGAGCGGGCTGGGGTGGCGAGATGGCCCTGATCCGCCTCTCCGGTGAGGTCGTCAGGCACCCCGAGTCGGTGGTGCTGCCCCTGCTCCTGCCGGACTCCCCCGTCGTCGCCTGGTGGCCGGGTGCGGCACCGGTGGACCCGGCGAGCGACCCACTCGGCCAACTGGCCCAGCGCCGGATCACCGACACCCAGACGTCGACGAATCCCAGCACCCGTGCGCTGCACGTCCAGTGCGCCGCCTACTCGGCGGGAAATACCGACCTGGCCTGGACCCGGCTGACGCCGTGGCGCGCTCTGCTGGCGGTCTCCCTGGACCAGCATCCCCTGAAGGTGAGTGCGGGCTCGGTCAGTGCCGAGCGCGTCAACCCCAGTGCCGACCTCCTGGTCGCCTGGCTCGCGAGCAGACTCCGGGTCGACATCGTGCGGTCGGTCTCCGATGGCCCCGGCGTGACCGAGGTGGTGCTGGAGACCGCCGAAGGGCCGATCCGGATCCAGCGCGACGACGGGCGGCACGCGATCTTCAGCTCGCCGGGCAACCCGGACCGGCCGGTAGCGCTCAAGCGCCGTGACGTGCCCGAGCTGCTGGCCGAGGAGCTGCGCCGGCTCGACGAGGACAACGTCTACGCCGCCACCGCCCGCTACCTCACGCGCAGCCTCGCCAGCCGGCCCGGCAGCAGACGCAGTCCCATCAGAAAGGGATCCAAGAAGTGACCACTACACCCGAGCCGCCCACGCAGCCTCGCGTCGAGGTCCACGAGGACGCGGCGGAGCTCTCCACCGCTGTCGCGGGCGAGCTGCTGAACCGGATCGCCGATGCTCAGGCCGCCGGCGGCGTACCGAACATCTGTCTGACCGGCGGCACGATCGCCGAGTCGATCCACCGCGAGGTCGCCCGGCTCGCACCGGAGTCCGGCGTCGACTGGGGCGCCGTCGAGTTTTGGTTCGGCGACGAGCGCTTCGTCGACCCTGACTCGCCGGACCGCAACGTGAGGCAGGCGAAGGCCGCGTTCCTCGACGAGGTCGGTGTGCCCGCCCACCGCATCCACCACATGCCCTCCCCCGCCGAGGTGCCCGACGTCGAGACCGGCGCGGCGGCCTACGCCCAGGAGCTGCTCGCGAGCAGCGGTCATTTCGACGTGATGATGCTGGGCGTCGGCCCCGACGGCCACATCGCCTCGCTCTTCCCCGGCTTCCCACAGCTGGACGCCTTCGATGTCCTGGCGGTCGGCGTCACCGGCTCCCCCAAGCCGCCGCCGTTGCGGATCAGCCTGACCTTCCGGGCGCTGCGCAGCGCCGGAGCGGTCTGGTTCCTGGTCAGCGGAGAGGCCAAGGCCAGCGCCGTGGCCAGCGCGCTCAGCGGCGCCGATGTGCACCAGACGCCTGCGGCCGGCGTACACGGCAAGGACGAGACCATCTGGTTCCTGGACCGCGCCGCAGCCTCGCAGCTCTAACCGTCGATTCCGGGATCTCGCAGGCCCCGTCAGTAGTTCTGCAGAAACGCAGCGGGCCCCACACCCATGGGTGTGGAGCCCGCTGCGTTTCACATTCCGGATTCGGACCTACAGAATCCCGGAATCAACATCAGAAGATGATCTCGCCGGACTTCCTACGCGACCGCAGGAGGCTGATGGCCTCCTCGAGGATGTCCTCGGCCTCCTTGTCGGAGCGGCGCTCCTTCACGTAGGCGAGATGCGTCTTGTACGGCTCGATCTTCGGCGCCGCAGGGGCGTTCTCGGCGTCGAGGCCGCCCGGCAGTCCGCACTTGGGGCAGTCCCAGGCGTCCGGCGGCGTGGCCTCCACGGCGAAGGTGATCACCGACCGGTGCTCGTTGGCACAGAAGTAGGTGACAGCCTTGCGAGGAGCGGCATCACCGCGCTCCGCCTCGCCCATCGGTCCAGCGCCTACCCGGCTACCCCGGATGGCGTTCGCTCCACCAGCCATGTTGTCGTCCTTCTCTTAAGTCAGTAGGCGAGGATCAGGCCGAGTGCGATCACGCACGCGAACCAGATCACGCCGATGCCGATGGTCAGCCGGTCGAGATTGCGCTCCGCGACGGACGATCCGCCGAGCGAACTCGAGACGCCGCCGCCGAACATGTCGGACAGGCCACCGCCTCGACCCTTGTGCAGAAGCACCAGCAGAATCATCAGGGCGCTCGCGATCATCAGCACGATGGTGAAGAGAAGTTCCAGCACGATCGGGAATCCTACGTCACACCCGCCGCGTCACAACGCAGGCAGGTCATAGAAACGACAGATCGCGGCAAACTCCTCCGCCACCAGGCTCGCGCCACCGACCAACGCACCGTCGACATCCGGCTTCGCCATGATGCCCACGATGTTGTTGGCCTTCACCGAACCGCCGTAGAGGATGCGTACGCCGTCGGCCGCCGCCGCGCCGTAGGTCTCCTTCACCTGAGCCCTGATCGCGGAGCAGACCTCCTGCGCGTCCTCGGGGGTCGCGACCTCGCCGGTGCCGATCGCCCAGACGGGCTCGTAGGCGATGACGAGGCCGGCCACCTGCTCGGCGGAGAGGCCGTTGAGCGAGCCGACCACCTGCGCGGCACAGAACGGGACGTGCGCGCCGTCCTGACGCACCTCGAGGCCCTCTCCGACGCAGACGATGGGCGTGATGCCGGCCGTCAGCGCAGCCGCGGCCTTCTGCGCCACCACCGCGTCGGTCTCGGCGTGGTACTGGCGGCGCTCGGAGTGGCCGACGACGACGTAGCCGCAGCCGAGCTTGGCCAGCATCGCGGCCGAGATCTCGCCGGTGTAGGCGCCGCTCTGATGCACCGAGACGTCCTGGGCGCCGTACCCGATCGAGAGCTTGTCGCCGTCGACCAGGGTCTGCACCGACCGGATGTCGGTGAACGGCGGCAGCACGATGACCTCGGCCTTGCCGTAGTCGTGTCGCTTGTCGGCGAGCGTCCACGCCAGCTTCTGCACCAGCACCACCGCTTCTTGGTGGTTGAGGTTCATCTTCCAGTTCCCCGCCATCAGCGGGGTGCGCCTCGTCGACATGCTCAGCTCTCCAGCACGGTGATACCGGGGAGCTCTTTGCCCTCCAGGTATTCCAGTGATGCACCGCCACCGGTGGAGATGTGCCCGAACTGGTCATCGGCGAAGCCGAGCGCGCGGACAGCCGCGGCGGAGTCGCCTCCGCCCACGACCGAGAGGCCCTCGACCTTGGTCAGCGCGGCCGCAACGGCGCGCGTGCCCTCGGCGAAGGCCGGCTGCTCGAAGACTCCCATCGGACCGTTCCAGAAGACGGTCCGGGACGCCTCGACCACCTTGCCGAACGCCGCGCCCGACTCGGGGCCGATGTCCAGGCCCACGGAGTCCGCCGGGATCTCGGTGGCGGCAACCACGCGTGCCGACGCCTCGTCACCGAAGGAGTCGGCGACCACGATGTCGGTCGGCAGGACGATCTCGACCCCGTTGGCCTTGGCCCGGGCCAGGTATTCCAGCACGGTCGGGATCTGGTCCTCCTCCAGCAGGCTCTTCCCGACCTCGTGGCCCTGGGCCTTGAGGAACGTGAAGACCATGCCGCCGCCGATCAGCAGCGTGTCAGCCTTGCCGAGCAGGTTGTCGATGACGCCGAGCTTGTCGGAGACCTTGGAACCGCCGAGGACCACGGCGTACGGCCGCTCGGGGGTGTCGGTCAGACGACGCAGTACGTCGATCTCAGCCCGCACGAGGCCACCCATGGCGTGGGGCAGGAGCTGGGCAACGTCGTAGACGCTGGCCTGCTTGCGATGCACCACGCCGAAGCCGTCGGACACGAAGGCATCCGCAAGCGCCGCCAGCTCGGCCGCGAAGGCGGCGCGCACGGCGTCGTCCTTCGCGGTCTCGCCCGGGTTGAAGCGGACATTCTCCAGCAGCGCGATCTGACCGTCGGCCAGGCCGGCGACCGTCTCCTGCGCGGAGGGGCCGACGGTGTCGGTGGCGAACGCCACCGGCTGGCCCAGCAGCTCACCGAGCCGCTGGGCGACCGGAGCGAGGCTGTACTTCGCGTCCGGAGCGCCGTCGGGGCGGCCCAGGTGTGCCGTCACGACGACGCGGGCACCGGCCTCGGCGAGCGCCCGGATCGTCGGCACGGAGGCACGGATACGGCCGTCGTCGCCGATCTCCCGAACGCCGGCCGCACCATCCTTGAGCGGGACGTTGAGGTCGGAGCGGACGAGGACACGCTTCCCGGCGATCTCGCCGAGACCGGTGTAGGAGCCCATGGATCAGAGGCTCTTGCCCATGTAGTCGATCAGGTCGGCGAGGCGGTTGGAGTAGCCCCACTCGTTGTCGTACCAGGAGGCGACCTTGACCTGGTTGCCGATGACCTTGGTCAGCGGCGCGTCGAAGATCGAGGAGGCCGGGTTCGTCACGATGTCCGAGGAGACGATCGGGTCGGTCGAGTAGACCAGGTAACGACCGTCGGCGGCCTTGCGCACGATCTCGTTGATCTCCTCGACCGAGGTCTCGCGAGATGCCTCGAACGACAGGTCGGTCAGCGAGCCGGTCGGGACCGGGACGCGCAGGGCGTAGCCGTCGAGCTTGCCCTTCAGCTCGGGCAGCACCAGACCGATCGCCTTGGCGGCGCCGGTCGAGGTCGGCACGATGTTGAGGGCCGCGGCGCGGGCACGACGCAGGTCCTTGTGGATGTTGTCCTGCAGGTTCTGGTCCGCGGTGTAGGCGTGCACCGTCGTCATCAGGCCCTTGTTGATGCCGATGCCCTCGTGCAGCGCCTTGGCCAGCGGGGCCAGGCAGTTGGTGGTGCAGGACGCGTTGGAGACGACGGTGTGCTTCGCGGCGTCGTAGATGCCCTCGTTCACGCCCATCACGATGGTGGCGTCCTCGTTCGAGGCCGGGGCCGAGATGATGACCTTCTTGGCGCCGCCGTTGTCGACGTGCGCGCGCGCCTTGGTGGCGTCGGTGAAGAAGCCCGTGGACTCGACCACGACGTCCACCCCGAGGTCCGCCCACTTCAGGTTGGCGGGGTCCCGCTCGGCGAAGGCCTTGATGACCTGGTCGCCGACCTTGATCTCGCCGTCGGCAGCGGTCACGTCGGCGTCCAGGACGCCGAGGATCGTGTCGTACTTCAGCAGGTGGGCCAGGACGGCGTTGTCGGACAGGTCGTTGACGCCGACGATCTCGATGTCGAGACCGGAGGCGCGCACGGCGCGGAAGAAGTTGCGGCCGATGCGGCCGAACCCGTTGATACCTACACGAACGGTCATGGTTCTCTCCTGTTTCGGGGGCCTTCAGTGACCCTCGGTTCGATCGGGCCTTCGGTGACCCACAGTCGACCCTACCGAGTCTGCCCGGGTCCTGCGGCGGGTGCCCAATGGCACGTTCCAATGGCTGGACGCGCGGTCAAGGCGCTCGACGCTCGACTGTGCCCCCGTGGCGCATCCCTACCCGCAAGTACGCCGCGGCGTGCCGCGTGGAATCGTTGTCGATAACGTTTTCGCTCAGTAGGGTCAAGCCCATGGTTCCGCCCCGAGTAACGATCCGCGAGGTCGCCCGGGCCGCGGGCGTCTCGGTCGCCACCGTCTCCAAGGTGCTCAACGATCGCTACGGCGTCTCCGAGGCCACCGCCGCACGGGTTCGCGCCGTGATCGCAGACCTCGGGTACGAGTCCAGCCTGGTGGCCCGCAGCCTGCGCAATCAGCGCACCAACGTCATCGGCGTCCTGGTCGCCGACCTCGAGCCCTACAGCGCCGAGGTGCTCAAGGGCGTGGCCGACGTGCTCCGCGGCACCGAGTACGAGCTGGTCGCCTACGCCGCAGCCGCCCGGGTCGGTGAGCACATCGGGTGGGAGCGGCGTCACCTCAACCGGCTCAGCGGAACCCTGATCGACGGCGCCGTGCTGGTGACCCCGACGGTGACCGACATCGTGGCCAGCGTGCCGATCGTCGCGGTCGACCCCCACGCCGGCCGCTCGGACATCCCCACCGTGGACGCTGACAACGCCCGCGGCGGCTATCTCGCCGGTCAGCATCTCCTCGCGCTGGGCCACCGCCGGATAGCGATGGTCACCGGCCGCGCCGACCTGGTCTCGGCCCAGCTTCGCGAGGAGGGTTTCCGGGCCGCCTTGAGCGACGCCCAGACCGCCTGCGACGCCGTCGAGTTCGTGGCCGGCGGCTACGACCCCGAGGTCGCGGCGGCGGCTGCGCGAGCGCTGCTCGACCGTCCCGCCGACGCCCGGCCGACAGCCGTCTTCGCCGCCAACGACGCCACCGCACTGGCCACCATCGCGGTCGCGCACGAGCTCGGCCTCCACGTGCCGGACGACCTCTCCGTGATCGGCTTCGACAACGTCCCCGACGCCGCGATGAGCGACCCCGGCCTGACCACCATCGAACAGCCCATCCGCGAGATGGGCCGACGTGCCGCGATGCTGCTGGTCGAGCGGCTGAACGCGAACGAGGGCACTCCCCCGCCCTCCGGCGTCCACGTCCGGCTCGACACCCGGCTGGTCGCGCGTGCCTCGACCGCCGCCCCGGCGGTGCGGGTTTCCGCGCCCAGCTCCGGCACCGAGGCCGGCACCGACCAGGCGACGGCTGAGCAGGGCGACGCCTGATGCCGCGCAACGACCTGCCGCTCGCCGAGCTCTGGGAGTTCCGCGAGGAACTGCCCGAGCCGCCCGGGCTCGACTCCTTCTGGCAGCGCACGCTGGCCGGGGCCGCCGGCGTACCGCTCGATGTGCGGATCGAGCCCGTGAGCTCGATCCTCCCGAGCGTCCTCACCTTCGACGTGACCTACGCAGGATTCGATGGCGCGCCGATCAGGGCCTGGCTGCACCTGCCCGCCGTCGCGCTGCGGGACGCCTCACCGCTTGCCGGCGTGGTGCAGTTCCAGGGCTACAACGGAGGACGCGGCCTGGCCCACGAGCACACGTTCTGGGCACAGGCGGGCTTCGCCCACCTGGTGATGGACACCCGCGGCCAGGGCAGCGGCTGGACCACCGGCGACACCCCTGATCCGGGTGCCAGCGGGCCTGCCCAGGGCGGATTCCTCACCCGCGGCCTCGAGCGTCCGGAGGACCACTTCTATCGGCGCGTCTTCGTCGACGCCGTCCGCGCCGTCGAGGTGCTGCGCGCGCATCCCGAGGTGGACACCGCCCGAGTGGTCGTCACCGGGCACAGCCAGGGCGGCGGCATCGCGACCGCTGTCGCCTCGCTGTCGACGAACGTCGCCGCGGCGATGCCCGACGTACCGTTCCTCGCGCACTTTCGGCGAGCCGTGGACCTGACCTTCGGCGATCCGTACGCCGAGGTCGCCCGCTACCTCGGCGCGCACCGGGATCGCACGGAGCAGGCGTTCGCGACGCTGGCCCACTTCGACGCAGCCCTGCTCGGGCGCCGGGCGAGCGCGCCAGCGCTGTTCTCGGTGGCCATGATGGACAGCATCTGCCTGCCGTCGACCGTCTTCACGGCCTACCACGCGTATGCGGGGCCGAAGGAGATCGAGGTCTACGAGTTCAACGATCACGAGGGCGGCGGCGCGTTCCACACCGCCCGCCAGGTCGCCTGGCTCCGCTCCACCCTCGCCTGAGCAGCCGAGCGCTCCTAGCACGTTTTTCGGCCGAACACTGGGCGAAACGCCGTGCACTGGCCTACTGTCTTCTTTCACACGCGCAACACGCGCAACACGCGTCACGATGGTGGAGGAACGACGGTGCGCACGACCGGACAACGGAACAAGCCCGCTCGACGGATAGTCGGCGTTGCCGCCGCAGCGATCCTGCTGGCCGGGATCCCCGCGATCGCGCGGCACGGCAGTGACTCGGGTGCTGGCGACGGCAGCATCACTCTGACCACCGCGAGTCGCTTCACGTTCACCCGTCCCGCACGCAGCGGTGACCCGCTCGGCTTCTACCAGCGCAAGGACGGGCACTCCTTCGCCGGCGTCCTCGGCACGACCACGGGCACCACCGAGCCCACGGCTGTCGACGCGAACAGCAGCACCACCACGCCAACCCCGACGCCCACCCCGAGCACATCACCGACGGCTTCAGCGGTGCCGACGACGCGGCCCGGCAGCACGCCGTCGACGACCATCGTCGCCCCGCTCACCCTCGCGACTCCGGCCGGGGTCTTCCCCGTCGGAGCCGTGGGAAGCTTCGCCGAGCCCGTGGACCTGACGGCGTACAACGGCCTCGCGGATCCCACCGCGACGATCCGGGTCAGTGACGGGACCTCGTCGACCACGATCGACGCGGCGCTCTACCAGCAGGTCGTGACGAACATCCGGGCCGTGCGCACCGCCATCCCCGGCACCGCCAACGTGACCATCACGGCGACCGTCACCGACCAGTACGGACTTCCCGTCGTCGGCGCCCCGCTGCGCATCGTCGGCCAGGCGGCCGGCACCACCGGTCGCGTCGACCAGCTCGGCGTGACCAACGCGCTCGGAACGCTCACCTTCACCGGTCCCGGTGCGGGCACCGGACCGATCGCTCCCACCGGCTACGCGACCGGTTCCTACCAGGTCTACGCCGACCTCAACGTCAGCGACAGCCGCGGCAGCAAGGAGCCGACCTACGAGGTCATCGTCGGCACCGTGTCCTACGCCGCTCCTGGCCGGGCGTTCTACCACAACGACAAGCGGATCAAGAAGGCCGGCGGCGTGTACGCCGACGCGGCGCGCGGCACCCGCGCTGCGCATGCCAAGGGCTACACCTGGATCGACCAGGACGGCCAGCTCGTCTTCCAGTCCCGCAACCAGAAGCTCGCCGGCGCCGCCCGCATCTCACAGGCCACCGAGCTGGTGTGGGTGAATGCGCACGGCTCTCCGTTCAACCCCAAGTGGCTGAAGAAGGGCCGCTTCGAGACAAAGACCTGGTCCGCGATCCAGCACCGCCCCGGGCTCCGGGACGCCGCTGCCACGCTGCGGCAGAACGCCCAGTACGGCCTCTCGGTCGAGTGGGAGGTCAAGGACGTCCGTCCGTTCACCAAGGCCGCGACGCTGGACGCGGCGTTCGCCAACCTCGCCGCTCTCGCCAAGCAGTACTACGGCTCCGCATGGCACAGCCGCGTCGAGATCAAGGTGCTCTCCAACCTCTCCGGCGGACAGAAGTACGCCCTCAAGGTGCTCAAGCACGCCCACGCCGCGGGCTTCACCACGATGTTCCTCTCACGGGGCAGGACCACCGGCATCCAGATCCCGGCATCGGCACAGACCTACGTCACCTACGTCCGTGGCGCCCACGGCGGCCTCTACCCGGCGATCCCCTCCGCCGCGCAGAACGCGCCGGTCGTGGTGAGCACTCCCCCACGGCGGAAGTAGCCTCCGAGCACACGATCGCCCGGCCGCGCAGTGCGCGGCCGGGCGATCTGTGTTCGGGGTGTGGCGACGGCTGCAGCCCGCCGCTCAGTCCTCGACGAGCATGTCCGGCGTCAGCGACGCCTCCGTGTCCGGTACGCCGAGCTCCTCGGCGCGCTTGTCCGCCATCGCCAACAGCCGACGGATCCGACCCGCGATGGCGTCCTTGGTCAGCGGCGGTACGTGCAGCTGGCCCAGCTCCTCGAGCGACGCCTGCTTGTGCTCGAGGCGGAGCTCACCGGCCAGCTTGAGGTGGTCGGGCACCTCGTCGCCGAGGATCTCCATCGCCCGGTCCACCCGGGCGCCGGCGGCGACCGCTGCCCGCGCCGAGCGACGCAGGTTCGCATCGTCGAAGTTGGCCAGGCGGTTGGCGGTGGCTCGGACCTCGCGGCGCATCCGTCGCTCCTCCCACGCCATCAGCGACTCGTGCGCGCCCAACCGCGTGAGCAGCTGGCCGATCGCGTCACCGTCGCGGATCACGACCCGGTCGACGCCGCGGACCTCGCGTGCCTTGGCCTGGATCCCGAGCCGGCGCGCGACGCCGACCAGCGCCAGTGCGGCCTCGGCACCGGGGCAGGTCACCTCCAGCGAGCTGGAGCGGCCCGGCTCGGTCAGCGACCCGTGGGCCAGGAACGCGCCCCGCCAGGCGGCAACCGCGTCGCAGGCCGCACCGGACACGACCGCCGGCGGCAGGCCGCGCACCGGTCGACCCCGCTGGTCGAGCAGGCCGGTCTGACGCGCCAGCGCCTCGCCGTCCTTGACCACCCGGACGATGTAGCGCGATCCCTTGCGGATGCCGTTGCCCTGCACGATCGCGACCTCGGCATGGTGCCCGTAGACCTCGGCGATGTCCTTGCGCAACCGGCGCGCGGCGGCCCCCGTGTCGAGCTCCGCCTCGACCACGATCTTGCTGTTCACGATGTGCAGGCCACCGGCGAAGCGAAGGGTGGTCGCTACCTCAGCCTTGCGACAGCAGGTCTTCGTGATCTGGGTGCTCGAGAGCTCGGCCTTCACCTGTCCCGTCATCGCCATGCGGCAGAGTCTTTCACGCGAGTCAACGACCCGAGGAACTCGGGATCGAGCCGAGCACCTCCGGTGTGACCTCCCCCGCGGTAGCGCCGTTGACTGCGCCTGCAGCGGCGCCGTCGGCGCCGCCCCTGACAGCGTCGTCGGCGACGGCCGCGCTGGTCGCGACGGCGATCCGCGCGTCCTGCGTCCCGACGAGGTGTACGTCGCCGGTCAGACGCAGCCGGACCCGCTCCACGTGCTGTCCCGCCGCCGCGGCACCGTCGGTGACGGCCGTGGAGGCGATCCCCTCGGCGACCACAGCATCGCTCTTGGCACCGGCGTCCTCGGCCACCCACAGCTCGATCTCACCGGGCTCGACGATCCGGCGCAGCGATCGGTCGGTGAAGGCAAGTCGTGTGGTCGGCACGCGGAAGCTCACCCGCCTCGACTCGCCGGGCTCCAGCGTGATCCGGTGGTAGGCAAGCAGCTGGGCGACCGGACGGGCGACCGAGGCGATCAGGTCGCGGCCGTAGAGCTGCACCACGTCGGTGCCTGCACGCTCACCGGTGTTGGTGACAGTCACCTGCACCGCGATCTCGCCGTCGGTCGGCACCGTCGCCTCGGCGGTCAGCGCACTGGCCAGGAAGCTCGTGTAGGTCAACCCGAAGCCGAACGGGCGGGCCGGCGTCGGGTCCGCGCTGGTCACCTCGGAGGGGCCGCCGAGCACGGGACGCAGGTAGGAGTACGGCTGGGCACCGGCCGAACGCGGGAGGCTGACGGGCAGCCGGCCCGAAGGGCTCGCCGTACCGGAGAGGACGCGGGCGATCGCATGGCCACCCTCCTCGCCGGGGAAGAATGCCTGCAGTACGGCGGCAGGAGCCTGCGGCCCGTCCAGCGCCCAGCCGATGGCGTACGGGCGGCCGCTGATGACCAGCAGCACGACCGGCGTACCGGTGGCGACGACCGCCTCGACGAGGTCGCGCTGCACGCCCGGCAGGTCCAGGGTGTCGGTGTCGTTGCCCTCACCGACGGTGCCGCGGCCGAAGAGGCCGGCCTGGTCGCCGACGACGACGACCGCCACGTCCGCGGACCGTGCGCTCTCGACGGCGGCGGGGATGCCGGACCGGTCGAGACCCTCGACATCGCAGCCGGCCACGACCCCGACGGTGGCGTCGGGGAGCTCGGCGCGCAGCGCCTCGAGCACGCCGGGGACGGCGATCCCGGCCGGCACGTCGGGGTGGTGCGCCAGCACGTGGTTGACGAAGGAGTAGCAGCCCATCATCGCCGCCGAGCGGTCGGCGTTGGGGCCGATCACCGCGATGGTGCCGGTCCGCGTCGCGGCGGCCAGCGGCAGGGTGCCGTCGTTGCTGAGCAGCACCAGCGACTCCTCCGCGAGCCGGCGGGCGACGTCACGGTGCGCGGGGCTGTCGATGTCGATCGCGGCGGGCGGATCGCCGGAGAAGTCGTCGTCGAGCAGGCCGAGCTGCTCCTTCTGCCGCAGCACGCGGAGCACGGCGCGATCCACCAGCTCCCGATCCACCTCTCCGGTCCGGACGAGCTCGGCCAGTGGCGCGAGGTAGGCGTCACCGGTCGGCAGCTCCACGTCCACACCCGCCTCGAGCGCGAGCGCTGCCGCCCGGCCGCGATCCTCGGCGACCTGGTGCATGACCGCCAGGAACGCCACCCCGAAGTAGTCGGCAACGACCACGCCGTCGAAGCCCCAGCGCTCACGCAGCAGTTCGGTGAGGTACTCGTGGGAGGCGTGCAGTGGCACGCCGTCGACGTCGTTGTAGGCGGCCATCACCGAGCGCACGCCGCCGTCCAGCACCGCCATCTCGAACGGTGGCAGGAAGACATCGTTCATCTCGCGCGGGCCGGCCGAGACCGGGGCGTGGTTGCGACCGGCGCGCGAGCCGGAGTAGCCGACGAAGTGCTTGAGCGTCGCGTGCACGCCCGCCGACTGCAGGCCCTTGACGTAGGCGGTGGCGATGGTGCCCACGACGTACGGGTCCTCGCTGATCGCCTCCTCGGTGCGGCCCCAGCGGGGGTCCCGGATGACGTCGAGCACCGGGGCCAGGCCCTGGTGGATGCCGAGGGCACGCATGTCGGCTCCGATCAGAGCCGCCATCTCGGCGACCAGCTCCGGGTCGAACGAGGCTCCCCACGCCAGCGGCGTCGGGAACGTCGCCGCCTTCCATGCGGCCAGGCCGGTGAGGCACTCCTCGTGCACCAGAGCCGGGATGCCGAGCCGGGTCTCGCGGACCAGCCTGCGCTGTTCCTCCCAGAGCCAGGCGGCCCGCTCGGCCGGTTCGACCGGTCGAGTGCCGTAGACACGCGTGAAGTGGCCGATGCCGTCCTGGGTGACCTCGGCGAGCTTGGCCGGCGCGCCGCTGGACATCTCGTTCGCCATCGGCGCGACGACCTCGCCGCCGTGGTCGATCCAGAAGCCGACGAGCTGCGCCAGCTTCTCCTCGAGGGTCATGCGGGCATGGAGTTCGGCGACGCGTTCGGAGACGCGCGGGGTCGCCGCGAGCTGAGAGGTCACGAGATGGCTCTTTCAGGTTGAGAGCGTGAAGGGGAAGCGGGCTGGGTCTCAGCCCTTGACGGCACCCTGGAGACCGCCGACGATGCGGCGCTCGAACGCGGTGAAGAACACGAGCGCCGGGATCATCGACAGCGACGTGAACGCCAGCACCGCGGCCGTGTCCGAGGCGTACTGCGAGTGGAACTGCTGGATGCCCAGGGGAAGCGTGAAGCTGCTGGTCTTGCTGAGCACGAACAGCGGCAGCAGGTAGCTGTTCCAGCTCGCGACGAACGTGAGGATGCCGGTGGTCAGCACGCCGGGCAGCGACAGCGGAAGCACCATCCGGAAGAAGAACCCGAGCCGGCTGCAGCCGTCGACCGAGGCAGCCTCCTCGATCTCGTCCGGGATCGCCTGCAGGAACGGCACCAGGATGATGATCGTCGTCGGCAGGCCGAACGCGACCTGCGGCAGGATCACGCCGAGCAGCGAGTCGGTCAGGTGCAGCTTGTTGAGGATGATGAACAGCGGCGTGATCGCGACGGTGATCGGGAACATCAGACCAGCCGCGAAGAGGCCGAACATGAGACCGCGGCCGCGGAACCGGTAGCGCGCGACCACGAAGGCGGCCGAGACGCCGAGCGCGGTGACCAGCAGGGTCGTCGCACCGCCGACGATCACCGAGTTGACGAACTCGCGCCAGAACGTCGCGGACGTCAGGACGTTGCTGTAGTTCGAGAACCGCCACGGGTTGGGCAGGCCGGCCGGGTCCACCGTCAGCTGCGAGTTGTCGCGGAAGCCGCCGAGCACGATGTAGGCCACCGGTGCCAGCGTCAACGCGATCACCACGAGGGCGACGAAGTACACCGCGGGGCTGCCCCACGGAAGCTGCTTCTTCGGCGGCCGCCCGCTGGCGCGCCGTGATCGCGACGGCTTGGGGGCCGAGTCCAGGGTTGTGGTGGTCATCAGCGCTTTCCTCCATCAGTGACCGAGCCGGAGATGTCACGCCGGAGCACGAAGCGCTGGTAGAAGAGCGCGACGATCAGCGAGATGACGAACAGGACGACGGCGACCGCGTTGCCGTAGCCGTACAGACCGGTGCGCGGACCGTAGTGCGCCATGTAGGTCGCCATGGTCGAGACGCCGTCGCGGTCGAGGTTGAACTCGCCCCAGACGATCCAGGGCAGGTCGAACAGCTGCAGGGCACCGATGATGGAGAGGAACGCCCAGATCCGGATGGTCGGACCGAGCAGCGGCAGGGTGATGTTGCGCTGCATCTGCCAGTAGGAGGCGCCATCGATCGAGGCGGCCTCGTAGAGCTCCTCGGGGATGTTCTGCAGACCGGCCATCAGCAGGATCACGGCGAAGCCGAGGTACTTCCAGGTCAGGATCGCCATCAGCGTCCACAGGGCGAGGTGCGGGCCGAGCCACTGGACCTGGACGTGACCGAAGACGTGCATGTTAGTGAGCAGCGCATTGATCGCGCCGTTGACCGGCAGCATCAGGCTCAGGCCGGTGCCGGCGATGACCTCGGAGACCACCCACGGCACGAAGACCAGGATGCGGATGATCGAGCGGCCGCGCATCTCGCGGTTCAGCAGCAGCGCCAGCAGGATCGCGATCGGGCCCTGGATCAGCAGGGACAGACCCGCGATCTCGAAGGTGTGCAGCACCGCCCGGTGGAACTCCGGATCGCCGAGGATCACCTTGTAGTTGTGCAGACCGATGAAGTCGGTCGGCGGGCCGTAACCCTTCCACCGGTAGAAGCCGTAGTAGACGGCCGCGAACACCGGCAGGATCACGAATGCGACGAAGACGACGATCGCTGGACCCGAGAGCAGGGTGATCTCGAGACGTTCGCGCCAGCTGGCGCGCGCACGCGGAGGACGCCCGGCGACGACCGCGGTCGAGGGCGACACGGAGTCCGCGCCGCCCCCAACCGTGGTGCTGTCGAGCGAGCTCTCCAAGGCCGAGGTGGCCCGGGGAGTTTCACTCATGGGTTGCTATTACCCCTTCGAGGACGCGTTGTTGACGGCGTCGACGATGCTCTGCGGGTCGCTGGACTGACCCGACATGAGTTGACCACCGCGGTGTTGAGCGCGTTGCCGATGTTCGAGCCGAACAGCGTGTCCAGGAACAGCACCGAGTACTTCGCGTTGTTCGCCGCGTCGAGCGCTGCCTTGGAGGCCGCGTCGGTGACGCTGCCCTGCGCGGCCTTGTTCGCCGGGATGGCGCTGAACGCGGTCGCGTACTTCGTCTCCTGGTCGGCGGTGGCGAGGAAGTTCAGGAAGTCGCCGCACTCCTTCGGAGCCCAGGCCGAGCAGGAGTAGCCGTCAGCACCCTCCATCATCGCCGAGGGGTCGCCCTTGCCGTCGGCGGTCGCCGGGAACGGGAAGTAGCCAAGGTCCGCAAGCGGCTTCTTGTCAGGAGTCAGGTCGCCGACCACACCCGGCTCCCAGGCGCCCATCAGCTCACCGGCGACCTTGTGGTTCGCCAGGAGGCCGGCCGTGGAGGCCGCGCTGCCCTGAGCGGCAGTGTTGAACGCGTCCTTCTCGAACGGGTTCTTGGCCATGAAGGTGCCGAGGTCCTTGCCGGCCTGCAGGAAGCACGGGTCACTGAACTGCGCGCTGCTGGCGGCCTTGTTGAGAGCGTCCTGGCTGCAGTCGCGGACCGCGAACATGTAGTACCAGTGCGCTGCCGGCCAGCCGTCCTTGCCACCGACGGCGAGCGGGGTGCCGGCGGCCTGAAGCTTGGCGGCGTCGGCGGTCAGGTCCGCGATCGTGGTCGGCGTGCTGGTGACGCCGGCCTTCTTGAACAGGTCCTTGCTGTACCAGATGCCCTCAGGGGTGATCGAGAGCGGAATGCCGTAGGACTTGCCGTCGGCCTGGAAGATCGACTGGGTGCCCGCGCTGATGTTGCTCTGGGCGTCGCTCGACGGGGTGAACTCGCTGAGCTGGCCCGCCTGGACCATCGCGAGCATCTTGCCGCCACCACGCTGGAACAGGATGTCCGGGGCCGAGCCCTTACCGGCCTGGAGGGCGGTCTGGAGCTTGCCGTCGTAGTCCTCGTTCTGGACACTCTGGACGTTGATCGTGACATTCGGGTTCTGGGTGTGGAACGCCGAAGCAGCGTCCTTGAAGAACTGGACGCCGGGACCCGTGGTCGAGTTGGTCCACAGGGTCATGGTGACCGGACCGCTCGCCGCTTTCGTGTCACCGCTGCCATTCGAGGACGAGTTGTCGTCAGAGCTGCCACAGGCAGCCGTCGACAGAAGCAGACCGGCAGCGGCGACGGCCAGTGCCGTCCGCCGAGCCCGGGTGGAGTTGAAGGACATCAGACACCTCGTTGAGTCAGGTCGGCGTGTGAAGCACGCCACAACATGCCGGAGCCTCTCAAGTCGGACCCAGTCATGTCAATCGTTATCGATAACGTTTTCGTAGATTCGTTACGCGGACACCATACGGGCACGCCGGAGCCTCGGATCAGCTGCCCCAGGAACCGCCCGGAGAGCCGCTCAGCGGGACGCGAGGATCCGCTGGTACGCCGCCGCCAGCATCACCGGATCGTGCCGCGGCGAGCCGTCGGTCATGGCGATCCGATCGGTGACGAGCCTCGCGCCCATCGCCTCGGTCATCTCGCGGAGCGCATCCAGGCCGTCCATGGACTCATCGGCCAGGACGGTGTGCACCTGGAGGTCGGGAGCGTGCTCAGCGAGCACGCCGAGGTGGTCGGCGGGACCGAACCCGGGGGTCTCCCCCGCCTGCTCGGCCAGGTTGAGCACCACCACCACACGGGCGGAGGTGTCCACCAGAGCATGCCGCAGCGCAGGCACCATGAGGTGCGGCAGCACTGAGGTGAACCACGAGCCGGGCCCGATCACCACCCAGTCGGCCTCCGCGATCGCCTGCAGTGCCTCCGGGCTCGCGGGCGGATCGGCGGGCTCCAGGGCGATCGAGTGGATGACGCCGTCTGTCGTGGCAACCTCGACCTGGCCGCAGACCGTGGTCAGCAGGTCGGGATCGGCGGGGTCGATGCCGCGCACCTCGGCCCGGATGTCCATCGGCACCAGCGCCATCGGCAGGACGCGCCCACGGGCGCCCAGCAGCCGGCCCACCCAGTCGAGCGCGGCGACGTGGTCGCCCAGCTGCTCCCAGAGCCCGACGATGAGCAGGTTGCCGAGGTTGTGACCATTCATCTCGCCGTCGCCGGCGAATCGGTGCTGCAACACGTTCGCCCAGGTCACGCCCCAGTCGTCCCGGCCACAGAGCGCCGCCAGCGCCATCCGCAGATCGCCTGGCGGCAGCACGCCGAACTCACCGCGCAGCCGGCCCGACGAGCCGCCGTTGTCGGCGACCGTCACCACGGCCGTGAGCTCGTCGACGATCACCTCCTCCAGCAGGATGCGCAGGGCGGAGAGCGACGCATGCAGGCCGTGGCCACCACCGAAGGCCACGACCGAGACAGCGCGCTCGGCGACGTCGGGCGGCAACAGACCGGTCGACAGGCCTGCCGAGAACGTGGCATCGCTCACCGTCACTCCCGGCCCAGGTCACGGTGGGCAGTCGCTGCGTCATGTCCCAGGGCACGCAGCCTGCGCGCGATCTCCTCGGACATCGCGACGCTGCGGTGCTTGCCGCCGGTGCAGCCGATCGCGATCCGCATGAAGCGCTTTCCTTCGCGCAGGTAGCCGGGCGCCACTCCGGCCAGCACGCCGACGTAGCCGTCGAGGAACTCCTGCGCGCCCGGCTGGCCGTAGACGTACGCCGCGACATCGGCGTCCGTGCCGTTGTGCGGACGCAGCTCGGGCACCCAGTGCGGGTTCGGCAGGAACCGCATGTCGGCGACGAAGTCGGCATCGACGGGGATGCCGTACTTGAAGCCGAAGCTGATCACCGTCACGCTCAGCCGGGTTCGCTCCGGCGTACCGAATGCCTGGGCCACCCGCTCGGTGAGCTGATGGACGTTGAGCGCGGAGGTGTCGATGACCAGGTCGGCCAGCGCGCGCAGGTCGCCGAGCACCTTGCGCTCGCGCTGGAGCGCGTCCAGCAGGCGGTCCTTGCCCTGCAGCGGGTGCGGCCGACGGGCGGCCTCCTGGCGGCGTACGAGGACCTCGTCGCTGGCGTCCAGGAAGAGCAGCGTCTTCTCCCGGCCGAGCGCCTCGTGCTGGAACTCGTCGATGAGCTGGTCGAAGAAGGCCCCCGACCGCACGTCCACGACCACCGCGATCGGCTGCTGCCGGCCACGTGCCGCATCGACGAGTCGAACCACCTCGGGCAGCACGCCCGGCGGCAGGTTGTCGATGACGTAGAAGCCGAGGTCCTCCAGCTCCTTGGCGGCGGTGCTCCGGCCGGCGCCGGTCATGCCGGTGACGACGACGAGCTCGCCGGACGCGCCTTGGCTCACTTCTAGATCTCCTCAATCTCACCAGTGGTGACGTTGACCGCAACCCTAGGGGTCGCGGCGGCCGCAGCGACGGCATCCTTGATCGCGGCCGCGGTCGCCGGACCGATCCCGGGGACCTGCGCGATCTCCTCGAGCGTGGCTGCGCGCAGCTTGCGCAGCGAGCCGAAATGCTTCATGAGCGTCTTGCGGCGCACCTCCCCCAGCCCCGGTACGTCGTCGAGCAGGCTCTCCACCATCGACTTGCTGCGACGGTTGCGGTGGTGGGTGATGGCGAAGCGGTGCGCCTCGTCGCGGAGCCGCTGCAGCAGGTAGAGGCCCTCGGAGCTGCGGGCCAGGATGACCGGGTCCTCCTCGCCGGGCACCCACACCTCTTCGAGCCGCTTGGCCAGGCCGGCGACGGGGATGTCGTCGATGCCCAGCTCGCCGAGTGCCCGTCGGGCGGCGGCGACCTGAGGAGCGCCGCCGTCGACCACGACCAGACCTGGCGCGTAGGCGAACTTCCGCGGTCGGCCGGTCTCCGGGTCGACCAGCATCGGGCCGCTGTCCCCCTCCACCTGGGTCGAGGTGGCCTGCTCGTCCAGCAGCCGGCGGAACCTCCTCGTGATCACCTCGTGCATCGCGCGCACGTCGTCGGAGCCGTCCTGGCCCTTGATGATGAAGCGGCGATACTCGCTCTTGCGGGACAGGCCGTCCTCGAAGACCACCATGCTGGCCACGATCTCGCTGCCCTGCAGGTGGGAGATGTCGTAGCACTCGATCCGCAGCGGCGCCTCGTCCAGGTCGAGAGCGTCGCGGATCTCCTCCAGCGCGCGGTTGCGGGTGGTCAGGTCGCTGGCTCGCTTCGTCTTGTGCAGCGCGAGCGCCTGCTTGGCGTTGGTTGCGACCGTCTCCTGCAGCGTCCGCTTGTCGCCGCGCTGCGGCACCCGGATCTGCACCTTGGCGCCACGTACGTCGGCGAGCAACGTCTCCATGGTCTCCACGTCCGGCGGGAGTGCCGGGACCAGGATCTCGCGCGGGATCGACTCGGCGTCCTCGCCCGCGTAGAGCTGGAGCAGGAACTGCTCCACCAGCTCCGGGGTGTCGCCCTCCTCGACCCGGTCCGCGACCCAGCCGCGCTGACCGCGGATCCGGCCACCGCGGACGTAGAAGATCTGCACGCCGACCTCGAGCGGATCCTCGGCGAGCGCGATCACGTCGGCATCCGCGCCGTCGCCGAGCACGACGGCCTGCTTCTCCAGCGCCCGCTGCATCGCGCCGAGATCGTCGCGCAGCCGTGCGGCGCGCTCGAAGTCCAGCTCGTCGCTGGCGGCGTACATCTGCTTCTCGATCCGGCGCAGGAAGCTGGCCGTCTGCCCGCCCATGAAGTCGCAGAAGTCATCGACGATCGCGCGATGGTCCTCGGGACTGATCTTTCCCACGCACGGTGCGCTGCACTTGTCGATGTAGCCCAGCAGGCACGGTCGCCCGATCTGCTGGCTGCGCTTGAAGACACCGTTCGAGCACGATCGCATCGGGAAGACCCGCAGCAGGATGTCGACCGTCTCGCGGATCGCCCAGGCGTGACCGTAGGGGCCGAAGTAGCGGGTGCCCTTGCGCTTGGCCCCGCGCCCGACCATCACCCGCGGGAACTCCTCGCCCACCGTCACCGCGAGCCAGGGGTAGGACTTGTCGTCGCGGTACTTCACGTTGAACCGCGGGTCGAACTCCTTGATCCAGGAGTATTCCAGCGCAAGCGCCTCGACCTCGGTGTTGACCACCGTCCACTCCACGCTCGAAGCCGTGGTCACCATGGTGGCCGTGCGCGGGTGGAGGTTGCCGATGTCTTGGAAGTAGGACGTCAGGCGCGGGCGCAGCGACTTGGCCTTGCCGACGTAGATCACGCGCCCCTTGGCATCACGGAACCGGTAGACCCCTGGCTGGGTCGGGATCTCCCCCGGCTTGGGCCGGTAGCTACGCGGGTCTGCCACGCGTCAACCCTAGTTGCGAGCACCGACACTCCCGAGTCCAGGTGGCGTCATCCATAGTCGCTTGTCTTACTATAGTTACATGCGTATCTCCGACCCCTACGGCTACAGCCTGAGCACGAGCGAGGAAGCCGCCTCGGCGTACGTCCGTGGCATCGGCGACATCTTGAAGCTGCGGGCCGGTGCACTGAGCCACGTCGCGGAGTCGATCGCGCACGATCCCACCTTCGCACTCGGCCACGCGGCGCTCGCCCTCCTCGGTCACGAGATGTGCGCCCCGGTCGACGTGGATGCCCGCCTGCGCCAGGCCGAGCAGCTCGCGGGCCGCACCACCGAGCGCGAGCGCAGCCACGTCCACGCGATCTCCGCGCACGTCCGCGGCGACTCGCGCCCGCTGATCGATCACGTCGCCGCCTATCCGCGCGACGCCCTCCTCCTCTCCTCGGCGGTACCCACCATCGCGTTCGCCGGTGCCACCGAGGTGCCCGAGGAGTCCTGGGCCATCGTCGAGCGCTGCATCCCGGCGTACGGCGACGACTGGTGGTTCACCGGCCTGCTCGCCTTCGTGCGCCAGGAGCAGCACCGGTACGACGAGGCGCTCGCGCTCTCCTGTCGATCGCTGGCGCAGGAGCCGGGCGCGGGCCACTCCGCCCATGCGCGCGCGCACGCGCACTATGAGACCGGCGACCACGAGACCGGGCTTGCCTGGATGGATGCCTGGGTGACGGGCGACGGCGCCGACATCGACTCGCTGTCCCACTTCTCCTGGCACGCCGCCCTGCATGAGCTCTCCCTCGGCGACATGGATGCTGTCCGACGTCGTTACGAGAGCCAGCTCCAGCCCGGCAACGCGCTGGGCTGCCGCGCTCTGGTCGACACGGGGTCGCTGCTCTTCCGCTGGGCGTTGACGCCGGGCGCGGGCGACGTACCGCAGATGGCGGAGGTGGTGCATGTCACCGGCAAGGCCACCATGGAGCGGCCCGCCACGCCGTTCCTTGCGATGCATGTCGCCGTCGCTCGGCTCGCGCTCGGAGACGCACCGGCGCTGCGGGAGCTCGGGCTCTGGGCCGGCCAACACCGGCACCCGACCTTCCGTGAGGTGGTCGCGCCGCTGACCCAGGCGCTCGACCTGATGGTCAGCGGTCAGTTCGGCGCCGCGGCCGACGCGCTCGCGCTGCTGTCGCCCCGGATCCGCCGGCTGGGCGGCTCCGACGCTCAGCGCGAGATCGTCGAGGAGGCCCGGATCGCTGCCCTGCTGCGCGCCGACCGCTGGGACGAGGCGCGGGTGCTCCTGGACGAGCGACTCGACCGCCGGCGGGCGCCCCGGGACGAGGCGTGGCGGACGCAGGCCCTCGGTCCCGTGCTCACCCCGGCCGCCCTCGGCTAGCAAGGACGATGTGGGACGCGCAGGTCAGCTCTTGACGATGTTGCTGCCCTCGACCGTCACGGTCACCTTCTCCAGCGACTGGGTGGCCGGGCCCTGCACGACGGAGCCGTCCTTGATCGAGAACTTGCTGCCGTGGCAGGTGCAGTTGATGGTGCCGTCGGAGACGGACGTCACCGGGCATCCTTGGTGGGTGCAGATGGCGCTGAACCCCTCGTAGCTGCCGGCCGTCGGCTGGGTGACCACGACGGCGGAGTCCGCGTAGATCTTGCCGCCGCCGACAGGCACGTCGGAGGTCGCGCCGAGAGTCTCTGCGCTGCCGGGAGCGCTGCTCGCCGAGCCGGCCGCTCCGGTGCCGCCGCTGCCGCTGGTGCTGTCCTCCGCTGTGGTGTCGCCGGAGCCGCAGGCCGCCAGCAGCGGTACGCCGACACCCGCCACGGCGACGCCCCCGAGAATCTGGCGGCGGGTGATCTTCTGGTCGGTCACAACGATTCCTCTCGTGAAGTGGTTGAACTTCACACTACGGCTGCCGAAGGCGCGACCCGAGGGCTGATCCTGTGAAGTCCCCGAGAATCAGGCAGGGCACCCAGGTTCAGCGCGCCTTCGCGGTCGCCTTCGCGGTCGTCTTCGTCGCCGCTCGCTTGCGGGCGGGCTTCTTCGACTCCGGCGGCTGGGTCGCCTCGCGGCCCTGCAGCAGGGGCGCGAGGAAGCGGCCGGTGTAGCTGACGGGGTCGGCCGCGACCTGTTCCGGCGTACCCTCCGCGATCACCGTGCCACCGCGCGAGCCGCCCTCCGGACCCATGTCGATGAGCCAGTCAGCGGTCTTGATGACATCGAGGTTGTGCTCGATGGTCAGCACGGTGTTGCCCTTGTCGACCAGGCTCTGCAGCACCTTGAGCAGCTTGCGGATGTCCTCGAAGTGCAGACCGGTGGTCGGCTCGTCCAGGACGTAGACGGTGCGGCCGGTGGAGCGCTTCTGCAGCTCGGAGGCGAGCTTGACGCGCTGTGCCTCACCGCCGGAGAGCGTGGTCGCCGGCTGGCCGAGGCGGACATAGCCGAGGCCGACCTCGACCAGCGTCGTCAGGTGCCGGGCGATGGCGGGGACGGCGGCGAAGAACTCCACCGCCTCCTCGATCGGCATGTCGAGGACCTCGCCGATGTTCTTGCCCTTGTAGTGCACCTCAAGCGTCTCGCGGTTGTAGCGCTGGCCGTGGCAGACCTCGCACGGGACGTAGACGTCGGGCAGGAAGTTCATCTCGATCTTGATGGTGCCGTCGCCGGCGCACGCCTCGCAGCGGCCGCCCTTGACGTTGAACGAGAATCGACCCTGCTGGTAGCCGCGCATCTTCGCCTCCGGGGTGGCGGCGAAGAGCTTGCGCACGTGGTCGAAGACGCCGGTGTAGGTCGCCGGGTTGGACCGCGGGGTCCGGCCGATCGGCGACTGGTCGACGTGGATCACCTTGTCGACGTTCTCGAGGCCGGTGATGGTGCGGTGTCGACCCGGGATCGCACGGGCGCCGTAGATCTGCTTGGCCAGCGAGGTGTAGAGGATGTCGTTGACCAGCGTCGACTTGCCCGACCCGGAGACGCCGGTAACCGCGCAGAAGACGCCGAGCGGGAAGTCCACGGTGACGTTCTTCAGGTTGTTCTCGCGCGCGTCGTGCACGGTCAGGGCCCGCCCCGGCGTCCGCGGGCGGCGTAGCTCGGGGACCGGGATCTCGCGCTTGCCTGCGAGGTACTGACCGGTCATCGAGGAGTCGTTGGCGTACAGCTCCTTGACGGTGCCGCTGTGCACCACCTGGCCACCGTGCTCACCGGCGCCCGGGCCGATGTCGACCACCCAGTCGGCGACCCGGATGGTGTCCTCGTCATGCTCGACCACGATCAGGGTGTTGCCCAGCTCCTTGAGCCGGACCAGGGTCTCGATCAGCTTCTGGTTGTCGCGCTGGTGCAGACCGATCGACGGCTCGTCCAGGACGTAGAGCACACCGACCAGGCCGGCACCGATCTGGGTAGCGAGCCGGATGCGCTGCGCCTCACCGCCCGAGAGCGAGCCGCTCGGCCGGTCGAGGGAGAGGTAGTCCAGACCGACGTCGAGCAGGAAGCGCAGCCGCTCCTGGATCTCCTTGAGGACGCGCTCGGCGATGTGCTTCTCGCGCTCGCTCAGCTCGATGCCGTTGAGGTAGGCGGCGGCCTCGTTGATCGGCAGGGCGCACACCTCGGCGATGTTCTTGCCACCGTCCTCCTTGGCACCGAGGGTGACGGCCATCGAGACCGGCTTGAGCCGACTGCCGGAGCAGACCGGGCACGGCACCTCGCGCATGAAGCCCTCGAAGCGCTCGCGGCTGGTGTCGGACTCGGCCTCCCGGTGACGGCGCTCGATGTAGGAGCGGACGCCCTCGAAGTCGGCGTCGTAGGCGCGCTGCCGCCCGTAGCGGTTGCGGGTGACGACGTGCACCTTGGTGTTGTGACCGTCCAGGATCGCGCGCTGTGCCTTGTTGGGGAGGGCTTCCCACGGCGTGTTGAGGTCGAACCCGAGCTCCTCGCCGAGCGCGCCCATCAGCCGCAGGAAGTATTCAGCGATGTGGGCGTGACTCCATGGCTGGATAGCGCCCTCGCCGAGGGTGGCCTGCGGATTGGGCACGACCAGCTCCGGGTCGACCTCCATCCGGGTGCCCAGGCCGGAGCACGCCGGGCACGCCCCGAACGGGCTGTTGAACGAGAACGAGCGCGGCTCGAGGTCGTCGGTGTCGATCGGGTGGTCGTTGGGGCACGACATCTTCTCGCTGAACTTCAGCTCCTCGCCTGTGCCGCCTTCGGCGCCGGGGATGAAGTCGAAGACGATCAGGCCACCGGCCAGCTCCAGCGCCGTCTCCACCGAGTCGGTGAGCCTGCGCTTGCTCGACTCCTTGACGGCCAGCCGGTCGACGACGACCTCGATGGTGTGCTTCTTCTGCTTGTCCAACTTCGGCGGCGCGTCGAGCTGGTAGGTCTCACCGTCGACGCGGGCGCGGCTGTAGCCCTGCTGCTGCAGCTGGGAGAAGAGCTCGACGTACTCGCCCTTGCGGCCGCGGATCACCGGCGCGAGCACCTGGAAGCGACGACCCTCCTCCAGCGCGAGGATGCGGTCCACGATCTGCTGCGGGGTCTGCCGCTCGATCGGCGCGCCACAGGTGGGACAGTGGGCACGGCCGGCGCGCGCGTAGAGCAGGCGCAGGTAGTCGTAGACCTCGGTGATCGTGCCGACCGTGGAGCGCGGGTTCTTGGAGGTGGACTTCTGGTCGATCGACACCGCCGGGCTGAGGCCTTCGATGAAGTCGACGTCCGGCTTGTCCATCTGACCGAGGAACTGCCGGGCGTAGGCCGATAGCGACTCCACGTAGCGGCGCTGACCCTCTGCGAAGATCGTGTCGAACGCGAGGCTCGACTTGCCGGAGCCGGACAGGCCCGTGAAGACGATCAGCGCATCGCGGGGAAGGTCGAGCGAGACGTCCTTGAGGTTGTGCTCACGCGCACCCCGGATGATGAGCTGGTCCGCCACCGCGGTCCCTTCTTGAGAGCTTGAGTCGAACAAGTGTTCGTCATGCTATCAGGTGACCGAAACGCCTCTCCCCCATGTCGCGTCGTGATGTCAGGATGGGCCCGTGACCCTGTTCGCCGCCACCGTGTCGGACCAACTCCGCGCCTCGTCGCGGCGATTGGTGCGCACCGTCGATGCCATGACTGACGATGACTGGGTCGAGCCCAGCCTGCTGCCCGGCTGGAGCCGCGCACACGTGGTGGCGCACCTGGCGCTCAACGCCGAGGGGCTCATCGGGGCGGTGATGGGCGTCGTCGAGGGCCGCGCCGTACCGATGTATGCCTCCGACCAGCGCCGCGACGGCGATATCGCAGAGCTCGGCGCCGCCTCCCCGTCGCAGTTGAGGGACCGGCTCTTCGGCGCTGTCACGACGCTCGGTGACGCCCTGACGGCGCTCGCCGGCGCGTCCGATCCCGCTGCCACCACGTTGATCGAGCGTACGCCGGAGGGCAGCCGACGCTTCCCGGCGTCCCGGGTCACCGGGATGCGGTGGCGCGAGGTCGAGATCCACCACGTCGATCTCGGCTGCGGCTACTCCCCCGCGCACTGGCCCGGCGAGTTCGGTCGGGCGCTGCTCGAGGACTCGGCACACCGGCACCAGGTCAACGTCGACGCGACGCTGGTCGCCACCGACCTCGACTGGTCGCTGCAACTCGGTACCGGCGAGCCCACCGTGAGCGGACCGGCGCACGGCCTGGCATGGTGGCTGACCGGGAGGGCCCCCTACCCGGGCTCCGAGGTGACGAGCCACGACGGCGTACTGCCGGGGATCGAGGGGCTATGACGATCAGCAGCGAGAGCTACACCGGCGACGTCCGGCTCGGAGGCGCACCCGACGTCCGCGAGCTGGACGAGCTGAGCATCACCAAGGTCGCGGTCGACGAGAAGATGTCGAACAACTGCTACCTCCTGCGCTGCCGCGCGACCGGCGAGCAGCTCCTGATCGATGCTGCCGCCGACGCCTCCACGCTGCTGCCGCTGATCGGCACCGCCGGGCTCGCCACGGTCGTCACCACCCATCAGCACTGGGACCATCACCGCGCCCTCGCCGACGTGGTCGCGGTCACCGGCGCCGCGACCGTGGCAGGCGAGCCCGATGCCGCTGCTATCACCGATGCGACCGGCGTACCGATCACGCGGACGGTCGGCCAGGGCGACACCCTCGCGGTGGGCGATTGCACGCTCGAGGTGATAGCGCTGCGCGGCCACACCCCGGGTTCGATCGCCCTCCTGTACGCCGATCCGCACGGACGGCCGCACCTCTTCACCGGCGACAGCCTCTTCCCCGGCGGGGTGGGCAACACCCAGCAGGACGAGGCCCGCTTCGCCCAGCTCATCGACGACGTCGAGGAGCGGATCTTCCAACGCCTGCCCGACGAGACCTGGTTCTACCCCGGCCACGGCAACGACTCGACGCTCGGCGCCGAGCGCCCGCACCTGGCGGAGTGGCGCGAACGGGGCTGGTGAGGATCGGCCGCGGGTAGCGTTCGCCCAAGGCGAACGCCCTCGTCAGCCACCCACCGGGCGACCTAGCGTGGCCCCATGGGCCAGGTCATCGAGTTCCCGCGGCGCTCCCACCAGACCGAGTCCGCGCCTGCGCCGTTGTGGCGCGACGCGGTCGGCGAGGTGCTGCGCGACGAGCGCCGGACGCAGGAGCGGACCCTGGCCGACGTCGCCGGAGCGGCGGGCGTCTCCACGCAGTACCTCTCCGAGGTCGAGCGGGGCCGCAAGGAGCCGAGCTCCGAGGTCCTCGACGCCGTCGCCGGAGCGCTGGGCCTCAGGCTGCTCGACCTCACCGGTCGGGTCACCCGCCGGCTCGCCGCCGGCCAGGTGACCGGCCCGGTCTGCCTGGCCGCCTGACCGAGCACTCAGGCCACGCCCAGCGGCCTCCTGCTGGCGATCACCACGTCGGCGACGCCGTACGCGACCGCTTCCTCGGCGGTGAGGACGAGGTCCCTGTCGGTGTCCTGGTGCACCTGCTCGACGCTGCGCCCGGTGTGTCGCGCCAGGATGCTCTCCAGCTCGGTGCGCAGCCGCAGGATCTCCTTGGCCGCCACCTGCAGGTCCGGTACGTCGCCGCGCGTCCCGCCCTGCGCCGGCTGCTCGAGCACCACCCGCGCGCGGGGCAGGACGGTGCGCTGTCCCGGCGCGCCGGCGGCGAGCAGCACCGCCGCTGCGCCGCGGGCCTGCCCGACACACGTGGTGGCGACCGGAGCGGCGATGAACTCCATGGTGTCGTACACCGCCAGCATCGCGGTCGGGTCGCCGCCGGGACTGTTGAGGTAGAGATTGATCGGCGACTCCGGGCTCTCGGACTCCAAGTGCAGGAGCTGCGCGATCACGACGTTCGCGACGCCGTCGTCGATCGGCGTACCGACGTAGACGATCCGCTCGCCGAGCAGCCGGCTGTAGATGTCGACCGCGCGCTCCCCCTGGCGGGTCCGCTCGACGACGGACGGAATGGTGTAGCTGCTCATCGCGCCAACTCCCGGGTCGCGCTCGACAGGCCGAAGGCCGACCCCTGACGACCCGGCGCGACCGACGCCACGTCATCAAGCACCTCATCGGCCAGGCCGTAGTCGTGCGCCTCCTGGGCGGTGAACCACCGGTCCCGGACCGAGTCGGCGTCCACGCGTTCGACACTCTGTCCGGTGCGCTCGGCGGTGATCGCCAGCATCCTGCGGGTCATCCGCTCCAACCGTGTCGCCTGGACCTCGATGTCGGCGGCGCTGCCGCCGATCCCGGCCGAGCCCTTGTGCAGCAGCACCTCGGCGTTGGGCAGCACGAAGCGCTTGCCCGGAGTCCCTGCTGTCAGCAGGAACTGACCCATGCTCGCGGCCAGCCCCATCCCGAGGGTGGCGACGTCGTTCGGGATCAGCTGCATCACGTCGTAGATCGCCATGCCGGCCGTGACCGAGCCGCCGGGGCTGTTGATGTAGAGGCTGATGTCGCGGTGCGGGTCCTCCGCGGCGAGGAGCAGCAGCTCGGCGCAGATCCGATTGGCGATCGGGTCGTCGACCGCCTGCCCGAGCACGATGATGCGCTGGTGCAGCAGTCGAGCCGTCAGCTGGTCGTCCAGCGCGCCGAGGGGGTGTTCCTGAGTCTGTGTCATGCGACGAGCCTGACCGCCGGCAGGGCGCGAACCCAGCGAATCCGCCGAGGGCAGATCCGCCCTCAGCAGCAGGACAGCCTCATCGGCCCCGCACCATGTTGGCCAGGCCCACCATCGAGCCGGCAAGCACGTTCCCCATCGCGTAGTGGTCGTCCCACAGCTCGACCTTGCCATCGCGCACGCGGAAGGTCCCGCAGACCCAGAACGAGGCCTCCCAGCGGCCGATGCGCAGGAAGTCGGTCCGATCCGTCAGGACCACATCGCCGTCGGCGGCGAGATGGTGCATGTCGGCGCGGAAGCGGATCTTGCGCCGCTCCATGTCCAGCAGGAGCCGGCGGACCCGGCGACCTCGCAGGGTGGGCAGACCGGTGTTGCGCCACTGCGCGTCGTCGGTCAGCATCTCGACGGCCTCGGCGGCGCGGCCGTTCTCGAGCAGGGACAGGAACTCACGGACAACGGCAGCGGAGTCGCTCATGGCAGGCGACGCTACTTCGCTCGGCGGCTCGACCGATAGGGCTGATCGGTGGGTCCGACCGATAGGCTCGCGATGTGATCGAGCTCCGCACCCCCACCCAGATCGAGCAGATGCGGCCGGCCGGCCGGTTCGTCGCCGACGTCCTGCTGGCCCTCCAGGCCAAGGCTGCCGTCGGCGTGAACCTGCTGGAGCTCGACGAGCTCGCCCATCAGATGATCCGCGAGCGCGGCGCCGAGTCCTGCTACATCGACTACCACCCGAGCTTCGGCGCCAGCCCGTTCGGCAAGGTGCTGTGCACCAGCGTCAACGACGCGGTGCTGCACGGCCTGCCCTTCGACTACGTCCTCCAGGACGGCGACCTGCTCAGCGTCGACTTCGCGGCCAGCGTCGACGGCTGGGTCGCCGACAGCGCCCTCAGCGTCGTCGTCGGTACGGCGCGGCAGGAGGACCTCGACCTGATCGAGACCACCACCCGCTCGCTCGCGGCCGGCATCGAGGCCGCGCGGGCGGGCAACCGGATCGGGGACATCTCGCACGCGATCGCGGAGGTCGCCCGTGCCGCAGGCCTCGGGATCAACACCCAGTTCGGCGGCCACGGCGTCGGCCGCACCATGCACGGCGACCCGCACATCCCCAACGACGGGCGTCCGGGCCGCGGCTTCAAGCTGCAGCCCGGCCTGGTGATCGCGATCGAGCCGTGGTTCCTGCACACCACCGACGAGATCTACACCGACAAGGACGGCTGGACGCTGCGCAGCAAGGACGGCTCGCGCGGTGCCCACATGGAGCACACCGTCGCGATCACCGCCGACGGCCCGCTGGTGCTGACGGCGCGCGACTGACCGTCGCGCACCTCCGACATCAGGCCTCGTCGACCCGCATCTCCAGCCTCGCCAGCGCCGGCAGCGCACCCTCGAGCGCGCTCCGCTCGGCATCGCTCAGCGCAGCGATCCGTCGGCGCAGCGCCGCCACTCGGACACCTGCCCCCTCGGCCAGGGCACGGCGTCCGGTCTCGGTCAGCTGGACCAGCTGCGCCCGCCCATCGCTCGGGTCCGGCGTACGACGGATCAGGTCACGCTCCTCGAGCGCGTTCAGCACCCGCGTCATCGAGGCCGCGGCGATACCCTCCGCCTCGGCGAGCGCCGTCGCGCGCATCGCCCCGTTGTCCGAGAGCTGCCGTAGCGCGCTGACCAGGCCGACGGAGAGCTGCGCATCACCCTGCTCACGGCGCAGCGAGCGGACCAGGCGGCCCAGCAGCACGTAGAGCTCGGCAGGCAGATCCCCTGACATCGCTGCGGCGACGTCGGCCGAGGCAGCGGAATCGGTATCGCTCACTCCTCCTCCGGCAGCGCCACCCCAGCGGCAGCCTCGGCAACCACGGGCTCCTCCTGGTGGACGTACTTGCCACCTGCGACGAACGAGGCGATCGCGGCGAGGACGCACATGCCGGCCGCGGCACCGAAGACCACGATCAGGCCGTGGTGGAACGGCTCGGCCATGAGCTTGGGAAAGAACGTCTTGCCGGTCAGCGTGCTCAGGTCGGGCGAGCCGAGCGGGATGCCTGCCTGGTGGATCTGGTCGAGGATCGTCTGGATCGGGTTGAACCCGAGGAACGAGGCGAACAGCGACGCCACCGGCGGAAGCTGGCCGGCGGCCGTCGCGGCCTGATCGGAAACACCGTGTGCCTGCAGACCGCCGGTCAGCGACGTCGGCAGCTTGGCCGCGAGGCCGGCGATCATCAGCGAGAAGAAGACGCCGATGGACAGCGACGAGCCGGCGTTGAAGAAGGTGCCACGCATGCCCGAGGCGGCGCCGCGCTGATCGGCGGGCACGGAGTTCATGATCGCCGACACGTTCGGGGCGGCGAACAGACCCGAGGCGAGTCCGTTGACCAGCAGGAGCAGGGCGAATTCCCAGTAGTCGAAGTTCACCGGGATCATCAGGAACCCGATGAACGTGACGGCCACGAGCAGCATGCCGCCCGTGGCGAAGAGCCGTGCGCCGAACCGATCCGAGAGCACGCCGGAGATCGGTCCGGCGATGAGGAAGCCGATGGTCAGCGGCAGCAGGTAGATGCCCGCCCACAGCGGGGTGTCCGCGTAGGAGTAGCCGTGCAGCGGCAGCCAGATGCCCTGCAGCCAGATGATCAGCATGAACTGCATCCCGCCGCGGGCGATCGAGGAGAGTAGACCTGCCAGGTTGCCGGCCCAGAACGGGCGGATCTTGAACAGGCTCATCGCGAACATGGGGTCCGGCACGCGGGTCTCGATCCAGCAGAAGAGCGCCAGCAGGATGGAGCCGCCGATGATGCCGGTGAGGACCCACGGATTGGTCCAGCCCATCGAGTGACCGCCGTAGGGCTGGATGCCGTAGGTGATGGCGACGAGGATCGCCGTCAGGCCGACGCCGAAGGTCAGGTTGCCCGGCACGTCGAGGCTGCCGGCGCGGCGGACGCCGGTCTCGTGCAGCGACTTGTAGGACCAGATCGTCCCCAGCACCCCGATCGGCACCGACACCCAGAAGATCAGCCGCCAGTCGATCTCCGAGAGCACACCGCCGACCACGAGGCCGATGAACGACCCCGCCACGGCGGCGACGTTGTTGATGCCGAGCGCCATTCCGCGCTCGTGGGAGGGGAAGGCATCGGTCAGGATCGCGGTTGAGTTGGCGAACAGCATCGCTCCGCCGACCCCCTGGATCACCCGTCCCGCGATGAGCCACAGCGCACCCTTGCCGCCGGTGAACGGATCGAGGGAGAGATAGACCGAGGCGATCGAGAAAACGACGAAGCCGAGGTTGTAGATCTTCACCCGGCCGTACATGTCGCCGAGCCTGCCGAGCATGACCACCAGGACGGCGGAGACGACCAGGAACCCCATGATCATCCACAGCAGGTAGCTGACGTTGCCCGCACCCAGCGGGTCGACCGCGATCCCCTTGAAGATCGCGGGCAGCGAGATGATCACGATCGAGCTGTTGATCGTCGCGATCAGGATGCCGAGCGTCGTGTTCGACAGCGCCACCCACTTGTACGACGGGTGGTCGGCCGCGATCCAGCCGCGTTGGCTCGAGGAGGTATCGGTCACGTGACCGAACTTTACTTCACCATTGCTAACTAAATCTCCAGATGGCACGAACAGGCCCCCTCCGAGCGGCACCCGACTCACAACCGTTCGCCTAGGCTGCCGGGCATGGAGAGGGATCTGACCGACGCCACCCCGACCGCAGCCACCCCGGCCGACGCCGCTCTGGCCGATGCCACCCGGATGCACCGTCCCGGGCCGGCGACCGAGAGGCTCACTCGCGCCGTGGCCGACCTGAGCATCTCCCGGTTGTGCGATCCGGTACCGCTGGACGGGGCGAGCACCTTCGAGGCGCTGCAGGCAGCCGCCGGCCAGACGGTGACCACGCAAGGCATCGGACCGGAGGCAGCGCTCGAGCTGTGGGACGAGGTGCTCTCCCGCGCCTGCATCTCGACCGACTTCCACGGCTACCTCGCCTTCATCCCGAGCGCGCCGACCAAGGCTGCGGCGGCGTTCGACATGCTGATCGGCGCCTCCAGCGTGTACGGCGGCAGCTGGCTGGAGGGATCAGGGGCGGTGTACGCCGAGAACCAGGCGCTGCGCTGGCTCGCCGACCTCGCCGGTCTGCCCGAGGAGGCGGGCGGGGTGTTCGTCCAGGGCGGCACCACCGGGAACCTCTCGGCACTGGTGGCCGCGCGCTCGGCCGCGCAGCACCACCGTGGCACTCGGCCGCCGCGTTGGGCAGTGCTGCTCAGCGAGGAGACGCACTCGTCGGTCAAGCACTCGCTGGAGTCGGTGATGGACGTCGATGTCGTCGTCGTACCCGGAGACGAGCGTGGACGCGTGACAGGCGCCGCCGTCGCGTCCTGGGCCGCCGATGCCTCGCCCGAGCAGCTGGACGCGGTCCTCGCCGTGGTCGCCACGGCCGGCACCACCAACGTCGGCGTGGTCGACGACATCTCCGGGATCGCCGACGTCTGCGAGCAGCACGGGTGGTGGCTGCACGTCGACGGAGCGTACGGCGGCGCCGCGCTCGCCGCGCCCTCCACCCGGCACCTGTTCGACGGCATCGAGCGCGCCGACTCGTTCATCGTCGATCCGCACAAGTGGCTCTACGCGCCCTTCGACGCCTGCGCCCTGCTCTACCGCGACCCGGTGCTCGCGCGGGCCGCGCACACCCAGAAAGCTGGCTACCTCGACCCGGTCAACGTCGAGGGCGAATGGAACCCCAGCGACTTCGCGGTGCAGTTGAGCAGGCGGGCCCGCGGGCTGCCGTTCTGGTTCTCGCTCGCGGTGCACGGGACCGACGCCTACCGCGCCGCCATCGAGCACACGCTGAGCATGGCTGCCGAGGCCCGGGAGCTGATCGACCGGGCCGAGCACCTGCGACTGCTGGTGGAGCCGGATCTGACCGTGCTGATCTTCGAGCGGATCGGCTGGTCGCCCGCCGACTACGCCGAGTGGAGCGACCGGTTGCTCCGCGACGGCACGGCGTTCGTGACCCCGACGCGCCACCACGGCCAGGTCTGCACCCGGATCGCCGTCGTCAACCCGATGACCACGCTCGAGGACATCACACTGGTGCTGGACTCGATGCTCTGAGCGCCGGTCGTGCGTGCCGGGCGCAGGTCCGGCACCGGGCCTGAGAGGATGGCGCCATGCACGATGCCCTGAGCGAGCGTGAGACCGAGATCTTGGCATTCGAGCGCTCCTGGTGGTCGACCGGGGGCGCCAAGGAGGCGGTGATCCGTGAGCGCTTCGATCTCAGCGCCGAGCGCTACTACCGACTGCTGGGCGAGCTGATCGAGCGTCCCGCGGCGCTTGATCGCGACCCCCTGCTGGTGCGGCGGCTGCGGCGGCAACGGCTCACCCGCCAGCGCGAGCGGTCCGCGCGTCGCGCGCGGGACTAGGGTGCGCGGGTAGTCCGTTCGGGCTAGATCCCTGCTCCTGAAGGATGATCTTCGAGGTAGGACGGTGACAGCCGCCACTCGGGCGATTAATGTTTCACTCGTTGAACCGCTGGTGACCCGAGACGCCAGCGGTTCAGCTCATTTCAGGAGTCGTAGGCGAGGTCTTCGTCGTGCGTGCCAGGGCGAGGCGCCCAGGGCAGCTCCTTCGCCGGGCGGACCACCACGAGCCGATCGCCGCGAGCCAGCTGGGTGACGACCGGGTCGAAGTAGCGGAAGACCTTCTCGTCCCGGACGACGGCGATCACCTGGTCGGCCAGTTGCTGCGGCTGCTTGCCGACCTCGTTCACGAGGAGGCCGCGCTCGGCCACCTCCAGGCCTTCGCCGTACGTCAGCAGGTCCTCCATCACCGAGCCCAGGGTCGGGCTCATCGACGACAGCCCGAGCAACCGGCCGACGGCGTCCGAGCTGGTGATCACCGAGTTGGCGCCAGACTGCTTCATCAGCGGCGCGTTCTCCTGCTCCCGCGCGGCTGCGACGATCCACGCGCCGGGGTTGAGCTGCCGCACGGTCAGGGTGGCGAGGACGTTGGAGTCATCGCGGTCGGTGGTGATGATGACCTGGTCCGCGGTCTCCACCCCGGCCCGGTGCAGCACGTCGCGCCGGGTGGCGTCTCCTGTCACGACGGCCAGGCCGTCGGCGTGCGCATCCTGCAGGGCGGCCGTCGAGGGGTCGACGATCACGATCCGGTCCCGCTCCTGGCCGTTGCTGAGCAGGGTCTCGACCGCGCTTCGGCCCTTCGTGCCGTAACCGACGACGACGACGTGGTTGCTCATGTGCTTCCTCCAGCGTGCGATCCGGAACACGTCCCGGCGACGGAACGCCAGGACCTCCATCGTGGTGGTGATGAGAAGGATCAGGAACGCGATCCGCAGCGGCGTCACCACCAGGGCGTTGAGCAGCCGGGCCGCATCCGTCGCCGGCGCGATGTCGCCGAAGCCGGTCGTGCTCAACGTGGTGGCGGCGTAGTAGAACGAGTCCAGGAAGCTCACCGTCCCGGCCGGGTCGTTGGCGTCCTGGTAGCCGTCCCGCTGGATGTACACGAGCAGCACCACGGCCACGAAGATCGCCACGCCGACCAGCACGCGTCGCGCCAGGTGCCACCACGGCGACCGATAGCGCTCTGGAAGCGCGACCCTGCCCCGCGCACGACCTCGCTGCGCACTCTCCTCATCGGACACGGCCGCAATCTACCGCGATGGACCGCAACGGCGGCGCTGGGTCACCTACCGCGCGGCGGCACAGGCTCCCGCGGACGGGCCCCTCGCTGCGCCGGTTCGCCTAGGCTCTCGCACATGACGTCCTCGCTCCCGGGCACGATCCCGTCTCGCACCGACATCCGGACCGTCACCAACCAGGCACCACTGCTGGTCGGCCACAACGTGGTGACCAGCGATGCCGCCCTGCGCGAGGCCGTCCTGCGCCACGGAGATGCCGCCGTGCTCGACTCCCTGGTCGGTCTCGGCGCCGAAGCCGGTACGGCGGACGCTCGCGAGCACGGCACGCTCGCCAACCAGCACTCCCCCGAACTGGTCAACTACGACCGCTACGGCAACCGGGTCGACGAGGTGACCTTCCACCCGTCGTGGCACTGGCTCATGGAGCGCGCCGTCGGGCACGGCCTCGCCGCCGCGCCCTGGGAGCGGCAGGCCGCCGGCGACCAGCACGCACACCTGCGCCGCGCGGCCGGCTTCCTGGCCTGGTCGCAGACCGAGCCAGGACACGGCTGCCCGATCTCGATGACGTACGCCGCCGTACCGGCGCTGCGTGCCGACGCGGCACTCGCCTCGGAGTGGGCGCCGCTGCTCGCCTCGCTGCGCTACGACCCCGGGCTTCGCCCGGCCGCCGCCAAGCTCGGCGTCCTGGCCGGGATGGGCATGACCGAGAAGCAGGGTGGCTCGGACGTCCGTGCGAACGTCACGGTGGCGCGGCCCACGGGCGTCGAGGGCGAATACACCCTGCACGGCCACAAGTGGTTCACCTCGGCGCCGATGAACGACGTCTTCCTGGTCCTCGCCCAGGCGCCGGGCGGTGTCACCTGCTTCGTGATGCCGAGGATGCTGCCGGACGGCAGCCCGAACCGGCTCGACGTCGTACGGCTCAAGGACAAGCTGGGCAACAAGTCCAACGCCTCCTCCGAGCTTGAGTTCGACGGGACCCTGGTGCGCCGGCTCGGCGAGGAGGGCCGCGGCGTGCGCACCATCATCGAGATGGTCGCCGCCACCCGGCTCGACTGCGTGATCGGCTCGGCTTCGCTGATGCGCAAGGCCGTCGCCGAGGCGTCGTGGCACGTGGGCCACCGGTCCGCGTTTGGCTCGCTGCTCGCCGACAAGCCGCTGATGCGCAACGTGATCGCCGACCTGGCCGTGGAGTCCGAGGCGGCGACGGCTCTCGCGATGCGTCTGGCGACAGCGGTCGACCGTGCCGACGATCCGGCCGAGGCCGCCTTGCGCCGGCTGGCCCTGCCGCTGGCGAAGTTCTGGGTCTGCAAGCGCACGCCCGGGATGGTGGCCGAGGCCTTGGAGTGCCTCGGCGGCAACGGGTACGTCGAGGAGTCCGGGATGCCGCTCCTCTACCGGGAGGCCCCGCTCAACTCGGTGTGGGAGGGCTCGGGCAACGTCAACGCGCTTGACGTGCTGCGCGCCCTGTCGCGCGAGCCGGAGGCGTTGGACGCCTACCTGACCGAGATCGGCAGCGCACGCGGCGCTGACGCGCGGCTCGACCGGGCCATCGATGACCTGCTGGCGATGCTGGGCACCCTGATGGGCTCCCCCGACGACCTCGAGGCCTCTGCGCGTCGCCTGGCGGGGCGGATGGCGGCGGTGCTGCAGGGCTCGTTGCTGGTCCGATACGCGCCCGCGGAGGTCGCCGACCTCTTCTGCGCCTCCCGCCTCGGCACCGGACACGACGGCACCTACGGCATGCTGAGCGGCGGTGACTTCGCGACCGTGGCGGAACGGTCCACGCCGACCGTCTCCTAACCCGGCTCCGCCCGTAGCGCCTACCGCTAGGGTGCCCGCATGGAGACGCTCGTCACACACGGCCACCGCGCCACCGGCCTGTTCGACGCGCGTCCCGTCCGGGTCAATCCGCTCGACGCCCTCACCGGGCCGCGCCGACTCCTGCGGCGGCTCCGGCTCAAGGAGTGGGTCGGCTGGACCTTCATGCACCCCGAGCTGTCGGCGTCGATGATCCTGCAGGACGCCAACTACCTGGCGAGCTCGGAGATCTACGTCCGCGACGCTGCGTCCGGACGGCTCACCCAACACTCCACCACCAGCCGCGGCGGCAGCCTGGCCCTGCCGGAGGCTCTCTACGGGAGCTCACCGTCGATCGAGCGTCCGGGTTACCGGATCGCCTACGAGCTGGGTCCGCTCGGTGGAACCCACCGGATTCGGGTCGACATCGCCGCCAAGGGCGACGAACCAGCCATCCGCGCCTCGCTCGAGCTGGACGGAGCACGCGCCTCGGCGCCGCTCTCGGTCAGTCAGCCGCTGCGCCCGCGCGGCGAGATGTACACCCACAAGCTGGTCTTCCCCGTCGCCGGCACCCTCTCCGTCGGAGACCGCACCTACGTCTTCGACGCCTCCCGGGACCTCGTCATCCTGGACGAGCACAAGACGTTCCTGCCCTATCGCACGCACTGGCTGTGGGGCACCTTCGCCACCACCGCTCCCGACGGCATCGTCGGCGCCAACTTCTGCGAGCGACCCGACGCCCCCGGTACGCCGGGCGAGTCGTGCCTCTGGGTGCCCGGCGACGGCGGCGAGCCCACCCTGCTCCCCCTGGAGCAGGTCGCGTTCGTCTCCGAATCGGAGGCGCCGCTGGCGCGCTGGCACGGCTTCTCCTCCGACGATGCCCTCGACGTGACCTTCACTCCCGACGGCCGCAAGGACGTCAAGCACCAGCTCGGCGTGGTCGCGATCGACTACTGGCAGCTCTACGGCACCTGGTCCGGCACCGTCGGTGGCCGCACGGTCCAGTCGATCCGTGGCGTCATGGAGAAGATGGACGCCCGCCTCTGACCTGATGGGCGATCACCCGCACGGCGACGGCCCCGGCTGGTCGCCGGGGCCGTCGTGGTGGTCAGGATCGCGAGTCGGGATCGCTCCCGATGTCAGGCGGTCTCCTTCCACGGGTTGTGCTCGGCCAGGATCTTGTCGACCCGCGCCTGATCGAGCCGAGAGGCGACGCTCTGGGTCTCCTGGGCATCGCGGACGCACTTGGCCAGAGCGAAGGTCGAGGTGGTGAGGAAGAGCGTGCCCAGGGCCAGGAACGCCTTGGGCCACGGCGCGCACGGCAGCAGGTAGGTCGCCACCAGCATGGTGAGGAGCGCGACCCCGAAGGCGATCGCGCTCTGCATGTAGTAGGCGGTGGTGTTCTTCATAACGGGTGCGTTGGTCTCCATGGGAGGAGTCTCGGGCGCGCCGGAGCCGCTCCACATCCGTACGGATACTCAACTGCGACACTGCCGTGGTGAGTACCTGGGCGTCCGCCGCTGCGACGGCAGTCGAGGACCGGCTTCTGCGTGCGCTCACGCCGCTCCGGGTGATCCTGCTGATCAACGCCGTCGCCCTGAACGTCTATCGGGCCGACAGCTTCCAGCGTCCGCTCGCCGGCACGGTCTGCGTCGTCGCCATGATCGCCTGGACCGGGTATGCCGCGTGGGCCTATGCCGACGCGCGTCGGCGTACCCGGTGGTTGCTCGGCGCCGACCTGGGGCTGGCGCTCACGCTGCTGCTCAGCACACCGCTGGTGAAGGGCTCCGGGTTCAACGCGACGGTCCCCGGGTTTTGGATCGCGGGTGCGCTGCTGGCCTGGGCGGTGCACTACCGCCTCCCCGGCGGCCTCTTCGCCGGTGTGCTGCTGGCGAGCGTCGACCTGGTGCTGCGCGACCACATCCAGCAGAGCGACTACAACAACGCCTTCCTGCTGGTCATCACCGGTTCGGTCGTCGGGTTCATGTGCGGGTCGCTGCAGCAGATGGCGACCGAGCGCGATGCCGCGGAGCGGGCCGCGGCGATGGCGACCGAGCGGGCGCGGCTCGCCCGGGCGGTGCACGACGGCGTCCTGCAGGTCCTGGCGCTGATGCAGCGCCACGGAGCCGAGCACGAGGGCGTGATCGCCGAGCTCGGCGACCTCGCCGGCGAGCAGGAGCAGCGGCTGCGCGCACTCATCCGGGCTGAGGACGCTTCCGGCGTACGGCCTGCCGGCAGTGTCGACATCGTTGCCGCGCTGACTCGGCTCGAGCGTCCCGGGATCGTCACGGTCGCAGTGCCCGCCTTCGCCGTGGATCTGCCGGCCCCCGTCGCCGAGGAGCTTCTCGCGGCTGCACGGGCCTGCCTCGACAACGTGCGACACCACGTCGGCGAGGACGCACCGGCCTGGCTGCTGCTCGAGGCGTTCCCCGATCGCGTCGAGCTCTCGGTACGCGACCAGGGTCCCGGCATCCCGGAGGGGCGCCTCGACGAGGCGGCCTCGCAGGGCCGGCTGGGCGTGAGTGAGGCAATCCGCGGCCGGCTGGACCAGGTCGGCGGGACGGCCAGCCTGACGAGCGATTCTCTCGGTACCGAATGGCAGCTGGTCGTGCCTCGGGAGCAGGACCGAACGCTACGACAGGAGGCGTCATGAGCCTGCGGGTGATGGTGATCGACGATCACCCGATGTGGTCCGAGGCGGTGGAGCGCGACCTGGCACAGGCAGGCTACGACGTGGTGGCGGTCGCCGCCGACGGCCGACAGGCCCTGGCCCGGTTCGCGGCCACGCTGCCGGACGTGGTCGTCCTCGATCTCCAGATCCCCGCGCCAGACGGCGTCGCGGTCACCGCCGAGATCACCCGTCAACGACCGGCGACGCGGGTGCTCGTGCTCTCCGCATCGGGCGAGCAGGGCGACGTCCTGGCCGCGGTGACGGCCGGCGCGACCGGATACCTCGTGAAGTCGGCGTCGCGCGAGGAGCTCCTCGCAGCCGTACGCCGCGTCGCCGACGGGGTCCCGGTCTTCACGCCCGGCCTGGCCGGCCTGCTGCTCGGCGAGTTCCAGCGACGCTCGGATGCCGCCGGTGCCACGTCCATCGGCCGTCCCGGCGAGCCGCAGCTGACCGAGCGCGAGACCGAGGTGCTGCGGATGGTGGCGAAGGGGATGTCCTACCGCCAGATCGCCGAGCGGCTGGTGCTCTCGCACCGCACCGTGCAGAACCACGTGCAGAACGTGCTGCGGAAGCTACAGATGCACAACCGGGTCGAGCTGACCCGTTACGTCATCGAACGCGGCCTCGACGAGGTCTGACTGGGCGTGTCCCATTTCGCGTCATGCGCGTGATGGTCGGTCCCGTTCTGGTTCCGACTTCGGCGGCGTGTTTACGTGACAAACCCCAGGCGCAGGCGATCCCCGGAGCCGCGTCCTAGGACCCGGGGATCTAGGCCCGCGAGCTAGCCGCGGCTGCCTGGGGCCATGCCCACCTTGGTGGCACTCCCACGCGCCTCTCTCACCCAGGCCTTGCCGCGACGGGCGGGCAAGCCTGGGCGTTCTCAAGTCAGCGACCGGCCGCGTCATTACCTCCGTGCAGCAGGGCCGCCGATCCCGAAAAGGATCAGGTCGACCCAACGCGCCATGGCGGTCGGAGTCTGATCGGCTGGAGCGTTGCTCAACAGCAAGTAGAGGTCGTCGATGGTGAGATCGGTCCTGACGGATCCGTCAGCTTGAGCGGCGGCAACCAGTGTCTGCAACGCGGCTTGTGCCCGCTGGACGTCTTGCGAGTCGTCGACATCGGCATTGAGCGCGACCGCCGCTGCCTTGCCTGCATGATTGGTCGCTGTCGCGAGGACGATGTCACTGAGCAGCCCCGCGAGTTCATCAAACGCTGCGCCGCCGGCTTGCATGCGTTCAACTGCGGCTTCGGACTGGTCAGCGACTGTCGCCACGAACTCGCTAACAACAGCGGCGACCAGGTCGGTTTTGGTCGGGAAGTGGCGATACAAAGTGCCGACGGCGACTCCGGCGGCCTTGGCGATCTGCTCCATACCCACGTCCGGGCCCACTGTGGCGATCTGACCCCGCGCCGCGTTCAGGATGTTTGTCCTGTTGCGAACGGCGTCGGCCCTGGCCGGGCGGCTCGACGACTGAGTCACGCCGAATCCTCCACTTGCCAAAAGATGAATCGTTGTTCATGATAGAAGCTGAACATGGATTCATGTTACCTCAAGGAGCTCACCATGACCACACCAACATCACAGAACGTCGCCCTCGTCACCGGAGCATCATCCGGAATCGGGCAGGCAACCGCGCTGCGTCTCCATGCCGCCGGTTTCATCGTCTACGGCGTCGCCCGTCGCATCGACCGGATGCAGCACCTGGAGAAGCAGGGCATCAAGACGCTCGCCATGGACGTGACCGATGAAGAGTCCACGACGTTCGCGATCAAGCAGATCCTCGCTCAGACCGGTCGCATCGACGTGTTGGTCAACAACGCGGGCTACGGCTCCTACGGCGCCGTCGAGGACGTCCCGCTGAAGGAGGCCCGTCGTCAGTTCGAGGTCAACCTGTTCGGTGCCGCTCGGCTCATCCAGCTCGTCCTGCCGGGGATGCGTGAGCGCCGCAGCGGCACGATCGTCAACATCACCTCCATGGGCGGCAAGGTCTACACCCCCTTCGGCGCGTGGTACCACGCCACCAAGTTCGCCTTCGAGGCGTTCAGCGACTGCCTCCGACTGGAGACCAAAGAGTTCGGGATCGACGTAGTGATCATCGAGCCCGGAGCGATCGCCACGGAGTTCAACTCGATCGCCGCCGAGCACCTGGAGGAGACATCCGGCACCGGGGCGTACGCCAAGCAGACGAAGTCCGTCGCCGAGGTCATCAGGTCAGAGTCGACGGCCAAGCGTGCCTCATCCCCCGACGTCATCGGCAAGACCATCGTCAAGGCTGCCACCGCTCGCCGGCCCAAGACCCGCTACGCCGTCGGCGCCGGCGCCAAGCCGCTCATCTTCATGCACCGCTGGCTGCCGACCCGTGCCTACGACGCGCTCATGCGCCGCATGACCGGTATGCGCTAAGTCGCTGGGCGGACCACCCGCTCCCCCAGCTCTCGCCCACTTAGCGGAACGCCTGCTGAGGGGTTCCGAGGTCGCTCTCCTCGCGGGACTGCAACTTCGCCGCGCTGATGGAGAAAGCGGTGGTGGTCTACGAGTAGGTGCACCGCTATGGGATGGGAGCACTGCTGGTCGCACGCCGCAGGCGACTCGGAAGACCCTCACTTGCCGGTAGTCGTCCGCTCTTGCCGCATTCCGTGCGCAGTCACGCTGCGGCAGGGAGTGCGCGCTGGGGAGCCTGAGCGCGCGACAGGTGGTGCAGGATGGTGGCGACGCAGGCGACCTGGAGCCAGCCGGTCGCGGAGGTGGTGGTGTTGTCGAACGACTTCGCGAGGCGTCGGGACCGGCCGAGGCGTCCGTGGGCGACTTCGACGCGCCACGCGTGCCGGATGGGGCGGAACACCGGCTGCTTGTCGTCCTACCCGACCCGGCGCAGCTCGACGTCATGTTGGCGTCCCAGAGTGCGGGCGGCTGCCGCGGTGACGCCACGATCGACGAGGACCAGGTCCAGCCGGCCGGCGACGCCCTGCTCGGCGAGGTGTTCCAACATCAGTTCGGTCGTCCCGTTCTCGTGGGTGGAGGCCGGCACGACGAGCGCACCGACCGGCAGCCCGGTCGCGTCGACCGCCACGATGCGCTTGGCGCCCTTCGTGCGGCCGTAGGGGCCGCCTCGGTCGTGGAAGGTGAGCCCGCCGTTGGAGGCACCGCGCGCCAGGTGGGTGTCGATGACCACCATTGACGGCGTCGCCTCGGTGCGACCATCCGCCTCCCGTGCTGCCGCGTGCAGTACGGTCAATGCCCGCGCCCGGGTGCCGTTGCGTGACCAGCGGCGGAACTGCGACCACCCCTCGTCCACGGGCCAAATGACTCGGGTAAGAACCGCCACTGGCACCCGGTGTGGGAGACGTAAAGCATCGCGTCCACCACCCGCCGCAGGTCCGGTGCGTGCTTAGGCCCGCGCTTGCCGGGCGTGTTGAATACCGGTTCCAGCAGCGCCCACTGCTCGTCTGTCAGGTCACTTGAGTACGGCATGTGGCCTACGGTGCCGTCGACGCCGGCCACCGCAGTCCCATCCAAATGGGACACACCCAGTGAGACGCCGTCCGCCCTACCGTAGGAGCGTCGTCGGGCGCGTGCGGCCGCAAGGCGGAGGAGCGAAGGCGGTCTTGGGAGCGGAGCGACCGCCGAGCGACGACAACGCCGCGGACGCTCCGCCCCGACGACGCTCAGGCCAGGTCGAGGCCGGGGTAGAGGGGATACTTGGCAAGCAGCTCGGCGCTGGCCGCACGCGTCTTGTCCGCGACACCGTCGCCCAGGACGTAGGACGCCTTCGACGGCTCACCGGCCTTGGTGGTGCCCTGCTCGGTGTTCTTCAGCACGTCCACGATGAGCTCGGCGACCTTGTCGAACTCGTCGCTGCCGAAGCCACGGGTGGTCAGGGCAGGCGTGCCGAGCCGGACGCCGGAGGTGTACCAGGCACCGTTCGGGTCGGAGGGAACGGAGTTACGGTTGGTGACCACGCCGGCGTCGAGCAGCGCGGACTCGGCCTGGCGGCCGGTGAGCCCGAAGGACGTGACGTCGAGCAGCACGATGTGGTTGTCGGTACCGCCGGTCACCAGCTTCGCACCGCGCTTGAGGAAGCCGTCGGCCAGGGACTGCGCGTTGTCGGCGACGTCCTGTGCGTAGGTCTTGAAGGAGTCCTGCCGCGCCTCAGCGAAGGCGACCGCCTTGGCGGCCATCACGTGCGAGAGCGGGCCGCCGAGGACCATCGGGCAGCCGCGGTCGACGCTCGGCGCGTACTCCTCGGTGGCGAGGATGAAGCCGCCGCGCGGTCCACGCAGCGACTTGTGGCTGGTTGAGGTGACGACGTGGGCGTGCGGAACCGGGTCCTCGTCGCCCTGGAACACCTTGCCGGCCACCAGACCCGCGAAGTGCGCCATGTCGACCATCAGGGTGGCGCCGACCTCGTCGGCGATCTCGCGCATCTTGGCGAAGTTCACCCGGCGCGGGTAGGCGGAGTAGCCGGCGACCAGGATCAGCGGCTTGAACTCCTTGGCCTTCGCTCGAAGAGCGTCGTAGTCGAGCAGACCCGTCTCGGGGTCGGTGCCGTACTGGTTCTGGTGGAACATCTTGCCCGAGATGTTCGGCCGGAAGCCGTGGGTGAGGTGACCTCCGGCGTCGAGCGACATGCCCAGCAGGCGCTGGTTGCCGAGCTCGCCGCGCAACTTCTCCCAGTCGGCCTCGGTGAGCTCGTTCATGTTCTTCACGCCGGCGTTCTGCAGCCAGGGACCCTCGACACGGTGCGCCAGGATCGCCCAGTACGCCGTCAGGTTGGCGTCGATGCCCGAGTGCGGCTGGACGTAGGCGTACTCGGCGCCGAAGAGCTCGCGGGCGTGCTCGGCCGCGAGCGCCTCGACGGTGTCGACGTTCTGGCAGCCCGCGTAGAAGCGGTGGCCGACGGTGCCCTCGGCGTACTTGTCGCTGAACCAGGTGCCCATGGTCATGAGCACGGCCGGCGATGCGTAGTTCTCCGAGGCGATCAGCTTGAGCGAGGCACGCTGGTCGGCCAGCTCCTTGCGAGTAGCCTCCGCAACGCGCGGCTCGACCGAGGCGATCACCTCGAGGGCCTGCTGATATGCGGAGCTGGTCAGGGACGACAGGTCAGCCATGAGGTCGATCCTAGTGACAGCGCGCTCGGGCCGCCCCATCCCCATCTCACGCCTCGCACGCCACGCGATCGGGCCGGATCGAGAGCTCAGGCTTTCGGCTGCTTGCGCTGGATCCCCCACCCGCCCCAGTGCACGACCTCGCTCAGGGGCTGCCGCTTGGGCTGCGTCCACCGGCCGCGTGCCGGATAGCCCAGCGGGATCAGCGCCATCGTGCGGGCGTCCTCGGGCAGGCCGAGCAGCTCGGCGACGTCGCGCTCGTGGCCCACGTGCAGCGTGGTGAGCGTGCTGCCGATGCCGTAGGCACGTGCGGCCAACATCAGCTGCTGCACGGCACCGTAGACAGAGGACCCGAGCAGCGGGTTGGTGGAGTCCGCGGCATGGCGCAGGACCGGGAAGACCCACACCGGCGCCTCATGGATGTGGGCAGCAAGATGATCGCCGGCCCGGAAGGACGCCCCGGAGAGCCCGGTGGGAGTGCCTGAGCGGTCCTTCAGCTCTTCGCGGCGCACGCCGTACGCCTTCTCCCAGCCCTCGCGGTACCAGGCACCGATGCGCGTCTTGACGCTGGCGTCGGTGACGACGACCCAGCCCCAGCTCTGCCGGTTACCACCGGAAGGTCCGCGCACGGCCGCGTCGAGCAGCGCCCATACCACCTCCTCGGGGATCGGCTCGTCGGAGAGATAGCGTCGCGCGGGCGTCGAATGCAGCGCCTCGAGGACCGGAAGGGCATCAGGCTGGGTCACGCGACCAGGGTAGACACCGTTGTCGCACGGGTCCCCGGCCTCACAACCCAACGTGACGTGGGCCACAATTCCCCGCTCCAAGCGTGGAACGGTGTTCATATAGCGGACGCGGGTCTCGCGATATGAGATCCGGCCTTGTGGCAACCCTGTCCGAGGCTTGAGACTCCTTGACATGGTCTCCGCCGCAACCCACAAGCACCTCGTGGTACGTCGCCACGTGGACTTCGGGCGCACGCGCAGCATGATCTGTTGGCCTCGCTGACACCAACGCTCCGCGCCGCCGGATCCTTCCGGCCGGAACGAGCCCGTTGGCCCGCCGCCCGATCGTCAATCACGGGCGCGCGATCGCGAGGACCGTCCCCAACCATCCCACCCGGGGGCTTCGTCGTACCGCGCGTCTTCGAACGCTAGGAACTCTGACACCGATGCCCGACCTGCGCTTCACTGCGAAGACCGCCACCCAGACCGAGATCCCGCGCCCCAAGCGCGGCGAGGGTCAGTGGGCGCTCGGCTACACCGAGCCGCTCAACAAGAACGAGCAGTCGAAGAAGGACGACGACCCGCTCAACGTGCGGGACCGGATCCTCTACACCTACTCCAAGCGCGGCTTCGACTCGATCGACCCCGCCGACCTGCGCGGCCGCTTCCGGTGGATGGGCCTCTACACCCAGCGCAAGCCCGGGATCGACGGCGGCAAGACCGGCGCCCTCGAAGAGGAGGAGCTGGACGACCGCTTCTTCATGATGCGGATCCGCACCGACGGCGCGCTGCTCACGCCGGACGCGTTGCGGACGCTCGGCGGCGTCTCCACCGACTTCGCCCGCGGCACCGCGGACATCACCGACCGGCAGAACATCCAGCTGCACTGGGTCGAGATCGAGAGCGTCCCCGCGATCTGGGAGCGGCTGGAGGCCGCCGGTCTGCAGACCGTCGAGGCCTGCGGTGACAGCCCGCGACCGTTCCTCGGCTCCCCGGTCGCCGGCGTGGCCAAGGACGAGATCATCGACGGCACCCCGGCGCTGGAGGAGATCAAGCGCCGCTACCTGAACAACCCGGAGTTCTCGAACTTCCCTCGTAAGTTCAAGACCTCGGTCAGCGGCAACCCGAGCCTGGACGGTGCCCCCGAGGTCAACGACGTCGCCTTCGTCGGCGTCGACCACCCCGAGCACGGCCCCGGCTTCGACCTGTGGGTGGGCGGTGGCCTGTCCACCAACCCGATGTTCGCCCAGCGGCTCGGCGTGTGGATCCCGATCGACGAGGTCCCCGACGTGTGGGCCGCCGTCGCCTCGATCTTCCGCGACTACGGCTACCGCCGACTGCGGTCCAAGGCTCGGCTGAAGTTCCTCGTCGCCGACTGGGGCAAGGAGAAGTTCCGTGAAGTGCTTGAGAACGAGTATCTCGAGCGGAAGCTGATCTCCCACCCGTCACCGGTCGCGGCCACCCGACCGGGCGACCACATCGGCGCGCACGAGCAGAAGGACGGCAAGTACTACATCGGTCTCGCCCCGGTCGTCGGCCGGATCAACGGCGCCCTGCTGACCAGCCTGGCCGACCTGCTCGAGCGGTACGGCGCCGCTGGTGCGCGCCTGACGTCCTACCAGAAGCTGGTCGTCATCGGCGTCGACGCGGACAAGGTCGACGAACTGATCGCCGACCTCGACGCCATCGGGTTGCAGGCCAACCCGTCGAACTGGCGCCGTTCCACCATGTCCTGCACCGGCATCGAGTTCTGCAAGCTCGCCATCGTCGAGACCAAGCAGCGCGCCGCCGACCTGATCGCCTCGCTCGAGCAGCGCATCCCGGACCTCGACGTACCTCTGACGGTCAACGTCAACGGCTGCCCCAACTCCTGCGCGCGCAGCCAGGTCGCCGACATCGGGCTCAAGGGCCAGCTGGTGATGGAGAACGGCGAGCAGGTCGAGGGCTTCCAGGTCCACCTCGGTGGCGGCATCGGCGAGATCACCCGGTTCGGCCGCAAGCTGCGTGCGCACAAGGTGACCAGTGCCGGTCTGGACGACTACGTCGAGACGGTGGTGCGCAACTACCTCGGTGACCGCACCGCGGGCGAGTCGTTCGCCGACTGGATCGAGCGCGCCGACGAGTCCCTGCTGCGCGGCGACAAGTCGTTGGAGGCGGTTGGCTGATGAGTCTCTCAACCGCTGCTGCGCGAGCCAATCGCGGAGCGCACACCGAAAACCGCACGCCTGAGGAGCTGCGCGAGATCGTCTCCCACTGGGGTGCCGAGCTCGAGCTGGCGCCGGCGGAGGTCATCATCGAGTGGGCCGCAGCGACCTTCGGGGAGCGCTTCTGCGTCACCTCCTCGATGGGCGACTCGGTGCTCGCGCACCTCGCCGCCAAGGTGGTTCCCGGGATCGACGTCGTCTTCCTCGACACCGGCTACCACTTCATCGAGACGATCGGCACCCGCGACGCCGTCGCAGCGACGCTGCCGGTCAACCTCCTGTCCATCACGCCCAAGCAGACCGTGGCCGAGCAGGACGCCCAGTACGGCAAGGACCTCTACGCCCGGGACCCCGACCTGTGCTGCGCACTGCGCAAGGTCCAGCCGCTGGCCGAGGGTCTCTCGCACTACGACGCCTGGGCGACCGGGTTGCGTCGCGCCGAGACCCACAACCGGGTGATCGCTCCCGTGATCGGCTGGGACGCCAAGAAGCAGAAGGTCAAGGTCTCGCCGATCGCACGATGGTCCGACGAGCAGGTCGAGACCTACATCGCCGAGAACGGCGTGCTGGTCAACCCGCTGGTCTACGACGGCTATCCGTCCATCGGATGCGCGCCATGCACCCGTCGGGTCGCCCCCGGTGAGGACCCGCGCAGCGGCCGGTGGGCCGGCACCAACAAGACCGAGTGCGGGATCCACACATGATCCGTCTCCTCCTCCACCCCGTTACGACCATGAAGGGAGTCCACTGAAGATGGCTGCTCCTGCCCTGGTGGCGCTCGCTCACGGAAGCCGTGACCCCCGCTCGGCCGCCACGATCAACGCACTCGTCGCGGAGGTCCGTGCCCAGCGCCCCGACCTCCGTATCGAGTCCGCCTTCCTCGAGCTGTCGAAGCCGACGTTCAACACCGTCGTCGACCGCCTCGTCAAGGCCGGATACGACGAGATCGTCGTCGTACCGCTTCTCCTCACCGACGCCTACCACGCCAAGGTCGACGTCCCATCCGCGATCGCCGAGGCCACGGCCAAGCACCCGGGGGTCAAGATCCGGGCGACAGCGATCCTCGGCCTCGAGGCGTGCTTCCTCGAGGTTCTCGACGAGCGCCTGCGCACGGCTCTGCGGGTCCACCGGATCCGCGAGCTGGACGCGCTGGTGCTGGCGGCAGCAGGTTCCTCGGACCCGCTCGCCAACCAGGCGGTCGCACGGCTGGCCCGGATCTGGGGCGCGCACCACAAGCTGCCGGTGACGGCCGCCTACGCCTCCTCGGCGCCACCCGCTACCGGCGAGGCCGTGCGCGCCTTCCGCGCCGAGGGTCGGCGGCACATCGCGGTGGCCTCGCTGTTCCTCGCGCCTGGCTTCCTGCCGGACCGGGCGGCTGAGCTCGCCTACGAGGCAGGCGCTGTGGCAGTGTCCGCGCCGCTGGGCGCCCACCCGGAGGTCGCGCGCACGGTGCTCGCTCGTTACGCCGTGGGAGCCGTGGAGCTCGTCCCGGTCTAAGCATCGAATTGGTAGAAATGGCCGTCGAGTCTGCACCTGTAGGTGCAGACTCGACGGCCATTTCTGCCAATTCGGGTCAGGGGACGAGGCGGTCGAGCAAGCGGACCAGCTCATCCGCTGGGTCGGGGGTGACGCCACCGTGGACCGGGCCGGGCTGGATCACGGTGCTGCGCGGCGCCTTGAGGAAGCCGAACCGGCTGCTCTGGGTGTCGGCGAGCACCCGCACGCCGTAGGCGGTCGCGCGCTCTCCCCCGCCGCCGGGTGCCTCACCGCGGCAGACCATGTCGATCGCGGCGAGCGCCGAGCGCACCGACGCAAGGTCGAGACCGGGGGCGAGCGCCTCCAGGCGGCCCTCGTCCAGCCGGATCGCCGAGGCCAGGAACTCATGGTCGGGGCAGTAGAGAACGACACCGACGTTGACGAACTCCTCGCGCTCGACGCGCGGGACGCAGCGCAACGCGACGTACTGGTAGGGGCTCATGCCTGCGGCTCCCACGTCCGCGGGCCATCCAGTCGGGCGCGGAGGAACGCCACGTAGTGCGCCCGGAGCTCAGCAGGCTTCTCCGCACCAGGCACGGGCTCCAGCCACTCGTCCGGCACGTCGTCGACGACCTTCACCAGGGCTACCTCGTCAAGACGCTGTCGCAGCGCCGGCGCCTGGGCGGCCGCGCTGCCGGCGTACTCCTTGAGGACGTGCTCGGAGAGGTCGTAGGGCTGAGCGGCGAACCGCTGCGGATTGCCGACGCCGCCGGGCCAGGAGTGGTGGAAGTAGAGCGAGGCGCCGTGGTCGATCGCCTGCACCGACCCACCCCAGACCAGCAGGTTGGGGTTGCGCCAGCTGCGATCGACGTTGGCGGTGAGCGCATCGAGCCACAGGATCCTGCCTGCGAGCCCGAACTCCGGCTCGCAGGCCGCGTCGTACCCGAAGGCACCGGGCAGGAAGTCGATGCCGAGGTTGAGGCCGCTGCTTGCGTTGAGCAGGTCCTGGACCTCCTCGTCGGCCTCGTAGCGGGCGATGTTGGCGTCCAGGTCGAGCACGACCTGGTCCGGCGTCGAGATCTCGAGCGAGCGCGCGAGCCCGGCGACGATCACCTCGGCGACCAGCACGCGCAGGCCCTGGCCGGCGCCGCGGAACTTGCACACGTAGGTGCCGAGATCGTCGGCCTCGACGATCCCGGGCAGGCTGCCGCCCTCGCGCAGCGGGGTGACGTAACGGGTGACGGCGACACGGGGCAGCGTCACGCGTCGCTCCCGATCGCGTCCGCGGCGAGCCGTGCGCGCTCGGCGGCGACGTCGAAGTCCGCCTCCGGCCACCCGAGCCCCAGCCCGTCCAGCGCCTCGCGCAGCAACTCGCCGATCGCCAGGTTGCGATACCACTTCCGGTCGCTCGGAACGAGGTACCAGGGCGCTATGTCGGTGTTGGTGCGCTCGACGGCGATCTCGTAGGCCTTCGCGTACTCGCTCCACAGCTGCCGCTCGTCGACATCGCCCGGGTTGTACTTCCAGTGCTTGGACGGGTCGTCGAGCCTGGCCAGCAGGCGCTTCTTCTGCTCTTCGGGTGAGATGTGGAGCAGGCATTTAACGATCACCGTGCCCTCGTCCACGAGCCGCTGCTCGAAGTCGTTGATAGCGCCGTAGCGCCGTTCGATCTCCTTCGGCTCGGCCAGCTTCCGGACCCGACCGATCAGGACGTCCTCGTAGTGCGAGCGGTCGAAGACACCGAGGTAGCCCGGGGCAGGCACTGCCTTCTCGATGCGCCACAGGAAGTCATGAGCGCGCTCCTCCGGAGTCGGCGCCTTGAACGAGGTGATCCGCACCCCGACCGGATCGACCAGCCCGACGGTGTGCTTGAGCACGCCGCCCTTGCCCGAGGTGTCCATCCCCTGCAGCACCAGCAGCAGACGACGGGCGCCGACTCTGTCGCGCTGCGCATAGAGCTTGGTCTGCAGCTCCATCAGCTGCGGCCCCAGCTCGAACAGCGCCTTCTCGCCGCGCTTCTTCCCACCGTCGAACCCGCGCTTCGCCCGCGTCGAGTACGACGACAGATCGACCGGTCCGAGCGGGATCCGCAGATCCTCGAGGAGTCCCATCAGTGCGCCATCCCTCCGTGTCGATTGACCAGCGGCGGCGTGGAGGACCACGGGAAGTCGATCCACCGTTCGGTACGCCGCCAGACGTACTCGGCGTGGATCACCGTCCAGGGCTTCTCGTAGATCACCGCTGAGCGTGCCTCGGCCACGTGACCGGCACAGAACGCCTGGACGACCTCCAGGGTCTTTCCTGAGTCGGCGACGTCGTCCGCGATCAGGACCTTGAGCCCGGTCAGGTCGACCGCCGCCGGCGTCGGTGGCAACATCATCGGGACATCGAGGGTCTCCCCGACGCCGGTGTAGAACTCCACGTTGACCGCCGAGAGGTTCTTGACATCGAGTGCGTAGCCGAGGCCCATGCCGAGACCAAGGCCCCCGCGGGCGATCGAGAGCACCAGGTCCGGCTCGTAACCGGAGTCGACCACTTGCTGGGCGATCTCTCGGACGGCCACGCCGAACAGGTCGTAGCTCAGGACTTCGCGCTCAGGTGCACTCACGCATCGGATTCTGGCACGCCTGCGACCTCGCTGCGGATGACGGTCATCGCCAGGCCCGACGGGTAGCCCTTGCGAGCCAGCATGCCGAGCAGCCGCCTGGTCTTGGTGACGTCGTCGAGCCGGCTCATCGTGCGCAACTTGCGCTGCACCAGGACCCGAGCGGCCGCCTCCTCGTCGGACGGATCGACCGCGTCGAGTGCCTCGCGTGCCACCTCGTCGGCGATGCCTTTGCGGCGCAACTCCTGTGCCAGCGCCCGGCGGGCCAGACCCTTGCCTGCCTGGCGACTGTCGATCCACAACCGGGCGAAAGCCGCGTCATCGATCAGTCCGACCTCCTCGAACCGATCGAGCAGGCGGGTCGCGATCTCCTCGGGGACAAGCTTTTTGGCGAGCTTGTCCGCGAGCTCCTTGCGGCTGCGGGCCTGGCCCGTCAGCTGGTCGAGGAGGATCTTGCGCGCCACCGACTCCGGATCGGCCTCGGGGCCGCTGGTGACCTCATCGACCGGCTCGGCCGCGAGCAGTGTCGGCCTCGCCTGCCGCCGCGTCCTGGTCGCCTTGGCAGGCCGGGGCGTCTCGGCCGGGGCGGCGCGTCGTGTCCACGCATCGACTCCGACCGAGACGTCGCCGAGCCACTCCGGCGGCTCGCCGGCGGCCCAGGGATCAGAACTCGTCGACACCGACCGGCTCGGCAAGCGGGGCCTCGTCGACCGTCGGGCCCACGCCCAACTTCTCCAGGATCTTCTTCTCGAGCTCGTTGGCGAGGTCGGGGTTGTCCTTGAGGAAGGTGCGGGCGTTCTCCTTGCCCTGACCGAGCTGATCGCCCTCGTAGGTGAACCAGGCACCGGCCTTGCGGATCAGACCGGCCTCGACACCGACATCGATCAGACCGCCCTCGCGACTGATGCCCTTGCCATACATGATGTCGAACTCGGCCTGCTTGAACGGCGGGGCGACCTTGTTCTTGACGACCTTGACGCGGGTGCGGTTGCCGACCATGTCGGTGCCGTCCTTGAGCGTCTCGATGCGGCGCACGTCCAAACGGACCGAGGAGTAGAACTTCAGGGCGCGACCACCGGTGGTGGTCTCGGGCGAGCCGAACATGACGCCGATCTTCTCGCGCAGCTGGTTGATGAAGATCGCGGTGGTCTTGGACTGGTTGAGCGCGCCGGTCATCTTGCGCAGCGCCTGGGACATGAGGCGGGCCTGCAGACCGACGTGGCTGTCACCCATCTCGCCCTCGATCTCAGCACGCGGCACCAGCGCGGCCACCGAGTCGATGACGATGAGGTCGAGCGCGCCGGAACGGATCAGCATGTCGGCGATCTCCAGCGCCTGCTCGCCGGAGTCGGGCTGGCTGACGAGCAGGGCGTCGGTGTCGACGCCGAGCGCCTTGGCGTAGTCCGGGTCGAGCGCGTGCTCGGCGTCGATGAACGCCACGATGCCACCGCCGCGCTGGGCGCTAGCGACCGCATGCAGCGCGACGGTCGTCTTACCGGAGGACTCCGGCCCGTAGATCTCCACGACGCGGCCCCGCGGGAGCCCGCCGATGCCGAGGGCGACGTCGAGTGCGATCGCACCTGTCGGGATCACCTCCAGCGGCGCGCGGGAGTCGTCGCCCAGTCGCATGACCGAGCCCTTGCCGTACTGCTTCTCGATGCCTGCGAGCGCTAGCTCGAGGGCCTTGTCGCGGTCTCCACCAGCCATGATGGTCCTTCCCTGTTGGGCCTTCTGGCCCGCCGTCTTCGTCGCGTTTGCTCGTGTCCTCGTCATCAAGGCTGGACGCTAGACGGAGCCACCGACAGTTTCCGCATCGGACCTGTGGAGAAGGTCGCTCGCAGCGTCACCTGTGGACTAATCTAGCCCGAACATCTGTTCGACTGACACAACGACTACGGCGTGTCGCCGACTGCGCGAGGGTCAGCGCTGGGAGGCGGGCAGTTGAAGGGCACGCCACACGGCGGCCCAGACCTCCTTGGGTGCATAGCCGCTCTCCAGGGCCTCCTGGGCGGTGCGACCCTCCAGCTCGGCGATGACGTACTGCGAGGCCCACACGCCCGCGTACCCCGGACCGAGTGCGCCCTCCATCCGCGTCCAGAACTCGGTGTGCCGCATCAGGCGCCCCAGGCTGTGCCGTCGACGTCCCAGCGGTGGTGGACCACGTCGTGCAGGTGGTAGCGACCGAGCGTCTCCACCGAGAACTCGCTGCCGTTCGAGCGCAGTCCGCGCCTGCTCCACGCATCCGGAGCCACGGTCTCGTAGAGGTCGGCGACGGCCGCCGCCGCCTCCAGCAGCTCGCCGGCCACGACCGCCGGGTCGGCGAGGTGGTAGCGCTTCTCCCGCGCCGTCGCGTCCTGGTCCCAGTTCGCGAAGTGCGGCGCGTCCTCGGCCAGCATCAGCCGGATCCGCTCGGCGAAGACCAGATGCACATCGCGCACGTGAGCGCCGTACTCCAGCGCGGACCAGGCATCGGGACGCGGCCGGCGGCGTACGTCCTCCTCGGCCAGAAGCCGCTCCCACACCGTGGCGTTGTCACGCACCAGTGGGGCGAACCTGTCGACAGTCATCGACCAGGCCTCGTACCCACACTCCGGACAGGTCTCGGCGAGCACCCACGTCCAGTCCTTGGTGTCGGGCTCGATCTCTATCTCCGGCGAAGTCTCGGCGGCGTCGCTCATGGCTCAACTCTGGCACGAGGACCCCGATGGGCCGCCACCAGGTTTCTCGCGAAACTGTCGGTCCCGACCGCTAGCGTCACGACCGTGACCGCTCCGACCAGCCCCACGGCGCTGCCCGCCGGCATCTCCGTCGTGCAGGGCACCGCTCTGACCCTTGGTGCGGTGCTCGGCACAGGCGTGATCTCGCTGCCCGCCCTCGCTGCGGCCAAGGCCGGGCCCGCCTCGCTGCTCGCGTGGGGCGCGCTGCTGGTCGTGTCGGTGCCCCTCGCGGCGACCTTCGCGGCGCTCGGGGCCCGGCATCCGGGCGGCGGCGGTGTGACCACCTACGCACGGCTCGCCTTCGGCGACAGCGTCGCTACCGCGCTCGGCTGCGCCTTCTACCTGACGATCGGCATCGGCGCCCCGGTCGCGGCGGGCTTCGCCGGAGCATACGTCGCCGACGAGCTGGGTCGCGGCCGTGGCACGACACTGCTGGTGGCAGCGGCGATCATCGCGATCGTCACCACGCTGAACTGGTTCGGCATCAGACTCTCGGCCCGCGTGCAGCTGGCGATCGCCGTCATCCTCGCGGCGGTGCTCGCCGTGACGGTGCTGATAGCGCTCCCCCACGCCCGGAGCGCCAACCTGCACCCCTTCGACCCGCACGGCTTCCACGGGGTTCTCGCGGCCGTGGGCGCGCTGGTCTGGGCGTTCGCCGGTTGGGAGATCATGGCCTCGGTCACGGGTGAGTACGAGCATCCGACCCGCGACATCCCCCGGGCCGCGGCTGCCACGCTCGCCATCGTCGCGGTGCTCTACCTCGGCGTCGCGTTCGCCACCACGGCTGTGCTCGGCGACCATCCGGGCCAGGCGCCGCTGTCAGCACTGCTCGTCACAGGCGTGGGCGAGGTCGCCCGCCCGATCATGACGGTGGTCGCCCTGCTATTGACCGTCGGCACGATGAACTCCTACTTCGCCGGGGCCGCCCGCCTCGGTGCCGCGCTGGGCCGCGAGCGCTCGCTGCCGAGCTGGGCCGCGAGCGCTCGCTGCCGAGCTGGCTCCACCAGACCGGTGAGCCGCGTCGCTCCTTGCTCGTCGTGGCCGTCCTTGGCCTCGGCACCCTCGCCGTCATGGCCGTGTCCGGCGCGAGCACGGAGAAGACGCTGCTGGCGACGACAGGAGCCTTCGCCGTCGCCTACCTGATCGCGACAGCGGCCGCGGTCAGGCTGCTGCCGCGCGGCTCCTGGGGCTGGTGGGCAGCCTCGGTCTCAACACTCGCTTCGGTCGGGTTGGTGATCGCCACCGGATGGGCGGTGGCGGTGCCGCTGGCCGTCGGTCTTGCCGGCGCGATCTGGGCGTGGCTGCGCAACCGCGCTCCGGCCGCGCCGCTTCCTCCTGCCTCGCCGCCGGGGCTCGGCTGAGCCGGCGGCGCCAGGCTGCTGGTTGGATGGAGACATGGCGGAGCCGGTTGCTACTGATCCCCTGAGCGGCTTCAGTGCGCCCACGCGGGAGTGGTTCACGGCTGCCTTCGCGGCGCCGACACCCGCACAGGCCGGTGCCTGGCAGGCGATCCGCGCACGAAGGCATGCCCTCGTGGTCGCCCCGACCGGCTCGGGCAAGACCCTGAGCGCGTTCCTGTGGTCGCTCGACCGCCTCCTCAGCTGCCCGATGCCAGCCAAGGCCGACCGGTGTCGAGTTCTCTACATCTCGCCGCTCAAGGCGCTGGCGGTCGACGTGGAGCGCAACCTGCGCGCACCGCTGACCGGCATCGGTCACACGGCTGCCCGGCTTGACATCGAGGTGCCCGAGCTCCGAGTCGGTGTCCGCTCCGGCGACACCCCGGCCGCGGACCGTCGCCGTCTCGTCACCACGCCACCAGACATCCTGATCACCACCCCCGAGTCGCTCTTCCTGATGCTCACCAGCCAGGCGCGCGAGATGCTGCGCAGCGTCGAGACGGTGATCATCGACGAGGTGCACGCCGTCGCAGGCACCAAGCGTGGTGCTCACCTCGCGCTGAGCCTGGAGCGTCTCGACGCCCTGCTCGAGACCCCCGCCCAGCGGATCGGACTCTCAGCGACCGTCCGTCCGCTGGAGGAGGTCGCCCGCTTCCTCGGTGGATCGGCGCCGGTCGAGATCGTGGCGCCGCCATCCGCCAAGGAGTGGGACCTGCGCGTCGTGGTGCCGGTGGAGGACATGACCGCCCCGGAGGAGTACGACGACAGCCCCGATGCCGACCCACAGCGCTCATCCTCGATCTGGCCCCACGTCGAGGAGCGCGTCGCCGACCTGATCGCCGAGCATCGCTCCACGATCGTCTTCGCCAACTCCCGCCGGCTCGCGGAGCGGCTGACCGGTCGACTCAACGAGATCGCGACCGACAGGCTCGGCGAGACGACGGTCGTCGCCAAGGCGCACCACGGCTCTGTCTCGAAGGAGCAGCGTGCTCTGATCGAGGACGACCTCAAGCGCGGACGGCTGCCGGCGGTGGTGGCCACCAGCAGCCTCGAGCTCGGCATCGACATGGGCGCCGTCGACCTGGTCGTCCAGATCGAGTCGCCGCCCAGTGTCGCCAGCGCACTCCAGCGCGTCGGTCGCGCCGGCCACCAGGTCGGCGAGGTGTCTCGCGGCGTGCTCTTCCCCAAGCACCGCGGCGACCTCGCTCAGACGGCGGTCGCCGTGGAGCGCATGCGTTCTGGCCAGATCGAGGCCCTCGGTGTGCCTGCGAATCCGCTGGACGTGCTCGCCCAGCAGGTCGTCGCCGCAACGGCCCTGGATGCTTGGCACGTCGACGAGCTCTTCGACCTGGTTCGACGGGCCGCGCCGTTCACCGGCCTGCCTCGCAGCGCCTACGACGCCACCCTGGACCTGCTCGCAGGTCGCTACCCGTCGGATGAGTTCGCAGAGCTGCGTCCGCGGATCGTGTGGGACCGCGTCGCGGGCACGCTCACCGGGCGGCCCGGAGCGCAGCGACTCGCTGTGACCAGCGGAGGCACCATTCCCGATCGCGGTCTGTTCGGTGTCTACCTGGTCGGCGGCGAGTCGACAGCCGGCGGCAAGCGGGTCGGCGAGCTCGACGAAGAGATGGTCTACGAGTCGCGGGTCGGTGACATCTTCGCCCTGGGAGCCACCAGCTGGCGGATCGAGGACATCACCCACGACCGCGTGCTCGTCTCGCCCGCCCCGGGGATTCCGGGACGACTGCCTTTCTGGAAGGGCGACACCCTCGGTCGGCCCGCCGAGCTGGGCGCCGCGATCGGCGGCTTCACCCGCGAGCTGGCCGCGCTTCCGGCGGCCAAGGCGACCGACCGGGTGATGGCCAACGGACTCGACGAGTGGGCCGCTGGCAACCTGGTCGGCTATCTGCACGAGCAGCTCGAGTCGACCCGCGTGCTGCCCAGCGACACCAGCATCGTGGTGGAGCGGTTCCGCGACGAGCTCGGCGACTGGAGGCTGGTCGTGCACAGCCCCTACGGCACCCCTGTGCACGCCCCGTGGGCGCTGGCGATCAACGCGCGCCTGCGAGAGCGGTACGGCGTCGACGGGCAGGCGGTCGCCTCCGACGACGGCATCGTGGTGCGCATCCCGGACACCGAGTCGGAGCCTCCGGGCGGCGACGTCGTGGTGTTCGGCGCCGACGAGATCGAGGACCTGGTCACCACCGAGGTGGGCGGGTCCGCCCTGTTCGCCTCGCGCTTCCGGGAGTGCGCAGCCCGCGCCCTACTGCTGCCGCGTCGCGACCCCGGTCGTCGCTCTCCGCTGTGGCAGCAGCGCCAGCGGGCGGCGTCGCTGCTGGAGGTGGCCGCCCAATATCCGAGCTTCCCGATCGTGCTCGAGGCGGTGCGTGAATGCCTGCGCGACGTCTACGACCTGCCCGCCCTGGTCGGTCTGCTCGGCCGGATCGAGCGCCGCGAGGTCCAGGTCGTCGACGTCGCGACGCCCCAGCCTTCGCCTTACGCGCGCAGCCTGCTGTTCGGCTACGTCGCGCAGTTCATGTACGAGGGCGACTCCCCCATCGCCGAGCGTCGGGCCGCAGCACTCTCCCTCGACCAGGGCCTGCTCGCGGAGCTGCTCGGCCGCGCCGAGCTGCGCGAGCTGCTCGATCCGGACGTGCTCGCCGAGGTGGAGACCGAGCTGCAGCGCACCGCACCCGATCGACGGGCACGCGACGCGGAGGGGGTGGCCGACCTGGTGAGGCTGATCGGTCCCCTGCGCACGGACGAGGTGCTTGAGCGCAGCACCCCGGACGCGCCCGTCGCCGACTGGTTGGAGACCCTGCGTGACCAGCGCCGGCTCGTCGAGGTGCGGATGGCAGGCGAGCCGCGCTGGGCGGTCGTCGAGGACGTCGGCAGGCTGCGCGACGGCCTCGGCGTACCTGTCCCGCCGGGCACGCCGGCGACCTTCGCCGAGCCGGTCGAGGATCCGGTCGGCGACCTGGTCTCCCGGTTCGCCAGGACGCACGGTCCGTTCACCGCTGAGCAGGTCGCCGACCGGCTCGGCGTCGGCGTGGCGGTAGTGCGACACACCCTGCAGCGACTTGCGGCACGTGGACGGGTGCTCGACGGCGAGTTCCGCCCCGGCGGCTCCGGCACCGAGTGGTGCGACGCCGATGTGCTGCGCACCCTGCGACGCCGTTCGCTGGCACGGCTGCGACACGAGATCGAGCCGGTCGAGCCGACCACCCTGGCGCGCTTCCTACCAGCGTGGCAGCGGGTCCCCACCGGTTCCTCTGGCCGCGCGCGTGGGCTGCGCGGTGTCGACGGCGTGCTCAGCGTCGTCGAACAGCTCGCCGGCGCACCCGTCCCGGCGAGCGCGCTGGAGCCACTCGTCCTCGCTTCCCGCGTACGCGACTACGAGCCGTCCTACCTCGATGAGCTGACCGCGTCCGGTGAGGTGCTGTGGGCCGGCCACGGTGCGCTGCCGGGAAGCGACGGCTGGGTCTCGCTCCACCTGGCCGACAACGCCGACCTCACCCTGCCCGAGCCGCAGCCGTTCGACCACAGCGAGCTCGCGGAGCGGCTCCTGGAGGCGCTCTCGCCCGGTGGCGCCTGGTTCTTCCGACAGCTCTCCGACGCCGTCGGTGCCCAGGACGACGCAGCGCTCAGCGCGGCCCTGTGGGCGCTGGTCTGGGCGGGCCGGGTCGGCAACGACACCGTGGCCCCGCTGCGTGCCCTCACCCGCACCGGTACGCCGTCGCACCGCAGCCGGCGACCGCCGCCGCGCACCCGGCTCGCCGGCAGCCGAGCGCGGATGCCCGTCCGCACAGGCCCGCCGGAGACGTCGGGCCGCTGGACCCTGCTGCCCGAGATCGACACGGATCCGACCCGCCGCGCGCACGCGGCCGCCGAGCGGCTGCTCGACCGCCATGGCGTGGTCACCCGCGGTGCCGTCACCGCCGAACGCGTGCCGGGAGGCTTCGCCGCCGTCTACAAGGTGCTCTCCGCATTCGAGGAGTCCGGCCGCTGCCGCCGTGGCTACTTCGTGGAAGGGCTCGGTGCGGCACAGTTCGGCACCGCAGGTGCCGTCGACCGCATGCGCACCTTCGGCACCGTCGCCGACGACACCAAGCCGGAAGCCGTCTGCCTGGCGGCCACGGATCCGGCCAACCCCTACGGCGCAGCCCTCGGCTGGCCGCCAGCCGGGGACGGCGAGGGACACAAACCGGGCCGCAAGGCCGGTGCCGTGGTGTTGCTGGTCGACGGTGCGCTGACCCTCTACGTCGAGCGCGGCGGTCGCACGTTGCTCTCCTGGACCGAGGACGAGGCCTCGCTGACGGCGGCCGTGGCTGAGCTCGCGTCCGCCGTACGGCGGGGCGCGCTCGGACGGCTGACAGTGGAGAAGGCCGACGGAGCGCCGCTGCTGGGGTCGGGCAGCACTCCGCTGCGGCAGGCGCTGCAGTCGGCCGGCTTCGTCGCGTCCCCGAAGGGGCTGCGACTGGGCGCGGAGCGGCCGGGCCGATGAGCCATCGGGAGGTGTCGGGTGCCCGAAGGTGACGCCGTCCTACGTACCGCACGACGACTCGACGCCGCGCTGGCCGGTGCCGTGCTCACTCGCACCGACTTCCGGGTGCCCCGCCACGCGACGGTCGACCTCAGTGGCCAACCGGTGCAAGCGACCCTCGCCCGCGGCAAGCACCTGCTCACCCGCATCGGCGCCGACTGGACGCTGCACACCCACCTGAAGATGGAAGGCTCCTGGGCGACCCTCCGTCCGCGACAACGCTGGCCCAAGGCGCCGCACCTGGCGAGGGTCGTGCTGGAGACCCAGTCCGCGCAGGCCGTCGGCTTCCAGCTCGGCATCGTCGAGCTGGTCCCCCGATCCGAGGAGGCCGCGACCTTCGCCTACCTCGGGCCTGACCTGCTCGGCCCGGACTGGGACGAGGACGAGGCCGTCCTGCGGCTCCGGAAACATCCCGACCAGCCGGTGTTCGACGCCCTGCGCGACCAGCGCAACCTCGCCGGGATCGGCACGATGTGGGCGGCCGAGGTGTGCTTCACCATGGGCGTGCACCCCGAGACGCCGGTGCGCGCGGTGCCGGACCTGCTGCGAATGGTGCGCGTCGCTCAACTCAAGCTGGACCAGGCGGTGACGAAACGTCCGGCTGTCAACGCCGTCTACGGGCGCGGCCATGCCACCTGCCTGCGCTGCGCCACCCCGATCCAGCGGATCGAGATGGGTGAGCAGGGCAGGTTGCGACCGGCGTACTTCTGCCCGTCGTGCCAGCCCCTGAAGGGCTGAGCGTCAGGCGGCCGAGGCGACCACGTCGCCCGCGGTGCGCACCGGGATCCGGGTCGGCAGCGTGGCCGCCTCCTCGATCATGACCGCGTCGGAGACCTCACGCAGCACGGCCCCGAGACTGACGTCGAGTGCCATGCACAGTGAAGCCAGCAGCTCCGAGGAGGCTTCCTTCTGGCCGCGCTCGATCTCGGAGATGTAGCCCAGACTCACCCGGGCCTCGGCCGACACCTCGCGGAGGGTCATGCCGCGCTCCACACGCTGGGCGCGGAGCACATCACCGAGCACCCGCCGGAACAGCACCATCGGCTTGCCTCCTGTGTTCGACCGTCCATCGCTGTGGTGGGACAACGCTACCTGAGTGCCCTTGATTCCCGTCGCACCTCTTCGGTCAAGACCGATTCGAGCGCGGCGAGAGCGCGTTGACACGTCTGTGCCTGGATGGTCGGCCGGTCACCGTCGAGGTTGAGCTCAATCGCCTCGACCAGTCCCGGCCCGGCGATGCCGACGTAGACCGTTCCGACCGGCTTGCCCTCCTGCACCGTCGGCCCGGCGACACCCGTGGTGGCCAGCGCCCAGGTCGCCCCGGTCAGACCGCGGACACCGGTGGCCATCGCCGAGGCGCACTCCGCGGAGACGACGCCGTACTCCTCGACCAGCTGCTCGGAGATCCCGAGCAGCGAGATCTTCACCTCGGTCGCGTAGCTGACCACGCCACCGAGGTAGGTCGCCGAGACTCCCGGCACGTCGGTGATCAGCGCCGCGAGCCGTCCGCCGGTGAGTGACTCCGCCGTCGCCAGCGTCTCGCCCCCCGCTCGCAGCGCGAGGAAGACCCGGGTCGGCAGGGCCGGCTCGGGCGTCCCAGGCTGCTCGGGCATACCCCGATCCTAGGGCTTCTCACAAGCCCGTACGCTCGCGTCATGGCTTTGCCCATCGAGGAGTATGCGCTGATCGGCGACCGGCGGACGGCCGCCCTGGTCGGCACCAACGGGTCGATCGACTGGCTCTGCCTGCCGAGCTTCGACAGCGGCGCCTGCTTCGCCGGCCTGCTCGGCACCGACGATCACGGCCACTGGCAGCTGCGCCCCAGCGACCAGCACACGATGACACGCCGCTACGTCGGCTCCTCGACCGCACTGGAGACCACTTTCACCACCGACTCCGGCGTGGTGACGCTGACCGATGTGATGCCCGAGGGCGACGGGCAAGCAGATGTGGTGCGGATCCTGCGCGGCGTCCGCGGAACCGTCACCATCGAGCACGAGTGGCTGGTGCGGCCCGACTACGGCGCGATCCTCCCCTGGGTACGCCGGCGCTCGATCCACGGCCAGCACGTCATCACCGCGATCGCCGGCCCCGACATGCTGGTGCTGCGCGGGCCGCGGCTGCCTCGCGCGGCCGACCACCGGCACACCGACCGGTTCGACGTGCACGCCGGCGAGGAGCTGGTCTTCATCACCACCTGGCTGCCGTCGTACGCCCAGCTCGACGGTTTGGAGGACCTCGGCGGCGTGCTCGCCGCGGTGGATCGCACCATCGCCGCCGACCAGGAGTGGGCGGACAGGTGCACGGCGCGGGTGCCGCACCGCGACGTGGTGCTGCGCTCGCTGATGACGCTCCGGCTGATGACCGACTCGCAGAGCGGAGGCATCGTCGCGGCCCCGACGACATCTCTGCCCGAGGACTTCGGCGGCGTACGGAACTGGGACTACCGCTACTGCTGGCTGCGCGATGCCGCGCTGACCACCTCCAGCCTGATCCAGGCGGGGTACATCGACGAGGCCAACCTGTGGCGCAACTGGCTGCTGCGCGCGGTGGCCGGCGACCCGCAGGACCTGCAGATCATGTACGGCGTCGACGGGCGCCGCAGGCTGCCCGAGAGCACCCTGGACCACCTGCCGGGCTACGCCGACTCGCGGCCGGTCCGGATCGGCAACGCGGCCGTCAACCAGTTGCAGCACGACGTCCTCGGCGAGGTGATGGACGCGCTCGAGCTGGACCGCGAGGCCGGTGCCAAGCCCGACGCCAACGCCTGGTCCCTGCAGCGCGCGCTGGTCGCCGAGCTGGCCCTGCACTGGCAGGAGCCGGACCACGGCCTGTGGGAGATCCGCGGCGAGAAGCAGCAGTTCACCCACTCGCGGGTGATGATGTGGGTCGCCTTCGACCGCGCTGTGCGCGCCATCGAGAAGTACGACCTCGAGGGCCCGGTCGAGGAGTGGCGAGCGATCCGCGACCGGATCTGCGAGGCGGTCCTGACCACCGGGTACGACGCCGAGCGCAACACCTTCGTGCAGCACGAGGACACCACCGAGGTCGATGCCGCGCTCTTGATGCTGCCGCTGGTCGGCTTCCTGCCCGGCGACGACCCCCGCATCATCGGCACCATCGAGGCGATCGAGCAGGATCTGTTCCGCGACGGCCTGGTGATGCGCTATCGCACCCAGTCCGGCGTCGACGGGCTGCCGGGGGACGAGCACCCCTTCCTGGCCTGCTCGTTCTGGCTTGTGTCCGCCTATGCCGCCGCGGGACGGCTCGAGGACGCGCACGCGCTCTTCGACCGGCTGGTCGGTCTGACCAACGACGTCGGCCTGCTCGCCGAGGAGTATGACCCCGGCCGGAGGCGGATGGTAGGCAACTTCCCGCAGGCCTTCAGCCACCTGGCACTGATCCAGGCGGCCTTCGCGCTCGCTGACGCCGAGGGCCCGACCGGTCGGTGACGGGCCGGGCCCTCGGGCCGCGCTGGGTTCCTAGCGCTTGACCCTGATCGTCGTGGTGACGGTCGTGGCCGATGAGGTCGCGTCGCCGCTGAAGGTGATCCGGATCTTGTGCTTGCCCGGCTTCACCTTCTTCAGCTTGACGGTGACCTTGCCGTTCTTCAGCAGGCCGGTGCCCTTGATCCCGCTACCGCGGATCGTGATCCTGCCGGTGTGCTTGGCGCCGTTGGCGGAGGTGACAGTGACCGTGATCTGCGCCTTGCCGTGCTTGGCCCTGATCGTCTTCTTGACCACCTTCACCTTCACCTTCACCGCGACCGGGTGACTCGGGTGGCCGGTCGGATTGCCGGTCGACTTCGCCTTGACGGTCCAGTTGAGCGACGTACCCACGCTGTGCGAGGCGCTGTCGGTGACCGTGATCGTCGCCGCGCCCGAGCCGGCGGCCGTGGGCTTACCGCTGATCACGCCGGTCGTGTCGTTGATCGACACACCCGCCGGGAGACCCGTCGCCGAGAACGTGTACGGCGCGGTGCCACCCGAGGCCGACGCCGTCACCGAGGTGATCGCCGTCCCGGCCGTCCAGCTCTGGCTCGGGATGGAGCCCACCGCCAGCGGGACCGGAGCCGCTGCCACGGTCCAGCTGAGCGAGGTCCCGACAGATCCGGCGGTCGGAGAGGCGCTGTCGGTGACGGTGACCGTCGCCGCGCCCGAGCCGGCAGCCGTCGGCGTACCGCTGATCACGCCGGTCGTGTCATCGATCGACACACCCGCCGGGAGACCCGAAGCCGAGAACGCGTACGGCGCGGTGCCACCCGAGGCCGACGCCGTCACCGAGGTGATCGCCGTCCCAGCCGTCCAGCTCTGAGCCGACAGGCTGCCGAGCTGCAGGGCCACGGGGGCGGCGGTCACGTTCAGGGTGAACGTCGTGCTGCTGGTGTCGAACGCGCTGTCACCGCTGTAGGTCGCGGTGATCGTGTGCGCGCCCGCCGTGAGCGTGACCGAGGCCAGCGAGAGCGTGGCGACGCCGTCGTCGCCCACCGGGGCGGTGCCGAGCACCGTGCTGCCGTCCTTGAACTCCACCGTGCCGGTCGGCGTGGAGCTGCCCGACACGGTGGCCTCGATCGAGCCGGAGCCGGCCGTCACGGCCTGCGTCGCCGCAGTCACCGTGCTGGTCGCCTTCGGCAGACCGAGCGGCACGATCACCTTGGTGCCGGTGTGGTTACCCACGACGACCAGGTCGCCCGTGGCGTCAGTAGGCAGCGTGACGCTCACCGAGGCGGTCCCCCGGTCGTCGTACGGCTGCGTGGAGTTGCCGTGCGTGACCGCGAACGTGCCCAGGACGGTGTTGCCGAGCTTGACGTCGACGCTGGTGTCCTGCGTGTCGCCGGCGGTGTTGGCCGCGCTCTTGCCCGTCATGTCCAGCGAGGCGAGGTTGAAGGCCACCGTGTCACCCGGCTGGTACGTCGACGGCGCGTCGGGGGCGAAGGTGACCTCGACGCCACGCTGGCTGTCGTCGACCGGCAGCGCGGTGGTGCTGTACCCCTTCATGTAGTCCACCTGCGCTTGCAGGTCGGTCTGCTCGGTGTCCTCCTGGTGGGTGCCCTTGGCCAGCTCCCAGAAGTTGTCACCGCCCGTGGCGAGGAAGGAGTTGACCGTGACGCTGTAGGTCTGGTCGGGGTCGATCGGCGCGCCGTTGAGCCACATGCCGTCGATCACGCCCAGCTTCGCGCCGCTGTGCACGGGGTCGGCGACCTCGTGGTAGGTGTAGGTGAAGCCCTTGCTGATCCCGAGCTTCAGGAACGGGCGGGCCGGGATGTTGGCGTGGCTGTTGTCGATGTTGTCGCGCGACCACTGCTCCTCGAGCACCGTCTTGATCTGGTCACCGGTGAGCGACATGTTGGTCAGCTCGTTGGCGAACGGCTGGACATCCGCCGCTGCCCGGTAGGTCAGGTCACCCGAGCCGTCACTGCTCGTCCCCTCCAGGTCGGCACGGAGGCCACCGGGGTTCATGAAGGCGATCTGCGCGGGACCGTTCGCCGACGACACGTAGCCGGTGGCGTCGTCACCCGAGGTGGCCCAGCGCTGGATCTCGGCGATCTGGTTGCCGAGTGTGGACTCACCGCCGCGGTTCTCGGTGCCGTCGCTGAGACGGGCACGGTCGAACGGCCCGCCGAGCTTGCCGAGCACCTGGGCACCGGCGGTGGCCGAGGCCGTGACGGCGGCGTCGACGATCGACTTCACCGCTGCGTCGTCCGGCGCACTGAACAGCGTGCTCACCGGACCCTTCACCCCCACGATGTTCGAGGTCACCGCCGTCGGGGTGCCGTTGGCATCGAAGGAGTAGACCAGCTGGTCGAGCGCCACGCCGTAGGAGCCTGCCTGCATCACCGGACGAGTGGTCAGCGGGTTGCTCGCCGTCGCGCCCTTCGGCATGGAGCAGCTGTACTCGAGGTGGGTGTGACCGGAGAGGACGGCGTCGACGTTGTCGCTGACGCCGTTCAGCTCCTGGGCGAACGAGCCGCCGGCCGACGTCACCGTCGAGCAGTCGGTCGAGGCCGCACCCTCGTGGGTGAGCAGCACCACGATCTGGTCTCCGGACGCCTTGAGCTGGGCGGCGTTCTGGTTGATCGCGGCGATCGTGTCCGCCTCGTCATCGACGTGGATGCCGGCGAGGTTGGCCGGGCTCTCCAGCGACACGAGGTCCGGGGTGACCGTCCCGACGAAGCCGATCTTGATCGGCTTGCTCGCATCCAGCGGGTTCGCGATGGTGAACGACTTGGTCGCCGGAGCGATCGTGTCGCCGGCCTTCAGCGGTCCGCTGCCGTCGGGGTCGGTCGCGTAGGTGACGTTCGCCGCCAGGTACGGGATGCCGTCAGGGTCACCGGTCGTCGCCGCCGGCCCGAATGGGTTGGTGGTGGCGTCGTACGGCTTCATCAGCCGGTTGACGAGGTCCTTCCACCCCACGTTGTTCGCCCCGAGCGACGACTGCCCGTCGAACTCGTGGTTCCCGACCGTGGAGACATCCAGGCCCAGGCTGGTGAGCGCGTCCAGGGACGGCTTGTCGTGCGCGGTGAACGACTCGAACGTCGAGGCACCGACGTTGTCACCGCCCGAGACGAACAAGGTCTTGTCCGCGCCGTACTGGTCCCGCAGCTCGTCGACCGCACCGCCGAGCGCCGCGGCGCCGCCGTCGCTGGAGTCGGCGATCAGCCGGCCGTGGAAGTCGTTGACGCCCACGAGCTGGACGTCGGTCACCTTGGCTGCGTTCGCGTTGTCGAGTGCCGGAACATCGACGCCCATCACCATCGGGTTGTGGTCCGAGCTCCGGAACGGCGTGGCGACAGCCAGGTCCTGCGCGTACGTCGGGTTCGTCGGGATGGACGAGCCCGGCGTGCTGCCGTAATAGAAGTCCGTCGCGTTGGTGTTGAACCGGCCGAAGTCGTAGGCGTCGGTCTCGTTGGCGTTGATCTCCCACACGTCGGCGCCGGTGAACATCGACTTGAAGCCGGCGGACATGAACTCGTGGTCGATCGAGCCGACGGTGCCGTAGCCGACCTCGTCGGTGCCGCTGGTGCCGCTGGTGTTCGGCGTGGCGACGTGGAGGGCGCCACTCGAGTCCAGACCGACGTTGACGTCCGAGGTGTAGTTGTAGGTGAGGTCGCTGGGGTCGCTGGAGGAGATGAGCGAGAAGTTCAGCGCACCCATGCCGTTGCTCGGGTCGGTCTTCGAGGAATCGAGGACCGCCTTGATCGGGTCCTCGTCGGTGTAGGAGTTGAAGTCACCGACCATGAGCACCTTGTCGGTGTTCCACTGCGCGGCGAACTGGTTGGCGAAGCGGACCAGCTCCTGCGCCTCCTTCGTGCGCGCCGTGTTGTAGGCGCCCACGAGCGGGTCGGACTTGTTGTCCCCCGTGACGGTGATGCCCGGGTCGTCGCTGGTGGAGGTGCCACCCTTGGACTTGAAGTGGTTCACGATGACCGCGAAGCCGTCCGAGTTCGGGTAGCCCTTCGGCTTGAAGAACTGCGCCAGTGGCTCCCGAGCCAGGTCGAACGGCGTCGCGCCGTTGTAGGTCGGCTGCGCGTTGTTGCCTGCGTTGTCGGGGCTCAGCGGGTTCGCCGGGAAGTCGATGTCGGAGGGGCCGACCGGGACGATGGTCGCTTTCTTGTAGATGAAGGCCGGCCGGATGACGTCCTGGCCCGAGGCGTAGGAGCACGCCGAGTTCGCCAGCGACGCCGCGTTTCCGTCGATGTTGCTGACACCGTCACCGCGCAGGATGGAGCACATGTGCACCATCGAGGTGGCATCCGTGGCCTCCTCCGGGCTCTTGACGTAGGCCCACACGTTGCTGCCGGCGGCGTCGTTGAGCTTGTGCACCAGGTAGCTCAGCGCGGCGTCGCGATTGGCGATCGGCGTGCCCTGACCCTGGTCCTTGAGGTTGCTCAGGTCCGGTGATAGCGGGCTGTTGGTGATGCCCTGCTTGAGCTTGTTCGGGTTCTCGATCTCCTCCAGCGAGATGATGTCGGCGCCGGAGCCGTGGTTGACCGCGTGGGAGTCGATGCCGCCCAGGCCGTTGATCGCGGTGACGATCTTGGCGGTCTGGCGGTCGAGATCCTCCTGCCGCGCAGCGCCACGGGGAGCGTTCGTCACACCGGCCTTGTAGGCCGTCGGAGTGCCCGACACCGGGTCCCAGGCGCTGGCCTGGCCGTACGGCGAAACGCACTGGAAGGTCAGCTCACGATTGCCGGCACGGTCGTAGTCGTACTGGCAGCCCTTCGTGGTCGACGACGTCACGCCTGCCGCCGAGTTGCCGATGGCCGGGTTGTCGTCCGCGAACGCCTCACCCGTCTCGGTGAAGTAGTTCTCCACGTTGAAGGTGGCGACGCGGAGGTTCGACGTCTTGCCACCCGCATTGATGTTGGCCGGGTCCGGTGCGGCGTTGTCCGCGCGGGTGTCCTCGAAGTTCACCACGTCGGTGCCGAGGTCGGGCGTCCCCTCGGTCGCCGTCGTCCCCGGCGTACCGATGACGGCGCGCTCCGGCTGCAGGTACCACTTGCCGGGGCGGGTGGCAGCGGTCTGCGACAGGTCCGGCCAGAAGCCGAGGATCAGCGCGTGGCCGGCGGGCGCGGTGACCTGGGCGCCGACACGGGCCGAGTGGGTGGCGTCCATGTAGGGCAGCGGGATGGCGCTGTTGCCGCTCTTGCTGGGGTTGTAGTGCGTGCTGCTGGCCAGGAAGAACGTGTTGGTGCCGTCGCCGAGGAAGTAGCCACGGTTGACGATGTCCGTCTCCGCGTCCTGGACGCACGAGGTCTGCGCCGTGGTGCAGACCTCCGTCGGCTGGACCAGCGGCTGGTCCCCGCTGGCCACCCCGAGCTCACCGTCGGACTCGTAGTCGTAGGTGTCGGTGACCACCGTGTCGGTGGGTGCGTAGGCCTCCCACTCATGTGCCTCCCGGTCGGCGTACGTCGCCGGCAGGCTTGTCTGCACCGTGACCGACCCCAGCGAGGCGCCCAGCTTGTGGGTGTTGGCCACCGTCGCGGTGATCTCCGTGGCGGTCTCCGTCGAGGCGGCGCTGGCTGCCTTGTACTCGCTGACCGTGCCGCTCACCTTGACCGAGTCACCCACGGTGATGCCGGCGCCGTTGGCGTCCTTGCCCGTGAAGGCGGTGCCGCTGTAGAAGACGAAGATGGCCTCCGAGGAGGTCGAGGTGGCCACGTCTGCGGCCGGGGTCTGGATCACGAAGCCGGACAGACCGCTGTTGGCCGTGCCCAGGGTTGCGGCGGTGCCGGTGCCCGAGTAGCCCTTGTCCCACACCGCGGTGACGACGCCTTCGGTGGTGACCGTCTGACCGGCACCCGTACCCGAGGAGGGCGCGTACGCCGAGCGCTGGCCGGCACCCTGGATGGTGGCGATCGAGGTGACGTCGGCTGTGACGGTGATGGTGAAGGTGACGTCGATCGTGCTCGAGTCGTCGTTGTTGGTGACGGTGACGGTGACCGGGGTCGCCTGCTGGGTTGCCGCCGGGATACCGGTGATCTCACCGGTCGTGGGGTTCAGCGACAGGCCCGCGGGCAGCGTGCTGCCCGACTTGAGCGCGAAGCCGTACCCGTTGGTGTTCGCCGGCGACGCCGCGATCTGGATGTCGGCGGCGCTCCCCTTGTCCAGGGTCTGGTCGCCGGGATTGGCGACGAGGAAGCTGCCGACGGTGAGCTTGAAGGTCACCGATGCCACGTCGTTGAGGGAGTCGGTCGCCTTGGCGGTGATGGTGGAGGTGCCGGCGGCCGTCGGGGTGCCGCTGATGACGCCGGTGTGCGCGTCGACCGAGATGCCCGCGGGTGCGCCGGTGAGGCTGTAGGTGATGGCGCCGACTCCCCCGCTGACGTCGAGGTTGACCGGCGTCATGGCCTGGTTGGTCAGCGCGGTCCGGTCGGTGACCGAGGCGAGCCTCAGCTCCGGCTGGGTGTCACCGTTGGAGTTGATCGCGTAGGGAGCGATGGTGGTGAAGTCGGTGCCGTTGTTGTTGGTGTCGGTGCCGACAGGCGAACGCAGCGCGGCCGTGGTCCCGCCCGTCACCTTGCCGGAGACGGCGCCCTCGTAGGCGAACGGCGCGTAGCCGGTGGACACGCCGTAGCCGAGCGCATCGATCACGTGCGCAGCACCGGTCAGGTCACCGGTCGGCATCGTGAACGGGTCCTGGGTGTCGATCAGCGCGACCGTGCCGTCGGCGTAGTGCCAGATGTTGGTGTCCGTGCCGTCGGTGAAGTAGTCGTCCGGGGCCGGCAGGTCGACGCCGCTGGTGCCACCGCTGGAGGACGAGCCCGCGATCAAGTAGAACGAGTGCGCCGGGACGGTGCCACTGAGGTTCCCCTGCTTCGTCGCGGCTGGCGTCCCGGTGTTGGTGCTGTTGTTGGATCCCAGGTAGGCGATCGAGTCGCCGCTGAGGTCGACGCTGTTGTCGGTCGGGTTGTAGAGCTCGATGAAGCTGTTCTTGTACGCCGAGCCGTTGTAGCCGCCGTCGCCCCAGACCTCGGCGATCACCACGTGGTTGGCCGTGTCCCCATCGGTCACCGTCAGGGTGAAGTCCTGCTTCTCGGTGTCAGGGGTGGCCGCGCTGTCGGTGACCTTCGCCGTCAGGTGGTAGGTGCCCGCCGCGCTCGGCAACCCTGAGATGACACCCGAGGCGGACATCTTCAGCCCGCTGCCGTCGACGTCCCCGGAGAGGCCGTACGTGTAGGGCGCTGTGCCACCCGAGGCGCTCAGCGTGATCGGGGCGATCGGGGTGTTGCGATACGCGGCCTTGTCGCCGACGGCCGCCAGCGCCAGCGGGCTGCTGGTCGAGCCGCCGCCGTCGCTCGTCGAGGAGTTCTGCGGAGTCGCGGGGCCGACCGTGAAGTCCTTCGAATTGTCGTCGGTGTCGTCGTGGGTGGCGTTCCGCGAGATCGACGTGGCATTGGCCGGATTAGGCGCAACTGCCGTCTCGTACTGGTTGGCTGCGTTCGAGCCGACCATGTCGACGACGTTGGACCCTGGGCTCGCCCCTGCGGCCAGCTGCGCGGACGTCAGAGCCGTCGTGGAATTGACCAGGAACACCTTTCCACCGGCCGCTCCGATCGCGGCACTGCCGGTAGCGTCGGGGGCCGGAAGGCTGGTCGTTCCGCCGGTGCCTGCGCTCTCCTGGATCAGGTAGTAGGACTGCGCCGGAACGCTGCCCGCGAGCGCGGTCAGGCCGGGATTCGCCCCGGTCGTCGCGATCGAAGTCCCGGTGGCCGAGGTGTACTGAACGCTCCAACCGCTCACGCTGATCGCGGCGTCGGTCGGGTTGAACAGCTCGATGAAATCGTTCTTGTATGTCGAGCCGCTGTTCCCACCCCCGCCGTACACCTCGTTGATGACCAGGTGCGTGGCCCCGGCCGCGTGCGCGGCCGGGAGTGTCATGACCTGCAACCCGGCGGCAGCGACGGTGCCGCCCAGGACGGCGCCGACTGCGCGGCGTACGGCGAGCTTCAAGAGGTTCTCCCCAGCTGGTGCGAATAGACGCAGCGGGGAGGACCTGGCCTTTACCCCGACCCGAGGGAACCTAGCCTGAGAGAACCCCGAGAGAACCCCTCACAAAGGTGAACGTCATTCGACATTTACCCGACGGTAACGCGGGGGCGCCGAGTCGCGCTCAGCGCAGGTTGGCGCGCTGGCGCCAGATGCTCGCGTAGAACTGAGCACCGGACCAGAACGTGAGCACGACCGCGACTGCCAAGCAGATCTCGAAGCCGGCATGGAGCACCTGGCCGGGGACGTCCCACCAGTCGGCGGCGTCGGGATCGCGGAGGGGCAGCACCAGACCACCCAGCGCGATGGCCTGGATGAAGGTCTTCCACTTGCCGAGGGTGTCGGCAGCGATCACGATCTTGGAGGCGACGGCGAGCCGGACGAAGGTGACGCTCCACTCCCGGATCAGCACCAGGATCGTCACCCACCACCACACCTCGCCGACGATCGAGAGGCCGATGAACGCCATCCCGGTGATCGCCTTGTCGGCGATCGGGTCGGCGATCTTGCCGAAGTTCGTGATCAGGTTGTGCTTGCGGGCCAGATCGCCGTCGATCTTGTCGGTCACCATCGCGACGAAGAAGATCGCCCACGCGACCAGCCGCCACTTCGCCGAGTCGCCGCCGTCGATCAGCAGGGCCCAGGCGAAGAACGGGACCAGCACGATCCGCAGTGTGGTCAACACGTTGGGCACGTTCCAGTTGCTGGGCTGTGCGGCCTGGGTCTCGGTCACGGGCGGGGCCTGTCTCTCAAGTCGGCGCCTTGGCGAGCGTCGTCCGGTGCGTGCGATGGCAAGGCGCCTTCCGGCTTGGGAGACATGCCCCAGACCCTAGCGGTCAGACCTGGGCGGTCAGGTCGACGCCCTCGCTGGCCACGACCACAGCGCGAACCAGATCGCCGCGTCGTACGCCGGCGATGTCGCCGACGAGGGTGGTCATGCCATCCACGTCGGGTCCCTGGTGAGCGGCACGGCCGACGATCTCGTCGCCGTCGACCTCCTCGACGAGCACCTCGACAGCCTCGCCGATCCGCTCCTCGGCCCGCTGCGAGGTGAGCTCCTCGACCAGCGCACTGACGTGTGCCGCACGGGCTGCGACCTCGTCCTCGTCGAGCTTGTCGGTGAACCCGGCGGCCTCGGTGCCGTCCTCGTCGGAGTAACCGAAGACGCCGGTGACGTCGAGTCGGGCGGCCTCGAGGAAGTCGCAGAGGATCTCCAGGTCCTCCTCGGTCTCTCCCGGGAAGCCGACGATCACGTTGGACCGGACGCCCGCGTCGGGCGCCAGCTGCCGGACCTGGTCCAGCAGTCCGAGGAAGGAGCCGGGATCGCCGAAGCGCTTCATCCGGCGCAGCACCGCGTTGGAGGCGTGCTGGAACGAGAGGTCGAAGTACGGCGCGACACCCGGCGTCGTGGCGATCGCCTGGATCAGACCGGGCCTGGTCTCGGCGGGCTGGAGGTAGGACACGCGCACCCGCTCGATGCCGTCGACCGCGGCCAGCTCGGGCAGCAGCGACTCGAGCAGCCGCAGGTCACCGAGGTCCTTGCCGTAGGAGGTGGAGTTCTCCGAGACCAGGAAGAGCTCCTTGACGCCCTGCTCGGCCAACCAGCGAGCCTCGTGCAGCACGTCGCTCGGCCGACGCGAGACGAAGGAGCCGCGGAAGCTCGGGATGGCGCAGAAGGTGCAGCGCCGGTCACAGCCGCTGGCCAGCTTCAGCGGCGCCCACGGGGCGTCGTCGAGGCGGGCGCGGACAGCGGAGAAGTCCTTCATCGCGCCGCCGAGCATGCCCGTCACCACCGCGGAGGCCGCATCGGTCGTCGCGTCGCCCATGCCGGGGACCGAGATCGTCGAGGCGTCGCGCTCGACCGGGCTGATCGGCAGCAGCAGCCGCCGGTCGGATGGCGTGTGCGCCTCGTGATGGCCACCGGCGACGATGGCGCGCAGCTTGGCTGCGATGTCCGGGTAGTCGTCGAAGCCGAGCACCGCGTCCGCCTCGGGCAGCGAGTCAGCGAGCTCCTTGCCGTAGCGCTCGGCCATGCAGCCGACCGCGACCACGGCCTGGGCCTTGCCGCCGTGGTTGGCAGAGGCCTTGAGGTCGGCTGCCTCGAGCAGCGTGTCGACGGAGTCCTTCTTGGCCTGCTCGACGAAGCCGCAGGTGTTGACCACCACGGTGTCGGCATCGGCGGGGTCCGCGACGAGGCGGAAGCCGCCCGCCTGGAGACGACCGGCGAGCTCCTCGGAGTCGACCTCGTTACGGGTGCACCCGAGGGTCACCATGGCCACGGAAAGCAGTTGATCGGTCGTCATCGCACATCGAGTATGACGCGCGAGAGGGCCTCGCGGCTATTCGCGAGGCCCTCCCGATGCCGATATCAGGCGTGGTTCAGTCGGCGGTGTAGGTCTTCTGCGCCGACTTGCCGATGGTCCCGATCGCAGCAGCCTTGCTGCCCTTGATCGAGACGGCCAGCGAGCCGTCGGAGGTCTGCACGCGCACGGGCGGCGAGACCTTCAGCGACTTGCTCTGGCCGAAGGCCAGGTCACCGGTGAAGACGACTGTCCCAGAGCTGTCCCGGACGACGACCTGGGCGCCACCGCCTGCGGCCGTGAGCACGACCGGCACCGGAGCGGCGCTCTTGCCGTACGGGCTGGTGGTCCCCGCGGAGCCGCTGTCGAGGCTGATCTGCGGAGCCGGCGAGGCGGGCGAGCCCGCCATCACCAGACGGGCCACGGACCAGACCAGGACCACGCCCATCACCGCCGCGACGAGCACGGACCAGTTGGGTCCGCCACGCATGGGGCGCAGGCCGCCGCCATGGCTGCTGGCCAGCTCCGCCTCGAACACCGCACGGGCATCGACCGGCGCATGCGCATAGGTCGCGTCGTACTCGGCGAGCAAGGGGGCCGAGTCGACGCCCAGCACCCGCGCGAGGGTGCGCAGGTGACCACGGGCGTAGAAGTCGCCGCCGCACGGAGCGAAGTCGTCGACCTCGATCGACTCGATCACGTGCGGCCGGATCCGGGTGCGCCCGGCGAGCTCGTCGACGCTCAGGCCGACCCGTTCGCGGGCCGTGGCCAGCTTGGGGCCGATGACGGGGTCAGCTGCCGGGATGATGCCCGAGTCGACCAGGTCGTCGAAGACGACCTGGTGCTCGACCTCGGGGCTCATCCGGACGAACTGAGTCACGTCCGACGCCTGCGCCGCGGGCATGTCCGCACTGCCGACGACCTCGGCACGCACGGCCACGGTGGGCTCGCGCAGCGGGCTGGGTGTCGCGCTGGGGCGCACGATGGTCACGGTCGGCTCGGCGACGTTCTCCAGTCCACCCTCGAGGCCACCGTCGGTGACGTTCTCGAGTCCACCCTCGAGCCCACCGTCGGCGGTACGCTCCAGTCCACCCTCCAGGCCACCGTCTTCGTCGGCCGCGTAGGCGGCGATGAGGGGTCGCTCGGCGGTGTCGGACAGGTCGGAGACGTCGGCGTTGGCGTCGGCCAGGCTCGGGTCGATCTCGACGACGTCGACCTCGACAGGGGCCAGCGCGAGCAGGGTGTCGGTCAGGCCCTCGTCCGCACCCACCACGGTCGTCCCGAGCCCGAGCGGTACGGCGAACGGCGCGCCGTACAGCCGCTCAGCGAGCCGACCCAGCCGCAGTGCGGTGCCGGAGAGGCCGTCGAGCTGGGCGGCGTTGTCGACCGGCAGCACGGTGAGCCGCCCGTCGCGCCACCAGCCCTTCGGACCGGCCGGCCGAGGCTGGTGCTCGACCTCGTCGATCTCGCTCCAGGGCAGACCGCGCCAGGTGCGGCCCAGCCGCATCCGGACACCGTGCTCGTCCACGACGGCCAACGGCGTGCGGGCGTCCCAGGCGAGCCAGGCATGTGCCAGACCGAGCAGGAGCAGCAGCGCGCCGACGAGGACCGAGCCCCCGCCGCGCAGGACGAAGCCGATCCCGAGCAGCAGCGCGGCTACCGCGAGCACCGCCGCGAGCCGGGTGTTGCGTCGTACCTCGACCATCACATCTCTCCCTGAATGGTGGCGATCACGCTGTCGATCTCGTCGGGCTTGACGAGCACGTCTCGGGCCTTGGAGCCCTCGGAGGGACCGACCACGCCGCGGCTCTCCATGATGTCCATGAGTCGTCCGGCCTTGGCGAAGCCGACACGCAGCTTGCGCTGCAGCATCGACGTCGAGCCGAACTGCGTGGAGACGACCAGCTCGATGGCCTGCACGACCAGGTCGAGGTCGTCGCCGATGTCGTCGTCGAGCACCCGCTTGGACTCAGCGGGCGCGGTGACGTCCTCGCGATAGGTCGGCTCGAGCTGGCCCTTGACGTGCTTGACGACCTGCTCGATCTCGCTGTCGCCGACCCACGAGCCCTGCACACGGATCGGCTTGGAGGCACCCATGGGCAGGAACAGGCCGTCGCCCTGACCGACCAGCTTCTCCGCACCTGGCTGGTCGAGCACGACGCGCGAGTCCGCCAGCGACGAGGTCGCGAAGGCGAGACGCGAGGGCACGTTCGCCTTGATCAGGCCGGTGACGACATCGACCGAGGGTCGCTGCGTCGCCAGGATCAGGTGGATGCCCGCCGCACGCGCCAGCTGGGTGATCCGCACGACCGACGACTCGACGTCACGCGGGGCGACCATCATCAGGTCGGCAAGCTCGTCGATCACGACCAGCAGATAGGGGTACGGCGAGAGCACGCGCTCGCTGCCCGGCGGCACCTCGACCTTGCCGGCCCGGACCGCCTTGTTGAAGTCGTCGATGTGCCGGAAGCCGAAGTTGGCCAGGTCGTCGTACCGCATGTCCATCTCGCGGCACACCCACTCCAGCGCCTCGGCGGCCTTCTTCGGGTTGGTGATGATCGGGGTGATCAGGTGCGGGACGCCCTCGTAGGCGGTCAGCTCGACCCGCTTGGGGTCGACCATGATCATCCGGACCTCGTCCGGGGTGGAGCGCATCAAGATGCTGGTGATCATCGAGTTGATGAACGACGACTTGCCCGAGCCGGTGGCACCCGCCACGAGCAGGTGCGGCATCTTGGCCAGGTTGGCGACGACGAAACCGCCCTCGACGTCCTTGCCGAGCCCGACCACCATCGGGTGGGTGTGGCTGCGCGCCGCGTTCGAGCGCAGCACGTCGCCGAGCGAGACGATCTCCTTGTCCCGGTTCGGGATCTCGACACCGACCGCGGACTTGCCCGGGATCGGGCTGAGGATGCGCACATCGGCCGAGGCGACTGCATAGGCGATGTTCTTCTGGATGCCGAGGATCTTCTCGACCTTGACGCCCGTGCCCACCTCGACCACGTAGCGGGTCACGGTCGGACCACGGGTGTAGTCGGTGACGCGGGCGTCGATGCTGAACTCGTCGAGCACCGACTGCAGCCGGTCGACGACGTCGTCGCTGGCCTTGGATCGGGGCTGGTGCGCGTCGCCGGCCTTGAGCACCGAGCTGTCCGGCAGCGTGTAGGTGATGTCGCCGGAGAGGGAGAGCTGCTCGACCCGCTGCGGCAGCTGGGCGTGCGGCGGCGGCTCGAGCTGGGCCTTCTCGGCCTTCTCGGGCTGCCTCTCCTTGGCCGGGATCTTCTTCAGCCTCGGGTTGGTGCGCTCGCGGCCGTCCTCGTCGTCCTCGTCGAAGCCGGTCAGCCCGGCGCCGGCGACCATGCCCGCGGCGACGACGGAGTCGTCGAACAGGTCGATGCCGACGTCACCGGACAGCGCGTCCACGCTGCTGAACTCCTGCGCGAGGTCCAGCGCGTCGCGGTCGCGTGCGTCCTGGTCATCGAGCTTGTCGACACGCTTGCCGCGCTTCCGCTTGGGCGTCGCCTTCGGCTCGTCGAGCACCGGGGTGTCGTACGCCGGCACCTCGATCCGGCTGTCGGTCTCGTCGGCGAAGAGCTTGGCGGAGCGGCGACGACGCGGCTTGCCCTCGTCGAAGAGCTCCTCGTAGGGCTCCTCGTCGTCGTGCTCTAGGCCCAGCGCGCGGTCGCGGAACTCAGCGAGCCGGCTCGGCACCTGGTAGAGCGGGGTGGCGGTGATGACCAGCACGCCGAAGAAGGCCAGCAGCACCAGCAGCGGGACCACGACCAGGTTGGAGCGGAGCAGGTCGAGCAGGAGGCTCGCCACGACGTACCCGATGGCGCCACCGGCGGCCTGCAGGTCGGTGGAGTCGCCGTTGACCGGCTGCGGGTTGCCGTTGGCGATCTGGACGATGCCCAGGACACCGAGGGCCAGCGCCGACCAGCCGACCACCTGGCGCCCGACCGGTCCGCCCTTGAGCGGGTCGCGCATCGTGCGCACGCCGACGTAGACCAGGCCGAGCGGCACCAGCCAGCCGACCTTGCCGACGCTGCCGGCGACAGCGACGCGGGTGATGTGGAAGACCCGACCGCTGAGCTGGAACCACACGGCGGCCACGACCACGACCGACATGGCCAGCAGGAAGAGGCCGACGCCGTCGCGGCGGTGCTCGGGCTCGAGCTCACGGGCGGTGTGCCCGACGCTGCGCGTCACCGCACCGACGCCGCGGGCGATACCCATCCAGATCGTGACGATCAGCCGGGCGATCCCGTCGAAGAGTCGCGCGACCGGTCCACGCCCGTTGCGCACGGCACGTGGTGCCGGACGCGCGGCGGGACGGCGTGCGGAGCTCTTGCCGCGGCTGTTGCCGCGTGCAGGAGCCTTGGAAGCGGCACGGGTGGTGCCGGTACTCCGGGGGCGCGGGCCTGTGCCAGTCGAGGACGACGTGCTGGTGTTCCGCGAACCCGGCGGGGAAGACGTACGGGTCGCCATAGTCAGCACCCTATTTGGTGATCACACCTGTCACACGCACCACAGGAGTGCGTGTCGCTCACACCCCTCACGCCGACTTTGCGGAAATGGCCGCCGAGTCTGCACCTTCAGGGGTGCCGACTCGGCGGCCATTTCTACCGACTCGCGGGCCATTTCGACCGATTCGGGTCAGGCCTCCAGGACCACCGGGATGATCATCGGCCGACGACGGTGGGTGTCGGAGACCCAGCGCCCGATCGTACGTCGGATGGCCTGCTGCATCTGGTAGGTGTCGGTGGCACCCTCGGCGACCGCGCGGTTGATCGCATCCACGATCGGCTGTTTGATCTCCTCGAAGGCGCCGGCGTCCCACGCGTTGCCGCGGGCGTGGATCTCCGGGCCCGCCGAGACCTTGCCGCTGACCGAGTCGACGACCACGATCACCGAGATGAAGCCCTCCTCGCCGAGGATCCGGCGGTCCTTGAGCTCGGACTCGGTGATGTCGCCGACCGAGGTGCCGTCCACGAACACGTAGCCGCACTCGACCTTGCCTGCCACCTCGGCGACGCCGTCGACCAGGTCGACCACGACGCCGTCCTCGGCGATGACCACGTTGTCGATCCCGACTGCACGAGCCAGGTCGCCGTTGGCGAGGAGGTGCCGGATCTCTCCGTGGACCGGCATGACGTTGCGCGGCCGCACGATGTTGTAGCAGTAGAGCAGCTCGCCCGCGGAGGCGTGCCCGGACACGTGCACCAGCGCGTTGCCCTTGTGCACCACGTTGGCGCCGAGCCGAGCCAGCCCGTTGATCACCCGGTAGACGGCGTTCTCGTTGCCCGGGATCAGCGAGGAGGCCAGCAGCACCGTGTCACCGGGCGCGATCTGGACGAAGTTGTGGGTGCCGTTGGAGATCCGCGACAGCGCCGACATCGGCTCGCCCTGCGAACCGGTCGAGATCAGCACCTGCCGCTCGGGCGCCAGCTCGGCCAGCTGCTTGGCGTCGACGATCACGCCCTCCGGCACGTGCAGGTAGCCCAGGTCTGAGGCGATCTGCATGTTGCGGACCATGGAACGCCCGACGTACCCGACCTTGCGGCCGTGCTTCACCGCCGCATCCAGGATCTGCTGCACGCGGTGCACGTGGGAGGCGAAGCAGGCCACGATGATGCGCTGCTCCGACTCGCGGAAGACCTGCTCGATCGCGGGGGTGATCTTCTTCTCGGCCGTGGTGAAGCCGGGGACCTCCGCATTGGTGGAGTCGGTCAGGAAGAGGTCGACGCCCTCCTCCCCCAACCGCGCGAAGGAGCGCAGGTCGGTGATCCGGCCGTCCAGCGGCAGCTGGTCCATCTTGAAGTCGCCGGTGTGCAGCACCATTCCCGCATCCGTGCGGATCGCGACGGCGAGGGCGTCCGGGATGGAGTGGTTGACCGCGACGAACTCGAGGTCGAAGGGACCGAAGCTGATCCGCATCCCCTCCTTGACCTCGTGGTGCACCGTCTCCCGGAGTCGGTGCTCGCGCAACTTGGAGCCCAGCAGCGCAAGGGTCAGCTTGGAGCCGACCAGCGGGATGTTCCCGCGCTCACGCAGCAGGTACGGCGTGGCGCCGATGTGGTCCTCGTGCCCGTGGGTCAGGACCAGTGCCTCGACGTCGGCGAGGCGCTCCCGGATGTAGGACCAGTCCGGCAGGATCAGGTCGACGCCGGGCTGGTGGTCCTCCGGGAAGAGGACGCCACAGTCGACGATGAGCAGCCTGCCGGCGTACTCGAAGACCGTCATGTTCCGGCCGACCTCGCCGAGACCGCCCAGCGGGATCACCCGCAGGGCGCCCTCGGGCAGCGCGGCGGGCGCGGAGAGCTCAGGATGGGGGTGGCTCATGAAGCCCTTTCGATCAAAGAAGGCCCGCCGCCACCAGCCCCACGCGGAGTGCCTCGACCTCGTCGTCGTCCAACGCCACCAGTGGCGATCGGACGGAACGGTTGTCGATGACGCCGGTGAGCTCGAGGGCGGCCTTCGCCGTGGTCGCTCCGTAGTTGGGGACGCCCATGATGGCGTCGATCGCGGGGAGCATCCGCGCATACGTCTTTCGGGCGGTCGCCACGTCGCCGGCGGCCATCGCGTCGACCATGGTCCGCAGCAGGTCGCCGGCCACGTGCCCGGCGACGCTGACCACGCCGGTCGCGCCGTGCGCGAGCCACGCCAGGTTGAGCGCGTCGTCACCGGAATAGAGCGAGAAGCCCAGGTCGATCAGCTTGGTCCCGCGTGCCAGGTCGCCGGTCGCCTCCTTGGCGGCGACGACGGTGTCCCAGCCGATCGCCTCGCGGTAGACGTCGTAGGAGATCGTGCTGCCCGTGCGTCCAGGCACGTCGTAGAGCATGATCGGTACGCCGGTGGCCGCGGCGACCTGCTGGAAGTGCTGGGCGATGCCGCGCTGCCCGGGCTTGTTGTAGTAGGGCGTGACGAGCAGCAGCCCGTCCGCGCCCACCTTCTCGGCCTGGCGGGCAAGCTCGATGCTGGTGCGGGTGTCATTGGTGCCCACACCTGCCACGATCTTGGCCCTGTCGCCGACCGCGTCCTTGACCGCGGCCAACGTCTCGGCGTCCTCGGCGACGGTGGTCGTCGCGGACTCGCCGGTGGTGCCGGAGACCACCAGGCCGTCGTGGCCGTGGTCGACGAGGTGTCGCGCGACCTTCTGGGTCTGCTCGAGGTCGACCGAACCGTCCTGCTTATAGACGGTGACCATGGCGGTCAGGACGGTCCCGAACGGAGCGGCGGAGGTCATGAGCCCAAGGGTATCGCTCAGATCGCCGGCATGACGTCACGCGCCACCAGGCGGAGGTGATCGAGGTCGGTGAGATCGAGCACCTGCAGGTAGAGCCGGACGGCGCCGGCGCCCTCGAACGCCTTGATCTTGCCGATCACCTCGTCGGGCGTGCCGGCCAGGCCGTTCTCGCGCAGCTCGTCCTTGTCCCGGCCGATCGCGGTGGCGCGCCGCTCGAGCTCCGCCTCGTCCGCGCCGACGCACAGCACCTGGGCGGCGCTGTAGGTCATGCTCGCGGCATCGCGGCCGGCGGCCTCCACCGCCCGGGCGACACGGCCGAACTGCGTCCGGGTCGCCTCCACGTCGGCGAACGGCACGTTGAACTCATCGGCGTACGCCGCGGCGAGGGCCGGAGTGCGCTTCTTGCCGTGCCCGCCGACGACGACCGGGATGGTGCCGCGGTGGCCGCTGCGCTGGACGGGCTTGGGTAGCGCCGGGCTCTCCACGAGCTGGTAGTGCTCACCGGCGAAGTCGTAGCTGCCCTCTGCCGCCCAGAGACCGGTGATGAGCTCGAGCTGCTCCTCGAGCCGGTCGAAGCGCTCGCCGGTCGCCGGGAACGGGATGCCGTAGGCCTGGTGCTCCTGCTCGAACCAGCCGGCCCCGAGGCCGAAGTCGACCCGGCCGCCGGACATCTGGTCGACTCCCGCCACGGTCACCGCCAGCGGGCCCGGATGGCGGAAGGTGGCGCTGGTGACGAGCGTGCCGAGTCGGATCGTGGAGGTCTCGCGGGCGATACCGGCCAGCGTGATCCACGCGTCGGACGGGCCGGGCTCGCCGGTGACGTCGCCCATCTTGAGGTAGTGGTCCGACCGGAAGAACGCCCCGAAGCCGAGTCGCTCGGCCTCCTGGGCGAGGGTGATCAGGTCGTCGTACGTCGCGCCCTGTTGCGGCTCGGTGAAGATGCGCAGCTCCATGGCGCTCACTCTGCCAGGACACTCCCAGCGTCTCGCCGTCAGGGGTTGCCGACCAGCCTCACCAGCGCACGCTCCAGAGCCGCCCGTTCGTCGGCGGGCAGCGACAAGAGCAGCTCGGTCTCCATCACGCGGATCCGTGCGCGGCACGCGCCGACCAGGTCGCGCCCCGACCCGGTCAGCGCCACCACCTTGTTGCGCCGGTCGGCCGGGTCCGGTGAACGCGTGATGAGGCCGCGCTCCTCCAGCCCGTCGAGGTTGCGGATGAGGCGGGTCTGGTCGCGGCCGGTCGCAGCGGCCAGCTCGCGCTGGGTGGCGGCGTCTCCGCCCAGGAGGGCGGCGAGGACGACGTAGTCCCACATCTCCAGGCCGGACGCGGCGAGGATCGGCGTCTCGAGGCGCACGATCTCGCGCAGCAGGCGGGCGGTCATCGTGCCGAGATCGGGTCGGTCCATGCTGGCGGATCATACCCGCAGACAGATCATCTACACAGGTTTATGATGTGGGCATGATGACGATGGAGCAGCTCCGCCCGCTCTTCGAGAAGGCCCTCGGCGACGCCGGTGTGCTGGTGATCCGCGCCGCCGCGACCGATCTCGGCCGCCCCACACCGTGCGCCGACTGGGACCTCCGCGCCCTGATCGGGCACATGATCGGGCAGAACGCGGGCTTCGCCGCGGCTGTGCGCGACGGCGACGCCCCACCTTCGGCGTACGCCGCCCCGGAGTTGGGCGCGGGCGAGATCCGGCCGCGTTGGGAGGAGTCCGCCGATCGGTTGCGGACCGCCTTCCGGGAAGCGGACCCGGAGCGTGTGCTGCGACTCGCCGAGTTCGACCGCGAGGTCACCGCCACCACGGCGCTCGGGATGCAGGTCCTCGACTGTGCGGTGCACGCCTGGGACGTCGCCAAGGCGCTCGACGAGGACTACCGACCGCCGCCAGAGGTGGCCGAGACCGTGCTCGCCAGCGCGCGGATGATCGCGGCCCGGCCGGGCGGTACGCCGGGCGTCTTCGCTGCACCGGTCGAGACCGGTAGCACCGAGGCTGGCGACAGTGCCGACCCGTGGCGGGAGGCGCTGAGGCTGCTCGGCCGCTGAACGGGCAGTCCTACGGGCTGGCCGAGAGGAAGACGAACGCGGCCAGCAGGACCAGGTGCAGCCCGCCGTGCAGCGTCTTCGCCCGGCCGGGAACGACGGTGAGCGTCCCGACCACCAGGGAGATCGCCAGCAGCACGATCTGGGTCGGATCCAGGCCCAGGACGAGGTCACCGTCGATCCAGATCGAGGCCACCGCGATCGCCGGGATGGTGAGGCCGATCGAGGCCATCGCCGAACCGTAGGCCAGGTTGAGGCTGATCTGCACCCGGTCGGCCATCGCGTGCCGGAAGGCGGCGATGCTCTCGGGCAGCAGCACCAGCAGCGCGATCACCACGCCGACCACGGTGTCGGGCATCCCGAGGGCGTGCACACCGTCCTTGATCGCGCCCGACTCGACCTTGGCCAGCCCGACCACCGCGACCAGCGCCAGGACGAGGGCAGCGGCACTGATCAGCGCCGAACGCATGCCCGGCGGGTCGGCGTGGCCGTCCTCGTCGGCATCGCGCACGGTGCCGTCGGCCGCGACCGGCAGGAAGAAGTCGCGGTAGCGGCCGGTCTGCGTGAGCACGAAGAGGACGTAGACCAGCAACGAGGCGAGACCGGCGAAGGTCAGCTGGGCGCCGGTGAAGATCGGCCCGGGGTGCGAGGTGGTGAACCGCGGCAGCACCAGGCACAGCACCGCGATGGTGCTCACGGTGGCCAGCGCCGCACCGGTCCCCTCGGGGTTGAACACCGCGAGTCGGTGCCGCACCGCCCCGATCAGCAGCGCGCCACCGGCGATGCCGTTGAGGCAGATCATCGCCGCGGAGAACACGGTGTCGCGCGCCAGCGAGTCGGTACCCGAGCCACCGGCTGCCATCAGGGTGACGATCAGCCCGACCTCGATCACCGTCACCGAGACGGCGAGCAGCAACGAGCCCATCGGCTCGCCGACCTGGTGGGCCACCACCTCGGCGTGGTGCACCGAGGCGAGCACGGCCCCGATCAGCAGGACGGCGATGAGCGCGACGACCAGTCCGTGCGGGTGGCTTCCCCAGGTGAGGAGCAGCTCGAGGGCGGCGATGATCGGGACGCTGATCGTCCACCGCAGCCGGGTCAGCAGCAGGCTGACGCGGTCGAGCAGCCCGCTCACGCGGTCGCCGCCCGGCGCACCAGGAAGACGCGGTCGTAGAGGTCGTGGGACTCGCGCGCGGTCTCACGCCACTCGTCCTCGTCGTACGCCGGATAGCGGACGTCGCCCTCCGGGGTCAGGTGGACGCGGGTCAGCACCTGCTCGGTGGCGTGCGGCATCGCGGAGGCATAGACCTGCGCTCCCCCGGCCACCATCACCTCACCCGAGAGCTGCGCAGCCAGGTCCAGTGCCGCGTCGACGTCCCCGGCGACCTGCACGCCCTCGTGCGCCCACGAGCGGTCCCGGGTGAGCACGATCGTGCTGCGGCCCGGCAGCGGCCGGCCGATCGACTCGAAGGTGGTCCGGCCCATCAGCAGCGTGTGCCCCCAGGTCAGCGCCTTGAACTCTGCCTGCTCGCCCGGGATCCGCCACGGGATGTCGGGGCCGTTGCCGATCACGCCGTTGTCCGCGACGGCCGCCACCAGGACGACCCGCCGAACGGCCTCAGACACTGATCGGTGCCTTGATCGCGGGGTGCGGGTCGTAGCCCTCGACGCTGATGTCCTCGAGCTCGAAGGTGTCGATCTCGCGCACGTCGGGGTTGAGCACCAGCCGCGGCAGCTCGCGTGGGGTCCGGGTGAGCTGCTCGCGGGCCTGGTCGAGATGGTTGAGGTAGAGGTGGGCGTCCCCGAGGGTGTGCACGAAGTCGCCCACCTCGAGGCCCGCGACCTGGGCGACCATGTGGGTCAGCAGCGCGTAGGAGGCGATGTTGAACGGCACGCCGAGGAAGACATCGGCGCTGCGCTGGTAGAGCTGGCAGCTCAACCGGCCGGGTCCGTCCTCCTGGGGGCTGACGTAGAACTGGAAGAGCGCGTGGCACGGCGCCAACGCCATGTCGGGGATGTCGGCGGGGTTCCAGGCCGAGACCACCAGGCGACGCGAGTCGGGGTTGGTGCCGATTTGGTCGATGACCTCGCGCAGCTGGTCGATGTGGCGACCATCGGGGGTCGGCCAGGAGCGCCACTGCGCACCGTATACCGGGCCGAGGTCGCCGTTCTCGTCGGCCCACTCGTCCCAGATCGTGATGTTGCGGTCCTGCAGCCACTTGACGTTCGTGTCCCCGCGCAGGAACCACAGCAGCTCGCCGAAGACCGAGCGGGTGTGGATCTTCTTCGTCGTCAGCAGCGGGAACCCGGCCGAGAGGTCGTAGCGGGTCTGGTGCCCGAAGACGCTGAGCGTGCCGGTGCCGGTGCGGTCGGACTTCTCCACGCCTTCGTCGAGGATCCGGGCCAGGAGGTCGAGGTAGGACTGCACGGGCGCCAGCCTAGCCGCGCAGCGCGCTCACCCGCTCGCCTACGCCTCAGCCCAGCTCGACGCTGCCTGTGATCGTCGTACGGGTGTCGCCGCCGACCCAGATGACACCGTCGGGGTCGGTGGAGATGTGCACCCGCCCGCGACGGCCCAGCGCCGTACCCTGGCTCGCGACGTACGACGCGGGCAGCGTCCCGTTGCCGGTCAGCCACTGCGCGACGCTGGCGTTCAGCGAGCCGGTCACCGGGTCCTCGTCGACCCCGAGCCCGCCGACGAAGGCACGCACCTCGATGGCGCACTCCCCCTCCGGATAGATCCCGACCACGCCGACCGCCAGGTCGCCGAGCGCGCCGGGGTCGGGCCAGATCGAGAGCACGGCTGCGGCGTCCGCGAGCAGGACGGCGACCCAGCCCGGGCCGTTGTCGACCCACTCGGCAGCGACGATCTCGTCGGGGCCGATCCTGAGACCGTCGGCGATGCGTGCGAGGTCGTCTTCGGCGACCGGACCGGAGCGCAGCCGATCCGGGGCCGCGAAGGCCAGCTGATCGTCCTCCCTACGCAGCTCGACCAGGCCGACTCCGCACTCCTGGACGATCCTCGGCCCGCGAGCGACTCCGCCGTTCTCCAGCCACGCGTGTGCCGAGCCGAGGGTCGGGTGCCCGGCGAACGGCAGCTCGCCGCCGGGCGTGAAGATCCGCAGCCGGTAGTCCGCCTCGGGCCTCGTGGGCGGCAGCAGGAAGGTCGTCTCGGAGAGGTTGGTCCAACGGGCGAACGCCGCCAGCTGCTCGTCACTGAGGCCCTGCGCGTCGTGCACGACCGCGACCGGATTGCCGAGCAGCGGCTCGGAGGAGAAGACGTCGACCTGTCGGAAAGCACGCATGTGGCGACGGTATCCCTCGACATCTCCTCGACCTGGCCCATGAGCCCCGCCTGGTGACAGCAGACCGCCCGGCCCTCACCGCTCCCGGCGTACGCCTGCTGGAGTGGTGAGGACCGCGCGGTCCCGGGTGTTGCTACGGAGACCTCAGACGACGCCGCGCAGGAAGTACCAGACGAAGAAGGCACCCACCACGGCGAGCAGCGGGTGGACCTCACGCCACTTGCCACGACCCAGCGCGATCAGCACGAAGGTGACGATGCCGGCACCGACGCCGTTCGCGATCGAGTAGGTGAACGGCATCAGCGTGATGGTGACGAAGGCCGGCACCGCCACGCCCATGTCCTGCCAGTCGATGCCCGCGACCTGGCTGATCATCAGCGCACCGACGATCACCAGCGCCGGGCCGGTGGCCGAGGACGGGATGATGCCGACGATCGGCGAGAGGAACATCGCGAGCAGGAAGAGCCCGCCGGTCACGATGTTCGCCAGGCCGGTCTTGGCGCCCTGGGCGGCGCCGGCGGTGCTCTCCACGAAGATGGTGTTCGAGGACGCCGAGGCCGCACCACCGGCGATCGCGCCGACCGACTCGACGATCAGGACGTTGCGCATCTGCGGCAGGCGACCGTCCTCGTCGACCAGGTCGGCCTCGCGGCCGATGGCCAGCGCGGTGCCCATGGCGTCGAAGAAGTTCGCCATCAGGACGGTCAGGATCAGACCGATCGCGGCGCCCCAGCCGAGCACGTCGAAGACGTGGAAGCGGGCGTCGCCGACGAGGTGGAAGTCGGGCGTGGCGAAGACCTTGTGCGGCCAGGTCGCACCGGCGACAGGGGTGCCGTCGGCAGCGCCGTTGACGATGAGCGCGACCACCGTGCCGACGACGATGCCGATCAGCAGGGCGCCCGGGATCTTGCGAGCCATCAAGATGGCGACCACGAGCAGGGTGACGGCGAAGACGAGCGTGTTCCAGCTGCGGAAGTGGTCGCTCAGCGCGACGACGGTGCCGCCGCCCTCCGGGTGGATCACGATGCCGCCGTCGACGAAGCCGATCAGCGCGATGAACAGGCCGATACCGGCGCCGATGGCGCGCTTGAGGGCGTCGGGGATGGCGTTCATGATCGCCTCGCGCAGTCCCACCAGGACCAGCACGAGCATGACGACACCCTCGATCACAATCACGCCCATGGCGTCGGCCCAGCTCAGGCCGCGGCCGGCGACCAGGGTGTAGGCCACGAAGGCGTTGACGCCGAGGCCCGCCGCCAGTGCCATCGGCACGTTGGCGAACAGGCCCATCGCGATCGTCATCACGGCGGCGACGAGCGCGGTGACGGTGACGAGCTGGGTCTGGTCGAGGGTCAGGCCGGCGGCGTCCTTCACCCCGCCGAGGATGGCGGGGTTCAGGGCGACGATGTAGGCCATCGTCGCGAACGTGACGAGACCACCGAGGATCTCGGTGCGAACAGTGCTGCCGCGCTCGCTGATGCGGAAGAAGCGATCCATGAAGAGTCCTAGTCAAGACTGTGCGGGGACGGCACGTCGCGCCGCCCGATCTGGCATGCGAGACATGACGGGGCGCATTATGGACGGAATTCGAGCCTTGGCGCTAACCCACCGGTAACCGACGGCCCCTCAGCCCCAGGCGTCACGGCCGCATCGGGCCGTTCCGCGACTGGCCGGCGGCGCCGTGAGCGCTCGCTCCCGCAGGCGCATCGGCGCCGTCGTCCTCGGCGTACCGGGGACCGTCGAGCGTCCAGCGGGAGCCGAGCCGGTTACCGGTGTTGGCCACCACCTTGGGCCGGGCGTAGAGCCAGCCGAGGGTGAGCAGGACGACGATCGTCGGCAGGCCGAGCACCACCACCAGGAAGTCGGTCTTGTGCCAGAAGCCGGGCGACTCCTGCCAGCCCGAGATCGCCATCCCGACCACCACGAAGCCGACGAAGATCAACCCGATGATGCTGGTGTACGGCGATCCTGGGGCCTGGAACGAGCTGGCCGGGATCACGCCTCGGTCGCTCAGCTGTCTGAGCCTGATCTGGCACAGGAAGATCGCCGACCAGGTCGCCAGCACGCCGATCGAGGCGCACTCCAGCGCGATGTCGAAGGCCGACCCCGGCGCGACCGCGTTGAGGATCGCACCCAGCGCATAGACGACGGCGGTCATCAAGATGCCGGCGTAGGGAACCCCGCTGGCGCTCATCCGCAGCGTGAAGCCCGGCGCCTGCTTGGCCATGCCGAGGCTGCGCAGCACCCGGCCGGTCGAGTAGAGCCCGGAGTTGAGGCTCGACATCGCGGCGACGATCAGGATCGCCTGCACCACGTCGCCGATCCCACCGAAGCCCAGCCTGTCGAAGACCGTGACGAACGGGCTGGTGCCGGACTTGTAGTCCGAGGTGGGCAGCATCGCGACCAGCAGCAGGATCGAGCCGACGTAGAAGACGCCGATGCGGAGCACCACGGCGTTCACCGCACGCGGGACCTCACGGTCGGGATCCTGCATCTCACCGGCGGCGACGGCGACCATCTCGATGGCGGCATAGGCGAAGACGACACTCGACATGATCAGGATCGGGCCGTACCAGTGGAAGTCACCGGTCGAGGGCCAGAAACCGCCCGGGTTGTCCCAGAGGTTCGCGAAGCCGGCCTGATGGCCGCCGATGTGCAGCCCGCCGATGACCACGACCAGGCCCACCAGGATGAAGGCGAGGATCGCGCCCACTTTGAGCAGGGAGGCCCAGAACTCGAACTCGCCGAACGCCTTGGCCGAGAGCAGGTTGACCACCAGTACGACGGCGAGCGCGATCAGCACCGTGATCCACGCGGGCATGCTCTTGTCGAAGTGCTTGACGTAGAGGCCGACCGCGGAGAGGTCGGCGATGCCGGTCAGCGCCCAGTTCAGCCAGTACATCCAGCCGGTGACGTAGGCGCCGAGCTCGCCGTAGAACTCGCGCGTGTAGGAGACGAACGCACCCGACGTGGCGCGGTGCAGGACCAGCTCGCCGAGGGCGCGCATCAGGAAGTAGGCGATCACGCCGACGGCCGCGTAGCTGATCAGCAGGGCCGGCCCGGTGGTGTTGAGCCTGGCGGCCGAGCCGAGGAAGAGACCCGTGCCGATCGCACCGCCGATCGCGATCATCTGGACCTGGCGGCGCCCCAGGCTCTTCTGATAGCCGTCCTGCTCGTCGAGGATCTCCTGGTCGAAGGAGGTCGACATCAGCCGTCCGCGCTCAGCGACATGGGCCCGTAGACCTGTCGGTCGTGCTCGAGCAGTACGACGGCGGTCACGCCCTGCTCGGCGAGCTCGTGCCAGAACTCCCCGACCCAGGACTCGGCATCGCCCTGGGAGGCGAACCGCTGCCCGGCGTACTCCTCGCTGACCTTCACCTCCTCACCCGATGCGTTCTCCAGGCGCCACCACCACGAGTGCTCGGGCGGCGTCGGCGGATGGAAGGGTGAGGGCACATCAGGAAGGGACACGATCAGGCCTCTCGGACGTGGGAGGGGACGAACGGCGTCGAGGTGAGCTGGAAGACCTCGCGCCGGCCACGCACATCGACGCCGATCTCGGCGTCGGGATCGACGCTCGTGGAGACGAGCGCGAGGCCGATGCCCTTGCGCAGCGTCGGGCTGAAGGTACCGGAGGTGACCTCCCCGACCAGAAGGTCGGGGGTCAGCGACACCGCCATGTGCGGCCGCGGGATGCCGCGCCCGGTGGCGAGGATGCCGCGCAGCACACGGGTCGGGCCGGACGCCTTGATCGGTGCCAGCACCTCACGGCCCCAGAACGCGTCCTTCTTCCAGCCGACGGCCCACCCGACGCCGCCCTCGAGCGGGTTGATCGTCGGTGAGATGTCCTGGCCGTGCAGCGGGTAGCCCATCTCGGTGCGCAGGGTGTCGCGCGCACCGAGACCGCACGGCACCAGACCGACCTCCTCCCCGGCGGCGACCAGTGCGTCCCAGAGCGCGATGGCGACGTCGTTGGCGGCGACCAGCTCATACCCCCGCTCGCCGGTGTAGCCGGTGCGGCAGACGATCACGTCACTGGTCTCCCCCGTCGCGCTGGTGAAGGAGGCCTCGACGAAGCTCATGTAGTCGACGGGTGTCGCATCGTGCCCGGACGGCAGCCCGACCCCGGCCAGCACCTCGTCCGACCTCGGTCCCTGCACAGCGAGCACGACGAAGTCGCGGTGCTGGCTGGTCACCTCCACACCTTCGGGCGCGGCCTCGGCCAACCGACGCACCACCTCGGCGGTGTTGGCGGCGTTGGGTATGAGGAAGACGTTGTCGTCGTCCTTGTAGTAGGCGATCAGGTCGTCGACGATGCCGCCTGTCAGGTCGTCGATGCACAGCGTGTACTGGGCCTTGCCCGGTGCGATCCGGCGCAGGTCGTTGGAGAGCGTGGCGTTCACGAACTCGGCCGCGCCGGCACCCCTGACGCTCGCCTTGCCGAGGTGGCTGACGTCGAAGATCCCGACCGCCTCACGCACGGCGGCGTGCTCCTTGACGACCCCGCCTCGAGTACCGCCGTACTCCAGCGGCATCGACCAGCCGCCGAACTCGCCGAACTTCGCGCCGAGCGCGACATGACGGTCGTGGAGGGGTGAGGTGAGCAGTTCATCGGCGTCGGACATGGCCTCGAAACTACCGTAGGTAGGCTGCCGGACGTGACGTCCTACAGCCTGCGCACCGCCAGCCCCACCAAGACCCGTGCCGAGGCCGTCGTGGTCGGCGTCGTGCAGGGCGCGAAGGGCCCGGAGCTGGCCGCCGGCGCCGAGGACGTGGCGCACACCTACGGTCGCAAGCTCCGCGGGCTGCTGGCCTCCCTGGGCGTCAGTGGGAAGGCCGGCGAGGTCACCCGCCTGCCTGCCGGTGAGGCGATGGCGGCACAGCTGCTCGTGCTCGTCGGCCTCGGGTCGACGGTGAATGCGGCGGCCGTACGGCGGGCTGCCGGCGTCGCGGCCCGCGCCGTACCCAACGTGACGTCGGTGGCGATCGCACTGCCGGCCGACTCGGCCGAGCTCGTGCGCGGCGTGACCGAGGGGAGCATCCTCGGTGGGTATGCCTTCACCGTCTACAAGAGCGGTGCCGAGAGCCAGGCCCCGGCCGACGTCATCCTCCTCTCCCCCATCGCCCGGCAGGCCGAGGCGGTCTCGGCCTTCGAGCAGGCTCAGGTGCTCGCCGCGGCGGTCGGCACGGTCCGCGACTGGGTGAACACCCCTGCCGCCGACCTGACCCCGCCCGTGTTCGCCGACGCCGTGGTCGCCGCTGCGGCCGAGGTCCCCGGGGTGTCGGCCACCGTGTACGACGAGCAGCAGCTCGCAGAGCTCGGCTGCGGCGGCATCCTCGCCGTCGGAGCGGCCTCGGTCGCCCCTCCGCGCCTGGTCGAGCTGAGCTATCAGCCCGAGGACCCCATCGCGCACGTCGCCTTCGTCGGCAAGGGGATCACCTACGACACCGGCGGCCTGACCATCAAGCCCGGCGGCGCAATGACCCACATGAAGACCGACATGCACGGAGCCGCCTCCGTCGTACAGGCGACCCTGGTGATCGCCCGCCTCGGCCTGCCCGTGCGCGTCTCGGCGTTCGTCCCGATGGCGGAGAACATGATCTCGGGCGCCGCCATGCGGCCCGGCGACGTGATCACGCACTACGGCGGCACCACCTCGGAGATGCTCAACGCCGACGCCGAGGGACGGCTCGTACTGGCCGACGCCCTGGTCCGTGCGACCGAGGTCTCCCCCGACGCGATCGTCGACGTCGCCACCCTCACCGGGCACATGGTGACGGCGCTGGGCGACAAGATCACCGGCGTGATGGGCACGCCCGGGATGGTCGAGGCGATCCTCGCCGCGGCCGAGGTCTCCGGCGAGGATGCCTGGCCGATGCCGCTGCCCGAGATCATGGATGAGCGGATCCGTTCCTCGAAGATCGCGGACCTGGCACAGTTCGACTTCATCCGCTGGGGCGGCGGGCTGTTCGCCGCGGCCTTCCTGCGGGAGTTCACCGGCGGGCTGCCGTGGGCGCACCTCGACATCGCCGGTCCCTCGTGGCACGGCGGCGGCGCGACGGGGCACATCACCCCCGGGGCCACCGGAACCGCGACAGCGACCCTCGTGGACTACGTGCGCGCCCTCGCCGCTCCGGGCACCTGACAATGCGCGCACGCCTTCGGCGTGTCGCGGTCAGGAACGTCAGGTACGACGGTCAGCGGCCTTCCTGCTTGCGCCGCCTGTTGTAGTCGCGCATCCGCTGGGGCACGCCCACCACCGCCGCGTCGTAGGACGGCACCATCCGGTCGTTGCAGAACTCGTGGGCCCAGCGCACGGAGGGCACCCTGCGGCGGGTCCACTCACCGTCGTGGGCGACGAGCAGCAGGGTGACGTCGCTGACCGCCGTACGGGGTTCGACCAGGCCCTCCACTCCCCGCCGGGTCGCGATGAACGACTCCAGATGCTCCACGTCCGCACCGTCCGCCGCACGCACCCGCGTCGACCCGGTCCTGAGCCCATCCGCCGCTGGTGCGCGCCAACGCCCACCGCGACGCCACCGATCCCACCACGCCATGAGTGCAAGTGTGCCCGGTAGCGCCGTGTGACGTGGCACATTCCGTTACCAGTCGGTAGGCCAGCCGGTGCTGCACACGTGTGAGCGGGGTGCCAAGATGAAGGCACACGATACGGTCCCCAGTACGGTCACCACCAGTACGCAGCGAAGGAAGTCCATGGCTACCGAAGTCACCCTCCCGGCACTCGGCGAATCCGTCACCGAGGGCACTGTCACCCGTTGGCTCAAGAACGTCGGCGACACCGTGGCCGTCGACGAGCCGCTGCTCGAGGTCTCCACCGACAAGGTCGACACCGAGATCCCGTCCCCGGTGGCAGGCACCCTGCTCGAGATCAAGGCCGGCGAGGACGACACCGTGGAGGTCGGCGCCGTGTTGGCGCTGGTGGGCGCCGCCGACGAGGCCGGCGCCGCTGCGCCCGAGGCGCCGTCGGAGCCCGAGCCCGCCGCTGAGCCCGCCGCGCCCGCGGCCGAGGCCGCGCCTGCGCAGGCCGCTCCGGAGGCTCCCGCCGCCCCGGCTCCCGCTGCCGGCGGCAACGCCACGTCGGTGACGCTGCCCGCGCTCGGCGAGTCGGTCACCGAGGGCACCGTGACCCGGTGGCTCAAGCAGGTCGGTGACGCTGTCGCCGTCGACGAGCCGCTGCTCGAGGTCTCCACCGACAAGGTCGACACCGAGATCCCCTCCCCCGTCGCCGGCACGCTGCTCGAGATCAAGGTCAGCGAGGACGAGACGGTCGAGGTCGGCACCGAGCTCGCGCTCGTCGGCGACGCCGCCGCTGCCCCGGCTCCCGCTGCTCCGACCGAGCCTGCGCCTGCCCCGGCCGCCTCGGCTGAGCCGACTCCGGCGCCCGCCGCGGCCGAGCCCGCTCCGGCTCCGGCTGCCCCGGCCGAGCCGGCTCCGGCTCCGGCTGCGCCCGCCCCGGTTGCCGAGGCCCCTGCGGCTCCGGCGCCCACCAGCCCGGCCACCTCGGCTCCGCTCGCCCCGAGCACCAGCATCGAGGCCGGCGGCTACGTGACGCCGCTCGTGCGCAAGCTCGCCAGCCAGCACGGCGTCGACCTGGCCGACGTCCAGGGCTCGGGCGTCGGCGGTCGCATCCGCAAGGAGGACGTCCTCGCCGCTGCCGAGGCCGCCAAGGCCCCCGCCGCTGCTCCGGCCGCCCCTGCTGCTCCCGCCGCCAAGACCCCGGCAGCTCCGGCGGCCTCGCCGCTGCGTGGCACGACCGAGAAGATCTCCCGCCTGCGCAAGGTGATCGCCGAGCGGATGACCGAGTCGCTGCACGTCTCGGCGCAGCTCACCCAGGTGATGGAGGTCGACGTCACCAACATCGCTCGCCTGCGCGAGGCCAACAAGGCCGCGTTCCAGGCACGCGAGGGTGTCAAGCTGACGTACCTGCCGTTCTTCGCCAAGGCCGCGATCGACACGCTCAAGTCCCACCCGAAGCTCAACGCCAACCTCAACACCGAGGCCGGCGAGGTGACCTACTACGACCGCGAGAACGTCGCGTTCGCCGTCGACACCGAGCGCGGTCTGCTCACCCCGGTCGTCAAGGACGCCGGCGACCTCTCGATCGCCGGCCTGGCGAAGAAGATCGCCGACGTGGCCGAGCGCACCCGCACCAACAAGATCACCCCGGACGAGCTCTCCGGCGGCACCTTCACCATCACCAACCTCGGCTCGTTCGGCGCACTCTTCGACACGCCGATCATCAACCAGCCGCAGGTCGCCATCCTCGGCCCCGGTGCCGTGGTCAAGCGTCCGGTCGTCATCGACGACCCGGACCTCGGCGAGACCATCGCTATCCGCCACATGGTCTACCTCGCGCTGACCTACGACCACCGCCTGGTCGACGGGGCCGACGCAGGCCGCTTCCTCCAGGACGTCAAGAAGCGCCTCGAGGCCGGCGTCTTCGACCTCTGATCCCACCGCTCCACCCCGCTCCCCGGACGAAACGGGGGCCGACACGCCGTCGTCCCCACCGTCTCGTCCGGGGAGCGGCGCATTTACGCCCCTCGTCTGCCACCATCGGCCGGTGATCTCGCGCAGAACGATGCTGGCTGCCCCGGTGCTCGGGGTCGCCGCTGCGACGGCAGCCCTCGTCGGTGTCCAGGACGGCGTCCTGCCCGGTCGGGCCGCGATGCACCGGGCTCTCGGCTGGACCGGCGCCGACGGGAGGATCCCCGACATCGCGACGGGCCCCATCGTCAGCGGATCGTTCGTCTCCAAGGCCCGCGGCGGGGTCAGGACCGGCTGGTCGCTGATCCGGCCCCCGCATGTCACGGGAAAGCTGCCGCTGGTCGTCACCCTGCACGGTCGCGGCGGCGATCACACCACCTTCATCGACCAGCTCGGCGGTCCGCAGTTCCTGGCACAAGCCGTCGCGCGCGGCGTCACGCCGTACGCGATCGCCTCGGTGGACGGCGGCGAGAGCTACTGGCACCCGCACCACGGCGAGGATGCGGGGGCGATGGTCACCGACGAGCTGCTGCCGCTGCTGGCCGGCCACGGCGTCGACACCGGCACGCTCGGGTTCCACGGCTGGTCCATGGGCGGGTACGGCGCGCTCCGCCTGGCCGGGCTGCTGGGGCACAAGCGGGTTCGCGGGGTGGCGGTGGCGAGCCCCGCGGTGTGGGTCGACTCCTCGGGCGTCTCGCCGGCCGGGTTCTCCAGCGCGGCCGAGTACGACACCTACTCCGTCTTTCACCGCCAGCGAGATCTGACCGGCATCCCGGTGCGGGTCGATATCGGTCGCGAGGACCCGTTCTACGTCGCCATTCGTCGCTACGTGGCCGGGTTCCCGGCCTCGGCACACGTGCGGAGCACGTTCACCGAGGGCGCCCACGAGGCCGGCTACTGGCGGCGGATGCTGCCCGCGGAGCTCGCCTTCTTGGGGAGTACCCTCGCGGGGTGACGGCGTTGCGCTTCGAGACCTTGGGAACGATCGACTACCTCGATGCCTGGGAGCTGCAGAAGCAGGTTCATGCCGAGGTCGTCGCCGGCACCCGACCCGACACGGTGCTACTGCTGGAGCACCCGCCGACGTACACCGCCGGCAAGCGCACCGACGCCCACGAGCGGCCGATGGATCCCGGCGGCGCGCCGGTGATCGACGTCGACCGTGGCGGCAAGATCACCTTCCACGGCCCCGGCCAGCTTGTCGCCTACCCGATCGTCCGTCTCCCCGACCACGTCAAGGTCGTCGACTTCGTCCGCCGGCTCGAGGAGGCGATGATCCGCACCTGCGCCGATCTCGGTGTGGCGACCGCCCGCGTCCCGGGACGCAGCGGCGTCTGGCTGCAGGCCGATCCTCCTACGGGCTCGGGGACCGGCCGTCCCGAGCGCAAGATCGCCGCCATCGGTCTGCGGGTCAGCCAGGGCGTGACGATGCACGGCGTCGCGATGAACTGCGACGTGGAGATGAGCTGGTACGACCGGTTCGTGCCCTGTGGCATCAGCGACGCCGGCGTCACCAGCCTGACGCTGGAGACCGGCCGCGACATCACCGTCGCGGAGACCAGCCCGCTCCTGACGGCCCACCTGCGCAGCTACCTCGCCTGGGGCCCCTACGCCGCGACGCCCGACTACGAACCGCGCCCCGAGCCGGCCCACGGTCCCCGAATCCAGCTTCTGACGCCTGCGAAGTAGGATTTTGACCGTGACTCTCGCACCAGAAGGCCGCAAGCTTCTCCGTCTCGAGGTCCGCAATGCCGAGACCCCCATCGAGCGCAAGCCCGCATGGATCAAGACGCGGGCGAAGATGGGCCCCGAGTACACCCAGCTCCAGCAGCTGGTGAAGTCCGAGGGCCTGCACACCGTGTGCCAGGAGGCCGGCTGCCCCAACATCTTCGAGTGTTGGGAGGACCGCGAGGCCACGTTCCTCATCGGCGGCGACCAGTGCACGCGCCGCTGCGACTTCTGCCAGATCGACACCGGCAAGCCGCAGCCTCTGGACCGCGACGAGCCGCGCCGCGTCGCGGAGTCCGTGCAGACGATGGGCCTGAAGTACGCCACCATCACCGGTGTCGCCCGCGATGACCTCGAGGACGGCGGCGCCTGGCTCTACGCCGAGACCGTGCGCGCCATCCACGAGCTGAACCCGGACACCGGCGTCGAGAACCTGGTGCCCGACTTCAACGGCAAGCCCGACCTGCTGGCCGAGGTCTTCGAGTCCCGCCCCGAGGTGCTCGCGCACAACCTGGAGACGGTGCCGCGGATCTTCAAGCGGATCCGGCCCGCCTTCCGCTACGAGCGCTCGCTGGACGTGCTCACCCAGGCCCGGGCGTTCGGCCTGGTGACCAAGTCGAACCTGATCCTCGGCATGGGCGAGACCCGCGAAGAGGTCTCGCAGGCACTGCGCGACCTGCACGAGGCCGGCTGCGAGCTGATCACCATCACGCAGTACCTGCGGCCCAGCCTGCGCCACCACCCGGTGGAGCGGTGGGTCAAGCCGGAGGAGTTCGTCGAGCTGCAGGCCGAGGCCGAGGAGATCGGCTTCGCCGGTGCCCTGTCCGGGCCGCTCGTGCGTTCGTCGTACCGTGCCGGCCGGCTGTACCGTCAGGCCATCGATCGTCGCGGGGCGCAGGCGCCCGCCTGACGCATCGCTGGTCGCATTCCCTTTGCTAGAGAGGCATTCCCGCTGATGTCCCAGCTCGACCCGAGCTCGATGAGCCGCCGGCAGCAGATCCTCGAGACCTACCGGATGACCAAGCAGGCCGACCCCGCTGTCGGCCTGTGGGTGGGCGGCACGTTCGTCGTCGGCGCTGTCGTCGGCGGCGTCCTGTTCTGGCTGCTGCCGGCCAACGGCCTTCTCGGCATCATCTTCACCGTCGTCGGTGCGGTGCTGTTCGGCGTCGTCGCCGCGCTGCTGCTCTTCTCCCGCCGCGCCCAGCGTGCTGCCTACAACCGGATCGAGGGGCAGCCTGGTGCCGCGGCGGCCGCGCTGAACATGCTGCGCCGCGGGTGGACCGTGACCCCTGCCGTCGGGTTCAACAAGAACCAGGACGTCGTGCACCGCGTCGTCGGGCCGCCGGGAATCGTGCTGGTAGCCGAGGGCACCAGCCCAGCCCGTGTCCGGGCGCTGCTCGCCACCGAGCGCACCAAGCACCAGCGGGTGCTGCCCGATACCCCGCTCACCGAGGTCGTCGCCGGAAACGGCGAGGGCGAGATCCCCCTGCCCAAGCTGGTCTCGCACGTGAGCCGGCTCAAGCGCCAGGTGAAGCCCGCCGAGATCACCGACATCCTCTACCGGCTCAAGGCCCTGGACGCCCAGCGCGGCACATTGCCGCTGCCCAAGGGCCCGGTCCCGACCAACATGAAGGGCCAGCGCGGCAACATGCGCGGTCGCTGATCGCCTCGACTCCCGCGATCAAGACGAGCACAGAACGGGTCGGCCCCTCGGGGCCGACCCGTTCTGCATGCCTGTCGTTCCGCTAGCCGCCCAGCATCCCGCCGGCAGCCGACGGCATGTCCTGCACCTGGCTTGCGGGCGGTGCCTTGACGGTGACCGGCTTGCCCCAGTCGGAGAAGGACTCCGAGACGGTCTCACTCCCGACGACCGTCTTCATCTGCTTGTAGCGGCCGTCGCCGTCGAACCAGACGTCGACCGTCTCGGTGTCGGGAACCGCCGTCGCCTGGGCCGAGATGCTCGGCATCGCCGAGGCGATCGCCTTCGCGTCGACCGTGAGGCGGTAGCGATCGGTGGCGGTGCCGTCCACGGTCTCCTTGCCGACGTACGTGCCACCCGAGATGGCGTCGCTGAACCGGTCGAACATCGCCGACGGGTCGAGCGAGCTCAGACCCATCTGACCCAGCGCGCTGTTCTTGCCGACGAGCGAGGCCTTCAGGTACTTGTCGGCGAGCTGTGGCACCTTCACGTAGGCGGTGTTGTCCAGCATCAGCATGTGGATGGCGCTGCCGCCCAGGCTCGCCGAGGTGAGGCGGAGGTCTGCCTTGACGGGGTTGGACTTCATGTCCATGTCGCCACCGCCCGACATGGCGATCTGTCCGCTCATCTTCATCTCGACGTGCACGGTGGTGGCCCCGCTGGTCGCGTCGGTGAACATCTTCTTGATGCTGGCGTTGTCCACCGTGGATCCGGGGGCGAACGCGTTCGCGGCCCCGTCGGCCGCTGCCGTGCCGCCCGTGCTGCTCGTGCTGCCGGCGGAGGCACCTGCGCTCGCCGCCGAGGTGTCGTTGCCGGACGAGCTGCCGCACGCCGCGGTCAGGCCGAGCGCCGCAACGGCGAGCCCCGCCAGTGCCGTACGCCGCAGCGTGGGTCGCTGTTCTGCCTTGGTCATCGAGTCTGCCTTCTCTTTAGTTCGCCAGCCGTCGGAAGAACGAGCGATAGGTCTGCAGGGTCACGGTCGCGGAGCCGCAGGAGAGGTCGTGCACGCCTCGGCCGTCGGGCCGGAAGATGAGCGGCGGGATCACCACGGCGATCATGATCTGGCGCGCGACGGTGCGCAGCGGGTCCAGCGGCCGCGGGTCGCCGTTGACCCGCACGGTGCGCAGCCGCGTCACGAGCTTGCCGAAGGAGCCGCCGACGAGCGTGGTCAGCAGCGCGGACTCCACGACGTACACGAGCGGGACGAGAGCCTGCTTGGCGCCGCCGGGCGCGGTGTAGGCGTCCCAGCCGATGAAGAAGACGACCACCAGGATCGAGAGCGCCCAGTCCACGATCAGCGCCAGCACCCGACGGGCCCAGGACGCGGTCTCGAAGGGCAGGGCGCGGCGATCGGTCGATGTCGGGGCTGCGGAACTCACCCGGACAGCCTAGGTGCCCACCTGTCGGACCCCACTTCGGCCAACCTGTTACACGGCTGAAACAATCGCGACACGGCTGCGCAACTGCCCGGACATAGTTTGCGAGCCAGAGTCGAGGCAGCGCCGCCTCAGTCGAGTTCCACCCGCGAGCGATCTCGGCCGCACCATCGTGTGGCCAAGGAGGACGAATGTTCAGCACTGGCGATGAGCTGCTCAAGTTCATCAAGGACGAGGGAGTCGAGTTCGTCGACGTCCGCTTCGTCGACCTTCCCGGCATCCAGCAGCACCTCACCGTGCCGGTGTCGTCGTTCAACCTGGACCCGATGGCCTTCGACGGCTCCTCGATCCGTGGCTTCCAGAGCATCCACGAGTCCGACATGGCGCTCTACCCCGATGTGACCACCGCGTACGTCGACCCGTTCCGCAAGAACAAGACGATCGCGATGATGTACTTCGTCCACGACCCGATCACGGGTGAGGCCTACTCGCGCGACCCGCGCAACATCGCTCGCAAGGCGCTCGCCTACCTCGAGACCACCGGCATCGGCGACACCGCCTTCTTCGCGCCCGAGGCCGAGTTCTTCATCTTCGACTCGGTCCGCTTCGCGACCGGGATCAACAAGTCGTTCTACGAGGTCGAGTCCTTCGAGGGCTCGTGGAACACCGGCGCGTCGGCCAACCCCGACGGCACCCCCAACCGTGGCTACAAGGTCCGCACCAAGGGTGGCTACTTCCCGGTGACGCCGACCGACGGCACCCAGGACCTGCGTGACGACATGGTCAAGTACCTCGAGCAGGTCGGCCTCCTCGTCGAGCGCGCGCACCACGAGGTCGGCACCGCCGCCCAGGCCGAGATCAACTACAAGTTCGACACGCTGCTCAAGGCGGCGGACGACATCATGAAGTTCAAGTACGTCGTCCGCAACGCCGCCTGGGAGGCCGGCAAGACGGTGACGTTCATGCCGAAGCCGCTCTTCGGCGACAACGGCTCGGGCATGCACGTGCACCAGTCGATCTGGGCCGAGGGCGAGCCGCTCTTCTACGACGAGAACGGCTACGGCGGTCTCTCCGACGTCGCCCGCTGGTACATCGGCGGCATCCTGAAGCACGCCGCTGCGGTGCTCGCCTTCACCAACCCCACGGTGAACTCCTACCACCGCCTGGTGCCCGGCTTCGAGGCTCCGATCTCGCTGGTCTACTCCTCGCGCAACCGCTCCGCCGCCGTACGCATCCCGATCACGGGCTCGAACCCGAAGGCGAAGCGCATCGAGACCCGCTTCCCCGACCCGTCCTCGAACCCCTACCTCGCCTTCTCGGCGCTGCTGCTCGCCGGCATCGACGGCATCAAGAACAAGATCGAGCCGCCCGCGCCGATCGACAAGGACATCTACGAGCTCCCGCCGGACGAGATGGCCGAGATCAACCAGGTCCCGACCTCGCTCGGCGACGTGCTGCAGGCGCTCAAGGACGACCACGAGTTCCTCACCGTCGGTGACGTGTTCACCGAGGACCTGATCGAGATGTGGATCGACTGGAAGACCAACAACGAGATCCTGCCGGTGCAGCTGCGTCCGCACCCGCACGAGTTCGAGCTCTACTACGACATCTGAGCCAGACGTCTGATCGAAACGCCCTCTGGCCTGCGACGGAGCAGGATCAGGGGGCGTTTCCGTCGTCAACGGTGCGACGACTGTCCGCTTAGCATCGGCGACGTCCGCGATGGCATCGTTCGTTCTCGGATCCGAACGCGGATGACAAGGTCGATGTCGAAGACAGCGCTGAGGCTTCCGAGGATGAGCCAGAGACCCGGCTCGAGCGGATCATCGGCTTCCTTGTACGACATTCTTCCGCTCGCGGGCGGGAGGTCGTCTGACGGGTGCCACCTGCCACGCGGGGGTGCGCTCGCCAGCAAGCGCCACAAGCGCTGCTACTTGTAGGCCTTGTTCGCTCCGAAGACGGCCTGAGCGTGGGTGTACTGATCGCCGGCACTCGACTCGAGCTGCTCGATCAGACCGGCCTTGGAGAAGGACTCGATGCTGAGGTAGTTCTTCGCCGCCAGATACGCCTGATGATTCCAATCCACCTTGATGTGGTTCACCGCGAACGTAGCCGCCGCGGCGGGGCTTCGTAGGCGCCGCGCGTATGCAGAGCGCGCCGTGGGGGCGGGCCGGGGTCCCGCCGGCGCTGCAGCCGGGCGACGAGGTGCGCATGGACGTCGAGGGCATCGGCCGCTGACGGCGACCCTCACCGGCTGAGTCGGCGGGGCGCCAAAGTGTCACGGTGACATCTGCGGCGGGGAGTGACAGTTCCGAGGTGTCACTCACCGTGCGAACTGTCACCGCGCCTTCGCCCGTCGGCATACGCGCGACCGTGGAGTGTTATGCGCACCAGGTGCGCACAACGCTCCACGGTCACCGCGGCTCGGGGCCGGCTTGAGACCGCCCGAGGCCGCGACTGTCACTGAATGCCTCTCGAAAGAAAGCACCCCACCTGGCAAGTGCCGGTGGGGTGCTCCGTCGCGTTTCCGCAGTCCCATGCCGTGTGCGTAACGCGGCTTGCTCCAGGGGTACCCGACCGCGAGGCGCCGCAAACCATGCCGTTCTGCGCTCGGCCGTTTTTGCGCCGTCGTTGGGGGTACCCGGTTGCGATGAAGCAGGTTCGTGTCGGCCTGGTGGCCGATCCGGCCAAACCCACCGTAGTTGCCCGTCGCTTCCGCGACCTGGACGCGGCCGACGGCGATCGACAAGCATGGGACGTCGAGGTCGTGAGCGAGGCGTTCACTCTCGCCTGCGAGGACACGGGCACGGCGCTGTCTCGATTGACCGACCACGCCCGCGAGCATCGGTGGGACCTCGTCATCGGCGTCACCGAGCTTCCGCTTCGGGACGGCGAGGGCCGATATCTGCTGATCGAGACCGACCCGCAGCAACGAGCGGCGGTGATGTCCCTCCCCGCACTCGGGGGCCTCCGCATGCATCAACGCAGTGGAGACGCCTTGGGCGAACTCATCAGCGGCATGGCCGACCCGACGTCGACGAGCGATCGCCGCGTCCGGCTGCCTCATGGCAGCGCCCGCGCACGACTCCTGCTGGGCATGGTGCTCGCCAACCGGCCCTGGCTGCTCCTACCCGGGCTGAAGTCAGCCCTCGTCGCGGCCCTCACGACCGGCGCCATCGCCACCATCAACTCCACGGTGTGGCTGTTGGCCGGGTCGTTGTCCTGGTGGCGCCTGATCATCGCGACCATCGCCTCCATGGCACTCGTCGTCGGATGGCTCGTGATCGACGGTGAGCTCTGGGACGTGCCCGAGGACGACTCTCCCGAGGCGCGAGACAGGTCGCGTCTCTACAACACCTCCACCCTGCTGACCCTGGCCACAGGTGTGGTCATCTGCTACGTCGCGCTCTACGTTCTGGACCTGGCGTGGGCGCTGTTCGTGCTCGACCCCACCGTCATGGGCCGTTACCTCCAGACGTCGCGCAACTATGGCGACCTGTTCGTGCTGGCATGGTTCGTCGCGTCGGTGGCAACCGTCGGCGGCGCACTTGGCAGCGGGCTGGAGTCGGACGAGGCGATCCGGGCGGCGGCGTACTCCAAGCGCGAGGAGGACCGCCGCAGCCGGCTCGCACACGATCGCCGCGTCACTGACCGAGATTCGTGACCAGGTTGATCGCCACGGCCAGGACTCCCGTGCCGAACGCGTAGGAGAGCAGGGCGTGACCGAACGCTACCCGCCGAATCCTGGTGGCGGTCGGTTCGGTGTCGGACACAGCGAACGACATGCCCACCGTGAACGCCAGGTAGGCGAAGTCGCTGTAGGTCGGCGGCTGCTCCTGCTTGAAGTCGATCCCGCCCTTGTCCGGCTCGCCGACGTAATACATGCGCGCGTACTTGAACGCATAGACGGTGTTCACCAGTGCCCACGCGAGCGTGACGCTGACGACGCTGAGAAGCACCGAGGCCACGGCGGTGGGATTGCGTTGGCTGCTGGACTGCACGAGCGCAGTCACGACCACGGCAAGGCTTGCCACCGCCGCCGCCAGCAGCCAGAGGTCTGTCGATCTGGTCGTGCCCTCGTGTTCCGCAAGGTGTTTTGTGCCTTCCGAGTCCTGCAGCCAGCTGATCCGCCAGACCCAGGTGAGCAGAACAGCCACGGTGACGGTCCATGTCACCAGCGGTAGCAAACGAGGTGTTGCGACCACCGCTACCACCAGGCCCACGGTGAGACCGATGGCGAGGCTGATGAGCGCGCGGCGGCGCGAAAGCACGCGACCGGGCCTCGATCCCAAGTCGGGCGTTGCGGCCGCCAAGGACCATCCCTCTCGTGTCCGTCGGGATGCGGCGCGGTGCGGGACCGCGCGACGCAGGCTCCTCGCGCTACGAACGCCCTCGCATGCGCCGCGCCAGGAGGTACACCACCGTGCCGCCGCCAATCCATGGAGCCCCGACGATGAACGGATCCATCCAGTGGTGCTTGAGGTCCGCGCGGTTGTGCCCGAGCCGCGAACGCAGGCCGTGATGCGAGACCTCCGCCAGCACACCCGTCTCAGTGATGGGGTTGTCCGGATGCAGCGTCAGCAGCGAGCGCAGTCCGCTCTCGAGCGCGTCGACCCGATCGGCCACCATCAGCAACACCCAATGCGCCGCCTGGCCCTCGCTGTAGGTCGCGTAGGCATACCGTCGGATGACGCCGGACAGCGCCTTGGGCGGGCACGTCGTACCGAACACCGGCGGAAGCTGGGTGTGCTCCACCGACCGCTCCCGCGGCCACTTCTCCGGCTGTCGCGCAGGATGCTCCCAGTGGGCACCCGAGAAGGTGGGGTCGAAGCGCTCCCGCGGCACCGATGGCCGGTCGGCGGGGTCGAGGTCGGCGCCCCATCCGGGGATCCGCGCTCTCAGCGCGGCGCTGTTCTCTGCGATCGGGGGCTTGTCAGGTGTGTAGGTCATGGGAAGTTCCTGTCGGTCTACGGCTCGCTGGGGACGACGATCGGCTTGATGCAGTTGTCGAGCTTGGCCGAGAACATGTGGTATCCCTCCGCGATGTGCTCGAGCGGCACGTGGTGGGTGATGACGTCGCTGGGCTTGAAGTAGCCGTTGCGGATGTGCTCGAACAGGCGCGGCCATTGCCGCTTGACGGGACACTGGTTCATCCGCAGGGTCAGGCCCTTGTTCATCGCGTCACCGAACTTGACCGCGCTGAACAGGGGTCCGTAGGCCCCGATCACCGACACCGTGCCGCCTTTGCGGACCGTGTCGATCGCCCAGTTCAGCGCGACCGGAGACCCGCCCTGGAGCTTCAACTTCGCCGCGGTCACCTGTTGAAGGACGCTACCGTCGGCCTCCGCGCCGACGGCGTCGATCACGACGTCCGCCCCGAGGCCCTCCGTCAGATGTTTGAGGTGACGGACGAGGTCCGCGTGCTCGGTGAACATGACCGTCTCCGCGTGGGCGAATTCGCGCGCTTTCGCGAGCCGGTAGTCGAGGTGGTCAACGACGATCACCCGACCGGCGCCCATCAACCACGCCGACCTCGCTGCGAACAGCCCTACCGGGCCGGCGCCGTACACAACAACCACATCGCCCTCGACGATGTCGCCGAGCTGGGCCCCGAAGTATCCGGTGGGCAGGGCATCGGTGCACAGTACGGCGGTGTCGTCGTCCATCCAGTCCGGGATCAGCCCTGGTCCGACGTCGGCGAAGGGCACCCGGACGTACTCCGCCTGGCCGCCGTCGTACCCGCCGCAGGTGTGGGAGTAGCCGTAGATGCCTCCCACTGCGGTTGCGTTGGGATTGACGTTGTGGCAGTTGGAGTAGAGACCGCGGGCACAGTAGTAGCACGTCCCGCAGAACACGTTGAACGGCACCATGACCCGGTCGCCCGGCCGCACATTCTGCACCGACGGGCCCACCTCGTACACCTCGCCGATGAACTCGTGACCGAACGTCATCCCGACGCGGGTGTCGGGCATCATGCCGTGGTAGAGGTGTAGGTCAGATCCGCAGATCGCCGCACGTGTGACTCGGACGATCGCATCGTCAGGATGCTCGATCGCCGGGACGGCCTTCTCCTCGACGCGGACCCGGTATGGCCCGCGGTACACCATCGCCCGCATGTTCACCTCCATTGACGTCACTGCTGCACGACCATCCGGGTCGCAGCCACTGCGATCCGCCCCTCGATTACACCCATCCCCGCTCGGGTCCGGTATCGGCAGAAATGCCCACACGACCGCGGACAGGATTCGCACGTACGTCGTTCCTGCGTCCCATCGTGGTTGCGACTGCCAACGCTGGGCCGGCGGGCACTATGCGCCTCATGGCGTACTCCCCTGACCTGACCGACCAGCCGCGGGCACTGTTGGAGTCGGTGTTCGAGGCGCCGGGACGTGCGGACCCAAGCACGCCATGACCTGCCGGGTGTGATGGCCGCGATTGCTGAACATCTCTCGCACCGGTGCCAGTGGCGATTCCAGCCCGAGTCGTCCGACGGCCCCTACGAAAGCGAGGGTCCGAAATCAGCTCCCTTCTTGACGTGCCCGGAGTGTCCGCCTACGTTCGTCTAGATCATTGATCTATATGGCCCCCGCGTCGCGTTGGCCACTGGAATCGCCGCCGGACCCGCGAGGGACTCCGGCCGAGCAAAGGAACAATCGATGCGTCGCGCCGACTCCGTCTCGCAACACTGCCGCCTGCTCCTCGCGGCCACTGCTTGCCACAACCACTCCGGCAATTCGCAAGTCCGGCAGGGAATCGCCACCCAACTGCTCGCCGACCCGACCCACATCGAGACGGCCCCCGTTGGCGCCGCGGTGGCAGCGTGATCTCCCCCGGACGCCCGCCGATGACCTTCGTCTTGATCCACGGCGGCTCCCACGGCAGCTGGTGCTGGGACAAGGTGCGGCCATTGCTCGAAGAGCAGGGCTTCGCGGTGATCACGCCCGACCTTCCGATGGAAGATGCCGAACGTGGGGTGAATGAGTGGGCCGATGTCGTCGTCGACGATCTCAACGCAGTCACCGGCGACGTAGTCCTCGTCGGCCACTCCCTGAGCGGGCTGGCACTGCCCGTCGTCGCGACACGGCGACCGGTAGCTCGGATGATCTTCCTCGGAGCGATGGTGCCAAGGCCAGGGACCTCCTACTACGAGTACCTGGCAACGCCGGAGGGGGCGGGGGCGGTCACCATGCCGTTCGACCGGGTCGTCCTTGACGACCTCGGTCGCACGGTCGTCCCTGAGACCGTTGCCCGCGAGGTGTTCTATGCCGACTGTGCAGAGCCAGGCATCGTTCGTGCCCTTGACCGACTCGTGCCGAGTGCGCCGGCAGCATTCCTCGAACCGTGTCCGATCGCAGCCTGGCCCTCCGTAGAGTCGAGTTATGTCCTGATGACGGAGGATCGAGCTGTGGACCCGGCCTGGTCACGGCGCGTCTGTGTCGAGCGCTTGGGGATCGCTCCCATCGAGCTGCCCGGCAGTCACTCGCCGTTTCTCTCCCGACCCGACGAGCTCGTCAAGGTTCTCGTCGGGCTGGTCTAGCACGATGGTCGATTGCCTCATCCATGTGGTCGCAGCAGGGCTTCCTCGTACAGAGTCAGCGTGCCTGACGTCGCCGCCTCCGGGCGTCAATCCCCCATGCCTGGCCTGTCGCTGACCGGGCTCCCACGCGTCTGAATGCTGACGGGCCGCGAGACGACGTCGAGACCCTCCACCTTGCCTCTCGGGCCTTGTGTATCAGCGCGGGCCCAACGGGAGCTGGCGTTGCTTCGCAGCAGCCGCAGTACGACGACGAGGACGCCGACTCACGCTGGAAGACGGCGCCATTGTCCCGACGAGGCCGTGGGCGGCGAGCGCTTCAGAGACGGCTGAGGATCAACGGCGGGCGTGGGTGTAGGCGATGTAGAGGTCGCACTGTGCCTTGCGGGCGACCTCGGTGGCAACGCTGCCGAGGATGCGCGCGGCACCCTGCACCCGCTTGTTGCCGACCACGATGAGGTCGGCGTCGACGCTCTCGGCGACCTCGAGCAACGCATCGGCCGGCTTGCCGCCGGCGGCGTGCGCCGAGACGGACAGGTCTGGGTAGACGTTGCGCAGCCGGCCGATCGTCTGCTCCGCCACCTCGGTGGCCGGCTCGACGGTGGTGAAGACCAGGTCGCGGTCGTCCTGGACCCGCTCGACCTCGTAGTTGCCGTAGGCACAGACCACCCGGAGCTCGGACCCGAGGGCCACGGCCAGGCGGGCCCCCGCCAGGGCGGCCTGTGCGGCCGGCTCGCTTCCGTCGACTCCGACGACGATGACGCCCATGCTGTGCCCCTCAATGGCTCGGGTACCGGATGGGAACAGCGTAGCGGTTCGCGCTGACCCATCGGGGTCGTGATCTCCGGCGTGCGACCGACGTCGCCCGGGGCCGCAGACCGCACAGGTCGCTGTCCCCCTCGGCCTTGCGAGCTGCCGTCCAGCAACTCCGCTCGAGGACCCCTTGACGTGAAGGACGTCACATGATTAGGTCTCTCTGTAATCAATTACGTAATCGTTTACAGACGGGAGTAGAGGTGTCCGAAGACCGTCCCACCGTCTCGCAGGTGGCCAGGCATGCAGGCGTGTCCGTCGCCTCGGTCTCGCGTGTCCTCAACGGCCTGCCGGCCACCGAGCAGACCCGGGCGAAGGTGCTCGCTGCCGTCGAGGAGTTGGGCTACAGGCCCAATGCCCACGCGAGGTCGCTGAAGGTGCGCCGCTCCCAGCAGCTGGCCTTCGCCGTCGCCGACGTCGGCAACCCGGTCTACGTCGAGATGATGCGGGCCGTCGAGGACGAGGCTCGAGCGCGCGACTACCGGCTCCTGGTGTCCTCCACCGCCCAGCCCGACGACATGCTCGCGCTCCTCGACAGCCTCGAGCACGGGTACGCCGACGGCCTGGTCCTCAGCCCTGTGCGCGTGAACGCCGACCTCGTCGCAGCGCTGCGCCGGGTGACCTACCCGGTCGTCGTCGTCGGTACGGTCCCGGCCGACCTGGACATCGACAACGTGCGTACCGACTCCGCCGCCGGCGTAGGGCTGGCCCTGACCCACCTGGCCGAGCAGGGCTGTCGCCGGGTGGCCTTCATCAACGGTCCCCGTGACACCGTCCCTGGTGCCGCCCGCGCGCACGCCTTCGAGGATCACGCACGCTCGCTCGGCCTCGATCTCGATCCCGCGTTGCGGGTGGAGGCCGGGGACTTCACCCTCGCCGAAGGACGCAAGGCCGCGAGCGCGCTGTTGGAGGGCACGACGCCCGACGCCGTGCTGGGCGCCAACGACCTGCTCGCCATCGCCACCATGCATGTGCTCGCTGAGCGCGGTCTGCGAGTCCCCCGCGACGTCGCCGTGATCGGGATGGACGACACGGAGCTCGCCGACGTGACGTCGCCGGCACTGACCAGCGTCGATCTGGCGGCACACGACCGCGGCGGCGCCGCCGCCCGGTTGCTGCTCGAGCGCCTCGAAGACCCGGACCGCCCGTCGCAGCGGGTGACGATCCAGCCGCGCCTCAGCGTGCGCGGCTCCTCCGACCTCGGGAGCGCTCGCCGATGACCAGTGAGCTCGTCACACTCCCGCCCAGCAACACCAGCCCGCCGAAGCCGCGGGCACGGCGCCCGAAGAGCCGGGGTCTCGGCGGGCGCGACGCGTGGTTGCTGCTGCTTCCGGCGCTCCTCCCGGTGATCCTGTTCAACCTCTACCCGCTGGCGCGCGGCATCTACCTGGGCTTCACCGACGCCCACGCCGGCCTCAACCAGCCGACCCACTTCAACGGCCTGGACAACTATCGCGAGCTGCTCCACAACGACCTGTTCTGGAGCTCCTTCCGCATCGGCCTGGTCTGGGCGTTCGGCGTCACCGCGCTCCAGTTCGTCTCCGCCCTCGGCCTGGCGCTGCTGCTCAACGAGAACCTGCGCCTGCGCTGGGTCGCACGGACCCTGTCCCTCGTGCCGTGGGCCATGCCGCCCGTGGTGGTGGCCATCGTGTGGCGGCTCGTCTACGACCCCAACTCGGGCCCTGTCAGCGGCATCTCACAGGCCCTCGGCTTCGGCCAGCTCAACCTGCTCGGCAACTTCAGCACGGCGCTGCCCGCAGTCATCGTCGTCGGCATCTGGATAGGCATGCCCCAGACCACGATCACTCTGCTCGCCGGCCTGCAGGGCGTCGACGGCACCCTGCACGAGGCGGCCGCGGTGGACGGCGCCGGCTCCTGGCGACGCTTCATCCACGTGACGCTGCCCGAGCTGCGCACCGTCATCATCGCGATCACCTCCTTGAACTTCATCTGGAACATGAACTCCTTCGACCTCATCTACGTGCTGACGAACGGCGGTCCGGGCGGCAAGACCATGCTGCCGATGCTCTTCGCCTACAACGAGGGCTTCCGCTACGGGCACTTCGGCATCGCCGCGGCCATGGGCAACGTCCTGGTGGTCATCATCTGCGGGATCCTGCTGGTCTACCTGCGCTCCCGGTTGAAGGGAGCCGACAAGTGAGCCTCCAACGTCCTAGCGCCGTCGTCCGGACCGGGCAGTACCTGGCCCTGATCGGCTACGTCGTCTTTCTCGGCTTCCCGCTCGTCTGGCTGCTCTCCACGGCACTGAAGAGCACCAAGGAGATCGCACTCGGATCGATCAGCGTCATCCCGCACTCACCGACCCTGAGCAACTTCTCCGAGGCTTTCGCCAAGGCGGACCTCTGGCAGGCGGGCCTGAACAGCCTCATCGTCGCGGTGGCGACGACCGTGCTCACGGTCGTGATCGCGCTGCCGGCGGCGTACGGCCTGGCGCGGTTCAAGACCATCCTGCGCCCGATCACCCTCGGCTGGGTCCTGGTCAGCCAGGTCTTCCCCACGATCTTGGTGATCATCCCGCTGTTCATGATCCTCAAGCGCATCCACCTGCTCGACCAGCTGCCCGGCCTCGTCATCGTCTACGTCGTCTTCGTCCTGCCGTTCTGCCTGTGGATGCTGGTCGGCTTCGTGCAGACGATCCCGACCGACATCGAGGAGGCCGCGGCCATCGACGGCGCCGGCCGGATCCGCACGCTGATCAGCATCGTGCTGCCGCTGCTACGCCCCGGCATCGTGGCGACCGCGCTGTTCGCGTTCATCTCCTCGTGGAACGAGTTCATGTTCGCCCTGGTGCTCATCCAGACCCCGAGCAAGGTCACCCTGCCGCTCACGCTCTCCCGGTTCGTGGGGGCGGAGGGGCAGGTGCAGCTGGGCCCGCTGGCCGCCGCCGCCCTGCTCGCCACGATCCCGAGCCTCGTCTTCTTCGCTCTCATCCAGCGCCGTCTCTCCGGCGGCCTCCTCACCGGTGCCGTCAAGGGCTGACCGGTCTCACGAAAGGGAAAAACCGCCCATGAAGATCACGCGCTACGCCGCCGTTGCCGTGAGTGCCGCCCTCGCCCTCGCCCTGACCGGATGCGGGAGCTCTGACAACAGCAGCGACAAGGGTGGCAAGGTCACGCTCAAGTTCCAGAGCCTCGCCTACCAGGACACCACCGTGAAGGCGACCAAGGCCATCGTGGCCGCCTGGAACCAGGCCCATCCCGACGTCCAGGTCGACTACGTCCAGGGCAGCTGGGACTCCGTCCAGGACAAGCTCGTCACCCAGTTCCAGGGCGGCACGGCACCCGACATCATCCAGGACGAGTCCGCGGGCATCACCGGCTTCGCCCAGCAGGGCTACCTGGCCGACCTCGGCGACAAGCTCAGCGCCGGCGTCAAGAAGGATGTCCCCGACAGCATCTGGAAGACGGTCACCGTCGACGGCAAGGTCGTCGCCGCCCCGACCCTCCTGCAGAGCTACATGGTGTTCGCGAACGTGGATCTGCTGAAGAAGGCCGGCGTCGCCGTCCCGACCGGCGACACCTGGTCGTGGGATGCCCTGCGTGCCGCGGCGAAGGCGACGACGAAGGACGGGCACTACGGACTGGGCTTCGGCCTCTCCCAGCCCACCGCCTCGATGCTCAGCCTCGGCCTCAACTTCGGCGGCACATACTTCACCGGCACCGGTGAGGACGCCCAGGTGAAGGTCGGCGACGCCGAGCTCGCCGTGCCTGAGCGCATCCACCAGATGGCCTACGACGACAAGTCGCTCGACCCGGTCACACTGACCCAGGCCGGCTCCGACGTCATGACGGCGTTCCTCAAGGGCAAGTACGCGCTGACGGTGCAGGGCAGCTATGCCGCTCAGACGCTCGCCGAGAACGCTCCCTCCAGCTTCCACTGGGCGGTGCTCCCGGTCCTCGCCGGCACCACCGCCGACCAGGCCGCTGACCCGCAGACCATGTCGGTGGCCGCACAGAGCAAGCACGTGGACGACGCGGCGGACTTCATCAACTACTACATGCAGTCCGAGAACCTGGCGAAGGTCGCCGAGGGTGACTGGCTGATCCCGGCGACGATGTCGGCCGCCACCCAGGTCAAGACGGACACCAAGGGCGCGAACGGCTGGCCCACGATCCTCGCCAGCCTCAACCACCTGGTCGCGGCACCGTTCCAGAGCGTGACCAACTACCCGCAGTGGAAGGACCAGATCGCAACCCCGGCGTTCCAGAAGTACCTCGGCAACGAGATCAGCTCCGACGAGCTCGCCAAGCAGCTCGAGGACGGCTGGAAGTCCGTCAACGGCGGCTGACGTCGCGCCGCTCGACGCAGATCCGACACTGGCCGGCACTGGCCGGCCACCGACGAACACACCTCGGGAAGAGAAGGAGAGCAGCGTGGAGCTGCGGGACAAAGCCATCGGGACGCTGGTCGGCTCGGCCGTCGGTGACGCCCTCGGGGGCGCCACCGAGGGCTGGACGCCCGAGCAGATCAGGGAACGCTACGACGGCTACGTGACAGGGATCGTGCCGCCGTTCAACGCGGACTGGCGCGACGCGCGTCCGATCGCGCCGTACCACAAGGGCGACGGACACATCACCGACGACACCCTCATGACGCACGCACTGGTCGACGTCTACGCCAAGCGGCGTGACCATCTCGACGCCTACGCGATCGCCGAGCATCTGGTGCCGCTGCTGATCGGAGAGAGGCGCTGGGTGCCCGAGCTGGAGGCGGAGGCACTGCTCCTGCAGCGCATCTTCCTCGCCGAGAAGTGGCTGGTGGCGCGCCTGCACTACGGGCACGTCGACCCCCGAGAGGCCGGCGTCGGCAACATCGTCAACTGCGGCGCGGCGATGTACGTCGCGCCGGTCGGCGTCGTCAACGCGGCCGATCCCGAAGGCGCCTACGCCGAGGCGATCGACATCGCCTCGGCCCACCAGTCCAGCTACGGCAAGGAGGCGGCCGGCGTGCTCGCGGCGGCGGTGGCCTCCGCGTTCGCGCCCGGCGCCACCCCGGATTCGGTGGTCGATGCGGCGCTCGCCGTCGCCCACGACGGCACCCGCCGTGCCATCGAGGCGGTCGCCGAGGTCGCCGCTCGCACCACCGACTGGCGTGCTGCGATCCCCGCCCTGCGCTCGGCGATCAGGCCGTTCGACACCGTCGGCGAGCAGTACCGGCAGCCTGAACTGGACGCTCGCCGCCCGAGCCGGACCAAGGCGATCGAGGAGCTGCCCGTCGCACTCGGCTTCGTGCTGGCGACCGGCGGCGCCTTCGAGGAGGCGGTGCTGGGCGCGGTCAACTACGGACGCGACGCCGACTCGATCGCCAGCATGGCGGGCGCGATCTGCGGCGCCCTCGGTGGGGCGAACGTCGTACCGGACGCATGGGCCGACACGATCGCCGAGGCAAGTCGTACGCCGCTGGTGCCGGCGGGCGAGACGATCGCGGAGGTCGCGGCGGAGGTCTTCGCGCTCGACCGTGAGCGGGCCCGTCAGCGGGAGGAGCGGCGCACGGGGCTGCTCGACGGGGCGGTCCGATGAGTCGGTTGTCCTGGGTGCAGTCCCCCGACCTGCTCACCCACGAGCTGGTCGCGAGCGCGCACGAAGGCAAGCCGATCGAGGACGTCCTCGGCCGCTGGCAGGCAGCGGGCGGCCAGGTCGACGCGCCCGTGGCAGGGCTCGCCCAGGAAGGCGACGAAGACCTGCGTCGGCTCGCCGAGGAGTTGCTCGACGAACTGGAGAGCCGTCCGGTCGCGCCCGACATCGCGGCCGCAGAGCCGGACGATCTGGACGCGATCGAAGCCGTGTCCCCAGGTGCGGCGGGTGGCTCAGCCGCCGCTCCGACCAGCGACCTGGCCGATCGGGTGCTGGGCGCCTGGTCCGGACGTGCCGCCGGCTGTCTGCTCGGCAAGCCGGTCGAGAAGATCCCGCGCAAGGGCATCCACGAGATCCTGACCAGTCAGGGCCGGTGGCCGCTGGACGACTGGTTCACCGAGATCGGGCTCTCCGCGGAGATCGCGCAGCGCTGGCCGTGGAACAGGCGTAGCCGGCCCACGAGCCTCGCCGAGAACATCGCGGGCATGCCCGAGGACGACGACCTCAACTTCCCGATGCTCGGGCTCGCCCTGCTCGAGCAGCACGGGCGCGACTTCACCACCGCCGACGTCGCCGACCTCTGGCTGGCCAACCTGCCGGGAGGCCGGGTCTTCACCGCGGAGCGGGTCGCTTACCGCAACCTGCTGCTCGGCGACTCCGCTCCGCGCACCGCGACTCGGCGCAACCCGTACCGGGAGTGGATCGGTGCGCTCATCCGCGCCGACGTCTACGGCTGGGCCTGTCCCGGCGACCCGGTCGCGGCAGCGCGGCTGGCCTGGACCGACGCGCGGCTGAGCCACGTTCGCAACGGCGTCTACGGCGCCATGTCGGCAGCGGCGATGTGCTCGCAGGCCCTGGTCGCCACCGACATCGAGGAGGTGCTCGCTGCCGGGCTGGCGGTGGTTCCGCCGCAGAGCAGGTACGCCGATACGCTCGCGTTCGGCGCCGACGTGGGCCGTTCCGGCGACCCGCTCGACGTCGCGCTCGACCGGCTCTACGAGCGCTATGGCCACCTGCACTGGGTCCACGTCCTGAACAACGCCGCCATCACGTCCTACGCTCTGGCCAGCAGCAAGGGCGACTTCGCCGACGCGATCTGCACGGCGGTCATGGGCGGGTGGGACACCGACTCGGTCGGAGCCACCGTCGGCTCGATCACCGGTGCGCTCGCCGGGGCCGCCGCGCTCCCCCAGCGCTGGATCGCCCCGATGCGGAACCGGGTCGCCAGCAGCATGCCGGGCTTCGACGGCATCGGCTTCGATGAGCTCGCACGACGCACCCTGGCGGTGATCGCCCGATGAGCGACGATCTGCCCGGTGTCTCGGGTGGGCCCGCTGTCGTCGTCCTCGGCAGCGCGAACCTCGACCTGTTCGCCAACGTCGCGACGATCCCGCTCCCCGGCGAGACGGTCCTCGCCGACGGTCCTGAGCGCCGGGTCGGTGGCAAGGGCCTCAACCAGGCTGCCGCCGCCGCTCGCGCCGGAGCATCCGTACAGCTGCTCGGTGCCGTCGGCCGCGACGACGCCGCCGCGATGCTGCTGGCCGCCGCGGCCGATGCGGGGATCGACACCCGGCTGGTGCGACGGGCCGACGGCAGCAGCGGAACCGCCTGGATCACGGTCCAGCCCGACGGCGAGAACGCCATCGTCGTACTGGGCGCCGCCAACCGGACGGTGACCTCGCTCGAACCCGACGAGCGCGGCGCCGTGGCGGCGGCACGAGTTCTCGTCGCCCAGCTCGAGACCCCGATCCCAGCGGTCCGCGAGGCGGCCAAGGTCGCACGCGCGGCCGGCACTACCGTGCTGCTCAACGCCTCGCCCGTGCAGACGCTCGAGGACGTCGACCGACGTGACCTACTCGGTCTGACCGACGTGCTCGTCGTCAACCAGCACGAGGCCGCACAGCTGGCCGGCGCCGGGACCGACCCGGCGGAGACGGCCCGGTCGCTCAGCGCGCTGGTCCCGATCGTGGTCGTCACGCTCGGCGGCGACGGCGCGCTGCTCGCCGACCGGACCGGTCTGCGGCATCTTCCCGGCGTACGGGCGGATGTGGTCGACACCACCGGCGCCGGAGACACGTTCGCCGGCGTGCTGGCCGCCGCGCTGGCAGCCGGAGACGACCTGGACGTAGCCGCTCACCGGGCGGTGATCGCTGGCGCGCTCGCCGTCGAGAGCACCGGTGCCCTCGCCTCCATCCCCACCATCGACCAGATCGAGCGGCGCCGGGCGCAGCTCGATGAAGGAGCCATCCGATGATCCCCGCCGATCCGAGCCGGGACCCCTACGCGCCGCGCCCGATCGACCTTCCCGCCTTCGTCCCGCTCGATCCCGGCGCCGATCTGTCGGTACTCGACGAGGCGAAGATCCTCGCTGCGCCGTCAGACTCGGACGATCGCGACGCCTGGCGCGCCGCACTGCACAGGTGGCGGGCCGAGGCCCGCGAGCGAATCGGCTTCGACGACGCCCTGTACCGCGATACGACGACGGCCTGGGCCGGCACGGCCTGGAACGTCGCGATGGTGTGGATCTGGGACGAGGCCGTCCGCGACTGGGATGCCGAGCGTTTCGACGCCGATCGCCTGCTCGCGGCGTACGCCGATCTCGGTGGCCTCGACGCGGTGGTGCTCTGGCACGCCTACCCCGTGATCGGGGTGGATCCGCGCAACCAGTTCGACTGGTACGACGTGCCCGGTCTCGAGGAGCTGGTGCGCGACCTGCACGCCCGAGACGTTCGGGTGTTCCTGGACTACAACCCGTGGGACGTCGGCACTCGCCGGACCGAGCGCACCGACGCCGCCCGAGTCGTGGAGGTGGTGACCCGCCTCGACGCCGACGGCGTCTTCCTGGACACGCTGAAGGAAGGTGATCCCGAGCTGCTGGAGGCACTCGGCAGCCTTGACCCTCGCCCGGTGCTCGAAGGCGAGTCGCGGGTCCCGCTGGTCCGGGTGGCCGACCACCAGGCGTCCTGGGCGCAGTGGTTCGCGGACAGTCCCACGCCCGGCGTCCTGCGTGCGCGCTGGTTCGAGCAGCGGCACATGATGCACCACACCCGCCGGTGGAACCGCGATCACACCGCGGAGCTGCGCAGCGCCTGGGTGAACGGTGCCGGGGTGCTGATCTGGGACGTCGTCTTCGGCGTCCGGGTGGACTGGAGCGAGGGCGACCGCGCCACGTGGCGGGCCATCCGCCGCGTGTACGGCGAGCACGAGCAGTTCTTCCTCTCTAGCGAGTGGGAGCCGCTCACCGCTCTCGGACCGGAGGCCACCGCCGCCGGCATCGCCGGCTCTCGCTGGCGCCTCGACGGACGCGCCCTCTACACCCTCGTCAATCCGACCGAGGAGGACTACGACGGGCCGCTGCTGCCAGGCGTTCACGCCGTGGTGGCGGCCGGCGGCCTGGTCGGGCTGCTCCGCGAGGCCGACGGGTCGGCGACGATCCTGCCGATCTCGGGCCCCCGGGGTGAGGTCGGAAGCGGCGTTGTCACGCCACCTGTGCCGACACGTCAGCCGGTCGCGCCGGCGTACGGAGAGCCGAGTCCCGCAGCGGTCCGCCCCTCCCCCGGCGAGCGGATCCTGACAGTCCGGTGGCGCCAGCGCGAGACGGGCCTGTACGAGGCCGCGCCCTACGTCGACGACTGGAAGCCGCTACCGCCGCGGCTGCACCAGTTGCGGGAGGAGGAGCGGGCGGTCCGCATCGGGCGGGTCGCCGTGGACCGGACGCCTGTCACCAACGCAGACTTCGCCGCCTTCGTCGACGCCACCGGCTACGTGCCCCTCGACAGCTCCCGGCTGCTGGCCCACTGGACGGAGGGCCGGCCCACTCCGGGCACGGAGGCCGAGCCGGTACGGCACGTCGACATCGCCGACGCGCGAGCCTACGCCCGGTGGCGCGGCGCCCGACTGCCCACCGAGGACGAGTGGCAGGTCGCCGCCGGCGAGACCGGCTGGACCCGCGGCGAGCCTCTGGTCTGGGAGTGGACCGAGAGCGAGCACCGTGACGGCCGGACACGCTGGAGCATCCTCAAGGGCGGCTCGTGGTTCGCCGCCCAGGGTTCGGAGTGGTACGTCGACGGCGGGCCGCAGCCGCCGGAATGGTCGGTGCGCTACCTGCTCACCCAGGCCGGCACCTCGCGCTCGGAGTGCATCGGCTTCCGGTGTGCCGTGGATCTGGAGGAGACACGATGAGCTCGAGCGTCGCCGACGAGGTCACCGAGGTGTGGTCCGAGGCGCTCGGCGAGCAGCTGAGGTATCGACTCCACCGCACCCCGGGCCCCAGCGGACCCCGCGCCACGCTGTTCCTGCTGCACGGTCGCGGCGCCGACCTCGATGAACCGACGCCGCTGCTCGACGTTCTCGACGCCCTGGTCGAGGACGGTTCCGTGCCACCGATGCTGGCGATCGTCCCGGACGCGTCCTGGTCGGATCGAGCGAGCTTCTACGTCGACTCCGCCTTCACCGGACTACCACCGGGGCGCCAGGTCGAGACGGCTCTCACCCGGGACCTGGTCAGGCACGTCGACGCGACGTACGCCACCATCGCCGGCCGCGACCACCGCTTCGTCGCGGGCTACTCGATGGGCGGCGCCGGCGCCGTCCGCTACGCCCTCGGCCGCCCTGACCTGTTCTCCGGTTGCCTGGCGCTCAGCCCGGCCGTCTACGACCCGCTTCCCGGGAAGGACAGCTCGACTCGCCAGTTCGGCGCCTTCGGCCGGGGACAGGAGCTCTTCGACCCCGACGTGTACACGGGTCTGGGCTACCGAGCGCAGCTGGCATCCTTCGACGCAGCGCGGCCGGTGCGGATCTTCATCGCCGCCGGTGATGGCGAGGACCTCGCGCTCGAAGCGGCCCGGCTGCACGACCGGGCGCGTCACGTCGCGGGGGTTGTGTCACGTCTCCGGATCCTCGGCGGCGACCACGACTTCGATGTGTGGGCACCGGCCTTCCGCGACGGTCTGCCGTTCGTGCTCGGAGCGAGTCGATGAGCGGCCCGCTCACCGGGCTCCGCGTGGTCGACGCGGCCACGCTGTTCGCCGGTCCGCTCGCCGCCACCTACCTCGGTGACTTCGGCGCCGAGGTGATCAAGGTGGAGCATCCTCGCCGTCCCGACGCCGCCCGGACCCATGGCCAGGCCAAGGACGGCGTCGGCCTGTGGTGGAAGACCCTGGGCCGCAACAAGCGGACGATCACGCTCGACCTCAAGCATCCCGACGGAGCGGCCGCCATGCGCCGACTGCTCGCCGACACCGACGTGCTCGTGGAGAACTTCCGGCCTGGCACGCTCGAGCGCTGGGGCCTCGGCCCGGACGTGCTCCTCGCCGAGAACCCGCGGCTGGTCATCGCCCGGGTGACAGCCTTCGGCCAGGACGGTCCGTACGCCGGGCGGCCGGGATTCGGCTCCTTGGCCGAGGCGATGAGCGGGTTCGCCGCCGTGACGGGCGAGCCGGACGGTGCGCCGACCCTGCCGCCGTTCGGCCTGGCTGACGGCATCGCGGCGCTCGCGACGGCGTACGCCGTGACCGCGGCGTTGCGACACCGCGACGCGACCGGACGTGGACAGGTGGTCGACCTGGCGATCATCGAGCCGATCTTGATGATGCTCGGCGCGCCGCTGACCTGGTACGACCAGCTCGGCTACGTCCAGCCACGGACCGGGAACCGCTCGGTCAACAACGCGCCGCGGAACGTCTACCGCACCAGCGACGACGGCTGGGTCGCGGTCTCGACGAGCTCCCAGAGCATCGCCGAGCGGGTGCTTCGCCTGGTTGGCCGCGACGACCTGGTGGCGCAGCCGTGGTTCGGCACCGGACGCGAGCGAGCCGAGCACGCCGACGAGCTCGACGAGGCGGTCGGCGGCTGGATCGAGCAGCGGACCCAGGACGAGGTGGTCGCCGCGTTCGAGGACGCGGAGGCCGCGGTCAGTCCTGTCTACGACGTTCGCGGCGTGCTGTCGGATCCGCAGTATCAGGCGCGCGGGACCGCTGTCACCGTCCCGGACGAGGAGCTCGGCCCGATGGTGATGCAGAACGTGCTCTTCCGGCTCTCGGAGACACCGGGCTCGATCCGCTGGACCGGCCGCCGCCCGGGCGCCGACACCGATGAGGTGCTGGCCGGGCTCGGCATGTCGACCGAGGAGATCGCCCGCCTGCGCGAGGAGGGGGCGGTGTGATCGCGGCACTCTACGTGCCCGGCTCCCGGCCTGGCCGGTTCGCCAAGGCGGCTGCGACGGGCGCGACGGTGATCCTCGACCTGGAGGACGCGGTCGCACCCCAGGACAAGGCACAGGCACGCGCGCACGTCGCCGCATGGTCGGCCGGTGCCGGGGCCGCCGCGTCGGTGCCCCTGCAGGTGCGCGTCAACGCACCGGGGACCGCGGACCTGGCTGCGGACCTGGAGGCGCTGGCGCCCGAGATCGAGCTGCGCGTTCCGAAGGTCGAGAGCCCTGAGGACCTCGTGGAGTTCGGCGGGCGGCAGGTGCATGTGCTGGTCGAGACCGCCTTGGGCGTGGAGCGGCTCTTCGAGATCGCATCCACACCCGGTGTGCGGTCGATCGGGCTCGGCGAGGCCGACCTGGCCGCCGAGCTCGGACTGGAGGGCGAGGACGCCTTCGGCTGGATCCGTGCCAGGACCGTCATCGCCGCCCGGGCGGCCGGCCTTCCGGCGCCCATGATGGCGGCCTACCCGGCGATCGCCGATCGCGACGGGCTGGCCGAGTCATGCGCCCGTGGCCGGCGACTCGGGATGCGCGGCCGCACCGCGATCCACCCGACCCAGCTGCCGGTCATCCGGTCGGCATTCGCTCCTCGCGCCGACGAGCTCGCCTGGGCACACCAGGTGCTCGACACCATCGGCGAGGGCGGCGTGGGTGTGCTCCTCGACGGTTCCATGGTCGACGGCGCCATGGTGCGCAGGGCGCGCGCCATCCTCGACGGGTGAGCGCCGGGCGACCTGGGCTGGCCGATCCGCTGAGGCTCTCGGGCCGCCTCGGCTCCGACGAGTGGTCAACCCGGTTGCCGTGTTCGGGCAGCGGCGCCACGGGAAGGTGACGATGGCGGCGACGCCCGCACCCACCGTGTTGAGCAGTACGTCGTCGACCGACGCCACCCGACCGATCGGCAGCACGTACTGCGCCGTCTCGATCATGATCGAGCCGAGTGCGCCGAGCGCCGTGACGCGCGGCAGCGACGCAAGCGCCCGGAACCGCATCGGCCCGAACGCCCCGAGGGCGGCGAAGACCAGCAGGTTGCCGAGCACCTGGTAGGTCGGCATCGTCTGCAGGTCACGCAGCGGCACCAGGCTCAGCTGGCTGCGCACCGCGCCGGCGCCGCTGCCGGGCAGCATGGTGAGCCACACCCACGGCGCCGTGCCGTAGACGATCGCGACCTCGCACATCGAGCTGCGCCAGGCCCAGCCGGCCGTGGCCCCCGAGCGACGCCGGCGACGTGCCAGCAGCCACCCCGTCAGCATCGCCAGTGGCAGCGCGGCCAGCGTCACGGCCACGACGACGTCGTACCGGACGACCCAGTCGCTGCGGGTGCCGTTGATGATCACGCCGTGGCCGCGCACCAGCGGCGGCAGGTAGCCACCGCTCACTGCTGCATCCGCGGGTCGTGCGTGGGGTCGGCATATATCGCCGGACAGCCGTCGTCGATCGCCCTCAGTCGCAGCTCGTAGTGCCAGGCCTCGTTGCGGTAGATCTGGCACAGTCCGTAGGCGGCGCCGTGCGCGGAGAGCCACGCATCGGCAGCGGACCCACCGATGTCCACGGCCTTCCCCGCCTCGTGGACCGACGTACCGGGGCGGGCGACCCAGCGTGCCGCCTGAGCCTGCGAGCCGTACTTCGTCACCGCCTCGGCGAACAGCTCCTCCTGATAGGTCCGGGAGCGCCAGCCGCTGTTGACGAACAACGTGATGCCGTCACCCTTCGCATCCGTCGCGGCGTCCCGCAGGGCGCCGAGCAGCGACGGGTCGAGCCTGGTCACCGCCGCGTAGTGGTCGTCGAAGATCGTCACGCCGTCGGGGACCTTCCCATCGGTGGTGCCGACCGCCCGACCACCGCTGCCCGGCACCCGCGTCGGCAGCCCCTCGTCCGAGCGCACCTGGAGTGCTGTGGACAGCGGCACTGCGGCGTCGAGCGATCCGGTGTCGAGGGGCGAGGCCGCAGACGAGGAGAAGGCGCCGAGCGACTCGTGGGCGAGGATGCCCACGACCCCGGCTGCGGCGAGGGCGATGACGACGGCGACGAGCGGCATGGATCGGGTACGACGTCCCGCACGCGGCGCTGAGCTCTTGGACGACATGCTTCCCAGTCAAGGGAGCGCTGCGTTGCCGGGACGTATGCGGTTTTCGATATGCCGACGATAGGTACCGGCTCTCTAGCATCGGACCATGCGTGTGTTGGTGGTCGAGGACGAGCCGTTGCTGGCCGAGGCGGTGCGCGACGGCCTGCGGCTGGAGGCGATCGCCGCCGACATCGCGGGCGACGGCGACACCGCCCTGGAGATGCTGAGCGTCAACACCTACGACATCGCCGTGCTCGACCGCGACATCCCCGGCCCCTCGGGCGACGAGGTCGCCAGGCGCATCGTGGCCTCCGGGTCCGGCATGCCGATCCTCATGCTCACCGCGGCCGACCGGCTGGACGACAAGACCTCGGGGTTCGAGCTGGGCGCCGACGACTACCTCACCAAGCCCTTCGAGCTGCAGGAGCTCGTGCTCCGGCTCCGGGCGCTGGACCGTCGGCGCGCCCACCACCGACCGCCCGTGCGCGAGATCGCGGGCCTGCGCGTGGATCCGTTCCGCCGGGAGGTCTACCGCGAGGGCCAGTACGTCGCGCTCACCCGCAAGCAGTTCGCCGTGCTCGAGGTCCTCGTCGCCGCTGAGGGCGGCGTGATCAGTGCCGAGGAGCTGTTGGAGCGCGCGTGGGACGAGAACGCCGACCCGTTCACCAATGCCGTCCGGATCACCGTCTCGGCGCTTCGCAAGCGCCTCGGCGAGCCCTGGATCATCGCCACCGTGCCGGGAGTCGGCTACCGGATCGACGTACCTGCTGACGCCGACGCCGGAAACGCGGGCGGTGCTCGTGGATAGACAGCCCGGCCTGAGCGTCCGGCTCAAGCTCACGCTCAGCTACGCCGGCTTCCTCATGCTCGCCGGAGCGGTGCTGCTGGTCGCGGGATACTTCTCGCTCTCGCGCGGCTTCCACCCGGGGGTGGTCTTCACGGTGCGCAGTCACGCCGACCTGCTGCACTCCTTCGCCCCGATCGCGGCGACCGTCCTCGGTTTCCTACTGGCCTTCGGGCTGCTGGGCGGGTGGCTCCTCGCCGGGCACATGCTCGCCCCGCTCTCGCGGATCAACGACGCCACCCGGATGGCGGCGCGCGGATCGCTCGCGCACCGGATCGAGATGGACGGCCCGAACGACGAGTTCCGAGAGCTGGCCGACAGCTTCGACACGATGCTGGAGCGCCTCGAGGCACACGTCGCCGAACAGCAGCGGTTCGCCGCGAACGCCTCGCACGAGCTGCGCACCCCGTTGGCGATCACCCGGACCCTCCTCGACGTGGCCCGCATGGACCCCGACCGGGACACCGCCGCGCTGGTCGACCGCCTCCAGGTCGTCAACACTCGCGCCATCAACCTCACCGAGGCGCTGCTGCTGCTCAGCCGGGCCGAGCAGCGGCTGTTCGCGCACGAGCAGGTCGACCTGTCCCTTGCCGCCGAGGATGCCACCGAGACCCTTCTCCCCCTCGCGGAGAGGCACGGCGTCGCCCTCGAGACGACGGGCGACATGGCGCTCACCAGCGGCTCCCCCGCGCTGCTGCTGCAGCTGACCACCAACCTCGTGCACAACGCGATCGTGCACAACCTGGCCGAGCACGGCACCGTGTGGGTGACCACCGCCGCCGAGCCGCGGGCCGCCGTGCTCATCGTCGAGAACACCGGCGCGCGGCTCAGCCCGCACCTCGTCGCGACGCTGGCCGAGCCGTTCCAGCGCGGCACCGAGCGCGTCCACGCCGATCAAGCCGGCGTCGGCCTGGGGCTGGCCATCGTGAAGCGGATCGCCGAGGCGCACGACGGCACCCTGGACCTGGCCGGCCGCCCCGACGGCGGACTCCGCGTCACCGTGCGCCTGCCCGCCGCATGAGCACCTCACCTACCGGCCCGAACGGGTCGGTCCTCGCCTGATTCGGGTGACGCGCTCGGTCCGCGGACGGTTACGGTCATCGTGTACGGCGAGCCGTGCCACCGATCAACGGGCCCACGAGGAGGACCGATGAGCGAGGCCGAGGCCTACCGGTCGCTGGCCTGGATCCTCGGCGCCGCGGCCCTGGCACCGCTGTTGCTCGGGCTGATTCCGAGGATCCGCTTGCCCGAGGTCGTCGTGATGCTCGCGTTGGGCATGGCGCTCGGCCCGTACGGATTCGGCCTCGCCGCGCTCGATGACAGGATCCAGTTCGTGTCCGACCTGGGTCTCGGCATGCTCTTCCTGACCGCCGGGCTGGAGGTCGATCCCCTCATCCTGCGGACGCGCGACGGCGGCCGGGCGGTCACGGCGTGGCTGCTCTCGCTCGGAGTCGCCTTGTGCTGGATGGCGGTGCTGCATCGCGTCTTCGACGTCACGGCATGGGGCGCCATCGCGATCGCGATGACCTCCACCGCACTCGGCACACTCCTCCCGCTCCTGCGCGACGCCGGCCTTCTCGGACAGAGCATGGGCCGGCTCGTGATGGCGAACGGCGCCGTCGGAGAGTTCGGCCCGGTGATTGCGATGAGCGTGTTCCTCACCGGCGGCGACACCTGGGGCGCACTCACGGCGCTGCTGGCCTTCTGCCTGATCGCAGTGGTCCTGGGCTACGTGCTGGTACGGCACAGCACCCGTGCTCGGCGGATCGTCGAGATCGTGCGCCTGCAGGCCGACACGACGGCGCAGGCACCCGTTCGCCTGGTTCTCCTGCTGCTCGCGGTCATGCTGGCCACCTCGGCATCGTTCGGGCTCGACGTGATCCTCGGTGCGTTCGTCGCCGGGGCGATCATCCGGATGCTCCTGCCTCCCGACCACGAGAGTGTCTCGAGCCGCCTGGACGCCATCGGCTACGGCTTCCTCGTCCCGGTGTTCTTCGTAGCCTCCGGGATGGCCATCGACCCGGCCGTCATCCTGCACGACCCCGGGACCGTGCTGTTCGTCTTCGCCAGCATCCTCCTCATCCGGGGAGGCTCCGTCATGCTGCTGTACCGGCACCTCGCTCGGCGGCAACTCCTCACCTTGGGTCTCTTCAGCGCTACCGGCTTGCCCATCATCGTCGCGGTGACCGCCGTGGCGGTGGAGTCCGGCAAGATGAGCCAGGAGGGACAGTCGATCGTGGTCGCGGCCGGGATGCTCACGGTGCTCGCCCTACCGATCCTGGCGCTGTCCCTTCACGTCGACGACGTCGGAGCCTCGGGAGAGCCCGCCGGCTGAGTTCTGGGTGCTCAGATCCGCTTGCGCTCCACGTGACCGGCACTGGTGACCACCGACATCGGCGGCACGTCCTTGGCGACCACGGTGCCCGCACCGACGACCGATCCACGTCCGATGGTCACCCCCGGCGTGATCGTCGCGGCAGCGCCGATCCAGACGTCCTCCTCGATCACGATCGGGGCGTGCGTGATCCCGCTGTACCGCTCGGCGAGCTCGACCGGATGTCCCGCCGTACTCAGGGTGACGCCCGGGCCGATCATGGTGCGGTCACCGATGGTGATGCCACCGAGGTCGAGGAAGTAGCAGCCCTGGTTGACGAAGACCCGCTCGCCGAAGACCGTGCCGAGGCCGTAGTCGCAGTAGAACGGCGGGTAGATCGTCACCGTCTCGGGAACCGCACCGCCGAAGATCTCACCCAGCAGCGCGGCACGGGTCTCGACGTCCTCGAACGGCAGCAGGTTGAGCCGTCCGGTCAGCGCCATCACGGTCTGGACGCGCGCGGTGAACTCGCGCGACTGCGGCGTACGTCCGGGAAGGAACTGTTGCTCGAACACGGCCCGATGCTACGGCTCGAGCACGGCCGCCAACCCGAACGACGCGAAGACCTCCTCGTCCTGGTAGACGGTGGTGCGGGTGATACCGGTCGCGGACATCTCGAACAGCTGGAGGGTGTGCAGCTCGTAGCGGTCGCCGTCGCCGCGGTAGGCCGCGTAGCCGGGCTGCCCGTTCGCCGCCAGGGGCACGAACCGCCAGTCCGTGCCGAGCGCCTCGAAGATCCGCGCCATGAAGACGCCGTAGGCGTCCTTGCCGACGAACCAGTTGAGCATCGGCGGCATCTCCATCAAGACGTCGTCGGCCAGCAGCCGTTTCAGTCCCTCGACGTCGGCGGTCACGAACGCGGTCGTGTAGCGCTCGATCCAGGCGCGCTGCTCCGCATCGGTCACCTCGGCGCGTCCCTCCAGGTCGGCGCCGCTCTCCTGCACGCTCGTCCTCGCCCGGCGAAGCGAGCTGTTCACCGCGATGGTCGTCAGCCCGATGATCTCGGCCGTCTCGGCGGCGGAGAAGTCGAGCACATCGCGCAGGATCAGCACCGCGCGCTGCCGGGCCGAGAGGTGCTGCAGGGCCGCCATGAAGGCCAGCCGCAGGCTGCCGCGGTCGACCGCCGTCCGGGCCGGGTCGCCCGCGTCGAGGAGCGCATCGGGCAGCGGCTGGAGCCAGGGCACCTCGTGCCCGGGTACGAAGGGTCGCAGTGGATCCGACTCGGCCACCAGCCCGGACGGCAGCGGTCGGCGCTTGCCGCTGGCGAGCGCGGTCAGGCAGGCGTTGGTGGCGATGCGGTACATCCACGTGCGCAGCGAGCTGCGGGTCTCGTCGTACTGATCGCGCGCCCGCCAGGCCCGAAGCAGCGTCTCCTGGACGAGGTCCTCGGCCTCGTGCACCGAGCCGAGCATCCGGTAGCAGTGCGCCAGCAGCTCAGCCCGGTACGCCGCGATCCGCTCGTCGAAGCCCTGCTCGTCATCGACCGTTGTCACATCGCCCCCTCGCCTCGTCTGCCACCTTAGGCGTGCACGGGCACCTGGGCGGCGCTGTTGTGGTACGCCGCGACCAGCCAGCGGCCGTCGCGCCTCTCGAAGACCCAGGTCGCGTGGATCGTCCGGTCGTCCGGCGCGAAGGACTCGCCCGGGAACACGACCCCGCCCCGGTTGATCGAGATCGCGCAGTCCTCGCCGACGAACCGCAGGCTCAGCTGCTCGTCCACCGTGGTGGTCCCCTTGAGCGGGCCGTCGAAACCGGCGGCCATCTGTGCCCGGATGTCCTCCCTGCCTGCGCGCAGCGAGCCCGGCAGCAGGGCGGTGGCATCGTCGGCGTAGTGCGCGACGAAGCGGTCCGCGTCGTTGTCCGCCCAAGCCTGGTACATCTCGGCCAGCAGGGCGTTGACGGCGGTGGCGTCGTCGGTGTGGTCGTGTGACATGGCTGTTCTCCTCGGTGTGTCGATCCGAGGCTCGGACGAGCCTCGGATGTACCTACCGGCGAGGGAGCGAGAAATCACCGCGCGTCTTCCACCGATTCGGCGGCGGAGTGCCGGACCGCGCTCACGCCCTCCACGCCGCGAGCTTCGCCGGGTTGACCACGATCCAGACATCGGTGATGCGCCCGCCCGCTACGCGCAGATTGATCACCCCGTGCACCGAAGCGCCCTCCGCGTAGACGAGGCCGAGTCCGTCACCGGTGGGCCGCTCCGCCAGTCGCCAGGTCGGTCGCTTCGCCAGCACGCCGAGCATGAACCTGGCCACCTTGTCCGGACCGAACACCGGGTTCCGTGCCGCACTGACCACGCCACCGCCGTCGGAGCGCAGCGCCACCGCAGGATCGAGCAGTACGGCGAGGGCGCCGAGGTCACCGCCCGTCGCGGCCGCACCGAAGGCTCGCACCACCGCGTCGTGCTCGGGCGTGGGCGCCAGCTCCTGCCGCTGCGCCGAGACCTTGCGGCGAGCCGAGGTCGCCAGCTGGCGGACCGCCGCCGGGGTGCGGCCGACCACTGTCGCGATGTCGGCGAACGGCAGCTCGAAGACGTCGTGCAGCACGAACGCCACCCGTTCGGCCGGCGTCATCGCATCGAGCACCACCATCAGCGCGCTGCTGATCGTGTCGTCCAGCGTGACGCGGTCGGCGGGATCGGCGAGCTCGTGAGGTGCGCCGGCGGCGCTCCGGCGGCCGGGGAGGGCCAGCAGGTCGGAGGGCACCGGCTCGGGCAGCCACGGCCCGACGTACTGCTCGCGGCGTACGCGTGCCGACTTGAGGACGTCGAGGCACACCCGGCTCGCGACCCGGGTCAGCCAGCCCTGCGGGTTCGCGACGGCGGCCCGCTCGTCCTCGGTGAGGCGATACCAGCGCAGGTAGGTCTCCTGGACCGCGTCCTCGGCCTCCTCCAAGGTGCCGAGCAGCCGGTAGGCGAGCGCGATCAGCCGACGCCGCTCGACCATCACGTCGTCGAGGTCCTCCATCAGGCCACCTTCACTGCTCATACCAGGATGACGAACCAGGGACGGGATCTGTGAGGACCTCACATCCGCGGCACCCACCTCGTCAAGAAGGAGTACGCCGGGACGACCCGGCCGATCGACGAAGGAGTCCCCCATGGCGCATCACGTCAATGTCAGCAAGCTCTTCCCGGCACTCTACGAGGCACAGATGCAGGTCGAGACGGCGGCGACAGAAGCTGCCGAGACCGCTGGTCTCGAACCGCTGCTGATCGACCTGGTCAAGCTGCGCGCCTCCCAGCTCAACGGCTGCGCCTTCTGCCTGCGGATGCACACCCGCGACGCCGTGGAGAAGGGTGAGACCACCGACCGCCTGGCCGTGGTGGCGGCCTGGCGGGAGTCGCAGTACTTCACCGTGCAGGAGCAGGCCGCTCTCACCATCGCCGAGCAGGTCACCCGGATCGGGGAATCCCACACCGCCCCGGCGCCCGAGGTCGACGTCGCGGCCGCGCTGGACGAGAAGCAGCGGGCCGCGGTCATCGCGGTGGCGATCGCCATCAACGGCTGGAACCGGCTCGCCATCACCAGCGGCTACCCGGTCGCGCCCTGAGGGAGCGCACCAGCTGAGGGCGTCGCGGTCGGCCCGTGGCCGCGACGCTCTGCGACGCCTCGGCTACCTCGGACGGCCGAGCAGCACGAGTACGCCGCCCGCCCCGTCGCGCACTTCACGCACGCCGAGCTCCGCCGTCTCCGCCAGCTCCCGTGCCAGCGCATCGACCTGCTGCCGCTCTCCGAGCTGGAGAAGCAGCACTCCGTCCCGCAACAGGTGCCGCGCTGCCACCTCGACGCAGGTCCGCGCAACGTCGAGACCGTCGGCGCCTCCGTCGATGCTCGCGAGCGGGTCCTCGGGGAAGCGGGCGGTCCGGTCGGTCGGCACCCACGGCGGGTCCGCGATGACAAGCGCGAAGCGCTCCTCGGGCATCAGCACGGTGTCCATCGCGCCGTGCCGCACCTCGGCTACGTCATCGCGCCCGGCGGCGGCCACGTTGCGCCGGGCGTAGGCACAGGCCGACGCCGAGGAGTCGACGCAGACCAACCCTCGGTCCGTGCCGAGGACGGCAAGGAGTCCGATGTGCCCGACACCCGCACACAGCTCCAGGACCGGTCCCGGAGGCGCGTCCTCGAGAAGCTCGTGCGCCCACGACGACTGCTGCTCGGTCCACGGCCGGGGCCGCAACGTGTCGTCGGCGTACTCGATCCGCAGGGGTCCGAAGGTGATCAGCGAAGGCACGAGGCTCGTTATCCATCGGCCCGCCGATCAGTCGTCCTTCCGGCCCGGCATCCGGCGGGTCCCGGGTCCCAAGTCCCGCCGAACCACCGACTTCGGCTTCGACGATGCGCCAGGATCTCCGATACGCGTCACGGAAGGTGAAGACGGAGGGTCCGCTTGCACGCTGGGATCGACACGCTGGTCCTGACGGCCGATGATCGCCTCGCGGCGATGGTCGCCGCAGCCGCCAGCGCGGACGGGACGAGCCTGCTGGTACGTCGTACGGACACGCCGGCAGGCGTGCTGGCCGTGCTGGGCCACGGCGACGGCCCCGACCTCGTCCTGGCCGACATCACGGCCTGCTCCCCCACCGAGCTGCGCCAGCTGCTGCACAGCTCGGCACAACGCGACACCGCTGTGGTGGCGCTCGTGCCGCCGACCGAGGAGCAGCGTGGGCTGGACGCGATCCAGCTCGGCGCCGAGGACTACCTCGAGATGGACGACGCGACCGTCGCCCGGGCGCTGTGCAAGGTCGCTCGCGCGTCGGTGGCACGACACCGCAGCAACCCGGCCCGCTACTTGCGCACCATCCTCGACAACTCCCCCGACGTGGTCGTCACCGTCGACCAGGATCTGCTGGTGCGACAGGCCAACGCCACCGCGGAGCGGTTCTTCCAGATCGAGTCCGACGACATGCTGGGCCGTTCGATCGACGAGCTCGCACCGCCCGAGGAGCAACACGCGCAGCGCACCGCGCTGACCCGTGCGCTGTCCGGCATACCGGCGACGATCGCCGAGACCGAGCGCCGACTGCCCGACGGCACCACCGCACACATCTCGCTGACCTGCCTGCCGGTGACAGGGGACGACGGTGCCGTCATCGGCGCCTGCGCGATCGTGCACGACATCAGCGAGACCGTCGCGGCAAGGCAGCGCCTCGAGCGCACGCTGAAGCGCCAGGAGGTCGCCGAGGAGGCCGCGCACGTCGGTGCCTTCGAGGTGAACCTGGAGACGATGCAGATCGTCATCTCGCGCGAGCTGGCCCGGTTGCACTACCGCCACCCCGACCATCTCGTGCTCTCGATCGACGAGCTGCTGCGCAGCGTCCATCGCGAGGACCGCGGCCTGCTGCTCGCGCTGCAGGAGAGCCGCGGCGCCTCCACCATCGACTACCGCTACCGCGGCCCCGACGGCACGGATCCGCGACTCCTCGAGATCTCCGGACGCTGGCTCCCCGGAGACACGCCCGACCATGCCGGCTACTTCGTCGGCATCGAGCGCGACGTGACCGAGCAACGCGCCCAGGAGGAGCAGATGCGCTTCCTGGCCAACCACGACCCGCTCACCGGCGCCCTCAACCGGCGCGCCTTCGAGGGACTGCTGGCGCAGCAGGTCAGCAAGCGACGCGGCACCCAGCAGGCCAGCGCACTGCTGATGATCGACCTCGACGGGTTCAAGCACCACAACGACACCTACGGCCACGCCATCGGCGACGCGATCCTGGCGGGTATCGCCACCGCGGTCAGCGCCCGGTTGCCACCGCAGGCGGCGCTGGGCCGGATCGGCGGCGACGAGTTCGTGGTCTTCCTGCCTGAGGCCAGCAGCGAGCACGCCGCCGAGGTCGCCGGCCTCCTGCTCGCCGTGGTCGCCGACGCGGCCCGCGAGGCGTCCCCGGATCCCATCCACCCGGTCACCGCCAGCATCGGCATCGCCGGGTTCACCGACGCCGTCGAACCGGCATCGGTGCTGCGTCGTGCCGACGAGGCCATGTACGCCGCCAAGAGCAACGGCGGGATGCAGTGGGCACACTGGAACGAGCAGCCGGGCGAGGCCAGAAATCCCCCGGTCGACCTCAAAGAGGTCGCCGTGAACCGGCTCAAGCGGCTGGCCTCCCTCGCCATCTCCCGCACGTCGGCACGGCGCGAGCTGCTCCGGGACCTGACCTTGGACGCGGCGACCGGACTCCCGGGCCGGCACCGCTTCCTCGGCCTGGTCGAGCAGCGCCTCACCGACAGCGAGGACGTGCAGGCGGCGTACGTCGTCCACCTCGGCGGGATCGACCTGCTCGACGACAGCATGGAGCGGACGGCCCGTGACGAGCTTCTGGCGGCGGTGGCCGCGCGTCTCGAGCAGTGCAACGACGTCGGCGCTCTGATCGGTCTGCTCGACGACACCGAGTTCGGCATCTTCCTGCCGGCCCGGACCGTCGAGTTCCGCGAGTCGGTCGCCCAGCGACTGCTCACCTGCCTGGACGAGCCGTTCGCCGTCGAGGGCAGCGAGTTCGCGCTGGTAGCGGCGGTCGGGGTGGCCACCAGCGCACCCGGCGACGACGCCTACACGCTGTTCCAGAACGCGTCGATCGCCGCTGCGGTGGCGCGCACCGACACCCCCGACGGGTTCCGGCACTACGACCGCGCACTCCGCGCTCGTGCCACTGCCCGGCTCGCACGGCACGCCGCCCTGCGCCGCGCGATCGCCAACCGCGAGTTCGGCCTGGTCTTCCAACCCGCGCTCGAGCTGTCCACCGGCATCTTCAACCGCGCCGAGTCGCTGGTGCGGTGGTATCCACCGGACGGCGGCGTCGTCGGCCCGGACCAGTTCATCCCGCTGGCCGAGGCGACCGGCCTGATCGTGCCGCTCGGCGATCTCATCCTGGACCTCGCGATCGAGCAGGCACTGGCCTGGGCCACGGCGCTGCCGCACGTCCGCATCCCGGTGAACCTGTCCGCCGTACAGCTCGGCATGCCGGGCTTCGCCGAACGTGTCATCGCGCGGATCACCGGCGCCGGTCTGAGCAACTGGCCGATCACCTTCGAGGTGACCGAGTCTGCACTGATGGAGAACCTCGAGCTGAGTCGGGCCGCGCTGCAGCAGCTGCGCGATGCCGAGTTCCGGGTCGTCATCGACGACTTCGGCACCGGCCACTCCTCGCTGGCCCGTCTCGACCAGCTGCCGGTGGGCGGCATCAAGGTCGACAAGATGCTGATCAAGCGTCTCGCCGGCGACCACACCGCACGCGCGGTGCTCAGGGCGATCGTCGATGTGGGCAAGGCCTACTCGATGCTCGTCACCGCCGAGGGCATCGAGGACGCCGAGACCCTGCAGATCGTGCGCGACATCGGCGTCGACTACGCCCAGGGCTACTACCTGAGCAGGCCCAAGCCGGCCGAGGAGCTGGTCGAGTTCCTCACCCGGCACTGGCCGCACTGATCGCCGCCCTGATCGGGGAGGCTGCGGGTGTCGGCCCGCCGACGATTCGCGGGCGGACGGGCGCGGATCTTGTCATCCAGATGAGTGGATCTGGACATTCTCCTGAGAAACCTCCTCCGTTCACATGACTTACCTATGGTTCCGGCGCAGGATGGATCCAACGCCCGTTCCCGGGTCCGGCGTTGAGCTGGGCTTCCCGATTTGCAGAAGTAGTGATGATGTCGCGGAACCTTCTCCGTACCAAGGCAGTTGTCCTCGTTCCCGTCGCCGCCCTCACCGCCGTGGTCGCGACCGTAGAGGCCTACCAGCACGATGCGACGGCAGCCACCGACAGTCCGCGCAGCACCGCTGCCACCATCTCCTCCGGCCTGCCGGCCGCCATCACACCGACGAGCACACCGACCCTCACCCCGCAGCTCGACGCGGCCAGCACCTCGGTCGCCCCGCCGGCCAGCGTCACCAAGGCGGGCCAGCTGCCTGGCGCTGCGACGCTCGCCGGCGCCGGTAGCGGCCCCCTGCTCGCCCGGCTCAGCACCGTCGCCGTCAGCGGCACGACCTCGGCGATCTCCACGACGGCACTGTCCGCCTACCAGCGTGCCTCGTCGGTGATCGACCAGGCCGACACCACGTGCAACCTCAGTTGGCAGCTGCTGGCAGCGATCGGCACCGTGGAGTCCGGGAACGGCACCGCCGGCGGCAGCCAGCTCGACCCGGCCGGCGTCGCCACACCCGGCATCTACGGCCCGGCGCTCGACGGCACCCACCACACCCAGCAGATCGCCGACACCGACGGCGGTCAGCTCGACGGAGACAAGACCTCGGACCGGGCGGTGGGCCCGATGCAGTTCCTGCCCTCGACCTGGGTGATGGTCGCTGTCGACGGCGACGGCGACGGGCGGCGTGACCCCCAGGACATCAACGACGCTGCGCTGGCCTCGGCGGTCTACCTCTGCTCGGGTGGCACCGACCTCTCCACGCCGAACGCCCAGCACGCCGCACTGCTGCGCTACAACCACAGCGACGCCTACGCGACGCGGGTCCAGGCGCTCGCCACGTCGTACGCCGCCGACAGCAGCCTCACCGGTGTGGTGCCCGCGACGTACCTGGTCCAGGGCCCGGCCAGCACGGAGGACAGCACCGCGAAGTCCGCCAAGACCAAGAAGCACCAGGCGCACGCCAAGCAGACCAAGCACACCAAGAACAAGCACCACAAGGGCGGCCAGACCGCCGTGAGCAGCGGCTCGCAGAGCGGGAGCACCACGCCGACGCCGAGCACCACGCCGACCCAGGACCCGACGACAGGTCCAACCACAGGCCCGACGACCGGACCTACGACCGGACCTACGACCGGACCTACGACCGGACCCACCACTGACCCGACCACGGCGGCCGCGACCGTGGCGGAGCTGACCGACGTCTGCCAGCAGCAGATCACCACCACCTATCCCGACGCCACCGAGGACGCGAGCCAGGCGGCGCTCACCCGCTGCCTGAAGCTGCTCGACGGTCTCACCGTGGCGAAGGCGAAGGCTCAGGTGGAGGACGTGGTCGAGGCGTTCACCGACGCCGACACCACCGACGGTCCGATCACCGGCCTCGGTCCTGCCGACACCTCCTCGGACACTCCGTCGGACGGCCCGTCGGGCTCCTCGGACCCGTCCGCGAGCCCATCACCGAGCGCCGCCACGACCGACTGAGTTCGCGCGGGCCCCCTTTCGAGCGCCGCATACTCGTGCCATCGTCGATGACATGAGTACCGACGTCACCACCCTCCAGACCCGGTACGACGAGGTTCGGGCCTACACCGAGCAGCTCGCCGCGCCGCTGTCGCCGGAGGACCAGACGGTCCAGTCGATGCCCGACGTCTCGCCCACCAAGTGGCATCGCGCCCACGTCACCTGGTTCTTCGAGACGTTCGTGCTGGCGGAGAACGAGCAGCGCTTCGCTCCCTACCAGGATCAGTACTGGTTCCTGTTCAACTCCTACTACGAGGCGATCGGCCCACGCTACGCGCGTCCGCTGCGCGGCGTGATCAGCCGCCCGGGCGCGCACGACGTGGGGATGTATCGCGGCAACGTCGACGACCGGATGCGCGGCCTGCTCGACAGCCTCGACGAGGGCACGCTGACCAAGCTCGCGCCGACCATCGAGCTCGGCTTCCACCATGAGCAGCAGCACCAGGAGCTGCTGCTGATGGACATCAAGCACGTGCTCTCGCTCAACCCGCTCCGACCGGTCTATGCCGGCTGTCCTGCCACCAGCGGCGTCTCAGGGCCGCTCGGCTGGCACGAGTACGACGGAGGGCTGGTCGAGATCGGCCACGACAGCGACCGCGACGGGTCGTTCTGCTTCGACAACGAGCTGCCGCTCCACCAGCAGTTCCTCGCGCCCTTCCGGCTGGCCGACCGGCTGGTCACCAACGGCGAGTGGCAGGCGTTCATGGCCGACGGCGGCTACCGGCGCCCGGAGCTGTGGCTCAGTGACGGCTGGGCGCGGATCAACGCCGAGGGCTGGCAGGCTCCGTTCTACTGGATCGAGCAGGACGGGGTCTGGTTCGAGCACACCCTCAGCGGCACCTGGCCGGTCGACCCGGAGCTGCCGGCCTGCCACCTCAGTCACTACGAGGCCGATGCCTATGCCACCTGGGCGGGCAAGCGGCTGCCGACCGAGGCCGAGTGGGAGCATGCGGCTCGGTCCGAAGACGCTCCGACAGGCTCGGCGGACGGTCAGCCTCCGGAGGCGAGCACCTGGCACCCACGTGCTGCCGGACCGCCGACCGGCGGGCTGCGCCAGCTCTTCGGCGACTGCTGGGAGTGGACGTCCTCGGCGTACCTGCCCTATCCCGGGTTCCACCCGGCGGCCGGCGCGATCGGCGAGTACAACGGCAAGTTCATGTCCAGCCAGATGGTATTGCGCGGGGGCTGTGCACTCACACCGCCCGGGCACGCACGGGCGTCCTACCGCAACTTCTTCCCGCCGGGCGCGCGGTGGCCGCTGACCGGCGTACGGCTCGCCGACGACGGCGTCGTGCGGGCGGGCTGAGGGTTGACCGACGCGATCGAGCTGGCCGCCCAACCGGTCTGGGCCGCACGGGTCGTATGCGGCCACCGCGGAGCCCTCGGCCGCCCCGAGACGCTGACCGCATGGGCGGCCGACGACGACTGCGAGCCGAGCGCGCCGGGCGGCTGGCAGGTCGGCGTCTCCGCTGCCACCCAGACCGAGGTGGAGGCGGTGCTCGCGGCCGTGGCCACCGCGCGTGGGACGGCTGACGGTCCCGGGCTCCCGGTGGCGAGTCTGCTCGTCCGGGTGGCGACCCGCGCCCGACTCCCGCAGTGCTCGGTCCTGATCGCCGACGGCGATCAGCTGGCAGCGCTGACCTGGGGCCGGCGGCTCGGCATCGTCGAGCTCGGCGGCTGGGAGTACGCCGTCACCAGCACTCCGCCGGCTGACGACCTCGCATGGTCACCCCTGGCACCGGGCACCGTAGCGGCACTGGATCCTTGCGGTCCGACGATCTTCCCGCTGCATCCGCCCGTCGATACCGAGGAGTCACGGTGACCACCATCTCCACGCCGGGCGCGAGTCTCGACGTGCTGCTCACCCCGCAGGACCTGCGCGCAGCACTGGAGTCCGATGCCCGCGCCGGGCTCACCGCCACGCCGAAGTGGCTGCCGCCGAAGTACTTCTACGACGACCGCGGCAGCCGGCTCTTCGAGGAGATCACCCGGCTGCCGGAGTACTACCCGACTCGCACCGAACACGCGATCCTCTCCGCGTACGCCGACGACATCGCCGCGGCCGCCGGCGCCGAGGTGCTGCTCGAGCTGGGCTCGGGGTCGAGCCAGAAGACCCGGCTGCTGCTCGACGCGATGGCCCGGCGGGCCGAGCTGGCCGCCTACGTCCCCGTCGACGTCAGCGCCGGCGCCCTGCGCGACGCGATGGCGGCCCTGCGCGCCGACTATCCGCACCTGCCGCTGCTCGGCGCCGTCGCCGACTTCGATCGCCACCTCGGAGCGCTCCCGGCACCCGGACGTCGACTGTGGGTGCTGTTGGGCAGCACCATCGGCAACTACCCCACCGCCGAGCGGCGCACGTTCCTTTCCGGACTGGCCGACGCGATGCGGCCCGGTGAAGCGCTGTTGCTGGGCGTCGACCTGGTCAAGGACCCCGAGCGGCTGGTCGCCGCTTACGACGATGCTGCCGGCGTGACCGCCGCGTTCAACCGCAACGTGATCGCGGTCCTGGACCGCGAACTCGACGGCGACCTCGACCCGGAGGACTTCGTGCACGTGGCGCTGTGGGACGCCGAGAACGAGTGGATCGAGATGCGGCTACGCGCCTCACGGCCGGTGTCGGGCCGGCTCGCTGCTCTCGACCTCCCGGTGGAGCTCGCCCGGGATGAGGAGATCCGGACCGAGATCTCGGCGAAGTTCCGTCGCGAGCGGATCGAGCCGGAGCTCGCCGAGGTCGGGCTCACCGTCGAGCGGTGGTGGACCGACCCGATGGCCGACTTCGGGCTGTTGCTCGCCCGCCGCTGACCCGCATCAGTCGTCGGGCGTGCTCAGCGCCCACACCCCGGCGGCCAGCGCCGCGACGACGACCAGCGCCGCTATCGCACCCCAGCCCCAGCGCGTGAACACCACGCCGCCGACCCAGCCGACCACGCTCGAGCCCAGGTAGTAGAAGAGGTTGTAGAGCGAGGTCGCCTGCGCCCGGCCGACGCGTGCCCGCGCGCCGGTCCACCCGGACGCGATCGAGTGCGCACCGAAGAAGCCGACCGTCAGCACCACCAACCCGACCAGCACTCCCGGCAGCCATGACATCAGCGTCAGCAGGACCCCGGCGACCATGACCGCGACGCTGCCGACCAGCACCCGCCGACGGCCCAACCTGGTGGCCGCGATCCCGGCCCGGCGCGAGGACCACGTGCCTGCGAGGTAGGCGAAGAACAGCAGCGAGGTGACCGTGGCGCTGAGGTGGAACGGCTCGCGCTGCAGCCGGAACGCCAGGTAGTTGTAGATGGTGACGAAGCCGCCCATCAACAAGAAGCCCTGACCGTAGAGCACCAGCATCCGCGGGTCGCGCAGGTTCGCCGCGATGGCGCGGAAGAGGGGTCCCGAGCCCGCAGTGGCCGTACGCAGGAAGCCGCGCGGGGCCGGGGCAGCCAGCATGAACCCCACTGCGGCTACGCCCGAGAGCACCACCACGGCTGCCACGCCCCAGCGCCAGCCGAGCGCGGCAGCGATGGGTGCCGCGACCACACGGCCGAGAAGGCCGCCGATCGTCGTACCGGAGACGTAGGTGCCCGCCGCGATGACGGTGTGCGAGGGGTGGATCTCCTCCTGCAGGTAGGTCACCGCGAGCGCCGGCAGGCCGCCGAGCGCCGCGCCCTCGGCAGTGCGCAGCACCAGGATCCAGGCGAAGTCCGGGCACAGCACGACCGCGAAGCCGAGCACGGTGGCGGCGACGAGGGAGAGCCGCATGGCTGCGAGTCGTCCGATCCGGTCGGCCACCCAGGACCACGGCAGCACGCCGGCGGCCAGGCCGAGGGTCGCGGCGGAGATCAGCAGTGCGGCGCGATCGGCGCTCACGTCCAGCGAGCGGGAGACCAGCGGCAGGATGCCCTGCGGCGAGTAGAGCTGGGCGAACGTCGCCACGCCGGCACACGCCAGCGCGATCAGGATGCGGCGATATTCCGCCGAGTCCCGTGCGTGCCCCTCCCACCGGGTATCGAGGGGTGCGGTCGTCAAGGTCACGACTTCGACGGTAGGAGCAGTTCTTTGATCGCACCAATGCATGAATCGTGGACTATCGATATCGTTTCTGCATGCCACAGATGCGGACGCCGGAGCTGCGCGAGGTTCTCTCCGACCTCCCCTACCTGCTCGCCATCGCTAGTACCGGCGGAGTCACCGCCGCCGCCGAGGAGCTCGCGGTGCCCCAACCCACCGTCAGCCGCGGCCTTGCCCGGCTGGCCGAGCGGCTCGGCGCACCGGTGCTGGAGCGGGACGGCCGCGGCGTACGACTGACCGAGGAGGCCCAGGCGCTGCTGCCGCACGCCGAGCGGGCCTTGGCTGCCGTCGACGACGGCCTCGACGCCGTACGCCGTCTCACGGGTGAGCGGGCCGACGCGGTGTCGCTGGCGTTCCAGCACACCCAGGGCCGGATCGTGGTGCCGGCGCTGGTCAGGGCACTGCGTGCCGACTATCCGGCTGCCCGGTTCGACCTGCGTCAGGGCGCCCGCGACGGCTGCCTCGAGGCACTGGAGTCGGGCGCGGCCGATGCCGTCATCGTCTCCCCCGCCTACCCCGCGTCCACGCAGGTGCGCACGGTCCACCTCTACGACGAGCCACTGGTCCTGGCGGTGCCACCCGAGCACCGGCTCGCCCAACGTCGCCGGGTGCGCCTCCACGACGTCGCGTCCGAGCCGCTGTTGGTGATGCGCGCGGCGTTCGGCCTGCGGATCCAGGTCGACGACCTCCTCTCCGAGGCCGGCATCACGCCGACGATCGCGTTCGAGGGAGAGGACGTGCAGACGCTGCGTGGCCTGGTCGCCGCCGGGCTGGGCGTCGCCGTACTCCCGCCCGCCATCCCGCGCCCAACCGACGTGGTCGAGGTGCCGATCAGCGATGCGCACGCGGTCCGGCGCATCGGACTGTCCTGGCGCACCGACCGTCGGCCGAGCGCCGCCGCCCAGGCGTTGTACGACGTGGTGCAGCGCGGAGACTGGCTGCCTCGACGTCACTGATCGGCCTACGCCGGTCCCTAGACTCCGGCACATGGACCACCAGTTCGTGCTCATCGCCGGCGCGGCGCTGGCGATCATGATCGCCGCCTCGGTGTTCTCCCGGCGCACCGGCATCGCCACCCCGCTGCTGCTGGTGGCGCTCGGCATCGGTGCCAGCTACCTGCCACCGACCCCGGAGATCCACGTCGAGCCCGAGCTGGTGCTGGCCGGCGTGCTGCCGCCGCTGCTCTACGCATCTGCCGTGCAGCTGCCGGTGCTGGACATGCGCCGGAACCTCTCCCTGATCGCGTGGCTGTCGGTGGTGATGGTGATCGTCTCGGCGCTGGTCATCGGCGCCGTCGTGCACGCGGTCTTCCCGGGGATCCCGTTCGCCCTGGCCACCGCGCTGGGCGCCGTGGTCAGCCCGACCGATGCTGTCGCCGCATCGGCGATCGGTCATCGGGTCGGGCTGCCACCACGGCTGATGACGGTGCTGGAGGGCGAGAGCCTGGTCAACGACGCGTCGGCGCTGGTGGTGCTCCGGACCGCCGTCGCCGGGCTGACGGCGAGCGGCTTCAGCCTGGGCCACACCGTGCTCGACTTCGGTTGGGCGGTCGTCGGCGGCGTGGTCATCGGGCTCGCGGTCGGCGTGCTCACCGTGCTGCTGCGGCAACGGCTCGATGATCCCGTGCTCAACACCACGATCTCCTTCGCCGTGCCGTTCCTGGCCTACTTCCCGGCCGAGGAGGCCCATTCCTCCGGCGTGCTCGCCGTGGTGGTGGCCGGCCTGGCGACGGGCACGATGGGCAGCCGGCGCTTCAGCGCACGCGACCGGCAGACCCAGACGACCACCTGGACCACGATCAACTTCATCTTGGAGAGTGCCGTCTTCCTGGCGATGGGCTACGAGCTGCCCGAGCTCGTCGACGCGGCCCGCACCGAGACCGACACCGGCGAGATCACCGGCCTGGTGCTGATCGTGGTCGGGTTGCTGATCGCGCTCCGGTTCCTGGGGCTGGCCTGGCCGGCTCTGGCCGATCGCCTCGGGCCCGACGACCGCGGCGACCAGGTCCAGGCCCGGTTGAGCTCGTTCGAGGAGAAGCTCGATGCGATGACGCCTGCCGACGAGCGCGAGGAGAGCCGGCTCGCGTGGGCGCGGCACCGGCTCGCCCGCGGCCGCGCCGACGCCGCGTTCGAGGAACGCGAGCCGATCACCGCCCGGGGCATGCTGGTGCTCGCCTGGGCCGGCATGCGCGGCGTCGTCACGGTGGCCGCCGCCCAGACGATCCCGGTCGGCACTCCGCACCGCGCCAGTGTGATCCTGGCAGCGTTCTTCGTCGCCCTGATCACGCTGGTGCTCTTCGGGCTGACCCTGCCGGCGCTGATCGCGCGGATGCGGTTCACGCCCGACAGCGAGGAGGAGCGGCACGACGCTGTACAGGGCCTGTTGCGGCGGGTGGGCGAGACGGCGATCGACACGCTCGGACCGCTCAGCGAGCAGACCATCGACGGCGAGCCGCTCGATCCGGAGCTCGTGCGGACGATGGAGGAGGGGATCCTGCCGCGACTGATCTCCGCCACCAAGGACACGCGCGAGGCTCCGCCCGTGCCTCGCGACCAGCTGGCGACCGTGCAGGTGCGCTACCTCGACGCGATGCGGGACGCGCTCATCAGCGAACGCGCCATCGGCGCGGACAGCTCCGAGACCTACCGCCAGGTGGAGAGCATGCTCGACACGTTGGAGTACCGGATGCGGCCGGCGTAGGTCGAGAGGTCACCTTCTGCGGGTTGAGAGGTCACATTTCGCCGGTTGAGGTGCCTGGAGCACCAGTGCTTGTCAGGCTCGCTGACTGAACTCCTGGGTCCCCAGCACCGCCAGCAGCCGCAGCTTGTCGTCGTCCTCGGTCCGCGGCGCGGCGGTGAGCACCAGCAGTGCTTGGGACTGGTCCTCGGTGAAGAGCACCTGGCAGTCCAGCTCGATCGCACCGACCTCGGGGTGGATCAGCACCTTGTGATCCTCGAACCGCCGCGCGACCTCGTGGCGGTCCCACAGCTCGGCGAACTCCTCACTCACCCGCTGCAGCTCACCGACCAGCTCGCCGGCACGCGAGCGCGGGCCCATCGAGCCGTACGCGGCGCGCATCGCCGCGACCTGGGACCGGCTGTGCCGCGGCCGGTCCTCCTCGGGATAGCGGATCCGCTCCGTGTCGGGATGGACGAACCAGCGGTAGACCTCGCTGCGCTCGAGGCCGGCATACGACGTCTGGTCACCGAAGAGTGCCCGGGCGGGGTCGTTCTGGACGAGCGTCTCCCCGACCGCGTTGATCACCATCGCCGGCGTGTCCGAGAGTCGATCGAGGACGCGCAGAAGTGCCGGCGCGACGTACTCCCCTGCTGCCAGCCGGTCCGGTGCGCTGTGCCCCGCGACCCGGTAGAGATAGTCGCGCTCGTCCGGCGTGAGGCGGAGCGCACGTGCCAGTGCGGCGAGCATCTGCACACTCGGCTGCGGGCCGCGCTGCTGCTCCAGACGGGTGTAGTAGTCGGTCGACATCGCGGCCAGCGCGGCGACCTCCTCGCGGCGCAGCCCAGGCGTACGCCGACGGGCACCGGCCGGCAGGCCGACATCGGTCGGCTGGAGCTGCTGCCGGCGGCGCAGGAGGAAGTCGGCGAGTGCGGCGCGGTCCATGGCTCGATGATCCCGCACCGCACCACGGCGAGACAGGGATCGCCGATCCCACGATGAGGGCTCTCTGCCACCGGGCAGACGCGCGCGCTTTGCTGGACACATGCGAATCAGTGGAAACACCATCTTCATCCCCGGAGCCACCAGCGGCATCGGCCTCGCCCTCGCGATGGCGCTGCGGGACAAGGGCAACACCGTCATCGTCGGCGGCCGGCGCCAGCACCTGCTCGACCAGATCGCCGCCGATCACGACCTGGCCACCATCGCGATCGACACGGCCGACCCGGCGAGCATCAGCGCCGCCGCACGGCAGGTGAGTGCGGAGCACCCGAACCTCAACGTGCTGGTCACCATGGCAGGCATCATGCGCGTCGAGGACTGGACGCGGAGCGGCTTCGCCGAGGGTGCCGCGGAGATCGTCACCACCAACCTGCTCGGCCCGATCCGGCTGATCGACGCGTTCCTGGACCAGCTGCTCGCCCAGCCGGACGCCACCATCATGACCGTCTCGTCGGGGCTCGCGTTCGCGCCGCTGAAGGTCACGCCGACCTACAACGCGACCAAGGCCGCCATCCACCTGCTCAGCGAGTCGATCCGGCTCCAGCTCGCCGGGACCAGCGTCGACGTGGTCGAGCTTGAGCCACCGGCCGTGCAGACCGACCTGATGCCCGGCCAGCGGGAGAGCGCGTTCGCCATGCCGCTCGACGCCTTCGTCGGCGAGGTAATGGGACTGATCGAGGCCCAGCCCGATGCCACCGAGATCCAGGTCGAGCGGGTCAAGTTCCTCCGGTACGGCGAGGCACGCGGCGACTACGACCAGGTCGTCGCGACGCTCAATCAGGCGGATCCGCACGGGAAGTAGCCCCGGCGACCGCGTCGAAGTAGCGCAGCAGCTCCACCGGGAACGGGAGCACCAGCGTGGAGTTCTTCTCGGCCGCCACCTCGACCATCGTCTGGAGCAGTCGCAGCTGGAGGGCGGCGGGTGTGGCCGCCATGGCGCTCGCTGCCTCCGAGAGACGCTTGGACGCCTGGAACTCACCGTCCGCGGTGATGATCCGAGCCCGGCGCTCGCGTTCGGCCTCCGCCTGGCGTGACATCGACCGCTTCATCGACTCGGGCAGCTCGACGTCCTTGATCTCCACCCGGTCGATCTCGATGCCCCACGGGACCGCCGGGCTGTCGAGCATCACCTCCAGGCCTTCGTTGAGGTGCTCGCGGTTGCAGAGCAGGTCGTCGAGCTCGCTCTTGCCGATGATCGAGCGCAGCGAGGTCTGCGCCACCTGGGCGATCGCGTAGGCGTAGTCCTGCACCTGGACCACCGCCTTGATCGGGTCGATCACCCGGTAGTAGACGACCGCGTCCACCCGGACGGTGACGTTGTCGCGCGTGATGCCGTCCTGCGCCGGCACCGTCATCGTCACGACCTGCATGTTGACCCGCTTCATCTGATCCACGATCGGGATCAGGGCCGTCAGGCCGGGCGGGCGCGGCTCCGGCAGGACCCGACCCAGGCGGAACACCACCCCACGCTCGATCTGCTTGACCACACGCGCGCTGATCGCGGACGAGAGTCCCCCGAGCACGACCAGCACCACCACGATGAACAGCAGCACGCCCATGGCGCCTCCCTAGCGGGAAGAGAATGCTTCGAGCGTACGCCGCGGGCCGGAACCGGTGCCTTCCTCGCGAGCCCTCCCGAGGGCAGCGCCGAGGTCCGGCCATCGCCTCCGTGTCACTTCTTCCTGGCAACTAGATGACTTCTGCCCTCGCAGAGCACTAGTTTGACTAGTAGGTAGGTAGATCATCGGTGTCACAGGCCTCAACGGAGGAAGCGCCCATGTCCGAGAGCACACCCGTCCTGTTCATCCACGGCCTGTGGCTCCATGCCACCTCCTGGGAAGCCTGGATCCATCGCTTCACCGAAGCCGGCTACGACGCGAGCGCGCCGGGCTGGCCCGGTGACCCCACCACCGTGGCCGAGGCGCGGCAGCGCCCCGACGACATCGCCGACCACGGCATCGACGACGTGGTGGCGCACTTCGCGGGGATCATCGCCGACTTGCCGGCCAAGCCGATCCTGGTCGGGCACTCCTTCGGCGGGATGATCGCCCAGCGGCTGCTGGGCGAGGATCTCGCCGCAGCCGCGGTGGCGATCGACGCCGCCCAGATCAAGGGCGTGCTTCCGGTCCCGCTCTCGGCCCTCAAGGCGACGCTGCCAGTGTTCAAGAACCCGGCCAACAAGCACCGGGCCGTCTCGTTGACGGCCGAGCAGTTCCGCTTCGCCTTCGGCAACGCCGTGCCCGCCGAGGAGTCCGACGAGCTCTTCGAGCGCTGGGCGATCCCCGCACCCGGCAAGCCTCTGTTCGAGGCTGCCGCAGCCAACTTCAACCCGCACTCGCCCGCCAAGGTCGACACCAAGAACCAGAACCGCGGCCCGCTGCTGCTCGTCATGGGCGGTAAGGACAACACCGTGCCCGAGTCCGTGACCAAGGCGACCCTCAAGCAGTACCGGCACAGCGACGCCGTCACCGACATCGTCGAGTTCGCCGACCGCGGTCACTCGCTGACGATCGACCACGGTTGGCAGGAGGTGGCTGACAAGAGCCTCTCCTGGCTCAAGGAGCAGGGTCTGTGACACTCGACCTCGCCCTGGAGGGACGGGTCGCCGTCGTCACCGGTGCGAGCAAGGGCATCGGGCTCGCGATCACCCGAGCGCTCGCGGCCCAGGGCGCGTCGGTGGTGGCGGGGGCGCGGCACAGCGGCGACGATCTCGACGCGCTCCGTGACGAGGGCCGGGTCCACCCGGTCGCCGTCGACCTCTCGACGCCCGACGGACCCAGCGAGCTGATCGCGGCAGCGACCGAGCTCCACGGCGGCGTGGACATCCTGGTGAACAACGTCGGCGGCGTCAGGCCGCGCCTGTCAGGCTTCGCGGCCATCACCGACGACGAGTGGGCCTGGGCGCTGAACATCAACTTCCTGGCCGCCGTACGCACGATGCGTGCCGCCATCCCGGCGATGGCGGAGCGGACCGGCGCCAGCATCACCACGATCAGCTCGGTCAACGCGTTCCTGCCCGATCCGGGCGTGATCGACTACGGCGCCGCCAAGGGCGCTCTGACCAACCTGTGCAAGTCGCTCTCGAAGGAGCTCGGGCCGAGCATCCGGGTGAACACGATCAGTCCGGGTCCGGTGCAGACCGACCTTTGGCTCGGTGATGCCGGCGTGGCTGCCACCGTCGGGACGGCCAACGGGATCGACCCGGGCGAGGTGGTCCGGCAGCAGCAGGCTGCCGCGGCCACGGGCCGGTTCACGCGAGCGGAGGAGATCGCCGACCTGGTCATCTTCCTCGCCAGCGACCGGGCGGGGAACATCACCGGCAGCGACTTCGTCATCGACGGCGGCCTCGTCACGACGCTGTGAGCTCCGCCGCCGGTCGGCCCCTCCGGCGGTTGGACGGCGTTGCGATCATGGCCGGGTGAGCGTGTTCGAGCAGGCCTGGGCCGACCGCGTGGAGGGGCTGCTGGACGTCGGCGACGGCCAGCGGGTCTGGTGGTGCGAGCTCGGCGACCCTGGCGGCGTCCCGCTGGTCCACCTGCACGGCGGCCCAGGAGGCGGCACGGTCCCGGGGATGGCTGCGCCGTACGACCCGAGGGTGTTCCGGGTGGTGATGTTCGACCAGCGCGGCTGCGGCAGGAGTCTGCCGCATGCGAGCGACCCGTCGACGTCCCTGGCCACGAACACGCTCGATCACCTCATCGGCGACATCGAGCGCCTCCGCGAGCACCGGGGCATCGAGCGCTGGGTGGTCTCCGGTTCGTCGTGGGGTGCCACGCTCGGGCTGGCCTACGTCTGTGCGCATCCGGACCGGGCCCGTGCGGTGCTGCTGCGCGGCATCACGACCTACAGCCAGTCCGAGCTGGACTGGACCTACCGCGACGGCGCCGGCCGACTGCTGCCAGAGGCTTGGGAGGCCTTCACCGCGACCCTCGGGGACGCCGCCGACCTGGTTGCCAGCTATCGCAGCGCGGTCGAGGGGCCCGACGACGCCCGTCGGCTCGAAGCCGCGCTCGCCTGGTGCCGCTGGGAGCTCGACGGCATGCGCGCCGAGCCCGGCTCGGAGCTGGAGGCGATCTTCACCGAGTCGCGGTTCGCGACCGCGTTCGCTCGGATCAGCACGCACTACGCCGCGCATCGCGGCTTCGTCGACCAGGAGCGGCTGTGGTCGACGATCCCCACCCTCGGGCACCTCCCGGCCACGCTCATCCAGGGCCGCTACGACCTCTGTACGCCGCCGGCCACTGCCTGGCGACTGCACCGGGAGTGGCCCGGCTCCGTCCTGCACCTGCTCGACGACGAGGGCCATCGGCTGACCGGGGCCGCCGCGGTGCTGCGCCGAGCGCTGGAGCAGCTCGCCGCGGGTGGCTCAGCGTGACCTGTCGATCACTCTGACACTCACATCGCGACTCGGCGCTGCTCAGCCCGCTTCCAGCACCCGGGCCAGGAAGCGCTTGGTCCGCTCCTCGCGCGGTTCGGTGAGCACCTCACCACCGCCGCGCTCGGCGATCACTCCCCCGTCGAGGAAGAGCACCTGGTCGGCGACGTCGCGGGCGAAACGCACCTCGTGGGTGACGATGATCAGCGTCCAGCCCTCGCCCGCCAACGCGCGGATCACGCCGAGCACCTCGCCGACCAGCTCCGGGTCAAGTGCGGAGGTGGGCTCGTCGAGCAGCAGCACCTCGGGCTTGAGCGCGAGCGCGCGGGCGATGCCCACGCGCTGCTGCTGGCCGCCCGAGAGCTGGCTCGGGTAGGCGTCCTCGCGGCCGGCGAGGCCGACCTGCTCGAGCAGCGCCCTCGCCTCGGCCACTGCCTCATCGCGTGGACGCCCCTGCACCTGGACCGGACCCTCGATCAGGTTGCCCAGCACCGTCATGTGGGGAAAGAGGTTGTGTGCTTGGAACACCATCCCGCTGCGAGCACGCAGGGCCTTGATCCGGCGGCGTCGCTCACCCTTCTCCTTCGGCATCGCGGAGAAGTCGACCGCCGCATCGCCGATCCTGACGCTGCCCCGGTCAGGGGCCTCCAGGACGTTGAGCGAGCGGAGCACTGTCGTCTTGCCGGAGCCAGACGGTCCGAGCAGGACCGTCGCCGTACCCCTCTCGACGGTGAGGTCGACGCCGCGCAGCACCTGCCGGTCACCGAACGACTTCTCCAACCCGGCGACCTCGACCAGGCCCGTTGTCGCTGCCGTCCCTGTCATGCGGCGTACCTCCCGACTCGCTTCTCCAGCAGGCCCTGACCGATCGATATGACGTAGCAGACCACCCAGTAGTAGAGGGCGGCCAGGCAGTAGAGAGCCATCGTGCGGGTGCTCACGGCTGCCGCGACCTGCGCCACGCGGAACAGCTCCGTGACGAGCACCACCGAGGCCAGGGACGTGTCCTTGACCAGCGAGAGCAGCGTGTTCGACAACGGCGGCACCGCGATCCGAGCAGCCTGCGGCAGCACGATGCGGCGCATGCTCTGCCAGGGGTCCATGCCGATCGTGGTCGCGGCCTCGAACTGACCGCGCGGCACCGACAGGATCGCCGCCCGGATGATCTCAGCGGCATAGCCGCCGACGTTGAGGCTCAGCGCCAGGCACGCCGCCAGGAAGCTGGGGAGCTTCACGCCGACCTCGGGCAGTCCGTAGAAGACGATGAACAGCTGCACCAGCAGAGGTGTGCCGCGGATGATCGAGATGTAGATCCGAGCGGGCACATCGAGGATCCGGTACGTCGAGAGACGCGCGAGCGCCACCGCCAACGCGATCGCGAGCCCGAACACGAAGCTGATGATCGTCAGCGGGATGGTGTCCTTCAGCATGCCGCGCAGCATCGGCCAGGCCGTGTCCTGCAGGACCTGCCAGGTGCTTCGACCGGTGTCGGACGCCTTGACGTCGACCTTGCCGGAGTTGGGCACGGTGACGTCGGCACCGAAGTACTTCTGCGAGATCTTCGCCAGGGTGCCGTCCTTGGCAAGTGCGGCGAGGGCCTGGTCGGCCTGGTCGCGCAGGGTCGCGCTGGACTTGCGGAAGACCAGCGCCTGCTTGCTGACCTCGTCGCCGGCGTTGCCGGCGACCTTGATCTTCTTCGAACCCGAGCTGGCCAGGTAGTCGAGCACCGCGATGTTGTCGTTCACGGTCGCGTCGACCCGGCCCTGGGCGATCAGCGCAGCCGCCTGGTCGAGCCCGTCGACGTACTGGATCTTGGCGCCGGCGTCCTTGGCCACCTGGGTCCAGTTGCTGGTCTGGGACTGGGCGGCGGTGCGGCCCTTGAGGTCGGCGAGCGAGTGGATGTCGTTGTTGTCGGCGGCCGTGACGATGACACCGTGGGAGTAGGTGTAGGGGCTGCTGAAGAGGTAGTGCGCCTGGCGGTCGGGGTTGATCGTGATCTGGTCCGCGAGCAGGTCGACGCGGCCGGTGTCGAGCGCCGGGAAGAGCGAGTCGAAGGTGCCCTTGGTGAAGGTCAGGTGCCAGCCGGCCTTCGCCGCCACCGCCCGGACCACCTCGATGTCGAAGCCGGTGAGCTGACCGGTCTTGGGATCGACGTAGGAGAAGGGCGGGTAGGTGCCCTCGGTGCCGACCCGGACGGTGGGGTGCGAGGCCGCCTTCGCCGGCGCAGCCTGTGCATGCGCAGGCTTCGGGGCCGCGGACGCCGGGCCCGCGAGCGGGATCGCCAGGGCGCCGAGGAGCAGCAGGAGGAGCAGCACGGGCCGGAGCGCTCTCGCCCTCGCACCCGTGCCGTCCCCGCGGGTGGGATGGGCTTGCATCACCGGGTGGTACCCCGCTTGGCCGACACCGAACCGCCTCTGTCTCGGCGCGTCAGCCGGCTCTCAGAGGACCGACACGTGATGGCCGGAGCGGATGTCACGCGCCAGCTCCTCGATCGACGCCTCGTCGGGTGCGAGCAGCCCGCGCTCGCGCAGCTCGGCCCGCAGTCGCTCCTCGACGTCGATCCGGGCATCGTCGGTGTACGCCGTCGCCGTCGCGTCGATCGCCTGCTGTGCCAGAACCGCAGCGCCCTCGCCGGGCTCGCCGGCCTCCGGATCCACCTCGAACCTCATTCCTGCACCCTACGGCGCTCGCGGCCGCAGGGGCATATCGCTCGGGCGGACCGTGCCACCCCGTGCGGCTCGTCCGCGCCCGTGAGAACGGGTCGGGCAAGTCCACGATCGTGGAGGCGGTAGCAACGGCGTACGGCCTCAACCCGGAGGGCGGCAGCGTGCAGAGCCGGTACGCGATCCGGCGCTCGGAGTCGCCGTTGGCACGCGCCTCGAGCTCAGGCGCGGGATCGGGTCCTCCCGCTGGGGATTCTTCCTGCGCGCCGAGACGATGCACGGGTGGCACATCGCGCTGGTGCGGCACTGGCGCGCCTACTTGGACGATCCCCGCCGCTACCTGCGCCACCTCGTCGACTGAGTCGCGGCTCGGTCGACGAGGCGGCACCGGTCACCCGTCAGGGGCGCAGCTCGAGCACCATGTTCACCGGCGTCTCGGTGGCACGGCGGAACCGGGTGAATCCGGCGAGCTCCGCGGCCTTCTGCAGCCGCCCCGGGCCTGCTTGAGCACCCAGCGCCGCGCCCACGTCCTGCGCGAGCGAGGAGGGCGTGCAGATCATGGTCGAGGCGGCGTAGAAGATCCGGCCGACAGGGTTGAGGTTGTCCGCCAGGGCATCGCCGGCGATCGGCTCGACCAGCATCACGGTGCCGTCCGGCGAGAGCGCCTCGCGGGCGTGCTTGAGCGCACCGACGGGGTCACCCATGTCGTGCAGGCAGTCGAAGAAGCAGATCAGGTCGTAGTCGGACCCTGGATAGGAGTCGGCCGCCGCGCGGATGAAGGCGGTGTTGCCGGCCACGCCCTGCTCCGCAGCATGCGCCGTCGCCCGCTCCACGGAAGCCTCGTGGTAGTCGAAGCCGAAGAACGACGATGCCGGATAGCGCGCGGCCATCACCGCTGTCGAGACGCCGTGGCCGCACCCGACGTCGGCGACCCGAGCACCCGCCGTCAGCGCATCGTGGACACCCTCCAGCGCCGGCAGCCACTCGTCGACCAGGTGGGTGCGGTAACCGGGCCGGAAGAACTGCTCGGTGCCGAGGAAGAGCTCGGGGTCGTGCTCGTGCCAGCCGAACCCCTGCCCGGCCTCCATCCGCTCCTCGATCTGCGGCAGGTCCTCATAGACCGAGCGCACGATGTGGTAGCCGCCGGCGAGGTAGGCCGGGCTGTCCTGGTCGGCGAAGATCATCGCCTGCTCGGGCGAGAGCCGGAAGGTGACGGCACCGGTGGAGTCGGTCTCGGTGTCGATGTTGCCGCTCGCGGCCTGCGCCGAGAGCCACTGGTCGGCGTACGGCGTGGGTACGCCGCACCTGGCGGCGAGCTCGGCCGCCGTGATCGGCTGGCCGTCGGCCAGCGCCGACCAGAAGCCGAGATCGGTGCCGAGGATGACCAGTGCGCCGTTGAGGGCCGCGCCGATGTCGGTGACCGCCTGAAAGACGAGCGCCTGCAGACGCTCCATGTCGAGTCCGGCTGGCGGTGGGCCGGACGCTGCTTCGGTGGGTGCTGCGGTGGGTGCTGCGGTCGGTGCTTGACCGGCCGCTGGGGTGGTCGATGACATGGAAGTCTCCTCGCTCCGGGGCGCCACGGCGGTTCGGTCGTGGAGTTCACAGCACGCTACGCCGATCGCCGATGGGCCAGAAGTGCCCGCGGACCAGCCCGGTGAGAATCCCTCATCGGGGGGAGACGCACGCGTCCCGGCGGATCGTCAGCGCCGCTGCTCGCATCGGGCGAGGTCGCGCTCGGGGTCGAAGAGGTCGATCGTCTGCAGGATCCAGAACACCGCGAACAGGGCCAGCAGCGAGATCTCCAGCCCGAGCAGCGCATAGGTCCAGGCGTGCAGCGCGGCGAAGACCACCACCGCCACCGCCATGCCCACCACGATCGCCCAGTACGCCGCGTCGAACCGCGTGCGACTCGGCTCCTGCTCGCGGGCGATCCGTCGCACGCCCCAGTCGGTGTTCAGCACCACGACTCCCGCGAACGGCACGAAGGTGGCCCCTGCCGCGAGCGCGTGGGCGTGCGCGGCGAAGGACTGCTTGTCGATCAGGATCCACGCCAGCCCGACCACCCAGGCGATCGCTGTCGCGATCAGCCCGAACTGACCCCACCGGCCGGGCCGGCTGGGTCGGCCGCCCGGTCGCCGTCGCAGGATCGCCACGAGGACGACGACGTACCCGACGGCGAGGACGGCCAGGAAGGTCAGGGCGTTGTTCTCGATCGCGGGTACGTCGGATGGGCGGCCTGCCTCCGGCGTCGGCACGAAGGCGACCATGGGGGCCGAGATCCCGGCCAGGTTGAGCAGGACGTCCTCGGCATCGGTGAAGCCTCGCAGCGCGATCAGACAGACCCCGATCGAGGCGAGCACGGCGATGAACACCGGGCCGGCGGCGGTGTAGTAGTAGCCGCTGATCGAGGTCTGCCAGCCCGTCCGCACCGTCTCGGCACCGACCGAGGTCGTCAGCGCGAGCAACAGGGCGAGCAGCGCGGACCGGACATAGCGGTACGTCGTGACCTCGGCCGACATGGTCCGACCGTAGCGGCTGGCCGCCTCGGGGACGTGCTAGTCGCGCCGGGCCTCGAGGCCCTGACGCCGCTCCTGCAGCCGCTGCTCGGCCGCGTCGGTGTAGGCCAGGCACGGTGCGTCGGCATCGGGGTGCTTCTGCTTGAGGTGGAAGATCCACCGGTCCATCGACGCCATGTAGCCGTTGTCCTCGCCGGGCCGGTAGGCCGACCAGGCGCGGTCACCCTTCACGGTGCACTCGGCGCAGCTGATCTTGTAGACGAACTGCTCGTCGGCGCCCAGGTCGATCTTGACCCTCGCCAGCGGGCCGGCCTCGGCCGCCGCCTTCCGTTCCCGAGCGGATCGGCTCGCCACCATGCTGCACCTCTGTTCGTGGTCGTCGGAGAGGTTGGATCCTACGTGGACGCACAGATGATGCACCTGCGGGCAGCGGGCCGAGCCTCCAGCCGGCCCTCGCCGATCGGACCGCCGCAGACCTCGCAGACGCCGTACGTGCCCGCGCTGAGCCGGTCGAGCGCGGCGTCGATCTCGACGAGGTTCCGCCGCGCCTGCCTGACCAGCGCATCGACCTGCGAGCGCTCGAACGCGATGGTCGCGCCCTCAGGATCGTGCTCGTCATCGGCGTTGGTATCGCGAGAGGCCGCGACGACGGCGTCGAAGTCGCTGGTCAGGTTCGCCAGCCGGCGCAGCGTCTGCGCTCGCTCGGCCTCGAGCCGGTCGCGGGCTCCCTCCATGGGTCCATGGTGACGCGGACCGGAAGGGAGCCCGGCGACCGAGGGTGTGGACTCGGCGCCCATTCCTACTGATTCGAGCTCATCGCAGCGTGCTGGCGTCGATCACGAAGCGGTATCGGACGTCGGAGGCGAGGACCCGCTCATAGGCATCGTTGATCTTCTCCGCCCCGATGACCTCGACCTCCGCCCCGATGCCGTGCTCGGCACAGAAGTCGAGCATCTCCTGGGTCTGCGCGATCCCGCCGATCGCCGACCCGGCGAAGGAGCGCCGACCACCGATGAGGGTGCCGACGCGTACGCCGAGCGCCTCCGGCGGCGCACCGACGTTCACCATGGTGCCGTCGACGGCGAGCAGCCGCAGGTAGGCGTTGAGGTCGATGCTCGCGCTGACGGTGTTGACGATCAGGTCGAACCGACCGGCGAGCTGCTCGAACGTGTCGGGGTCGGACGTCGCGTAGTAGTGGTCCGCGCCGAGGCGGAGGCCGTCCTCCTGCTTCTTAAGCGACTGGGAGAGCACCGTCACCTCGGCGCCCAGGGCGTGGGCGAGCTTGACGCCCATGTGGCCGAGGCCGCCGAGCCCGACGATGGCCACCTTCTTGCCCGGGCCGGCGCCCCAGTGACGCAGCGGCGAGTAGGTGGTGATGCCGGCGCACAGCAGCGGTGCGGCGGCCGCCGGGTCGAGGCCGTCGGGCACCGAGAGCACGAAGTCGGCGTCGACCACGACGTGGGTCGAGTAGCCGCCCTGCGTGGTGGTGCCGTCGCGGTCGGTGCCGGCGTAGGTCGGCGTCATGCCGCTCAAGCAGTACTGCTCCTCGCCGCGACGGCAGCTGGCGCAGGTGCCGCAGGAGTTGACCATGCAGCCGACCCCGACCCGGTCACCGACATGGTGCCGGTCGACGTCGGCGCCCACCTGGGTCACCCTTCCGACGATCTCGTGGCCAGGGACGACCGGGAACGGCTGCGGGCCCCAGTCGCCGTTCACGGTGTGGATGTCGGAGTGGCAGATTCCGGCGTACTCGATCTCGATCAGGACGTCGTTGGGGCCGACGTCGCGGCGCTCGATGGTGGTCGGGGCCAGCGGCTCTCCGGCCGCGGGCGCTGCATAGGCGTTCACGCGCATCAACAGGGTCTTCCTTCGTTTGTGGTGGTGGTCAGAGGCGTACGACGCTCAGGCGCCGTACTCCTGGTCGGTCACGTGCTCGAGCCAGGTCACGACCTGGCCGTCCTGGTCGGCCTCCTGGATCGCCACGTGGGCCATGAAGCGGTCCGCGGTGGCGCCGTGCCAGTGCTCCTCGTTCGGCTCGATGTAGACGATGTCGCCGGGGCGGATCTCCTGCACGGTGGTCTCCCCGGACGCGCCGCCTCGCCGTGCGACGTACCCGATGCCGTCGGTGACGTAGAGGGTCTGGCCCTTGGGGTGGTGGTGCCAGGCCGTGCGTGCGCCGGGGGTGAACCGCACGTGGGCGCAGCCGACCGAGGACTGCCCGTCCGGGTTGCGGATCCCGTCGATGTAGACGGTGCCGGTGAACCAGTCCGCGGGTCCTGTGGCGGTCTGGCCTCCGCTCTTGGTGAGCTTCAACGTCTCTCCTCGTTCCTCTTGGTCTGCTTCAGCTGGTCGGCGAGCGCGTAAGCCTCGTCCGACAGCGCCGCCGCATGAGCCTGGTCGCCGGCGTCGATCGCGTTCCAGTAACCGATCTTGAGCTGGACGTAGCGCTGCCGCAGTGCGACCTGCTCGGCCTCGATCGCGAGCCGCCGCTCCTGCTGCTCCAGCAGCTCGACCTGCTCGCGGGCCTTGGCCGCGCCGTGGCCGCCGTTCGAGATGTAGGTGCGCATGTCGCTGACCGACATGCCGGTCGCCGCCAGGCAGGCCACCCACATCAGCTGGTCGAGGTCATCCTCGCCGTAGACCCGGTGCCCGCTGCTCGCGCCCCGGCTGATCGGGGCGATCACGCCGATCGACTCGTAGTAGCGCAGCGTGCTGGCCGGGAGGCCGATGAGGGCGGCCGTCTCCTTGATCGTGTAGCTGTGCTGGGTGGTCCTGGTGCTCACGTCATCGACCGTAGGAACTTCAAGTACTTGAAGTCAAAGGGCTCAAGGACGTGGTGTGGGCAAGCGCACTCCGGCGACGCGGCCGTCGCCTCACCCGGTCAGTTAGCATTGCTAACGATGATGACGAACCTGACTGCCCCGAAGAACGACGCAGCAGGCGCCCGTCGCAGGAGCCGCCAGATGAGAACGCCCAAGGGCCTCGTCTTGGCCATCTGCTGCTGCAGCCTGCTGATCGTCTCGATGGACGCGACGGCGGTGAACGTGGCCCTGCCGGCCATCCGCGCCGACCTCGACACCACCGTCTCCACGCTGCAGTGGACGATCGACGGCTACACCCTGGCGATCGCGAGCTTCCTGCTGCTCGGCGGCGCGACGGCAGACCGGGTCGGGCGACGCCGGATCTTCCAGGTCGGCCTGACGGTCTTCGGTCTGGCCTCGCTGCTGTGCAGCCTCGCGCCCAACGTCGAGACGCTGATCGTGGCCCGCATCATCCAGGGCATCGGCGGCTCGATGCTGAACCCGGTGGCGATGTCGATCATCACCAACACCTACACCGACCGGCGCGAACGCGCCCGCGCCGTGGGCGTCTGGGGCGCCGTGGTCGGCGTCTCGATGGGCTTCGGACCGCTGGTCGGCGGCCTGCTCACCGAGCACGTCAGCTGGCGCGCCATCTTCTGGATCAACGTGCCGATCGCCCTGGTGGCGGTGATCCTGTGCCAGTTCTTCGTGCCGGAGTCCCGCGCAGCACGTCCGCGCCGGATCGACCCGTTCGGCCAGACCCTCACGATCGTGCTGCTCGCCAGCCTCGTCTACGCACTCATCGAGGCGCCCGAGGCAGGCTGGGGCTCGCCGCGGATCGTGGTGCTGCTGGTAGTCGCCGTACTCGCCGCGATCAGCCTGGTCGTCGTCGAGCGCCGCGTCGCCGAGCCGTTCCTGGACATCCGGTTCTTCCGTAGCGTGCCGTTCTCCTCGGCCACGCTGACCGCGCTGATCGCCTTCGCGGCCTACGGCGCGTTCCTCTTCGTCAACGCGCTCTACCTCCAGCAGGTCCGTGGCCTCTCGCCCTTCGAGGCCGGCCTGCGGATGCTGCCACTCGCCCTGACCATCCTGGTCGCCTCGCTCGCGTCCGGCCGGCTGGTCTCGCGCTTCGGCACCCGTCCGTCGCTGGTGTTCTCCGGCGCGATGCTCGCCCTGAGCGGCATCAGCCTGAGCTTCCTGACGGCGGACACCTCGTGGGCCCTGATCGCGGCGGCCTACGTGCTCTTCGGGCTCGGCTTCGGCGCCATCAACGCACCGATCACGAACACCGCCGTCTCCGGAATGCCGATCTCCCAGGCCGGTGTCGCGGCTGGCGTCGCCTCCACCTGCCGCCAGACCGGTACGGCGATCGGCGTCGCCCTGGCCGGCACCCTGACCGGAGCCGGCGCCGCGTCGAACCTGGGGCCGTCCTTCGCCACCGCCACCCACCCGCTGTGGTGGATGGTCACCGGCGTCGGCATCGGCGTGCTGGTGCTCGGCATCGTCGCCAGCACACGCTGGGCGCACCGCTCCACCGAGCAGGTGAGCCTGCTCCTCGAGGAGCCGGTCGCGGCCTGAGCGGCGCATGCTCGCCTGACGCTCCGGCCGGCTGCATCAGCCGGTGCACGAGCGTAGATTTGGCGCGTCGCCTGTCGCTCAGGCGACGCAGGAGGAAGTCATGAGTCGCAAGATGATCGACTGTCGCGCCGTACCCAACGAGGTCGGTTGCACCCTCACGATCGCCGGCGAGGAAGAGGAAGTCCTCGACGCCGCCGTCGACCACGCCATCGCCAAGCACGGACACGCGCCCGACCCGGACCTGCGCGAGCAGCTGCGCGGGGCGCTGCAGGATGCGGAGGTGGCACTGGCCTGAGCAGACCGCCCGGGCAGCGGCGTTGGGCCGGCGGACTCCGCCGACCCAACACCACCCACCACGCCGTCGGCGGGCCTCCGGCTGAGCCTCAGCGCACGCCGATGCGCGCCGAGCAGGCCGGCCAGGCTCCCCAGCCCTGGTGGGCCTTGATCCGGTTGGCGATCTTGATCTGCTGGTGCTTGCTCGCCCGGTGCGGCAGCGAGGCGAAGTGCCGGCCGCCGTAGGCGCGCCAGGTGCCGGCGCTGATCTGCAGGCCGCCGTAGTAGCCGTTGCCGGTGTTGACGTGCCAGCGGCCGCTGGACTCGCAGTTGGCGAGCCGCTGCCAGGTGTGCGCCGTGACGGCGGAGCTGGGCGCGGCGGTGGCGACGATCGGAACGATGGTGGCCGCCGTCAGGGCAGCCGCGGACGCAAGGGTGCGCATGCGCATGGATATCTCCTGCGCGCCTGCGGAGTTAGCTGTCGGGTTCGGGCGCAAGATGCCCGGCCGCGCAGTGCGCGCGGCTTCACCCCAAGGGTCGTCAGACCCGCAATTCCTGGGTCCCCCGCTCCTGCCCGAACAGGTCGGTGTCCACCACCGCACGGGACAGGACTCGGCGTCGCGCGGCAGCCGCCCCGGAGGTCCCAGGACCCCCCGAGCGTAGGCAGACCCGGTGGGCGGAGGTCAATTCGGGAGCGTCAGCCGCGCGCCGGATCCGGTGCGGTCCCGACCTCTCCCGCGTACGCCGCCAGCCGCTCGGCGAGCGCACCCGGACGACTCAGCGCCGGCGTGTGGCCGCCGTCGATCTCGTCGGGGGTGATGCCCAGGCGGTCGCGGGCCACCCGACGTACGAACGCAGCGGGCACCAAGCGGTCCTCGCGAGCCAGCAGCACCCGTGTGGGCATGTCCGGCCAGGCCTGCAGGGGCGACGGTTCCCCCAGCCGGGCGCCGGACTGGACCCGCGAGCGGCGGAACGCCTCGGCGGTCAGCTCCGGCGCCACGTCGTGGCAGAACAGCTCGACGGGGTCGTCGTACCGCTCGCGCGGCTCGTCCTCATACCCGGTGTCAGCCCAGTAGTCCGCCGGCGCCTCGCCGGGTGCGGGGATCATGGGCGCGACCAGCACCATCAGCCGCGCGGGCAGCTGCGCGGGCAGCCGCTCGCAGACCAGCGGCGCGACGAATCCGCCGAGTGACTGGCCGACCACGACCAGCTCGGTGCTCTGCCCCAGGGTGGCGACGGTCGCCGCGACGACGGCATCGGCGTAGTCGCCCAGATCCGCCGCGTCGTCCTCGCAGGGCAGGTCCGGCGCGACCGTGTCGTGCCCCCTCGCCCGCAGCTCGGCCTCGACGAGGTGCCAGTACCAGCCGACATCACCCGCGCCGTGGATCAGCGCGAAGCCCGCCATCAGGCCACCTGGGAGAGCACGTCGAGAAGACGCCCGAAGGCGGCGGACGCCGGGTCGATCAGGTCGTAGTGGTCGGCCTCTGCGAGCACCTGGAGCCCGGCTCGCGGGTTGGCGGTGGCGTAGGAGACGCTCACCGCAGGCGGTACGACGTCGTCAAGCGCACCGTGCAGGATCTCGACCTGGGTGCTCGGCGCTTCGAGCCGGACCGGGTCGAGATCGGCGCGCTCCTCGGGGCCGACGCCGAGGAACGCCTCCACCGCGCCCGTCCCGAGGCCGTCGCGGTGCGCGAGCACCAGGTCGGCGACAGGCGCCAGCGCGAGGGTCAGCCGCAGGTCGGCGACGGGCGCGACCGCGGCTGACCAGAGCGCCAGGTGACCGCCGGCGGAGTGGCCGAGCACGATGACACCCGAGGGCCGACGGCCGACCAGCTCGGGCAGCGCCGCCAGCGCGGCCCGTACGTCACCGGTCGTCACGTCGGGGCGGCCGGGCAGCCGGCGATATTCCGGCACGACCACCGACCAGCCGGCGTCCCGCAGCGCGGCCGCGAGCTGCCGGGTGTGCGTCCTGTCGGTGCGCGGGCGCCAGAAGCCACCGTGCAGCATCACCAGCAGCGGCCGGTCGTCCGCGCCGGCCGCGAGCCACAGGTCCGCCACCTGATCGGGATCGGTGCCGTAGGCACCCTGGGCATCGGGTTCGGGACCGGGCTCGGTGAGGATCGCAGGATCGGCGCTCATGGGTCCCAATCTGTCACGTGCCGGCGCGGCACCCCGCGTGCGCCCGCGCCCGTTCGCCGTGAGAGAACCGCGGAATCCGCACCCGCCCCTGGTCGTTGACCCGGCATGTCGACCGGTCCCGGCGACGGCGCACTCGACGCCTACTCGTCCATCGTCACCTCCGTGGCGGCGCAGCTCACGCCACGGGTCGCCGCGCTGCGCATCCGCTCCTGTCGCGGAGAGGCCGCCGGATCGGCGGTCGTCCTGACCGGTGAGGGCCACCTGCTCACCAATGCGCACGTGGTGGGCGACGCCGACGGCGGCAACGCGGAGTTCGGCGACGGAACCATCGCCCGCTTCGACGTCATCGGCAGGGACCCGCTCTCGGACCTGGCGGTCGTGCGCACGGACCGCCAGGTCATCGGACCGCCGGAATACGGCGACGCCGACCGGCTTCTCGTCGGCTCGCTGGTGGTGGCCGTGGGCAACCCGCTCGGGCTGGCTGGCACCGTCACGGCGGGCGTGGTCAGCGCGCTCGGCCGCAGCATGCCCGCCCGCTCCCGCACCTCGGCACGGTTGATCGAGGACGTCATCCAGACCGACGCCGCGCTCAACCCGGGCAACTCCGGCGGAGCGCTCGCCGACAGTCGCGGCCGGGTCGTCGGCATCAGCACCGCCGTGGCCGGAGTCGGCCTCGGCCTCGCCGTACCGATCAATGCGACGACGCACCGGATCATCCACGCCCTCGTCCACGACGGGCGGGTACGCCGTGCCTACCTCGGTCTGGTCAGCACGCCCGCCCCGCTCACGCCCGCGCAGTCCGAGCGGTTCGGCCAGCGGTACGCGCTGCGCGTCGTCGAGGTCATCGAATCCAGCCCCGCGGCCGCCGCCGGTCTGCATGCCGGCGACCTGGTCCTCGCGGTCGACGGCGACCCCCTCGGCGACGCGCAGTCCTTGCAGCGGCGGCTGTTCGCCGACGCGATCGGGCAGCGGCTCGAGATCACCGTGCTGCGCAACGGCGCGCTGGTGGACGCGGTGGCGCTGCCCGCCGAGCTGGCGGACTGACCTGCCCCTGATCAGCGAGCGCGCTTGGCCTCCCGCTTCACGCGTCGGCGCAGCTGCCAGATCCGCAGCGTGCCGGCGATCGCGGCGAGCAGCAGCCCGGCGACGGTGGCGATCAGCAGCGCGACGGCGAGCGGCGTCTCGCCCTGCCACCCGAGGAAGGAGACGGTCACCCGATGGGTGTTCTGCGCGATGAAGATGATGAGCAGCACCAGCACCACGCCCAGCGCGACCACCGAGACCCACGCGCGGCCCGTCCGCGAGGAGCGCAGCGGGTCAGGTCCGCGCTCCTCTGTCAGGTCGGCGCCCGGCGGAGGCTCGAGCGGCGGGGTGTCGAGCGGCGGGGTGTCGAGCGGCGAAGTGCTGCTCGGCAGGGTCGTTCCGGGCTCGGGCGGCTGCTCGGTGGGTCGTAACGGCGGCTCGGTCATAAGGATGAAGTACCCAGCGGGGCCACTGAGCGAGTGTTCCTGCGGCCTCGGATTCCTCGGCGCCTCGTGTCAGTCCGGATCGACCAGGCGAAATCTGTACGGCGGAACACCGCGGTCGTCTCACGCCTCGGCGTACGCCGAGGCGTGGGACATCCAGCTCTCAGTCCGCCGTGGCACCGACATCCACCGGTCGGCGCAGTCGACACGCGGCCCGCAGGTCCGAGCGCACCAGCAGCCAGCTCACCACCATCACCGCGATCGGCAACGCGGTCTCGAGGAGCGACCAGCCCACGCCACCGAGGCCGTTCGAGTCCGGCGTCCCCATCGAGGTGTCCACCACCCCCACCAGACCGACGCCGAACGACGCGATCGGGCCGCCTAGGCTCGTCAGGCCGAAGGCCAACGCTCGCCACCAGCTGCGCCGTCCGAGCGCGAGGTACACGGACCCAAGCACGGCTCCCACGAGCACCGCGGGGACCGCGTAGATCCAGAGCAGGAAAACGATGACCCCGAGCCACTCGGGGACCGGTGCACTCAGAGCGCCGTCGCGGCTCCAGTGCTGAAGGTCCCGGTAGTTCAGCCAGGCCTGCCACAGCTCGGTGCCGCCAGAGAGCGCGGCGATCAGTGCCCACGACCCGATCAGGACCAGCGCGACCGTCGCCGCCTCGGGCGACATCCGCGGCTTCGGGGCGAGTGAGTCCGGCACAGCAGGCAGTATGGCGGCGGGCTGCGCCGCTCGCCCCGGATTCCCCGATTCTTCGGCTCCCGATCCCGCGACGAGGCCTGCGTCAGACGATCGCCTTGCCGGGGTTGAGGATGCCGTGCGGATCGAGCGCGTCCTTCACGGCACGCTGCATCGCCACCACCGGTGCGGAGAGCTCACGCCCCAGACCGGCGCGCTTGAGCAGGCCGACGCCGTGCTCCCCCGTCACCGTGCCTCCCAGGTCCAGGGCATCGGCGAGGATCACCTCGAACGCCTCCTGCGCACGCTCCCGCTCGGCTTCGTCGCCCGGCGCGGTGATGAGCAGCGGGTGCAGGTTGCCGTCGCCGGCGTGCGCGATGTTGGCGATCCGTACGTCGAAGGACGCGGCACTCGCCTGGATCCGGGCCAGCATCTCGGGCACCGCACCGACCGGCACGCACACGTCCTCGGTGAGGACGGGCCCGAGCCGCTCCAGTGCCGGATAGGCCAGCCGCCGGGCGGCGAAGAGCGCCTCCGACTCCTGGGCGTCGGCCGAGACGGCCACGAAGCTCGCGCCACTCTCCTCGAAGCACCGCTGCATCAGCGCCGCCTCCGCTGCACCGTCCGCACCCGGCGTGTCCGTCCGTCCCAGCAGCACCATCTCGGCCTCGGTGCTCAGGCCCATCTGCTTCCAGGCATCGACTGCCTCGAGGCAGGTGCGATCCACCAGCTCCAGTGCCGACGGCACGACGCCGGAGGCCAGCGTGGCCGCCACCGCCTCACCCGCGGCCGTGATCGAGGAGAAGTAGCCCGCAATGGTGCGCTCCTCGGGGCGGGCCGGCCGCAGCCGCACCGTCACCTCGGTGACGATGCCGAGCGTGCCCTCCGAGCCGACCAGCAGCGACCTGAGGTCGTAGCCGCCGACGCCCTTCGCCGTACGCCGGCCGAGCCGGACGACCTCACCGGTGCCCGTGACGACCTCGAGCTCGCGAACGTAGTCGCCTGTGACGCCGTACTTCACGCAGCACAGGCCGCCGGCGTTGGTGGCGACGTTGCCGCCGATGCTCGACCACGGGGCGCTGGCCGGATCGGGCGGATACCAGAGGCCGCGCTCGGCCACGGCCTCCCGCAGGTGGTCGTTGATGACGCCCGGCTGCACGACCGCCAGCTTCTCCTGCTGGTCGATCTCCAGGACGCGGTCCATCCGCTCCAGGGAGAGCACCACCGAGCCGCTCAGTGCGTTCGCGCCGCCGGACAGACCGGTGCCCGAGCCACGCGGCACGATCGCCACCCGATGGGCGATGCAGAGCTCGACGAGCACGCGGACGTCCTCGGTGGAGCGGGCGCGCACCACTGCCAGCGGCAGCGCGTACGCCGCCCACTCGGCCTCGTCGTGCGCGTACCGCTCCATCGCGGCGGGATCGGTGAGGACCACCTCGCCCAGGCGCTCGTGCAGCTGTGCGAGGAAGTCCTCCGCGGCCAGGGCGGTCATGCTCAGTGACCGGGCTGGTACACCATCAGGAAGACGATCACGACGAACAGGATGCCAGTGATGCCGCCGGCGGCCGCGACCTTGCCGACCAGCGCGGGCGCGGACTCGACGTCCGTCGCGGCCTTGTCCAGGGTCGGGACGACGACGAACAGGGCCAGCACCGCAGCGACCAGCCACAGCAGCAGCGAGAGCCAGATCCAGACCTCGCCGAAGCTGGCGACCTTCTCGTGGGTGTAGGGCGACTTGGCGGACATCAGGCCGAAGCCCAGGACGACCACCGCCACCGAGGCGAATCCGTAGATCGTGCACATCCGCGAGGTCAGCTTGATCGCGGCGGCGTCCTTCTGCCGCAGGCCGCGCGAGGCGGTGGTGGCGGCGTGGACGAGAGGGCCGATCGCGAAGACAGCCGCGACCAGGTGGAGGGCGAGCAGCACCTTGTACATGCGGGTGAGGCTACGCGCCCGGGTCCGGGCGGTGTGCGAGGGCCCCACCGCCGCGTGCGGCACTCCCCCGGAACGCCGACAGCGGCACCCCGGCCGAGCCGGGATGCCGCTGTCGGGTGCGGCTGTCGGGACGGAGCGATCAGACCGTGATCAGGCCTCCGCGAGAAGGCGTGCCGCGATCTCGCCGCCGACCCGGATCGCGCCGTCGACGTGCTGGAAGCCGAGCCCTGCGACGTCGCTGCTGCCGAAGTCGAGCGCGCCGAGCGGCTCGCGGAGCTTCGCGCCGTACCGGCTGAGGCCACCCAGGTCGAAGCTGGTGCCGTACGCGCCACCGGTCAGCTCCTGGTGCTGCCAGTCACTCTCGTGGAAGACCAGCGGCGCCAGCGCCTGCTCGCCGAAGTAGGAGGCAACCGAGACGAGGATGCGCTCGCGACGCTCCTCGGCACTGAGCCGGCCGACCTCGTCGGCGTTGAGCCCAGCGACGAAGCCGACCAGGAAGCCGCGCTCGTCGCCGTCGGGCGTGTTGTCGTAGACCTCGTGCATCAGCTGGTAGGGACCGAAGCCGGTGCCGCTGAGCCCCTGCTCGCGCCAGAACGGCGTCGGGTAGACGATCTGCACCTTGAGCACCAGACCGAACGACTGGTGCTCGCGTGCCATCCGGTGCTCGGCGGGGAGCTCCGGGGTGAACCGGATCCGGCGTACGACCGTCGGCGGCACCGCCAGGATGACGTGGCGCGCCTCGAAGGTCTCGCCGTCCACGTGCACGACCGCACCGTCCTCGCGCCACTCGATGCGGGTCACGTCGGCGTCGACCCTGACCCGGTCGCCGAGCCGCTCGGCCAGCGTCCGCGGGACGGTCGCCAGACCACCGGCGACACGTCGGTCGAGGATGAAGTCGGCGTCGACCAGGTTGCTGAACGATCCGGCGCTGGCGGCCATCAGGATCGCCTGCAGCGCGGAGAACGCGTGCGACGGCTTGGTCAGCATCGCCGGGCCGACGTAGAGGGCGACGTTGTCGCAGGCCTCCTCGTCGTCGCACTGCTCACGCAGCCAGGCGCTGAACGAGACGCTGTCCAGGTGGGCGGCGTCGGGGTGCTCCCAGGGCCGGTCCGGGTCCATCTCCGCGACCAGCCCGTCGAGGGTCTTGGTCAGCTGCTCGATCGCCGCGTTGGTCTCCTCGGAGACCGGCAGGTCCTCGGTGAACCGACGGGCCTCGCCGCGACGATCGACGTAGAGCGACTCGCCGGCGCGGTAGCGGGAGAACATCTCCAGCCCGAGCTCCTCGATCATCCCGAGCAGCGCGGTCTGGTCCGGAGAGACCCACTGACCGCCGACCTCGAACTCAGCCTCGTGCTGGACCGCCTCGCCCTGGGTGTGCACCTCGTTGAGCAGGCGCCCGCCGATCCGGTCGCGCGCCTCGAGGACGAGTACGTCGCGTCCGGCCTGGGTCAGTCGGTACGCCGCGGTCAGGCCGGTCACGCCGGCTCCGACGACGATCACGTCATGGGTGCTCGTGGGGGTGGTCATCGGGATGCTCCGTTCGTTGCTGTGCTCGTCGTCGTGCTGGTTGCTGGTGCGGCGGCCGTGGCCAGGCCGCGCCGAGACGTGGTGCGCCCGGCGAGAAGGGGAAGGCTGGGATCCCAGCGGGTGCCGTCGCGCTGGTCGCGCTTGCGCCGGGCGATGCCCGACAGCGCCTCCAGCACCACCCGGTTCGCCAGGAACGAGGTGATGTCGGCGTGGTCGTAGGGCGGTGAGACCTCGACAACGTCGATGCCGACGACGGGGAGCTCGTAGGCGATCCGGCGGACGGAGTCGAGGAGCTGACGGGCGGTGAGGCCGCCGGGCTCCGGCGTACCGGTGCCGGGGGCGTGCCCCGGGTCGCAGACGTCGATGTCGACGGAGAGGAAGACGCCGTCGCACTCGTCGGTGGCGATCTCGAAGGCCTCGGTCAGGCAGTCGTCGAGGCCGCGGTGCACGATCTCGGTCATCTCATAGGACCTCATGCCCTGCTCCGCCATCCAGTCCAGCGTCTCCGGACCTGGCCAGTACCCACGCAGGCCCATCTGCAGGAAGCGATCCCCCCGCAGCGCACCGGACTCGATCAGCCGACGCATCGGCTGACCGTGCCCGACCAGCGCGCCGAACTCGATGTCGCCGGTGTCGGCGTGGGCGTCGAAGTGGATCATCGAGACCCGGCCCTGGCCGTAGTGCTGGGCCACACCGGCGGCGTCGGGCCAGGCGATGGTGTGATCACCGCCGAGGATCAGCGGGATGGCGCCGTTGCTGGCGACGGCGTGAACCGCCTCCTGGAGGTCGCGCACCGAGCGCTCCGCGTCGCCGGAGAACATCTCGACGTCGCCGGCATCCAGCACCCGCAGGTCCTGGAGTGCGTCGACCCGCATCGCCAGCGAGGGGCGCGAGCCGTCGTGGGCCAGGTAGCAGGTCTGCCGGATGAACTGCGGGCCGAACCGGGTGCCGGCGCGGTGCGAGGCGCCGCCGTCGAACGGAGCGCCCAGGATGACCACGTCGGCCTCGGCGTACGTCGACGGGTCGCTCCAGTCGCACCGCTCGACGCCGAGGAAGGTGATGTCCGGGCCGAACTGGGGGCCGTAGCGGACCATGGGTGTGCTCCTTCGCTGGGAGTGCGGGTCAGGCGCCGACGGTGGCCGGGCCGGCCATGTCTGAGGATGCGCCGGAGGATGCGTCGGAAGGATCGGTGGTGCCGTCCGACGGGTCGAGCACCACGAAGCGGTCGTGCGGCCGCCGGGCGAGGTAGAAGGCGTAGTAGGTCATCGCGACCACGACGAGGACTGCCGTGGCGAGCAGGTCCGAGCGCGAGGACCCGAACACGGCGTACCCGACGGCGATGATCACGAGCAGCGGCGCGACCGGCCACAGCGGCATCCGCCAGCTGGCCACCGTCGACGGCGTCAGCCGTACCCGCAGCGATGCCACCGCGACGACGACGTACATGATCGCCAGGACGACGGCGGTGATGCCCAGCAGGGACTCGACGTTGACCGCGTAGGCGAGCACGGCACCCGGTACGCCGACGGCCAGGGTCGCCAGCCAGGGGGTGCCGAACCGCGGGTGCAGGCGGGTGAGGGTCTCGTTGACCACGGCCGGCCAGCAGCGGTCGCGGGCGGAGGCGAAGACGACGCGGCCGTTCTGCAGCACCATCACGATGACGGCGTTGAGGATCGCGATCGCGATGGTCACGTTGATCGCCACGCCGATGCCCTGACCGCCCCACTCGTGCACGAACTCCGAGAAGTTGCCGGTCGCGAGGTCGCTCACGTTGCCGACGGCCAGCACGGTGGTGATGGTGGGGACCAGGATCACCAGCGCGCCCAGGCCGAGAGAGGCGAAGACCACCCGCGCAACGTTGCGCCGCGGGTCGATGACCTCCTCGGCGAGGTAGGCGGCGGTGTTGAACCCGCTGACCACGAAGGTGCCGACGGCCAGACCCGAGATCAGCATCGCGACCGTGAACGGCTCCAGTCCGTGCGCACCCACGACGTGCGGGGCGATCAGCTCGCCGGGACCCCGGTGGAGGTGGGTCAGACCGAGCACCGTGACCACGATGGCGGCCAGGATCTCCAGGCCCAGGAAGATGCCGGTGACGAACGCGTTGGACTTGACGTCCAGGATCGCGGTGGCGGTGGCGATCAGCATCACGACCGCGCCGGTGGCGGCGCGCGGCAGGTGCACGATGTCGCTCAGGTAGTCGGCGGTGCCCAGCGCGATGATCGGCGGGATCACCCACAGCTGGATCGCCGCGAGGGCGAAGGTCAGCCAGCCAGCCGCCTTGCCGAGGGTCTGGGTGACCATCGCGTACTCGCCGCCGGAGCTGGCGGTGCGGGTGCCGAGCTCGGCGTAGCAGGCGCCGACGGCCACCGAGACCAGGATGCCGGCGACGATGGTGAGGACCGCGCCGCTGCCCTGCGTGTTGAGCACCTGCGGAACGATGATGAAGAGACTGGAGGCGGGTGTGATGCACGAGAGCACCAGGAGCACCGCCGTGCCGGGGCCGAGCACGCGGGCGAGCCTGCGCTCGGCCTCGATCGGCGCGACCGCCTCGTCGGCGGACAGGATGGTGGAATCGGTCATGGACCGGGGCCTCCTCAACAGACGTTTGAACGTCATTCAAACTTTTGAACGGTATTCAAAGTGACTCACGTCACCGGTTAGAGTCAAGGCCTCGGACGAAAAAACTTCGGCGATCACCCAGAAGATGACCCAGAAAGGCGGGCCGGTGCCACGCCACAACCGACGGATGGAGCGCCCGCGCGAGCAGGTCCTCACCACCGCGCTGGAGATGGTGGCCGAGCACGGCCTGGGCAAGCTCACGATCGCCGCACTGGCCGCACGCCTGGAGACCAGCGGCGGACACCTGCTCTACTACTTCAAGACCCGCGACGGGCTGCTCCTGGAGATGTTGCGCTGGAGCGAGGCCGCATACGCCGAGCAGCGCGCCCCGGTGCTCGAGAAGGCAGCAGCCACGGGGAGCGACCAGGCCGATCCAGGAGCCGTCGCAGCCTTCGCCGACGTCTATCTGGCGATCGACCAGAAGGACCCGCGCTGGCAGCTGTGGCTCGAGCTGTGGGCGAGGGCGCCGTACCATCCCGAGCTGGCCGCGGCCCAGCGCGAGATCGACGCCGACTGGCACACCGACCTCATGCAGTTGCTGCGGCACGCGATGCCCGGACTCGCCGACGTCGAAGGCACCTCCGAGCGGCTGCGCGCGATGTGGGACGGCCTGAGTGTCGGCATCGTCACCGGCGGTGGCACCACGCTCCGCTCGGCAGCGCTCGACCACACCGTCGCACTGCTCGGCCACTAGCACTCCCCTGCCGGCGCTCCCCCTGCGACCGGGCGGGAGCGGCGGGCAGGAGCAGTGAGCCGATGCCCTTGAGGCGCCTCCGAAAGACGATTAGCGTGGTGGTGTTCGTGCAGCGCCTCCTCATCTCGAAGTGGACGCCCATGGCCGTTGTCGGATCCACCCACGGCGATCTCTCCCATGCGGAGCGCCTCGACGCGACCCGGAGCCTCTTGGACCTCGCGGCCGCCACACTCGACCCGGACCTTCGCCGTACGGTCCTGGGCGAGGTCGCCGCGCTCAACGCCGAGGACGCCCTCGCGATCGTCACCGCGCTCCACCGGCACCAGCATCCGCAGGCGGCCGACGACCCCGCGCTGCTCACCTTCGCCCTGGAGGCCTACGTCGACGCGGTGCTCGCCCTCGACCCTTGCCCCGAGCTCGACGTCCTCCCCCGGGTCATGCCCGCCTTGCGGGAGGCGGTCATCCAGTTCAACCGCGACCTGGTCGCTCGTCACGACGCCCCCGGAGTTGGCGGGCGTTCGGGCCTCCGCTAACGTTCTCGTCGTCGCCACGGCACCGGTTGAAACCGGCGCTGCGGAGTCATGCGGACGTAGCTCAGTTGGTAGAGCGCAACCTTGCCAAGGTTGAGGTCGCGAGTTCGAGCCTCGTCGTCCGCTCCATATCTCAGCCCGGCCCTCGGGCCGTGCCAGGACGATTGGCGCAGCGGTAGCGCGCTTCCTTGACACGGAAGAGGTCACTGGTTCAAACCCAGTATCGTCCACCAGCGGTCGCGCCGACACATGGCTTCGGTCAGCTGCGGCCACCGCGCTGGCGTCGCAGACCCCATGCCGTCGCGCCCACCCCGCCGCAGACCATGCAGAATCCCAGGATCGTCCAGGTGAGCAGGCCCGCCGGAGCACCGGTCCCGGGGAGTATTCCGTCGCTCTCACCGGACAACTCGTCGGCGGATGGCGTCCCCGAAGGCACCCACACCCCCGGAGACGGATGCGCTCCGCCCGGCGGCAGCGTCGACGGCGGAAGAGGAACGACGTCGCCGCTCGCGGAGATGGACCAGAACCCCTGGGCGTCGTTGTCCGTGGGTGACTCGTCGGTGTCCGTGTCGAGGGTGGGCACCACGAGCGGGCTGCGGTGCTCGACGATGACGTCGACGTACCCGTCGCCGTCGAGGTCTGTCGCGTGACTGCGGCCGAGCGGGGCGACGTAGGCGACGTTCTTCATCACCGTCCCGGGCGCTACGCCGCCAGAGATCCGCACGCGCACCGTGATGCGCGGGCCACTTCGGCCCTTGCCCAACGCGTCGGTGGCGGTCGCGACACGGCCGTTGAAGCGGTAGCCGGCTCCGCTCACCGACACCAGCTCGGCTCCCTGAGGGAGCAACTGCGTGACAGTCCATCCCGCTGGCGCTGACCGCAGCCCGTCGTTGCGAGGGATGAGGGTCCAGGTGAGCGTGTCGCCGGCCGAGAGTGCCACGTTCATCTGCTCGGCGAGCGCGAGCTCGATGCAGTTGGTGGGGTAGAGGACCCTGGCGACGGTGAGCGCGTCGATGCGGGCACCGCCGCCGTCGTAGACGAGGTCGCCGTCGCGGTAGCCGGTCGGCAGGCACGGTGAGCCCCAGTCGTTGGGGTCGTCGTAGTTGCGGGCGTCCACAGCGACGGACGGCCCGACGGGGGCTCCCCGGACTGCTCGGGCCGCCCCCTCCGAGCCGACCAGGGCGTTCGGGAAGGTGCGGATCGCGACCGAATCGGCCGGGAAGGTGTTTCCGACGACCAGCACGGCGTCCTGGAGGGTACGGCGGGTCGCATCCGGGGTCGAGTCGTCAGGCGAGCCGACCTTGATCCACGTGCCGCCTCCACGGAAGACGTTGTCACGGACGACGACCCCGGATGAGGAGTAGGAGCCGGGCACCGCCGCGTCCTCGTGCAGGGGTCGCACCATGATGGCGGCCTCACCCGGTTCGGAGTCGGCCTGGCGAACGGTGTTGTGGGCGATGGTGACGTCGTGCGCCGGGGCCATCGAGACGGCGTACCGCTGACCGGCGACGGTGTTGCGGGTGAAGGTGACATCGGTGGTGCCGGTATTCAGGTTCACCCCGAGGGTGTTGCCTGTCATGGTGTTGTCGCTCAGCGTGATGTCGTGGCTCGGGCCGCCACCGCTGGGGTGGACGCTGAAGGATCCTGCGCCGGCGTTGTCGGTGAAGACCGAGTCGGTGACCTCGACGTCGCCGGAGCTGCGTGCGTACACGCCGAACTCGACGACATCGGCGACCTGAGCATCGGTGATGGTCACACCGTCGGACGAGGAGAGGTAGAACCCGTACGAGCCGCCTCTCAGGGTCGAGTGGTCGACGGTGGCATCGGTGGAGTCGTAGGCGCGGAAGATGGACGAGCCGGACGTCGAGCTCGGACCCTCGTGCCCTGTGACGCGGAGGTCGGTGACACGAGTACCGGACGACTGGTGCACGACGACGCCGGGACCGGTGACGTCTGCATCGACGTGGGTGATGTGGGCGTTCGTGGTGCCGAGCAGGTAGATGCCGGTCGAGGAGTTCGCGACACCTGTCACGTCGATGTTCGTCAGCACGAAGTCGGCTCGCGGCAACGAACCCGCTGGTATCGAGGACTGCGAGCCGATGCCGTACCCGAACCCGCGGATGGTCGCGTCGGACACCGAGACCCGGCCGGCGTTCACCGTGTTGATGCCGGTGCTGCCGGCCACGCCGGTGCCGGTGACCTGGGGGTCGGTGACGACGGACCCCTGGGTGGAGCCGAGGGTGATGCCCCCGAGGGACACGTCGGTGACGACCGGACTGATGATGCGTGGCCCCTGACCGGTGCCGGCGACGTTCGCGGCCACACCGGTGGCGAAGTGGCTGACGTGGATCCGGTCCAGGATCACCGAAGCGGACTTGTACAGGTTGATACCCGTCGACTGCGCCAGGTCGGTACCCGAGACCGTCGGGGTCGTGACGGTGGCCCCGGTGGTGGAGCCCAGGGAGATGCCTTCGCTCCGCGCGCCGGTGATGACGGCGTCGGTGATGCTCGGGCCTGCAGCCGTGCTGGTGAGGGTGGCGCCGATGCTGCGGGTGAACCCACTGACATGCACGGAGGTGAGCGTGGCGGCACTCGAGTTCGCCAGGTCCACACCGGTGCCGGTGGCGCCGCCGAAAACGGTGACCCGGGAGACGACCGGCGACGTGGTCGCGCCGAGACCGATGCCGGCCAACGCCGCGGAGATCGAACCATCCGTGACCGAGATGCCCGCAGCGGTCGATGTCGCGGTCACGCCCACACCGGTGGCGACGCCGGAGATGACGGGGTTGGTGATGGTGGCCGACCCCGTCGTCATGTTGATGCCGAACGACGAGGCCTGGTCGCCGCCGTCCATGGTGAAGTCGCTGATGGTCACCCCGGTGGCGGCCGCGGCGAGCTGGATGCCGGTGGGTCGCAGGACTCCGTTGGGGTTGACGACCTTCAGGCCGGCGATGCTCGAGCCGGCGGTGTTCACGGTCACGACCGCACCGGTGGCCGAGACGCCGAAGGTGACGTCTCCGGTCGCGGACAGGCCGGCGCCGGACACGGTGAACTGGCCGAACAACGTCGAAGGTGCGGTGGTCGCGAGCTGAACGTTGCGAGGCACTGTCAGCCGCGTGGAGAACACGTAGTCGTTGGGGTCGAAGGACACCGTCTGGTTGGCTGGCGCGGCATTCAGGGCCGCCTGCAGCGTCAGCAGTCCGGTGTCGGGCGGCCGGGCGGCCGGGGTCCCGACCCACGCCATCCGGACGGTGTCCGCCGCTGGCACGAGGGCGTTCGGAGACGCGACCGCTGCCGCTACCGCCGGGCCCTTCGCTTGCTGCACGAGTGGGGTCGGGACGTTCGTCGCCGCGGAGGACGGTGAGGGCGACGGCGACGGCTGGTACGGCGAGGTCGACGGAACCGCTGGCGACTCCGACGCTGATGCACTGGGTGATGTGCTGCGAGAGGCTGAAGCACTCGGCGAGGTGCTCGGTGACGTACTCGGCGAGGTGCTCGGTGAGGTGCTCGGTGACGTGCTGGGCTGGGCTGCGGTGGTCTGTTCGGTCGCGGCGGTCGCGTATGCAGGAGCCGTGAGGGCCACCAACCCGACCACCGCCAGGGCGGCACTGCCTACCGCGACCCGATGATCGCGAGTCGCAACGCGGACGAATCTGACAAGTGGCAGCACACCGCCTCCCGAGCGGGCGTGCCCGAAACTCGGAACCGGCCTCGAGGCAACGCCACTCGTCACTATGCCTCAGCGCAACGCCACCCGCCAGAGCCACACCGGCCGACGGCTCGCTGACCGTAGCGTTCGGGCCGCCGCACTGGTGGGCTCCTGGGCCCGGTGCTCCCCCGCTCAGTCCGCTAGCAGCCGCTCGGTCAACGGGCGGACGTGCTGCTCCCCCGCGCCCTGCTCGACCAGCTCGGCGACCAGGTCCCAGACCTCGTCGACCTGGCCGTGACGCAAGCCGTCCCAGGCCAGGAAGTCGGTGGCCCAGACCCAGGCTGCGGCACCCGGCCCGGCCAGGTCACGCACCCGGCTCAGCGTCGCGGCGCCATCGGCCCGCAGCCCGGCCGCGAGCTCGGTCCGGCCGAGATCGAGCAGGGCGGCGATCCGGCGATCGGCGGGCTCGTCCTGCGCTGTCAGCTCGGCCACCTCGGCGCGGGCCAGGGCCAGGTTCCGCTCGACCTTCCGGGCGAAGGCCGCAGGGTCGACGTACCCGGTGTGCACCAGCGTCAACGCACGCTCGGGAAGCTGCGCGACCTCGAGCCGGGCACCCTCGCGTGCGACCACCTCCTCGTGCACCCGGCCCTGCCACTGCGCCGCGCTGCGGCGGAACAGGCGCAGCGCCCGGTGCGGCATCGCGCCGCGCGGGTTGGGTCCCTCGATGCGGAAGGCCACCCCGACCGCTTGCGCGGTGATCTCTGTCAGGAGCTCGCGCAGTGCCGTCGGATCTCCCTCGGGCCGCTCGTCGGCGTCGAGGCTGAGGATCCAGTCGTGCTCGCACGCCGCCGTCGCAGCGTTGCGGGCTGCGGCGAAGTCGTCACTCCACGGCACCTCGACGACCCGCGCGCCGGCCCGCCGGGCCAGCTGGGCGGTCCCGTCGGTGGAGCCGGTGTCGGCCACCACCACCTCGTCGACGTACGGCGCGATCGCGGTGATGCACGCCGCGATCTCGACAGCCTCGTCCCGCACGATCAGACAGGCGGAGAGCGGAGCGGCCATGATGCGAACGGTAGTGGGCGAGCGATGGCAGCGAAGGGGTAGTCCGGGGCGGAAATCAGGCCTACCCACCAGTAACGCCTGATTTCCGCCCCGGACTACCCCTTCACCTCGTTCAGTGCCGCTGCCACACCGGCTTGGCGGCGTACACCTCCGCGTAGTAGTCCAGCCTCTCCAGCCGAGCCGCGGCAGCCGCATCGACGAGAACGGTCGCGTGCGGGTGCAGCTGCAGCACCGAGGCCGGGCAGGAGGCCGAGACAGGCCCCTCGACGGCGGCGGCGACAGCGGCGGCCTTGCCCGCGCCGGTGGCGATCAGGACCAGGTGCCGAGCTCGCAGGATCGTGCCGATGCCCTGGGTGAGGACGTGCATCGGCACCTCGTCGGGTGAGCCGAAGAAGCGCGCGTTGTCGCGCCGGGTCTGCTCGGTCAGCGTCTTGATCCGGGTCGGCGAGCCGAGCGAGGAGCCCTGCTCGTTGAACGCCAGGTGGCCGTTGGTCCCGATGCCGAGGACCTGCAGGGCGACACCGCCCGTCGCGGCGATCGCCGCCTCGTAGCGCTCCCCCGCGGTCGGCAGACCCGCCTCGGCCGGGTCGGGTCCGTGCACCCGCGCCGGGTCGATCCCGAGCGGGTCGGTCAGCTCGCGGCGGATGGTGGCCAGATAGCTCTGCTCATGACCCGCAGGCAGGCCGACGTACTCGTCCAGGTTGAACGTCGTCACCCCGCCCCACGCCGGGCCCTCACCGCGCTGGTGGCGAGCGATGAGCTCCTGGTAGGTCGCTAGCGGCGTCGATCCCGTCGCCAGGCCGAGGACAGCGTCCGGTCGGCGCCGGACCAGCTCCTCGACGATGTCGGCACCGACACGGGCGACCTCGTCGGCCGAGGTCAGCGGTACGAGCTCCATTCACTGCTCCCTGAGGTGGACGAGGCGCCCGGCGACGACGGTCGCCACCACCTCGAGATCGTCGTCGACCAGAGTCACGTCTCCGCGGGCGCCCGGCGCGAGGTGGCCGCGGTCGGGCCAGCCGAGCAGCGCCGCGGGTACGGCGGTGCACGTCGCCACCACCTGTGCCAGCGACGCGTCGGTAGCCGCACGGATCACCCGCAGGCACTGCGGCAGGCTTGCGGCCGAACCCGCCAGCGTCCCGTCGCCGAGCCGCACCGTGCCGTCCGCCACCACCACGTCCTGCTCGCCCAGCACGGCGGCGCCGTCCGGCATGCCCAGCGCGGCCGTCGTGTCGGTCACCGTCAGGAAGCGACCGCTGGGCTGCAGCGCGCGCCACGCCGTACGGATCATGAACGGGTCGAGGTGGTGCCCGTCCGCGATCACGCCCGCGGTCAGCGCGTCTCCGCCCAGAGCGTGTCCGACCGGGCCGGCCTCGCGGGCGAGCAGCGGCGGCATCGCGTTGCCCAGGTGGGTCACTACGCGCGCGCCGGCGACGACGGCCGCCGTCACCTGCGCCGTGGTCGCCTCGGTGTGCCCGACGCTCACCACCACACCACGCGCGACGAGCGCCTCGATCACCCGCAGCGCACCCGGGAGCTCCGGCGCGATGGTCACCATCAGAACCCCGGCCTCCCGCGACCAGCACTCGACCAGGTCGAGCGACGGCGCCGCCAGCCACTGGGGCGGGTGCGCGCCCTTGCGCGGCTCGGCGATCATCGGGCCCTCGAAGTGCAGCCCGAGCGGTACGGCGCCGCACCACCCGCTGGGCGGTCCGGCCGCCAGCACGGCCAGGGCTTGCTCGCGGGCCGGGGGCGCGGAGGTGATGATCGTCGGCACGAAGGCCGTCACGCCGTACCGAGCAAGGCCTGCGGCGACGTCCCACAGTCGAGTGGGGTCGGCCGTCAGGTCGTGCCCGACGGCGCCGTTGACCTGGGCATCGATGAGCCCCGGCAGCACCGTCAGGCCGGTCGCGTCGAGCGTCTCCGGCTCGTCGCGGCCCGCCGGACCGGGGCCTTCGGCGACGACACCGTCGACGATGACACCGTCGGCGATGACCAGCTCGACCGGCTCGCCGGCCGCGTCGCGGGCGCCCGTGATCCGAAGCGACCCCTGCCGGGGTAGTCCGGGGCGCAGATCAGGCCTACCAGCCAGTAACCCCTGATTTACGCCCCGGACTACCCCACCAGAGCCCATCACGACTTCCGCCCCAGCAGCGCAGCACCGAGCGCCGCGATCGGCACACCGGTGGGCACCACCTGCACCCTGCCGGGCAGGTCGAGGGAGGCCAGGAACGGCGAGCTCTCCGCCTGTCGGGCCAGCGCGGCCGAGACCGCCAACCGCAGCGGCTCGCCGAGTGCCGCCACCCCGCCGCCGATCACGATCGCCCGCGGGTCGACGGCCAGTGCGATGACCCGGACAGCGTCGGCCACACCGGCGGCGAACCTGTCGCGCACCTGGATCGCGCACTCGTCCCCGCCCGCGGCTGCCGCGAACAGCGCCTGCGCCGGCGGCTGGTCGGCCGACGGCCAGGCGGCGGCCAGCGCCGACCCGGAGGCGACCAGCTCCAGGCAGCCGCGCTGGCCGCAGGAGCACTGGGCTCCGTTCGGGTCGACGGGCAGGTGCCCGATCTCGCCGGCGGCACCGTGGAAGCCCCGGCGCAGCACCCCGCCGAGCACCATGCCGGCCGCCAGCCCGGTCCCGAGGGACACGTAGGCGACGTCGTCAGCGCCCGCGATCAGGTGGGCGCCGAGGGTGGCGGCGTTGACGTCGTTCTCCACCATCACCGAGGTCCCGAGCCGGTCGGCGAGCATCTCGCCCAGCGGCACCCAGTCACCGTTCAAACCGAGGTTGACGGCGTACTTGACCGTGCCTCGGTCCGGATCCACCAGCCCAGGTACGCCGACGCCCACCGGGCCGGGCACGCCGGCCGAGGCCAGTGCCGCGACGACGGCCGCAGCACTGCGCACCACGCCGTCCGGCCCGAGCTGGGTCGGCTCACGGTGCTCGGCCAGGATCGCGCCGTCGGCGTCGACGGCCACGCCGTGCACCTTGGTCGCGCCGATGTCCAGACCCACCGAGATCAGCTCAGTGGCGCTCACCGGCGCCACCCCGCCTCGCGCAGCAGCGCCGCGACGGCCTGAGCACCGGGGAGCGAGTAGCCACGCGGGCAGATCCGCGGCAGCGTCCCGTCGTACGGGCCGGGCCAGCCCCACTCGACCAGCACCGCCGGGGCGTCGATCGTCGACAGGAACGCGAGCACGTCCGGTCGGCGGTGCGCGTCCCGCACCTGCACCACCAGCGGTCCGGCCGGGACGGCGTCGGTCGGTCGGAGGATCGCATCGGGCTCCAGACCCCATGGCACCTCGCCGACAGCGATGTTCGCCGGCGTGCTGATGCTGATCACCCGTGCGCCGGCCAGGTCGGGCAGCTCGCCCTCGACGATCAGCGCGGCCCGGGCGCCGTCGACCTGCGCGGCCTCATCCCGAGATGGAGCACGAGAGGCATCGGCACCGGCCGCCGCGGCCCGCGGCAGCGCGCCGATCCGGCGTACGGCCTGCTCCAGGTCCGCCTGCGCCAGCTGGCCGTCCTCGACGGCCGCCACGATGGCATCGCGGATCTCGTGGATCAGCGCGGCCGGCTTGTCCGGGCCGATGCAGAGGAAGTCCGCTCCGGCCGCCAGCGACAGTACGGCGGCGGCAGGGATCCCGCGGGTCGCTGACGCACCGGCCATGTCGAGCGCGTCCGAGACGATCACGCCGTCGAAGCACAGGCGCTCGCGTAGCAGCGCCAGCACCGGCGCCGACAGCGTGCCCGGCAGGGTCGGGTCGAGCGAGGGCACGACGATGTGCGAGGTCATCACCGCAGCGGTGCCCGCCTTGACCGCGGCCTCGAACGGCACCAGCTCACGAGCGCCGATCACCTCCAGCGGGGCGTCCAGAACCGGCAGCGCGAGATGGCTGTCCTCGCCGGTGTCACCGTGACCCGGGAAGTGCTTCACGCAGGCGCCGATACCACCGTCCTGCAGGCCCTCGACCCATGCCACCACGTGCTCGGCGGCGCGATGCGGCTCGGCGGCGAAGGAGCGGGTGCCGATCACCGGGTTGTCGGGGTTGGAGTTCACGTCCGCGATCGGGCCCAGGTCGAGGTCGATGCCCGCCGCGACCAGGTCGCCGGCCACAGCGGCGCCGGTGGCACGCGTCAGGTCCAGCGATCCGGCGGCGCCGAGTGCAGCGGCACCGAGCACCGGGGACCCGGTCAGCGCGTGCAGCCGGGTGACGTCACCGCCCTCCTCGTCGGTGCTGATCACCACCTGCGGACCGGCGGCACGGATCGCGTCGGTCAGGGTGCGCACCTCGGCGATCGGGGCGGCGCCGATGTTGGAGCCGAACAAGCAGATCCCGCCCAGGCCCTCGGCCAGCAGCGTGGCGTAGTCGTCGGGCAGCGTGGGGCCCTCGAAGGAGGCCATCAGCACGCCGAGGGCGAGCCGCTCCAGCGCCGTCGGCGAGGCCGGCGACGCGGGGGTCGTCGTACTCATCCCTTCACCGCCCCCGAGGACAGACCCGCCACCAGGTTGCGCTGGATCGCGAGGAAGAAGATCACGACCGGCAGCGAGAACAGCACCGATGCCGCCATCTGCCCGCCGTAGTTGGTGCCCGTGGCAGGCGTCGAGAAGGACGCCAGCCAGACCGGGAGGGTGTACATCGATTGGTCCTTCATGAACGTGTAGGCGATGAGGTAGTCGTTCCAGGCGTAGACGAACGCGAAGATGCTCGTCGCGATCACGCCCGGGGCGACCAGGGGGAAGAGGATGCGGAACAGGATGTTGGCGGTCGAGGCGCCGTCGACCATGGCGGCCTCCTCGAGCTCGTAGGGCAGCGCCAGGAAGAAGCCGCGCATCACCCAGATCGAGAACGGCAGTACGGCGGCCACGTAGGCGAGCACCAGGCCCAGGTAGTGGTCGAGCAGACCCATCTTGTTGAAGACCAGGAACATCGGGATCAGCAGCGCGGCGCTGGGCAGCATCTGGACCGCAAGGATCACGACCAGGATGGCGCGCCGCCCGCGGAAGCGGAAACGGGAGAGCGCCGCCGCGGCGAAGATGCCAAGCGCGATCGCCACCACGAGGGTGCCGGAGACGACGATCAGGCTGTTGCGCAGGTCGCCCAGGAAGTGCGACTGGGTGATCGCGGCCTTGAAATTCGTCAGGGTGAAGTGCCGCGGCAGGAACTGCGGGGTCGGCGTGGTGACGTCGTACGGCGGCTTGAACGCCGTGTTCACCATCCAGTAGACCGGGAAGATCCACACCAGGCAGAACAGCACCGCCAAGGTGTTGGCGACGATCCGGCCGCTGGTCGGACGAGGGGCGCGGTTGACGCGGTTGGCGTGGGGCGCGCGGGCGGCGCGGGTCCGGCTCACAGCTCCTCCCCCGTCCGGACCAGGCTGCGCACGTAGAACGCGGTCAGCCCCAGCAGCAGCAGCGTCGTCACGACGGCGATAGCCGAGCCGACGCCGAAGTGGAAGCTCACGAAGGCGTTGCGGTAGGCGTAGACCCCCAGCGTCGAGGTGGCGCCGTCCGGGCCGCCCTTGGAGATGAGCCAGATCTGGTTGAACACGTTGAAGTCCCAGATGATCGACAAGATGGTGACGAGCAGCAGCGTCGGGCGCAGGAAGTGCACGGTGATCGTCCAGTAGACCCGCCACTCACTGGCGCCGTCCATGCGGGCGGCCTCGTAGTAGGCCGGGTCCACCTGGCTCTGCGCGGCGTGCAGCGTCAGCGCCACGAACGGCACCGCCTGCCACACGATCAGCATCCAGATGCAGACGAACGCGAGCCCGGGCCGGTCGGCCCAGTTGGTGTCGGTGACGTCGCCGAAGAGATGGGTCTGGGTGAGCAGCCAGTTGCCGACGCCGTAGCCCGGCTGGAAGAGCCAGCCCCAGACCATCGACGAGGCGACGTTGGGCATCGCCCAGGCACAGATGAGCACGAACGTGAGGGCCAGCCGCATCACGCGGCCGACCTTGCCGATCAGCTGAGCCACGCCCATGCCGAGCAGGACGCTGCCACCCACCATGGCCGCCGTGAAGCCGACGGTGCGGGCGAAGGACTTCCAGAAGCTGGGGTCGGTGAGGATGTCGCGGTACTGCTGCAGCCCGACGACGTCGTACTCGCCGGTGAACAGCATCCGCTGACCGGCGTCGGTGAACGACATCCAGATCAGGTAGCCGATGGGGACGATGGTGAGGGCGATGATGACCAGTCCGGCCGGCGAGAGCAGGAGCAGAGGGGCCAGGCCCGAGCGCTTGACGCCCCGGCCGCCCCGCTGCCGCCGTGGCCGCCGCGGTGGTGCCGCGGCGGCCACGGGCTCTCCGACCGCGACGGTGGTCGCGGTGGGTGAGCTCATAGCGAGAGAGTCGATCCGTTCTGATCAGCCGTTGTTGTTGAGCACCTGGTTGAGGTGATCGTCGAAGCCCTTGGCGGCATCGGCCGGGCTCTTGGCGCCCGACGCGACGTCGGCGAAGAACTGCTCGACGGCACCGTCACCCTCGATGGTGGCCCAGTTGGCGGCCGCAGGGGTGGACTTCGAGTTCATGGCGGCGTCGAAGTAGGCCTGGTGAAGGGCGTCGGCCGTGCCCTTGACGGTGCCGATCTCCTCGGTGGTGACCGGGATCCAGCCCTGCTTGGCGATCGGGCCGGTCTGCATCGCCTCGCTGGCGGCGATCTTCACCCAGACCTCGGCCAGGTCCTGGTTCTTGCTCTTGGCGGCGACGCCCCAGTCGGAGCCCGCCAGCATCACCGGCTGGGCCTTGCCGGACTTGCCCGGGAACGGGAAGGTGCCGAGGTCGGCGTCGGTGATCTTGGGGTTGTCCTGCTCGATCACGCCGATCTCCCAGGCGTTGCCGACGACCGCGGAGGTCTTGCCCGCGGCGAAGATGTCCTTGTCCTGGTCGGGCTGACCGGTGCCGGTAGTGTTGATCGTGGCCGAGGCCTTGGTGGAGTAGGCGTTCTGGAAGGTCTTGAAGTCGTTGAGGCCCTGCTGCGCCTCGCTGCTCTCCAGGCCGCCCTTCCAGGTGTCGCCGTCCTTGGTGGCGATGTCGCCGCCCGCGTCCCAGACCCACTGCAGGCCGTCGTACCAGTAGCGCCCCGGCAGGTAGAACGGCGAGAAGTCCTTCTGGCTGCCGAACTTCGCCTTGACCTTGTCGAGGTCGGCGGTGAGCTCGTCGTACGTCGTCGGCGCGGCGGTGATGCCCGCCTGGTCCCACATCGACTTGTTGTAGATGACGGTGCGGGTCGCGGCGAAGGCCGGGACGCCGTACAGCTTGCCGTCCACGGTGGCCGGGCCGGCGAGGCCGTCGAGCCAGGTGCCGCCCTGCTGCAGCTGGCTCTTCGCGTCGGTGAGGTCCGCGAGGCCGCCGCTGTTGGCGAAGAGCGGGACGTCGGTGTTGCCGAGTTCGACCACGTCCGGCGTGCCATCGGTCGCCAGCGCGGTGGTCACCTTGGTGGCGATGTCGGCCCACTGCTGGGTCTGCACCTTCACCTGGGCGCCGGTCTCCTTGGTGAACTCGTCGTTGATCGCCTTCATGGTGTCGTCGCTCAGGTCACCCTGCATGTTCCACACGGTGATCGTCTTGCCGGCGCCCTTGACGGCGGACAAGTCATTCGACTTGCCGCTGTCGGAGGCGTCGGAGGAGCTCCCACTGCCACAGGCGGTGAGGGCAACTGCGGTCGCGATGCCGAGGGCACCGGCCACGAGGGTGCGTGTCTTACGCAACGTGTCTCCTTGGGTGTTTTCGCGGGGTGCCCGCGTGGGGCCCGGGGCGGTCGCCCCGGGGAACTCGTGGTGGCGGCGTCCCATCAGGACACCCCCAGCTCACCGGCGAGGACGAGGACCGCAGCGCCGAGCAGGACGACGTCGTCGCCGAGCGTGCTGGTGCGGACGACGAGGCCCTCGCCGGAGACCGGCATGGTGTACTCACGGATGACCCGGTCGGTGGCGGCCAGCAGCGCGCCGTCGAGCAGCTCGCTCGGGCCGGAGAGGACCAGCTCGTGGAGGTTGAGCGCGCCGACGACGGGCGCCAGGACCCGGCCGAGCTGCTCTCCCACGGCCGTGCGCACCGCGTCCGGGTCCGCGGCCTCCGCCAGGCGTGGTCGCAGGTGTGGTACGGCGACGACCGTCTCCAGGCAGCCCGTGCGGCCGCACGCGCACGGTGCGCCGTCGGGGTCGACCACGACGTGGCCGATCTCGCCGGCCGCGTTGCGGTGACCGTGCAGCAGGGCACCGTCGAGCACCAGGCCTGCACCGACACCGGTCCCGACCCGCAGCAGCATGAGGCCGCCCTCACCGGCATGGCCGTAGGTGTGCTCGCCGAGCACGGCCGTGTTGGCGTCGTTGGCGACGTAGACCGGGAGGCCGAAGGCCTCGTGCAGCCCCTCGGCGAGCGGCACGTGGTGCCAGCCCAGGTTGGGCGCGTCGACGACGGTGCCCGAGGGGTCGACGATGCCGGGGCTGCCGACGCCGATGCCGAGCACCCGGCGCTCGGCCCGGTCGAGCAGGCGACGGGCGAGGGTGTGCACCAGCGCGAGGGCCGCGTCGCCCTTGGCGCCTCCCAGCGACTGCTGGTCGCGGCTGCAGACCTCGCCGCTGAGGGTGAGCACGGCGCCGGTGACCTGGTCGTCGACGCTGAGGTCGAGGACCACGATCTGCAGCGCGTCGCCGCGCAGGCCGACCAGGATCGGCGGCTTGCCGATGCGGCTCTCGACCGGCGCACCGAGCTCGGCGACCAGCCCACCGTCGATCAGTTCGGCGACCAGGTCCGAGACCGTCACGCGCGTCAGTCCCGAGCTTCGTGCCAGGTCGGCACGGCTGCGCGGGCCCTCGGCGAAGAGCTCCTGGAGGATCAGCGCGCGGTGGTGCCGACGGGCGTCCTCCTGGAGGAGCTTGCCGCTGGGGCGCAGGGCGCGTCGGCGGGAGGTATCGGTGCTCACGTTTGTTAGTTCAGCGTACTTACTAATGATGTGTCAAGTGTCACATGGTGGATACGTGCCCGTGACGCTGCCGAAACAGAGCGTTCAGGTGGCGGCGCTGCCCAGGCGGCAAGCCGGTTGCCGGTGCCTCACAGCCCCAGCGAGGCAGCGATCCCGAGCAGCGGACCCTCGTCGTCGCCGACCCCCGAGAGCTGTACGCCGATCGGCAGTCCGTCGGCGGACTCGCCCGCGGGCACCGACATCGCCGGCAGTCCGGTGGTGTTCGCGAGCGTGGTGAAGGCGATCATCGGCAGGGAGCGCAGCAGCGCGCGGATGCTGCCGGCGCCGTCCAGCTGCCCGAGGGCGGGTGGCAGACATGCCAGGGTCGGGCTGAGGACCGCGTCGTACTCGCCGAAGCGGTCCTGGAACGAACGACGTGCCGCCTCGCCAAGCTCGACCGCCTTGCGCAGGATCGGACCGCCGGCCCAGGCGCCGAGCCGAGCGGTGTGCCGGGTGCGCAGCTCGAGCCGGTCGGGGTGCTCGACCAAGCCGACGCACTCGCGGATCGCGGCGAAGAACTGCGGCACGAACGCCGCCTGCACGTCCGGCCAGCGGCCGTCGACCGGGACAACCTCGTGACCCGCCGCGGCGAGCCGTGCGGCCGTGCGCTCGACAGCTGCCACCACCTGGGGGTCCACCCGGACCGGGCCGAGCGCCGGTCTGGTGAGCCATGCGATGCGGCGAGGACCGATGTCTGCCGCGGCCGTGGCGTAGGGCCGCGCCGGCGGCGGCGCCGACCAGCGGTCCACGGCGGTGACGCCGCTGATCACGTCGTAGACCAGCGCACTGTCTGCCACCGTGCGGGTCAAGGGTCCGCCGGTGCCGAGCGTGCCCCACAGCGCGGCGTGCGGGGCCTGACTCACCCGGCCGCGGGCGGGCTTGAGCCCGATCAGGCCGCAGCAAGCGGAGGGGATCCGGATCGAGCCACCGCCGTCGCCGCCGATCGCGACAGGCACGCAGCCGGACGCGACCGCTGCCGCCGAGCCGCCGCTGCTGCCGCCGGTGCTGCGGTCGGGGTCCCACGGGTTGCGGGTCGCGCCGTACGCGACCGACTCGGTGAACGGGAACTGGCCGAACTCGGGCATCGCCGTGATGCCCACGATCACCGCGCCGGCGGCGCGCAGCCGCCGCACGAGCTCGGCATCCGACTGGACCGGTGTGCTGTTGCCGCGGCCGCCGAAGGTCGTGACGAAGCCTGCCACGTCCAGCTCGGCCTTGACGGCGACCGGTACGCCGGCGAGCGGCCCGCGCTGCTCCAGCGGCAGGGCATCGATCGCCTCGGCGGCGGCCAGGGCCTCCTCGGCGAGCACCAGCGTGAAGGCGTTGAGCCTCGGCTCGACCTCGGCGATCCTGGTCAGCGCCGCCGCCACCGCGGCGCGGGCGGTGCCACGGCCCGCACGCACCTCGGCGGCGATGTCGGTCGCGGTGCGGCCGCGCGCGACCAGGCTCATCGCCTTCCTCCCTGCGCCACACGGTGGCCGGGCACCTTGACGGCATACATCGCCGCGTCGGCTCGGTCCAAGAGCCCATCCGGCGTGTCGGAAGGCTCGGCGAGCGCCAGCCCGATCGCGGCGCCGACCGAGACCGCGACGCCGTCGTCCAGCACGATCGGCGGCGCGAGCCGCTCGGTGATCCGCGCGGCGATGGCGCTGAGTCGATCGTGGATGTGCGCGGCGGTGGGCTCCTGCACCAGCACAGCGAACTCGTCGCCGCCCAACCGGGCCACCAGCTCGGTCTCGCGGACGCTGCCCAAAAGCCGCCCCGCGACGGCACGCAGGACCGCATCACCGGCGTGGTGGCCGTAGGTGTCGTTGACCGGCTTGAAGCCGTTGAGGTCGAGGTAGAGCACACCGGGGCGACCCACGCCCTGACCGTAGAGGCCCAGCGCGCGCCGCAGCGCCTCGGCGAACGCCGCTCGATTGCGCAGCGACGTCAGCGGGTCCGTCACCGCCGCCTGCGCGACGGTGCCGATGGTCTGGCGCAGCTCCAGGATCCGCGCGGTCGTGGCGGCCAGGTCGGCCAGGCGATCCATCTGGGTCTTCGAGAGCTGGCCGGGCTCCTCGGCGAAGGCGCACAGCGAGCCGACGACGTACCCCGAGGCGATCACGACCGGCGCCGAGGCATAGAGCCTGACCGAGGCCAGCTGCCCGGTGACGAACGGGTTCTCGGAGAAGACGGCATCGTGCGAGGCGTCCGGCGTGTAGGTGACCCCGGGCTGGAGGATGCTCCAGCCGCACATCGAGTCGTCGCGAGACGCCTCCCCGCGCTTCACCCCGTACGCCGCAGCCTGCCACTGGCGGTCCTCGTCGATCAGGTTGACCGCCGCAGAGGGCACGCCGCAGACGTAGGTGGCGACGCGGATCACCGCTTCGAGGTCCTCGTCCTCGGGGCTGTCGAGGACGCCAAGTGCCCGCAGCGCGGCGACGCGCTCCGCATCATCGGCAGGGCGGGGCCAGCGCTTCACGTCGTCCACGCCGCCATCCTGCCGCAGGGCCATGACCGCGCGGTGGCGCAGAGCTGTGAAACGCTGCGCGCGGGGAGGACCTCAGCCCTTCCCGGTGGCGCGCTGGACGGTGTCCTGCACGGTGTCCTGCAGACCGTGTGCCGCCTGGCCGACCTTGGCCTCGGCGACGTCGCGGGCCTGGTTCACCTTCCGCTGCGTCCGGGGGTCGCGCCACAGCGACTGCGCCTTCTCCACCATCTGGTCGTAGCGTTCGCGGCCGGCGCGGGCGCCGATGACGTACCCGATGCCGATCCCGGCCAGCAGGGTGAGCTTTCCTGACATGTCTTGCTCCTCGTGATCTCGACGATGACGTCTGCGGCCGCGAGGGCCGCTTGGGCTACAGCTCGTCCGGTGTGGCTTCGTGCCCGCCCCGGCCGTGGGTACGCCGGTCCTCCTTCATCTGCGCCTCGTACAGGTGGCGGCGACCCTCGGCGAGCTGATCGCGGGCCGCCCGCTCGAGGTCTTTGAAGGTCGCGTAATAGCCGTCGTCGTACTCCTCGACGATCTGGAAGCTCCAGCGGCCCGGGACGACGTTGCGGCCGACCAGCTCGGTCGCGATTCTCTCGGCCAGCTCCGTCCGGCCGGCGGCACGCAGCATGTCCACCGCCTCGCCGAGGGTGAGGTCGGCGGTCCCGGACAGGCGGTGGAAGGCGTAGAGGTGCCCGCGCGCCACCTCCACCGCCTCCAGCGCCTCGGAGAGCTTGCCGAGCGCGTCGACGGTGGCGTCGTCGAGTCCTTCGGGGCGGCGGTGCGCCGCGTCGGGTCCGCTCATGCCGAGAGCACGTCTGCCGCAGAGACTGCGCCGTGCCGCGACTCGATCGCATCGGCGAGCCTGGCCACGTCCTCACCCGGCACGTCGACGCCCACCTCGCCGAAGCCCTTGCGTAGCTCGTCGGCGACGGTGCCCTCGGTGGCACCGTCCTGCCAGGACGTCACCCGGTCGACGACCGCCTGGATCGCCTCGAGCTTCTCGGTGCCGTTTGCCTCGTTGGTGGGTCGCTCGGTCACTGCTTGTCCTGCCTCTCGGGTGGGTCGGCGGTGTGCCTCCCCTTGCAAGTACCCACAGCGACGTACGTGCAAAATGCCCGAGGGGGTACCTGCCGTGCCGTGGAAGTACCGAACTCGACCCTCGACGGCATCGCCAGCGAGGCGCGCGCCAGGCTCGCGGCCTGGGGCCGCCGCGGCTTCGTCCTTGTCCTGCTGCTCATCGTCATCGCCGGGCTGTGCGGCTTCCTCGGGATGCAGAAGCGCACGACATCGGCGAGCGGCGGTGGCTATCACCTCGAGCTGACCTACCCGCACATCGCCCGCAGCGGACTCGACGTGCCCTGGCAGCTGACCATCACCCGCCGGGGCGGCTTCGACGGACCGGTGGTGGTGGAGGCGACCGCGAGCTACTTCGACATCTTCGAGTCCCAGGGCGTCTCGCCGGAGCCGTCGAAGGAGACCCGGGACGGGCAGTGGTGGCAGATGACCTTCGACAAGCCCCAGGGTGACACCCTGGTCGTCGCGTTCGACATCTACGTCCAGCCCGCCAGCCAGGTCGGACGCAGCGGTACGGCGCGCGTCCTCGACCACGGCTCGCCTGCGGCGAGCGTCGACTTCACGACGAGGCTGGTGCCCTGATGGAGATCGTGCTGCGCGCGCTTGTCATCTACTGCTTCCTCTGGCTCGTCACCCGGGCCCTCGGACGTGCCACCCTGGGTGAGCTGAGCACCTTCCAGCTGCTCGTCTACGTCACCATGGGCGACCTGGTCCAGCAGGCCGTCACCCAGCAGGACTACTCGGTGACGGGCGGCGTCCTGGCGATCAGCACCTTCGCGCTGCTCACCGTCGCGATCGGGTGGGCGCAGTGGCGCTTCCCTCGGATCCGGCCGGTGACCTCGGGGCGGCCGGTGCTGGTCTGGCAGGACGGCCACCCCCTCGAGGAGACCATGCGCGACGAGACGCTCGCCCTCGCCGACGTCCTGGTCGCGGCCCGCGAGCAGGGCATCCGGACGACACGCGAGATCGAGTACGCGGTGCTCGAGGCCGACGGCAGGATCTCGTTCTTCACCTACAGCGGTCAGGACAGCGGCTCCCCCGAGACCGCGCCCCAGACGTGATGCCCGGCCGACGACCGCACCGCCTAGGCTCGGTGGCGTGGCCGTCCTGATCACCGCGACCGAGCTCGCCGCCGCCCTCGACTCCTCGACCCCGCCGGTCGTCCTCGACGTGCGCTGGCGGCTCACGGTCGCCGGCGGCGCCCGGTACGACGGGCACGCGGACTACCTGTCCGGGCACATCCCGGGCGCCGTCTTCGTGGACCTCGACACCGAGCTCGCCGGCCACGGCCCGGCGACCGAGGGCCGGCACCCGCTCCCGACGCCGACGGACTTCCAAGCGGCTGCACGGCGCTGGGGCGTCGAGGCCGACTCCGCCGTGGTCGTCCACGACGGCGAGGGGAACCTCGCCGCGGCACGCGCCTGGTGGCTGCTGCGCTGGGCCGGGCTGTCCGACGTACGACTGCTCGACGGGGCGCTCCCCGCCTGGGTCGCCGAGGGCCGCCCGTTGGACAACGGCGAGGTGGTGCCGGCGCCCGGGTCCTTCACCGTCACGCCGGGCAGCGTGCCGACCATCGATGCCGACACCGCGGCGACGTGGGCCTCGCAGGGCGGCGTGCTGATCGATGCCCGAGCCGCCGAGCGCTACCGCGGGGAGACCGAGCCGATCGACCCCAAGGCCGGTCACGTCCCCGGAGCTCTGAACGCCCCGACCGGTGGCAACCTCGCCGACGACGGCAGGTTCCGGTCACCGGCCGACCTGCTGGCTCGCTTCACCGCGCTGGGGGTCACCGACCAGACCCGGGTGGCGGCCTACTGCGGCTCCGGCGTCACCGCCGCCCACGAGGTGGCGGCGCTGGCCATCGCCGGCTTCGAGGCCGCGCTCTACCCCGGTTCGTGGTCACAGTGGAGCAACCAGGACCGGCCGGTCGCCACCGGGCCGTCGGCCGGCTGAGCCTCCGGACCCGACGTGACGCGGGTCGCACCGAACCGCCGGGAACCAGAACGTCATCGCACCTGACTGTTCGGACGAATGCTCGCTCACTCCCGATCGGGGACATGATGAACCGCACCTTCGCCGTACCTGCCGTCGCTGCCGCTGCGCTGACGGCCACGTTCGCCCTCGCAGGCGCCGCCAGCGCCCACGTGACGGTGAACCCGAACATGGCGACGGGTGGCTCCTACTCCAAGCTCACCTTTCGGGTGCCCACCGAGTCGGACACCGCCTCGACCAAGAAGGTCGTCGTCTACTTCCCCGAGGACCACCCGTTCGCCTCGGCCAGCGTCAAGCCGCACCCGGGCTGGAGCTTCACCGTCAAGGACCACAAGCTGAGCACGCCGATCACCAGCGACGACGGCCAGGTCACCGAGGCGGTGCAGAAGATCGTCTGGACCGCGACATCGGCGGCGAGCCAGATCAAGCCGGGCGAGTTCGACGAGTTCGATGTCTCGGTCGGTCCGCTGCCCAACTCCGGCACGGTGGTCTTCAAGGCGCTGCAGTACTACACCGACGGCTCCGTGGTGCGGTGGATCGAGCCCTCCGTCGCAGGTCAGGACGAGCCGGAGCACCCGGCCCCGGTGCTCTCGATCACGGCCGCGACCGCCGCTCCGAGTGCCGACGCCACGTCGGGGTCGGGCGCAACGGCCGATGCCACTCCCATGTCCGCGACCACCGACGACGACGGCGACTCGAAGGCACCGCTGGTGCTCTCGATCCTCGCCGTGGTGCTGGCGGCCGGCAGCCTCGCCCTTTCCGTGGTCCGCCGCAAGCGGTCGTAGGCTTGGCGCGGCCGGAACCCCGGCCGCTGCAGGAGGTGTGAATTGTCCGGGATGCCCGGCATGGGTACGGATCTCTCGCCGTTGACCTGGTCGACGTTCTTCGGCACGTGGCGGCTCCAGGCCGGCTGGCTCGAGGCGGCCGTGCTGATGATCGGCGCCTACCTGCTCGCCAGGCGCTCGGCCGGCGCTGAGTCGACGGTGCGACCCTGGCGGGTGGCGAGCTGGATCAGCGGCGTGGTGCTGATGTGGGTCTTCGTCGCCTCGGCGATCGGGACCTATGCGATGTCGGTCTTCTGGATGCACATGGTGCTGCACCTGCTGCTGATCATGGTGATCCCGGCGCTGCTCGTGCTCGGCCATCCGCTGACGGTGCTGCTGGAGGCGTTCCACGGCCCTGCGCGCGAGCGAGTCCAGGGCATCCTGCACTCGTGGCCGGTCACGGTGCTGAGCCACCCAGCCACCGGTGTGCTCATCTACACCGCCACGATCATCGGCACCCACCTGACCAACTTCATGGACACGATGGCCCAGCACACCTGGCTGATGGCCGGTGAGCAGGTGCTCTACATCGTGGCGGGCTACCTGTTCCTGCAGCCGTTGCTGGGCGAGGAGCCGACCAAGCCCAACCCGCCGTACCTGCTGCGGATCGGGCTGCTGGTCGCCGCGATGATCCCGGACACGATCGTCGGCATCGTGCTGCTGCAGACCAACACCGTGCCGTTCCCCGAGATGATGCGGATGCACCCAGCATGGGCACCGCAGCCGCTGTCCGACGTACACGCCGCGGGCGGCCTGATGTGGGCGGCCGGCGACGGTTTGATGATGGCGATCGGCATCGGCCTGATGATCAGCGTGATCACCTCGGTCGATCGCCGCGACAAGATGACCGGCTCCTGGCTGGAAGGCGCTCGACGCTCCGCGCTGGCCGAGCACACCGGCGAGGACGTCGAGGGGATCAATGACCCCGACGGCGAGGAAGCACTGGCTGCCTACAACCGGATGCTGGCGCGGCTGCGCGACAACGGCTGATCTCCCGGCCCGAGTCAGCGGATGGGCAGGGTGACGTAGCCGGTCGCCTCGTCGATCGCGGTGGTCCGCACGGTCACGGCCAGGCGCCACTGCCCCGCCACCGGTACGGCGACGGTGCCCTGTCGGTGTCCCGGCCCGGCCACGGCCAGCGTGACCGGGAGCGGCCCGAGCAGCTTGCTCGGCAGCGAGACCGCCGCCGTGATCTCCTTGGGATCCGACGGCTGGCCGGCCTTGTCGAAGACGTAGACGTGCAGATCCATCTGCCGGTCGCCGACGGGGACCGCCGAGACCTGCACCGTGTCGCCGACCAGGGTCAGCTGGCCCGAGGCACTCGGGTGGTAGGCGGTCTTGGCCGGCTCGGTGGCGACCAGGGCCGAGGTGATGCCGAGCACGATGCCCAGCCCGACGGTCTCGGCAAGCACGAGCGAGCGGATCCTGGCCGGCTGGCCGGCCTCGGCGCGCCAGACCAGTGCGCGTGACCCGGCCGCGATGCCGAGCACCAGCGCGATCACTAGGAGCTTGACCAGCAGCTCGTGGCCGTAGGTGGTGTGCCGCAGCGCCGCCCACGAGCCGACCTGCCGGGCGGCCTGCCACAGGCCGGTGGCGACGAGCAGCAGCACGGCGCCCACGGCAAGCCGGGAGAACCGCTGCACCACCGCGACCGAGTCGATCGCGACCAGGACCAGCACCAGCCCGCCCAGCCAGGCACTGGCGGAGACGACGTGCACGGTGTCGTTGATCGCGGCCAGGGTGCGTCCGCTGCCCGCGGCAGCATGGCCGGCGAAGGCGAAGCTCAGCCCGAAGGCCACCGCGAGCACCGAGGCGATCAGCCGGCTCGGCGGCCGCAGCCTGAGCAGGACGAGCGCGAGCGCGACGAGGACCAGCCGAGCCACCGTTGCATGACCGTAGGTCGACCCCAGCACCTCGCGCAGCAGCGCGCCATCGGTGACGCTGCCGAGGCCCAGGGCCGCGTCGTACGGGCCCTTGAGGAGGAGGTCCGCCACCGCACCGACGGCGAGCAGGGTGCCCCCGGCGAGGACGAGGCGACGCACCCGGCGCTGTCGCCAGCCCTCGGCCCAGCACCACGCGACGACCAGCGAGATGCCGACCAGCAGCGCCGAGCCGGCGTACCCGAGCCATCGGGCGATCGCCAGACCGACGGAGATGCCGGTCGAGCTGGTGTCATGGGGTGTGGGCGGCGCGGCGCCGGCCTTGCCGACCGCGAAGGTGAAGGCGCCGGAGACAGGGTGGGAGTCCGCGGAGACGACCCGCCAGGAGACCAGGTAGCTGCCCTGGGCGTCGGCCGTGCGCAGCTGCACGCTGACCCGCTCGCCGTGACCGTCGGGGTGGCCGACATCGCCGCGGTCGATCCGCTGACCCTCCGGGTCGTAGACGCGAAGCGAGCCGGGCAGCAGGCTGACCGGCTCGTCGAAGCTGAGGGTCACGCTGCCGGGCGGAGCCGCCAGGACCGCGTCCGGGCGCGGGTCGCTGGACTCCAGCACCGCGTGGGCCGAGGCCGGCCCGGCGAGCAGCACCAGCGAGAGTGCCATGAACAGGCTCAGCCCGACAGCGGCGAGGCCGCGACCGACGGTCCTGCCCACGGTCCTGCCCGCGGTCCGACCGACAGCGCGCAACCGTGGCGGTGGCGCTGGCCGCGCCGTCCGGGTCGTCCGGCGCGCGCCGGACCGGTGCAGCTGTGGTCCGCCCGAGTCCTCGATGGCGAGCAGCCACAGCAGGAAGGTGCCGAGCAGGATCCCCAGGTGCGGCAGCTCGTGGGTGAATCCGATGGCGCCGTGGTCGACGTCCTCGACGGAGGTGAGCAGCAGCAGCACCGACGCGCTGGCGAGCACCGGGACGTAGCCACGGGCCAGGCGCGGGCGCAGCGCCGCGTAGATCATCGCCACGCACAGCGCGACCGTGAAGGAGGAGGACTCGTGCGACTCGTGGTCGTGGCTGTCGAGCATCTCCACGGCCGCGGTGACCAGCTCGAAGACACCCAGCAGCGCAACGCCGAGACGCAACGCCGTCCGAACAGCCGTACGCCGCCGGCTCGCCTGCGCGGCAGCCGTGGTCACGATCCGCCGTCCGAGGTCGGGCGCTGGCTCGGCGACCTCGCGGCGGACGAGCTGGTCGGCGGGCGCGAGCGAACCCTCGAACGCCGCACACTCGGCACACCCCACGACATGGGCGCGCAGCGCTGCCTCCTCGACCGGGACGGCTTCGCCGTCGTACCGGGCCGAGAGGGCCTCCCGGGCATCAGAACACCTCACGCTGGACAGGTCGGCGCCGGCGCCGTTCTGGTTCCCGCCGTTCGGGAGCCGTAGCCGACGACATGGGCAAAGGGGCACGCCCGTGCCCCTTTGCCCATCTCCGGACCAGAGGGTCAGGCGAGCCTGCGGTCGCGGGCGCCGTCCATCATGGCGACCAGATCCTCGCGGGCCCTCGCGACCCGCGAGCGGATGGTGCCGACCGGACACTCGCACGCCTCGGCGGCGTCGACATAGGAGTAGCCGAGCACCTGGGTGAGCACGAACGCGAGCCGCCGGTCGGGATCGAGGGACTCCAGCAGTGACTCCAGCACCACGCTCCCCTGGTGGTCGGGTACGTCGCGGATCGCGCCGACCGGCTCGCGGCGGCGCCGCTGGCGCGCGGCGATGTCGTCCGCCACGACCCGGCGCACGATGCTGAACAGCCACGGCCGCACCGGCGACTCGCCCCGGTAGGAGCCCAGCGAGCGCAGCACCCGGAGGTAGGTCTCCTGGGTCAGGTCGTCGGCACGGTCCCGATCGCCGAGGTGGGCGCAGAGCCGCCACACGTCCTGCCAGGTCGCGGCGGCGAAGGCCTCGGTGGCCCGGGGTCGGTCCTCAGGTGCGGCGTCCCGAGCGGCGCAGGCGAGCAGCGTCCACGCGTCCGCACGAGGGTCGGTCGCAGCGGTCACGGGGAGCGACTGTAGCCAGCCCTTCGAGACCTGCGGGAACCGACGGGGCCTCCACGCCGACCTGTACCCCGGAACACCCCTGTCGAGAGGAACCCTGCTGTGCGCCGCTGCGCCGCGCTGCTGAGCGTGCTGATGCTGTTGCTGCCCGTCCCGGCGTACGCCGACGGCTTCTCCACCTACGTCACCAAGGTGACCGGCATCACGCCGGCGATCGCCGGCGTGATCGTCCGCGCACCCGGCAACGGCGAGCAGATCACCGTCACCAACACCAGCTCGACGCCGCTGATCATCGAGGGCTACCAGCACGACCAGTACCTCAAGGTGACCGCTGACGGCGTGTGGGAGAACAAGCTCTCGCCGGCGGTCGCCCTCAACAAGCTGAACGTCATCGAGGTGCCCAAGGACGCCAACGCGAGCGCGGCACCGGTGTGGGTGAAGCTCAACTCGACCAACCACGCCCAGTGGCACGACCACCGCATCCACTGGATGGGCACGATCAACCCGCCGAACGTCGAGAAGGACCCGAAGCACCAGCACCTGATCAAGGACTGGACGATCCCGATCCACTACGGCGCCACCGCGGCGAGCATCACCGGCACGCTGACCTACGTGCCCGGCAGCCACACCGGCACCTACCTCACCTACGGCGCGATCGGTGCGGCGATCGTGGTCATCATCGGGCTGCAGGTGGTGATCCTGCGCCGGCGGCGCGCCGGCGCAGCTACGCCAGCCTGAAAGCCACCTTCCGCGTCGCCACGTCGGCGGTGACGAGGGTGACGGTGACGTCGGTGCCCAGCGGCAGCGGCTCCTCGCCACTCACGCCGGCCTCGACGGCCGGCTCGCGCAGCGTGACGCTGCCCCGCGTCCCGGCCTTCTCGTCGACCTCGACGATGACACCCTCGAAGGTCTTGCCGACGTGCGGCGCCAGCACGCCCGCCTCCACCAGGTCGGTGACACCACGCTCGTACGTCGCGGCACGGCGGCCCGAGCTCCGCATCTCGTCAGGCAGGTTCGGCAACGCGTGGTGCACCCAGTCCGGCACCGGCTGATCGGCGCACAGCGCCACGCAGATCTCACCGGCGTAGCGATCGACGAGGCGGCGCAGCGGCGCGGTCACGTGCGCATACTCCGAGGCCAGCGCGGCGTGCTCGCTCAGCTCCGGCAGCTCGCCGTCGAAGGTGGCGTAGCCACTGCCGCGCAGCAGCCGGGTGCACGCCACCGTCATGGCCGCGTGCTTGGAGTTGGTCGGGTCCAGCGTGCGGATGAAGTCCCCGTAGAGCATCTCGGCCGGCCAGTCGATCCCGAGCGCCGTGGCCGTGCGGTGCAGCCGCTGCACGTCGTGCGGGTCCGGCGGCGGCAGCGTGCGCAGCACGCCGACGCGCGCGTAGACCATCAGGGAGGCAGCACCGAACCCGGTCAGCAGCGAGATCTGGGCGTTCCACTCCTCGACCGGCAGCTGGCTGCGGAACGCCAGTCGCCACTGGTCGCCGGTCACCTCGATCTCCTGGTCCGGCAGCGTGAGGTTGACGCCGCCGCGCTTGGCCTCGATGTGCTGACGCAGCTGGCCGATCTCACGCAGCAGCTGCAGCATCTCCGACGCGGTGCCGTCGTCGAGTTGCTGCTGCACGCCGGCGTAGTCGAGCTTGGCCGTGGAGCGCACCCGCGCTCGCTCGACGTGCGCCGAGATGCCCTCGCCGTCGGCGTCGAGCTCGATCGTCCACAGCAATGCCGGCCGGACCTCGCCGGGCAGCAGGCTGGCGGCGTCCTCGGAGATGACCTTCGGATGCAGCGGGATCAACGAGTCGGCGCCGTAGAGCGACTCGCCGCGCTTGTGCGCCTCGACGTCGATGGGTCCGCCCGGACTGACGAAGGCGGCCACGTCGGCGATCGCGTAATGCACCGTGTAGCCGTCGCCGTGGCGCGCCAGGTGCATCGCCTGGTCCAGGTCCATCGACGTCGGCGGGTCGATGGTGATGAACGGCAGATCGGTCCGATCGAGGTTGGGCAGCCGTGGACTCCGCGCAGCCGCCGCTGCTGCTGCTTCGACCTCCGGCGGGAACCCCGCTGTCACGTCGAGCTCCTGCTGGAGCTGGTGGATGCCGTCACGCAGTGTCTGCGCGGCGACTCCGTCGTCGGCCTGGGCGACCCGGATCACTTGATTGCTGGGCACCTTGGAAAGATAGCCGCTCGTGCTGATCCTGTTGCCGCCGTCCGAGGGAAAATCGGCTCCGCGTCGCGGTGCCCCGCTCGATCTGTCCTCCCTCTCACTGCCGTCGCTGACGTCGGCGCGCTCGACGGTGATCGAGGCGCTGGTGACACTGTGCTCGGGGGATCCGGCGGTCGCCATGGATGTCCTCGGCGTACCCAAGACCCAGCCGGAACTGGTCGCGCTCAACGCCTCCCTGCACGAGGCGGCCACGGCGCGGGCCGACACGATCTACACGGGCGTCCTGTACGACGCCCTCGATGCCTCGACGCTCTCCACCGCCGCGAAGCGCCGGGCCGCGTCCCGGGTGATGGTGACCTCGTCCGTCTTCGGGCTGGTCGGCATGGGCGACCGGATCCCCGCGTACCGGCTCTCCGGCGACACCACCCTGCCCGGTCTCGGCGGGGTGCAGGCGCACTGGCGTCGCCACCTCGGTGACGGCGTGCTCGAGGCACTGGGCAACGGCCTGCTGGTCGACCTGCGCAGCGGCACCTACGCGGCGTTCTGGCGGCCCGACGAGGTGGCCGCGCGGACCGCGACGGTGCGGGTGCTGCACGAGGTCGGCGGTGCGCGGAAGGTGGTGAGCCACTTCAACAAGGCCACCAAGGGCCGGATCGTGCGCGCCCTGATGGAGTCGGGTGCCGCTCCTCGCACTCCTGCGGCGCTCGCCGACGCGCTGCGCGACCTGGGCTGGACCGTCGAGACGTCAGCACCCGGGAAGACGGGCGTGCAGCTCGACGTGGTGGTCGGCGAGCTCTGAGGAGACCCGCTACCAGGTCGAGACGGTCGCGATCGGATCCCGCGACGGCGGCAGCGCGTTGAACAGCCGCAGCGAGCCGCGCGTCGACCCGTCGTTGCCGTCGTCGTAGAACGTGATCACGCTGATCGACGCCGGCGCCAGCTCCATCCGGTAGACCGCGTCCAGCTCGGCCTCGAGCGCTCGTGCGACCAACGTCTTGATCGGGGTCACGTGACTGACCACCAGCACCGTCTCGCCGTGGTGGCGCTCCAGCAACCGGTCCAGCCCGTCCAGGACCCGCTTCTCCACGGCCCGGAACGACTCACCGCCGCGCGGTGCCTCCTCCAACGACCGCAGCCAGCGCTCCAGCTCGCCGGGATACCGCTCCCCCACTTCGGCGAAGGTCAGCCCGTCCCACTCGCCGAACTCCATCTCGGCGAAGCCTGGCTCCTCGCTCACCTGCTTGCCGAGTACGTCGGCAGCGATCTGCGCCGACTCACGGGTTCGCCGTACGGGTGAGGCGATGATGGCGCTGATCCGCTCCTTGAGCGGCATCAGCCACTCGGCCGACGCGCGGACCTGGGCCCGGCCGTCGTCCGACAGCGGCGGGTTGGCCGAGGCCAGGCCGCCGGAGAAACGCTTCTCCAGGGTGTGCGGCGTGACACCGTGACGCAGCAGGATCAGGGTGGTGGCGGCGCCCGGGCGGGACCAGCCGCGGGCCGGCACCTCGGCACGGACCGACTCGACCTCGGCGACCAGGCTGGTGTCCTCGCGCTCCGCGACGCTCACGCCGTGTCGCAGGCCGTCCAGGGCCTCGTTGGCGAGCCGGTCGGCGTGCTTGTTCAGCTCGCGCCGCACCCAGGTGTAGACGGTGCCCGCCGGCGCCAGCGCCTTCGCCTCGGCGGCGAGCGGCTTCATCGCGGGGTGCTTGACCTGCCAGCGGCCGCTCATCTGCTCCACGACCAGCTTCGAGTCCATCCGGACCTCGACCTCGGCGTCGGGCGCGAACTCGGCGGCGAGTCGCAGGCCGGCGATGAGGCCGGAGTACTCGGCGACGTTGTTGGTCGCGATCCCGATCGGGGTGCCGTCCTCGGCCAGCACTTCACCGGTGGCAGCATCCTTGAGGACGGCGCCGTACGCCGCAGGCCCGGGGTTGCCCCGCGAGCCGCCGTCCGCCTCGATCAGGACCCGAGAGGTCACAACACCTGTCACAGACCGGACTCGGCCGTGCGGATCATGATCACGCCGCACTCCTCGTGCCGGATGACCTCGTTGCTCTGAGCGGTGCGGATCCGGGACAGCTCGGCGGGCTCGACGCTGAGCCGGCAGCCGCCGCACTGACGGGCACGCAGCTCGGCGGCGCCGACACCGTGCTGCTCGCGCAGCCTGTCGTAGAGGGCCAGCAGGTCGGCGGGCAGTCCCTCGATCGCTGGCTCGCGCTCGGCGATGACGTCGGCCAGCTTGCGCTCGATCTCGGCACCGCGCTCGGCACGAGCCGCGGTGAGCTCGGCGACCTTCGCCTCGATCTCGGCGACCTGGGAGTCGAAGCCGACGGCCTCGGTGGTGGCGGACTCGAGCTGCTCCATCACCTCGAGCTCCTCGTCCTCCAGGACGCCGATCCGGCGGTCGATGTTGGCCAGCTCGGCCTGGAGACGCTCGAGATCCTTGGGGTTGGTGACCTGGCCCGCGTCGATGCGCTGCTGCTCCTTGGCACGCCGCACCCGGACCGACTCGACGTCCTTCTCGGCCTTGGTCTGCGCCAGCGCGAGGTCGTCACGTCGCGTGCGTACGTCGATGGCGACGTCGTCGATCTTCTTCCGCTCGACCTGCAGGTCGCGGATCTGCTGGGTCTCCGGGAGGTTCTTGAGCTGGTGGCGCAGCTGCAGGATCCGTGCGTCGATCTCGGCGATGTCCAGCAGCTTCAACTGGGCGAACGGGTCGGCCTTCACCAGTGCTCCTCTTGAGATGTGAGATCAGATGCGCACTGTCCACGGGTCGGTGACGATCTCCGAGACGCGCGCCTCCACCCTATCCCCCAGAGCGGCCCGCAGCCGCCCTGCCACCAGCGGGAGCCAGGTCCACTCAGCCGCCCAGTGCGGTACGTCGACCAGTGCGGCCCCGTCCTGCTCCAGGAACTCGCTGCTCAGGTGGTGCCGGAGATCGCTGGTGACGTAGACGTCGGCACCCGAAGAACGGACCACCGGCAGCAGCGAGTCGCCGGCGCCCCCGCACAGCGCGACCGTCCGGATCGTTCGGTCCGCTCGTCCACCGGCCCTGATTCCTGCCGTCGTCCGCGGCACGCTGCCGGCGACGTGGGCGGCGAAGTCGGCCAGCGTCATCGGCGTCGGCAAGGTGCCGATCCTGCCGAAGCCGGTCTGCGCGGGCACGGTCGGGGCCAGCTCGACGACGTCGTACGCCGGGACCTCGTAGGGATGTGCCACCAGCAGTGCCTCGATGACCGCGCTGCGACGTACGCGCGGCAGGACGGCCTCGATCCTGACCTCGTCGACCACGCTGAGCTCGCCGACGGCCCCGATGTGCGGGGCTGCGCCGTCCAGCGGGCGGAACCGGCCCTCGCCCGGGGTCGAGAAGCTGGCGTTGTCGTAGTCGCCGAGCCGACCTGCGCCGGCGTCGGCAAGGGCCCGGCGAAGGCGGTCGGCGTCCGCCGCGGGTACGTAGGTGGTCAGCTTGTCCAGCTGCTCGGCCGCGGCGGGTGCGGCCGGCTCGAGGGGGCGGATGTCCTGCAGTCCGAGCGCGAGCGCCATCGCCTCACTGACCCCGGCTTCGGCCTGGTCGGCGTTGGTGTGCGCGGCCAGCAGCCCGCAGCCGGCCTGCGAGAGCGCCCACAGCGTGCGCCCCTTCGGTGTCGTCGGCGCGAACCCGTGCACGGGCTTGAGGAACAGTGGGTGGTGCGTGACCAGCAGCTGGGCCCCCCACTGCGCCGCCTCCTGTGCCACCGGCAGCGTCGGATCGACCGCGAACAGCACCCTCTCGCAGGGCGCCTCCGGGTCGCCGTTGACCAACCCGACCGCGTCCCACCCCGCCGCCGTGTCCGGCGGGTACCACCCGTGCAGCAGATCGACGACGTCACCGAGGCGTGGGGCTGGCATGGCGTCAGGCTAGTAGGTCGAGACGTCAGCCTGTGGCGGTCGAGGGTACCGAGCCTCATGCAGCTACCACCGGTGACCGCGGGATTCCGACGACTGGCGCGACTGCGCGACGCGCGAGCGTTCCACCCGGTCGGACGCGTCGGCCACGGCCGGCTGCTGATCGACGGCGGTGACTCCGCGCTGGGCGGGGCGCTGGGCCGGGGCGAGCACTCCGTCACCGTCCGACTCTCCCGGGGCATCGGGCTCCCGGACCGGTCCCCCGACCTGCTCGGTCTGGCCGTTCGGGTCGCGCCGGCGCACGCCGCCAACGCCACCACCGACGCCACCGACGCAGGTGCTGACGCGCAACCGATCGACCTGCTTCTCACCACCACCGCGCAACCGACGTGGGCGCGTTGGCTGGTGCTCCCCGCCCGGCGCTGGACCTCGCGCGCCTTCAGCACGGTGCTGCCCTACGCCACCGCCGACGGCGGCAGCACCCTGATCGTGCTCCGGCCGGTCACCGACTGGACCGCGGACGCCTCGCCCGCAGCCCTCAGCGCGGTGAGCGAGAGCCGCCCGCTCGCCTTCGACGTCCTCGAATCGCACCCCCGGTGGCACGAGGTCGGGCGACTCGTCGTCGACGAGGTGGGTGCCGACGAGTCGATCGCCTTCGATCCGATGCTGCACGCCGCGCCCGGGCTGCGGCCGGTCCGGCCGCTGTCGGCGCTGCGCGAGGCGGCCTACCGCGGTTCGCGCCAGGGTCGGCGGGACTAGCCGACGGGCACGTCAGCCTCAGAGCCGACCCAGCGCGGCGGCGGCGCGGTCGCGCAGCGAGCTCCGCGCGTCCTCCGCGTCGCCCGCCAACCCCGCCGGTACGCCGTCCAGCCGTCGCAGCGCGATCACGCAGTCATGATGCTCACCCAAGGCGTCCTGCACGTCCTCCCACCGGCTGGCGGTCTCGGCATCCCCGACCGCCTCCGCGGCGTACCTCGCCCGCTTGGCCGCCTTGCGGGCGCGGTGCAGCTGCTCGGGGTCCTCACCGGCTGCGCGCAGCCGCTTGTCGGCCACCTTGTCGGCGTGCCGGACCCGGCGGCTCTTGTGCAGCCTGTGCTCCTTCGGGCGCAGGGCGAGCGCCTCCAGGGCGTCGAGGAGCTCGCGGTGCTCGGCAGTGTTCAGCTCCGTGCCCAACGCCGTCAGGGCCGCGGCTCGCTCGGCCGCGACCTGCGGCGCCACCCACTCCCACAGGGCGGGCGAGCACGCCGGCGTCAGGGTCTGTGCCAGCACCTCGGCCTCGCGCACGGCACCCAGTCGGTCCGACCAGGACGACAGCGTCTCGACAATGGCATCGTCGGACAGCTCGGGAAAGACCCGGAGCACGCTGCGGACCCGGCGTACGGCGACGCGGGCGTCGTGCACCGAGTCGATCGTTCCCGGCGCCTCGGTGCGCAGAGCACGATCGGTCGCGACCACCGTGGCCACCTGGGCGACGAGATAGCTCCGCACTCCCATGCTTGCCACCGTAGCCGAGCCGTCAGCCGCTCGGCCGGTCCCGAAGCCTCAGCCACGGTGCAAGGCAGCCTCAAATCCGGCTCAAGCCGCACGTTGTCGCCGCAGTCGGTCAGTAGCCTTCGGGCATGGCCGACGTATTGCTGGTGGAGGATGACAGCGCCATCCGGATCGCACTGAGTCGCGCCCTGACCCAGCTGGGACATGTCGTGACGCCGGTGGCGACCGGTGCCGAGGCGATGGCCGCCATCACCTCGCACAACCACGAGGTGGTCCTGCTCGACCTCGGACTCCCCGACATCGACGGCTCACGCGTGCTCGAGGTGACGCGCGCGCTCAAGGCCGCGCCGGTCATCGTCGCCACGGCCCGTGACGACGAGACCGAGGTCATCCGGCTCCTCGACGCCGGCGCCGACGACTACCTCGTCAAGCCGTTCTCCGCGGCGCAGATGGACGCCCGGATCCGGGCCGTGCTCCGACGGACCCGCGTCCCCGTCGACGAGGACCAGCGCCTCGTGGTCGGCGGCCTGGTGCTCGACCCGGTCGGGCGGACCGTCGTGCTGGACGGCACTCCTCTCGAGCTCACCCGCAAGGAGTTCGACCTCCTGCATCTGCTCATGCAGCGACGCGGCGAGGTGGTCAGCAAGCAGGCCCTGCTCACCGAGGTGTGGCAGCAGCCGTGGGGCGGAGCCGATCGCACCGTCGACGTCCACCTGTCGTGGCTGCGTCGCAAGCTCGGCGAGACCGCCGCCGAGCCTCGGTTCCTGATCAGCGTGCGCGGCGTCGGGGTCAAGCTGGTCGAGCCGGCATGAGACTGTTCGGCACCCTGCGCTCGCGCGTGATCGCGCTCGCCGTGGGGGTCGCCACGCTCGTCGTCGTCCTGGCTGCGGTCCCGATCGCCCTGCTGCTGAGGTCCAGCGCGTACGGCGACGCGGCCCGCCATGCGACCGACGCGGCGCAGAGCGCTGCCGACTACATCAGCACCGGCAAGGTCGACGACGACCTCCTCAAGTCCTACCTCACCCGCCTGAACGAGCGCGGGAACACCCCCGTCACCGTGATCATGGGTGACGGCGACGTGCTCGGCGCCGGTCTCGACTCCAGCGTCCTGGGCCAGCTGCCCCAGCAGCGCGCTCCGGATGTGCACGGCGACCACGATCAGGACAACCTCGGCCAGGTCTCCACCGCTCGCACCTTCGACGTCGACGGCGGCCGGGTGGTCCAGGTGCTCGCCCAGAACGATCAGGGCGTGGCACAGGTGCTCTCCCTGGTCACCGACGACTCGGTCGCCGACACGATCAGGGAGCGCTACCTGATCGTCGGTGGCAGCTCCCTGGTGCTCATCATGCTGGCCTGGCTCGCCGCCGACCTGACCGCGCGGCGCCTCGTACGACCCCTGCAGCGCACCGCCGAGACGGCCGTCGCGCTCAGCAGTGGTCGCCTCGAGGCCCGTGCGCCGGTCGGAGGTCCGGACGAGGTCGCCCGGGTCGCCATCGAGCTCAACGCCCTCGCGGACCGGATCGACGAGCTGCTGCTGCAGGAGCGGGAGGCGGCGGCGGACCTCTCCCACCGGTTGCGCACACCGCTCACCGCCGTACGCCTGGCCGTCGAGGCGTTGCCGCCCGGAGCCAGGACCCACGACCTCGAGGAGCAGGTCGCCCTGCTCGAACGCTCCCTGACCCAGCTCATCAAGGCCGCGCGGCGGCCGGTCCGCGAGGGGCTGCACCCACGCTGCGAGGCGGGCGCCGTGGTGCGCGAGCGGGCCACGTTCTGGACTCCGCTGGCCGAGGACCAGGGCCGCCCGGTGACGCTCAGCGTGCCCGACCAGCCGGTCTGGGTGCGGACGGCCGAGGAGGACCTCTCCGCGGCACTCGACGCCCTGCTGGAGAACGTCGTGGCCCACACCCCGGAGGGCACTGCCTTCACCGTCCGCCTGACCCAGACGACCGACGGCGCCTACCTCGACGTACTCGACGAAGGTCCCGGCATCCCCGCGACAGCGCTGCAGCGGGGCCGCAGCGACCGCGGTTCCACGGGCCTCGGCCTGGACATCGCGCGGGCGGCCGCCGAGGCGTCGGGGGGATCCCTCCACCTGCTCCAGGACCCGGTCGCCCACGGTGTCAGGCTCGTCCTCAAGACCGACCCTCAGCCGGCTCTCACCAACTCTTGACGTTGATTTGAACCTCCGCTGAGGAAGGCCTAGCGCACGGCGAGCGAGGCTCGTTCCATGAGCACCGAGACCAACCCTCGCACCCGGATCCTCAGCCGCTCCCGGCGCTACCTGGCCGGCATCATCGCCGGTGGCGCCGGTGCCACCGCCGCGGTGGTCGCCGTGACGGCCGGGCACGGCGCCGCCGCTATGACCACCAACACCACCGGCACCACCACGACGGATACGCCGTCCACGTCGAGCAGCCAGACCACGACGCAGGACCAGACCTCCCAGGACCAGACCTTCAGCTCCACCGACGGCTCGAGCGACACGGGCAGCAGCGACACGGGCAGCAGCTCCGACTCCACACAGTCGAACAGCCAGTCCACCAGCCAGTCGACCGGTCAGTCCTCGCACGGCTCGAGCCACGCGTCATGACCTCCGACATCGACACGATGACCTGGCAGGACTGGTCCTGCACGATGCGCGTGACCGCGGCGAGGCGAGACCTCGACCTGGCGGTCACGATCGTGGATCACGTCATCGCCGAGGTGGACGCCGCCGTCAGCCGGTTCCGCGAGGATTCGGACCTCGCCCGGATCAACGACCGCGCCGGACGGATGACCGCCGTGTCACCCTTGGCGCTGCGTCTGATCACGCTCGGCCGCCAGGTGGCCCGCGACACCGGGGGTGCGATCGATCCCACCCTGGCCGCCGACCTGGTCGCCAACGGGTACGACGCGGACATCGCCGACGTCCGCCGGCGCCCGGCCTCCCCCGCCGTGCCCCGAGTACGCCGGCACTCGTGGCGCGATGTGCGGATCGATCGAGCGTTCTCCCTTGTCGGCTTACCGGCAGGCGTCGGCCTCGACCTCGGCGCGACAGCGAAGGCCTGGACCGTCGACGAGGCGATCCGCCGGCTCCGTCGTCGGCTCACCGGACCTGCGCTGGTCTCCCTCGGCGGCGACCTGGCCGTGCTGGGCACGCCGGCCGGCGGCTGGCAGGTCGAGGTGGCCGAGACCGAGGACGGCCCCAGCGAGAGCGTCGTACCGCGCGACGGTGCCCTGACCACCTCCTCGATCCTCGGCCGACGCTGGCGCGACACGGCCGGTGGCGAGTGCCACCACGTGCTCGACCCTCACACCGGTCAACCGGCCCGGACCCGTTGGCGGACCGCGACGGTCTGGGCGCCCACCGCACTGTCCGCGAACGTCGTCTCCACCTGGATGCTCGTCGACGCTGACGGTGCCGAGGCCGCCCTCGCCTCGCACCGGTACGGCGCGCGCCTGGTCGCACAGGACGGCACGCTCACCACCTGCGGTGCCTGGCCCGGCGCCGCGCCGGCGGTGGCATCGTGACTCTCTGGTACCTGATGCGCGGTCTCGGCTTCAGCGCGCTGGTCGTCCTCACCGCCGCCACGGCGCTGGGGGCGCTGAGCACGCACGGGACGGCAACGGCCCAGGGCCTCGACCGACGGATGGTGCGCCAGCTGCTGCACCGCTCCACCGCCCTGGTCGGACTGGTGCTGCTGGTCCTGCACCTCGCCTGCGTGGTCCTCGACGCCTACGTGCCTGTCTCGCTCGGTGGCGCCCTGCTCCCGTTCACGGCGGGCTACCGCGCGGTTGCGATGGCACTGGGGACGCTCGCTCTCTATGCCGTCGCGCTCACCTCCGTCTCGGGAGCCGCTCGCGGGGCGCTCGCCAGATTCCCGCACACGGACCGGGCCTGGCGCGCGGTGCACAGCTCGGCCTACGTGGGTTGGGGGCTGGCGATGCTGCACGGCGTCCTCGGCGGCAGCGACACCCGACAGGCGTGGGCGATCGCCGTCTACGCCGTCTGTGCCGTCGCCGTGGCAGCGACGCTCACCCAACGCCTTGCCGTACGACCACGGCGCGTCCTCGACCCTCGTGGCCACCGTCGCCTCACCGCCATCACCTCAACCCCAGGAGTCCGCCGATGAGCACCGCCACGATCACGCCCTCCGCCCAGGCGACGCCGCCGGTCTACGTCGTGGGCACCGCTCGACTGCTGGCCGGCGACACCCCTGCCGTGCCCGCCCGCGATCAGCGCTGGCTGGTGGAGGCGGCCCGCGCTGCCGGGCTGCTCGGCAGGGGCGGCGCCGCCTTCCCCGTCGCCGCCAAGCTGGCATCGGTCGGGCGTGGCGCGACGGTCCTGGTCAACGGCAGCGAGAGTGAGCCGGCGAGCTGGAAGGACCGGGTGCTGATGCGTTGCGTCCCCGGTCTGGTCCTCGACGGTGCGTTGCTCGTCGCCGGTGCGCTGCACAGCCGCGAGGTCGTGCTCGCCGTGGCCGACGCAAGCAGCGTCGCGGCGCTCCAGGCCGCGAGCCACCAGCGCGGTGCCGGTGGCCGGGTGCGGGTCGTGCACACGGAGAACGGGTTCGTCGGTGGCGAGGTGCAGGCTCTGGTCAACGGGCTCGACCAACGCCCCGCCGTACCGAACGGGCGGCGCGTGCTCCCCACCGTCCGCGGCGTCGGTGGACGGCCGACCTTCGCCTCCAACGTGGAGACCTTCGCCCAGCTGGCGCTGCTGGCCGCGCACGGTCCCGAGGGATTCGCCAGCGTCGGCACCGCAGCGGAGCCGGGCACCACGCTCGTGAGCGTGCACACGCCCGATCACGGCACCAGCGTCGTCGAGGTCCCGCACGGAACCACCCTGGCCAGCCTCGTCGGCACCTCGCGGCCGCTGCTGATCGGCGGCTACCACGGCAGCTGGACCGCTGCCACGGACCTGCGCATCGAGCGGCCGGCCCTACGGGCCGCGGGGATCGGCTGGGGAGCGGGCGTCGTCGCGACCCTCCCCGAGACGACCTGTCCGATCGGGGAGATCGCGCGGGTGGCCGCGTGGCTGGCGGGCGAGTCGGTCGGCCAGTGCGGACCGTGCGTCTTCGGCCTGGCCGCCATCGCCGGCGACCTCACCGCCCTGGCCAGGGGCCAGCGCGCCGACACCGCCGGGCTCCGCCGCCGACTCGGCCTGGTGCCGGGACGCGGAGCCTGCAGCCACCCCGACGGTGCCGCGCGATTCGTCGCCTCGGGCCTGCAGGCGTATGCCGAGGACCTCTCCCGACACGAGCGCGGCGGCGGCTGCGGCCGTCCCGTGCTCAGTGCGCTTCCGCTGGGAGGACCACGGTGAAGCACCTGCAGGTGGACTGGACCCGCTGCGACGGGCACGGGCTGTGCGCGCGGCTCCTCTCCGAGCGCATCACACTCGACGAGTGGGGCTTCCCCATCATCGACGGCCGCGATCTCACCGTGCGGGAGCTGTCCTCGGCCCGGTTGGCCGTCCGGTCGTGCCCTCGCCTGGCTCTCACGCTGGAGCCCACCGTGACACCGGCATCGCGCTGAGGACGCAGAGGGCGCTGCTCAGCGCACCTTCAGCAGCAGCACCCGGTCATCGCCCCGGCGCGCCGTGGCACGTCCGTCGCGGTTGCTGGTGGTCACCAGCAACCGGTGCGGCCCGAGCGCCAGCACGCTGCGCAGTCGCCCATACCTGCCCACCAGGAAGGCGCGCGGCTTGCCTGCCTTGGTGCCGTGGAGCGGGATCCGCCACAGTCGCTCGCCCTTGAGCGCAGCCATCCAGATGGCACCGTTCGCGTAGGCGATGCCGCTGGGCGAGTCCACGCTGGTCCCCCACTGCGCGACCGGGCTGGTGTACTTCGGGTTCGACGTCTTGCCCTGGGTGGCGGGCCAGCCGTAGTTGTGCCCGGCGCGGATCAGGTTGAGCTCGTCGGCGGTGTGGTCGCCGAACTCCGAGGCCCACAACCGCCCGTGCGGGTCGAAGGCGAGCCCCTCGACGTTGCGATGGCCGTAGGTGTAGACCAGCGTGCCGAACGGGTTGCCCGGCGCCGGCTTGCCCGACGGCGTCATCCGCAGCACCTTCCCGCCGAGGGAAGACTTCTTCTGCGCCAGCGAGGGGACCATGGTCTCGCCGGTGCCGGCATAGAGCATGCCGTCCGGGCCGAACGCGATCCGGCCGCCGTTGTGGTGCACGCCGTGCGGGATGCCGGTCAGGATGAGGTGCGGCTGGCCGAGCCGGCCGCCCCGATAGGTCATCCAGCCGATCCGGTTGTCACGGTGGGTGGAGTAGTAGACGTAGACCCGGTGATCGGTCGAGAACCTCGGCGAGACAGCGAGTCCGAGCAGCCCCGCCTCGCCGCCGACGTCGACGTTGGAGACGGACGCCGTGACGGTGCCGACCGGCGTACGCGTGCGTGCCTTGACGTCGAGGCGGTAGATCCGGCCGTTGTCACGCGAACCCACCAGGACCCGGCCGCTCGGCAGCTCGGCGATGCCCCAGGGCACCTGGATGCCGTGGGCGATCGTGTGCAGCACCTTCACCCGAGACTTCGCCTTGCGGGCCTGGGGTGCGCTCGCCGGCGGTGCTGTCGGACCGGAGGAGGCCGTCGACACTGCTGCCGTCGGCGACCCTTCGTTCGCCGAGCCTGTCGAGGCGTTCGTCGCTGCAGGCTGGCCGCTATCGACGTCGCCCCCGCACGCGCCGAGGAGGAGCGCTGACGACGTCAACGCGATGACGGCCCCAAGGGGTCGAAGCTGGCGACCCATGCTTGCGAGCCTACGCGATGTGATCAGCGTCAAACGGGTACGAAGGGCCCGGATACCCCATCCGAGGAATATCCGGGGATAACATCCCCGTTTGTCCCCATGGACTGGCGGCAGGAAGGGCACACGATGGATCGGCTCCGAACCCGGCTCGCGCCTGCGCTGCGCGAGCTGACCATCATCGGCCTGCTGTACGTCGGCTACTCGGCGGCGCGCACGCTGGCCGACGGCAACCTGCCCAAGGCGTTGACCCGGGCCACCGATCTCGAACGCATCGAGCGCTCCCTGCACCTGCCGGGCGAGCAGTGGCTCAACCGGATAGCGACGATGCACGGCTGGCTGGGCCTGATGGCCGACTACTGGTACGCGAGCCTGCACTACGTCGTCACCGCGGGCGTCCTGCTCTGGCTGTTCCGCCGCAGTCGCGACGTCTACGTGCCCGCACGCCGCGCCCTGGCGCTCGCCACCACGATCGCGCTGGGGTTCTACCTCACCATGCCGACGGCGCCGCCGCGGATGATCATCGGCTTCACCGACGTGATGGCGCTGCACGCCAACTCCGGCTGGTGGGGTGCCGACGCCTCCGCGCCCAAGGGACTGGGCGGCCTGACCAACGAGCTGGCCGCCTTCCCCTCCATGCACGCCGGCTGGGCGCTGTGGGTGGCGCTCGCGATCTGGAGTGCTACTCGGTCCCGGGTGCTGCGCACCCTCGGCGTCGTCTACGCGCTGGGAACCGCGGTGGTCGTCGTCGCCACCGCCAACCACTGGGCGATCGACGTCATCATCGGCCAGGCGATCGTGCTGGGCTCGTGGCTGGTGACCCATCGTCGCCGTCGCCCCGCGCCTGCGACGCGGATGGTGGCGCGCACACCGCGCTCCTCACTCGGTGAGGCCGAGGCCGCGTAGCACCACCTCGAGGAAGGTCGCGCCGCGCTCGACGGGCACCTCCTCGTGCCGCGCCACGTGGATCAGCGCGGCCGCTGCCACCAGCACGTCCGTGCGCGACAACCCCTCGCCCAGTACGCCGGCGTCGTGCGCGCGGCGTACGAGGTCGTCGAACAGGCCCTTGACCCGGGCGACCTCCTCCTCGACCTCCTCCGAGCGCACGCCGTGGGCCATGCCGAGGCCGATCAGCGAGAGGTCGGCGGTCTCGAACGTCCAGGTCAGGTAGCGGGACAGCTCGGCGGCCGGGTCGTCGGTCGCAGCCAGCTCGGTGAGGAGCACGGCCGACTCGTGCACGCGGGCGAGGTAGACGGCCTGACGCAGCTCGTCGTGGCTGGCGAAGTGGCGGTAGAGCGTCGCGTTGCCGATGCCAGCGCGCTGCGCTATCGCGTTGAACGAGACGTCGGGTCCCACCTCGGCGTACAGCATCGCGGCCGCCTCGACGATCCGCTGCCGGTTGGCGCGGGCGTCGGCGCGGACGGTGCGGTCGCGGGTCACGGCGTCTCCTCATCGGCGGGGTGCTGAGAAGGTGCACGGTAGCCCGCGTGCTGTGCGACCGCCGCCCCGACGAGCGTGCGCGGGCCGTCAGATCCCCTCGAGCACCGAGGCCTCCGCCAGCACGAGGTCCGCCGCGCGCTCGGCCACCACCATCACCGTCCCGACCGGATTGACCGCAGTGAGGGTGGGCAGGACCGACGCATCCACCACCCGCAGCCCGGCGACACCGTGGACGCGAAGCTCGCTGTCGACGACCGCTCCGGGGTCGTCGCTGCGGCCGATCCGGCAGGTCCCGCTCACGTGGTAAACGGTCTGGTGGATCGCCCGCTCCATCGCCGACAGCTCCTCGTCCGCCACCACGGTGGCTCCGGGGAAGACCTCCTCGCCGACCCAGGAGCGCATCGGCTCCTCCTGAGCGATCCGCCTGGCCAGGCGGACGCCCTCGAGCAGCGTCCGCTCGTCGTACCCCTCCTCGTCGGTGAACGAGCGGTAGTCGATGGCCGGCGCGGCGTGCGGGTCGGACGACTCGATCCACGTCCGTCCGCGACTGCGCGGCCTGGCGACGTTGGGCGCGATCGCGAGGAGCCGCTCCGGCAGGGCCGGCGCACCCTGCTCCTCGAGGTAGCGCTCGGCCTGCACGGCCCAGGGCTCGACAGGGAAGTGCATCATCACGTCGGGTCGGTTCTCCGGACCGAGGCTGACCATCGCGCCGGCGTCCCAACCGCTGGCGCGGACCGGCGGCGGCGTCTGCTTCGCCTCCCACAGCACGAGACCCTCGACGTGGTCCTGGAGGTTCTCCCCGACGCCCGGCAGCTCGATGCGCACCGGCACACCGGCCGCCTCGAGGACGGCGCGCGGCCCGATCCCGGACAGCTGCAGCAGTCTCGGGGTGTCGATGGCACCGCAGCACAGGATGACCTCGGCGCGAGCATCGATCTCGAACTCGAGGCCGTGCTCGTCCTGCACCCGCACGCCGACCGCCCGCGGTGTCTCACCGGCGAGCAGCAGACCGACAGCCCGCAGCCCGGTCAGGACCTCCGGACCCGTCCCCGCCGCCCGTGCCGGGTGCAGGTAGTGGATGGAGGTGGAGGACCGCAGGTTCGTCTCCGGGGTGTAGCCGACCTCGAAGAACCCGACGCCGTTGGCGGACTCTTCGAGGCGGCCGTCATTCCACCGCTCCCGCACCGGCAGGTCGAGTGCGGTGGCGGCGCTGGTGATCACGTCCGCGACGAAGGGGTTGCGGTCCTCGCGCGCCACCGGATGGATCGGCGTCCGCAGCCGCTCGTAGTAGGGCAGCACCGTCCCCGGGTCCCACCCGACGGCGCCGAGCCGCACCCACTCCTCGAGATCCTCGCGGAGCGGGCGCCAGGTGATCATCGTGTTCGCCGTCGAGCAGCCGCCGAGGATGCGCAGCCGGGCCAGGCGGATGTCGGAGTTGCCGCGCAGGTTGGGCTTCGAGCGGTAGTCGAGGTCGTACTCACCCTCGAGCATCTCGTCCCAGCGGCGCAGCTCCCGGGCCCTCGGCTCGTGCTCGTCGTCAGGCCCCCACTCGACCAGGGCGACGTCGAGACCGCCCTCCGCGAGGCGGGTGGCGAGCAGGGCGCCTGCCGTACCGCCGCCGATGACGAGGTAGTCGTGGGCGTGGCGGCCGAGCGCATCCGGCTCAGCCATGGTGGAACCAGGTCGTCTTAAGACCGGTGAACTTGTCCAGCGCGTGCAGCGACAGGTCGCGCCCGTACCCGGAGTGCCCGAAGCCCCCGAACGGCGTGGCCACGTCGAGCGCGTCGACGCAGTTGACCGATACCGTCCCGGCACGCAGGCGGCGCGCCACCCGGTGGGCACGGCGCAGGTCGTCGGTCCACAGCCCTGCGGCCAGGGCATACGGCGTCCCGTTCGCCACCGCGACCGCCTCCTGCTCGCCCTCGACCACCTGCACCGCCAGCACCGGGCCGAACACCTCGGTCCGGGCGATGTCCGTCTCCGGACCGACGCCGATCAGCACCTGAGGTCGGACGAAGCTGCCTGTCGGTGCACCCTCGAGGGGGCCGCCGCCGACCGTCTCGCCGGCCTCTTGCGCGCCTCGCCGCATCAGCGCGAGGACGCGTTCGGCATGGCGCTCGCTGACGAGCGGCCCCATCTCGGTGGCCGGGTCGAGCGGATCGCCCACCGCCACGGCGGCCGCCCGCTTGACCACGCGGTCGATCACCTCGTCGGCGACCCCCCGCTGGATCACCAGCCGCGACGTCGCCGAGCAGACCTGGCCGGCGTTGGTGAAGATGCCGGCGCAGACGCCGGCGGCGACCGCGTCGAGGTCGTGGACGTCGTCGAGGACGACGACGGCGCTCTTGCCGCCCGCCTCGATCCACACCTGCTTCATGTTCGAGGCGGCGGCGTAGCCCTGGAACATCCGTCCGATGTCGGTGGACCCGGTGAAGGTGACGGCATCGACGTCCAGATGCCTGCCGAGCGCCGCACCGACCACCGGACCGCTGCCCGGCACGACCGAGAGCACGCCCGCGGGCAGCCCGGCCTCGGCTGCCAGCTCCGCCAGTCGCAGCACCGACAACGGCGACTCCTCGGCCGGCTTCAACACCACGCTGTTGCCCGCCGCGAGGGCCGGGGCCAGCTTCCAGACCGCCATCTCGAGCGGGTAGTTCCACGGCACCACCGCCGCGACGACGCCGAGCGGCTCGCGGGTCACCACGGCCAGGTCGCCGGGTCCGGTCGGAGCGACCTCGCCGTACACCTTATCCAGGCTCTCGGCGTACCCGCGCAGGATGGCGGCGGAGCCGGGCACGTCGATCGTCGCGGTGTCCACGATCCGCTTGCCCGCGTCCAGGCTGTCCAGCAGCCAGCTGGTCGGCGTTGGCAAGCACGAGCTCGGCCCACCGCGTCAGTACGGCGGCGCGCTCGCGCGGGTGCGCGTGCGACCATCGGCCGTCGTCGAAGGCCCGGCGGGCCGATGCGACCGCCAGGTCCACGTCCGCCACGCCGCACTCCGCGACGTCGGCCAGCACACGTCCCGTCGCCGGGTCGACCGAGGGTCGGGTCTCGCCGGACAGCGCCGCGACCGGGCCCTCGATCCAGGCGAGCGCCGGGACCTCGATCCGCTCGGCCAGGGCCGCCCAGTCCCGATGACTCCGCTCGCTCACGCCTGCTCCCCCACCGTGGTCACCGGCTCCGCCGCGATCCGCTCCCGGGAGGCCGTGGTGGCGCGCGCCCAGAAGTAGTAGACGGGGCAGATCACGGCCAGGCCGACGATCCAGGAGATGTCCACGCCGTCGAGTGCCTTGGCGACCGGACCGGTGTAGAGCGCGTTGGAGAGGAAGGGGATCTGGATCAGGATGCCGAGCAGGTAGCAGCCGACCGCTGGCACGTTGATCCGGCCGTAGATGCCGCCGTCGGGCTCGAAGAGCGAGGGGATGTCGTACTCGCCGCGCCGGATCAGGTAGTAGTCGACCAGGTTGACGGCCGTCCAGGGGATCAGCACGCACAGCAGCAGGAGCATGAAGTTCTCGAAGTTGTCGAGGAAGTCGCCCTTGCCGGCGATCGCGATCACCAGCGCGACCGCGAAGATCACCACGCACACCACCGTGCGGGTCCCGGCACGCGGCTGCCAGCGCGGCCGCAGCGTCTGGCCGATGGTCAACGTGGAGAGCGCACCGCAGTAGAGGTTCATCGCGTTGGTCGCGGCGATGCCGAGTGCGAAGACGGCCAGGATCACTCCGCCGATGTCACCGCCGGCGCGGTGCACCTCGGTGACGGTGTCGACCGTCGGCCAGGCGACGCCGACCAGAGCACCGAGCAGCATCGGGAACAGCGATCCGAGCACGCAACCGGAGTACGTCGCCCAGAAGGCCGAGCGCACACCGGTGTCCTTGGGCATGTAGCGGGTGTAGTCCGAGACGTACGGCGCGTACGCGATCTGCCACAGTGCCGCCAGCGAGATGGTCCCCATGAAGCCGGCCCAGCCGAACGAGCCGGCCGACATCGCGCCGGACGGCATGCCCACGACGACGAAGAGCATGATGAACGCGAGCACCAGGGCCAGCCCGGCGAGGGCGCTCAAGAGGCCCGCCATCGCGTGGATGACGCGATAGCCGTAGATGGCTCCGATCACCCCGAGCACGCCCACCAGCACGATTCCCGGCGTCTCCCCGATCGAGGTCAGGTCGGCGAGCGCCTGGCCGCCGAGCACCATGTTGGAGGCGAAGAAGGCGGTGTACATGACCACCACGATGGTGACCACGAGCAGGCTGCCGTAGGCGCCGAACTGTGCGCGGGTCTGCAGCATCTGCGGGACGCCCATCTGCGGGCCCTGGGCGGCGTGCAGCGCCATCACCACGCCGCCGACGACGTTGCCGATCACCAGCGCCAGGGCCGCCGCCCAGACCGGCAGGCCGTAGCCGACCGTCGCGATCACGCCGGTGGCGATGGTCAGCAGCATGATGTTCGAGCCGAACCAGATGGTGAACAGCTGACGTGCCCGCCCGTGTCGCTCGTCGACGGGGATGTGCTCGATCGTCCGTTGCTCGAGCGCCTCGCTGCGCGCGGCCGTCGGGCCGGAGGTGGTGGTCGTGTCCATGGGTGCTCCTCGAAGGTGAGCGATCATCGGGGGCCACGTCGTTGTCGCCTGTGAGTTCCCCCACCCTCGGGCGGAGCACAGCTATCTGTCCATCACAGAAAATCCACGGTCTACATCGAGTGAGTCGATGGTGTCGGCGGCCTCAGGCCTGCGAGGAGCGGCCGGCGGGCCGCGTCGGGAGCAGCCGGGTGAGGAAGATGGCGAGCGCCGCGATCAGCGCGAGAACCGCCAGGCTCGTCCGCAGGCCGTCGAGGCGTGCCGAGGAGTTCTCCTCGACGATCGCGTTCGTCTCGTCCTTGGGCATGCCCGCGTCGGCGAGACCGGCGCGCAGATCGGCGTCCGAGACGAACGGGATGCCGCCGACCAGCTCGGTGTTCGCACCCTCGACCACGCTCTTCGGGATGTCCGGGTTCGCCTCGATGCCCTGCAGGAAGCTCGTCGTCAGCGCGCCGATGAGCACCGATCCCGCGAGCGCGGTCCCGAGGGAGGCGCCCAGGTTGGTGAAGGTGTTCTGCAGGCCGCCGACCTCGCCGCTGAGGTTGTCCGGGACCGCCGAGACCGTGACGGCGCCGAGCTGGGAGGCGAGCGCGCCGACACCGAGTCCGGCGAAGAGCAGCGGGACGGTGACCACCTCGGGCCCAGCCCCGGCGTCGAGCGCGGCGATGAGGGACAGGATCCCGACGAGCAACGCCGCCAGCCCCAGGGCGACCACCCGGCGCGGCGACGCCTGCGGCCACAGCCGCGGGATGCCCAGCGCGGCCAGGAGGAGGGTGATCGACAGGGGAAGGAGGCGGATCCCGGTGTCGAGGGCGCTGAGCCCCAGCGCGACGGAGAGGTAGAGCGGGATGGTGAAGAACAGGCCCGCCTGCAGCAGGAACTGGAACAGGAACATCGTGAGGCCGCCGACGAGCTGGGCGTTGCGGAGCCGCGCCAGGTCGATCAGGGGCTCACGGCCGTGGGCGCTCATCCACGACTCCCACCAGGTGAAGAGCCTGACCACGAGAAGACCGCCGGCGATCATCCAGAGGGTGAGGGAGACGCCCCACAGGTCGGGGGCACCCGCCTTGGGCCGAACCCAGCCCCAGTCCCCGGAGCGGAGCACCCCGAAGACCGCGAGCCCGAGCCCGGCGGCCGAGAGCAGGATGCCGACGACGTCGAGGCGCGCCCGCTCACCGATCACGCCGTCGTCCCGGATCCTCCGGGTCAGACCCAGGATCACGATCACGACGACGACCTCGCCGACGAACACCAGACGCCACGTCCAGTACGTCGTCACCAGGCCACCGATCAGGGGCCCGGCCGCGACCGCGATGGCACCGGCCGAGGCCACCAGCCCGTAGGCGCGCGGGCGCCCCTCGGGGGCGAAGTTCGACGCGACGAGGGCCACGATCGCGGGCATGATCAGCGCGGCCCCGAGCCCCTCGAGCACCGACCAGCCGAGGATCAGCACACCGAGGTTCGGAGCCAGGGCGGTCGTCAGCGAGCCGGCGCCGTAGATGACGCAGCCGATGGCGAAGGCCTTTCGCCGCCCGATCATCGTGCCGACCTTGCCGCCCGTGATCATGGTGGTGGCCATCACCAGCGTGTAGAGCGTGATCGCGGTCTGCACACCTGTCACCGTCGTACCGACGTCGGCGGCGACCTGCGCGATCGAGACGTTCATGACCGAGCTGTCGAGCGTCATCAGGAACTGCCCGGACGCGAGGGTCAGCAGCACCATCCCCGATCCGGCTGCCACCGCGGTGGCAGCGGCGTCGGCGTTACCCCTCGCCATGACACCTCCTCCCGCGCCGGCAGGCACGGCACGTCACCCCACGATGGCGGGCAGAGGGGTGGCGCGGCCTCACCCTCGACGGGGTGGGCCGGGTGGGCCAGGAGCGGGCGGGGCAGGTCGCAGTGGTGGCGAGCCCGCCCTCAACAGCCCAGCGGACGACCGATCTCGCGCTCCACCAGATGCTGGACCAGCGTGCGTGCCCGGTCAGCCGTCATCGCCGGGTTGTGCGCGACCACGTGCAGGCCCACGGCGTCCTCCAGCGCCACCACCGCCTCGGCGATCTCCCGCGGCGTGCTGCGCAGCGCGAGGTCGCCCCTCTCCACGCCGCGGGCGAGCACCAGCTCGTAGAGGGAGACCTCCTGCTCCCACAGCGAGCTCATCAGCGCCGCGTGCGGCATGCTGCGCGCCGCGTGGACGTGGAGCTCGTAGAGCACCCGGCACAGCAGGTCGTCGGGCCCGTCGGGAGTGCCGCGCCGGACCAGCTCGGCGAGCTGCGCGAGGGGGTCGTCGAGCTGGTCGATGGCCTCACGGCGGGCCGAGTAGAAGCGGCGTACGGCGTCGGCGTGCACGTCGAGGACGAGCGTGTCCAGCGTGCGGTAGTAGTAGGAGACCAGGCCCGGCGAGAGCCCTGCCTGGGCAGCCACGTCACGGACGCGCAGGCCGGCAACACCGGTCTCGGCGATCGCCCGCGTCGCCGCTCGGACGAGGTCGCCGCGACGCTCACGTTGGTCCTTCGGTCGTGCCATGCCGGAATTATCTATGACCCGCATCAAAGAATCAGCGCTTACGAAACATTGCCCTAACACCGAATTTGCGCTGCGATGACATGGCCTTGATCACATTCGTTGCGATCGGCATCAAAGAACTAGGTGAGGAGTCAGCAGTGACAGGCGACCACGAACGCCCGGCCGACCTCGTCCTGCGTGGCGTCGTCCGGCCCGATGCGTACACCGCACCCACGGACGCCATCGCGGTGCGCGACGGGATCGTCGTCGGCCTGGGAGGCCCTGCCTGTGACGCGCTCGTGGGCCCCGCGACCGAGGTCATCGCCCTCACCGGCGCTGTCACGCCCGGCTTCGTCGACGCCCACGTCCACCCGGTGATGGCCGGGCTCAACCGGATCCGCTGCGACCTCGACGACCTCCACGACCTGGACGCCTACCGCCGCCGGATCGCCGAGCACAGCGCTCGACCCAGCGCCGGACCCGACGCCGGGCACAGCGAGTGGTTCATCGGCTCCGGCTGGTACGGCGACGTCTTCCCCGGCGGGTTCCCCACCGCGAGTGAGCTGGACGCCCTCGTCGGTGACCGGCCGGCAGTGCTCGTCAGCCACGACGCCCACGGCGTCTGGGTCAGCACCGCCGCACTGCGCCGCGCCGGCATCGACGACTCCACCCCCGACCCGGCCGGCGGCCGGATCCACCGCGATCACGACGGCCGGGCCACCGGCTTCCTGATGGAGTCGGCCGCCGATCTGGTGACCGACCTGGTGCCCAAGCCCAGCGGCGACGAGCTCGTCGCCGCCCTGCTGGAGGCGCAGCGCCACCTGCACTCGCTCGGCATCGTCGGCTGGCAGGACGCCGCGGTCGGCGAGATGCTCGGTATGCCGGACCTGTATCCGGTCTATCGGGCCGTCTGCGAAGCCGGCCTCCTGACCGGCAAGGTGACCGGCGCCCTGTGGTGGGCCCTCGACGAGGACCTCGGGCAGATCGACCGCCTGCGGGCGCGGCGTGCCGAGAGCCGCACCTGGTCCAACTTCCGGGCCAGCGCGGTCAAGATCATGCAGGACGGCGTCTGCGAGAACCTCACGGCCGCTGTCATCGACCACTACCACGGCCGCCCCGGCGAACGCGGCCTGAGCTTCGTCGACCCCGACACCCTCCGCGAGGTCGCTGTCGCACTCATCGGCGGCGGCTTCGACCTGCACCTGCACGCGGTCGGCGATCGCGCCGTTCGGGAGTGCCTCGACGCGATCGCGGCAGCGGAGCCGCGCCATGACGCCCGCCACCAGATCGCCCACATCGACCTCATCGACCCGACCGACGTACCCCGCTTCGCCGAGCTCGGTGTGATGGCCAACGTCTCGCCGCTGTGGGCGCGCGAGGACAGGGTCCTGGTCGAGACCAAGCTGCCCTACCTGACCCCGGCGCAGCGCGAGCACCACTTCGCCTTCGGCAGCCTGCACCACGCGGGCGCGGCGCTGGCGATGGGCTCGGACTGGCCGGTGTCGAGCCCCGACCCCCTGTGGGGCATCCACGTGGCGGTCAACCGGACCGCACCGGCTGCGGACCCCCACGCGCAGGACGAGCACGCCCGCACCGTCCCCCTCCTCGCCGAGGAGGGGATCGACGTGGCGACGGCCTTCCATGCCGCCACCGCCGGCGCTGCCCGCGCCGCGCGGCTCGAGACGGGGAGACTGTCCCTCGGGGCCGCTGCCGACCTCGTGGTCCTCGACCAGGATCCCTTCACCGTCCCCACCACTGCACTCTCGTCGATCTCGGTCCTTGCGACCTACGTCGACGGAGTCGCCGTCCACGGCTGACCCGCCCCGCCCGACCCGGAGGAAGCAGATGTCCGCGACACCCACCGCACTCGCCCAGGAACAGGAGTCCAAGCTCCTCAAGACCCTGGGCCGCTTCGACCTGGTGTTCCTACTGATCGCCGCCGTGGTCGGCCTCGAGACCCTCGGCGCGGTCTCCTCCTACGGCGCCGAGGCCTTCACCTGGACCCTCGTCCTGGCGCTCTTCTTCCTGATCCCCTACGGCCTCATCTTCGCCGAGACCGGAGCCGCCTTCACCGAGGAGGGCGGCGCCTACACCTGGGTGCGCGACGCGTTCGGCCGCAAGGCCGGGGCGCTCGCCGCGATCCTCACGTGGGTCACACAGCCGGTCTGGGTGGGCGGCTCGATGGCGTTCCTGGCCACCGAGGGCTGGAACGTCAACCTCAGCCACATCTCCGACGGCTCGTTCGCCGACTACACGTTCAAGCTCGTCTTCGTGTGGCTCACCGTGCTGGCCGCCATCGTCAGCCTGCGCTACGGCAAGTGGCTGCCCACCGTGGGCGCCATCATGAAGGTCGCGATCCTGGTGATCTTCGTGCTGACCACGGTTGTCTACGCGATGAAGAACGGCGTCGTGGACCTCTCGCTCGGCGACTTCTCCCCCACCTGGGCGGGCCTGTTCGGCGCGACGCCCCTGCTCCTCTTCGCCTACCTCGGCTTCGAGTCGGGCAACAGCGCCGCCGGCGAGATGAAGAACCCGGCCCGCGACGTGCCCTTCGGCATCCTGCGCTCGAGCGGCACCGCGGCCGCCTGCTACCTGCTGCCGATCTTCGCGATCCTGCTGGTGGTCCCGAAGTCGCAGATCAGCGGCATCGGCGGGTTCTTCGACGCCACCGCGACCGTCTTCAGCGTGTACGGCGGAGCCGCCGACGCGATGCTCAAGGTGCTCTCGGTGCTGCTCGTCTTCGTGCTGATGACCCAGGGCGCGTCCTGGATGATCATCTCGGACCGCATGCAGGCCATCGCAGCAGCCGACGGTGCCTTCTTCGGCGGCTTCTTCGGCGTCTTCAACCGCAAGCTCAGCACTCCGGTCCGGGTGAACTTCCTCTCCGGCGTGGTCGCCACGGTCTTCATGCTCGTCGCGATGCAGTTGACCGGGCACGCCGGCTCCATCTTCGCGGTCGTCCTGACCATCGCGATCACCACGTTCCTGCTCTCCTACCTGCTGGTGATCCCGGCGGCGATCAAGCTGCGACGCGTCGACCCGCAGCGCCCACGCCCCTTCCGGGTGCCGGTCTCCGACCGCGGATTCAGCCTGATGGGCTGGCTCTGCTTCGCCTGGATCCTGCTCGGCTCCTGGGTCGCTGTCTTCCCCGGCACCCTCGAGCCGCTCTTCGGCACCGACTACGACTTCACCGGCACCTGGGGCGTCAGCCGCACCACGTTCGAGCTCTTCACCATCGGCACCCTGGTGGCGCTGCTGGTCCTCGGCATCGTCGGCTACATCCTCGGCGCCCCGGTGCGCCGCGCCGTACCCCACGACCACCCGACCTCAGGCGCTGCACCCGACGCCACCGACGACAGGAGTGCCCTGGCATGAGCACCATCGCCCACACCGAGACCGGTGCCGACATCGGCACGACGGCCCCGACCCCCGGGACGCCTGCTGCCGGCGGCCACCCGACGCACCCACTCGACCGGCTCGGCGCGGAGGAGATCGAGCTCAACCGCAGCATCCTGGAGCAGGCCGGCCTGATCGGCGCGGCCACCCGGTTCCCGCTGGTCCAGCTCGACGAGCCGAGCAAGGCCGACGTGCTGGCCTGGCAGCCCGGCCAGCAGTGGGACCGGCGGGTGCGCTCGGTGCTGCTCGACCGCGCCGACGGCGGGGTGACCGAGGTCGTCACCTCCCTCAGCGAGCAACGGGTGGTCGAGCGACGCGCCGTGGACCTCCTCACCGAGGGCCAGCCGCCGATCATGAGCGAGGAGTTCGAGCTGGTCGAGCGGATCCTGTGGAACGACCCGGCCTGGTGCGAGGCGATGGCACGGCGCGGTCTGACCGCTCCCGAACGGATCCGCATCTCCGCGCTCAGCGCCGGGCACTTCGAGCTCCCCGGCGAGGAGGGCCGACGACTGGTCCGATGCCTGTCGTTCCTGCAGCTCGACGACGACGACAACGTCTGGGCGCACCCGATCGACGGGATCGTGGCCTACGTCGACCTCAACACCGCCGAGGTCGTCGAGCTGATCGACGAGGGGGACTTCCCGATCCCGATGGAGCGGGCCGACTTCGAGGCCGGCCCGGGCATCTCGCCCCAGCGCGAGTCACAGCGGCCGATCCACATCACCCAGCCCGAGGGCGCCAGCTTCACCCTCGAGGGTGACCTGGTCCGCTGGGAGAACTGGGAGTTCCGGGTCGGCTTCGACCAGGTCGAGGGCCTGACGCTGCACCAGCTCGGCTTCCGTGACCTCAGCCAGGGTGGCCGGGTGCGCCCGATCGTCTACCGGGCCTCGGTGGCCGAGATGGTCGTGCCGTACGGCGATCCCTCGCCGGTCCGCTTCTGGCAGAACTACTTCGACGCCGGCGAGTACTCGCTGGGCAAGGAGGCCAACTCCCTTGCGCTCGGCTGCGACTGCCTCGGCGAGATCCACTACTTCGACGCCGTGCTCGCCGATGACGACGGCCGTCCTCGGCGGATCGAGAACGCGATCTGCATGCACGAGGAGGACTTCGGCGTGCTGTGGAAGCACACCGACGCCTACAACGGCACCAGCTCCACCCGCCGTCAGCGCCGGCTGGTGATCTCGTTCTTCATCACCGTGGGCAACTACGACTACGGCTTCTACTGGTACCTCTACCTCGACGGCACCATCGAGCTCGAGTGCAAGGCCACCGGTGTCGTGTTCGCCTCCGCCTACCCGGGCGAGGGATACCCCTGGGCGAGCGAGATCGCTCCGGGCGTGGGGGCGCCGTACCACCAGCACCTGTTCTCCGCCCGCCTGGACCTGATGATCGACGGCGTCGGCAACGCCGTCGACGAGGTGGACGCCGTCCGCGTGCCGATCTCCTCGGAGAACCCGTACGGCAACGCCTTCACCCGCAAGGCGACCCGGCTGCGCACCGAGGCCGAGGGTGCTCGGCTCGCGGACGGGTCGGTCGGCCGTACCTGGCACCTGGTCAACCCACGCGTCGCGAACGCGCTCGGGCAGCCGGTCGGCTACACCCTGCACCCCGAGGGGCAGCCGACGCTGCTCGCCGACCCCACCTCCTCCATCGCCCGGCGCGCCGCCTTCACCACCAAGCACCTGTGGGTCACGGCGCAGGACGAGTCCGAGCGCTATCCCTCCGGCCGCTTCGTCAACCAGAACGCCGGCACCACCGGCATCGACACCTGGTCGCAGGCCGACCGCGACATCGACGGCACCGACATCGTGGTGTGGCACACCTTCGGGCTCACGCACTTCCCGCGACCGGAGGACTGGCCGATCATGCCGGTCGACTACACCGGCTTCACCCTCAAGCCTGCCGGATTCTTCGACCGCAACCCGGCCCTCGACGCGCCTCGCCCGCGCGGTGCCCACTGCGCGTCCGAGTCGCAGGGCGCCCACGGGGAGAGCGGGACATGCCACTGACGCACCTGTTGCCGACGGCGACCTGCCTGCTCGCTGCCGCGGTCATGCTGGTGCACGCGCGCGACCGGGCGAGCCGAGCGGCTCACCTGGTGATGCTGGCGGCGATGGTCGCCCTCGGCTTCTGGATGGGAAGCCAGGTGGCCGTCGTCGCCATCGCCGCGGTGCTGTGCGCCGTCGGGTTCGTGGTGCTGCGGCACCGCGACCACGCGCGTCGAGCGACGGCCATCGACTCCGTCGCCTGTGCGGTGATGCTGGTCGCTGCAGCGTGGTCGATGACCGGCATGGACCATCGGGGTGGCACCGCGTCGGCCGGGGTGAGCGACACCGTGAGCGGCACCATGAGCGGGGCGATGGACATGTCGGCCCAGGCCGGCGGCACCGGTTCGCCGCTCCTTGTCGTGGTCACGGTCGTGCTGGGCTGGATCTTCGTCAGCTGGTTCCTCACCCCCCGGCGCAGTCCGCTCGGCTGGGGTGCCGGGGCGCTGATGCTTGCCGGGATGGGCGCGATGAGTCTCGTGTGAGCCACCACGACGAGGCGGGGCTCGGCCGTTCGGCCCCGCCGGCGTTCATCGTGCGGCGTCCGCCTGGCGGCCGGCGCTGACGTCCAGGGCCGTCCAGGCCAGCGCGGTGGCGGCGTCGAGGACGGCCCGCTCCGCGTCGCCGCCCACGCAGTGGGCGGCGAACTCGGGCTGGTGGTTGAGCGCGGGGAGCGACGCGATGCCCACGTAGGGATGGATCGCCGGGACGACCTGCGAGACGTTGCCCATGTCGGTCGAAGCCCGGTTCATCCGCCGGGCCGGGGTCCCGCTGTCGAAGACGCGTCCCAGCTCGGTTGCATTGCGCACGTAGGCGTCCAGCGCCGGCCGGAAGGTGCGGAACTCGGCGTACGGCTTGCTCTCCGGGATGATCTCGAGTGCGGCTCCGCTCGCCAGCGCACCGGCCTCGAAGCAGCGCCACACCTTCGCCTCCGTCTCGCCCAGCTGGGCGAGACTCTCGGCGCGGACGTACCAGCGGCCCTCGGTGCGGGCCGGGATCGCGTTGGGCGCCTCTCCCCCGTTGGTCATCACCCCGTGCACGCGCACGGTCGGCGGCAGCTGCTGGCGCAGCAGCCCGATCGCCACCTGGGCGATCGTGAAGGCGTCGGCGGCGTTCACACCCTGCTCGGGGTACGCCGCGGCGTGGGCGGCGCGACCCTGGTAGGAGATGTGCGAGTGCGACACCGCGAACGGCTCGGCCTCGGCCACGTCCACCGGCGCCGGGTGGGCCATCATCGCCAGGTCCAGCCCGGAGAAGGCACCCCGCTCGAGCAGCTCGATCTTGCCGCCCCCACCCTCCTCGGCAGGCGTCCCGTAGACCTCGATCCTCAGGCCGGCGGCGTCGGCAAGCGGTGCGAGCGCGCGGGCCGCGCCGACGGTGATCGCAGAGATGAGGTTGTGCCCGCACGCGTGCCCGAGCCCCGGCAGGGCGTCGTACTCGGCACACAGGCCGAGCCGGAACGGGCCGCTTCCGTAGGTGGCGAGGAAGGCCGTCTCCAGACCGAGATAGGCCGGGGTGACGTCGAAGCCGGCCTCCGCCAGCGTGTCGGCCACCCACCGGGCCGAGCGGTGCTCCTCCCAGGCGGTCTCGGGGTGGGCGTGCAGGGTCTCCGAGAGCCGGATCAGCCGCTCGGCGTCACCCGTCACGACCCGCTGTGCGTGCTGCTTGAGGTCGGCGGTCATCGCGCTCACTCGTCCCCCGGCACGCCGTACGTCGGCGCCGCCTCCGGGTTCAGCCCGCGGGTCACGTAGTCGTCACGCTGCGGGAGCCAGCGCTCCAGCAGCGCGCGCAGCTCGAGCAGCGGCCGGTCGCTCCAGTCCACCCGGAGGTCGGTCTCCCGCCACGGCACCTGCCGCACCACCGCAAGCCCGGCCGACTGGACGGGTCCCGCCTCACCACCGGCGGCGAGGCCTGCCTCAAGTGCCGTCAGGAGCCGCTCCTCGAGCTCGCCGGACGAGCGTTCGAAGGCCTCGACGACAGCATCGATCACCTCGGTGCCGGCCAGCATGTTGCCGGCGGCGACCACACCGGTCCCGAGGCGATGGTGATGCACGCCGAGCGCCTTCGCCCCGGAGTAGGCGGCCGCCTCGCCGCCGACCGTGAGCACCGTCAGCTGTCGGTGCTCGATCAGCTCGCGGTCGGTGACGACGTCGGCCAGCGCCGCCTCGGCGCCCAGCCCGCGCTCGAGGGCGTCGAGGAGGACGGTGCCGAGCCGCGGATCGGTCACGTTCTGGGATGCGGCGCCGCCGACCCCCGCACGCAGGTGGACGCAGCGTGCGGCCACAGCGGGGCTGGAGGACGTGACGGCCATGCCGACAGCGCCGCTACCGTCCGTCGCCAGCACCGAGAAGGTCATCGCGCCTCGTCCGGGATCACGGCGATGGCGTCCACCTCGACGAGCCACTCGGGGCGGGCGAGCGCGGAGACGACGATGCCGGTCGAGATCGGGTGGACGCCGCGCGTCCAGCGTCCGATGGTGCGGTAGACCGTCTCCCGGTAGCGCGGGTCGACGATGTAGATCGTCAGCTTCACCAGGTGCTCCATCCGGGCACCGGCCTCGCTGAGCAACATGTCGATGTTGGCCATCGCCCGCTCCGTCTGCGCCTCGACGTCGCCGATCCCGACCGACTCACTGGTGTCGAGGTCCTGACCGATCTGACCGCGGACGTAGACCGTGTTGCCGGCCACCACGGCCTGACACAGATCGTTCTCGAGCTTCTGCTCGGGATAGGTGTCACGCGTGTTGAACGGCCGGATCCTGGTGTGGCCACCGACGACGATGGGCTCGGATGGTTGCGACATGGACTGGTGCCTCCCGCGGATGGTGGACGGTCACCCTGAGCGTAGGAACGACGACACGTCCTGTCGAGACGATCTAACTGGCACCGAACATCGATTCGATCGATCCACGCTCGACGAGCCCGTTGATCAGCTCCTCCATCACCGCCATCCGCCGCGTCGGCCGCACGCCGGCAGCCTTGATCAGCATGACGTCGAGCGAGGGCGCCTCGTGCGCGATGTCGACGGCCACCACTGCCTGGGCGTCGGCGCCACTGCGGTCGCGGGGACGGGCGTTGAGCACCGTGTAGGCGAGGCCTCGGGCCACGATCGCGCGGCAGGTCTCGCTGCTCGTCGTACGGAATCGCACCCTCGGCGAGAGCCCGACGGAGCCGAACATGCCGGCGAAGTAGTCGCGGCTGTGCGGAAGGTCGAGAAGTGCCAGCGGCTCATCGGCGAGCTCGGCCAGGTCCACCTTCGCTCGCTTGGCCAGGCGATGCGTGCGCGGCAGCAGGACGTAGGGTCGCAGCGTGTAGAGCCGGGACGTCTCCAGACGCTGGTCGCCGACGATGTCATAGCCCAGGGCCAGCTCGAAGCGGCCGTTCGCCACGCCATCGGCGAGCTCGGCGAGGTCCACCTCGCTGGTGTTGACCTCGAGCCCCGGCAGCCGGGCCGCCGCCTCCGCGAGCAGCTCGGGCAGGAGGTACGGCGCGAGCACGCCGAAGCAGGCCAGGTGCAGGGTGCCTGTGACCTCGTTGCCCAGCCCGCGAGCCTCGTCGGCCAGCTCGGTGGCCTGCCGCAGCAGCCGCCGGCTGGCGGCGAGCAGCTGCTCTCCCGCCGGCGTCAGCGTGACGCCGCGAGCGTGGTGTCGCATCAGCAGCTGCACGTTGAGCGCGCGCTCGAGCTCGACCAGCGCGGTCGACAGCGCGGACTGGGACAGGTGGATCGACTGTGCAGCGGCCGTCACGCTGCCCGCCTCGGCCACGGCGACGAAGTACTCCAGCTGCCTGAGGGTGTACTGCGGCACGGGCACCTCCTGCCGTCTCGCGTGGGAGCAGCAGTCTAGGAGTTGAATCGATAGAACGGAACTAGAACGCCATGAAGATCTGTTGGACAGGCGACCTGGGACGCGATGAGGATGCCGGAGGAGCTTCAGCACCGTCAGATTGCCGTTCACCATGGAGGTCAGCATGTCGAACCAACAAGTGGAGGTCCTCGTCGTCGGCGCCGGCCAGGCCGGTGTCGCCATCAGCGAGCACCTGAGCGAGCTCGGCGTGCCCCACCTCGTCCTGGAGCGGGATCGCATCGCGGAGCGCTGGCGCACCGGCCGCTGGGACTCGCTGGTCGCCAACGGCCCAGCGTGGCACGACCGCTTCCCAGGGCTGGAGTTCCTCGACCGCGACCCCGACAGCTTCGCCACCAAGGACGAGGTCGCGGACTACTTCGTCGCCTACGCGGAGAAGATCGCCGCACCGATCCGGTGCGGCGTCGAGGTGACGTCGGTGCGCCGGCACGCCGGCCGGCCGGGCTTCCACGTGGAGACCTCGGAGGGAACGATCGATGCTCGCTTCGTGGTGGCCGCGACGGGCCCCTTCCAGCGGCCCGTCCTGCCCCCGATCGTGCCCGCCGGTGCCCCGGTGGCACAGCTGCACTCGGCCGCCTACCGCAATCCCGAGCAACTGCCCGAGGGCGCCGTCCTCGTCGTCGGCGCCGGGTCGTCGGGCGTGCAGATCGCCGACGAGCTGCGCCGGGCGGGACGGGATGTCTACCTCTCCGTGGGGCCGCACGACCGGCCGCCGCGGAGCTACCGCGGCCGCGACTTCTGCTGGTGGCTCGGCGTGCTCGGGCTGTGGGACCTGGAGACGCCCCCGGCGGGCGCTGAGCACGTCACCATCGCGGTGAGCGGCGCCCATGGCGGGCACACCGTCGACTTCCGCGACCTTGCCGCACGTGGCATCGAGCTCGTCGGCATGACCGCCTCCTACGACGACGGCGTGCTGCGCTTCGTGGATGACCTCGGCGCGAACATCGCGGCCGGAGACGCCACCTACCTCGCGCTGCTCGATGCCGCCGACGCCTACGTCGAGCGCAACGGCATCGACCTGCCCGAGGAGCCCGAGGCCCGGGTGCTCGGCCCCGCACCGCAGCGCGTCACCGACCCGCTGCTCGCCCTCGACCTCGACGGCATCGGCGCGATCGTCTGGGCGACGGGCTATGCCACCGACTACAGCTGGCTGCAGGTCGACGCCTTCGACGAGCGCGGCCGCCCCCAGCAGCGTCGCGGCGTCTCGACCGAGCCCGGCGTCTACTTCCTCGGCCTGCCGTGGCTCTCCCGACGCGGCTCGAGCTTCATCTGGGGCGTGTGGCACGACGCTCGGTACGTCGCCGACCACATCGCCACCCAGCGCGGCTACCTGGCCTACCGCTCCTAGCGGCGGCGTCGCCAGGCTCGAGACGTCGGTGCATGGCACGCGCCGAAGCTTTGATCCTGAGCAGGGCAGCAATGACGAAGCCCGTGACCTGCACGAACGCAGGTCACGGGCTTCGTCGCTGGTGGACGCAGAGGGACTCGAACCCCCGACATCTTGCTTGTAAGGCAAGCGCTCTAACCAACTGAGCTATGCGTCCCGGACGCGACGCCACAGCCTACGGTCTTACCGACGTGCAGGGCCAAATGGACCCGTTGCCACCGCCGTACGTGGCCGAAATGGAGTGTTGAGCCGGTGCCGTCTCGGGTCGCCACCGGCTCAACAGTTGAAATGTAACAGGTCTGCCCTGATCGCACGCGAAAGCCCGCCAAGATTGGGACCCACCTGTCTAGACCTCTGGGACCGCGCGCGTGCTCGCGGCCTCGTGAGAACCGTCAGGACAGCGCCGCGGAGAGCTCGCGCAGGTGCTCGTCCAGGTCACGACCCTCGGCATTCGCGTTGTGCACCGCCCAGCGCACCCGGCCCTGCTTGTCGATGACGTACGAAGAGCGCCGGGGCGCACCCGACCGTTCGTCGAGGACGCCGTAGGCACGAGCGACCTCCCCGTGCGGCCAGAAGTCCGAGAGCAACGGGAAGTTGAGCCCGTCCGCGTCGGCGAAGGCTCGCAGCGCGAACATCGGGTCGCACGAGATCGCCAGCGTCTCGGTCTCGAAGGTCATGAACTCGTCGAGCCGATCGCGGATGCCGGCCATCTCGCCGGTGCACACCCCGGAGAAGGCGTAGGGGTAGAAGAAGATCACGACGGCCTTGCTGCCGCGGTAGGAGGCGAGCGTGACGTCCTGACCGAACTGGTCGCGCAGGGTGAAGTCCGGGGCCGGTCCACCGATCTGCAGCCCGCTCACGCCGTGCCCTCCCCTGCCGTGTCCAGCCAGTCCAACAACTCCCGCTTGAGCACCTTGCCGGTCGCATTGCGCGGCAGCTCGGGCAGCACCACGATCTCACGAGGCACCTTGAAGCGCGCCAGGTGGTCCTTCACCCAGCCCTTGAGGTCGTCCTCGCCGGCCTCGCCGGAGACCACCACGAAGGCACGCAGCCGCTTGCCGAACTCGGGATCGTCCACGCCGACGCAAGCGACCTCGACGACGTCGGGGTGCCGTGCGAGGCAGTCCTCGACCTCCTTGGGGAAGACGTTCTCGCCGCCCGAGACGATCATCTCGTCGTCGCGGCCCTCGACGTAGAGACGGCCCTCGGCGTCGAAGCGGCCGACGTCGCCCGAGGACATCAGGCCGTCGACCACCTCCTTGGCACCGCCGCCGGTGTAGCCCTCGAAGAGCAGGCTGTTGCCGACGAAGATCCGGCCCGGCTCGCCCGGCGGGACCTCCCGGCCGACCGGGTCCAGGATCCGTACGACGGTCCCCCACGGCGGCTTGCCCGCCGAGGTGGGCGCGCTACGCAGGTCCCCCGGCGTGGCGATCGAGGCGTAGGCGACCTCGGTCGAGCCGTAGATGTTGTAGAGGTTCTCGCCGAACCGGTCCATCCACTCCAGCGCCAGATCGCCGGGCAGCGCCGAGCCCGAGGAGGCGACGACCTGCAGCGAGGAGAGGTCGAAGCTGCCCTCGACCGTCAGCATCCGCTGCAGCATCACCGGGATCACCACCAGCGAGTCGCAGCCCTGCGTCACCTCCAGCGCCTCGGCCGGGTCGAAGCGCCGGCGCAGCACCATCGTCGAGCCCAGCAGCATCGCCAGCATCAGGTGCGCGAAACCCCAGGTGTGGAACAGCGGCGCTGCGATATGGGTGCGCCAGCCCTCCTTGAGCGGCATCCGGGACAGCAGCGAGATGGCTGCGTCGATCCCGGCCTCGTTGCGCGGCGCCCCCTTCGGCGTACCGGTGGTGCCGGAGGTGAGGATGATGATCCGACCGTGTCGCGACGGCGACGTCAGGTCACGATCGTCGCCGTCGGTGGCGAGCGCATCGAGGGTCTCGGCCTGGAGCGAGGGTGCCTCGCTGTCGGTCCACGCGATGACCCGCTGCTCGATCTCGGCGCCGGCCAGCAGCCCGGTGAACTCCTCGTCGTGGATGACCACGCGCGGCTTCTCCCGCGCGAGCACGTCGACGAGCTGGGGGCCGGCGAACGCGGTGTTGAGGTAGAGCGCGTCGGCGCCGAGCTTGGCGATCGCGACCGTGGCCTCGACGAAGCCACGGTGGTTGCGGCACATCACCGCGACGCCGTCACCCTCGCCGACGCCGCGCGCCGCGAGGGCGCGGGCCAGGACGTTGGTACGGCGGTGGATCTCGCCGTAGGTGATCTCGCCGAGCTCGTCGACGATGCCGACGCGGTCGGGATAGCGGGTGGCCAGCATGGTGAAGCCACCCGCGGGGCCGAGGCCCCAGGCGTGCACCGCCTTCGCCAGGCGGGCCAGCACCGTCGGCGAGAACGGCTTGACCACACCGGACCCGGCGAGCACGCGCACGCCGGATCCCGCGGACACGGCCTTGGCCAGTGCCGCGGAAGGGCGCAGGATCATCCGACGTTCTTCGGAGCGAGAAGCCGCGTCGCCGCCCACTCCTTGCTCACCGCTGCCGTGGTCGTCTGCGAGAGGCCGGCGATCGGCGCAGCCTCGGTGATGTCCGACGGGTCGACCGCACCTGGGCGGCCCACCTTCGGCGTGAACAGCCAGATCGAGCCCCCACCGACGAGGTCGGTCAGCGCATCCACCAGGCCGTCGACCAGGTCGCCGTCGTCGTCGCGCCACCAGAGGAGCACCGTGTCGACGACGTTGCCGTAGTCACCGTCGACCATCTCGGCGTCGAGTGCGTCCTCGATCGCGACCCTGAGCTCGTGATCGGTGTCGTTGTCCCAGCCAAGTTCCTGGATGACCATGCCGGCCTTGATACCCAGGCGCTCTGCGAGATTCGCAGGGCCTGTCTGGGTGGATCCTCCACCCGCGGTCGCACTCACGTCGTCCTCCGCATCTGTTGCCATCGTCTGTCTCGCCGCGACGAAAGGGTCGCAGTGGTGAGTAGTCCAGCGGAGAACGGCCGGGGGCGCAACCCTGGTCCATTCCGCCGGGACCCTCCATCCGCCGCGGCCGGTCAGCCGCGGGCTTGCTTCGCGTGCGTACGGCGCCGCCGTCTCGGCCGTTCGACGCCCGCCTCCACGCCCATCATCACGCCCGTTTCGACGCCCACCTCCAGGCTGTGGAACGCTCGCGAACCCGCCTGTGCCCGCAGGCCGGGATGACATGCCTGGCCCGCGTACTCATCAGTAAATTTTCCGATGCCCCGCCGAGTGGCACGATTCAAACGTGACCGAAGAAACCACCCCTCCTTCCGGCACGCCGGCCACCGTCATCCACGAGGGCCTGCCGACCCAGCTGCCAGACATCGATCCGGACGAGACCGGCGACTGGCTGGCCTCCTTCGACTCCATGGTCGACGCGCGCGGTCGTGACCGGGCGCGCTACGTCATGCTCCGACTCCTCGAGCGCGCCCGCGAGCGCGCCATCGGCGTACCTGCCCTGCGGAGCACGGACTTCATCAACAGCATCCCGCCGGAGCGGGAGCCGTGGTTCCCCGGCGACGAGGAGACCGAGCGCAAGGTGCGCTCGATGATCCGCTGGAACGCCGCGATGCTGGTCTCCAGCGCGAACAGCAAGGGCCTGGAGGTCGGTGGCCACATCGCCACCTACCAGTCCTCTGCCTCGCTCTACGAGGTCGGCTTCAACCACTTCTTCCGCGGCAAGGAGCACCCTGGCGGCGGCGACCAGGTCTTCATCCAGGGGCACGCCTCCCCGGGCATCTACGCCCGTGCGTTCCTCGAGGGCCGGCTCTCCGAGGAGGCGCTCTACCGCTTCCGCCAGGAGGTCCAGCACGGCGTCGGGAAGGGTCTGTCCTCCTACCCCCACCCGCGCCTCATGCCGGACTTCTGGGAGTTCCCCACGGTCTCGATGGGCCTGACCGGCATCAACTCCATCTACCAGGCGCGGTTCAACCGCTACCTGCAGAACCGCGGCATCAAGGACACCTCCGACCAGCGGGTGTGGGCCTTCCTCGGCGACGGCGAGATGGCCGAGCCCGAGTCGATGGGCGCGCTGCGCATCGCAGCGCGCGAGGAGCTCGACAACCTGGTCTGGGTGGTCAACTGCAACCTGCAGCAGCTCGACGGCCCGGTCACCGGCAACGGCAAGATCATCCAGGAGCTGGAAGCCAACTTCCGCGGCGCCGGCTGGAACGTCATCAAGGTCATCTGGGGACGCGAGTGGGACGACCTGCTCGCTCGCGATGTCGATGGCGCCCTGGTCAACAAGATGAACAGCACGCCGGACGGCGCGTTCCAGACCTTCTCGGTCGAGAACGGCGCCTACAACCGCGAGCACTTCTTCGGTCCCGACCCGCGCCTGCGCCAGATGGTCGAGCACCTCAGCGACCGCGACATCGAGAAGCTGCCGCGCGGCGGCCACGACTACCGCAAGGTGTACGCCGCCTTCGACTCGGCCACCAAGCACGTCGGCCAGCCGACGGTGATCCTGGCGCACACCATCAAGGGCTGGACGATCGACGCCCTGATGGGCAAGAACGCCACCCACCAGATGAAGAAGCTCACCGTCGAGGACGCCAAGCGCTTCCGCGACCGCCTCGGGATCCCGGTCACCGACCAGGAGATCGAGGAGAAGTACGCCGCCACCGGCAAGTTCCCGCTCTACAACCCGGGTCCGGACTCGCCGGAGATCAAGTACATGATGGAGCGCCGCCGTGTCCTCGGTGGCTCGCTGCCCAAGCGCACCAACGACGCGGCAGCGCTCGAGCTGCCCGGCGACAAGGTCTACGCCGATCTCAAGAAGGGCGCGGGCTCCAACAAGATCGCCACCACCATGGCGACCGTGCGGCTGCTCAAGGACTGGATGCGCGAGCCGGGCATCGGCAAGCGGATCGTGCCGATCGCGCCGGACGAGTACCGCACCTTCGGCATGGACGCGATGTTCCCCTCGGCCAAGATCTACGACCCGGCGGGTCAGCAGTTCGAGGGCGTCGACCGCAACATGCTGCTCTCCTACAAGATGTCGACCTCGGGTCAGATGCTCCACGAGGGCATCTCCGAGGCCGGTGCGATGGCCTCGGCGATCGCGGCGGGCTCCTCCTACGCCACCCACGGCGAGACGATGATCCCGTTCTACATCTTCTACTCGATGTTCGGCTTCCAGCGCACCGGCGACTCGATCTGGGCGATGGCTGACCAGATGGCGCGCGGCTTCCTCGTCGGCGCGACCGCGGGGCGCACCACGCTGACCGGCGAAGGCCTGCAGCACGCCGACGGGCACAGCCCGCTCCTCGCCGCCACCAACCCAGCGGTCGTGCACTACGACCCGGCGTTCGCCTACGAGGTCGCGCACATCATGCGCAGCGGCCTCGAGCGGATGTACGGCACCGGTGGCCGTGACGGCAAGGGCGAGGACGTCATCTTCTACCTCACCGTCTACAACGAGCCGGTCGCTCAGCCGGCCGAGCCTGAGGGTGTCGACGTCGAGGGCATCCTCAAGGGCATCCACCAGGTCTCCGTCGGCGGGGGTGAGGGCCCGCGGGTCCGGCTGCTCGCCTCCGGCGTCGGCTTCCCCTGGGTGGCCGAGGCACAGCGGCTCCTGCGCGAGGACTGGGGCGTCATCGCCGACACCTGGTCGGTGACCTCCTGGAACGAGCTGGCCCGCGAAGCCATCGCTGCCGAGAAGTGGAACCTCAACAACCCGGCCGAGCAGGCCAAGTCCGCCTACGTCACCGACAAGCTGTCCGGCTCGGACGCCCCGGTGGTCGCTGTCTCGGACTACATGCGGGCCGTTCCGCTGCAGATCGCACGGTGGGTGCCGGCCGACTACCGGGTCCTCGGTGCCGACGGCTTCGGCTTCGCCGACACCCGCCCGGCCGCGCGTCGCTTCTTCCAGATCGACGCCCAGTCGGTGGTCGTCCAGTCGCTCCAGGCCCTCGCCGATGCCGGCAAGATCGACCGCTCGGTCGTCACGAAGGCGTTCGAGACCTACCGGATCGACGACCCGACCACGATGGAAGGCGTCCGCCAGGAGGGCGGCGACGCCTGACATGCCCGACGGCGCGTGTCAGGTAGCGGGAACTGAGGAAGGGCTCCCCAGAACATCCCGGGGAGCCCTTCCTCACGTCTCAGGCCAGCTCGGAGGCGGGCTCTACGGACGATAGATGCGGCGGTCCCCCGCCCTTGAGCAGGCGCCGCCACCGCGCGCGCGAGTACGTCGCGGGAACGGTCGAGGCGATGAAGTCCTCGACCAGGCCGGCGAAGGCGTCGGGCTGATCCTTGTGCGGGAAGTGGCCGGCGTCGCGCATCACGGTGACCTGCGCGGTCGGGGCGAACTCCCGCGCGACCTGCGCGTGGCTCGCCGGCAGCACCCGGTCGTCCTCGCCCCAGACGACGCACAGCGGCATCAGCTCGGTGAGATAGGCGCGGTCACGCATGGTGATGTTCTGGCCGCGCCAATCCATCACCCCTGTCACCAGCTTGTGCACGGCGTACCTGCTGCGAGGATCCCGGAACGTCTCCAGGATGGCGGCGACCTCGTCCAGGTCGCGCAGGTCGCGCAGCCCGGTGGCCTTCAGCGTCCGCAGGAGGCCGGTGTTGACCTGACGCACCACCGGCAGCGTGAGCAGGCCGAGGGTGAGCTGGTAGCCCGGCAGCCCGATCGCTCGGATCAGCGCTGTCACCTCCCGGCCGAGGCCGCCCGCGTCGACCAGCACCAGGCGCTCGGTGCGCTCGGGGAACTGGTAGGCGAACTGCATCGCCACCGCGCCGCCGAAGCTGTGCCCGATCACCGTCACCTTGTCGATGCCGAGGATGGTCAGCAGGTCGCGCATGCCGTTGGCGTAGCCGCCGGGGCTGTAGTCGCCGCGCGGCTTGTCGGACTCCCCGTGGCCGAGGAGGTCCGGTGCGATCAGGGTGTACTTCTCGGCCAGCCTGTCCCACACCGGGTCCCAGGTGTGCCTGTTGCAGCCCAGCCCGTGCAGCAGGAGCAGCGCCGGCGCCGTACCGATCTCCTGGCCGCCGAAGGCGTACGCGCGGCGGTGCCCGTGCACCGTTATCGTCCGTGTCGCCGCCGGCCCCACCGACGTCGTCCCTGCCATGGGTTCCCCTTCCCACCACCGGACCAGGATTACTGACCAGTTGTCCAGTCCGGTGATTCAATCACTACTCCGAACCCGAGGGGAGTCTTATCGGCACCCCGGTACCCGACCGGAGCGCGAAACGACACACCCGAGTGGGAGGATCTGCGGGTGACCTCACCCACCACCGCCCTCCCCGGAGCCCGCGCTCTGCAGCGCGCCACCGGGCGCCTGGCGACGGCGGCGACCGGGCGGATGGAGACGGAGTTCTCCTGGTTCTCGACGCTGTCCGCGCAGGAGCGCTCGTGGGTCGGCATGATCGTTCAGGCCGGCATCCAGGGCTTCGTCCAGTGGTACGCCGAGGGTGTCCGCACCACCGTCAAGGCCGACCTGGCCGCGAACGTCTTCGGTGCCGCACCGCGCGCGCTGGCCGGGGTGATCACCCTGCAGCAGACCGTCGACCTGATCCGGCTCTCGATCGACGTGGTCGAGCAGAGCATCGACGACGTACTGCCCCCTGACGAGGCCGCTGCGGTGCGCACCGCGATCGGCTACTACGCCCGTGAGGTCGCGTTCGCGACGGCTGCCGTCTATGCCCGGGCTGCCGAGCAGCGCGGTGCGTGGGACGCGCGGCTCGAGGCCCTGATCGTGGACGCGGTGCTGCGTGCCGACCCCGACGAAGCGGTCCTCGGCCGCGCAAGCGCGCTCGGCTGGGGCGCCCGCGGCTCGATCATGGTCGTGCTCGGTACCGCGCCCAGCGACCGCGACGACAACGACCTCTTCGAGGAGGTACGCCGTCACGCCCGCAGCGCACGGCTGCACGCGCTCTGCGCCGTGCAGGGCGAGCGACTGGTGATCGTGCTGGGCGAGGTGACCGATCCGCACGCTGCCGCGGCCGCGGTGGCCGACGTCTTCGGACCCGGTGCGGTGGTCGCCGGTCCGGTCGCCCCCGACATGGCCGGCGCCCACGCGTCCGCCACCGGCGCGATGGCGGCGCACCGGGCCTCACCCGGTTGGCCCACCGCACCCCGGCCGGTGCTCGCCGACGAGCTCCTCGCCGAGCGCGCGCTGGCCGGTGACGAGGACGCCCGCGCCGCACTGGTCGACGAGGTCTACCGGCCGGTCCGGGATCGGGCGGCGCTGGTCGAGACGCTGACGGCGTACTTCGACGCGGGCGGGAACCTCGAGGCGGCGGCGCGGGTGCTGTTCGTGCACCCGAACACGGTGCGCTACCGACTGCGCCAGGTCGGTGACATCACCGGATTGCAACCGTCGCAACCCCGCGACGCCTTCGCGCTCACCATCGCCTTGATCCTCGGGCGCCAAGCAGACGCTTGATTTGTAGGACACCTACAAAATCGCGGGCGACAAGTTCGTCTGCTTCAGCCGCGCCTACCCCCAGGTAGACCGGCAGAGTGGACACGTGCTCGTCATTGTCGCGCCGGGTCAGGGCGCTCAGACCTCCGGATTCCTCACCCCTTGGCTCGAGGATCCGCTCTTCGCCGGACGGCTCGAGTGGCTCTCCACCGTGGCCGGTCTCGACCTCGCCCACTACGGCACCGAGGCCGACGACGAGACGATCCGGGACACCGCCATCGCGCAGCCGCTGCTGGTCGGTGCCGGCCTGGTCGCCGCGCTCGAGCTCTTCCCGCACCCGGCCGACGCGTTCGCGATGATCGGCGCCGTGGCAGGCCACAGCGTCGGCGAGCTGACCGCTGCCGCCGGCGCCCGGGCGATCAGCGGCGAGCAGGCGATGGTGCTGGTGCGTGAGCGTGGCCGGGCGATGGCCCAGGCCGCCGCCGTCACGCCGACCGGGATGACCGCCGTACTCGGTGGTGACCGCGACGAGGTGCTGGCCAAGATCGCCGAGCACGGCCTCACCGCCGCGAACGACAACGGCCCTGGCCAGGTGGTCGCGGCCGGCACCCTCGAGCAGCTCGCCGCCTTCGCTGACGACGCGCCCGCCAAGGCACGCGTGATGCCGCTGAAGGTCGCCGGCGCGTTCCACACCTCGCACATGGCCCCGGCCGTGGACCGTCTCTCGCGACTGGCCCGCAGCGTCTCGGTGCACGACCCCCGCACCCCGGTGGTCAGCAACCGGGACGGACGCATCGTGCACGAGGGCTCCCAGGTGCTGGAGCGCATCGTGGGCCAGATCGCCCGCCCGGTCCGCTGGGACCTGTGCCTGGAGACGTTCACCGATCTCGGTGTCACCGGCATCCTCGAGATGCCGCCGGCCGGCACCCTGACCGGCATCGCCAAGCGTGCGCTCAAGGGCGTGGAGACCTTCGCCCTCAAGACGCCCGACCAGCTCGACGCCGCTCGCGCCTTCTGCGAGAAGCACGGCGAGCGGAGCCAGATCGAGACCAGCCCGACCTGGCGGATGGTGGTCGCCCCGACCAAGGGCACCTTCCACCTCGCCGAGGAGGCTCGCGACCGCGACCTGCTGCCCGCCGGCGCGGTGATCGGCGCGATCGCCAGCCTGCGTGACCGCGTCGACGTACCTGCTGCGCACGGCGGCCAGGTCGTCGAGTGGCTCGTCGAGGACGGCGATCTCGTCTCGCCCGGCCAGCCGTTGCTGCGCCTGCACCCGGAGGGTGTCCTCTGATGGCGCTCCGGGAGGCCGCCGGGGCGCCCCACGCCCGCATCCTCGCTGTCGGTGGCTACCGCCCGAGCCGGGTGGTGCCGAACAGCGAGATCGTGGACGCGATCGACTCCAGCGACGAGTGGATCCGGACCCGGTCCGGCATCACCGAGCGGCGCTGGGCGACGCCCGAGGAGACGGTGCAGATGATGGCCGTCGCCGCTTCGCGCAAGGCGCTGGCGGCCGCCGGACTCGAGCCCGAGCAGATCGACTGCGTCATCGTCGCCACCGTCAGCCACATGCTGCAGACGCCGTCGGTGGCAGCGCTGATCGCCGACGAGCTGGGCACCGACCATCCCGCAGCGTTCGACATCTCCGCCGCCTGTGCCGGCTTCTGCCACGGCATCGCGATGGCCAACGACTTCGTGCGTGGCGGCAGCGCCCGCCACGTCCTGGTGATCGGCGTCGAGCGACTCTCGGACCTGACCAACCTGCACGACCGCGGCACCGCCTTCATCTTCGCCGACGGCGCCGGCGCCGCCATCGTGGGTCCCAGCGACGAGCCGGGCATCGCCCCGGTCGTCTGGGGCTCTGCCGGCGAGCAGGCGGACCTGATCCGGCAGAACGTCGACTGGCTGACCTGGGGCAACGCTGCCGAGCCGATGGAGCAGCCCTACCTCGCGATGGACGGCAACCCGGTCTTCCGGTGGGCCTCGTTTGCGATGGCCAAGATCGGCCTCGAGGCGCTCGACAGGGCCGGCGTCACGCCGGAGGAGCTGGACTGCTTCGTCCCGCACCAGGCGAACATGCGCATCGTGGATGCTCTGGCCCGCTCGATGAAGCTGCCCGAGTCGGTCACCATCGCCCGCGACATCGCCACCATGGGCAACACGTCGGCCGCCTCCATCCCACTCGCCCTCGAGCGGCTGATCGAGGAGGGCGACGCCAAGTCCGGCGACACCGCGCTCCTCATCGCCTTCGGCGCCGGACTGGTCTACGCAGCCCAGGTCGTCGTCGTCCCCTGATCCACACCCACCCACAGTTCACCCCTGGGTTTCCACACCCGCTGAAGAGAAAGGTCGCCCTATGGCCACCACCGAAGAGATCCGCAGCCAGCTCGCCGAGATCGTCAACGAGGTCGCCGGTGTCGACGTCGACGACGTCCAGCTCGACAAGTCCTTCGTGGACGACCTCGACGTGGACTCGCTCTCGATGGTCGAGGTCGTCGTCGCCGCCGAGGAGAAGTTCAGCGTCACGATCCCCGACAGCGAGGTCAAGAACCTCAAGACCGTGGGCGACGCGGTGAGCTACATCGAGCGCGCCCAGGCCGCCTGACACCCGCCCCACCCATCTCCCGGAGAGCACATGAGCCGCACCCGAGTCGTCATCACCGGTCTGGGCACGACCAGCCCGGTCGGCGGAGACGTTCCGTCCACCTGGGAGGCCCTCCTCGAGGGCCGTTCCGGGGTCCGCACCATCGAGGAGCCCTGGGTCGAGGACCTGCCCGTCAAGATCGCGGGCCGGATCGCCGTCGAGCCCACCGAGGTGCTCGAGCGCGTCAAGGCACGCCGCCTCGACCGCTCGGCGCAGCTGGCGATGGTCGCGGCCATGGAGGCCTGGCGTGACGCCGGCTTCTCGGGCGCGGCCGGTTCCGAGGCCGAGCCTGACCTCGACAGCGACCGCGTCGGCGTGGCCATGGCCTCCGGCATCGGCGGCGTCACCACGCTGCTGGAGAACTACGACACTCTCCGGGAGAAGGGTCCGCGGCGGGTCTCCCCGCTCGCGGTGCCCATGCTGATGCCCAACGCCCCGGCGGCGAACGTCAGCCTGTACGTCGGAGCCCGTTCCGCGGTCATCACGCCGGTCTCGGCGTGCGCCTCTGGCAACGAGGCGCTCGCACACGCCGTCGACCAGATCCGGCTCGGCCGGGCAGACATCGTCGTGGCCGGCGGCACCGAGGCGGCCATCCACCCGCTGCCGATGGCGGCCTTCGCCAACATGATGGCCCTCTCGAAGAACCCTGGCGACCCGACCACCGTCAGTCGCCCCTGGGACACCGGCCGGGATGGCTTCGTCCTGGGCGAGGGCGCCGGCGTACTCGTCCTGGAGCGGCTCGAGCACGCCCAGGCCCGTGGTGCCCGGATCTACGCCGAGGTGCTCGGCGCCGGCATCACCGCCGACTCGCACGACATCGCCCAGCCGGACCCGGCCGGGCGAGGCGGCGCACGAGCGATCCTGCGCGCGATCGCTGAGTCGGAGATCAGCATCTCCGACATCGTGCACGTCAATGCACATGCCACCTCGACCCCGCAGGGGGACATCGCCGAGGGGCTCATGCTGCACGCGACCCTCGGCGAGCACGTCGCCAACGTGGTCGTCACCAGCACCAAGTCCATGACCGGCCACCTGCTCGGCGGTGCCGGCGCCCTCGAGGCCGTCGCCACCGTGCTCGCGCTGCGTGACCGGGTCTCGCCGCCCACGATCAACCTCGACAACCTCGACCCCCAGGTCGAGCTCGACATCCCGACCAAGGCACGCGACCTGCCGGCCGGGGACGTGGTCGCGCTGAACAACTCCTTCGGGTTCGGCGGCGCCAACGTCGCGGTCGCGTTCGGGAGCATCTGATGTCCCTTGGACAGGCTCAGGACGGTGCTGTGACCGCGGCCAACCGGGCCGACACCGGCCCCGCCCCCCGGCAAGCGGTCAAGCCGCCGCGCGAGGATGACCCGCGCTACCCCCTGACGCGGCTCTCCGCGCTGCTCGACGAGGATTCGATCGAGCTGCTCTCGGCGATCGACGACTCCGGGATGCTCGCGGTCCGCGGCACCGTCGACGGGGCGCCCGTGGTGGCGTTCTGCTCCGACGCCACCGTGATGGGCGGCGCGATGGGTGATGTCGGCTGCCGGGTGGTGGTCGACGCCTATCACCGTGCACTGACCGACCAGGTTCCGATCATCGGCCTGTGGCACTCCGGCGGCGCCCGACTCGCGGAGGGCGTGCTCTCGCTGCACGCCGTCGGCCGCATCTTCCAGGTCATGACGCAGGCATCGGGCAAGATCCCGCAGATCTCGGTCGTGCTCGGGCCCGCTGCCGGCGGCGCCGCCTACGGCCCGGCGCTGACCGACGTGGTCATCCTCGGCCCCGAGGGACGCATCTTCGTCACCGGCCCGGACGTGGTCCGCTCGGTCACCGGCGAGGACGTCGACATGCTCCGGCTCGGCGGCCCTGAGCCGCACGGCCGCCGCTCCGGCGTGGTGCACATCCTCACCGAGAGCGAGCAGGAGGCCCTCGATCGGGCTCGCTCCGTGGCCTCGCTGCTCGGCGACCAGGGCGGTCTGCGGGTCGACCAGGTCGAGGACATCGACCTCAGCCAGGTACTGCCCGAGTCCAAGAAGCGCGCATACGACGTCCACCCGCTGGTCGAGACGCTGCTCGACGAGGGCAGCACCCAGGAGTTGCACGCCCGCTGGGCGCCCAACATCGCCACGGTCCTGGGCCGCTTCGGCGGGCGGACCGTCGGCGTGGTCGCCAACAACCCGCTGCGCCTGGGCGGCTGCCTCGACTCCGCCTCGGCGGAGAAGGCCGCGCGGTTCGTGCGGATGTGCGATGCCTTCGGCGTACCGCTCATCGTGCTGGTCGACGTGCCGGGCTACCTGCCCGGTGTCGGCCAGGAGTGGGACGGCGTCGTACGCCGTGGCGCCAAGCTGCTGCACGCCTTCGGCGAGTGCGTGGTCCCCCGGATCACGCTGATCACCCGCAAGACGTACGGCGGCGCCTACATCGCCATGAACGCCCGCTCCATCGGCGCGACCAAGGTCTTCGCCTGGCCGGGTGCCGAGGTGGCCGTGATGGGCGCCGTGGCGGCCGTGCGGATCCTTCACCGGCGCCGGCTGGCCGAGGTCTCCCCGGAGATCCGGCCGCAGGTCGAGGAGGAGCTGGCCGTCGAGCACGAGCGGATCGCGGGCGGCGTCGACAAGGCCGTCGAGATCGGCGTCGTGGACGCGGTCGTGGAGCCCGCTGCGACCCGGAGCACCATCGCTCAGGCGCTGCACGACGCCATTCAGGCCGACGGCGTACACCGTGGAGCGCACGGCAACATCCCTCTGTGACCCTCTCCCCCTCCCAGGCAGCGCGGTACGTGCGTAACCACGTACCGCGTTGTCGCGTTGGACCTGAAAGTCGCCGGTCCAGGGAGGACTCATGCACGGTCTCGGAAAGCAGCAGCGCATCTACCACGGCGTGGTCAGCGTCGCCCTTCTCGGCGGTCTCCTGAGCGCCGGTGACGGCGGGCTCGGGTCACTGCTCGACGGCCTGCTCGGCAGCGGGGGCCCGGTGACCGCCCAGAGCGCGACGCCGACCAGCGCAAGCCTGCACGCGGCCGATCAGAAGCTGCGCAAGGGCTGCAAGCGCTACTCCTACGGCTATGCCCTCACGGTCCCCTCCGACCAGGAGTACGACCTGGAGATCTTCGTGACCGACCCGCGCGGAGTCTCCCAGGGCTCGGACGTCATCCTGTCGGGTGCCGACCCGGAGACCGGCACCAAGAAGCTGACGATCTGCCGCTCGAACACCGTGCCCGGCACCTTCACCTTGCACGGCACGCTCTACACCGACGACGGCGCCGGTCCGACCACCACCACGGCGGTGCGGTCAGACACGTTCACGCTGACCGTCCACAAGAAGCACGCCAAGCACAAGCACGCCAAGCACAAGAAGAGGCACCACTGAGCCGTTCGGCTCGGTGGTGCCTCTCCTACGTGTGGTCCTCGGGGCGTGCCCTCAGACGACCTGGTGAAGCCATCGCACCGGAGCGCCCTCGCCGGCGTGCCGGAAGGTCTCGAGCTCGTCGTCCCACGGCTTGCCGAGGAGCTTGTCGATCTCGAGCATGAGGGTGGTCTCGCCCAGTGCTGCCTTCACCACTGCTGCCTTCAACCGGTCTTCGGGAATCATGATGTCGCCGTGCAGCCCCGTGACGGCGTGGAAGACGCCGAGCTCGGGGGTGTAGGAGAATCGAGCACCCTCAGAGCCGGACGTCGGCTCCTCGGTGATCTCGAACCGCAGATGGTTCCAGCCCTTGAGCGCCGACGTGACGGCAGCAGCAGATCCCACCGTGCCGCTCCACGAGAGCTCGGCTCGATAGGTACCGGCCTGGGCTCCTTGCGGAGTCCAGTCCAGGTTCACAGCGACACCCAGAACCCCGCCGACGGCCCACTCGACGTGCGGACACAGCGCCGACGGCGCTGAGTGCACGTAGAGCACACCCCTCGTCGCGGTACGGGTGGCGCTGTGCGATGTCGTGTATCCAGTCACCGTTGTTCTCCTTCGTTCCGGCGCGAGCAACGCCTTCCCCAGCGGTCTGGCGACGGAACAGTGCGACCAACGGTGCCTGAATGACACATATGTAGTTGTGGGGCCATTGTGACGCACGTACGGGCCGAATGCCAGCGCATCCGGCCCTCACGCGCGCCAGTCGAAATCTCAGCTCGCGGTGTAGCCGCCGTCGACAGGTGATAGCTGCCCGTCACGAAGCTCGCGGCGTCGCTGGCCAGGACGCGACCAGCTCGGCGATCTCCTCGGGCTCAGCCAGCCGATCGAGGGCGTGCTTGGCGGCGAGCGCCGTGCGAGTGGCCTCGTCGAGGCTCTCGTTGACCGCCGGGGTGTTCACGAACCCGGGGGCCATCGCGATCCTCAGCCGTCACTTGCGGGAGAGCTGCCGACTGCTGCTCGAGCAGCCCGACGTGGCCATCGACGCCCCGTGCGGGGCCTGGCCCCGGCGGCGGTCGACGAAGCGGTGACACGATTCATCGCCGACGGCACGGTGGGCCCTCTGGAGGGGTGGGTGCAGCAGTCCGAGCCGCAGGGGGAGGAGTTCATGCGGCTCTACATCGCGCTGCTCCCCACCTGGTGGCCCGGCAGCCAGTCGATCGCCGGTGACTGATTGCTGCTGAGACACCATGGGCCGTGGTGTTCGAGGATCCTCGAACACCACGGCCCGTGGCTCGAACGCCTGCGCGTCCGCTTCCTGCGACTACTCGTCGCCGACCCGGCGCTCGAGATCGGCGGCCCGGTCGGCGGCGTCGGTGATGTCGTCGGCGTCGATGGCGTGGGTCCGGTGGAACCACGTCAGCGCCTCGTTAAGCCGGCCCGCTGCTTCCAAGGTGTCGGCGTACGCGTAGCGCAGCCGTACTACCCAGGACGTGCGCGTCTTGTTGGTCAGCGGCGACAGCTCGAGCACACGCAGGGCGGCGTCCAGCTGTCCCATGTCCCGCCGGGCGCCCGCCTCGACGAGCGTGATCTCCGCCTTCGCCTCGGGCTTGAAGTTCACCACCGACGGGCTGTGGGCGAGCTTGATCGCCTGCTCCGGGTGACCGAGCGCGCGGTGGCAGTCGGCCATGATCGGCAGGTATGCAGTCGCGCCGTTCATCCGCTTGGCCGCACGCAGCTCGGAGAGCGCCTCGGCGTAGTGCCCGGCTGCATAGGCCGCCTCACCGAGCGCCTCACGGATCACCGCGATGCGCTGGGCGCGAGCCTTGGCAGCCTTCGCGTGCTGGTAGGCCAGCTCCGGGTCGTCGTCGATGTACATACCGGCCGCGACCAGGTGGCGCGCGATCCGCGCCGCCAACTTCTCGGGCAGGCCCTTCAGATGGCTGGCCACGGCACGATCGAGCTCCTTGCCGGTGATCTCCGCCGGCAGGTCGGGGCCGTCGTAGGCAGCCTGGTCCGAGCTACGCACCTCGCGCTCGACGGGGCGGCGCTCGCCGCCACGGCCCGCGCTGCTCTTGCCTGCGTACGACGAGCTCTTGCTCGCGCCCTTCGCGGGCCCCTTGCCAGGACCCTTGGGCCCGGACTTCGAACCACCCTGCGGGCCGCCACCGCGGGAGCCGCCGGTGCGCGCTCCGTCACGGGCGCCGTCGCGATCGGACCGCCGGAAGTCGCCGCCACCGTCGCGGGAGCCGCCCCGGCCGCCGCCATCGCGGCCACCATCGCGGCCCGGCGTGGTGCCCCGGCTACGCTCCGAGCTGCCATAGCTCTTCCCCGCACCGGGCTTGTCGCCCGAGCGTGGCTTGCCGGAACCGCCCTGCGGGCGGCCGCCCGTGCGCCCTGACCCCGAACCCTGAGCGGGACGTCCTCCGCCCCGTCGCTCCTCTGCCATGGACACAGCCTTCCTCACCGGCGCGCCTCGCGCCATCATCACCAAGCCCGAACCGGGCCTAAATGCAGCGTAGGGGCCACCTTACGGTGGCCCCTACGCGAATGTTTGTCCGGCGGCGTCCTACTCTCCCACAACCTCCCGGTTGCAGTACCATCGGCGCTGAAGGGCTTAACTTCCGGGTTCGGGATGGGACCGGGTGTTTCCCCTTCGCTATGACCGCCGTAACCCTATCGACCCCCACACAATGGGGGAAAAACATGGATTACATCGTCTGCCACTATTCACATATCAGTGAGCGATGAAACAGTTGGTTCGTGGACGCGAACACGCAATAACACTTCGTAGCAGTGTTTGTTAGTTTTGTTGAGCATTTGTAAGGCAAGCCCTCGGCCTATTAGTA
>NZ_KB822578.1 GCF_000364605.1 Nocardioides sp. Iso805N | reverse complement strand
CGGGAGATCGCGCGTAATGCGACCGATGCCTCCAGTGTGGCCGCGAACGCGGTCCGGGTCGCCGAGCAGGTCCGGGGTGCGGTGAACTCGTTGGATGCCTCCTCGGCGGAGATCTCTCAGGTGATCAAGCTGATCACCTCGATCGCCCAGCAGACCAACCTGTTGGCGTTGAATGCGACCATCGAGGCGGCCCGGGCCGGGGATGCCGGTAAGGGGTTCGCGGTGGTGGCCAACGAGGTCAAGGAGCTGGCGGGTGAGACCGCGAAGGCGACCGAGGAGATCGGGCGTCGGATCGAGGCGATCCAGGGTGATACCACCAATGCGGTGGAGGCGATCACCCAGATCACTGCGGTGATCGGTCAGATCAACGACATCACCGGCACCATCGCCTCTGCGGTGGAGGAGCAGACCGCTACCACCAATGAGATCGCGCGGTCGGTGACCGAGGCCGCGACCGGTGCCAACGGGATCGCCGCTGACATCACCAAGGTCGCCGGTGCTGCCGCGGAGACCCAGCAGGGCGCGCACGGCACCTCCGCGGCCGCCGGCGAGCTCGCCGGGATGGCCACCACCCTGGACCGCCTGGTCGGCACCTTCCGCTACTGAACCACGATCGTCCGGAGCCCGTCGACGGCGCGCAGCTCACCCAGCGCCTCGGCGGGCGCCGACGCGGTCGTGAGGAGTACGTCGACGTTCGCGATCTCGGCCACCTGGCCGAGATGGACCCGACCGATCTTGGAGCCGTCGGCCAGGACGACGGTCCGCGAGGCGGAGGCGATCATGGCCCGCTTGACCTCGGCCTCGGGGAGGTTGATGTTGGTGATCCCGGCCCGGGCATCGACGCCGTTGCAGCCGATGAGGGCCAGATCGGCCCGCAGCCTCGGCAGCACCCCGTCCGCGAGCGGCGCGACCAGGGAGTGCTGCAACGGCCGCAGCGTCCCGCCGGTGACCACCACCTGCAGCCGCGGGATGGCGGGCTCGAGCAGCAGGGCGATGGACAGGCCACTGGTGATCACCGTGAGGTCGCTCAGCGCGTCGCGGCGCAGCAGCTCTCGCGCCACCGCCGCTGCCGTCGTACCGACGTCGAGCAGGATGCTCATGCCCGGCCGGATCTCATCGACCGCCCGGGCGGCGATCGACCGCTTGTCCTCGCCGAGCGTCTCCAGCCCGAGCTCGTAGGGGCGCTCCTGCAGCTCGGGCACCGCTGCGGCCGGCATCGCGCCGCCACGCACGCGTCGTACCTGTCCTTCGGCCTCGAGCGCGTCCAGATCGGCGCGGACGGTGACCGCAGAGACGCCGAACTGCTCGCTCAGGTCGATCACCCGGACGAAGACACGCTGCTCGATGGCGGCCAGCATCCGGGCCCGCCGCTCGGCTGCGGAGGACTGGTCGGGGACAGGCACCTCGGCATCGTTCATCGCACGAGACGGTGTTGTCAATGCGAAACCCGTCTTGCTTTCGCTATCGAAAGTTCCTAGCGTGGGATCGTGAGTTCGATCATCAAGCGCACCTATGCGTTGGCCGACGGCCGCGAGCTGATCTACTTCGACGACGCCGACACGGCGCTGCCGCCGGAGCGAGCTCCGGACCTGCGCGACCTGGAGCCGCGTCCGCCGACGGCCGACATGCGGCTCGACGTGCTGACCGGTGAGTGGATCTCCGTCGCGACCGCGCGCCAGACCCGCGTCGTGATGCCGCCGGCGCAGCTCGACCCGCTGGCACCGCAGGCCGCCGGCAACCCGAGCGAGGTGCCGTCGAACTACGACGTCGCCGTCTTCGAGAACCGCTCCCCCAGCTTCGGGCCCGCCGCCGCGGGCGAGGGGCTCCCCGACCTCGGCCTGGGCGTCACCGCGCCCGCCGTCGGCCGGTGCGAGGTGGTCTGCTTCAGCCCCGAGCGCGAGGGCTCCTTCGGCAGCATCAGCCGCTCGCGCGCCCGGACGGTGATCGAGGCGTGGGCGGACCGGACCGCAGCCCTGTCCGCGCTCCCCGGTGTCGCCCAGGTCTTCCCCTTCGAGAACCGCGGCCGCGAGATCGGCGTGACCCTCCAGCACCCGCACGGGCAGATCTACGCCTATCCCTACGTGACGCCGCGGACCCAGCGCCTGCTCGCCTCCATCGAGCAGTACGGCGCCGGCCTGCTCGCGGACGTGCTCGACTTCGAGCGGAGCAGCGATCGGGTGGTGCTCGCCGGCGAGCACTGGACCGCCTACGTCCCGTTCGCCGCACGCTGGCCGATCGAGGTGCACCTGATGCCGCACCAGCACGTGCCCGACTTCGCCGCCACCACCGCCGAGCAGCGCGACGAGCTCTCCGTCCTCTACCTGCGGCTCCTGCGTGGCATCGACGCGCTCTACGACACGCCGACGCCCTACATCGCGGCGTGGCACCAGGCGCCGGTGCACCAGCACCGTGACGCCGTCCGGCTGACCCTGCAGCTCACCTCTCCGCGGCGTGGTGCGGACAAGCTGAAGTACCTCGCCGGCAGCGAGGCCGCGATGGGCGCCTGGGTCGCCGACATCGCTCCCGAGACCCAGGCCGGCCGGATCCGCGAGGCGATCGCCCGCGCCGACAAGGAGAACCCCGTATGACCACCCCGCTCGACCGCGTCCTCGCCGGCTTCTCCGAGCGCTACGGCTACGAAGCCGAGGGCGTCTGGTCGGCGCCCGGGCGGGTGAACCTGATCGGCGAGCACACCGACTACAACGAGGGCTTCGTGCTGCCCTTCGCCATCGACCGGCGCACCTACGTCGCGCTGGCCCTGCGTACCGACCGCCAGGTGCGCGTGGCGTCCGAGTCCGCCGACGGGGTCGGCGAGACCACCCTGGACGAGCTCGGACCCGAGTCGGTCTCCGGCTGGTCGGCCTACCCGCTCGGCACCGCCTGGGCCCTGGGCCGGACGGGTGCCGACCTCACCGCGGTGAGCGGCTTCGATGCCTACTTCGTCTCCGATGTCCCGACCGGGGCCGGTCTGTCCTCCTCGGCTGCGCTCGAGTGCTCGCTGGCCGTCGCGCTCAACGACAGCTGGGACCTCGACCTGAACGGCGGGACGCTCGTGCGAGCGGCGCACATCGCCGAGAACGAGGTGGTGGGCGCACCGACCGGGATCCTCGACCAGTCCGCGTCACTGCTCAGCGAGCAGGATGCGGCGCTGTTCCTGGACTGTCGCGATGCCACCAGCCGGACCGTCCCGCTGGACCTGGCGCACACCGGACTGACGGTGCTCGTGATCGACACCCAGGTCACCCATGCGCACGCCAACGGCGGCTACGCCTCACGCCGGGCCTCGTGCGAGGCAGCGGCGGCGGCGCTCGGTGTCGCCGCGCTGCGCGACGTGTCGGTGGCCGACCTCGACCGCGCCCGCGACGTACTCGACGACGAGACGTTCCGGCGGGCGCGCCACATCGTGACCGAGGACCAGCGGGTCCTCGACACCGTCCACCTGCTCGACACGGTGGGCGCGAGCGGGATCGGCGAGCTCCTGGTCGCCTCGCACGACTCGATGCGGGACGACTTCGAGATCAGCGTCCCCGAGCTCGATCTGGCCGTCGCGACAGCGCTGGCCGCCGGCGCGGTCGGCGCCCGGATGACGGGCGGTGGCTTCGGCGGCTCCGCGATCGCGCTCGTGCGCGCCGAGAGCGCCGACGACGTCGCCGAGCGGGTCACCAAGGCGTTCGCCGACCAGGGCTTCACCCAGCCCCGGATCTTCGAGGTCACGCCCTCGGCCGGTGCCCGCCGCGAGCCCGGGAGCGAGCAGTGACGACCGACCTCCGACCACTCTCGGGCGACCAGGTCGAGCTGCGTCACGGCCCCTACACGGCGTACGTCGCCAGCGTGGGCGCGTCGCTGCGCGCGTTGCAGCACGACGGCCGCGACCTGGTCGTGCCGTTCGGTGCGGACGAGGTGCGGCCGGCCTACCGAGGGGTCGTGCTGGCGCCCTGGCCGAACCGTGTCGTCGACGGCCGGTACGCCTTCGAGGGCGTCTCCCACCAGCTGCCGCTGACCGAGCCGGACCGCCGTCACGCGCTGCACGGGCTAGCGATCTGGCTCGACTTCGACATCGTCGAGCAGAGCGTCTCCGAGGTGGTGCTGGCCGCCACGATCGAGGCTCAGGCCGGTTATCCGTGGCGGGTGCACGTGAGGGTCCGCTACGCCCTCGACGACAGCGGGCTGCACACCGAGGTCGCCGCCCGCAACGACAGCGCCACGCCGGCCCCGGTGGGCCTGTCCGGGCACCCCTACCTCATCACCGGCAGCGGCCGGGTGGACGACTGGACGCTCGAGCTGCCGGCCGCCCGCTACCTGGTGGTCGACGACGAGCGACTCGTCCCGCAGTACGACGAGAGCGTCGCGAGCCACAGCGCCTTCGACTTCCGCTCACCGCGCCGCATCGGCACCACCTTCATCGACCACGCCTTCACCGCGCTGGACCGCGATCCGGACGGCATCGCGACAGTCCGGCTGGTCGCACCGGACGGCGACGGCGTCGGCCTCGCCTGGGACGCCGCAAGTCCGTGGGTGCAGGTCCACACCGCCGATCGACCGGACGCACCCGAGCTGAGCCGGATCGGGCTCGCGGTCGAGCCGATGACCTGCGCGCCGGACGCCTTCAACTCCGGCGAGGACCTGATCGTGCTCGCGCCCGGGCAGCAGACCGAGGCCGGCTGGACGATCTTCGCGATCCGCGCCTGACGCAGCTCGGCGAGATCGTCGACCTCGTGTCGCCGGGGTCGCCGGGGTCGCCGGGGTCGCCGTGATCCCCGTGATCCCCGTGATCCCCGTGATCCCCGTGATCCCCGTGATCCCCGTGATCCCCGTAGATCGTGGAGTGTTAGGCGCACCTGGTGCGCCTAACACTCCACGATGAATGGACCGCGTCGGCGAGGAGCGGCGCGGGGTAGCCCGCACAGGGGCGTCGACATCGAGTGCGAAATTGCAGCGCTGCAGAGTCTCTCGCCACGCACTGCAGGGCTGCCCGGAGAAGCCCCGCAAGGGTTTGGGGCAGCACGCTCCCTTGATCGACTCAGTAGAGTGCTGCAACGTTGCAAAAATGCTGCTATCTTCCAACCTCCAGCCGGCCGCACACTTGACTTGAAGGACCTGACCATGACGATCACCTCTGGGGCCACGGCAGGCGTGGGTTCGTCCGAGGGCATCCCGCGCCCTGAGTACCCGCGCCCCCAGTTCGACCGCTCGCACCGGTGGATGCCGCTCAACGGGACCTGGCAGTTCCGCAGGGGCGCGACCGGCGACCCGAGCGGCGACCCGACCGTCTCGGACGGCTGGGACGAGCAGATCCAGGTGCCCTTCGCCTGGGAGACGCCCGCATCCGGCGTCGAGGCGCACTGGGTCGAGCACGCGGCGTACCGACGGACCTTCACCGTCGACAGCGGCTGGCGCGACGAGCGGGTGGTGCTGCACTTCGGGGCCGTCCACCACGATGCCCGGGTATGGGTCGACGAGACCGAGGTCGGCACGCACACCGGCGGCTCGACGCCGTTCGAGTTCGACATCACCGACGCCCTGACCGACCACGAGGAGCACACCCTCGTCGTCTCGGTGCACGCCCCGGCCGACAAGCTGCACATCGCCCACGGCAAGCAGCGCAGCACACCCCGCGACGACTACGACAGCTGTGCCTTCACCGCCTCCAGCGGCATCTGGCAGCCGGTCTGGCTGGAGTCGCGTCCGCTGACCCACCTGAGCGGCCTGCGGCTCGTGCCGACCGTCGGCCTCGACGGCATCCGGGTCCTGGGAGACGTAGCCGGCCCCGATGCCGACAACGCCACCGTCGTCGTCTCCGTCGAGGGAGCCGACCTCAGCTGGACAGGCGATGCGGCGGCCCTCCGGGCAGGCGTCTCGCTCACCCTGGCCGAGCCGCGGCTGTGGTCGCCGGCCGATCCGCACCTGTACCGCGTGCGGGCGACGGTGGTCTCCGCCGACGGCGAGGACCTCGTCGTGGGCACGACCGGCCTGCGCAGCATCGAGACCCGGGCAGGACAGATCTTCCTCAACGGCCAGCGCATCTCGCTCCGCGGCGTGCTGGACCAGGGCTACTGGCCCACGACGGGCATCACGGCGCCGACCGACGAGGCGTTCGTCCGCGACCTCGAGGTCGCCCGTGACGCCGGCTTCAACATGGTCCGCAAGCACCTCAAGCTTGAGGACCCGCGATTCCACCACCACGCGGACAGGCTCGGGATGCTGGTCTGGGCGGAACCCGCCTCGACCGGACGGTTCTCCATCGCCGCCGCAGCCGCCTTCACCGCCCAGATCGAGCCGATGGTGGCCCGCGACGGCAACCACCCGAGCATCGTCGTGTGGGGTCTGTACAACGAGGAGTGGGGCCTGGACTGGGCGCTGCCGGAGGACCCCGCCAAGCAGGAGGTCGTCCGCAACGACTACCGCACGCTCAAGGCGCTCGACCCGACCCGTCCGGTGGTGGACAACTCGGGCTGGACCCACCTCGAGTCGGACCTGATCGACTGGCACGTCTACGACGAGACCCCTGCCGGCTGGGCGAGGAAGGTCGCCGATCTTGTCGCCGACGACGAGCCCACCTTCCCGGTGGCGATCGCGGTCGACACGATCGTGGAGAAGCGGCTGATGGTCGAGGGCCCCGTGCCGCGCGACATCCCCTTCGTCAACAGCGAGTTCGGCGGCGGCTGGACCTCGATCGACCGCGGGTGGAACCTGCACTGGCAGACCCAGGAGCTGCGCCGCTACGACACCATCGCCGGCTGGGTGTGGACCGAGCTCAACGACATCGAGCACGAGTCGGCGGGCATCGTCGACTGCAACCGTACGATGAAGGACCACGGCGGCCGCCCGCCGCAGCACGCGAACAGCGAGACGGTCCCGGTCTTCGGCGTCTCCCCCATCGCGCCCGGACGCGACATCGTGACCTCCGATGGCCAGGTCGACTTCGAGGTCGCCGTCTCCCACCACGGCAGCGACGCTCTCGATGTCAGCCTCACGGCCGCCTGGGGTCCGGTCTTCGGTCTCGAGCCGACGACCGAGGTGCGCGATGTCGACGCCGTACAGGTCGAGCCGTTCGTGCTGAGCAAGAGCGTCCGCCTGCGCGCCGAGCTCCCCGCCGGTACGCCGTCGGCGCGACTACATGTCCTGCTGCACGCAGAGGGGCGACTGGTCGGACGCGGCGCGATCGACGTCGTCCGCGGCTGAGCACGGTCGCTGAGCACGGTGAGCTCGCTGCGCACCTTGACACCCGGGGTGGGTGCTGCGCGCTGAACGTTCGTTCGCCCACCACGGGTGGGTGGCGCGCGCTGGACGTTTGTTCGGCCGCCCACAATGGTCGGCATCTCCCGAACGATCGTTCGGTCCCGCGCCCGCCCCGCCGTAGCACGGCTACCGGACGATGCCGGCGGTGCTCTCTCGGACGACCAGCTCGTAGTCGGCGTAGAACTCCGCCGGCTCCTCGTCCGCGGCGCCGCCGAGCCGGGCGATGACCCGCTCCACGGCCAGCCGCGCGATCTGGCGCCGGTCCGGCGCGATCGTGGTGAGGGACGGGGTCTGGTACCGGGCCGCCTCGATGTCGTCGAAGCCGATCACGGCGACGTCCTCAGGGACCCGCAGGCCGCGCGAGAGCAGCGTCCGGACGGCTCCGATGGCGACCAGGTCGTTGTAGCAGAAGACAGCGTCGGGCCGGCCGTCAGGATGACGCAGCAGCTGCTCCATCGCATCGGCGCCGTCAGCGAAGTGGAAGGTCCGCCGCGGAACCAGCAGCGACCTGTCCACCGGCACGCCCCGCTCCGCGTGCGCGAGCTCGTAGCCGCGGGTACGCAGCTGAGCCGTCTCACCGGTCTCGTACGGCTGGTCGCCGATCGCGGCGATCCGACGCCGCCCGAGGTCGAAGAGGTGGGAGGTCGCATCACGCGCGGCCGCGACGTTGTCGATCGTGACGTGGTCGAACTCGCTCTCAGCGATCCGCTCACCGAGCAGCACCAGCGGATGCTTCGGGTCACGCTGCGGCAGGTCCTTGTGCGAGAGCGCGAGCGGACTCAGGATGACGGCGTCGAACAGCGCTGCGTCACCCTCCCCCTGGATCAGCTCGCGCTCACGGTCGGGCTCGGCATCGGTCTGGTCGACCACGACGGTGTAGCCGAACTCGCGGGCCTTGGTGACGACCGCCCGCGCCAGCTCGGAGAAGTAGGGGACGTCCAGCTCCGGCACCACCAGGGCGATCAGCCCGCTGCGGCCGTTCTTGAGGTTGCGCGCGAGGATGTTGGGGCGGTAGCCGAGCTCGGCCACCGCCGCCTCCACGAGCTGACGCTTCTTCTCCGAGACCGGGGCGTAGCCGTTGACCACGTTGGAGACCGTGCGGATGGACACGCCGGCCCGCTCGGCGACATCGCGAAGCCTGGCCGGCCCCTTCATCTGGCCGTTCTGCGCATTGCCCACCATGCCCTCATCCTGCCGTGTGTACGACGAATCCACCCCGACACCGTGGATATCGGGGTGGAGTCGTGTCGTCGGAAGCAGCCGTCACGTCAGCCGGTCACGCTGCCCTGCAGCATGCCGCCGCGGAAGTATCGCTCGAGCACGAGGAAGAGCAGGATCAGCGGCACCACGGTGACCAGGCCACCGGTGATCAGCACCGGGACCAGCTCGGCCTTGGTGCCGGTCTCGGCGGCCTGGGAGAGCGCGGAGAGACCGACGGTGAGCGGATAGAGGCTGGCCTTGCTGAAGATGATCAGCGGCAGGAAGTAGTTGTTCCAGATCGCCACGATCGAGATCAGCAGCACCGTCATCAGGCCCGGGAAGGCCAGCGGCAGCGCGATCCGCCAGAAGATCCACAGCTCCGAGGCACCGTCGAGCCGGGCGGCCTCGATCAGCTCCTTGGGCACGGAGGCGTCGATGAAGGTGCGCATCAGGTAGATGCCGATCGGCGAGACCATGCTCGGCAGGATCATGCCCCACACGGAGTTGACCAGGCCGACCTTGGAGTAGAAGAGGAAGAGCGGCAGCGCGATCGCTGTCAGCGGCACCAGCAGAGTTGCCATCACCAGCAGGAACATCGTGTTCGCGCCGCGGAAGGAGTAGCGGGAGAAGCCGTACCCGGCAAGTGCGGACAGGATCGTCGCCCCCACCGCGCCGCCGATGGCGTAGAGCAGGGTGTTGCCGAGCCAGTGCACGAAGATGCCGGTGCCGCTGACGTTCTGGCCGAGGGCGGAGAGGTTGTGCCACAGCCGGAACGGGCCGGCGAACCAGAAGCCGAAGCTGTCGTAGATCTCGGCCTGGCTCTTGGTGGCGCTGAAGAACAGCCACACCAGCGGGCCGAGGACGAAGGCGGCGAAACCGACGGCGATCAGGTTGAGCACCACCGTCGTGCTGCGGCGCAGGCCGTAGAGGTGCGGCGAGACCTGGTCGGAGCCGGCCTTTGCCTTCGCGCCGCGCGCGGACGTCCTCGTCATCGGAATTCTCCGTTCCTACGGCGCACGGCGAAGCCGGCGACAGAGATGGCGCCGATGATCAGCGCGAGGATCACCGCTGCGGCGGCGCCGAGCTCGTACTCCCCGCTGCCCACGGCGGTGTGGTAGACGAACAGCGTCGGGGTGAACCCGAAGGAGATCGCCTGCGGCTGGAAGGACGCCAGGATGGACGGCTCGGTGAAGAGCTGCAACGCACCGACGGCATTGAGGAAGGCCAGCATCACGATCGACGGCATCACCATCGGCAGCTTGATGTGGACGATGATCCGCCACAGCGACGCGCCCTCCATGATCGCCGCCTCGGTGACCTCCTTCGGGATCGACTTCAGCGAGGTGTAGAGGATCGTCATGTTGTAGCCGGTCCACTCCCAGATCACGATCAGCATGATCGTGGGCAGGATCAGCCGGCTGGAGAAGAAGTCGACGTTGCCGAGCCCCAGCCACGACAGCGCCTTGGCGTAGGACCCGAAGCCGGGCAGCAGCAGGAAGGACCACATCACCGACGCGACCACGCCGGGTACGGCGAAGGGCATGAAGTAGACCGTCCGGAAGAACCTGCTGCCGCGGATGACACCGGCATCGAAGAGCGCCGCGAAGCCGAAGGCGATCGCCAGCGTCAGCGGCACCTGGATCGCACCGAAGACCAGCACCCGGACCACGCCCGACCAGAACTCGCCCGCGTGGAGCACCGTGCGGTAGTTCTCCAGGCCGACCCACTGCCGGCCGCCGATGAGCTTGGTCGCGAACAGGCTGGTGTAGACCGCGTAGACGGTCGGCACGAGCATGAAGAGCCCGAGCATCAGCATGTGCGGGGCGATGAACAAGGCTCCGGTGCGCTCGCGCCGGGACGAGGCCGTACGGCGCCGTACGGGCGGCTTGGGCGCTCCGATGCGGACATTGCCGGTGGAGCCGAGCGCTGGCGGGTGGATCAACTGCTGCGACATGGAGTGGCCCCTCCTGGTGAAGCCGTCTTCTGTGTGAAGCCGTACGAACGGGTGCCCCACCCAGGGCGGGGCACCCGTCGACGATCTGTCAGTTCGAACCGCTGACAGTGAATCCTTGCGAGGTGGCGTACTTGGTGAGCTGGGACTGGAACTCGGTGAACGCCTCCTGGAGCGTCTCGGTGCCCTTGGTGACCCCGGCGAAGGTCGAGGTCCACTGCGTCAGAGCAGCCGTCATGATCGGCGGCCACTCGGCGGCCTGGACATGCTGCGCGGCAGTCGCGAAGACGGCGTTGGGCGTGGAGTCGCCGGTGATCGGGAGCGTCTTGCTCTGGAACGTCTTGTCGTTGAGCAGGGGCACGTACGCCGGGAACGCGCCGGCGACGTCACCGCTGAGGATCTGCCACGCGTCGTCGCTGCCACCGAACCACTTCACGAACTCGGCCGCCTCCTTGGCGTGCGGCGTGCCCTTCACCACGGCGAGGGTCGAGCCGCCCCAGCTGCCCGAGGCGTTGCTGCCCGCTGTCACCTGCGGCAGCGACGCGGTGCGCCAGTCGCCGATGGTCTTCTTGATGCTCAGCTGCATGCCGACCGGGCCCCAGGCCGGGCTCAGCCGCGAGGCGGTGGCGCCGCTGTCGAAGTTCGACCACTGCTGGGGCGAGAAGTCGGCCGCGGTGGTGGCCTCCTTCTTGTCGATCAGGTCCTGCCAGTACTTGGCGAAGGCCAGCTGCTTCTCGCCGGTGAAGGAGATACCGAGCTTCGAGCCGCCGCTGTAGGTGAACGGGAAGGCGCCGTACTGCTGCATCAGGGCGAGCACGTCCTGCGGGCTCTCGGGGTCGAAGTTGGTGATCGCCGCCTTCGGGTCCTTCGCGTGCAGCTTGTCCGCCGCGGCGGCGAAGTCGGTCCAGGTCGCTGGCGGCTGGGTGATGCCGGCGGCGGTCAGCTGCTTCTGGTTGTAGAACAGCGCCATCGGCCCGAGGTCGACCGGCATGGCGTAGACGTGCGAGCCCTGCGAGACCTGCTGCCAGGCGATCGAGGCCTCGTTGGACTTGGCCGAGTCGATGCCGTAGTCGGAGAGGTCGACCAGGCTGTTGCTGACCTCGAAGGAGGGCAGCTCGAAGTATTCGATGGTGGCGATGTCCGGCGCGCCGCTGCCCGCCTTGATGGTGTCGCTCAGCTTGGTGTACTCGTCGCCCGCGGCGCCGGCGTTCTCCAGGTCGACACAGATGTCGGGGTGGGTCTGGTTGAACTTGTCGACCGCCAGGTCGTAGCCGGTCGGCCAGCCCCAGAACGTGAGCTTGGTGGCACCCGCTGAGCAGGACGCTGTGGTGGAGCTGGCGGTCGAGGTCGGCGAGCTCTTCGCGGCGTCGGAGCCGGCAGAGCTCGCCGTGTCGTCGTTGGAACCCGAACAGGCTGAGAGCGCGAGGACCGAGGCCGCCGCGATGGCCGCCAGGGCCGAGGTACGGCGCGCGCCGACGCGGCCGACCGCGCGGGTGTTCGGAACGTTCATTGCTGCAATTCCCATCGTCGTTGAGGAGACCCGAGCGGAGCGGAGCCGGTTTGTCGGCCGCGTTGGATGCAGAGACTACGCACCGTTTTGCATCGTTGCAATGCCTGTGCCGAAACCATTTCCAGGTCGCTGCGCCGCGGTCGGTCCGCCGTGGATCGTGACCGTGGTCACGGACGTCCTTGACGCTCAAATGCGCCGGACGTAGCGTCGATCGGTCGGTGCCGTGTGACATCGACCACATCTCGGAACCCTCCGAAAGGAGGCCTCATGTCCCACCCCTCCACCAAGAATCGCCGCCTGTTCGGCGCCACCATCGCCGCCGCCGTCCTCGTGCTGACCGCAGCCGGTCTCACCTCCCCCTCCTGGGCATCGGCCGGCCACGGCCGGCCCGCAGGCGCGAGCACGCACGCCAAGAAGGCGCCGGCCGCGAAGCACCACGGCCACCGGATCATCTCTCCCGAAGTGATCCACACCGGGAAGGCCCCGACAGGCTACGAGGTCACCTTCCGCTACGACGACCCCACTGCGACGTCGGTGCGCCTGCGCGGGGAATGGTTCCTCTCCAGCCCCGCCGCCACGACGACCACCAGCTCAGAGGGCCGGTTGCCGACGCAGTGGCGGCCCGGCGACTTCCCCATCGCCAACCCCAACCAGGGCGCCGCACCCAACTGGCCCGTGGTCGACATGACACAGGACAAGGCGACGGGCGTGTGGTCCTACACGACGCCGCTGCCCTCGGGCACCTTCACCTACGGGTTCTACGTCGACTGCACCAGCGCAGCGCCGGCCCTGAGCGGCTGCACCGAGCTGTCCGACCCGGCGAACCCACCCTGGAACACCTCCGGATCCGTGGAGCCCACCAGCCAGGTCTACGTGCCCTCCGACCCACGGTTCGGCACCCTCGACCTGTCCTGGCAGTCGCCGCGCACGCGCACCCACGGCCGACTGCTGGACGTCTCCTACCCCGACGCCCAGTCGACCTCCCCGGTCGGCACGCACCCGCTCGCGGTCTACCTGCCGCCGGGCTACAGCCAGCGGCGACACGCGCCGTACCCCGTCCTGGTCCTCAGCCATGGCGGAGGCGGCAACGAGGTCGACTGGTCGACCCAGGGAGCCGCGGGAGCGATCCTGGACAACCTCATCGGCTCGCGGAAGATCGCTCCGATGGTGGTGGTGATGACGAACTTCAACAACCTGGGCACCTGCACCGGGCAGGACGTGAGCTGCTACGACACCGACCTGCGCAACTACGTGCTGCCCTATGTCCAAGCGCACTTCAACGTGAGCGACGACCCCGCCCAGCGCGCCTTCGCCGGACTCTCGGCCGGAGCCGCTCGAGCCAACTACCTGCTGTTCCACGACACCGGGCTGTTCGGCTACTACGCCAGCTGGAGCATCGGCAACCGCAACGTCCCCGCCGACAGCGATCCGCTGTGGAGCAACCCCGCCCTGCACCAGCTCCTCGGCCTGCAGGTCGGCGGCGGGCTCTTCGACTCCATCACGGTCCCGAGCATCACGGCCTTCGAGACCAGCCTGACCGGTCACGGGGTCCCGTTCACCACGGACATGGTCCTCGGTGGCCACGAGTGGTACACGTGGCGCCAGCTGCTCTACAACTTCCTGACCACGGTGGCGTTCAAGCCGGCGGGCACGCCGTAGCCACACCGGATGCGGCGTACGCCGAGGCGGGTCGGCGATCCAACCGACCCGCCTCGACGAGGTCGTCTCAGTGGCCCGGCGACCCGGCGACGGGATCGGGCATCACGAGGCACAAGCGATGCGGCGCAATAACCTCCGGTATCCTCACCGGCGGGCTGGAGAACAGGTGGGGGCCTACCAGCGCATCGTATGTTCGCCCGCGGGCTGCGACAGCGCACCAACAAGGCGGATGACAAAGCGCTTCGCCGCAAGCGCAACGGAAAGGGTGCTGCATGCATCAGTGGCTGGGAGAAACGGTTTTCTCCGGATCGTTGCTGGTTGCCGCACCCGTTGCCTTGGTCGCCGGCCTGCTGTCCTTCTTCTCGCCGTGCGTTCTTCCGCTGCTGCCGGGCTACTTCTCGTATACCTCCGGCCTCTCCGGCGGAGAGATTGCCTCCGGTAGCGCCAGCCGTGGACGCATGGTGGCGGGCGCATGTCTCTTCGTCTTTGGGTTCGGCCTTGTCTTCACCTTGCTAGGCCTTGGGGCCGGGAGCCTCGGCCGATGGGAAAGCGCCCACGATCGCACTTTAGAGATTGCACTCGGATGCATGACGATCATCTTCGGGGCTGCAACAATCGGCGCGATTCCGCTATTGAGCCGAGAATATCGGATCCATCGGATTCCAGCGGTCGGGCTCGCCGCTGCTCCCGTCATCGGCGCGCTCTTCGGCCTCGGATGGCTCCCCTGCACCGGCCCTACGCTGGGCGCGATCCTGACGCTGGCCTCCATCTCCGGCGGCGCCGTACGAGGCGGTCTACTTTTATCCATATATTCGCTAGGCCTCGGGATCCCATTCATTGTCTTCGCTCTCGCTTGGCGCAAAGCCCTCGGAGCCCTAAGCTTTTTCCGCCGCCACGGACGCGTCGTCCCATGTGTCGCCGGAGCAATGATGATCGTGGTCGGGCTCGCACTCATCTCCGGCTGGTGGTCGTACGGAATCCAATGGCTGCAGTCGCACCTGACAGACCACTGGACTGGCATCGAATTTTGAGGAAAGCCAACTCCATCTCGTAGCTCGTGCAAGACGTCTGCAGCTTGTTCTTCGATTACTTCCGGCCGAACTCGCTGGCGCAGCGACAGGCAGCGGACATCTTCGACGGCGCCTCGAACACCAGGGCCGATGGCCCGGGAGGCCTCGGGCGACCCAAGATCTTCAGTCCTAGGTCACTCCGATCTGGTCCAGCCTCGCCCAAATTCGGGCACTTCACGGCACGGCCTGTCGTTCACCCTTGGGCGTCATCTACGACGCCCCGGCCGGATGTCCGAACAGATATCCGCGACACGAGGCACGATCTGCCGTCGCTCCCCGGCTCGGCCCCCGGCCCCTCCACACGAATCTGATCGTCGTACCCCACTTTTGTGCGACCTCGTGTCGAGGCGACACGCGCCACATTCACGTTGACAGCGGTTCACCAACCGAGTCACATCGCGCCATGAGGCGCCACCGTGGCGCCGACTGACCGACGAGGACGGTCGCGCCGGCCCCGCGCACTTCGTCCCCGCCGGCGATCAACCGACAACGACCATCAATTGACAAAACATGCCTTACTGAGACATGCTATGGCAGTGAGTGCGATGGGCCTTGACTCCAGCGCAAAGCCGATGGGATGAGTTGGCTCCGCGCACCCCGTTCCGCCGTGGGTGGCGACCGCGCCAGACACGAGGACCCGTTGAAGAAGCGTCAACGGCACTATCGAAACCCCTGGCGATGCGCAAAGGGGACTCATTCGCAAGCGGCTTTCGCCATTATCAGGGTCCGGCGATGGATCACCGATTGCATCGCGGCCGGGCCAGAGCCGACCGAGCCTCGGCGAAAACGGTTTCGGTGGGCCTGCACGCACCCGACCACAATCCGACGCGCAGCGCAGATCAGCCCACGACTAACTTCGCCATCCGACTCGTTCACCGGATGGCTCGACACTGCAGATCGAATGTAAGCGCTCGAATTCAAATTGCTTGTACTTGGCTTCCGAGGACTCAGCACAGAGGTAGGCACCTCGGCAGCACCCATCCCCTTGAGGCCAACGACACCGATCCCACCCCGAAAAGAGGAGAAAATTATGCGCGCTATTCTCATTGCGATAGGGGCAATTCTTGCCTCGGCAGCGGCCTTGATCGGCCTCACAACCACTTCGGCCAGCGCCGCTGACGGTCCGTCTATCTTGTACAGCGGAAACTGCACCTCCGGCGGCTATGGCAGCGCTTGGGCTTTCTACTTTGGTGGCAAGGTCGAAGCTATCGACGAGTGCCCAGACGGACACTCAGCGGTTGCGGAATGGAAGATTGGCAGCAGTGGATCCGTATCGAAATTGTGGAACCACAGCGGCGCCGGGAGCGATCCGGCAACGAAGGCTGTATCAGGCGGTACAATTTACTACCGTGCGTGCACGGGAGAATATGGCACCAAGGCCATTCTTCAGTGCGCCGCTTGGAAGCATTCCTGAGAGGGTTTGCCTCGGTCGGCGAGATCTGGACCGCGCCGATGCGCGGGCCGTCGCATGGGCGCAGCTAGAGCGGCGCGGTTCGGAATCAACCTGGAAATCATTCGTCCCGGTTAGCCCTTCGACATCTCCGTTGCGCGCAGCGGGGATATCGGGCGCTCTGCCGCGAGTCCGTGGCAGAGCGCCGGAACGTCACGAGAGGAAGCCCCGGCGCCAGGATGCCGCGTTACCCGGGAGGTAGCCGGCACGCGAAGCCAGATCGGGGCCGTCCCACCTCCAACAACCGACCTGCCTCAGTGGCCCGGCGACCCGGCGACGGGATCGGGCCGGCAGCGCGGCGCCCGCAGCGGCCGGCACACCCGCGGCAGGCCCACCACTGCGATCGCCGACGCGCCGACCAGCAGGACCGCGATCACCCACGTACAGGCCCGATAGCCGTCCTGGAAGCTGCCCACGTCCTCGTAGGCGGCACCGCTCAGGCCGGTGAGGACAGGGATGACGGCGACCGCGAGCAGCGTGCCGGAGCGGGCGACCGCGTTGTTGACCCCGGAGGCAACCCCCGCGTTCTCGATGGGCGCGGTGCTGAGCGCGGTCGAGGTCAGCGGTGCGACGAAGGCCGCCAGCCCGAGACCGAAGAGGCAGATCGCCGGCAGGACGTCGGCCCAGTAGCTGGAGTGCGGCGAGAGACGCAGCGTGAGGATCACCCCGATCGCGCACAGCAGCGGCCCGACGCTCATCTGAAGGCGCGGACCGATCCGGGCTGCCAGCTCACCGCTGCGTGCGGAGAGCAGGAGTGTCAGCACCGTCACCGGCAGGGTCGCGGCGCCGGCCGCGAGCGGCGTGAAGCCGCAGATGATCTGGAGTGCGATCACCAGCAGGAAGAAGAAGCAGCCGAGCGCGCCGTAGAGCACGAAGGTCGCCACGTTGGTGACGCTGAAGACCCGGTCGGCGAAGAGTCCCAGCGGGACCAGTGGGTGGTCGGAACGGCGTTCGACCAGGACGAACGCCGAGAACGCGACCACTGCCACGCACACCGCGACGACGCGTTCGAGCACGGCTCCCCCACCGGAGGATCCGAGCGCGGCCCAGGTGAGCGTGCCCAGGCCGATCACTGTGAGGACCGCGCCCTGCCAGTCCGAGGCGCCGGAGCGCGCTCCAGCGATCCGGTCCTGCCGGGACTCGGGGACGTGCCGGGTCGTCAGGGCGATCACGAGCGCCGCCATCGGGATGTTGATCAGGAAGACCCACCGCCAGGAGGCGACCGCGAGCACCCACCCGCCGACGAAGGGCGCCAGCGCCGTCGCCACGCCGCTGAACCCGGCCCAGGTGCCGATCGCGCGCGCCCGGTCCTCGGGCGCGAAGGCGGACTCGATGATCGCCAGGCTGGCAGGCGTCAGCAGGGCACCGCCGACCCCCTGCACGGCGCGCGCGACGACCAGGAAGGTGATGTTCGGCGCGGCCGCGCACAGCGCCGACGCAGCGGTGAACGCGACGACGCCGGCCAGGAACGCACGCCGCCGGCCGTACCGGTCGCCGATCGCCCCGCCCCACAGGATCAGCGACGCCAGGGTCAGGGTGTAGGCGCTCACCGTCCATTGCAGCCCGGAGAAGGTGGCGCCGAGGTCACGGCCGATGGTCGGCAGTGCCACCCCGACGACCGTCGCATCGATGCCGGCCAGCCCCGAGCCCAGGATCGTCGCGACCAGGACCCACCGACCCGCGCTGGTCGCCAGGCGTAGCGGCTCGGCGAGCGGCGTCTGTGTCATGGGTCCGACGATAGGTCCGCGCCGCCGGGTCCGCATCGATCCATCGCCCTGAGGCGCCGCCGATGCCGCCCCGATGGGGGGTGAGCCGGTCAGGCCGGACGGAGCACCCTGCCGACAAAGGTCTCGAGGTTGGCGACGAGCCGGGCGATCCGCTGCTCCGTGCTGAGCGTCTCGTAGGTGATCGGGGTGGCGATCCGGCGCTTGCCGCGCACGTAGAGCGAGCAGGCGAGATCGGCACAGATGTAGGTGCCGACGGAGTTGCCGGTCTGCCCCGCACGCCCCGCGCGCGTCGCCACCATCAGCGCCACGTCGCCGACGGTCAGGCACAGCGAGCACATCGTCCTGCGCGGCCCCCGCGCCTCCTGGGAGAGCCGCAGCGCGACCGCGAGCAGCCGGTCGTCGTGGAGCGTGGCGAGGTAGGCCCGTTGGGGCGCCTTCGGATCGCACCAGCCCAGGAAGTCCAGGTCATCCCAGGGCTGCGACGCCAGGTCGACGGGGAGGTGGAGCCGGCCCACCTCGCCCTTGGTCACGTTGACGAAGGCCTTGCGCAGCTCGGTCTCGGTCAACGGGATCATGCTGGCGCATGCTAGGTTGCCTAACACTATTAGGCAACCTGAGGAGCGCGCGATGCCACGAGCGGGGCTGAGTCTCGACCGGGTCGCGAGCGCCGGTGCGGATCTCGCCGACGAAGCCGGTTTCGGAGCCGTCACGGTGTCGGTGCTCGCACGTCGCCTGGGCGTCCGGACACCGAGCCTCTACACGTACGTCGAGGGCAACGCCGACCTGCGCGTGCGCATCGCCGCCCTCGCCCTCGAGGAGTCCGCCGACCTGGTCACAGCGGCGCTCTCGGGACGGCGGGGCTCCGCGGCGCTGGCGGCGTACGCCGATGCGTGGCGCGACTTCGCCCGCCGTCACCCCGGCCGCTACGACGCGACCCGGCAGCCGGTCCCCGAGACGGGCGGCGCTGGGTCCACCTCGATGATCGCCGCCGGGCGCCGGCACGCCGACCTCGCCCGTGACGTGCTGAGCGGCTACCGCATCGCCCCGACGGAGCAGACGCACGCCATCAGGCTGCTCGGCAGCCTGGTGCACGGCTACGTCAGCCTCGAGCTCGCCGGGAGCTTCGCGCACAGCGAGCCTTCGAGCGAGTCGTCGTGGCACTACACGATCGCGCAGCTCGACCGCTGGCTTGCCAGCCCACCGCCCCCTGAGGAGGGGCGACGCGCGACGGCCGGCTGAGAAAGACACCGATCCGGGGTAAGACCTCGACTTCCGGGGGCGCAGACGTGATGAGAGACCCTCGATCCGAAGGAGCATCATGTCTGTCCACCGTCCCACCTCCTTGGCCGCCACCGCGGTCCTCACCATCGGGCTCGCCGTCGCGGCCGGCGTCGTACCGGCCTCGGCGACCACCGCCCACGGCCACCCGTCCCGGCACAACCCCGGGCACAGCAGTACGCCGTGGCACGGCCGCGCCAGGCACGCGGTCTTCGTCCAGAACGATGACCCCGCAGGCAACACGATCGTCGCCTACGCCCGCTCCCGCGTCGGCACGCTGCACGAGGTCGGCCGCTATCCGACGGGAGGCCTCGGCGGCGTCCTCGCCGGCTCGGTCGTCGACCACCTGGCCTCCGAAGGGTCGCTCGGCTACGACCACGGCCTGCTCGTCGCGGTCAACGCCGGCAGCAACACGATCACGACCTTCGCGGCGTCAGGCGACCGGCTCGCGCGCCGCCAGGTCCTCCCCAGCGGCGGCACGTTCCCGGTGAGCGTGGCGGTCTCGGGCGAGCGGGTGTTCGTCCTCAACGCCCGTGACGGCGGCTCGATCCAGGGCTACCTGCGGTTCGGCGACCGGCTGGTCATGGTGCCCGGATGGCACCGCGACCTCGGTCTCGATCCCCACCAGACGCCCGAGTTCACCAGCACTCCGGGACAGATCGGCTTCACCCCCGATGGGCGGCGCCTCGTGGTGACGACCAAGAACGGCAGCAATGCGGTGCTGGTCTTCGGTCTGGGTCGATTCGGGCTGAGCGCGACGCCGGTCACCACCCCGCTGCCTGGTGCCGTCCCCTTCGGGTTCGACTTCGATGCCCACGGCAACCTGGTCCTGACCGAGGCGGGCACCAACAGCGTCGCCACCTTCCGCCTCCGCGCGTCCGGCGGCCTGGCCCCGCTGGCCACCGCGGCGACCGGCCAGGCAGCCACCTGCTGGGCCGTCGTGGCGGGTCGGCACGCGTACGCCTCCAACGCGGGCAGCGCGAATCTGTCCGGCTACGCGATCAGCCCGTTCGGCGGGCTCGCGGCGACGGGGACCACGGCTACTGATGCCGGGACCGTCGATGCCACCACCTCACCCGACGGGCGGTTCCTCGACGTCCAGACCGGTGCTGCCGGCATCGTCGACACGTTCGCCGTGCACCGTGGCGGAGTGCTGACCAGGATCGGCTCCGTCACCGTTCCGAACGCGGTCGGCGGTGAGGGGATCGCCGCCGACTGACCCGGTCCGCCGTGTCCGGGACCTCCCCGGACGCGGCGGCCAGCAGGCCGCTGAAGTCGTCGCCGCACGGCCCGCAGGCGGCCAGGTGGGCGACGATGCCCGGGAAGCGCTGCTCGGCCGAGCCGCGGTCGGCGCGGACCAGGTCCACGTAGACGTGCAGGAGCTGGAGCGCCTCGTCGCAGCCCACGTCCGCCGGATCGGTGTGCAGGAAGCCCTCCAACCGCGTCCTGACCTTCACCCCGGGGGTCCGGTAGAGCCGGCGCCGCGGCGGTGTCGCCTCGAGGTAGCCCTCGGCCACCAGCGCGGTCCGCAGCGCCTGGCGGGCGTCGTACAGGCCCTTGTAGACCGCTCCACGCGTGACACCCAGGCGTTCGGCCAGGGCGTCGAGGGGTACGCCGTCGACGACCGCCGAGACGAACACCTCGCGCTGGTGCTGGGTCAAGGACTGCTGCACCGACACCCCGACCGCGGCGACCAGGGCCGCCGCCTCCGCCTCGTGGCTGGGCTCGAGCCCGAACGTCGCGGGCAGGTGGTCCCAGGCATGGGCGTCGGTGGGCGAGGTGTGTCGCCAGTAGTGCCGGCCGATCTTGTGCGACAGCTCGAGCACGACGAACCGATAGGCCCAGGTCGAGAAGCGACTCTCCCCGCGGAACGTCGGCAGCTTGGCCAGCACCGCCAGTACGGCGTCGTCCGCCGCCTGGTCGGCCAGGTCGTCCAGCTCCGGCCCCACGACCGGCGACGCGCTCGCACGCCGTCGGGCCTCGTGATGGGCGACGGCGAGCAATCGTTGGTGCAGGCGTCGGATGGCCGCCTCGCGGTCCTCGCCGCTGCTGGACAGGGCGCGCACCCACTCGGCGGACTCCGCGTCCAGCGCGAGCCCCATGGGCCCACTGTAGGACCTCGGCGCCCGCCCCGGACCGGGAGCAACGGCGCGGTCGACGCGCGACCGGCCGCAGTCCCGTCAGGCGACCGCCTGCGCTAGGCGGCCGGCCCGACGATGATCACGTGCAGGTTCCGCGGGCCGTGCACGCCCTCGACCCGGCTCAGCTCGATGTCGCTGGTCGCCGAGGGACCGCTGATCCACGTCAGCGGTCGGCCCTGACGCACGCTGGGGCCGAGCAGCCCCACCGCGTCAGGTACGTCGAGGACCACCTGCTCGGCAGTGACGATGCAGATGTGCGTGTCAGGCACCAGCGTGATCGCACGACGCCCCTGGCCGGGCCCGTGGTCGAGCACGATGGTGCCGGTCTCGGCGATGCCGACAGCCGCGAGCGTGACGACCGCGTCGATGCGATCCAGCTCGCCGGCCGTCAGGGTGCCGTCGTCTACGGTGGCTCCGGGCACGCTCACCGCCAGGTCAGCGGGGACCACGACCGAGGCGCCGTCGGGCAGCGCCGCGGCCACGGCCGAGGCGAGGTCCTGCGGCGTACTCCTCACGACGGTGGCGCGATAGTCGGCCACCCGTTCGGCGAAGTGCTCCACGACGTCTTCGACAGGGGTCCGTCGAGGCGCCGGCGGCACCGGCGGCACCTCGGTGACGTCGGCCAGGGCCGACCGGACCCGGGCCAGGATCTCCGCTCGCGCGCTCATCGTCCCTCTCCTTCCGACCGACCGCCGTCTGTGCGACTCCACCAGGCCCGGAAGGACTCCGGCGGCGCCGGCGGCAGGTCGCGGGCGCCTGCCCACTTGCTCAGGCCCGGCAGCGATCCGAGCCGGCGCGCCGCCCCGAGACCGACCCGGGTGAACCGCTCGCCGAAGCCGAGCTTGCGGGCGTCCGAGAGCGCGACCGCGGCACCCTTGAAGGCGAGCGCCTCCGCCGTGTGGCCCGACGGCCTGTGCCCGCGACGGGCGTCGACCACTTTCGCGCGCTGGTCGACCAGCACCGAGGGAATGTCGATGCGCACCGGGCACGCCTCGAAGCAGGCACCGCACAGGGAGGAGGCGTAGGGCAGCGAGTCGACCTGCTCGTCGTGCCCCACCCCACGCAGCAGCGGGTTGAGGATGGCACCGATCGGGCCGGGATAGACCGAGCCGTAGGCGTGCCCACCGGTGCGCTCGTAGACAGGGCAGACGTTGAGGCAGGCCGAGCAGCGGATGCACCGCAGCGCCTGGCGGCCGACCTGGTCGGCCAGCGCACGGGTGCGGCCGTTGTCGAGCAGGACCACGTGCACCTCCTGCGGACCGTCGCCCGGGGTGACGCCGGACCAGGTCGAGGTGTAGGGGTTCATCCGCTCGCCCGGGGTCGGACGGCCTGGTCCTCGACGCGAAGGGTCAAGCCTCGAGAGGACCCGGTGCGCGGCTGTCCGCGGTCGGGACGGCTGAGATCCGCCTGATCTGATCCGCGCTCATGGCCGGCTCGCGGCTGAGGGAGCCCGGCGTGGACAGGCCGGCGAGATGGATGTCGAGATGGCGCCGCCAGGCATCGGGCGCGATGTCGCTGGTCATCTCGGCCAGGGCCCGCAGGCTCCAGACCAGCGCCATCACGTCACCGGCAGTGGTGTCGGGGCTGAGGACGCCCGCCTCGACCGAACGACGCGTGAGCTCCTCGATACGACCCCGAATGCGCTCGGCGCCGCCCTCGTCTCCGCGACCGAACATCAGCCCGGCGTAGCGGCGATGAGCCGCGAACGACTCGCCCAACGCCACCAGGAGGCTCTGCAGCCCCGCTCCCCCGGAATCGGCGAGCGCACGGTCGGCGGCCTCCGCCAGCTCGTCGACGACCAGGCCGACCAGGGCATCGATCAGAGCGTCCTTGCTGGCGAAGCGCCGGTAGATCGTTCCGACCCCGACCCCGGCGCGCGCGGCGATCTCCTCCATGCTGGCCTGGGGCCCCGACTCCGCGAGCACTTCACGAGCCGCCTCCAAGACCCGGGCGTCATTGCGGATCGCGTCGCGGCGCGGCGCGCGTCCCGACGGCCTCGTCCCAGGCGCGGTGGCAGGCGCGGTGGCAGGCACAGTCTCAGGCACGGTGCGATCCTAGTGTCGCGTCGTCGGAGTCCCGGGCGCTGCTTCTCAGCGTGCGTGCATCGCGAGGCGGCGGCGCGCTGGACCGGCTGGCCTGCTTCGAGCGAAGCCGACGCCGCGAGGTGCGTGCCGGGCGGCCCGGTGCCCCGTCGACGTCGACGACGGGCACCGGGCCGCCCGTTCCGGGGCGGACGGCCGCTACTCGCTCTCGTCTCCGACCAGCGTGCCGCCGGCCACCATGGCGAGCTCGGGGTGAGGAGCGTCGGTGTCGTCGTGGGCAGGGCGCACCCGCAGCTGCGGGATCAGCAGGCCGGCGACGGCGGCGAGCAGAAGGCCACCGCCGAGCATCGCGAAGCCTGCGCTGTAGCCCGACTCCTTCGGAAGGCCGTCAGCGGCGATCTGCGAGGTGACGATGCTGGCCATGAGTGCCGAGCCGATGCTGCCGCCGATGGTCCGGATGTTGGCGTTCATACCCGAGGCCACACCCGTCTGCTCCGGCGGCACCGCGGCGACGATCAGGCCCGACATCGCGGAGAACGCCAGGCCGAACCCGACCCCCATCACCGCTGTCGCCAGGTAGATCTCCCACTTCTCACCGTGCGCGAACGCGAGGATGGCCATGGCCAGGACTCCGATGCCGCACCCGGCGATGACCAGCACCTTGCCGCCGACCCGCTGGGCCATCCGGCCGGCGAACATCGCCACCACGAACATCGTGATCGAAGACGGCAGCAGCATCAGGCCCGATTGGGTGATGCTCGCACCGAAGCCATAGCCGGTGTCGCTCGGGGTCTGCACGAACTCCGGCAGGAAGGCGAAGGTGGCATACATCCCCACGCCGATCAGCAGGGCGACCAGGTTGTTGGTCCACACCGCCGTCAGCCGCATCATGCGCATGTCGATCAACGGGGTCGTCGAGTGCTGCTCAGACCAGATCCACGCCGCCGCGAGGACGACCGCAGCAACCAGCAGCCCGATCACCTTCGCGGAGCCCCAGCCCCAGTCCGGTGCCTCGCTGAGCGCGACGAGCAGCGCGACCAGCCAGCCGGAGAGCAGGATGGCCGGAAGCGGGCTGATCCGACCCGGCGTACGGACCGGCGACTCCGGCACGAACAGCACGGCGGCCACGGCCGCGATGATCGTGATCACCATCGGGATCCAGAACAGCCAGTGCCAGTCCAGCGCGTTCACGATCGGGCCGGCCAGGACGATGCCCAGCCCTGCGCCGACCGCGCTCAGCGAAGCGATCGCTCCCACCGCGCCCGTGATCCGATCACGGGGGAACTCGTCCCGGATGATCCCGAAGGCCAGCGGCAGCACACCGCCCCCGATCCCCTGGATGACCCGGGCCACGATCATCACGGTGATCGAGGACGCCAGCGCGGCCAGCAAAGATCCGGCCGCCAGTGCGATGAGGGCCGCGACGAACACACGTTCCTTGCCGATCATGTCACCGAGCCGACCCATGATCGGGGTGAAGATCGACGCCGAGAGCAAGTACGCCGTCAACACCCAGGTCGCTGCGCTCTGCGTGGTGTGCAGCTCCGCCTGCACGGTGGTCAGCACCGGCGTCACCAGGGACTGGAGCAACGCATACGCCCCCACCCCCAGCGCCAACACCGCGAAGGTGACTTGATGATGCGGACGCCGACCTGCCAAGGCCATCGAGGTTCCTTCCGAACGGGATCTGACTGCGCAAGTCTAGCCGATTCGGAACCATGATTCCGGATAGAGCGATGTGACCTTGGCCATGCGTCGAGCGCGCACGGCGAGCAACGCAGCAAATGGCCCACATCTGGCAGTGATGTCACTTTTGATCTAGAGTCACGTCCGTGACCTACGTCATCAGCCAACCCTGCGTCGACGTCAAAGACCGCGCCTGTGTCGACGAGTGCCCCGTGGACTGCATCTATGAGGGCGCACGCATGCTCTACATCCACCCGGACGAATGCGTCGACTGCGGGGCCTGCGAGCCGGTCTGCCCCGTCGAGGCCATCGCCTACGAGGATGACGTCCCAGCGCCGATGGCGGCGTTCACCGCGGCCAATGCGGCGTTCTTCGACGACCTCGGCAGCCCGGGCGGCGCCGCCAAGCTCGGCCTGATCGAGAAGGATGCCCCCTACGTCGCCGGCCTCGAGGCCCACGAAGCCACACCCTGATCAGGCCCGGCCAGCCGGGCAGCCACCAGCACCGCAGGCGCCGCAGCGACACCAAGGCACTCCCCTCGGCCGGGTGATCTGACAGTAGTGCTATTTGAAGGAGGCGTGATGGCACCCGACCAGGACCGCTTGATCAGGATCGAGCAGGACGGTGACGTCGTCGTCATCACTCTCGATCGACCCACCCGGCGCAACGCGATGAACGCGGCTCTCGCGGCCGCGACGTGCCGAGCACTCGAGGAAGCGCAAAGCGCCCGGGCGATCGTGCTGACCGGCGCCGACCCGGCCTTCTGCGCTGGCCTGGACCTGCGTGATCCGGGCGTCGAACGGATCATCGACATCCCCCCGTTCATCGCGACGGCGGCCGCCTCGCGCGTGCCCATCATCGCAGCGGTCAACGGCGCCGCCGTGACTGGCGGCCTCGAGCTCGCGTTGGCCTGCGACTTCATCGTCGCCTCCGAGCGCGCGAGCTTCGCAGACACTCATCTGCGGGTCGGCGTCTACCCGGGCCCCGTCGCAGTGCAGCTCCCCCGACGGGTCGGGTCGGCCTGGGCCCGCGAGCTGTCCCTGACCGGCAACTTCATCGATACGGACACCGCGCTCCGGATCGGCCTGGTCAACCATGTCGTGCCCCATGACGAGCTGCTGCCGACGGCCCGGCGGCTCGCGGCGGCGATCGCCGAGCAGGACGCCGGGATGGTGACAGCACTGCGCCAGGACTGGCGGGAGAACGACGGACTCCCCGCCGACCAGGCGCTGCGAGAGCACTACGACCACGCCGCCCGCGGCGGATTCCACGGCGCCACCGCCGCGACGATCACCTCCCGGCGCGACCAGGTCGTGGAGCGCGCCCATGCGAGCGACCCGGGTGTCCGATGAAGCTCGGCTGGCACCTGGGCTACTGGGGTGCGACCCCGCCCCACGACGTACGCACGACTCTCCTGGCCGTCGAGGCGATGGGCTATGACTCGGCGTGGACCTCGGAGGCCTACGGCTCCGACGCCCTCACGCCCCTCGCCTGGCACGGCAGCGCCACCACCCGGCTGCGGCTGGGCACGAGCATCGCCCAGGTCTCGGCACGGACGCCGACTGCCATGGCGATGGCGGCGATGACGATGGACCACCTCTCCGAGGGGCGCTTCGCCCTCGGCCTCGGCGTCTCTGGCCCCCAGATCGTCGAGGGCTGGTACGGCGCACCGTTCCCCCGACCGCTGGCACGGACCCGCGAGTACGTCGACATCGTGCGGCAGACCCTGGCGCGCGACCAGCCGGTCGTCAGCGCCGGGCCGCACTACCCGCTCCCCCACCCCGGCGGCGCGGGCCTCGGTAAGCCCCTGCGGCTGATCACCCATCCCCGACGACCCGGGCCGCCGATCCTGCTGGCGGCGGAGGGGCCGCGCAACGTCGAGCTCGTGGCGGAGATCGGCGACGGCTGGCTGCCGATCCTGTTCTCCCCGCGCCAGGTGGACGATGCGCTCGAGCAGCTGAGCCGCGGTTGGTCCAGGCCCGGCGCTCGACGTACGGCCGAGGACTTCGAGATCCTGCCGATGGCCAGCGTCGCGATCGACGACGACATCGAGGCCGCGGCCGATCGGCTGCGCCCGGCCCTCGCCCTCTACATCGGCGGCATGGGCGCGAAGGGCGCGAACTTCCATGCCGAGAAGTTCGCTCGGCTGGGCTACGAGCGCGAGGCCACCCGCGTCCAGGAGCTCTTCCTCGCCGGTCGGAGGAAGGACGCGATCGCGGCGATCACCACCGCGATGGTCGAGGAGGTGTCCCTCATCGGCCCGAAGGAGAAGGTCCGCGACGACCTCGACGCATGGAAGGAGTCGCCCGCGACCACCCTGCTGATCTCCGGCGACCTGCCGGTGCTGCGCACGATGGCCGAGCTGGTCCTGTAGTGCCGGCCGGGGCTGCTGCTCCGCTCACCAGGCAGCGATCAGAGCGGCCCGCGCCGCCGTGGGTGCATCCTTCGACGAGCTCGTCGAGACAGTCCCTCGCTCAGAGCCCGGTCAGCTGACAGCGCTCGGGCGGTAGCGCTCGAGCAGCACCCGCCGCAGGATCTTCCCGCTGGGCAGACGCGGGACGTCCTCGAAGCTCCACGATCGTGGGACCTTGAAGCCGGCGACGTGCAGGCGCACATGGGCGGCGAGCTCGGCCTCCAGCTCGGGGCCCGGCACCACGCCGGGCGTGGGCGCGACGACGGCGTGGACACGCTGACCGAACTCGTCGTCGGCAACCCCGATGACAGCGACGTCGAGGACGGACGGATGCAGGATGAGCGCCTCCTCGACCTCGCGGGGATAGATGTTCACGCCTCCGGAGATGATCAGGTCGGTGCGCCGGTCGGCGAGATAGAGGAAGCCCTCCTCGTCGACCCGGCCGAGGTCGCCCAGTGTCGACCAGCCCCGGGCGTCGTACGCCGCGGCGGTCTTGTCGGGATCACCGTGATAGGAGAACGGTGCCGCACCGCTGAACCAGAGCTGGCCGACCTCGCCGGTCGCAAGCTCGGCGCCGGACTCGTCGCAGACATGGACCTCGCCCAGGACCGATCGGCCGACCGAGCCAGGATGCGCGAGCCACGTGACGCTGTCGATGCTGAAGAAGCAGTTGCCCTCGCTGCTGGCGTAGAACTCGATCAGGATGGGGCCGAGCCAGTCGATCATGGCCCGCTTCACCTCGACCGGACACGGAGCCGCCGCGTGGATGACCAGGCGCAGGCTCTGCAGGTCGTACCGGGCGCGTACGTCGGCAGGCAGTTTGAGCATCCGGACGAGCATCGTCGGAACGAACTGCGCATGCGTCACCCGGTCACGCTCGACCAGGCGGAGCACGTCCTCCGCATCGAACCGGTCCATGATGACCGCTGTGCCGCCACTGCGCATCGCGCCGAGGCTCCAACCCAGCGGCGCAGCGTGGTAGAGCGGCCCCGGGCTGAGGTAGACGGTGTCGGCGGTGAAGCCGAAGCTGGCTTGCATCAGGTGGTCGAACCGGAGTCCCGTGCCGAACGGTGCCTCGGGAAGCGGCGGCAGGATGCCCTTGGGCCGGCCGGTCGTGCCCGAGCTGTAGAGCATCGGAGAGCCCTCGCACTGATCCGGGACCGGGGTGGCCGGCAACCCTCGCACCCGGTCCTCGAGCGACTCGTGCCCCGGGATGGACCCACCGAAGCAGAAGCGGTGCTCGACCTCGGGCAGGGCCATCGCCAGATCGGCGAGCGTCGCGCTGGCGATCGTCACGGTGGCGCCACAGTTCTCGACGACGTAGGCCGCCTCCCCTGCGGTGAGGTGCCAGTTGACCGGCGTGTAGAGCAGGCCGGTGCGCTGTGCCGCCCACACCACCGGGAACAGGTCGAGCCGGTTCTCCGACAGGATCGCGACGTGGTCACCGGGCTGCAGCCCCAGCGAGCGGAACAGGTGAGCGATCCGGTTGGAGCGAGCCTCGAGGTCGGCATAGCTGAGCACTGCTCCTGCAGCGTCCACGACCGCCGCCTTGTCGGGCTGCGCCGCAGCCCAGACCGACAGGTCCATCAGACCCGCTCGGCTCGGAACTGTGCGACCACGTGACGCCTCACCAGCTTGCCGGTCTCGGTGCGGGGCATCTCGGGCCAGAACACGATCTCGTCGGGGGTCTTGCTCGACCGCAGCGTGCCGCGCACGAAGTCCTTCAACTCATCGGCGGTTGCCTCGAGTCCCTCGCGGAGGACGACGACCCCGGCGATGCGGTGTCCCCACTCATCGTCGGGGATGCCGACCACGGCCGCGTCCGAGACCGCCGGGTGACGGAAGAGGACGTCCTCGATCTCGGCCGGCGCGATGTTCTCGGCGCCCCGGATGATGGTGTCGTCGCGGCGTCCGCCGATGAAGAGGTAGCCCTCCTCGTCGAGGTATCCCTCGTCGCGGGTGTCGAACCAGCCGTCGTCGTCGACGAGCCGCCCCACGCCGGCGTACTCGGCCGAGACCTGCTCGCCCCGCACGCAGATCCGACCGGTCTGGCCGGGCATCAGTACACGGTCGTCGGCGTCGCGGATCTGGATCTCCACCCCCGGCACGGGACGGCCGACCGACGAGAGCCGGGCCTGGGCGCCTGGGTCGTCGGCAGCCTGCGCCTCGCGGTGGTCCTCCGGTGTCAGCACCGCGACCGTGGAGCTGGTCTCGGTCAGGCCATAGGCGTTGACGAAGTCGACGTGCGGCCACAGCGCCAGCGCCCGGTTGATCACCGCTCCCGGCATCGGTGCGCCGCCGTAGGCCAGCGTCCGCAGTGACGGAATGGCCCGGTCTGCCGTGCTGTCCACGATCCTGCTGAGCATCGTCGGTACGACGAGGGCGTTGGTGATGCCCTGGTCGCGGACGAGCCCGAGCCACTCCTCCGCGGTGAACCGCTCGAGCACGATGACCCGGCGGCCGGCGTACAGGTTCGTGATGACGTTCGCGACCGCGGCGATGTGGTAGGGCGGCACGCTGACGAGCGCGGCCTCCTCCACGCCGGCCGCGGCGTACTCGACGGTGCCGAGCACGTAGGAGGTGAGGTTCCCGTGGCGCAGCAGCACGCCCTTGGGTGCCGAGGTCGTGCCGGACGTGTAGATGATGACGGCCGGGATGTCGTTGTCGACGAAGCGCTCGGGCGGCTCCGCGCCCGTCGTCGTCGCGGCGAGCCATGCGTCGGCGCTCAGCGCCGTCATGCCGTGTCGCTCGAGCACCGGCAGGGCCGTGACGTCGCCGATGCCCAGCGCTCGCGGGTGCTTGTCCAGGAGGCTGTCGAGCTGCTCTGCGCCGAGGCGGAAGTTGAGCGGCACCAGCGGAACACCGGCGTAGGCGGCCGCGAACATGGCGACCGGGAACGCCGGACCGTTGGTGGCGAGATAGACCACGGCATCGGCCTCGGCCGCCTCGATCCGTGCGGCCCCGCGCAGGGCGGCCTCGCGGAGCGCGACAGCGCTTAGGCCGTCCTCGCGACGGCCGATCACGATGCGGTCGCCGAATCCGTCGGCGGCCATCTCCAGCAGCATGGTCAGGTTCATCGCCGACCCTCCATCCATTCTCGTGTGTCCAAGTGATCGACGTCGTCGTCTGCCTCCCGTACGGCGCCGACGGCCAGGAGGTCGTCGATCTCGCCATCGGTGAGACCGCAGTGCGCCAGGACGGAGCGGCTGTCCTGGCCGGCCCGGTGCAGGTCACCGGGCGACCGGCAGGGCGTCCGGGAGAAACGGGGTGCCACGCGGGGCTGGGCGCCGCCCGCGACCGGCTCGAAGACTCCGCGTGCCCGCATGTGGGGATGCCGCGGCGCCTCGGCGAGGCTGAGAACCGGAGCGACGCAGGCATCCGTGCCGGCGAAGTGGGCGGCCCACTCGTCGCGGGTCCGGGTGGCGAACGTCTCGGTGAGTGCGACGCGCATAGCGGGCCAGCCGGCCGGGTCGTGCTGATCGAAGTCGAGTCCTGTGCCCGCCATCAGTGCCGCGAAGAAGGAGGGCTCGATGGCGCCGACCGCGACGAAGCGGTCGTCCGCGCACCTATAGGTGTCGTAGAACGGACGGCCCCCGTCGAGCAGGTTGGACTCTCGCTGGTCGTGCCACGTGCCTTGGGCGTGCTGACCGTAGATCGTCGTCATCAGCGAGCTGACTCCGTCCACCATTGCAGCGTCGACCACCTGGCCGCGCCCGCTCGAGCTGCGCTCGTGCAGCGCCGCGAGGATCCCGGCGAGCAGGAACATCGATCCTCCGCCGAAGTCACCGACGAGGTTGGCGGCCTGGCGGGGCTTGTCGGCACCACCGGTGATGTGCAGAGCGCCGGTCAGCGCTGCGTAGGTGATGTCGTGGCCGGCCGTCTGCGCGAGCGGGCCGTCCTGCCCCCACCCGGTCATCCGGCCGTAGACCAGTCGCGGATTGACCTGGAGACACGCGTCGGGGCCGAGTCCGAGCCGCTCGGTCGCTCCCGGCCGCAGGCCCTCGACGAAGACGTCAGCGTCGCGCACCATCCGCAGCACCAAGGCACGGCCGGCCTCGGTCTTGAGGTCGATCGCCACGTTGGGACGGCTGCGCTGCAACGGCGTCGGGGCCTTGCCCGAGGCGACGCTCGCGGCCCGGTCGATCCGGATGACCTCGGCGCCCATCTCGGCCAGCAGCAGGCACACGTACGGCGCCGGCCCGATCCCAGCGAGCTCGAGCACCCGCAGACCCGCGAGGGGGCCGCCCGCGGCCGTGGCTGTCATCGCCGGATTTCCTCTGCCTCGTCAGCCGGCGGCCGGGTATCGGAGGACACCGCGGATGTTGCGGCTGGCGCGCATGTCGTCGTACCCGTCATTGATGCCGGTGAGCGGGTAGGTGCGCGTGACCATCGCGTCGAGGTCGACGTCGCCCGCGCTGGAGAGCTCCAGCAGTCGCGGGATGTCGTAGCGCGGATTGGCCGAGCCGTAGAGGGTGCCGACGATCTGCTTCTCCATCAAGGTGAGATCCATGAGGCTCACCGCGATGCTCCGCTCCGCCATCGGGTGGATGTTGGTGACCACCAGCTTGCCGCGCTTGGCCGTCATCGCCAGTGCCTTCGCGATCAGCTCCCCCTCGCCGACGCCCATCGCGCAGATGAACTTGTCGGCGCCGCGGTGCCACGTCGCCTCGGCCACGACGTCTCGGGCCTCGTCCCACGAGGCGGCGACGTGGGTGGCCCCCATCTTGAGCGCCTGCTCGCGCTTGAACTCCGAGGGGTCGATCGCCGTGATCGTGCGAGCACCGGCCAGCCGGGCGCCCTGGACCGCGGCAGCTCCGATGCCGCCGACGCCGGCGACCACCACGGTGTCGCCGGGGCGGACGTCGGCGGCGTACACGGCCGAACCCCACCCGGTGACGAATCCGCAGCCGAGGAGGCAGGCGCGGTCGAGCGCGTGGTGCGGCTCGATCTTGATACAGCTGGCCTCGTGGACCACCGTGTGGTGGGAGAACGAGCCGATTCCGCAGGCGAGCGCCAGGTCCTGCCCGTTGGCGTGGTGGCGAGCGGTGTCGTCGTAGATCTGGCGACCGGAATAGATCTTCGCGCCGAGGTCGCACAGGCTCTGGTGTCCGCTGGCGCAGGACGGGCAACGACCGCACGAGGGCATGAAGCCGAAGACCACGTGGTCACCCGGCTTGAGCCATGAGACGTGGTCGCCCACCTCGAGGACGACGCCCGCGCCCTCGTGTCCACCGATGCACGGAAGGCTGAACGGCATATCCCCGGTGACGATGTGCTCGTCGGAGTGGCACATGCCAGAGGCGTGCAGCTCGACCAGCACCTCCTCCGCCTTGGGAGGGTCGAGCTGGATGGTCTCGACGGACCACGGAGCATGACGCTCCCAGAGCACTGCGGCCTTGGTCTCCACGTGATGTCCTTCGTGTTCGGCGCTGAGTTCAGCGGATGATGGTCTGGGGCTCGAGGAAGGCAGCCAGCCCCTCGGGGCCACCTTCACGGCCGATGCCGGACTGCTTGAAGCCTCCGAAGGGGCTGCCGAAGTCGAGCGGCGCGGACGAGTTGACGGCGACGGATCCGACCCGGAGACGGAGCGCGACCTCGGCCGCCCGTTCGGCGTCAGCCGACCAGACAGCGCCGGCGAGGCCGTAGGGAGAGTCGTTGGCGATGGCCACGGCCTCGGCCTCGTCCTCGTAGCGGATCGCCACGCCCACCGGACCGAAGAGCTCCTCACGGGCGATGCTCATGGCGTTGTCGACGTCGGCGAGGAGGGTCGGTCGCACGTAGGACCCGGCGCCGATCGCGTACGGACTCCCGCCGGCGACGACGCGTGCACCGTCCTCGACGGCACCGCCGACCTGCGCCAGGATCCGGTCGCGGGCGTGGGCGGAGATGACGGGGCCGACCTGCGTCTCCTCCTCGGCCGGATCGCCGACCACCAGGGAGTCCACGGCCTCGGCAAGCACGCCGACGATCTCGTCGTAGCGGCTGCCGGGGATGAGGAGGCGGGTCTGGGCGACACACACCTGGCCGCTGTTGGCCATGACGCCCGAGACGATCGAGGAGACCGTACGACGGTCCAGCTCCAGGTCGTCGAGCAGGATCGCAGCCGACTTCCCGCCGAGCTCGAGGCTGCAGCGGCGCACGTCGGCGGCACAAGCCGCGCCGATCCGCTTGCCTGCAGCGGTGGAGCCGGTGAAGCTGATCTTGTCGACGCCCGGCGCCGCCACCAGCGCCTCCCCCGTGGCGACGCCGCCGGGAACGATGTTGAGCACGCCGGGCGGAAGACCGGCCTCCTCGGCGATGGCTGCCAGCGCGCAGACGGCCAGCGGTGCCTCCGGCGACGGCTTGAGAACCACCGTGCAGCCGGCGGCGAGGGCCGGCCCGACCTTGAGAGCTGCGATGAAGAGCGGCGCGTTCCAGGGGATGATGGCTCCGACCACGCCGACCGGGACCTGGCGCACGAGGACCTCGCCACCCATCGCTGAGCGCCGGACCTCCTCGAACGTGTGCTCCTCGGCGAGCTTGGCGTAGGTGCGCAGCACGCCGACCGTGGTCCCGATCTGGGCGAACCTCGCCCAGCGGAGCGGAGAGCCGACCTCCGCCGAGAGCAGGGCGGCGAGCTCCTCGGTCCGCCGCTCGATCCCGTCAGCCAGACGCCCCAGAGCAGCACCGCGCTCAGCCGGCGTGAGCCCCGCCCAGGCGGCATCGTCGAGCGCCGTGCGGGCTGCCGCGACGGCGACCGCCACGTCCGCCGCAGATGCGTCGGTCACAGATCCGAGAAGCTCGTCGGTGGCCGGCGAGTGCACGTCGATCCGTGAGGCTTCGCCGGGCACCCAGGTGCCAGCGGCGTAGGTGCCTTCATAGTGGTACACAGCGTCCCTCTCAAAGCTTCGGCTGTCGGCGATTCTGGCAGTCATGTCACCAGTGTGCAAGGGGTCACATCTGTTCGGCGAGCCACCCGAGCTGGTCCGGGGTGCTCCCGTGCAGCACCACCTCGTCCGCCCCAGCAGCGCCGTACGCCGCCAGCATCCGGGCGCAATCGGCGCCCGAGCCGAGAGCCGCCGCGTCGCTGAGCCAGCGAGCGGGAACCGCGTTCGCCACCTCGACGAGCTGACCGCGGGTCATCACCGAGTCGGCCGCCCCCTTCACACCGACGAGGGCCGGGTGCGCGCGGAGCCGGTCGAGGTCGGCCTGGGCCCAGCCGTTGACCCGCGCCAGCTGATCGCCCATACCGGGGATCTGGTAGTAGGTGACCGCCCGTGCGCCGACCACCGCGATCTCCTCCTCCGGCGACAGCCCGGAGGCCGCCACCACGGTGGCGTAGACGCGCACCGAGGCGGGGTCACGGCCGGCCCGGTCGGCCGCGTCGCGGACCGTGCGCACCGAGCGCTCGACCGCCTCCGGCGTCAGGAAGGGATGCAGGAGCACGCCGTCGAAGTGCTCCCCGGCGAGCGCGAGCCCGCGGGGGCCGATGGCGGCGAAGACGAGTGGCGGGACCGGCTCGTCCGGCACATCCGTCAGGCGCAGCGAGGGGTAGCTCCCGGCGGGCCCGTCGTAGGAGACCTTCTCCCCGCGGCAGAGCCTCCGGAACAGGTCCGCGGAGTCCACGATCGAGGCGTTGGTCGACGGCGGGAGCCCGACGGCGGTCCACATCCGGTCGGTCGAGCGGCCCACGCCCAGGATCAGCCGGCCACCCGAGAGAGCCTGCGCCGTCATCGCCAGAGAGGCAAGCATCGCGGGGTGGCGCGATTGAAGATGGGTGATGCCCGCAGCGATCCCCACGCGGTCGGTGGCCTGACTCAGCGCACCGGCGATCACACCGAAGTCCTTGGTCCCCCAACGCTCACTGAGCCATACCGTCGCCAGGCCCAGCTGCTCGGCCGCACGCGCTTGCGCGATGGCCGGCCGAGGGTCGGGAACACGCCCCGGAAGGACATACGCACCACAGGGCGGGAGTGCCGATCCGATGGTCTCAACGGACGCGTCGGCAAGGTTCTCGACAGAAGTCATGGCTTTATTCTGACAGTAATGGTCAGATATACCCAGTGTTCCCAAGGAGGTCGTGCATGACGGATCCGAACGCGGTCAAGGGCCAGGACGCGGAGCTGGCCGCAGCGCTCGCGGAGCAGCTGCCCGCGCGGCTCGCGCCCGGTGGCAGCGACGTCGCCATCTCCGCACTGCGCGCTCCCTCAGCCGGCTACTCCGGCCGCACGGCGTTCTTCACGGCATCGTGGCACGAGGACGGCGTCGCCGTACGCAGGGACCTGGTGCTGCGCATGCAGTCGCCGGACCACCAGCTCTTCGTGCAGCCCGACGCGCTTCGCCAGGCCGAGGTGATGCGGCGCTTGGGTGCTCACCCCGGGGTTCCCACCCCGGAGATCGTGCTGACCGAGGCCGACCCCGACGTGCTGGGCACGCCCTTCTACCTGATGGACCGGATCGAGGGACGGGTCCCGTCCGACGTTCCGAGCTGGCACAAGCAGGGCTGGACGATGGCGCTCTCGGCTGCCGAGCGCGCCCGGATGCACGACAACGCCCTGGCGGCCCTGGTGGCGGTCCACGCGATCGAGGACCCGGACGACCTGGCCTTCCTGGCCCGCAACGCGGGCGAGGAGAGCGATGCCGAGGTCACGGCGCTGCGCCGACACGTCGATCAGCTCGTGGCCTGGCACGCCTGGTGCGGCGACGAGCTCCGGATCGGCGCCGACACCATCGGCCGTGGGCTCGAGGTCCTGGTCGCCTCACTTCCGCCGACCACCGCTGCGGGTGTCGTGTGGGGTGATGCGCGCGTGGGCAACATGTGCTTCGCCGACGACCTGTCCGTCGCGGCACTCTTCGACTGGGAGACCGCCACCGTCGGACCGCCCGACATCGACGTCGGCTGGTGGCTGATGTTCGAGCGCTACCTCTGCGAGGCACTCGGCTTCACGAGACCGCCGGGCATGCCCGACGACGAGCAGATCGTCCAGCGCTACGAGGAGCTCGGCGGACGACTCAGCGCGGGGGTCGTGGGCATCGACTACTTCACTCTCCTCGCCGCGGTGACGCTCAGCCTGATCACCAATCGGCTCGCGCTGCTGCTCGAGCGGGACGGCCTCGCCCCCGACATCGCGCGCAGCTACCCGACCACGGCCGTCTCCCTCGTGGAGCGCTATCTCCACGACCACACCATCCGAAGGAGCTCCCTGCCATGACAGCAGCCACCCCCGAACCCGCACCCCTCGGCGCGGTCGGCGCGCCGTTCGAGGTGCTGATCGAGCGCGGCAAGATCCGGGAGTTCGCGGCCGCGATGCAGTCCGAGAGCGAGGCCTACCAGGGACCGGAGGCGATCATCCCGCCGACGTTCCTGACCACGGCGACCCAGTGGGCGCCACCCGGCGCGCGGGTGAACGTCGGCTTCGACCGCAAGCGCCTCCTGCACGGTGAGCAGGAGTATGTCTTCCACGGACCACTCCCCCGCGTCGGGGATGTGCTCATCGCTCAGGAGCGGATGGCCGAGCGCTTCAGCAAGCCGGGCAAGCGCGGCGGCGACATGCACTTCGCCGTTGTCGTCACGGAGTTCCGCTCCCCCGCGGGCGAGCTCGTGGCAGAGGCCCACGGCACCTTCATCCAGACCGCCCCGAAGAACCCCACCCCCGAGGAGGCACCCCGTGACTGAGCCGACGACGATCCTCGACACGAAGGCCACCATCGTCGCCGGTGCCGCCGGCCCGACGAGGACGTTCGGACCGCTGACCCGGCAGATGTTCGTGCGGTACTCGGGGGCCTCGGGCGACCTCAACCCGATGCACTACGACGACACGATGGCTCGGGCCGCCGGCAATCCCTCGGTCTTCTCGCAAGGGATGCACCAGGCGGCCCTGCTCGCGGCGTACGCCACCGATTGGCTGGGCGCAGAGAACGTACGGCGCTTCGCCGTACGCTTCCGGGAGCAGGTCTGGCCCGACGACGTGCTCACGTGCACCGGCACGGTCACCGAGGTCGAGGAGCTCGATGGCGGCGCGCGCCGGGTCAGGGTTGAGCTGACGTGCACACGCCAGACGGGCGGCGTGGCGATCAGCGGCTCCGCCGACTTCCTCCTCGGGCCCGAGGCCGGATCGTGACCGCGCCCCTGGTCGCAGTGCTGAGGGTCACCTGCCGACCTCCCGGCGCGACGGCACCCGCACCCTATGATGGTCACCGTGTCAGATAACACCATCCTCCGCCGGGCCAGCTATGGCCCTTCCAGCCCCGAGATCGGTAGGCGGGGGGCTGACACGCGCCGGAAGATCGTGGACGTGTCGCTCCAGCTCTTCGCCGAGAACGGATTCTTCAACACCTCCGTCGATGCGATCGCCAAGGGCGCGGACGTCTCTCGCGCCACGCTGTACCAGTACTTCCCCGGCAAGGACGAGATCTTCGTCGAGCTCCTGAACGAGTGCGGCGGTGCCCTGATCCGGGTGGCACGTCGTATCGGCGAGCTCGGCCCGACCGAGCGCGGCCTGGACAACCTCAACTGGTGGCTCGGCGAGTGGAGCTGGGTCTTCGAGAAGTACCGCACGATGTTCGTGCAGTGGGCGGTCGTGGCGTCGGTCGACGCCGAGGTCCGCCCCGAGGTGATGGCGTTCATCACCGAGTACAACAAGCGTCTCGCCGCGCGACTGGAGCAGTCGGAGGTCGACGGCCTCGACCCGGTCACCACCGCCACCGTCATCAGCGCCGTGGTCCACCGGCTCAACCTCTTCCACCACACCGGCCGCACCTACGACGCGAACCTCGAGGTGCTGGTCTCCAACCTCTCGATCTTCCTGCAGTTGCTGGCCTTCCCCGAGACGTCCGACGAGATCCTCGCCTCGCTGGCCTCGCGGACCGTCGGCAGTGCCCGCATCGCCGACCCGGTGGCACCGCGGATGACCGGTCTCTCGGTCGAGGAGCGCGGCGCCGGACTCAGCAAGCGCGCCGCCGCCACGATTCGCAGCCTGGTCGACGCCGGGGCGGCACAGTTCGCCACCAAGGGCTACTACCGCACGAGCGTCGACGACATCGTGGCTGAGGCCGGCTTCGCTCGCGGCACCTTCTACAAGTACTTCAGTGAGAAGCAGGATCTGCTGCTTGCCGTCAGCAGCGAGGCCTGCGCACGCTCGGTTGAGCTGTCCGACCGTCTGCAGGACCTCGACCTCACCAGCGAGGACGACACCGACCTGCGCGCCTGGCTCCACGACTTCCTGGCATTCATGGACACCTACATCGGCTCGATCGACGTGTGGGCGGAGCAGAACACCGAGAGCGCCCTCGTGGCCGACGTCGGTATCTATGCGCAGACACGGCTCGACCGAGCCGCGGAGGCGGCGCTGACGACGGTCACGCGGCCCTACCCGTTCGACCCGACGGCTGCCGCGCTGATCCTCCGCGCCGTCCTTACGCGCCTCCCCGAGGCATTGCGCGAGCTCAGCCCGGAGGCCACCGACGAGCAGATCGTCGAACTCCTGGTCGTCTGCCTTCGCCGAGGCTTCTTCGCCCACAACATCTGACATCATCGCTGCGTCTTTGCGCCGCTCACTACGCGTAAAAGTCTTCACCTCCCACAACCCCTTGCGTCCTATCTGACAGGTATGTCATCTTAGGGAGGACGTCGCCGGACGGCATCGTCTTCGCGAGAGGAAGTTGGACATGGACATCAGTCACGCGTCGGCACTGGTCACCGGCGGTGCCGGAGGCCTGGGCGAGGCCACGGTGCGCAAGCTCGCCTCGCTCGGCACGAAGGTCGTGATCGCCGACCTCAACGACGAGCGCGGCAAGGCGCTCGCCGAGGAGCTCGGTGATCAGGCGACCTACGTGCCGACCGACGTACTCGACGAGAAGAGCGTCACGGACGCGCTTGCGGTCGCCGCCGAGCTGGCCCCGCTCCGCGTGGTCGTCAACGCCCACGGTGGCGGCGCCGGGGCCTCCCGGGTCGTCGGCCGCGACGGCTCACCGGCGCCGTTGGAGCAGTTCCAGTGGTATGTGAACCTCTTCCTCACGGGCACCTTCAACGTGCTGCGCCTCGGTGCCGCGGCGATGGCGAAGAACGAGCCCGACGAGGGCGGCAGCCGCGGCGTCGTCGTCAACACCGCCAGCATCGCGGCCTTCGAGGGACAGATCGGGCAGACCGCCTACTCCGCCGCCAAGGGCGGCGTGGTCGGTCTCACGGTGCCGGCCGCCCGCGACCTCAGCAAGCTCGGGATCCGAGTCATGGCCATCGCTCCCGGCACGTTCTTCACCCCGGCGTTCCGGATGGAGCGCGAGGAGGCCGAGCAGGCCTGGGGCACGGCCGTGCCGTTCCCCAACCGGATGGGCAGCCCTTCGGAGTACGCCGCGCTGGTGGCCCACATCGCCGAGAATGACTACCTCAACGGCGAGGTCATCCGCATCGACGGCGCGCTGCGCTTCCAGCCCAAGTAGGCCCACCGCCGCACTCTGCGCACGACGGTCAGGGCCGGGTCGCCCGCACGGGCTACCCGGCCTTGCCACGTCATCGCGAGATCCGGTCCTGCTCCCTCACGAGACCTTCGTGGTCCAACGAGAGGCTGCCGTCGGCACCACGTGCCGCGTCGTCGACCGAGGACTTCAACGCCGCGACACCAGCCGCTCGATCTCCTCCGGCGTGCGCCCCAGCTCGGTCAGGATCGCCCGGGTGTGCTCGCCGAGCGCGGGGACGGCATCCATCCGCGGCTCGACGCCGTCGAGGGTGGCAGGTGGCACCAGCGCCTCGACCGGACCGCCCGGGGTGGCCACCTCGCGCCAGCGCTTGCGCTCGGCGAGCACGGGGTGGTCCCACAGCTGGGCCATCGTGTTCATCCGGGCGTTGGCGACACCCGCTTGCTCCAGCCGAGCCTCCAGCTCACCGGAGGTGTAGGCGCCCACGCCGGCGGCGATGATCGACTCGAGATCGCCGCGGTTCGCCACCCGGTCGGAGTTCTTGGTGAACCGCGGATCGATCGCCAGGCCTGGCAGCTCGAGGACCTCCTCGCAGAGCCGGACCCACTCGCGCTGGTTCTGCACCGCGAGCAGCACCGTCTCACCATCACCGGCCACGAACGGTCCGTACGGCGCGATCGTCGCGTGTCGTGCCCCGGTACGGAGCGGGCTGCTGCCGCCGTAGCGCGCGTAGTAGGCGGGCGATCCCATCCACTCGGCCAGCGCTTCGAAGAGCGAGACCCGCACGGCGCGCGCCCGCCCCGTGGTCGCCCGAGTGAACAGCGCGGCGAGGATCCCCGAGTAGGCGAACGACCCGGCGGCGATGTCGGCAACCGAGATGCCGGCCTTGGTGACGATGTCGCCGGAGCCGGTCACCGAGAGCAGGCCGGCCTCGGCCTGCACGAGCAGGTCATAGGCCTTCCGCGCCTGCCACGGACCGTCGGCGCCGTACCCGCTGATGTCACAGACCACCAGGCGCGGGTGCGAGGTCGCGAGGTCATCGGCGCTCAGTCCCATCCGTGCGGTCGCACCAGGACCGAGGTTCTGGACGAAGACGTCGGCCCCGTCGAGCAGCTCTTGGAGGACGGCGCGCCCCTCGGCGTCCTTGAGGTCGAGCGTCAGGGACTCCTTGGAGCGGTTGAGCCAGACGAAGTAGCTCGACTGGCCATGCACCGTCTCGTCGTAGCCGCGGGCGAAGTCGCCGGCGTCGGGGCGCTCGACCTTGATCACCCGCGCCCCGAGATCGGCGAGCTGACGGGTGGCGTACGGCGCCGCAACGGCCTGCTCGAGGCTCACGACGGTGATGCCGTCCAGGGGAAGCTCGGTCAACGTCATCACCTCGTCAGCGGGTCACGGGGCAGACCGAGCAGGCGCTCGGCGATGGTGTTGCGCATGATCTCCGAGGTACCGCCGGCGATCGTGAGGCAACGCGCGAACAGGTACTGCTCCTCGAGCTCGGCATCCTCGCCGATCACCGCGGCGGTGCCGGCGATGCTCATCCCGAGGCTGGTGATGCGCTGCGAGTGCTCGGCCTTCACCAGCTTGGTGATGTTGGCCTCGGGACCCGCCCGGCCACCGGCCATGGCACGAGTCGCCTGCCGCAGGTTGAGCAGCCGCAGGGTGTGCGCCTCGGCGAGCACCGACCCTGCCTCGTGCAGAAGGTGCGCCGCGGCAGAGGGTCGGCGGTCGATCAGCTCGACCAGCTGGCGTGGGCCGTAGGCGATCGAGCCACTGCCACCGCCGATCGAGAAACGCTCGTTGCCGAGCGTCGCCCGGGCGACCTTCCAACCCTCGCCGACCCCGCCGACGACATCAGCGTCGGGGACGAAGACGTCGTCGAGGAACACCTCGTTGAACAGCGCTTCGCCGGTGAGCTCACGCAGCGGGCGGATCTCCACGCCGGGCGAGCTGAGGTCGATCGCCATCATGGTCACCCCGGCGTGCTTGGGCGCCGACGGATCCGTGCGGACCGTGGCCAGGCCCCACTGGCAGCTCATCGCCAAGCTGGTCCAGATCTTCTGCCCGGTCACGCGCCAGCCACCCTCGACCCGCTTGGCCGACGTGCGTACGGCGGCCGCGTCCGAACCGGCGCCGGGCTCGCTGAAGAGCTGACACCACAGCGAGCTGCCACGCAGCACCGGATCGATCCAGCGTTCCTGCTGGTCGGCGGTCCCCTCCTGGGAGATGGTCAGGGCGATCCAGCCGGAGATGCCGAGATCGGGCACGTCGACCCCGGCCAGCTCCTCCTCGATGACGAGCTGCTCCACGACGGAGGCGGCTCGTCCCCACGGACGGCTCCAGTGCGGGACCAGGTAGCCGCTGTCGAGGAGGTGGCCGCGGCGCTCGCCCTCGGGAAGAGCGGCCAGCGTGCTGGCGACCTCCCGCACGTCGGCCCGGAACACCTCGGCCTCTGCCGGGAGCTCGAACGAAACACCTCGCGCCGTACCGTCGCGGTAGGCGGCGAGGACGTCGAGGGACGGGTCGCGGCCATCGGTCAGCAGCGCAGCGACGGTCGCCGCTCGACGCAGGTAGAGGTGCGCGTCGTGCTCCCAGGTGAACCCGATGCCGCCGTGGAGCTGCACGTTGAGCCGGGCGAGCTGGGTCTGCGCGCGTACGGCGTGGACCGCCGCGACCGAGGCCGCGAACCACGCGTCGTCCAGATCGGCCGACCGGGCGGCGTCCCACGCGGAGGCGACCGAGAGCTCCAGGTCGACCAGCATGTTGGCACAGTGATGCTTCACCGCCTGGAACGAGCCGATCGTGCGGCCGAACTGCTCGCGCAGCTGCGCGTAGTCCACCGCCATGTCCAGGCACGCCCGCATGCTCCCGGCCGCCTCGGCCGAAGCGAGGACGCGCAGAATCGTGACAGCGCGCCGAGCAGCCCCCTTCAGGAGTCGACCCGGGACCACCTGCACGGCGTCCAGGCCGACCGCCCCGATCGACCGGGTGGTGTCGATCCCCCGCTGGGCACGAACGGCGACTCCGGCCGCGTCGGCGTCGAGGAGCACGACGTCCTCGCCCACGACCAGCGCGAGGATGTCAGCATCGGGCGCTCCGAGGACGGCGGTCGAGGTCCCGCTGATCCGCCCGCTGTCGTCGAGCACGAGCCCTTCGCCGAGACCGAGCGCCCCGACCGTCGTACCGTCGGCCAGGCCGGGAAGGAGCTCGCCGGCGACGGCCTCGTCCGCACAGGCGGCCACCACCGCCGAGCACAGCACGGTCGGCAGGAACGGGCCGGGGGTGACGTCGTGGCCGAGCGCTTCGAGAACGACGGCGACCTCGAACAGGGAGTAGTCCGAGCCCCCGTGCTTCTCCGGCAGGTGCAGTCCCAGCCAGCCGAGAGCGGCCGTCGCCGACCAGAAGTCGGGCAGGCTTGTCGCCGAGGGATCGGCGTCGAGTGTCGCCCGCGCTGCTGCCCGGGCCCGGACCCGCTCGAGGTGCGCCGTCGCGACCTCCGCGAGTGCCTCGTGGTCCTCAGAGATGGCCAGTGCCATGGTGCTCGCCTTTCGTGGAAGTGGGAACAGCCTCGTGCGCGGTCGGAGCCGCGACGGTGCCTACGGCGAGGATGCGCCGCGCCTGACGGGCAACGGCCTCGTCGATCATCCGGCCGGCGGCATCGACCGCAGCGCCTCCGCCGGCGGCATCCAGCCGGTGCAGGACGTCGCGGGCCGCACCGAGCTCCTTCGCCGTCGGGGCGAAGACCTCTGCCACGGCTGCGAGCTGAGCCGGATGGATGCAGGCCCGACCGAAGAAGCCGAGACGTCGCAGCGCCTGGGTCGAGGCCGTGAACCAACCCAGGTCTCGGAACTCGGTGGAGACGGGAGCCACCGGACGCGCGATCCCGGCGGCGCTGCTCGCCACGACCACGCGGCTGCGGGCGTAGAGCAGCTCGCGCTCGTCGAGGCTCGGCTCGAGACCCAGGTCGGCCGCGAGGTCGACCTCGCCGAGCTGAAGGAAGGTGACGCGCGGGGCGGCGGCGATCGCGGCGACCTCGACCAGACCCCGTCCGGACTCGATCAGCGGCGAGACGGCGATCCGGCCTCGCGGCAGACCGAGGTCGGCCTCGAGGCGGGTCAGCCGGGCATCGAGCTCGCCGAGCTCGTCGGCACTGTCGGCCTTGGGCAGCACCACACCGGCGAGGTCCGGACCGACAAGCGCTTCGAGGTCGGCGCGTCCACGGTCGCCGGAGTTGATCCGCACCCAGGCCTGGGGTGTCGGACCGGCCTGGTCCGCCCGGCTGCGCAGGTGGGCTGCCACGTGTGCCCGCGCCGCGACCTTGTCTGCGTCGCCCACCGCGTCCTCGAGGTCCAGGATCACGGCCCCGGCACCCGCGGCCTCCGCCTTGGCGAAGCGCTCCGGGGCGCTGCCGGGAACATAGAGGTAGCTGAGGATCGACGGGCTGGACACCTGTGCAGCATATATGACCGCGACTGTCAGATATCAAGATCCAAGGTAGGCAATATGCGCAGGTTTAGCGGGAGAGATTCATGGACAAATCTGTCAGACACGCACTACCTTCGAGGTCGTCGGTTGCGGATGGACCGCTGCTTGTCACGACCAGAGGAGGAACAGCGATGCTGACGAACGGTGCACGACTGCGAAGCCAGGTGTGTGACACGGAGGTGATCGTGATCCGGGCAGGAGCGACAGCCGGAGCGCTCAGTTGCGGCGGAGCCCCGATGATCGCCCACGGCGAGACCCCCGACGCTGCCCTCAGCCTCTCCCCTGACGCCTCGGAGGGCACGGCCATCGGCAAGCGGTACGTCGACGGCGCCGACACGGTCGAGGTGCTGGCGACCAAGGGCGGCGCCGGCTCGCTGGCGCTGGACGGCAGCCCGCTCGTCATCAAGGCGGCCAAGCCGCTGCCCTCCAGCGACTGACCACCCGCTCACCCCCGCGAGCACCCCGAAGGAGACGACATGACCCTGGACCAGACCGCCGGCGCGACGACGGCGGACGAGCTCGCTCCCCCGGCCCTGATCGAGGTCCGCGACCACATCATGGTCATCACCCTCAACCGGCCCGAGGCGCGCAACGCCGTCAATGCCGAGATGTGTGTCGTGGTCGGTGACGCTCTGACTCGAGCCGACGAGGATCCCGACGTCAGGGTCGTCGTTCTCACCGGCAGCGGCGACAAGGCGTTCTGTGCGGGAGCGGACCTGAAGGCGCTCAGCCGCGGCGAGCGGGTCATCCCGGAGGGCCGGGAGGCCTGGGGGCTCGCCGGCTACGTCGGCCATGCCATCAGCAAGCCCACCATCGCAGCGGTCAACGGTCCGGCGCTGGGCGGCGGCACCGAGCTCGTCCTCGCCAGCGACCTCGTCGTCGCGGCGGACACCGCCACCTTCGGTCTGCCCGAGGTCAAGCGCGGCCTGGTCGCCGGGGCCGGTGGAGCCTTCCGGCTCATCGACAAGCTGCCCCCGGTGGTGGCGATGGAACTGCTCCTGACCGGCGAGCCGATCGGCGCCGCCGAGGCCCTGGCGCTCCACCTCGTCAACCGGGTGGTGCCGGCCGCGGATGTCCTTACCGCAGCCCTCGACCTCGCGGCCGCGATCGCCGCCAACGCACCCCTGTCCGTCCAGGTCACCAAGCAGATCGCGCTGGCGCAGGAGCCCGATGGCAGCCGCCCGAGGGAGGCCGCAGGCTGGGCGATGACCAGCAGCCTGTTGCCGCTCATCGCCCGGTCGGAGGACGCCAAGGAGGGCCCGCGCGCCTTCGCGGAGAGGCGTGACCCGATCTGGCAGGGTCGATGAGGGACGCCGAGAAGGTCGCGGCACGTCCATCGGTCGCAGGGCCCGACGCCGTCGTCCCGGAGTACCACCGTCCGCTGTTGGCGCCACTCACCGACAGCATCCGCCAGCTGGTCGACGCCACCGTCCGCACCGAGGTCGACGACGACGAGCTGCGTCGCGCGCACCGCGAGATCGCGGCGATCGCAGCGCGGCTGCAGGCGCGCCAGATGCCCGGCTCGTACGGGCAACGGGTCGCCGCCGGCAGCGCGCGCTTCTGGGGCAATCCCGTGGTCGGGGTGCGCAACGCGATCGCTCCTCCGCTCGTCATCGAGTACGACGACAGCGGCCGGGTCAGCGCGGAGTTCCACCTCGGCGCCGCGTATGAGGGGCCCTCCGGCCTCGTGCACGGCGGGGTGTCGGCGCTGCTGCTGGATCAGATCCTCGGCGACGCGGCCGCCGCGGGCGGCAAGCCCGGCATGACCGGCACCCTGACCCTGCGCTACCGGCGCGGCACCCCTCTGGGCACGCTGCGTGCGGAGGGCTGGATCGAGCGCGTCGAGGGATTCAAGACGTTCGTCGCCGGCCATCTCGTCGACGCGGACGGCCCGACCGTGGAGGCCGAGGGCATCTTCGTCGTCCCCCGCTGGGCGCGCGGCGAGGCGGGCTCTCGCGAGTGGGGGCAGGCGATGCCCGACCGATTCGCATGAGCCTCGGAGCCACACACCCAACCAGGAGGTTCGCTTGACCATCTCAGCCACTCCCCTGTCTCGACGGATCGCGGCGGGCGCCGTGTGCCTCGTCGCGGCGGCCGCGCTCGCCGCGTGCGGAAGCGATACGTCCTCGGGCAGCGACCCGACGTCGGACCCAGCCGTCCTCGGTCCCGCCAAGGCCGCGACCGGCGCACCGCTCAAGATCGGCTACATCACCGACGGCAAGAGCAGCACCATCGACTTCACCGCCCTGCAGCAGACCGCCGAGGCTGCGGTCAGGTACGTCAACGAGCACCTGGGCGGCGTCGCCGGGCACCCCATCTCGCTCGACATCTGCACGACCCAGCAGAACCCTGCGACCGCGACCGAGTGCGCCAACCAGATGGTCAAGGACGGCGTTCCCGTCGTCCTCAACGACCTGACGGGCGTCGGGCCCTCCATCGTCCCGGTGGTCACCAAGGCCGGGATCCCCTACCTGGCGTTCAGCGGCACCACCTCGCCCGAGCTGACCACGCCCGGCGCCTACAGCATGACGGGCAGCATCGCGTCCTTCCTCGGCGGCCTCGCCGCCTACTCCAAGCAACAGGGCGTCACCAAGGTCGCCGTGATCGGTATGAACATCCCGGCGGTGATCCAGGGCGTCGACTCGATCGGGAAGGCCGCCTTCACCAAGGCAGGCGTGGGCATGACGATGGTGCCGGTCGACCCGGGCACGGCCGACCTCAGCCCGCAGATCGGGAGCGCGCTCTCCGGCCACGCCGATGCCCTGCTGGTGTTCGGTGACTCGGCGATCTGCGCCGGGGCGTTGAAGGCAGCACAGTCGCTCGGCTTCGACGGCAGGAAGTACGTCGTGGCGCAGTGCGTGAACAAGGCCTCCGCCACCTCGATACCCGGCGGCTGGCGCGGGGTGACCGTGTCCGCGATCAGCGACCTCAGCCCCTCCGACGAGGAGTACCGGCTCTACCGGGCGGTGCTCGAGCGCTACTCCCCCGACACCGCCGCGGCGAACGCGACCGACTCCGGTGCGGTCGAGGGCTACGGCGCGGTCCTCGGGTTCGCGCGGATCATGGCGGGGGTCACCTCAGGGGCTGTCACCCCGACGGTCGTCGCCAACGCCATCACGCATGCCAAGGACGTCAAGCTGCCCGTCGGCGGCGGCCTCACGTTCAGCTGTGACGGCACCGCCGTTCCGGGTCTGCCAGGGATCTGCTCGGTCGGCGCGCAGATCACCACGTTGGCGACGGACGGTACGCCGACCACCTACTCCCCGATCGACGCGAGCTCCCTGTTCGCGAAGTGAGGATGCGGGCCTCGCACCGTGGCGCGAGGCCCGCATCCCTCGATCGGCCGCGACGCTCAGTCGACCCAGTGGATGGTCTCGTCCTGGCTCGCCCGCGTCGTGCGGAAGCCGTTGACCGGGTGATCGTGGTCGGCATACCCGAACGACACGGCGCAGACCACGACCCGGCTCTCGGGTAGTGCCAGCTGCTCGCGGACGACGCCTGACACGGATGCGATCGCGGCCTGGGCGATCGCCGCGATCCCGAGGCTCTCCGCGGCCAGCAGAAGGTTCGCCACGTAGGCGCCGCAGTCGACGGCGCCGTACGTGCCCAGGTCGCGATCCGAGGTGATGATCGCGGTGTGGGGCGCACCGAAGAACTCGAAGTTCAGCATCGCCTGTCGCGCGCGGGCCTCGGCGTCGTCACGTGCCACCCCCACCGCCGCGTAGAGGCCGTATCCGGCTTCCCGCCGCCGCTCCCGATAGACACCCTCATAGGCGGCCGGCCACGGCAGGTCGGCGCTTCGCACGCCCGCGCGCGCCGCGCGGCCCAGGGCCTCTGCGAGTCGCCTGGTCGCGGCAGGACCGGTGACATGGAGCTCCCACGGCTGGGTGTTGCACCACGACGCCGTCAATCGCGCGAGAGCGAGCATCCGCTCGATGTCGGCGCGGGGCACCTCACGGTCGAGGTAGGCACGGCAGCTGTAGCGACGGGTCAGCAGGTCCAGCAGGACGGCGGCCTCGCGCGAGCGGGTCAGGAGAGGCCTCCGCGCGCGACCAGCTGGCTCGCGATGACGTTGCGCTGGATCTCGTTGGTGCCCTCGCCCACGATCATCAGGGGCGCGTCGCGGAAGTAGCGCTCGACGTCGTACTCGGTGGAGTAGCCGTAGCCACCATGGATCCGCATCGCGTTGAGCGCGATCTCCATCGCCGTCTCCGAGGCGAAGAGCTTGGCCATGCCCGCCTCCATGTCGCAGCGCTTGCCTGCGTCGTACTGCTCGGCGGCATACAGGGTGAGCTGCCGCGCCGCTGTCAGCTTGGTCGCCATGTCGGCGAGATAGTTGCCGATCGACTGGTGCTGGTAGATCGGCTTGCCGAAGCTCCTCCGCTCCTGGGCGTAGGCCAGCGCGTCCTCCAGAGCGGCTGCGGCGACACCGAGTGCGCGGGACGCGACCTGGATCCGTCCCGTCTCCAGTCCCTTCATCATCTGCCCGAACCCGTGACCCTCCACGCCACCGAGCACCTGCGCGGCCGGCGTGCGGTAGCCGTCGAAGGAGAGCTCGCACGACTCGACGCCCTTGTAGCCCAGCTTGGGCAGGTCGCGCGAGACGGTCAGTCCGGGACCGTGCTCGACCAGGACGATCGAGATGCCGTTGTGCCGAGGCGTGGCATCGGGGTCCGTCTTGCACAGCAGCGCGATCAGGCCAGAACGGCGCGCGTTGCTGATCCAGGTCTTGGCGCCGGTGATGACCAGCTCGTCGCCGTCGTGGCGGGCCACCGTGGCCATGGCCTGCAGGTCCGATCCACCGCCGGGCTCGGTCAGGGCCATGGTGGCGCGCAGCTCGCCGGTCGCCATCCGCGGCAGATAGGTGCGCTTCTGATCCTCGGTGCCGAACAGGACGAGCAGCTTGGCCACCACCGTGTGGCCACCCATCGCGCCGGCGAGGCTCATCCAGCCACGTGCGAGCTCCTCGGTCACCCGGACGTAGCAGGGCATCGAGACAGGTGAACCGCCGTACTCCTCCGGCACGGCGAGCCCGTAGATGCCGATCTGCTTCATCAGCTCGATCCACTTCTCGGGGTACTCGTTCGCATGCTCGACGTCGCGGACGGCCGGCTTGACCTCGCGATCGACGAAGTCATGGACGAGGGCGACGAGGGAGGACTCTTCGGGGCTGAGGTCGCTCATGCGGCGATCCTGTCGCAATCTGACATCCATGGTCAACCGTTCTGACCGTGAATTGAGCCAGTTGTCCCCTATCGTGTGACATGTGCGTCATCTTCTTGACGCGCTTCCGCGACGGGAGGAACCCATGACGACGCAGGTCGGCGGACCCTACTTCGATGAGCTCGAGGTCGGGATGAGCTTCGACTCCGCACCCTCGCTCACCCTCACCGACGGCCTGGCAAGCACCCACCGCGCCATCAGCGGCGAGCGCCTCCGTCTGCCGTTGGACCACCCGCTCTCCAGCAGGGTGACCGGGGCCGCGGCGCCGCTGGCCAGTCCTGCCCTGGCATGGGACGTCGCGATCGGCCAGTCGACGCTGGCGACCCACCACGTCAAGGCGAACCTCTTCTACCGCGGCCTGCGCTTCCATCGCCAGGCCCATGTCGGGGACACGCTGCGCACCCGCGCCGAGGTGGTCGGGCTGCGCCAGAACGCCGAGCGGCCGGGCCGTGCAGCGACGGGGCTCGCCGCCCTGCGGGTCACCTGCGTCGATCAGCACGATCGCGCCATTCTGGACTTCTACCGCTGCGCGATGCTGCCGTTGGGCGGGGCGCCTGACCCCGACCGCACCATCCCCCATCAGGACCTGTCCACGATCGGCCCCTCCACGAACCCGACCTGGACAGTGCCGGACGGCTGGGACCTCGCACCGCTCCGCCGGCCCGGGACGCGACCAGCAGCCGAGCTGGTCGGTGAGCGGTTCGCGGTCTCCGGCGACGTCGTCTCCTCCGCCCCGGAGCTGGCACGCCTGACCCTCAACATCGCCGCCGTCCATCACGACGAGCGCGTCAGCGGCACGCGCCTCGTGTACGGCGGGCACACGATCAGCCTCGCCCTCGCACAGGCCACCCGCGCCTTCCCCGAACTGGTCACCGTCCTGGGCTGGCAGTCGTGCGACCACACCGGACCGGTCACCGAGGGCGACACCCTGACCAGCCTGATCGAGGTCATCGCCGCCCAACCCCTGGCGGAGGGCACTGCCCTTCACCTGCGCTCGCTGGTCTCCGCCCACGCCGGGGCCGCCGAGGCTCGGCCGGTGCTCGATTGGCGGTTCGTCGCACTGTTCGCGTGAGCGTTCCCGGCAGCCAACCTGACACCGGTGTTCCCTTCTTGCGAGCAAGAAAAGGCGCACTGGCGCACCCCGGAGGAACGTCGATGGGCGGCGCACCTCCGCACGATCCGCACTCAAGCGGGTCGCCCGGACGATTTTGTCCCGCAACAATCGCCCCACCCCTTGCCAGTGTGATGCACGTCATGTCAGGATCACTCACGTCAGGGTTTCTGACGCTTTGTTCTTTTTTGGTAGCGAGGTTCTCGCCGCCGAAAACGAGGTTCGGGCCTCACTGACCCGCGGTGCCCACCGCATCCGCCCGCGAAGTTTTCGCAGAGGAGAAGCAATGCACGTTTCGAGAATGAGTCGTCGGCTCGGGTGGGTCGCGCTCCCTGCCGTCCTGGCCCTCACGGTGAGCGCCTGCGGCTCGAGCAACAACGACACCGCGAGCGCCGGCGACGGAGGGAACAACGCCAAGAACGGCGGCGACGCCGTCCTGGGCACCGCGAACGCGGCGACCGGATCGCCCGTCACGATCGGCGTGATCAGTGACGGCAAGGGTGCGGCGCTGGACGACACCGACGAGTACAAGGGCGCCCAGGCCGCTGCGGCCTACGCGAACGCCTATCTCGGCGGCATCAACGGCCACAAGATCGTGGTCAAGGTCTGTCAGTCCCACCAGGACCCGGCCGCCGCCACCGACTGCGCCAACCAGATGGTCACCGCCGGGGCCTCCGCCGTGGTGGAGGGAACGCTGGCTGAGATCGACCAGACCGTGAAGGTGCTCTCGCCGGCCAAGATCCCGCTCGTCGCGGGCAGCGCCAGCACCCAGTCCGCACTCACCGCGCCCTACGTCTTCTCGCTCTTCAACGGCCTGTCCTACTTCGGCGTCCCTGCCGCCGAGGGCAAGCAGCTCGGCGTGACCAAGGCCGACATGGTCGTCATCGCCGTCCCCGGAGCCGAGGGCCCGGCACGTCAGGTCGGCACGGCGCTCTACAAGAACGCCGGGATCGACCTCACCGTCACCGCCGTCCCGCCGGGCACCGCCGACATGACGCCGCAGATCACCGCCGCGTCAGCCGGGAAGCCGGGCCTCTACCACGTGTTCGGCAACGACAGCTTCTGCACGCCGGCGATCCAGGCGATCAAGACCGTCGACCCGAAGGCACAGATCATCGCGATCTCGCAGTGCATGTCGGCAGCCGGGGCGCAGACGATTCCCGGCGGGTACGCCGGCGTCAAGGTCGTCACCACCTCGGACCTCGATCCGGCCAACTCGGAGACCAAGCTCTTCAACGCGGTCGTCGGCAAGTACGGCGACGGGGGCAAGGCCACGATCCTGGGTGCCCAGGGCTACTCGCCGATGCTCGGCCTGATCAACGCCCTCAACGCTGCCAAGGTCACCGACACCTCAGCGAGCGGGATCGCGGCGGCCATCAAGTCCGCCCCGGCGACAACCTACCCGCTGGCGGCCGGCGCGAAGTTCCAGTGCGACGGCAAGCAGATGTCGCTCTCACCCAACGAGTGCAGCGCCGACGGCATCCTGGCCTCCGCCAAGGCCGACGGCACGCTGACCGACTACCAGCTGGTCCCGGCCGACCCGACGCTCTACTCGCTGCCGACCAGCTGATCGGCTGAGCTGCCGAGCAGCTCGGCAGCTGACGAATGCGTCACGAAGAGGTGGCCGTCATCCACGCCGGATGACGGCCACCTCTGTCTGTTCCCGTCCCATCACGACCCAACGCATGACCTTCACCGACAAGGAGAGCCACATGTTGCTCAACGCCAAGAGGGCGGTCGTCACCGGTGCTGGCGCCGGCATCGGCCGTGCCATCTCGCTGAGCCTCGCAGAGGAGGGCGCACGCGTGCTGGTCTCCGATCTCGACGAGGGCGCCGCAACACGGACCGCTGAGCTGATCACGGCCGCTGGGGGTACCGCCTCCGCCACCGTCTGCGACGTCGCCGACGAGGCGTCCGTGGTCGCGCTCTTCGACCATGCGGCTCGCGTGCTCGGAGGCATCGATCTCGCGGTCAACAACGCGGGCATCGCCGACCACCCGGGAGACATCGTCGACCTGGACGTGGAGACCTGGGACCGGGTCGTGTCTGTCGATCTGCGGGGCACCTTCCTCTGCCTGCGCGAGGAGCTGCGCCGGATGAGCGGCAGCGGATCCATCGTCAACATCGCGTCCAACGCCGGCCTCAAGAACGCGCCCGGCATGGCGGCCTACACCGCTGCCAAGCACGGCGTCGTCGGGCTCACCAAGAACGTCGCCCTGCAGTACGCCCGTCGTGGCATCCGCGTCAACGCCGTCTGCCCCGGCACCGTCGGCACCGAGGGGATCCGCTCCTTCCCTGCCGAGCTTCAACAGCAGTGGAGCGACATGATCCCGATGGGCCGCATCGCCTCCCCCGAGGAGGTCGCCCGATCGGTGGTCTTCCTACTCTCCGACCAGGCCGCCTTCGTGACCGGCGTGCCGCTCCTCGTCGACGGCGGGCTGATGTATGACTAGAGGTGACATTGACGTCAGATCACCTGGCGTCGGAGCATCCGCGGTCGTAGACTCAAGGCTGCTCAACGCTCGATATGATGCCTCACCAGGAGTCATCACATCGTCAGAAGCACCGGAGGTGGCGCATGGTTGAGAGATCCGCGGCGACGATGGTCGTGTGCGCGTCCCACAGTCCCGGCATGGGACGTGACGTGACTGCCGAGTTCGGCCACACGTTCCGCGCCGGCATCGACGAGGCCCGCCGCCGGGTCACGGAGTTCGCCCCCGACCTGGTGGTCTTCTTCGGCAGCGACCACCGTCGTGCCTTCGTCGACTCCGTGCCGGCGATCGCCGTCATGCTCAACGCCGACGGTCTCGGCGACCTCGGCTCCCCCGAGGGCAGCTACGACGTACCCACCCAGACCGCCGAACACCTCGTCGAGGCCCTCCTGGGCCACGAGTTCGACGTCACGGCCGTCCGCAGGGTCGCCCTCGACCACGGGTTCGGCCAGACCTACTCCCACCTCATCGGTGACCTGCCGACGGTCCCGGTCATCCCGATCTACCTCAACTGTGCGACCCCGCCGCTGGGCAACCCCGGGCGTGCCTACGCGCTGGGCCGTCGGGTCGGCGAGGAGCTCGCGAGCCTCGGCCTCAAGGTCCTGTACGTCGGATCCGGTGGCCTCTCCCACTCGCCGCCCAGCCTCGAGGTGCCGGCCGCGGGCATGTCCGACGAGGAGCGGCTCGCCATGAACGAGGCCGGCAGGGCAGCCGCGAAGGACAAGATCAACCCTGCGTGGGATCACGCCTTCCTGCGCCAATTGACCGAGGACCCGAAGAGCCTGGCAGGCATGACCGCCGAGGACATCGCACCGGCAGGCGTCGGCGCCAACGAGGTCCGCACGTGGATCGCCGCCGTCGCCGCGGCTGACACCGCGATGGAGGTCGTCGCCTACGAGCCCGTGCCTGAGTGGATCACCGGCATGGGTGTCGTCACGACGACGCAGAGCTGAGCGAGCTCGGAACAGAGCCACACTCGCGCCGAGCGGGTGGGAGCACGTCGACGTGCTCCCACCCGCTCGCTCGTCCTCCGTCGCTGGGAGCGGTCAGTTGCCGGGTCCGTGCGGGAACTTGAGCAGCGATCCGGCGTCGACCCGGATCTGCTGGCCGGTGATGTAGCGGGCCTCGTCGGAGGCGAGGAAGAGCACCAGGTTCGAGACGTCGACCGGCTCGACGTACGGGATCGGCATCGCCTGGAAGACGTTGAATGCCGGCTCGGCGTCCTCGCGCGTCGGGTGCGGCAGATCGGGCCGGAACTGCTGGTAGATGCCGTCGTTGTGGAGCAGGTCCGTATCGACGTTCGTCGGGTGGACACAGTTGACCCGGACGAAGCGTGGGGCGAGGTGTAGCGCCATCTGCTCGGTGTAGCCGATGAGCGTCTTCTTCGACCAGCCGTAGCCGGCGCTGCCGGGGCCCATCGCCGGGTTGTCGGTCGTGTTGGGCAGCATCGCGGCTGTCGATCCGGTCACGATGACCGACGAGTACTCCCCCAGGTGCGGGACCGCGACCGCGACCGTGTTCATCACGCCGACCAGGTCGACGTCGGTGGCGTCGACGAAGTCCAGGGGGTCCGGGTCGCCCATCGCCATCGGCAGGATGCCGGCGTTGGCCACGACGATGTCGACGCGGCCGAGCTCGGCGATACCGGCCTCGAGCGCGTTCCGCAGCTGTCCCCGCTCGCGTACGTCGGCCTTGCTGGCCACGATGCGACGACCCAGGTCCTCGACGAGCCGCACGGTCTCCTTCAGGTCCTCTGGCGTAGCCAGCGGATACGGGTTGGACTCGATCTGCTCGCACAGGTCGATCGCGATGATGTCCGCACCTTCCTGCGCCAATCGGACGGCGTGGCTGCGACCCTGACCGCGTGCCGCACCGGTGATGAACGCAACCTTGCCCTCGAGACGATCCGTCACAGTGATGCTCCTTCGTTGGGATGTTGTGAAGCCGCCGGCGCTCAGCCTGCGGGGAGCGAGACGGCCTTCGTCTCGAGGTACTGCTCGAAGCCCTCGACGCCGTTCTGGCGGCCGATGCCGCTGTTCTTGTAGCCGCCGTACGGCGAGTCGGCTCCGTACCAGATGCTGGCGTTCACCGCGAGCGAGCCGGTGCGGATCCGCCGCGCCATGGCCATCGCCCGATCGGTCGAACCGTGGATGGCGCCGGAGAGGCCGTAGGCGCTGTCGTTGGCGATCCGGATCGCGTCCTCGTCGTCGTCGTAGGCGATGACCGCGAGCACCGGTCCGAAGATCTCCTCCTGCGCGATCCTCATCGCGTTGTCGACGTCGACGAAGAGGGTCGGCTCCACGAAGAAGCCCCTGTCGTGGCCCGCTGGGCGGTCCGGACCACCGACGACGAGCTTCGCACCCTCCTCGATGCCGGTCCGGATCAGCCCGGTGACACGGTCACGCTGACGTGCGCTGATCAGCGGCCCCATCAGCATGCTCGGGTCGGTCGGATCTCCCCACGGAACGTGCTGCATCGCAGCGGTGATCAGCTCGACGCCTTCGTCGTAGCGCGAGCGCGGCAGCAGCATCCTGGTCTGCATCGCGCAGCCCTGACCCGCATGCATGCACACGCTCATGCCGGCTGGCACCACGCTGGCGAAGTCGGCGTCATCGAGGATGATCGCCGCGGACTTGCCGCCCAGCTCCAAGAAGGTGCGCTTCAGCGTGGCAGCGCCCTTCTCCATGATCCGCCTGCCGGTGAGCGTCGAACCGGTGAACGAGATCAGGTCGACCCGCGGGTCGAGGGTCAGCATCTCGCCGACCAGATGATCCGAGGAGGTCACGACGTTGACGACGCCGGCGGGGATGTCGGTGCGCTCCGCGATGAGGCGCCCGACCCGGGTGGCGCTCCAGGGCGTGTCGGGGGCCGGCTTGATCACGACCGTGTTGCCAGTAGCCAGGATCGGGCCGAGCTTGCCGATCAGCACCTCGAACGGGTAGTTCCACGGCAGGATCGCTCCGACGACTCCGATGGCCTCTTTCCAGACCATGCGGCGGCTGTTCATCCCGGCCAGGTTGCTGCTCGGCAGCTCGCGCTCCCAGCCGAACTGCTCGATCTCCTTGGTCGGCCAGCGCAGGCCGTCGTCCAACGGCCAGTCGAGCTGGGCCATGTAGGTCACCGCCAGGGGCGTGCCGACCTCGGCGACGAGCTCGGCACGGAGCAGCTCACGCTCAGCCTCGAGCGCCTCCTGCAGCTGCTCGATGCAGTGCCTGCGGAAGGCATGGTTGGTGGACCAGTCCGTCTGGTCGAAGGCGCGGCGCGCTGCCGCGATCGCCCGCTGCATCTCGGCCGCCGAACCATCGGCGACCTGGCCGAGCACGTCCTCCGTGGCCGGGTTGATGTTGTCGAACGTCGCCCCCGACTCGGCGTGCGCGAGCTGCCCGTCGATGAGCATCCGCGACTCACCCCCGCGCGAAGCCTGTCCTGCCGTCATCGCCACTCCTTCGGCCGCGACAGGGTTGGTGCTGTTGGCGCAACCCTGCCTATTTGCACTCAGTGCAATCAGAGTAAGCCGCGTCACACGGGGGCGCAATGGGCGTTTGCGTAGCCTGTGCCCTGTGTCCACACGTCCGCACCGCGAGCAGATTCGTCGCGAAGGGATCCGCGCGCTCCAGGCCGCGGCGCTCTCCCTGGTCGAACGGCACGGGTTCGCGGCCGTCACGGTCGACGACATCGCCGCGGAGGCCGGCGTCTCGCGGCGTACGTTCTTCAACTACTTCCCGACCAAGGCCGCCGCGCTCTTCGATCCCGACCCCGACGACGCCGAGCGGCTGGCACAGCTGCTGGCCGACGCAGACGGAGCGCCGGAGCTGTGGCCCGCACTCCGCCGGGTCTGCACCGCGTTCGTCACCGGGCACGAGAACGTCATCGCCGTACGACGCCGCCTCATCGAACAGCACCCTGAGCTCGACCAGTACCACCGCACCGCGCACCACCATGTCGAGATCGCGTTGCACGAGTGGACCGCGCGGCAGCCCGGCGCCGACCCCTACGTGGCCGCTCTGGCAGCGAACACGGCTGCGACCACGCTCACCACGTCCTTCGCCGCCTGGCAGCCTGATCAGGACCCCGCGACCCTGGTCGACCTGGTGGATCGGGCCTTCGCGCTGATCTCGACCGGCTTCACCCGGCACTCCGACGCGCTGCACTGAGGCCATCCGGAAAGACGACCTATGCCGAGACCGCCTCACCGCCGAGGTAGGCCGTCTGGAGCAGCTCGGGGTGGGCCGCCAGCTCCCCGGCCGCGGTGGCGAGCCGGACGTCGCCGTGCACGATGACCAGCGCCTCGTCGGCCACCTCGAGCGCAAGGTGAACATGCTGCTCGACCAGCACGATGACGGCGCCCGTCTCGTCGGCGATCCGTCGAACGACCGGCAACAGCTCCTCGACGATGACCGGCGCCAGGCCCATGCTCATCTCGTCGATCAGCAGCACCTTCGGCCTCTGGACGAGCGCACGGGCCACCGCGAGCATCTGCTGCTCACCGCCGGAGACGGCGCCCGCCGCGACCTTCAGCCGCTTCTTCAGTGCCGGGAACATGTCCATCGCCCCGTCGACATCGAGCCCGCCAGGCCGGTGGGCGACTTGGAGGTTCTCCCTGATCGTGAGCCGGGTGAAGAGAGCCCGGTCGTCGGACACGAGCACCAGGCCGGACCGGTTGGCGGCACCCGGCCGGGCATTGGGCAGCGCCTTCCCCTCCACCAGGACCTCGCCGCCGATGCGCGGGAGAAGCCCTGCCATCGTGCTCAGCAGCGTCGTCTTGCCTGCGCCGTTCGGGCCCAGGACGGCGAGGACCTTGCCGGCGGTCAGCCGTACGTCGACGTCACGCACGACCGTGACAGCCCCGTAGCCGGCGGTCAGCCCGCGGACCTCGAGCACCGGCGTCTCCGCGGCACGATCGACGGCGGGACCGAGGGCGGGATCGAGGGCGGGATCGACACTCAGATCGACCGCGGCATGCTCGGCCGACACCTCCGATGGCGCGACGCCATCCAGCTCGACCGGCTCCGGCCGGTCTTCGGGGAGATTGCTCATGCCGTCACAACCTTCTCTGCACGAGTACCGAGGTAGGCCTCGGCCACGCGCTGATCGGCCCGGATCTGGCCGGGGGTACCGGAGGCGATGACTTCGCCGAAGTTCAGGACCGTGATCTGGTCGCACAGCCCCAGCATCAGACCCATGTCGTGGTCGACGATGACGATCGTGACGCCCGCGTCACGGATGCGCCGGAGCCGATCCCCCAGCCACTGGCTCTCGGCCGTGTCGAGGCCGCCGGCGGGCTCGTCGAGCAGCAGCACGCGCGGGTGACCGGCAAGCGCCCGCGCGATCGAGACCAGCTGCCGCTGACCCTGCGAGAGCTCCCCCGCAGGACGCTCACGCACGTCGTTGAGACCGAGCAGTCGCAGGGTCGCGTCGAGACGATCGGCGTCTCCGTGCTCGGCCACGCCCTCAGCCTCGGGGCGATGACCGGCGGCTGTCAGCCCGACCTTCACGTTCTCCAGCACGCTGAGGTCGTCGTAGAGCTCGATGGCCTGGAAGGTGCGGCCCAGACCGGCGCGGATGCGCTCGTGGGGCACCTTGTCCTCGATCGACACACCGGCCAGTCGGACCTCGCCGGTGTGCGCGGCGAATCCGCTGATCGCGTCGATCAACGTCGTCTTGCCGGCGCCGTTCGGACCGATGAGGCCCGCGATCGCGCCGCGCGGCACCGCGAGGGAGACGCCGTTCACCGCGACGACACCGCCGTAGTGGACCGAGACGTCGCGCAACTCCAGCTCCACGCTGGCCTCCGGGTCGAAGGTCGCCGGGATCGGCTCGGTCCGCTCGGCCTCGGCACGGGCGATGGCCGAGCCCATCGCCGTACCGTGCTGGTCGCGGCGCCGGGCCAGGAACGAGTGGGCCGGCCCGACGATGCCCTCGGGGTTGAGGATGACCGTGAAGATCAGCAGGACGCTGGCGACCACCGGGTACCACCCACTGGCCGAGAAGACCTCGTCGATGAGGATGAAGAAGACGCCGTTGGTCGCCGTCACACCGGCGAGCACGCCGCCGGAGATGGAGGTGGCGCCACACAGGTAGACCGTGCCGAACAGGGCCAGCCCGGCCATCGCGGAGAACGACGTCGCCGTGATCGTCTGCTGCTGGTAGGCCAGCAGGCAGCCACCGAGGCCGGCGATGAAGGCGGCTATCCCGAACGCGAGGATCTTCACCCGGACCACGCTCACCCCGGCCGCTGCGGCCGAGCGCTCGTTGGCCTTGACCGCCAGCATCTGTGAGCCGAGCTGGCTGCGTCGCAGCAGCGCCACGGAGATCGCCACCGCGAACAGCACGATCAGGCACAGGATGCCGAACCGGACACGCGGATAGTCCAGGCCCGAGCCGATGCCGAGGTCCCACCCGAAGAGGGAGGGCGCAGGAACCGACACGCCGGCCATGCCGACGAAGTCACTGTTGCGGAACCAGAACGCCTCGACCGCGAAGGCCATCGCGAGCGTGACGACCGCGACCGGCAGGCCGCGGATGCGCAGCGCCGGCAGACCGACCAGCACGCCCAGCACCGCCGCGAACAAGGCAGCCAGCAGCGGCGCGATCGGGAACGGCACGTGCAGATGGGTGCTGATCGGACCGAGGATGAAGCCGCCCGTGCCGGCGATGGTCAACTGGGCCAGGGAGACCTGTCCGGCGTAGCCGGTCACCACGACGATCGACAGGGCGATGATCGCCATGATGAAGGTGACGATGAGACCGTTGCGCCACCGGTCCTGCAGCAGCACCAGAGCGGCTACGGCGACCACGGCCATCACAATGCTCGTCGACACCAGACGCTGGGGGCGCGGCGCCCGCCCGAGCGACTGCAGGATGATCGCCCCGCGTCCCGGCAGCGACTGCGCCCGGATGACGAGCACCAGCATGATCAGGATCAGCGGGATGAGCTCGGGCAGACCGGCCGAGGGGAGCTTGGTGTACTGGACCTGCAGGTGCTGCGCGTCCGACTGCAGGGCGCCGATGGCGATGCCGGCCAGGACCGCCCACACGATGTACTCGAAGCGGGCCACGATCGCGGCGGCGAGTGCCGGGACGATGAAGAGGGTGTAGGCCTCGGGGACCAGCGGCACGATCGGGGCGATCAGGATGCCGGCGAGACCGGCCACGGCCGAGCTGAGCATCCAGTTGTACGCCGCGATCCGGTCGGGTGAGATGCCGCTGAGATAGGCGCCTCGCTCGGTCTCGGCGGCAGCACGCGTGTTCAGGCCGAACTTCGTGAACCGGAAGACGGCCATCAAGACGATGGCCACCACCACGATCGTGGCCGCGAAGTAGACCCGGTCGGAGGAGATGATGAGCTGCCCGTGCCGCCAGACCTTCACCGGGAAGATCGGTTGCACGGCGATCGGTGTCGTACCGAGCTTCTCGGCCACCAGGCTGCTGACGAGCAGCGAGACGCCGAGGGCGGCCACCGCCTTGGCGACGGGCGGTGCCGTCCTCAACGGACGGAAGATGAGGACATAGAGGACGAGGCCGACCACGGCGCTGACGACCAGCGCGATGATCATCGCCGGCCACAGGCCGAGCTCGGTGCCGAAGTCCCAGCTGTTGGGCAGACCCGGGATCAGGATCAGCAGTTTGCCCTGGCGCAGGAACGCATAGACGTAAGCCGTGTAGAGGGCGATCGCGCCACTGGCGAAGTTGAGCACGCCAGAGCTGCGATACGTCAGGACGATTGCGAGGGCGAGAGCTCCGAAGACGGCGCCGTTTCCGAGGCCGAGGAGGAGGAAGACCAGGTGCTGCGTCATCGTGGCGATCCCTTCCGAACCACATGCGATAAGTGACAGTCACGTTAGATGAGTGTGACGAAGATCGCTAGATGCTGCTCAACATTGCCCGTCAAAAGTGGGCAGAGATGTCAGTTTTGTTTCGGCTACGCGTGTGGAAGCAGGTCGCCGAGGACGGCGAGGTCAGCGATGAAGTCCGCGACGGAGCGGCTCGTGGGCTCGATCGTCAGCCAGGTGACGCCAGCTTCGGCGTACTCCTCCACGCGCGGCGCCAGCGCCTTGGAGAAGGCCTCCACGCCCCCGCTGCGCAGGAGCTCCTTCTCGAACGGAACGAAGCTGATCTCCGCCGGCGGTCGGCCGAGCTCGGATCGCCGCTGGTTCTGTTCGGCGATGAGCGCACGCAGCGTTGCGAGGTCCTCCAGTGGCGGTGTCCTGGTGATCGTCGCCGTCGCGGCCGACTGGGCCATCGGCATCCAACCGTCCGCGGTCTCGACGACCCGTCGGCGGGCCGCCCGGCTGTTGCCGCCGATCCAGATCGGCGGGCCGCCCACCTGCGCAGGAAGGGGCAGTGCCTCGTGACCGCTGACGCCGTACGCCGGGCCCTGGTGCTCCACGCCGCTCCACGCCGCGCGCATCGCCGCCACCGCCTCGTCGAGCAGGGCACCGCGGTGCTGGTAGTCGGCGCCCAGGGCGGCGAACTCGGTCTCGAGGTACCCCGCTGCCATGCCGAGGGTCAGCCGGCCGCTGGAGAGCAGGTCCAGGCTCGCCGCCGCCTTGGCCGCGAGGTAGGGGTTGCGGTAGCCCGCGACCATGACGTAGGTGATCACCCGGATCCGCTCCGTCGCCTGCGCGACCATGCTCAACGCCACGAAGGGATCGAACGCGTGGTGACCGCCGTTGGCCAGCCACGCCTTGTCGGGATAGGGGTGCTCGCTCATCGAGAAGCCGTCGAAGCCTGCGTCCTCGACCAGCCGAGCCACCTCCCCCAGGCTGCTGCCCGCGATCCAGCGCGGATAGTGCTTGACCGCACGCATGGGAAACATCAGGTTGAGCTTCATCGGCTGCTCATTTCAGTAGTTCGCGCGCGATCACCACGCGCTGCACCTCGGTGGCGCCTTCGCCCAGGCGCTTGACCCGCAGATCGCGGAACCATCGCTCGAGGGGGAGCTCGTCGGCGAGCCCCAGGGCGCCGTGGATCTGGATGCACCGGTCGACCACGCGGTGGGCCGCCTCGGTGCCGTACATCTTGGCGACCGAGGCGTCGACCCGGACGTCCTTGCCCAGGTCCGCGTTCCACGCGGCCTGGTACATCAGCAGCCGAGCGGCCCTGAGCTCGACCTCGCTGTCGACGAGCATCCACTGGACGCCCTGCTTGTCGGCGAGCTTGCCGCCGAACACGTCCCTGTCCTTGGCCCATCGGCAGGCCATGTCGAGGGCGGTCTGCGCGATCCCGATCGGGCCCGCCGCGTAGAGGATGCGTGCGGTGACGAGGGTCGAGCTCGCCTGGGCGAAGCCCCCGCCCTCCTCGCCGATGAGGTTCGCGGCCGGGACGCGCGCATCCTCGAAGTGCAGCTCGTACGGCGAGAACGAGGCCATCACGTCGATGCGGTTGATGGTCAGGCCCGGGGTGTCCCTCTCGACCACGAAGGCCGAGATGCCACGGCGACCCTCACCGGTGCGCGCGTAGACGATGCCCCAGTCGGCGCCCGCGGCATGGCTGGTCCACATCTTCGCGCCGTTGAGGACGTAGTGATCGCCCTCGCGGACAGCCTTGAGCTGGATCGCGCGTGCCGGATCCGACCCGCCGGTCGGCTCACTGATCGCGGTGTAGGCCTTGGTCATGGTGCCGTCCAGGATCGGCTGCGCGAACGCATCCCACTGCTCCGCGCTGGCCCCGAACAGCACCGCGGGCGGATTGCCTCCGAACGCGCCGAGGGCCGGGAAGAACGCCCCCATCCGGCACTTGGAGGCCTCCTCGAGCACGACCGCCTGGCCCAGCACGCTCAGCCCGGCCCCGCCGTGCTCCTCGGGTGTCTGCAACGACCAGAGGCCGAGTGCACGCGCCTTCGCCTGCAGAGGGAGGAGCAGCTCGCGCGGCAGGCCGGCGGCATCGTGCGGCAAGGTCGCCTCGAGCGGGTGGACCTCGGTGGCCATGAACCTGCGGACCGTCTCCCGCAGCGCCACGAACTCTTCCGGGAGCTCCCACGAGCCCGTCGGCGCTGCTGTCGTCACCGTCGCCGACACGCCGTCAGAGCACAGTCGTGAAGCGGTGCGCGCGCGCACTCTCGAGCTGGGGCACGTGGTTGGCGTCGTACTGCTCGATCCACTCGGCCGGCAGCTTCTCCCAGGCCTCGCCGATCTGCAGCCGGCGACCGGGGTTGAGGATCTCGGCAGCGATCACGTCGCCCACGAAGATCGAGCTCTCCTGGACATCGAGGGTGCCGGTGACCCGAGCCTCCACATAGCTGTGGGCGTCGAGCAGCACAGGCGCACCGGAGAGACCCTGCCGGGTCCGCAGCTTGCCGATCTTGTCGCCGTCGCGGCCCGAGCTGCCGCCGAGCGTCATCAGGATCTCCAGCGACTTCTCGATCTGGTCGTCCTCCGCGCTGAGCAGATGCATCACGAAGATCCCCGACCCGGTCACCATGTCGTGGGTGAGGTTGTACTTCGTCAGGCTGATCGTGGCACGGGGTGCCTCGGGGATGATGCTCGCTGCGCCCGCTGACAGCGACATCAGGCCGTTCGCCACGCCGCCGTCCACGGTGGTGATGGCGACCGGATAGGGACGCAGGCCGCCGAGGACCTTGGCGGCCGCGCCGGTGTCGAGAGTCATGTCGTTCTCCTCTTCGTCGGTGGCTAGGAGACGGTCCACGTGTGCTGACCGTTCAAGGTTTCCTGCAGGTCCTGGGCGGTCACCGACTTCGCGTACTCGACCTGGGTCCGCACCCCGTCGTCGTACGTCGGGCGGCTTACCGCGCGGATGATGCCGGTCACGCTGTAGGTGAGGTCCTGCTCCGAGAGTCGCGAGAGGGCGTAGGCGTACGCCTGGTCATCGGTGTACGCGTCGTGCACGACGATGTCCTCGGGCGCCACGTCGACGGTCTTGGCGACGCCGAGCCCGAATCCCTGCTTGACGACGCAGTACTCGCCCTCGGCTCCGAAGATGATCGGCTCTCCGTGACGCACGTGGATCAGGTGGCTCGCCGCGTCGTCCTTGCGCAGGGCGTCGAAGGACCCGTCGTTGAAGATCGGGCAGTCCTGCAGGATCTCGACGAACGCGGTCCCCCGGTGCTGAGCCGCGGCGAGCAGGACCTCGGTGAGCCCGGCTCGGTCGGAGTCGAGGGCACGTGCGACGAAGCTGGCCTCGGCGCCGACGGTGAGCGACATCGTGTTGAACGGCGCGTCGACGGACCCGTACGGCGTCGACTTGGTCACCTTGCCGGTCTCGGACGTCGGCGAGTACTGCCCCTTGGTCAACCCGTAGATGCGGTTGTTGAACATCAGGACGCGCATGTTCACGTTGCGCCGCAGTGCGTGGATCAGGTGGTTCCCACCGATCGACATCGCATCGCCGTCGCCGGTCACGACCCAGATCGAGAGGTCGGGGCGGGTCACCGACAGGCCGGTGGCGAGCGTCGGCGCGCGGCCGTGGATGGAGTGCACGCCGTAGGTCTCGAGGTAGTACGGGAACCGTGAGGAGCACCCGATACCGGAGATGAAGACGATGTTCTCCCGCTTGAGGCCGAGCTGCGGCAGCATGCTCTTGACGGTCGCGAGGATGACGTAGTCACCGCACCCGGGGCACCACCGCACCTCCTCGGCGCTGGCGAAGTCGCGGGCCGTCTGTTTCCCCTCCGCCTTGGGCACCAGGTCGAGGGCGGAGTGGCGAGCGGCCGGGGTCAGACCGAGGTCTGTGCCCACGAGGCCGGAAGTGGCGACGGTGGTCATGGTTGGTGCTCCCATCGTGTGGTCGAAGCGACTAGCGGACGACGACCGCGGCGGTGGACGCCGGCGTCTTCTCCCGCTCGTGGGCCGCAAGGGTGCCGGCGAACTCGGCCAGGAGGGCCTCGTGCAGCTCGTCGGAGCGGAAGGCGACACCGGACACCTTCGTGATCGGCTGGATGTCGGCGTCGTACTGCGCCTTGAGCAGCAGCGAGAGCTGGCCCAGGTTCATCTCCGGCACGAGGACCCGGCGGTAGCGACCCAGCACCTCCCCCAGGTTCGAGGGCAACGGGTTGAGGTGGCGCAGGTGCGCTCGCGCCACCTGGTAGCCGGCGAGACGCGCGCGGCGTACGGCCTCGCCGATGGGGCCGTACGAGCTGCCCCATCCGAGCAGGAGGACCTCGGCACCGTCGCTGGGGTCGTCGACCTCCAGCGCGGGCACCGGGATGCCTTCGACCTTGGCGGCTCGCACCCGGGTCATCAGCTCGTGGTTCTCGGGGGTGTAGGAGATGTTGCCGCTGCCGTTCTCCTTCTCCAGACCGCCGATCCGGTGCTCCAGCCCGGCCGCCCCGGGGATCGCCCAGGACCGCACCAGGGTCTCGGCGTCGCGCGCGTAGGGCTGGTGGGTTCCCGCGGCGCTCTCGCCCTCAGGGGCCACGGCGAAGTCCGGATCGATCGGAGGCAGGGCAGCGACGCTCGGGATCCGCCAGGGCTCGGAGCCGTTGGCGATGGCTCCGTCGGAGAGCAGGATCACCGGCGTGCGGTAGGTGATGGCGATCCGAGCCGCCTCGAGGGCGGCCTCGAAGCAGTCCGCCGGGGACTGCGGCGCGATCACCGGCACGGGCGACTCGCCGTTACGACCGAACCGGGCCTGCAGCAGGTCGGCCTGCTCGGTCTTGGTCGGCAGTCCGGTCGAGGGTCCGCCACGCTGGACGTTGATCACCAGCAGCGGCAGCTCGGTCATCACCGCGAGTCCGATGGCCTCGGACTTGAGCGCCAGCCCGGGCCCCGAGGTGGAGGTGACGCCGAGCGCACCGCCGTACGACGCTCCGAGTGCCGCGCCGACCGCCGCGATCTCGTCCTCCGCCTGGAAGGTGACCACGCCGTGGTGCTTGTGACCGCTCAGCTCGTGCAGGATGTCGGAGGCCGGAGTGATCGGATAGCTGCCCAGGAAGACCTCCATCCCGGAGGTCTGGGCGACGGCGAGCAGGCCGTAGGACAGCGCCGTGTTGCCGGTGACCTGGCGATAGGTGCCGGCCGGAAGCGCAGCCGGGGCGACCTCGAAGCTGGTGGCGAAGGACTCGGTGGTCTCGCCGTAATTGTGGCCGGCACGCAGCGCCAGAATGTTGGCCTTGGCGATCTGGGGCCGCTTGGCGAACTTCTGCTCGAGGAACTCCTCGATGGCCGCCAGCGGACGTCCGTACATCCACGAGAGCACGCCGAGGGCGAACATGTTCTTGGACCGCTCGGCATCCTTGCGCCCGAGGCCCACGGACTCGACCGCGCCGGCCGTCAACGTCGCCATCGCGATCTCGTGGACCTGGAAGTCCTCGAAGTCGGCGGTCTCGAGCGGGTTGTGGTCGTAGCCGGCCTTGGCCAGGTTGCGCTTGGTGAACTCGTCGGTGTTGACGATCAAGATGCCGCCGCGGGGCAGGTCGCCGACGTTGGCCCGCAGCGCTGCCGGGTTCATCGCCACCAGGACGTCGGGACGGTCACCGGCGGTGAGGACATCGAAGTCCGCGATCTGGATCTGGAAGCTCGAGACACCGTGGAGGGTGCCCTGAGGCGCCCGGATCTCGGCCGGGAAGCTCGGCTGGGTCGCCAGGTCGTTGCCGAAAGCGGCCGCCTCGGCGGTGAACTGGTCACCAGCGAGCTGCATCCCGTCGCCGGAGTCGCCCGCGATCCGGATGACGACTTGGTCGAGCCGGGTCACACCGGAGCCGACGGGCTCGGCGGCACGGGGGTCGTAGGTCTGGGTCATGCCCGTTTGCCTGCACTTTCGGGGAAGGGGCCCGTCGCGGAGCCCGCTGATGCGACCGCCTCGTCGAGGAAGTCGACCAGGTTGGCGCTGAAGACGTCGTTGTCGTCGCCGGCCACCATGTGGCCGACGTTGTTCACGTCGACGACGCGTGCGTGCGGCACCAGCTCGCGCAGCTCGGCGATGCCCTCGTCGGAGACGATGTCGGACTGCTCGCCGCGCACCAGCATGAGCGGGCACCGCAGCTCGCTCGCCGCCGCACGGGAGCGCTTCGCGATCGCGACGCTGACCGGCGAATCCCCGCCGGGCAGGTCGTCGTCGCCGTCATGGCGGAACATCCGCGGATCCCAGTGCCAGTGCCAGCGGCCGTCTCGCAGCCGAAGGTTCTTCTTCAGCCCTTCGAGATTGCCCGAGTGCTTGCGATGGGGGTTGTACGCCGAGATCGCCGCGGCCGCCTCCTCGAGGGAGCCGAACCCTTCCGGCGCGCCCCGCATGAAGTCACGCACGCGCCGGCTGCCCTCGGTCTCGACGCGGATCACGATGTCGACCAGGACCAGCGCCTGCACCAGGTCGGCGTCCTCCCCGGCAACGAGGAGTGAGACCTTGCCCCCCAGGGAGGCGCCCACCAGGGCCATCGGCACGCCCGGTTCGCTTCTTCTGACATGTGCGGCCAGTTCTCTGATGTCGGCCGTCATGGCATTCATGCCGTAGTCGCCATCGGCCGGCCAGGCACTGTCGCCATGCCCTCGCAGATCGACGGCATAGGCGATCCAGCCCGCACGGGCCAGCCGCTCCCCCGTACGACGCCACGAGTGCCGCGTCTGCCCGCCGCCGTGTAGCAGCAGCGCGATACCGCGCGGATCACCCGCATCGGGATCAGACCATCGATCCCCCGCGAGGCTCAGCCCCGAGCCCGGAAGCTCCAGCGTTGCGACCTGCACAGACATGCACGCCACTCCTTCTCGACGAGCCGCCTCATTGCGGCTTCAGCACGTGACCAACATATCTGACAGTTGCGTCATTTTCTAGGGATCAGGGTGCGGCAACTTCGATCACCACGGCGCCGGCCTGGCCGCCGCCGGCGCACATGGTGGCGAGCCCGACGCCGCCACCACGCCGGCGCAGCTCGTGGATCAACGTGACGATCATCCGGGCGCCCGAGGCCGCGACCGGGTGGCCCAGGCTGCAACCACTTCCGGCCGTGTTGACCAGGGTCTCGTCGATGCCGAGCTTCTTGCAGGCCGCCACCGGCACCGAGGCGAACGCCTCGTTGATCTCCCACAGGTCGACATCGCCGACGCCGAGTCCGGCGCGGTCGAGCACCTTCGGGATCGCGTCGAGCGGGGCGAGCCCCATCCGGGCGGGATCGATCGCGGTCGACGCCCATGCCTTGATCGTCGCGAGCGGCTTCAGACCCTGCTCGGCGGCGAGAGCCGCGGAGGTCACCATCACCGCGGCGGCCGCGTCATTGATGCCGCTAGCGTTGCCGGCCGTGATCGAGAATCCGTCGATCTCGGGGTGGATCGGCTTGAGGCTGGCGAGCTTCTCAGCGCTCGAGTCCCGGCGCGGGTGCTCGTCGTTCTCGAACAGCACGGTGGTGCCGTCCGCGGCTCGCACGGGCACCGGCACGATCTCCTCGTCGAAGACCCCACCGTCGATCGCCGCGACAGCACGCTGGTGCGAGCGCAGCGCCCAGGCGTCCATCTCCTCGCGGGTCAGGCCGACCTCCCGGGCGGTGTGCCAGCCGACGGTGATCGACATGTCCATGTTCGGCGCCTCGGGCGAGTCCGGGTGCGTCGGCGGCATCCAGCGCTCGGTGAACTCCTCGACGGTGCCCGGCGTACGGAATCGCTGCAGCGGTGAGGTGGAGCTGGACTGCACGCCACCGGCGATGATCGCGTCCTCAGCCCCCGAGACGACCTGAGCGGCCGCGTTGCCGATAGCGGTCAGGCCGCCGGCACAGTGCCGGTTGATCGCCTGCCCCGGCACCTGGAGCATGCCGGTGACGACCGCCGCGTGGCGGGCGATGTCTCCGCCGCCGTAGTTGGACTCGGCCAGGATGATGTCGTCGATCTGGGACGGCTCGAGGCCTGAGCGCTGCTGGACCTCCCTCACCACGATCGCGGCGAGGTCCATCGCGGTGGTGTCGCGCAGGGTGCCCTTGTAGGCGGTGCCGATCGGCGTACGGGCCGCGGCGACGATGACGGCGTCCTGGCCGGCCTGGCGGGTGGTGCTGCTCATGGTGATGTCCTCTCGATGTCCCTCAGCCGAGGGTGAACGGGTCCCGGGTCTGCCCGCTGAGCTCGACCCAGATGGCTTTGGTCTCGGTGAAGTCCTTGACGGCATCGATGCCGTTCTCCCGGCCGATCCCGCTGGCGCCCATGCCCCCGAACGGCACGTTGGGAGCCACCGCGCGGTAGGCGTTGATCCAGACGGTGCCGGCGTGGAGCTGTCCGGCGACCCGGTGGGCGCGGGTCACGTCGCGGGTCCAGACAGCGCCCGCCAGGCCGAACTCGGTCCCGTTGGCGGCGGCGATCGCCTCGTCCTCGTCGGCGAAGGTCGAGACCGTGAGAACGGGACCGAAGATCTCCTCCGCCGCGGCACGCATGTCCGCAGTCACCCCGGTCAGGACCGTCGGCTTGACGAAGAGACCACCGAGGTCGCTGGCCGGCTCGCCGCCGTACGCGATCGTCGCGCCCTGCTCGCGCGCCGACTCGAAGTGCGAGAGCACCTTCTCGTACTGCGGCTGGTTGGAGACCGGACCCATCTCGGTGGCGGGATCCCGGGGATCACCGAGCACGATGGTGCTGGCGCGACGTACGACCCTCTCGACGAGCTCGTCGGCAACGCTCTCGTGGACCAGGAGACGCGAGCCCGCCAGGCAGGTCTGCCCGGTGGCGGCGAAGATCCCCGAGACGATGCCGTTGGCGGCGGCCTCGAGGTCGGCGTCGGGGAAGACGACCTGGGCCGACTTCCCGCCGAGCTCCAAGGTGAAGCGGGTCAGGTTGCGCACGGCTGCCTCACCGACCTTGATGCCGGTGCCGGTCGAGCCGGTGAAGGCGATCTTGTCGACCCCCGGGTGAGAGGCCAACGCCGCGCCCGTCTCCGGGCCCCACCCGGTGACGACGTTCATCACGCCCGGCGGGAACCCGGCCTCCTCGAAGAGACGAGCGAAGGCCAGCGTGGAGACCGGCGTGTGGTCGCTGGGCTTGACGACGAAGGTGCAGCCGGCCGCGAGACCGGCCGCGAGCTTCCAGGTCAGCAGGAGAAGGGGCGAGTTCCACGGCGTGATGGCGCCGACCACCCCGACCGGCTCGTGCGTGGTGTAGACGAGGTAGTTCGACTTGCCGGGGATCACGGTCCCCTCGAGCTTGTCCGCCATGCCAGCGAAGTAGTGGTAGTAGTCGGGCAGGCTGCGCATCTGCCCACCCATCTCGCGCAACAGCTTCCCGCCGTCGCGGACCTCCAGATCGGCCAGGTGGTCGGCGTGACGGGCGATCACGTCGCCCAGCCGACCGATCAGCCGACCGCGCTCGGTCGCGGTGAGCCGGCCCCACGGGCCGTCCAGGGCCGCTCGCGCGGCCTGCACGGCACGGTCGATGTCGCCGGCGTCGCCATCGGGCACCACCGCCCACGTCGTACCGGTGTAGGGATCGATGCTCTCGTAGGTCCGCCCGGACCCGGCCGCGACCTCCGCGCCGCCGATGATGAGGGAGAAGGCGAGGTGCTCTTCGGTGCCGATGCTCATGGCAGGTCTCCTGGAAACTCGTGGATGGGCAGTGCCGCGGCGCTCAGCGCAGCCGCGGTGCGCGCTTGTTCTGTCGGGCGTCGGAGCGGCCCGGCCCGGCGTTCCCGATCTGGGTGTAGGAGAGACCGTTGCGCATCGCCATCGCCGGGGTCATGTCCAACGCCTCCCAGATCGCCCGGACAGTGCCCTGGATCGCCTCCGGACGCCGACCGGCGATCTCGGTCGCCAGCGCCTGTGCGCGTGGCCAGAGCTCCTCGCGGGAGGTCACCTCCGTCACGATGCCGACGCGAAGCGCCGTCTCAGCGGTCATCCGCTCGTCGCTGCCGAGCAGTGCCCAGCGGAGCACCTCGCCCAGAGCCACACCACGGGCGAGCATCCCGATGGGCTCGAGGGCGGAGACCATCCCGCCGTTCGCGTGCGGATCGAAGAAGGTCGCGTCCTCGGAGCAGATCACGATGTCGGACTGGTTGAGGAAGTACGCCGCCCCGCCGGCCGCCATCCCGTGGACCGCGCAGATCACCGGCTTCCAGACGCTGTGGTGCCGAGGCCCCAGCTCGATCCCGGGATCCACCTGGTTCCACACGTTGAGGTGGCCCCACCAGGGACCCTCCTGGATGTCGAGGCCGGTGCAGAAGGCGCGCTCGCCGCTCGCACGCAGCACCGCTACCCGGATGTCGTCGTCGTCGCGGACCCGGGCCCAGACCTGGGACATCTCACGCGCCATGGTCTCGGTGAAGCTGTTGAGCCTGTCGGGACGGTTGAGGGTGATCGTCGCGACGTGGTCGGCGACCTCGAAGATGATCGTCTCGAAGCGCTCGGCCTGAGGGGTGGACAGGGCGGTCATCGAGGCTCCTGTGGGCTCGGTGCCGACAGGCAGGAACTGCCGCCGGAGATCGGACTTGACCAGCTTGCCCAGCGGGTTGCGCGCCAGCGTGGGCACGATCTCGACCTGCTCGGGGAACTTGCGGATGTTGAGCGACGTCGTCCGGAGATGCGCCTGCACCGAGGCGAGGCTCGGCGGCAGTCCGGGGTCAGCGGGGACGACGACCGCGCACACCCGCTCCCCCGACTCGTCGTCCGGCAGCCCGATGACGGCGACGTCGGCGATGGCCGGATCGGTGCTCAGAGCCGCCTCGACCTCCTGGGCCGAGATGTTCTCCATCTTGCGCACGATGATGTCCTTGAGCCGCCCGGTCACGCACAGACGACCGTCGGCATCGAGGAAGCCCAGGTCGCCGCTGCGGAAGAACCCGTCGTCGTCGAGCGCTCCTGCGTTGAGGGTCTCGTCGACGTACCCGTGGAAGAGCTGCGGACCGCGAACGCGGATCTCCCCCACCTCGCCGCGGGCGAGAGGGCGTCCATCGGCCCCGACGATGCGGACCTCACCCCCGGGACCGGGAACGCCCTCGAAAGCGGCGTGCTGCTCCTCGGTGTCGCCCGGGGTGCCCCAGGTGATGTAGGGGCATTCGGTCATGCCGTAGCCCGAGATGATGCCGACGCCACCGAGCTTCGCGGACGCGGCCGCGCTCAGCGCGTGCGGGCGACCCGAGCCGCCACCGAGGGTGGCGCGGGCCGACGGGAACAGCGGAACCGTCCCGCGCTCCGCGGCGAGGCGCAGGTAGGCGTTGGTGAAGGGCAGCCCGGACCCGATCAGGGTCGCCCCTTCCTCGATGAGGAGGTCAGCGTTGCGCTCAGGGTCGAAGGCGGCGCTGACGATGAGGGCGTGCCCGATCAGGAGGGCGTGCAGCATGTGGGCGATGCCGCCCACATGGGCGACCGGCACGAAGGCAGCGCACCTGTCCGCCGCGGTGACCTCGATGTTCGTGACGAAGGTGCGCGCCGCTGCGACCAGGCCGGCATCGGAGTGGCGCACGCCCTTGGGTGCAGCCGTCGTGCCCGAGGTGTAGAAGACCCAGCTGACAGCATCGGCGTCCTGAGGGGCATGGGGCACGCGGCGTGCATCGGGACCGCCGTCGAGGGGCGCGCTCAGGTCCTCCTCGAGGATCAGGACGTCGAGACCCGGGACCGCTGCCTTCACGGTCTCGGCCATCGCGGCGTGGTCGAAGCCACGATGCTCACGCTGGACGATGAGCAGGGTCGTGCCGAGCTGGCGCGCCACGAACTCCACGTCCGGCGCCCGCAGCGCCGGGATGATGGGGTTCTGGACGGCGCCGAGGCGCGACAGCGCGGCGGCGAGCGCCATCGCCTCCACCGTCGTCGGCAGCTGCCACGACACCACGTCCCCGGCGCGCACTCCGCGGGCGCCGAGGCCCTCGGCGTACGACGCCGCCAGGTCACGCAGCTGAGCGAACGTGACCCGGCGCCCGTGCTCGTCGACCGAGAACTCAGCCTCGGGTGTCGCCTCGGCGCGGTCCACGACCAGCTGCCAGACTCCGGACGTCGACAGCATGTCTTCGTCGAGCGCCACGCCGGCGGGCCCGGCCACCATCTCGCTCATCTACTTCACCGCGCCCTGCAGCTGGTCGACGATCTCGCGCTTGAGGATCTTCCCGGCCGGCCCCAGCGGAAGCTCGGTGGCGAACTCGAAGCGGCGAGGCTGCTTGTAGCCGGCCAGGTCCTGGCGGCACAGCGCCTGCAGCTCGCCGGCGAGTACGCCGAGGTCCACCTCGCCGCGCGGCACCACGACAGCCACCGGCGTCTCGCCCCACTCGGGGTCGGGGAGGCCGACGACCGCGACCAGATCGACCTGGGCGTGGTTCGCGATCACCCGCTCGATCTCGCCCGGATAGACGTTGAAGCCGCCCGAGATGATCATGTCGGTCTTTCGACCGGTGATGTGGAGGTACCGCTCCTCGTCGAGGAAGCCGAGATCGCCCGACCACAGCCCCTCGGGACGGAACGTCTTCGCCGTCGCCTCGGGCATGTTCCAGTAGCCGACGGCTGACGCGTCGCTGACCATCACGATCTCGCCGATCTCACCGGCCGGGAGCTCACGGCCGTCGCCATCGACGATCCGGATCGTGCACATCGGCGTCTCCTGGCCGCACGAGGTGAGGATCGACGTCTTGCCGGCCACCATGTCGCGGTGGTCCTGGGGGGTGAGGATCGTCGCCTGGCCGCCGCACTCGGTGAGGCCGTAGCGCTGCTGCATGTCGCAGCCGAGCAGGTTCATCGCCTTCTCCGCCAGCCCCGGAGGCACCGGTGCGGAGCCGTAGCTGATGCGGCGCAGGCTGGACATGTCGCGCGGCGGACCCTCCTCGAGGATCCGCAGGGTGCGCTGCAGCATGGTCGGGATGAAGGTGGTGAAGGTGATACCGCTGCGCTCGATCTCGTCGATCACCGCCTGGGGGTCGAACCGGTGGTGGATCACCATGGTCTGGCCCAGGTAGGTCCAGGCCAGGGTCCGGACCATGCCGCCCGCGGTGAAGAACGGCGTCGTCGCGAGGTAGACATCGGACCGATTGGCCTCGGTGACGATCGTCGTGTCGACGACCTGGGCCAGCATGCCCCGGTGCGTGTTGATCACGCCCTTGGGCCTGCCGGTGGTGCCGCTGGTGTAGAGGATGAACTGCGGGTCCGCCGGCACCAGGTCGGCCGGCGTCGGGTTCGTCGTCACCGACGAGGCGAGTGCGGACTCGTAGTCGGTGCCGACAGTGGCGCTCCCGATCTCGAGCACGACGTCGAGGTTCTTCAGCTCGGCGCCGAACCGCTCGACCTGGTCGTGATGGATGACAGCGGCGCGAGCACCTGAGTCGTCACGCACGTAGGCCAGCTCGTCGGCGGCGAGCCGGATGTTGACGGGCACGGCGATGAAGCCCGCCTTCGCCAGCGCGAAGACGATCTCCGGCCACTCGACGGTGTTGCGAGCGATCACCAGGACCCGGTCACCCTTGGTCAGACCGCCGGCGGCGAGGTGGTTGGCGAGCCGCAGCGCACGCTCGTCGACATCCGACCAGGTGAGCGTGCGATCGTCCACGACGATCGCCTTCTTGTCCGGGACACGGCGCGCGTTGTTGGTCGAGATCTCACCGATAAGCACGAGTTACCTCACTTGGGTCGAACGATGGGGTCGGCGGCGGCAGACGAGTCGAGTGCCTGGTTCTGACCGGTCAGATCAGGAAGGCCAGCGTGTTCACCGGGCCGCCGGCGCTCACCAGGTGCACGGTCTTGCCGGCGAGCCTGAGGCCGGCCGGCGTACGTCGGACCGTGTGGACCACACGGCCGGCCCAGGTCCGCTGCTCGTGGCGGTACTCGACCAGGACGAAGTTCGAGGCGACCGTGACGGTCTCCTCGTCCGCGGCGAGGACCTCCATGTTGCCGAGCACGCGGCGCATCACCGAAGGAGGTGTCTGGGCGTGCCTGTTGCCGGTGTTGAGCTGGGCGACGCGGCTCTTGATCCGGTTGCGGTTGTCGTAGATGTAGGAGAGCCGCGTGCGCGGGTCGTCCTCGGGGTGCATCGGCACCCAGTAGAGGGCGTCGTCGTCCCACAGCTGCTCCCACTCCGAGTAGCGCGCCTCGTCGGCGAGGCGGGCTTCGTAGTACAGGAACGCAGCGACGTCGGGATCGGGCACCGGGAGGGGTCCCGGGACGGCGGCCTGGGTCACGTCGGCGGTGACGGTCATGCGCGGATCTCCTGTCCTACGACGCTGGCCCACTGGCGGTAGAAGCCGCGCTGCGGGGTCTCGGCGCTCTTGTCACTGTTCACGACACCGGTCTCGTCGATCACATCGGTCTCGACGCCGCGCGACAGCTCGAGCCACTCCGGATCGTGCGCGGCGAGGCCGGCCTGGTTGCGCATGCCGATCTCGCCGTCGTCGGCGATCAGGAAGCCGGCCGGGCCCATCGCACCCTCGGAGCGGCGCAGCGTGCGCTGGTTGAGCTTGTCCTGTCCGGGCACCAGCACAGCGGTGGTGTAGGCGACGGTCTCGTCAGGAGCGATCGGCTCGACGTACATGACGTTCATCTCGGCGAGGAACAGGTTCGGCCAGATCAGCGTGTGCGAGGGCCCGACGACCAGGGCGTCGTGCGCCTTCTCCGGACCATGGCGGTCCTCGAGCGCCGCGACGTAGTCGGGCAGCTTGGCACGCGGGATCCGGCCGTACCAGACGAACTCCTCGTCGAGCTTGCGGTACTCGGCGGAGTAGTCGATCTCGGAGTGTCCGCTGCCGATGTCGCGTACGACGACGTCGACCTTGGCCGGGATGTGCGAGACCTTCGCCGGCCGGATCGCGTCGTACACCGACGCGTGGGTGAACAGGGCGTGGTAGCCGTCGACGTTGTTCTCGACGACCATCTTCCAGTTCGCGTGGTGGAGGTGCTTCATCCAGCCGGCGCGCAGCTCGATCTTCCCGGTCGGCGAGAGGTCGAGGACGCGGTCGATGGCCTTGGCGGCGCCGCCGAGGTGCTCGGCGAGCGAGATCCCCTCGGGAGCCAGCGAAGCGAAGACGAACCCGCCGTAGCTGTCGACGCGGGGCGCCTCGGCCATGCCGAGCTGCGAGCGCACCTTCTGGAACTCGGTGCCGTAGCCGTCGCGCATCGGCACCGCTGTCAGCGAGCCGTCGTTGCTGAAGGTCCAGCCGTGGTAGGGGCAGCGGAAGGAGTTGGCGTTGCCGGCATCGGCGTTGCACAACCGGTTGGCACGGTGGCTGCACCGGTTGAGGAGCACCCGGATCTGTCCGTCCTTGCTGTGCACCACCACGACCGGCTCCGAGCCGATCCGCCGGGTCAGGTAGTCCCCCGACTCGGCGATCTCGCTCTCGTGGGCGACGTAGACCCAGCCCGTGCGGAAGATGGTGTCCAGCTCACGCTGGAAGATCTCGGGCGAGGTGTACACCGAGCCGTGGACCCGGTGGTCCTGGACGACACTCGCGACGTCGAACGCGTCGGGCGTCGGCGGCTCGACCGCCGGACGGTCGGTTTCAGTGGTGGTCATGCGGGAGCCTCCGTTTGGCTGAGGGCGGTGCTGGTGGTGACGGTTGGCTCGGGGTTGTGCGGGCGGGCCGAAGGGATCCGGACACCCCCGAGATCACGGAAGGTGATGTGCACGGGATCGCCGATGGCGGGAGCGCTCAGCTCCGCGTCCGCCGTGGTCATGACCAGGCGGTGACCGCTACCGAGCTCCACGTCGAGGATCGGGTACGGCGCGGAAGCCAGGACCAGACCCGGCTCGCGACGGTGCATCATGGTGGCCGCGTGGACGATGCCGACCGGCTCGACCCGGCGCCAGGCGATGTCGGATCCGCCGCAGCCGTCGCAGACCTGCTGCTCGAGGTCGAGGGGCAGGGAGCAGCTTGCGCAGAACGGCAGCACCAGCTGGCCGAGCGCGGCTCCGTCGTAGAGCGGCTGGAGGACGTCGCCCTCGATGATCGGGGCCAATGAGTCCGCCAGAAGCCAGTCCGAGCCGGTCATGGTGCCGGTCTCTCGGCTGGTCTCCGTGCTGAGGCCGGCGCTCATGCGGCCCGCTCCAGCACGAGGGCGGCGTGATGATCGAGCCGACCGCCGATGCCGCCGACGAGGGCGACCGACGCACCCGGGACCTGGCGGTCCCCACCCTCAGCGCGGAGCTGGACCATCGCCTCGGCCAGCGGCGTCATGCCTTGGAGGTAGAACCCGGAGAGCTGACCACCCCCGGTGTTGGTGGGAAGGCGGCCGCGCGGCCCTGTCTCGCCCGCGCGGACGAAGGTGCCGGCCTTGGCGCCGCCGGTCAGGTCGTACTCCTCCAGGAGCATCAGGGTGACGACGGAGAACGGGTCGTAGAGCTCAGCAAGATCGAGGTCGGAGCGCGACATGCCGGCGTGCTCGAGCGCGTCGTCGACGGCGCGTCGACCGCCGCCGAACCAGGACTCGGCTCCGGCGCGGCGATGACGGACCGGGTGGGATCTGCCGGTGCCGCGCACGGCGAGTCGCGCCGGATGGCCGATGGCGACGTCGTTGCTGAGGATCACTGCGACCGATCCGTTCACCGGACGGGCACAGTCGAGGCGCCGCAGCGGCGTCGAGATCAGCGGGCTGGCGAGATAGTCGTCCGCGCTCAACGGCGTCCGTGCCACCGCCGCCGGGTTGTCGACCGCCCACGCGCGCTGGGTGGTGACGATCGCGGCCAGGTCCTCCGGGCGGGCCCCGGAGACGTGCATCCAGCGCTGAGCCAGGAGCGCGTACGTCGGCACCGAGCCGAGGACACCCGAGGCTCGCTCGAGGCCGCGGGTGCCCGACTGGCCACCGCTGTGGGCGTAGGTCGAGCCGGCACCCCTGCCCGCGACGAGCGGTGCGTCGGCGAAGACGCAGACGACCGTCCGGGCCTCGCCGGCCGCGATGGCCAGGGCAGCACGCTGGATCATCGCGATCGTGGTGGCGCCCTTGATCTCCACATGCTCGAGAAGGCGCAGATCACCGAACCCGCCCTGGGCGGCGAAGGCGACTCCGAGGCGGTCCGGACGGATCCCCTGCGAGGAGCCGACCAGGAGGCCGTCGACGTCCGCCCGGGTGATCGCCGCGTCGGCCAGGGCCAGGTCCACTGCCTCGCGGGCGAGCTCCTGGGGAGCGGCACCCGGAGTGGTCGACATCGCCGTCATCCCCAGCCCGACCAGGTCGACCCGATCGCTCGCCGTCATGACGGTCGCTCCGAGGTACTCCGCTCGTCGCGGTAGGCACCGACCTTGAGCCACTGCAGCCGGTCCTCGGCGGTGGCCAGGCACAGGCTCGCTAGCTCGAGGGGCTCCAGGAAGATCGAGTCGCCGGTCTCAGCGTCCTCGACCAGCAGCCGTGGGCCGTTCCCGGCGTGATCAAGGGATAGGCGGACGACAGCGAACTCGTTCATCAGCACCGCTAGCTCGCGGCGCTCGGGCACGGGCGTCGGCTCGTCATCGACCATGGCACAAGTCTTATCGGATACCACTGTCAGAAACAAGCCCTTCTGTGGAGCAGGTCACGTCGGCGACACGAGCGATTTCTCAGCTGAATCGCCGCTTGCCCCTGGCAATTCACGCTCACGAGCGGCAGACTGCGGCGAAACGGACAATAGAGACGCTATCGTCAGATAGTTGGTTGAGCCGGCTGCTGGGGCGGCCCTGGAAGGGATGACATGAGCGAGACGACGACAGTGAGTGCCCCCGAGGCGACGACGGGGCCGGAGACGGCATACCGGAGCATCTGGGGCTTCCTGCGCGAGCTGGAGTTCCGTCAGGGCTTCATCGACGTCGGCGGGGTGCGCACTCGGTACGCCGAGGCCGGCTCCCCCGACCTGCCCACCGCGATCCTGCTGCACGGCACCGGCGGGCACTGGGAGACCTTCGCCCCCAACCTGGCCGCGCTGAGCCGGCACTACCACTGCATCGCCATCGACATGGTGGGCAACGGGTTCTCCGAGAAGCCCGACTACGACTACGAGATCCCGGTCTACGTCCAGCAGGCGCTCGGCGTGCTCGACCACTTCGGTGTCGAGAGGGCCCACTTCATCGGCATGTCGCTCGGCGCCTGGGTGTGCGCCGCCACCGCCGTCACCCACCCCGAGCGGGTCGACAAGGTGATCCTGATGTCGCCGGCCGGCCTGATCGCCACCGCGTCCAACATGGCCCGGATCCGAGCGGAGCGCACGGCGGCGGTCAACAACCCCACCTGGGAGTCGATCCACAAGGTCTTCGCCCACCTCATCGCCGACGAGGCCAACCGCCTCCCCGACCTGATCGCGCTGCGTCAGGCGATCTACCAGCGCGACGACACCCGCGAGACCATCGAGCGCCTCCTGATCCTGCAGGACGCCGACGCCCGCGACCGCAACCTCATTCCCGAGGAGAAGTGGGCCGCCATCCAGGCGCCCACCCTCGTCATCGCCGCCGGCAAGGACCACTCGGAGTACATGAGCACCGCCAACACGGTCGCTCGCCTGATCCCGAACGCCGAGGTCTTCGAGATGCCGGGCGTCGCCCACTGGCCGCACTTCGAGGACGCGACCTCCTTCAACCGCGCCGCACTCGACTTCCTGGCGCGGTGAGGCGGGTGGTCGACGAGCGCGTCATCCGCGACTACGCGCGCCGGCTCCACGAGGCTGCGCGCTCCCGTGCACCGATCCGGCAGCCGTCGCTGGAGCATCCCGAGCTGACGATCGAGGACGCCTACGCCATCCAGCGTGCCGGCGTCGCACTCCAGGAGGCCGACGGCCGACGCGTCCTCGGACGCAAGATCGGTCTGACGTCCAAGGTCATGCAACGCGCGCTGTCGATCGCGGAGCCTGACTACGGCGTGCTCTACGACGACATGTTCTTCGAGGACGGCGGCACCGTGCCTGCGGGGCGGTTCATCCAGCCTCGCGTCGAGGTCGAGCTCGCGTTCGTGCTCGGCGAGGATCTCGCCGGGCCGGGTGCCACCCTCTACGACGTCCTGCGTGCCAGCGAGTACGTCACGCCCGCACTCGAGATCCTCGACGCGAGGGTGCAGATGAAGGACCCCGAGACCGGCCACCTGCGCACGATCATCGACACCATCGCCGACAACGCCGCCGACGCCGGGATCGTGCTCGGCGGCCGGGTGGCGCGTCCTATGGACGTCGACCTGCGCTGGGTCGCTGCCCTCCTGCTGCGCAACGGGGTGATCGAGGAGTCCGGTGTCGCGGCGGCCGTGCTCAACCACCCGGGCAACGGCGTCGCCTGGCTGGCGAACCGGCTCGCCCCGCACGGCGTGACGTTGAGGGCCGGCGAGGTCATCTTGGCCGGCTCCTTCACCACACCCGTCTTCGCGTTGCCCGGCGACACCTTCGTCGCCGACTACGGCCCCTTCGGCACGGTCTCGGTCCACTTCGCCCGTGAGGTGGACTGATGGCCCGCAACGCGTGGATCCGCCGTACCGAGGAGCGGCCGCAGTTCGGGATGTGGATCGCGGCCGGCAACGCCTACACCGCCGAGATCTGCGCCGGCTCAGGGCTCGACTGGCTGATGCTGGACACCGAGCACGTGCCCAACGACATTCCTGCCGTGCTCGCCCAGCTCCAGGCGACGGCGGCCTACCCGATCGAGGTCCTGGCCCGTCCAGGCTCGAGTGATCCGATCGAGATCAAGCGACTTCTCGATATCGGGGTGACGAACCTGATCGTCCCCATGGTCGACTCGGCTGAGGAGGCGGCGGCAGTGGTGGCCGCGACCCGCTATCCACCCGAAGGCATCCGCGGGGTGGGCAGCGCGCTGGCTCGCGCCTCACGGTGGGGCCGCATTTCTGACTATCTCATCACTGCAGGGTCCCGAATCAGCGTCACCGTCCAAGTGGAGTCGGTCGCCGGTCTCGAGGCACTCCCGGCGATCGCAGCCGTTGACGGCGTGGACGCCGTCTTCATCGGCCCTGCCGACCTGGCGGCTTCGCTCGGACACCTCGGGAACCCGGAGCATCCCGACGTCGTCGCCGCCATTGAGCGGGCGATCGCCGTGATCGTGCAGTCCGGAAAGAGAGCCGGCGTGAATGCGTTCCGCGAGCCGGTCGCCCGAGGCTACGTCGCGGCCGGGGCGAGCTTCGTCCTCGTCGGCGCCGACGTCACGCTGCTGGCCCACGGCAGCGCAGCGCTCGCCTCGACGTACGCGCAAGATCGCAACTGACTCTTTCATCTGACGCTACTGTCACTTATGATCAGGGGAACAGCCCCGGTCTAGGAAGGTCCCTCCATGGATTTGGACTTCACGGACGAGCAGGTGGAGTTCCGCGACGAGGTCCGCACGTGGCTCGCGGAGAACAAGCCGCGCGAGCAGCGTCCGGACGACGCCGCGGGCATCCGGGAATACGACCTCGGCTGGCAACGGACCCAGTGGGACGGCGGCTGGGCAGGCATCGCCTGGCCGACGGAGTACGGCGGCGGCGGACTGTCCCTGACCCAGCAGCTCATCTGGTACGAGGAGTACGCCGCCCAGGGGCTGCCCGGCATCGATGCGACCTTCGTCGGTCTCAACCACGCCGGCCCGACGCTGATGACGCGCGCCAGCGAGGAGCAGCGGGCCTTCCACCTCCCCCGCATCCTCAGGGGTGAGGCGGTGTGGTGCCAGGGATTCTCCGAGCCTGACGCCGGCTCCGACCTGGCCTCGCTGCGCACCCGTGCCGTGATCGACGGCGATGAGCTGGTGATCAACGGCCAGAAGATCTGGACGAGCTTCGCGAACATCGCCGACTACCAGGAGCTGCTGGTCCGCACCGACGCGACCGGGTCGAAGCACGAGGGGATCACCTGGGCGATCTGCGACATGCGCCTCCCCGGCATCGACGTCCGCCCGATCACCACCATCGAGGGCGGCGCGGAGTTCTGCGAGGTCTTCTACGACGACGTCAGGATCCCGCTGAGCAGCGTGGTCGGCACCATCGGCGATGGCTGGAGCGTCGCGATGTCGACGCTGTCCTTCGAGCGTGGCACCGCCTTCACCGCCAACCAGGTCCGGCTCGCCAAGATCGTCGAGGACCTCATCGACTTCGCCCGCGACCACCTCGGCCCCGACGGTCGGCGACCGGCCATCGCGGACGACCAGATCGCGCGCCGTCTCGCCGAGGTGCGGGCCGCCGTCGCGTCCTTGCGGGCGATGACCTACGTCGGCATCTGCGACGCGATGCGGACCGACACACCTGGGCCGCGCGGCTCGATGCTCAAGCTGGTCTATGCCGACCTGTGCAAGGAGATCGCCGCCCTCGGGATGGACATCGTCGGGGCGGACGCCCTGCGTCGTACGTCGCGGTGGGAGCCCAACGGCTGGGTCGGCTACTACTACTACGCCTTCTCGCAGTCCATCGGAGGCGGCACCTCCGAGATCCAACGCAACATCATCGGCGAGCGCATGCTCGGGCTGCCGCGATGAGAGAGAGCTGATCACATGGACCTCCTTCCCTCCCAGGACCAGCTGGACCTGATCGCGGCGGCCTCGGACTTCCTCGAGAGCCGCCTCCCGATCGAGGGGATACGACAGCGGGCGGACGATCCGTCCGCCGTCGACCCGGACGCATGGCGTGAGGGGGCCGAGCTCGGCCTCCTGACCCTCGGCCTCGACGAGGAGTACGGCGGCTCCGGCCGACTGCTCGACGACGAGGCACTGCTCTTCGCGACGTTGGCCGAGCACCTCGCTCCCGGCCCCTACCTGGCCTCCACACTGGGGGCACGTGTGGCCGCGCAGTGCGGCGACCTTCCGCTCGCCACCGCCATCGGTGAGGGCAGCACCTTGGTCGGCCTCGCCGAGCTGCGCGGCGACGGGTGCATCGGTCCGGACTCGATCAAGGGCACCTTCGACCTGATCGACCACGCCGGCGCGGCGTACCTGCTGGTGGCCAGCCGGCAGGGGACGGCACTGGTCCGGGCCACCCAGTTCCCCGACATCGGGGACCTGCCCTCCGCCGATCCGGGCTCCCGGCTGGCGACCGCCACGGTCGATGCCGCGACGGTGAGCCACTGGCTGCCCGCCGAGACCGACCCGCTCTGGCTCCGCGGCACCGTGCTTGCCGCCGCCGGGCTGGCCGGCCTTGCCAATGCGTTGACCACGATGTCGACCGAGCACGCCAAGCTCCGCGTCCAGTTCGGTCGCCCGATCGGGGTGCACCAGGCGATCAAGCACGCCTGTGCCGACATGGCAGTGGCTGCCGACGCGTCGCGCTCACAGATGCTCTTCGCAGCCGTCTGCGTCCAGTCGGGTCGCGAGGACGCCGCCTTCCAGGCCTACGCCGCCAAGGCCGTCGCCACCAAGGCTGCCATCGGGAACGGTGCCGCGACGATCCAGGTCCACGGCGGCATGGGCTACACCTACGAGCACAACGCTCACCTCTACCTCAAGCGGGCCCACCTCCTCGCCCATCTGTTCGGCGAGCCGGCCGAGGTGCTCGCCGAACTTCTCGACCAGGGAGCACCCCAGTGAATCGCAAGGTGGCCATTGCCGGCGTCGCCCTCTCCGACGTCGGTCGGGTGGACGACAAGAACGCCTACGAGCTGATGGCCCAGGCCAGTCGCAGGGCACTCGCCGAGGCGGGGCTGCGCCCCGACCAGGTGGACGGGCTGGCCTCGACCAGCCAGGGGACGCTGCCGCCGACGGACGTCGGTGAGTACCTCGGGCTCCGGCCTCGCTGGATCGACTCCACCTCGGTGGGCGGCGCCTCGTGGGAGGTCATGCTGGCCCACGCGACCGATGCGATCGCTGCCGGCCATGCCGACGTCGTGCTGCTGACCTACGGCTCGACCACCCGCGCCGATCTCCGCAAGGGCCTGCGCACCGCGAGCATCAACTGGGGCTCTCGCGGACCGTTGCAGTGGGATGCCCCCTACGGTCACACCCTGATCTCCAAGTACGCGATGGCCGCGCGCCGGCACATGCACGAGTACGGCACCACCATCGAGCAGCTCGCCGAGGTGGCGGTCTCCGCTCGCTACAACGCGCAGGACAACCCGGAGGCCTACTACCGCGACCCCATCACGGTCGAGCAGGTGCTGTCCGGGCCGATGATCGCCGATCCGTTCACCAAGCTGCACTGCTGCATCCGCTCCGACGGCGGTGCTGCGGTGGTCCTGGTGGCCGAGGACCGCGTGACCGACCTCAAGACCAAGCCCGCCTGGGTGCTGGGCACCGGCGAGGCCACCTCGCACATGCTCACCAGCCAGTGGGAGGACCTGACGGTCGGCCCGGCGGCGGTGACCGGACCGCTGGCGTTCCAGCGAGCCGGGCTCACCCCTGCCGACGTCGACGTGGCGGAGATCTACGACGCCTTCACCTACATGCTGCTGGCCACCATCGAGGACCTCGGCTTCTGCGAGAAGGGCGAGGGCGGCGCGTTCGTTGAGAAGGGCAGTCTCCGACTCGGCGGGTCGCTCCCGACCAACACCGACGGGGGCGGTCTGTCCGCGTGCCATCCGGGTCAGCGCGGCCTGTTCCTCATCGTGGAGGCGGTCCGTCAGCTGCGTGGTGAGTGCGGTCCCCGCCAGGTTCCGGACGCGAGGATCGCCTGTGTCAGCGGCACCGGTGGCTGGTTCTGCTCCAGCGGCACCGTCATCCTCGGGACCGACCGGCCATGACCGGCCAGCCGGCGGTGCAGCGCGACGCGGGCGCTGCTCCGCTGCGCACGGCCGACTTCGCCAGCACCGCCGACCTCCTGGCGGCCGCCGCCGAGGTCCACGGCCATCGCGACGCGTACGTCGACCAGGACGGCACCCGACTGAGCTTCGCCTCCTGGCGCGACCGTGCCACCTCGGTCGCAGCACTGCTCTCCCGGCGGGGCGTCGGCAAGGGCGACGTCGTCGCGCTGATGATGCCCTCGGGCATCGACTACGCGGTCTGCTACGCCGCTGTCGCACTGCTCGGCGGCATCACCACGGGCCTCAACACCCGCTACGGCATCCACGAGGTCACCGGGGTCCTGGCCAAGGCCGGCCCCCGGCTGGTCGTCCGCGATGCCGAGGCCGGCGTTCCCGAGGCTCCGCCCGGCATCGAGGTGATCACGCGCTCGGAGGTCGTGCGGGCCAGCCTCGCCGCTCCGGTCGCTCCCGTGCCTCCGGTCGAGCTGGATCGGTCCGACCCGGTGACGATCATCTTCACCAGCGGGACCACCGGCCTGCCGAAGGGGGCCGTGTTCGACGGCGACAACCTGGCTGCCTTCGCCGATGCGGCTGGGGTGCTGAGCGCGCCGTACGCGCGGCGCCTGACCTCGACGCCGTTCCCCCACGCCGGTTACATGGCCAAGCTGTGGGACCAGCTCATCTGGGGCATGGCCATGGTCGCCTCCCCCACACCCTGGTCGGCTCGCAGGATGTTCGAGACCCTCCGCGACGAGCAGGTCACGGTCGGCGGCGGCGTCCCGACGCAGTGGGCGAAGCTCCTCGAGGAGCCTGGCGTGAGTCGCGCGAGCCTGCCGCACCTGCGGATCGGCATCGTCGCCACTGCGCCCGCCTCCCCGCAGCTGATCGAGCAGACCACGGAGCGCCTCGGCGTACCTCTCGTGGTGCGCTACGCGATGACCGAGTCCCCCACGATCTGCGGAACCGATCCGGGCGACCCGGCGGACGTCCTGTTCCGCACGGTGGGCCGCCCGCAGGCCGGGATGTCGGTGAAGGTGACCGACGCCGACGGACAGGCGCTACCGGTCGGCGAGGTGGGCACGGTCCGGGTCAAGGGCCCCTGTGTCATGCGCGGCTACTGGCGCGAGCCAGAGCTGAGCCGCACCGCCTTCGACGCGGATGGGTATCTGGTCAGTGGCGATCTCGGTCTGCTCACACCCGCCGGCGACCTCCAGCTGGTCGGCCGCCGTGGCGATCTCTACATCCGGGGCGGATTCAACATCCACCCGGTCGAGGTCGAGCAGGTGCTCACCGAGCATCCGGCAGTGCGCGGGGCCGCCGTCGTCGGCCACGCCGCGCCGGTGATCGGTGAGATCGGCGTCGCCTTCGTCGTGGCCGCCGACCCGAAGCACCCGCCGACTCTCGACGAGCTGCGGGCATGGACACGCGGCCGGATCGCCGACTACAAGGCACCGGATCGGCTGGTGCTGGTCGAGGAGCTGCCGCTCACCGCGATGTCCAAGCTCGATCGGGTCCAGCTCCGCTCGTTGCTGGCCGACGACGCCCACGAAGGCCAGCTCAACCCGACCTAGCAGGAGTGATTGCATGCGCGTCCAGATCGATCTCGACTACTGCGAGGGCCACGGCCGTTGTCACGCCGCCGCCCCTGACCTGTTCGCGCTCGATGACGACGGCTTCGCCGCCCAGGGCGAGATCGAGGTCCCGCCGGACCTGGAGCACAGCGCCGTCGACGGCGCGGGTGCCTGTCCGATGGGGATCATCCACATCGTCGACGGCGCCGACGGGTGAGTGCTGCCGGTCCCCTCGCCCTCGGCGTCTACGTCCCTCAGTTCAAGACCGACGTCACCACGATGGTGACCCTCGCCAGATCGGCGGAGGAGGCCGGGTTCCACTCCTTCTGGGTGATGGATCACCTGCTCACGCCGGGGGCGCCGCCCTGCGACACCCTCGAGAGCTGGACCCTGCTGACGGCGGTCGCGTGCGCTACTGCCCGGATCCGGCTGGGCCACCTGGTCGGCTGTGCACCCTTCCGGCACCCTGCCCTGCTCGCCAAGATGGCCGCGACCCTCGACCAGGTCAGCGCGGGGCGTCTCGAGCTCGGTCTCGGCTGGGGTTCGGTCGAGAGCGAGCTGACGGCGTACGGCTTCGGTGCGGCGAGCAGGCGCGAGCGCGCTCAGGCGCTCGGGGAGACCCTCGAGATCCTCGACCTCATGTTCGCCGGCACCCCCTTCGACTATGCCGGCGACCACTTCACCCTGAAGGGCGCCTACGGACTCCCCCGTCCCGTGCAGGACCGGATCCCGGTCCATGTCGGCGGCGGCGGCCGCCAGCTGACCATGCCGCTGGTGCGCCGTCACGCCGACTGGTGGAACTGCGTGGGGAGCGCGCGCGACCGGTTGGACGAGCTGGCTCTGCTTCGGGGCCGGGCCCGCATCTCGGCGCAGTACGCCGTCGGTGTGATCGCCGAGGAGTCCGATCGCGAACGGGTGAGTGCCTCGGTGGCCAAGCGGCTGCCGAGCGCGGCGTGGGGAGAGCCGCTCGTGGGGACCGCGGACGAGCTCGTCACGTCCTTGGCTCGCGAGCAGGAGCGTGGCGTCGAGCTCGCCATCCTGCGCTTCCACGTCACGTCTCCGGACACGCTGGCCTGGTTCGGTGCCCACGTGGCAGAGCCCCTGCGCACACTCCCCCGTGGAGCGGGTGAGGTGCCCAGGGGCTCTGGGTGAGGTCGGTGAGCGCCTTGGTCAGCCGCCGAAGCGAAGACCACTGGCCCGCGTGCCGAAGACGTCGACGCCCATCGTGTGGCCCAGCTTCGTGGCATCCCAGCGCTTGCCGCCGCTGGAGACGGTCGCGACCGGCTGCCAGCCCTGGAGCCATTGGATGTTCTCGCCGAGCGCCTTGATGACCTGCCCGCTGACGTGGCCGGCCTCCGGACTGGCGAGCCACGCGACCACCGGGGATCCGAGCGAGGGGTCCTTCGGGTCGAACACGTCGTCGGCGAGCTCGCCCGGCTCGATCGCCGGAGCCGAGCCCGGCATCGAGGCCGACATGCGCGTGCGGCCACCGGGACTGATCGCGTTGACGGTGGCGCCGATCGAGGCCAGCTCGAGGCTGAGCGTCTGGGTCAGGCCCACGATGCCGGCCTTCGCCGCGGCGTAGTTCGTCTGGCCGAAGTGGCCCTGTAGGCCGGCGCCCGAGGTGGTGTTGATGATCCGGCCGTAGACCGCTCCACCGGTCGCCTTGGACTCCTCGCGCCACTTGCGGGCAACGGCGCGGCTGAGCAGCCACGTACCGCGGACGTGGACCCGCATGACGAGGTCGAAGTCCTCGACCGACATGTTCCAGATGGCCTTGTCGCGCACGATGCCGGCGTTGTTGACCACGATGTCGAGGCGGCCGAGCTGCTCGTAGGCGCGCTCGACCAGCGCATCGACCTGTGCCTCGTCACCGACGTCGCTGAAGTCCGGTACGGCGCTGCCGCCGCGCTCCTTGATGAGCTCGACGACCTCGTCGGCCACCTTCCCGGTGCCGGATCCGTCCAGGGAGGTGCCGAGGTCGTTGACGATCACGGTCGCGCCGTGCTTGGCCAGCTCCAGCGCGTGACCGCGGCCGATGCCGTGGCCGGCGCCCGTCACGAGGGCGATCTTTCCTTCGAGCAAGCCGCTCATCTTCTCTTCTCTCCTTGCTTGGGTGGTGGTCTGCTACGAGGCGGGCCGGAACACGATCGCGTCGAGCTCCTCGGTCAGCGATCGGAAATCGACCTCGACCGGCATGCCGACCGAGAGGTCATCGGGGGCGCAGCCCTCGATGTTGGTCATCAGTCGCGGCCCTTCCTCGAGCTCCACCAGTGCTGCGACGTACGGGAGCCGGGTCTTGAAGGGGTGCAGATCGTTCACGTAGACCGTCGAATAGGTGTAGAGCGTGCCGCGACCGCTTGCCTCCCGCGGGTGGACGTCCTCGCTCCAGCAGAACGGGCAGAACGGGCGCGGGTAGTGGTGCACCTTGCCGCATGCGCCACACTCGGCTATCAGCAACGTGCCCGCCTTCGCCGCGTCCCAGTACGGACGGGTGTCCGCCTCGACGGTCGGCAGGTCGGCACGAGGCCTCTCAACGCTTTTGTCGGTCATCGCTGTCACCAGCCCTTGAAGTCGGTCGGTCGCTTCTCCACGAAGGACCTGACGCCCTCGGTGGAGTCGTGTGCATACGACTGCAGTTCCTGCGCCATCGCCTCGGCCACGAACGAGCCGGCCCGATCGGTGTCCGGCGAGTCGTTGAGCAGCCGCTTGGTCAGGCCGATCGCGGTCGTCGGTCCGGCGGCGAGGCGATCGGCGTAGTCGGCGACGGCGGCATCGAGGTCGGCCGCCGGCACGAGCCGGTTGACCAGGCCGATGGCCAGCGCCTCCGCGGCTGTCAGCTTCTCGCCGAAGAACGCCATCTCCTTGGCCTTCTGCATGCCGATCCGTCGCGGCAGCATGTAGGCGCCGCCGCCGTCCATGACCAGTCCACGCTTGACGAACGACTCGGCGAAGTAGGCGTCCTCGACCGCGACGACCAGATCGGAGGCGTAGACGAGGTGCGCGCCGATGCCGGCAGCACCCCCCTGAACGGCCGCTACGACGGGCTTGGTGCAGTCGAGCACGGAGGCGACCAGCTTCTGAGCACCGCCGAGGATCGTCCGCATCGCGTTGAGCGGGCGCTTCTCGGTGGTGCGGCCCCCGGCGAGCCGCAGGACGTCGGCGCCCGCACAGAAGTGCCGGCCGTTGGCGCGCAGGACGACGACACGCACCTCCGGATCGACGTTCGCCTGCTCGAACAGGGTGATGAGTGCGTCCCGGTCGTCCGGCCGCAGCGCGTTGGCAGCCTCGGGTCGGTTGAGGGTGATGGTCATGACACCGTCGGCGACGGCGTGCACGATCGTGGTGCCGAGACTGTGCTCGACCGTTGTCCCGGTCACGTGGATCTCCTTCTCAAGGGCGGGTGTAGCGGGCCTGGAGATGCTTGACACCGTGCAAGAAGTTGGACCGCAGCATCTGCGGCTCGCCGACGGCACGGATGTCGGGCAACTCCTCGAAGAGCGCCTTGAAGACCACCTGCAGCTCGAGGCGCGCAAGGTGAGCACCGAGGCAGAAGTGCGGCCCCGGTGCGCCGAAGGCCACGTGCGGATTGGGATCCCGGGCGATGTCGAACCGATAGGGGTCGGTGAAGACCTGCTCGTCGCGGTTCGCGGAGTTGTACCAGAGCACGACCTTGTCGCCCTTGGCGAAGGTCTGGTCGCCCAGTGTCACTCCGTCACGCGTGACCGTACGGCGGAAGTGGATCACCGGCGTGGCCCAGCGGAAGATCTCCTCCACGGCCGAGACGGCGTAGCGCTCGTAGTCGGCCTGCCACCGATCGCGCTCTTCGGGGTGCTGGGTCAACGCCAGCAGCCCGTGGGTGATCGCGTTGCGGGTCGTCTCGTTCCCGGCGCCGACGAGAAGGATGAAGAAACGCGCCAGCTCCGCAGGGGTGAGGTTCTCCTCGTCGGCGGCCACCAGCTTGCTGATGACGTCGTCGCGCGGATGGGCGACACGTTCCTCGGCCAGCCCGCTCAGCAGATCGATCAGCGCCACGCTCGCAGCCGTGACCGCCTTCTCGATCCCCGCGCGCGACTGGTCGGAGATGTACTCCGCGTCGGTCGCGCCCAGGATGACGTTGGTGGCGTTGAAGATGAACTGCTCGTGCTCGCGCGGGACACCGAGCATGTTGCTGATCACCCGCAGCGGCAGCAGCGCCGCGAACTCGGAGACGAAGTCGCACTCGCCGCCCTGGGGCATCTCGCGGATGATCTCGCGGGAAGTCGCGTCGATCTCGCCGCGCAGCGGTCCCAGCGACTGGTGGGTGAAGCCGCGGGACACGATCTTGCGCAGGCGAGCGTGCTCGGGGTTGTCCATGTCGATGATGGAGCCTCGATAGGCGCGGAGCTGCTCGGGCTGGTCGAAGATCTGCGTGCCCCCCTCACCCGAGCAGAAGTCATCGGGCCTGCGGCTGACCTCGAGCACGTCGGCGTGACGCGTCAGCGCCCAGAAGCCGGCCTCGCCCTGCGGGCTGATCCTGACGAAGGGCCTCGGGTCGTCGCGGCGGTGTCGGGCGAAGGTGGCCTCGCGCTCGGCCGGGTCCGCCAACCACCAGCTGAGGTCGTTGAGCGAGCTGAAGGCGAGCGACTCTGCTCCATTCATGTGGCGATTCTGGCACTACTGTCACCATGAGGCAAGACCGCTTCTGTGCGTAATATGCGCGCTCGATAACCCTTGAGGACTTGGAACACCTGGCGTTAGTGTCACTTTTCGTGAGCCCTTATGAAGCACCGGCACTGATCATCAGCGAGTGTCAACGAGGCATTCTCGACGCTGACCGCTCGGTCTCCAGCGGGCTGGCCGAGCAGGCCGCCAGCCGCGGCATCGTGCCGCGCATCGGAGCGCTCGCCGACCACTTCCGCCAGCACCGGCTCCCCGTGGTCCACTGCATCATCGAGCACAGGCCCGACCAGGCGGGCATGCTGCCCAACTCCTATCTCGGTGTGATGGCGCTGCGCGCGCACAGCATGGCGGCCGGCACGCCGGACGTGGAGATCCCGCCGGAGCTCGGCCCCCGACCCTCAGACTTCGTCAGCACCCGTGCGACCGGCCTCACGGCGTTCTACGGCACCGACCTCGACGCGACGTTGCGCCTCAACGGCGTGCGGACACTCGTCCTGGTCGGCGTCTCCACCAACCTCGCGCTGCCCGGCCTCGCCGTCGAGGCGGTCAACCGGGGCTACGACGTCGTCCTGGCCGAGGACTGCACGGCCGGCTCCTCGGCGCAGACGCACGAGTTCCTGGTCACCAACCAGCTCACGCTGACGGCACGGATCTCCAGCGCCGAGGAGGTCGTTGCTCGACTCCCCCGCCACGTCACTCCAGCAGCCGCCGCATCTGCGCGGTGACCTGCTCGAGGTCGTCCTTCGAGCAGATCGCGGCGACGTAGCGGTCCGGACGCAACACGATCACCTCATCCTCGGGCCGGCGCAGCAGCCAGTCACGGAAGAACCCGTCGACGTCCTCGACCTGCACGGACCCAGCGTCAGCGCTCTCGCTCGGGCGCTTGCGACGGGTTCCGGCCTCCGGACCCGGACCGCTTCGCGGAGCAAGCACCTGCACGAAGCGCGCACCGATCGATCGCCACCAGTCCGCCGCTTGCGGGCTGAGCGACACCTCGGGATCGCGGTGCAGGCCGAGCACGGCGAAGGACGTGCCCAGAGCGTCGTCGAGCTTGACCCGATCGCCACTCGCGGTCTCCACGTCGGGCTGGCCGAACATCGTGCCGACCGGCGCCCCCGGCAGACCACCGACATAGGGCAGCACGGCGCCCTGCCGGTAGCGAGGCATCGGCTTGTACTTCATCTGCAGGATGTAGTCGCGCGCACCGGGGATCCGCTGCGCACCGCGGAAGGCCAGATCGCGGAATCGTTCCGTGACCCGATTGCGCGGGGCGTACATCTCCCCCATCCGAGTGGCGAACTGCACCATCGTGCTGGCGTGCTCGCGCCGCTCGGCGTCGTAGGTGTCGAGCAGCGCGTCACCGGCGTGGCCGTCGATCACGTACGCCAGCTTCCAGGCCAGGTTGGTGGCATCACGGATGCCGGAGTTCATGCCCTGACCGAAGAACGGCGGCTGCAGGTGCGCCGCGTCGCCGGCGAGGAACACCCGCCGGTCACGGAAGCGCTCCGCCGTACGCGAGTGGTGCCAGTAGACGGTGCTGCGCAGCACCCGGGGGCGCGACCCCTCGGGATACCTCGGTGCGACCAGGTCACGCAACACCCGCCCCGGCTCGCTCAACGCCACCTCGTCGTCCTCGGGGAGAAGCTTGAACTCCCAGCGCCGATGGCCATACGGCAGCGGCACCATCAGCACCGGCCGTCGGGGATCGCAATAGACGGCCGAGTACGGCGCATCGAGGTCGTCGTCCTCGACGTCGACCACCAGCCACTTCTGCGGTGCGGTGCTGCCGACCATCTCGATGCCGGCGACCTTGCGCACGGTGCTGCGCCCGCCATCGGTGCCCACGAGATAACGAGCGGTGAGCAACGAGGTGGTGCCGTCGGAGTCCTCGACGAAGGCACGCACCCCGTCCACGTCCTGCTCGTACGCCGTCAGCGTGGTGCCGAGACGCAGCTCGACGGTCTCGCTGGCGGCCAGACGCTCCCGCAACGCCGCCTCGAACAGGGGCTGGAGGAAGTTGTTGCGCCGCGGCCAGCCGAACGGCCGAACACTTGGCTCGACGTGCGCCATCAACCGGCCCCAGGACGTGTAGTAGCGGATCGGCGTGTTCTGGGTGATGTCCTCGAGCAACCGCTCGACGACCCCGACTGTCTGATAGGTCCGCAACGACTCGTCATCGATCCCGACCGCACGGGGGTGTTCGTAGATGTCCGGCTCCGCATCGATCACGACCGCGCGGATGCCCCACATCGCCAGCAGGTTCGCCAGCGTGATGCCGCAGGGGCCGGCCCCGACGACGATGACGTCGAGATGGTGATTGTCTGACACTTCTCTCCTCATCAGCCCGCGTCGAGCGCTACAAGATCGTCGCAGACGCGGGCGACATGGTCCATGGGATCGGCGGGCTGCCTTGTGGTTCGGTGCCGCGAAGGGCGCCGGCGGGACCGGCCGTGACCCCGATCGAGGTCAGGGCCGGCCCGTCGCCGCCCCGGGTGGCCGGCGCTCAGCTGACGACGATGCGCGCGGACGCGACGTTCGTGATCAACCGGTGCACCTGCGACGCGTCGCCGTCCCGCTGCGAGCGCACCCGTGCCGTGACGAAGTACGTGCCCGACGTGTCGTAGACATGACTGGCCTGGAGCGTCAGCGCCGTGTCCCTACCCGTCACCTCATGCTGGAACGGGAAGGAGCCGGAACCGTCCCAGTCCCACTCGACCGAGACGATCGTCCCAGCATGGGGCGGCACCTCCGTGTCGACGACCAGCTGAACCTGATCACCCGCGGCGACGTGGGTCCGCACGCCGCCATCGGCGGTCACGCTGACGACGGGCTGGATGCCACCCCGGGCGGATGCCGAGGCAGGCAGCTTCACCTGTCCGTCGACCCACTCGAAGGCCGTGTTCGACGGCGCCTCGCCGCCTTCGGTCCAGGAGATCAGGTCGGCGAGTCCCTGCTCGATGATCGGGAAGTAGTCGATCAGCCATGTAGCCGTTGCTCGGGTCGGGCCGTTGGGCAGGTACGACGGCGGTATGTGCTCTGCGTTCTGCGTCCACTGCAACCGGTAGTGGTCCGCGGCGAAGTCGGGACCACCGGTTGCCATCACCGCGTCGCGATAGATCAGACCCTGGCCGGGCCAGAGCGAGGAATCGTGGGTGTGCTGCATCCACAACAGCTTGCCGGCGTAGTGGCCCGTGTAGGACACGCCCATCAGCGGCGACATGAGCGGCACCGGGTGCTGACGGTAGATGGCCTGCCCGTCGTGGCGCAGTGAGTCGAACTGGGCGTCCTCCATGAGGTGGTGACGGTGGAAGTAGCAGAAGGCCAGGAACTTCCGGTTGTCGACGTGGATCTCGTCGCCCGCCTTCACCCCCTCGAATCGCTTGAGGTTCGCCTCGCCGTGCCCGTCGCAGGCGAACAGGTCCCCGACAGTGCTGATGGCGTACAGCTGGCGCCCGGCCGCCTCACCGCTGGTGAGCTGCAGCCCGGCACCGAGGCGATACCCCTCCGGTAGCCCCTTGACCTCGATCGCGTAGGCCATGTCCATGCCGGCTTCGCCGGCCATCAGCCCGGCCATCGTCTTGGTCATCATGTACTCCGGCGCCTCGAACGCCGGATCGGTCAGCAGGTCGCGCACGGTCACGACCCTGCTGACCGTGGTCCTGACGTCGATCACGTCCCGCTCGACCGCAGTCGGGAGGTCATGGCCGATGTAGCCCGGCTTGGTCCAGAAGTCATCGAAGTAGGTCGGGTCCTGCTCCACCAGGAGGTCGGCGATGGACGACCAGAGCCAGATCTGACCCATCGGCGTGAAGATCATGAACTCGTTGCCGTGCGGGAAGCCCTGGCGGTACAGGCTGGCCAGCTCCTCGGCCTGGTGGGTGTCGAGTCCCTCGAAGGGGTTGCCCGTGCCACCGGGCTGCATCGCGTCGATGAGTCGGCTCGCAGTGCCGGGGTCGCGAAGCAGTCGCTGCACGTTGAACATGCACGCGAAGCTCATCACCTGCGCACCCTTGATGCGCTCGGTGGCCGGGAACGGCCGCACGTCGCCGCCACCCATGAACGGCATCGCGCCGTCGAAGACGTCGGGCGCGTTCTCCAGGACGAGCGGTGATCGACGTCCGCCGCCGCTGCCGCCCCACACGTAGGAATGATGGGGCTCGACCCCGTAGACCTGCCGGGCGACGTACTTGGAGAAGCGCGCGCCCTCGACCGCGGCCCGCCAGCCGTAGAGCGTCGCGTCCTCGCCGCCCTTCGCGTCGATGTCGTCGCCGATGTGTCCCATGTTGGTCTCGACCATGTAGCCGCCGACGCGTGCGGTCAGCGGCAGGCCGCCCATGGCCTCGCCGAGCGCTCCCCCGAAGAAGTCCTCGTGTCCGGCGTGGGCTCCCTCCATCGGCATGACCAGCCGACCCTGCCACTGGTCCTTCGGGGGGAAGTAGAACGTGAAGCGGGTATCGCAGTCGGCGAATCCGCCATGGATCTGGCGGTGCGGAACCGGCGTCTCCCGCTCCTCGTCAAGGTCGATGTACGGCGCACCGAAGTGCTGGTCGGTGACCCGGTAGCTCTCGCAGTCGATGCTGGCAGTGAGTGTTGTCATGGCTGTCCTTCGGTCCGGTGCGGAGTCGGCCCGGCATGCGCGAGGTCGCGCCCGAAGTCGGCTCTGAGGCACGTGCTTATGGGGGCGACTCTGGCGCTAGCGTCACCTTGTGTCAACAGCGTTCACAACGGAAGTGTCACGGATTGTGAACAACGTTGACGCACTGCCCGGGTGTGTCTAGGCTCACATCGCAATCACGGCCAGGCCCCCGTAACGGGAGCGGGCCTGCATCACTCGGGAGAGCTATCGGCTGCGAGGGCACGGGCGGCATCGGCGCTGCCCGTGACATCCCAATCACAGGAGATCTGATGTACCCCAAGAAGGCACTGACAGCGTGGGCAGCGATGGGCGCAGCGGCGCTCCTCACCCTCTCCGCATGCGGCTCGTCCGGCGACGACTCCGCGGCCAGCGGCAACGATCCGCATGCCGACGGCACGACCGCATCGAGTGGTTCGCAGAGCTCGGTCAAAGCAAAGATCCTGGTCACGGGCGATTTCACCAGCACGATCCCGTTCACGCTCCCGGAGATCGTCCCGATGGTGAAGGGAGTCCTGAAGGACTTCCCGGGTGTCGAGGTCGAGACCTGCGATGCCAAGGGGACTGCACCCGGGTTCTTGGCCTGTGAGCAACAGGCGGTGGTCGACAAGGTCGCCGGAGCCGTCATCGGTTTCAGCGGCGGCGGCCAGGACATGAGCATCCTCACGAAGGCCAAGATCCCGGTGCTCGGCACGGGTGACGCCCACAGCGCCAACAGCTATCCGGTCTCGGAGTCGTTCTCCCAGTACGTCGCTCTCGGCGCGGGTCTGGCGCACTCCGGATGCACCAAGCTAGGCATCATCTATCTCGATGGATCTGACTTCCTTGTCAACTACATCAAGGAAGGCTTCGAGGGACTCGGTGGCAAAGAGGTAGCGCGTGCAGCGGTGGCCGCCAACGCCGCCGACCTCTCCCCCGCGGTCGCGAAGGTCGTCGGCGCCGGCGCGCAGTGCGTCGCGATCAGCCTGGCCCCGACAGGAGCCGCCCAGGCGCTCACCGCGTTGAAGCAGAGCGGCGCGAAGGTCACCGTCGGCGGCATCTCGGCCGTGTTCAGCCAGCAGGTGCTCGCCGCCCTCGGCCCGCTCACCGACGGCCTGCTCGTGACCGACTCCCAGCTCAATGCCGATGACCCGGCCGCCGGCGTCCAGCAGGCCAAGACCGCCATGCAGGCGGTCGACGCCAAGGCTCCCCTCACCGAGCAGGCACTGACCGCCTTCGTCAGTGCGAAGGTCCTCGCGGCAGCCTTTGCGACCGCCCGTGGAAGCCTCGACGCCGCAGGGCTCACCAAGGCGCTCGACGGCCTGGTCAACGTCGACGTCGACGGCGTCATTCCGCCGTGGTCGACGGCACCGCTGGACAGCAAGACCTTCTCGCGGATCTTCAACCACTACGGCATCACCTACAAGGTCGAGAACGGCAAGCCCGTCAGCCAGGGCACCTTCTACGACATCTCCAGTCTGCTGACGGGCAAGTAGTGGACGCCGGCGCGAGGACGAACAGGAATCTGCGATGACCGAGATCTGGAGATTCGCCGCGCTGGGGCTGGGGGCGGGATCGTTGTACGCCCTCGCCGCCATCGGCCTGGTGCTGGTCCACCGCGGCTCGGGCGTGGTCAACTTCGCGCAAGGCGCGGTCGGCATGATCGGTGCCTACGGATACTTCGAGGCCCGGGAGCAACACGGCCTGCCTCAGATCGTCTCGGTGGTCATCGGCGTCCTCGCCTCGGCCCTGCTGGGCGCTCTCTTCCACCTGCTGATCCTTCGCCTGATGCACGGCGCATCGGCGCTGGCGAAGATCGTCGCGACGCTGGCCCTCCTCGTCGTGCTCCAGTCGGCTGTCATGATCATCTACGGCGATCTGCCGAAGGTGATCCCGTCGTTGCTCCCGATCTCGCCGGTCAGCATCTTCGGCGCGGAGATCGGTCAGGACCGGATCTACATCTTCGGGATCGTCATCCTCGCCACGGTCGGTCTCTGGCTGATCTACCGCTTCACCCGCTTCGGGGTCGCCACCACAGCCGTAGCCGAGAACCCGCGCGCCGCGGCGGCCCTCGCCGTCTCGCCGAACCTGATCGCGGCCGCGAACTGGGCCGTCGGCTCGGCGCTCGGTGGCCTCGCGGCGATCCTGCTGGTGCCCATCACCGGACTCGGGACGGCGAACCTGACCTACCTGGTGATCCCGGTGCTGGCCGCCGCTGTGGTGGGACGGTTCTCCTCGTTCCCGCTGACCGTCATCGCCGGTCTCGTCATCGGGGTCGCGCAGTCCGAGGTGACCCGCTACGTGACCCAACCCGGCTGGGGTACGGCGGTTCCGTTCCTGCTGGTGACCGTCGTCCTGCTCGCCCGTGGCAAGCGGGTCGCGGGCAAGGACGAGACCTTCGGCCGGATGCCCCGACTCGGTACCGGGCGGGTGGCACCGGTCACTGTCGCGGTGGCCCTCGCCGTCACGCTCGTCTGCATCTGGACGGTACTTCCCCTGACGTGGGTCAACGCGGTCCAGGCGCAACTCCTCGGCGCGCTGATCCTGATGTCGTTCGTGGTCGTCACCGGCTATGCGGGTCAGCTGTCCTTGATGCAGTTCGGCTTCGCCGGTCTTGGTGCCCTGGTCTCCGGCTGGCTGGTGGCCAGTCACGGGTGGCCGTTCGAGGTCGCCGTGCTCGCCGGGATGCTCACCGCGATCCCGGTGGGTGTCGTCGTCGGCCTGGCAGGAGTGCGCACCCGTGGCGTCTACCTCGCGATCCTGACGCTCGGCCTGGCCATCTCGCTGGAGGCGGTCGTGTTCGGCAACTCGGCCCTCGCCGGGGGCCCCTCGGGCTACGACGTCGGCGACACCCACGTCTTCGGGATCGACGTCAACGGGCTCTTCTATCCCAAGCGCTATGCGACCTTCACCCTGATCGTCCTTGCACTGGTGGGTCTCGTCATCACGAACCTGCGCCGCTCGCGGGCGGGACGTCGGCTCATCGCCGTGCGCACCAATGAGCGAGCCGCCGCTGCTCTCGGCATCTCCGTGACACAAGCCAAGCTGTACGCGTTCGTTCTCGGAGGCATGATCGCGTCCCTCGGCGGAATCCTGTTGGCGTTCCGCAGCCCGCTGTTGCAGTTCACCGCCTTCTCCGGTCTCCAGTCGGTCACCGGAATGCAGAACGCCGTCCTCGGCGGTGCCGGCACCCCTCTCGGCCCGATCGTCGGCAGCGGCTTCCAGCCCGATTCGCTGGGACAGCAGATCTTCAGCTTCCTCGGCTCGAAGGTGGCGCTGTGGATCGGTCTCGTCAGCGGAGTCGGCCTCCTCTTCATGCTCACCTACGCGCCTGACGGTCTGGCGTTCACGATGGTGCCGCGCAAGGTTCAGGACCGCCTGGCGAGCCGACGCGCCGCCAGGGCCGGCACCCGCTCCGCCGCAGTCGGCCGGGCGACCGAGGTGGCCTCGGAGCCGGCCGTTCCCTCCTCCGTGCACCGGGTGACGCCGAAGGCCCTCCAGCTGCGCGACGTCACGGTCCGGTTCGGCGGGGTCGTCGCCCTCGACGCGCTCTCCCTCGACGTACAGCCCGGCGAGGTCGTCGGGCTCATCGGGCCCAACGGCGCGGGCAAGAGCACCTGCATCGACGCCGTGACCGGATTCAACACACCCGCCTCGGGCGAGATCCGGCTCGGTGAGGAGCGGATCGATCGTTGGTCCCGAGAACGGCGGGTCCGCGCAGGCTTGGGCCGATCCTTCCAATCGCTCGAGCTGTTCGACGACCTGACCGTGCGGGAGAACCTGCTCACCGCCTGTGACGACCGCGATCTCAAGGCCTATGTGACCAACCTGGTGGTACCGAGCCACGACCGGCTGACCCCCGCCGCACTCGCCGCGGTCGACAGCTTCGGCCTGGCCCCCTTCCTCGATGTGCGCGTCGAGGATCTCGACTACGCGATGCGACGCATGCTTGCTGTCGCCCGTGCCGTCGCGGGCGGCCACTCGGTTCTGCTGCTCGACGAGCCCGCCGCGGGTCTCGGCGACGTCCAGACCCGTCACCTCGGCGACGTCCTGCGCAACCTTGCCACCGAGCACGGCATGGCGATCTTCCTCGTGGAGCACAACATCGACATGGTGCTGCGCAGCTGCGACCGGGTCTACGCCCTCGCCTTCGGCTCACTCATCGGCGCCGGCACGGCCGAGGAGATCCGCACCAACGCCGAGGTCATCGACGCCTACCTCGGCACGAGCCGCTTCACCAAGGAGAGCGCCGCAGACGCTGCGGCCGGCGTGAGCGAAGCTGGCGACGCGAGCTCCGCCGTACCCCCTGCCCAGCCCACCGCCACCTCGATCGGGAGCTCGTCATGACCATTGCCGATGCCATCGACACCGCACTGCTCGAGGCGCGCGAGCTCACCGTGGGCTACGGCGCCGTACCGGTGGTCCACGATGTCAACCTCACCGTCGCCGCCGGCGAGGTCGTCGCGCTGCTCGGCGTCAACGGTGCCGGCAAGACCACGACGGTCCGTGCGCTCGCCGGCGACCTGAAGCCGATGGGCGGTGAGGTGCGGCTGCACGGGCAGCGCGTGACCGGTCCCCTGCACCAGCGGGCGAAGCACGGGCTGCGCTATATCTCCGAGGAACGCTCGGTGTTCATGGGGCTGTCGACGGCCGACAACCTACGCCTCGGCGGAGCCGTCAGGCATCGTTGCCTCGAGCTGTTCCCCGAGCTGGAGCCTCTGCTGGGACGCAAGGCGGCCCTGCTCTCGGGCGGTGAGCAGCAGATGCTGACTCTCGCGCGGGCACTCTCGGTGGACCCCAAGGTGCTGATCGCCGATGAGTTGTCACTTGGCCTCGCCCCGCTCGTGCTCGAGCGCCTTCTGCTCGCGGTGCGCGCGGCGGCCGACCGGGGTGGAGCAGTGCTCCTGGTCGAGCAGAACGTCCGCGACGCGCTGGAGGTCGCTGACCGAGCCTACGTTCTCAGCCACGGACAGATCGTGCTCGAAGGCGAGGCGAGGGACCTGAGGGGGCGGATCGACGAGATCGAACGGACCTATCTCGCGGGCTCGGAGCTGGTCACGGCGCGATGACGTCGCGGTGCCCTCACCGGGCCGTGGCATGCTGGTGCGGTGCGCGATCATGCTGCGATGGGAGATTACGTGACGAGTCCAGCCGCGCGGCCCGGCCTGAGCATTGAGCTGATCGTCGACACCGCGCTGCAGCTCATCGCCAAGCACGGCGCGGACCGTCTCTCGATGCGCCAGCTCTCGGCCGAGCTCGGGGTCTCCCTCGGCGCGACGTACCGTCACGTGCCGAGCAAGGAAGCGCTGCTCACCCTCTGCGGGCGCGCGCTCTACGAACGCAGCTACACCAGCCCCGACCATGGCGAGGACCCCCTGCTGTGGGTACGCGAGCAGGTCATGCATCTCTACGACCTGTTGGTGGCCCACCCCGGCATGGCCAGCCGCATGGCCAGCAGCACGGTCTTCGCCGGCAACGTGGACCCCGAACTCCAGGAGGCCGTGCGAAGGTCGCTCATCCAGGCGGGACACAGCGAGGAGAACGCCGACATGGTCGGCCTCGTGCTCACCCTGTTCACCGCCGGAGCGCTGATGGCGTCGGGGCGATCGGACGCCGAGAACACGAGCGGTCTGAGCACGCGGTCGCTGATCGTGACCGGTATCGACTTCATCCTGCACAGCTATGCGGCGGGTGACGCCGGCGCGCCGCCACTCAGCTGACGCGAGGCCGCTCGTCGCGAGGGAATGCCCGCTGGACGGCTGCGGCAACGCGAAGCACCAGGTCCTCGCGCCCGTGCCAGGCCGCGATCTGCAGTCCGACCGGCATGCCATCGACGAAGCCACACGGCACCGAGACGGCCGGGAACCCCAGCCAGTTGAAGAGCATCGTGTGGCTGCAGTAGACCGGGGCGAAGCTGCCGCCGGGGAACGATGGGCCGTCGATGGTCCAGATGCGATCCCATTCCGACGTGGTCGCCGCGATCCGCTGAGCAGTCACGGACAGGAGTACGTCGTACCTCGTGAAGAACTCGCGGAAGTGGTCCCAGTTTCGGGCGCGCGAGGCGGCCTGCTGCCGGTAGAGGTCGGGGTCGAGCGGTTGGAGGGGGGTCTGGTTGGTGCCGACCATGACCTCGTATGCGGACGGCTCCACGGTCCAGCCCACGGTTCCGATCGCGGCCCGGTCCTCCCACACCTCATCGACCGTCTCGACGCGAGCCCCGAGCGTGGCAAGGCCCGCTGCCGCCGCCCGGGCGACATCGATCACGCGACTGCTGTCGGCGGTCGCATAGGTGTCGGCGAACCCGAAGTTCTCGGTCCACCCCATCCGCATGTCCTCGACACCACGATCGAGCCCCTCGACGCAGTCGAGGGGCTCGTTCTGTACGGCGACGTAGTCGCGCCCGTCGGGTCCCTCCATCGCGCGCGTGAAGAGCGCTACGTCGCGGACGTCGCGCGCCAGCGGGCCGTAGCTCGCCGTGAGCATCATCGTCGGCCTGCGGTAGTCGACGTGCGGGATCAGGCCGCGGGACGTGTGCAGCCCGACCACGCCCGAATATGCCGCGGGCAGCCGCGTCGATCCCCCACCGTCGGTGCCGATCGTGACGGGCAACAGCCGGGCGGCGGCGGCTGCGGCGCCGCCCGAGCTGGACCAGCCGGGAACGCGCTCGGGATCCCACGGGCTGCGCGCCTCGGCGTCCCAGTTGAAGGGACTGAACACTCCCGGTTGGGCGCGGTCGTGCGCGAGGTTGGCGCCGGCCCCCATCATCGTGTTGGTGCCGACGATGATCGCGCCGGCCCGGCGCAGCCGTTCGACGGCGATGTCGTCGAAGTCCGACAGCTCGTCCTGAGCGCCCTGACGCAGATGCAGACCCTCGACGCGGATGTGCGACTTCACCGAGGTGGGAATGCCGTGGAGATCGCCCAGCTCCTCACCGGCCGCGACCGCACGATCCGCCGCCCTCGCCTGCGCCAGCGCGCCTGCATGGTCGACCTCCTCGAAGGCGTGCAACGTCGGATCGAACTCCTCGATGCGGCCGAGGAAGTGCTCCGTCACCTCGAGGCAGGAGACCTCGCGCTTGGCGATGAGGGCGGCGATCTGCCATGCCGGCAACCAGGTGAGTTCGGACAAGGGGACACGCTCCTCGGTCGGATCAACGCACCGGGACATGACGGACGTCACGCCTCGTTACGCCGAAGTTAGGCGTCGACAGCGAGCCTGTCAACAGTGTTCACTTGCGCCTACGAAGACGGGCGGCGCGAGGTACGCGACGCATAGTGAAGGGAAGCGCGATGGCGAGCTCACTCGACGGCAAGGTGGTCCTGATCAGCGGCACCGGCAGCGGCATCGGACGTGCCGGTGCTCTACGGTTCGCCGAGGCAGGCGCAGCAGTCGTCGGTTGCGACCTCGATGCCGAGCACAACGCCGAGACGCACCGCATGATCAGCGCAGCCGGCGGCACGATGGTCGACGTCTCCCCCGTCGACCTCGGCGAGCTCGCCGGGTGCCAGGCCTGGGTCGACCGCGCGATCGACGAGTTCGGTCGGGTCGACGTCCTGTGGAACAACGCGTCGGCATGCGCCTTCAAGACCATCGACACCATGACGGTCGAGGAGTGGGACTTCTCGATCCGCAACGAGCTGAGCCTGGTGTTCCTCGGCACCAAGGCGGCCTGGCCGCACCTCAATGAGAGCCATGGCCTGGTGATCAACACCGCGTCCGTCGCAGGTCATGGCGGTGGGGTCGGCGGCATAGCCCATTCGGCGACGAAGTGGGCGGTACGAGGCATGACGCACGTCATGGCAGCGGAGGGCGCACCCGGCGGCATCCGTGCCGTGAGCATCAGTCCCGGAGTGATCGAGACGGCGGGCTCAGCCGAACAGCTCGGCATGCCGGGGGCCACCGAAGCACTCCTTCGGCAGTCGCTGGTCCCGCGGCTCGGACAGACCGACGACATCGCGAAGGCGGCGGTGTTCCTAGCGAGCGACGATGCGGCCTTCGTCACCGGAATCGACTTCCGGGTGGACGGCGGCCTGGTCAACCACGGCTGACGCCGTACGCCGACCACGCCGCCGCCGGAGGTGGTGCCCGTCGGAGCTGGCGCCCGTCGCTCAGACGAGCGCCGCGTCCTGCTCCGACTCGGACGCCGCGTCACCGTTGATGGAGAAGCCGCCGTCGACCGTGACCAGGCTGCCGGTGGCGAACTCGGCCTCGTCGGATGCCAGCCAGGTGGCGGCGTAGGCGATGTCCATCGGGTTCCCGATCCGGGTGAGCCGCCCGCCGCCCTTGTGGCCGCCGATGTCGCCCTTCAGCGCGACCACACGACCGACGAGGATGCAGTTGGCCCGGATGCCGTCGGCGCTGCCCTCGGCAGCGAGCGAGCGGGTCAGGCTGTTGACGCCGCCCTTCGCGGCGGCGTACGCGCTGAAGCCCTTGAAGCCGGCCACGGACTGACCCGAGGAGATGTTGAGGATCGAGGCGCCCTCCGCCCGGGCGAGGTGCGGCCAGGCGTACTTGCAGGCCCAGAAGACGTTGCCCGTCAGCGTGCCGGTCAGGATCGCCTCCCACTCCTCGGTGCTGTATTCGTGCAGCGGCTTGACGCTGGTGGCGACAGCACCGGTGGGCGCGGCATTGTTGACCAGCGTGTGCAGCGCGCCGAAGCGCGCCACGGTGGCCTCGACCACAGTTCGCATGCTGGCTTCCGAGGTGACGTCGAGCTCGAAGAACTCTGCCTCGCCCCCTGCCTCACGGATTCGGTCGACGACCTTCTGGCCACGCTCGACCGTACGGCCGGTGACCGCCACCTTGGCGCCCTCCGAGGCGAAGTGCTCGGCGATCGATCGCCCGATCCCCCGCGTCGAACCTGTCACCAGCGCGACCTTGCCGCTCATCCTCATACCCACAACGGATCCCTTCGTGATCAGTGAGCTGCCGCGTCGAGCAACGACGCGCGCAGTTTCTCCATCGCGACCAGCCGACGGCGCACCATCTCGATCGCTGACACCGGGTCCGGCCCGGCAGGCGCCGCCTCGAGCCGGGCGAGCCGCTCACGGACGAGCACGATCTCCTCGTCCAGACGCTCGGCGGCCTCGTCCTTGGTCAGCAGGTCCTGGTCGACCCAGTCCGGCGCATCGATGTCCTTCTCAGCCATCCGACCGTTCCTCAGATCCGCGGGAAGTTGTACAGCTTGCGGGCGTTGAGCTCGACGATCTTGTGCACCTCGTCGTCGGGCACGTCGATGAGGAGCTTGGCGGCGTACTCGCGGCTGTTGGGCCAGTTGGAGTCCGAGTGCGGGTAGTCGCACTCCCACAAGATGTTGTCGAGACCGATCTGATGGCGCCGGGCGATGCCCTCGAAGTCGTCGATGTAGCAGCCGTACATGTGCTCACGGAACAGGTCGGAGGGTCGGACCTCCTTGTTCACGTTCTGGTACCAGCGGTGCCGCTCCCAGGTGAGGTCGATGCGCTCGAGCAGATAGGGCATCCACCCGATACCACCCTCGGACAGCGCCACCTTGAGGTTGGGGAACTTGTAGAAGACCGGCGAGAACAGGAGGTCGGCGGTCGCGTCCATCGAGTTCGTCCCGAAGAGCGCGATCATCACTGCCATCGGCGCCTCGGGCGAGGTGATGGGCGGCTTGCCGGAGGAGCCGAAGTGCATGCACAGCGGCATCTGGGTCTCCTCCGCAGCACGGAAGACCGGGTCCCAGTGATCGGTGTAGAAGGAGGGCAGGCCGAGGCTGACCGTGTTCTCCGGGAAGGTGATCGCCTTGGCGCCCTTCGCGGCGCAGCGATGGATCTCCTTCGCCGCGAGCTGCGGGTCCCAAAGCGGGAGGATGATCATCGGGATGATCCGACCGGGCGCGTACGTCGACCACTCGTCGAGGATGAAGTCGTTCCACGCCTGCACCGAGAGCAGCGCGAGCTCGCCGTCCTTGTGCTCCAGGAACACGGTGCCGGCGAAGCGCGGGAAGGACGGGAAGCACATCGCCGCCTGGACGCCGTCGATGTCCATGTCGGCGATGCGCGCCTTGATGTCGTAGCAGCCCGGGAGCATGTCGGAGTAGCGCGTCGGCTCCATGCCGTACTCCTGCGGCTTCTTGCCCGCCACCGCGTTCAGCCCGATGTTCGGATAGATCCGACCCTCGTAGTTCCAGACCTCGGCGAGGCGCGGCGCGGCCGGCTTCTCGCCCTCCTTGCCGTTGCGCGAGGCGTCGAGCAGCGCCGCGGAGAGGCCCTCGTCGCCATGGCTCTGGGTCATGTCCATCTCGACGATCCGCGGGCCCTGGTCCAGGTACTTCTTCGGCAGGCGGTCCGTCCACAGTGTCTTGGGCTCGATCACGTGGTCGTCCACGGAGATCATTTGCATGTGGTCCTGAAGCGGCATGGTGCCTCCCTCGACGAGGTTCGTGCGCCCGGTTCGACCGTGAACGTGCAGACACAGGAAGGGGACGCATCTGACAGTTCGTCACTTTAGTGATTCGGCTCACAGCCGTCAACGATTCCACCGAAACATCCCGTCATTTCCGGCGATAGCGACGCGCGTCTACCGCCGCCGATCGCTCGACTCTGACGATCGTGTCACTCGGCGGGAGCGGACCCGACGATCGCGTCGAAGGCGGCGTCGATGCGGGCGTGCCGACGACGTACGCCCTCGCGCGTCTCGGGGTGGGTCAGCACGTAGAGGTCGCGGCGGCCGATGGCCTCGACGGCGATCGCGGCCACGTCCTCGGCCTCGAGCACGTGGACGCCGGCAGGGATGTCGTGTTCCGGCACCGACGCAGGATCGACACCGGGCCGGTTCCGGGCGCTGCTGGCGATCCGGGTCCGGACCATCGCGGGCATCAGGACACCCACGCTCACCCGTGCGCCCCGCTGGGCGAGCTCCTGCGAAACCGCCTCGGTGAACGCGACCACGCCGTACTTCGAGGTGGCGTACGCCGCCAGCCCCGGACCGGCCACCAGCCCGGCGATCGAGGCCGTGTTGAGGATGTAGCCGTCCTCGGAGGTCTCCTCCATCAGCGGGAGGAAGATCTTGGTCCCGTTGATCACGCCCCAGAGGTTGACCCCGATGATCCAGGCGAAGTCGTCCAGACTCAGCTCGTCGAACGGCACGACCTTCGCCACCCCGGCGTTGTTGACAAGGATGTCGATGCGTCCGTGCTGCCGGATCACCTCGGCGGCCAGCGCCTCGATGTCGGCGCGGGACGTCACATCGGTCACCACGCCGGTGGCGCCCAGCTCGGCCGCCGCCCGCTCCAACGATGACCGCTCGACGTCCGCGATGACCACTGCCACTCCCTCGGCTCGCAGCGCGTGCGCGATCGCATAGCCGATGCCGGAGGCACCACCGGTGACGACCGCCACCTTGCCGGTGAAGTCGAAGTCGCCGCTCGCAGGGCGTGCAGAGCCCACCGGGCTCGCAGGACTCACCGGGCTCCCCGGGCTCACCGGGCTCACCGCTCAGCTCGCAGTCCGCGCAGCACGAATCGACCCATTTCCTCGAGCTCTTCGGCCGACGGCGCGGTGGCGTTCCAGAGATGACGCCGCATCGCCCCCACGACCAGGTCCGAGACGCATGCACCGTCACGGTCCGGGTCGCAGCCGAGGGCGCGAAGTGGCTCGGCGAGCAGGTCGGTGATCGGCTTGAGGAGCTCGGTCTGGCTCCCCGCCTGCACCGCCGCCCCCGCTTGGTTGAGATATCCGAGCACGGAGCGACTCGTGCGGGCGAGGTCCTCGTCGCTCACCTGCCGCAGCACGATGTGGATCCACGTCAGGATCTGGTCGCGTGGGTCCTCGACAGCGGCCATCCGCTCACGCAGCGTCTCGGCCACGCGCAGCGTCCCTCGCTCGAGCACGGCGAGGATCAGCTCGTCCTTGCTGCCGAACGTGCGGTACAGCGTCTGGTTGGAGATGCCCGCGGCGGCGACGATGTCCGAGACCGACGGGATCACCGGCGCCGAGCGCTCGATCAGCTCGATCGTCACGTCCAGCAGGCGACCGACCTCGTCCTCGGCGTTGCGGCGCTGGCGTTCGAGCCGTCGCGCGGCCGCACGCGCGACCCGATCGCCGACCGCCGGCGCGGCCGAGGGTGGTATATCGTTCTTCTGCACGGGTAATCCAATTCTGCTCTGAGGAGACCGATGACTTCCGGAACTCATGAGACCACGACACGGTCCGGTAGCGACACTCCCTCGCCGTTCGCTCTGTTCAGCCTTGAGGGCAAGGTTGCCCTCATCACAGGCGGCAGCCGAGGCCTGGGTCGGGAGATGAGCCTGGCGTTCGCTGCAGCCGGCGCCGACGTCGTGGTCGCCAGTCGCAAGCTGGACGCCTGCGAGCAGGTGGTCGCGGAGATCCAGCAGACCACCGGGCGCTCCGCCCTGGCCTACGCCTGCCACATGGGTCGCTGGGACGAGATCGAGGGTCTCGTCGACGCGGCGTACGAGCGCTTCGGGCGCGTCGACGTGCTGGTCAACAACGCCGGCATGTCCCCCGTCTACGACAAGGTCACCGACGTCACCGAGAAGATGTACGACAGCGTGCTCAACCTCAACCTGAAGGGGCCGTTCCGGTTGACGCAGCTCGTCGGCACCCGGATGAAGGGGCAGGGGTCCGGCAGCATCATCAACGTCAGCAGCACCGGTTCACTACGTCCGATGGGCTCGATCATCCCCTACGCGGCCGCCAAGAACGGTCTGAACGCGATGACCGAGGGCTTCGCCCAGCTGCTGGGTCCCGAGGTGCGCGTCAACACGCTCATGCCCGGGCAGTACCTCACCGACGTCGCCGCCGCGTGGGACATGGAGCACACCAACAAGATGTCGGAGCGGCTCCATCTCAAGCGGGTCGGCGAGCCCCACGAGATCGTCGGGGCCGCGCTCTTCCTGGCCAGCGACGCGTCGAGCTACACGTCGGGCACGATCGTGCGCTCGGACGGCGGCATTCCGTAGGACGCACACCCAGACAGAAGGGCGCCGCAGCTGGAGCTGCGGCGCCCTTCGTCTGCGTACGGGCTCAGCGCATCATCAGGGTGCCGCCGTCGACCGGGAAGACCTGACCGGTCATGAAACGCGACCCCTCCCCCGCGAGGAAGGCGAGGACGGGCACGAAGTCCTGGTCGACGTCGCCCAGCTTGCCGCCCAGGGGTACGGCGGTCGCCATGTAGGCGTCGTGGGCCGCGAGCTGCTCCGGGGTCATCGAGGCACGCGTCGTGTCGTACATGGGCGTCCAGATCGCCGGCGCGATCGCATTGACGGTGATCGCGTAGCGCGCCCACTCCTGGGCCACGGTCCGGGTCCAGGCGACCACGGCACCCTTGCTGGCCGAATAGGCGGCCTTGCCCTTGAGTCCCTTGATGCCGGCGGCCGACGCGAAGTTGATGATCCGGCCGCCGTGCTCCTTGAGGTGGCCGAAGGCCGCCTGATTGGTCACGAACGTGCCGGTCGCGTTGATCCGCATCACGCGGTCCCAGGCGGCGAGATCGATCTCCTCGGCCGGCGCGCCCGGCGCGACGCCCGCGGCGTGGATGAGGACGTCCAGGCCACCCAGACCGTCCACCGCCACGCCGAAGGCCTTGTCGACCGCGTCGGGGTCTGCGACATCGCACGTCACGAACCCGGCGCCGGCGTCGCGGGCGATCGACTCTCCCGGGTCGGCGGTGATGTCCACCGACACGACTGCCGCGCCGAGGGCGGGCAGCGCACGGACGAGGCCGGCCCCCATCCCGCTGGCGCCGCCGGTGACGATGATCCGGCGTCCTGTCAGGTCCTCTGCCATGTCCTTCTCCTTCTACTGGTCGGGCTGAGTCCCACGACTCAGGCCATGCCGAGCTTCGCCGTGGCGGCGGCCAGCTTCGACGGGATGTGGTCGGTCGGCCAGAGGCTGTCGGTGGCGTCGTACTCCTTGAGCACGGCACGGGCCACCTGGCGCAGGTGCACCTCGGTCGGGCCGTCGACGAGGCCCATCACCGGAGCGGTGATCCACATCTTCGCCAGCGGCGTGTCCTGGGTGACGCCGAGGGCGCCATGCACCTGGACCGACCGCTGGACGATGTCGTGCAGCACCTTGGGCGTGAGGAACTTGATCGCGCTGATGTCCTTGCGGCACTGCGCGTAGTCCTGGGTCTTGTCGATGAGCCATGCCGTTCGCAGCACGAACAGACGGAACTGCGTCAGCTGGGCGTACGACTCCGCGATGTAGCTCTGCACGGTCTCGCGCTCCGCGAGCGAACGCCCGCGGGTGACCCGGCTCAGGGCCCGCTCGCACATCATGTCGAGCGCACGCTGGGCCAGGCCGACGGTGCGCATCGCGTGATGCACCCGGCCCCCGCCCAGGCGCACCTGCGCGACCTGGAACGCCTTGCCCTCCTCGCCGAGCAGCGCGGTCGACGGCACCCGCACGTCCTCGTAGCGGATGTAGGCCTCGGAGCCCTCCTCGGCCGGTTCGTGGATGAGGGCGAGGTTGCGCTCGATGGTGATGCCCGGCGTGTCGGCGGCCACCAGGAACATCGACATGCCGTCGTGCGGTCCGGCCTCCTTGTCGGTGTAGGCCATCACGATGAAGAAGGTCGCGTAGCGGGCGTTGGAGGAGAAGAACTTCGATCCGTTGATGACCCAGTCATCGCCGTCGCGCACCGCCGTGGTCTCGAACCCGGACACGTCCGCGCCGCCCTGGGGCTCGGTCATCGAGTACGTCGAGAAGATCTCGCCGTCCAGCAGCGGCTGGAGGTAGGTCGCCTTCTGCTCGGGTGTGCCGAAGTGGGCGATGATCTCCGCGTTCCCGGTGTCGGGTGCCTGGGTCCCGAAGATGACCGGGGCCCAGGTCGAGCGGCCGAGGATCTCGTTGAGCAGCGCCAGCTTGAGCTGGCCATAGCCCTGACCACCGAGCGCGGGCTCGAGGTGACAGCCCCACAACCCCATGTCGCGGACCTGCTGCTTGAGCGGGTCGACGATCCGGCGGTGTTCGTCGTCGAGCGGCTTGTAGTTGTCGTGCGGCCAGACGAGGTCGAGTGGCTCGACCTCGTGGCGGACGAACTCGTCCACCCAATCCAGCTTCTTCTGGAATTCAGGATCGGTCTCGAAGTCCCAGGACATGATGCATGGCTCCTTGTTGGTTGCTGCGCGAGGTCCGGATGGTCAGCGAAGAGAGGTCGTCCGCGACAGCGAGGCCGCGAACTCCATCAGCTCCAGGACGATGGGGCCGAAGCGGGCGACGCGGTCGTCGGCTTCGCCCTTGGCGTGGCGGGCGACACTCGCCTCCAGCACGATGGCGAGCTTGAAGCGGGCCAGGATGACGTAGTAGTCGATCTGGGAGACGTCGCGGCCACTGACCTTCGCATAGTGCTCGAGCATGTCCTCGCGAGCCGGCATGCCGTCGTAGTTGAGGTAGCGGGCGTGCTCCATCGCGTCACCTTCGGGCGGCCAGCCGACCAGGACCCAGCCCAGGTCGAGCAGCGGGTCACCGATCGTGGTCATCTCCCAGTCGATGATGGCGGCCAGCTCCGCCGGAGCACCGTGGCGGTACATCACGTTGGCGAACTGGTAGTCGCCGTGCATGATGCCGGGCTCGAAGGTCCTCGGCGTGTGGTCGCGCAACCAGCGTGCGGTCTCATCGATGCCGGGGATGTCACGGAACTTGTACGTCGACAGGTGGGTGAGCCACCGATCGACCTGTCGATCCAGGAAGCCCTCGGGCTTGCCGAAGCCCTCCAGGCCCTGAGCCAACCAGTCGACCCGCGCGAGCTTGGCAGCTCCGTCGGCGAGCTGGATGGCGAGGCCGCTACGAGCCTCCAGGTCAGTGTCGAACGGCGCGGCCCACCCGCCAGCCATGGGGCTCCAGCCGTCGACCAGGTCCATCAGGTAGAAGGGGGCGCCGATGACGGCCAGATCGTCCGTCGCACCCCGGAAGGCAGCATGCGGGACGTCGGTGCCGGTGAGCGCCTTGAGCAGCCGGGCCTCACGCATCAGGACCTTCGTGCCCGCCTCGATGCCGTGGGCGGAGGGACGCCTGAGGGCCATCCGAGCACCACCCCGGGTGACGGCGTAGAGCTCGTTCTGGGATCCGCCGGACAGGGAGGTGACCTCCGCCAGCTCGCCATCGCCAGGGAGACCCTCGGCGTCCATCCACCTACTGAGCGATTCGATGTCCATGCTTGGGAATCTAGTTACCCGGATACGAGAATGCAATTACTCTGGGCGATGTGAGGCGAGACGAAGCGAGATGACCATGACGAGCATCCCCGGGGCGGCGACGATGCTCGCCGCTCGCATCCACCAGCTCGGAACACCCGAAGCGGTGCAGCTGGACACCGTCCCGCGCCCGGTACCAGGGCCGGGCGAGCTCCTGGTCGCCGTACACGCGGCCGCGGTGAACTTCCCGGACACGCTGATGATCGAGGGGCGCTACCAGACCCCGACGCCGTTGCCGTTCACCCCGGGGCACGAGTCCGCTGGTGTGGTGGTCGCGATCGGCCCGCAGGTGAATGGCTGGGCGGTCGGCGATCGCGTCGCCGTACTCGCGCCCGGCGCCTTCGCGGAGTACGTCGTAGCGTCCGCCCGCTCCGCCGTGCGCGTGCCGGCATCGATCGGCTTCGCCGACGCCGCGGCGACCTGGGTCTGCCACCTGACCGCCTACCACGCGCTGCGCTCGGTGGCCTCTGTCACGGCCGGCGAGACGGTGCTGGTACTCGGGGCCGGCGGCGGCCTGGGCCTTGCCGCGGTCGAGCTGGCGGCCCGGCTCGGCGCCACCGTGGTCGCGGCGGCCTCCACTCGCGAGAAGCTGGCAGCTGCCGGGTCCCGCGGAGCCACGCACCTCGTCGACTACGCCACCGACGGACTTCGGGCCGGCTTGCGCGAGGCCATCGGCCCCGGCGCGGTGGACGTGGTCCTGGACCCCGTCGGGGGCGATCGTGCCGAGGAGGCGCTGCGCGAGATGCGCTGGGGCGGGCGGTTCATCACGCTCGGGTATGCCAGCGACGCGATCCCCCGGATCCCGCTCAACCTCGTTCTCCTCAAGGGCGTGACCATCAAGGGCCTCGAGGTCCGGACCTTCGATCGGCACGACCCGGTCAGCGCCGCCCGAGACCGCGCCGAGTTCATCGAGCTGTGGACCTCGCAGCGCATCCATCCGATGGTCGGCGCGGTCTTCCCGCTCGAGCAGGCACGGGAGGCGCTGTCCTACGTCGCCGAGCGTCGCGCCGTCGGCAAGACGGTCATCGAAGTGCGGGCCGACTGAGCCCGCCACCTGCGGCAGGCTCCGCTCGAGCAGACGGCTGTTCGAACGGAGCCCGACGGCGCTCGCCGACTAGGCGAGGTGGAGCAGCATGCAGCCGGCCTCCGGGCCGCCACCGACGCCGACGGCGGCGAGCTCGACGTCCTTGGGGATCTGGCGCTCGCCGGCCTGCCGCCACAGCTGCACGCAGGCCTCGTGGACGAAGCCGTAGCCGTGCAGCCGGCCGGCCGAGAGCTGACCACCGTGCGGGTTGATCGGCAACCGGCCCTCGAGGCGGTAGTTCTCCTCGTCGTCGAGGAACGGTCCGACCTTGCCGTGCTCGGTGAAGCCGAAGGCCTCGATCCACTGTGTGCACAGATAGCTGAACCCGTCGTACAGGGTCGCGAAGTCGACGTCGCCGGCGGTGAAGCTCGTCGTCTCCCACATCGACGCCGCAGCATCATGCGAGGCCATCGTGGTCAGATCCGCGCGCTGGTCCCAGCTGTGGCGCTCATAGAGAGCCGCGCCCGCAGCCTCGATGGAGATCGGCGCGTTGGCGAGGCCCCCTGCCGCCTCCCGCCTGGAGACGATCACCGCTGTGGCGCCGTCCGCCGGCACATCGCAGTCGTAGAGCCCGAAGGGCCAGGACACCATGCGCGCGTTCAGGTAGTCGTCCATCGTCATCGGATCGCGATAGATCGCCTGGGGGTTGAGACCGGCGTTGTGCCGCGCGTTGATGACGAGCTTGCCGAGCTGTTCGCGCGTGAGGCCGAACTCGTGCATGTAGCGCTGGGCGTACATGCCGATCCAGTTGGCAGGAGACGCGGCACCGAACGGCATCCGGAACTCGGAGTGCCCCGAGGCGCGCACAGCCTTGCCGGTCAACGCCGCGGCCCGCCCCGCCGCCTGGGCGGTCGCCTCCCAGACCGAGCGGAAGCAAAGGACGTGCGTGGCCCGGCCGGAGGCGACAGCTGCCGCCGCATCGAGCATGGTGCCGATCTGGCCCGAGGTCTCGACGCCGCTCACGTGCCAGGTCGTCCGCAACCCGAACGCGTCGCGGACGTCATGGGTCGTCGCGCCGACGAATCCGCCCTCGGCGGCGACCGGTCCGGGGTAGCTCGCGATGCCGTCGATGTCGTCGAAGGTGAGCCCAGCATGAGCGACTGCTCGCTCGGCCGCCTCGAGAGCGAGATCAATGCCGGTGCGGCCGATCCGACGCCCGATCTGCGACTGTCCGACGCCTGTGATGACGGCGCGATCCTCGACGAAGGTCATGCCATCACCGGCCGGAACAGCGGGAGCGCCACGTCGTCCTGCTCGTCGAAGACCACCTCGACCGCCATGCCGACCTCGACCTGGTCGACGTCGCAGTCGACCAGGCACGTCGTCAGGCGCACGCTGGGATCCTCGTCGAGCTCCACGGCCGCCACCACATACGGCGGTGGGAAGGCGGGGAACCACGGGTGGTGGTTGATCGAGTAGGCCGCGACCTTCGCCCGGCCCGAGGCCACCTCCGGCCCGACGTCACGGCTACGGCAGCGCCAGCAGGCTCCCACCGGCGGATGGATCCAGCTCCTGCAGGCCTGGCATCGATAGATGCGCAGCTCCTGCTCGAACCCTCCCGTCCAGAACGCCCGGGACTCCGCCGTCACCTCTGGGAGCATCCGCCCCTCCGGGTCTGCCATCTAACCGCCTCCACTTCCTCCGGGCCTCACGTCGCGGCGCACGAAGCAGTGCTGCGCCATTATGAATGTAGCGTCAGAAAGAGAGTGTCGACAACCATCGATTCAGGTGGCCTGGCGAGATTTCTCGCGCAACACTCTGTGATGGAGCGCACATTCATGGCACACTTTCATGCACATGCAGTCAGATTTGATCGGAGTGTCGTTGTGGTCGGTGTGATGGACGGGATCCGGGTCGTTGAAGTTGCGGCCTGGACGTACGTGCCGGTGGCAGGCGCCATCCTGACGGAGTGGGGCGCCGATGTTCTGAAGATCGAGCATCCCGAGGTCGGTGACCCCCAGCGCGGGCTCGTCAGCTCCGGCCTGGTTCCCGCGGGCGGAGTCTCCCACATGTTCGAGCTCCCCAATCGCGGCAAGCGCAGCGTCGCGCTCGACCTGAAGTCGCCTGAGGGTCACGAGCTGCTGATGAAGCTTGTGGAGAGCGCCGATGTCTTCCTCACCAACTTCCGGCCCTCGGCGCGCGCGAAGCTGAAGATCGACGTCGATGACATCCGCGCCCGCAACAGCAAGATCGTCTACGTCCGCGGCTCGGCCGCCGGCCAGCGCGGCCCCGAGGCCGAGCGCGGAGGCTACGACCTGACCTCCTTCTGGGCCCGCTCCGGCATCGCGTCGAACGTGAGCCCGGACAGCCTCGGATTCCCGGTCACGATGCCCGGCCCGGCCTTCGGCGACACGCTCGGCGGCCTGGCGCTCGCCGGGGCCATCTCGACGGCGCTGTTCCACCGCGAGCGCACGGGCGAGTCGATCGTCGTGGACGGCTCGCTGCTCGCGACCGGCGCATGGGCGATGGGCGGCACCATCGCCGGCGCCTACGCGTTCAACCAGACGAGCTACCCCAAGCACACCCCCGACCGGGCGCCCAACCCGCTGGTCAACAGCTACCCCACCGCCGATGGTCGCTTCGTCACACTGGTCATGCTCGAGTCCGACCGGTTCTGGCCCGAGCTGGTCACCGCGCTCGGGGTGCCCGGCCTGATCGACGACGAGCGGTTCGACAGCCATGCCAAGCGTGGCCAGAACAACGTCGCCTGCATCGCCGCCCTCTCGGAAGCGTTCCGCGCCAAGACGATGGAGGAATGGGAGCCGATCCTCGCCACCCTCAACGGCGCGTGGGCCAAGGTGCAGCACCCGATCGAGGTCGTCGATGACCCGCAGGTGGTCGCCAACGACTACATCGCCGACCTCAAGGACGCCAACGGCACGCCGTTCAAGCTGGTCTCGGCGCCGATCCAGTTCAACGAGCAGCCCGGCGACGTACGTCGAGCCCCTGAGCACGGCGAGCACACCGACGAGGTGCTCGGCGAGATCGGGCTGTCGATGGAGGAGATCATCGACCTGAAGGTCAGCGGCGCCGTCCTCTGAGGACGGGGGCGGAGAGACAGCGGTGCACCTCGACCTGGGTCTGCTCATCATCCGCGTCGCGCTCGGCTGCATGCTGTGCGCGCACGGCTGGAACAAGATCTTCGGGTCCGGCGGTCTGCGCGGCACCGCGGGCTGGTTCGAGGCGCTCGGCCTACGGCCCGGTTGGCTGCACGCACGGCTGGCCGCCGGAACTGAGATCGGGGCAGGGCTGCTGATGACCCTCGGTCTGCTCACCGGACTGGCGGCGACGGGCTTCGTCGGGCTGATGCTCGTCGCCGCGCTGACCGACCATCACGGCAAGGGATTCTTCGTCTTCAAGGGCGGATGGGAGTACGTCGCCCTCGTTGCCCTTGTCGCGATCGGTCTCGCCGCCACGGGCCCCGGCGCATGGTCGCTCGACCACGCGCTGTCACTCACCGTCTCGGGCCGGCTGTGGTCGCTCGTCGCGGCCGTCGGCGGCTCCTTCGCGGCCCTGCTTCTCCTGGTCACATCTCGGCGTACGCCGTCGACACCGTGAGCTCAGCTGGCTCGCCTCGCCTTCGACGACACCCGGTTGAGGACTCTCAGCACGCGATCGAGAGTGTCGAGCGTCAACCCGAGCCATGTCTGGCCCAGGTCTTCCACGGTCGAGTCAGTCGTGAACGGCAGCATCGGGACGGGTGCTGGCACACGGTGGCCGAGGGGGCGGCCAACTCCTACGAGAACTCACCATCGACCCGCCGCGAGCCGACGCTGAAATGACCAAGACCCGAACCCACATCCGTAGGTTCGGGCCTTGCAGATGTCTTGCGACATCACCTTGGTAGCGGGGACAGGATTTGAACCTGTGACCTCTGGGTTATGAGCCCAGCGAGCTACCGAGCTGCTCCACCCCGCGCCGTTTGACGTGTTCAACCTAGCAGGTCGGACCCAGAAGCCTCGGATCGGCAGATGTCGAGCAAGGTTCGTGCCTCAGGTTCGGGCCTGCGTGATGATGGCGCCCGGTTGCAGTTCGCGGTGCACGAGCATGGTGGCGACGTCGCCGAGCTTGAGGTGGTTCTTGCGGGCATAGTCACGCAAGGCCTCGAAGCCGGCCCTGATGTCCACCGCGCCGTACTCGGCCAGGACTCCCTTGGCCTGCTCGATCACGATCCTCGTCTCGAGGGCGCGCTGCAGCTGGTCGGCGAGCAGCGACGAGCGCTGCACGGTGCGCTGTTGCAGGATCCCGATGGTGGCGACGTCGGCCAGGGCCTGGGCGATCCTGCGGTCGCTGGCCGAGAGTGCCGCCACACCTTCGGCGTTGAAGAGGTTGAGACTGCCGATCGTCTCCGACCGCAGCCGCATCGGCAGCGCGACGACTGAGCCGAATCCGCTGTCCTGGAAGGCCGCCCCGAACCGCGGCCACCGGCGCAGCGCGGTGTCGACGTCATCGACCTGGACGAACTCACCCGTTCTGACGCACTCCAGGCAGGGTCCCTGGTCGTTCTGCAGCTGGAAGAGCTCGAGCACGCGCGTCGTCTCGGTCGAGGAGGCGACCGGATGGAGGGCCCCGCCCGCGTCGACGATCAGCAGACCTGCGGTCGTCACGCCGAGCAGGTCGACGCATGTCTGGGTCAGCTGATCGAGGAGCTCGACGACGTCGAAGTCGTCGACCAGGCTGTCGGCGAGCATGACGAAGCGCTTCGCCAACTCGGCGTCACGGTGAAAAGGCTGCTGTACGGCGCTCATGACTGTTTCCCATCGAACCTGCGCACACCATCCAAGATCTCGATTGCGACAGCCGAGACCTCCACGCCTTCGCGGTAAGCCGCCGCGCGCAGCCGACTCAGCGCATCGTCAATGGTGGTATCCAACTGAACCATGACCATGCCAGCCGCGCGGTGGACGCTCATGGGATAGCCACCAGACCTCAGCCGGGCGTTCGGGACCTCCATCGGAGTGCTCGGCCGGAGGAGCTCTTCGGCGATGACCGTGCCGCTCTCGAGCCCGACCTGGATCTCGTCCCCGCTCAGGTCACCGGGCGAGCGGCGGTAGAGGTCGAGCGTTCCGAGCGCCACCGAACCGGCGCGGACCGGGAAGGCGAAGACCGCGCCGACCTCCAAGGCCGCCAGCTCCGGGGCGAGACCCGGCCATCGATCGGTCTGTGGGGTGCAGACCGAGGTGTCCGGCACCAGCACCGGCAGACCACTGGACGCAGCGTCGAAGCTGGGCCCGACGCCCATCGCGAACTGGAGGTCCTCCACCGCGCGGGCCACCCGATCCGTGGCATGGAGCAGGACGCGGGTCTGCCTGCTCGACAGCATCACCACACCACCACCGTCGACTCGGGTGTCACGGACGCATGCACGGCACGCAGCGGCGACCCGCGAACGATCGCCGTCGTACCGGCTTCCGGCCATGTCGGCTCCTCGCCGGGTGGCACTCATAGCGGCCAGTGCACGAGAAGCCGTCGCAACACCTCCACGCTACTGCAGCGCCATGGCCTCGACGTCCGAACGGGCTTATGATGACTTCCTCATCGTCTCGCCTGGACCACGCGACGACGTCCGTGTCGACGTGCTGTGAACGGCTTGCGATGGACGAGTGGCAGCTAACGATGGAGTTGCCGTGCGCGGCACCGAGCGTCTCGCTCGCACGCGGTTTCGTCGCCGACGTGCTCGTGGAGCGCGGGCTCGCCGACCTCGTCCCGGACGCGCGCGTCATCGCCAGCGAGCTCTCGACCAACTCCATCGTGCACGCACGGAGCGCCTTCACCCTCGGTCTGCTGCTGCGCGCTGGAGACCTCGTCGTCAGTGTCTTCGACACCTCCGATCTCCTGCCGGTCCGCCGTAGCCCGTATCCGACGGTGAGCACCGGGAGGGGGCTGCTCCTCGTCGAAGCGTTCAGCGGCGCCTGGGGAGTGCAACGGCATGCCTCCGGCGGCAAGACCGTGTGGGCGCGGCTTCGAGCGGTCGGCGTCGAGGAGCGGGCGGGCGATACGGGAGCGATGCGGTGAGCAGCGACGCAGGCGCACGACCTCGCAGCGCCAGGCTTGTGCTTCAGTGCTCGCCGAGCTGTGCCGACGTCGGCGGCCTGTGGTGGCCCCACGAGCGCTTCCTGACCGTGGAGCTGCCGTCCTTGGTCGGCAGCTGGCCGATCGTGGAAGGTCACATCGTCGGCGTCTCGTACTCACGATGGGATTGGGACGACCACCCCGACCTCGTCGAGATCCCCCGTCGACGAGGCCTCCTCCGCGCCCGGACACTTCCGCCGACGGCCGCGCACACCATCGCTCTGGCGATGCTCGACGGGTCGCGCACGAGCCTGGTCGTCGTCGCACCCGACGCGACCGACGACGCGGTCGCAGGGGCCTTCGAGCGGCTCGCGTTCGCGTCACCCCGCCCGGGCTGGGCTCCCCGGATAGGGCGGATGAGCAGAGCTTCGAGGCCGAGATGATGGTCGAGATGACCGTGCCTCGCTCGCGGCCGGACCGGACGGCGCGACATGGCTGATGCGGCCGAGCCCCGCGATGCGCGCTCCGACATCGCCGGTCGTGCACCCGGATGGAGTGCCAAACTCGGCCGTTGGTGGCGCACGGGCAACGTCGACAGCGTCCTGGCAGCTCGCCACCAGGCGGAGACCGCCCTGGAGTCCGCTGCTGCCGCCCACGACGGAGCCGCAGAGGCTCACCGGACGGCGGCGACAGCGCACCGCGCCGCTGCCGACTTCGCCGACGATCTCGGGGCCGTCGGGCTTGCCGGTTACCACCGCGATGCTGCGACGAGGAGCGATCGAGATGCCACGTTCGAGGCCGGGGCGGCGGACAAGGCGTGGGGCGATGCGCTGACGTTCCGCGCGAGCTCGAGCGACTGATCACAGCATTCCGGTCCCTGAGCTTGTCGAAGGGTCCAACCGCAGCGCGGAGACGTACGCCGGAGCAGGGCGCTCCGACTGCGATCGGGTCGCCACGATGGGACGGGTCGGGCCCGGCGTCTCGGCAGCGGTACCCTGGGGCCACGACTGCGACTGCCGGCTCCATCGCGAGCCCGGCACGGCAGCAACCGACAGGCGGTGGCCGATGGCCACTGACAGCCAACCCACCCGACTGGCGCTGAGCACAGCGCCGGCTCCTCGACTCTCCGACGGGACGTGGTGGCCGCGGAGTCGCCGGCTCACCGACGAACTGGACGGGCTCTTCGCCCTCTGGCCCGCGGAGCAAGGGCGGATCGCCCGGGTGCTCTACTCACCCCCCGACTGGGAGGACCGTCCGCGCTCGGTGCAGGTGACGGGACGCCGGGTCAAGACCGGTTGCTTCCCGCACGACGACACCCACGTGCTGGTCCTCTCGATGCTCGACGGCCGGCGTGTGTCGATCAGCGTGATCGCTCCCGACGCCCCGCTCGACGCGGCCAGCAAGCTTCTCGCCGACGTGGCGGCGGAGACCGCCCACGCCACGGGCGAGCGTGAAGACGTGCACGCCTAGCGGCGTGCAGACGGGGCGGGCCCGCCGGCTTACGCAGTCGGCCCGCCCGCCCCGTGGCTCCACCACCGACGTCGCAGCCCAGCAGGGCATCATGGGGACCCTCATGACACCCACGCTGATCTACCTCCACGGCATCGGCACCGACCACGACGACGCCTGGCGCGACGTACTGGCCCACGCGCTGCGCGCCGCCGGCTACCCGGGTCTCGACGATGTCGACGCCAGAGCGCCGAAGTACCCCAACACCCTGCGCTACCCCAGCGACGAGAACCATCCGCTGCCCCCTCAGACGGTTCGCCGCCTGACCACGAGCCAACGAGACGAGCTGCGCTGGCGGGTGGAGCGAGCCACCGCCGAGCTCGAGCACGAACTGGGCGCGCACAGCGCCGGCCGGCTGACGCCGCTGGCCGCCGAGACGGTGCCGGCAGCGATGCGCGCACTCCCCCAGGCGCGCCGCTACCTGGAGAACGACGCCACCCGGGCCAACACCCTTCACCGGGTGCTCGCCACCCTGCCCGAGTCCGGCCCGATCGTCCTCGTCGCGCACAGCCTGGGCAGCATCGTCGCCGCTGACCTGCTCACGCGGCTGCCAGCGGGCGTCACGGTGGCCGGCATGATCACCCTCGGCTCCCCGGCCGGACACCTCGCGCTGCACCGCGGCAGCGACAGGCTCGAGGTGCTGCGCGACCCACCGGAGAACCTCGCCTGGTGGCTCAACGTCTGGGGCGGGGCAGATCCCGTCACCGGCCTGCGTGGCATCTCCCACCGCTTCCCCTGGGTGCTCGACATCGCCTTGCCTGCAGCACGACACCCGATGGAGAACTACCTGGGCTCCCCCGTCGTCGCCACGGCGATCGGGCGCGCGCTGTTCGGCAGCCGCAGCAGGGAGATCGCCACCGCTCAGCGTCTCCCCGAGCCCTGGATCGATGACGTCGAGCTGCACGCCTACCTGCTGCTGGCCTACGGTCACTTCCTCGCCGAGCATCTACCCCACGACCGGCGCGCCCGCTTCCGCGCGGCGCTCGACGTGACCCGTGCGGATCTCACCGATCGCCTCGACCTGACCGAGACCGGCGAGCCACCCGACCCGGCTCGGCTGCGTACTTTGTCCAAGTCGACCGCGTTGATGCCGCTGCTCGCCGTGGCCACGACGAACCCGATCGCGCCCTATCACGTCGACCTCACCACCGCCGCCCGCCGTCAGGCCCTGTACGACGTGGCCGTCTGGGTCGGCCTGTACAGCGGATACGGCCGTTCGTTGCAGCGTGCGCTCACCCAGGCATCGATGGCGATCTCGCCGACGTGGGCCGACCGCGCCTGGCTGCGCCCGCGTCGGCCGAGGAGCCCGAGCCAGCTGGACCCGGTCGAGCTGACCGCCATCCGGCTCGTCGCCGCCGAGCTGGCACGACAGCAGGAAGGACTCGACTCCGACCCGGAGGTCTACCTCACGCTGACCCGCGTCGAGAGCGAGGTCAGGCGCGACCACGCACGTCTGGCGCCCTTCTCCGACCCGCGGGCGCCGGCGCTTCGGACCCTGAACCGGCAACGGCTCGCCCTCACCCGGGCGATCCGCACCTTGGAGAAGAGCGGGCTCGGCGCCGCGCCGGACGCCGAAGGCCGCGACGAGGACTGACCGGGCGGTCCTCCGAGCACGCAGTAGCCGGTCGCGAGTGTGCGGGCGTAGCGTCAGGCCAAGCCTGGCCGTTCGTACGGCGAAGAAGCGCTTCATGGCACTCAAGGCTCGATAAGCGCCTCGACCGCAACCTCTTCGGCTGGAAGATGCCGGTCTCCTGGGTGCCGTCGATCAACCCGGTCATGATCATCGCGCTCGCCCCGGTCTTCGCCGCGGTCGGGACGAAACTCGGCCCACGACGGCCCTCGACTAACACCGCCCCGCTCCTCGGGCTGATCGCGATAGCCGCCGGCGCCGCCGTACTCCTCGCCACCCGGCCGATCAGGACGCTGATGGCCGGCGTGCACTGGGGGGCTGCACGAAGAGGAGTCAGTCGAGCTCGGCGTCCATCGTCGGCAGCTCGTCGTCGCTCTGGATCCCATGTGCTGCGTGTGAGCCCTCGATGTCGGTGTGCGTCGCCGCGACATAGCCCACCAGCGCGGCGAAGATCACCAGGCCGACAAGAGTGACCAGCCCTGTCGTCCACCCGAGGCCGGGCGGACTGGCGTGCCGGCCGACGGCGAGACCATCGGCGATGCTGGCACCCAGCGGTCGCGTGAGCGAGTAAGACGCCCAGAAACAGATCACCGAGCTGACACCCAGTCGCCAGGCCACCAGCGGTACCACGATCAGAACGGCGAAGAGCACCACCGACCAGCCGTACCCCATGTGGAGGTTCTGCGCGGTCGTGTCGCCGAGCGCTGTGCCAAGGCCGAAGGTCATCAGGACCGTGCCCCAGTAGAACCGCTCTCGCCGACTGGTGGTGATCGAGTGGATGTCGAGCGTGCCCTCCGTCCGCTTCCACCAGTAGAGGAGTCCGGAGAGCAGGATGAGGTAGATCGTCGAGTCGACGTAGTACGGCGTACCGAGCGCTACATGTGGACCGTCGGCGATCATGGTGCCGAAGACGGCGACGAACAGGACGGTGATCCAGTACCGCATCGGGTGGTAGGTCGCTGCGCGGGTCTGCCACCACAGCGATGCGAAGAACCCGCCCACGCCGATGACAGCCGCGGCCGGGATGCTCCAGGTGCCGAGGAAGTCCGAAGCCGTCTCACCGATACCGGTGGTGAGCAGCTTGATGACCCAGAAGATCAGGAAGACCTCGGGGACCTTGGGTGCGGGGAAGGGGCGGTTGCGCAGCGGCATGGCGACGACGCTAGGTGCCGCGAGGACGGCGTACCAGCCGAAGGGCCCGTTGCATGCGCACCGGTCAGGTAGATGGCAGGCCGGGCGGCGCGCCCGGCCTCAATCCACGATCACGTACGGCGATCGGCTCGCCAGACCGGTGACCACGAGACCGCAGACCAGCATCGCCAGACCGATGGACGCGAGCACGACCAGCTGGAACTTCGCGGCCTCGAGGGGACCGGCGCCGCCGAAGAGCGCACCGACGAAGGCACCGGGAAGCGTCACCAGGCCGGTGGCTCGCGTCTGGTCCAGGTTCGGCAGCAGCGCTTCGCGCACCGACCGGCGTGCGATGTCGTCGTAGGCCCGGACCGGGGTCGCTCCCAGTGCGAGCCAGCCCTCCACCTCATCGCGGCGGAGCGCGGCGGTGTGCAGGAAGCCCCGTCCGGACAGGGTGGCAGCGTTCATCGCCCCACCGATCACGATGCCGCCGATCGCCACGACGTGCTGGGTGTCGAGGGTGACCAGCCGAAGACCCAGTGCGGGCACCAGAGCCGCGGTCGCACCCCCGACCACGCCCAGGGCCGCCGACCGGCGGCCGCGCGGCAGGCGGGAGAGCCTGCCTCCCGAGGTCCACGACGCCGTGGTCAGCATCAAGACGATGAACGCAACGACCGTCCACGGCACGGTGATGACGCCGCGCAGCAGCGCCGCCACGACGCCGAGCTGCACCGTCGCACGGAGCAGGGCGAGCGCCGGTTGCCATCCGAGACCCACTCGCGCCCAACGCGCCAACCCGGTGGTCACCAGCGACAGCGCAGCGAGCCCCGCCCAGAACTCGACCTGCTGCACGCCTCCATCTTCCACGGCTCGGGGATGCCATTCACCTGACCGGCGGGGCTCGAGGCCCGCGAGTGGCACCCGTGCGGTCAGGCGAATGGCACAACCGGGCCGTGACGCTCCCCGGTATGACGACGCAGACCACGCCGCCCATCACGCGCGGCACCATGCTCAACAAGGTCCCGGAGATCACCGTCTACTTCTGGGTCATCAAGATCCTGTGCACCAGCGTCGGTGAGAGCTTCGCCGACTACATCAACGAGACGCTCGGCTTCGGGCTGCTCAACACGGCGGTCCTCTTCGGCGTGGCACTGGTGGCGGCGCTGGTAGTGCAGTTCCGGACCCGCCGCTACACACCCTGGATCTACTGGCTGACCGTGGTGCTGGTGAGCGTGGAGGGCACGCTGCTGACCGACAACCTCACCGATGGGCACAACGTGCCGCTGTGGATCAGCAGCACCGTCTTCTCGGTCCTGCTCGCCACCGTCTTCGCCGCCTGGTGGGTGCGCGAGCGGACGCTGTCCATCCACACCGTCAACACCCGGTCCCGCGAGGGCTGGTACTGGCTCACCGTCCTGGTCACCTTCGCCCTCGGCACCGCGCTCGGCGACTGGACCGTCGAGCTCACCGGCTGGACCCCCGGCGTCTCGATCCTGTTGCCACTCGGCCTGATCGCACTGACATTCATCGCCTGGAGGAGCGGAGCCAACGCCGTTGCCGCCTTCTGGGTCGCCTTCGTCCTGACCCGGCCCCTGGGCGCCAACATCGGCGACTACCTCTCCCTCGACAAGCCCGAGGGCGGCCTCGGCCTGGGCACGCTGTGGCCCAGCCTCGGCTTCCTCGCCGCGATCCTCGCCGTCGTGGTCTATCTCAGCGCGACGTCCGTCGATCGCACGGAGGCGCCCATGCCCTCGGACACCGACGCCGTCGCGTAGGGGATGCGAGGATCAGGACATGGCGACGATCGGGATCTGCGAGGACCAGCCGGCCATCAGGCGCGCCCTGAGCCGCGGCCTGGAGCAGGCCGGCATGGCGGTGGTCGCAGCCTTCAACGGAGCCGAGGCGATCAGTCTCTTCGGCACCAAAGCCGGTCTGGACGCCATCGTCATGGACATCGGTCTTCCCGACGCCGACGGTCGCGACGTGGTCCAGGCGCTGAAGGCCGCCGGCCAGGACGCCCCGGTCCTCTTCCTCACTGCGCTGGGTGGCACGCACGAGAAGCTGCAGGGCTTCGCCGTCGGAGCCGAGGACTACGTCGTCAAGCCGTTCGAGATCAAGGAGGTCGTCGCCCGGCTCAACGTCCTGATCAGCCGCGCAGCGCGGCGCGATCCGGTCGACGCGGCCCTGGTCCTCGACCCGTTGCGACACACCGTCCGGTCCGAGACCGGGGAGGTGGCTCTGACGCCGACCGAGTACCGGATCCTGGCGGCGGTCCTGTCACGGCCCGACGAGGTCGTACGCCGTCAGGCCGTCGTCTCAGCAGCGTGGCCCGATGGTGCGATCGTGGCCGAGAACACGATCGACAGCTTCATCAGGCGTGTCCGGGTGAAGCTGGAGTCGATCGCGTCGCCGCTGTCCCTCGAGACCGTGCGCGGGGTCGGCTTCAAGGTCTCGTGAACAGCTCCCCCACCCGGCCTTCGCCAGCGATGACGCCCCTGCGAAGGGTCGCCTCGTGGTTCGGCTTCGGCGCTGACAACCTGTCCTACCGGCGGCGGCTGGTCAGCGTGACCGCCATCTTCGGTACGACGGTGGCGGTGCTGCTCGTCCTCGTCATCCAGGTCGCACTCTCACGCTCCTCGCACAGCGCCGTCGTCAAGGTGCTCGACGACCGCGCCGACGCGGTGATCAGCTCAGCCGAGGCGGGCACGTCCAGCGGTCTGCTCGCCATCCCGGACGCCCGGATGGACCCCGGCGTCGCCGTCTACGACCAGACCGGAGCGCTCGTCGCGGGGGTCGTACCGCCATCGCAGGCACACGTCTTCGACGAGCTGTCGACCACGAAGGTCGCTCGGCGTACGCACATCGGTGACGCCTTCGAACTGCTCGGGCAGCCGTTCACGACCCCGACCGGAGCGCACGGTGTCGTGGTCATCTCCGAGCGCCTCGACAGCTATCAGGAGATCATCCACGGCGCGCTGGCGATCTCGGTCGGCATCGGCGGCGTCATCGTCGTCCTCGCCACGATCCTGGTCGCCTGGGCGAGTCGTCGCGCGCTCGCGCCGGTGGCCCAGATGGCACACACCGCCGAGGCATGGAGCGAGCACGATCTCGACCGTCGGTTCGGTCTGGGACCGCCGTCCAACGAGATCCGGGCGCTGGGCCACACCCTCGACCGGCTCCTTGATCGCGTACGCCGCGCCATCCTCGACGAACAGCGTCTCACCTCAGAGCTGGCCCACGAGCTGCGAACGCCCCTGACCGCCGTGCTCGCCACCGCCGAGGTCATCTCCGACCGCGACGACCTCGACGACGAGCTGCGCGAGGACCTGGGATACATCACGGCGTCGTGTCATGACATGGCGGCCACCATCACCGGGCTGGTCGACCTGGCGCGTTCCAAGGCGACGGGCGCCCACACCGACGAGGCGGACGTCGAGGCCGTCGTACGCGCTCTCCTGCGAGACCTTCCGGACGCAGAGCGGATCGAGGTGGCACTCGCCTGCGACCCCCGCGTGGCTGTGACGCCCGCGCTGGCGGCGCGCGCCATCGCACCCGTCCTGGAGAATGCCGTCCAGCACGCGGACCACGTCGAGATCACCGCTGCGCAACAAGGCGATTGGACCCTCATCCGGGTCGCCGACAACGGCCCGGGGGTGCAGGAACGCGATGCCGAGGCCATCTTCGTCCCTGGCCAGACGCGCAGCGGCGGGAGTGGGCTGGGCCTCGCCCTGGCCCGCCGGGTGGCGCGCAGTGTCGGCGGCGACGTGACGCTGCAGACGCGCGCGCCATCGGGCGGCGCCGTCTTCGAGATCAGGCTTCCGGCCGCGGCACCGACCTCGGCAGATCAGTAGCCACGCCGTCGCGGTCAGTTCCTCTCGAAGACGCGCCAGTCCTCGACCGTCGTCGCCAGCCGATAGTGCTGGCGCAGCACCTGCTCCGCAGCAGTGGCATCGACGCCCCACGTGTCGAGGGAGGCGCCTGCGACCACGACCCATTGCGGGGCTTGAGGCTCGCCCATGACCGTCATCAGTTCGGACAGTCTCGGGTCGCGCACCCGGACCGAGAGACTCCACAGGTGCTCATAGGGACTCGTCATGCCGGCGTCATAGACGATGTTCGGATGTCCGAAGGCCACCACCACCGTCGTGCCCGAGCGCCGGTGCGCGGCGAGGTACGCCGAGACCTGGGCATCACTGCTCGGGGCGGGCTGGTGCGCCACACCCTGCGCGAACAGGTCCGACGTGCTGATCCCGGCGATGACGAGCGCGCCGGCCAGCAGACGTCGCTTCCAGGTCGAGGCGTGCAGAGGCACCGCGGCGACGAGCAGGACGATGCCTGGGATCAGCGCGATCAGGTAGTGCAGCCAGTAGCTGCCGCCCAGGAGGGCGCCGACGGCTTCCCAGGTGAGCACCGGCACAGCGACCCACCGCAGGTCGAGCTCGGGTGCTCTTCCCCGGGAGGGGCCCATCGGCGGCATGCCCGCTGCCACCAGAGCGACGACGGCGACGAGCGGAGCGCCCGAGAGGACCAGCGCCCGGAGCATGACATGGAGGCGCTCCGTGGTTCCGCCCGCTGCGTCGCCGTTGGCGGAGATCACCGCTCCTGCCTGGACGCGGAAGGTCACCAAGGCGTCCCAGAGTCGGGTCGGCGAGGTGCCACGCAGCCATGCCAGGCCGAGCGCCGAAACCCCGGTTGACAGCGCGCCGACCGCGAATCCGATGAGCAGCTCCCTGAGGTGCTGCCACCGCCGATCCACCGCCAGCGCCGCGCTCGCCCCGACCGCCCCGACGAAGACATCGACCATGTCCTGCTTGACCAGGACGGCCGCCATCGCCAGCACCCCGGCAGCTGCCGCAACACGGCCCAGATGAGGCTCGGCCGGGGTGAGGGCACGCACCAGCATCAACAGGCCGCCGAGGACGAGCGGGAGCGCCAGCAGCTCGCCGTCCACGTTGCCGGTGCCGAACAACGGCGTGATCACGAAGACGGCCGCAGCAGCGGCAGCGGCGCGGCCACCGATCCGGCCGGCGATCAGCACCGCGACCGCCGCCGCCACCACGCCGATGACACGCAGCGCCAGCCCACCACCCAGCAGGTCCGCACCGGCATAGATCGCCATCAGCAACGGGGGCCGGTCGACGAAATAGGCGCCGTACGTCGACGTGCCCAGATGCCATTGCGAGGCCGCCAGCAGATAGCCGCCCTCGTCGGGGGTGAGCGGCAGCCTGACGATCAGGACACGCGCGACCACGGCGAGGACGGCGAACGGGATGCCGGCCGACCAGCGGTGTCCTCGCCGCCGACGATCCAGGTGAACGTGCCTGTCCGCCGCTCCGAGGGACCCGACGACACTCACATCGGCCACCATCGCGGGGGTCGGGTGCCATTAGCCTGAGCGGCCGCAATCCCGCGGCGCGCATCCCACTCCGCCGGGCGGCAAATGCTTTCAGGCCCGGAATCCGTGGATTCCGGGCCTGAACCTTTGTAGCGGGGACAGGATTTGAACCTGTGACCTCTGGGTTATGAGCCCAGCGAGCTACCGAGCTGCTCCACCCCGCGTCGGTAGGTAGAACACTACCCCGGGCCCACATCCGGGCCAAATCGGGAGCAGGTCACTGCTGGGCGGACAGCTTCCCGGCAGCCTGCGAGACCTTCTGCTCGGCCTGCTTGATCAACCGCTCACGCTTCACGTACTGCCCGGCCTTGCCGGCCTCGTCCGCCTGGGCGAAGAGAGCCTTGGCCTGTTCGAGCAACGCGGCCGCGCCGGTGTTGGCGGGCGAGGTGGAGGGCGACGTTGACGGACCGGACGAAGGTGAGCCGGTAGGCGACGGCGTGGGCGAGCCCGTCGCACCTCCGCCGGGGGTCGTGGTCGTGCTGCCCTCTCCCCCGTTCTTCAGCGCGTCGGTCAGCGCATCGCCCAGGGTCGGGCCGTAGCCGAGCTGGCCGTCGTAGGAGACCAGCACATAGGCCAGCACGGGGTAGGAGGAGGGCGACCCGGTGGCCTGCACCGCGTACACCGGCTGCACGTACAGCAAGCCCGCCTTGGTCAGCGGCACCGTCAGCAGGTTGCCGTAGACGGCCGAGCTGCCACTGCGCGCGAAGGCACCGATCACCTCGGCGATCTTGGTGTTGTTCCGGAACGCGTTGTAGACCTGCGCCGGCCCGCTCGCGTTCTGGTCGAAGCCGGTGAGCAAGGTGATCTTCCCGTAGTTGCTCGACCCGGCCTCCGAGTTCACCGTCATGATCGACGCGAGGTTGCTGCGACTGTCGGGCACGAACGTCGAGGTCATCGACCAGGTCTGGGTGCCGTCGGCGGAGTCCAGGAACATCCGCGCGGGGGTCTGCAGGTGGCCGGGCACCGATGGCGACTCCGGGACCTGCCAGCGGTCCGAGCCGCGCAGGAAGTCGGTGGCATTGGTGACGTGATAGCGAGCCAGCTGGTAGCGCTGCACCTTGTAGAGGTAGTCGGGGTAGCGCAGGTGCGTGAGCAGGTTGGCCGGGATGTCAGCCTTGGGCTTGACCACGCCGGGGAAGGCGGACTCCCACGCCTTGAGGATCGGGTCGGAGTCCCACTCGTAGAGCGTCACGGTGCCGTCGTAGGCGTCCACGGTCGCCTTGACCGAGTTGCGCATGTAGTTGATGTCGTCGTTGGGCAGCGCGCGCAGACCCGGGGTCGCCTGGGAGGCGTCGTCGGTCATGTCGCGCAGCGACTTGCGCTCGGACTCCGGGTACTCGTCGGTGGTGGTGTAGCCGTCCACCACCCAGACGATCCGTCCGCCGGTCACCACCGGGTAGGGGTTGTTGTCCAGGGTGAGCCAGGGCGCGACCTTGTGCACGGCGGTCTTCGGGTCGCGGTTGTAGAGCACCTTGGACTGGTCGTTGACCCGCTCGCTGAGCAGGAAGCTCGCAGAGCCGAACTTCACCGCGTAGAGCAGCTGCCGGAAGGTGGAGTCGATCGCCACCCCGCCCTCGCCGTCGTACGTCGTGGTGGTGGCGTTGTCCGAACCGTTGCTGCCGAGGTCCAGCTCGACGGAGGAGGCGCCCTTCGGCCGCCCGACGACGGAGTAGTTCGGGCTGTCCTCGCCGTAGTAGATCCGGTCCTCGAACGGTCCGCCGCTGATGTCGTCGACATCGCTGGTCTGAGCCCATTGCACGTCGCGGCTCTCGGTGGTGTTCGACCGGTCGCGCTGGTTGGCGTAGGCGGCGATGACGCCGTCGCTGTGGGTGTAGACGGTGTGCAGGTTGGTCCAGTTGCGGTCGCTGCCGGTGATGCCGCTGTCCTTGACCTCGCGCACACCCAGCACCACGGCGCGGTCCTGCCCGTCGACGGAGTAGCGGTCGACGTCGAGCGGGTTGGTCACCTGGTAGTAGGACTTCACCTGCTGGGTCTGCTCGAACTGCGGCTGCAACGCCACCGGGTCGGCGACCGGCAGCGAGGATGCCTGCTCGTCGAGGGCGTCCGCGTTCGCCTTCGACGCGTTCGCGGTGTCCGGGTAGGTCTGCTCCTGCACGTGCGCGTCGTCGATCGCGTACGCCGTCCGCGTCGCGGCGATGTTGGCCGCCACGTAGGACCGCTCCTTGTCCGAGCGGGACGGGTTGACCTGGAACCCCTGCACGATGGCCGGCCAGATCAGCCCGAGCAGCACCGAGGAGAGCACCAGCAGCGCCAGCCCGATCGAGGGCAGCTCCCAGGTGCGGCGCCAGACGTTGAGGAAGAGCAGCACCGCGCAGATCACCGCGATGCCGGTCAGGATGTTCTTGGCCGGCAGCACCGCGTGATCGTCGGTGAAGCCGATGCCGGTGAACAGCGGCCCGCTGCTGTGCACCAGGTCGTAGCGGTCGAGCCAGTAGTCGACCGCCTTGAGCAGCACGAACACGCCGAGCAGCACCGAGACGTGCGCCTGCGCGGCCGGTGTCATCCGCTGGCTGCCCTGCAGCTTGATGCCGCCGTACAGGTAGTGCACCACCACTCCTGCGACCAGGCCGAGCGCGGTCGCGGTGAGGGCGAAGTCGACCAGGAAGTGCCACCAGGGCAGGTCGAAGACGTAGAAGCCGACGTCCTTGTGGAAGTGCGGGTCCTTCTGTCCAAAGGAGCCGCCGTGCCGCCACAGCAGGTAGGAGCGCCATCGGCCGGCACCTGAGACGCCCGCGAAGATGCCGCTGACCACGCTCACGCCGATCAGCAGCCAGGTGCGGATCGGCGTGATCGCGTCCCGGTAACGGCTCAGGCTGCTGTGCTCCTCTTCCGGCGTGAAGAACGGCCGCACCCGGAACGCGGCCACCATCGAGCCGCCGATCACGACCGCCATCAGCACGCCGAAGACGGCGAACAGCCCCACCTTGGTCCAGAACAGGGTGGTGAAGACGTGGCCTGCGTGGACCGAGTCGTACCAGAGGCGATCGGTGTAGAACACCGCGAACCTGTTGACCAGGACGATGGCGATGACGAGCACGAGCGCGCTCGCGGTGAGCACCCGCAGCCGGCCCGACGATCGGGGCGCCTCGGCGCGGTCGTCGTCGTAGTGCTCGCTCATGCGGGGTCCCCGTACGCCGTGGCGGGTCCAGCGGGGTCGCGCAGCGAGGAGCCGAAGGGGGTGTTCACGCGTCGCTCTCCAGAGTGGCCGCGAGCAGCTGGGTCAGCTGTGGCACCAGGTCGGCGCCCGCGGCGACCGAGGCAGCGTCGTCGTGCGAGCGTAGCCGCAGCGCGCTGTAGGTGGCACCGGCACGGGTGACGCCTGCGATGATGCGCACCTCCTGCCGGGCCGGATGACTGGCGGCGAACTCGGCCGCGGCGCTCGGGTCCTCGGGGATCTCGCCGCTGACGTCCGGCGGCAGCACGAGCCGCTCTACGACGGCAGCACAGCCCACCACGCCCTCCGGCCACACCAGCGTGGGAAGGACGTCCTCGAGCTGCACGTGCGGGGCGAGCTGGTCCTGCTCGATCGGTGTCAGCGACCCTTGGGCCGAGGCCGCGTCCAGGCCCATCAGCGAGGCCAGGGCGGGCTCCTGCGCTACCAGGGTGGCGGTGTCGACCAGCGCGTAGAGCCGCGCCGGGCGATCCCAGCCCTCCCCCGCGGCATGCTCCTCGATCTCCAGAACGGCGGCGGCCAGCGCCGGGTCGGTGTCGAGGTCGTCGTCGAGCTCGCCGCTGAACCCGTCGACGCCCTCGAGCTCGTTGTCGCGCTGCTCGTCGTACTCGCTCATGAGGCACTCCCACAGGTCGGCAGGGTCGCGTTGGGGTTCTTCACCCAGGTCTGGATCGCCTTCACGGCCGAGTCCATGGTGGTCACCTTGACCAGCCGCATGCTGCCGTTGTTGGCGCCCTCGGCGTCGTTGCAGTTGTCGGCCGGGACCAGGAAGAGCTTGGCGCCGGCGTCGCGCGCCGCCGGGATCTTCTGCTGGATGCCGCCGATCGGCCCGACGCTGCCGTCGGTCTCGATCTCGCCGGTGCCGGCGATCGGCTTGCCGTCGGTCAGCGATCCGGGCGTGAGGGTGTCGTAGATGCCGAGCGAGAACATCAGGCCCGCGCTCGGGCCGCCGATCGCCGGGTCGATGTCCACCGAGACCTGGAACGGGAACTTGTAGCCCATCCCGAGCGAGACGCCGAGGTAGGGCTTGCCGTTCTTCTCCCCGGGTGTGAACGAGACGGTGGTCTGCTTGCCGTCGCGCAGCACTGTCAGCTCGACCGGCTTGCCTGCCGGCGCCGCCTGGATCGCCTTGACCGCCGCGTCGGGCGAGGTCACGTCGGTACCGTTGACCTGCTCCAGCAGGTCGTGGGCCTGCAGGTGGCCGTCAGCCGGAGACTTCGGTACGACAGCGACGATCTCCAACATCTGCGGCACCGAGATGCCGAGCTCCTTGAGGGCCACCGCCGTGGCGGTGTCCTGCGAGCTGGCCATCTCCACCGCGCCCTCGTTGGTGTCCTCCTGCTCGGTGCCGGAGGTGTCCGGGTAGACCGCGGAGCGGGGATAGACGGCCGCGTCCCGGTCGAACCAGGCGCCGAGCAGGTCCCACAGCCCCAGACGGGTCTCGCGTCGGGTGACGGACACGGTCGTCATCCGCAGCTGGCCGCCGTCACGGTAGGCCGGGTGTCCCGAGACCTGGATGATCGGCTTGCCGTCGGGGCTCTCGTCGCCCAGCACGTTGAGCGTCACGCCGGGGCGGTAGACGCTGTAGGGCAGCGGCGCGAGCCACGCGACGAGCAGCAGCACGACGACTGCCGAGAGCGCGATCATGGCCGCCACGGAGCGCTGCTTCATGGCGCCACCTTCTCATCCGGGTCCAAGATTCACGCACCCGATGCCGGACCGAGCCGCTGCCGATCAGGAGGCGTGCTTCTCGGCAGCCCCGGACTCGCCCTTCGGCTCGCTCTTCGGCGCGGGGCGCCGCGAGGGCCGGACGGCGACTCCGGTGGACCGCTCGCGACGCTGCTTGCCGGCGGCGTACTGCTGCGGGCTGGGCTTGCTCAGCGCAGCCGCCATCCGGCGGATGGCGACCTCGGGGTCGACCTCGCCGCGGCCTTCGCGCCCGACCCAGCCGACCCACACCATCGCCACCGCCGTGACGAGCACGGACGGCACGAGCCAGAGCAGGATCTCCACCCGCTCAGCCTAGGCAGTGCGAGCCGCGGTACGGCGCAGCCACGCGGGGCGTGCTCAGGGCGTACCGACCCACTCCTCGGTGCCGTCGGCGAAGAGCTGGTGCTTCCAGATCGGCACGGTCTGCTTGAGGGTGTCGATCAGGTCCCGCGAGGCCGCGAACGCGTCACCGCGGTGGCCGGCGCTCGCTGCCACCACCACCGCGATGTCGCCGATGCTCAGGTCCCCCACCCGATGCACAGCGGCGACCTGCACATCGTGATCCGCGGCGACCCTCTCGCAGACCTCGCGCAGCCGCTCCAGCGCACTCGGGTGGGCGCTGTAGCCGAGCCCCTTCACCCCGACGCCGTGGTCATGGTCGCGCACCCGGCCGACGAAGAGCGTCAGGCCACCGCTGGCCGGGTCGTCGAGTGCGGCGCACACCTCGCCGGTGTCGAGGGGGGTCTCGCGGATGTCGACGAGTCGCACAGCGCTCACGAAACGACCCTATCCGCCGCCGCCCGCACCTCACGCGGCGCCCGCGCCGCCGTGTCCAAAGACCGCGTACCGTTGGGGGCATGAGTGAGACGCCAGGCCCAGAGGACCCGCAGAACCCGTTCAAGGGCACACCGTTCGAGGCCTTCTTCGGCGCCGGCGGCGGCCTTCCCGCCGGGATGGACCTGAGCCAGATCTTCGGCCAGATCCAGTCCCTCATGCAACCCTACGACGGCCCGCTCAACTGGGACGTCGCCCTCGACACCGCGCGCAAGAACGCCGCGGCTACGCCCGACCCGACGCCGTCCCAGCGGCAGAAGGACGCCGTGTCCGACGCCGTACGCCTCGCCGACCACTGGCTCGAGGAGACCACCGCCTTCTCGTCCGGCATCGTCACCGCCACCGCGTGGAGCAAGGCCGAGTGGATCGTCAACACCACCGACGTGTGGAAGCAGCTCGTCGAGCCGGTCGCGGAGTCCTCGGTCTCCTCGCTCTCCGGCGCCCTGCCCGAGGAGGTGGCGGCGATGGCCGGCCCGATGGCCGGCTTCCTCGGCAAGGCCGTCGGCGCGCTGCTGGCCAGCCAGGTCGGCTCCGGGCTCGGGGCACTCGCGAACGAGGTTCTCAGCCTCTCCGACGTCGGCGTCCCGCTGGCCGCACCCGGTCGCGCGGCGCTGCTGCCCACCAACGTCGCGCCGTTCGCCGAGGGACTCGGTGTCGAGGAGGACGACGTGCTGCTCTACCTCGCCCTGCGCGAGGCCGCCCACCAGCGGCTCTTCGGCGGTGTGCCGTGGCTGCGCGACCACTTGATCGGCGCGGTCCGCGACTACGCGGCCGGTGTCGAGGTCAACCTGCAGGCGATCCAGGAGCGGATCGAGGAGCAGATGCGCGGCGTGGACGTGAACAACCCCCAGGCGCTGCAGGAGCTCTTCGAGGGCGGCATGTTCGAGCTGCCCCAGTCACCCAAGCAGAAGGCCGCGCTGGAGCGGCTCGAGATCGCGCTCGCCCTCGTCGAGGGCTGGGTCGACGAGGTGGTCACGATGGCCACCGCGGATCGGATGCCGGCCGCCACCAAGCTCCAAGAGGCCGTACGCCGCCGGCGCGCCGCGGGCGGCCCCGCCGAGCAGGCCTTCGCCAACCTCGTCGGGCTGGAGCTGCGTCCGCGCCGGCTGCGCGACGCCGCCACGCTGTGGGGCTCGCTGCGCAACCGCCAGGGCGTGGAGGCCCGCGACGGCGTCTGGATGTCGCCGGCCCTGCTGCCCACCTCGGCCGACCTGGACGACCCGCTCGGGTTCCGCGAGGGCGCCGAGGCTCCCGAGGCGCTGACCGAGGCCGACTTCGACGCCGAGCTGCGCAAGCTCCTCGAAGGCGGCTCGGGCCCGACGGCAGGCGACGCCGGCGAGGACGTGTGAGCGCTTCGAGACGCCCGCTCGCTCCTCGCGGGCTGGTCAGCGACCAGCTGCGTGAGGAGGCGCTGCTGACCCTCTCGTCCTGGACGGCGCCCACCGCCGGCCAGGAAGGGCTGCGGCAGCGCTACGTCGACTACCTGGCCGCACACGCCTCCGGTGTCCTGCGCGAGGACCGGCCGCACCATCTCACCGCCTCCACCCTCGTGCTCTCCGCCGACGGGGACGCGGTGCTGCTCACGCTGCACGCCAAGGCGCAGCGGTGGTTCCAGTTCGGCGGTCACCTGGAGACCCGCGACGCCTCACTGCTCGCCGCTGCCGCGCGCGAGGCGAGCGAGGAGTCGGGCCTGACCGGCCTGGTGCTCGACCCCGTGCCTGTGCAGCTCAGCGACCACGAGGTGCCGTTCTGCGGTGAGGGGGTGCATCACTACGACGTGCGCTTCGTCGCGGTGGCGCCTGCCGACGCCGTACCTGCCGTCTCCGAGGAGTCGCTCGACGTGCGGTGGTTCCCGGTCGCCGAGCTGCCCAACGACGATCCGGACATGCTGGACCTGATCGAGCTCGCCCGCCGCCGAGAGGTCACCTTCTGACGCCCGAGAGGTCACTTTCTGCGGCTCGAGAGGTCACCTTTGGTGGCTCGAGTGGTCACCTTCGGTCGACCGAGTGGTCGCCTCTCGCGGTACGGTCGCGGGCATGCGCCGATTCCTCGCCCGGATCTTCCCGCCGCTGGCCGGCCGGATCGCCCCGGACCGGATCTTCTACGCCCCACGTTCCGACGGGCTGCCGCAGCCGGGTGAGGTCTGCTGGGCCTGGGTGCCCTTCGAGGAGGACGCCACCCGCGGCAAGGACCGGCCGGTGCTGATCGTCGGGACGCGCGGGCGCAGCTGGCTTGCGCTGATGCTGACCAGCAAGGACCACGACCACGACGCGATCCGACAGGGCCGCGGCGGGGTCGCCACCGACCGCTTCGGCCACCGCTGGCTCGACATCGGCACGGGCACCTGGGATCACGACCACCGCGCTAGCGAGATCCGGCTCGACCGCGTGCTGGTCCTGGCACAGGTACGCCGCGAAGGCTCCGCGCTGGACCGTCCCACCTTCGACAGCGTGGTGGCGGAGGCCGGCCTCTCGCAGCGCAGAAAGTGACCTCTCGGGCTAGTCCAGCTCGTCCCCCGGCGGCGCCTCGAGCTTGGCGGCGGCAGACCATCCGGCCAGGTAGCCCTTGGCCCGCTCAGCCTGCGGGAACCTGTCCACCCAGCCCCAGAACCGTGCGTTGTGGTTCGGCTCGAACAGGTGCGCCAGCTCGTGCACGAGCACGTAGTCCAGCACCCACGACGGCATGCCCTGCAGCCGCGCGGAGAGCCGGATGGTGCGGTCGATCGGCGTGCAGGAGCCCCAGCGAGCGTTCTGGTTCTCCACCCAGCGCACCGACTCGGGGATGGCCAGGCCACCGAAGTAGCGGTCCGAGAGCCCGAGGGCCCGCTTGAGCAGGTCGGCGTCGCTGGGCTTCTTGCGCTGCTCGGAGCGCTCCAGCCGGGCGACCATGGTCTCCACCCATTCCGCCTCCTGGCGGCGCGACATCGACGCGGGGATGAGCACCACGATGCGGTCGCCCTCGCGGTAGGCCGAGACCGTACGCCGCCGGCGCTTGCTGCGGCGTACCTCCACCTCCGGCCGGGCGGCAGCGGAGGTGTCCATGGAGTGCAAACTACCCGTTCGCCCAGGCCAGGAGGCGTTCTCTCGACCAGGTGTTGACGATCCTGTCGGGCTCGATGCCGGCGGCCTCGGCGCGCTCGCAGCCCAGGACGAGGAAGTCGAGCTGGCCGGGCGCGTGCGCATCGGAGTCGATCGAGAACAGGCAGCCGAGATCCCGGGCCAGCTCCATCAAGGTGGTCGGCGGGTCGCGGCGCTCGGGGCGGGAGTTGATCTCCACCGCGACCCCGTGCTCCGCGCAGGCGCTGAAGACGGCCCGGGCATCGAACGCCGATCCCGGCCTGGTGCCGCGATTTCCTGTCACCAGGCGACCGGTGCAGTGCCCCAGGACGTTCATCCGGGTGGTGGAGACGGCAGTGACCATCCGCTTGGTCATCGCCGCCTTCTCCATGGCGAGCTTGGAGTGCACGCTGGCCACCCGCAGGTCGAGCCGATCCAGCATCGCGTCGGTCTGGTCCAGCCGGCCGTCGTCGAGGATGTCGACCTCGATGCCCTTGAGCAGGGTGAAGCCGCCTGCCCCGGACATCGAGCCTGTCGCGATGTGCTCGTTGACCGCGTCCACCACACCCAGCTGCTTGGTCAATCGCTCCGCTGAGAGGCCGTGGGCGACCTTGAGTCGTGGCGAGTGGTCGGTGAGCACCAGGTACTCGTGCCCCAGCTCCATCGCGGTGAACGCCATCTCCTCGATCGGCGAGCCGCCGTCGGACCAGTCGGAGTGGGAGTGCAGGTCTCCCTTGAGACGGGCGCGGAGGTCGTGGCCCTTGTCCGTGAGCGGCCCCCCGTGCTCGCACTCGACGTCGGCCAACCGCTTCGGTACGCCGCCGGCCAGTGCCTCGGTGATCACCGTCGCAGTGCTCGATCCGACCCCGGCCAGCTCGGTGAGCGTCCCGTCGGCGACCCGGGCGCGCAGCTCGTGCTCGCTCAGCGGCAGGATCGCCGCGGCCGCGGCCCGGAACGCCTTGACCTTGTAGGTGTCCTCGCGACCCCGCTCGAGCAGGAAGGCGATCCGACGCAGCGCCGCGACCGGTCCAGCGCCGTACTCATGTCCCGACACGCCGCTCCTCGTCCTGGAATTTCTCCTCCACAACCCGTGGAGATTCGTCTGTGCAGGTCAGCGCCGGATTCGGCGCTGACTCACTCCAGGATTCCACAGCGTCGTCCACGGTTGGCCGCGGGTCGTCCACGGGGAACGGTGAGTTGTCACCAGGTCTTCCACAGTTTCATCCACAGGCTGAGGATGGCCGGCGTTGACCGACTCGGCAGGGTCTCCTAGGTTCGTGTCCAGACGAGACCCCCGGCGCCGCCGGACGTCCTTCGCAAGGGGAAGGCGAAGGACGATCCAGGCACCGGGGGTCTCTCATGTGCCCCCTCCCGGGCGATTCACGCTCGCGACACGCGGAAACATGTGTGCCCTCCGTGTTGCACAAGGCGCCCATGTGTGCCGTATGGTCGATCCGGCTACGGCATACGCCGTGGGCACCGGCGGGCTTCTCTCTCAGACCCCGTCGCGACGACCAAGAGAAATAGGCAAGGAGGCCGTCATGGCGGAGAGCTGGAGCGGCGAGTTCTACTGCGTCAAGTGCAAGGAGAAGCGCGAGGCGACCGGTGAGATCAAGGTGAACGACAAGGGCACGAAGATGGCCAAGGCCGTCTGCCCGGTTTGTGGCACCAACCTCAACCGGATCCTCGGCAAGGCCTGAGCCTTCCAGGGTTTCTCATCGTGGCCCCTGCGACCGGCTGGTCGCAGGGGCCGCGATGCTTCCTGGGCTTCCTGGGCTTCCTGGGCTTCCTGGGCTTCCTCGGGCTGCCTGTGGATGACGCCCGACGCCCGTCGAGGATCCGTGTGACAGTGGCGGAGTGACTCTTCGCCTGCGCCCCGGTCTTGCCGCCGTACGCCGCGATGACCTGCACCTGCAGGTCGGGCTGGAGGCGCCTCGTCGGGCGGTGCTACGGGATCTGCCCGAGGTGCGCAAGCTCCTCGAAGACCTGCGGCACGGGCGAGCGCTGGGGCCGTTGCCCCCGAGCGCCGAGGCCGCACTGGCACGGCTCGAGCAGGCCGATCTGCTCGCTCCCCCGTCAACGCCACCTCCGCAGCTGACGGTGGTGGTGAGCGGCCCTCGGGCGCTCACCGACCTGGTCGCCGCGAGGCTGCGCGACGCCGGGCTGCGGGCAGCCGACGAGGGGCCGGTCCACCTCCTGCTGGCGCACGGTGCCGTACGGCGAGACCTCGCCGACGGACTGCTACGCGCCGGTGTCGCCCACCTTGCCGCAGCCGCGACGCCGTGGGGATGGGAGCTGGGACCCTTCGTCGTGCCGGGTGAGACGGCATGCCTGCGTTGTGTCGACGCCGCACGGTGCGAGCGCGATCCGCGCCACGGCGTGGTGGTGGACCAGCTCGCCAGGGCCGCAACACCGCCGGAGCTGAGCGCCCCGACGCTGACGATCGGCCTGGGCTGGCTGGCTCGGGATCTGCTCGCCTTCGCCCGCGGCGAGCGGCCGACGACGTGGTCGACCACAGTGCACCTCGGTGAGCCGGCAGGTGACGACCTCGCCGCCCAGCAGCACTGGCTGCGTCACCCGCACTGCGGTTGCGCCTGGGACGCCCTCACGGGCTGAGCCTCACCACCACTCGGAGTCGAGCTTGCCCTCCATCGCTCGCAGGTTCCGTCGCGAGCAGTCCGTGCAGAACCACTTCTCCCGGCCGCGCTCGACGGCCGTCGACCAGGTCAGCAGCGCCTCGGGATCCTCCTCGAGGCGACCGCAGAGGTCGCAGGTGCGTGCCATGACGCCAAATCTAGGCCCGCGTCGTGGCCCGGACATGGATCTGCCCGTCCGAGCCGGGCTCGGACGGGCAGATCGTTCACACTCCCGCGATCAGGGGTGTCGGAGGCGTTCGGTCACCGGCTGGAGCCGGTGCACCGACGTCCCACGTTCACAGGACGCGAGCGAGGGCCAGACGCGCCTGCTGTGCCGCCTTCTCCGCCTTGCGGCTGAGTCGGCGGGCCCGGGTCAGGTTGTGAGCCCGGCGCCACTGTTGCGCCTCTCCCAGGCGCGCGGACATTTGCGCGCGCGCCAGATCTTCGAACATCAAGTTCATCGTGTTGCTCCTGATTCGGTCAGTCTTCATGTCAGTTCTCGTGTGTCCTGAGGTGATGTGTTGAGGTGGTTGATTGCTCCGGTGATCACGCGGCTACGTCGGACTTGCGCGGACGACCGCGTGGACGCTTGCGCGGGATCACGATCCCTTGCAGGAAGAGCTCTCCACCCCAGACGCCCCAGGGCTCACGGCGGTTGAGTGCGCCCTCCAAGCAGAGCTCCTGGACGGGGCACGCTTGGCACAGGGCCTTGGCGAACTCGACGTCGTGCGGCGATTCGGCGAACCACAGCTCGGGGTTGTTCGCCCGGCACGGCAACAGCTCGACGTCGACCCGGTCGGCCTCGTCGTGCAGAAGGCCGAGGGTGGGCTCGAGTACGGCGGTCATGTGTCACCTCCTTTCCTTGACCTGATCGCGGTGTGTTGGACATCTGTGGGTGTGCGTCCCGCGGCTGCTGAGTCCTTGAGAAACAAGAAGGCCGCGGATCCCGTTGTTCGGGTTCCGCGGCCTGGAGGCGACTCGGCTGTCTTTCAACAGTCGGGTGTTCTCCAGGGGGAACCCTTGCCATCGCGGCGCTTGGAACCGTTGCCCACGAATCCCTGGGAAAGGGCGTACGTGCGGTCAGCACCCGTGATGGCGGCCGTGGCGGGGGTGACCAGGGTCCAGACAGCCGTGCGCGCAACAGTGGCGAAGGCGTGGCAGGACGTGGGCATACCGAAGGACGGCTCAACGGACGGGTTGATCGTGATCATGCTCATCAGTGGCCACCTCCTTCGGTGCATCGTCTGCGGACTCGGGCAAGGGAACCGTATCCCGCCCCGCGATAGGGCGGCAAACGAATAAACGATCTTTTTTCGACGAATTCCTGCCACGAAAATTCAGGCGGATTCGGCGATCAACGCAAGAACGTCCTCCCCGTAGGCGTCGAGCTTCGAGCGCCCTACCCCGTTGATCCGCAGCAGGTCGGTCTGCGAGCCGGGCTTGGCCTCGGCGATCGCCTCCAGGGTCGCGTCGGTGAAGACGGTGAAGGCCGGCTTGTTGCCGGCAGCCTCTCGGCGCCACTCCCGCAGCCGCTCGAAGAGCTTCTCGTCATACGCCGCGGGGCAGTCCTCGTGCCGACCGCGGCTCTTCTCCCCCGCGGTGCCGAGCGGACGACCGCAGGTCTTGCACATCCGCGCGCGCCGGTTGGCGGACTGCTGCTGCTCGGGCCGGGCGGAGGCGGGCAGCAGCGGGTCAAGGAATCGGGAAGGCTTGCGAGCACCCCGACCACCGGGCTGGCGCGCCAGCGCCCAGCTGAGGTGCAGATCCAGGCGGGCGCGGGTGACCCCGACGTAGAGCAGTCGACGCTCCTCCTCCACCGCGGTCGGCGAGTCCAGCGCATAGCTGATCGGCAGCGTGCCCTCCTGCAGGCCCACCAGGAAGACGGAGTCCCACTCCAGGCCCTTGGCCGCGTGATAGGTCGCCAGCGTGACGCCCTCGGCGACCGGGGCGTGCTGCTCCGCCGCACGGCGGTCCAGCTCGGCCACGAACTCGGTGAGGTCACCACCGGTCTGGGCGAACTCGTGCGCCTGGTCGACCAGCGCCTGCCACGACTCCCACCGGTCGCGGGTCTGACCGCGAGCCTCGGGCGGCCGCTGCGTCCAGCCCATGCCGGCCAGGGTGGCGTGCACGGTCTCGAGCAGCTCGCCGCCGTCGGAGCGAGCCGCGCCGCGCAGTCGCGTCACGGCCTCGCGCACCTCGGGACGGTCGAAGAAGCGCGCCGCGCCACGCACGACATAAGGAATGCTGCGCCCGGTGAGCGCCTCCTCGAAGGTCTCGGACTGGGCGTTGATCCGGAACAGCACGGCGATCTGCGACCACGGTCGGCCGGAGGCGTGCAGTCGCTGGATCTCGGCGGCGACGGCATCGGCCTCGGCGACCTCGTCCGACCGCTGGTGATAGGTGATGGCGTCACCGGCGGGTCGCTGGGCGCGCAGCTCGACGCCCTGACTCGCCGAGCCGCGCAGCAGGGTGTTGGCGATCTCGACGACCTGCGGCGTGGAACGGTAGTTGCGCACCAGCTCCACCGAGGTGGTGCCGGCATACTTCTTGCCGAAGTCGCGCAGGTAGCGCGCGTCGGCACCGGCGAAGGAGTAGATCGTCTGGGCGGGGTCGCCGACCACGCAGATCTCGTTGCGACCTCCGAGCCACAGATCGAGCAGCGCCGACTGCAGCGGCGAGACGTCTTGGAACTCGTCCACGACGAACCACTTGTACTGCCGGCGCACCTGCGCCGCCACCCGCTCGTCGTCGGCGAGCAGGCCGGCGGTCAGCAGCAGCACGTCCTCCATGTCCATCCGGCCCTGGCTGCGCTTGACCTCCTCATAGCTGCCGAAGACGCGGCCGACGGTCGCGGCGTCGAGGTTGGTGACCTCGCGCCCGCGCCGGGCAGCGACCTTCGCGTAGTCGTCGGGATGGACGTTGCTGACCTTGGCCCACTCGACCTCTGCGGCCAGGTCGCGCAACAGCGCCTGGTCGGTCTGCACGCGGTGGCGACGCGCGGCGCTGGCCAGCAGCCCGATCTTGGACTCGATCAGCTGCGGCAGCTCGGTGCCGTAGATGTGCGGCCAGAAGTAGCGCAGCTGACGCAGCGCGGCGGAGTGGAACGTGCGGGCCTGGACGCTGCCTGCGCCCATGGTGCGCAGCCGCTGCCGCATCTCCCCGGCCGCGCGGGTGGTGAAGGTGACGGCGAGGATCTCGGTGGGCGCATAGACCCCGCTGGCCACGCCGTACGCGATCCGGTGGGTGATCGCCCGGGTCTTGCCGGTGCCGGCCCCCGCCAGCACGCGCACCGGCCCGCGCAGCGCCTCGGCGACCTGGCGCTGCTCCGGGTCGAGGGCGTCGAGCAGATCGACGGGCGAGGCCATGAGCAGACGACTCCTCGGATCGGGGTTGGGGTCTGGGCACACCTTAGATGTCGGCGCCGACAGTTCCGCTGCCCACGGTCGCCGCGGGAACAACCGACCCTCCGGATAGGTTGACCACGACAGACGGTTACCCCTAGAAGCCGAAGCGAGATCACCAGATGGCTGCCGAGACGTTCACGATGTACACCACCCCGTGGTGTGGCTACTGCCAGCGGCTCAAGGGCCAGCTGGACCGTGAGGGCATCACCTACGACGTCGTCGACATCGAGCAGGTCCCCGAGGCCGCCCAGATCGTGGAGTCGGTGAACAACGGCAACCAGACCGTCCCGACGTTGGTCTACGCGGACGGTACGTCGATGACGAATCCGTCCCTCGCCTCGGTCAAGGAGAAGCTGGCCGCCCTCGCGTCCTGACGCTGCCGTCCTGACGCTCGCGTCCTGACTGTGGCGAGCCGGTGCCCCCGGGCCTCCCCTCAGGGCGGTTGGTAGCGTCGCGGCCGTGGAAGTCCTGGGCGAGATCGATGAGGCGACGCTGCGCGGCCGCTGCGAGCGCAAAGAGTTCTTCTGGCTCGACCTGGTCAGCCCCTCGGATGACGACGTCAGGCGCCTCGGCGAGATCCTCGGGCTGCATCCGCTCGCGGTCCAGGACACCCTTGCCTTCGGCCAGCGGCCCAAGCTCGACGTCTACGGCCAGCAGGCGCTGCTGGTCGTGCACGGCGGCGTCGATGCCGAGCCGGAGGAGGACAATCCGCATCCGCTCGAGGAGATCCACTGCTACATCAGCGGGGACTTCGTCGTCACCGTACGTCGCAACGAGTTTCGCGACCTGGACCGGCTGAAGGGTCAACTGACCTCGACGGGGTCGACGCGATCCGAGCAGTACTACGTCTACCGGATCATCGACACCATCGTCGACAGCTACTTCCCGATCCTGTCGGGCCTCGATGATGAGATCAACGATCTCGAGGACGCGATCGTCGACCGTCCCCGCAAGGACGAGCTGCTCAAGATCTTCAAGCTCAAGCGACTGCTGCTGAAGCTGCGCAAGGCCGTCGCCCCGATGCGTGACCTGTTCGCGCGCGAGATCGAGACCATCGCCGACCTTGCGGGACTGGACAAGGACAGCCACGACTACTTCCGCGACGTCTACGACCACCTGATCCGGATCACCGACCTGCTCGACTCCTACCACGACCTGGTCAGCGGGTGCACGGATCTCTACCTGTCCAACGTCGCCAACCGCCAGGGCGAGGTCGGCAAGCAGCTCACGATCGTGGCCAGCGTCTTCCTGCCCCTCAGCTTCCTGACCGGATTCTTCGGGATGAACTTCAACTGGATCTCGGGGAACCTGCTGCACGGCGCGGTCGCCTTCTGGCTCTTCGGCGTCGGCTCGATGGTGGTCTCCGCGGCCACGATGTGGGCGTGGTTCCGGCACAAGGGCTGGATCGGAGAGGACTGAGCCGCCTCACCGACCGGTCGAGTGCCCCGTTGGTGGACCGGGTCTGGTGGAGCTGGTCTGCTGGAGCGGCTTTGGTGGAGATCACCAGCTCCCGGGCAGCGCCTCGCCGTACCAGGCCTCGATCAGCGACCTGCTGATCGAGACGCCGCCGGGCAGGATCAGCTCGCCGGTCTCGGCCCCTGCGCGCAGCTCCTCGCGGGTGAACCAGCGCGCGTCCTCGATCTCGTCCTCGTCACAGACGATGTCGGTGCTCGCTGCGACGCCGGTGAAGCCGAGCATCAGACTCGCCGGCAGCGGCCAGGGCTGGTTGCCGAAGTATTCGACGTCACCGACATCGATCCCGACCTCCTCCATCACCTCGCGTCGCACCGCGTCCTCGAGCGACTCCCCCGGCTCGCAGAATCCGGCGAGGGTGCTGAAGCGGCCGGCCGGCCAGGTCGGATGGCGCCCGAGCAGGCACTGCTCCACGGCCGTTCCGGGCTCGCCGTGGGTGATCAACATGATGACCGCCGGGTCCGTGCGCGGGAACGTCGTGTGCCCGTGACCGCAGACCAGCTCGTGGCCCTCCTTGACCGGATCCAGCGGCAGGCCGCAGCGGGCGCAGAACCGGGTGGCACTCATCCACTCGGCCAGCCCGACCGCGTGCAGGATCAGCGGCGCCTCCTCCTGGGTGAGGAAAGACAGCAGCGAGCGCAGCGGCAGCCAGGCATCGGTGGCGGCGAGCTCCGTTGTCACCACCGCGAAGTGCGCGATGCCGTCGCGGACTCCGAGCATCAAACGAGCGCCTCCGGGGGCCTGCGCCGGGGAGAGCCACTCGATGGCGCCGTCCACCGGCCGGATGCGCGTGCCGGCCAGAACGACCACCCGGGAGGCGGGGTCGGCCCACTGCTCGGCGATCCACTCGGTATCCGCTCGGTGGGCGGAGGCTCTGTCGTAGCGCGCGCTGCTCAACCGCTCGTGCACGTAGCTCACACCCGCACGCTAGCCGCCTCGACCTACCCGCCCGGACCTGCCCCCGAGACAACGATCCGCTCCAGCTCGTCACGGCCCGGCAGAGCATCCGGCTCGACGAGCTCGCCGCTGCGAACGTAGAGGAAGCCGGCACGAACATGGTCGAGAGGTACGCCGTTCAGCTCGGCCCAGGCCAGGCGGTAGATCGCCAGCTGGAGCGGGTCGGCACTGGCGCGCTGGTTGGTCTTCCAGTCGACCAGCAGGTAGCGCTCCCCCGGCCCGGCCTCGGGGTCGAGGTAGACGGCATCGATCCGGCCACGAACCACCTGTCCTGCTAGCACGAGCGCGAACGGCGCCTCCACGCGGTGCGGGACCCGGGACGCGAACGCGCTGGACTCGAACGCCGCGATGACCTCCTTGAGGTCGGTCTCGTCCTCGATCCCGGTGTCACCACGACCCGGTAGCTCGTCGACGTCGAAAAGATCTTGCTGGCCGAAACGCGCCTCGACCCAGGCATGGAAGCGGGTGCCGAACCTGGCGGCCGAGGACGGCCGGCGCGGCATCGGTCGTGCCAAGTCCCGGGCGAAGTCGTCCGGGTCCTCCCGTAGCCGCGCAAGGGTCGTGGCCGACAGAGAGGACGGGAGCGTGATCGCCACGTCGCTGGCGCCGTCGCGGGCGACCTCCTCCAGCATCCGGGAGATCTCCTCATCCCACTGATGGACCCGCTCCAGCAGCAGCATGTCGTCCAGACCGATATCCTCGGCCGGTGCTGCTGCCGAGCGCACCATCGCGGCCGCGACCTCGCGGCGCTGGACCTCGGTGGTGCGGTGGTCGATCGGCCACGGCAGGTCGACGTCACGGTCGCGGTAGGGGTTCTCCTCGCCCTTGGTGACGACGTCGACCCAGCGGTCGGGCTCGGCACCCCAGCCCGCGAGCGCGTCTCGCGTACGCCGGACGTACTCCGAGGGGCCGGCTCCGGTCTTGTTGGCCGGCGTCCAGCGCCAGCAGGAGACGAAGAGCCGGTGCCGCGGCCTGGTCCAGGCGACATAGGCGAGCCGGAGCTCCTCGAGCTGCTCGTGCTCCTTGCGCCGCTGCTTGACGTCCTTGATCGCGGTCGGGTCGTGGCCGGTGAGCTGCGGAAGGTCGGCGGCATCGCCGCGCAGAGGCACCGGGAGCGACTGCGGGACGGTGAGCCAGGTCGAGCGGGTCTGGTTGGTCGGGAACTTCCTCTCGCTGACGCCGACCAGGAAGACGACATCCCATTCCAGACCCTTGGCGCGGTGGACCGTCAGCAGCTTGACCGAGTCGGCCTCGGACGGCGTCGCCACGTCCAGTCCCTGGCCGAACTCATCCTCGGCCTCGAGCCACGCCAGCAGCGCAGGCAGCGTGACCTGGCCGTCGACAGCCTGGAAGTCGGCGACCGCCTGGACGAAGAGATCGAGGTTCTCCCGGCGCGAGGCAGCTGCCGGGCTGACCGACGAGGCGAGCTCGACATCGATGCCGGTGACGTCGACGATGCGACGCACCACGTCGAGGATGGGCTCACCGGCCGCCCGACGCAGAGCGCGCAGCTCCCCGGCCAGCAGGGTGAACCGGTCCCGCGCCTCGGCCGAGTAGTCGAGCTCGCCCGGATCCTCCAGCGCGTCGCACAACGAGGGGATCTCCGTCGGGTCAGCACCCTCGACGGCAGCGGCAAGCTGCTCGTGGACACCGTGGAAGCTCTCGCCGCCGGTGGCCAGACCGGCCAGCTCCCGGCTCCGCGCACCCAGCAGGGCCAGGTCACGGGGACCGATCGCCCAGCGGGGGCCGGCCAGCAGGGTGAGGAGTGCCGCATTGGCCGTCACGTCGGAGATCAGCTGGAGGGTCGCCACCACCTCGGCAACCTCCGGCAGTCGCAGCAGCCCCTTGAGGCCGACGATCTCGACGGGGATCTCCTGGGTGGCCAGCGCGTCGAAGACCGCTGCCGCCTGGGCGTTGTCACGAGTGAGCACGCCGACCTCCCGCCAGTCGGTGCCGGCGTCGTGCGCTCGCTGCACCTCGGCCGCGAGCCAGGCGAGCTCGTCGTCGTAGGTCTCATGGACGATCACCCGCACCTCGCCGTCATCGGCCCCTGCCTTGGGACGCAGCCGCTCGTGCTCACGGCCGTCGTAGAGGGCATCGGCAAGCCGGTTGGCAACGGCGAGGATCCGCGCGTCCGAGCGCCGGTTGACCGTCAGCGAGTAGGCGCCGGTGGTGCCACCGGGGATCGGGAAGTCGCGACCGAAGTCGAGGATGTTCGACACCGACGCACCGCGCCAACCGTAGATCGCCTGGTTGGGGTCGCCGACCGCCGTGACCGGATGACCGTCGCCGAAGAGTCTGGAGAGCATCCGGGCCTGTGCGACCGACGTGTCCTGATACTCGTCGAGCAGCACCACCTTGAACTTCGCCCGCTCGATGAGGGCGACCTCGGGGCAGTCCTCGGCGATCCGGGCGGCAAGCGCGATCTGGTCGGAGAAGTCCATCAGACCCAGCGTGGACTTCAGCCTGCGGTATCCCTCGACCAGGTCGAGCAGCTCCGCACGCCGGTCGATCGCGAAGATCGCCTTCTCGCACTCGGCGCGATATGTCTTGCGATGCTCGGTCGCCATCCCCTCCTCGAACCGAGACCGCTCGGTCGCGTCGAACGCCCGCACGGTCGCCGGCTCGACCAGGTGCTCGGCCATCTCCGCGTCGAGGGAGAGCAGCGCCTGGATCGCCGTCGCGGGATGGTCGGTGAGCTGGTCGACGCGGCCCGTGTGGCGCTGGACGGCCCGGGCGGCCAGCTGGAACCGGGCGGCGTCGGCGATCAGCCGGGTGTCGGGCTCGTGCCCGACCCGCAGGCCGTGCTCGGAGAGAAGAGTGGATGCGTAGGAGTGGTAGGTCGAGACGGTCGGCTCCTCCGGCTCGATGTCCCCCTCGCCGGTGCCGTCGCCGGCCGCGGCCACTCGCAGCAGCTCGGCCCGACTGGGCAACAGACCAGCCTGCTGGAGGCTGCCGCGGATCCTGCCCTGGAGCTCGGCGGTGGCCTTGGTGGTGAAGGTGAGGCCGAGGATCTCCCCCGGCAGCACTCGGCCGGTCGCGACCAGCCACACCACTCGCGCGGCCATCACCGCCGTCTTGCCGGAGCCCGCACCGGCGATCACCACCGCCGGCTCGAGCGGTGCGGTGATGGCGGCGAACTGCTCGTCGCTGAAGAGCCAGTCGTGGCCCATCAGCTCGGCGAGCTGCAGCGGCGTGGAGATGTCGGTCATGACAACACCGATCCTGACGACTGGGCCGGGCAGACTGCGGTGAAGGCACAGGTGCGGCAGTGGTCGCCCGGACGTGCGTCGAACGCCTCGGCACGCACCGCTCCCACCGCCCGCTCGAGCTGACCGGAGATGTGCGCAGGACCGGCCTCCTGGACCTGGACCTTCGGGAAGTCGCCTCCGTGCCGCAGCTGAACCAGCTCGGCTCCGCCGGAGCTGACCGGCCCGCCGACCAGCTCGTCGGCAGCGCCGTGATCGACCGCGAGCTGATAGAGCCCCAGCTGCGCGTGCTCGGCGACCTGGGCCGCCGTCGGCGGATACTTCCCCGTCTTCAGGTCGACGACCACCACCCGGCCGTCCTCGTCGAGCTCCAGCCGGTCGGCGAAGCCGTGCAGGCGGACTGTCTCGCCGCTGGGCAGCGTGACATCCGCGCGCAGCCTCGGCTCCAGCGCGACGACGGCGCGAGCCCCGGGCCGTCGATGCCATGCCAGGAATCGGGCCAGCACCTCAATCACCGCCTGGCGCTCACGCGCACCGGACCAGGGCGTGCGGAACTGCATCCGCTCCCAGACCTCGTCGACGAGTGGCATCAGCTCCTCGACCGACGTCGCTTCGATCTCCTCCTTGGCGATCCGCTCGGCGAGCGCGTGCACGATCTTGCCGAATCCCTGACTGGCGCTGGCGACCACGTCCCCACCGGCCTCGCGCCCGAGGAACCAGCGGGCCGGACAGGTCAGCAGCCCCTCCAGCGCGCTGGCCGAGAGAGTCACCGGCGCCTCGGCGGGCCGCACCGGCTGCACCGACCTGGACGGAGCCCGCAGGCCCCACCAGGTGGCCGGATCGGCGGCGGGTGCCACCGGCCGGCCGTGCACCTCGGTGGTCGCGAGCAGCCGCAGCCTGGACGCGGCCGCGCGGCGGATGGGCTCGGGCTCCTCCAGATCGGCGACCGTGCGCCGCAGCTCGGCGACGAGCCCCGCCATCGACAGCGGCCGGCGGGGGCGTCCGATGCGATGGGTCGCGGCGAAGTCGCGCTCCGTGGCCAGCTCGGCCAGGAAGCGGGAGGGCTGCTCGCCGTCGTCGTCCGGGGAGGCCACGGCGGTGATCAGCAGCCGCTGCCGGGCGCGGGTGGCAGCGACGTAGAAGAGGCGACGCTCCTCGGCGAGCATCGAGGCTCGACTCAGCGGCGGCACCAGTCCGTCCCGTCCGATCCGGTCGGCACCGAGCAGGCCGTCGCGGCGCCGCAGGTCGGGCCACGCGCCCTCCTGCACGTGGGCGACGACGACCAGGCGCCACTCCAGGCCCTTGGAGCGGTGAGCGGTCATCAGCCGCACCGCGGCACCGCGAACACCTCGGTCCGCCAGCGTGTCAGCCGGGATCTCCTGGGCGCGCAGCGTGGACAGGAACGTCGCCACCGAGGTGTGGTCCCGCTGCTCCTCGACCTTCGCTGCCGTCTCGAACAGGGCGCACATCGCATCGAGGTCGCGGTGAGCGAGGCGGGCGGCCTGGCCACCGGTCTCGGCAGCCCGACGCAGACGGGCACCCCAGTCGGTGCCGTCCCACAGGGTCCATAACAGCTCCTCGGCCGAGGAGCCTTCAGCGAGCTCCGTGCGAGCCCGATCGACGAGCTGGGCGAGTCGTCGACCTCGCCGCGCCGACTCGCCATCGAGCCCGGCCAGAGCCTGCGCATCGAGCACCGCGGCCCGAAGCAGGTCGCGCGGACGAGCATCGGGCTGCTGGGCACGCAGCAGTCTGGTCAGCGCTCGCACGTCGGTGGCGTCCAGGCCCCCCAACGGCGAGGTGAGCAGCTCCTCTGCGCGGTCGGCGCCGACGTAGCGCTCGTCGGCGGGGTCGTCGATGGCGGCATCGACGACGAGGGTCAGCGCGGAGAGCAGCACCGCGACCGCGGGCTCCCGCACCAGCGGCGTCTCGTCACTGGCGACCTCCACCGGGACCCCGGCCGCCGTCAGCGAGCGCCGCAACCCCGGGATGGAGGCGCGGCCCGAGCGCACCAGCACGGCCATCTCGTCCCAGTCGACGCCGTCCTCGAGGTGGGCCCTGCGCAGGAGATCGGCGACGTGCTCGACCTCGGCACGGGCGGTGTCGAAGGTGAGGACCTGGACCGAGCCCGGACCCAGCTCTCCGGAGACCGATGCCGGGTTTCGGAAGGCATCGTAGGCGGCCGGTGGGATAGCCCCACGGACGGTGATGCCGGCCGCGATCGTGCGGGAGGCGCGCAGCAGCCGCGAGCCGAAGCGACGGGTGGTGCCCAGCGCGATCACCCCGGCCGGCTCACCGGCGACGGTGCGGAAGGCGTCGGGGAAGTCAAGGATCCCTCGCACGTCCGCACCGCGGAAGCCATAGATGGACTGGTCCGGATCGCCGACCACCACGAGATCGCGGCCGTCGCCAGCCAACGCCTGCAGCAGCGCGACCTGGCTCGGGTCGGTGTCCTGATACTCGTCGACGAAGACGCAGGAGTAGGAGGCCCGCAGGTCGGCGCTGTGCCGCTGCGCCTCGATCACGCCACGGGCGATCAGGTCGGGGTAGTCGATGGCGGACTGGTCGCCGAGAACGTCGAGATACTGCTCCAGGAACATGCCTGCGGCCTCGAACTCCGGCACCTTCTCGGCCCGGCCGAGAGCGACCAGGTCGACCGGGTCCAGGCCGCGCTCACGCGCTCGCGAGAGCACCGCGTGGACCTCCCGGGCGAAACCCCTGGTCCCGACCGCAGCCCGCATCGCGTCCGGCCACCGCACCGACTCGGGGTGGTCCGTCAGCAGCTCCTGCAGGACGACGTCCTGCTCGGGCGCCGACAGCAGCCGCAGGGGCGCGGAGTAGATCTCCGCAGGCGCGTAGCGGCGCACCAGCCCGTAGGCGAAGGAGTGGAACGTCGAGGAGAGCGCGCTGGAGGTGGTGCGGCCCAGCCGCGCGGTCACCCGGTCACGCAGCTGCTCCGCGGCCTTGCGGGAGAACGTCAGCGCCAGGATCTGGTCGGCCGGCACGCCGCGTCCCTCGACCCGGTCGACGATCGCCTCGACCAACGTCGTCGTCTTGCCGGTGCCCGGCCCGGCCAGCACGAGCAATGGACCCGCCGGGTGCTCCACTACCCTGCGCTGGTGCTCGTCGAGCACCGGCACGTCGGGGGCGACCTGTGGGCGCTCGAGGCGGAACGTCGTGGCCATGGGACCACTGAATCATGGTGCACCGACAGTCCGCGGTGCGGCACCATCTCCTCATGACACGCACCGTGGCGATCCTGGCCTTCGACGACATGGAGGTCCTCGACTATGCCGGCCCCTACGAGGTGTTCAACCTGGCCGGCGAGATCACCGGTGACTTCCAGGTGGTCTCGGTCGGCGTGACCGAGCGGCCTCGCGGACGTGGCGGCTTCGCGGTGCTGCCGGCGTACTCGCTGGACCAGGCGCCCGGACCCGACCTCCTGATCGTGCCGGGCGGCGCCGGCACGCGCCCCCTCACCCGCGACGACCGCGTGCTGGACTTCGTCCGGGACTCATCGGTGGAGCTTCTCCTGAGCGTGTGCACCGGTGCCCTGGTGATCGGCGCCGCGGGGCTGCTGGACGGCCTGGAGGCGACCACCCATCACGACGCGTTCGAGGAGCTGGCCGCGATCTCACCGAGCACCACCATCGTGCGCGACAGGCGGTTCGTGCACAGCTCGGACCGGATCCGCACATCCGGCGGCATCAGCGCCGGCATCGACCTCTCGCTGGCCGTGGTCGCCGAGCTGGCGGGCGAGGACGTGCGACAGCGCGTCGAGGCCGAGATGGAGTGGGGCTGGCACCCGGATCGATGAACCCGCTCAGTCCTCCGGGTCGAACCGCGGATTGCCCATGAAGTATTGAGACACCCGCCCCGGCGGCTTCCGGACCGGATGCTCCGGCACCGGCACGTAGCGGCCCTCGGTGGTGTCCCAGAATCCGTCGACCACGCGCATCACCCGACGCGCCATCTGTCCGCCCGGGCCCTTGTGCGGCAGGTAGGGATGCGGCCTGGTGGGCTCGCGAGGCTCCTTGCGCTGCATCTTCTCGGTCACCTTGTGCAGCTCGTCGTCGCCGAGCAGGTCGCCGAGGCGGAGCACGATGGTCTCCTCCTCCCGGCGTAGCGCGGCCATCGCCTCGAGGACGTCGTCCCAGACCCGCGACCAGGCGAACCCGGTCTCGTAGCTCGATCCGAACTCATGCGCCTTGACGTGACTCAGCACGATCGACATCTGGTGCTCGGCCGCACGGTAGTCGTGGGCGTCGTGGTGCACCGGCAGGGACGGCAGGAGCACCTCGTCGACGGCATGGAGGTGCTGGCTCACGCTCGCGCAGAGCATGTCGATCGGTGGGCAGCCGCGCCGGGAGTGATCCGGGCTGGCCGTCACGTGACAGGCCGCATCGAGCCGATCGGCGAGACCGTCGTAGGTGCGCTGGACAGATTCCTTCAAGCATTCGGTCGAGCCCATCGACCTCACCTCGTTATGTGGGCGCTGCTTCCATGGTGCGCCGGTGCGAGGCCGTTCTCAAGGCTCGCGGCTCAGGCGTCGGGAGCCCGGTCGTTGTAGACGCCTGCGGCCTCCTGGCCGGAGAGCTCCTGGATCGCGCTCATGATCTCGTCGGTCAGGATCCTTCGGGCCTTGCCCGGCGCCATCCCCTCGAATCGGGCCGCCACCTCGATCGGCTCGCCGAAGGCCACCTCCACCCGCACGATCCGCGGGACGTTCGAGCCGACCGGCTGAAGCTTCTCGGTCCCCTTCAACCCCACGGGTACGACGGGAACCCCCGCGGTCAGCGCGAGGTGGGCCACGCCGGTGCGGCCGCGGTAGAGCCGCCCGTCGCGCGATCGGGTCCCCTCCGGATAGATGCCGAACGCCTCACCGCGTCCGAGCACCTCCAGCGCGGTGTCCAGCGACCCCAGCGCCGCCTGCGGGTCGTCGCGGTCGACAGGCAGCATGCCCAGACCTGCGAAGAAGGCCCGCATCAGGCCGCCCTTGATGCCGGTGCCGGTGAAGTAGTCGGACTTGGCCAGGAAACGCACCGGCCGAGGCGACGTCGAGGGGATCACCACCGAGTCGACGAAACTGCGGTGGTTGCTGGCCAGGATCACGCCGCCGGTGCGGGGCACCCGCTCGGTGCCGGTCACCCGCGGGCGCCAGATCAGCCGGAGCAGCGGCGGGACGATGGCGTGCAGCAGTCGGTAGAGCACGAGGTCGATGATGGAGGTGACCGGCCGGTAACGACGACTCGGGGCCCATCAGGTGGGCAGCCAGAGCGCATCGCGCAGGTCGACAGCACCGGTCCCCCGCAGCGGAGTGCCCTCGGACAGATAGGCCTGACGGGCCTCGTCGCCCAATCGCTCGGGCAGGCTGCCGTCCGCGCGCACCACCCGCCACCATGTGACCAGCGAGCCGTGCCGCGCCATCACTGCCGCGGCCTGCCGTGGACCACCGCCGAACTCGTCGAAGAGTGCATCGGCGATCGCGCCGTACGTCGTGGCGCGTCCGCGCGGGACCTGCTCCACGATGGACAGGACCGCCTCGACGTAGTCGTCGAGGCGGTCCGATGTCATCTCAGCGAGCGCGGCCGCCTCAGTAGGCGGGCTGCGACGGGTCGATCTGGTTGACCCACGCGACCACGCCGCCGCCGACGTGCACCGCGTCGCCGTAACCGGCGCCCTTGGCGATCGCCAGGCACTCCGCGGAGCGGACGCCGCTCTTGCAGTGCAGCACCAACTGCTTGGAGCCGTTGTCGGTCAGCTTGCCGAGCTCGTCGAACGCGTTGCCGTTGAGGAACTCGTTCTTCGGGATCAGCACCGAGCCCGGGATCCTGTTGATCTCGTACTCGTTGGGCTCGCGCACGTCCACCAGGACGAACTCGCGGGCACCCTCCTCGCGCTCCTTGAGCATGTGCTCGAGTTGGACCACCGAGATGGTCGAGCCTGCGGCCGCGTCGGCCGCCTCGTCGGAGATGTTGCCGCAGAAGTAGTCGTAGTCGATCAGACCGGTGACGTCCGGGTGCTCACCGCACAGCCGGCAGTTGGGGTCCTTGCGGACCTTGAGCTTGCGGTACTCCATCTCGAGCGCGTCGTAGACCATCAGCTCGCCGACCAGCGGCTCGCCGATCCCGGCCAGCAGCTTGATCGCCTCGTTGACCTGGATGGAGCCGATGCTGGCGCACAGCACACCCAGCACGCCACCCTCTGCGCAGGAGGGGACCATGCCCGGCGGCGGCGGCTCGGGGTAGAGGCAGCGGTAGCAGGGCGCGTTCTCGGCAGCCTTGGCGAGCTCCTCGTTCTTCGAGTTGCGCAGGCCGGCGGCGAAGACCGATGCCTGGCCGTCGAAGCGGTAGATCGAGCCCCACACGTAGGGGATGCCGAGGAAGTAGGCGGCGTCGTTGACCAGGTAGCGGGTCGCGAAGTTGTCGGTGCCGTCGACGATCAGGTCGTAGCCCTCGAAGATCCGGTACACGTTGTCGTTGTCGAGCCGCTCCTCGTGCAGCACGACGTTGACGTAGGGGTTGACCTCGTTCACGGCGGCCTTGGCCGACTGCGCCTTCGGCTGACCGATGGTCGACTGCTTGTGGATGATCTGACGCTGCAGGTTGGACTCGTCGACCTCGTCGAACTCCACGATGCCGAGCGTGCCAACGCCGGCGGCGGCCAGGTAGAGCAGGGCGGGGCTGCCGAGACCGCCGGCGCCGATGATCAGCACCTTGGCGTTCTTGAGCCGCTTCTGCCCGGCCATGCCGACATCGGGGATGATCAGGTGGCGGCTGTAGCGGCGTACCTCGTCGATGCTGAGCTCGTCAGCGGGCTCCACGAGCGGTGCGAGCGGCACGGGATCCTCCTTAGGTCTGGCTGTCTGTCGTTCCGGACCGCGCGATGTGCGCCGCGGTACCCGGCCCAACACGTGTCCTGGCCTCCATGTTCCCGCACGAGGCAACGCGCGCGGCGATGGTCCCGGCATCCGATATCGATCTACCGAAGAGTAGGCTGCGGGCCTGATCATCAACGGCATGACCGAGCGGGAGCAGGACGGCGTGAGCACCGACCAGTACGACATCGACGAGGTACGCCGCCGCGGCGCCCGCATGCCTCGATCCGAGCGCCGCACGCAGCTTCTCGGCGCCGCGCTCGAGGTCTTCGTCGCCCAGGGCTACCACTCCGCCGCGATGGACGACATCGCCGAGCGGGCCGGCGTCTCCAAGCCGGTGCTCTATCAGCACTTCCCCGGCAAGCTGGAGCTCTACCTCGCACTGCTGGAGCAGTCCTGTGACGCCATGATCGGCAACGTCCGCGAGGCGCTCGCCTCCACCAGCGACAACAAGGAGCGCGTCGCCCGGACGGTGCACGCCTTCTACGACTACGTCGCCAGCGAGTCCGGCGCCTACCGCCTCATCTTCGAGTCCGACCTCACCAACGAGCCGCTGGTGCGCGAGCAGGTCGACCGGGTCACCAACGAGTGCTCCTCCGCGATCGCGGAGGTGATCGCGGCCGACACGGCGCTGCCCGAGCCCGCCGCTCTGCTGCTCGCCTCGAGCCTGGTGGGAATGGCAGAGGTCTCCTCCCGGTTCTGGCTCGACAGCCAGCGGCGGATGGACAAGGACGCCGCCGCCGACTTCGTCGGAGGCCTTGCCTGGCGAGGCATCGCCGGCTACCCGAAGACCGACGAGCATTGAGCCGTCCTACCCCCGAGAAGGAGCCCGCCGTGGAGATCAAGATCGGCGTCCAGTACGCCGCCCGTGAGCTGGTCGTGGAGACCGACGAGTCGCTGGAGTCGGTGGAGAAGCTCGTGGCCGACGCCGTCGCCGCCGGCGGCGTCCTGACGCTGCGCGACCGCAAGGGCAAGCACATCATCGTCCCCGCCGAGAAGATCGCCTACGTCGAGATCGGCGGCGGCACCCTGGGCACCGTCGGCTTCCGGAGCTGACCCCGCCACACCGAGCCTCACCACACCAGTACGCCGTCGCGACACGCGGCGGCGTACTGCGTCATGGGGTGAGTGCACAGACGTCACCGTGGGTGGAAGATCAGCCGTGGGGTACCTGCCCCGCCTGACCACACGGAAGGCAAGCATCATGCTCTGGACGATCATCGTCACCCTCGTCGGCGGCATCATCATCGGCGCGCTCGGCAAGTTCTTCGCGCCCGGCCACCGCGACAACATCCCCTTCTGGCTGACCGTCGTCTGCGGCATCATCGGCATGCTGGTCGGCAACACGCTCTACTACGCCATCTTCAAGGACAGCCCCTCCGACAAGTGGGACAACATGACCCGGGGCATCGACTGGTGGCGCCACGTCTGGCAGATCGCCGTGGCCGCGCTCGCCGTGATGGGGGCTTCCTTCGTCACCGGACGCGACCGCAGGGCCTGACCCTTCCCGTACGGAGACGACCGCGCCCTCACCCGATATCGAGTGAGGGCGCGGTCGTCTCTGCTGAGACCCTACTTGGTGTAGTAGATGTCGGCGCGGCGGTTCTTCGCCGGGTTCTTGCTGACCGGGTTCTCCATCGCGGCAGCGACGGTGACGGCCTTGGCCTTCACACCGTGCGCCTTGAGGAATGCGACCACCGCAGCAGCACGCTTCGAGGCGAGCTTGCGGCTGTGGGCGCTGTTCTTGCCCGGGCCGTAGGTGTTGCCGTACACGATGACCGTGCGGGCGGTGCGCAGCGTGGCGAGGTCACCGCGCAGGGACTTCTTCGCGGCCCGGGTCAGCACCGCGGAGTCGAACGCGAACAGCACCTTGCCGCCGTGCTTGAGCTGCTTCGACGGCGTGGCCGCCTTCACGAACGCGACCTTGACCTTGCCCGCGCGCACCTTGGCGGCGCCGTCGGTCACCGCGATCTTGCAGGTGCCGGGCGCGATCAGGGTGACCTCACCGTCGGCGACGCGGCAGACCGCGGCCGGCGTGGCCTTGACCCGCAGGTCCGACTCGCCCTTGCCCAGCACCGGAACGGTCTGGGTGGTCTTGCCCTTTGCCGGGATGACCGGAGCGCCCCACACCGGGAACGACTTGGTCACCATGCCCACGCCTGCCTGAGCGGCCATGACACGGCACGTGCCGGCCTTGACCAGCTTCAGCGACGAAGCCGAGGCGACGGTGCACACCGACGGGGTGTCCGAGGTGGTGGTGATCTTCGCGATCGTGGTGTTCGTCGACTGACGCAGGACGTTCTCGACCGCCGCCGAGGACGTCACCTTGTACGTCGCGGTGTGCTTCGACAGCGCGACGCCGGCGGGGACCTGGAGCGAGAGGGCTGACTTGGCGGCCACGATCTGGAAGGAGCGCGTCACCGTACCGGCCGCAAGCCAGTAGTGGTCGGCGTCGGGGTACTGCAGAGCGGCGACCGTGCACGTGCCGACCTTGTTGAACGTCAGCAGACTGCTGTTGCTCGACATCGCCGGACGCACAGTGCCGGCCGGGCGGCGGGAGTAGACCTTCATCGAGCAGACGTCGGGGGTGTTGGAGCCGTACTGGATGAAGCCGCCTGAGGGCGAGGTCGCCTGGATCATCAGGCTGCCGGTGCTCAGCAGCTGTGTCGAGATCACTGGAATCGCAAGCGCCGGAACGTCCTCGACCGAGAATGTCTGGGGCACGTCAGCAGCAGCCGCGTAATCCTCGTCCCCATCCTGGCTGGCCACGATCGTGCAGTCACCGCGGGCGACGAGGGTGATGTGGCTACCGCCGGCAGTGGTGCAGACGCCAGTGGTGGTGGAGGCATAGCTGACCGAGAGACCCGACGGTGTCCCGGGAGCGCCGGTCAGCGCCGTAGCGGCCGCCGTCACGCTGCCGGCCGAGAGTGGCGTGGCCGGGACCGTTGGGAAGTCGATCGTCTGGGACGGCAGCCCACCGGCGTGCGCGGCGACCGGCAGAGCGAGAGTGAGACCTGTGGCGGCGATGCAGCCGGCCACGGCCACGCCGAGGGAACGGCGCAGCCGAGTGGTGATACGGAGCATGAAGACTCTTCCGTAGGAGACGGACGGGAACGGCGGCCGTCCGCGGAAGAGCTCCAGGCGCGACGGGCGCGGTGTTCCTGATCGGCCCCCGGCACCGGCTGGTGAGAAGAAGAACCGGCTTCTCTTTACTTTCCAGCCACCCTGCGTTCAGGTCGCGCGCTCAGTGCTCGAGCCCGAGCTGCCCCATCCGCTCGATGTGCCGCTGGGTGATGCGGCCGAAGATATCGGCGATCGAGGCCAGGTCCAGGGTGCCGATCACGTCGCCCGCCAGCACCTCGGAGAGCGTGTCCCGCTCGGCCGCGACGTGCTGCGTCTGGGTCAACGCCTCCCCCATGATCCGACGTCCCCACAGCGCCAGCCGGCCGGCGATCAGGTGGTCGGCCCGGATGCCCGCCCGGACCCGGTCGACGATGAACTCGCTGCGGTCCTCGACCAGTGTGGAGGTGATCAGCGATCGGGTCCGAGGATCGAGGTGGACCGCGAACTCGCGGTAGAAGTCGCGCACCAGGTTGTCCCCGACGTACGCCTTGACGAGGGACTCCCACCAGTCGGCGGGGGCGGTGTACTCGTGGAAGGTGTCGATCGGGACCCGGAAGGGCGCCATCGCCTCGTATGGGTCGGCGCCGAGCTCGCGCAGCCCCTCAAGGATCGGCGTCACCTGGGCGAACTGCGCATTGGCCAGCTGCAGCAACTCCAGCTTGTCGGCCAGCGACGGCGCACGGCCGGCGTCCTCGGTGAGCCGCTCGCAGGCGGAGATCTCGCCGTACCCGATGGCGCCGAGCAGGTCGACGATGGCCGCACGATAGTGCGGGTCGGACAGGTCGGGAGCCACAGATGCAACCACGGGAGCACCCTACCGATAGACTTGGGACTTGTATGTGCGCGGCACTGCGCTTTCCCTGACTGGTTGAGACGACCTGGTTGAGACGTCAGAGCCGCTCCCCGTCAAGCGAAAGCGACAGCTGAATCATGACCACCTTCCGTGACCTCGGCGTCATGCCCGAGATCTGCGACGCGCTCGAGAGCAAGGGCATCATCGAGCCGTTCGCCATCCAGGAGATGACCCTCTCCGTCGCCCTGCAGGGCACCGACCTGATCGGCCAGGCCCGCACCGGCACCGGCAAGACCCTCGCCTTCGGCATCCCCGTGGTGCAGCGCAGCGTCTCCCCCACCGACCCCGACTACGTCGACCTTCCGCAGGGCAAGCCCCAGGCGCTGATCGTGGCACCGACGCGCGAGCTGGCGCTGCAGGTGTACGGCGACATCACAGTGGCCTGCTCGCTGCGCGGCCTGCGCACCGTGGCCGTCTACGGCGGCGTGGGCTACGAGCCGCAGATCGAGGCGATGGAGACCGGCGTCGACATCGTGATCGGTACGCCGGGCCGCCTCATCGACCTGGCCAACCGCAAGGTGCTCGACCTCTCCCACGTGCACGCACTCGTGCTCGACGAGGCCGACGAGATGCTGGACCTCGGCTTCCTCCCCGACGTGGAGAAGCTGCTCAGCCTCACGCCGGAGACCCGCCAGACGATGCTGTTCTCGGCGACCATGCCGGGCGCGATCGTGGCGCTGGCCCGCACCCACATGCGGCACCCGATGAACATCCGCGCCGAGTCGTCGTACGACACCTCGATGGTGCCGGCGACCGCCCAGTACGTCTACCAGGCCCACGACCTGGACAAGCCGGAGATGATCGGCCGCATCCTCGTCGGCACCGAGGGCGTCGACAAGGTCGTCGTCTTCGCCCGGACCAAGCGCCAGGCGCAGCGCGTCGCCGACGACCTGACCGACCGCGGCTTCAACGCCGGCGCCCTGCACGGCGACATGGCACAGGTCGCCCGCGAGAAGACGATGCAGCGCTTCCGCGACGGCAAGGTGCAGATCCTGGTCTGCACCGATGTGGCCGCCCGCGGCATCGACGTGACCGGCGTCAGCCACGTGATCAACTACACGACGCCCGACGATGAGAAGACCTACGTCCACCGCATCGGCCGCACCGGCCGCGCCGGCGCCTCCGGGATCGCCGTCACGCTGGTCGACTGGGCCGACCTGCACAAGTGGAAGATGATCAACAAGGCCCTCGACCTGCCGTTCGACGCGCTCGTGGAGACCTACTCCTCCTCCGAGCACTTCCTGCACGACATGGGCATCCCGAAGGGCACCAAGGGCCGGCTGAAGAAGTCCGAGCCCGCCCCGAGGGCCGAGCGGCCCGCCAGCAAGGACAGTGAGCGTTCCGAGCGCGCCCCGCGCAACCGGTCGCGCAGCCGCACCCGCTCCCGCAGCGGCGAGGTCGTCGCCGGTACGCCGGACGGCGCGGGCGACAGCCCGCAGGCAGCTGTGGCCGGTAGCCCCGAGGGTGCCGAGAGTGCCGACGGCGAGAGCACGCCGTCGCGCAACCGCCGTCGCCGCCGTCGCCCGGCGGGTGCCAAGCCGGCCGGCGAGGGCGCCCCGGCTGCCGCTGAGTGAATCGGCTTTGACCCCTGGGGGTCAGAACCGCACGTTGATGGGCAGAGCTTTGGCCGACAACCTGCGGTTTTGACCCCTGGGGGTCAATCCATATCCCCGCCGCCTCAGGCGACGACGACCACCTCGGTGCCGACCGAGGCGAAGTCCCACATCGCTATCGCATCGTCGGTCTTCTGCCTGATGCAGCCGTGTGAGAGCCGCTGACCCAGTTGGGCGACGGTCTGCAGCGGCTTGCCGCCCTTGGTCGGGATGCTGTGGAAGCCGATCGAGGCACCGTTGTCGGTGCCGTGCGCGAACCGGACGAAGTACTGCATGACGCCCGAGTCGTCAATGCCGACGGCCCAGCGGGACTTCCCGTAGACGTGATAGGTGCCGGCTACGAGGTTGTCCTCGTCGCTGCCCGAGACCGGGTAGGTGCGCTCGACCGTGCCGTCGGAGCCGACGATCCACACCCGCTGCTCGGTCTGGGAGAACACGGCCCGCTTGCCCGTACCCGAGCCGGCCGGCAGCGCGGTGTCGGCATCCGCCGAGACTGCGGGTGCCGACGACGAGCTGGAGCCCGACGCAGCAGACGAACCGGCCGATGCCGACCCGGCATCGGAGGAGGCGGCCGACGACGGAGACGCTGACGGCGAGGCGGTCGGCACAGCCGACACGGCGCTCTTGGGCAGCGACGCCGCAGCGGCGGCCGGATCGGTCGCCACCGACCGGTCGGGCGAGCCGGAGAAGATCCCGAAGCCCGCGAGCACGGCGATGAGAGTCACCCCCATCGCGGCCGTCAGCAGCCCGATCCGCCCCCAGCGGGGCCGGGCGTCAGCGCGATGCTTGCTCACGGCCGGCGGCTCCGTGCGGCACGCTCGGCGAGGTGGACCGCGACCTCCCGGTAGGCCTGCGCACCCTTGCTCGACCGCGAGGTCGCCAGGATCGACCTCCCGGCGGCCGGTGCCTCCGCGAACTTGATCGTCTTCGGGATCGGCGGCTCGATCACGTCGAGACCGTAGGTCTCCGAGATCGTCTCCAGCACGGTCCGTGCATGGGTGGTGCGACCGTCGTAGAGCGTCGGCAGGACGCCCCAGACCTCGAGGTCCTTGTTGGTGAAGCGGCGTACGTCGTGGACGGTGTCGAGCAGCTGTCCGACACCACGGTGCGAGAGGGTCTCGCACTGCAGTGGGACAAGTACGCCGTCGGCAGCGGTGAGTGCGGCGACCGTCAGCACACCCAACGAGGGCGGGCAGTCCAGCAGCACCCAGTCATAGTCGTCCACGTCTTCCAGCACCGCGCTGAGCACGTGCTCGCGGCCGGTCCGGGTCAACAGGTCGGCCTCCGCGCGGGCCAGCTCGATCGTCGCCGGCAGCAGGTCGACCCCGTCCTCGGTATGCAGGATGACCTCGGCCGGGTCGGTGCGCTTGGTGAGCACGTGGTGCACGGACAGCTCGAGGTCCTCGGGATCGATGCCGAGGGAGAAGGTCAGGCAGGCCTGCGGGTCCAGGTCGACGAGCAGCACCCTGTGACCGAGCTCCGCAAGCGCGGCGCCGAGCGAGGCGACGGAAGTGGTCTTGGCGACGCCACCCTTCTGGTTGGCGATCGCGAGCGTGGTGGTCATCAGGTCCATCATGCCCGACGGCTGGCGAAGTCGGTGTCAGACTGACGGTATGTCCGAGACTGCACTCATCACCGGCGCCACCGCCGGCATCGGCCTCGCCTTCGCGCGCCAGCTCGCCGCCCAGGGTCACGACCTGGTCCTCGTCGCCCGCGACAAGGGTCGGCTGGAGGAAGTGGCGGCCGAGCTGACCACCACGCACCGCGTGCAGGTCGAGGTCCTCGCGGCCGACCTCGGCGACCGTGCCCAGCTGGGCACCGTCGAGGAGCGGCTGACCGACATGGAGCGTCCGGTCGACCTCCTGGTCAACAACGCCGGTTTCGGACTCAAGCAGCGGTTCCTGGACAACACCGCCGACCAGGAGCAGGAGATGCTCGACGTGCTGGTGGTCGCCGTACTGCGTCTCTCGCACGCCGCCCTCGGCCCGATGGCGGCCCGCGGTCGCGGCGGCATCATCAACGTCTCCAGTGTCGCGGCCTTCCTCCCCCGCGGCACCTACAGCGCAGCCAAGGCCTGGGTGAACAGCTTCAGCGAGTGGGCCTCGCACGAGTATGCCGAGCGCGGCGTGCACGTGATGGCGCTGTGCCCCGGCTTCACCAAGACCGAGTTCCACGAGCGGATGGGCGTCTCGCGCGGCTCGGCGCCCGGCTTCATGTGGCTCGAGGTCGACGACCTCGTCGCCGCAGCCCTCAAGGACTATCGGAAGAAGAAGGTCTTCTCGATCCCGTCGGCGCAGTACAAGGCGGTCGTGGGCGTGACCAGGGCGATCCCGAAGGGCGTGCTGCAGCGGTTCCAGTCGCTGGGCCGCAAGTGACGTACGCCGAGCGACGTACGCCGAACGTGTCGAGGCGCCTCGACACGTTCGGCGACCGTTCTAGGCGACCGTTCTAGGCGCTCTCGATGAAGACCCGCACCGCATCCTCGACCATCTGCACGGCGATCGCCGCCAGCAGCAGACCGGCGATCCGGGTGACCAGCATGACGCCGCCCTCCCGGATCAGTCGCAGGATCGGCAGCGAGAAGCGCATCACCAGCCACAGCGCCACGTGGACGGCTATGACGCCCAGCGCGACCGCGGTGAAGTCGGCGAACTCGTGCACCCGGCGGGAGAAGACCATCGTCGCCACGATCGCTCCCGGTCCGGCCAGCAGCGGCGTACCGAGCGGGACGAGTGCGATGTTGGTGTCCCCCGACGCCGGCTGGTCGTCGGACTTCCCGGTCAGCAGCTCCAGCGCGACCAGGAGCAGCAGCAGGCCACCGGCGCACTGCAGCGACGCCACCGAGATGCCGAGGTAGTCGAGGATCGCCTGCCCGAAGAACGCGAACGCCGCGATCACGCCGAAGGCGACCAGCACGGCCTGCCAGGCGGCCCGTCGCGCCGTCGCCGCCGAGCGGCCGCTGGTCAGTGACAGGAAGATCGGCACGGTGCCGATCGGGTCCATGATCACGAACAGCGTGACGAAGGTCTCGCCGAACAACGCACCGGTGATCACGGCAGCACCACCTGCGGCGTGGGACGTCCGGCGGCCGCCGACGCCGCCGCAGCCCGGTCCAGGAGTCGACGCAGCTCGGCGGGATCGGTGGTGTTCACGCCCAGAGGGTGCCCGGTCTTGCCGGTGCCGTGGTAATCGCTGGAGCCGGTGACGATCAGGTCGAGGTTGCGCGCGATCGCGCGCAAGGCATCCCGGGTCGATGGCGGATGGTCCTGGTGGTCGACCTCGAGACCGCCGAGGCCGAGTGCGACCAGCCCGGCGATGTGCTCCTCGGACGGCTCGTGCCGCCCGCTGCGACCCCAGGGATGCGCTATCACGGTGACGCCACCGGCCTCGGCGACGAGCCGGATGACCTCCTCCAGCGGTGCGTTGTAGCGGTCCACGAACCCCTGCCGGCCCCACGACAGGTAGCGGTCGAACGCCTCGTTGCGGTGGCCGACGACACCGAGCGCCACCAGCGCGTCGGCGACGTGCGGACGGCCGGTCGCAGCCGCCTCGGCCGACTGCTGGTAGACGTCGTCCTCGGTGATCGGGATGCCGATCTCCTGGAGCTGGGAGACCATCGTCGGCACCCGGGCGGACCGGCCGGCCAGCACGTGGTCGAGCTGGGTGACCAGCTCAGGGAGGGTCGGGTCGAGCAGGTAGCCCAGCAGATGGACGCTGTGGCCGGCGTACTCGGTGCTGATCTCGATGCCTGGCACCACCGTCACGCCGTGCTCGGCTCCGGCGGCCAAGGCCTCGGGCCAGCCCGCTGTGCTGTCGTGGTCGGTGATCGCCACGACGTCGAGCCCGCTCGCGGCGGCGGCCGCCACCAGCTCGGCGGGCGAATCGGTCCCGTCGCTCACCCGTGAGTGGGTGTGGAGGTCGATGCGCACTCTGGGAGCGTACTCACCACGTGCCGTGCGGTCCGCCGAAGGGAACCTCCACCAGCGCCATCCCGAGGCCGGAGACGTCACGCAACTGCCATTCGTCGTTCAGCAGGAGGATCGCGGAAGCGGGCCGTAGCACCAGCCACAGCCACCGGCCCGCGGCCTCGCCCACCACCACCGACCTGTCCCACTCGCCGTTCAGGCCGGCCGCCGCGGTGTCGACCGGGCCGTCGGGGCCGCCATCCGTGGCGCTCCACCCGGTGCCGGGGAAGGGCTCACCCGTGGTGTGCCAGGACGCCACCGGCCACAGCGGCACCGGCTGGCTGCCGATCCGCAGCCGGGCCGCCGGCGGCCCGTCTCCCGCTTCGGTGCCCGGGTCGGCCCCCGACGTACCGGCGCAGCGGGCGCCGAGGCCCACCCCGGCCTCCTCCGCCACCACGAGCACGTCGACCGGCCCGTCCAGCTCGCTCGGCCCCGAGACGCAGGTCAGGGTCGCGGTCGCGCCTCGGTCGTCGCCGACGACAGCGAAGTCGGTGACCTCCCAGCCGGGCCTCAACGGCCAGGGCAGGTACGTCGGAAACCCGTCCGCCTGATCCAGGTGGGCGACGAACCCGTCGTAGCTGGGTTGTGCAGGCCGCCACAACGGACGGACCGGACCGTGGTCGGGGCATGCCCAGCTGCCCCCCTCACCCACCCGGGCGACGGGCGTGGGGCAGCGCGGGCAACCGGGGGCCAGCGGCGGCATGTCCCCCACCGTCCCGCGCGCACGGGCGCCGGTCAAGAGGTGGAGACCCGCACGTCAGGACGTGCGCTGCTCGCACCTCGACCGGCGGGCCGACGTCAGCAGTTCCAGGTCAACACGGCGGGCTGGCCGCGATCGTCGCCGAGCACGGAGAGGGTGGCGGTGCCGAGCACGAGGAACCGACCGAAGGACACCGGCTCCCCCAGCCAACGCGCGGCGAGCGCCCGCAGGCAGTGTCCGTGCGCGAAGACCAGCGTGTCACCCTCCAGGGCACGCACACGCGCGATCACACGGTCCAGCCGAGCGGTGATCTGCTGGGCGGTCTCGCCGCCGGGAGTCACGCCGGTCCAGATGCTCCAGTCCGGGTCGTGCTCGCGGATCTGGGTGGTGGTGATGCCCTCGTAGCTGCCGTAGTCCCACTCGACCAGGTCCTCATCGACGACCGCGTCGGGGAAGCCGGCCAGCTCGGCGGTACGCCGCGCACGCTGCCGCGGCGAGGTGAGCACGTGCTCGAAGCTGTGCTCCGCCAGCCGCGGCCTGAGCCGGCGCGCGGACTCCTCACCCTCGGGCAGCAGCGGCAGGTCAGTGGTCGAGGTGTGCCGCCCCGCTTCGCTCCACTCGGTGGCACCATGACGCGCGAGGTAGAGGCTCATGCGCGCGCTCGCTGCGCTCCATGCGCGCCCGAGGCACGAGGGAGTCGGTGTCGGACGGTTCGCTCGCTTCGCTCACTCACGCCGCGAGTCTGACAGGCGAACCGACGAGACTGCTGCCACGATCACCCCATGACCATCCCCGACGCTGCGCCGACGCCATCGGTGCACCTGGCGCGCTCGCGCCGCGCCGCCCAGGTCGCGTTCGCCACCCAGGGGCTGGTGTACATCAGCCTGACGGCCCGGCTGCCGCGCTTCCAGGACCGTTGGAACCTCTCCGACCTCGGCCTGTCGGGGCTCTTGCTGATGATGGTGCTGCTGGCCGGCGTCGGCTCGGTCGTCGCCGAGAACCTCGCCAAGCGGCATCCCAGCGGGCGCCTGCTGCGCGGCGGACTCGTGCTGATCGCCGTCGCGCTCCCGATCATCACCACGGCACCGGCGATGCCCTTCTTCATCCTCGGCCTGGCCCTGTACGGCGTGGCGCTCGGCGCGGTCGATGCCGGCACGAACATGCAGGCCGTGGCGCTGGAGCATGCCTACGGCCGCCCGATCCTGCCGTCCTTCCACGGGGCCTGGACGCTGGGCGGGGTGATCGGCGGCGCGCTCGCCCTCGCCCTCGGCGGCGCGCCGCTGTGGGCGGACGCGTTCCTGCTGGTGGTGCCGCTCATCGCAGCGGCCGGCCCCCTGCTGCCCCGCGTCGGCGCCACCGTCGACGTCGGTCTCGGCGGCATCCCGTGGCGACCGATCCTGCTGGTCGGGCTCGGCATGGTGCTCTTCTACATGGTCGACACGGCCGTGCAGACCTGGGGACCGATCTACCTCGACGACGTCTTCCCGACGCCGCACCACCTGGTGGCACTGGCGACGTTCCCCTATCTGCTGGCCTCCCTGGTCACCCGGCTCTCCGGCGACGCCCTGGTGACGCGGCACGGCGTCGTCCCGGTGCTGCGGATCGGCGCCGTGGTTGCCTGCGCCGCGCTGGCGGTCGTGGTCTTCGCGCCGTCGTGGCCGGTCGCTGTCGTCGGGTTCACCGTGCTCGGCGCCGGGGTCGCCGTGATCGCACCGCTCAGCTTCTCCGCCGCGGCCCGGATCGCCGGCGGCAGCCAGCAGCGGGTGGATGCGGTGATCGCGCGGTTCAACCAGTTCAACTACGTCGGCGCGCTGCTCGGATCGGTGATGACCGGTGTCTTCGGCTCGAGCTCGTTGCGGATCGGCTTCGCCGTACCGATGGTGCTGATCCTGGCGATGCTGCCGCTGGCCCGCGCGTTCGCCGTCACCACCGTCGAGGTGCCCGCCCGTCAGCGTTGATAGCCGAGCTGGCGCGCCGTCTCACGTGCCGCATCGGTAACGGGCTTCGCGACCACGGCGGTGCCGTAGGCGCAGATCTCGGTCCAGGTGTTGCTCATCTCCGAGGTGTCATAGCGCATCGCGACGATCGCGTTGCCACCCCGGTTGCGAGCCTCCTCGATCATCCGCGTCATCACGTCGTTCCGGCTGTTGATGAGGTTCTGGGTCATGCCCTTCAGCTCGCCGCCGACCAGCGACTTGAAGCCGGCGCCCATCTGTGAGAAAGCGTTGCGCGAGCGGACCGTCAGGCCCATCACCTCGCCGCACACCCGCTGGATCTCCCACCCGGGCAGGTCGTTCGTCGTCACTACCAGCATGGCCGCGACGCTAGGGCACGGCCGCCGAGCCTGTCGAGGCGTCTCTCGACAGGCTCAGCGAGCGAAGGACACTCAGCGCGGGATAAGGGCCCAGTAGTCCAGATCAAGCAGGACGCCGGCGGCGTACTTGCCCTCGCCGTCGCGCAGCGCCATCGCCTCGTCACGGCCCTTGGTGGCGACCAGTCGCAGTCGCAGCGCACCGACTCCCGGCGCCGACGTCGCCGCCTTGGCGAGCACCTCGGACCAGGCATAGATCGTGTCGCCCGCGAAGGCCGGCGCGACGTGCGAGCCCGCGTTGATGGCGGCGATGAGCTGGGCGTTGGCCAGACCGTTGAACGAGAGCGCGCGGGCCAGCGAGATGACATGGCCGCCGTAGACGAGCCGGGTGCCGTCGGCGCGGGCCTCGGTGTTGAAGTGCACCTTGGCGGTGTTCTGCCACAGCCGCGTCGCCATCATGTGCTCGGCATCGGTGAGCGTGACCCCGTCGACGTGGTCGATCTTCTCGCCGACCTCGTAGTCGTCGTAGCGGTGCGGCTCGCCTGCCGCGGCGAAGTCGTAGGAGGTGAAGTCCAGGCCCGCCGGCACCACCAGGTCCGCCGGCTCCACGGCCGGCGCCAGCACGGGCAGCACCGTCTCCGGCGCCGGGCTCTGCGCAGAGCGCTTGTGCACCATCACCCAACGCACCCACTCGATCGCGACCTCGCCACGCTGGTTGGTGGCGGTCGAGCGGACGTAGACCACGCCCGACTTCCCGTTGGAGTTCTGCTTGAGGCCGATCACCTCGGATCGGGTCGAGAGCGTGTCGCCCGGAACCACCGGCTGGTGGAAGCGGCACTCGGCGTACCCGAGGTTCGCCACCGCGTTCAGGGAGATGTCCGGAACGGTCTTGCCGAAGGCGATGTGGAAGCCGATCAGCTCCTCGACCGGGTGCGCCTGGAGACCCACCGCGGCGGCGAACTGCGCCGAGGACGGTACGGCGAAGCGCGTCGGGTACAGCGCGCCGTACAACGCTCGATCGCCCTCGGTCACCGTGCGGGGCGTGGCGTGCACGATGACCTGGCCGATGGCGAAGTCCTCGAAGAAGTTGCCCGCGGCGGTCTTCGAACCCTGTGTCATGCTGACGGTCTTGCTCACGAAAGGCCATCCTGCCGAACAGCGAACGCCTCGTGAACGGCGCCGACGGTGGCGAATGTCACGCGAGAGCCAGTGTCCTCAGCGTGGCCGCGAGCCGGACCGACGCCTCGATCTCGACGCGACGGTTCGACACGCTCTCCACGTTGAACCCGTACGGCGCGCCCAGCCGCTCGCAGAACGCGGCGAGCTCGCGGGCGGTGGCTACGCACTGGTCGAAGGAGGTCGCCAGCGGGTCCTGGGCGTGCTCGAGGTCGTTGCGAATCCATCGCGGCACGTCCACGCCCAGCCAGTCCAAGAACGCGAGCGTCTTGAGCGAGCCGCAGACCGAGAGGGTGAAGAGCACCGGCGCCGGTGCGATGCCCCGATCACGGCAGGCGAGGAGGTAGTCGGAGACCATGCTCTTCGCCGCCGAGGTGTCGTAGACGACCTGCGTGATGAAGAACGAGCAGCCTGCGTCCTGCTTGCGCAGCATCCGCCGTGGCTCAGCGGTGCCGCGCTCGGGGATGGCGACGCCGCCCATCCGCAGGTCGGGCCGCTCGGTGGCGCGGAGCTTCTGCGCGGCCGGCAGCGAGGTGCGGACCTCCTTGCTGCCCGAGGAGGCGCCGACGAAGACGCTCAGCACCCACGCCGCCGGCTGCTCGCAGAGCCAGGCGCCGAGTTCGCGCTCGTCGTACTTGCCGACACAGCGGTAGACCACGACCGATCGCTGCCAGCCACTCAGATGGGCGTCGAGGAAGCGGGCGGGATCCATGGTCGGCAGGTAGGGGAAGGGGCGCTCCTCGGCGTTGCGGTCGCTCTCGTCGTCGATGTCATAGAGCACCAACGCATCCACGTCGACCCCGCGGAGGCGCTCCAGGACGGCGTCGGCGATCCGCTGGGCCTGTTCGGGCGTGGTCGCCAGCTTCGGCGGTGTGATGCTGAAGAGCAGCAGGCCGCTGTCTCCCGCCGCGATCCGCTCCGGCAGACCCATGCGTCGGCGGGCGGTCAGCCGGACTTGCGGCGGTGCAGCTTCGGGCCGCCGCCGACCACCTCGGAGCCGTGTGCCTTCTCCTTCGACCCTGCCGAGTCGGCGGATCCGTGCTGGGCGCCCTTCTTCTTCTCCAGCGCCTCGCGCATCTTCGCCTTCAGGTCGTCGTTGGTCATGGGGGTTCCTCCGAAGATACGTCGGCCGGGATGCCGGGCTTCCACCCTTGCATCCCGGCCCACGCCAGGTCGACCCGGGACGGGCCCCGGCCGCGATCAGACCCCGATCAGGCCTTGTACTCCTTGAGCAGCTGGCGTCCGATGATCATCTTCTGGATGTCGGAGGTGCCCTCGCCGATCAGCATGAACTTGACCTCACGCATCAGGCGCTCGATCTCGTACTCCTTGGAGTAGCCGTAGCCGCCGTGGATCCGGAAGGAGTCCTCGACGACCTCGTTGGCGTACTCCGAGGCCAGCATCTTGGCCATGCCGGCATCGACGTCGACCCGCTCGCCGGTGTCCTTGAGCCGTGCGGCGCGGACCATCATCGCGTGCGCGGTCTCGACCTTGGTGGCCATCTCCGCGAGCCGGAACAGGATCGCCTGGTGCTCGGCGATCGCCTTGCCGAAGGTGTGCCGCTGCTGCGCGTAGGCGATGCCGAGCTCGAAGCCACGGATCGCCAGGCCACACGCACGCGCGGCGACGTTGACCCGGCCCACCTCGACGCCATCCATCATCTGGAAGAAGCCCTTGCCCGGCTCACCACCGAGGATCTGCTCGGCGGCGATCTTGTGGTGGTCGAAGACCATCTCGGTGGTGTCGATGCCCTTGTAGCCCATCTTGTCGATCTTGCCGGGCACGGTGATGCCCTGCTCGACCTCGCCGAAGCCGGGCGTCTTCTCCACCAGGAAGGTCGTCATGTTGCGATAGACGGACTCCGCGCCCTCGTCTGTCTTGGTCAGTACGGCGACCAGCGTCGAGGTGCCGCCGTTGGTCAGCCACATCTTGTTGCCGGTGATCTCGTAGCTGCCGTCGTCCTGCTTGACCGCCTTCGTCGAGACCGCGGAGACGTCCGAGCCCAGCCCCGGCTCGGACATCGAGAACGCGCCGCGGACCTCGCCGGTGGCCATCCGGGGCAGGTACTTCTGCTTCTGCTCCTCGGTGCCGTGGTTCATCAGCATGTGGGCCACGATGAAGTGGGTGTTGATCACACCGCTCACGCTCATCCAGCCGCGGGCGATCTCCTCCACGCACAGCGCGTAGGTCAGCAGCGACTCGCCCAGGCCGCCGTACTCCTCGGGGATCATGATCCCGAAGACACCGAGCTCCTTGAGCCCCTCGACGATCTCGGCGGGATAGGTGTCGGAGTGCTCGAGCTCCTGGGCGACCGGGATGATCCGCGCCTCGGTGAAGTCGTGGACGGTCTTGAGGATCTCCTCCTGGATATCGGTGAGACCTTCGGTCTGAGCAAGGCGGCCCATCGAGCACTTCCCTTCAGCGACGACTTAGTTAACGCACGAGTAACCTGTGCGCCGATCAGTATGTCGAGCACCACTTCGTTGCGATACCCAGTGTGATTCATTTCGCTGTGCTTGGGACTCTGGCTAGCATCGCGGTTCGGGGGCGAGCACGACCGAGGCACAAGGGACGGGAGACGACGTGGGCAGCCATCGCGGCCACCGCGCCACCCGGCCGCCTCGACGGGTCCGCCTTCTGCCGACCGTCGCCGGCCTGATCGGGATCGCCGTCGCCGCCGGACTGGTGGTGGACCTGACCGCGGGCGGCCCGGTCAGCGGCATGTTCACCACCGCCGCCAGCCACTCCAGCACCGATCATCCCGACCGGGCCGGGAATGTCGCCGTCGCGGCAGCGGCGACAGTGGTGCCCGGCGTGCGCCTTGCGCGACACGTGCCCACCGCGGCCGAGCTCGACGCGAAGTACGCCAGGCGCGGCCTGGAGCGGGTCGGCAAGGGCGCGACACAGGAGACCGACTTCAAGGTCTCCTCCTTCAACGTCCTCGGCGCCATGCACACCTCGACCAAGAAGAGCGCCCACCCGCGCTGGCCCACCGGGACCTCACGGATCGGCAGGGTGGCCGGTCTGCTGCGCAGCTACGACATCAGCGTGGTCGGCATGCAGGAGCTGGAGGCGCCGCAGTCGCACGCCTTCGCCAGTGTGGCGCCGCAGTACGCGGTCTATCCCGGTACGTCGGTCGGCGGGACGCCCTCAGACAACTCCATCGCCTGGCGCACGGCCGACTGGACGCTGGTCGAGGCCGACCTGACCGCCATCCCCTACTACGGGCCGCCGGTGCGGATGCCGCACGTGCTGCTGCGCAACAAGCGGACCGGCAGGCTGGTGTGGTTCGCGAACTACCACAATCCCTCCGACGACCACGGGAACGCACAGGGCAAGCGCGACGCGGCGGTCCAGATCGAGGCGGCGCTGGTCAAGAAGCTCTCGGCCGACGGCACGCCGGTGATCCAGACCGGCGACTTCAACGACCGGCAGGAGGCGGCCTGCCCGATGATGACGCAGGCCGACGTGCATGCCTCCGACGGCGCACAGATCTCCGATGGGAGCTGCACGGTGCCGATGAAGCCCTATCCCACCGTCGACTGGGTCTTCGGCACCCACGACGTCTCGTTCAGCGGTCACGTGGCCGACTGGAGCACCCGCGACCGCGAGGTCAGCGACCACGAGATGATCCGCACCGCCGTCACGGTCGCCGCCCGCACCGACCAGAAGGCCTGCGTCACCCGCACCGTCGGCGGCAAGAAGCTGTGGTGGTGCCCGCGCACCGAGAGGTCACTTTCCGCGGGTTGAGTGTCCGGGTTCGCTGACCACTCGACGCGCGGAAAGTGACCTCTCAACCGTCAGAGTGAGGCGTGGTAGCGCTCAACCAGCTCTCGGACGCGCTCCTGGTCGCCTGAGGCCAGCGGCACCAGCAGCTGGGTGACCAGGTCGGTCAGCTCCGCCACCCGCAGGTTGACGTTGCGGCACTCCTGCACCTCGGCCTCGAGCTCGGCCACGCGCCGCTCCAGCTCCGCGGTCGGTGCGGCGCCTCGGCTCAGCCGGTCCTTGATGCTCAACTCAGTTACCTCCAGCAGTGCGCGCGGGCCAGTCCGCGACCAGGTGACAGGTGATCGATGCGCCCGGGTCCTCGGAGACCGGATGCAGCTCGCGCCCGAGGATGCGAGCGCCGGCAAGCTCCAGCGTCGCCGACACGGCGTCGGGATCGAGGGCCGCGGCCAGGTGCAGCTCCTCGCCGTAGCCGTCGTTGCCCCACCGAACCAGGAACTCCAGGTGGAGGCGTCCGGCGCCGTCGACCAGCAGGGTTCGCCCGAGCTCGGCGAGCCGCTCGACCGGCAACCCATCGGGCGCGATCGCATCGACCAGGTGGCGGGCCGTGACCAGCCGGGGAGCGGGCAGCGCACACCCCGCGTACGCCGCGACCGCACCGTGATGGCGGTGCTCGAGCAGGTTGAACGTCCAGAACCGCACGTCCTCGTTGCCGGCCTGGCGCTCGGCTTGCACGCGGGGCGCGTTCGGCTGCACGTCCAGGCCGAGGCTCGGCACGGCGTACCACTCGGTGACGGCCGAGACGTCGCGCCCGCGCCCGCACCCGACATCGACGTACGACGCGGGCGGCTCCTCGCGACCGTGGATGCGCCGCAGCAGCGCCGAGGGCCCCTTGCCGCGGCCGTAGCCGCGCTGGGCGTAGGCCCGGTCCCACTCCTTGCGGCTGGTGCGGATGCCGCGGAACCAACCCGAGAGGCGACGGGTGGTCGAGCGGGGCGTCTCGAACTTGAACGCCGGATCCGGGGTGCGCCAGTGCGGACCGTAGGTGACCGAGAGGAACCGACCGGTGTCGGCAGGCACGGGGAACTCGCGGCCCTCCAGCGTCGCGGTGCCGAGGGGGAAGACCCACTCCCGCTCGAAGGGGGCGCGGATCTCCCCCATCAGGTGCAGGTGACCCTCACGCAGGAAGCCGCCGAAGACGTCGAGGCCGCGCAGGCTGCCGTCGCTCTCCGGCACCAGGATCTTGAACGCCGCACCGGAGTAGCGGGTGATCCGGTAGCCCAGCGAGGCCAGGTCGCGCTGGATCCGGAACGACTCGAGCACCACGTCCGCCGGCTCGGTATGGGTCGAGACGTAGCCGAGGTCGGCGTCGGAGTCATGTCCGATCAGCCGTCCGCCACGCACCGCGCCCAGCAGGGTGCCATAGGCGAGGAAGCCCTCGATGCCGACCTTGCCGAGAGCGGCCAGCACCTCCTCGATCGCGTCCATGAGTGGGCGGACGTGCTCGGCGCTGCGACCCGCGAAGGTCTTGACCCGGCGGTTGTCCTTGTCCAGGGCCAGCGGGTTGCCCTGCTTGTCGACCACCGCGATCCGTCCCTCGCCTGCGCCGAGGCGGACGTCGACGTCGTACAGCGCCCGCTCCTGGCCGTGCTCGTTGAGGCTCAGGCGGGTGGTGCCGTCCAGGTAGGCGCGCAGCGACTCCGGCCAGGCGACCAGGTGGCCACCGTCGCGGACGGCGCCGTCGCGCTGCAACCAGAACGACCAGATCCGTCGCCCGTCGAAGCACACGTCGAGGATGACCTCACGAGCGGAGCGGGCATAGATGCCCTCGTCGTCCACTCGGACGTCAGTGACCGGCATGGGGAGGAGTCTAGGCGAGCGGGCGAGTCAGGCGGCGCGGGCGGCAGTGGCGGAGAGCAGGCTCAACGCAGCGTCACGGTGGCGGCGTAGAACGGGTGGTCGGTCGCGGCACGGACGAGGCTGGAGTGGTCCATCACCGGGTCGGAGAACGTCACGTCCGGGGTGCCGAAGATCCAGTCGATCGGCACGCTGCCGCCGATCGAGGGCGCCTGACAGCCGGTGGCCGCGTTGCCACCGCCGTACGCTGCGTGCAGCGGCGCGTCGGCAGTGAGCAGGCAGTAGGCGTCGGCGCGCTCGTTGAGGTCACCGGTGAAGATCACCGGGATCTTGTAACCGTGCATCTGCTTGATCAGCTGCACCTCCCGCGACATAGCGCTGGTGCGGTTGCCCTGCTGGTGGTGGTACTTGTAGGTGTCCGCCGAGTTGTGCACGTTGAAGAAGTAGACCTGCTTGCCGGTCTTGCGGTCACGCAGCAGCACGACCGGCATGTCGACGTTCGATCCATTGAAGTAGGGGATCTGGACGACCTGCTCCTGCACCACCTCGAAGGTGTCGGTGCGCCACGCGATCGCGTCTCGGGTGTCACCTGAGACGCCCGGGTAGATCTGCCAGGCGCCGTGGGTCTGGTCGAGGAAGGTCTGCGCCTGGATGGTCTCGAACTCCTGCAGCCCCACCACCTGGACGTCGTGCTGACTCAGCACCGAGACCGAGCGCGCCATCCGCCACACCCCGGACGGCCGGCTGGCCTCGTCACCATGACCACCGGTGTGCGAGGAGCCGAGCACGTTGAGGGTGGCCACCCGGAAGGTGGCCGGCTGCTGCGCGGCCAGCGACTGGGCCTGGGCGGCCAGCGAGGACGCCAGCGCGCCGGGGCCCGGGGCATTCGTACCGGGGGCGACGGTGGTGCTGGGCGCTCCCGAAGCGCCGGGGCTCGTGGACGGCACCGGGGTGGAGCTGGGCACACCGGAGGGCGAGGCGGCCGCGCTGCCCACCGAGGAGGTCTGCAGATAACTCGGCGTGGCGGTCGGCGACGAGGTGGCCGACGTCTTGTCGCCGCCGAGGTGGAGTTGCAGGAAGACCACTGCGGCCACGATCAGGACCAGTGCACCGATCAGCACGGCGTCCAACGGACGAGGACGTCGCGGCGTCATCCGATCCCCTCTTCACAGGCTGTCTTCCGGGGCCCCATTGGACCATGCCCGTGCCTGCGTCGCGGACTCGCGCCCGGGGAGACTCACAGCAGTGCCACAGCGGAATCGGCACTGGCGTCGCTTGCCGACGACGTACCCTCGCTCCCATGCGTCTCGGAGCATCCGTCCTCGCGGGCGTCGTGGCGGCGACGCTCGGCACCGGCCTTCTCGTCGGCACCTCGAGTGCCTCCGCCAACGATGCGATCGCCGTCGGGGCAGCCTCGACCGACCAGGTGAGCACACCCGCTGGCAGCACCAGCTTCCGCATCGCCACCTTCAACGTGCTCGGCAACAGCCACACCACCACGCACGGTGACGAGTCGACCCGACCGTCGGGCACCAAGCGGATGACGCAGACCGTGCAGGCCATCAACGAGGGCCGGCCCTCGATCATCGGCTTCCAGGAGATGGAGCGCGTGCAGTACGCCGCGTTCAAGCACCTCACCGGGAGCACCTACGGCACCTATCCCGGCGACGACACCGACCAGCTGGTGGTGGCGAACAACATCGCCTGGCGCAACGACACCTGGCGGCTGATGTCGGCGACGACGTTCACGGTGCCGTACTTCTACGGCAAGTACTCCCGTCGCCCGCTCGTGCTGCTGCAGAACATCCACACCGGCCAGGAGGTGTACGTGATGAACACGCACAACCCGGCCGACGTGCGCGGCAACGCGCTGGCGTGGCGCAACAAGGCGGTGGCGATCGAGGCCGCGCTGATCACTCGGCTGCGCTCCACGCACCCGAACATCCCGGTGCTCCTCACCGGCGACATGAACGACTCGAACAACTTCTACTGCCCTGTCACCGCCGCGGCGCCGGTGCACGCGGCGTACGGCGGAACGCACGCGTTCTCACCAGCCGATCAGTGCACGCCACCGACGTTCGTGAGCGGCAAGACGACGTACAAGCCGATCGATTGGATCGTCGGGACGCCCGACGTCGCCTTCAGCGGCGCCACCCGGGTCAAGGACGCGGTCGTCGCCGTGGCCAGTGATCACCCGCTCTACTGGGCCGACGCCACGGTCAAGGCGACAGCGGCCCCTCGGCCAGGCATCACCCACGTGGTCGCGATCGACGCCGAGGGGCTGACCTCCAGTGCGCTGACGGCGTCTGGAGGCCGCTACGCGCCATATCTCAACGCCATGCGCCGCGGCGGGACCTCGACCTTGTCGGCGCGCACCGAGCCGGACAGCACCAAGCTGCTGCCCAACACGATCGGCATCCTGACCGGCCGCAAGGTCTTGAAGAAGGGCGGCGGCGGACACGGCGTGAAGGGCTCCGGCGACGACGGCAAGACCGTCGCCTCGCATGCCAAGGGCTACGTCTCCTCGGTCTACGACGTGGTGCACGACTTCGGGCGGAGCACCGCGCTCTACTCCAGCGACCCCGTGGCCAAGCTGGTCAAGCGGTCCTGGTCCAAGGCGCACGGCGCGGCCGACCGGATCGGCGCCAGCAACGGCAGGAACAAGATCAGCAAGTCGGTGATCTCCACCTCCGACAAGTCGGTGACCGCCTCCTTCCGCAAGCACATCGCCCACCTCAAGGCTTTCTCGCTGGTGCAGCTGACGGGTGCGGTGCACGCAGGCCAGCGCAGCGGGTGGAGCACCAAGAAGTACAAGAAGGCGGTCAGGACCCTCGACCACCGGATCGCCGCGATCGTGCACGCCATCCAGGCGAATCGGGCGACGGCCACCAACACCCTGGTCGTGGTGACCTCCAGCGCCGGCGGGAAGGGCCATTCCACGGGCGGCACGAAGACGGCCAACTTCCGGGTGCCGTTCATCGTCTGGGGTCACGGTGTGGCCGCCGGCCAGGACCTCTACGCGCTGAACCCGGCGACGTTGAGTCCCGGCTCTGCCAACCCTGGCCTGACGGTCGGCCAGCCGGTCCGGAACGCTGCGGTCGCCGACCTGGCGACCTCCGCCCTGGGCCTGCCTGCGGTTCCCGGCAGCATCTTCGACAGCGGCCGCGACCTCAACGTCTTCCACGCTCCCGTGACCGCGCTCCCGCACGACCCCGCGCTTCAGCCGATCGCCGGAGCAGCCGCCCGCAGCTCGTGACGTACGACGCGCCGTCCGACGCGGGCCGCCCGGGGCACCCCCGACGGCCGGTGGCCGGTAGCGTGTCGCCGTGAGCACCACCCCCGTCCGCGTCTACGCCGCCCGCATGGTCGGCCTGCCGATCTTCGACCCCCAGGGCGATCAGGTCGGCAAGGTGCGTGACCTCGTGGTCTCGATGCGTCGCGAAGGAAGCCAACCGCGCGTCCTGGGTCTCGTCGCCGAGGTGTTCGGCCGGCGACGGATCTTCGTCCCGATGACGCGCGTGACAGGGATCGACAGCGGCCAGGTGTACACCACCGGGCTGCTCAACATGCGACGCTTCGAGCAGCGCTCCACCGAGACCCTGGTGATCGGTCAGATGCTCGACCGGCAGGTCACCATCCGCTCCAGCGGCGTCACCGGCATCGTGTACGACGTGGCCATGGAGCAGGCCCGCAACCGAGACTGGGTGCTCTCCCGGGTCGCCGTGCAGGAGCCCTCCACCAAGAAGATCGGCCCGGCCAGCCTGCGCCGCCGCGGGCAGACGCACGCCGTCGACTGGAGCGATGTCGAAGGTCTCGCGCACCGCTCCCCCACCCAGGGTGCGACCCACCTGCTGCAGGCCATCCAGGAGATGAAGGCCGCCGACGCGGCGGCGATGATCCACGAGCTGCCGCTCGAGCGCCGCCTGCAGGTGGTGACGGCGCTCGACGACGAGCGCCTGGCCGAGGTGCTCGAGGAGCTGCCCGAGGACGACCAGGTCGAGATCGTCGCCCTGCTGGACTCCGAGCGCGCCGCCGACGTCCTGGAGGAGATGTCGCCCGAGGATGCGGCCGACCTCATCGCCGACCTGCCTCCCGAGACCGCGGAGACGCTGCTCGAGCTGATGGAGCCTGAAGAGGCCGAAGACGTCCGGCGGCTGATGTCGTACGCCGAGAACACCGCCGGCGCGATGATGACCCCGGAGCCGGTGATCCTCGGTCCCGACGCCACTGTCGCCGACGCTCTCGCCCATGTGCGCAACCCGGAGCTCACCCCCGCCCAGGCCGCGGTGGTCTATGTCTGCCGTCCGCCGCTGGAGACCCCCACCGGGAAGTACCTGGGCATCGCGCACATCCAGCGGCTGCTGCGCGAGCCGCCCTCCTCGTTGGTCGCGGGGGCGCTGGACGACGCCCTCGATCCCCTGCACCCGACGAGCACGCTCGACGACGTCGCCGCGGTGATGGCGACCTACAACCTGGTGGCAGCCCCCGTGGTGGACGAGGGCGGCCACCTCGTCGGCGCCGTGACCGTCGATGACCTACTCGATCACCTGCTGCCGGAGAACTGGCGCGAGCGTGCGAAGGAGGGCGGCCGTGGCTGAGACCCGACGCACCCGCCTCGACACGCCGCTCGAGGTGCGCCGCCGCCCCCTCGTGCGACGCCCGACCTTCTCCCCCGACGCGTTCGGGAAGTTTGCCGAGGAGTTCGCCCGCTTCATGGGTACGGCGCGCTTCCTGCTGTGGATGACGGTCTTCGTCTTCGTCTGGCTGATCTGGAACATCGCCACACCGAAGTCGCTGCACTTCGACACCTACCCGTTCATCCTGCTGACCCTGATGCTCTCGCTGCAGGCCTCCTACGCGGCGCCCCTGATCCTGTTGGCACAGAACCGCCAGGAGGCTCGCGACCGTGTGATCGCCGAGCAGGACCGCCGGGTCAACACCCAGGCGCAGGCGGACATGGAGTTCCTCGCCCGCGAGATCGCCTCGCTGCGGATGGCGCTGGGTGAGGTGGCGACCCGTGACTACATCCGCTCCGAGCTGCGCTCGCTGCTCGCCGAGCTGGAGGATCGCGGCTCGCAGGCAGGCCCGCCCGAGGAGGAGGCCGGATAGCGGCCCGCTGAGGGCTACGCCGTACCCTTGGTCACCGTGAGCACCCTCCTCGACCAGGTCAACGCTGCGCTGGCCACCGTGAACGACCCGGAGATCAAGCGCCCGATCACCGAGCTCGGGATGGTGGAGTCGGTCGACGTCTCCGATACCGGTGTCGTGAGCACGAAGGTGCTCCTCACCGTTGCCGGCTGCCCGCTCAAGGACACCATCAACCGTGACGTCACCACTGCCGTCTCCAGGGTGCCCGGCGTCACCGACGTGGTGATCGAGCTGGGCGTGATGAGCGATGAGCAGCGCACCGAGATGCGCAACTCTCTCACCGGCGGTGCGGCCCAGCGCGAGATCCCCTTCGCCCAGCCAGGCTCGCTGACAAAGGTCTTCGCGATCGCCTCCGGCAAGGGCGGCGTGGGCAAGTCCTCGACCACGGTGAACCTGGCCGTCGCGATGGCGACGCAGGGCCTCAAGGTCGGCCTGGTCGATGCCGATATCTACGGCCATTCGATCCCGGCGATGCTCGGCGTGGCCGACTCGCGGCCGACGCAGGTCGACGACCTGATCATGCCCGTCCCGACCGCCTCCGGTGTCTCGGTCATCTCCATCGGCATGCTCAAGCCTCGGCGCGACCAGGTCGTCGCCTGGCGCGGCCCGATGCTCGACCGCGCGCTGCGCCAGATGCTCGCCGATGTCTACTGGGGCGACCTGGACGTGCTGCTCCTCGACCTGCCGCCGGGCACAGGCGACATCGCCATCTCACTCGGCCAGCACCTGCCCAATGCTGAGATCCTCGTGGTGACCACCCCGCAGGAGGCTGCCGCGGAGGTCGCCGAGCGGGCCGGCACGATGGCGGAGATGATGCATCAGCGCGTCGTCGGCGTGGTCGAGAACATGTCCTACCTGCCCTGTCCGCACTGCGGTGACGAGCACCGCATCGAGATCTTTGGCTCCGGTGGCGGCGCGCGGGTCGCCGACACGCTCTCGCAGCGCTTCGGCACACCGGTCCCGCTGCTCGGGCAGATCCCACTGGACACCTCGCTGCGCGAGGGCGGCGACGTCGGCAAGCCGATCGTCGAGTCCGACCCGACGGCGACGGCGGCCGTCGTCCTGACCGATATCGCGACCCGGCTCGCCGGCCGCGGTCGGGGCCTTGCTGGCCTGCAGCTCGGCCTCACTCCCTCGAACAAGTTCTGAGCCGATGTTCGGGATCGGCTTCCCCGAGCTGCTGGTGATCGCCTTCGTGGCGGTGCTGGTCTTCGGCCCGGACAAGCTTCCTGAGCTCGCCCGTCAGGCCGCAGCACTCGTACGCCGCGGCCGCGCGATCGCCAACACCGTCCGCGACGAGCTGCGTGACGAGCTCGGCCCGGAGTACGCCGACCTCGAGCTCACCGATCTCGACCCGCGCCGCTTCGTGGCGCGCCAGGTCCGCGAGGCGGTCCTCGCCGCCGACGCCGCCGAGGCGGCGGCCGGTCCCGAGCTGCCGCCGCTCGGTGCCGGCGAGCTGCCGCCGTACGACCTCGACGCGACGTGACGCCGCACGGCCGCGCGCCGGGCTAGGCAGCCTCAGTCGCGACGCTGCACCGCAGCCAGCGCAGCGAACGCCACGAGGGCAAGGCGTCCGGCGTCGTACACCTCGACGAAGTCGGCACCCACCCTGCGCAGCTCGCCCTCGTGGCGGGTGCCGTCGAGCAGGTGCAGCACGCAGCGCTCGCCGCCCTCCGCCAGGCGACGCAGGGCGCTGCCGAGGCCCAGTCGAGCCACAGCCTCCCAGGCCACCGCCGGCACCGCGCGCTCGGATGCGCCGACGACGCCGGTGATCGCAGCCTCCCGGATGACCCAGTCCCGTTCCGGACCGGTGCGCAGCAGGAGCCAGCCGGTCGCGACACGCTCCAAGGTCCCTCGCAGCAGCCCGACGCCGTACACGCCGACGCTCAGCTCGCTCCCGACACTCGCCATCAGGCGAGCGGCCAGCGTGACCTGCTGATACTCGGCCCGACTCCGGTCGGCGATCTCGGCCGCGCGATCATCGGCGAACGCAGCCGATGCTTGCGACTCGAGATCGTCGAAGAGCGCGAAGAGCTCCTCCTCCCAAGACATACCTGACAGCCTAAGGACGTGGACCTCGACCTGCGACTGCTCCAGTGGATCGCGTCGCATCGCACCGATGCGCTCACCGATGTCGCCCGCACGATCATGGCCGGCGGGGGCTCTCGTGCACTCGGGCTGGGCCTGGTCGTGATCTTCGTGCTCGGCATCGCCATCGACCAGGTCGGTGCGGTGTGGATCGCGATCGTGGCGGGCGGTACCGCCAGCGCGGTCGCCACAGCGTTCAAGGCACTCGCAGACCGTCCTCGCCCACCTGCCGATCTCGCGCTGGTGACGACGACGGGGACATCGATGCCCTCCACGATCGCGGCCCTGACCGCCGGCGCCGCGATCGCACTCCTGGTGACATTGCGCTGGCCCACCCGAGCCGTACGCCGCATCGCCGTAGCGTCCCTCTGCCTCGTCGTCGCCGTGGTGGGGGCAGCCATGATCTACCTAGGCGCACACTGGCTCAGCGACGTACTCGTCGGCTGGGTGCTGGGTGCGGCGACAGCGCTGGCGTTCGGCCTTCCGTTCGCTCGGATCCGTCTGCGGGGTCGAGACGTCAGTTCCTGACGCTCGAGACGTCACTTTCTGCGGGTTGAGGGGTCAGTTTCTGCGGGTTGAGGGGTCAGCTTCGGCGGGTTGAGGGGTCAGCTTCGGCGGGTTGAGGCGCCCCGGCCGCCGAGCCACGCCCGCCGAGCTTGTCGAGGCGCCCCGCGCACGTCGAGCAACGCCCGCCGAGCCTGTCGAGGCGCCCCCAGGTGGCAGGGCGGCTGAGACAAACGAAAGACGTGGGCCAGTCCCAGCGTGGTCACGTGTCTTGGCCGGGTTGGGTGCCTTCGTATCGGTTGCGTCGGGCCACCACGCTTGTGATCAGGTACGGCGAAGAATTGGCGTGCCGCGTCCTCGAAAGAGGGTTGTGCGGCCTCATCTGAGTTGATATCGTTCGAATACGTGTTCGAAGCGATTCTCACGGGTGGTGACCATGCATCAGATCCAGACCACAGTGGTCGCGATCGATGCCGCCCTGAGTCAGGCTGCGGATGCGAATCCGATCTTCCTCTCCACCACCGACAAAACCGCCGCGCTGCTCGCACTGACACGGCTGGAAGCACAGCTCGCCGAGCTGCGGCTGCGGGTGATGGCCGCCAGCCAGGACGTCGCTGAGGAGATCGGCGCGCGTGACGTGGCGTCCTGGCTGGTCGCACAAGAGGTCGCCGACAGCCGCCCGGCACATGCTGCGCTGGCCCTGGCGCGCGGCCTGGAGCAGCGGCCGGTGGTACGCGCCGCCTTGGCCGACGGTCGGTTCGGCGTGGAGCATGCCCGCGTCATCCTCGGCGGAATCGCGGCGCTGCCCGAGGACCTACCCACCGATGTCGTCGCCCGGGCCGAGGCACACCTGTGCGACCTCGCCACCCAGCACCGCCCCAAGGACCTGCGCCACCTCGCATCGCACCTCCTCGAGGTCGTCGCCCCAGAGATCGCCGAGGCAGCAGAAGCAGAAGCCATCCACCGACTCGAAGAAGCCGCACACGCCAAAGCCAGCCTGACGATCAGCGACCACGGCGACGGCATGACCCGCATCCACGCGCTCGTGCCCGAAGCCGTCGGCGAACGCCTCCGCACCCTGCTCGAGGCGTTCGCCCAGCCCCGGGTCGCCGCCCTAGAAGCCGACGGCAAAGTGCGCCCCCGCAACCGGCTCTTCGCCGACGCCTTCGCCCAACTCCTCGAATGCGTGAACGGCGACGGCGTCCCCGCCCACGGCGGGGACGCCACCGCCGTGATCGTGACCATCCCCCTGGACCAGCTGCGCAGCGAGCTCGGCACCGCCCAACTCGGCGACACCAACGTCCCCGCCGGAGAAGCACGGCGACTGGCCTGCACCGCCGCGATCATCCCCTACGTGCTGGGCGGAAGATCCGAACCCCTCGACCTCGGCCGAGCCCGACGCCTCTTCTCACCCGCCCAACACAAAGCCCTCAAGATCCGCGACCGGCACTGCCGCGCCGAGGGCTGCACCGTCCCCGCGACCTGGTGCGACGCCCACCACGAAAATCCCTGGAGTCTGGGAGGCCCGACGGATCTGACCAACGCCGCCCTCCTCTGCGGCCACCACCACCGACGCGCCCACGACCCCACCTACGAAACCATCAGACTCGCCAACGGCGACTACCGCTACCGCCGCAGGACCACGACGCTCCTCCACCACCGCCGGTGAGTCACTTCGTGCAGTCGTCCTTGCGCCGTCAGACCCGGGGAAGGCTGCCCGCACCGGTAGCGGCCGCGCGGGCACGCGCCCGCTCCCACGGCAGCGTGAAGACCACAGCCCACAAGGTGAGCAGGATCGCCATCGCTCCGAGGACGTACCAGGGCCACGGTCCGAGCAGATCAAGCGGGGTGGACGTGGATGGAGTCTCGACCAGGTATCCGTAGTTGGTGCCCATGACGACGTTGAAGACGTAGGCCACCACCGCCCACCCGAGGACCGCCACCACCGTCGTTCGGTAGAGACGCCAGGTCGGCCGGATTCCGAGGCCCCAGACGAGATACACCGCTGCCCACACGACGAAGATGTGGCGCGCCCAGAACCCGAACCAGCGCGGATCCGGGAAGGGCTGGGTGAGGGCAGGTGTGATCACCGCCGCCAGGGTCAGCGAGAGACCGACGTAGTAGGTGAAGGCCGAGGTCCGCAGCCCTCTGGTCCATAGCGCGTAGGCGGCGGTGTAGTCGGCAAGGTCGGAGAGCTGGAGAGGCCAGGAGTTGCGCACGTCCCTGACGCCGGGAGTGAGCCAGTAGATCTGCATCCCCACAGTGACCAGCAGACCCACGGATGCGAATCCGCGGCGCGCCATGACTTCTTGAGATGTGCCGCGGTGGCTCCGACCCCACCAGATGGCCACCACCACGCCCACGGCGGTGATCAGCATCAGCACGTAGTGCTGCGCCGAGAACGCGTGGAAGCGGTCCGCGGTGAGTGGAGTGACCACTGCCTCAGGATGCAGCAGCCGTCACCGCGTGACCATCCCCGGAGCCTAGCCTTTCCACAATTCAACTCATCCTGTTGACAACAGATCGTACGAGAGTTCAGATAGGCAAACCAACGCAAACGCAAGGAATCTCGGGATGAATACTTCACAGCGCAGCGTCGCTCTTCGAGCGACCGCACTCGCGGTCGCCAGCACGGCCACCCTGCTCGGTCTGCTCGTCTCCCTCGGCCGGACGATCGATCTCGATCCCGGCCAACAGTTCGCGGCCCTGCTCGCCCAGTGGAGTGCCGTCGTGCTGCTCGGGTGCGCCGGCTGGGCCTGGCTCCTCACCAGCCTCGTGCTCGCCGAGGCCATCCGCATGCCGAGTGGGCAGCCATTGCAGCCATTGCAGCCGCAGCGCCGCGGCATCCCCACGGCGTACCGACGCCTTGTTCTGGGCGCCTGTGGTCTGGCCCTCTCCGCCGGCGCGGCGACGCCCGCCCTGGCAACACCCGGGCCGGTGCATCTGGGTCCGCAACCCGCCGTGACCGCTGCTCCGTCGGCCCAGGCGCGCGCGCCGATGCATCTGCGGGCGCCCGTCCCTGATGTCGCCGACGCCGACGCCATCGTGGTCCACGCCGGCGACTCGCTGTGGCGGCTCACCGCCGATCGACTCCCACGCGACGCCGACGATGCCACCATCGAGCACGCCTGGCGGCGCCTCTACGCGGCCAACAGCGAGCTGATCGGCGCCGATCCCGATCACGTCGAGCCGGGCCAGCGACTCGCCCGACCGCAAGGCTGGTGAGTGAGATGACCGAGCCGGACAGAGTCGTTCGACTCCCCCGCCGCGTGCCGATCGCGGAAGTGCAGGGCACGCTCGCGCTCGACCTCCAACCCCGGCAGGCGCCGCCCTCTGGGCTGCCGCGCACCACCTGGATGACCTATGGCGCCGGCGATCCTGCAGACGGCAGCAGAAACACGGCCGGCATGTCGCCCAGAGCCACGCAGAACGGCGGTGACGACGAGGCCGACGTCGTACCCATCGATCGCGCGGAGCGCCACGAGCGCCACGAGCTCGACGGGTGGGTGAGCAGGTTCGCCCAGGCAGCGGTGGAGATCGTCGGGGGCGACCGCCCGGTCACGCAATTGCTTCGCTGGACCAGCGCCGGGGTCTATGCCGAGCTCGAGCGGCGCGCACTCCTGGTCGCCCGTGCCGGCCACCATCAGCCGGGACAGGGGCGGGTGCAACCGGTCCGGCCCAAGGTCGTCAGTGCAAGGTCGTCCTTCATCACGCCCGGCGTCGTCGAGGCCAGCATCCACATCCGGTACGGCGCCAGGTCCCGCGCGCTGGCGGCTCGCTTCGAGGCGCGACACACCCGATGGGTGTGCACCGCGCTGGAGTGGGCCTGAGACGCCAGACGCCACGAGGGCCCAGCCGATCCGATCGGCTGGGCCCTCGTGGTCTGCGGATCAGCGGCCGACCGCTCCGTGGCACTGCTTGAACTTCTTGCCCGAGCCACACGGGCACTGCTCGTTGCGACCGACGCCTGCGTAGGGGTCGACCTTCGGCAGGCCCTGCGTCACGACGGCGGCCGCGCCGTCCTCGGCCGGAGCGCTGTAGCTCAGCTGCTGCGGCGCGTTCGGACGCTCCAGGCCCTTGGCGCGGAACTGCGGCGCCATCATCGCCTCGGCCTCGGCCTCGGCGTCGGTGGCGTGGTCGTGTTCGACCTCGTCGTCCACGTCCTCCAGCTCGTCGTCCTCGCCGCCGCCGTCCGGCAGACCGGTGATGGTGAGGTGCTGGTGGTCGCCGTGCTCCTCGACCTCGACCTCGAGGTTGAACAGGAACCCGACGGACTCCTCCTTGATGCCGTCCATCATGGTGGCGAACATCTCGAAGCCCTCCTTCTGGTACTCGACCAGAGGATCGCGCTGGCTGTAGGCGCGCAGGTAGATGCCCTCGCGGAGATAGTCCATCTCGTAGAGGTGCTCACGCCACTTGCGGTCGAGCACCGAGAGCAGCACCTGCCGCTCCAGCTCGCGCATGATCTCCTCGCCGACCTGTTCCTCGCGGCGGTCATAGGCGGCCTGGGCGTCCTCCTTGAGCGCGGCGATGATCTCGTCGCGATCCAGGTTGGCCTTCTCGCCGACCTCCTCGATGAGGGTCTCAGGTCCGAACGAGACCGGCCAGATCTGGCGCAGGTCGGTCCAGAGCTGGTCGAGATCCCACTCCTCGGCGAAGTCCTGGGTCGCACCTGTGACGATGCCGGTGACGGTGTCGTCGAGGAAGGCGCGGACCTGCTCCTCGATGTCTCGGCCGGCCAGCACCTCGCGGCGCTCGGCATAGATGACCTTGCGCTGCCGGTCCATCACGTCGTCGTACTTGAGGACGTTCTTGCGGGACTCGAAGTTCTGCGACTCCACCTGCGCCTGCGCCGAGGCGATGGCGTTGGTGACGCGCTTGTTCTCGATCGGTACGTCGTCCGGAATCTTCAGCATCACCAGGATGCGATCGACCCAGTCGGACTTGAACAGCCGCATGAGCTCGTCCTGGAGCGAGAGGTAGAAGCGCGACTCGCCCGGGTCGCCCTGGCGGCCCGAACGACCACGCAGCTGGTTGTCGATGCGGCGGGACTCGTGCCGCTCGGTGCCGATGACGTAGAGGCCACCGAGGTCGGTGACGTCCTCGTGCTCGGCGGCGACGCGCTCCTTGAAGGAGTCGACGGTCGCCTGCCATGCCTCCTGGTAGGCCTCGGCGTTCTCGCCGACCGGCTCCAGGCCGCGCTTGCGCAGCTCTTGGTCGGCGAGGAACTCCACCGAGCCACCGAGCATGATGTCGGTGCCTCGGCCGGCCATGTTGGTGGCGACGGTGACGGCGCCCTTGTGCCCCGCGAGAGCGACGATCTTGGCCTCGTCCGCGTGGAACTTGGCGTTGAGCACCGTGTGCGCCACGCCGCGCTGGCGCAGCTTGTGACCGAGATACTCCGACTTCTCCACGGACACGGTGCCGACCAGCACCGGCTGGCCCTTGGCGTGCCGCTCGACGATGTCCTCGACGACGGCGTCGTACTTGGCCTCCTCCGTCCGGTAGACGAGGTCGGCCTGATCGATGCGCGCGGCCGGCATGTTGGTCGGGATCGGGACCACGCCGAGGCCGTAGATCTTGTCGAACTCGCTCGCCTCGGTCATGGCGGTACCGGTCATGCCGGAGAGCTTGTCGTACATGCGGAAGTAGTTCTGCAGGGTGATGGTCGCGAGGGTCTGGTACTCCTCCTTGACCTCCACCCCCTCCTTCGCCTCGATCGCCTGGTGCAGGCCGTCGTTGTAGCGACGGCCGGACAGGATGCGGCCGGTGTGCTCATCGACGATCAGCACCTCGCCGTCCTGGACGACGTACTCCTTGTCGCGGCGGAACAGCTCCTTGGCCTTAATGGAGTTGTTCATGAAGGAGATCAGCGGGGTGTTCACGCTGTCGTAGAGGTTCTCGATGCCGAGCGCGTCCTCGACGATGGTGATGCCGTCCTCGAGCACCGAGATGGTGCGCTTCTTCTCGTCGACCTCGTAGTGCAGGTCGATCTGCATGTTGGCCGCGATCCGAGCGAACTCGTCATACCACTTCACGTCGTCCTCGGTGGGACCACTGATGATCAGCGGCGTGCGCGCCTCGTCGATCAGGATCGAGTCGACCTCGTCGACCACGGCGAAGAAGTGTCCGCGCTGCACGAGGTCGTCGATCGACCCCGCCATGTTGTCGCGCAGGTAGTCGAAGCCGAGCTCGTTGTTGGTGGCGTAGGTGATGTCGCAGTTGTAGGCCTCGCGTCGGGCCGGCGGGTCCAGGTCGGGCGTGATCACGCCGACGGTGAGGCCCAGCCAGTGATAGACACGACCCATCTGCTCGGACTGGTAGGTCGCCAGGTAGTCGTTCACGGTGACGACGTGGACGCCCTCGCCGGAGATGGCGTTCAGGTACGCCGGAAGCGTGGCGACGAGGGTCTTGCCCTCACCGGTCTTCATCTCGGCGATGTTGCCGAGGTGGAGCGCCGCGCCACCCATGATCTGGACGTCGAAGTGACGCATGCCGAGGACGCGACGCGCGGCCTCGCGCACGGTTGCGAACGCCTCCGGCATGAGGTCGTCGAGACGCTCGCCGTTGGCGTAGCGCTCCCGGAACTCCGCCGTCATGGCCTGGAGCTCCTCGTCGGTCATCTTCTCGAACTCGGGCTCGAGAGCGTTGACCTGCTTGGCGACCACTTCCAGCTGGCGCAGGATCTTTCCTTCGCCGATGCGGAGGATCTTGTCGAGAATGGCCACGAGGGCTGGCTCCTTGTGTCAGGACGAAGCTATGAGCGCGCTCACTCTACCCGCGCGCCAATGCTACGAGGGCCGGAGTCAGGTCTCCGCGCTGCTCGATGACGATGTCGTCGAGCCCGAGCCACCCCGACAGCCGCTCCAGCTCGGCCCGAAGATGCTCGGCGGTCTCGGTCGGAGCGCCCGGCTCGGCGTACGCGGACTTCACGATCAGGCGACGCGCAGGCCTGTCCGCCTTGAGGTCGACCCGCCCCACGATCCGGTCGCCGAGCAGGAACGGCAGCACGTAGTAGCCGTGCACCCGCTTGGCGGCCGGCGTGTAGATCTCGATGCGGTAGAGGAAGTCGAACAGGGCCTCGGTGCGGGCCCGCTCCCACACCACCGGGTCGAACGGGCTGAGCAGCGCCCGCGCCTGCACTCGGCGGGGCAGGCGCGCATCGCGATGCAGGTACGCCGGGCGCCGCCAACCCTCGACGGTCACCGGCTCCAGCTCCCCATCCTCCACCAGGCTCGCCACCGCGCGAGCGGTGTCCGCGACGCTCATCCGGTAGTAGTCGCGCAGGTCGGCGACGGTGGCGACGCCGTGGGACCGCGCCGCCCGCCGGACCAGCTCACGGTGCGCCTCGTCGGGCGTCGGCGTCGGGCGGGCCAGGATCTCGGCCGGGATGACGCGCTCAGGCAGGTCGTAGAGCACCTCGAACTGGCTGTTGCGGCCGGCGATCGCCAGGTCGCCGGTGGTGTAGAGCCAGTCCAGCACCCGGCGGGCGTTCGACCAGTTCCACCCCCAGTGCTCCTTGACGCGCGGCAGGCCCGCGTCGAGCTCGCGCGCCGTGGAGGCGCCCCGCTCCTTGATCTCCTCGACCAGGCTCTCCTCGAGGCCGGGTTCGGCCTCGACGATCGACCACTTGCCGCGGCGGTCACGGTAGTGCTGCATCCGATGCTGCATCACCGGCCACAGCTCGACCGGCATGAACGCCTGCACGTGCGCCCAGTACTCGACCAGGCGGCGCTTGGGGCCGGTCGAGGCCCGCCTCAGCAGGTCGATGTCGTAGCTGCCCATCCGGGAGTAGAGCGGCATGTAGTGGGCGCGCTGCAGCACGTTGACGCTGTCCACTTGCAGCACCCCGGTGCGCTCGACGGTGCGCTGCAGCGTGCGCATCGTGGGCGTTTCGTGAGCAGGGTCGAGGAAGCCCTGAGCCGCGAGGGCGATCCGGCGTGCCTGGGCGAGTGAGAGCGACTCCACGGAGGACACCTTAGACACGGTCGAGAGGTCAGTTTCCGCGGGTTGAATGTCCAGCTCGCTGGACACTCAACCCGCGGAAACTGACCTCTCGACTGCTCACGGGATGTCGAGCAGCTTCTCCCGGACGGCGTACATGACGGCCTCCATCCGCGAGTGCAGCTGGAGCTTCTCCAAGATGTTGCGAACGTGGTTCTTGACCGTGTTCTCGGAGATGAACAGCTGCTTGGCGACCTCGCGGTTGTTCAACCCCCGGGCGACCAGCCGAAGCACCTCGAGCTCACGCTCGGTCAGGCGCAGGCCGCCGGGGCTCTCACGCTCAGGCCGCGACATCTGCTTGAACTCGTCGATCAGCTTGACCGCCATCGAGGGGCTGATCAGCGACTGGCCGTCGGCGACGACGCGAACCGCCTGCGAGACCTCCTCGATCGAGGAGTCCTTGAGCAGGTAGCCGGATGCACCGGACTTGACCGCCTCGTAGAGGTCGGCCTCCTCGTCGGAGACGGTGAGCATGATGATCTTGGCCGACGGCACGACCTGCTTGATCGTGGAGCACGCCTCCAGGCCGGATCGCTTGGGCATCCGGATGTCGAGCAGGACGACGTCGGGCGCGACCGACTCGGCGAGCGCCGTCCCCTCGTCTCCGTCGCCGGCCTCGCCGACGACCTCGATCCCGGGCTCCGCGCCGAGCAGCATGGTCAGGCCGCGCCGGAACAGCTCCTGATCGTCGACGACGAGGACCCGTACCGGCTCGGCATTCGGGGCGGTGGTGGTGGGCACAACCGAATCATGGCACGACTCAGCCATACCTACCCCCCGAGCGGGCCGGTTCGGACACGGTAACGGGGTGGTCCGTCCGGACCACCCCGTTGCCGTCGATGCCACCTGTTCGGACTAGGTCCGAACCTGGGGCTAGGCCTCCACGGCCAGATCGAGGGTGATGACGCCGTAGTCGTAGCCGCGGCGCCGGTAGACGACCGAGGGTCGCTCGGTCTCCTTGTCCACGAACAGGAAGAAGTCGTGGCCGACCAGCTCCATCTCGTACAGCGCCTGATCCAAGGTCATCGGCGCTGCCGTGTGCGCCTTCTCGCGCACCACCAAAGGACCATCGCCGAGCACCGAGATCGGTCCGACCTTGCGCTCCAGCGAGTCCTCGTCGACCTCGTCGGTCTCCTCGACCGGGACATCGGCGAGCGCCTGCCCGACGGATACCGGCGCATGGCGGCCGCGATGGACGCGGCGACGGTCGGCCGCCTTGCGCATCTGCGAGGCCATCTTGTCCAGTGCGAGGTCGAGGGCACCCATCTTGTCCTCGGCGCATGCCTCGGCCCGGATCACCGGGCCCTTGGAGAAAGCGGTCAGCTCCACGTGTACAGCGCCCTTGTGCTGACGCGGATTGGGTTCGCAATCGACCTCGACGTGCACCCTGATGATGCGATGGTCGTGCTTCTCCAACCGGGTCAGCTTCTCCGAGACGTGTGCGCGGTAGCGATCCGTGATCTCGCAGTTGCGAGCCGTGACGACAACTTCCATGTGAACCTCCTGTAGCCCGACGTCATGTCGGTTTGGGTGAGGAGAGGAGTCCGTCCGGCCGACCTGGTCTTCGACCCCACAATCGCCTGCTGAGGCTTCCGCAGCTTCTCTGCCACTACCGGCCTTCTCCCGTACGCCGTCGTATCTGACGATGGCCACGAGGCAGGACTTACGTCTAAGCCGCACCGTGATCCCCCGTTGCCGGGGTTACGTGGACCGCTTTGCCTGCGACTGGCATCGGCTAGTCGCTCGCGCACCCGGAGACCGGGCGCCTGAACGACGCAACCACGGACCCGGACGGACTCCATACACAGACGTTAGTTCCCTTGGACGCCTGGCGAAAGTTTTCCACGCGGATGCACCGGCAAAGTCCTGCGAACGGTCGCCGCCACCGCGGCGATCCCGACGATCGGCAGACCGACATCAGCCAGCGCTCGCTGCGCCTCGCGTGCGGTAGCGCCGGTGGTGATCACGTCGTCGCACAGTACGACGAGGGCAGCGGGGTGCGTGCGGGCGAGCCGACGCAACCCACCCGCGGGGCAGGTCAGGGCACCGGCCAGGTTGGCGGCCCGACCGCTCGCATCCAGGCCCGCTTGGTCCTGCAGACCGACACGCGTGCGCAGCAGCGGCACCACGGGAATCGGCCGAGCGGCCGCGGCCCGACCAACCTCATCGCCCTCGAGGACGCGAGCCGCCCGGGTGGCGAGCGCGCGGGTGCTGTCGAAGCCGCGGGCGCGCACGCTGCTGCGCCGCGACGGCACGGGGACCAGCACCACAGGCGATCCCGGCGCGGTCCCCGCGATCAGCCGGCCGACGGCCAGCGCCAGCAGGTCACCCAGAGGACGGCTCAGCCCGAGCAGCTGCCGCTCCTTGAGCCCGAGGACCATCGCCTTGACGAGGCCCTCATAGGGAGCGGTGGCCGCCGCCCGGGCCAGGCCGGACGGGCACGGGACCGGCCGGGTGTCGTAGGCGGTCGTCGGCAGAGCGGCGGCACACCGCGGGCAGAGCATCCGGCCGGCCGTGCCACAGCCCAGGCAGACGGCCCCGAGGATCAGGTCGGCGTAGGCGTCGCGCAGGCTCACCCGACCGATCAGATCAGCACCGGGCGGCTCGGACAACGCTCGATTCCGGAGCTGTGGACAAGCGGGTCAGCCGACGTACCCGAGGGCGGTGACGGGCCCCGGGAGCGCCGTGGACCCGGTATCACCGGACAGGTCGACGAGGCTGCCGGAGGAGACGCCGTAGAGGGTGTCGCTGGCGAGCGGCGAGGCGGCCAGTGCGCGCAGCCGGTCGCCCACGGTGAGCGTGACCGCAGGGAAGCCCGAGACAGCGCCGTCCACCGAGAGCGTGCGGATCAGCGCTGTGCCGGAGAGCTGCTGCAGCGTCACCACCGACGTCGGAGAGTGCCAGCCGATGTCGCGGATCCGCGCGCCCTCACCCAGGTCGGAGATGACCTGGGTACCGACCGCACCCAGCACCCTGCCCTGGTCACTGCTCCGGATCCGGCTGACCACGACCTCGTCGCCGTCGTTGTGCCGCACCAGTGCTATCAGCCGCGAGCCGTCGCGCGACACCAGGAACCGTCGTACGTCCTGCCCCGTCACCCCTGGTACGACGACGCGTCGCATCCGCTTGCCGTCGCTGACGTGCACGACGGCTCCCTCGGAGGTGCGGTCGACATCCCACAGCCGGTCGGCGAAGTCCCACGCCGGCCGCAGCAGGTCCGTCCCGGTCATGCGCACCGTGGCCGTCGCGCCCTCCTCCAGCGAGCCGCTGCGCAGCTCGCGACCGTCCGCCGTCACGCCCGCGCCCTGAGCGGCGTCGAGCGAGACGGCCATCGTCCGCAGTGCGGGCTTGCCGCTGCCGAGCGGGCCAGGCAGCGGATCGAGCTTGTCGGACGTGGCGTCGACCCCAGCACCGGCCGCGATCCCGAAGAGGCGACTGCTGCTGGCGTAGCCGGCAGGGTCGTACTGCGCGCCGGTGTCGACGGCGATGACGCCGTTGCTGGTCTGGTCCACCGGCCGGCCCCCGATCGAGAGCCGGATCGCCTGGATGCTGTCGTCCTGCCGCAGCGTCCAGGCGAGCTGCGCACTCATCAGGTGAACGGCATGGTCGCTCTGCTGTCCGAGGTCGCCCTTCAGGTCGACACTCGCGACACCGTTGCGGTCGACCGGTACCGAGAGTCCGGCGCTGACACCCGTCGGCAGGAAGGTGCGCACCACACCGGTCAGCGCATCGCTCGGGCCCGCGAGGAGGCCGCGCACCAGCGTGGTGGCCAGCTGCTCGCCGCGCGGCACGAACACGGGCTCGGGCACCAGGATGCGCCCGCTCGGATCGAAGTAGTAGAGCGAGACCTGGGTGAAGCGGGCGTCGAACCACGACTGCGGCACGATCAGGGCGTTCGGTGCCGAGGAGATCCGCCACTCCCCCTTCTCCTGGACCATCGCGAAGTGCAGCTGCGAGTCGGCCATCCCCGCGGCTCCGCGCCAGACGCCCTGCTCGTCGAGGTGGTTGGCGTCGCTGAGGTCGACGCTGACGATCTTGGAGCCGTGCGGTGGTGTGAGGTCGTTGTAGGTGACTGTCTCGCGCTGCGGGTCCCAGGCGTCGGCGAACTCGGCGGAGAGGAACTCCCGCGCCGTCGACGTCTGCACCGGCGTCGCCTGCATCGCGTCGAGGAAGCCCTGCACGATCTCGGTCGGCGAGGCGCCCGCCTGCGGGCCGCGCGGCGTGATCGCGAAACCGCCGTCCGGTGTCGGCGTGCTGACGTGCGCGATCTTCACCACCGGCCCCGAGGTCGGCATCGAGGCGCAGGCGGTGAGCACCAGCGCGAAGGCCGTCATCAGCACCGTCAGCAGGGAGCGACGCCGCGGACTCATTCCTCCACCTCCGAGACAGCCGAGGGCGGAGGCGGGGGCGGTGTGACCTCGTGCGGAGCATCGTGCGGCACCAGCGGGATGGGGCTGCGGCGCAGCGGCGCGCCCACCCGGCGCGGCAGGGTCAGGCGGAACTGAGCGCCCTCACCGAGGCGCCCCCAGGCCTGCAGCCAGCCGCCGTGCAGATGGGTGTCCTCCAACGAGATCGACAGACCGAGCCCGGTGCCGCCCGTCGAGCGGGCGCGTGCGGGATCGGCACGCCAGAACCTGTTGAACACCATCGCCGCCTCACCGGGCGCCAGCCCGACACCATGGTCGCGCACCGCGATAGCGGCGCTGTGCTCGTCGCCGCCGACGTACACGTCGACATGGTCGGACTCCCCGGCGTGGTCGATCGCGTTGGCGACCAGATTGCGCACGATCCGCTCCACCCGTCGTACGTCGGCCTCGGCCAGGCACGGATGGGCGGGCGCGTGCACGCTCAGCTGCACGTGCCGCTGGTCGGCCAGCGGCCGGGAGGCATCCACGACCCGATGCGCCACATCGACCAGGTTGACGTTGTCGGTCTCCAGCACCGCCGCGCCGGCGTCGAAGCGGCTGATCTCCAGCAGGTCGACGAGCAGGCCCTCGAACCTGTCGAGCTCGCTCTGCAACAGCTCGGCCGCCCGACCGGTCGCCGGATCGAAGCTGTCGCGCGCATCGTGCAGGACGTCACTGGCCATCCGCACCGTGGTCAGCGGCGTGCGCAGCTCGTGCGAGACGTCGGCGGTGAAGCGGCGCTGGACGCGGGAGAGGTCCTCGAGCTGGCGGATCTGGTTCTGCAGCACGCTGGCCATCTGGTTGAACGAGAGCGCCAGCCGGGCGAGGTCGTCCTCGCCGGTCACCCGCAGCCGCTCCTGGAGGTGCCCGGCCGCGAGCCGCTCGGCGACCTGGCGGGCCATCCTGATCGGGGTCACCACCTGGCGCGCCACCAACCAGGCGACCGCGCCCACGAGCAGGACCAGCAGCACGGCCGCGGCCAGCATCGCCCGGACCACCAGGTGCAGGGTGTCCTGCTCGTCCTCGAGCGGGAAGAGGAGGTAGAGCGTGTAGGTCTGGCCGTCGGCCGGCAGCTCGACCTGTGAGCCCACCACGATCCCAGGTACGGCGCTGGGGGCCCCGCCGCTCTGCTGGTTGCGGATCACGGTGTAGGTCCACGCGGTGCTGGCCTGCGGGTCGGTGAAGTGCCGCTCCAGCGACGTCGGGACGCTCGTGATGTCGAGCGAGGGTGAGAACTCGGCACCGCCGTCGGCGATCCGGCCGCTGCTCGAACCCGTGACCGGGCCGGCGAGCACCACCTCGAAGCCGCGGGTCAGGCCGCGCTGGATGATCGGCTCTACCAGGTCGCGCCGCTGGCCCGAGGCGTCCACGTCGATACCGGAGGCGGCGCTGAGCCGCGTCCGGGCGTCCTGCACCTCGCTGGCGGCCTCGGCCGTGACCAGCGAGACGCGATGGTCGAGCAGGCCCGAGCGCGTCTGCTGCAGGAGGAACCAGCCGACCACGCCGACAGCGACGACCGAGAGCAGCACGGTGGTGACGACGACGCGCGCCTGGATCGAGCGGCGCCAGAAGGTCCAGCCATGGCGCAGAGCGCCTCTCCCGCGGGGGCGGAGCATGTCGATGGTCCTAGGGCTTGCCGGCCTTGTAGCCGACGCCACGCACGGTCACCACGATCTCCGGGTTCTCCGGGTCGTGCTCGACCTTGGAGCGCAACCGCTGCACATGCACGTTGACCAGCCGGGTGTCGGCGGCGTGGCGGTAGCCCCAGACCTGCTCCAGGAGCACCTCACGGGAGAACACCTGGTTCGGCTTGCGGGCCAGGCAGACCAGGAGGTCGAACTCCAGCGGGGTGAGGCTGATCGGCGTACCGTCGCGAGCCACCTGGTGGCCGGCCACATCGATGGCGAGGTCGCCGATGGTCAGCGGCTCGGACTCCTGGGCGTCGAAGCGCCGCACCCGTGCCCGGATGCGCGCGATGAGCTCCTTCGGCTTGAAGGGCTTGACGACGTAGTCGTCAGCGCCCGACTCCAGGCCCCGGACCACATCGGTGGTGTCGCCCTTGGCCGTCAGCATGACGATCGGGACGCCGGACTCGCGCCGGATCTGCTTGCAGACCTCGATGCCGTCCGTGCCGGGGAGCATCAGGTCCAGCAGCACCACGTCGGGGCGGTAACGGTGGAACGACTCGAGCGCGTGGTCGCCGCGGTGCACGGTAGCCGTCTCGAACCCCTCCTGCCGCAGCACGATGGAGAGCATCTCGGCAAGGGAGGCGTCGTCGTCCACGACGAGGACGCGGCTCTTGGAGATCTGCTCGCCCAACGCACTCATGGAGGTGATTGTGCACTAACGCTGGCTAGCGGCGCCCAGCGTTGGTGCTGGGCGCCGCCAAGCGTCAGTAGCGGTAGTGCTCCGGCTTGTACGGGCCCCCGACAGGGACGCCGATGTAGTCGGCCTGCACCTGGGTCAGCTCGGTCAGCTCGACGCCGAGGGCGTCGAGGTGGAGGCGGGCGACCTCCTCGTCGAGGTGCTTGGGCAGCACGTAGACGCCGACCTCGTACTCGTCGGTCTTGGTGAAGAGCTCGATCTGGGCGAGCACCTGGTTGGTGAAGGAGTTCGACATCACGAACGACGGGTGACCGGTGGCGTTGCCCAGGTTGAGCAGACGACCCTCGGACAGCACGATGATCTTCTTGCCGTCGGCGAAGATCCACTGGTGGACCTGGGGCTTGATCTCGTCCTTGACGATGCCCGAGATCTTGGCCAGGCCGGCCATGTCGATCTCGTTGTCGAAGTGGCCGATGTTGCCCACGATCGCCTGGTGCTTCATCCGCTCGAAGTGCTCGGTGCGGATGATGTCGAAGTTGCCCGTGGTGGTGACGAAGATGTCCGCCGTGTCGACGACCGACTCGAGGCGCTTGACCTCGTAGCCGTCCATCGCCGCCTGCAGCGCGCAGATCGGGTCGATCTCGGTGACGATGACGCGGGCGCCCTGGCCGCGCAGCGACTCCGCACAGCCCTTGCCGACGTCGCCGTAGCCGCACACGACCGCGACCTTGCCGCCGATCATCACGTCGGTGGCGCGGTTGATGCCGTCGATGAGCGAGTGGCGGCAGCCGTACTTGTTGTCGAACTTCGACTTGGTGACCGAGTCGTTGACGTTGATCGCCGGGAAGAGCAGCGAGCCCTCCTTGAACCGCTCGTAGAGGCGGTGCACACCGGTGGTCGTCTCCTCGGAGACGCCCTTGATGTCGTTGGCGATCGCGGTCCAGCGACCCGTGCTGTTGCCGAGGGAGCGCGCGAGGACCCGGAGGACCTCCTTGTACTCCTCGTTGTCGGTCGTGTCCTGACCGGGCACCGCGCCGGCCTTCTCGAACTCGACGCCCAGGTGGACGAGCATCGTGATGTCGCCACCGTCGTCCAGAAGGATGTTCGGACCGACGGCGTTGCCGGCCTCGTCGGTGAAGTCGAAGACCTTCTCCGCGAGGTCCCAGTACTCGGCCAGGGTCTCGCCCTTCCAGGCGAAGACCGGGGTGCCCTGCGGCGCCTCCGGCGTACCGTCGCGGCCGACCACGATCGCCGCGGCGGCGTGGTCCTGGGTCGAGAAGATGTTGCAGGACGCCCAGCGCACGTCGGCGCCGAGCGCGGTCAGCGTCTCGATGAGCACGCCGGTCTGGATCGTCATGTGCAGCGAGCCGGCGATCCGCGCACCGGCGAGCGGCTTGCTCGCGCCGTAGCGCTCGCGCAGTGCCATGAGGCCGGGCATCTCGTGCTCGGCGAGGGTGAGCTCCTTGCGGCCGAACTCGGCCAAGGACAGGTCGGCGACCTTGAAGTCCATCGATGTCTCCTAGGACTCGGATGCGGGTCTGCGTCGCGCATCTGCGCACTCACGGGATCTCCCACGCGGACGAACGCCAGCCTAGATCCCCGAGTGACCCATTTCTCAATCCCCAGACGGCACCCTCATCGCCGACGCCGCGGCAGCAGGTGCAGCACCCCGAGCACCACGCCGCCGACCACGGCGCCGATGATCGCCGAGACGACCGTCTCGACGAGCCAGCCGGCCACCCCGCCGTGCACGGCGTGGACCAGGTGGTGGATCGCGTCATGAGGCGCATGCCAGCCCATGTCATGCAGGCTGTTGATCATGATGTGACCGCCGACCCACAGCATGGCGGCGATGCCCACGACCGAGATCGTCTCGAGCAGCTTCGGCATGGCGGAGACCAGCCCGTGGCCGACCCGCTGGGCGAGCCTCGAGCGGCGCTGGGTGAGCGCGAGGCCGGCGTCGTCCATCTTCACGATCAGGCCCACCACGCCGTAGACGCCGATGGTCAGGGCGATCGCGACCACGATCAGGATCACCAGCCGCGACCAGAACGACTCGTCGGCGACCTGGTCCAGCGCGATCAGCATGATCTCGGTCGACAGGATCAGGTCGGTGCGCACGGCGCCCGCCACCAGGTCCTTCTCCGAGGCCGGGTCCTGACCGAGACCGTGGGCCTCCTGGCCGCACAGCCGCTCCCACACCTTCTCGGCGCCCTCGTAGGCCAGGTAGCAGCCGCCGACCAGCAGGATCGGCGCCAGCGCCCACTCGGCGAACTGACTGAGCAGCAGCGCCAGCGGGAGGATGATCAGCAGCTTGTTGCGGATCGATCCCCAGGCGATCTTCTTGACGATCGGGATCTCGCGCTCAGCGGTGACGCCCTGGACGTACTGCGGGGTGACGGCGGTGTCGTCGACCACGACGCCGGCAGCTTTCGCCGTCGCCCGGCCCGCGGCAGCACCGACGTCGTCGACACTGGCCGCAGCCAGCTTGGCCAAGGCCGCCACGTCGTCGAGGAGTCCGAAGAGCCCCGCGCTCATCGGACTCCTTGCTCGCTGCGCTCGCTCATGCGGGGACCTTCTCACGTTCCAGCCCATCAGCGTGAACGTGCAGGTCCCGCGCCCGGTCGAACCGGTTCTCGGCATAGGTCAACGGATCGATCGCGCGCTCCAGCCGCGGGGCCAGCCACGGCGAGGCGAGCAGCAACGCCACCACGATCGCCGCCGCGACGGTCACCCACAGGGAGAGGGTGACGTGGTCGGCCGCCCAGTCCGGGAAGCCGGTGTAGCTGACGCCCTTCACCACGAAGCCGTGGCACAGGTAGACGACCAGGCTCGCCGCGCCCATCCGGCTGAACCAGCCCCCACGCGAGGGCACGAGGGCGAGTACGGCGAGGGCCGCCGCCGTACCGACCGCGAGGAGGACGCCGCGGGTGAGCTCGGGCGAGAGCGAGGAGTGCAGGTTCGCGTAGGTCCAGGAGTAGTAGAGCCAGCGCGTCTGGGCCCAGTCGCCGAGCGAGCCTGCCCAGAGCCACACTCCGGCCAGCACCGCCACGGCCGCGACCCGGACCGGCACGGCGCGCAGCCGCTCCGTCGCCTCTGGGGTGGCCACCACGCCGAGCACGAAGAACGGCAGGAACCCGAGGATGCGGCGCACGTCGAGGTAGTCCCACTCGACGAAGCCGCCGACCAGGCTGATCGCGACGGCTACCGGCAGCGCCAGCATGCCCAATCGACGGAACAGCGGTGTCGCGAGCCGCCAGCAGAAGGTCGCCGGCAGGTACCAGAGCGGCCAGTGCGGGGCGATCCACAGGTGGTGGAAGTGCCGCTCTCCGCCGACGATCTCGCGGAAGGCGACCAGGGCCGCCTCCACCAGGACATACGGGATGAGCAGCCCGCGCACCAGCCCCCACAGCCGGCGTGGGCTGTAGCTGAAGTTGCGGCTGAGGTAACCCGTGACGAGCACGAACGCCGGCATGTGCCACAGGTAGAGGAAGTCGTAGAGGTGGTCGTGGAAGCCTCCCCACGGGAGCAGCGTCAGGGAGTGCCCGACCACCACGAGGGCGACGAGCAGCATCTTGGCGTTGTCGAGCCAGGGATCGCGTCGTGACACCCGGTCGTGTGTACCCGGGGAGTCTGTGATTCAAGCAAGAGCGCCTCGGCCACAGGCGGGGCGCTGTAACCGATGTCTCAGTCGGCCCACCGGTCGATCAGTCCTCGACCAGGCCGACGCGCAGGTATTCGGCCGCGTAGCGGCCTTGCAGGAGCAGCGAGGCGTAGCGAGCCATCTGCCCCTCTCCCCCGGAGGAGACGATCTCGACGCGTACGCCACGGGCGTCGGCGACCTCCACCAGGCGGCGACGCTGCTCCACCGACAGCGGCGCCGTGTCGCCGTCGTCGAGCACGAGCAGACCGGGACGCGCCTCCCCGGCGCTCCGCGGCCCTGAGGCCGCCGAGATGTCGAACGGATCGGCGAAGACGTCACGCACTCGCGCCGCCTCCAGGACGGGCAGCAGGTGCTCGGCATCGCCGGCGATCGCGGATCGGCCCATCGCCCGGCGCAGCTCCTCGGCCACCCGGCGCGCCGCACGGGCGGCGTGGGCCGAACCTCCCCACACCACCGGGGTGGTGTCGGCGACAGCGATCGCCAGCGCCTTGGCCGGGTTGATCGCCAGGTCGCGGTACGGCGAGCACGCCACGGCGACCTCGTCCAGAGCGACGGCCACCGCCTCGGCGTCGGTCGCCGGACCGAGCTGGACCTGGTCGAGGAAGGTCAGCATGACGACCGCGAGGGCGAGCGGATCGGCGGTCTCGGCGGGCAGCAGCGTGGTGTCACGACCGGTCGCGTGCTCCCCCACCAGTGACGCGGCGGGACTGGCGACCACGACCTGGGCGCCGCGACGACCGGCCTCGGCGACAGCACCGGCCGCGCCTGGATCGCCACCGTTCGGCGCGAGCACCACGACGAGGTCCAGGGAGCCGACCCAGCCGGGCAACCCCGGCGCCGGCCAGGCAACGAACGGCACCGGGCAGGTGGGCTCGAGCACGACGCGCAGCAACCGGGAGTCGGGTCCGGCTGCGACGACCGCGCGAGGGCGGCCGGCTCCGTCGCGACGGTCGACCGCCTCGGCGACGGCGTCACGGGTGGCGCCGAGCTCGCGGCGTACGCGCGCGCCCGACTCGGCCAGCGCCCGCAGTCGCAGGTCGGCGATGGCCAGCGCCTGCTCGTCGTCGAGTCGGGATTCGTCGAACCACGTCATCGCCGCTGCGCCCCTCTCGCTCGGATCAGTTCCGCGCTTCGTCCACCAGCAGCACCGGGATGCCGTCACGCACCGGGTAGACCAGTCCGCACTCGCCCAGACAGGCGAGCTCACCGGTGCCCGGCTCGGCGCCGGCGATCTCGCGGGGCTCGAGCTTCCCGTGGCACTTGGGGCACACGATGATCTCGAGCAGGGTGGGGTCGAGCCCCAGGGTGGTTGCCATCAGCTGTCCTTCCGGATGATCGCGAGCGCCTCGTCGCGGACGCCCTCCATGGTCGCCAGGTCCTTGCCCTCGGCGTTGAGCCGCAGCAGCGGCTCGGTGTTGGAAGCCCGCACGTTGAACGTCCAGTCGGCGTGGCTGACGGTCAGACCGTCGAGCTCGTCGAGCTCGACCCCGTCGCGTTCGCCGTACGCCGCCTTGATCGCGGCGATGGCGCCGGCCTGGTCGGGCACGGTGGAGTTGATCTCGCCGCTCATCGGGTAGCGGGCGTAGCGGGCCATCAGCTCGGAGAGCGGCCGGTCGGTGTCGGCTAGCACGGCGAGCACGTGCAGCGCAGCCAGCATGCCGGAGTCTGCGCGCCAGAAGTCGCGGAAGTAGAAGTGGCCACTGTGCTCGCCGCCGAAGACGGCATCGGTCTCGGCCATCCGGGCCTTGATGTAGGAGTGACCCACCCGGGTGCGGACGGGTATGCCGCCCTGTTCGGCGATCATCTCCGGGACCGCTCGGGAGGTGATCAGGTTGTGGATCACGTGAGCGCCGGGATGCTTGGCCAGCTCTCGCTCGGCGATCAACGCCGTGATCGCGCTGGGGTTGACCGCCTGGCCGAGCTCGTCGACCAGGAAGCACCGGTCGGCGTCGCCGTCGAAGGCCAGGCCGACATCCGCGCGCTCGGCGACCACCCGCGCCTTCAGGTCGGCCAGGGTGGACTCGTCGAGTGGGTTGGCCTCGTGGTTGGGGAACGTGCCGTCGAGCTCGAAGTACATCGGCACGAGGTCGACCTGATCCGCGCCGACCCGCCCGAAGACGGCCGGCGCGGTGTGCCCGGCCATCCCGTTCCCCGCGTCGGCGACCACCTTGAGCCGGCGACCCCTGATCGGAGCCAGGGTGAGTAGGTGCGCGGCGTACGCCTCCAGGACGTCGCCCTGCTCGATGATCCCGGGAGCCATGGTGGGAGCGAGCGGTACGCCGGCGATCACCTGGTCGCGGATCTCGGACAGACCCGTCTCCAGACCGATCGGTACGGCGTAGGCGCGGCACATCTTGATGCCGTTGTAGCGAGCCGGGTTGTGGCTCGCGGTGAACATCGCGCCGGGCAGGCCGAGGTGGCCGGAGGCGAAGTAGAGCTGGTCGGTGGAGGCCAAGCCGATGATGACCACGTCGACGCCCAGCTCGGAGGCGCCCTGGGCGAAGGCGGCGGCCATGCCGGGAGAGCTGGGCCGCATGTCGTGCCCCACCACGATCCTGGGCGCGCCGAGCACCTTGGCGAAGGCGCGGCCGGTCGCACGAGCCAGGTCCTCGTCGAGCTGATCGGGGACCGTGCCGCGCACGTCGTAGGCCTTGAAGATCGCCAGCACGGTCGCAGGATCGATGGTGGGCTCAGGCATGAGGCTCACCCTAGCGGTGCCGCGCGCGACCCTCCGGGACGCGCCTCAGTCCGTGGTGAGGACGCGGAGATGGCCACGGCGACCGGTCTCGCGGGTGCCGGACTCGGCAGCGGGGCGCGGCGGCGGGGACGGCGCCGGCCGACCCGCCTCGCGCACCGCGTTGGCCAGCGCCAGCAGGTCGTCGTCGGAGGGACCCGGCGGCACGTGCTCGCGAACTAGCCGGACGACCTCCCAGCCGCGCGGGGCGGACAGCCGCTCCGCGTGCTCCTCGCACAGGTCGTAGGCGTGCGGCTCGGCAAAGGTGGAGAGCGGACCGAGGACCGCCGTCTGGTCGGCGTAGACGTAGGTCAGCGTGCACGTCGCGGGGCGGGTGCAGGCAGTACGCGAACAACGACGGGCAGGGGTCACGGCCACACGGTACAACCGGTTGTGGCCGGGTCGGATTAGGCTCGCGGCGTGAGCGAGCGAGCCATTCATGACGGCGCCGGGTGCGCCTCCTGCGCGCAGGGAGCGCCGCCCCGACCGGTGCGGGGAGCGTCCCGATGAGGGGCCTGCGCGATCGTCGGGGGCGAGGGATGCGTGGGCCGGCGGTGATGCCGCGGGTTCCCGGACGCCCGGAGCTGCGCACCCGCCGGGAGCGCTTCGACGACCTCGTGCTCAGCATCGTCACCGAGATCGATGAGCGATGGCAGGAACGGCTCGGACTGGTCGAGTACGCCGTCGAGGACACCCCGCAGATCCCGGACGACTGGACGACCGAGACCGTCCCGCTCTCCTCGCTGATCCGCGGCAGCGGCACCACCCCCACCCGACTGGTGGTCTTCAGGCGTCCCATCGAGCACCGCTGCGAGTCACGCACCGACCTCGAGGCCATGCTGCTGACGGTGATCGTCGAGCAGGTGGCTGAGCTGCTCGGCATCACCCCGGAGATGGTCGACCCGCGCTACGAGGACGAGTAGCCCCCTCCCAGGACCCCCTCCTCGGATCCTCTCCTCGGTACCCTCGCATCTCCGCCGTGCGCCCGCCGGTGGGCGCACGGCGGAGATGCGAGGAGGGAAGCGTGTCCATCGGCCCGGCCGACGTCTTCTTCATCGCCGCGTTCTTCGCCCTGCTCTGCCTCGGCGCGCTGATGTCGCTGGCGCGCGCTCAGCTGCCGGGCATCCGGCTCGCCGTGGCCGCCAACGCGCTCGCATTCGTCTCCACGACGGTGCTGTGGGCCACCCTGCGGTGGGACTGGCCGACCACGCCGGCCCTGCTCGTCGGCAACTTCGTCATCGTCGCGGCGGTGTTGCTGCTCTACGTCGCGTTGTGCCGCCTCAGCGAGCGTCGCGTGCCAGTGCGCCTTCTCGCCGTCGGGACGCCAGTCTTCGCGCTCGCCTACATCGCCGAGCTTGTCATCTGGCCATCGATGACCGCGCGGGTCGTCATCGTCTCGGCGGGGCACGTTGTGCTGATGCTGAGCCTGGTGCGCGTGGTCTGGCCGACGACGCCCGTCGATCGCGCGGCCTACGGCCGCTGGTTCACCATCGTCGCGCTGCTGTTCGACATCCTGCTGCAGGGCACCCGCGCGGTCGTCTACGCATCCGGGATGCAGCGGGTCGGCACACTGGGCGATCCGCAGCCGTGGAACACCGCCTTCCTGGCGCTCAACGGACTCGCGCTCGCCGCCCTGATCCTGGGGGTCGTGCTGGTGGGCAACGACAGGCTGATCAGCGAGCGCGCCCGCGAAGCCGACACCGACTTCCTCACCGGCGTCCTCACTCCGCGGGGCTGGCATCGCGCCGTCGAGCGGCTGCGGGCCTCGACTGACGCTGACCTACCGATCCTGCTGGCCGATCTCGACCACTTCAAGGAGGTCAACGACCAGTACGGCCACGCGGCCGGCGACGTCGCTCTGCGCCACTTCGTCACCGCGCTGCGCAGCGTCGGCGGTCAGGACAGCGTCATCGGCCGCCTCGGCGGAGAGGAGTTCGCGGTGACGTTCCCCTCCGCGGCGGTGGACAGTGTGCAGCAGATCGGTCAGAACGCGCTCCGCCTGCTGCACCATCAACCGATCGCCTACGAAGGTGCGTCGATCTCCGTGGCGTTCAGCGGCGGCATCGCCAACTGGCGCGGCGAGGAGCCGCTCGAGGCAGCCATGCGCCGCGCCGATGCGGCGATGTATGAGGCCAAGGCAACCGGTCGGGCCCTGATCGTGGTGGCCGACGACCAGCGTTCGAGCTGACGCCGCAAGCGGCCCGCACCGGCCTGCGCTATCGCGGCAGGCCGGGCTTCACGAACGGCACCCGGGTGGTGACCTGCAGCCGAGACAGCGGCACCACCGCGTCGCCGTCGTGCAGGCTGACCAGCACCGAGCCGCGGAACGCCGTACGCTCCGGCGTCACGTCGACCCGAACGGCGCCGTTCGGCAGCGAGACCTTCAGTGCCTGGCGTGGGCTGATCGCGACCCGCTGCGAGCTGAGCTGCCTGCCGTCTGCGGCGCGTGCCACCACCGTGAGCGCACCGACACGGGGTGCACCGCCGACGATCAGCTGCTTGGTCCCGGTCGGCACGATGGCGCTGCTGGCCGTCCTGCTGTGCTGGGATCGGGCGATGAGCGAGACGTCACCACCCACGACCGAGCGCAGCGACGAGGTCACGACGCCGGTGGCGACGACCTGGACGCCGAGCACACCCTCCGACCCGGCCGACTCCAGCAGCTTGCCGATGTCGACGCGTGCGACCGACTGCGGCCCGATGTCGAGCGTCGGCGCGTTGTCCGGGGTGAAGACCGAGTTGGACGAGACCAGCCGGACGGTGGCAGTGACCTCACGGTCCGACGGGTTGGCGACGGTGAGCTGCCGGTTGCCGCTGCCGGAGCTGAGACCGAGGAGCAGCGCCCGTCGCGCCGGACGGGTCTGAGCCGGCAGCCAGTCCTCGTCCACGTGGTTACCCACGAGGTGGGCGGCCTGGTCACGGACCGCCACCGCGACCTGGCCGCGCTCGACGACGGCATGCAGCGCGAGCGCGCTCTGGGTCGGCATCACCGCACCGAGGTCGATCTCCTGGCTGGAGTGACCGGGCACCGCGATGCCGCGCAGCGCGGGTACGTCGATCGGACCGGTGTCGCCGAGGACCGTCAGGTCCGCGATCGCCTGCCCGGGGTTGGGGTTGACCAGCACCACGTGGGAGTCGTGCGTAGGCCCGGCGCCGAGGCCTGTGAACCACTGGTCCGAGCGGGGTCGTGCGCACGACGCTGCTGCGACCGGCTTGGTCGAGAAGCGCGTCGCGACGAGGCCTGGCGCGGCCGCGCCGCTGGCGGTGATCACGACCGGATCCTTGCCCGCGCTCACCGTGCCGACACCGCCGGCCGGCACTGTCACACTCTGGCTGCCCCCCTGCTCCTCGGCGGTGACGTCACCGGAGCCCGCTGAGCCGACACCGGTGTGGTCCCCGCTCCCCAGGGAACCGGGGCAGACCAGCGTGGCGCGGGTCAGCGGCGAGGTCGTGGGCGGGTGGAAGTAGCCGGTGCCGAAGCCGGGGGTGGTCAGGAACAGCGCCAACGCGACCAGCAGCGGCAGCGCGATCGCGAGTCCGAAGGTGAGATCGATCGGCATGCGGCTCGAGCTTGAGCGGTTCGAGCGGTTCGAGCGGTTCGAGCGGCTCGGCCCGGTGCGATCGGATCGGGTGGATCGGGTGGATCGGCTCATCGGCGGCGCCTCCGCTCCAGGGTGGGCAGACACAGCACCACGACCAGGACGATGCCGGCAGCCTGGATCACCAGCAGGCCGATCCGCAACCAGGAGCGGTGATCGTCGAAGTCGCCGCGTGGATCGACATCGAGCTGCCACGCGCGGGTGGCCCGATTGGCAGCGCTCGCCTGGGTGACGGCGCCACTGGCATCGATGGCCGCCGCGACCGAGCGGTCCACCCGCGGCGGCAGCACGACGTACTGGATGCCGGCGTCCGCCAGACCCTGCACGACCTGGTCGGTGGGATGGGAGACCAGCTGCTGCACCAGGTCGGTGAACGCATGGTTCTCGGGGGTCAGGGTGATGATCTCGTCGTCGCCGATGGTGGTGCCGTCGCCGCGCACGATCGAGTAGCGCAGACCGCCGGACGTGCTGCCGCGGATGACTAGGACTCCGTTGTGCGGATCCTGTTCGGCGTTCTCCACCATGTACGACGGCACACCGTCGTGCCACTGCGTGGTCAGCGACTCGTTGCCGTCCACGACGAACCAGCCCAGACCGACCAGCGGCACCACGGCCGCCACCACGGCGACGACTCCAGCGGTGGTACGCCGCCAGCCTGCCAGACCGCCGGCGAGGACGCCCTGCGCGCCGAGCACCGTGGCGACGATGGCACTGCCCTGCAGGCAGACCATCGGGAAAAGCAGCCCCGCAGGCGTGGTGCCGTGCGCGAGGTGGAGCGAGAGGAAGCCGAGCAGCATCGCGACCACCGCGGTGGCCAGGAGGCCGATCCAGCAGACCAGCACCGGGATCCGGGTGCGCACCGGGACCAGCGCGACGATGGCCAGCACCGGAACCACGAGGCCCAGCCACCACGGCGCACCCATGTCGGCGAGCCGGGCGACGAGCAGGTGAGCGCCGCCGAGCTGCGGGCTCGGCAGGCGGCCCGCGTCCAGGACCAGACCTGCACCGGCACCGTGGATCAGCGCCGGCAGCCACCAGGGCAGCAGCAGGATCGGCGCCGTACCGAGAGCGGCGGCCGGGGGGCCCCACACGGAACGCTCGCGCATCGCGCCGGGAACGATCCGGAAGGCGGCGACCACCACGATGAGGGCCAGCACCAGGGCGACCAGCCACGCCGAGGGCGTGAAGCAGCTGGTCAGGGTGAGCAGGAGTCCCGTGCGCCAGGCAGCTCGCCAGCGGCGGTCGGCGTCCGGCTCGGCGAACCCGAGCGCGGCGTGCGCCAGCCAGGGCAGCAGGGCCGCGGCGACGACGGCACCGAGCCTGCCGTCGCCCCAGGCACCACTGACGACCGGGATCAGGGCATAGGTGGTGGCGCCCCACAGGATCAGCCAGCGCGGCGCACCACGGTGGCTGATCAGTCGCCCGACCACCCGCAGCAGCCGCCAGGCGCCCCACAGCGCGATCGGGAAGGAGACGATCAGGACGACGCTGACGGTCAGGGCCGCGTTGCCGCCGAGGATGGTGCCGAGCAGCGCCAGCGGGAGCAGGTACGGCGGAGCCGGCACCGCGGTGCCGATCCCGAGCGGGTGCCAGGACTGGTACTGCAACTGCCACCACTCCCCGACTCCGGTGGGGGCGGGTGAGAGGCCACCGCCGGCGATGGCGTGCCACGCCGGCCGCGAGCCGATCAGGCCGAGCACGACCACCGCGGTGAGCGCGAGCGCGACCGGGTTGGTGAAGAACCTGACGATCCAGCCGTTCTCCACGGGGATCTCGTCGTCGTCCACGGCCGCTGCCTCGCGGGCCGCGAGCTCACGTGCGGCGAACGATGCCGGATCGGCCTCGGCCACCGCCGTACGACGGCGTTCGGCCACGTCGGAGGCCTGGTTGGTCAGCGCGCTGACGACATCGCCGACGAAGTCCAGGCCGTGTCGGTAGGGCAGCCAGGGCGGCGCCAGCAGCTCGCGCACCTGCGCGGACGGGACGGTGGCACGTTCACGACGGCGTCGGCGGGCGGCGTGCACCAGGCCGGGCCGGCGATAGACGGACACGAGCGCGGCGAGCTCGTCGAGCGCGGCACCGACCTCGCGCACGACGAGGAAGCCGATCATCCGCAGCACCGTGCCGAGAGCCAGCCTGACCAGCTGGAACGGCAGCACGCCGGGCCGACAGTTGGCCAGCAGCGTGTAGAGGGCGGCGCGGCGCTCCTCGTAGTGGGTGTGCTTGCCGGTCAGCGGCGTACGTCGCACGCCGCGGTGGGCAGCCTCGGCGTGGAAGACGATCGCCTGCGGCACGATCACGGTGGGATGGCCGGCCGAGGCAGCGCGCCAGCCGAAGTCGATGTCGTTGCCGAAGATCGGCAGCTGTGTGTCGAAGCCGCCCACCTCGGTCAGTGCGGTGCGTCGCACCAGCATGCCGGCGGTGTTGACGGCGAGCACGGCGCGGACCTGGTCGTGCTGTCCCTGGTCGTACTCGCCGCGCTCCAGCCCGGTCTCGCGCCGCCCGGTCCCGGAGATGGTGACGCCCAGCTCGAGAAGGCGTCGCAGCGAGGGCCACTCGCGCAGCTTCGGGCCGAGGATGCTGGCCTCGGGATGCGCCTGTGCGGCGGCGAGCAGCTGCTCGAGCGCGTCGGGCGCAGGCGTGGAGTCGTCGTGCAGCAGCCAGATCCAGTCCGGCTCGTCCTCGGTCAGGCGCTCCAGACCGAGGGTGACCGCCTCGGGGTAGCTGGTCGAGCCGGGTACGCGCAGCGCCGTACCGAAGGCCTGCTCGAGCAGCTCGGAGGAGTCGTCCTTGCTGCCGGTGTCGACCGCGACCACGCGATCGGGCGCGACCGTCTGCGCTTGGATGCCCTCGATGACGGTGGGCAGCCAGCGGGCTCCGTCATGGCTGACGACGAGCAGGGCAACCGTTGGACGCACGATCGGCAACCTTAGACGACGGAGCGAGCGAGGGACGAAGCTCGGGCGCTGCTCGCGAGCGAGGGAGTCAGCGCGCGCAGCGCGCTCACCGCCTTCCCGAGCCGTCGAAATGCAGCAGACCCCGGACGTGCCGGGGTCCTGCTACATCTGTCACGGTGCTGAGCCGGCCCAGGGCCGGCTCAGACCGCTCGCTTCTTGAGCTTGCGGCGCTCCCTCTCGGAGAGCCCACCCCAGATGCCGAAGCGCTCATCGTTCATCAGCGCCGACTCCAGACAATCGTCTCGCACCTCGCAGGTCTGGCAGACCTTCTTGGCCTCCCGGGTCGATCCACCCTTCTCAGGGAAGAACGCCTCCGGGTCAGTCTGAGCGCAGAGCGCACGCTCCTGCCAGCCCCCGTCGTCGGCGTTCGACTCGAGGAGAAAGAGTTCCCTCATCGATCTCAGCCCTTCCCGACTCTTAGCAGTGACCTTCGATGTTCGTCATACTCGACGCGCCGCCCAAGCGGTCCGCCGTTGCGCAACCTTGTTCACAGTTTCGGCGTGTCGGCTGGACGCTTGAGTGATTCAGCTCCAACGGAATGACACGAGTGAAATTACATGCCTGTCGTAACCCGAAGTCAAGCCCGACCTCTGCTATAGCACCACCCGTCACACCAGTCACATCCAGTGGTCTGAGAGGCTGTCGCCATGCGTCACATCACCGTCCTCTCCGGCGGACACGGCGGAGCGAAGTTCATCGATGGGCTGCTGCACGGCATCGCTGCCGGCACGCTGCCCGGCGTCGCGGCCGACGCGACAGTCACCGTCGTCGCCAATACCGCCGACGACCTCTGGATCCACGGTCTCAAGGTCTGCCCCGACCTGGACACGGTGATGTACACCCTGGGGGGCGGTCTAGACCACGATCGCGGCTGGGGCCGCACCCAGGAGACGTGGAGCGTCAAGGAGGACCTCGAGGCCTATGGCGCGCCCAACACCTGGTTCGGGCTCGGCGACCGCGACATCGCGACCCACCTGGTGCGTACCCAGATGCTGGAGGCGGGCTTCGCACTCTCCCAGGTGACCGACGCCCTGTGCGAGCGCTGGCTCCGACCCAAGTACGGCGAGGGCGTCCGGCTGCTGCCGATGACCGACGACCGGGTCGAGACGCACGTGGCGATCGCCGACCCCGACTCGCCCTCCGGCCGGCGGGTGGTGCACTTCCAGGAGTACTGGGTGCGGCTGCACGCCGCCGTACCTGCCGAGCAGCTCGTCTTCGTCGGCCTGGACGCGGCAACGCCCGGACCTGGCGTGCTGGACGCGATCACGAACGCGGACCTCGTCGTCGTACCGCCGTCGAACCCGGTGGTCTCCGTCGGCACCATCCTCGGCGTACCCGGGCTGCGCGAGGTGCTCCGGGCCACGTCGGCCCCGGTCGTGGGCGTCTCCCCCATCATCGGCGGCAGCCACGTCCGCGGCATGGCCGAGCAGATGCTCGCCGCCGTCGGCGCCGAGGTGAGCGCGGCCGGCGTCGGGCTGCACTACGGTGCCCGCACGGCAGGCGGCGTGATCGACGGCTGGCTGGTCGACATCGTCGACGCGAAGGCACTGCCGCGGCTGGAGCAGGCCGGCCTGCGGGCCGCCGCCGCGCCGCTGTGGATGCACTCCTCCGAGCAGACCGCCGCGATGGCGACGGCCGCGATCTCCCTGGTCGGATGAGTACGGATCGGATGAACGGCACGCCGACCCTCGTCGTCTGGGCGCCGGACGGAGTCGGCGAGGTCGTCGCCGGCGACGACCTCGCCGCACTGCTGCTGCCCCTGCTGGAACGCGAGCCCGGCGGTGCCCGCCTCGCGGACGGCGACATCGTCGCCGTCACGAGCAAGGTGGTGGCCAAGGCAGAGGGTCAGGTCCGTACCTCCACCCGCGAGGCCGAGCTCCCCGGCGAGACCCGCCGCGTCGTCGCGCGCCGCGGCCCCACCATGATCGTGCGCAACCGGCTGGGGCTGACCATGGCCGCCGCCGGCATCGATGCCTCCAACGTCGCGCCGGGCCAGGTGGTGCTGCTGCCGCTGGACCCGGACGGATCGGCCGGCGTCCTGCGGGCAGCCATCGCCGAGCGGGCCGGCGTCAACGTGGGCGTGATCGTCACCGACACCGCCGGCCGGGCCTGGCGCGAGGGACAGACCGACATCGCGATCGGCGCCGCCGGATTGGTCGTCGCCGAGGACTTCACCGGACAGGTCGACGAGTACGGCAACGCACTGGTGGTCACCGCCCCGGCGGTGGCCGACGAGATCGCCGGCCTGGCCGAGCTCGCCACCGGCAAGCTCGGCGGGCGGCCGTTCGCGATCGTCCGCGGCCGGGCCGACCTGGTCCTGCCGGCCGGGCAGGACGGTCCCGGAGCGGGCGCGCTGATCCGCGCGGAGGGCAGCGACTTCTTCGGGTACGGCGCTCGCGAGGCGGTGCTGCGTGCACTCACCGGCGATGCGGCCGACCGGACGCCGTTCGGCGCCCCCGCCTCCGCTGAGGAGCTGGCCGCGGCGATCGCGCAGGCGACCGCGCTGGACGCCGTACCGGACGGGGCAGGGCTGGCAGTGACCGGTGCCGACGAGGCGCAGCTGACCGCGCTGAGGGCGCTCGGGTTCGCCTTCGGATGGAGCCTGGAGACAGCGCAGGCCACCGCGGCGGCGACCAAGAACGCCGGTGTTGTACACCTGCGCCCGGCGACTCCGTAGACTCTGCGCGACCTGACCGACTCGAACCCCTGAGGTACCCGTGGCCAAGCCGTCCAAGTCCGACCGTCGCGCGGTCGTCGACTCGATCCGCAAACAGCAGCGCGGCGCCGACCGGTCCCGCGGTTTCGCCATCGTCGGCGTATGCGTCTTCGTGGCACTGCTGATCGTGGTCCTGGCGGCCTACCAGCCCGTGAAGGACTGGTGGGACACCCGGAAGTTCAACTCGATCTCGCTGGCCAGCATCGGCAAGCCTGCCGCGGTCTGCCAGAAGGTCACCACGCTGAAGGCGGATGGCAACCAGCAGCACGTGCCGACCGGTCAGCTGGTCACCTACACCACCGCGCCGCCGGCCTTCGGTCCGCACTGGAACGAGCAGGGCGTGGCTCCGGTCGCGATGAGCCGCAAGTTCTACACCCGCGGCGACCGCCCCGCGCTCGAGGCGCTGGTGCACAACCTCGAGCACGGCTACACGATCCTCTGGTACGACGACACCGTCTCGGCCGCGCAGATCAACGAGATCCGCGCGATCGGCGCGAAGTTCCCCGGCGACACCAACTTCCGCTACAAGTTCATCGCGGTGCCGTGGCTGCCCGCGGACGCCAAGTCGATCGGCAAGAGCTTCCCGAAGGGCACCCACGTCGCTTTCACGCACTGGTCGGCGGGCGGCAACGGCGAGACCGACACCACCAAGCAGGTCGGCGCGTTCCAGTACTGCTCCGACGTCTCGGGCGCGGCGCTGAAGACGTTCATGACGACCTACCCCTACACCGACAGCCCGGAGCCGGGCGCCATGTGACCGAGCGCGGATCGTCGTACGCCCTGACCGCTCCAGCGGTCAGGGCGTACGACATTTGCGCTCAGCCACGGCCAGGGTCAGGCAGCGTCGGCATCTCGATCCCCGGCTCGGCGCCGAGCAGCACCGCACGGGTGATCGCCCCGGTTCCGTACTTGTCCTTCACCGCATCCAGCGCCCCATCGAGGATGCTCCCGCGGCGGATCACGCCCTCGGGACCGGGCCATTCCAACGGCAGCTCGAGCTGCTCGGTGTGCGAGTCGGCGAGACCGGAGATGCTGACGCCGACCAGCGTGCAGCCTCGCTCGGCGAGGAGCGGCAGCGCACCGCGCAACAGCCTCCGCGCGGTGGCGACCCAGACCTCGGTCGCCCCGGTGGCCTCGCCGGTGGCGCCGATCGTCGCGGAGCGGGTCGCCCGGGTGTAATCGTCGAAGCGCAGTCGTAGCGTCAGGGTCCGGCCGATCCGCTCCCCCGCCCTCAGCCGGCGGGCGACCCGGTCGATCAGCGCGACGACGTGCGCATCGAGCTCCGCGGGTGTGCAGTGCCGACGGCCGAGTGCGCGCTGGGCGCCGACCGAGCCGCGCCGCTTACCGACCTCCACCGGCCGCGGGTCGCGCAGGTGGGCCAGCGCCCACAGGTGCCTCCCGGATGCCCTGCCGACCAGGCCACCGAGCACCTCCTCCTCACGGCGCGCGAGGTCACCGACGGTGCGGATGCCGTCGGCATGCAGCTTCGCGGCCGTCACCTTGCCGACGCCCCAGAGTCGCTCGACCGGCAGCGGGTGGAGGAACTCCTCCTCCCGCTCGGGGTCGACCAGCAGCAGACCGTCCGGCTTGCTGACCGCGCTGGCGACCTTCGCCAGATACTTCGTGCGGGCGACGCCGACCGAGATCGGCAGGCCGACCTCGACGCGCACGCGACGGCGCAGCGATTCCGCGATCGCCGCCGGCTCGCCCACCAGCCGGCGCAGGCCCCCGACGTCGAGGAAGGCCTCGTCGATGGAGAGCCCCTCCACCAGCGGCGTCGTGTCGCGGAAGATGTCGAACACCCGCCGGCTGGCCTCGACGTACGCCGAGAAGCGCGGCCGCACCGTGATCAGCCCCGGGCACAGCCGTCGTGCCTCGGCGCCGGCCATCGGCGTGCTGACGCCGTACGCCTTGGCTTCGTAGCTGGCGGCGAGCACGATCCCGCCGCCGACCGCCACCGGTCGGCCGCGCAGCGTCGGATCGTCGCGCTGCTCGACCGAGGCGTAGAACGAGTCCAGGTCGGCGTGCAGGATCACCCGACCATGATCGAACACTTGTTCGAGCGATGTCCAGCCCTCGGCCGCCCCGGACCGGAGCGGACGCTCAGGTCAGTGTGTCGAGGTTCTCCGCCTTGAGGCTGGCCACGATCTGCTTCACCTGCTGGGCACGCGCCCTGGTGGTGACCAGGACCGCGTCGGGGGTGTCGACCACGACGATGTCCTCCAGACCGACCACCGCGATGGTGCGGCCGCTGGAGGGCACCACCAGTCCCGAGGCGTCGATCGAACGCACCAGTGCGCTGTCCCCCAGCACGGTGGGCCCCTCGGAGTCGACGGTCATCGCTGCGTCCAGCAGGGTCGCCAACGAGTCGAAGTCACCGACGTCGTCCCAGCCGAACTCCGCCGGCACCACCGCGACCTTGCCGGCCGACGCGGCGGGCTCGGCGACGGCATTGTCGACGGCGATCTTGGGCAGCCGGCTCCAGAGCTCCTTCATCCGCTCGGCCCCGCTGGTCGGGCCCAGCGCCGCGATCTCGCGAAGGGTGGCGGCGAACTCGGGGTCCCACGTCGCCAGCAGGTCGAGCAGGACGGTCGGGCGGACCACGAACATGCCTGCGTTCCAGCGGTAGCCGCCGTCGGCCAGGTAGGACTGGGCGACAGCCTCCGAGGGCTTCTCCACGAAGCTGTCGACCAACCGGGCAGCCGGATGTCCGGGCAGCTCGCCGACGCCGTGCACGTAGCCGTACGCCGTGCTCGGGAACGTCGGCGTGATGCCGAGCGTGACCAGCCAGCCGTCGCGCGCGACCGCGACCGCGGTCCGGACCGCCTCGGTGAACTTCTTGGCACGCGTGATGACGTGGTCGGCGGCGAAGGAGCCCATCACCGCGTCCGGGTCCCGCAGCTCGAGTACGGCGGCGGCCAGGCCGATCGCGGCCATCGAGTCGCGCGGCGTCGGCTCGGCGAGGACGCAGCCCTCGAGCTGCGGCAGCTGCTCGAGCACCGCCTCCTGGTGCACCGCTCCGGTGACGACCAGGAACCGGTCCTGCGTCAGCACCTGCAGCCGGTCATAGGTCTCCTGCAGCAACGACCGGCCGCTGCCGGTGAGGTCGCGCAGGAACTTCGGCGCCGCCTCCCGCGAGAGCGGCCACAGCCGAGTACCAGCGCCGCCGGCGGGGATGACCGCCCAGAAGTTGTCGATCGAGAGCCGTCCAGCCATAGGGCGCAGCCTAACCAGTGCCGCGCCGACCAACAGGGCAGGATGGGCGTGTGACGACGTTCTCTGATGTCCTGGCCCGCCAGCTGCGCTCCAACCCCGGCCGTCCGCTGGTGACGTTCTACGACGAGGCGACCGGCGAGCGGGTGGAGCTCTCGGTGACCACCTATGCCAATTGGGTGGCCAAGGTCTCCGGCCTCCTGGTCGAGGAGCACGGGCTCGAGCGCGGCCAACGGCTGCACATCGACCTTCCGGCGCACTGGCTCTCGGTGGTCTTCCTGGGTGCCGCGTGGAACGCCGGTCTGGTCGTCACCGACGCCGAGGACGCCGACGCGGTGGTCTGCGGACCCGGCTCGCTGGGGATCTGGGCACAGACCGCGAGCACCCGCCCGACACTGGCCTGCGCTCTGCTGCCGCTGGGGGTGCGGTTCGCCGAGCCGCTGCCTGCCGACGTACACGACGTGGGGATCGAGGTGTGGGGTCAGCCCGACGGCTGGGAGCCCTGGGACCCGCCGACTCCCGAGGACGCGGCGACGGAGTGGAACGGCGAGGTGACCAGCCAGGCACAGCTGTGGGCGGCCGCCGCCGGAGCTTCCCTCTCCAGCGGCGACCGCCTCATCTCGGAGACGGACCCGGCTTCCCCACCGGGAACCGCCTCCTTCTGCGAGCCGCTCGCGAACGGCGGCTCACTCGTCCTGGTCGTCCACGCCGACCCCGACCGACTCGAGGCGATCGCTGTCGCCGAGCGGGTCACGGGTCCTCGTCGGGATCAACGCATCCCGCGCGGATCGTCCCAGGACTGAGCCTCTTCTCCTCCTAGTCGGCCAGGTCGTAGCGACTGAAGCCGGTGCCCAGCAGCTGGGGGGCTCCGAGCGTTCCGGTCGCGGTCGGCGCGATCTGGTAGAGCGCGCCGGCGCTGTTGCGCACGATCAGGGCGGACGTGCCCGTGCCGTGCACGTTGCCGACGCCGATCACCCAGCTGTAGGCCGCCAGGCTGCCCCCCACCGTGATCGGGTTGGTCAGGCCGCCGGGTCCGTTGCCCGGGTAGAGCAGTGTCTTCTTGGCCTTGACGAACAGCGCGTCCGGAGCGCCGTCGCTGGTCCAGCGGCCGACCGCGACCTGCTTCTTGGCCGAGATCGCACTGTGCGAGACGTACGACGCCCCCAGGCCGCCGGCGCCCTTGCCCGGCCAGATCCGCATCGCGCCGTTCACCTGACCCTGCAGGTCCGGCCAGCCGTCCCCGGTGATGTCGCCGGCCGCGCTGAGCAGGGTGACCGCACCGAAGCCGCCGGCGAGCACGGTGGGCTTGGCGAACCGGCCCTGGCCGTTGCCCAGGTAGAGGTAGAGGTTGCCGTCGGTGTTGCGCGTGATCAGGTCCGAATGACCGTCGCGGTTCCAGTCACCGGCATCGAGCAGCTGAGTCGCGTTGGGCAGCTTCAGACCGGTGTCGATCGGGGCGCCGAGACCGGTGCCGGAGGACGTTGTACGCGGCACACCGAACGTGCCCGTCCCTGTGCCCGGCAGCGTGACGATCGAGCCGTCGGTCCTGCGGGCCAGCAGATCTGGATGGCCGTCGCCGGTGACGTCGCCCGGACCGGCGAGGCCGGTGACGCTCCTGAGGTCGACGGCGGACAGAGCCTTGCGGACGAACGTGCCGTTCCCGCGTCCGAGGTAGGCGCTCATCCTGCCCTGGTTCTTCCCGGCCTTGGTGATCTTCGCGACCAGGTCGTTGCGGCCGTCGCCGTTGATGTCACCGACGGCGGTGATCATCGCGCGGCCCACGAACAGCTTCGTGTCCTTGCTCACCGCTTTGCCGTAGTGGCCGGCGCCATCGCCCGGCCGCACCTTCACCACTCCCGCCGTCGACACCTTGACCAGGTCGGCTCGACGGTCACCCGTGAGATCGGGCGAGGTGAAGGACCCGGCGCCGCTCACCGCGACCGGCACTGTCCGGGAGGCCGCCGAGACCGTCGGCACGACGTAGGCCTCCTTGGTGGTCGCGTCCCGGACCACGATGTCGGGATCCGCGGAGCCGACGAAGCTCGATTCGAGGGTGCGGCCCGACCAGCCGACCTGCAAGGAGGCGGCCAGCGTACGGATCTCGGGGATCTTGGCGTAGAGGTACTTGCCCGGGCACGCGGTCGACTTGGTGTCGCGGTGCCCCATGATCGAGGAGGCGAAGGTCCTCGGGCCGATCGCGACGTTGGTCGCGGCGGCCGAGACCCCGTGCAGGGACAGCTTCCAGGCGAAGAGAGCTCCCTCTGCCTGGATCAGCGCCGAGGTGGGCTTGGCGATCTCGAAGTTGCCGATGGCCGAGACGCCGAAGCCGTAGTTGTTGTAGTTCTCGGTGTGCGCTCCGACCACGGGCCGGTCGACGCCGCCGTAGCGGCCCTCCCAGATCCGGCCGAACTTGTCGATCAGGAAGTTGTAGCCGATGTCGCGCCAGCCGCGGCTGCGCACGTGGTAGGCGTAGATGCTGCGGATGATGCCGGGCACCTCGGCGGCGGTGTAGTCGTTGGCGTTGACGGTGTGGTGCACGAACCCGCCATGGACCTCCGCGTACGTCGGCGCGGTCTGCTCGCGGATCTTCTCGTCCGCTCCCCATTGGGCGCGGCTGTAGATCTGCGGCTTGGGCGTGTACGCCGCCGCCGCCAGAACCGCCTGGTCGGCGGCAGCGATGTCGGACGACTCAGCCGGACCCGCGGCCGCGTCGGAGGTCACGTCGACGCCGTCAGCGGCGCCGGCACTGTCGGCACCGGCCGCCGGCGCGGCCGTACTCGTGCCCGCAGCTGCGGTGTTGCCAGCAGCGGCGGTGCCGGCACTGCCGGCGGAGCCCATCGTGGCCGTGTCGAGAGCCGGCCGCTCCGAGGCGGTCGGCGTCTGTCCCGGTGCGATCACCGCGAGCTTGAGATCCGGCGGCACCTTCGCCCCCGTGACCCCCATCCGGACCTGCACCCGGTCGACGTGGCCGACCAGGGCCTCCATCGTGCCGGGACGTGAGCGCTTGCCCTCGGCCGTGCCTGCGTCCGGGCCGTCGATGTCGTAGTCGACCTTGGTCCAGCCGGTCCAGGCGCCCGACTTCTCGGTGCGCAGCTGCACCCGGATCTGGCTCGGCTTCAGGTTGTCGCCGTGCTCCCAGGTCACACCGACCGTGCCGAACCCGGTGACCCGTTGCGGCGTACTGGTGATCGTGGTGCGCTTCGCCCTGGTGGCGAGGCGGGCATTGGCGGTGGCGGCGCCTGTTGCCTTGCCGATCGCACGGCGCCCGATCGTGGGACCTGCGGCAGCGGTGAGCTGCACCTCGTCCACGGAGGCGTCCGCCGAGCCCGTAGCGACCACGGACGGCGTCAGCGCCGCCTTGGTGTACGCCGCCAGAGCCCCGCTCGGGCTCGGCGCGATCGCGGGAACGGTGGTGCCAGCGCTTCGGCCTGGGGAGGCGGTCCCGGACGGCGTCTCACGGACGACGTCGAGGGTGACGATGGTGGCGGCGGGGACGAGGGCGGCGACGACGACACCGAGTGCGAGCAGCTGCTGGCAGGTGGCGACATAGCGAGTTTTTCCGGGGTGCATTCCATTGCTCCAGGTGTGGGGGAAGTTCACACGAGGGCTCAACTTTCACACCCGTCACAGCACCTTGGGAAGGTCTCGCGAGTAACTACATCATTGTAATTTCTACTCGACACGCCGATGAATCCGAGATTAAAGTAAAATTACAAGGCTGTAATTCTCTTTGCCCGCCGGTCGACGGGGAAATGGCCACTGCCCGCTCCCCTGGCGGGAAGCGGGCAGTTCGGGCGTACAGCGGGCGCTGACGGCCTCCAGGGTCGGCCGGAAGGCCTCAGACGTCGGCACCCATCTCGGCGTCGCTGAGGGCGAGCTCGTCGCCATCCTCGTCATCGTCGTAGTGCAGGACGCGGATGCCCTCGTCGACGTCGCCGTCGAAGATCACCCGGCCGCGCTCGAGGCAGATGACGCGATCGCACATCCGCTGCACCGACGCAGCGGCGTGACTGACGTAGACCATCGTCTTGCCGCTCGCACGGATCTCGTCCATCTTGTTCATGCACTTGCGCTTGAACGGCTTGTCGCCGACGGCGAGGATCTCGTCGGCCAAGAAGATGTCGCAGTCCACGTGAACGGCGATCGAGAACCCGAGCCGCGAGGTCATGCCCGAGGAGTAGGTACCGACAGGCTGGTCGATGAACTGCCCGATGTCGGCGAAGTCGATGATCTCCTCGAGGACCTTCTTGGTCTCCTTCTCGTTGAGACCGTAGATCGCAGCGTTGAGGTAGATGTTCTCCAGCCCGGAGAGCTGCGACTGGAATCCGGCGCCTGTCGCGATGAGGCCCGCGATGCGCCCGCGCGTCACCATCGTCCCCTTGTTGGGCTTCATCACGCCACTGACGACCTTGAGAAGCGTCGACTTCCCGGAGCCGTTGAGTCCCATCAGGCCGACGGACTCGCCCTGCTGGATGGTGAAGGAGACGTCATCGACCGCGTTGAAGCGGTCGACGGTCTTCTGCCCGCGCATCTTGGCGACGCTCATCTGCTTGAAGGTCTTGTGGCGCCGGAGCACGAAGTCTTTCGTGACGTGCTCGGCGATGATCGCTTCTGCCATCAGATCTGCTCCGGGATCCGTGCCTCGAACTTGGTGAAGAACCACTGCGCGATCAGCAACACCACGATCGACGCCCCCAGCGCGATGACACCCTGGTGGTACAGGTGCGGCGGGAATTGGGTCTTCAGCGTCGTAGCGGGGTCGGTGGTCGACAGCGCCCAGAACGCTCGCTGGAACAGCAGACAGGCCACCGCGATCGGGTTGCCGAGGACCAGCCACTTGAGGCTGCCAGCGTGCTGGGCAAGCATGTCGTAGCTGTAGATCATGGTGCAGCCGAAGCGGACGAAGTTGGTCAGGATGCCGACCAACGAGCCGAAGTCCCGCCAGAACACGTTGGCCACGCTGAAGATCAAGGCCAGCGCCGTGCCCAGCACCATCAGGATGGCGAACGCGAGGGTGCCGCCGATCAGGGTGCCGAGATCCGGGTGCCAGCCCGAGAGGATGCAGACGATCAGCAGGATCGCCATCTGCGGCAGCACGTGCCACAGGGAGACCAGCATCGCCGCGACGGGGAACATCTCCGCCGGCAGCGGCATCTTCTGCACCAGCGACTTGTTGCGCACGATCGAGCGCGTGCCGGCCCCGAAGGTCTCGGTGAAGAAGTGGACCACCACCAGGCCGCTGAAGACGTGCACGGGGTAGTTGTCGATGGTGTTGTGAGCCCCCATGACGACGCCCATGATGTACCAGTAGATGAAGAACTGGGTCAGCGGGTTGATGTAGGACCACAGGAAGCCCAGGAACGACTGCTCGTACCGGGCGGCGATCTCACGCTGCACCAGCAGGCGCAACAGATAGCTGCGCTTGAAGACCGACAGCAGGCCCATCGTCGACGACGGTGCGACCAGCGGCGGCAGCGACGCTGTGGTGACGTCACTCATCGGCGGTCCCCTTCCATGGCTTGAACGTCTCCTCCCATGCCTGCGGCGAGGTGATCTCACCGAGGGCCGAGCGATAGCGCTCGGCAAGTTGTGGCCACTCCCGCAGGAAGCGGGCGTGCAGCTCGACCGAGCGCTTGAGCAGCTCACGGTACTGCTGCGGATCACGCCGGTAGAGCGCCGCCGCGGTGCCGTCGTTCATCGAGACGACCGCAGAGTCGAACGAGGCGAGCCGGTACCACTTCGCGTCCAGCGCCGGCACCGTCACCTCGGGATTGCTGCGGGACAGCTCGCGCGGCCGACGCAGCTGCCGCAGCGGCGCCAGGCCCGCGGTGATCAGCTGCGCCCTGCGCGAGGGCACCTCGGCGAGATCCTTCTTCGACGGCTTCTGCACGCGGACAGGCGGCAGGTCGTCGGTGTCCGCGACCAGACGGGCGTCGCTGAACTCCCGGCGTACGGCGTTGATCTCCCCCAGGCGTGTCTGCAGCATCGCGTGCAGCGCCTCGGGGCCCTGCAGGATGTCCTCCATCGCCTCGATGCGCAGCTGTGCGGTCGAGTACTGCATCGCCACCAGGTGCGCGATCTGGTTGTTGAGGCTCTCCCGCAGCAGCCGACCGCCCCGCGGATACGGGGAGTGCAGCAGCGCGGCGACCAGCCGGTTGCGCAGGTGGAAGTAGGCCTGCCAGTCCAGCGCGTCGTTCTTGTCGGTCCACGGCACGTGCCAGACCGCCGCGCCCGGCAGGGTGACGGTCGGGAAGCCGTGTGCGCGCGCACGCAGGCCGTACTCGGCGTCGTCCCACTTGATGAACAGAGGCAGGCTCAGGCCGATCTCCTCGATCACCACACGCGGGATCAGGCAGGAGTACCAGCCGTTGAAGTCGACGTCGACGCGCTTGTGCAGCCAGCGTGCCGAGCGGATGTTGCGGGTGGCGAAGTCCCACTGGTTGTAGGTGTCCTCGGGCGACTTCCACCAGAACCGCCACGGCTGCACGATCTCGCCGAAGCTGTGCAGCCGCGAGCGTGAGTAGAGGCTGAACATGTGGCCGCCGACGATGGTCGGACGGTTGGCGAGATCGCCGAACGTGACCTGGCGGATGAGGCCCTCGGGCTCGCAGACGACGTCGTCGTCCATCATCAGCGCGTAGGTGGCGGTGCCCTTGCGGACGGACTCGAACTGGCCACGGGCGTAGCCGCCCGAGCCGCCCAGGTTGCCCTGCACCACGATCTGCAGCTTGTCCCCCAGTGCCTTCTCGGCGGCCGGGAACTCTTCACTCTCGGAGACCAGCTTGGTGCCCTGCTCCATCACGAAGACGGTGTCGAGGTACTCGGCCAGGTCCGGCTCGCCGAACTGCTGCAGGAGCTTGGCACAGAACTCCGGGCGGTTCATGGTGGTGATCGCGACGTCGACGGTGCCGTGCGCGGCGCGCTCCTCGGGCACCTCGGCGTGCCACTCGGCGCTCACCACGACCGGGTGCTCGCCGGCGACGACGTCGTACCAGTACCAACCGCCGTCGATGAACGGCGCCAGGCTCAACTCGAAGGTGAGCGTGTTGGCGCCCTCACCGTCGGTGACGGCGGAGTCGACGCGCTGGCTGTTCCCATTGGCCAGCGACTTGTTCACGATCACCGTCGCGCCCGCGCCCTGCACGGTGACGGTCAGGGTGACCCGGTCGACGATCGTCCAGCGACGCCAGTAGGAGGCCGGGAAGGCGTTGAAGTAGGCACCGAAGCTGAGCCGCTGCCCGGCGTCGAGCTGCAGGCTGGTGCGGTCGAGGATCTGATCGGGCCGGATCTGCTGGCCCTCGCCGGTCCCCTGCCGGATCTTGGTGTTGTTCAGCTCCTTGGCAGCCCGCGTCCCGCCGACGACGTACTTGTCCTCGTCGAGGTCTGCCTCGCTCGGGTCCACGTAGAGGGAGAAGACCTCGAAGTCGCGGTCGAGCGGCAGGATCTGGCGCTGCAGCAGACGGCGGACGGTGCCCCCCGCGCTGGTCTCGGCGTTGTTGTCTGTGCTGGTCACAGCGGTCATCAGGCGTCCACACCCCCGGACTTGAGCTCCGCCCCCTCGGCGAAGTGCGGCTTGAGCTTGTTCTCGTACATCGACAGTGCAGAGGCGATCGCCATGTGCATGTCCAGGTACTTGTAGGTGCCGAGGCGGCCACCGAAGAGCACCATCGGCTCCTTGGTCGCCCGGTCGCGGTACTTGAGCAGCTTCTCGCGGTCCTCGGCGGTGTTGATCGGGTAGTAGGGCTCGTCACCCTCCTCGGCGAAGCGGCTGTACTCGCGCACCACGATCGTGCGGTTGCGCTTGTACGCCGCGGCGCGCTCCGGGTGCAAGTGCTTGAACTCCAGCTCGCGCGTCCACGGCACGTCCGGGTCGTTCGCGTTGACCACCCCGGTGCCCTGGTAGTCGTCCACGTCAAGAGTCTCCGACTCGAGGTCGACGGTGCGCCAGGAGAGCCTGCCCTCGGCGCTGTCGAAGTACTCGTCGACCGGGCCGGTGTAGACGACCGGAACCCGGCCCTTGAACTGCTCGGCGACCCCGGTGGCCGGGTCGAGGAAGTCGGTCTCGAGCCGGACCTCGATGTTGGGGTGGTCCGCCATCCGGGTCAGCCACGCGGTGTAGCCGTCGGTCGGCAGGCCCTCGTACTTGTCGTTGAAGTAGCGGTTGTCGAACGTGTAGCGGACCGGGAGGCGCGTGATGATCTCAGCGCTCAGCTCCTTCGGGTCGGTCTGCCACTGCTTGGCGGTGTAGCCCTTGATGAAGGCCTCGTAGAGGGGCCGACCGATCAGCGAGATCGCCTTCTCCTCCAGGTTGCCGGCGGCCGAGGTGTCGATCTCGCTGGCCTGCTCGGCGATGAGCGCACGGGCCTCGTCGGGAGTGTGCGCCTTGCCGAAGAACTGGTTGATCAGCGCCAGGTTCATCGGCAGGGAGTAGACCTGGCCCTGGTACTTGCCGAAGACCCGGTGCTGGTAGTTGGTGAACGTCGTGAAGCGGTTGACGTAGTCCCACACCTTCTCGTTGCTGGTGTGGAAGAGGTGGGTGCCGTACTTGTGCACCTCGATGCCGGTCTCGGGGTCGAATTCGCTGTAGGCGTTGCCGCCCAGGTGCGGGCGGCGCTCGATCACGAGCACCTTGAGGTCGAGCTCGGCCGCGCACCTCTCGGCGATGGTCAGGCCGAAGAAGCCCGAACCGACGACGACGAGATCCGGAGAAGTAGCACTGTCAGACACGGTCGGTCAGTCTACGGAGACGGTGGGCGCCTGCCGCATTCCCCGCGCCGCACGTACGGCGGAGATCACATTCCGGGCCTCCTGGCGGCCACCCCGAACCGGGCTCAACAGCACCACGAGAACCATGATCAACCACGGCTTGAGTCGCACGAGCGAGTTCTCGCCGTACCGGAAGTGGACGGCGAAGAGGTTGCGGTACATGTAGAACCCCTTCCAGCTCGAGAGGTCGTGCTGCTGGCTGAAGTCGAGCTGGCGGACCAGGACGGCATCCCGGATCGCCCAGATGTCGAAGCCGGCGCGGCGGGCGCGCAGGGCGAAGTCCACGTCGTCGTAGAAGATGAAGAAGCTCGGATCGGGCAGGCCGATCGCCTCGATCACCCGACGACGCACCATGAAGCCCTCGAAGGCGACGTTCTCCAGCCGCACCCGCGCCGGCATCTGCGCGCGGGTGGCGAAGGTGGACACGACGCTGGCGCGCTTGGGCTTGATCGCCAGTGGGTTGGCCAGGTCGAAGCGGGTGGCGGCAAGCTCGATCAGGCTGCCGTCGGTGTTCTCCCGAACCGCCATGAGGCAGTCCTCGTCCTGCGCCAGCAGGATCGTGAGGCAGTCCGGGGCGGGTACGACGTCGTCGTCCATCAGCCAGATCCGGTCGAAGCCCTGCTCGTAGGCGGCGCGGACGCCGCGGTGGAATCCGCCGGCGCCGCCGAGGTTCTTCTCCGCGGTGATCACCTGGCGATCGACGTCGGTCGAGCCCGCCGAGGCCCACGCCCCGAGGACGTCGGCGGTGTGATCGGTCGAGGCGTTGTCGACCACGATCACCGCATCCGCCGGGCGGTCGAGCTCGGCCAGGCCCTTCAGCATCACCTGGAGCAGGTCCGCACGGTTGTAGGTGACCACCACGATGGCCACCGTCTCGATCGCCGGCACGTTCGCCGAGCTGGTCGAGTGGCTCACAGATACCTCCGATGTCCGGTGAAGTCGCCGCACAGTGCCGCCCACCATGCACGGGCGCTGAGCAGCAGCCGCCTCGGCTGGCGGTGGGTGAAGGTGTAGAACCACAGCGTCTTGGCCACGAACGCGAGCGCGTGCGGCCAGCCCTTGTAGTCGCGCAGGTTGAGCAGGTTGTTGCGCGCCATGCAGTAGTGCTTGAGATCGCTCGGCGTGTGGTTGTAGGTAGTGCGGCCGCCGAGCATCGGCGTACCGAGCGCGCCGACGGCGGGGTGCCTGACCTGCGCATCGACCACGGTGGCGATCCTGGCGCCGGCGGCCTCCGCGCGCAGCCGGTACTCGTGGTCGTCGCCCCAGATGAAGTACTCCTCGCGCGGCAGTCCGATCCTGGCGACCAGGTCACGGGTGACCAGGACGCCGTTGAACGGGATCACGATGCCGTCGATCCGGCCGGTCGCATCGGCGGCGCGGCGCACGTCGACCATGTCGTGCACCACCTTGGTGCCGCCGGGCAGCCGGATGGGGAAGACCAGCCTCTCGGGCTGCTCGCGGTCGACCACGACCGGGCCCCAGAAGTCGAGACCTCGGTCGCCGAGCTCGTCGAGACGCAGCAGCCGGGCGAGGCAGTCGACGTCGGGCAGACCGTCGTCGTCCATCAGCCAGGCGAGATCGGCGCCGCGCTCCATCGCCCAGGCCAGCCCGTCGTGGAACCCGCCCGCCCCTCCCCTGTTGGTGGTGAGCGTCCGCGCGAGGACTGGTACGGCGCGATGCCAGTCCTCGCCGGGGGAACCGGTCTCGCCGCCCTCGAGGCCGGCGAGCCACTCGCCGGTGCCGTCCGTGGAGGCGTTGTCGATGACGAGCACCTCCTCGAGCTCGGGAACGGCATCGAGCCGCTCCAAGAGCTCCTGCAGCAGGGCGAGGCGGTTGTAGGTGACCACCACGGCGGCGATACGACGGGGCTGGGTCACGGCGCTAACCCTAAGGGCCCGCCGTGCCCGGCCCAGAACTGTCAGTGGCCGCCGGCCAGGCTCAGCAGGCGCCGGCGAGGTCGTTGGTCTGGTTCGCGACGTACCCGGTCCGCAGCGAGCCGTAGGAGCCCTCGGTCATCACGTCCTTCGACGGCGCGGTGCTGGTCGAGGACGACGGTGCCTTGGCAGAACCCTTGGCGGAACCCTTGCCTGAACCCTTGGCGGTCGAGGTCTTCTTCTTGGCACTCTTGGCGGCCGGCGGGTTGATCGCCGCGTCGATCGCGGACCGGATGGTGGCGATGTCGGGGTGGCTGGTGTTCACCAGCGGCGGCACCAGCGAGAGCGTCGAGATCTTCTGCGACTTGGCCCTGAGCGCCAGCTGGGCGAAGTGATCCACCTCGCTGGTCGGGATGTCGGTGGTGAACAGGGCTGCCGACGCCTTGGCGATCTTGCCGAAGTGCTTCATCACCGTGGCCGGGCTGACCTGGTGCAGCATCGCGTTCATCACGCACTTCTGCCGGGCCATCCGGGAGTAGTCGTCGGAGGTGGCGCGCGAGCGGGCGTACCAGAGCAGCTGCTCGCCCGACAGCTTCTTCACGCCCGGTTTGATCCAGCCGACGACGTCGCCGGTCTTGCCGATCGCGATCGGCTGGCGCACGTTGACCGTCACACCTCCGATGGCGTCGGCCAGGTCCCGGAAGCCGGGCATGTTGATCATCGCGTAGTAGTTGATCTTGAGGCCGGTGATCCCCTCGATGCCCTCCATCGTCGCCTCGACACCGGGCTGGTCGAAGGAATCGAAGAGCGCCTTGTGGTCCGCGGAGTAGGTCGAGAGGCTGTTCAGCTCGCAGGTCGAGCAGTTGTAGCCGTGCGGCCATTGCTTGGCCAGGATGGAGCCCTTCGGGAAGGGGAAGTTCATCATGTTGCGCGGCAGCCCGATGAGCACTGTCTTACCGGTCTTGGCGTCGATCGAGGCCAGTGTCATGGAGTCGGTGCGCAGGCCCCAGCGGGTGACGCCGGAGTCGGCGCCGATGAGCAGCACGTTGTAGCGCCCGTCCGCGGCGTCGGAGACCGAGTTGCCGGCGAACATCGCCATCACGAGACCGCGCTGGACACCGACCAGGTGCGCGCTGAAGAGCAGCACCGCCGACATGCCGAGCGCCACCACGCCGGTCAGCGAGATGATCGCGCGGCGGTGGCCCATCTCCAGGGTGAGTGGCTGGCTGATCCGCCAGGCGTCGAAGAACAGGTAGGCCCAGCCCACTGCGGCGGCCATCAGCGCGAGCCGTAGCGTCAGCAGCATCGAGGGCGTGGTGGCCGCCCAGAAGACCAGCTCGTGCCACAGGACGGCGGTCACCAGCGTGAGGAACCCACCGACCAGGATCGCCACCCAGATCCGGAGCGCGATCCGCCCGACCTGGCGGTTGCCGGCAGCAAGCTGGGCCGAGCCGGGGACGATCAGCGTCATCGCCATCAGGGCCAGTGCGCGCCGGAACCGGACGCGGGCCGCGCGCTCTTCGATGGACCGCAATGGACGAGGCCTTTCGTGCTCTGAGGGGAAGGTCAGGCCCGGCCAGTATCTCCAGTCACAGGAGTCACAGGGGCCACGACGCGCCGAGAGCCGTGAGTCGACGTGTCACGCGCTGCGGTCTCGCAGGACCTTCTCGCGCGTCGTACGCGTGACGGCCGCCGGGCAGCCTCGCCGCCCGTCGTCGGATGTCGAGGATCGGCTCCGATCGTGGCCCGCACGGTACCGTCTCCGCCATGCCTGACCAGTACGACTGGCTCTTCGGCAAGGGCAAGGGCTCCTCGCCCGACCCCTCGAAGCAGCCCCAGCCGTCCCAGCCCTCGAGCCGCCCCGACGGCGCGCCCCAGGGCCGGCCCGCGACCCCGTCCGACGATGCGACGCGCGCGATGCCGATCGATGACCGCGACGCACGGCGGGCCCGCGCCGGTGCCGCCTACAACGCCAACACCGGCACCCGGCCGCCCACTCCGCCTACTCCCCCGCCCCTGGCGCCGACGCCCGGCGGCACCGGTACGTCGGGAGGTCGCAGCCGACGCAGCTTCGTCAGCTTCAAGACCGCCCGACGGATCATCTACGTACTCGTGCTGGCCTACATCGTCAGCCTGGTCTGGGTCGGCCTCGGCGTCGCCAACGCGGTCGCGCGGGTCGACTGGGAACCGAGCGGCACCAGGCCGGCGGACCAGCCCGGCACCAACTACCTCATCGTGGCCAGCGACTCCCGCAAGGGCCTGACCGCGAAGCAGCGCAGGAAGCTCAGCACCGGCGACGCCGCCGGCCAGCGCACCGACACCATCAAGGTGCTGCACACCGGCAGCGGACCGAACCTGCTCATGACCATCCCCCGAGACTCCTACGTGCCGATCCCGGGCCACGGCAGCACGAAAATCAACGCCGCCTTCGCCTACGGCGGCCCGCAGCTGCTGGTGAAGACGATCGAGCAGAACACCGGCCTCCACATCGACGGCTACGTGGAGATCGGGATGGGTGGCCTGGTCAACCTGGTCAACGGCGTCGGCGGGATCACCATCTGCCCGACCAAGGCCATGAACGACCCGCTGGCCGGCCTGCACGTGAAGGCGGGCTGTCAGCACGCCGGCGGGATCAAGGCACTCGCCTACTCCCGGTCGCGGCACGCCCAGCAACTGGGCGACCTCGGTCGCGGGGAGGCTCAGACCGAGGTCATCGGCCAGATCGGCAAGAAGGCCGCCAGCCCGAGCACGCTGCTCAACCCGTTCAAGCTGCACCGGCTCAAGAAGGGGACCTCGGGCATCAGCGTCGGCAAGGGCATGGGCAACGTCCAGCTGGCCCGGTTCGGGCTCGCGATGAAGTCCGTGTCCAGCGGCAAGGCGCTCACCTGCGGGATCCCGATCTCGGACCTCTACGTCCACTGGGACAAGACCCGGGCACTCAAGCTCATCGGCTACCTCAAGGCCGACAAGACCGCCAACATCCCCGCGGGTCTCTGCACGCCCTCGGGCCTCCCGAAGTCGGTGACCGGATGACGACCTACGAGACCCTCGCCGTCAGCATCGATGACGACGGCATCGCCACCCTGCTGCTCAACCGCCCGGACGCGCTCAACGCCTTCGACCTGACGATGGCGGCCGAGCTCCGGCAGTTCTTCGAGCACGACGCGTACGACGACGCCATCCGCGCCGCCGTCGTGACAGGTGCCGGCCGCGCGTTCTGCGCCGGCATGGACCTGTCCGCCGAGGGCAACGTGTTCGGTCTCGACGAGACCCTCGACCCGACGCCCGAGTCGCTGCGCGCGAACATCGACGACCCGGCCTGGGATGCCGGTGTGCGCGACACCGGCGGTCAGGTGACCCTCGCGATCCACCGGCTGCCGAAGCCGGTCATCGCCGCGATCAACGGCCCCGCCGTCGGCATCGGCGCCACCATGACCTGCGCGATGGACATCCGGCTGGCCTCGACGACCGCGCGGATCGGCTTCGTCTTCGGGCGCCTCGGCGTGGTTCCCGAGGCGTGCTCCTCCTACTTCCTGCCGCGGATCGTGGGGATCCCCCAGGCACTGGAATGGATCTACACCGCCGACATCCTCACCGCCGAGCAGGCGCACGCGGGCCGGCTGGTGCGCAGCGTGCACGAGCCGGACGAGCTGCTGCCGGCGGCGTACGAGCTGGCCCGGTCGTTCGTCCGGGGTCACTCCGCGGTGGCGCTGGGACTCGCGCGTCAGCTGGTCTACCGCAACGCCGCCGAGACCGATCCGTTCGAGGCACACCTGGCCGACTCGCTCGCCATGTGGCACGCGTCGGTCGGCGACGGGAAAGAGGGCGTCGCGGCGTTCCTGGAGAAGCGTCCGGCGGCCTTCACCGGCAAGGCCTCGCAGATCCCGCGGGTCTTCCCCGACTGAGCGTTTGTCCGTACCGGGCCACGGCTACCGGGGCGCATGACACACGGACGCGAAGACGAGACGGCCCACGGCCGGCACGGGGCCGAGCAGACGGAGCCGGAGCCGGATCAGGCACCCGAGACCGGACCGGATCGCGAGGAGTCGATCGAGCTGGACGCTCCGGAGTACGACGAGGCCTGAGCCGACGCCACCGGTCGTGCCGGGTCGACTCAGGCCTCGCGCCCGATGCCTTGAGGCTCAGACGACCAGGTTGAGCAGCAAGACCACGCCCAGACCGACGACGGAGAGCAGCGTCTCCATCAGCGACCAGGACTTGATGGTCTGTCCCACCGTCAGCCCGAAGTACTCCTTGACCAGCCAGAAGCCGGCGTCGTTGACGTGGGAGAAGAACAGCGAGCCGGCGCCGATCGCGAGCACGACCAGGGACAGCTCGGTGCTGCTCGCACCCTGGACCAGCCCGGTTACGAGCGAGGAAGCCGTGATGGTGGCGACAGTGGCCGAGCCAGTCGCCAGCCGGATCAGCACCGCGAGCAGCCAGGCAAGGACGAGCACCGACAGGTGTGCGGCCTTCGCCCAGTCGGCCAGCTGACTGCCGATGCCGGTGTCGACCAGCACCTGCTTGAAGCCGCCGCCGGCCGAGACGATCAGCAGGATGCCGACGATCGGCGGCAGTGCGGCATCCATCACCGAGGCGATGGCCGTGCGGCCCATCCCAGCCGGGCGACCGAGGGTGAAGAAGCCGACCAGGACCGCGATCAGCAGCGCCACCAACGGCGTCCCGAGGAGGTCGAGGACCTGCTGCGCGCGCTGGTCCGGGTCGTCGATGACGATGTCGGCGAGCGACTTGCCCAGCATCAGCACCACCGGGAGCAGGATGCTCGCCAAGGTGACGCCGAAGGACGGACGGTGCTCGGCGGACTCGTCCTCGCGGCTCTCGAACGTCGTCGGTGCAGGTACGTCGACCCAGCGCCCGGCGACCTTGCCGAACAGCGGACCGGCGACCACCAGGGTCGGTACGGCGACGATGACGCCGAGTCCCAGCGTCAGCCCCAGATCCGCGTGCAGCGCCTGCACTGCCGTGAGCGGGCCGGGGTGCGGCGGGACGAAGCCGTGCATCGCGGACAGTCCGGCGAGCGCCGGGATGCCGACGGTGATCAGGGAGAGCCCCGAGCGCCGGGCGACCAGGTAGATCACCGGCATCAGCAGGACCAGGCCGATCTCGAAGAACATCGGCAGACCGATGATGGCGCCGACCAGGACCATCGCCCACGGCAGCATCCGCGTCGAAGCGTGCCCCACGATGGTGTCGACGATCTGGTCCGCGCCGCCGGAGTCTGCCAGCAGCTTGGCGAACATCGCGCCCAGGGCGATCAGGATGCCGACGCTGGCGGCGGTCGCACCGAAGCCGGTGGAGAAGCTGGTGACCACGTCGTTCAGGTTCTGGCCGGCGACCGCTCCCACCACGATGGCGCCAAGGATCAGAGCGAGGAACGGATGCACCTTCAGCCAGGTGATCAGGCCGACGATGACGGCGATGCCCGCCAGCGCGGCCACCAGGAGCTGCCAGCCGGCGGCCACCGGCTCGACCAGTGAGGTGGCCGCCAGGGCGACCGGAGCGGAGAAGGTCATGTCAGTGCTCCTTGGCGATCTGGTCGACGTACTGCTGGACGAGGTCATCGACGCCCTGGTCGACGTCGAGGGTGACGCCGCGCTCGTCGGGCTGGAGCGGCTCCAGGGTCCCCAGTTGCGAGCTCAGCAGCGAGGCCGGCATGAAGTGTCCGGGACGCCCGGCCATCCGGCGCGCGAGGACCTCGGGGGTGCCGGCGAGGTGCACGAACTCCACGCCATGTGCGTGGTGGCGCAACCGGTCGCGATAGCTGCGCTTCAGGGCCGAGCAGCTCATCACGCCGCCGCCCGGGTGGGCGGCGAGCCAGTCCCCGATGGCGTCGAGCCACGGACGACGGTCGTGGTCGTCGAGCGGGATGCCCGCGCTCATCTTGTCGATGTTGGCCTGGGGGTGGAAGTCGTCCGCGTCCGCGAACGGCACCCGCAGCCGTTGGGCCAGGGCAGCGCCGACGGTTGACTTCCCTGAGCCCGAGACGCCCATGACGACGAGCAACTCACCCATCGGGGCCTCCTTCGGTGTTGGTTCGGCGAGCCACCGTCTGTGCCTCGCATCACACTGCAGATGAATAAGTCATATCATTAGTGCAAGAAATGACCAAAGGGAGGCCTATTTCCAGTAGAGCTGATGACTGACATGATGTGTTGGTGACCCGTGCGCCAGACCGTCATGCGACAGTCCTCGATCGCATCGGCCCCGAGATCACCGCGGGGACGCGTCCGGTGGGCTCCGTGCTCACCCTCGAGGGCATCGGCACGGAGTACGGCGTCTCACGCAGCGTGGCGCGCGAGGCCGTCCGCGTGCTGGAGTCGATGGGGCTGGTTGCCAGCCGCCGGCGGGTGGGCGTGACGGTGCAGCCACGGGACGGGTGGCACCTGTTCGATCCGCGGGTGATCGTCTGGCGACTGGAGGGCGTCGATCGGGCGCGGCAGCTCGTCTCCCTGGCCGAGCTGCGGCGCGGCATCGAGCCGGAGGCTGCGGCACTCGCCGCCGAGCGTGCCAGCGCCGAGCAGTGCCGGGCACTGGCCACGGCAGTCTCCGACATGGTCATGACGGGTCGCCAGGGCGACCTGGCGGCGTACCTGAGCGCAGACCAGCTGTTCCACCACACCTTGCTCGAGGCGAGCGGCAACGACATGTTCGCGGCGCTGTCCGGCCTGGTGGCGGAGGCGCTGGAGGGACGAACGCACCATCACCTGATGCCCTCGCAGCCCAACAGCGAGGCGATCGACCTGCACGACGAGGTCGCCCGGGCGGTGCGTCACGGCGACGCCGCCTCCGCCGAGCGCGCGATGCGCGCCATCATCGACGAGGCGGCGGCAGCCGTGAGGAGCCAGTTCGGCCCGGAGGCCGAGCTGGAGGCCGGTCCGGCCTAGCCGAGGCGGCGCTGGAGCAGCGCCTTCAGCTCGGTCAGGTGCCGCTGGTAGCTCGGCTCGTGCCAGGACGAGGTGTCGCTCATCGTGTAGCCGTGCGGGGCGTCGGGATAGATGGCGCTTGTGTACGTCGCACCCGCCGCCTCCAGGGCCTTGTCCAGGTCGACGGCGTTCTCCGGGCTGAGTGATCGGTCGTTCTCGGCGTGCCCGAAGACGTACTCGGCCTGGCCGGTCACGACGGTGTGCGGGCTCTGCGGGTCGTCGGTGACCAGGCCCCCGCCGTGGAAGCCTCCGACCGCCACGACCAGGCCGGGGAACTGACCGGCGGCGCGGATCGCCAGCCGGGCGCCCATGCAGTAGCCGGTGGCTGCCAGCTTGGCACCGGCGGCACCCGCCTCGGTGAGCAGCGCCTGCAGCTTCTCGACGTACGCCGCGGTGTCACGCGCGGCCAGGTCCGGGGTGAGGTTGGCGATGTGCTGCCCCACGTTGGAGGTGGCGAAGAAGCTCTCCCGCTGCTCGGGATCGCGCAGGTCTCCCGTGGGCGAGAGCTCGGCGGCGCTGCCCTCCCGGTAGAAGACGTGCGGCGCCAGCACCAGGTAGCCCCAAGCAGCGATCTCGTCGGCCATCTCGGCGATCCGGGGCCGCAGCCCGATCGCGTCCATGAAGAAGAGCACGCCGCCCTTCGGAGTGCCGTCGGGTCGGGCGAGGTAAGCCTCGGCGGTGCCGTCGCCTGCGGGGATCTCGATGAGCTCAGCCATGGCTCCGACGCTACCCGAGGCCGTTAGCAAGGCTAACGAGGGGTCCGTGGCGGGGCGCCAGAAGTCGATGGCCGCCAGCAGGACGCACCGCTGGCGTCCCGAACGTTCGTTCGGCGGTGCGGGCTATGTGTGTCGGGGCCGGACAACTGTTCGGCCGCCGGAGCGGACTTCGGTCGTGAAGACGTCATCGAGGCGTGTCCCCTCCCACGCATGTCCGGCTGCCTAGGGTCAGCCTTGAGGCCTTGCCGTCAGCTGCTTGGCCCGGTGTGGAAATGGGAAAGGGCGCGCCTCCCGAGGGAGGCGCGCCCTTCAGCGCTCAGTGAGCAGAGGTCACTTGACCTTGACCTTGACGGTCTTCTTCAGCGAGCCGACCGAGACCACGATCTTGTTGGCGCCCTTCTTCAGGCCCTTCTTGATCTTGAGGGTGGCCTTGCCGGACTTGATGGTCGCCGAGGCGACCTTCTTGCCCTTGATCTTGGCGACGGCCTTGCCGGTCAGGTTGGTGGTGACCTTGACCTTGATGGCGTGGTGCAGCTTGGCCTTCTTCGGGGCGCTGACGGCGAGGGTCGCCGGGGCGGCCTTCACGGCGAGCGAGCCGACGGTCGCATCGGATCCAGGCAGGGTGCAGACGGCGCCCGGCACGCTGGAACCGAGAAGCTTCGCCGTGATCGACTGGGGCAGCGAAACCGTGTAGGTGCCCGCCGCACCCGGGGCCTTGACCGCGCCGGTAGCGCCGGTGGCGTTCAGCACCGTGTCGCCGGTGGTGTTGATCGTCGTCGAGGGCACCGTCAGGTTGATCGGCAGCGCGGTCGAGCCGATGCTGCCCGCACCGGATACGGGGCCTCCGAAGGCGGTCGGCGCGGTACCGGTCAGGGCGGCCACCTCAGCCTGGATGGTTGCGGTCTCGACCTGGGACAGGGTCATCGTCGCCGACACCGGCAGCGACGGTACGGAAGCGCCCGCCGGGGCCGTGGTAGGCAGTGCCGGAAGGGTGAACGCTACCGGGACCGCGAACGGGGAGCCGACCGGCAGCGAGCAGGTGTAGGTCTTGGTGACGGTTGCGGCGTTGGCCGTCGTCCCCGTGGCGGCAACCAGACCGGTGGCGCTGATGGCAGCAGCAGCGCCAAACGCGGCGGCCTTCGAAACAAACTTCATGGAGTTTTTCCCTCTCTCCGTTGAGAACGTGCCTCCCAGACACGGACGCCCAGAAGCGGGCGCTCGCCGAACATTACTCGACAGTAGTGGCACAGGTCACTTCATACCCCAGATACGTTGTGTTCATGAGTCGTTGGGCGGATCAAGCGGACGTCGACCACCTCCTCGACCAGACCCAGACGTGGGCGGTGGTGGGCCTTTCCGGCGACCCGAGCAGGACCGCCTACGAGATCGCGGACCTGCTCCAGAGGCGCGGCAAGCGGATCGTGCCGATCCACCCCGCGGCGGCCGAGGGCGAGCTCGTCGTGCTGGGCGAGAAGGCCTACCCGACGCTGGCCGACGTACCGTTCCCGATCGATGTGGTCGACGTCTTCCGCCGCTCCGAGGCGGCCGGCCAGTTCGCCGACGAGGCGGTGGCGGTCGGAGCCAAGGGCGTTTGGTTCCAGCTCGGCGTGGTCGACGAGGCAGCCTACGAGCGCACCACCGCCGCCGGCGTACGGATGGTGATGGACACCTGCCCGGCGATCGAGTGGCGCCGGCGCGGCGACTGAGGAAGGCGCAGCGGGCTAGACAGGCTCGGGCTGGGTCTCCGGCTCGGCCGGCGTCGGAGCGCCGGGCTCGGGCGGGACGACATCCGGATCGATCGGGTCGGTCATGGGATCGGGGATCGCCGGAGCGTCGGGGTCCGGGAACGGCTCGGTGCCGGGCTCGAATGGTGCAGTGGTCATGCTCGCCCGGTAACCCCGACGCGCGAGGTCATCACGCCTCGCCGCGAACGACCTTGCCCTTCTCCTGGGCGATCCGCTTCAGGTCGGCCTGGAAGTCGATCATCCGCTGCTGCAGCGCCGGGTCGGACGCCGCCAGGATCCGTACGGCGAGCAGGCCGGCGTTGCGCGCGTTCCCGATCGCGACGGTGGCGACCGGGACGCCTGCCGGCATCTGCACGATGGAGAGCAGCGAGTCCATGCCATCGAGGTACTTCAGCGCCACCGGCACGCCGATCACCGGCAGCGGCGTCACGGCGGCGAGCATCCCGGGCAGGTGTGCGGCTCCCCCGGCACCCGCGATGATCGCCGACAGCCCGCGCTCGTGCGCGCGCTTGCCGTAGTCGATCATCTCCTCCGGCATGCGGTGCGCGGAGACGACGTCGGCCTCGTAGGCCACGCCGAATTCCGCCAGCGCCTCGCCGGCCGCCTTCATCGTCGGCCAGTCGGAGTCCGACCCCATCACGATGCCTACAGCTGCGCTCATGGGCAGCGAGCCTAGTGCTCGTGTGAGTGCCACCGTGACCCATGGGTCACGGTGACACTCACACGAGTCTTACTCGCTCTCGTTGCCGAGGTCGCCGCGGAACCAGGCCGCCGCGTGCCGGGCCCGCTCGAGGCAGTCGTCCAGGTCCTCGCCGTAGGTGTTGACGTGGCCGACCTTGCGGCCAGGCCGCAGCTCCTTGCCGTAGAGGTGCACCCGCAGGTGCGGGTCACGGGCCAGGGCGTGCGGGAAGCCGTCATAGAGACGGCCGACCCCGGCGTCGGGGCCGCCGAGGATATTGACCATCACCGACCAGCGGGCGCGCGGCGCCGGCGAGCCGAGGGGCAGGTCCATCACGGCGCGCAGGTGGTTCTCGAACTGGCTGGTGACGGCACCGTCCTGGGTCCAGTGGCCGGTGTTGTGCGGTCGCATCGCCAGCTCGTTGACCAAGATCCGGCCGTCAACGGTCTCGAACAGCTCGACGGCGAGGATGCCTGTCACACCGAGCTCACCGGCGACCGTGAGCGCGAGCTGCTGCGCCTGACCGGCGAGCGTCTCGCTCAGCTCGGGCGCCGGGGCGATCACCTCGTGACAGATGCCGTCGAGCTGGGTGGTCTGCACGACCGGGTAGGCGGCCGCCTGGCCGCTGGGCGAGCGCGCCACGATCGCCGACAGCTCGCGGCGGAAGTCGACGAGCTCCTCGGCGAGGATCCGCACGCCGGTGCGCGCCGCGACATCGAACGGCTCGATCGCGTCCTGCGCGGAGCAGACCACCCAGACGCCCTTGCCGTCGTACCCGCCGCGGGTGGTCTTGAGGACGCACGGGAAGCCGAACTCCTCGACCTCGGCGACCGATCCGACGATGGCGTTGCGCGGACAGGGGATGTCCAGCTCGCCGAGCTTCTCCCGCATCAGGCCCTTGTCCTGGGCGTAGACCAGGGCATCGGGGCCGGGGCGGACCGCGATGCCGTCGGCCTCGAGGGCGTGCAGGTGCTCGGTCGGTACGTGCTCGTGGTCGAACGTCACTGCCGCGCAGCCCGCGGTGACCCGGCGCAGGGTGGCAAGGTCCCGGTAGTCGCCGACCAGCTGGTCGGCAATGACCTGGGCTGCGGAGACGCCCTCGGCCTCCGCGAGCAGACGCAGCGGCAGTCCGAGCGCGATGGCCGGCTGGGCCATCATCCGGGCGAGCTGTCCGCCGCCGATGACGGCGAGGGTGGGAGCGAGTTCCGGCACGGCGGTGAGCCTATCGGCTCACCTGACCGTGGCCGACTTCGAGGACTTGCTGTAGGAACCGAGCCCGACGGCGTTGATCGCACGCACCTTGAAGGTGACCCGATGGTCCCGGGGCAGGTGCTTGACGACGTAGGAGTGCAGCGAGCCGGAGACCTGCTTCTTCTTCCCCGTGCTGAACTTGATGATGTACGCCGAGATCGGGCTGCCGTGCGTGTTCGGACGCTTCCACTTCACCAGCATCCGGCCGCGCCCCTCGGCCTTCACCTTCGGCCGGTGCACCTTGCCGGGCTTGGCGCCCGGCACGACCACGGGGCTGCAGCCGAGTGCCTGCGTCGTCGCGCCGGGGCTCGTGCCGAGCACCGTGCCGCACAGGTCGTAGGTCCCCGCCGGGACGGAAAGGTTGACGTCGAAGCCGTGGTTGCCCGCGGTGCCAGCCGGCACGTAGGAGGTGGGCCGGTTGGCCGGCACCACGAAGACCGACGTCCCGGCACTCAGCTGGACGGAGACAGCGGCTGCCGACGGATAGTCCTGGGCCCAGCCGTCGACGTGCAGCACGCCGTAGCCGGCGCCGTACGCGTTGACGATGTTGCCGTTGGGAGCACAGATCATCCGCTCGCAGGCGTTGATGCTGGTCTGGTCGACGTTCTTCTCGCCTGCCGTCGCCGCGGCCTGCGGGACGGGATGGCCCACCGAGTCAATCCTGTAGAAAGCCTTGGGCGCCTTGGCAGTCGTGCTGTAACCGGCGAATACCGTGTTGGTCGTTGGGCGTGCGTACAAGCAGCCGGCCAGATCGTCGGGGCAGCTGCCAGGAGCGGCGAGCGCGGATAGGACGCCTGCCGACACCGCAACCGGAGTCGGCGCTGTGGTGACGCCGATGTTCGCCCAGGCATGCACCGTGATCGGCGCACCGCCGACGATCTCGTAGATGTCCCCGCTCCACTTCCACCCGTCGGCCTGGGCGCTGTCAGCGACGACCGCGCGCACGAAGGTGCCGTTCGCCGGCGTCTTGGTAGCGCGCGTCGCACACGAGCTGCTGCTGGTGATGGTCGCGGTGCTGTGGGCGGGTTCGGCAACCCCGTTGGCGGTGCCGTCGTAGCCGTAGTCCTTCCAACTCTTCACGTGCAGCAGCGCTCCACCCGCGTTGACGTAGATGGCGCCGCCGAGATCGCTGCATTGCACGAACGCGTTCTCCGCGGGCGTCGCCGCCTGCGCGGGACCAGCCTCCATCGCAAGCACCCCCGCGACCAGGGCGAGCGCCACCGGCACCCCACGCAGACGAGCAGACCAGCGAGAACCCCCTAGACGCATCACGCGGGCCTCTTACCCAGGCTCAGCGATTCCGAACCACCTGCCAGGCGCCGCTGTCCGCCGGACCGATCACTCCGTCTCGAAGCGCAGGCCCTTGCCGCGGATGGTGGAGATCAGGTGGGGGCGACGGCTGTCGTCGCCGAGCTTGCGCCGGACCCAGCCGAGGTGGACGTCGATCGTCTTCGAGGAGGTCCAGAAGCTGGCGTGCCAGACATCACGCATGAGCTCCTCGCGGGTGACGATGTCGCCGGCCCGTGCGATGAGCGCGTGCACGAGATCGAACTCCTTGCGGGAGAACGAGATCTCTTCCTCGCCACGCCAAGCGCGACGATCGACAGGATCCAGGCGAACGTCTTGAACGGTGATCACAGGCCGACCATAGGAAACGTAAAGCCCTTAACCCAAGCGATTGACCCATCACGGCCATTGGCACTTTGCTGCCAGGGGCAGGCGACCGTCAGTACCTGCCATGTCCTCTTCAGGAGCCGGCTTGAGCGCCCGCCGACAGGCTGTCAGTTGCGGCGTACGGCGACGGGCTCGACGATCCCGAACCCACGCACCGGACGCGCCGGTAGCCGCCGGGTCTCGAACTGGTCGGCGGGCAGCAGCGCGGCTGTGGTCTCGTCGATGATGATCCGGTTCTTGCGGGCCACGGCCGTGAGACGGGCGGCCATGTTGACCGGCGGCCCGTACACGTCGCCGAGCCTGGTGACCACGGATCCGCTGGCCAGCCCCACACGTACGTCGGGCATCCGCGGGTCGCGGCCGATCACGTTGATGATCCCCTCGGCGGTGTCATAGGCCCTGATCGGGTCGTCGTTGACGAAGAGCACCGAGTCGCCCAAGGACTTGATCACCCGGCCGTGCTGGACCGCGACGACATCGGCACAGCGCGACTCGAACAGCTCGACGAGATCGCCGATCTTCTGCTCGGTCAGGGTGTTGGAGAGGGCGGTGAACTGCACGATGTCGGCGAAGCCGACCGTCAGCTGGGTGGTGCCGAGCTCCCCGGAGGTCGCGGCCTCCAGACGCGCCACGGCAGCGCCGAGGTGACGGCGCCAGACGTAGAGCATCAGCTGCTCGAAGGCATCGTTGAAGCCGACCATCACCCTGGTCGCGGCGGCGAGCGCGGCCGCGCCGCCCTCGCCCGCGACGGCCGCCTCGGAACCGTCCTCCGCATCGTCGCCGGCAGCGACACTGCCGTGGCGCGTCTCGGCCTGGTGCACCAGCGCGGCGATCTCCCAGTCCGACAGGCGCGCCATGGTCTGGCCGAGCCCCCGCGTCAGGTTCACCGCAAGGTCGAAGTCGACCAGGGCGTCGTTGCTGAGGTTCTCGGTGAGCATCCGCAGCGCCGCGACGTCACGGTCACCGAAGATCGCCTCGCCGCCCACCTCGGGGAAGCCCAGCGCGCGCCACAGCCGCTTGGCCTGGTCGAGCGTGACGCCGGCGCGCTCCGCCACCTCATCGGCGGTGTAGGTGCCTGCCTGCGGGTCGAACAGCGACACGTCAGTCGCCCCGGCCGTCGCGGCTGCCGGAGTCGCCGGCGTGGAGCAGTTCGTTGAGCCGGCGCTGGAAGTCCTCGACGTGAGGGATGTCGAAGAGCGTGACCTCGCCGTCGGTGCTGGCATCGCTGATCTTGAGCGTGCCACAGCCGAGCATCCGGTCGATGGGCCCCATCTCGTACTCGACGTCGCTGATCCGGCTCAGCGGGATGTCGTGGCCGCGACGCGTGATCACACCACGCCGGGTGATCAGGCGCCGGTTGGTCACCGTGTAGGTCGCAGAGGCCCACACCACCAGCGGTCGCACGAAGAACCAGATGGCGCCGATCATCACCAGGACCCACACCACCCCGTGGGTCGGGCGGGAGTCGACCACGACGAGGGCCGCCACGCCGATGGCGAGGAGCACGACCAGGACGAGGAGCGGAAGGATCAGCGCCTTGGGATGCGTACGGGTGCTGACGACGACGTGCTCACCGTCGTTGAGCAGCTTCGAGGAGATGGCCACGGGGCGATCATCCCATCCGGCTCACCGGGCGGGGCGGAGGTGGACGATGTCACCGGCACCGACGGCGGTCGGCTGCCCGCTCGCATCGCCGTCCACGTCCAGCAGCAGCCGCCCGAACTCGTCGATCCCGCTGGCCGTCCCGGTCAGCTCACGGTCACCCGGAAGCTCGGCCCGGACCCGCTCGCCGATCGTCGCGCTCAGCGCCACGTACTGGGCAGCGAGTTGCTGCGGATCCGCCACCAGCAGCGTGTACGCCGCCGACAGGTCGGCCAGCAGCTGGATCAGCACCGCGGTCCGGTCGACCTCCACCCCACGCTCGATGCTCAGCGAGGTGGCTGTCGGCACCGGCAGCTCCGCGGCGCTCAGCGAGGTGTTGAGCCCGATGCCGAGGATCGCGGCCGGACCGTCCTCGGTCTCGATCCGCTCGACCAGGATCCCGCAGACCTTCTTCAGCTGTTCCCCCATCAGCACGTCGTTGGGCCACTTCACCCGGCCCCCGGTGGTCCGCGCGACGGCGACACCTGTCATCAACGGCAGCCACGGCCAGCGCGCCGCAGGCAGGTCGGGGCGCAGCAGCACCGACACCGCCAGCGCGGACCGCGGCGGCATCTGCCAGACCCGGTCCAGGCGGCCACGTCCGGCGTACTGGTGCTCGGTCGTGACCACGAGCCCTGCCGGCTCTCCGGCGCGGGCGCGGTCGGCGCAGACGGCGTTCGTCGACGGCGTCTCCGGCAGGATCTCGATCCGCCAGGTCGGCGCCAGTTCGGCCAGCCGAGCAGCATCGAGTGACTCGCGTCTCACTCCATCCGTGGTCATGGGCACTAGATTGGCGCACGCACTTGTCGTCTACACACCCAGGGAGCAGCACGTGAGCGCGCAGCCCGCCGACGCCCACCCGGTCGAGCCGGATCTCCACACCACCGCCGGGAAGCTCGCCGACCTCGGGCGACGGCTCGACGAGGCCGTCCATGCGGGTTCGGCGAAGGCCGTCGAGAAGCAGCACGCCCGCGGCCGCAAGACGGCTCGCGAGCGCATCGAGATGCTCTTCGACGAGGGCTCCTTCGTCGAGATCGACGAGCTGGCGCGGCACCGCTCCACGGCGTTCGGGCTGGAGAAGAACCGTCCCTACGGCGACGGCGTGGTGATCGGCTACGGCACCGTCAACGGCCGCCAGGTCTGCGTGTTCTCCCAGGACTTCACCGTCTTCGGCGGCGCGCTCGGCGAGGTCTACGGCGAGAAGATCTGCAAGATCATGGATCTGGCCATCAAGACCGGCTCGCCGATCGTCGGCATCAACGAGGGCGCCGGTGCCCGCATCCAGGAGGGCGTCGTCTCCCTGGGCCTCTACGGCGAGATCTTCAAGCGCAACGTGCACGCCTCGGGCGTGATCCCGCAGATCAGCCTGATCATGGGCAATTGCGCCGGCGGTCACGTCTACTCCCCCGCCGTCACCGACTTCACCGTGATGGTCGACAAGACCTCGGCGATGTTCATCACCGGTCCCGACGTGATCAAGACCGTCACCGGCGAGTCCATCTCGATGGAGGACCTGGGCGGCGCGCGGGCGCACAACACCAAGTCGGGCGCGGCCCACTACATGGCCTCCGACGAGGACGACGCCATGGAGTACGTCAAGGCGCTGCTGGACCACCTCCCGCAGAACAACCTCGACGAGCTCCCGGTCTACGACACCGTCGCCGACCTCGAGCCGTCCGAGGAGGACCTGGCGCTCGACACGTTCATCCCGGACAGCCCGAACCAGCCGTACGACATCCACACCGTCATCGAGACGGTGCTCGACGACGGCGAGTTCGTCGAGGTGCACCCGCTGTTCGCCCCGAACATCGTGGTCGGCTTCGGCCGGGTCGAGGGCTCTCCGGTCGGCGTGGTCGCCAACCAGCCGATGCAGTTCGCCGGCTGCCTCGACATCGACGCCTCGGAGAAGGCCGCCCGCTTCGTGCGCACCTGCGACGCCTTCAACATCCCGGTGCTGACCTTCGTCGACACCCCCGGCTTCCTGCCCGGCTCGGACCAGGAGCACGCCGGCATCATCCGCCGCGGCGCCAAGCTGATCTTCGCCTACGCGGAGGCCACCGTCCCGCTGGTCACAGTGATCACCCGCAAGGCCTTCGGCGGCGCGTACGACGTGATGGGCTCCAAGCACCTGGGCGCCGACATCAACCTGTCCTGGCCAACCGGGCAGATCGCGGTGATGGGCTCGCAGGGCGCGGCCAACATCATCCACCGCCGCGAGCTCAAGGGCATCGCGGACGGCGGCGGTACCCCGGAGCAGGTGGAGGCTCGCCGCGCCGAGCTGATCGACGAGTACGAGACCGAGCTCTCCAACCCCTACATCGCGGCCGAGCGCGGCTACATCGACGGCGTCATCGCGCCGCACGAGACCCGCGTCGAGGTGGTCAAGGCACTGCGGCTGCTCAAGACCAAGCGCGGCAGCCTGCCGGCCAAGAAGCACGGGAACATCCCGCTGTGAGCGCCAAGGACATCGACGACATCGAGACCATCGAGGCGACGGCGCCCGCAGCGCCGACGCTGCGGGTGGTCGACGCGCACGCGACGCCCGAGGAGATCGCGGCGATCGTCACCGTGCTCTCCTCGCTGGGTGGCACCGCGCCGGCCCCGAAGCCGCAGCGCTCGCAGTGGGCGCACCCGGGCCGGCAGATGCGGCCCGCGCTCGCCCATGGTCGTGGCGGCTGGCGGGCCACGTCCCTGCCCCACTGACGTCGAGACGTCACCCGGTGAGGAGTTGTGATGTCACCGGGTGACGTCCGAGACGCCGCCGCGTCAGCGGCCGAAGAACTCCCGCAGATCGCTCACGACATCCGCCGGCACCTCCATCGCCGCGAAGTGTCCACCGCGGTCGAACTCCGACCAGTGCACGATGTTCGTGTTGTCCCGCTCGGCGAGCTGCCGGATGGTCCGGAAGTCGTCGGCGAACACGGCCACCCCGAGCCGACCACCGCTGACGACCGGCGTCGTGCCCGCGTGCTGCTCCTCGTAGTGGTAGCGAACGGCCGTCGCCATCGTGTTCGTCAGCCAGTAGAGCGACACCTGCTCGAGCACCTGCTCGGCACTGACCAGGCTGGTGCCGTTGCCGAAGCTCTCGAACAGCTCGCTGTAGGCGAGCCACCCCACCGGAGAGTCCGACACCGCCGCGGCGATCGTCTGCGGACGGGTCCCGTTCATCGCGTTGTAGCCGCCGACGGAGGCGAACCACTGCAGGTGCGCGAGCGCGGCGTACTCCTTCTCGCCGAAGCCGTCCATCTCCCCCGGCGCACCCGAGGGGAAGGAGAAGAGCTGGAGCACGTGCGCTCCGCGGAAGCCCTCAGGATCGAGTACGGCGAGCTCGCGGCCGATCATCGCTCCAGCGTCGCTGCCGTGCACGCCGTACGACTCGTAACCGAGGCCGCGCATGAGCGCGTCGTAGGTCCGGGCGACCCGGGCCATCGTCCAGCGACCCCTTGACATCGGGGTGGAGAAGCCGAATCCGGGCATCGAGGGGATCACCACGTCGAAGGCGTCCTCGGCCCGGCCGCCGTGTGCGAGCGGATCGGTCAGCGCACCGATCATCGGCAGGAACTCCAGGAACGAGCCCGGGTAGGTGTGGGCGAGCAGCACGGGGGTCGCGCCCGGAACCGCCGAGCGCACGTGGACGAAGTGCACCCGCTGCCCCTCGATGTCGGTCACGAACTGCGGAAGGGCGTTCGCGCGGCGCTCGACGGCGCGCCAGTCGAACGCCTTCCAGCGCGCCACCATGTCGTGCAGGTACGCCGAGGGAGCGCCGTACTCCCACGCGTCGTCCGGCGCGGCCGGGGCGAACCGGGTGCGCCCGAGCCGAGCGGACAGGTCGTCGAGATCGGACTGCGGCACGTCGATGGTGAAGCGCTGGATCGCGGTGTCGGTGGTGGTCATCAGGTCCTCCGATGAGCTGGGCTTGGTTGGTGATCATCACGCTAGGAGGGATTCAGGAACGTTAGGTTCCGCTATTCTCGACCGCGTGCGAGAGACCTCGGCAAGGCTGCTCGAGCTGCTCGGGTTGATGCAGTCCCGGCCCGACTGGAGCGGCGCCGAGCTCGCCGCCCGACTGCACGTCACGGACCGGACCGTGCGCAACGACGTCGCGCGGCTGCGCGAGCTCGGCTACCCCGTCGACGCCGTGCGTGGGCCGGGCGGGCGGTATCGCCTGGGCGTCGGAGCCAAGATGCCGCCGCTGCTGCTCGACGACGAGGAGGCCGTCGCCGTCGCGGTCGGGCTCCAGGCGACGACCGGCGTCTCAGGCTTCGAGGAGAGCGGTGCCCGCGCGCTGGCGAAGCTGCAGCACGTCCTGCCCGATCGACTGCGCCGACGACTCGAGTCGCTGCGCGCTGCCACGACGACCGGACCCAACACCGATGGCCGGTTCCCTGACCGGCCCGTCGAGCCACGACTGCTGGCCGAGCTCGCCGATGCGATCCGTGACCACCAGGGTCTACGGACCTACTACCGTGACGCGCCCGTCGAGCTCGAGCCCTACCGGCTCATCGCCTGGCAGCGGCGCTGGTACCTGGTCGCCTACGAGGACGCCGCCGCGGGCTGGGCGCCCTACCGGGTGGACTGGCTCAGGCTGCGGACGCCGGGCGGTCGGCGGTTCGCGCCACGCCGGCCGCCCGAGGACCTCACCGAGCTCGTGGTGCGGGAGGTCGCGCGCACCGGGTGGGCGGTCCACGCCCGACTCGCGATCGACGCGCCCGCCGAGGAGGTCATCGCACGGATCAACCCGGCCGTCGGCACCGTCGAGGCCATCGGGCCCGGGACCAGTGTCCTGGTCACGGGAGGCGACAGCCTGGAGACGGTCGCGATCTGGATCGGCATGCTGGGTCTCGACTTCCGGGTCGAGTCCCCCGACGAGCTCGTCGAGCACCTCCGGGTATTGGCCGAGCGTTACCGGCGGGCCGTGTCCTAGGGTCGGAGGCATGACCCGCAGCGTCGACGCCCGCACCGACCAGTACGTCGAGGACTACGCCCGGCTCGACCCGCTCGCCGCGACGTTCGTCGGCATCCCCGGCCACGACGGCAGGCTGCCCGACCTCACCCCCGACGGCTTCGCCGCCGGCGAGGAGCTCAACCGACGGGCGCTCGCCGACGTCGCCGCGATGACCGCCGCCGACGAGCGCGAGCAGGTGGCCCAGGACGCGTTCTGCGAGCGGATCGGACTGACGGTCGCCCGCTCCGAGGCCGGCCTGGAGCGCAGCGAGATGTCGGTGATCAGCAGCTCGGCGCACGCCATCCGTGAGGTCTTCGACGTGATGGCGACCGACACCGCCGAGGACTGGGAGGCGATCGGCGAGCGACTCTCGGCCGTGCCCGACGCGCTCGCCGGCTACCGGATGACCCTCGCCGAGGAGGCCGCGGCCGGACGGGTGGCGGCCAAGCGGCAGTACGCCGAGGTGGCAGCCCAGATCCGCGGCTGGACCGGCCAGGAGGGCAAGGCCGGTGACTACTTCGCCAACACCGTCGCAGCCGCCCCCGACCAGCTGCGCGAGCGGCTGGCGCGGGCTGCTGCGGGCGCTTCTGCGGCGTACGCGGAGTTCGGGAGGTTCGTCGAGACGGAGCTGCGTCCGCGTGGCCGGGACCGAGACGGTGTCGGGCGCGAGCACTACGAGCTGGCCTCGCGCTACTTCCTCGGCGCGGCGGTCGACCTGGAGGAGACCTACGCGTGGGGCTGGGAGGAGCTCAAGCGCATCGAGGACGACATGGCCGCGACAGCCCAGCGGGTGGTGCCCGGTGGATCCGTGGCCGACGCGGTAGCGGCTCTGGACGCGGATCCGGCGCGCGACCTGGGCAGCCGGGAGGCTTTCGCCGAGTGGATGCAGGCGCGCGCCGACGACATCATCGCGAGCTTCGACGGCGTCCACTTCGACATCGCGGAGCCGATCAGGCGGATCGAGTGCAAGGTGGCGCCGATCAACGACGGCGGCGCCTGGTACACGCCGCCGACCGAAGACTTCTCCCGCCCCGGCACGATGTGGTTCTCCTTCACCGACGACCACAGCGTCTACTCCAGCTGGCGCGAGACGACCACCGTGTTCCACGAGGGCGTCCCCGGGCATCACCTGCAGTGCGCTCAGGCGGTCTACCGGGCCGACCTGCTCAACCGGTGGCAGCGGCTGCTGTGCTGGGTCAGCGGCCACGGCGAGGGCTGGGCGCTCTACGCCGAGAGGCTGATGGACGAGCTCGGCTACTTCGCCGATCCCGGCGATCGGATGGGGTTCCTCGACATGCAGGGCTTCCGGGCGGCTCGGGTGATCGTCGACATCGGCGTACACCTCGGGCTCACGATCCCGGCCTCGAACCCGTTCGGCTGGCGCGGCGGCGAGGTGTGGGATGCCGACAAGGTCTATGAGTTCATGCGCGCGCACTCGCGGATGGACGACGGGTCGCTGCGCTACGAGGTGAACCGCTACCTCGGCTGGCCGGGGCAGGCCCCGTCCTACAAGGTCGGGGAGAAGATCTGGCTCGAAGCCCGCGAGGAGGCCCGCGCCCGAGCGGGGGCCTCGTTCGACCTCAAGGCCTTCCACACCGCTGCACTGGACCTGGGCTCGCTCGGGCTGGATCCGCTCAAGACGGCGCTCTCCCGATTGGGTTGAGTCGGGACTTTCGCAGCGTCGAGTCGGTACTTTCGCAGCGTCGAGTCGTCACGCCTGGACCAAAGCGGAGGCCGGAGCCATCACTCAACCCGGTCAGAGCCATCACTCAAGCCGGTCGGAGCCATCACTCAACCGAGCCGGTCCAGCTCCTCCTCGATCACCGACGGGTCCAGCTTGGTGAAGACCGGGGTGGGCTTGCTGATCGGCGTAGCGACCGTGATGGGGTGCCGCTCCCAGTTCGGGGCGCCTGTGTAGTCACCGGTGATGATCGGATACCCGGCACCGCCGTCGAGATCGTGGACCTCCTCGATGCGCGGCAGCGGTGCGACCTCTCCCTTGCCGCCGAACGCCTGGTCCACCGCGTTGGCGGAGAACGGCAGGAACGGCGCGAGGATCAGGTTGAGATCGGCCACGCACTGGGCTGCGACGTGCAGGACGGTCGCTGCCCGCGCTCGGGTCTCCTCGACCTTGACCAGCTTCCACGGCTCGTGGTCGGCCAGGTACTTGTTGACCTCGCCCACGGTGCGCATCGCCTCGCTGATGGCCGCCTTCTGACGATGCGCTCCGATCAGGCCGCCGACGACGTCGAACGCCCCCTCGACGGCGTCGAGCACCGCCTGGTCCTGCGCAGTGAGCTCACCGGCGGCCGGGATCTCGCCGAAGTTCGCGGCGATCAGGTTGGCGGTGCGGTTGACCAGGTTGCCCCAGCCGGCGACCAGCTCGTCGTTGGTACGCCGCACGAACTCGGCCCAGGTGAAGTCCGCGTCGTTGGTCTCCGGACCGGCGACCGCGACGTAGTAGCGGAAGGCATCCGCCTGGTAGCGGGCCAGCAGGTCGCGCACGTAGATCACGATCTTGCGCGAGGAGGAGAACTTCTTGCCCTCCATCGTGAGGTACTCCGAGGAGACCACCTCGGTGGGCAGGTTCAGCCCGTCGCCCTGGCTCGCCAGGTCGCGCCGCCTGCCGCCGCGCGAGCCCTCGCCGTTGTAGGCGAGCAGCTCGGCCGGCCAGATCTGGCTGTGGAACGTGATGTTGTCCTTGCCCATGAAGTAGTAGCTCAGCGCCTCGGGGTCGTTCCACCAACTGCGCCACGCGTCCGGGTCACCCGTGCGGCGGGCCCACTCGATCGAGGCCGAGAGGTAGCCGACGACAGCGTCGAACCAGACATACAGCTTCTTGGTCGGGTTCTCCCGCCAGCCGTCCAGCGGCACCGCGATGCCCCAGTCGATGTCGCGCGTCATGGCACGCGGACGGATCTCCTTGAGGATGTTCTGCGAGAACCGGATGACATTGGGTCGCCACAGCCCTGTCGCCTCGCGTCCGTCGAGCCACTCACCGAGCGCATCGGCGAGCGCGGGCAGGTCGAGGAAGAAGTGCGTGGTCTCCACGAACTCCGGGGTCTCGCCGTTGATCTTCGACTTCGGGTTGATCAGCTGGTCGGGATCGAGCTGGTTGCCGCAGTTGTCGCACTGGTCGCCGCGCGCCCCGTCGTACCCACAGATCGGGCAGGTGCCCTCGATGTAGCGGTCGGGCAGCGTCCGCCCGGTCGAGGGCGAGATGGCGCCGAAAGAGGTCTGCTCGACGAAGTAGCCGTTCTCGTAGACGCCGAGGAACAGCTCCTGCACGACCGCGTGGTGGTTGCGCGTCGTGGTCCGCGTGTAGAGGTCGTAGGAGAGGCCGAGCGCGACCAGGTCCTCGGCGATCAGCCGATGGTTCTGATCGACCAGCTCCTGCGCGCTCAGACCGGCCTCGTCGGCAGCGATCAGGATGGGCGTGCCGTGCTCGTCCGAGCCCGAGACCATGAGCACCTGGTGGCCGGCCATCCGCATGTAGCGCGAGAAGACATCGGACGGTACGCCGAACCCGGCGACGTGCCCGATGTGACGCGGGCCGTTGGCGTAGGGCCAGGCGACAGCGCTCAGCACATTCTTCGGGGCGACCTTGCTCATGCGGTGAATCCTAGTGAGCGTCGGCCCGCCGCCCCGATTCGTGCCGCTCCTCGCAGCGCGGCGGACCACCTGCAAGAGGTCGGCTGAGGCGCCCGCCCGACGGATCTGCCCGGTCGAGCGCCCAACGCGCTCGGGTCAGACCTCGCGCCCGGCGTAAGCGGCGAGGTGGGTGTAGGCATCGACGCCGTCAGGTGCCGAGCGAGCGTCGGCCCACGCCCGGCCCTTGCGGGTCGGGCCGAGGATGCGGTCCATCGCGACCAGGGAACGCTGGGCGACCGACTGGTCGAGCCCGTCGGTGGAGCGGCCGAGCGCTGTGGCCAGGTCCCAGGTGTGGGTCGCGATCTCCGCGGCCTGCCAGTCGGGATCGGCCATCGTCTCCTCGCCGGATCCGGCGATCTCCCGCCACAGGTTGATCAGGGTGTTGCCGCGGGTGCGCAGCTCCTCGCCGAGCTGGACGGCATAGTCCTCCCGACCGTTCCACCCCGGCGGCGCTCCCTGCAGCATCGTCACGAAGATCCGCGGCGCGGCGATCAGGTGGTTGGCCAGCCTGCGGACGTCCCACTCCGTGCAGGGCGTCGACTTGTCGAGGTCGGCCGCAGTGACGTCGTCGAGCAGGTCGGCCGCCTGGGTGAGCGCGCGCTGCAGCGCCAGGATGCCGACCTGGTCGACCGGCATCAGCTGAAGTCCAGGTCGTGCGTCCTGGCGCGCTTCAGCTCGTAGACGTAGGGGTAGGCGGTGACCAGCTGGAAGCCGTCCCACAGCTTGCCGGCCTCCTCGCCCTTGGGCGCCTTGGCGATCACAGGACCGAAGAAGGCCGAGCCGTTCATCGCGATCGTCGGCGTGCCGACCTCATTGCCGACCTGGTCCATGCCGAGGTGGTGCGAGGCCTTGATCGCCTCGTCGTAGGACGTGTCGTCCATCGCATCGGCGAGCTCGACCGGCAGGTCGACCGAGGCGAGCGCGTCCTGGATCACCTCGCGGGTGAAGTCCTTCTTCTCCACGTGACGGCGGGTGCCGAGCGCGGTGTAGAGCTCGGCCAGCTTCTCCTGGCCGAACTTCTCGTTGACCGCCATGCAGACGCGGACCGGCTGCCACGCGTCCGCGAGCAGCTCACGGTAGGAATCGGGGATGTCCTTGTCCTGGTTGAGATAGGCCAGGCTCATGATCCGCCAGGTCACCTTGACGTCGCGGACCTTCTCGACCTCGAGGATCCAGCGCGAGGTGATCCACGCGAACGGACACATCGGGTCGAACCAGAACTCTGCCTCAGTGGTCGTCATATTGGCAGTCAACCAGCCCGCACCGACAGTTATGCCCGAGGGGCTCCTGCGACCGGGTCAGCGGCTGATCCGCACCTTCTCCGTCGTCGTCACGCCGGCATAGCGCTTGGTGCCGCCGTACTCGATCTTCAGGGTGCGGCGCCCCGTCGGCAGGCCGTGCAGGTGCAGCACCAGTCGCTTGCCCCTGACCTTCACCGTGACCTGGTGCTTGCCGACCCGGGCGGTGACGAAGCCGCCCTTGATCAGGGCTCCCAACGACTTGACCTTGAGCACCGCGGTCGCGGCACGGCGTCCGGCCGCGGCATGCACCTTCAGCTTGACCGGCATGGTGATCGGCTGGGCGACCTGGTAGTCGGCGGACATCGGGTAGTAGCCGCTGGCGTTCAGGCCGACCCTGACCGAGATGTGGTGGGTGACGTCGGCGGTGGTCGGCGTGTACGTCGCGGCGCTCGCCCCGGCGATCGGCTGGCCGTCGCGCAGCCAGGCATAGGTGGTCTGGGCCGACGCCGGCTGGGTCGCGCCGGGGTTCGCGATCAGTCGCCCGGCGACGTGCGGATCTCCGCTCACGCCACCGCGGCTGGCCACCTGCAACGCCGGCGCCTGCACCGGGTCGGTTGCGGCGCTGGCGACCGTCAGGTCGTTATAGGCGGCCCTGCTGCCGTGCACCTGGACGGTGATCTGCCGTGCGACCTGGGCGGCGCCGAGGATGAGCGTCCAGCCGGTGGCCCCCGGGATGGCCTGGCCGTCGGCGTACCACTGCACGGAGCTGCTGGTCAGCGCGTTGGTCGTCTTCGGCGGTACGGCGGTCAGTGTCGAGGAGATCCGCGGCGTACCGGTGATCTGCGGCGGCGTGGTGACCCCGATGGTGCCGGGAATCACCGCTGCCGTGGTCGCGGATGTCGCGCTGGCCGAGCCGGTGCTGGCGGTCGCCGTCACCCGAACGGACATCGTCTCCCCGAGCTTGCTCTTGCCCACGGCGATGGTGCTCGCTGTCTCGCCGCTCACCGCCGCCCCGTTCGCGTACCACTGGTAGGCGAAGCTCAGGCCGCTGCGCGACCAGCTGCCAGGGGTCGCCGCGAGCGTCTTCCCGACGGCGACGGTGCCGCTGACCGTCGGCCGCGCCGTGTTGACCGGGATCGTGGCGGTCGGAGTCGGAGTCGGCGTGGGAGTCGGCGTGGGAGTCGGCGTGGGAGTCGGCTTCGGAGTCGGCGTGGGGGTCGGCGTAGGCGTGGGTGTGGTCGTGCCCGAGTCGCGCAGGTGGATGAAGCCGCTGGGCCAGTTCGCCGCCGTGGTGATCCGGCGCCAGTCGAAGTTGCCTGACCAGTTGGACTCCGAGACGACGATGTCGGTGGCGGAGTAGACCTTCTCGACGATGGCCACGTGGCCACCCGACCCCGCGCCGGGGACGTTGGCGTTCCACCACGCCACCGACCCGACCGTCGGCACCTTGTTGGTCAGCGTGCCGAACGATCCGCCCCAGTAGCTCGCGTTGCCCTTGCCCGCCTTGAGCTGGGCGGGTCGGGCCGAGGACATCCCGGCCTTGATCATCCGGTAGGCGACGTAGTTGGTGCAGTTCTGGCCGGCGTACATGCCCCAGAACATGGTGTCCCACACCGCGTGATAGCCCTGGGCGCTCATGCCGGCGTCGGTGCACGGACCGAAACCGGTGCAGAGCACGCCGACGGTCGCCGCCGAGGCGGGCTCGCTGGACGTCGGCACGAGGGTCGTGGCAAAGGCAACGGAGGCCAGCCCCGCGGCGATCGCGACGCGCGCCAGGGGTCGGCGTGACTGCTGTGACTGGTGAGGCACGTGAGCACTCTAGAGACAAAAAAGTCAACGCGACACGCCGGGTCTATAACTACATAGATGTAATTCTTGCGGCCATCGATCAGCGCCTCACGGGCAGTGCTCCTAGGGCTCGTCGGCAATCTCACTCCTCGGGTGAGAGGATCGCCGCATGCCAGGAACCAACCTCACTCGGGACGAGGCGCGCACCCGCGCCGGACTGCTCGACGTCACGTCGTACGACATCGTGCTGGACCTCACCACGGGTGACCAGACCTTCGCCTCGACGACGACGATCACCTTCACCAGCAAGGAGACGGACGCAGAGACCTTCGCCGACCTGGTCGGCGCGACGGTGCACGAGATCACCCTCAACGGCACCTCGCTCGACCCGGCCACGGCGTACGTCGACAACCGCATCGCCCTGCCCGGGCTGGCCGCGGAGAACGTCCTCGTGGTCAAGGCGGACTGCCCCTACTCGCACACCGGCGAGGGACTGCACCGCTTCGTGGACCCGGTCGACGATCGCGTCTACACCTACACGCAGTTCGAGGTGCCGGACGCGCGGCGGGTCTTCACCACCTTCGAGCAACCCGACCTCAAAGCGAGCTTCACCTTCCACGTGACCGCCCCGGCGGACTGGAAGGTCGTCTCGAACAGCCCCTCCCCCGAGCCGACGACGGTGTCGACGGGCACGAGCGGCGGGCCGGGCACGGCCCGCTGGGACTTCGCACCGACCAAGAGGATGTCGACGTACATCACGGCTCTGGTCGCGGGTGAGTATCACGAGGTGCAGGACGTCTACGAGGGCAAGCACGGCACCATCCCGCTCGGCCACTACTGCCGCCAGTCGTTGGTCCCCTACCTCGACCGTGAGGCACTGGTGGAGACCACCAAGGCCGGCTTCGCGTTCTTCGAGGAGAAGTTCGCCTATCCCTACCCGTTCGGCAAGTACGACCAGCTCTACGTGCCCGAGTACAACATGGGCGCGATGGAGAACGCGGGCTGCGTGACCCTGCGCGATGAGTACCTCCCCCGCTCGCGCCAGCCGCGCTCGTTCTACGAGTTCCGCACCTCGGTCATCCTGCACGAGATGGCGCACATGTGGTTCGGCGACCTCGTGACGATGAAGTGGTGGGACGACCTCTGGCTCAACGAGTCCTTCGCCGAGTGGGCCTGCTACTGGGCCGAGGCCGAGGTCACCGACTTCACCGACGCGTGGACCGGCTTCGCCAACGCGCGCAAGATCACCGGCTACACCCAGGACCAGCTACCCACCACGCACCCGATCGCCGCCGACAACTACGACCTGCAGGCGGTCGAGGTCAACTTCGACATGATCACCTACGCCAAGGGCGCCTCGGTGCTCAAGCAGCTGGTGGCCTGGGTCGGGCTGGACCCGTTCCTGGAGGGCCTGCGGGCGTACTTCAAGGAGTTCGAGTACGGCAACCCGGAGTTCAAGGACCTGCTCGCCGCGCTGGAGAAGGCATCCGGTCGCGAGTTGGAGAGCTGGGCCCAGGAGTGGCTGCAGACCGCTGGCGTGAACACGCTGGCGCCGGAGTTCACCCTCGCCGAGGACGGCAGCTACGCCTCTCTGGCCGTGCGCCAGACCGCGCACCCGGACTGGCCGACGCTGCGTCGCCACCGCCTCGGCATCGGCTTCTACAACTTCACCGAGGCCGGCGCGCTGACGCGCACCGACTATCTCGAGATCGATGTCGAGGGCGAGCACACCGACGTCGCCGACGCGGTCGGCAAGCAGCAGCCCGACCTGCTGCTGCTCAACGACGAGGACCTGGCCTACGCCAAGATCCGCCTCGACGAGCGGTCGCTGACCACCGCCCTCTCCTCGCTGTCCAAGCTGGACGACTCGCTGCCCCGTGCCCTGGTGTGGAGCGCGGCGTGGGACATGACCCGCGACGCCGAGATGTCGGTCAGCGCGTACGTCGACCTGGTGCTGGCCAACATCGGTCAGGAGACCGACGCCTGGGGCGTGACCCGCATCCCGGCCAACACCGCGCTCGCGGTGGCGACGTACTCGGCTCCGGCCAAGCGCGCGGCGCTGGCCGCCCGGTGGGAGCAGGGCCTGCGCGAGCTGCTCGTCCAGGCCGCTCCCGGTAGCGACCACCAGCTGACCTTCGCCCGCTCGTTCGCGGCCGCGACGCACACCGACGCGGCCATCGCCGACCTCAAGGCGCTGCTGGAGGGCTCGCTCTCCTTCGACGGCCTCGAGATCGACCAGGACCTTCGCTGGTCGCTGATCGCGGGCCTGGCGCGTGCCGGCGCCTTCGGTGAGGCCGAGATCGCCGCCGAGCTCGAGCGGGACAACACCATCTCCGGCCAGGAGAAGGCAGCCGCCGCCCGCGCCTCGCGACCCGACGCCGACGCGAAGGCGGCGGCTTGGGACGCGGTCGTGGCCAGCACGGCTACGCCGAACGAGACCTCGCGGGAGATCTCGCTGGCCTTCAACGAGCCGCGGCAGGAGGAGGTTCTCGCGCCGTACGTCGACCGCTACTTCGCTGCGGCCGACAGCCTCTGGGAGCACCTCGGCACGCACAAGGCCTCGGTCGCCCTGGCCGGCCTCTTCCCGAAGTACGCCGCCTCCCCGGCGCTGCTGGAGAAGGCCGACGCCTGGCTGGCGGGCTCGAAGGCCGAGCCGGCCGCGAAGCGCTACGTCCGTGAGGGCCGCGACTCCGCGGCCCGCGCGCTCGCCGCGCAGGCCAAGGACGCCGAGTAGCAGCGTCTGCCTGATCAGCAGCAGGGGCGCGGTGCCATCAGGCGCCGCGCCCCTGCTGCGTCCGCGGGCCGGCGGCCCCGCCACACGGCACCACCTGGCGGCAACCTGAATTCGGCGGCATCGAGCCGCACACCGTGCCATCCTGACGCGCACTCAGGACATTTCGCGGGAGGACCGTCATGGCCAGGCGCACTGCGCACGCACTCATCGCGATCGGAGCAATGCTCGCGACATCCCTCGTCGCGTTCGGTGCGACGTCTGCTCAGGCGACCACGTCGGTCCAGACGCCCAAGGTCGGTGAGTGCCATGCAATGTCGCTCAAGCGCGTGGGCGACTACGCCGACCCGAGGAAGCCGGTCCCGTGCTCGAAGCCGCACACCTCGATCACGTTCGGGGTGGCGCAGGTCCAGACGCCCCTGGCGGGCCTGAGCCAGCCCCTGCTGACCAGCATGGGCACCGACGCCTGCACCAAGCTCGAGATCCAGACCCTCGGTCGCAGCGTGATCCGGCGCGCGACCACGGTCTACGACTTCCTCTTCTTCCAGCCGACGGTCGCGCAGATGCAGGCAGGAGCCGAGTGGTTCCGGTGCGATCTGGTCATCTTCGCCCCCACTCGGCTACTGCCGATGCCGAAGCACCTGTCCCATCCGGCCATCCCCAAGCACCGCTCCGACAGCACCGAGCGGTGTCTGACCAGCGCCTACTACGGCACCCCGTGCTCGACCAAGCACGCTTACCGGCCGATCCACGTGGTCCAGTTCAAGCCGGTCGCCTACCCGACTCGCTCCGAGCGGCGCGAGGCCGGCGCCGTGCTGTGCCCGGACAGGACCCGGCACGTCGGGTGGTCTCCCGAGGCCACCTGGAGGGCCGGCGACCGGTTCCTGGTCTGCTTCGCGAAGTCCAGCAAGTAACCGCCACCACCCTGGGTGAGCTGCGGCGTGGGTGATGCGCCTCAGCTCACCCAGGCCGAGGCACCTGCAGACGCGAGAAGGCCCCCGGGATCACCCGGGGGCCTTCTGGCACAGCTCAGTGGATCAGTGACCCGATCGCTCGACCGGCGGCTGGTTGCTCGGCTTGTGGGCCTTGGGAATCAGGCCCTCGCCACGCAGGACGCCGGGCAGCAGCACCAGGAACGAGATGACCAGTGCGGCGGCGACCGGGATGAACACGATCAGGGTGATGAAGTGCAGCGGGTTCACGTTCGACGGGTTGCTCCAGCCGGTCGGAACATCGGCGGCGGCGGGACCGGCGACAGCCGCGGTGACGGCGGCGACAGCGGCACCGAGGGTCAGGGCGCGGCGGGCGAAGGAGTTGGTCACGAAGTCAGCGTACCGGTTGATCGGGGCTGTTAAGAATGGGCCCCATGTTCGTCCAGCTGCTGTCCAGGTCCTCCCCCATCGACTGGCGCCACAACGCCGACGTCGTGATCGGCAAGCCGGTCGCCATCGTCGGGTTGATCCTGCTGGCGGTGGTGATCCGCTGGGTCCTCGGCAAGCTCGTCGACCGGCTGGTGCGCCACGCTGAGGACGGCGTCCTGCCCGACCGCTTCACCACCAGCCACAACACCCGTCGGGTGCAGCGCGCGAAGACGATGGGCGACCTGCTCAAGAGCATCATCGGCGGCCTGCTGGTCGCCATCTTCGGCACCATGATCCTCAGCGAGCTCGGGCTGAACATCGCCCCGATCATCGCCAGTGCCGGCATCGTCGGCATCGCGCTCGGCTTCGGCGCCCAGTCCTTGGTCAAGGACTTCCTGTCGGGCATCTTCATGATCTTCGAGGACCAGTACGGCGTGGGCGACGTGGTCGATGTCGGCGTCGCCTCGGGCACCATCGAGGCGGTCTCGCTGCGGGTCACCCGGCTGCGCGACCAGAGCGGCACCGTCTGGTACGTACCCAATGGAGAGATCCTGCGGGTCGGCAACATGAGCCAGAACTGGGCTCGCGCGGTGGTCGACGTCAGCATCGGGTACGGCGAGGACCTCGCCCGGGTGCAGCGCGTCCTGAAGTCCGTCGCGCACGACATCTGGGAGGACGAGGACTACCGCGACATCGTCATCGAGGAGCCCGAGGTGACCGGCGTGGAGACCATGACTCCCGACGCGATCACCGTCAGGGTGCTGATCAAGACGGCGCCGATGCGGCAGTGGGCGGTCGCGCGCGAACTACGCCAGCGGATCAAGGCACGCTTCGACCACGAGGGCATCGCGATGCCGTTCACCCAGAAGGTGCTCTTCCCGGCCCCGCCGTACGCCGGCGCCACTCCCCCGACGACCACGCCTGCGGCCCACGACGGCGCGAGCGAGGCGTCGGGCGAGTAGGCCGGAGCGACGCGTGGCGTTCGCCGAGCTTGTCGAGGCGCCTCGACAAGCTCGGCGAGCGTCGTGGCGATCAGGCGAGCGCGGCGTCCAGCGTGATCGTGGTGCCGGCCAGCGCCTGGCTGACCGGGCAGCCGGCCTTGGCTTCCTGGGCGAGCTTGACGAAGGTGTCGTTGTCGATGCCGGGAACCACGCCGCGGACGGTGAGCTTGATACCGGTGATACCGGTCCCGGGGGTGAACTCGACCTCGGCCGAGGTGGTGAGCGAGGTGGCCGGGGTGTCGTTCTTGGCCAGACCGTTGGAGAAGGCCATCGAGAAGCAGGAGGAGTGCGCGGCCGCGATGAGCTCCTCAGGGCTCGTCTTGCCGTTGGCGGCCTCGGCGCGCGAGGGCCAGGACACGTCGTAGGTGCCGAGGCCGGAGGAGTCGAGGGTGACCTTGCCGGCGCCCTCGAAGAGGGTGCCCTCCCAGACGGTGGTTGCAGTGCGAGTAGTAGCCATGACCCCATCCTTGCGGGTGGAGGCTGGTGTCTCAACGCTCACCCCTCACAATGGTGAGGTGACGTTCTACGAGGAGATCGGCGGCGCCGAGACGATCAGCGCGATCGTGTCCACCTTCTACGCCGGCGTCGCCGAGGACGAGCTGCTTCGGCCGATGTACCCCGAGGAGGACCTCGGGCCGGCGGAGGAGCGCTTCTTCCTCTTCCTGTGCCAGTACTGGGGCGGCCCGACGACGTACTCCGAGCAGCGCGGCCATCCTCGGCTCCGCATGCGGCACGCGCCCTTCCCGGTCACCCACGAGGCCAAGGACCACTGGCTCAAGCACTTCCGCGACGGCCTGGACGCCGTCGACCTGACTCCCGAGCAGGACGCCGAGTTCTGGTCGTACGTCGTGCGCGCCGCGGACTTCATGGTCAACGCCTGAGCGCTCGACGCAGGACCGGGAGAAGGACTTCCCGGCGAGCCGGTCGCAGCGCTCAGCCGACGTGCACGTGTGGACGCCGTGACCGGTCCGGCTCGGCTCGGCGCAACACCTCGCGGGTGGTCGGGGCGACCTCGCCGATGCCGAGGAAGAGGAAGCGCAGCAGGTTGATCACCGGCCCGCCCTCGGTCCACTCGAAGTAGATGTGCGGCGTGACGCCGGTGACGTCGCGGGTGTGCATCAGCAGCGCGGCGAGCGCATTGGGCACCGTCGCGGACTCCATCCGCAGCACCCGGCGGTGACCGTGCACCACCACACCGTGCACCGAGAGCCGGCCCTCGAAGTCGGAGGGGTCGGTGAGGGTGACCTCGACGAAGATGATGTCGCCCTCGTCGGCGAGGTCGTGGTCGGCGACGACCTGGCGGATCTTGTCGTCGTACTCCTGGGCGTCGAGCGCGTCGGGCTCGTTGGCGACCAGCCGGATCCGACGGCGCGCGCAGTCGCGGACGAATCGCTCCGCGGTGGCGTCGAGCTCGATCGAGGTGGTGCGCAACTCGAAGGAGCGACCCACGCGCGAGAGCAGCGAGACCAGCACGATCGCGACGATGAAGCAGGCACCGATCTTGAGTCCGTCGGGACGCTCGATGCAGTTGTTGATGGTGGTGTAGCAGAAGATCAGCGCGATCACCGCGAAGGCTATGGTGCGCTTCTTCTGTCCGGCCTTGCGCGCAGCGAGCGTCACCGCGACCGCACCCGAGCTCATCAGGACCAGCACGCCGGTCGCGTACGCGCCGCCCTGCGCATCCACGCTGGCGTTGAAGATCCAGGTGATCAGGAAGGCGACCCCCATGATGACCACGACCAGCGGCCGGGTCGCGCCGGCCCACTCCGGCGACATGCCGTAGCGGGGCAGGTAGCGGGGGATCAGGTTGAGCAGGCCCGCCATCGCCGAGGCGCCGGCGAACCACAGGATCGTGATGGTCGAGATGTCGTAGATCGATCCGAAGCCGCTGCCGAGGTATTCGTGCGCGAGGTAGGCGAGGGCACGGCCGTTGGCCTCACCGCCTGCCTTGAACGCGTCCTGCGGGATCAGCAGGGTGCAGATCCACGAGCTGAAGATCAGGAACGTGCTCATGATGATCGCGGCGGTCGCCAGCAGCTTGCGGGTCTCCCGGACCACGCCGAACGGCCGGTCATACGTGTCGGTCGGATCGCCCTGGATCTGCGGCATCACCGCGACGCCGGTCTCGAAGCCGGACATGCCCAGCGCGAGCTTGGGGAAGGCCAGCAGGGAGACCCCGACGATCGCCAGCGGGCTGCCGTGCTCCTGGGTCAGGCCGGTCCGCCAATGGCTGAAGACCGACGGATCCTTGAGCACCTCGGCCACGCCGACCACCACCACGACCGCGTTGAGCGCGAGGTAGAGGCAGACCAGCACCACCGCGATCCCGATCGCCTCCTTGAAGCCCCGGAAGAAGACAGCGCCGAGCGCGAGCAGGAAGACGAAGGTGACCAGCATCGGGTGGTCCCCGATGCCGCTGGGAACGTGCGGGTTCTCCCGCAGGTGCGCGGCGCCGTCGGCTGCCGAGAGCGTCATGGTGATGACGAAGTCGGTGCAGGCGAAGCCGAGCAGGATCAGGACGAAGAGCTTGCCCTTCCAGAAGCCGAGCAGTCGCTCGAGCATCGCGATCGAGCCCTGGCCGTGCGGCGACTCCAGCGCGACCCGGCGGTAGACCGGCAGCGCGCCACCGAGGGTGAGGATGACCAGGCCGATCGTCGCCAGCGGCGAGACCAGGCCCGCGGCGAGTGCGGCGATGCCGGGGGCGTAACCGAGGCTGGAGAAGTAGTCCACGCCGGTCAGGCACATCACCCGGTACCACTTCTGGCGCGGCTCGTGCTGCTCGGGAGCCGGCGAACCGGTCGGCACGTTCAGGGTCGCTGATGACACAGGGTCAGCCTGACGCGCCGGGCCGTCGGCGCCCTCATCGAGAAGGGGTCTGGAGGCGTAAAGAATCCGTAAAGAGGACCCCGTACGTCGTCAAGAACACATCGTGGCCGGCGCCGCGGCGTCGGCACGGTCGTTGACTGGAGGGCATGGAGCCACGCCTCACCGACCTCGCGGCCGTCCGGGCAGGACTCGGCCTCGTGGTCCTGCTCGCGTTGGCGGCCGTGTTCACCCGCACGCACGCCGACCTCACCACCGGCCTGATCGGCTACCTCGGCGCCTGTGCGATCGCCGCGCTCTCGGTGCCGTTCGGCTACGCCGCCCTGCTCGGCCTCTCCGGCTGGGGCCTGCTGACCGGCTTCGTGGTCAACGTCGGCGGCCAGCTCACCTTCGCCGCCACGGACCTCGACCACCTCGCGGTGCTGGTCACGCTGTCGGTTGCCGTCGCCGTACTGCGACCGCAGCGGGCGTCTCGGATGCGGGCGGCGCGGTCGCGTCGGGCTCAGGGCTCCAGGGTGTAGCCCAGCCCGCTGCTGGTGACCAGGTAGCGCGGGTGGGACGGGTCGTCCTCCAGCTTGCGCCGCAGCTGGGCGGCATAGACCCGGAGGTAGTGGGTCTCCTTGGCGTAGACCGGGCCCCACACCTCCTTGAGGATCTGCTCGCGGGAGACCAGCCGGCCGACATTGCGAGCCAGCAGCTCCAGGAACGCCCACTCGGTCGGGGTCAGCCTGATGTCCTCGCCGCGCTTGGCCACCCGCTTGCGGGCGAAGTCGATCTCCAACTCTCCGACGCTCAGGTTGGAGGTCTGGGGGGAAGCGGTCTCCTGCCCGCGCCGTACGGCGGCCCGCAGCCGAGCCATCAGCTCGTCCATCGCGAACGGCTTGGTCACATAGTCGTCGGCGCCGAGGTCGAGCGCCTCGATCTTGTCGTCACCGTGCTGGCGCGCGCTGAGCACCACCACCGGGACCGACGTCCAGCCGCGCAGGCCGGCGAGCACCTCGGTCCCGTCCAGGTCCGGCAGGCCGAGGTCGAGCAGCACCACGTCCGGGTGGAACCCGGCAGCCGCCGACAACCCGGACCGGCCGTCGTGGGCGACCTCGACCTCCCAGCCGGCGGCGCGAAGGTTGACCGCGAGCGCCCGTGCCAGCGCCGGCTCGTCGTCGATCACCAGGATCTTGTTCACCGCTCTCCCTCGCTCGACCCCGCCTGCATGCTGCCGCTGGCGGCGCCCGGCGCCACGCCTGCGCGCGGCACCGCCACCACCATCGTCAGGCCACCGCCGGGGGTGTCCTCGGCGGACAGTCTGCCGCCGATCGCCTCGGCCAGCCCCCGGGCCACCGCCAGCCCGAGGCCGAGACCACCGGGCGAGGAGTCGTCGAGCCGCTGGAACGGCTCGAACATCTGCTCGCGCTGCTCCTCCGGCACCCCGGGGCCACGGTCGACGACCAGGATCTCGACCTCCTCGCGACGCACGTTGGCCAGCACACGCACCGGCGCGACACCGGCGGAGGCGCGGACCGCGTTCGAGACCAGGTTGGCCACCACCCGCTCCAACAGGCCGGGATCGGTGCGCACCAGTGGCACGTCCTCGGCCACGTCGTTGCTGACCTCCTCGGCGGAGAAGCCGGCCAGCGCGAGGGGCACGCACTCCTCCAGGCTGACCGGTCGCAGCACCGGGTGGACCAGGCCGGCCTGCACCCGGGAGAGGTCGAGCAGGTTGTCGATCAGGTGCTCCAACTGCTCGGCCGAGGTGGCGGCCGAGCTGGCGAGCACCTCACGATCGGCATCGTCGAGCACCCCGCTGCGCAGCCCGTCGACGGCGGTGCGCACCGTGGCCAGCGGCGTACGCAGGTCGTGCGAGACGGCGCGCAGCAACGCCGTCGAGGTGGCTTCGGCACGCTCCAGCGCGACGGTGCGGTCGGCGTGCTCGCGCAGCCGCCGATACTCCAGCACCAACGAGGTCTGCACCGCGAAGGCCTCCAGCACCCGCTGGTCGGCCGCGCGCAGCGGGTCACCGATCAGCACCATCACGTGGTCGCCGTCCACGGCGACCTGGTTGTCACCCTGGTCCGGCGTGTCGGCATAGCCGATCCCCGCGCCCGCGAGCCGCACCCACCCCGAGGCCGTACGCCGCAACAGCACCACGGAGCGCTGCCCGAACGTCTCCCGTGCCCGCTCCACGATGGCGTCGGCGGTGTCCTGCCCGGTGAGCACCGAGCGCGACAGCGCACCCAGCGTGGCGGCCTCGGCCCGGGCCCGCACCGCCTCCTCGGTACGCCGCGACGCGCCGTCGACGACCGTCGCCACGGCCACCGCGACGAGCACGAAGACGACCAGCGCGAGCAGGTTGCGCGGCTCAGCGATCGTCAGTCGGCGCACCGGCGGGGTGAACCACCAGTTGAGGTTGATGAAGCCGAACATCGCCGCCACCACCGCGGGCCAACGACCGCCGACCAGCGCCACGAGCACCGTGGTGGCGAGGAGCAGCAGGCTGGCGAGCGGCAGCTGGTCGGTCGCACCGGCCGTCTGCGCCGTGCGGTTCAGCCACCAGGCCAGCAGCAGTGGCACCGCCACCGCCATCGCCCAGCCGAGTGCCTGTCGCCGCGGACTCAGGGGCGACATCGACATCCGCCGGCGTACGGTGCGGGGCGTCTGCTCATGGGTGACCAGGTGCACGTCGATCGAGCCCGCCGCAGCGGCGATCCGGTCGCCGGTGGTGCCCGCCAGGAGCCGGCGCAGGCGACCGTGCCGGGAGACCCCGACCACGATCATGGTGGCGTTGCTGCCCACCGCGAAGTCCACGATGGCCTCCGCGGCGTCCTCCCCCACCACCGAGTGGAAGGTGCCGTCGAGGGAGCGGGTCAGCTCCTGCAGCCGGGCCAGGCTGGCGGCCTCGGGCGCCTGCAGGCCGTCGGCGGTGAGGACGTGCACGGCCAGCAGCTCCGAGCCGGCCGCACGCTGGGCCAGCCGGGCGCCGCGGCGCAGCAGGGTCTCGCTCTCCGGGCCGCCGGTGACGGCGACCACGATCCGCTCCTTGGTGGGCCAGGGGCTGCGGATGCCCTGGGCCCGGCGGTAGTCCCCGAGCGCGTCGTCCACCCGGTCGGCCAGCCACAGCAGCGCGAGCTCGCGCAGCGCCGTCAGGTTGCCGACCCTGAAGAACGAGGTCAGCGACGCGTCGATCTTCTCGGCTCGGTAGATGTTGCCGTGCGCCATCCGGCGACGCAGCGCATCCGGGGCCATGTCGACCAGGTTGATCTGGTCGGCGGTGCGGACCACCTCGTCGGGCACCGTTTCGCGCTGCCGGACGCCGGTGATCCGCTCGACCTCGTCGTTGAGCGACTCCAGGTGCTGGATGTTGACGGTGGTGATCACGTCGATCCCGGCCGCCCGCAGCTCCTCGATGTCCTGGGCGCGCTTGAGGTGCCGGCTGCCCGGGACGTTGGTGTGGGCGAGCTCGTCCACGCAGACCACCTGCGGCTTGCGCGCGAGGACCGCGTCGAGGTCGAGCTCGGTGAAGGTGCCCCCGCGATACCCCACCCGCTTGCGCGGGAGCACCTCGAGGCCCTCGATCTGGCTCTGCGTCTTGGGCCGGTCGTGGGTCTCGACGTACCCGATCACGACGTCGGTGCCCCGGCTCGCCCGGCGACGTGCCTCGTCGAGCATCGCGAACGTCTTGCCGACGCCGGGGGCGGCGCCGAGATAGACGGTCAGCCGCCCCCGTTTAGCCTCCATGTGGGTCAGTCTGCCGCGTGCTCGACAGCGATGTTGAGAGTGAGCACGTTGACATAGGCCGCGCCGAGCACGCCGAGGGCGCGACCGTGCGTGTTCTGCGCGACCAACCGGCGCACCGTGGCCTCCGAGAGCCCGTTGGTCTTCGCCACCCGGGCCACCTGCAGATCGGCGTACGCCGGCGAGATCGCCGGGTCCAGACCCGACCCGCTGGAGGTGACCGCGTCGGCGGGGATCGCCGAGACCGGCACGCCCTCACGGGCCGCGATCGTCCGCTGGACCGCCTTGATCGCTTTAACCAGACGGGGGTCGTTGGGACCCAGGTTGCTGCCGTAGCTGCTGGTGGGGTCGTAACCGTCGCCCGCTGCCGAAGGCCTGTTGAAGAAGAGCTTCGGGTTGTCGTCGACCTGGCCGAGCAGCTGCGAGCCGACGGCGTGCGAGGAGGAGGTGGTGTGGGCGCCGGTCGAGGTGATCAGCGACCCGTTCGCGTGCCACGGCATGCTCACCTGCGAGATGCCGGTGACCAGCAGCGGGTAGGCCACCCCGAGCAGGAGGATGGCGCCGATCATCACCCTCAGCCCAGCAAGGCTGTGCCGATAGAGCGCGTAGATGTCCTTCATGATGATCACAGTCCTGGAATCAGCGAGACAACGAGATCGAGCAGCTTGATGCCCACGAAGGGTGCGATCAGACCGCCGACGCCGTAGATGAGGATGTTGCGACGCAGCAGCTCCACCGCCGACGAGGGCCGGTAGCTCACGCCGCGCAGTGCCAACGGGATGAGCGCGACGATGATCAGCGCGTTGAAGACGACCGCGGAGACGATCGCCGACTGCGGGCTGGACAGTCGCATCACGTTGAGCACGTGCAGCTGCGGGAACGCGGTCACGAACATCGCCGGCAGGATGGCGAAGTACTTCGCCACGTCGTTGGCGACCGAGAACGTCGTCAGCGCGCCGCGGGTGATGAGCAGCTGCTTGCCGATCTCGACGACCTCGATCAGCTTGGTGGGGTCGGAGTCGAGGTCGACCATGTTGCCGGCCTCCTTCGCGGCGGTGGTGCCGGTGTTCATCGCCACCCCGACGTCGGCCTGCGCCAGCGCCGGAGCGTCGTTGGTGCCGTCCCCGCACATCGCCACCATCCGGCCGCCGCGCTGCTCGCGCCGGATCAGGGCGAGCTTGTCTTCCGGCGTCGCCTCGGCCAGGACGTCGTCGACGCCCGCCTCCTCGGCGATCGCCTTGGCCGTGATGGCGTTGTCTCCGGTGATCATCACGGTGCGGATGCCCATCGCGCGCAGCTCGGCGAACCGCTCCCGGATGCCCTCCTTGACGACGTCCTTGAGGTGGACGACGCCGAGCACCCGGGCCGGCGCCTCGCCACGCTGCTCGGCGACCACCAGCGGTGTGCCTCCCGTGCCGCTGATCTGCGTGCTCAGGATCTCGGTGTCCGCCGGTACGACGCCGCCGGTCTCCGCGACCCAGGCCGCGACGGCGCTGCCGGCGCCCTTGCGCAGCCGCAGGCCGGGAGCGTCGATGCCGCTCATCCGGGTCATCGCGGAGAACTCCACCAGCGTCGCGCCCGCCGGTGGCCGAGGTGCGTGCTCGCGGCCCTCACCGCCCTCGACCAACGTGACGATGCTGCGGCCCTCGGGCGTCTCGTCGGCCAGGCTGGCGAGCACTGCCGCGTCCTCCAGCTCACGGAGCTCGACGCCGCCGACGGGCAGCAGCTCGCTGGCCTGTCGGTTGCCGTAGGTGATGGTGCCGGTCTTGTCGAGCAGGAGGACATCGACGTCGCCGGCCGCCTCCACCGCGCGACCGGACATCGCCAGCACGTTGCGGCGTACCAACCGGTCCATGCCAGCGATGCCGATCGCACTGAGCAGGGCGCCGATCGTGGTCGGGATCAGGCAGACCAGCAGTGCCGTCAGGACCAGCCAGGACTGGTGGGCGTGGCTGTAGTCGGCGATGTAGTAGAGCGTGCCGCAGACCACCACGAAGATCGCGGTGAGCGTGGAGAGCAGCACGTTGAGCGCGATCTCGTTGGGGGTGCGCTGTCGCTCGGAGCCCTCGACCAGGGCGATCATCCGATCGACGAACGACTGGCCGGGGTCGGAGGTGATTCGCACGACGATGCGGTCGGAGAGCACCGTGGTGCCGCCGGTGACGGCGCTGCGGTCGCCGCCGGACTCGCGGATCACGGGTGCGGACTCGCCGGTGACGGCCGACTCGTCGACGCTGGCCACGCCCTCGAGGACGTCACCGTCGCCAGGGATGCGCTCCCCCGCCTCGACGATGCAGACATCGCCCTTGCGCAGCTCGGTGGAGGCGACGGTCTCGACGCCGCCGTCGGTACGCCGCCGGCGGGCGGTGGTCTCCTCCTGCAGGGCACGGAGGCTGGCGGCCTGCGCCTTGCCGCGACCCTCGGCGACCGACTCGGCGAGGTTGCCGAACAGGACCGTGAGCCACAGCCAGACGGTGACCAGCCAGCCCATCACGGACGGGTTCACGATCGAGAGGACGGTGGTGGCGATGGCGCCGAGCTCGACGATCAGCATCACCGGTGTGGCGAGCAGCGCCCGCGGGTCGAGCTTGCGTACGGCGCCCGGCAGCGCCTGCAGGAGCTGCTCGGCGGTCAGGATGCTGGGCTGGGAGACGGTGTGAGGACTGTTCACGAGAGGGACTCCGCGATCGGACCGAGGGCGAGCGCCGGCACGTAGGTCAGACCGACCACGACCAGCGCGACGCCGGTGAGCAATGCCACGAAGAGTGGGCGATGGGTGGGGAGGGTGCCGGCGCCGGCGGGCTGGTGCCGGGCCGTGGCGAAACGCCCGGCCAGCGCTAGCACGAAGACGATCGGCAGGAAGCGGCCGAGGAGCATCAACAGACCGAGAAGGGTGTTCCAGAACGTGGTGCCCGACGTGATGCCGGCGAAGGCGGAGCCGTTGTTGTTGGCGGCCGAGGTGACGGCGTACAACGCCTCGGAGAGGCCGTGTGGACCGCCGACCGAGAGTCCGGCGAGTCCCGACGAGGCGGTGACGGCGACGGCCGCGCCCAGCAGGACGAGCGTCGGGGTGGTGAGGATGTAGAGGGCCACCAGGACGATCTCGTGCTGGCCGATCTTCTTGCCCAGGTACTCCGGCGTCCGGCCGACCATCAGGCCGCACAGGAAGACGGTGACGATGGCGAGCATGAGCATGCCGTAGAGCCCCGAGCCGACCCCGCCGGGTGCGACCTCGCCGAGCATCATGTTGAACATCGCGATGCCGCCGCCCGGCGCGGTGAAGCTCTCGTGCATGGAGTTGACGGCACCGGTCGAGGTCAGCGTCGTGGCGGAGCCGAACATCGCGCTGGCGGCCTCGCCGAAGCGGGTCTCCTTGCCCTCCATCGCCGCGCCGGCCAGTCGGGTGGCGGTGCCGGCGCCCGACATCTCGGCCCACGTCATGAAGGAGACGGCGGCGGTGGCGAGCACAGCCATGGTGGCCACGATCGCGCCACCCTGTCGCTTGTCCTTCACGATCAGGCCGAAGGCCCAGGCCATCGCGAACGGGACGAGGAGGATCAGGTAGACCTGCACCAGGTTGATGAAGGCGTTCGGATTCTCGAACGGATGGGCGCTGTTCGCGTTGTAGAAGCCGCCGCCGTTGGTGCCGAGCAGCTTGATCGACTCCTGGGAGGCGACCGGACCACCGGTGATGGTCTGGTGGCCGCCGCCGAGCGTGGTCACCGTGTGGAAGGCGTTCCAGTTCTCGATCATGCCTCCGGCCACGAAGACCAGCGCCGTGACGAAGGCGATCGGCAGCAGCACCCGGACGGTGCCGCGGACCAGGTCGGTCCAGAAGTTGCCGAGACGGCCGCCGTTGCGCGACCGGGCCAGGCCGCGGGCGAGGGCCGCGGCGACCGCCATGCCGACGGCGGCGGAGACGAAGTTCTGCACCGTCAGGCCGGTGGCCTGCAGCAGGTAGCCGGCGGCGGCCTCACCGGAGTACCACTGCCAGTTGGTGTTCGAGACGAAGGAGACCGCCGTGTTCCAGGCGCCCGCCGGGCCGAACCCGGCGAAGCCGAGACTCTGCGGCAGGTGTAGCTGAAGGCGTGCGACGGCGTACACGATGAGGAGGCCGACCATGCTGAAGCCGAGCACGGACATGGCGTAGGAACGCCAGTGCTGGTCGGCGTCGGGGTCGACGCGCATGATCCGGTACGCCGCCCGCTCGACCTTGAGGTGACGCGGGCTGGTGTAGACGTGCGCGAGGTAGCGACCCAGCAACGGCGTTGAGACGGCGAGGGCCGCGACCAGGAGCAGGAGCTCCAGGACCGCGGCGGTGGTGGCACTCATCGGCGCACCGCCCCGGACAGGTCGGTGGCCTCATCGGCCTGGGACTCGTCGGCCCGGGGCTCATCGGCCTGGGGCTCATCGGCGTCGAGGTCGGTCGGGTCGTGGTGGGGATCGGGCTCGAGACGGGAGTCGATGATCCCGACGAGGAGGGCGAGACCCGCGAAGCAGAGCAGGGTCAGCGCCAGATAGACGAAGTCGGACACGACTCCAGGTCTAGTGGCGCAGATGGGGCGTGCGGTGGCGCCTTGATGCTTCCTTGACGATGCGCGCGACGGGACTGACGCATCCTTGACCGGGCGCCGTCGTCAGGAGCGGGTCAACGACTCCAGCGCGGTGCGGAAGTCATCCGGCGGCGTGATCGAGCGGCCGCTGGCGACGTCGAAGAAGACCAGCACGATCCGGCTGCGGCTGAGCACGACCGGCTTCTCCCCACCGGCGATGTCGACGTCGTTGTCGACGATCTCGCTGTCGAAGACCATGGACTTGGAGCCCAGCCGCGCCACCCAGGTGTAGATGTCGTACGGCGCGGGTCGGAGCACGATCGGCGCGCGATAGGTCACCTCGGCCTGAGCAACCACGACGCCCGGCCGATCAACGAGCCTGAACTCCTCGACCAGCTTGGCCATCATCGCGATCCGGCTCTCCTGGAAGTACTCGAAGTACTTCACGTTGTTGACGTGCCCGTAGACGTCCACGTCGGAGAAGCGCACCTTGACCGGGTAGTGCCCGAGCTCGCTGTGCCTGGCCTCGCTTACCTCGACGGCATGCGGGTGCAGCACGTCCTCGGGGTGCAGGTAGACCTCGAGCGCCGTGCGCTCCTCGGCGGTGATCCGGCGGGGTGAGCGATGCTCGAAGACGTACGGCGTGAGCAGGGTCGAGGCGCGCACGTACACGGTGCGCTGGTCGCCGTGGTCCGAGGAGTGCTCGCGGTAGACCTCGTAGGCCAGCGTGAAGGAAGCCGCCCGGATCTCGGTGACCCAGACGTCGACGAAGACCGGGTCGTGGTCGAAGTGCAGCGGCTCGAGGTAGGTGATCTGGTGGTTGACCACCAGCAGACCCTCGGCAAGACCGTCGGTGTGCGGGCTGCGGGCATGGACCCGCAGCATGTCGACCCGGGCCTCCTGCAGGTAGTCGGCGTAGACGACGTTGTTGACGTGACCGAGCATGTCCAGATCGGCCCAGCGCATGGGGCACTCGTAACGATGTCGCACACCTTGATCCTGCCAAACGGCCGGCCGCCCTCTGTCGTCGTACTCGACAGGCGGGCACTATGGTCTCTGGAACCTGTTTCATACTCGCGAGTAACTGGAGAGTGTCATGCCTGAGGCAGTCATCGTTTCGGCCACCCGTTCGCCGATCGGCCGAGCCAACAAGGGGTCCCTCAAGGACTTCCGGCCCGACGACCTGGCCGCGCTGGTCACCCGGGCGGCGTTGGACAAGATTCCGGCTCTTGATCCGAACACCATCGATGACTACCTGCTCGGCTGCGGTCTGCCCGGCGGCGAGTCCGGCAGCAACATGGGCCGCAACGTCCCGGTCCTGCTGGGCTACGACAACGTCCCCGGTACGACGATCACGCGCTACTGCTCGTCCTCGGTGCAGACCACCCGGATGGCGTTCCACGCGATCAAGGCCGGCGAGGGCGACGTCTACGTCTCGGCCGGCGTCGAGGCCGTCTCACGATTCGCCTTCGGCACCTCGGACCACATCCCCAACACCCACAACCCTCTCTTCGAGGAGGCCAAGGAGCGGACCAAGACCTACGCCGCCGGCGGCCAGGTCTGGCACGACCCGCGCCAGGACGGCGCGCTGCCGGATGTCTACATCGCGATGGGTCAGACCGCCGAGAACGTCGCCCAGCTCAAGGGCGTCACCCGCGCCGAGCAGGACGAGTTCGCGGTGCGCTCGCAGAACCTCACCGAGAAGGGGATCGCCGACGGCTTCTGGGCCCGCGAGATCACCCCCGTGACGCTCACCGACGGCACAGTGGTCGCCTCCGACGACGGCCCGCGCGCCGGCGTCACCCTGGAGGCGCTGGCCGGGCTGCAGCCGGTCTTCCGCCCCGACGGCACCGTCACCGCGGGCAACTGCTGCCCCCTCAACGACGGCGCCGCCGCCGTCGTGATCATGTCCGACACCCGCGCCGCCGAGCTGGGTCTCACACCGCTCGCCCGGATCGTGGCCACCGGCGTCTCCGGCCTCTCCCCCGAGATCATGGGCCTCGGTCCGGTCGAGGCGTCCCGGCGCGCGCTCGCGTCGGCCGGGATGAGCATCGACGACATCGACCTGGTCGAGATCAACGAGGCCTTCGCCGCCCAGGTGATCCCCTCGGCCCGTGAGCTCGGCGTCGACCCCTTCGACAACGAGAAGCTCAACGTCAACGGCGGCGCGATCGCCGTCGGTCACCCCTTCGGCATGACCGGTGCCCGGCTGCAGAACACCATGCTCAACAGCCTGGACTGGCACGACAAGACCACCGGCCTGATCACCATGTGTGTCGGCGGCGGCATGGGCATGGCCCTCATCCTCGAGCGCTGTTGATTCGTGGATCTTGCAGGTCCGAGTCCGGAGGGCACTCCGGACTCGGACCTGATACTTCCACGATTCAACATCTCCTAGGATCAGCACATGACCGAGGAGACGCGCTGGCTCGACGCCACCCAACAGCGGTCCTGGCGCGGACTCGTGATCGGCATGACGCTGCTCGTCGACCGCCTCGACGACGACCTGCGCCGGAGGTTCGACCTGTCGCTGGCCGAGTACGAGATCATGGTGCGTCTCTCCGAGGCCGAGGGGACCCTGCGGATGGCGCAGCTGGCCAGCGCCCTGGGGCACTCCCGGTCACGGGTGACCCACACCATCGCGCGGATGGAGAAGGCCCAGCTGGTCGAGCGGCGTACGTCGCAGGTCGACGGGCGGGGCGTCGACGCGGTCCTCACCGAGCGCGGCTGGCAGGTGCTGCGCGAGGCTGCCCCGCTGCACGTCGGCGGCGTACGGGAGAACCTGGTGGACTTGGTCTCCGCGGACGACTTCGCAGCGCTCGGCCGGGTGATGAACACGGTTACCGACCACCTCATCGGAGACCGGCCGGACATCGAGATCCGCTGAGGCCATACCCCCGCCCGCATCTGTCGAATACCCATGTCGGGGGATTTCCGGTCCGCGCCCGCTGATGGAGCGTCTGGAGTGAGTCATCTTCTGCAAGGAGGCAGAGCATGTCGAACATTCCCAGACTCACCACTGCCGCTGCGGTCATCGCGCTCGCGGCAGCCTCGTTGATCGCCGTACCAGCGGCTTCCGCCCACCAGGGTTCACAGCACAACCAGCAGGCCGTGCACGCCAAGAGCCAGCACGGCAAGCAGGTCAACCACGACAAGCGGGGACACCGCGGTCACCACCAGAAGGCGGCGACCAAGCATGTGCTGGCCAGCGGTCTGCTCTCGCCGTTGCGTGCTGCGGTCACCCCCGGCGGCACCGCCTACGTCTCGGAGAACTTCGCCGGCAAGATCGATCGGATCAGCCGCAACGGCACCAAGACGACCGTCTACACCGATCCGAACGGCTATGAGGTCGGGGGCCTCTCGGTGGCCGGTCGGTACGTCGTCTTCACCGTCACCCAGAGCGTCGGCGAGGGCGAGAACGTCGACAGCTGGCTGAAGGTGCTCACCCCGTCGGGGAACGTCCGCACCATCGCCGACATCCACGCCTACGAGGCAGCGAACAATCCGGACCAAGGCACGACGTACGGATTCCGCGACGCCGACATGTCCGACCCGGCCACGGCAGCGTGCCTGGCCAAGTGGGACACAGCGGACAACGGACCGGCGACCTACACGGGCATGGTGGACTCGCACCCCTACGCCACCTACGTGCTGAGCAACGGCTGGACCTATGTGGCCGACGCGGGCGCGAACGCGGTGTTCCTCGTCTCGCCGCGTGGCCAGATCAGGACGGTCGCCACCCTGCCGGGCATCCCGATGACGATCGACTCGGCGACAGCGACCGGGTTGGGGCTCGATCCCTGCTTCGTCGGGCTGACCTACTACTTCGAGCCGGTCCCGACCGACGTCGAGGTGGGGAGCAACGGCACCGTCTACGTCACCAGCCTGCCGGGCGGTCCCGAGGGCCCGCAGTCTGGTGCACGCGGCAGTGTCTTCTCGATCAGCGCGAACGCGGCCTACCACGGCAACTTCCGGCTCCACCCCGGAAGCCACCAAGGCAAGGGGCACCACGGCCACAACGGCCAGGCGCGCCAGGTCGTGACCGGTCTGTCGAGTCCGACCGGACTCGCGGTGGCTCCGAACGGGAGCCTGTACGTCGCCCAGCTCTTCGGCGACACGATCTCGAAGGTGACGCTAGGCCGGTGGGGCGCCAAGGTCACCGACGTCATCTCCACACCCTCGCCGGGTGAGGTCGAGTGGACACCCCGTGGGCTGTACTTCACCAGCGACGTGCTCTCCGGCACGCCCGAGGATCCGCACGGCAACACCACCACGCCGGCGGGTCAGTTGATCAGGTACGGCCGCTGAGCGGTCCCACATGACAGGTCCGGCGGTGGTCCGGGGCAATCTGCGGCCCCGGCCACCGCCGGATCATTGTCTGGACCTCAACCGGCGAGCCCGAACGCCGAGCGCCAACGCTCAGGGTCAGTCGCGAGTCAGGCGGCGGTGCGTGACCCGGTGCGGCCGGGCGGCCTCGATGCCGAGCCGCTCGATCTTGTTCTCCTCGTAGGCCGCGAAGTTGCCCTCGAACCAGAACCACTTGCCGCCGTCCTCGTCGTCGCCCTCCCAGGCGAGGATGTGGGTGGCGATGCGGTCGAGGAACCAGCGGTCGTGCGAGGTGACCACGGCGCAGCCCGGGAAGTCGAGCAGCGCATCCTCGAGCGAGGACAGCGTCTCCACGTCGAGGTCGTTCGTGGGCTCGTCGAGCAGCAGCATGTTGCCGCCCTGCTTCAGCGTCAGCGCCAGGTTGAGGCGGTTGCGCTCACCACCGGAGAGCACGCCGGCCTTCTTCTGCTGGTCCGGGCCCTTGAAGCCGAAGGAGGCGACATAGGCGCGGCTGTTCATCTCGAAGTTGGCGACCTTGATGAAGTCCAAGCCGTCGGAGACGACCTCCCATACGTTCTTGTTGGCGTCGATGCCGCCGCGACTCTGGTCGACGTAGGAGATCTTGACCGTCTGGCCGACCTTCAGCTCGCCGGCGTCCGGGGCCTCGCCGCCGGTGATCATCCGGAACAGCGTGGTCTTGCCGACGCCGTTGGGGCCGACGACACCGACGATGCCGGCGCGCGGCAGGGTGAACGAGATGTCGTTCCACAGCGTGCGGCCTTCGAAGGCCTTGGTCAGGTCATGGGCCTCGAGGACGACGTCACCGAGCCGCGGGCCCGGCGGGATGTTGATGTCGGCGGTGTCGACCTTGCGCGCCTTGTCGGCCTCAGCCGCGAGCTCCTCGTAGCGGGCCAGACGCGACTTCGACTTGGTCTGCCGGGCCTTGGCGTTCGAGCGCACCCACTCGAGCTCCTTCTCCAGCATCTTGGCGCGCTTGGCGTCCTTCTGCCCCTCGATCTTGAGGCGGTCCTTCTTGGTCTCCAGGTAGGTGGAGTAGTTGCCCTCGTAGCCGTGGATGGCGCCGCGGTCGACCTCGGCGATCCACTCGGCGACGTTGTCCAGGAAGTAGCGGTCGTGGGTGACGGCCAGGACGGCACCCGGGTAGTTCTTGAGGTGACCCTCGAGCCACTGCACCGACTCGGCATCGAGGTGGTTGGTGGGCTCGTCGAGGAGCAGCAGGTCGGGCTGCTGGAGGAGCAGCTTGCACAGCGCGACGCGGCGCCGCTCACCACCGGAGAGGTTGTCCACGAGCGCGTCCGCAGGCGGGCAGCGCAGCGCGTCCATGGCCTGGTCGAGACGCGAGTCGAGGTCCCAGGCGTTGGCGTGGTCGAGCTCCTCCTGCAGGTTGCCCATCTCGGCCAGCAGGGTGTCGAAGTCGGCGTCCGGGTCCGCCATCAGCTCGGAGATCTCGTTGTAGCGATCGACCTTCGCCTTGATCTCCCCGACAGCCTCCTGGACGTTCTCCAGGACGGTCTTGCCCTCGGTGAGCGGCGGCTCCTGCTGCAGCATCCCGACGGTGGCGTCGGGGTCGCGGACGACGTCGCCGTTGTTGGGGTGGTCCAAGCCGGCCATCAGCTTGAGCAGCGAGGACTTGCCCATGCCGTTCGGACCCACGACGCCGATCTTGGCGCCGTGCAGGAAGGAGAGGGTGACATTGTCGAGGACGACCTTGTCGCCGTGGGCCTTGCGCACATTGCGCAGGGAGAGGATGTACTCGGCCATGCGGCTAGGTTAGTTGGAATCGGCCGCCGAGACCCGATTGGGGGCTGCCGTCGGACAGCCCCCGACCGGTGCGACTGCTCAGGCGGCTCCGGCCCAGCCCGGGGCGTCCGCGAGCGGCGGGTTCCAGTCGGAGCTCCGCGCCGACTCGACCGGCACGGCATCGGGCTGGACGTCGGAGGACCGACCGGCGCCGTCGATGAGGTTCTCCAGGTCAGCGGGTGTCAGCGGAGCCGGCTGGCTGGCCTCGTCGTACGTGTCGTCCTGGGGCACCTCCGAGCCGGTGGCGGCTGCCGAGGCGGTCTTGGCGAAGGTGCTGAAGCCGCGCCGCAGGTCGTGCCCGACGACCGCGGCCTCGATCTCGTGGGCCACCACCTCGGCGCGGTTGGCATTGACCCAGGTGCGGGCGCTGAGCCGCCCCTGCACGATCACCGGGTCGCCCTTGCGCAGCGAGCGGGCGACGTTGTCCCCCAGTGCGCGCCAGGCACTCACCGAGTACCACTGGGTCTCTGCGTCGCGCCACTCCCCCGAGGATCGTTCGAGCTTGCGGGGCGTGACGCCGATGCGGAAGTTGGCGACGGAGTGCTCTCCGACCGTGCGTACGACGGGCGTGGCGACCACGTAGCCGTGCACGGTGATGTAGGACTCGTTCATTTCTCTGGCTCCTTGTCAGGTTCAGCAGCAGGCGCTGCACCTGCGAGCCTGCCGAGCACCACCGACACGAAGCCGTCGTCGTCGCTCAGCCTGGGGATATCCCTCCCCGAGCCGGCTCTGTGGACAGCGAGCGTCCGGATTTCGGCGATATCGGTCTCAAAAAACAGCTGAGGCGGCCGGAGCGTGACCGCTCCGGCCGCCTCAGCTGCGGATCAGGCTGCGGATCAGGCCAGGCCGTTCGCCTTGAGCCAGTCCGCCGCCACGTCGGCGGCCTTCGGCTTGTCCGGGCCGTTGAACTTCGTGTTGAGCTCGAGCAGCGAGGCAGTGGTCAGCTTGGCCGAGACCGCGTTGAGCACGGCGTCGACATCGGCGCTGTCGTGGTCCTTGCGGATCAGCGGGACGACGTTCTGCGCAGCCACCAGGTTCTTCGGATCGCTGAGCGTGACCAGGTGGTTCTGCGAGATCGACGGGGTCGTGGAGTAGATGTCGGCGACGTCCACCTTGCCCGAGGTCAGGGCCTTCACGGTCGCGGGGCCGCCGCTGTCGCTGATCGGGGTGAACGAGATGCCGGAGATGCCGTACACCTTGTCCAGGCCCGGCACACCGTACGAGCGGGTCTTGAGCTCGGGGTTGCCCGCCAGGGAGAGCCCGGAGACACCCTTGAGGTCGGCGATCGTGTGCAGGTTGTTCTTCTTGGCGAAGTCGGCGGTGACGTTGTAGGAGTCCTTGTCCTCGGCCGCCGAGGGCGTGAGGGTCGTCAACGTGTCGGGCAGCGCCGCCTTCAACGCGGCATCCACGTCCGCGGGCGCGGTGGCGGTGGCCTTGGGGTCGAAGTAGGTCAGCAGGTTGCCGGTGTACTCCGGGAACAGCGAGATCGAGCCGTCCTTCAGCGCGCCGATGTAGGCCTCACGCTGGCCGATGTCGAGGTGGGTGGAGGCATCGAAGCCCTTGGCCGTGAGCGCCTGGGCATAGATCTCGGCAAGGATCTCGCTCTCCCCGAAGGAGGCGGAGCCGACCACGATCGGCTGGGTGGTTGAGCCGGACGCCGAGGAGGAAGCAGACGCCTTCGAGCCTGATCCTGCCGACGTGTTGGTCGGGTCGCTGCCGCAGGCGGCCAGGGTCAGGGCGAGTCCTGAGGCGGCGGCCAGAGCGACCAGTCGAGTGACCTTCATGGTTTGTTCCTTACTCATCGTTGGATGGAGAGAGCGCGTTGGACGACGGCGAAGATGCCGTCGAGGACGAGGGCGAGCACCACGATGACGATGGAACCCGCAACCATCTGCGGATAATCCCGGACCGCGAGCCCGTCGATCAGGTAGCGCCCGAGACCACCCAGTCCGATGTACGCCGCGACAGTCGCCGTGGCGACCACCTGCAGCACGGCGGCCCGAAGTCCGCCGATGATCAAGGGCAGCGCCAGCGGCACCTCGACCTTGCCCAGCACCTGCCACTCGTTCATCCCGATCGCGCGGGCAGCGTCGATGGTGGCGCGGTCGACCGACTCGAGTCCGGCGTACGCTCCAGCCAGCAGGGGCGGGATGGCGAGCACGACCAGCGCGACGATCGGCGGCGTCAGGCCGATGCCGCGCCAGATCACCACCAGCGTCAGCAGCCCCAGGGTCGGCAGCGCTCGCAGCGCACCCGTCAGCGCGATCGCCAGGCCACGCAACCGGCCGGTGTGGCCGATCCACAGCCCCAGCGGGATCGCGATCGCCGAGGCGATCACGACGGTCAGGCTGGTGTAGCCCAGGTGCTGGGCGATCCGGTGCGGGAAGCCGTCGTCGCCGTGCCAGTGCGCGCTGTCGGTGAGCCAGGAGATGCCCTCGGAGATGCCGCTCATCGGCTCCCCCTGACCCGCAGCCACGGCATCGTGAGCCGCCCGATCAGCACCCACAGCACGTCCAGCAGCAGGGCGAGCACCACGACGCAGAGGATCCCGATGATGATCTCGGTGGCGAAGTAGCGCTGGAACCCGTCGGTGAACAGCGAGCCCAGGTTGCTGACCCCGATCAGCGGCGCGATCGTCGCCAGGCTGACGGTGCTCACCGAGACGACGCGTACGCCGGCGAGCAGCACCGGCCCGGCAAGCGGAAGCTCGACCTGGACGATCCGCTGCCAGGTGGAGTAGCCGCTCGCGCGGGCAGCGTCCACCACGGACTCCGAGACGCTGCCGAAGGCACCCGCCGCCGTGCCGACCATCAGCGCGACCGCATAGACCGTCAGCACGATCAGCACGTTGGTCGGGTCGAGGAACGAGGTGCCGAGCAGGCCGGGGATGATGATCAACAACGCCAGCGACGGGATGGTGTAGAGCACGCTGGCCAGGCTCAGCAGGGTCTTGCCGCCAAGCCGCCAGCGCCTCGCGGCGTACCCGATCGGGAGGGCGATCACGAAGCCCAGCACCACCGGGATGACCGAGAGCCACAGGTGGCGCCAGGCCAGCTCGCGGATGTAGGAGAGATTGTCGAAGAACCAGGTCACGCCAGCACGCCTGCCGCGCGGCCGTCGGCGTCGACGACCACGCGCTTCCCGTCGACCTCCTGGATCCGCAAGGTACGCCGCCCGCGGTCCAGCCCGACGAAGCTGCGCACGAACTCGTCCGCCGGATCGGCCAGGATCTGCGCCGGGGTGCCGACCTGGGCGATCTCGCCGCCCTTGCGCAGGATCACGACCTGGTCGCCGAGGAGGAATGCCTCCTCGATGTCGTGGGTGACGAAGACGATCGTCTTGCCGAGGTCACGCTGCAGGTGCAGCAGCTCCTGCTGCAGCTCGGCGCGCACGATCGGGTCGACCGCGCCGAACGGCTCGTCCATCAGCAGCACATTGGGATCGGCGACCAGCCCGCGGGCGACGCCGACGCGCTGTTGCTGGCCGCCGGAGAGCTGGCCGGGATAGCGGTCGGCGAGCGTCGGGTCGAGCCCGACGGTCTCCAGCGCGGCGAGGGCACGACTGCGCGCATCTCGTCGTCCCACTCCCCCGAGCCGCAGCGGCGTGGCGACGTTGTCGACCACCTTGCGGTGCGGAAGCAGCCCGGAGTGCTGCATCACGTAGCCGATGGAACGGCGCAGCTCGACCGGGTTGCGGCTGGCGACATCAGCATCGTCGATCAGCACCTGGCCGCTGGAGGGGTCGACCATCCGGTTGACCATCCGCAGCAGTGTGGTCTTGCCGCACCCGGAGGAGCCGACCAGGACCGTGGTGCTGCGCGAGGGCAGGACGAGGCTGAAGTCGTGGACCGCCTCGGTCCCGTCAGGAAACGTCTTCGCGACGGATCGGTACTCGATCATGCGGTCATCATGACGCGCGCGGGGCCGCTGCGTCTGCGGCTCCACCGTGCGGGACGACCTGCTCGACCGGCGTCGGGCCAGGTACGACGGGAAGCCCGGCGGCCTCCCACCCCTTGATCCCACCCTCGATGTCGGCGGCCGGGATGCCGAGTGAGGCCAGCGATGCGGCGGCCAGCGAGGACGTGTAACCCTCCGTGCACATCACGATCCAGCGCTGCCCGGCGACGGCCTGCGGCAGCCGCGCGTCGGATGCCGGGTGCAGCCGCCACTCGAGGTGGTTGCGCTCCACGATGAACGCGCCCGGCACCTCGCCGTCGGCCTCACGCTGCCAGGCCGGCCGGATGTCGACGATCAGCGCGCCCTGCTCCACGGCCTCTGCAGCGGCTGCGGGCTGGAGCCTGGTGATGCCGCCACGAGCGGCCTGGAGCAGCTCGTCGACGGTGCGGTAGGTCGGCGTGGCGATCTCCGGGTCGTCGGTCCAGCTCGTCGCCAGCCGCTCGAGGGCGCCGTCGTTGACGTCGTAGAAGTTCATCAGGCTCAGCGGTGGCGAGTAGACGTGGACGCTGACAGCGACCTGCTCCTCGGTGTTCCGCACGTCGTGGATGTAGTGGTCGCCGAAGGTCACGGTGTCACCGATACCCCTTTCGAGGTCGCGTAGACGCCCCTTCTCGACCGGTCCAGACCAGACCGACTCCGTCAGCGCGCCCTCGACGACCGTGAAGGCACCGCAGGAACCGCCGTGGTCGTGCAGCTCGGTGCCCTGGGACTGCGTCCAGCTGATCAGCCAGACGTCGACGTCGTCGTCGCAGTGCAGCCGGACGTGCCAACGCTCGTCGGGGTCGGCGTGCACCTCGTGACGGCCCTCGAGGACCTCCTGGGCATAGCGCTGCGTGAGCGCTGCGAGCTCGGCCCGGGAGAGGGTCGGGCGCATGATCGAGACGGCGGACATGCCGCCTACTATAACTCTAGTTAATCAGTAGAGAAACTTTTCGTCGCTCTCCGCGCGTCTCGCCTACTTCAGCGCCTTGGTCACGCCGTCGCGGAAGCGGGCGTAGGCGGCCAGCTCGGCCTGCACCGGCTTGACCACGAGCTCGTCGGAGACCTCGGCGACGGCGGTGCGCAGTCGCTCGTCGGCCGTCGCCGCGCGCGTCTTCGCCGTACGGCCGACGAGGATGCGGCAGACCAGCGCGAGCACGATGCCGAGGACCACGGCCCCGATCAGGAGCGCCAGCGGCAGGGCGACACCGGCCACCTTGGAGGTGTCACCGAGACCACCGGAGACGGCGGCCGCGACGGTCCACACCGCTCCACCGACGGCGGCGATGATCAGCAGCCACTGCAGCACCCGGACCAGGCCGGCCCAGACCGGGATCTTGGAGGCACCGAGGTCGACGCGACCGAGGGCGGCGTCGATGCGGTCGTTGAGCTCGCCGATCCTGGAGACCGATGCGGTCCGGATCGACTCCTGCCAGGGTGTGCCGAGACCGGAGCCGGTCTCATCGGCCAAGGCGCGGACCTCGCTGTCGACCCGGGCACGCTGCACCGAGGTCGCCTCCGGCACGGAGGCGCGACCCTGGCCGGCGAGCACCTTGCCCTCGGCACCGAGATCGAGCTGGAGCCGCTTGAGCGGGTCCGGCTTGAGCGCGGAGAGCCAGGAGACCAGCGGCCACCCGGTCGCCCGACCGGCGCGCAGCCGGGTGGACCGCTCGACCGCGTCCACCACGGTGGGCACGCCCGCCGCCTCGGCGATGGCATCGTCGAGGGCGTCGATCCGGCTCTGGTCGAGCTTCTTGGGCGCGGCGTCACCGGATGCGTCGCGCATCCGGCCCGCCAGCGTCTTCACGTCGGCCTCGATCCGACCCTTGGTCGCCTTCTTGTCCGCCACCCGGCGCGCGATCTCGGCGCGCAGCTCGGGGACGCCCCAACCCAGCCGGGCCGAGACCGGGATGACCGGGACCTTCTGCAGGCCGTCGTTGTCGAGCAGACGGCGGACGTCGTCGATCATCGACTGGCGCCGCTCCTCGGGCACCTTGTCGATGTGGTTGAGCACGACGACCATGACCTCGTCATGGGTCTTCAGCGGCTCGAGGTAGCGGTCGTGGATCGCGGCGTCCGCATACTTCTGCGGGTCCAGCACCCAGACCAGCATGTCGGCCAGCCCCACCAGCCGGTCCACCTCGAGGTGGTGGGAGAGCTCGGTCGAGTCATGGTCGGGCAGGTCCAGCAGCACGACGCCGTCGAGCTCGTTGGACTCCCGCCGGGTGTCGAGCATCGAGTCGCGGGTGGTCTGGTGCCGGTCGGGGATGCCGAGCCACTCCAGCAGTTCGCGGGCGCCGTTCGAGCCCCACACGCACGCCGTCGCCCACGAGGTGGTGGGGCGACGTACGCCGACGGCGGAGAGCTCCAGGCCGGTCAGCGCGTTGAACGTCGAGGACTTGCCCGACCCGGTCGCTCCGGCGATGCCGACGACGGTGTGCTCGGAGGAGAGCTTCATCCGGCTGCCGGCACGCTCCGCGATGGCCCGGGCCTCGCCGACCATCTCCTCGTCGAGCCGACCCTGTGCGGCGTCGGCGGCCTCGGCGAGCCCGCCGAGTCGGTCACCGATGTCGGAGCCCAAGGCCTGCAGGTGCTGGGCTCCCTCGAGCGACGACGACATGCTTCCCCTTCAGCGGTACGTGCGGATGCGGCCCAGCCTAGTGGCCGGACTCCTCAATCGGTCAGCGAGCGTCATCGCGTGGGACCTGAGCGGCCCCGAGCGACCCCGAGCGACCCCGAGCGCTCAGTCCAACGTGCGCTGCATCGCGTAGCGCACATCATCCACACCGCGAGCCGCCTGGCGCAGCCGGTCCGGTGCAGCCACGTCGACAGCGAGTACGTCGAGCACGCCGGTGTAGCGCGACTCCTCCTCGGCGAGCAGTGCCTCGACCCGCTGCTCCAGGGCCGCGCGGGCCCGGGCGGCGAGGTCGCGCACGGCCTGGTCGCCGAAGACGGCCTCGAGCAGCTTCTGCCCGACCGCGGCCGAACCTCCGGCGCTGCCGACCTCCGCACCGGTGAGGCCGACCGTGTCGGCGAAGACCACCACCATCAGCGAGACACCGAGGCCGTTGACGCCGTACGCGAGGAAGCGGGCGGTGGACTTCTTCTCCTCGCCCTCCGTGCGCACCATCTCCAGGACGTCCTGCTGCCAGTCGCGGACCGCCCGCTCGGCCTTGCTGCGCAGTGCGCGGCTGGCTCGACCGAGGTCGCCCGGCGCGTCGGCGAGCAGGCCACGACCGGCCTCGGTCTGCTGCCACGCGGCCTCGGCACGCTCGGCGGCCGCCTCCGCGTGCTCGAGGATGAGCAGCTCGAGGCCCGACTCCACAGCGACGCTGACCCGCTCGGCCTGCTGCGGCTTGCCCTTGACCGCGTTGACCATCCGGTCGCGCAGCTTGCCGACCCTGTTATCCAGCGACTTGAGCAGCTCGCCGGTACCGACGAACTCCTGCCAGCGCGCCAGCACCTCGCCGCGCAGCAGGGTGCCGTCGGCAGTGGCCGCGACGATGGCGCTGCGCGCGTTCGCGTACGCCGCCTCCGCGTCGCTGCGCAGACGGACCAGCGCGTCGGCCTGGGCCGCGGCGGCATCGGCGATCGGGTGCACGTTGAAGGTGAGCGCGCGGACGGCACCGTCGAGGGTCTGGGTGACCACCGCGTGCCGGGCGGCCGCATCGTCGGCGAGCATGTCGAGCCAGCCGCGGACCTCGGCGACGTGCTGCGCGGGCAGCAGGCCCTCACTGGTGACCTGGCCCTCGTGCACGATGAACAGCGGCGAGTCCTTCAGGCCCCTGGCCGCGAGCATCCGGGCCAGGTGGGTGGCGACGGTCTGCACCGCGTCGTGCGGCGTACGGTCCAGGACCACGGCGACGGCCGTGGAGCGCTCGGCCGCGGCCTTGAGGAACTCCCACGGCACCTGGTCGGCATAGCGCGCAGCGGAGGTGACGAAGATCCACAGGTCGGCGGCTGCCAGCAGCTGAGCGGCGAGCAGACGGTTCTGCTCCTCGACCGAGTCCACGTCGGGCGCATCGAGGATCGCCAACCCCGCCGGGACGTCGTCGGAGGCGACCAGCTGCAGCGCCTTCGGGTCGTCCGTGGCGTGCTCGACCCGCTTGAGCTCCGGCAGCAGCCGGTCCTGGCCGAACCAGTGTGCATCGGCCGGGTTGTGCACCAGGACGGGCGACCGCGTGGTCGGGCGCAGCAGGCCGGGCGCGGTGACGCGCCTGCCGACCAGGGAGTTGACCAGCGTCGACTTGCCGGCGCCGGTGGAGCCGCCGACGACCGCGAGCAGCGGCGCGTCGATGGTCATCATCCGCGGGATGACGTAGTCCTCGAGCTGGTCCACGAGCGCAGAGTGGGACCGGCGCTGCTCGTTCACGCCGGCCAGGTCGAGGGGTAGCGCGATGTCCTGCAGCGCCTGGTGGAGACGGACCAGGGCCGTCACCATCCGGGTGCTGTCGAATTCCCCAGCGGCTGTCATCTCGTGGGTACCACCTGTCCAGGGAAGGCGATCCGGGGCCGGACCGCACCGATTCTCGCGACGTACTCCGCCCCGCGGGCGGCGAAGTTGGGTGGCGGGGTGCCACGCAGGAATCGTGAGTGCAGGAATCCGAGCTCGATCGCTGCCTGCTGATACTCCCGCATCGCGTGCTCACCCGCGGGACCGCCCCACCTGCGAGCGTAGGCACGAGCACTGCGCCTGGCTCCTAGATCGACCACCCAGCCGATGTCCGTGGCAGGAAGCAGGCCTCGGCGGGCGGCATCGTCGAGCGCCACGGCCAGCATCCGTCGCTCGGAGCGCCGTGCCCAGACGGCCACGCCCGCGAGGCCGCCCACGGCGGGCAGCATCAGGACGAGGTAGACCACCACGACACTGCCGAAGCCGAAGATCGTCGAGGCGTTCCAGATGCCGTGGGTGAGCACGGCCACGCAGTACCCGCCCAGCGGGGCCAGCCATCGCACCGATCGGGAGCGGGAGCCGACCGCGATGCCGACGCCGATGCCCGTGAAGGCGGTGAACAGCGGATGGGCGAACGGGCTCAGCAGGCACCGTACGACGAACGTCCCGGCCAGCCCACGCACTCCCCCGGGCCCGACGCCGCTGGTGCCGTTGTAGGCCGCCGCGAGGTAGAGGATGTTCTCGATGAAGGCGAAGCCAATGCCGACCATGCCCGCGTAGACGATGCCGTCGAGAACGCCGTCGAGCTCGTCGCGGCGCCACCACAACAGCATCACCAGGAAGAAGCCCTTGCAGGCCTCCTCGACCACCGGCGCGACGATCGCGATCGAGGCGTTGTCGCGCAGGCCGGTGACCACACCGCCGACACCTTCGAGCACGATCGCGGCGAAACACGCGACGAACGCGCCCCAGGTCAGTGCCAGTGCGAGCAGCACCCGAGGCTCCGGCTCGTAGCGATCGAGCCACAGGAAGAACAGCACGAGCGGCACCACCGGCACGCTCGCCAGGACGACGGCGAGCACGGTGTGCGTCGGCGCGCCGGACGCTGCGACGAGGATGAGCACAGGGACCGCTGCCAGCGCGACGAGCACGCTGACGACGATCGTGAACGCGCGGTTGCGCGGCGGTGTCACCCCCATGGGGCGAAGCCTATCGGTGCAGGTCGGCGACGGGGCGGCTCGCGTAGCATTCCGAGCATGAGCGACCAGACGGTGACCCCCGAGGCGACCCCTCACCCCACCGACCTGCCGACTGAGAACCAGGACGGCACCCAGGACGGCACCAGGCCCCACGACGACAAGGTGCCCGAGGCGTGGCGCTCCTTCATGATGCAGGGCTGGGGCGAGCGCGCGCTCGACCTGCCGGCGCATCCGGTGGCCACGCACGCGGCCGCTCGTCGCGCCCGGCTGGCGGAGGCGTTCGCGGGCGAGCGGCTGGTGATCCCCTCGGGCCGCTACAAGGTCCGCGCGAACGACACCGACTACCGCTTCCGCCCCGAGACCGCCCACGCCTACTTCACCGGCAACCAGACCTCGGATGCAGTGCTGGTCATCGAGCCCGACGGCTCGGCCGCTCTCTACGCGCGCCCCAGCGCCGGCAGCGACTCCGAGGAGTTCTTCCGCAACGCCACCTACGGCGAGCTCTGGGTCGGCCGCAGGCCCTCCCTCGGCGAGCTCTCGGAGTCGCTCGGCATCGAGGTACGCCACGTGGACGGCCTCGAGGACGCCCTGAAGGGGTCGACCAAGACGCGCGTGCTCCGCGGAGCGTCGGCGTACGTCGACGGCCTGGTCGCGCCCGACGCGAGCCTCGACGCCGACCTGGCCCGGGTGGCCAGCGAGCTTCGACTGAAGAAGGACGCCTGGGAGGTCGAGCAGCTCCAGGAGGCGTGCGACATCACCGCGCTCGGCTTCGAGGACTCGGTCGCCGACTGGGCGAACGCGATCAAGTACGGCGAGCGTTGGATCGAGGGGACGTTCTTCCGCCGTGCCCGCGCGCACGGCAACGACCTGGGCTACGACTCGATCGTGGGCGGCGGACGGCACGCGACCACGCTGCACTGGGTCGACAACACCGGCCCGATCGTCCCCGGCGAGATGGTGCTGCTCGACATGGGCGTCGAGAACCGCAATCTCTACACCGCCGACATCACCCGGACGCTGCCGATCTCCGGCACCTATTCGCCGCTGCAGAAGGACCTCTACACGCTCGTCCTCAACGCCCAGCAGGCCGGCATCGACACTGTCCGCCCCGGCGCCGGGTTCCGCGACCCGCACAACGCCGCGATGACGGTGCTGGCGCACGGTCTCGACGACCTCGGTCTCCTGCCCGTCTCGGTGGACGAGGCGCTCAGCGAGGACAACCGCACCTACGCCCGCTGGACGTTGCACGGCACCTCGCACATGCTCGGCCTCGACGTGCACGACTGTGCCCAGGCCGGCCAGGCCGCCTACGGCAGGGAGAGCACGCTGGACGAGGGCTACGTCCTCACCGTCGAGCCCGGGCTCTACTTCCAGGACAACGACCTGCTCGTGCCCGAGGAGCTGCGCGGCATCGGCATCCGGATCGAGGACGACATCCTGGTCACCGCCGACGGCTATCGCAACCTGTCCTCGGCCCTCCCGCGGGCGGCCGCCGACGTCGAGGCGTGGATGGGCCGCCACCTCTGATTCAGAGGCTGTTCCAGGTGATCTTCGCGAGCCCGAACTGGGTCGCGATCACGTTCCACGCCTGAGCGGTCTGCTGCTTGGGCGCGTGCGAGGCCGAGCTCAGCCCTACGGCGGCGCGCTGCAGCGGCTTGCCGCCCTTGCACGTGTGGTGCCGCCCCTTGTGCCGGGCTTGTCCCCACGCGACAAAGGCGCGGTCGGCGTCAGCGGCGGCGCGCAGCGCGTCGCTGAAGCTGGCGACGGCCGCGCCGCCGCCCGGCAGCAGCCCTACCTGGAGGTCCGCGACCTGCTCGAACAGCCGGTCGCGGGAGGCGGCCGCGTCCTCGAAGGTCTGGACCGCCTGCGGGAGGTGGCGGCACGTCTCCAGCTCGGAGGCGGCGACGGCGATCTTCTCCTTGTCGGCGGCGGATCGGCCGAGCAGGATGTGCAGCGCCTTCGCCTGGGCGAGCGCCTGCGGGTCCGCCGTGGACGCGCTCGGCGAGGGCTGCCCGGTCTCGCTCGCGCCGGTGGACGCGCGGCTCCCCGGGGCGGTCGCGGCGGGTGTGTCGTCGCCTCCGTCGGCGATCGTGCCGAGGCCGTAGGACACCGCCGCGACCAGGACGGCCGCGGCTGCGACCCATCCCCAGAAGCGCGGGCGGGAGCGGCGCTTGCGCGGCCTGGTGGGCGCAACTGCTCGGCGTACGGCCGTGGCATCGGCTGGCTCGGCCATCATCTGGTCCAGGACCGACGGCCGTACGGCGGTGCTTTCGGGCGATGCGTCCGACTGGGCAGGAGCCTGGGCCTCCGCGGTCACCCGCGTGCCGCAACCGGTGCAGAAGAGGTCACCCGAGCCGACCCGGTGGCCGCAGGCGGTGCAGAAGTGCTGGTCCACGAGCCGAAACCCTAAGCCGTGTCCCCTCCGTCCGCGCGGTCGCCGGCCAGAATCAGATGTCGATGTCGATGTCGATATCCAGGCCGTTCTTGGCCAGGGCCGCCAGCATGACGGCTCCGGGGACCGGCATGCCGAGGAGGTAGCCCTGGGCCTCGTCGATGCCCAGGCCCCGCGCCGTGCGGTACTGATCGACCGTCTCGATCCCCTCGGCGAGGCTGACGGTGCCGAGCGCGGCCAGCATCTCGACGAGGTGCTTGAGCACCAGCAGGGCACGCTCCCCGCTCTCGGCCATCAGGCTGCGGTCGAGCTTGACCATGTCCCAGTGCCGGCTGTTGAGGAACCCCAGCCGCGAGGAGCCGGCGCCGCAGTCGTCGATCGCGAGCGCCAGACCGCCGGAGGTGAGGGTGCTCGCACCGGACTCGTGGACGGGCAGCCAACGGTCGGCGCCGCGCTCGGTGATCTCGGCGATCACGCGCACGTCGTCGGGCCAGGCGATGTCGGAGATCCACTGCAGCAGCGGCTGGTCCGGACCGAGCTGGGCGGGCTCGAGGTTGAGGTGGATCGTCAGCGGCTCGGCGACGATGTCGCGCGCCAGCGCCATGGTGTGCCAGGCGTCCTCGACCACCCGGCGGGTGAGGGTGTCGATCAGGCCGTGCTCGCTGGCCGCCTCGACCAGGGCGATCGGCGAGATCGCACCGATCTCCGGGTGCTGCGCCCGCAGCAGGGCCTCCCAGCCGATGACCCGGTTGCGCCGTACGTCGATGATCGGCTGGTAAGCCGTCGCCACGCCGCCGTTCTCCAGCAGCCAGCAGATCGTGGCTCTACTGAGTGTCACCGGATCCCCCACAGGTGGCCGGGGCACGGCGACCATGGGCAGGCCGGCCGCCGTGAGTTCGGAATCCACCCCCGATCCTTCGGCCCTGGGGCCATTCACCTGAGGTCCATGGTCCAGAATGTTGCCGCCTGGCCCTCGTAGCTCAATGGATAGAGCATCCGGTTTCTACCCGGCTGGTTGCGGGTTCGACTCCTGCCGAGGGCGCTCGTCGGAATCCCTTCGCCGACGCGGAGCGGGCCGTGCTGCACGACGCGGCACGGCCCCCTCCGCGAGGGCTTCGGGAAGCACCGCGGAGGCCTGGACGAAGCCTCTCCGAAACATCGCGTTTACGCAGGTCAGCACCTATTTCCTGAAGGCCCGTCCGGAGCCGTATGATCCGTCGGTGACGACCCCCCGCCCCTCTGTGTTGAGCTACTTCTCCGACGACCCGACCCGGGTCTACCAGCTGCTGCAGTGGCTGCCGGTCCTGGAGCTGCTCGACGAGAGCCATCCGGTGGGAGTCGTGCTGCGAGATCCGGAGACGGCGACGGTCGTGCGCGAGCGCACGACGCTGCCCGTCTTCGTGGCCGAGGAGTTCAACGACCTGAGCGAGCTCTACGCCGAGCTCGACGCCAAGGTCGTGCTCTATTGCAACAACGGCGTGCGGAACTTCAACTCGCTGATCAACGCCCGGATGCTGCACGTGCACATCAACCACGGCGAGAGCGACAAGCAGTCGATGGTCAGCAACAACGCCAAGGCCTACGACCGCGTCTTCGTCGCCGGCGAGGCGGCGGTGCAGCGGCACCGCGGCGCGTTGATGGAGCTCGAGGAGTCCAAGCTGGTCCGGATCGGTCGGCCGCAGCTGGACCTGCGACCCGAGCCGATCCTGCCGCCCAGCGACCGGCAGACCGTCCTTTACGCGCCCACCTGGGAGGGCGACGCCGACTACAACTGCTACACCTCGGTCGACGTCTTCGGGCCGCAGATCGTCCGGGCGCTGCTCGCGGTGCCGGGTGTGCGGATCGTCTACAAGCCGCACCCCAAGGTCACCACCAGCGAGGTGCCTGCCGTCGCGGCCGGGCACCGCGCGATCCTCGACGTACTGGCCTGGGGAGCTGTGCGCGATCCCACCGCTGGCCATCTGGCGATCCCCGACGGCGACATCCTGGCGGTCTTCGCACACTGCGACGCCATGGTGACCGACGTGTCGTCGGTCGGTCTGGACTGGCTCTACCTGCGTACCGAGAAGCCGATCCTGATCACCGACAGGTGGGAGGACCGCGAGCTGCTGCGTACCGAGGCACCGGTGAGTCGGGTCGCCGACGTGGTCGATTCCAGCAACCTCGCCGACCTGACCGAGCTGGTGACCGCCCGCCTGGCGCACGACGAGCACCAGCTGGCCAGGACGGCGATGCGGCACCACTACTTCGACGACCTCGCGGTCGGCGACAGCACCCGCAGGTTCACGGCTGCTGTCACCGAGCTGGTCGAGCTGCGGGACCGGCTGCTCGGCGTGCCGGCTGCGGTGGCTGTCACGGCCTGAGCGTGCGGCTGCGGTTTTGACCCCTGGGGGTCAGAACCGCAGGTTGGGGGGCAAAGTTTTGACCCCCAACGTTCGGTTTTGACCCCTGGGGGTCAAAACCGAACGCCTCATCCCAGCGCTGCCAGCACCTCGTCCGCAGTCGCGGTCTCGGTGAACCTCGGCAGCACTCGGGTCAGCACGAAGGCGTGCACCTCCGGGTCGCGGTCGGCCACCGCATCGGTCACCACGACGACGTTGAGGCCGCGGGCATAGGCCTCGCGAGCGGTCTCCTCGACGCCTGAGCCGGTCGCGATCCCGGTCACGAAGACCTGGGTGACGCTGCGCTCGGCGAGCTCCTTCTCCAGCGAGGTCCCGTGGAACGCGCCACGGGTGTGCTTGGTGACCACCAGATCGGTGTCGCGCCGGCCGAGCTCGGGCACGAGCTCCAGCTGGTCGCCCGTCAGTCGCGTCGGCACCCCGCCGGGGTTGTGGTCGCTGCGCCCTCCCGGGGAGGCATCGACGTTGACCAGCACGACCAGGTGGCCGGCCGCACGGAACGCCTCGAGGAGGCGCGCCGAGTGGGCGACGACCTCGGCGGTCCCCGGTACGCCGATGGCCACGATCGACCGTTGCAGGTCGACCACCACCAGCGCGGGCTTCGGGTCGAGGATGCTCAACGGCATCAGGCCAGCGCCTCGACGACCTCGGCGGTCGAGGCGACCTGGCTCAGTCGCGGGAGGACCAGCGAGATCGCGGCCTCGTGCGGCTCGGGCGCGAGGTCGCCCATCGCGTCCGGCACCGTGACCACGTGGTAGCCGAGCGTGTGTGCCTCGCGCGCGGTCGACTCCACCCCGATCGAGGTCGCGACACCGGTGACGAACACCTGGGTCACGCCCGCGGACTGGAGCTGCTGGTGCAGGTCGGTGCTGCCGAACGCGCCCCAGGTGGTCTTGGTGACCAGGATGTCGCTTTCGGTGACGCCCAGCTCGGAGATCAGCACGGTGGCCTCCTCCGGGATGGCCCCGGCGCCGCCGGCCGGGTTCAGCTCGGTGCGGCCGGGCGCGCCGCCGGCGACGTTGACCAGCACCACGGTGTGGCCCTGCGCCCGGAAGGCGTCGAGGAGCGTGACGTTGTTCGCGATGACCGACGCGTCGGCGTGCGGCGCGATGCCCGCCTGGAGGTCGACGACGATCAGGGCCGGCGTGGGGTCGACGGTGGTGAGCGGCATGGGGGTTTCCCTTCGAGTGGCTGGATAGGACAGGCAGGTGGGACCTCGACCGGGTCGAGGGCCTTGATCAGTCGGGCAGGTTCACGGTGCGGCCACCACGCAGCAGCGAGGCGAACGCCGAGACCAGGCCGAGCACGGCGCCGGTCACGAAGACGATCTCCAGACCGGTGTGGAACGGCCCCGCGATCAGTTGTGGGAAGAAGGTGTGGCCGGTCAGTTGGGCACGCTGGGCGGCGGTGAGATGGTCGAGCGCCCCCGTGGGCTCGAGCAGGTGCTGGATCGGGTTCACCCCGAGCAGGGTCGCGAACAGCGAGGAGACCGGCGGCAGCGAGCCGACCTGCTGGGCGACGTCGGAGGAGACCCCGTGGGCGACCAGCCCGGTGGACAACGTGTGCGGGAGCTTGGCGGCCAGGCCGGCGGTGAGCAGCGACATGAACACGCCGATGGACAGCGCCGTACCGGTGTTCTGGAAGGTGGCGCGCATGCCCGACGCGACCCCACGGTACGAGGCCGGGACCGAGCTCATGATCGAGGAGGTGTTGGGCGCGGTGAACATGCCGTTGGCGATGCCGTTGAGGAAGATCAGGGTGCCGAAGAGCCAGTACGGGAAGTCGATCGGCAGCGCGGCCAGTCCCAGGAACGTCGCCGAGAACAGCACCATCCCGCTCGTTGCGATGCCGCGCGAGCCGAGCCGGTCCGACAGGGTGCCGGCGATCGGGCCGGCCACCAGGAAGCCGATCGAGAGCGGCACCATGAAGATGCCCGCCCACAGCGGCGTCCTGTCGAAGTCGTAGCCGTGCAACGGCAGCCACACGCCCTGCAGCCAGATGATCAGCACGAACTGCATGCCGCCGCGCGCGATGGAGGCGGTGAGACCGGCGATGTTGCCGGCGGTGAAGGCGCGGATCTTGAACAGGCCGAGGCGGAACATCGGCTCGGGGACGTTCTGCTCGATGACCACGAACGCGACCAGCAGCGCCACTCCCCCGATCAGCTCGGCCAGCACGACCGGGTTCGTCCAGCCCATGGTGTGGTTCCCGTAGGGGTGCAGCGCCTGGGTGATGCCGATCAGGATCGCCGAGAGGCCGCCGGCGAAGGTGAGGTTGCCCCACCAGTCGAAGCGCGGCCGGTGCGTACGGCGTACGGCCGTCTCGTGGAGCATGGTGTAGGCCCAGATGGTGCCGTAGATGCCGACCGGGACGTTGACCCAGAACACGGCGCGCCAGTCCCAGACGGCGAGCAGGCCGCCGAGCGTCAGGCCGATGAACTGCCCGGCAAGGCCGGCGACCTGGTTGACCCCGAGCGCGAAACCGCGTCGCTCTGCCGGGAACGCGTCGGTGAGGATCGCCGCGGAGTTGGCCATCAGCATCGAGCCGCCGAGGGCCTGCAGCACCCGCCATGCGATCAGCCAGATCGCCGCGCGGCCGCCGTCGAACGGGTCGAAGGAGAGCAGCACCGAGGCGATGGTGAAGACCAGGAATCCGGAGTTGTAGATCTTGACCCGGCCGAACATGTCACCGAGACGACCCACCGTCACCACCAGTACTGCCTGCACCAGGCGATAACCCATGATCATCCACAGCAGATAGCTGAAGTTGTGCGGGTCGAGCGGGTCGATGTGGATCCCGCCGAAGATCGCCGGCAACGCGATCAACACGATCGAGCCGTCCAGAGCGCTCATGAAGACCGCGGCGGTGGTGTTGGCCAGCGCGATCCAGTGGTAGTTCTGCGAGCGGCTCCGCTCCTGCACGGTGGTCACAGCGCGACGCTCACAGGTGGGCTGCCAGCCGCTCGAGGGCAGGTACGGCGGCCCGTAGCGTGGCGATCTCGTCGGCATCGAGCTGGGTCAACGCGGCGGCGAGCTGCTCGGTCCGGACGGCGCGCTTGGCCGCGATCATCTGCTTGCCGTGGTCGGTGATCGCCAGCAGGATGCGGCGGCCGTCGGCGGGGTCGCCCGTCCGGCCGATCAGGCCTCGCCGCTCCAGGCCACCGAGCGTGGCGCTCATCGCCTGCGGACTGATCTGCTCGGCCTTCGCCAGGTCGGCGTTGGTCGCCGGCCCGAACCGGTCGAGTCGCACGAGTGCCGACAGCTCGGGCACCGTCGGCATGCCGTCAACGCCCTCGACGGGGCGCTGCCGGAGTCGGCGGCGAAGCAGGCTGACGCTCATCGCGAGGCCGGAGGCGATCTCCTCCAGGGCAGCATGATCAGTCACGGTTGATCAGTCTAGCCTGATCAATCTGCCCGGACGAGATGGGTGGGTAACACGTCATCCGTTACTCCTGCCCGAGCACCTCCCGCCGCCCGTCGGCCCACACCACCACCGCCGTACGGCGTCGCCCGGCCAGCCAGGAGACCGCGTCCTCGTCGAGCGCGAGAGCTGCGGTGGCGTCCAGGTCGGCGTGGACCAGATCGTCGGCGACGACGGTCACCGACGCCACGGCGGAGGGCACCCGCCCGGTCCGGGCATCGGTGATGTGGGCGCCGCGGTGGGCCAGGCCCGACGTTGCCACGGCGCCGTTGTGCACGGGCACGATCGCCACCACCTGGGTGGGGTCGTGCGGGTCCTCGATGCCGATCCGCCACGGCGCCGATCCGGGTGCGGCGGCACAGACCATGTCACCACCTGCGGAGAGGCAGAAGCCGGTCTCCTCCAGGTGCCGCAGCGGCCGCACCGCCCGCGCGACGGCCCAGCCCTTGACCACGCCGCTCGGATCGAGGTGCAGCTCACCGTCCTCCCCCCGACGCCGTACGTCGAAGGCCCCGCCCGACTCCTGCCGCCACCGCTCCCCCAGCGCCAGCACCTCGAGCACCTCCGGCGGGCAGGCGACCAAGGTGATCTCGCCGCGATCGAGCCGCGAGACGTGCGAGTCGGCACGGTAGGTGGAGAACACCCGGTCGACGTCGCGCAGTGTCGCCATCGCCTCGGCCCACGCATCCTGGGCCCTGGCGTCGTCCGCGTGTCGGCCGCGCAGGGCGAGGCTGACCGGCATCCCCATCACGTGGTCGACGTACCGCATCACGGGCGTGGTTCGCGTGCTGTCGACGGAGGTGCTCACAGGCCGGCCTTGTCGAGTGCGCTCTGCAGTGACTGGAGGTAGCCGTCGCTGGTGACGGTGGCGCCACTGACCATGTCGATGTCGGCGCTCTGCGCGGCGATCGTCTCCTTGACGAGCTGCGGGAGCGCGTAGGAGTTGATCTCCGCATCGCGGCCGTTGCCGTTGGGGTAGGTCGGCACCGCCACGTCGGTGATCTTGCCGTCGGCGATGCTCAGCTGCACCTGGACCGGTCCCCACTGCGTCTGAGCCTCGTCCCCGGTGACGGTGGTCGTGGCGGACGAGCCACTGGAGCCGCTCGAGCTTCCCGAGTCCTCCGTCGTCGCGTCGCTGGTCGCGCCCGGCGTCACCGAGGCGATCGCGCTCAGCGGCGCCGAGGCCGCCGGCCCCGAGGTGGAGGTGTGGTAACCGAAGAGCAGCACCAGCACCGTGACCGTCGAGAGGAACCAGAAGACGATCCGGTTCACGCCCCTCACCATCCGAACGCCTCCTCGTGCCATTGCTCCCGGGGGAGGCCGGCCTGCTCGGCCGCCTTCCGTACCGCGGCCGTCCAGGCGGGCGGGCCGCATACGTAGACATCGCGCTGCACCAGGTCGGGGATCCAGCCGAGCAGGACCTGCGTGTCGGTGTAGCCGTCATAGCCCTCGCCCACCCAGGACCCCAGGCTGCGTCGAGGTCCCGGCATCGCGACCACGTTCAGCCCGCGTCGTTCGCGTAGGCCACCGAGCTCGCCGGAGAACAGCGGGTGGCTGCGATAGCGCTGCAGCAGCACGGCCTCCCCCTGGGCATATCCGAGCCCTTCGGCCAGCGCCCGCAGCGGCGCGAGACCCACGCCGGCCCCGATCATGGCGACCTTGCGTTGGGTCCGCGCCCTCGGCGTCATCCGGCCGAACGGGCCCTCGACAAGCACCCTCTGCCCCGGTCGCAGCGCCGCCACCGACGCACTGCCGTCGCCGTCGTTCTGCACGGTGATCCGCAGCGTCTGTCCGTCGGGCGCCGCCGAGAGCGAGAACGGATTGGCCCGGGTCCAACCCTCCCGGTCGAGGAAGCGCCAGGTGAAGTACTGCCCCGGCTCGGCGCGCAGCCGGTCCAGCCGGCGGCCGATCAGGTGGACCGAGACGACCCCCGGGCCCTCGGGGAAGATGGCCGCCACCCGCAGCCCGTGCCGGTAGTTGCGCACCAGCGGCGCGAGCACCCGGAAGACGAGCACCGTCGCGGCCACGGCGGCCCACGCCGCCCACCAGAAGTACGTCGCCCGCGGGCTCGCGAGGAACTCCTGCCCGGTCCACAGCTGGTGCGGCAGCGCCAGCCCGGCGCCGAGGTAGCCGTAGAGGTGCAACAGGTGCCAAGACTCGTAGCGCAGCCGGCGTCGGGCCGCGCGCAGCGAGGTGACCACCACCAGGATCAGCAGCAGCGTGCCGGCGACCGCGAGCAGCATGCCGGGGTAGTCCCAGGTCAGGTTCCACAACGTGGCGGGGGTCGAGGACAGCCTGCCGGCGGCGTACGCCCACGTGATGAGGACGACGTGGACCACGATCAGGTCGAAGGAGGTGAACCCGACGATCCGGTGGATCCGCACCAGCCGGTCCTGGCCGTAGGCGCGCTCGAGCAGCGGCACCCGCGCTATCAGCAGCACCTGCGCCAGCAGCAGGGCCGAGCCGACCAGGCCGCTGAGTCGACCGAGTGACATCAGGGCGTCGGTCAGCGAGGAGCCGAGGTCTTGGAAGCCGCCGCCCGCCGCCCACCAGTAGGCCACGAGCAGCACGCCCAGCCACAGCACCGCTATCAGCGCCGTGCGGACCACCGCGTCCCGGCGCGCGAGCCTGCCGAACGTCGAGGAGACGTTCGGCGCCGGGGCCGACGGGATCACTGCTGCCATGCGACGAGCATGCGCGCCGAACCTGACGTCCTCCTGGGGACTTTCTTGAGGAACTGGTGAGAGCGCCTAGCCGAGGTAGGAGTCGATCTCCGCGAGCACCTGCTGCTGCACGTCGGCCGGCGCGAACGAGGCCCGTACGCCGCCGCGCGCCAGCTCTGCCAGCCCGGCCTCATCCAGGTCGAGCAGCTCGGCGGCGATCTCGTACTCGCGGTTCAGTGTGGTGCCGAACATCGGCGGGTCGTCGGAGTTGATCGTGACCGTCACGCCGGCCTCCACGAACGTCTTCAACGGGTGCTCGGCCAAGGTGGCGACGGCTCGGGTAGCGATGTTGGACGACGGGCAGACCTCCAGCGGGATGCCGGTCGTGGCCAGGTGCTCCAGCAGCGCCGGGTCGGCCGCGGCAGAGGTGCCGTGACCGATCCGCTCGGCGTGGAGCAGGTTCAGCGCGTCCCAGATCGTCTGCGGACCGGTGGTCTCGCCGGCGTGCGGGACGCAGTGCAGGCCGGCTGCGCGGGCCCGGTCGAAGTGCGGCGCGAACTGCGGCCTGGGTACGCCGATCTCCGGGCCGCCGAGCCCGAAGCCGATCAGCGCGTCGGTCCGGTGGTCGAGGGCGTAGGAGAGCGTCGCGTCGGCGGCAGGGATGCCGAGCTCGCCGGGGATGTCGTAGATCCAGCGCAGCACCAGGCCGAAGTCACGCATCGCTGCCACCCGGGCGTCCTCGATCGCCTCGGTGTAGGCCTCGATCGGGACGCCGGCCAGCACCGAGGTGTACGGCGTGCACGTCAGCTCGGCGTACCGCAGGTTCTGGCCCTGCGCCATCTCGCGGCCGATCTCGTAGGTGAGGTAGCGGATGTCCTCCGGCGTACGGATGAGGTCGACCACCGCGAGGTAGACCTCGATGAAGTGGGCGAAGTCGCGGAAGGTGAAGAATCCGCGCAGCTCGTCGAGATCGCTCGGCACGCCTGCCGCAGGGTGGCGGGCGGCCAGCTCGGCGACGATCCGCGGCGAGGCCGACCCGACGTGGTGGACGTGCAGCTCCGCCTTGGGGAGCCCGGCGATGAAGTCCTTCATGCGATCACCTGGAAGTAGAGGACGTAGACGACGGTCGGGATGACCGGCGCGGTGAGCAGCCAGGGCGTCAGCACCGGCAGCCGATTGATCGCGCGCACCAGCACGATCCCGAAGGCACCGAGCAGCACCGACATCACGAAGAGTCCGGGCCGGGAGCCACCGGCGCCGTTGGTCTGGGTGCCGAGCACCGCCACCGCGAGCGAGTGCAGCATCAGCACCGCGCAGGCGAGGATCGAGAGGACGTACTTCTTGACCCGCTCGATGTGCACGGGCGTGAGCCTAAACGCTCACCCGCAGGGTCGCGACGGGGTCAGGAGACGGCCTTGATCAGGTTGGCCGCGAGCTCGGGCACGGTGTTGCCGTCCTGGAACTGCTTGCCGTCGAGCAGGATCGTCGGCGTGCCCTCGACGCCGGCCGCCTGGGCCGCCTTGGTGGCGCCGTCGGTCCAGGCCTTCTGCGAGGTGGTGTCCTCGATGCCCGCCCGCACCGCACTCTCGTCGGCACCAGCCTTGACGGCGAGGTCGACCAGGGAGCTCACCGGCGGGAACGGGCCCGACTCGTCGGGCTGGTTCTCGTAGAGCAGGTCGTGGAACTTCTTGGCGACGTCGGGGCCGGACTTCGCCAGCACCACGGCGAACGCGTTGAGCGCCTGTCCGGAGTATTGGGGCGAGAGCAGCCGGAACGGCCGGTACTGCACGTAGACCTTGCCGTCGGCGGCCAGTTGCGCCAGCTTGTCGCGGGACGCGAGCTCGAGCTGGTCGCAGAAGGGACAGAGGAAGTCCTCGTAGATGACGATCTTGTGCGGGGCGTTCGGGTCGCCGACGCTGAGGCTGTAGGTCGAGGCGTCGCTGCTGTTCGCGGCGTCGGTGTCGACCTTGTCGTTGCCACCGGCGTTCAGCCCGATCACGACGCAGATCGCGACGATCGCGGCGAGCGCCAGGACCAGCGCGCTCACCTTCACGATGGTGGCGCGGCGCTCCGTGCGACGGGCCTCCTCGGCGAGCTTGGCAGCGGCAGTGGCGCGTTCGTCGCGCTTGGACATGTCAGGCCTCATTCGTACGTCGGAAGAGCGGTGCGTCGACCGAGATCCTGCCACGCAGCGCCCAGCCGCGAGCAGGGTGGACGACCTCCGACCGGTCGTGTTGCCAAGCCGCCCCTCAAGCCGGCTCTCAACCTGCTCTCATCGAGGCGATCTAGCATGCGGAGCATGAGTGGCAAGGCGAATGACCAACCACAGGGCGCGACGCCGCCTTCTGACGGGACCCCGAGCAAGAACGCGGCGAAGGCGGCGCGCCGCGAGGCGATGCGCGCCCAGATGCTGCGCGACCAGGCCAAGTCCCGCCGTACGGCGCGCCTCAAGCTGGCCGGTGTGGTCGCGATCGTGGTGGTCATCGTCGCCGCTGTCGGGACGGGCATCGGGCTGAGCATCAGCGGCAGCGGAGGTGGCGGGGGCGGCGGGTCAGCCTCGACCTCCCTGGATCCGCAGGCGGAGAAGGCCATCACCAACGTCTCCCCGAGCGTCATCGACGCGGTCGGTGCCGGTGGCAGCGACATCTCCAAGCCGGTGGCACTGACCGGAGCCACGCCGCTCACCAGCGATGGCAAGCCCCGGGTGCTCTACGTCGGGGCCGAGTACTGCCCCTACTGCGCCGCGCAGCGCTGGGCCGTGGTCAACGCGCTCTCCCGGTTCGGCACCTTCACCGGGCTGGGCCAGACGACGTCGTCCTCGACCGACACCGATCCCGACACCGCGACGTTGAGCTTCCACGGCTCGACGTACAAGAGCGACTATCTCTCCTTCACCGGCGTCGAGCAGACCGACCGGGACCGGCAGCCACTCGACACGCTCAGCCCCGAGGACCAGAAGATCCTGGACACCTATGACACCAAGCAGTACGTCGGCAGCGACGGCGGCATCCCGTTCATCGACTACGGCGGCAAGTTCGCCTCCTCGGGCGCGGCGTACGACCCCGCGACCCTGCAGGGACTGAGCCACCAGGACATCGCCAAGGATCTCTCCGACCCGAGCAGCACGGTGACGAAGTCGATCGTCGGTGCCGCGAACGCCATCACCTCCACGCTGTGCCAGCTCACCGATCAGAAGCCTGCGAACGTCTGCAGCGCGGCCGGCGTCAAGGCAGCCGCCTGACAGCCGGCTGCTGGTCGGCGAAGATGGAGTGAGGAACGTGCGGATCCGTCCGCCGATGAAGGAGTAGCAGCGCCGTGCAGAACCACGCCGACTCTCACGTCGACCCGCCGGTCGAGCCCGACGCCGACGCCGACGAGGAGACCTGGCGGGCCTACCTGCTCGCCACCGACGACTACGAGCGCCGGCACGCGGGCGAGGGCCGGGTGCTGCGATGGTGGCTGCTGGTCGCCGGTCTGGTCGGCCTGTACGCCGCCGCCAGCCTCGTGCTGGACAAGCTCTCCTACTTCGAGCAGCTCGCGGCCGGCCACAACCCGACGCTCTCGTGCAACCTCAACCCGATCGTCGGCTGCGGCCACGTCATCAACACGCCGCAGGCCTCGATCTTCTGGAACCTGCCCAATCCCGTCATCGGCGTGGCCGCCTGGCCCGTGGTCGCGGCGCTGGGCGTGCTGCTGATCTCAGACGTGAGGCTGCGGGCCTGGCACTGGATCGCGCTCGAGGTCGGGGTCGTGGGCGGCATCGTGATGGTCAGCTGGCTGCAGTTCCAGACGATCTTCCACATCAACGCGCTCTGCCCCTGGTGCATGGTGACGTGGGCGGTCATGATCCCGACCTTCTGGGCGGTCACCGCCCGGAACCTGCGCAGCTGGGCCTACGACAACGCGGTGGCCAAGCTCGTCTACGAGGTCACGCCGGTGTGGATCGTGCTGCACTTCCTGGTCCTGATCGGGATCATCTACGCCCACTTCGGCAGCCGACTCTGGGCCTGAGCGGGTCCGGACTAAGGTGCTCTTCGTGTCCACCTCTGACCGACTCGTCTGGATCGACTGCGAGATGACAGGCCTCTCCCTCGAGGCCGATGCCCTGATCGAGGTCGCCGCCCTGGTGACCGACTACGACCTCAACGTGCTCGGCGAGGGCGTCGACATCGTGATCAAGCCGCCGGCCGACGCGCTGGCGCAGATGGACGACTTCGTCCGCACGATGCACACCAACTCGGCGCTGCTGCCGGAGCTGGACGAGGGCGTGACGCTCGCGGAGGCCGAGGCGAAGGTGCTCGCCTACGTCCAGGAGCAGTGCGGTGCCGACGCGCGGCCGCCGCTGGCCGGCAACACCGTGGGCACCGACCGGTCGTTCCTGGCCCGCGACATGCCGACCCTCGAGGGTTGGCTGCACTACCGCAACGTGGACGTCTCCACGATCAAGGAGCTGTCCCGGCGCTGGTTCCCGCGCGCCTACTTCCAGGCTCCGGCCAAGCGCGGCAACCACCGCGCGCTGGCTGACATCCAGGAGTCGATCGAGGAGCTGCGCTACTACCGCGAGGCGGTCTTCCTCCCCCTCCCCGGCATCGACAGCGACGCCGCCAAGGCGATCGCCGAGCGGCACGGCGGCTCGATCACCGGCCTGAAGGCCGATACCGATTCCACAACCGGGAACTGATTCCCCTATAGTTCCGGTCGTGCCTGACGTCAGTCAGTGCGCGTGGTGGGCGTAGCTCAGCTGGTAGAGCATCGCGTTGTGGTCGCGAGGGTCGCGGGTTCAAGCCCCGTCGCTCACCCCAAGGAAACGGCCCCTGGCCTGCGGAGACGCGGGCCAGGGGCCGTTTCGTCGTACGGCGTAGGTTGACGTCGTGACCAGCGTCCACCGGCTGCTGCTCGGCACCTTCGTGCGTCCGGCCGCGGAGACCGGGAGCGGCGCGCCGCGGGTCGAGGCGGTCTATGGCTACCTGATTCGCCACCGCGACGGCCTGGTCCTTCTCGACACCGGCATCGGTCGCGGCGACGAGGAGACCGAGCACTGGTATCGACCCCGTCGGATCGAGCTGCCCGACGCACTCGCCGGCGCCGGGGTCGCGGTCAGCGACCTGGCCATCGTCGTCAACTGCCACCTGCACTTCGACCACTGCGGCGGCAACCCACTCCTCGGTGCCACCCCGATCCTGGCCCAGCGCACCGAGCTGACCACGGCACGGTCGGGCGACTACACCTTCACCGAGCTGCTCGACCACCCGGGCAGCAATTACCAGGCGCTCGACGGCGAGGCCGAGCCTCTGCCGGGCGTGCACGTGATCCCGACGCCCGGCCATGTCGAGGGCCACCAGTCGGTGGTCGTGGTCTCGCCCGACGGGACGGTGGTGCTCGCCGGTCAGTCACACGACACCGCCTCGGCCTGGAGTGCCGACGCGCTCGCCGCCCGCGCTCGGGCGCTGGGTCACGGCGAGCCGCTGCCGACGGCCCCGGTGTGGATGGAGCGACTGCTGGCCTTCGACCCGCGCCGGGTGGTCTTCGCTCATGACGCTGCCGTCTGGGAGGCCTGACTACAGTGCCCGGCATGGCCGCAGCCGTCACCTTCCACACCGTCGATCCCACGTCCACGGTCGCCGCGGCGGCGATGGCGGCGTACTTCGCCGAGCTCGACGACCGCTTCCCCGACGGCTTCGACGCGGGCGAACAGAGCACCAAGGACGCCGAGCTGCTCAGCGCGCCGACCGGTGCGTTCGTGGTGGTCCTCCCGGAGGGCCGGCCCGACGCACCGGCGGTCGCCTGCGGAGGCGTCCAGACGATCACCGCCGACATCCGGTACGCCGAGATCAAGCGGATGTGGGTCGACCTCGACTGGCGCGGCATCGGGCTCGGCACACGGCTGCTGCGACACCTGGAGTCGGTCGCCGCGGGGCTGGGGCACCACGTGGTGCGGTTGGACACCAACGACACCCTGGTCGAGGCGGTCCGGATGTATCGCCGCGCCGGCTACCGGGAGATCGAGCGCTACAACGACAACCCCTACGCTCGGCATTTCTTCGAGAAGCAGATCTTCCTGTCCGTCTAGTGGCCGGCTCCTAGACCTAGGACGGGGTCTGACAAAGCGTGAGCGTTCTGACTGGAACTCTGGTGTCGTGTCCCGTCCGTCGCTCTCGAAAGACCCCGTCCTCGACCGCAGCCGGCGACGCCATCGGGACGGAGCGATGTGACGGAGGTCGGGAACGGCCGTGCCATACGATCGCCGTGAGCGCGGAGCGCCAAGCCGAGACTCCGGCACTGGCGTGAGGGAGGGATCAGGATGTTCGGTTCGAAGAAGAAGCAGGAGCTCGACGGTCTGATGGCGCAGCTCAGGCCCGACCTGAGTCGAGAATCGCTCGGTGTCGGCCCCGACTTCCCCGGCGTCGCCCCGAACCCGCTCCTGAGCAGGGCTGCCATGAAGCGCAATGCGGAGTTGCGCACGGGGGCGCTCGCGCTCGGCGTCCTCGTCGACTGGCGGGAGGTCAACAGCAATCCGCGTGTGGTCCTGATGATCGACGTGGAGACCGCCGACGGCATCTCGTTCCGCGGTATCGCCGACGAAGACTTCACGATCACCGAGCTGACCCGACTCGCCCCAGGACAGACCTTCCCCGTGCGCTACCGGCCGAACGTCCTGGACCACTGCGTCGCCCTTGCCCGGGACGCGGACCCCGCCCAGGTGCAGCAGCTCTCCGACGAGATCGCGAACCGCAAGCGGACCTGACCCGAAGCCATCGGCCGGGAGCGGCTAGCGCCGCGTCACTAAGGTGGGGGCGTGCGCAGTCACTACGACGTGGTGGTGGTCGGCGGGGGCCACAACGGCCTGACCGCCGCCGCCTACCTCGCCCGTGCAGGCCTGCAGGTCCTGGTGCTCGAGCGGCTCGACCACGTCGGCGGCGCCGCTGTGTCCGCACAGGCGTTCCCCGGTCGCGCGACGCGGCTCTCGCGCTACAGCTACCTGGTCTCGCTGCTGCCCGACCGGATCCTCGCCGACCTCGGCCTGGACCTGCGGCTGGAGTCGCGCTCGATCGCGTCGTACACGCCGGTGAGCCGCGCCGGGCGCGCGAGTGGCCTGCTCGTCGAACGGCCGGAGGGACCGGCCACCGCGGCGTCGTTCCGGGCGCTGACCGGCGGCGAGGAGGAGTACGACGCCTGGCGTGCCTTCTACGCCGGCGTGGCAGCGGTCGCCGAGGTGGTCGCGCCGACCCTGACCGAGCCCCTGCCGACCGACCGCTCCCTGCGCGACCGCGTCCCCGCGGACATCTGGAACGACCTGGTCGAGCGCCCGATCGGCGAGGCCATCGAGCGCCGCTTCACCGATCCGACGGTCCGCGGCGTGGTCGCGACCGATGCGCTGATCGGCACGTTCGCCTCGCTGCACGACCCGTCGCTGGTGCAGAACCGCTGCTTCCTCTACCACCTGATCGGCAACGGCACCGGCGAGTGGCGGGTGCCCGTCGGCGGGATGGGGTCGGTGACCGACGCCCTCGCCCGTGCCGCGGTGGACGCCGGCGCCGAGCTCTTCACCGGGGCGGGAGTGCGGCAGATCCGAGCAGCGGACGGCGGCGCCGAGATCACCTGGGACGACCCCTACGGCGCCCACACCGTCGGCGCGTCGGTCGTGCTGGCCAACGTCGCCCCCTGGGTGCTGCGGATCCTGCTCGGCGAGCCCGAGGACCCAGCCACCAAGCCGGTCGGGGCGCAGCTGAAGGTCAACTTCCTGCTCGACCGACTCCCCCGGCTGCGATCGGAGGTGGACCCACGCGTCGCCTTCGCCGGCACCCTGCACCTGAGCGAGGACTATCCGGACCTGGATCGGGCGTACGCCGAGGCAGCCTCGGGATCGATGCCCTCGCGCCTGCCCGGCGAGGTCTACTGCCACACCCTGACCGACCCGTCGATCCTCGGGGCGGAAGCGCCGGAGGGCTCCCACACGCTCACCTACTTCGGCCTGCACACCCCCGCCTCGCTCTTCGACGCCGACCCGGCCGCGGCCAAGGCCCAGGCGGTCGCCCGGGCGATGGCCTCGCTCGACGAGCACCTGCTCGATCCGATCGCCTCGGTGGTCGCCCGCGACGGCGACGGGCGTCCCTGCATCGAGGCGAAGATCCCCCAGGACATCGAGGCAGAGGTCGCGATGCCGGGTGGCCATATCTTCCACGGTCACCTCGAATGGCCATGGGCGCCGTACCGGACGCGGTTGGAGACGCCGGCGCAACGCTGGGGCGTGCAGACCCACCTGGACAGCGTGCTGCTGTGCGGCTCGGGCGCCCGCCGCGGCGGCGCGGTCTCCGGGATCGGTGGTCACAACGCCGCCCAAGCGGTCCTGGACACGCGCTGATGCCTCGATTTCGCACGCCTTCGACGCGCTGGTAGTGTTCTCGTCGTTGCAGCGAACGCCTCGCGGTCGCCAAGACATGCGCCATTAGCTCAATTGGCAGAGCAGCTGACTCTTAATCAGCGGGTTGTAGGTTCAAGTCCTACATGGCGTACCAACCAGATTCGGCCCCTGGCCTGCGGAAGCAGGTCCGGGGCTGAACTGCTTCTCCGGCTCAGGCGTCCGGATTGCACCACTCGGGATCGGTGATGCTGCTGCCGCATCCGACAAGCTTCCACGGGACCTGGAGCGTCTTGGTCTCGCCGTTGTCCGTGTAGGTGACGGTGAAGTTCTTGACCATGATGCCGATGGGCGGAACACGCAGCGCGATGATGACAGAGTCGAAGGCATCGGCAACCACATCCGCCGTGCAACTGTCCGTCACGGAGCGACCGGCGATGCCGTGAGCGAAGGTCCCGCGGAACTGCGTCTCGTTCCAGTGGCCCGGGTAGCCCTTGGTGCTCGCGAACGGGTCCCACTCGTCAGTCGTGCCGCCAACGCGTCCCGCGACATCGGGTACGTGGCGCCACCAGACGTCGGCGACGGCCGCACCAGACGAGGTCGTGGTGCGCAGATCCTCCAGGATCAACGTGTGGCCGGTTCCGTTCCGGCATGGCTCGAAGGCGAACGTGGCATACCAGCCATCTTGAGCATGCTTGGGCTCGTAGATGCTCTGGCCGCCGCTGCCACCGACGAATGACAGTGGTCCCCGACCGTCGTCCACGGGTGTTCGAGGACCTGGCCCGCTGCCGCAGGCAGCCAAGGTGAGGACGCAGGCGAGGACCGCGGTCCCCGCCTGTATCCATCGGGTGATCACGCTCTTGCTCGTTTCCGCTCAGCCCTTCGTGCCGCTAGGAGGCCGTTACTTCGACCGCCCACTGCGTTCGGGACGAGGCGACGATGGTGATCTTCCCTGCGTGCACATACCGAAGAGGAACGTCAGCGCCGTAAACAGAGCGCTGGCCACTGCACCCGGTAACTTGGAAGAACTTCGTTCGCCCAGAGTTGAAGGTCGCATTGTCACCCACGCAAGAGACGGTGATGTGAAAGCTCTTGGCGTCGTTGTCGGTGACATCGAAGACGCGGGTTCCCGCCCCGAACCCGACGTACAAGGTGCTGCTCGCTGGCTTGACCGCCGCCTGGACCGCTGCCAGCAGCTCGTCATTCGCGGTCATCGGCACGCTCGGATGACGGGAGGCCGCGGGAGATGCCCCCATGGGCGGTTCGGACCGCCCGCTGGGTGAGTGGCTGCAACCGGTCACCCCGGTGCCTACCAACGCCGCGGCGATCACCGAAAGCATTACCTGCCGTCGCCGCACGTTCTCACCCTTCGATTGCTGGTCTCCCCGCAGCGGCGAACGGCTGTTCGTCGAACGACCCCGGCGCCACGACTGGACCGTAGACCCAAGACCGCCACATGGGGCGACGAATTGGTTGCAAGGGCGGCGTACGTCGTTCTCTCGCCTTCCGATGTGTTTTCCCGATGCACGGATCCACTAATGACAGGGGCCCAAGATGCGAGGCTTCGGTGCATGAGCGGGGTGCACATCGAGCAGGTCGACGAGCGCGATAGCAACTGGGAGAACGATGAGCCTCGCTTCCGCGTGTACTTGCACGGAAGCGGCGACTCGTCCACCTATGGGTGGACCGACACCTACGACATCACGGGTGCCGACGTCCTCCAGGTGATCGACTGGGCCCAGAAGCAGGCAGGCGACTCACTCACCTACGCAGTCGCGCTCGTCTATGACGACAACGCTGAGGACGAACGAAATCCCGGTCGCGGGCGTGGCCTCGTGTGGCTGGTCGGCATGGACGGGAACGACACCGCGGCCACCTCCCGGGAGGCCGAGACGCAGGAACGCATGCTCCAGCGTCGCCGTCACCCGGTTCGGGTCTGCCCCACCGACTCGATGTCACCCGACGCCCCCGATGCGCGGGCTGCGACTGGTCACCAGGGTTTGCCGCCGCCGCCGAACGGGTAGCGCGTGTCCCGACACTCGCGACACAGGAGGCGGCAGATGAGTGCGAGCGATCAGTTGGACCGGCAGGGAGCGGCCGACCGCGAGGACAGCAAGCTCCGCCGTGAACTCGGGTTCTGGTCGCTCGCTGCGGCCGGCATCGGCAGCGTGATCGGCTCCGGGTGGCTGTTCTCGGCGATGTACGCCTCCCAGGAGGCGGGGCCCGCTGCGCTGATCGCGTGGGTGATCGCCGGAGCGCTGATGCTGATGATCGCGCTGGTCTTCGCGGAGCTCGGCATGGTTCGACCTGAATCGGGCGGTCTGGTCCGCTACCCGCTCTATTCCAACGGGCGGCTGGCAGCAAGCATCATCGGGTGGGCGATGTGGCTCTCCTACGTCGCGAACCCTCCGAGCGAGGCGTCCGCCGTCGTGCAGTACGCCTCCTCCTGGTGGGACGGCGTCTACGACACGACGACCGGGGACCTGACCACCCTCGGCACTGCGGTCGCGGTGCTTCTCATGGCTGTGTTCGTCGTCATCAACTACTTCGGCGTGAAGTGGTTCGCCACGTCGAACAACATCGTCACCGTGGTGAAGCTGGCCATCCCGACCATCACCGTCGTGCTGCTGCTCGCCAGCGGGTTCGGCGCCAACGACAAGGCCGGCGGCATCTCGCACAACATCAGTGCGCACGGCTTCGCGCCGTACGGCCTCTCGGCGGCGTTCTCGGCGATCGCCTCCGGCGGCCTCATCTTCGCCTACACCGGCTTCCGCAACGTCATCGAGCTCTCCGGCGAGGCCCGCAACCCGCATCGGGACATCCCGCGGGCGATGGTGGTGACGATCGGCTTCAGCATCGTGCTCTACCTCGGTCTGCAGGTCGGCTACCTCGGCGGCCTGCCGGCCTCCGAGCTCGCGAAGGCGGGCTGGCACGGGGTCAACCTGGACTCCCCCTTCGCCGATCTTGCCAAGATGCTCGGCTTCACCTGGCTGTCCTGGCTGCTCATCGCGGACTCGTCGATCTCCCCGTCCGGGTCGGGCATCGTCTACACCGCAGCCAACGCTCGCAACGTCTTCGGCCTCGCCAAGAACGGCTTCTTCCCCCACGTCGTGATGCGGGTGAGCGAGCGGACCGGAGTGCCGGTCGTCGCGCTCCTGGTCAACTTCGTCCTCGGTGCCGGCACGATCATCCTGCTCCCCAGCTGGCACAGCATCGTCGAGGTGCTCAGCGCCCTGGCCGCACTCACCTTCTCGATCGGCTCGGTCTCGGTGCTGGTCTTCCGGCGCGTCGGGCTCGGGGACGACTCGAGCAGGCTGCGCGGCATGGCCGTCATCGCCCCGGTCGCCTTCGTGGTGGCCTCGCTGGTGATCCTCTGGCAGGACTGGTCCACGCTCTGGAAGACGGTCATCGCGCTGCTGGTCGGGCTGGTCTGGTTCGTCGTCAGCTTCATCCGCGGCGAACGGGACCCCGGTGACCTCGCCGGCGGTACCTGGCTGGTCGTCTACATCTCGTTCGTCTACCTCGTCGCGGCGATCGGCAGCTACGGCGGAGCCGGGTGGCTGGCCCATCCTTGGGACTCGATCATCGTCGCCCTTGGTGCGCTTGCCGCCTTCTTCTGGGGCGTTCGAGCTGGGGCCCAGTACCTGAAGGGGCACCCCCGCCTCCTCGACAGGTTGCGTGCGGACACCAGCGAGGAGGCCGCGGAAGGCGCACCGACCACCTGAGCACACGCCCGGCAGGGAGGTGCTATGCCGGCCTCGTGACTCGCTTCATGCTGACGTCGCGGAGGTCATCCGCAACAGCAGCCTCAGGTCCAGCGCGGCCTCGAACTCCGGGACCTCGCCACGGTCCAGCGCGTTACGCTGCGCCGGTGCGCATCCTGGGACTTTGCTTCGCCGGCACCTCGACCCCCGAGCGCACGGACATGACACGGTTCGTCGACGTCGTACTCGGACTGTCCAGACGAGTGGTTGAGGGCGTCGAGGCCGACCTCTTCGACCTGCCGGACGGGAGCTCGTTCGCCGTCGCGGCACCCGGCGGCATGGGAGACACCGCCAGATCTCTCGGATTCCTGGTCGCGGATCTCGATGAGGCGATCGCCGAGCTGAAGGCGTCGGGAACGTCGGTCGGCGAGCCTGGCGGCAACGAGCGCGAGCGGTACGTCCACTTCAGGGCGCCTGACGGACACCTCTACGAGCTGGTCGAGCGGCGGGTGCGCTGACCGAGCGAACCGTGTCCGGCCTCGTCCCCGCGAGCCCGCCGAGGTCGACATGCCGAAGGTGGTCGCCCCGAAGGGATGGGGACAGGTGACCAGTTGCCAGAGCGTGCGCTCGGGTCGCTTCCCGGCACGGTCAGGCAAACCGTCAGTCCTGCACGAGCCGGGCGTCGAGCGCCTGGGCCAGGTGACGCAGGGTTGCGCCGCCAGCAGTCCTCGAATCGACCGTCTCACGTGCGGTGAGCGTGGCGACCACCGGATCGAGCACCTCGTCCGGAAGGTACGGACCGACGTTGCCGAGGAACTTCGCCACCACCTCGGCGTCGGTGAGCGGGCTGTCGGGGTTTCCGCGTGCGTTGCGGACCTCCCCGACACCCACACCCCGGGCCGTCCGGACGGTGACACGCGCGGGCCGCTCGGCCGGCAATGCGGCGCTGAACTCCGCCACCTCGCTCAGCCGGATCCGGCCGATCAGGTCGATGACCTCCGCCCGGTCGAAGCTCTCGGGGAGGAAGCCGTCGGCGTCGAGGTGCCCGTCGACCACCACCGAGGCGGCGCAGCGGGGCACCGAGAAGCGGGCGTGCAGATCGGACTCGTCGCCCGAGGTGTCGAGCGAGGCGGCGAAGGCGAACGTCTCGACCTCGATCGCCCTGACCTCGTCCGGTGTCGGCGACGCGGCGTCGGCGAGCGCTAGGCGCAGCGCGTCGAGCGTGGGGTGGACCCAGCGGGCGCAGGCGTACGGCTTGAGGTAGCTGTCACGCAGGCGCCACCGCTCCCCCAGGCTGCCGACGATTTCCTCCGAGTCGGCGTCGGTCGTGACGACGCCTCCGTACAGGCGCACAAGCAGGTCGAGGTCGCTCGGGTGGCCGAGACGCGCGAGCTCGGCCGCCAGCGCGCCGTAGTAGGAGCCCAGCCCTGTCCAGACGTTGCGCACCGTCCCGCCGTGCATCGGTACGGCGAGGGTTGCCCCCATCGGCAGTGAGCCCGCCAACTCGATCGCCCGCGTGATCGTCTCCGCGGAGTCACCCGCCAGCACGCCGGCGGCGACGGCTGCCGCGATCGGACCGTGGATGCCGTGCGGGTGCAGGCCGACACGCAGCGAGGTGCCGGCGCCGAAGCGAAGCCCGACCTCGCAGCCCACGATGAATGCGTGGACCGCCGTGGTGTCGTCGACGGTGCCGTCCTGCAGCAGGGCATGCAGCAGCAGCGGCAGCACATGCGGCGCGGGGTGCGCGGTCGGCACCGGAGGGATCCGAGCACCGGCCGGGTGGAAGGACCCGCCCGAATCGGCATCCAGCCAGGTCGCCGCTGCACCGAGCGTGGTCAGCCAGCCGAACGGTGTCGAGCCTTGCGGCGCCGTACCGGTGCTCGCGCCGAGGCTGCGCACGGCCGGGTAGCGCAGGCCGCCGAGCAGCGCGCCGAGCGAGTCCAGCAAGAGGATCCGACCGAAGCGCCAGGTCTGCTCGGGAAGGTCGGTGGCGGTGGAGGTCGCGGCGAACTCGCCCAGGGCGGCCAGGTCCAGCGTCAGCGTGGTGCCGGCCGCAGTGCTGGGCGTCGTGCCAGCCGCACTGCTGGGCGTCGTGGCGGAAGTGGTCATGTGCGTCCTCAGATCGTGGTGGACGGAGCGAAGCCGGCGCGGACGGCGGCGGCTGTCGGCGCGAGCCGCTGTTCGATGCCGGCGGTGGCACCGGCCAGGACGATGCCCTCGATGCCGAGCGTCGCGAGCGGCCGCAGCCGCCGAATGATCTCGTCCCCGCTGCCGGTGAGCACGAAACGGTCGCGGATGAGCGCGTCGATCCCGGCGTCGGTCGCGCGTTCACCCGACGCCTCGGCGGTGCCGTGACGGCGGTAGTCGTGCGCCGCTGCGACCGCGCCGACGCGAGTCATCTGCTCGGGCGCCACGTCGTACCACTGCGGCGAGCGCAGCAGCCGGGTCGCGCAGGATCCGAGGATCGGGACTGCCGCGGCGGTGGCCTCCTCCTCGGTCTCGGTCACGACGGCCCGGACGAAGAGCCAGCACCGCACCTCGGGCGCGGCGGTCCGCGCCACCTCCACCGCGCGGGCGATGATCGTCGGCTCGGCCCCCACGTCGAGCAGCACACCGCCCAGCGTGCCGGCGTTGACGGCGATCGTCCGGGGCCCGGAGGCTGCGCCGATCACCGGCCCGAGCCCGCCGGGGACGTACGGCTCGAGCTCGTCGAGGCGCGCGCGCAGCCGCTCCAAGGAGGATCGGTACGCCGCTAGCGAAGGCACGGGTAGGTCCTCGTTGGCCAGCGAGCTCTCGCCGCGGGCGACCGCCAGCATGGTCCGGCCCGGGTGCTGCTCGGCCAGGGTCGCCAGCGCCTGCGCGACGACCGCAGGGTGGTGCAGCCCGAGACCGAGGACGCACGGCCCGCAGACCGTGGCGCCGGTGGCGCTCAGCACGCGGGCGGCCGTCAGGAACGGGTCCGGGAACATCCGTGGGCTGTCGGCGAATCCCACGCCGTCGACACCTGCCACCACGGCAGCCTCCGCGGCAGCGACCGGGGCCTGGACGCCGCGCGGGCGTGCCAGGTTGAGCAGGATGCGTGGGCCCTGCCGCTCGACGCTCACCGCAGCCGGGCGAGCAGGTCGGCGACGGAGCGGAGGCCGGGCTCAACTCCATCTGAGGCGGCGAGGGGGCGGCCGGCCGCGGCGGAGAGCGTGTGGACGACACTGCCCGCCATCGGCGAGACAGCACCCTCGGGGAGCCGGGCGGCGAGCCAGCCGGACGCGGCGCCGTGCCCGGTCCACAGTCCGGAGGCAACGCTGCGACGATCACCCGTCGTGAGCACGGTGAGGCTGGCGGCCAGGTCCAGGACCCGCACCAGCCCCTCCCCCTCGTGCGGACCCATCAGCTGCGCCGCGGTCGCCGACGCGAGCGTCGACAGGGTCGGCCAAGCGATGGGCATCGTCGCTCCGACGAGCAGTCGTGCCGCGTCCTGCCGGACCGTCTCAGCGGCTTGGAGCGCGCGGAAGAGTCGGCCGAGTCCCTGGTCGTTGTCGGGAGCCGCCGCGAGCGCAGCAAGCAACGGCGCCCAGCTCACGTCCGGAGCAGCCGCGTCCAAGCGCGCGCCGTTCCACAGCAGCGCTGGGTACGTCGGAGCGTGCAGTCCGGTGCCGATCAGCGGAAACCCCTCCGGCGTGGCGATCTGCTGGGCCCACCTCTGCAGTCCGGCGTCGACCGGCTCGCGCGCGAACCCGGTGAGCGCGTCGACGTCCGTGTACCGAGGGACGGCGGGCTTTCGGTAGGCAGCCAGCGCCGCCTCCGCCAGTTCCGCGGTGACCTCGGGGGCTGGTGCGCTGAGGGTGCCGGCCGCAGCGGTCACGCGGGCGACCGCTCTACCGTGACGCTCTCGGTGATCAGGTAGAACTTGAAGGCCGTGCGGCCGCCCGGGCCGCGCTCGGCCGGGAGCGGGTTGTCAGTGAACCACGCGCGGTAGGCCTCGTAGGCGGCCTCGTCCCGGAAGTGCATCTCCGCGATGCGGTAGAAGAGCTGGCTCGGCGGCACCTCGGCCGTCCCACCAGACGCGGTGGTGACCGGCCGCAGCACCTTGTTGAACACGATGCGGTCGAGGTTCGGGTTGGCCAGCAGGTCGGGGGCGTGGATCTCGAAGAGCCAGCGCTCGTACTCCTCCGCGCTGACGCCCTCGACGATGTCGTAGCCCAGAATCGCCTTGATCACGTGCGGGTCTCCTTGCTGTGGGTGCCTGAGCGGGTGGTCGCTCAGCTGCTCGGTCGGATGGTCCAGGTGAAGCTCTCGGCGCCCCGGCCGAAGCCCTCCAGGCGGATCCAGCGCGGCTCGATGCGCACACCGGCGAAGTTCTCGTCGATGTCGGCGCGGTCACGCACCGGTGCCTTGGTGTGGCCCGCCGCGCGCAGCCGCTCGCTGTGCCGGTGATAGACCTCCCACGTCGCATCGGCGTCCAGCGGTCGCGCGACGCCGCGCACGAACACCACGCGTGGGATGGTCAGCCCGAGGTCGAAGGTCGACGGCGAGTCGTTGACCGAGTCGGCCGCTGGCTCGCCGCTCCACATGACCAGCACGCGCCCGTCGCGCTCGAGCTGCTTGACGCGGCGGTGCATGGCACGCTGCACCGTGTCGACCGTCCAATCGTCGTTCAGGAACGCGCTGGCGGTGCGCCCGACCAGGTGGCCGGCCGCGTCGGACGTCAGCACCCGAGCGAACCCGGCGTCCTCGCGCACGAAGCGCAGAGCCCGTGTTCGCTCGTCACCGGTGGTCACGACGCGCCGGCGCCGGCCGCGTCGAGGGTCTCGGCGACGGCCGTTGCGGCCAGGTAGGCGAGGCCGAACGCCGGCAGCAGGCCGTTGCCGGCCAGGTAGCCGCCGGCACCGTGGCCGGAGATGCCGGCAGCGGCTCCACCCGAGGCGTAGAGGCCCGGGATCGGCCGGTCGTCGGCGTCGACCACGCGCGCAGAGCCGTCGACGACCAGACCGCCCTGGGTGTGGAAGAGGGCGGGTACGACGCGGACGGCGGCGTACGGAGGCTCCAGGGGCGCCTCGTACTCCCGGCCGAAGCGATCCTCGATCTCGCCGCGGGCCGCGCGGGCGGACTCGGCGAGCTCCTCGACGACGGCGTCCTCCGGGAGCCCGGTAACGGCGGCGAGGCTGGCGGCGTCCTCAGCCCATACCTCGGCACCCGACTCGACGGTCTGACGGAAGTCGGTGAACGGCTCGCACAGGTCGTGGACCCGGCGGTCGTAGACCACCCAGCCGGTCGCGCCGGGGCGCCCGGCCAGGTAGTGCCCGAACTCGGAGTAGCCGCTGGTCTCCTTGGCGAAGCGATGGCCGGTCGTGTCGAGCATGATCGCTCCGTGCATGATCGTCGCCCAGCCCAGCAGGGTCGCGCCCTTGGCGGCGAGGGCGCCGTGGCCCTGGTAGGCGTCGAGGAAGGCCGTCGCGGCGCCCAGCTTCTCGCCGATCCGGAGCGCGTCGCCACGCGAGGTCTCACTCCCGTGGTAGATCGCAGCGGCGATCTCGGGCATGTACTCGGCCACGAGTGCCTTGTCGGCGCCGTACCCGTTGGTGGCGAGGAGCACCGCAGAGGTCTCGATCCGCTCCTCGTTGCCACTCGGATCGGTGACGACGGCGGCGCAGACACGGCCGTCGGCGTCGAGCTCGACGTCAGTCAGCCGGGCCGGCAGGAGGATGTCGATGTTCGGGTGACTGCGCGCCTTGCGGGCGAGGTGGTCGATGAGCGCGGTGCCGTGGCGCTCGGGGATGGTGTGGCACCGGTCGACCGAGTGGCCGGGGTAGTGCATGTCCGTCATCACCGACATCTCGAGCCCGACCTCGTCGGCCATCCACTCGACGAGCTCGCCGCTGACACCGGCCAGCGCGCGCGCGAGGCGCTGGTCGCCGGTGCCCTTGGTCTTGCGCTCGACGTCGCCGGCGAAGAGGTCGACGGAGTCCTCGATGCCCTGCTCGCGCTGGAAGCGGCTGTTCACGCCCGGCACCATCGCCGTGCACATCGAGGTGTTGTTGCCGCGCAGGAAGTGCTCGCTGGCCTCCACGACCAGCACGTCGAGGCCGAGCTGGGCGGCGCGCAGGGCGGCGATGAGGCCGCCGCCGGCGCCGGCGACGACGAGGTCGGGTCCGTGCTCGCTCATCGACCCACCGCCGCCAGCTCGAGGGCACGGATGACCGGGTCGAAGACAGGGACCACGCTGGGATGGTCGGGGTCGACGTCGACGGCCGAGCAGCCGTTGAACAGCGACCGGACCCCCTTGGTCGAGACCCGCACGGCCGCAGCGTCGAGCTGCTCCTGCCAGGCGGTGCCCTCGCTGATGGCGTCGAAGGACAGGTCCAGGACCTCCACGTCGGTGAGCCACCGAGACCAGCCGTACGACTTGGCGACACGATGCATCTCGGCGGCGATCGCCTCGTTGCGCACCACCGCGCCCATCGGTACGCCGACGGCCGCGCAGTAGGCGAGGTTCATCCGCAAGATGCCGATGACCGGCCGGTCCAGCTCGTCCTGGAGGCGCCCGACCGCCGGGTCGAGCACACAGTCGGCCAGCAGCACGTCGAAGCCGTCCGGCGCCGCGGCGAGCGCGGCGTGCACGAACTCCTCCGAGCGCGCGATGTCCTCGGCGTTGTTGAGCTGTCTGGGGGCTTCGGCGGGCAGGTCGTGCAGCTCGATCGTCACGCCCTCGGGGCTGATCTGGTCGTAACGCTGCTGGCGGCGGGCCAGCTCCTCGGTGCCGACGTAGAGCGGCGTGCTCGCGAAGATGCGCATGGGGACTCCGTTCGGGTTGTGGAAGATCAGGACTGCAGGGTGCGCAGCACGTCGCGAACGCCGGCCGCCTGCGGAAGCGCGTCGGCGGCGGCAACCACCCGGTCGAGAGCCTCGGCGTCTCCCAGCAGGTCGAGGAGCAGTGCCTTGGTGCGCTCCTCGTCGAAGGGCTCCGTCGCCACGTCGCCGATGGGGTTGGCGACCTCGTGCCGAAGCACCCGGCCGTCGGTCAGGGTCAGCTCGACCGACGCGCCGCGGGCGTCGGGCAGGCGGGCGTCGAACTCGGCGCCGGCGCAGACCGTCACCCGCTCGGCGAGGGAACGGAACGCCTCCTCGTGCGAGGCGGTGTAGCCGTCCGGCGCCACCCGGCCGTGCAGCAGGGCGGTGGTCACGACGTAGGGGATGGAGAACATCGCGGCCAGCCGGTTGTTCCAGTGCGGCCGGTCCAGCGCCGCCGCCATCGTGTAGGTAGTGATCCGCGCGGCGGTGACGTCGGCAGCGCTCAGCCCGTCGGCGGCCAGCTGCTCGCGCAGCACCAGGGTCGCGTCGGCGCTGGGGTGGGTGAACGCGCAGGAGGCGTGTCGCTTGAAGTAGCCGAGCAGGATGTCCCAGCGCTCGCCGAGGTCCTCGACCAGCGCGGCCGGCTCGAAGGAGCCGAGCAGGCCGCCGAGGCTGTGCGCGGCGATGCCGGTCGCGTTCGCCATGCCGGCCTTGGCCAGCCGGGCGGCGGCCAGGCCGGCGACGTTGCCCGCCCCGATCCACTCGTTGCGCACGGGATTGCCGTCGATGGCGGCCGAGAAGTGCCCGGCGATCGGCATCCCGCTCGCCGTGTCGATGGCTGCGGCCAGACCGTCCGCGCCCAGGCCCAGCAGATGAGCGCAGCCAGCAGCGGCCCCGGTGATCCCCCAGTTGCCGTGCGGGTGCAGGCCGGGATTGCCGCGGCTGGCGCGGCCGTATCGGGCGGCCACCTCGTAGGCGACCAGGAGGGCGGTGGCGGTCGTGGGACCGTCGGCGTCCAGCGCCGCCGCGAGCGCCAGCACGGCTGGGAAGCCATGGGCTGCGGGGTGGCCGGCGGCGTACTTGTTGCCCTCGTCCATCTCCAGGCTGACCAAAGCGGTGGCGTTGAGCCACGCCGCGGCCTCGGTGGTCGTGCTGACGCCGACGCCGATCACGGGGACCGGCCCCTCGCTGAGGGCCCATGCCTCGACGAGCGGTCCACGCTCGGGGAGCCGCGCACCGATCAGTGTCACGCCGAAGGTGTCGACCAGGATCAGCCGCAGCCGCTCGCGGACGGCGTCGGGGACGGCGTCCCAGGTCAGCCCGGTCGCCCAGGCCGACAGCTCGCCCAGGGCGTCGAGCGCCGCCTGCTGTGCGGGTGCGAGACCCGCCTCCTGCGTCGTGCTGGTGTCGGTCATCTGCGTCTCTCCCATCACAGGCCGAGGTAGGCCTTCTTGACCCGCTCGTCACCGGCGAGCTCGCGGCCCGGGCCCTCCAGGACCACGCTGCCGCTCTCGAGCACATAGGCACGGTCGGAGATCGCGAGGGCCTGGGCGGCGTTCTGCTCCACGAGGAGGACCGAGACGCCGGAGTCGCGGATGGCCGAGGCGGCGTTGAGCACGTCCCAGGTCATCTTCGGCGACAGACCGGTCGAAGGCTCGTCGAGCATGAGCACCTTCGGCTTGGCCATCAGGGCCCGGCCGATGGCCAGCATCTGCTGCTGACCGCCGCTCATGGTCTGCGCCGCCTGGCGGCGCCGCTCGAGCAGGATCGGGAACAGCTCGAAGATGCGCTCGAGCTCCTCGTTGATCGCTGCCTTGCGGCGGGTCCAGGCGCCCAGCACCAGGTTCTCCTCGACCGTCATCGGGCCGAAGAGGTCGCGATCCTCCGAAACCTGCACGATCCCGCGCTTGACCAGCTGGTGGGCACGCAGGCCGGTGATGACCTCGCCGTCGTAGCGGACCTGGCCCCCCATCGTGCCGATCAGGCCGCTGATCACCCTCAGCGTCGTGGTCTTCCCCGCGCCGTTCGCCCCGACCACGGAGACGAGCTCGCCAGGTCGGACGTGGATGCTCAGCTCGTGCAGGATCTGCAGCTTGCCGTAGCCGGCGGCGATGTTGTCGAGCTCAAGCACCGGGCAACTCCTGTCCGAGGTAGGCCTCGATGACGACCGGGTCCGCGACAACGTCGGCGGGGGCCCCCGAGGCGATGATGCGACCACGGTCGAAGACGACGACCGAGTCCGAGAGGCGCATGACGGCCTGCATGATGTGCTCGACGAACACGAGCGTCAGACCCTCCTTCTCGCGCAGCTCGGCGAGCAGCTCCACGACGGGCGCACGTTCGGAGGGCACGAGCCCTGCGAGCACCTCGTCCAGGAGCAGCAACCGCGGGCTGGTGGCGAGCACGCGGGCCAGCTCCAGCCGCTTGAGCGCGGCGGTGTGCAGCGAGTCGGAGACGGCGTCGGCCCACGTGCCCATGCCGGTCGCCTCGATGACCTCGTCCGCGCGGCGGGCTGCAGCACGGTGGTTGCCACCACGGGTGAGCGCCGCGGTGATCACGTTCTCCCGGGCCGTCATCGACCCGAAGGGACGCATCAGCTGGAAGGTCCGGCCCATGCCGGCGTGGGCGACACGGTGCGGCGAATGACCGGTGATGTCCTTGCCGAACAGGTGGACGCGCCCGGTGTCAGGCTTCAACGCGCCGGCGATGACGTTGAAGAACGTCGTCTTGCCGGCACCGTTGGGGCCGATGACCCCGAGGATCGAGCCCTCCTCGACGTCCAGCTCGACGTCGCTGAGCGCGTGCACGCCCCGGAACGACTTGCTGACGTCGCGCACTTCGAGGACGTTGTTCATCGGTTCCTCCACCACTGCTTGACGGTGCCGACGATGCCCTTGGGCAGCGCGACCACGATCACGATGAGCAGCACCGCATAGACGATCACGTCCAGGCCGCTGCGCCCGGCCAGGAAGTCCAGGAAGCCCGGCGGGTTGCGCAGCCAGCTCGACGTGAGGTCCGACAACGGGCCCAGGATCAGGGCACCGACGAGCGGGCCCCACACGGTGGCCACACCGCCGATGACGGCGGGCGTGATCGCCTGCACGGACTGCGCTTGGCCGAACGCGATGTCGGGGTCGACGAACATGAAGTACTGCGCGTAGAACATGCCCGCGACGGCGGTGATCGCGGCCGAGAGCGCCATCGTGGTCAGCTTGACCCGCATCACCGGGACGCCGAGCGAGTTCGCGGCGTCCTCGTTGTCACGGATGGCGACGGTGTAGATGCCGGACCGCGAGCGCAGGTAGAGCAGCGTGATCAGCACGCAGATGACGACCATCGCCAGGCCGATGTAGTAGTACTGCGGCGCGTTGGCGGCGAACTGCAGCTTCCACCACGAGTCGGCAGTGAGCAGCGGCACGTGCAGACCGGTGCTGCCCCCTACCCAGTGTGTGTTGGTGGCGAGCAGGCGGAGCATCTCGGCGAAGGCGAAGGTCGCCAGCGCGAAGTACGCCGCACGCAGCTTGTAGCGGAAGGCCAGGTAGCCGGTCACGACCGCTACGAGGGCGGCCAGCGCGGCGCCGATGAACAACGAGATCCAAGGCGACACGTTGTGGTGCACCAGGAGATAGCTGTCGGTGTAGGCGCCGATGCCGAAATAGGCCGCGTGGCCGAAGCTGAACATGCCGCCGTAGCCACTCATCAGGTTCCAGCCAAGCGCCATGATCGCGAAGATCAGGACGCGTACGGCGATGGACTGGCGCGACTCCGACAGCACGCTGGGCACGAGTGCGGCCAGCACCGTGATGACGGCCAGCACGAGGAGAGGACGCACCAGCGAGCGCGACTTCTCCCTCTCCACGGGCGCGTCGAGCGCCTCGTCGGGCGTGGTGATGGTCATGAACTCTTCGCTCCGAAAATGCCCTGGGGGCGGATCAGCAGGATGAGCAGGAACAGGATGAAGACGCTCAGCAGCGGGCTCTGCCCGGCGATCGCCACGCCGCCCAGCTGTTCGACCAGCCCGACGATGAGGCCGCTGACCAGCGCGCCCATGATGTTGCCCAGGCCGCCCATCACGACGACCACGAACGCGAGGATGTTGAACTGGTCCCCCGCCGTGGGCGTGATCGTGGTGAACGGCGCGATGAACATGCCGGCCGCGCCCGCGCACGCCGTACCGAGTCCGAAGGTGACGGCGTAGATCATCCGCACGTCGATGCCGACCAGGCCGGCACCCTGCCGGTTGGCGGCCACCGCGCGGATGGCGCGGCCGAAGGACGTCTTCTCGAGCAGCACGTAGAGCAGCAGCGCGAGCACGAGCGCGCCGACGAACGCGATCACGCGCGAGAGGTTCGCGACAGCCCCGAAGATGTGGACGCCGGGGTCGTTGTGCAGGTTGGCCGAGAGCGGGTCCCCGCCGAAGAACAGCAGCAGCGCGTTGCTGATCAGCAGCGAGAGGCCCAGCGTGATGAGCAGCTGGCTCTCCAGGCTGGAACCCATGGTGCGGTTGAGCACCAGCAGTTGGAGCAGCGCGCCGAGCACGAACAGCACGACGATCGCGACCGGAAGCGCGACATAGGGGTTCGCGCCGGTCTGGTGGACCACTTCGTAGGTGACGAAGAGACCGATGGCCAGGAACGAGCCGTGCGCGAAGTTCACGATGTCGAGCACGCCGAAGATCAGCGAGAGGCCCATCGCGAGCAGGCTGTAGACACCGCCCGCGATCAGGCCGGTGAGAAGGGCCTGGCCGGTGATCGACATGCTGCCCGAGCGCAGCAGCGCGACGACGAACAGGGCAAGCACGAGAAGCATCGTCGCCACGAAGGGCGAGGGCCGCAGGCTCAGCTGGCGGCGTGTACTGACGGCCACCGGAGTGGCCTCATCCGCGGACGAGGCCACTCCAGCCGTGTTGGTCGGACCCGTCACTGGCCCGGGTTCGCGGGGTAGATCGGGCTCTTCGCGGCGTACTCCTTGGGATACACCACCACGGGTGCACCGTTCTGGACCTGGGTCAGCACCGGCAGCGCGGTGGTGTTCTCGCCCTTCTCGTCGAAGGTGACCGGGCCGGTGGAGATCGTCAGGGGCGTGATCCCGCCCTTGGCGATGGCATCGCGCAGCTTCGTCTTGTCGGTGGACTTGGCCGACTCCAGCCCCGCGGCGATCGTGCGGACCGCGTCGTAGGCCAGCGCCGCCTCGGTGCGAGCGTCGGCGTTGTAGGTGGTCTTGTAGAGCTTCACGAATGCCTGAGCGGCGGCGGCGCTGTCGTCGAGGTGGTAGTTGACGTCGAAGAAGCCGTTGGCCGCCGAGCCAGCGTCGGTCGGGAACTGCGGCTGGTCGAAGGCACCGTCAGCAGCACCCACCACGGCATCCAGCTTCGGCTTGACCGTCTGGACCGCCTTCGCCGCGAGCACACCGTCGCGGTAGTAGCCGGAGACGACGAGCACGTTGGCGCCGCTGGCCTTCACCTGGGCGATCTGGGTGGTGAGGTCGGAGACGCTGGCCGCGTCGTAGGTGATCTCCGGACCCATGGTCAGACCGAGCTTGCCGGCCTCCGCCTTGAACGCGTTGTAGGCGCCGGTGCCGAACGCGGTGCTCTCGTGCAGGTAGGCCACCTTGGTGACCGGGTGGCCCGAGGCCTTGGCGATCTGGTCGACATAGTCGGCGGCCGCGGTGCCGAAGCGTGAGTTCTTCGGCTGCATCCTGAAGGAGTACTTGTAGCCCTGCGACAGGATCGAGTCGTCGCCGCTGACGTCCATCAGGAACGGCGTCCTGTTGCGTTCGGCCACGGCGGCGACGTTCGCGCTGACCGCACTCTGGTAGGTGCCGACGAGGGCTACGTCACCGTTGCTGATCAGGCGCTGGGCCTCGCTCTGGCCGGTGTCGGGCGCACCCTTGGTGTCGCCCGCGTCGAGCTGGAGTTGGGCGCCGCCGAGTGACTTGATCCCGCCGGCGTCGTTGATCGCCTTGATCGCCAGCTTCGCACCGTTCTCGAGCTGCTGGCCATCGCCGGCGTACGGGCCGGTCAAGGGGTGCAGCGTGCCGATCTTGATGACCTTGGGGTCGCCACCGCTGGAGCCCGAGTCAGCGCTGCCACCCCCTCCGCAACCCGCGAGGAGGGCGACGCCGATGCCGGCGGCGATTACGTTCACGCTGGTTCTAGTTCGCATCCTGTGGCTCCTGACCTGTTGACAGGCCTCGTCGATTCTGTGTTCCGCTAATCGGAACAGCCTATGGGATGTCCCGACTGTGACATGTGAGGGCTCTCACGTCAAGGGTCGAAGGAAAAGCGTTCAACTACCGGCTGTTTCCGCGAGATTACGGCTACTTTCCGTCCGAAACACGGAACGAGCTGGGTCTTGACCACGCCACCCGCGAATGTTGAAATCGTTCCGGTAGCGGAAACGACCAACAGGAGAGCCGATGCCAGCGCCCACCACAGGCCCCCACGGGACCAGGCAGCTAGCCGCCCACCTGGGCCAGCTCGCGGCCGCTGTGCGGTGGGACGACGCCCCAGAGGTCGTGCGGGCACGGGTCCTTGCGCTCACCGCCGACGTGCTGGCCACCGCCGTCGCTGCGCTGGAACGGCCGGACGTGGTCGCGCTCCGCGATGCTGTCGCCGTCGGCGAGGGCCCGAGCACGGTCATCGGACGCGCTGGCGGCCTACCGCCCGCCATGGCCGGCTTCGTCAACGCCGTCCCGATCGCTCGTGAGCAGCTCCAGGACGGCCACCGACGCGCCCGTGGCCACCCGGCCTCCCACGTCGTCCCGGCGGTGCTCGCCGTCGCCGAGGCCCACGGGGCCTCCGGCACGGCGACGCTGTCGGCGGTCCTCGCCGGTTACGAGACGGGCGTGCGCATCGGCCTCGCCATGGCCGGCACCCCGCGCGGCGTGCACGACATCGGCACGTGGGCGCTCCTCGGTGCAGCGGCCGGCGTCGCCCACCTGCTCAGCGACGGCCACGCGGAGACGATCGCCGCCGCCATCGACTCGGCCGCCACGCTGCCGATCGCTCCCGACGCCCACAGCGTGTTCGCCGGCTTCACCGCCCAGAACCTCTACCTGCCCACTGCCGTCCAGGCCGCGGTCCTGCACGGCCAGGCCGCCGCGGCGGGTCTCCGCGCCGCCCCGGGCACCTTGGAGCGGCACTTCGCCTCTCAGGTGGCGGGCGACCCGGCCGGCCTCACGGACCGGATGCAACGGTTGCTCGTCCCGCCGGCGAGCTCACCCGAAGGCTGGACGGTGCTCGACGGCTACCTCAAGCGGCACCCGACCTGCGCGCTCCTGCACGGCATCAACGACGCCGTCGAGGACCTGCTCGAGGAGGCGCTCGGCGAGACCGACCGGTTCGACCGGATCGACCGGATCGACACGGTGCTCGTACGGACCTACGGTGCGGCCGCGGACTTCGACGAGATCGCACCGACCAACGACATGGCGGCCCGCTTCAGCATCCCGTGGACCGTCGCCGCTGCACTGACCCTCGGCACCCTCGACGAGACTGCGTTCACCGCCACGACCCTGGACGACGCGCGGGTGCGCGAGCTGGCCGGCCGAGTGCGTATCGAGCACGACCCGGAGCTCGACGCGGGCTATCCCGCCGGCCGACCGGCCGTCGTGACGGTCCGTTTCCGTGACGGCACATGGGTCGAGGCCGGGTGCCGTACGGCACCGCGCGGTGACGGACCGGCGGCCTTGGCGGACCCGACGGTGGTCTCGAAGCCGGGGGTGCTGCTGCGCCGGGCGGTGGACCCGGAGACCGCCGACGCCGTGCTTGCGGCAGTAGCGGCCCTCGCGGATCGAGGCCTAGCGCCACTCGCACGTGAACTGCGTGGGATCGGTGTTGGACAGCACGCCCCGGCCACGGCACAGTTCAGATAGGCCAACTCCACTAACGTTCCGTCTAGCGGATCGTCGAAGTCCTTCTTGCGCTTGAGGAATCGGCCCCCACCCAGTGCCTCTGGGCGATTCTCACGGGGACGGCGCGGCGGCCGCCGACAGACACCATGCCAAAGACGTTCCGCCTTACGAAACAACCCCAGTCATGCGAAGGAGAGCCGATGGTCGCCGACCAGTCCCCGGAGGTCCTCGGTGAGACGCCAGGCGGCACGGAGGCCGCCGACCGGGTTGCCGACGTGCTGCTCCTCTTCGCACGCTCCGACAGCCCGCTCGGCGTCTCGAAGATCGCCCGCTCGCTGTCCCTGAGCAAGGCCGTCGTCCACCGCATCCTGCAGTCCTTGGTGTCCCGCTCACTGGTCCAGGTCGTGCCTGGCGACTCGGCCTACATCCTCGGGCCGGCGGCGATGGGGCTCTCGGCCCGCGCGTTCAGCCAGATCGACGTGCGCTCGGTCGCCTCCCCGATCCTGCGTCACCTGCGCGACGTCACGCGCGAGACGACGACGCTGTCGGTGCTCGTGGGCAACCAGCGGGTCTACCTCGACCAGTTCGAGTCACCGGAGGAGGTGAAGATGGTCATCGAGATCGGCCCGCGCTACGCCCTGCACTCCGGCGCCTCCAGCCGTGTGATCCTGGCCTTCCTCCCCGACTCACTGATCGACGATGCCATCCGGCAGCTGCGTGGTCAGCGCCCGGATCTGGACGAGGAGACCTACCGCAAGAACCTGACCGAGATCCGCGTGCGCGGCTACGCCACCTCGCTCAACGAGCGCAACACCGGTGCCGCCTCGATCGCCGCACCCTTCTTCGACGCAGCCGGCAACGTGATGGGCTCGATCAGCTCGTCCGGGCCTGCCTTCCGCTACGCGATCGACGAGCACGACGAGCACGCCGCGCTGGTCATCGACGCAGCGAAGGCCATCACGCAGCGCCTGCGCGGCTGATCCCCCGTCTCGACCCTCGGAGAACCTATGCTGCCCCGCTCCTTCCTCTACGTCCCGGCCTCGCGCCCCGCCCTCTTCGCCAAGGCCGCCGCGAGCGGGGCCGACGCCGTGATCCTCGACCTCGAGGACGCCGTGCCGACGGCTGAGAAGGACGAGGCACGCGCCGCTGTCGCCGCCTGGCTGGACGGCGAGCGGCCTGCGGGCGGGCCGCCGACGTGGGTGCGCGTCGATGCCGCCGCGCTGGCCCCGGACGTCGCGGCGGCCGTGCGTCCCGGGATCGACGGCCTCATCGTGGCCAAGTGCTCCCGCGCCGCCCTCGCCGATGTCGCCGACCTGCTCGAGCAGCGGGAGGCCGAGCACGACCTCGCACCCGTCCCGGTCGTCGGCCTGGTCGAGGACGCGGCGGCGCTGGTGGACCTGGCGGCCATCACGGCTCACCCTCGTCTCACCACCCTCGGCGTCGGCGAAGTGGACCTGCTCGGCGACCTCCGCCTGACCCGCGGTCCCAGCACCGTCCACGCCGTGAACCAGCTGCGCCTGCAGATCGTGCTGCACTGTGCCGCGGCCGGCCTGGCTGCACCAGTGGCACCGACGTCGACCGACTTCCGCGACCTCGAGGCCTTCCGGCGTACGACGCACGAGCTCGTCGACCTCGGCTTCCGCTCCCGCACCGCCGTTCACCCGGCGCAGGTGCCGGTCATCCACGAGGTGCTTGCGCCGGACCAGGCTCAAGCCGCCGCCGCTCAGGACGTCGTCGACCGGTTCGTCGCGGCCGCCGGTGGCGTGACGGTGGACGCCAACGGCCGCCTGATCGACGCTGCGGTCATTCGGGCCGCGAAGGAGACCCTCGCGCGGCACTCCTCCGCCTGACCTTCTGCGGCGCATCGGCTGCTGGTCCGACACGACCTACCCGAGCCGGGGTACGCCGAAGGGGGCGCAGCGATGCTGCGCCCCCTTCGATTCTCTCCTGCGTGACTAGATGGCTCAGGCCTGGCCGGAGCGGCGCACGTAGTTGCCCTTCGGGTCGCCGACGATCTTCTCCTCGCGCAGCACCGCCGCACCGCGCACGTAGGTGTCCGTCACCTTAGCGGTGAGCTGGAAGCCCTCGAACGGCGTGTACTCCTGGGTGGAGAGCGAGTCCTCGGCGTGCACGGTGTAGTCGACCGTGTCGTCAAGCAGGCAGAAGTCGGCGTCGAAGCCGACCGCCAGGTCGCCCTTGGTGGTCAGACCGAAGCGCTCGGCCGGGCTCTTGGCGACGAGCTCGGCGATCCGCGGGTAGGACAGGCCTCGCTTGCGGCCCTCGCTGACCATGCCGGGCAGGAGGTACTCGGTGCCGCCGAAGCCGGACTTCGCCACGAAGACGTCCTCGCGCGGCTCGCCGAACTTCGTCTCGTCCTTGCAGCAGGCATGGTCGGAGGTGACCCACGAGAAGTTGCCGGCGAGCAGGTGCTCCCACAGCGACTCGACGTCCTCGCGCGAGCGCAGCGGCGGGTTCACCTTGCCGCCGAGGTTGGCGGTGTTGAAGTCGGCGAGCAAGTGGCCGACGGTGACCTCGCGACGGAAGTCGATGTGCGGGAACGTCTGCTGCATCATCATGGCGGCCTCGATGGCCTTGCGTGAGGTGAGGTGCAGCAGGTTGATCTTCGGCAGCTCGGTCTCGTGCGCGAGGTAGGAGGCGATCGTGATCGCCAGGCCCTCCGAGTGCGGCGGACGCGAGGCGCTGTAGGCCTCGAGGCCGGTGAGCTTGCCCTCCTGCTCGACGAGCTTGGTGTAGGCCCGCATGATCTCCGCGGTCTCGCAGTGCAGCGAGAGGGAGATGTGCTCCTTGTCGGCGGCGAAGCGGGGATCGCGACGCGCCTTCTCGATCCCACGCATCACGAACTCGAAGTGCGCGATGTCGTAGGACTGGTCCTCGGGGATCATGAGGAACGAGCTCTGGTCGCTGGAGCGGCCGTGCAGCCCGTGACTGCCATAGAACATGAAGATCTTGAACGACGGCACGCCGTACTCGCCGATGAGGTCGGGGATCTCGTCGATGTGCTCGGACAGGATCGGCGCCACGTGGAACGCGTAGTCGATGTAGGAGCGGCCCTCGCACGCAGCGAGGACGTCGGGGAAGACCTCGCGGTAGGGGCCGGTCCGGTTCATGTAGTAGGCACCGGTGCGGATGTAGGTGATGCCGGAGGTGACACCACCCTGCGCCGAGGCCTGGCTCTCGGTGGCAGCGTCCTCCCCGAGCTCGTTGTAGATGCCCCAGTGCTGGTGCACGTCGACGACACCCGGGAAGAGGTGCTTGCCACCGGCGTCGAGCACCTCGGCACCACGCTCGGCGTCGATGGACGGCTCGAAGGCGGCGAACTTGCCGTCCTTGACCGCCACGTCGAGACGCTCGGGCGCCTCGCTCCCTGGACGCACTACCTGGGCGTTGTGGATCACCAGGTCGAATTCAGCCATTTCCCTCATCCTTCCGTTGTTCCACCCACAGCAGTGGGCGTCAGCACATCGACCGTGGCCAACGGGGCAAGGACCCCGCCGAGATCGGTGCAGTCCTCGAGTTGGCGGCAGGCCGCCGCCAGCGCTTCTGCCTGATCGGCCGCCAGCGCGCGGCCGGCGTTGTCCTGGAACTTCGCTGCGAGTTCCTCGAACGACAGCGGCCGCTGGGGGCCGCCGCGCGTGGTGAGCACCTCGGCCACCACGTCCTGCCCGTCGACCAGCCGCGCGGTCAGCACCGCGGGGAACTGGTGCGGGAAGATCTGGGTGCACCGCTCGTCGGCCACCACGTCCACCTTCGCCATCAGCGCCCGCCGCTGTGGGTCCCGCGCGAGCTCGTCGGTGTAGTCGTCGAGGCCCGCACCCAGTCCCGACCCACCGAGCAGACCCAGCACGACAGCGTACGGACCGCTGAACTGGGCCATGTAAGCGGTCTCCGGCTGGCGCTTGACCTCGATCGGATCGCCGATCGTGCGGTGGTTCTGCGCCGGTACGCCGAGGGTGAGGGAGACGATGTCCTCGATCGCGACCCCCCGCTCGCGCAGCTGGGTGGCCGCGTCGACAGCGGCGTGGGTGAAGTGGTTGGCCGGATAGGGCTTGAAGAAGATGCCCGGGACGGACCACCGCGTGCCGAGGCCCTCGGTGATGGCCGAGGCGTCGAAGGTGCCGTGCAGCCAGGCCTGGAAGAAGCCGAAGCGGCCCTCGAGGACTGTCGGCGGCCCGGTCAGCCCGAGCGCCACCAGCTCGGCGGCCGAGACGGCGGCGTGTGCGGCCCAGCCGCAGTGGATCCGCTTGACGGTGCCGCCGGTGCGGTTGGCCTCGATGATCCCGGAGGTCAGGGACGCGGCGACGCCGAGCACGTCCACGACGGCCTGCTCGTCTCCCCCGGCCAGCAAGGTGGCCGCGACGGCGGCACCCATGCCGCCGCAGATCGAGGTGGCGTGCTGGCCGTGCTCGAAGAAGATCGAGTTGTTGCTCGCCTCGTCGTACCCGGCCATGCCGATGCGGACGCAGACCTCGAGCCCGATCGCGACGGCGCGGATCAGCTCGCGACTGCTGGCACCCGAGCGCTCGGCGGCCGCGAGCGCAGCCGGGACGACCGAGGCGCTCGGGTGGAGCACGGACGGCAGGTGCGTGTCGTCGTAGTCGAGGGAGTGCGCGAGCACGCCGTTGACGAAGGCGGCCAGGTTCGCCGGCAGGCCCCCGGAGACGCCGACGGCCGTGGCCGGGCCGGTGGCCCCCTGCTCGCGCGCCCAGGTGCGGGCAGCGCGGCTGGTATCCAGTGTGCTGGCCGCGACGGCGATGCCGAGGATGTCGAGGATGCGCATCTTCACGCTCTCAACCACGTCGACCGGCAGGTCGTCGTAGCCCGTCGTGGCAGCGAACCGGCCGAGCTGCTGGGCCAGGGTGAGCTCGGTCATCGGGCACGCACCGCCAGCGGTCGCACCGGCGAGCCAGTGGCCCCGAAGATGTTCATCGGCACGAGGACGAAGGTGAACTCCCCCCACCCCTGGCCGGCCAGAGCCTCGAGGTCGAGCGCCTCGATGATGTAGATGCCGCTCTCCACGAGGAGCACACGGTGGGCCGGCAGAAGCGCGTGGCCGCCGCCCGGGGCCAGCCGCTCGAAGGCGATGGTGTCGGCGCCGGCCGCGTGGACGCGCCGCTCGGCCAGCCACTGCGCACCGGGCTCGGCGATGCCAGGGACGCCCGTGGGACCGCCGACGTACGGCGCCCCCTCGGCGAACTTGGTCCCCCAGCCGCTGCGAATGAGGACGACGTCGCCCTCGCCGACCTCGACGCCGGCACGCTTGGCGGCCGATTCGAGGTCCTCGACGGTGATCTCGTAGCCACCCTCGAGACAGTCCACCCCTCGGAGGCCGGCGATGTCGAGCAGGACGCCGCGGCGCAGCATCGGCGTCACGGTGTGGACGCCCAGCTCGACGTACTTCCCGCCGATGCCGGCCTCGACCGCGTCGACGTCGCCGTGCATCTTGCCGTCGTGCGAGACGTGCGCAAGCGCGTCGATGTGGGTCCCGACGTGGGTGCCCATGGTGATCATGTCGTTGGCCGCGCTACCGCCGTCGGCTCGCTTCATGTCCCCGTGGCGACGGGGCAAGGTGTGCCAGAACTGCGGGTGGTTCGGGGACTGCGGCATCCCCACGCGGAGCTGTCGACCCAGGTCGACGACGTCCACACCCTGCTGCACGACCCCGAGCAATGCATCGGTCATCGGATGATCCCACTCTCCTTGAGCTCGGTGATCTCGGTGGCGCTGAGGCCGACCTCGGTCAGTACTTCATCGGTGTTCTCGCCCAGGCCTCGGCCGGTGAACCGGATGGACCCGGGCGAGGCGCTCATCCGCCACATCACGTTGTGCTGCAGCAGCGGGCCCAGGTCGGGGTCGTCGACCTCGACGAGCATCTGGGTCTCACGGACGTGCGGGTCCTCGACGATGTCCTTGGCGTCGTATACGGGGCCGATGGCGGCGCCGGCCTCGGTGAAGGCGCGGATGACCTCGTCACGGGTGCGCTGCGCGATCCAGCTGCCGACGTACTCGTCGAGCATGTCGACGTGCTCGGCGCGACCGCCGCCGGTGGCGAACCACGGCTCGTCGATCACCTCGGGGTGGCCGACCAGGTCGAGGACGCGCTCAGCGATCCGCTGGGCGCTGGTGGAGACGGCGACCCAGCCGCCGTCCGAGGTCTGGTAGGTGTTGCGCGGCGCGTTGTTGGTCGAACGGTTGCCGTGACGCTTCCCGACCTCGCCGAGCTGCTGGTAGATCGTGGGCCCGGGACCGACCGCCGCCATGATCGGCTCGAGCAGGCTCATGTCGACGACCTGGCCTTCCCCGGTCCTGTCGCGGTGGCGCAGCGCCATCAGGACGGCCGAGGAGGCGGCGATGCCGCAGATGCTGTCTGCCAGCCCGAAGGCCGGCAGCGTGGGCGGGCCGTCGGGCTGGCCGGTGAGGGCCGCGAAGCCGCTCATCGCCTCGACCAGGGTGCCGAAGCCAGCCCGGCTGGCGTAGGGGCCGGCCTGGCCGAAGCCGGTCAGCCGCACCATCACCAGGCGCGGGTTCTCCTCCATGAGCACCTCGGGGCTTAGCCCCCAGCGCTCGAAGGTGCCAGGACGGAAGTTCTCCACGATCACGTCGGCGGTGCGGGCGACCGCGCGGAACGCCTCGGCGCCGCGCTCGGCCTTGAGGTCGAGGGCGACCGTCCGCTTGTTGCGGCTGATCTCCTTCCACCACAGCGGAACGCCGTCCTTGCTGCGGCCGTGGCCCCGCATGTTGTCGCCGCCACGGGGGTGCTCGACCTTGATCACGTCGGCGCCGTAGTCGCCGAGAATCTGGCAGCACAGAGGTCCCGCCAGGATTGTCGAGACGTCGAGCACCCGGACGCCGTCGAGCGGTGCCGTCGAACTCACTCCAACCTCGTTCCGCTAAGAGAAACATCTTCTGCTCAGGACTGTAGCGAAGAACACCGCTCACCGGAAGGGTCACGACGGATATTCGCGCGATCTAGAGAGATTGAGCGTTTCTTTTAGCGGAACGACTTGCAGGCGGGTGCCTTCCATCGACTCGCTCGAAGGGCCACATGCGCGGCGGTGGAGCACGCCAACGCAGAAGCGGCCGCGGGCCGAGGCCCGCGACCGCATCCGGTGGTGTCTAGTGCCGCACTAGCCGACCGTGATGGTCACCTTCTGCGTGGCCGTGGGACTGACCTCGTTGCTGGCACGCAGCTGCACGGTGTACGTCCCGGCGGCAGCCGGCGTACCGGCGATGGTGCCCGTGCCATCACCTCGGTCGGTGAAGGTGAGGCCCGCGGGCAGCTTGCCGAGGACCGAGAGGCTCGGCACCTCCTGGGCGGTCGGCGACTGGGTGGTCGCCGTGGTGACGGTGAACGTGCCCGCCGACCCGACCGTGAAGGCCGCCGCCGGGTCCGAAGTGATCTGCAGCGGCGCCACGTTCACGACGAAGGACGTCGAGACGGTGGCGCCGTGGTAGGTCGCCGTCACCCTTACCGTGGCCACCCCGGAGCCGACCGCGCGCAGCGCGCTGCCGCCCTGCTCCACGGCGACGACGTCATGCCGGTCGGACTGGTAGCGGATCCGGATCCCCTGCGGGAGCGGCGTGCTGCGGCCCTTGCTGATGTAGCCGTGCAGCGCCTCGTCGTCGGTGGCGACGGTGACCTGCGGATCGATGCGGACGCCCGCATCGAAGGCCACGCGCTGAGCCACGTCCGCTGCGGCGTCCCCGGCCTGCACCGGACGGACCGAGACCGTGGTGGGCACCCGGCCCAGCTGGCCGGTGACCTGCACCGAAGCGCGGGCCCGCACGTCGGAGGACGACGCTGCCAGCTGGAGGCCATAGGCCCCGCGGTCGACCTTCATGGTCTGGCTGTCCTCGTCGAGGAAGGCCAGCTGGGAGGCCGGTGCGGAGAAGTGCACCCGGGCGGACCTGCCGGGCTTGACGACCACCCGGTCGAAGGCGAGCAGTCGCTTGGTCGGTCGCTCCGCCGCGGCCGACGCGAACGGGGTGGTCACGTAGAGCTGCGGAGTCGCCGCACCAGTGACGTCGCCCGTGTTGGTCACCGTCGCGGTCGCCGAGATGGTGCCAGACGCATCGACGCTCGTCCTGGCCACCTTGAGGTCCGAGAACCGGAAGCTGCTGTAGCTCAGGCCGTCGCCGAAGGAGTAGCTCGGCGTACCGGTGTAGTACATGTACGTGCGGCCGGGCTCGGACTGGCTGGGCCGGATCGCGTAGTCGGTGATCGGCGGAAGCTGGCTGTCGTCGGAGTACCACGTGAAGGGCAGGTGTCCGCTGGGGTTCACGGTCCCGAGCAGGACGTTGGCGATCGCCGGCCCCTGACGCTGGCCGAGGTAGGAGCTCCACAAGATCGCGGGGCTCGTCGCCTGGAAGCTGCGCACGTCGACCGAGCCGACCGTCTGCAGGTAGACCACGGTGCGGGGGTTGGCCGCCTCCACCTGGCTGATCATCGAGGCCTGGGCCCCGGGCAGCGCGGTGGTGGTGCGGTCGTGGTCCTCCGAGGCCGTGCTGGCATCGGTGCCGGCGACGACCACGACGGCGTCGTACCCCTTGACCGCTGCGATCGTGGCCGGGTCGACGGTGGTCAGCTTCGCAGCCGTGGTGCCGCCGGTGACGCCGGGCAGGAAGTCGACCTGGGCGCCGGGGTCACGAGCCTCGATGGCGCTCTTGATGCCGGTGTAGGCGTCGATGTTGTTCGCGGCGCCCGCGCCCGCCTGGATGCTGGAGTAGCCGCCGGTGAAGAGCTGCTGCGGGTGAGCGAAGTAGCCGACCACGGCGACCTTGAAGGGCTTGTTGCGCGGCACGCTCAGCGGAAGGAGCGGGGCGTTGCCGACCTTGTCGTTCTTGAGCAGGACGAGGCTGTGCTCGGCACTCTGCTGCGCCTGGGCGAGACGTGCGGGCGTCTCGGTGACGGCGTTGTTGTCGACCGAGCTCGTCCAGGTGGCTCCGCCGAGGCGCTGGCGGGCCGCCCGGACCCAGGGCACCTGGTTCTCGTCGTCGAACTCCCCGGTCTCGATCCGAGCCGTGAACAGCCGGGTCAACGAGGTGTCGACGTCACCGACGTTGAACGTGTCGGTCTCGGTCTTGATCTTCTGGGCGATCGCGGTCGGGACGGTGTTCCCGTAGCTGTACTGGTCGTGGTAGCCCCAGTTGCAGTCGAGGTCCTCCCCCGCGGAGATCGCGTACGCCGAGCGTCCGTACTGGTCCAGTGGCGCGCTGGCCGTCGGCGGCTGCCAGTGGTGTCCGGCCTGGATCTCGTAGACGGCGTCGCAGTCGGAGGTGAAGTAGCCGTTGAACCCGTAGGTGTCGCGGGCCAGGTCGCTCATCAGCTGGACGCTCGCGGCGGCCGGGACGCCGTTGACCTCGTTGTAGGAGCTCATGATGGAGCCGGGATGCGCCTGCTCGATGATGTCGGCGAACTGCTTGGTGTAGTACTCGCGCAGGGTCCGCTGATCCATGTCGGAGGATCCGGTGCGGCGGTTGACCTCGCTGTTGTTGGCTGCGTAGTGCTTCAGCGTCGCGATGGCCTTGTAGTAGCCGTTGGCGGACTTCGGCAGCACGCCCTTCGGGGTCTGACCCTGCAGACCATCGACGTACTGCCCGGCGAGCGCGGCGGTCAGCGTCGGGTCCTCGCTCCAGCTCTCGTCGTTGCGGCCCCAACGCGGGTCGCGCGAGAGGTTGACCGTGGGTGCGTACAAGTCGAGGTTGAGCCGATTGTCGGGTGCGGTGTCACGCGCCTCGTCACCGATCTTGGAAGCCTCGCGATAGACGAGCTTCGGGTCCCAGCTGCTTCCCAAGGACAGGTCCGAGGGGTACGACGTGGTGTTCGTCAGCGTCGTGGCGTTGCCGGTCGGCGTGATCGTGGAGGCGTTGACGCCGTGGTTCGACTCGTTCCACCAGCCCCAGGCCGCGATCCCGAGCCGCGGGATCGCCGGCGCCTGGCTGCTGTTCATCTCCTGGGCCTTCTCGTCCAGGGACATGCGCGAGACCAGGTCGGCGGCTCGCTCAGCCGGGGTGTACGTGCGGTTGAGGTAGACCGGGGTCGATGGCGTCCGGGAAACCGACGCGGAGTGGGGGGCGGGTGATGTCGCCGATGCTGTGCTGGGCAGGGCGGTGGTGGCGAATGCCCCTGCCATCACCGCGATGCCGAGCGTGGCGACGGCACGCTGACGTTGTCTGCTGACCATGTGTGCTCCGAGAGAAGGCACACCCCCACCAGGGGTGCGCGCCGATAGGTTCCCAGCTGCCCGAGACAGACAGACAGTGTGACCTGGGTCTCATGACCGTATGTCGCGGTCTTTATCCGGGTCAAGGACCAATTACCTAGCTTTCCTCGCCGCGTTTGTCCTTCTCGCGGATGAACCCTCTTGGCTAGGCTGCCTGCGTGAACGAGGAAGGTCTAGAGCCGCTGCTGAGCCGGAACGGCCGGGCGGTCCTCGCTGCCGTGCAATCCCGACCGCGCTGCAGCCGGGCCGACGTGGCGCGCGCGACCGGCCTGTCCACCTCCGCCGTCTCTACGCTGGTGGGCAACCTGATCGGAGCGGGGCTGCTCGTCGAGCTGGGCATCAACCCGTCTGCGGGAGGTGGCCGGCCGTCGGTCTCGCTCGGCGTGGCGCCCCGAGCCGGCTCCCTGATCGGGATCCACCTCGGGCACGCCGATCTGCGCGTGGTGCTCACCACGCTCGACGGCACCCTTCTGGCCGAGAGACGTCACGTCCTCGACGTCGATCATGCGCCCGCCGCCTCCCTGGACCGGGTGGCCCGCAGCGCCGCCGACCTGCTCGCGGACGGCGCCGTGGACGCGTCAGGCGTTCGCGGCGTGGGGGTCGCGATCTCGGCACCGGTGGTCGGCGCCCGGCTGCTGGGCTCGCCACCGATGCTGCTGGACTGGGGTGGCGTCGACATCGGCGGGATCCTCGCCGAGCGCACCGGTCTTCCTGTCCATCTCGGCAACGACGCGACCCTGGGCGCGCTGGCCGAGTGGCGCCTCGGGGCAGGCGCCGGTGTCGACGACCTGGTCTACGTGATGCTCGGGGAGGGCGTCGGGAGCGGCCTGATCCTCGGAGGCCGCCTCTACACGGGTGCGACCGGCACCGCGGGCGAGCTGGGTCATCTCGCGATGGTCAGCGACGGCAAGATCTGTCGGTGCGGAAGCCGCGGCTGCCTCGAGACGCTCGTCAGCAAGAGAGCGCTCGTCTCTGCCCTCGCGCACACCTTGGGTCCGAGCGCCACGGTCGAGGCACTGCTCGACCTTGCTGAGTCAGGCGACCGGGGAGCGCTGCGGTTGCTCGCCGACGCGGGGCAGGTGCTGGGCACCGCTCTCGCGGGCGTGTGCACCATCACCGACCCGCGCCGTGTCGTCGTCGGCGGCGACCTGACCGCGCGCCCGGACGCGAGCGATGCCCTGCTGACGGCGGCGCGCCGCGCCCTCGACGCGGCGCTGCCTCCCGTGGCGAACCACGACGTCCAGATCGTCCGGGCACGTCTCGGCGCGCGGGCCGAGGCCCTGGGCGCGGCCCTCCTCGCGGGGTCCCGCGTCAGGTCTGTCGACGTCCTGTAGGCCGGGCGGTCCGAAGACTGCCCCCGCGTCGAGGCTCCCGATCGGTGCGGTGTTCGTGGCTCAGCGATGCGGAGCGAAGGTGACGATCGCGATGTCGTCGCTGGCGTCGCCGTTCTGGAAGTCGAGTGCCGCGCGGGCGATGCCGTCGGTGATGGCATGCACGTCGTCGGGGAGGCCGTGGATGAGTTCGTGGAGGCGCTTCTCGCCGTACATGCCGTTCGGTCCGCGCCCCTCGGTGACTCCGTCGGTGTAGAGGATGACGCTGCTTCCACCCTGGAGACGGTGCCGGACCGTGACGAAGCCCGGTACGTCGACGAGTCCGATCGGGGTGCCGAAGAGGCCAAGCTCGGTCACCTCTCCGCCCGGACCGCGCAGGAGCGCGGGCGGGTGGCCGGCGAGGCTCAGGGCAAGCTCCCACTCGCCGTCGTGGCGGTCGAGGCGCGCCACCACGAGCGTGCAGTAGTGACGGGTCTCGTTGGCGGTGAGTACGGCGTCGACCTGCCCGAGCAGCTCGGCGGGATCCGGGTGCTCGATGGCGAACGACCTCACCGTGTAGCGCACCAGCGAGGTGACCAGGGCTGCAGGGACGCCCTTCCCGCTCACGTCCCCCAGGACGACGATCCACGCCGTCGGGCTGACCTGGAACACGTCGTAGAAGTCGCCGCCGACCTCGCGGCCGGTGCCCGCCGGGCGGTAGGCAGCGGCGATGTCGAGGTGCGGGATGTGCGGCGGGGCGGGCGGGATGAGGGTCTTCTGGAGCGTCTCGGCGAGGGACGCCGCCTGCTCGCGGGCGAGCTCGGCAGAGCGGGTGGCGAGGCGGAGGTCGTCCTCGTAGCGGTGCCGGTCGCGCGCCTCGATGAACACCGCCAGCACGGCCCGGCCCGTCTCGGGCGAGACCAGGCTGGCGTTGAGCAGCGCCGGTACCCGACGCTCGTCCGCGGCGACGAGGTCGAGGTCGATCTCGCGAACGACCCGGCTGTGCTCGAGCATCGGGAACAGGTGCGTCTCGACGAAGATCCGCCCGGCGACCGTCAGCAGGCTCGACAGCATGCGCACCGCGATGACCTCATCGGCCTCACGACCGACCATCCGGAGGAACTCCGCGTTCGCCTGGACGATCACCCCGTCACGGTCGGTGACGACGTAGCCGCACGGAGCATGCTCGAAGAGGTCGTCGGCACCGTGGTCGAGATCCATCGAGATCAGTGCTCCTCCAGGAACTCTTGGATGGCGCTGATCGTCTGGGCGGGAGCACTGAGATGGGGGCAGTGCCCGTAGGTGTCGATGACGGTCATCCGCGAACCCTCGGTGTGGTCGCGGATGAACGCACCGGCGGCCATCGGCGCCACCGAGTCGTTGCGCGACTGGAGGACGAGGGTCGGAACCCCTACGTCGGCGAGGTCCGCACGGTTGTCGCCTCGGAAGGTGACGGCTGCGAACTGAGCCGCGATGTCAGGACGTGTGCGACAGAAGCTGTCCTCGAGCTCCCGCTTGACGTCGGCCGGTGCGGCACCGGCGACCAGCGAAGCGAGCGGGTCCTGCCAACCCAGGTGGTTGCGCTCCATGAGACCGAGCAGCTCGTCGATGTCGCGCTCGGAGAAGCCGCCGACGTACCCGTCGTCGTCGAGGTAGCGGGCGGAGGGTGCGACCAGCACCAGCCGGCCGACGCGCTGGGGGGCGGCATTGGCCACCAGCACGCCGATCATGGCCGACACGGAGTGACCGACGAACACCACATCGGTCAGGTCGAGCTCGTCCAAGAGCTCGACGAGATCGTCCCTGTATGCCTCGAGGCTGGTGTAGCGCTCTGCCCGGTACAGCGACAGGTCGGAGTCACCCGAGCCGGGCAGGTCGAGGAGCACCACCCGGTGGTCGTCGGCGAACGCGGGCGCGACGTGGCGCCACATCACCTGGCCGCACCCGAACCCGTGCACGAACACGATCGGAGGTGCACCGACAGGTCCGTGCATGGTGACGTTCAACCGGCCGGACAGGTTCATGACCGCAGAGTATCCAGGTAGAGGCCCAGGTATTGCTGTCGGCGATGACACCACCGCCTGCGACCCCTCGGGCCGCGGGTTCAGGAGACCGGCGCGGCGCCGACCTCCTCCGGAACCGGCGCGAGATACGCGTGCACCAGCGGTACGGCGGAGGCACCCTCGCCACTGGCCGCGGCGACGCGCTTCATCGACCCCGACCTGATGTCTCCCGCGGCGAAGATCCCCGGAACGGTGGTGGCCAGGCTCGCCGGCGGCAGCCCGTCGACCCACCGATCGCGGGGGACGTCACGACCGGTGAGGACGAAGCTGAACCTGTCGCGGGCCAGCTCCGGCGGCAGCCAGTCGCAGCGCGGCTCCGCGCCGAGCAGAAGGAACAGACCGCGTGCCGGGGCGGTGGTGCGCCGCCCGGTGTTGATGTCCTCCAGGCACAGCCACTCGAGCTGGGCCTCGCCGCCGCCGTCGACCACGCGGGTGCAGGGCAGGACGCGGATCCGCTCGTTGTAGCTGATCTCGTCGATCAGGTAGCGCGACATCGTCTCCTCGAGGCCGGGCCGGCGCACGACGATGGTGACCGAGCTCGCGAACCTGGCCAGGTGCAGCGCGGCCTGGCCCGCGGAGTTCCCTCCGCCGACCACGACGACGTCGTACCCCTCCATCTCGCGTGCGGCGGTCATCGCGGCGCCGTAGTTGACGCCGGCGCCGACCAGCTCCTCGATCGGCGGGACGCCGAGCTTGCGGTAGGCGACGCCGCTCGCGACCAGCACCGCCCGGGCGCGTACGTCGCCGCCGTCGGTGCACAGCCGGTGCGGCTCCCCGTCGGCTCCCGGGACCAGCGCGTTGACCTCCCAGCCGGTGAAGAAGTCGGTGCCGAAGCGGAGCGCCTGGTTGCGAGCACGCTGGGCCAGCCGCATGCCGGAGATGCCGCGCGGGAAGCCGAGGTAGTTGCGGATCATCGAGCTGGTGCCCGCCTGACCGCCGATCGCCTCCGCCTCGAGGACCACGACCGAGAGCCCCTCCGAGGCGCCGTAGACCGCCGCTGCGAGCCCTGCGGGTCCGCCGCCGACGATCGCCAGGTCGACGACGCCGTCGACCTCGAAGTCTCCGGGCCGGCCGTAGATCGAGACTGCCACGTCACGGACGCTGGTGGCCTGGACCGGCACCCGGTTGGCGGCGTAGACGACCGGGTAGCGCAGCTCCTCGACACCGAGCCGCTCCTTGACGATGCCGATGTAGTCCTGGATTGCCGGGTCGTCGGGGTGCCAGACCTTGTTCTGCATGCCCATCCGGTCCAGGAAGTCACGGATCCCCATGGTGAGCGCGTCGTGGCGGGGCGAGAGGATCTTGGCGCTGACCACCTCGGGCTGCGGCACCGTCGATCCCCAGTCGGAGAGGAGATCGGTGATCGCGTTGTGGAACTCCTCGTCGCGGCGGCCGCGGGGCATCAGGAGGTAGGCGTCGTACTTGCCCTTGGCCAGCCCGATCCGCAGCGGCGGCCCGTCCTCGACGAAGTTGTCCCAGTGCGCGGCGATGACCTTGCGGGCCGTCGGCATCACCTGACGCCACCGGAGGATGGCGGTGAAGATGTGGTCGACGTCGGGCAGTCGCGAGTCGCTGACGAACAGCGCGATCGTGCCGCCACCGGCGACGATCTCCTGCCCGACGGCCTCGGCCCCGGCCGCGCTGCGAGCCACCCGGAGGTCGTAGTCGCGCTCGTAGCGGCTCCGGAACTCCTCCAGGAGCACGTCGCCGTGCTCGGCGGAGACCAGGATGATCGCGGGATCGCCTTCCACCACTCCAGCGTAGGTGCGATGTCCAGGCAGTTCGCCCTGCTCGCTGCTGTCGCTGACGGAGGATCCGGGCGAGGATGGTGGCAGCGCCGCGCACAGCGGACGAGAGCGAGAGGGATCTTGTGAGCACTCACCAGGGCATCGACCTGACGGCCGTGCCGAGCGGGACCGGTTGCGTCGAGTGTGAGGAGACCGCCGGCTGGTGGCTGCACCTTCGCCGCTGCGCCCAGTGCGGACACATCGGCTGTTGCGACTCCTCACCGGGCGAGCACGCCAGCCAGCACGCGGCGAGCGCCGGGCATCCCTACGTGCAGAGCTTCGAGCCGGGCGAGGACTGGTTCTGGGACTACCCGCACGAGCAGTACGCCGAAGGGCCCCGCTTGCCCGATCCGCAGAGTCACCCGATCTCCCAGCCGGCCCCTGGCCCCGCGGGCCGGGTCCCGGCCGACTGGCAGCAGCGACTGCATCCCTGAGCAGACGTCGCGACCGACCGGCCCGGGCGGCTCACTCCGACGGCGGCGTACGCCGGAGGTTCTGCTCGGCCCGACCGCGCAGGATCGCCCGCTCGCTCTCGTTCCTGGTGCGTCCGGCGGCTTCGGTGAAGGCCACGTGCGCCTCGGCATGGAGCCCGGCCCGCTCGAACAGGTCGCCGCGCACGCTCGGCAGCAACGGCGAGTCGCCGAGGGCCTCGGGATCGAGCGCCTCCAGCACCGCGAGCCCCGCGTCCGAGCCGAACGCCCGACCGTGGGCGACGGCCCGGTTGACGTCGACGACCGGACCCGGTGCTGCTTGGGCCAGGACGTCGTAGAGAGCCGCGATCCGGCGCCAGTCGGTGTCCTCGGCGCGCCCGGCGCGGGCGTGCTGGGCGGCGATCGAGGCCTGCAGGAAGTAGGTCCCGACCGGTGTCCCGCGCGCGGCGATCGACTCGGCCCGCTGCAGCGCGGCTAGTCCGCGCCGGATCAGCAACGGATCCCAGCGGGTGCGGTCCTGTGCCTCCAGCAGGACCGGGGTGCCGTCCTGGTCGAGTCGGGCCGGCATCCGCGAGCCCTGGATCTCCAGCAGGGCCTGCAGGCCGAGCGCGTCGGGATCGTCGGGCACGAGCGCGGCCAGCATGCGGGCGAGCCGCATCGCCTCGCTCGCCAGCTCGGGGCGCATCCAGTCCGCGCCGGCGGTGGCGGCGTACCCCTCGTTGAAGATCAGGTAGATCACGGCCATCACGTCGTCGAGGCGCCTGGTCCGCTCGGCGCCGGTCGGCAGCTCGAACTCAGCGTGCGCGTCCGCCAGCGTCCGCTTGGCCCGCGAGATGCGCTGGCCCATGGTGGACTCGCTGACCAGGAACCCGCGCGCGATCTCGGCGGTGGTGAGGCCGCCGACCAGCCGCAGCGTCAGCGCGGCCCGGGACTCGGCGGTCAGGGACGGGTGGCAGGACAGGAAGATGAGCCGGAGGACGTCGTCCTCGATGTGGTCGACCTGGGCGTCGAGGTCCGGCATCTCGTCCTCCTCTCCCCCACCGGCGCGCTCCAGCTCGGCGAGCTTGTGACGAAGGCTGTCGGCACGCCGGAAGTGGTCGATGCCCCGCCGCTTCGCGGTGGTCATCAGCCACGCGCCCGGGTTCACCGGTACGCCGTCGACGGGCCATTGCTCGAGCGCGGCCACGAGGGCGTCCTGGGCGAGGTCCTCGGCGAGCTCCACGTCACGGGTCATCCGGGTCAGTGCGCCGACGAGGCGGGCCGACTCGGCCCGCCACGCGGCGACGATGGCCCCGTGGGGATCATCCGTACTGGTCTGTGCCGGCACGAGGCCAGCGTAGTGAGTCCGGCTCAGGCTCCGGGCTCCTCCGGGCCGGTGGAGATCTGCCGCAAGGTCGAGATCACGGTGACCTCGGGCCAGTACTTCGCGTGCAGCTCGGCGAACTCCTGCTGGTCGGCCAAGGCGTCCTCCAGGCTGTCGTACTGCATGATCGCCCAGCCTCCGACGACCTCCTTGGCCTCGGCGTAGGGCCCGTCGACCCGGCTGACCTCACCCTTGCGGGAGATGAAGTTCACCGCGTCCTCGGTGCCGTACAGGCCGCCGCCGTCGAGGAAGACGCCCTTGGCGGCCTGCTCGCCGATGTAGGTGTCCATCGCGTCGAACAGCTCCTGCGGCGGCGTACCGACGCCCTCTTCCATCCGCACGAATCCCATGAAACGCGGCATCTCGATCACTCCTGTTGGTTGCTGGAAGGTTGCTTCTCGCACGTACGTCGAACGGCCGCCCGCCTCTTCGACATCGACTCCCGAAGTTTCTCGAGCCTGTCGACACCCCTCAGGATCGACCGCACGGCCGCAGGACGCCAGCGCTGCCACGCACCGGGCATGCTGGGGGCATGGAGATCTCCCAGGCCCTCGAGGCCGCTCGGGCACGCCACGAGTCCGTGCTCACCACCATCAAGCGCGACGGCCTGCCACAGCTGTCCAACGTCGTGCACGCCGTCGGCGAGCACGGCATCATCCGGGTCTCGATCACGGCGACGAGGGCGAAATACCACAATCTCCGCCGTACGCCGTGGGCCGCGTTGCACGTGAACGGGCAGGACTTCTGGTCCTACGCGGTGCTGGAGTGCGACGCCGAGCTCTCCGCCGTCGCGACCGACCCGCACGACGCGGCCGCCGACGAGCTGGTCGCGCTCTACCCGGCGGTGGCCGGCAGGGACCACCCCGACTGGGAGGAGTATCGGCGGGCGATGGTCACCGACCAGCGGGTCGTGCTGCGGTTGCGGCCGCAGCGCGCCTACGGCCTGCTGCGCTGATCAAGAGGCGCGGCTACAGGTAGAGCCCGGTCGACTCGCTGGCGACCCGGTCCGCGGCGACCGCGTGCACGTCGCGCTCGCGCATCACGATGTAGAGCTCGCCGGCGACCTCCACCTCGGCCTTGTCCTCGGCGTCGAACAGCACCCGGTCGTCGATCTCGACGGCCCGTGCGTGCGGGCCGACCGCGACGACCCGCGACCACGCCAGCCGGCGCGCACCCATCGCCGCCGTGGCGGGGATGACGATGCCGCCCGAGGAACGCCGCTCCCCGGCCTCTCGGTCCAGCTCCACGAGGATGCGGTCGTGGAGCATCTTGATCGGAGTCTTGGCCGTGCTCACGATCGCGAGGCGAGCTTCCGCAGCGTGATGAAGAGCACGACCACGCCCAGCACACCGCCGGCAGTCTTGGCGATGTTGGCCATGTTGGGCTCGCCGGTCCGCGGGTCGACGTAGAGCGCCTTGACCGCGGCCGCCTGACGCGACGCGATGGTCTTGGGGCTGGCGCGGTAGATCAGCTGGTCGATGGTGCCGGCCAACTGCTCACGCGTCTCCTCGATCTCGCGCTCCAGCTTTGAGTTGCGGTCTGCGTTCGCCATGCTGCACAAGATAACGGACCGGTAGGTTTGCTCCCATGAGCCGTCTCTCCCCGGGCGACACCGCCCCCGAGTTCAGCCTCACCGACGACACCGGTGCGACCGTCTCCCTGGCGGACTTCCGGGGCCGCAAGGTGATCGTCTACTTCTACCCCGCTGCGATGACCCCTGGTTGCACCAAGCAGGCGTGCGACTTCACCGACTCGCTGGCCTCGCTCCAGTCGGCCGGCTACGAGGTGGTCGGCATCTCGCCCGACAAGCCCGAGAAGCTGGCGAAGTTCCGTGAGCGCGACGGCCTGACCATCCGGCTGCTCTCGGACCCCGCCAAGGAGGTCCTCACGGCCTACGGCGCGTTCGGTGAGAAGAAGCTCTACGGCAAGGTGGTCGAGGGCGTCATCCGCTCGACGGTCGTCATCGACGAGGACGGCAAGGTCGAGGTCGCCCAGTACAACGTCAAGGCGACCGGCCACGTCGCCAAGCTCCGCCGCGACCTGAAGCTCGACTGAGGCGTCGCGCCTAAGGCGTCGCGCCTGGGGCGCCGCGGAGCGACGCCAGCCGGGCGCGCAGGCCGACCAGCATGGCGCTCAGCCCCGCCTCGAACGCGGCGTCGGCGGGCCGGATCTCCCCCAGAGCCGCGCGCTGGGCGGCGTACGCCGCGGTGAACGCCGGCGCGCCGTCGGCGCCGACCGGATCCAGCATGTCGTCGGGCGCGACCACGTCGAGCGCCGATCCGAGGATCAGGCTCTCCAGGGCCACCACGGTGGTCAGGATGTCGTCCTCGGGCCATCCCGACTCCGCGAACGCCCGGATCACGCGCTCGTACATCGCGATCGTGCGGTCGGCGCGCACGACCGGAAGGGTGGCGAACAGCGCCACCGTCACCGGGTGGGTGGCGAAGGCGACCCGGTACGAGCGCGCCCACACCGGCAGCGCCTCCTCCAGCGACAGCCGGTCGAAGACGCCGACGTCGATCCGGTCGCTGACCAGCTCACGCACCCGCGCGAGCACCTCGTCCTTGCCCGCGACGTGGTTGTAGAGCGCCGAGGCCTGTACGTCGAGGGCTCGGGCCAGCTCGGCCATCGAGAAGTCGCCGCGCTCGTCGAGCAGCTCCAGTCCTGCCGCCGCGATGCCGTCGACGCTCAGGACCGCGGTGAGCGGTCGGCCCACCCTGCGTCGACCCGTCACGCGAAGTCCGTTGCCACAGGGGTCTTCACAGTCATGTCCGGAAATACTAGTGTCCCGCGAGAAAACGAATACCTTTCATTTAAGGGCGCTCCGTTATGTCGTGCCGGTCTTCATCAATGGTGTGGCTGTGGACCTCGCTGTCGCGCCACACCCTCACCCTCGGCCTGATCTGGCTGGCGACCGGCGCCGCCTACCTGGCCCTCTCGACGGGGATGTTCCGGCGTCAGCCGCCGGTCCTCGACTTCAGCGAGAACGCGGTGGAGGCCTGAGCGGAGCTGGCGGCATCCGTTGGGGGCAACACGTCCGGCGGACCGCCGATCACCCACCCAGCTCGGTCAGCACCTCGTCCAGCGCGTCGCAGACATGGTCGACGCTCTCCCGGGTGATGACCATCGGTGGCTTGATCTTCAGCACGTTCTTGTGGTCTCCGGTGGGCTGGACGATGCAACCGCGCATCAGCAATTCCTCGCAGACCCGGTCGGCCAGGACGCCGTCGGGCGTGAACGCGGCACGGTCGGAGACGAGCTCCACGCCCAGGTAGAGGCCCATGCCGTGCACGGCACCCATCGACGGGTGCCGCTCGGCGAACTGCAGCAGCCGCTGGCGGAAGTGACCTCCGACGACTCGGGCGTTGTCCTGCAGGGCCTCGTCGCGAAGCACGTCGAGCACCGTCAGCCCGACCCGCGCGCTGACCGGGCTCCCGCCGGCGGAGGAGAAGAAGCTGCCCTCCGCGGCGAACGCCTCCGCGATCGCCCGCGTCGTCAGTACGGCGCCGAGCGGCTGACCGTTGCCCATCGCCTTCGCGATCGTGATGATGTCCGGTACGGCGCCCTGCTGCTCGAAGCCCCAGAAGTGGTCGCCGAGCCGGCCGTAGCCGACCTGCACCTCATCGGAGATGCACAGCCCGCCCAGTGCGCGCACCCGCTCGTAGACACCCGCGACGTACCCCTCCGGGAGCAGTACACCGCCGCCGTTGCCGAAGATCGGCTCCAGGATCACGCCGGCCAGCTCGCCGCGACCGTCCGGCCCGAGCGCGTCGAGCTGGGCGTCGAGATCGGCCAGGTAGGCGGCCGCCGAGCCGGCGCCGCGGTGGGTGCCGCGGACCGGGTTGGGCGCGTCGATCAGCTCGACCCAGGCGGGTCGGCTCTCCAGCGCGCGGGGGTTGTCGCCGAGCGAGGTGGAGACGGCGTCCGAGCCGATCGTCCAGCCGTGGTAGGCCTCCCGCGCAGCCACGATCCGTGAGCGCCCGGTCGCGGTCAGGGCCAGCCGCAGTGCCAGGTCCACCGCCTCGCTGCCGCTGTTGACCAGGAAGACGTGGTCCAGCCCCTCGGGCGCGAGCTCGGCCAACCGCTCGGCGAGCTCGGCCACGGCGGCGTAGTGGAATCGCGAGTTGGTGTTCAGCAGCGCCCACTGCCGCGATGCCGCTTCGACGAGGCGCGGGTGCGAGTGCCCCAGGGTGGCGACGTTGTTGACCGCATCGACGTACACCTGCGCGGTGGTGTCGACGAGGAACTCGCGCCAGCCGCGCTCGATCTGCGGCGGTCGGCGGTAGTAGTGCTCCTGCACCTGCGCGTAGGCGGCGTCCCGCCGCTGCAACACACCGTCGGCATCGACCGGCTCGGCCGCCACGTCGATGCCGAGCAGCGTCGACGGGTCAGGACTGATCCGGCGCCACAGCTGCTCGCAGCGCGGCGTGACGAACGCCGGCGGGCGTACGCCGGACAGCGCACTGAGCTGCACACGGATCCGACCGATCGCACGGGCCAGCTCTGCGCCCTGCGCGACAGCGCCCTCAGCACTGCCGACGGGCGCGTGCACCAGGGCGCCGTGCAGGAACAGCGCGATGCCGTCGCCGAGCAGCATCAGCCCGTCGTCGGTCGGCTCGACACCGCCGGCGAATGGCGCGGTCAGCACCGTCTCGGCGGGCAGGGCCAGGTCGGCGGCGAGTGCCAGCGTCGGAGCGGAATGTCGCGGGGTGAGCGGCCGGCCCCGGGTCAGTCGGTGCTCGGCCCAACGCGTCACGGCCGCCCGACCCGCATCGACGCTCTCGGTGAGGAGCCGGTCCTCGACGTCCTCCTCCAACCACGCCCCGCCGTCCAGAAGAGGGCTGAGCACCGAGAGATCGAGGATCGCGGGCGTCATCGTGGCCGGCAGCAGCCGGCCGATGCTGTGCTGGTGGGTGCCGAGCCGGCCGGCGGCGGCCCGGATCAAGGCATCCATCTCGTCGGGGTCCCACGAGGTGGCGACGGCGAAGGAGCGCCACTCGGCTGCACGGCGGATGTCGGCGTACTCGTTGTCGCCGTCGAGGGCGACCTGCTGCTCACCGCTGACGACCAGCACGGCGGTGCGCAGCCACACCAGCGGCCACAGCGCGGTGAGCTCGTCGTCGTCCAGCGCGACGTGGGCGGCGAAGGCCTCCACCGCGCTGAGCAGCAGCATCGGGTCCGGGTCGCGGGTCAGCGTGGCTGCGCAGGTGGCGGCGAGCTCGGCGATCCGCCAGCTGCGCTGGAGGTCACCGAAGTCGATCACGCCGACTCGCCCCGAGGCGTCGCGCACCACGTTGTCGTCGGTGATGTCGGCGTGAATGGTCTGCTCGCGCAGCCGGCCCGCGACGGGAGCGAGCCGCCGCAGCGCCTCCTCGCGGGCCGCGGCGAGGCGTGCCCGACGACCCTGGTCCGGCACGTGGTCGAGCAGCGCGGCGACAACGTCGCCGGCGAGCCGCAGATCCCACTGGTTGCGCCGGTGCAGGCCGGGATGGTCGAAGTCCATGAGGGCTGCGACCACCCGGCCGGCGGTGTCGCCAAGAACGGCGGCGTGCTCGGCGCCGAAGTCCTCCGCGTCGATCAGCGGCTCGCCCTCGACGAAGGTCAGCAGCCGGGTCAGCAGCCGCTCCCCCTCCACCTCGGTCGCGGTCAGCTCGGCACCGTCCGCGTCCCCCACCGGCAGCGGTACGCCGAGGCCGGCCGCGGCCAGCTCGCGCAGCGCCAGGTGCTGCGCCTCCAGCTCGGCCGCACCGGTCGCAGCGTTGGCCAGCTTGAGCACGAACCGGCCCTGCGCGGTCTCGATCAGGAAGTTGCGATCCTGCTGGCTGCCGAGCTCGACGAGGGGTGCGATCACGGTGCCGTAACGGGCCGCCACCTGTTCGGCCTGGGCGGCCGTCACCCGTGGCCGGGACAGGCCACCGAGCTCGAACGGTTCAGCGGTCACGGGACGCTCCTCCTGCAAAATGAATGGCATTCACTTCCAGAGTGTTCCACAGCGGCGGCCCCTTGAGGAGTGCGCCCGGTGAGATTCGAACTCACGCTGGTACGGACCTAAACCGTATGCCTCTGCCAGTTGGGCTACGGGCGCTCAAGGCAGATCCTAGGGGCCCCGCCAGCGCCCGGACGAACATCGGGTGAACAGCGGTTCACGACCGACTCCGGACCCGCGATCTCGGCCTAGCCTGCGCGCCATGTCGAACGTGCGCTGGTATGCCGGCTGGGCCGTCGCCATCCTCGCCCTGATCGCACTGCCGGTCATCGTGCTCGCGACCCGCGGCTCGAGCAGCACCACCGCCGATCCGCTGGCGCCCGAGCCAAGCCCGAGCGCCACGACCGGTCCTACGGCGGCCCCGAGCGCGGCACCGAAGGCCTCGGGCACCACGCCCGCACTGGACGCCGTACCGCTGTGCTCGAACGTGTGGCAGGCCGGCACGATGCTGCCGACGGACTACCACGGCTGCCAGCGCGGCGGGGCCGTCGTCAAGCCGCAGACCGACCACTGCCTCGTCGGCTACCAGGGGCAGTGGTGGGCCGAGCCGGGCCAGCACGTCCACCGGAGCAAGACCACGTTCGCCGAGGACACGGTGTACGCCGCAGCCCTCGCCGACTGCTGACCGACTCCGGGCGCAGGACTGACACACTGACTGCCATGACCACCCTCGTGCTGGCCTCGCAGTCCCCCGCCCGCCTGCAGACCCTGCGCAGCGCCGGGATCGAGCCCGTGGTGTTCGTCAGCGGAGTCGACGAGAGTCAGCTCGACGGCCTGCCGCCGCGCGAGCTCGCGCTCGGTCTGGCCGAGCTGAAGTGCCGTGCGGTGGCCGAGCGGTCGGACGTGCCGACGGGCGCGCTCGTGCTGGGCTGCGACAGCGTGCTGGAGCTCGACGCCCCCGGGTATGAGGACCGTCCGCTGGGCAAGCCCCACACCGCGGAGGCCGCGGTCGAGCGCTGGCGCTCGATGCGCGGCCGCAGCGGCGTCCTGGTCACCGGGCACGCCCTCATCGACACCGCGACCGGGGCGATGGAGAGCCGCTCGGCGAGCACCACCGTGCACTTCGCCGAGGTCACCGACGCCGAGATCGAGGCGTACGTCGCGACAGGCGAGCCACTGCACGTCGCCGGCGCCTTCACCGTGGACGGTCTCGGTGGCGCGTTCGTGACCGGGATCGAGGGCGACCACCACAACGTGGTCGGCGTCAGCCTGCCGCTGGTCAGGAACCTGGTCGCCGCGCTGGGCCACCAGTGGACCGCGCTGTGGGCTCCGGCGTGAGCAGCTGACCTCGCTACAGCGTTGGCGCCGCGTCACGAGCCAACGACCTCCACCGACGGGTACGCCGGAACCCGGGTGGCGCCGACGGGGCGCTCACCCTGCAGCTTGAGGACCTCGGCGCGGGCGTCGGGGTCGCAGGCGAGGTCGACCACGGCACAGGCGAGGCCATAGGCACCCACGACGATCGCCTCGTCCGCTGCGACGGAGTCGGTCTCGGAGGCGAAGGCGGCGGTGTGCGGCATGCCGGTTGCCCCGAGCACGGCGATCACCGGGTGAAGAGCAGGAAGCACCTGACTGACGTTGCCCATGTCGGTCGAGCCACCGCCCATCCCTCGCGGCAGCTCGACGATCTCGCGACCCTGACGCTCCAGTGCTGCGTCATAGCGGTCGGCGAGGAAGGGGTGCTGCACCAGCGGCAGGTACGGCGGGTCGACCGGCGCCACGTCGTAAGCACAGCCGGAGGCGATCGCGGCACCCTCGACACAGGCCAGGAACTTCGTCTTCAGGTCGCGCAGCTGGCCGGCGGAGACCGAGCGCACCTCGCCCTCGACCACTGCAGAGGCGGGGATGACGTTGGACACCTCGCCGCCCGAGATGGTGACGGCGCTGACCCGCACCCCGTCAGGAAGCTGCTGCCGCAACAGCCCGACCGCGACCTGCAGGATGGTGGCCGCATCACCAGCATTGATGCCCACGTGGGGTGCCGCCGCGGCGTGCGAGGCGCGACCCGTGAACGTGACGCGGAAGCGGTCGCGGCCCTGGGTGGTCATGTCCCGCGTGCGCACCGACAGCGACGGCCCGGGGTGGACCATCACGGAGACGGTGGCATCCTCCCAAGCGCCCGCCTCGAGCATGAGCGCCTTCCCGCCGCCGACCTCCTCTCCGGGGGTCCCGAGCAGCTTGACGGTGAGATCGAGCTCGTCGGCGAGGCCCGCAAGGGCTATCGCGGCGCCCACCCCCGCCGTCGCGATGATGTTGTGACCGCAGGCGTGGCCCACACCGGGGAGGGCGTCGTACTCCGAGCAGATCACCACGGTCAGCGAGCCGGATCCGGCAACCGCCTCGACGGCGGTGTCGAGCCCGTAGACGCCGACGGTGGTGCGGAGACCCGCCGACTCCAGCAGCCCGGCGACGGCCCGTGCCGAGCGGTGCTCCTCGAACGCCAGCTCCGGATCGTCGTGGAGCTCGTGGCTGGTCTCCACCAGGCGGTCGCGCCAGCTGTCGAGGACGCGCTGGACGGTGTCGTGGTGGGCGCTCGCGCGTGTGTCGTCCCGGGCGGTCTGGGTCATGGTGCGGTTCCTCTTTCGGTGTCAGAGATGCCGGTGGTGGTGCGTGCCCGGGGGTCAGACCTCCGCGGCCGTCGCATGGCCGGCCGGGGAGGCGTCGACGCGGCGCTACTGCCCCACCTGGCTCCCTGAGTCTCATCAGGCCGGGCGATGTCGAGGTTCTCCTGCCGCAAACTGGTCGGACCCGGGGCCGCGATGCACGATTCGGTCACCCGGTGCTCGTGCCACGCACCGATCCGACACCGCCGCCCGTCCGCGACGGCTCAAGCGCGCGCCGAAGCACTCCACGAGGCGACCGGTACGTAGCCGATGTTGCGACCGCGGTCGTCCAAGAGCCGCCCCATCCGCTTCACCGCTCGTAGGGTGATGTCGCGGCATCCCACGCTGACCTCGGGGAATCGCCGCGTGATGGTGTGCTCGAGGTCGGCGACCTCGTCGGGAGATCGCAGCCAGACCTGCACCAGCAGGTTCTCCGCGCCCGTGGTGGCCAGGCACAACCGGGTCTGCGGCAGGGTCGCCAACGCCTTCCCGATCGTGTCGAGCCTGTCACCGGGAACCCTCAGTCGTAGCTGCGCGATGACCGGCCAACCGGCGAGCACATGGGAGACGTCGCAGCGGAACCGCAGCACTCGGTCGCGTACGAGGCGGCTGATCCGGCGACGCACCAGCGCCTCGGGGTAGCCGAGCGCGGCGGCGATCTCAGCGCTACTGCGTCGACCGTCGATGCCGAGCGGCATCGCGATGCTCTGCTCCTCGGGCAGGAGGTCGCGGGTGGTCGGCTTCGCGGGGCTGCCGTCGGTGAGCTGTGCGCGCTGCGCGCCGCTGAGCGCGCGCACCAGCCACTCGCTGCCTTCGCGATAGGGACGAGTAGCGATGCGCACGCTGGTCCCCGTCACACCGGGGATCTCGGCAACGTTGCGGTGCACGAGGTCGTCGAGATCAGACAGACTCTCGGCCAAGGTCAGGCAGAACAGCTGCGCCGCCGCCGTGGTGCGCTCGACGCTCGCGACCGCGGGCCAGCTTGCGAGCTCATCGGCCACCCGCCGTACCGCTTCGGGATGGCAGGTGATGTCGACGAACCCGGCCCGCAAAGGGCGTTGGGCGTGGGAGACCTGGTACGCGGTGATCCAGGCCATCCCCGACTCGGCCAGCCGGCGCCACCGACGAGCGGCCGTCGTCGGATCGACGTCGGTCGCGGACCCGATCCGGGCCCAGGTGGCCCGCGGGCTCAGCTGCAGTGCTTCGATGATCACGAGGTCGGTCTCGGTGATCTCGGCGGACTCCTTCGACTCACGCATGCGTCCTCCTCGCAGAGCACCCTAGGACCACGCGTCAGCCTGCCGTGGGTCAGGAACCTGGTCGCCGCACCGAGCCACACGTGGACTGCACGGTGGGCTCCTCCATGAGCACACTGGCCCCGCTGCCCTCCGCCGTACCGGAGAGGACGTGGGGGTCGTCGTAGACCTCCGTGTAGTGGATCGGCCGGCGGAAGACGAACCGGCGGAACAGGTAGAACCGCGCCACCTGTGAGATCAGCAGCCCCACCACGTTGCCCGAGACGTTGTCGGCCAGGCCGCTCTGCAGGCCGAGCGCGTGCCGGCTGAACCAGAGGCAGCCCACCGGGATGGTGATCATCGTGAGGAAGTTGATCACCGCATAGGAGAGGAAGCCCTCGCCCGGCTTGCGCTCGGCGCGGTCCTTGAACGTCCACCGCCGGGAGAGCTCGTAGGAGACAAGCATGCCGACGGCGTGGGAGACGATGTAGGAGGTGGTGATGTGGCGGTCCAACGGCGACCACAGGCTGTACGGCTCGTAGGCCAGCCAGTTGTAGAGCAGCACGGCGACGGCGGTCGAGACTGCCCCGACCGCCATGAACCGCCCCGCCTCGCCGACGATGCGGCTCACCCTTGACACGGGGCCAACCCTACGGGTCGCGCGTACGTAACCTCTGTCACACCCCGCGCAGTCGTCGGGCCGGTACAGTCGCCCCGTTCGCCCATGACTGGGCGCGATGAGCCGATTGAGGAGTGACGTTGAGCAAGCCGCTGGCCAAGGTGCTGATCGCCAACCGCGGAGAGATCGCCGTCCGCGTGATCCGCGCGTGCAAGGACGCGGGCATCGGGTCCGTCGCCGTCTACGCCGACCCGGACCGCGACGCGCTGCACGTGCGCCTGGCCGACGAGGCCTACTCCCTCGGTGGCGCGACACCGGCCGATTCCTACCTTTCGATCGAGAAGATCATCGCGGCGGCGCAGCAGTCCGGCGCCGACTCGGTCCACCCCGGCTACGGCTTCCTCGCCGAGAACGCCGACTTCGCCCAGGCCGTCATCGACGCCGGGCTGATCTGGATCGGCCCCTCCCCCGCAGCGATCGACGCGCTGGGCGACAAGGCCAAGGCCAAGCACATCGCTCAGCGGGCCAACGCCCCGCTCGCGCCGGGCACCAAGGACCCGGTCAAGGACGCCGACGAGGTCGTCGAGTTCGCCAAGGCCAACGGCCTGCCGGTCGCGATCAAGGCGGTCTTCGGCGGTGGCGGCCGCGGTCTCAAGGTCGCCCGCACCCTCGAGGAGATCCCCGACGCCTACGAGTCGGCGGTCCGGGAGGCGATCTCCGCCTTCGGCCGCGGCGAGTGCCTCGTGGAGAAGTTCCTCGACCAGCCGCGCCACGTCGAGACCCAGTGCCTGGCCGACAGCCACGGCAACGTCGTGGTGGTCTCCACCCGAGACTGCTCGCTGCAGCGCCGCCACCAGAAGCTGGTCGAGGAGGCCCCCGCGCCGTTCCTCAGCGATGACCAGCTCAAGCGCCTCTACGACTCCTCCAAGGCGATCCTGAAGGAGGCCGGGTACGTCGGCGCCGGGACCTGCGAGTTCCTGGTCGCCAAGGACGGCACCATCAGCTTCCTCGAGGTCAACACCCGCCTCCAGGTGGAGCACTGCGTCTCCGAGGAGGTCACCGGCATCGACCTGGTCCGCGAGATGTTCCGGATCGCCGCCGGCGAGGAGCTCGGCTACGGCGACCCGGAGATCAAGGGCCACGCGATCGAGTTCCGGATCAACGCCGAGGACGGTGGCCGCAACTTCATGCCGGCCCCCGGCACCCTGACCGAGTGGAACCCGCCGCAGGGCCCGGGCGTCCGCGTCGACGGTGGCTACGAGAAGGGCGAGACCGTCCCCGGCGCGTTCGACTCCCTGATCGCCAAGCTGATCGTCACCGGCCGCGACCGCACCCAGGCGATCGAGCGCTCGCGCCGCGCGCTGAGCGAGTTCGTCGTCGCCGGCATGCCGACCGTGATCCCGTTCCACAGAGACGTGCTCACCAACCCGGCCTACGTCGGTGCCTCGAACCCGACCGGCGAGGGCGCGTTCACGGTCTACACCACCTGGATCGAGACCGACTACGACAACCAGATCCCGCCGTACGCCGGCGAGGTGGGCGAGGCCGAGGAGGCCGGCGAGCGTCAGACCGTCGTGGTCGAGGTCGGCGGCAAGCGGCTCTCCGTGGTGATCCCGGCAGGGCTGGGCGGCCTGTCCGCCGGTCCCGCCGCGGGCGCGGCCAAGAAGCCGAAGCGGGCGGGCGGCAAGAAGGCGGGTGCCGCCGTCTCCGGCGACGCCGTCACCTCGCCGATGCAGGGCACCGTGGTCAAGGTCGTCGTCGAGGAGGGCCAGGAGGTCGCCGAGGGCGAGACCATCGTGGTCATCGAGGCGATGAAGATGGAGCAGCCGCTCAAGGCCCACAAGGCCGGCACCGTGACCGGTCTCTCCGCCGCGGTGGGCGAGACCGTCGGCAACGGTGCGGTCATCTGCGAGATCAAGGACTGAGAGCCTGGCGAGTTGTGAGTGTGGGCGAGGCGCCGGCGCCTCGCCCACACTCACAACTCAGACCTAACTCACCAGTAACGTGGGGCACCACCGTCGCACCCAGTGAGACGCCCCTGTCCCGGCCCCGCCGCGACCAATACGTTGGCCCGCATGTTCCGGAAAATCCTGGTGGCCAACCGTGGTGAGATCGCGATCCGAGCTTTCCGCGCGGCCTATGAGCTCGGCGCCAAGACCGTCGCCGTCTACCCCTACGAGGACCGTGGGTCCGAGCACCGTCTCAAGGCCGACGAGGCCTACGAGATCGGTGAGCTCGGTCACCCGGTCCGCACCTATCTCGACCCCGAGGCGATCGTGGCCGCGGCCGTGCAGGCCGGCGCCGACGCGGTCTACCCCGGCTACGGCTTCCTCTCGGAGAACCCCGCACTGGCCGAAGCCTGCGCTCGGGCGGGCATCACCTTCATCGGCCCCTCGGTGAAGGTGCTGGAGCTGACCGGGAACAAGGCGACCGCGATCGCGGCCGCCAAGGCCGCCGGCGTACCGACCCTGCGCAGCGTCGAGCCGTCCACCGACGTGGATGCTCTCATCGAGGCCGCCCAGGCCATCCCGTACCCGCTGTTCGTCAAGGCCGTGGCCGGTGGCGGCGGTCGCGGCATGCGCCGGGTCGACGAGGCCGGGGAGGACAACGCGAAGCTGCGCGAGGCGGTCGAGACCTGCATGCGCGAGGCCGAGGCCGCGTTCGGCGACCCGACCGTCTTCATCGAGCAGGCGGTCGTCGAGCCGCGCCACATCGAGGTCCAGATCCTGGCCGACGGGGCGGGCAACGTCATCCACCTCTTCGAGCGCGACTGCTCGGTCCAGCGCCGCCACCAGAAGGTCGTCGAGATCGCCCCGGCGCCCAACCTCGACCCGGAGCTGCGCGCGCGGATGTGCGCGGACGCGGTCCGCTTCGCCCAGGCGATCGGCTACTCGTGTGCGGGCACGGTGGAGTTCCTCCTCGACCCGGCCGGCAACTACGTCTTCATTGAGATGAACCCCCGCATCCAGGTCGAGCACACGGTGACCGAGGAGGTCACCGACGTCGACCTGGTGCAGTCCCAGATGCGGATCGCGTCCGGTGAGACCCTGGCCGACCTGGGCCTCTCGCAAGACAGCGTGCAGCTGCGCGGTGCGGCCCTGCAGTGCCGGATCACCACCGAGGACCCGGCCAACGGGTTCCGCCCGGACACGGGCGTGATCACCACCTACCGCTCCCCCGGTGGCGCGGGTGTCCGTGTCGATGGCGGTACGACGTTCACCGGCGCCGAGATCAGCCCGCACTTCGACTCGATGCTGGCCAAGCTCACCTGCCGTGGCCGCACCTTCGAGGACGCGGTCAAGCGGGCCCGGCGTGCGGTCGCGGAGTTCCGCATCCGCGGCGTGGCCACCAACATCCCGTTCCTGCAGGCGCTGCTGGACGACCCCGACTTCGACGCGGGCCGGATCACCACCTCGTTCATCGAGACCCACCCGCAGCTGCTCACCGCGCGGGCATCGGGCGACCGTGGCACCAAGCTGCTGACCTACCTGGCCGACGTCACCGTCAACAAGCCGCACGGCGAGGCGCCGGTCTCGGTCAGCCCGATGACCAAGCTGGCCGCGCTCGACGTCACCGCGCCGGTCCCCGACGGCACCCGGCAGCGGCTGCTCGAGCTCGGCCCCGAGGGCTTCGCAGCGGCGCTGCGCGCCCAGACCGCCGTGGCCGTCACCGACACCACCTTCCGCGACGCCCACCAGTCGCTGCTGGCCACCCGGGTGCGCACCCGCGACCTGCTCGACGTGGCCGGCCACGTCGCCCGCACCACCCCGCAGCTGTGGTCCCTCGAGGCCTGGGGCGGTGCGACGTACGACGTGGCGCTCCGGTTCCTGTCCGAGGACCCCTGGGAGCGGCTCGCGGCGCTGCGCGAGGCGGTCCCGAACATCGGCCTGCAGATGCTGCTGCGCGGCCGCAACACGGTCGGCTACACGCCGTACCCGACCACGGTGACCAACGCGTTCGTGGCCGAGGCCGCCGCGAGCGGCATCGATGTCTTCCGGATCTTCGACGCGCTGAACGACGTCTCCCAGATGCGTCCGGCGATCGAGGCCGTCCGCGCCACCGGCACGACCGTGGCCGAGGTCGCGCTGTGCTACACCGGCGACCTGTCCAACCCCGGTGAGAAGCTCTACACCCTCGACTACTACCTGCGCCTCGCGGAGCAGATCGTCGAGGCCGGAGCGCACGTGCTGGCGATCAAGGACATGGCAGGCCTGCTGCGCGCACCCGCCGCCCGGACGCTGGTCACCGCCCTGCGGGAGAACTTCGACCTGCCGGTGCACCTGCACACCCACGACACCCCCGGCGGCCAGCTCGCCACCCTCACCGCCGCCATCGAGGCCGGGGTCGACGCCGTCGACGCCGCCTGCGCCGCGATGGCCGGCACCACCTCCCAGCCGCCGCTGTCCTCCCTGGTCGCCGCGACCGACTTCACCGAGCGCGCCACCGGCCTGGACCTGGCCGCGGTCAACGCGATCGAGCCCTACTGGGAGGCCGTGCGCCGCGTCTACGCACCCTTCGAGTCCGGCCTGCCCGCCCCCACCGGCCGGGTCTACCGCCACGAGATCCCCGGCGGTCAGCTCTCCAACCTGCGCCAGCAGGCCATCGCGCTGGGTCTGGGCGAGCGGTTCGAGGACATCGAGGACATGTACGCCGCCGCCAACGACATCCTCGGCCGCGTCCCGAAGGTGACCCCCTCCTCCAAGGTCATCGGCGACCTCGCCCTGGCCCTGGTCGCCGCGGGCGCGGATCCGGTTGCGTTCGCCCAGGACCCCGCCAGCTACGACGTACCCGCCTCCGTCATCGGGTTCCTGCACGGCGAGCTCGGTGACCCGCCGGGCGGCTGGCCCGAGCCGTTCCGCTCGCGCGCCATCGAGGGGCGGCCCTGGACCCCGCCCACGGAGGAGCTCGCGCCCGAGGACGAGGCGGCCCTGGCCGGCGATGCCGCCACCACCATCCCCGGACGCCGCGCCACCCTGAACCGGCTGCTCTTCCCCGGCCCGACGCGCGACTTCGCCGAAGCCCGCTCCACCTGGGGCGACGTGTCGGTGCTGACCACCTTGGACTACCTCTACGGCCTGCGCGCCGGCGAGGAGCACGTGGTCGAGCTCGAGCCCGGCGTGCAGCTGTTCGTCGGCCTCCAAGCCGTCTCCGAGCCCGACGAGCGCGGCTACCGCACCGTCATGGCCACCCTCAACGGCCAGCTGCGACCGGTCTCGGTACGCGACCGCTCGGTCTCCGCCGAGGTCGCGGCCGCCGAGAAGGCCGACACCGCCGTGCCGGGCCAGGTCGCGGCTCCGTTCCAGGGCGTGGTGACGGTCGGTGTCAGCGTCGGCGACACCGTCGCCGCGGGCGACACCGTGGCCACCATCGAGGCGATGAAGATGGAGGCGGCGATCACCGCACCCGTCGGCGGTACCGTCCGCCGGATCGCACTCAGCGGCACCCAGCCCGTCGAGGGCGGCGACCTGGTGCTGGTGCTCGGCTGACCCGGTCCCGACGTACCTGACCTTCCTCACACCGACCCGCCGCGGCGGGGTGAGGAAGGTCAGGTACCCGGAGTCGTGCTCCCGGTCGTGCTCGGGCTCGGCGTGGTGGTCCCGCCCGGCAGGGTGATGCTGAACCACGTCGAGCGCAGCCCCGCGAAGCTGCGGAACGCATCGCCGCTCACGCTGACGCTGCCACCGGTGCCGGTGATCGTCACGGTGGCGACGTAGCCCGCGCCGGGTGCGTTCGCCGTGGACGGAGTCACCTTCAGCCCGGTCAGATGGCCGATCTTGGGCCAGCGCGCCTGGATCGAGGCGGGGGTCACGGTCGTGGTCCAGCCCCGGTACGGCGAGACGGCCGCGTCGTACTGGTCCGTCTGGGAGATCAGGTAGGGCTGGCCGCCGGCGAGGCTCGCGCCGCCGTTGCTGGCCGAGAACTGGGTGAAGGCGGGCTGGCCGCCGTAGGTCAGGATCTGTCCGGCCGTGGCCTCGACGGCCGCGTTGGAGGCGGGGTTCTCGCCGCTGTAGCCGCCGTACACCTGGCAGGCGGAGGTGTCGCAGATCTGGTAGTAGCCGTGCTGGCCGGTGCGCTCGAAGGCCGCATAGGTGCGGGCCGCGATCGCCTGCGCCTCGACCGCGGCGGTGTGCCACAGCGCCGGCATCTCCCGGGGCACCACACCCTTCAGGTAGCTGTCGAGCGGGAGGATGTTGACCGTGTCGCGGTCCATGCCGCCGGCGTGCGGGCTGGCAGCGCGCAGGACACCTCGATAGGCCACGGTGCGGTGTCCGGGTAGCACCAGCGAGATCGGGGCGCCACCGGCGGTGAACTCCAGATCTCCGCTGACGGTGGCCAGCTTGTGCCAGGACTTGAGCTTGTACTGCACCTTGCTGCGGCCACCTGAAACCGGCACGATCCGCCACCGGGTGGCACGGGGCTGGCGATGTGCCAGCTTCCAGGTGCGGGCGTGGCCGACCCGGCGGGCGAGGAGCCCGGCACGCGCCAGCACCACGACCGATCGGCTGGTGTCGGCAGTGATCAGCACCCGCACCTTGCCGGTGGCGCTGCCCCAGGCGGTGCCGGGGTAGTAGAAGCCGACGATCTGGCGGTAGTTCAGGCCCTTGCGCGCCGCACCCTCGGCACCCCACTGCGACATCCCGTGGCCGTGCCCGTAGCCGTTGCCCCGCACCGTCAGCGCGGTGGTGATCACCGCGCCGGGGGCCTTGGCCTGCGCCGCAGGTGCGGCGAGCGGCATCAGCGCGAGGAGGAGCGCGGTGCATGCTGCGAGCAGGCCGGCGGACGAGCCGAGCCGGCGGCGTACTGACATCGTGGCTTGCTCCCTCGAGAGATGCGGTACGGCGACGCTAACCCATCGGCCGGTTGGGACGGGAGAGGAGTAAAGACATTCTGGGAAGGCCAGCCTCACCTGGCTAGACGCCGGCGGGTGAAGCGGAGCACCGTGGGATCAACGTCCACGCATCCCAGCACCGGAGGTTCCGCATGACCACCCTGAGTTTGCCGATCGTGAGCACGTGCAGCGTCGAAGGCTGCTCCTACAACCATGACCACGACTGCCACGCCGGCGCCATCACCGTGATGGAGGACACCGCCGCGTGCGGCACCTACTACGCGCACGGTGACAAGGGCGGGACGCAGGGGACGGGCATGGTCGGCGCGTGCCACCGCACCGACTGCATGCACAACTCCGACCTCGAGTGCACCGCCACGGGCGTCGAGGTCGGGATGGGCGGCGACGTCGCGGACTGCCTGACCTTCGCCAGCGCCAACTGAGACGTCGAGAGGTCAGTTTCTGCCGGTCGAGAGGTCAGTTTCTGCCGGTCGAGGGGTCAGCACCGCCGACGCGGTACGCCGAGCGTCGCGCCGTACCGCTGGGTGCTTGGCGGCTGTCAGTCCACCCGGTGCAGGCGGCGCGCGGCCTCGGCCGTCGAGCCGCTGAGCGAGGGGTAGACGGTGAACGTGTTGGCGAGCTGATCGACCGTGAGGTTGGCCTTGACCGCGAGGCTGATCGGGTGGATCAGCTCGCTGGCGCGCGGGCCGACCACGACGCCGCCGATGACGACGCCGCTGCCGCGTCGGGCGATGACCTTCACGAACCCGTCGGTGATGCCCTGCATCTTGGCGCGCGCGTTGCCGCTGAGGTCGAGCTTGACCACGTCGGCCTCGATCTCCCCCTCTGCCAGCGCGGCCTCCGACCAGCCGACGGTGGCGATCTCGGGGCTGGTGAAGACGTTGGAGCTGATCTCCTTGAGGTCGACCGGCTGGACCGCGTCGCCGAGGAAATGTCGCATCGCCACCCGCCCGGCCATCGCGGCCACGCTGGCGAGCATGAAGCCGCCGGTGCAGTCACCCGCGGCGTACACGCCCGGGGCCGAGGTGCGGCTGACCTTGTCGATCTTGATGAAGCCGCTCTCGTCGAGCTGCGCACCGGCCTCCTCGAGGCCGAGACCCTCGGTGTTGGGGATCGAGCCCAGCGCGAGGATGCAGTGGCTGCCGGTGACGGTGCGGCCGTCGGCGAGGGTGACGGTGACGACGCCGCCGTCCCGGGTCACCGAGGCCATCCGCGAGTTGCCGAGGATGTTCATGCCGCGCCGCTCGAGCACGTCCTGGAGCACCTCGGCCGCGTCCGCGTCCTCGCCCGGCAGCACCCGGTCACGGCTGCTGACCAGGGTGACCTGGCTCCCGAGCGCGAGATAGGCGCTGGCGAACTCGGCACCGGTGACGCCCGAACCGACCACGATCATGTGCTCGGGCCGCTCGTCGAGGTCGTAGACCTGCTCCCAGGTGAGGATCCGCTCGCCGTCCGGCTGGGCGGACGCGAGCACGCGCGGACGTGCGCCGGTGGCGATCAGCACGCTGTCGGCGTGGAGGACCTCCTCGCTGCCGTCCGGCTTGGTCGCGATGACCTCACCGCCGCCGACCCCGGCACGCTTGCCGAGCCGGCCGAGCCCCTTGACGATCCGGATGTCGCGACGGGTGAGCCGACCCTCGATGTCCGCGGACTGCGCGGTAGCCAGTGACTTCACCCGCGCATTGACCTTGGCGAGGTCGACGCTGAGCTGGGTCGCCGCATCACCCTCGCTGTCGGCGAAGCTGATGCCCAGCTCGGCAGCCTGGGCCATGTCGGTCATCACCTCGGCGGTGGCGATGAGGGTCTTGCTCGGCACGCAGTCGGTGAGCACCGCACTGCCGCCGATGCCGTCGCGGTCGACGACGGTGACCTCGGCTCCCAGCTGCTGCGCGACGAGCGCGGCCTCATATCCGCCGGGTCCTCCACCGATGATCACGACCTTTGGCATGGCGTCATCCTCTCATCAGCCTCGTGCGCGCCCGAAATGGCCGAGAGGTCACTTTCCGCGCATCGAGATGCGCGGAAAGTGACCTCTCAACCTGCAGAAAGTGACCTCTCGACTCAGAGGTTGATCATGTGGCCGGCGATGCCGTGAATGGCCTCCTTGACCGCCTCGCCCAGGGTCGGGTGAGCGAAGACGTTGCGGCCGACCTCGTCGGCGGTGAGGTCCCACTGCTGGGCCAAGGTCAGCACCGGCAGGAGCTCGGTCACGTCGGGGCCGATCATGGCGGCACCGATGATCTCGTTGTGCTCCGCGTCGGCGATCACCTTGACGAAGCCGACGGCCTCGCCCAGGCCCTGCGCCTTGCCGTTGGCCGAGAACGGGAACGACGAGGTCTTGACGTTGTAGCCCTTCTCCTTGGCCTGCGCCTCGGAGTAGCCGAAGGAGGCGATCTGCGGCTGGCAGTAGGTCGCCCGCGGGACCATGTCGAAGTTGATCTCCATGGTCTCGGCGCCCGCGATGGTCTCGGCGGCGACGATGCCCATCGCCTCGGCGACGTGGGCCAGCATGAACTTGCCGGTGCAGTCGCCGATCGCGTAGACGCCCTCGACGTTGGTCTGGCCACGGCCGTCGATCGCGATCGCCTTGCGCTCGGTCAGCTCGACGCCCGCGTTCTCCAGGCCGAAGCCCTCGACCCGCGGCGCGAAGCCGAAGGCAGCCAGGAACTTGTCGGCCTCGAGCACCTGCTCCTCGCCGCCGGCCGCCGGGGCGACCGTGACGCGCACGCCCGAGCCGGTGTCCTCGACGCCCTTGACGGCGGTCGAGGTCAGCACGTTGACGCCGAGCTTCTTGTAGTGCCGGGCGAGCTCCTTGGAGACGTCCGCGTCCTCGGTCGGGACCATCCGGTCGACGTACTCGATGATGGTGACGTCGACCCCGAAGTTCTTCAGGACGTAGGCGAACTCGACACCGATCGCGCCCGAGCCGCCGATGATGATCGACTTCGGCAGGTTCGCGTCGAGGATCTGCTCCTCGTAGGTGACGATGTTCTGGCCGTTGGGCGTGACACCCGGGACGCTGCGCACGGTCGCGCCGGTGGCGATGATCAGGTTGTCGAAGGTGTAGGAGACGGTCGCGCCGTCGTGCCCCTTCACGTCGATCGCCTTCGGGCCGCTCAGCGTCCCCCAGCCGTCGATCTCGGTGATCTTGTTCTTCTTCATCAGGTAGTGAACGCCCTTGACGATGCCGGCGCTCACCTGGCGGGAGCGGGCGTGCGTCGGGCCGAACGACATCGTGGCATCGCCCTCGATGCCGAACTTCGCCTTCTCGTGGGTCAGCACGTGCGCGAGCTCGGCGTTCCGTAGCAGGGCCTTGGAGGGGATGCAGCCGACGTTGAGGCACACCCCGCCCCAGTACTTGTCTTCCACCACGGCTACGGTCTTGCCGAGCTGGGCGGCGCGGATGGCGGCGACGTAGCCACCGGGGCCAGCGCCGAGGACGAGGACATCGAAGTGGGTCACGGCTCAAGGGTAGACGGCACGAGCCTCCCACCCGGTGTCGCCTTCGACACCCGCCGGTAACGTTCGCTCCGTGAGCCTGTACGCCGCCTACGGGGCCAACCTCGACCCCGCCCTCATGGCGCAACGCTGCCCGCACTCCCCACTGCGCACCACGGGCTGGCTGGGCGAGTGGCGACTCACCTTCGGCGGCGAGGAGCACGGCTGGGACGGCGCGCTGGCCACGATCGTGCCGGACCCGTTCGAACAGGTCTTCATCGCCATCTACGACGTCACCCGCGAGGACGAGCACACCCTCGACGAGTGGCAGTCGACCGACACCGGGCTCTACCGGCGTACGAAGGTCCGGATCAACACGCTGACCGGCGATGTGGTGGCGTGGACCTACGTCCTGGACGCCTACGAGGGTGGTCTGCCCTCGGCGCACTACCTGGGCACCATCGCGGCCGCCGCGGAGGCAGCCGACGCGCCCGCCGACTACGTGCGGTGGCTACGCACCCGCCCGTGCCGCTCGATCGAGCAGTGAGCTAGGCGGTCCTGCGGAGCCGACGCTCGCGCAGGACCGAGGCGCCGAGCGTGACCGCGACGCCGAGGACGATGTAGACCACGATGACCCACACGCGGCTGGCGACGCCCTCGCCTCCGAAGTAGACGATGCGCCGGACCGCGTCGGTGCCGGCGCCGTTGGGGATCCAGGCGCCGACGCCGCGCCACAGCGAAGGCAGCAGCCGGGCCTGGTAGGCACCGCCCGCACTGGGATTGCCGATGACCACGAAGAGCAGCACCGTCAGGCCGATTCCGATGGTGCCGAAGAGGACCTGGAAGGCCATCGTCACCGTCGCGGCGGAGAGCACGAGAAGGGTGCCGAGGCCCCACAGCGCCCAGAAGTGCCCGGTCAGCGCGCCCAGCCACTGGTCGACGATCAGAGCGCCGCCCAGCCCCGACGCGAGCGCGTAGGGCACGGTGGCACCGAGCCGGATGGCCGCCCGACGCGGCGTGGCCGGTCGAGCGCCCTTGGCGACACCGAGCAGCGACGCGACCAGATAGCCCCCGACGAGCCAGCCGACGACCAGGTAGAAGCCGCTGAGGCCCCGTGCGTCGCCCGACTGGAGCGGCACGACGTCGGTGACCTTGACGGTGCGGCCGTGCTGGGCGCCCACCTGGTTGGCGAGCTCCTCGAGAGCGGTCGCCAGCGAGGCGCCCCCGCCGGATCCGACGATCAGCTCGTCGGTCGTCGAGGTGGGGTCGACGACCAACACACCGGCGAGGTCGGCCGACTTGACGCGCTGGACCGCCGTCGCCCGATCGGTGACGATCTCGGGTGCGAGCGGATGCCCGGCGGCGGCGTCGAGCTGCTGCTTCAGCTGGGCGGCCTGCTGCTGGGGCGCGACCACGCCGATCGGCACGTCGTGCGGGGTCGGGTTGTGGAAGGCGCCCACGTAGGAGGCGACGAAGGCCAGCTGGACGAACAGCACCCCGAGGACCAGCAGCACGGTGCGCACCGACACCGCGTCCTTGAGGTCTTCCAGCAGTCCGACATCCGGCTTCTCGGCGGTCTCTTGCTCTGGGCTCGTCACGGCCCCGACCCTACGGTGGACCGCGGCTGCCTGTCGTCGATCGTGGCGCGCATCTCATGATGCCCGCCGGTCGACGACGTCGTCCGCGGGCAGCGGCCAGACATCGTCGTCAGTGGCCAGGTGGATCACCTCCAAGGGGACTCCGGCAGCACGGCACGCCGCGTAGGCCCCGCCAGCGATCGCACGGTCGGCAGCGCTCGGCCCTCCGCCGCCCGGACGCACGAACAGCAGCGCGATCCGCCCACCCGGCACCAGGTCGGCGAGCAGGTCGCGCCAGAGCGTCGCGGCGGCGGCGTGCCCCTCCCCATCGATCTCGTCCGGCAGGTCGGCGACCTCGCACACCTGTGGCAGCGGACGGCCATCGGGCGCGACCAGGGAGAACCACAACGCTCGACGCCTCCAGCCGAGCGGCTGCATCAGTGTGCGCCACATCTGCTCCACGTCGGCCTGGGACACAAGCATCGGAGCGAACGGCTCCTTGTCGAATCAGTCATGGCTCCCACGCTCGTTCGCCGGTGCGGGAGCCGCAAACGGTCCTCCACAGCAGGGGCGCTCGACGTCGTGTTCGGTCCACAGGGCAGCCTCCGGCACCGTCGTCCACAGCCACGTCGCGCTCAGCCCGAACCGTGACGACCTGCGGCGCCACCCGTCGGCTGCTTCCGCCCATGGTCGGGTGAAGCCGTAGGGTCGCACCCATGACCGAGGGAACGCCTTACCAGCTCGCCCAGGAGGCGGCCACCGAGCTCGCCCGGATCACCGGCGTCGAGCGCCACGACGTCGCGCTGGTCCTCGGCAGCGGCTGGCTGCCCGCCGTCGACGCACTCGGCACGCCGAACGCGGAGATCGACACCACCGACCTGCCTGGGTTCAGCGCCGCAGCGGTCGCCGGCCACAGCGGCAAGATCCGCAGCGTCCGAGCCGGCGAGAAGAACCTGCTGGTCTTCCTCAGCCGCACCCACTACTACGAGGGCAAGGGCGTGGCCGCGGTCGTGCATCCGGTCCGCACCGCAGCCGCGGCCGGCTGCCGCGCGATCGTGCTCACCAACGGCTGCGGCGGTCTCAAGCCGACGTGGTCGCCTGGTACGCCGGTGCTGATCAGCGACCACATCAACCTCACCGGCACCAGCCCCTTGGTCGGTGCCAACTTCGTGGACCTCACCGACCTCTACAGCCCCCGGCTCCGTGCCCGCGCGAAGGAGCTCGACCCGAGCCTGGACGAGGGCGTCTACGTGCAGTTCCCCGGACCGCACTACGAGACCCCCGCCGAGGTCCGGATGGCCGGCATCATCGGCGGCACCCTGGTCGGCATGTCCACCACGCTCGAGGCGATCGCCGCCCGCGAGGCGAAGATGGAGGTGCTCGGCATCAGCCTGGTCACCAACCTCGCCGCCGGCATCAGCGACCAGCCGCTCAACCACGCAGAGGTCCTCGAGGCCGGTCGCGCCGCTGCCAGCCGGATGGGAGAGCTGCTCGCGCGCATCGTCCCCGAGATCTGACCTGCGGGCTCGGCGAGGAGATCGACGCCTACCGGCGCTGGGAGCCGGCGTCGTCGTGCGGGCCTGACGCCCCGAGACGACGGGTCAGCCCCGCGCGTCCCCCGGCCATCATCCGGGCGTGGTTCCAGCGCAGGAAGGGCCGTGCTAGGGCGGCCACCGGCGCCAGCCAGCCATGCACGGTCACCCGCTGCTCCCAGACCAGCTCGGTGTCCTCGCCGTACGGCGTCAGCGTCCAGCGCACGTAGCCGCGCAGGTGGCCGTCGATGGCGACCTCGATGGTCGGCAGCTCGCGGCTGACGGCGTGCAGCCGCAGCTCCAGCGTGTAGGGCAGCGCCGAGCGGCACAGCACCACCGCGTCGTCCTCCCCCGCCTTGGCCACCGCCACCACCTGCGGCCACCACTCGGGATAGTGCTCGAGGTCGACCAGCAGATCGCGGACCCGCTCCGGCGGACCCGTCACGGTCCAGTGCTCGCGGAAGACGTACGGCGTAGCCATGACCCCATCCTGCCGGGATAGCGTTCGACCATGACCCTTCGTGAGGCCTCGTCCCTCGGCTCCTCAGGGACCACGTCGCTGCTGGAGACCGCACGCGCCTGGCTGGCCGACGACCCCGACCCCGAGACTCGCGAGGAGCTCGCCGCCCTGGTCGAGGCGGCGCCGGCCGACGAGGACGCCGCCGCCGACCTCGCCGACCGGTTCAGCGGCACGCTGCAGTTCGGTACGGCGGGGCTGCGCGGTGCCCTCGGCGCAGGCCCCAACCGGATGAACCGGGTGGTGGTGATCCGCGCGGCCGCCGGCCTGGCCGCCTACCTGAAGAAGACCGGCGCGCACGGCCCCGTCGTGATCGGGTACGACGCGCGGAAGAACTCCGACGTCTTCGCCCGCGACACCGCCGAGGTGATGACCGGCGCGGGCTTCGAGGCACTGCTGCTGCCGCGCGCCCTGCCCACCCCGGTGCTCGCCTTCGCGATCCGCGACCAGGGCGCGGTCGCCGGTGTGATGGTGACCGCCAGCCACAACCCGCCGCAGGACAACGGCTACAAGGTCTACCTGGGAGACGGATCCCAGATCGTGCCGCCGGCCGACGCCGGGATCGCCGCGCAGATCGACGCCGTGGGCGCGCTCGCCGACGTCCCCCGCGGCGACGCCGGCACCGTGCTCGGCGACGACCTGGTCGGTCGCTACCTCGCCCGTGTCTCGTCCCTGGTCGACACGTGCGGCCCCCGTCAGATCAGCGTGGTGCACACCGCGCTGCACGGTGTCGGCTCCGACCTGATGCTTCGCGCCCTGCGACTGGCCGGCTTCCCGGAGGCCATCAGCGTGGCCGAGCAGGCCGAGCCCGACCCGGCGTTCCCGACGGTGGCCTTCCCCAACCCCGAGGAACCGGGCGCGATGGATCTCGCGCTGGCCAAGGCCGCCGAGGTCGGTGCCGACCTGGTCGTGGCGAACGACCCGGACGCCGACCGGTGCGCCGTCGCCGTACCTGCGCCTGAAGGGTGGCGGATGCTGCGCGGCGACGAGGTGGGCGCGCTCCTCGCCGACCACCTGCTGCGCACCGGCACCCGCGGGACCTATGCCTGCTCGATCGTCTCCTCCTCGCTGTTGGCCAAGCTGGCCGCGGCACACCGGCAGCCGTTCACCGAGACGCTGACCGGCTTCAAGTGGATCGGCCGCGTCGAGGGGCTCGCGTTCGGCTACGAGGAGGCGCTGGGCTATTGCGTCGACCCCGATGTGGTCAAGGACAAGGACGGCATCTCCGCGGGGATCCGGATCGTGGAGCTCGCCGCCCTGTTGAAGGCGGAGGGACGCTCCCTGCTCGACCGGCTCGACGAGATCGCGCTGCAACACGGTCTGCACGCCACCGACCAGCTCTCTGTCCGCGTCGTCGATCTGGCCGAGATCACCCGCGCCATGGAGCGGCTGCGAGCCGCTCCCCCGGCCTCACTCGGCGGCCGGGCGGTACTGTCGACCGACGACCTCAGCGAGGGTACGGCGACGCTGCCGCCGACCGACGGCCTCCGTTACGGACTCGAGGGCGGGGCGCGCGTGATCGTGCGGCCCAGCGGCACCGAGCCGAAGCTGAAGTGCTACCTCGAGGTGGTCGTGGACGTCGCCGACGACCTCCCGCGAGCCAGGGCCGAGGCCGTGAACCGGCTGGAGCGGCTGAAGGCCGACGTCGGGGCCGCGCTGGCCCTGTGACCCGGCCCTCTCACCGGGCGGGTGGTCAGCGTTGCGGCGCGCCCCCGCACGGTGGGTTCACGCCTGGTTCACGCGGCCCTCAGGGGATCGCCGGCCGGCCGAAGTAGTAGCCCTGAGCCAGGTGATAGCCCAGGTTCTGCAGGGTGGCGGCCTGATACTCGTTCTCGACGTGCTCGGCCACCAGCCGGACGCCGAGGCTCTTGGCCATGGTCACCACGGCTCGCAGGATCGGGACGTCGTGACCCTCTCGGATCGTGCAGACCAGTGCACCGTCGACCTTGATCAGGTCGATCGGCAACAGCTCGATGCGTCGCAGCGAGGAGTAGCCCGCGCCGAAGTCGTCGATCGCCACCTGCGCCCCCAGCGCGCGCAGGCCGTGCAGGTTGAGCGCGACCTGCGGGTCCTCGTCCTCGAAGACGCTCTCGGTCACCTCGAAGATGAACATCTCGCCGGGCAGTGCCCACTCCTCCAGGAGCCTGCGGACGTTCTCGGCGTAGTCGGCCCCGCGCAGCTCGTGCACCGAGACGTTGACCCCGATCGAGCGGTTCGAGTTGCGCACCATCGTCGCCAGCCGGCAGCACTCCGCCAGCACCCAGGCACCCAGGGAGTGGATCGCACCGGTGCGCTCGGCCTGCGGGACGAAGTTGAGAGGTGCGATCTCGCCGCGGCCGGGGCGCTCCCAGCGGACCAGCGCCTCGTAGCTGACGGTCTCTCCGGTCGGCAGATCGACGATCGGCTGCAGCATCACCCGCATCTCGCCGTTGGAGATCGCCGATTCGAGCTCGCTGGCCGCGCGCTCGGGATCGCCGTACACGACGGTGCGGTCGCGACCCGTTGCCTTGGCGTCGTAGAGCGCCACGTCGGCGCGGTTGAGCAGCATCGAGCCCGAGTCGCCGTACTGCCAGGCGGCGACGCCGGCTGAGACGGTGGTGCCCTCGACGATCGCGGCGCGGAGCCGGTCGGCGAGGTCGGCAGCGCGACCGAGCGGCGTGCTGGGAAGCATCACCACGAAGTGGTCTCCGCCGTAGCGGCTCAGGAGGGCGTCGGGGGGAAGCATCGCGCGCCATGCCGCGGCGCATTCGACGATGATCCTGTCGCCGTACCTGTGTCCGCCGCTGGCGTTGACCCGCTTGAAGTAGTCGAGGTCGAGTGCCACGAGCGCACCCTGACCGCCCCCTCGCTCCAGGCGCGCCAGCTGCTCCTCCAGCCGTCGTTCGAACCCGTGCCGGTTCAGCAGCCCGGTGAGCGGGTCCTGGTGCGCGCCGTCCGCGACCCGGGCCAGCCAGGCGACCATGCCGAACATGCCCAGCGCGCAGCCGGCCCGCATGACCACGTCGCTGGCGGTGGTGCCGAGGGTGTGCAACGCCCACGAGCCGAGCACGATGGTGAGCAGCAGGACGAGTACGGCGCGCCGCAACGGCAGCAGCAGCGCCGCCGCCGTGAGCGGCAGCAGGAAGCAGGCGCTGAAGGAGCTGGCGTTCAGCGAGCTGGCGGCCGTCCTGACCAGGGTCGCGACGCCGATGACCACCGTGACGAGGAGTGCGACGAAGAGCCACCTCGGTGCCCGGGCGCCGAGCACGTACCAGCCGACAGCGGAGCCCACCGCGACCGCTCCGGCGACGAAGCGCCACAGGTGCGCAGCGTGGGATCCCGGGACGAGAGGCGCGCACAGCATCAGCAGGACGCCGCCGAAGGTCAGGAAGAACGCGCCGCTGATCCGCCGCGTGCGGCTGGTCGCCAGGGCCGGCGGCTCACGCCAGGCGCGTGCGAGGTCGAAGGACCATGCGTCGCCAGCAGCCGACCGAACCATCACACCACTCCTGTCATCGTTCCGGATACTGCCGGTATCGCGGGGTGATGTCGAGGAGGACGCGGGAATATCGCCTCAAATGGCGATGAGGACGACGAGGAGGATCACGGCAACGACCATCGCGGTGATCTCCGGCCAGACCCACGTACGCCGGACCCCTGGCGTCGCAGCGCCGTCGCGGCCGTCGCTGCCGTCGACGGCGGCGCGTGCCCTCGCCTCGGCGATCGCCGTGCGGAGGGTGTCCTCGACCATGTCGACATAGATCGTCTCGGTGTCAGGACGCTCCGGTCCGCTCAGGGCGAGGCGGCCAGGAGGCCGTCGCTGCCGGCGGCGCGCCAGCGCCGGTGAGACGTAGCGCCGCCCGTCGACGGTGACCTCGAAGAACCGCACCACGCGCATCCTGTCGACAGACGCCAGCGGGATCCGGAGGTCGGAGAACATCTGCCGGTAGACCAGGTCGTCCTCGGTGACACCGACGCAAGGACGCAGCAGCGTGACGTAGGTCAGGACAGCGGCCAGCACGAGTACGCCGAAGACGACCAGGGGTGCGCCGTCGATCACGGCGAAGACCGCCACGGCCGCCCAGAGCACGAGCGTCAGGACCCCGGTCGTGCGCCCGTTGGCCGTGAACCACCGCACCTGCTTCGCTGACTCCTCGCTCATCGTGCCGTCACCATAGACTGACCCGGTGAGTGCCGCCGACATCGCCCGCATCATCGACCACACCCTGCTGAAGCCCGAGGCCACCCGCGCCGACGTGGAGGCGCTGATCGCCGAGGCGGTCGAGCTGGGCACCTACTCCGTGTGCGTCTCTCCCTCGATGCTGCCGCTCGCGGTCCCCGAAGGGCTCAAGGTCGCCGTGGTGTGCGGCTTCCCCAGCGGCAAGCACACCTCCGCCGTCAAGGCCGCCGAGGCCGCCGAGTCGGTCGCCCTGGGCGCCGACGAGATCGACATGGTGATCGACATCGGCACCGCACGCGAGCATCGGTACGACGACGTGCAGGCCGACATCGCCGCCGTGCGATCCGCGGCGCCGAGCCCCACCGTGCTCAAGGTGATCATCGAGTCGGCCGCCCTCACCGACGAGGAGATCGTCGGCGTCTGCACCGCCGCGGTCGCGGCGGGCGCCGACTTCGTGAAGACCTCCACCGGCTTCCACCCGGCCGGCGGTGCCACCGAGCACGCCGTCCGGCTGATGCGGGAGACCGTCGGCCCGGACCTCGGGGTCAAGGCCTCCGGCGGCGTCCGCACGCTGGCGCAGGCCGAGGCGATGATCGCCGCCGGCGCCACCCGGCTGGGTGTCTCCGGCTCGCGCGCGCTGCTCGCGGACGCGGGCTCCGACGTCGGCTCCGGCTACTGACCCTGTGACCGCTCGGGTGGTCCCTGAGGAGCCGAGGAACGAGGCGTCGCGAAGGGTCATCGTCGTGGCCGGACCGTCCGGCTCGGGCAAGTCGCGGCTGAGCCGCCGCCTCGGCCTGCCGGTGTTGCGCCTGGACGACTTCTACAAGGACGGCGGCGACCCCTCCCTGCCCCGGATCCGGACCGGCCCCAACGCCGGCCTGGTCGACTGGGACGACCCCGAGTCCTGGTTGCGGGCGGATGCGATGCGGGCGATCGGCGAGCTGTGCGCCACCGGCACCGCCGAGGTCCCGGTCTACGAGATCGCGCACGACGGCCGCACCGGGGTGCAGACGCTGACTCTGGACGAGCACGCCGCGTTCGTGGCCGAGGGGATCTTCGCCCAGGAGATCGTGGCCGCATGCGAGCACGCCGGGCACCTGCTGGCGGCGTACTGCATCACGCAGCGGCCGGTCGTGACGTTCTGGCGGCGACTGGTGCGTGACCTGCGCGAGCGGCGCAAGCCGCCGCTGGTCCTCGTGCGCCGCGGGCTGGCCCTGATGCGCGCCCAGCGGCGGGTGGTGGCCGACGCACTGGCGAAGGGCTGCCGGGTGGCGACGCCCGAGCAGGCCTACCGCGAGCTCCGAGCCCGCCTGCGCCCGCAGACGGCGATCCTGCCCGCCGGGCTGCGTCAGCCCGACAACGACTCCTGCGGCGCCACGGCCGTGGTGGTGGCGCGGATGCTGCGCGATCCGGCCTGGGCAGCCGAGATCAGGCCGCGGTTCGGCCGGGTGGTGCAGGAGACGCACCGCAGCTTCCACGGCTGGCCGCGGCGGCTGGGCACGGCCTTCTGGTCGGTGGCACACCAGCTGCACGAGATCGAGGGCGTGCGCTACACCCTCGGCCTCGGCTACCTCTCCCCCGGCAGGGCGTTCGACCGACTGCACGCTGCCGCGACCCGCGGCTTCTTCTCCGGCCTCTACGTCGGCACCCGGTTGCTGCCGCGGCACGTGACCCTGGTGGTGAGCACCGACGGCGACGCGCTGCAGGTCTTCGACCCGGCGGACGGAGCAGTCCGCACCCTGACCCGCGAGCAGTTCACCGCGCACCGGACCGGGCTGGGCGGCTGGCCGCGGGTCTGGTCGATCGTCGTACCACGCTGAGGTCCCGACGCCACTGCCGCGACGAGCGTCAGAATGCGAACAGCGCCGTCAGGTCCAGGTCGACCGTGCCGTGCTCGCCGACGACCAGCCGGCCCGCGGGCGTCTGCGTGTCGAGCTCGAGGACCGGCGTCCAGACGCCACCGTCGTTGCGCAGCGCCACCAGTGTGTTCTCGAAGCGGTCGACGAGCAGGTAGTAGCCGATCCCGCCGGCAAGGTACTCGTCGAGCTTGCGGACCCTGTCCTCGGTGCGGCTGCTCGGCGAGATCACCTCGGCGACGAGCAACGGCATGACCGTGTTCCAGACCTCGTCACCACTGTCGGCCCCGACGACCTCGACGAAGACATCGGCGATCCGCCGGGACCGAGCAAGACTGATCCCGCCCTCTTGGTAGGCCTCGACGCCGTCGAGGGCGTCCTCAATCAGACGCACCAGCCGCTTCGCCACCAGCTGATGTGGCCGCGTACCGGTCGGGCTCATGACGGCGAGCCCGTCCACCCACTCAGCTCGCACGCCTTCGGGCGGATCGAGCGCGAGAAAGCTCGCGAGCGACATCGGCACCCGTCGTACGGGCTCCTCGACAGCGGCTGGCATGACGACCCCCTGCGAACCGGACACATCCGACTCCCCCATGGTGACACCGATCCCGAGCTCTCGGGGCACCATCAGCCTGCTGTGCACGACCGTTCCGCGAAAGCACCCCGGGCGGATCTGTGGAAAACCGACCCGGCCCCGGCGCATGCTGGGTGCATGTCGACGATCACGCCGCACCTCTGGTTCGACACGCAGGCCGCCGAGGCGGCCGCCTTCTATGCCTCCGTGTTCCCCGAGGCCCAGGTCACGAGCAGCGCCACCCTGCACGACACCCCCAGCGGTGACAGCGACGTGGTCGCGTTCACGCTCTGGGGACAGGACTTCATGGCGATCAGCGCCGGCCCCGTGTTCTCGATCAACCCGTCGATCTCCTTCACCGTGAACGTCGATCCCAGCCGGGTCGAGGACGCGCCGGCGCTGGTGGACCGGCTGTGGGGCGCGCTCAGCGAGGGTGGCAGCGAGCGGATGCCGCTGGGCGAGTACCCGTTCAGCAAGCGCTACGGCTGGGTCGACGACCCCTTCGGCGTCTCCTGGCAGATCATGCTGACCGACCCGGCCGGTGAGCCGCGGCCACCGATCCTGACCTCGCTGCTCTTCGTCGGCAACGCCGCCGGGCGAGCGGAGGAGGCCGGCGCCACCTACCGGGACCTGTTCCCCGACTCGCGCCCCGGCCGGTTGGTGCGCTGACCCGAAGGCATCGAGCACACGGTGCCGGAGACGATCATGTTCAGCGACTTCCGACTCGGCGACTCCTGGTTCACCGCGATGGACAGCGCCGATCCGCGACACGCCTTCGGGTTCAACGAGGCGGTCTCGCTGGTGGTGCGCTGCGCCGATCAGGCCGAGGTCGACCGACTCTGGCAGGCGCTCTCGGCAGTGCCCGAGGCCGAGCAGTGCGGCTGGCTCAAGGACCGGTTCGGCGTCTCGTGGCAGATCGTGCCCGCAGCGATGGACACCATGCTCTCCCAGGGCACGCCCGAGCAGGTCGACCGAGTCGTGCAGGCCTTCATGCCGATGCACAAGATCGATCTCGCCACGCTGGAGGCCGCCTACGCGGGGTGACTCGCTCTTGACGTCATGTCTCAGTCGGCGAGCGCGGCGTACCCCTCCTTGATCCGGTGGATCAGGTCGACCCGCTCGTCGTAGGGCAGGAACGCCGACTTCATCGCGTTGGTGGTCAGCTTCTCCAGCTGGGCCAGGTCGTAGCCGAAGGCGTCGACCAGGCCGGCCATCTCCGCGCTCATCGAGGTGCGGGACATCAGCCGGTTGTCGGTGTTGACCGTGACCCGGAAGCCGAGATCGGCGAGCAGCCCGATCGGGTGCTCACCGATCGAGGCCGCGGCCCCGGTCTGGACGTTGGAGCGAGGGCAGATCTCCAGCGGGATCCGCCGGTCACGGACGTACGCCGCCAGCCGACCCAGGGTGGCTGTGCCGTCGGGCGCGACCGTGATGTCCTCCGCGATGCGCACGCCGTGACCGAGCCGGTCGGCACCGCAGGGGTGCACCGCCTCCCAGATGGACGGCAGCCCGAAGCCCTCGCCGGCGTGGATGGTGTAGCGCATGTTCTCGGCGGCGAGCAGCTCGAACGCCGCCAGGAACCGGGTCGGCGGGAAGCCCGCCTCGGGCCCGGCAATGTCGAAGCCGGCCACACCCCGGTCGCGCCAGTCGATGGCCAGCAGCGCGATCTCGGAGGCGCGGGCTGCCTGCCGCATCGCGGTGAGCAGCTGCCGCACCCGGATGCCGGGGCGGGTCGCCATGCCCTCCTCGAAACCGCGATGCACCGCTGCGACGACCTCCTCCAGCTCCAACCCACCGTCGAGGTGGAGCTCGGGTGCGTAGCGGATCTCGGCGTACACGACGCCGTCATCGGCCAGGTCCTCGACCGCCTCGCGCGAGACGCGGGTGATGGCGTCGGCGTCCTGCATCACCGCGACCGTGTGGCTGAAGGTCTCCAGGTAGCGCTCCAGCGACCCCGAGTCGGCGCTCTCGGCGAACCAGTCCGCGAGCGTCTCCGCGGTGGTCGCCGGCAGCGCGTGCCCGATGCCGGCAGCGAGCTCGAGCACGGTGGCCGCGCGCAGGCCGCCGTCGAGGTGATCGTGCAGGAGGACCTTCGGTGCCTGGACGATCTGGGCAGGAGTGGGCTGCTGCTGGTTGGATCGCACAGGACCATCCAAGCAGGAGGAACCGATGCGCGTCTTCACCACCTACGACGAGATCACCGCAGCCGCAGGCGAGCCGCTGGGCAGCACCGACTGGGTCGAGATGACCCAGGAGAGGGTCAACGCCTTCGCCGACGCCACCGACGATCACCAGTGGATCCACGTCGACGTCGATCGCGCTGCGACCGGCCCGTTCGGCGGCACGATCGCACACGGCTACCTCACCCTGTCGCTGGTCCCCTGGCTCGGTGCCCAGCTCTTCTCCCTCGAGACCCCAGGCGCCAAGCTCAACTACGGCCTGAACAAGGTCCGCTTCCCCAACCCGCTCCTGGTCGGCAAGCGCTTCCGCGGCACCGCCACCTTCTCCGACGTCACCCCCCTCCCCGCCGGCCTCCAGGCGACCATCTCCTACACCGTGGAGATCGAGGGCGAGACCAAACCGGCCTGCGTCGCCGAGACCCTGGTCCTCCTCCTCGACAGCTGACCGCCGGCCGGAACGACTTGCCGCCGGGCGCGCCGGACGGAGGGACACGCCGCGGGGCGCGCCGGACGGAGGGACACCGCAGCGGCGCTGCCGCAGCCGGAGCTTCCCGTGAGGGACGAGCGGGGAGCGGAGCGAGGCCTGCCGCCAGGTGTCCCTCCGGCAGGCGCGCCCCGCGGCACCACACCACCGGCAGGCGCGCCCCGCCACGCGGCACGGAGGCACGACTCAACCCGTACGGAGGCCCGACTCAACCCGTACGGGGGCCCGACTCAACCGGTGGTCAGGAGATCCGGTCGAGGATCAGCGCCGAAGCCGTGTACGCCGCCCCCGCGGGCGAGATGTCATATCCGCCCGCCAGCGCCGCCAGCGCCCGCTCGAACCGCTCCGGGGTGTCGGTATGCAGGGTGAACAGCGGCTGCCCCTCGGTCACCCGATCGCCGGGACGGGCGTGCCAGACGACGCCGGCGCCGTACTGCACCGGGTCCTCCTTGCGCTCGCGACCAGCGCCGAGCCGCCAGGCGGCCAGGCCGACCGCGAGCGCGTCCAGCCGGGTCAGTACACCGGTGGCCGAAGCATTGACCACGTGCGTCTCGCGGGCCACCGGCAGCGCCGCGGTCGGGTCGCCGCCCTGGGCGGCGATCATCGCCCGCCAGGCGTCCATCGCGCGGCCGGAGGCGAGCACCTCGGCCGGATCCACGTCGGTGACGCCGGCGCCGAGCAGCATCTCCCGCGCCAGCGCGACGGTCAGCTCGACCACGTCGGCGGGTCCGCCGCCGGCGAGCACCTCGACCGACTCGGCGACCTCGAGTGCGTTGCCGGCGGTCAGACCGAGCGGGGTGGACATGTCAGTGAGCAGCGCGACGGTGTGGACGCCGGCGTCGGTGCCGAGATCGACCATCGTGCGGGCCAGCTCCTGCGCGTCGGCCAGCGACTTCATGAAGGCACCGCTGCCGACCTTCACGTCCAGCACCAGCGCGCCGGTGCCCTCCGCGATCTTCTTGCTCATGATGGAGGAGGCGATCAGCGGGATCGACTCGACGGTGCCGGTGACGTCGCGCAGTGCGTAGAGCTTCTTGTCGGCCGGGGCCAGGCCCGCGCCGGCGGCGCAGATCACGGCACCGACGTCCTCGAGCTGGGCGAACATCGCCTCGTTGCTCAGCGACGCCTGCCAGCCGGGGATGGACTCGAGCTTGTCGAGCGTGCCACCGGTGTGGCCCAGGCCCCGGCCGGACAGCTGTGGCACCGCGACCCCGCAGGCGGCCACCAGCGGCGCGAGCGGGAGGGTGATCTTGTCGCCCACTCCCCCGGTCGAGTGCTTGTCGGCGGTGGGGCGCGAGAGCGACGCGAAGGACATCCGCTCGCCGGTCGCGATCATCGCCGCCGTCCAGCGGGCGATCTCGCGGCGGCTCATCCCGCGCAGGAGGATGGCCATGTTGAGCGCCGCCATCTGCTCGTCGGCGACCCGCCCGTCGGTGTAGGCGCGGATCACCCAGTCGATCTGGCTGTCGCTCAGCTCCGCACCGTCGCGCTTGGTGTGGATCACCTCGATCACGTCGTGCGAGGTCTCGGTCGTCATGTCAGATCCTCTGGTCCGAAGGCATCGGGCAGTACGTCGGTCATGGTGCGCTCGCCGCGCGGGGTCAGCAACACCAGGGCAGGGCCGCCGTTCTCCCACAGCAGCTGGCGGCAGCGGCCGCACGGCATGATCAGCTCGCTGGCGCCGTTGACGCACACGAAGTGCGTCAGCCGGCCACCACCCGTCAGGTGCAGCTGAGAGACCAGGCCGCACTCGGCGCAGAGCGTCACGCCGTAAGCGGCGTTCTCGACGTTGCACCCGCTCACGATCCGGCCGTCCTCGACGAGCGCGGCAGCACCCACCGAGAAGCCCGAGTACGGCGCGTACGCGTGCTCGGCGGCGCTCTCGGCGGCCGCCCTCAGGGTGGCCCAGACCTGGGCCGACGGCTCACTGCTTGACATAGGGCTCACCGTCAGCGGCCGGGGCGCGCACCTTCCCGACCAGGCCGGCCACGGCCACGATGGTGGCGACGTAGGGCAGCATCGCCAGGAAGTACGACGGGATCGCGTGGGTGTTGATCGACAGGTTGTTCTGCAGCGCGATCGCGAAGCCGAACAGCAGCGCCGCGGCGGTGGCGCCGCGCGGCGACCAGCGCCCGAAGATGACCGCCGCCAGCGCGATGAAGCCGTTGCCGGAGGTGATGTTCTTGGCGAAGCCGCCGACCGATCCGATGGTGAAGTAGGCACCACCCAGCCCGGCGATGGCCGACCCGATCAGGACGTTGCGGTAGCGCAGCGCCAGCACCTTGATGCCGACGGTGTCGGCGGCCTTCGGGTGCTCGCCGATCGCGCGGGTACGCAGGCCCCAGCGGGTGCGGAAGAGCGCCACGTCGACACCGAAGATCAGGATGTAGGTCAGGTAGACCACGATGTTGGCCTCGAAAAACAGGGGGCCGATCACCGGGATCGAGTGCAGCAGCGGGATGTCGATCTCCCCGAGCACGCCCGGGGTGTTGAACTTCTCGCTGTCGGTCTGCATGAACGCGTCGAAGAGGAAGCCGGTCAGACCCGCGGCCAGCACGTTGAGCACCACGCCCAGCACCACCTGGTTGACCAGGTAGCGGATCGCGAACACCGCCAGCAGCACGCCCATGAAGGCGCCCGCCGCGAGCGCACCGAACAGGCCGACCCAGGTCACCGCGACGCTGCCGACCAGGGCGGCGGCCCAGGCGCCGGCCAGCATCTGTCCCTCGATGGCGACGTTGATGACCCCGGAGCGCTCGCACATCACGCCGGCGAGCGCACCCAGGATCAGCGGCACCGACAGCCCGATCGAGTTCTGCAGGAGGCCGACGACGTCGATGTCGGGATTGTTGCCCTGCGTGGAGACCCAGCAGAAGAACGCAACCATGAACAGCACGAACGCGATCCCCGCGACCCACGGCGTGGCCCGCTTGCCGAAGCCGCGCACCGCCTGCCAGGCGGCGATGCCGAGCAGCACGACGCCGACGACGATGACGGTCGCCTTGGCGGGGAGCGAGACGGTGTGAGTATCGAAGACGAGGTGGGCGGTGCCACCGTCCACGTCAAGGCCGAGCCACACCAGCGAGATCAACCCGAGTACGGCGTAGGCAGCCGCACGCAGCAGTCGCGTGCGGGGGCTGAGCGAGGTGTCGACGACCCGATGGTCGACGGTGAGGTCCTCGGTCTGCACGGCGGCGCTCATCGGGGTCCCCGATCGATTGTTTGGCGGAGGAGCGAAGCGGAGGAGCTGAATCGCGTGGGGTGGCTCATCCGTTCCACCCCTTCGCGAGCTCGGCTCCCACGGAGGGCCCGGACGTCTTGAGCCGGTAGATCGAGCGGATCAACGCCGGCGCGGCGATGAAGAGGACGATCAGCGACTGGATCACCTGGACCAGCTCGATCGGCGCGTACTGCTGCATCAGCGGACCGCCTGCCCGCAGGGCGCCGAAAAGCAGACCGGCGAAGACGGTGCCGACCGGGTTCGCCCGACCCAGCAGCGCCACGGTGATGGCGTCGAAGCCGATGCCGCCGTCGATGTCGCTGGTGATCTGCGGGTTGGTGCCGAGGACCTGCGAGACACCGGCGAGACCGCAGAGCGCGCCCGAGATCAGCATCACCACGATGTAGCTGTTCTCCACGTGCATGCCGGCGGTCCGGGCCGCGAACGGGTTGGCCCCGACCGCCCTGAGCCGGAAGCCGAGCCGGCTGTACTTCAGCAGCCACCAGACGAGCCAGGCCGCGGCCAGCGACAGGATCAGGCCGAGGTGCACCCGCAGGCTGCTGCCGAGCAGCAGCGGAAGGGTGGCGTTGTGGTCGACCGGGTTGGCGATCGCCTGGCCGTACGGCGGGGCCTGGAAGCCCTTGACCGAGAGCAGGTAGCCGAGCAGGTTGATCGCGACGTAGTTGAGCATGATGGTGGTGATGACCTCGTGCGCGCCGGTGCGGGCCTTGAGGAAGCCGGCGATGCCGCCCCACAGCGCCCCGCCCAGGATGCCGGCCAGGATCGCCGCGACCAGGTGGATGCCGGCGGGCAGGTGCCAGTGGAAGCCCACGAAACCGGCGAAGACGGCGCCGATGATGATCTGGCCCTGACCGCCGATGTTGAACAGACCGGCCCGGAACGCGACACCGACGGCAAGACCGCCGGCGATCAGCGGGGTGGCGTTGGTCAACGTCTCCGAGATCGGACCGAGGTAGCCGGCCATGGTGCCGTTGGCGGCGGTGTGCGGGTTGAAGATCGCGCCGTAGAACAGCGCCTGGTAGGTATGCCAGATGGCGGACCAGGCGTACCGGAAGGTGTCACCGGGGTAGTGCGCGAAGTACTGCAACGAGTCGCGGGTCTGCTTGTCGGAGATCGCGATCAGGACCGCCGAGATGACCAGTGCCGTCACGAATGAGAGCACCGTGACCAGGGCGGTGTCCCAGGCCTGGCTTCGGCGCTTGGCCGAAGCAGTGTCCGGAGCCGGCGCGGGGGCGGGGGTCTCCGCCGTGGTGGCGCTCATCGGGTCTCTCCCGTGCTCTGCTCGCCCGGGTTCTGCGCGCCCGGGTTCTGCGCGCCCGGGTGGGGGCCGTCGGCCTGGCCGGCCATCAGCATGCCGATCTCCTCTGCGTCGGTGCCCGCGGGCACCTCACCGATGATCTTGCCGCGATACATCACGCCGATCCGGTCGGCGAGGCCGAGGACCTCGTCGAGCTCGCTCGAGATCAGGATGACCGCGGCGCCGTTGTCGCGCTCGGCGACGATCCGCTTGTGGACGAACTCCATCGATCCGACGTCCAGACCGCGGGTCGGCTGGGCGACGATCAGCAGCTTCAGCTGCCGCGACATCTCGCGCGCGAGCACGACCTTCTGCTGGTTGCCGCCGGATAGCGTGGAGGCGGCGTGGTCGATCGAGGAGGTGCGGACGTCGTACTCCTCGACCTTGCTCTCGGCGTGCTGCCGGATGTGCTTCAGGTCCAGGTTGAGCCGGCCCGAGTAGGGCTCCACGTCGTAGAGGTCGAGCACCATGTTCTCGGCGACCGTGAAGCTCGAGACCAGGCCGTCGTGCAGGCGGTCCTCGGGGACGTAACCCACGCCGAGGCCGAGGATGTCGTCGGTGCTCATCCGGGTGACGTCGACACCGGCGACCCGGATGCTGCCCTCCGATGCCCGGTCGAGGCCGACCAGCGCCTCGGTGAGCTCGGTCTGGCCGTTGCCCTGGACGCCGGCGAGCGCATAGATCTCGCCGGACCTGACGGTGAAGCTGACGTCGTCGACCGTGACCGCGCCGGCCTCGTCGAGGACGCGTACGCCGGAGACCTCGACCACGTCGGCCCCCGGCTGCGCGGGCGTCTTGTCGACGTTGAGCTTGACCGGGCGCCCCACCATCAGTGAGGCCAGCTCGGCCGGGCTCGACTCCGGCGATGCGGTGCCCACGACCTTGCCACGACGGATCACGGTGATCTTGTCGGCGACCGCCCGGACCTCCCGCAGCTTGTGGGTGATGAAGACGATCGCCGTGCCGCTCTCCTTCAGCGAGACCATGATCTTCATCAGGTCGTCGGTCTCCTGCGGCGTCAGCACGGCCGTCGGCTCGTCGAGGATCAGCACCTTGGCGTCGCGGACCAGCGCCTTGAGGATCTCCACGCGCTGCTGCACGCCGACCGGCAGGTCCTGCACGAGCGCGTCGACGGGGACGGCCAGGCCGTAGCGCTGCGAGACCTCCTGCACCTCGCGCCGTGCGCGTCGGCGATCCAGCCTGCCGACGATGCGGGGCAGCAGTCCGCGGACACGCTCGTGCCCGAGCTCGATGTTCTCCGCGACGGTGAAGACCGGGATCAGCATGAAGTGCTGGTGCACCATGCCGATGCCCGCGGCCATCGCGTCGCCGGGGCCGGAGAACGTGACCGGCTCGTCGTCGACGAGGATCTCGCCCTCATCCGGCTGGTAGAGCCCGTAGAGGACGTTCATCAACGTGCTCTTGCCAGCGCCGTTCTCGCCCAGCAGCGCATGGATCTCCCCCGGCTCGACGACCAGATCGATGTGGTCGTTGGCGGTCAGAGAGCCGAAGCGCTTGGTGATCCCCCGAAGTTCGAGCTTCACCGCACCTCCTTGGTCGATCTCACACTAATGGGCACGAAAGCGTCGCGGGGGAGCCCAGGGCTCCCCCGCGACGATTCGTCGTACTGCTCAGATCAGCGTCACTTCGGCTGGCTCGGCGAGGTGATCTTGATGGCGCCCGACTCGATGTCGGTGGTGACCTTGCTCAGCGAGTCCTTGACGCTCTGCGGGACCTTCGAGTCGAAGTCGTGGAACGGCGCGAGGCCGGTGCCACCGTTCTGCAGGGTGCCGACGTAGTTGCCGGTCGGGTAGGTCCCGGTGCCGACCTGCTTCATGTAGTCCTGCACCGACTGCGAGAGACCCTTGGTCACCGAGGTGATGAAGTACTTGCCGTACTGAGCGGCGCTCTCGTAGCCGTCGGTGTCGACCCAGATCAGGTTGACCTTGCCGCCCGAGGCCTCGGCCGCGGCACCGGCGCCCAGACCCGAGCCGCCGGCGACCGGGAAGATGATGTCAGCGCCCTGCTGGATCATCGCCTGGGTGATCGACTTGCCCTTGTTCTGATCGGTGAAGGAGCCCGAGAACGTGCCGCCCTTCTGGTCCTTCTCGTTCCAGCCGAGGACCTTGACGCTCTTCTTGTTCTGCTGGTTGTAGTACTGGACGCCCTCCCAGAAGCCGTCCATGTAGATCGTCACCGGGGGGATGTTGAGACCGCCCCAGGTGCCGACGGTGCCGGACTTGCTCATCGCCGCGGCGAGGTAGCCCCCGAGGAAGCCGCCCTGGGCGGTGTTGAACTCGAGGCCGTAGACGTTGCCGGCGGTCGACGGGTTGTCGATCTCCGCGTAGTGCTGGCTCGGGTTGGCCGTCGCGATCTTCTTGACGTTGTCGGCCATCAGACCGCCGACCGCGATGATCGTGTCGCAACCGGCGTTGGTCTGCGCGGTCAGGTTGGGCGTGTAGTCGTTGCTGGTGTTCGAGGCGACGTACGAGGGCGTGATGTTCGGGTTGGTCTTGGCCGCGGCCTGCAGGCCGTCCCACGAGGACTGGTTGAACGACTTGTCGTCGACACCGCCGGTGTCGAGCACCATGCAGGCCTTGATCTTGGCGCCGGTGGCAGCACTCGTCGAAGAGCCCGCGCTGGAGCTGCCGGAGGCGTTGTTGTCCGCCTTGCTGGAGCAGCCGGCCGCGATCAGCGCGACTGCGCCCATCGCGGCGATGGTCTTGGCAACGTGACGCAAAGGTCCTCCTTGGGATCGCGGCAGCCCGACCGGCGCCGCACCGATGCGGCCAACATTAAGGCAGCGCTCAGCCACGGGACACACGGTTGCGCGGACGGATACATGTTTGTTACGCAGCAGTGCGCTAGCGGCCTTCCGAGGCGGCCTACTCGGCGTCGTACGCCGCCAGCAGGCGGTCGGCCGCCACCGTCGCCGGCAGCTCCCCCGCCAGCACCTGAGCGCTGACGTCGCCACGGATCGCGCGTACGCCGGGCGAGTGCCGCAGCCGCTGGTCGAGCTCGTCGCGGACCAGCGCCCAGGTGAACTCCAGCTGCTGCTGGGCGCGCTTGTCGTGCAGGCCCTGCTCGCCGAGATGGGTGCGGTGGCCGAGCACCTGCTCCCATACGCCCTCGACATCGTGTCCGGTCAGCCCCGAGGCGGTCACCACCGGCGGCACCCACTCGCCGCGCCCGCGGACCAGCCGTAGCGCACCGGCGAGCTCGCGCGCCGCGGCCCGGGCCTGCTGGGCGCGCGCCTCGTCGGTCGGGTCGGCCTTGTTGACAGCGACCACGTCGGTGATCTCGAGGATGCCCTTCTTGATGCCCTGCAACTGGTCGCCGGTGTTGGCGATGGTGAGGAACAGGAAGGTGTCGACCATCCCGGCCACCGTCACCTCGGACTGTCCGACCCCGACGGTCTCGACCAGGACCACGTCGTACCCGGCGGCCTCCAGCACCGTCATCGCCTGCACCGTCGCGCGGGCCACTCCCCCGAGGGTGCCGGCGCTGGGGCTGGGCCGGATGAAGGCGTTCGGGTCGACCGCCAGCCGGGCCATCCGGGTCTTGTCACCGAGGACCGACCCGCCGGTGCGAACGCTGGACGGGTCGACCGCGAGCACGCCGACACGGTGGCCCTGCCCGGTCAGCAGGGTGCCGAGCGACTCGATGAAGGTCGACTTGCCCACCCCCGGCACCCCGGAGATGCCCACCCGCACCACGCCGAGCGGTCGCTGCGTGCCGGTCGGGACGTCACGCTGCGAGAGCCGGGTCAGCAGCTCGCGCGCCTGCTCGCGGTGGGCCGGCTTGGTGGACTCCACCAGCGTGATCGCCCGGGAGACGGCGGCCCGCTGCCCTCTCGTGATGCCATCGAGCAGGTCGGTCACGAGATCGGCAGGCATGCGCCTGAGGGTACTGGCCCGCTCGAGGATCCGGTCGTAGACGCGGGTACGCCCCGGCTGGCCGAGCAGCCTGGGAGTAGTCGTAGCCCGAGTGCGAGCGACCGGGTGACGTCATCGGGTTGGGCTTGGCCAGGCCGTGCGGCACCTGGGCGCCCGGCAGGTTCTGGCCGTCGTCGCCCTGCGTCGACATGAAGGGATCGACGTACTGGGTGTTGTCGGTCGCATCGATGTCGGCGGTCGCCGCGGCGACCGAAGGCAGGGGGCCGGCGGCCTGGGCGGCCAACGGTGTCAGGGCGAGTCCGCCGACGGTGACCAGAGCGGTCGCGGCGAGGAGTGGTCGGACCAGTCGAGGCATGTGGGTGCCTCGGTGCGGTGATGTGGGCATGCGGCTGCTTTCCTCGATCTCACGTGGGGCGCTCCAAGGAGCCGCGCCGACGCTAAGGACCGGGAATGAACGACCGGCGTCCGATCGCGAAAAGTAAAGATTCACCTCGGCGGACTACAGCCGTCCGTTTGGTGAACGAGGCCCGGAAAGACCTGAGTCCCGACCTCTCGGCCCGAGATCAGGGCCCGCAGATACGTCCTACGCCCCGGCTGCCGGGGCAGCCAGGGCGTAGGAGGAGGTGCTGAGGATCAGTGGTCGAGCTGGCCGCGCAACCGCTCGAGCAGGTCGAGGGCAGAGTCGGCGATGACCGTGCCGGGCAGGAACACCTCGGCCGCACCCATCTCCTTCAGGGTCGGTACGTCGTCGGGCGGGATCACGCCGCCGATGACGATCATGATGTCCGGCCGGCCCTGGTCCGCCAGCGCCTGCTTCAGCGCGGGCAGCAGCGTCAGGTGTCCGGCCGCGAGCGAGGAGACCCCCACGATGTGGACATCGGCGTCCACCGCCTGCTGGGCGACCTCCTCGGGGGTGCTGAACAGCGGGCCTACGTCGACGTCGAAGCCGAGGTCGGCGAAGGCGGAGACGACGACCTTCTGACCGCGGTCGTGACCGTCCTGCCCCATCTTGGCGACCAGGATGCGAGGACGACGGCCCTCCGCCTCCTCGAAGTCGGCGGTGGCGTCGAGCACTGCCTTCACGTTGCCTGCCTCACCGGCCTCGTCGCGGTACACGCCGGAGATCGTACGGATCACCGCCTGGTGGCGACCCCACACCTTCTCCATCGCGTCGCTGATCTCGCCGACCGTGGCCTTGGCCCGGGCTGCGTCGACAGCGAGCTCGAGCAGGTTGCCCTGGCCCGTCTCGGCGCTCTTCGTCAGCGCGGCGAGGGTGCGCTCGACATCCTCGCCGTTGCGCTCGGCGCGCAGCCGCTCCAGCTTGGCGACCTGCTGGCGGTAGACCTCGTCGTTGTCCACCTTGAGCACCTCGAGCGGGTCCTCGACCGGGAGCCGGTAGGTGTTGACGCCGATCACCTTCTGCGTCCCTGCGTCGATCCGTGCCTGGGTGCGGGCGGCGGCCTCCTCGATGCGCATCTTCGGGATGCCCTGCTCGATCGCCTTGGCCATGCCGCCAGCGGCCTCGGCCTCCTGGATGTGCGCCCAGGCGCGCTCGGCCAGGTCGTGGGTCAGCCGCTCCACGTAGTAGGAGCCGCCCCACGGGTCGATGGTGCCGGTCGTGCCGCTCTCCTGCTGCAACAGGAGCTGGGTGTTGCGCGCGATCCGGGCCGAGAAGTCGGTCGGCAGCGCGATCGCCTCGTCGAGCGCGTTGGTGTGCAGCGACTGGGTGTGACCCTGGGTCGCCGCCATCGCCTCGATCGCCGTACGCCCGACGTTGTTGAAGACGTCCTGCGCGGTCAGTGACCAGCCGGACGTCTGGCTGTGGGTGCGCAGCGAGAGCGACTTGGCGCTCTTCGGGTCGAACTCACGCACCAGTCGCGACCACAGCGCCCGGGCCGCGCGCAGCTTGGCGACCTCCATGAAGAAGTTCATCCCGATCGCCCAGAAGAACGAGAGCCGGGGGGCGAACGCGTCGATGTCGAGGCCTGCTGCGAGACCGGTCCGGATGTACTCGACGCCGTCCGCCAGCGTGTAGGCGAGCTCCAGATCGGCGGTCGCCCCAGCCTCCTGCATGTGGTAGCCGGAGATGGAGATCGAGTTGAACCGCGGCATGTGCTGGGCGGTGTAGCCGAAGATGTCGCCGATGATCCGCATCGACCCGGCCGGCGGGTAGATGTAGGTGTTGCGGACCATGAACTCCTTGAGCACGTCGTTCTGGATCGTCCCGGCGAGCTGCTCGGGCTTCACACCCTGCTCCTCGGCGGCCACGATGTAGAGCGCCATCACCGGCAGGACCGCGCCGTTCATCGTCATCGAGACCGACATCTGGTCCAGCGGGATGCCGTCGAACAGCGTGCGGGTGTCGTAGATCGAGTCGATCGCGACCCCTGCCATGCCGACGTCGCCCCGCACCCGCGGGTGATCGGAGTCGTAGCCGCGGTGGGTGGCCAGGTCGAACGCGACCGAGAGGCCCTTCTGCCCGGCCGCCAGGTTGCGCCGGTAGAAGGCGTTGGACTCCTCCGCGGTGGAGAAGCCGGCGTACTGCCGGATGGTCCACGGCTGGCTGGTGTACATCGTCGGATAGGGGCCGCGCAGGAACGGCGAGAGGCCGGGCCAGGTGTCGAGGCCGTCGAGGCCCTCGAGGTCGGCAGCGGTGTAGAGCGGACGTACGTCGATGCCCTCGGGGCTCTGCCACACGTTCCCCGAGCTTGTCGAGGGGCTCGCGATCGGCGCCTCGACAGGCTCGGCGTCCGTCGAGGGGCCCTGCAGCGGCAGGTCGGCGAAGGAATCAGGAATCGTCACGACAGCTTCTCCCGGACTCGGTGGAGGAAGGCAAGGGCGTCCGCGCCCACGGCGCAGGAGTCGTCGGTGTAGTCCACCGGCCGCCCCGCCACGATCACGTACGTCGCGCCGGCGCCTCGGAGTGCTTCGGCCGCAGCCTGGCCCCATTCAGCGTAGGCCGGATCGGCGCCGGCGAGACAGACGACCGGCTGTCCCTGGTAGGCCGCGACCAGCTCGGCCGGCGAGGCGGTCGCGCCGGCGACGTCGACGCCGACCCCGCCGGCGGCGAACAGGTTGCTGGCGAAGGTCGCCCGGGCGGTGTGCTGAGCGACCGGGCCCAGCGTGGCCAGGAAGACGTGCCCGGCCGGCGGGTTGTCGCGCAACTGCTCGAAGGAGCCTGCGTAGCGGCGTACGCGGTCGTTGAGGGGGTCCGCCGCCCGCTCGGGCAGCGTCTCGGCAAGGTTGGGGAACTCCGAGACGCCGGTGATCGGGCGCTTGCGCTTGGCGATCTCGAGCTCGCGCTTGGCGACGATCTCGGCGACGCGGCCCCTGAACGGCTCCAGACCCTCGCGCTCCAGCAGCTGGAACTGCGCCCAACCGGCAGTGGCTACGTCGGAGGTGAGCTGCTCGACGGCGTACGCACCTCCGGCAGGGTCGGTGACGGCGGCGACGTGCGACTCGTCGATGAGCAGGTGGCTGACGTTGCGGGCGATCCGGCGGCCGAAGCCCTCGGGTCGGCCGTTGGCCGAGTCGAACGGCAACACGGTGACGGCGTCCGCTCCCCCGACGCCGGCAGCGAAGGCGGCGACCGTGCCGCGCAGCATGTTCACGTAGGGGTCGTACTTGCTCAGCATCGGCCGCGAGGTGCAAGCGTGGATCCGGGTGTCGACGCCGGTCGAGACCCCCGACAGCTCCAGCACGCGCGTCCAGAGCTGGCGCGCCGCGCGCAGCTTGGCGATCGTCGGGAACTGCTCGTCGGTGGCGGCGAAGCGGAACTCGATCAGCCCGGCAGCCTCCTCGATGGAGAGCCCGGCCCCAGCCAGCGCACGAAGGTACTGGGTGGCGACATAGATCCCGTAGCCCAGCTCCTGGGCGTCGCTGGCACCGAGGTCGTGGGCGGCGGTGGCGTCGGCGACCACGCCGAGGATGCCGTGGCCGTGGGCGAGTCGTGCCACCTCGACAAGCTCGGTGAACGAAACAGCGCCGGTGAACGAGACAGCGTCGTCGGCCGAACTTGTCGAGGCCCGATCCTGCCCAACAGCCGAGGCCCGCAGTGCGGCCCCGATCGGGTCGGCGCCGAGGTTGCTGCCCGGATGGGGGTCGACCCCGCGCTCATCGGCGTACGCGAGGAACGCCTGGGCGAGAGCCAGCGGCGCGGCCGGCGCGTCGAGCACGACCGGCGCCAGGTCCAGCAGTACGCCGTCGAGCGTCGCGGCCAGGTCGGTCTGCGCATCGGCGCTGACCCAGAGACTGGTCACACCACCGTCGAGATCGACCAGTGCGGCCTCGTTGGCCCGTTTGGCGTCGGGGTCGGCGATCAGCGAACGGATGTCCCAGGCACCGACCCGTGCGGGACGGACCGAGACGCTGTCGCCGCCGGGGATGCCGAGCGGGGTCACCCCGATGCCGTCGAGAGTGGTCCTGGTGAGCTTCGCCCAGACCAGGCTGTCGGGGTCGCCCTCGCCGATGCGGCCGCTCTTGCGCAGGACGCCGGCGGCGCCCTGCTCCCACTCCTCGCGGGTGTGAGCGTCCTCGGGCTGCGTGAGCTCGATGGAGGTCATGCGCGCACATTAGGCAGGGCTAGTGGCCTGCGCCACAGAGTGTGACGTTCCCGACCTGTCGAGGACATCGGCCACGGCCCGGCCCGCGATCCGGCATCCTGAGCGCTCGTCGCCGCGAACATCCATCCGCACACTTTTCGAAAGGGTCCCCGTGGGCATCCTGATCCTCCTCGTCGTCCTCGCCGTCGCCGGCTACCTGGTCTGGGAGCGCACCCGCGGGCAGGCCAAGCGCAGCGGCGGCAGGCCGGCCGCCCCGCTCCGCACCGGCAGGGTGATCGGCATCGGCCTGGCGGCCATCGTCGTGCTGGCGGTGGTGTGGGTGGTCGCCGACTGCGTCACGACCGTCGGGACCAAGGACGTCGGCGTGGTGACCTCCTTCGGCAAGCCGACCGGCCGGGACCTCTCCAACGGCGTCCACCTCAAGGCACCGTGGCAGAAGGTCACCGAGATGGATGCAGCCATCCAGCCGGACGAGTTCGCCGGCAACTCGTGCATCCAGGTCCGGATCGGCGACTCCTCGACCGCGTGTGCCGACCTGACCATCCGCTGGCACATCGCCCCGGACGAGGCGAGCACGCTGTTCCAGAACTACCGCAGCAACGACGTCAACCAGACGATCCGCGACAGCCTCGTCGTCACCCAGCTCAAGGGCGCGGTCAACGACGTGCTCGGCACCTTCAACCCGCTCGCCAACGTCAACACCGCCGCCAACTCGAGCCAGGACAACACGCAGATCAGTGCCGCTCCGAACCTCGACAAGTTCAGCCAGCAGATCGAGGACCAGATGAACCAGCGTCTGGCCTCGATGAACCACGGCACGAGCCAGATCCTGATCGACTCGGTCACCCTGTCGTTCCTGCGGCTGGCCGACTCGACCCAGGCCAAGATCAATGCCTACCAGGCCGAGGTCGGAAACACCCGGATCGCCGAGCAGCGGCAGAAGACCGCGACTGCCGAGGCCGCCGCCAACCAGGCCCTGGCGGCGTCGGTGTCGCACGACCCGAACGTCCTGGTCAGCAAGTGCCTGGACACGCTGGAGGAGATCGTGAAGGCGGGCCAGACGATCCCGGCCGGGTTCTCGTGCTGGCCCGGCAGCGGCAGCAACCTCGTCCTGGGCACGTCGGCGTCCGGCTCCGCGGACAAGTCGAGCAGCTCCACGAAGTGAGGGCGGCCGAGGAGTTCAGGCGACATCCACCCGCTGCTCGCCGTACCGCCACCTCATCGGGCCACCGTCGTTCACATGAGGATCGCGCTGGTCACCGACACGTTCTATCCCGCGACCGACGGCGCCACCACGACGTTGAAGGCGATCGCCGATCGACTCATCGAGACCGGCCACGAGGTGCGCTTCATCGCCCCAGGTCCGGGACTGAGCAGCTACAACCGCAGCCGGGTGGTCCGAGTGAACCCCGTCGCGAAGCCGGGCGGACAGGTGCGGGCGGCGCTGGCGCAGTTCGAGCCCGACCTCGTCCATGTCGCCAATCCCGGCCGGCTGGGCCGCAAGGCGCTCAAGCACGCCCGCGCGCTCGGCGTGCGCACCGTGGTGGTGCAGCAGTCGCCGGTGCCGGACCCTCTCATCGAGTACTGGCGCTCCCGCGTCGCTGATCGCGCCGACCGGCTCGTCGTCACCGCCCGCTGGATGGTCGAGAGGCTCGCCGAGCTCGACGTCGAGGCCGAGCTGTGGCTGCCCGGCGTCGACGGTGCGGCCTTCTCCCCCGCCCTGCGCGACCAGTGGCTCGCGGAGAAGTGGTCGCGCGCCCGCCGCCCCGACGGGCCCCGGATCGTCGTCGGGTACGTCGGAGCGCTCGCCAAACGCCACGGCGTACGGCAGCTCGCGGCGCTGCGGACCGTGCCCGGCATCCGGCCGGTGATCATCGGCGACGGGGCCCAGCGCGGCTGGCTGGAGCAGCGGCTGCCCGAGGCCCGCTTCACCGGCCCCTTGACCTGCGGCGACCTGGCCACCGCGCTGGCCTCGCTCGACGTACTCGTCCACCCGGGCACCGAGGAGACCTGCAGCCACGCGCTGCGCGAGGCGGCCGCCTCCGGGCTGCCGGTGGTGGCACCGCGATCGGGTGGCGCCGTCGGCGTGGCGCGCCACCTGGAGACCGGTCTGCTCTACGACCCCTCCGACGAGGGCGGCCTCGCCGACGCGGTCGCGGCCGTCGCAGCGGACCCACGCCGCCGGCTGCTGGGTGAGCGCGGACGCGAGCTGGCGCTGGAGCGCACGTGGCGTGACGCGGTCGACGAGCTGGTCGCGCCGTACGCGCTCACGCCGGCGTAGGTCAGGCGAGCTCCCCGCGGAGGAACGTGGAGAGCCGCCGCGTGGCTGGTGCCTCGACCGCGGCACCCCACACGAGCGCGATGTCGCGGTGATGGCCCTCGCCGACCAGCGGTCGCTCGACGATCCCCGGCGGGGTGCGCTCGTCGTGGGGCAGCAGCGCGATCCCGAGCCCTCGGCTGATGAGCTCGCGGATGGTGGCGAACTCGGTGACCTCGAGCGCGACATCGGGTCTGAACCCGGCCTTGCGGCACCAGGACTCCGTGAGCTGGCGCAGGTTGTAGCTGGCCGGGTTGGCGATGAAGGTCTCGTCCCGAAGATCCTCGAGCCGGATCTCATCCTCCTCGGCGAAGCGGTGGTCCTCCGGCAGGAGCACGTGGATCTCCTGCGTGCCGACGACCGTGTGCTGCAGGCGGTCGGGTGCCGGGATGGTGAGAGCCAGGTCGAGGCTGCCCGCGAGCAGGTCGGCAGCCAGCTGCGCACCGTGCGCCTGCTTGAGCGCGACCCGGATGCCGGGAAAGCGCCGCCGGAATTCCACGAGCAGGTCGGGAACGAGCCCCGAGCCCATCGTCAGCGGGAAGCCGAACCGGACCGTCCCGGTGTCGGGATCCGCCGCGCCGGTGATCGCCCCGACCAACCGTTCGAGATCGCGCAACGGCTCACGGGCCTGACGGGCGAACTGCTGGGCTGCAGGGGTGAGTCGGACGATCCGACCATCGTGGATCAGCAGCGGGAGCCCGAGCTCCTCCTCCAGGGCATGGATGCGGCGGCTCATCGAGGACTGGGGGATGCCGAGCGCCGAGGCGGCGCGCGTCATGTGGCACTCGTTCTCCGCCAGGGCGACCAGCGCCGCGACGTGCGGAGCGAGCTTCGGCGACCATCGATCCATGTTCGGATCATACTGACCTGATCGTTCATTGGACGGAACGAATGCAGGCACAGCAGACTGCTCACCACGATCCCCGCTGATGATCGCCGGCGCCCCGAGCAAGCCCCGGCGCGACTACCCGCGGGTAACCGGGCGTATCTCACACTGCCCCCCGCATCGCGACGAGCGTCACAAAGAGTACGGTGTCGTCCCGTGGCAACGACCGAACTCGTCAAGGGAGTGCGCGCGACGCGCTCGACGATCGCGCTGAAGCTGGCCATGGCCACCAGCGGGATCATCTTCATCCTCTTCGTGCTACTGCACATGTACGGCAACCTCAAGGCCTTCTCCGGCCACGATGCCTACAACACATATGCAGAGCACCTGCGGACGCTGGGCACACCGATGCTGCCCCGTAGCGGCGCCCTCTGGGTGATCCGCGTCGTCCTGATCCTCTCGCTCGTCGTGCACGTCGGCTCGGCCGTGGCTCTGTGGAAGCGCGCCAGTGCCGCCCGCAGCACCAAGTACCAGGTGAAGAAGAACGTCGCTTCCTCGCTCTCCAGCCGCACCATGCGCTGGGGCGGCGTGACGCTGCTGCTCTTCGTCATCTGGCACCTGCTCGAGTTCACCATCGGCAAGATCAACATCTCCGGCGGCGCGACCAACGACCCCTACAACCTGCTCGTGGACAGCTTCTCGGGCACCTCGTGGTGGATGGGCGTCATCTACCTGATCGCGATGCTGTGCCTCGGCTTCCACCTCCACCACGGCACCTTCAGCGCGTGCCAGACCCTGGGTCTGACCAACAGCGCTGCGTCCCGTGCGCGAGCCCGCATCGCCGGCTGGGTCGTCGCGATCGTGATCGCCGGTGGCTTCTCGCTGGTCCCCCTGTTCACCATCTTCGGCGTCATCACGAAGTAAGGCATCCCATGGCATCCTCCACTGCAGATCTCTCCGGCCTGGTCGCCCACAACGAGGCGTCCGTGCAGGTCTCCGACGACGCGGCCGGCTTCTACGTGCTCGGCGAGAAGCTCGTCGACCCGAAGGCCCCCACCGGTCCGATCGCCACCCGCTGGACCAACCGCAAGTTCGAAAACCGCCTGGTCAACCCGGCCAACCGCCGCAAGCTCGAGGTGATCATCGTCGGCACCGGCCTCGCCGGTGGCGCCGCGGCCGCGACCCTCGGCGAGGCCGGTTACAACGTCAAGTCGTTCTTCTACCAGGACTCCCCGCGCCGCGCGCACTCGATCGCTGCTCAGGGCGGCATCAACGCGGCGAAGAACTACAAGGAGGACGGCGACTCGGTCTACCGGCTCTTCTACGACACGGTCAAGGGCGGCGACTACCGCTCGCGCGAGTCGAACGTCTACCGCCTGGCCGAGGTCTCGGCCAACATCATCGACCAGTGCGTCGCGCAGGGCGTCCCGTTCGCCCGCGAGTACGGCGGCCTCCTGGACAACCGCTCCTTCGGCGGCGTCCAGGTCTCGCGCACGTTCTACGCCCGCGGCCAGACCGGCCAGCAGCTGCTGCTCGGTGCCTACCAGGCGCTGGAGCGTCAGGTCGCCGCCGGCACGGTGACGCCGTACAGCCGTCACGAGATGCTCGACGTGGTCCTCGTCGACGGCAAGGCCCGCGGCATCATCGCCCGCGACATGGTCACCGGCGAGATCGAGACCCACCTCGCCGACGCGGTCGTGCTCGCCACCGGCGGCTACGGCAACGTCTACTACCTCTCGACCAACGCGATGGGCTCCAACGTCACCGCCGCGTGGCGTGCGCACCGCAAGGGCGCCTACATGGCCAACCCCTGCTACACGCAGATCCACCCGACCTGCATCCCGGTGACGGGCGCGCACCAGTCCAAGCTGACCCTGATGTCGGAGTCGCTGCGCAACGACGGCCGGATGTGGGTGCCGAAGAACGCCGCCGACTGCGCCAAGGACCCGCGTGACATCCCGGAGGAGGACCGCGACTACTTCCTGGAGCGGATCTACCCCTCCTTCGGCAACCTGGTCCCCCGCGACATCGCCTCGCGTGCGGCCAAGTACATGTGCGACGAGGGCCGCGGCGTCGGCCCCGAGGTCGACGAGACGGGCACGGACGGCACCCCGGTCAAGCGCCGCCGTGGCGTCTACCTCGACCTGACCGCCGCCATCGCCCGGCTGGGCAAGGAGGCGATCGAGGAGAAGTACGACAACCTCCTCGACATGTACGCCCGCATCACCGGTGAGGACCCCTACCAGGTCCCGATGCGTATCTACCCGGCCGTGCACTACGTCATGGGCGGCCTGTGGGTCGGCTACGACCTGCAGACCAACATCGACGGCCTGTTCTGCACCGGCGAGGCGAACTTCTCCGACCACGGTGCCAACCGTCTCGGTGCCTCCGCGCTGATGCAGGGCCTCTCCGACGGCTACTTCGTGCTCCCGAACACCATCCGCGACTACCTCGCCGACGGCCCGTTCGAGAAGATCGACGAGAACCACCCGGCAGTCGTGGAGGCCCGCGCCGGCGTGCAGGCCCAGATCGACAAGTTCCTGTCGATCAACGGCACCCGCTCGGTCGAGTCCATCCACAAGGAGCTCGGCCAGATCATGTGGGAGTACTGCGGCATGGAGCGGACCAAGGAGGGCCTCACCGAGGCCATCGCCAAGATCCGCGACCTCAAGAAGGAGTTCTGGACCAACGTCAAGGTCCTCGGCTCGGCCGACTCCCTCAACCAGGATCTCGAGAAGGCCGGCCGGGTGGCCGACTTCATCGAGCTGGGCGAGCTCATGTGCATCGACGCGCTGAACCGTCGCGAGTCCTGCGGTGGCCACTTCCGTGGCGAGTCGCAGACCCCCGAGGGTGAGGCGCTGCGCCACGACGAGGAGTTCGCCTACGTCGCGGCCTGGGAGTGGGGCGGCGACTCGCTCGAGGGCGCCAAGCCTGTCCTGCACAAGGAAGACCTGATCTACACGGCTATCGAGATGAAGCAGCGGAGCTACAAGTGAACCTGACCCTGAAGATCTGGCGACAGGCCGACGCGACCTCCGCCGGTGCGATGCACACCTACCCTCTCGAGGGCGTCTCGGAGGACATGAGCTTCCTCGAGATGCTCGATCTGCTCAACGAGAAGCTGGTCACCCACGGCGAGGAGCCGGTCGCGTTCGACTCCGACTGTCGCGAGGGCATCTGCGGCATGTGCTCGCTGATGATCAACGGCCAGGCGCACGGCCCGGAGGTCACCACGACCTGCCAGCTGCACATGCGCTCCTTCTCCGATGGCGACACGATCACCATCGAGCCGTGGCGCGCCGACCCATTCCCGGTCGTCAAGGACCTGATCGTCGACCGCTCCGCGTTCGACCGGATCATCCAGAACGGCGGCTACATCTCGGCGAACACCGGCTCGGCCCCCGAGGCCAACTCGGTGCCGGCGCCGCGTGACAAGGCCATGCGCGCCTTCAACGTCGCCACCTGCATCGGCTGTGGCGCGTGTGTCGCGGCGTGCCCCAACGGCTCGGCCTCGCTGTTCCTCGGCGCCAAGATCACCCACCTGGGTGAGCTGCCGCAGGGTCAGCCGGAGCGCTACTCGCGCGTCTCCACGATGGTCGCCCAGCACGACCACGAGGGCTTCGGCGGTTGCACCAACATCGGTGAGTGCGCCGCTGCCTGCCCCAAGGAGATCCCGCTCGACGTGATCTCGCAGCTCAACAAGGACCTGCGTACCGCTATCAAGCAGGGCCACTGAGCCTGCGTTGAGAGGTCACCTTTCGCGGGTTGATGGGTCACCTTTCGCGGGTTGATGGGTCACCTTTCGCGGGTTGAATAGTCAGTTCAACAACAGTGCCCCCGCCTCCGGGCGGGGGCACTGCTGTCTGAGGCGAGTTGACCGCCCAGGCGACGGCGTGGCTGCACGCCGAGGAAGTGACCTCTCGGTCCGTCGAAACCGACCTCTCGGTCCGTCGGAACCGACCTCTCGACGGGTCAGCGGGAGCGCAGAGCCTTCAGGCCGAGGCTGCCGAGCACTCCCCCGATGACCGCATTGACCACGATCAGTACGGCGTGGGCGACGTAGTACGGCCGAGGGCGGTGCTGCTCGGGGTCCTGAGCCGTCTTGGCCAGGTTCTTGGCGAAGTTGGACCAGGTCACCAGGTTCCAGATGCCGATGACGAGCAGCAGCGCGCCGTGGCGCTTCTCGAGCTTCACTTCTTCCTCCTCAGGATCGCGAACATGCCGGCGAGTGCTGCCATCGTCGCAGCCCCCGCGGCGAAGGAACGGACCGGGGAGGGCGTCGCCGTACGGGCGAGGGCGGGCAGGAACTCGGCCGGCGGTGAGGACGGGCCCTGCACCGGTGGCGCGATGACCGTCGGCGGCGGCTCGGCCGTCACGGCGTAGGCGGCGGCGTAGAGGGTCAGCCGGGAGAAGTAGTTGATCCACACCAGCAGGATCAGCGCGATGCCGAAGACCTGGAATGCGGGCTGGCCCTGGATGGCGCCCAGCAGCAGCCCGGAGAGCTGCTTGAGCGCCTCGAAGCCGACGGCGCCCAGCAGCGCGCCCCGCCACAGGGAGCGCTGCCGCAGATCGGGGCGGGCCAGCAGGGTGAACATGGCGAAGAACAGCAGCGCGTTGGCGGCCAGACCGACCACGATGGTGAGCAAGGTCAGCAGCCAGCCCAGCTCCGCGGAGACCCCCATCCAGTCGAGTACGTCGGAGGAGAAGCCGCGGACGAACCCGGTGGCGGCCACGGCGATCAGCATCACGATGCCGAGCACGACCAGGGCGGCCAGGTCGCGCACCTTGCCGATGACGAAGTTGGGTCGCTCCTGGGCCGGGGTCTCGAACACGATCAGCAGCGCCGACTGCAGCGAGGAGAGCCACCCGAGCCCGGCGTACAGCACACCGACCAGGCCGAAGATCCCCAGCGCGTTGGCGGCGCCCTCCAGCTGGGCCATCGAGATCTGTCCGTCTCCCCCGCCGATGAGGCCCGGAAGCACGTCGTTGATCGCCTGGTGCAGCGCGTGCCTGGCCTCCGGGTAGACCTGAGCCACCCGGCCGACGACGAAGAACGCCAGCGCCATGATCGGGAAGAACGACAAGAAGGCGAAGTACGTCGCGGCGCCGGCCTGCTGGGATGCCCCGACCCGGCCGTAGTGCTCCTGCATCCGGACCAGGTGGTCCACCCAGGGCCGGCGCGCGCGGACACGCTCGATCCGCGCGCTGATCCGGTCCTTGAGGGCCATCAGCGCGCGACGACGGCTCGAAGCTCGAAGGTGTGGCCGGGGACCCAGCCGTCGACGTCGTCGTGCACGTAGAGCGTGAAGGAGTCCACCTCGAAGCGGGCCTCGAAGTCGGCAAGATCGCTGAAGGCCCGGTCGAGGACCGCCTCGTCGACACCGTGCGCGATCGTCACGTGCGGGTGGTAGGGGTAGTTGAGGTCCACGCCGAGCGGGCCGCTACGCACCGCCTGCTCGAGGCTCTCGCAGCCCGAGATGCCCTCGGCCAGGGCGACGAAGACGACCGGCGACAGCGGCCGGAACGTCGCCGTACCGCGCAGGTGCACGGTGAAGGGGGTCACCGCCTGCGCCGCCTCGCGCAGGTGTCGCTCGACCTCGGTCGCCACGGCGGGCGCCAGGTCGACCGGCGGCACCAGCGTGATGTGCGGCGGGATGTGCTCGGCCATCGGGTCGCCGATCGACTCCCGGTAGCGCTGGAGCTGGCTGCCCCACGGCTCCGGGATCGGGATGGCTACGCCGATCGTGCGCACGAGTCGACCTTAGCGACCGGCGGGTACGAGGCCCACCCGCTCGTACACGTCGGCCAAGGTCCGCGACGCGACCGCCCGGGCGCGCTCGGCGCCCTGAGCGAGGACCTGGTCGAGGTAGGTGTTGTCCTCGAGCAGCTCGTGGGTGCGGCTGCGGAACGGCGTGACGAAGTCGACCACGACGTCGGCAAGGTCCTTCTTGAAGTCGCCGTAGCCGCGTCCGGCGTACTTCTCCTCCAGGGTGGCGATCTCCGTGCCGGTCAGAGCGGAGTAGATCCGCAGCAGGTTGGAGACACCGGGCTTCTCGGTCTCGTCGAAGCGCACCTCCGTGCCCGAATCGGTCACGGCCGAGCGGATCTTCTTGGCGCTCGCCGACGGGTCGTCGAGCATCTCGATCAGGCCGCCGGGGCTTGATGCGGACTTCGACATCTTGCTGGTCGGGTCCTGCAGGTCGTAGATCTTGGCCGTCTCCTTGAGGATGTACGGCTCCGGCACGCGGAACGTTTTCTTGTAGCGGCTGTTGAACCGCTGCGCGAGGTCGCGGGTCAGCTCCAGGTGCTGGCGCTGGTCCTCGCCGACCGGGACGTAGGCCGGCCGGTAGAGCAGGATGTCGGCCGCCATCAGCATCGGGTAGGCGAACAGTCCGACGCTTGCCGCACCCTCGCCGCCCTTGGCGGACTTGTCCTTGAACTGGGTCATCCGGCGGGCCTCGCCGAAGCCGGTGATGCACTGCATGATCCAGCCCAGCTCAGCGTGCTCGGGCAGGTGCGACTGCACGAAGATCGCGCTGCGCTCCGGGTCGACACCAGCGGCGAGCAGCTGCGCGGCCGCCACGCGGGTACGCCGGTGCAGCACCTTCGGATCCTGCTCGACCGTCAGTGCGTGCAGGTCGGCGATGAAGAAGAACGGCTCGTAGCCCTCCTGCAGATCCGCCCAGTTGCGCACGGCACCGAGGTAGTTGCCGAGGTGATAGCTGTCCGCGGTCGGCTGGATCCCGGAGAGGACCCGCGGCCGCGTGGCGGGGGCGGTGCTGTCGGACATGCCGTCCATTGTGACAGTACGACGGGGCTCGCCCCGAACCCGGCTCAGGCCGTTGGGGTCAGTCGGGGACGGCCGCGCCGGCGGTGGCGCGGTGCAGCGACACGCTCGCCATCAAGATGGCGACCCCCACGATGGCCAGGCCCGCACCGGCCAGCGCCGGTGCGCGGTAGCTGTAGCCGGCGTCGATCACCACGCCGCCGATCCAGGCACCGAGCGCGTTGGCGACGTTGAGCGCGGCGTGCATCATCGCGGCGCCGAGCGTGACAGCATCGCCGGCCACGTCCATCAGCCGGACCTGCATCGAGGTCGCGACCACCGAGCCGACCAGGGCGACCAGGAAGGCGACCGGCCACAGCAGCCATCCGACCGGTGCCGCCAGCCAGAAGATCAGCATCATCACGATGCTCGCCATGCTGAACAGCACCAGCGTGCGCAGCACCGACCAGCGCACCAGCTCGCCGGCCAGCCAGGTGCCGACGACCATGCCCAGCCCGTAGCCGAGCACGAAGACGGGCGTCCAGTCCGAGGACAGGTGCGCGACAGTGGTGACGGTCTTGGCGATGTAGGAGTAGGTCGCGAACAGGCCGCCGAAGCCCAGCGCCCCGGCCACCATCGTCAGCCAGACCTGCTTGTTGGTGAAGAACGAGCTCGCCTCGTTGCGCGCGCTGGAGCCCTCCCGCGGCGCGATCTTGGGCACGAAGCGCCAGATCATCCCCACGGTCAGGGCCGCGAGAAGCGCCGAGACGACGTACGACGCCCGCCAGCCGCCGTGCTCGCCCAGCCAGGTGCTGGCCGGCACGCCGACGACGTTGGCGATCGAGAGGCCGAGCATCACCCGGGCGATCGCGCGGCCGCGGTGGCGCGGGTCGGCCAGCTCGGCGGCAACCAGCGACGCGACGCCGAAGTAGGCGCCGTGCGGCAGGCCGTCGAGGAACCGAGCCAGCATCAGCAGCCCGTAGGAGGAGGCAAGAGCGCTGAGCAGGTTGAACACGCCGTACGCGCCCATCAGGCCCAGCAGCAGCCCCTTGCGGGGCAGCGTCGCGCCGAACATCCCCAGGATCGGCACGCCCACCACCACCCCCAGCGCGTACGCCGAGATGACGTGGCCGGCCTGCGGCACCGAGACGCCGACGCCGTCGGCGACCTGGGGCAGGATGCCCATCGTCTGGAACTCCGTGGTGCCGATCGCAAAGCCGCCGATAGCCAGCGCCAGGATGGCCAACCGGTAGTCGCGGGTCCTCGGCTCTACCGCCTCTAACGGTGCGGTGGCGGTCATGGGCTCGCTTTCTCACGTGATCAGGGGACAGCAGTCTGTAACCCGGGCCGGGTCGGCGACTATTCCGCCGCTGTCCGGGTCGAGCCACTCACGGGGCGGAAGTTGACCCCTCAAGGTGCGGAAAGTGACTCATCGGCCGACGAAAGGTGACCTCTCGCGGATCAGCCGGCGAGATGGGCCCACTGCGTCGCGATCTCCTGCCACGGTCCCACATCGGCCACCTCACCGTCGACGAGGACCACGACCCGGTCGGCCTGTGCCAGCGCCGCCCGCTTGGAGGTGGCGCCGATGACGGTGGTGTGCCGCTCACGCAACGCCTGCCACAGCTCGATCTCGGTGGCCGCGTCGAGCGCGCTGGAAACGTCGTCGGCGAGCAGCAGCTCGCTGTCGGCCGCGAGCGCACGGGCCAGGGCCAGGCGCTGGATCTGCCCGCCGGAGAGGCGTACGCCGCGGTGCCCGACCAGTGCGTCAGGCCCACCGGCCTCCTCCACGTCGCTGCAGAGCCGCGCATCGGCTACCGGCCGGTCGAGATCGCGATCGCTGTCGAAGCCGAGCACCACGTTGTCGCGGAACGTCCCCGACAGCACCCGCGGCACCTGGGCGACGTGGGCGACCTGTGCCGGCCGCAGGAAGGTCTCGGTCTCGGTCACCGTCGCGTCGTTCCACCGGATCTCGCCGGTGTGGCTGAGCAGGCCCGCCAGCGCTGAGAGCAGGCTGGACTTGCCCGAGCCGACCTGGCCGAGCAGCAGCACCAGCTCGCCGCGGGTGACGGTGAGGTCGACATTGCTGACCCCGATGGTGCCGTCGTCGTGCACGACGGTCAGGTCGCGCACGTGCAGCTCGTCCAGCGGCTCGCGCTCGGGGCGGACCGGGTCCGGGGCCTCGCCCGTCACCAGATCGACCCCCGGCGAGAGCTGCATCATGTCGCCGCCCCCGGCGAATCTGCTGGTCGCCCGCTGCCAGGCGGCCACACCCGGCGCCTCGGTGACCACGGCACCGGCGACCCGGCCGAACCAGTCGAAGCCGTTGACGGCGTTGGACACCAGCAGCGCCGTCGCCAGCCCCCACACATCGCCGAGGAAGCACGCCCAGGCGACCACGACGCCGACCTGGACCAGCACGATCGGGATGCCGTCGAGGAGGGTCTGGATGCGGTGCTCGAAGACGGCGGCGTCGACGCGGCCCGAGTCCACCTCCTGCAGGTGGGCGTGCACCTCCGGCGTGCGGCCGGCGAGCTTGACGGTGCGCGCAGACTCCACCGCGGAGACCACCGCACGGCCGAAGCGTGCGCGAGCGGTGGACGACCTGGCCGCGGACCGGCCGGCGATCGGACGGCCGATCGAGGAGGCGAGCGCGCTGCTGGCCATCACGGCGAGCAGGATGGCGCCCGCCAGCCAGGTGCCGCCGGCGACCATGGTGACCAGGGAGATCAGCACGCCGTTGGCGAAGTCGATCCAACGGTCGGAGTAGCGGGCCAGGCGGTCGGCGTCCATCGTGCGTGCGACCACCTCTCCCGGAGGCGTGCGGGGCAGCCGACGCGGACGGATCTGGCCCACCAGGACCGCCATCCGGACGCGCAGCATCACCTCGATCCACCAGCGCGGGTAGCGGCGGAACGCATCGGCGAGCACGACCGGCGCGAACAGCAGCATGATCACCAGGATCACCGTCAGGCCGGTCGGAGTGCGCCCGTCCGTCAGGTCCTGCACCATCCGGCCCCAGACGAAGCCGGTGAGCGCGCCGAGCGGGGCGAAGATGGTGCCGAGCAGGAACTCGACCACCGAGAACAGCCCCCACCAGGGCTTGATGATCATGGCGCGCCAGGTGCCGCGCGCCAGCGAGAGGCCGGGTGCGATCTCGGGACGCTGCGGAGGCTCGCCCGTACGCCGGCGGCCGCCGACCCCGACGAGCGCGGCAGCCGCTCCGGCGTCGTCCCCTCCCTGCTGAGCCGTCTGCGCGACCGCCTCCTCGAGCTCCTCCAGCTCCGCGATCTCGGCAGCGGCGTCGAACTCCTCGGTCGCGCTGGCCACCAACAGCCTCCGGAACGGTCCCTCGACCGCAGCGAGCTCGTCCCGCAGGCCCTGCTGGATGACCCGACCGTGGTCGAGCACAGCGACCATCTCGGCGCGCTCGATGGTGGAGAGCCGGTGGGCGACCAGCACCCCGGTGCGGTGTGCCAGCAGCCGGTCGGCGGCCGCCACCACACGGCTCTCGGTGAGCGGGTCCATCCGCGCGGTGGCCTCGTCGAGCACCACCACCTGGACGTGGCGCACCAGCAGCCGGGCGAAGGCGACCAGCTGCTCCTCGCCGGCCGACAGGCTGGTGCCACCGGGGCCGAGCAGGGTGTCGAGACCCTGAGGCAGGCCAGTGACCCAGTCGGTCAGGCCGAGCTCGGCTATGGCCGCCTCGATCTCGGCACGCGGGGTGGCAGCGAAGAGGGTGATGTTCTCGGCGAGCGTGCCGGCCAGGATCTCGGTGCGCTGGGTGACCACGCCGACGCGAGCGCGCAGCTCGTGCAGGTCGAGGGTGGTGATGTCGGCGCCACCGAGGAAGACCGTGCCGGCCGGAGGCTCGACGGCCCGGGAGAGCAGCGAGGCGAGGGTGGACTTCCCGGAGCCGGTGCGGCCCACCAGCGCGATGGTGTGCCCGGCCTCCACCTCGAGGTCGACGTCGCGCAGCCCGAAGGTGCCCTCGGCGTAGGAGAAGTCGAGGTGGCGGATCGACAGGTCGAGCCGCCCCGACGGGACCGGCTCGCCGCCGCGCGGCTCCGCCTCGACGGCGAGCATCTGGCGCAGCCGGATGACAGCACCGAGGCCGGCCTGGATGTCGGGCAGCTGGTGGGCGAGCTGGTTGATCTGGCCGACGAAGCTGGTGGTGACCAGGAACAGCGTGACCAGACGCGCGACGTCGAGGTGACCGCCGCCGACCAGCGCGACGCCCCAGACCGCGATGATGATGAGCAGGCCGTTGAGCAGCAGCCCGGCGCGGGTGGCCAGCCGCGCCTCCACCGAGACGACCTCCCAGAACCGGGCGTGCACTCTCGCCGAGAGCTGCGCGAGGCGCCGTACGGCGAAGGCCTGCCCGAGGCTGGTGCGCAGGTCGTCGCGCCCGGCGATGCCCTCCTCGAGGACGGCCGCGTGATCGGTCCAGGCGGCCTCCTCGACCACCTTGCGGCGGGCGATCTCGATGAGGAACGGCCGCATCACGACCACCACGACCACTCCCATGGCGGGGAAGAGCAGCCAGGCCGGCCACCAGCTCAGCCCGGCCACGATCCACATCGGCACGATGCCGAAGGCCGTGCGCATTGCCATCCACAGCTGCATCCGCAGCAGGGTGCCGACCTCGTGGGTGTCGTCGTCGACCCGGTCGAGGATCTCCCCCACCGCCTGCTCGGTGAGCTCCGCGAGCGGCTGGTGCAGCGCCGCGTCGAGGAGGTCACCCCGCAAGCGACCCTCGGCCCGGTCGACCACGCCCGCCCAGGCGACCCGCCCGGCGGTGTCCAGCAGCGCTCCGCCGACCACGAACATCGCCAGCAGCCCGACCAGCCGGCCGGTCGGCCCCTCGGCCAGGCGCCCGGCGACGACGGTGCCGAGCGCCTGGCCCAGCGCGGCGATCGCGAGCGCAACCAGTGAGGCACCGGCCACGGGCGTGCGCATCCGGCGCCAATCGACGTGGCGGGCAGGGTCGTCGGAGGGAGGAACCGGCCCTGAGGCCCGGGTGATGGGGGCGATGATCGTCTCGGTCATGTCAGGTCGACCCTAGGCCCGACAGCCGACAATTTTCCTCTCGATATTGGCCATCGCCGCAAAAGCGCCGAACGTCACTCGCGTCCTCGTCGAGTCGTGGATTCCGCAGGCTCGAGTCCGGAGCTACTTCCGGACTCGAGCCTGCAAATTCCCCGAATCAACGGACGAGGTCGCGCACCGCCTTGCGGTTGATCTTCCCGACGCTCGTCAGCGGTACCGCGTCCACCACCAGCACCTCGCGGGGGTACTTGTACTTGGCCATCCGCTCCTTGGCGAAGTCGATCAGCTCCTGCGAGGTCGCCGTCATGCCCGGGCGGAGCTGTACCACCGCGACAACCTCCTCGCCGCGCTCCGCGTCCGGCTTGCCGACGCACGCCGCCGACGCCACCGCGGGATGCTCGACCAGGACGTCCTCGACGTCGCGCGGATAGACGTTGAAGCCGCCACGGATGATCAGGTCCTTGACCCGGTCGACCACGTAGAGGTAGCCGTCCGCGTCGAGGCGGCCGACATCGCCGGTGTGCAGCCAGCCGTCACGGATCGTCTGTGCGGTGAGCTCGGGGGCGTGCCAGTAGCCGAGCATCACACCGGTACCGCGCACGCAGATCTCGCCCTCCTCGCCCACCGGCAGCGGCGTTCCCTCGGGCGACATGATCGCCACCTCGGCGTGCGGTGTCGGGCGCCCGACGCTTCCGGGCCGGCTCGCATCGACGGTCGAGGCGGTCACGATGGCGCTGGTCTCGGTGCAGCCGTAGCCCTCCAGGATCGCGACGCCGAACGCCTTCTCGACCTTGTCGCGCAGCGCCGGCAGCAGCGGCGCGCCCCCGCAGCCGAAGGAGACCAACGAGCCGAGGTCGTAGTCCTGGTAGGGCTGGTCGAGCAGCATCTGCATCATCGAGGGCACCACCGGGCTGCTCTCCAGGCGGTGTTCCTGGACCAGCTCCAGCCAGCCCGCCGGGTCGAACCAGCGCTGCATGACCGAGACCTGACGCTCGTCCGAGTGCAGGCCGGCGACGAGGACGTTGAGGCCGAAGGCGTGCGAGAGCGGCAGCGGCAGCAGCGACCGGGTCGAGCCGGTCGAGCGCGCCACCGCCTCCATCCCGCGGCCCGCCTCCCATAGGTTGCGATGGGAGAGCATGACGCCCTTGGCACGCCCCGTCGTACCGCCGGTGTAGAGGAGCGCGGCCAGGTCGTCGTCGGCGCGCGGCACGATCTGCCCCGGGTCCGCGTGCTCGAGCTCCGCGTACGGCGTCGTCCCGCCCGCGCCGTCCCCGTCCACCACGATGGCCGCGATGTCGAGCCCCGCACTGGCGCCGTGGAACAGCGGCAGCAGCTCGGGGGTGAGGATCGCGGCCTTGGCGCCGGAGTCCTCCAGGATGTGGCGCAGCTCAGGTGGGGTCTGCAGGAAGATCACCGGGGTGACCACCGCGCCCGCGCGCCAGATGGCCCGGTAGGAGACGAAGACCTCGGGGGTGTTCATCGTCAGCACCAGCACGCGGTCGCCGGGTCCGATGCCGAGCGCCCGCAGTCCTTCGGCCACCCGGGTGGACCGGTCGTGGATCTGGCCTGAGGTGTGCCACCTGCCTTCGAAGTGGAGCGAGTCGTAGTCGCCCAACCGCTCGAAGCTCTGCTCGGCCAGCAGGGCCAGGTTGTGCTCCCCCGGGCCCTCGGTCACTGCCGTCACTGCGCCACCGCCGTCTCTTCGTCGTGAGATGTGTGCCTTGCGATACGTGCTACCTCGTCGAAGGCTGCCACGTCGTCCCTGAGATGCGAACGGTCGACCTGGCGCGCCGCTCCGCGCTCACCTGGCCCGGAGCCGACGCAACAGCTTGAGCTGGCCGTTGCCCAGCGCGATGAACCTCTCCACCGACATCCCCGGCGGTGGCCCGACCGGACCGATCTTGGAGGAGACCACCGTCTGGGACTCGGTGAACCGCTTGATGCCCTCCGCGCCGTGTCGTCGCCCCAGGCCGCTCTCGCCCATCCCGCCCATTCCGGCCTCGACCGTGCCGGCTGCCAGCGACGCGCCGTCGTTGATGTTCACCGAGCCGGCGCGGATGCGTGGCGCCAGGGCCTCGGCCGCGGCGATGTCCTTGCTGAAGATGCTCGCCGACAGGCCCTGCCGGCCTCGGTTGGCCATCGCGATCGCGTCCTCGTCATCGGCGGCGCGGTAGAGGGCGACCACCGGCCCGAACGTCTCCCCCAGGCACAGGTCCATCTCCTCGGTGACATCGGCGAGCACGGTCGGCTCGTAGACGTACGGACCCAGGTCGGGGCGGGCCCTGCCGCCGGCGAGCACGCTGGCGCCCTTGGCGACCGCATCGTCGACGTGCGCGACGACCTTCTCCAGCTGGGCCTGCGAGGCGAGCGACCCGACGTCGTGGCCGAAGTCGAACGACTGCCCGATCCGCTGCGCGCCGGTGGCAGCCAGCAACACCGCCACGAAGTCGTCGTAGACGTCTTGATGGACGATCACCCGTTCGATGTGGATGCACATCTGGCCGGTGTTCGCGAACGCCGCCTCGACGGCGCCGCGCGCCGCCACGTCGAGCTTGGCATCGGCTCGGACGATGAGTGGGTTCTTGCCGCCTAGCTCGAGCGAGGCACCGATCAGCCGCCGCGCCGCCCGCTGCGCGACGATCCGGCCGGTGGCGGTGGAGCCGGTGAAGCAGAGGTAGTCGACCTCCTCGATCAGCGCCTGGCCCAGCGTCGGACCGTCGCCGGCGACGACCTCCCAGACGTGTTCGGGCAGGCCGGCCTCGGCCAGCAGCGCCCGCGCCCACAACAGGGTCAGCGGCGTCTGCGGGTCAGCCTTGCCGACGGCTGTGTTCCCGGCCAGCAGCGCCGGGATGAGGTCGCCGACGCCCAGGTAGAAGGGGTAGTTCCACGGCGAGATGAAGCCGACGACGCCCTTGGGCACCCGCACCTCCTTGGCGCTGGTCACCACCGGGATCACGCCGCGGACCTTGCGGGTCTTGAGGTAGGTCTCGCCGTGCCGGGAGTAGTGCCGGGCCAGGTTGGCGACCTGCAGCACCTCCTGCCACGCATGGAAGCGGGCCTTGCCCATCTCCCACTGGATCAGGTCCATCACCTCGTCCTGCCGCTCCAGCAGCAGGTCGTGGAAGCGCAGCATCACCTCGGCGCGGGCGCCGTAGGGCAGGGCCGACCAGGCCGGCTGGGCGTCCCGCGCCGCCACCACGGCCGCCTGCAGGTCGGCCACGGTGCTCACTGGCACCGGCACCGTCGGCAACGCGTCGTACGGCGCCAGCGCGGTCCGGGTCTCGGTGCCGCCCGACACGGAGGTGTGCACCCAGCGCAGCCACGAGGCGACCCGTGCACCGGTGACCCAGGCGGGGCGCAGCCCGGAGGCAGCCTGCGGGAGCGTCGATGTCATGTCGGGACCTCAGTTCCGGACGAGCTTGATCGGTTGACCGTCCTTGGGGAACGGCAGGGAGTGGTTGTCCATCGGCGGTCGGTAGCCCGGCACGACGGTCCAGTGATAGGTCCGCAGCAGCCGATGCATGATCGACTTGACCTCCAGGCCGCCGAAGTAGAGCCCGATGCACTTGTGCACGCCGCCGCCGAAGGGCTCCCACGCGAACCGGTGGGACCGGTCCTCGCGGCGCTCCTCGGAGAAGCGCTCGGGGTCGAAGACGGTCGGGTTGGTCCAGTACTCCTCCATCAGGTGGGAGAACTGGACGCCGACGATGGTGTCGGATCCGGCGGGGATCCGCACGCCCTGCACGACGACGTCCTTGACGGCGTGGCGCATCAGCACCGGCACCGGCGCGTGCAGCCGCAGCGCCTCCCGCATCACCAGGTCGAGCGAGGTCAGGCCCTCCAGCTCGGTCATCGTCGGGGCGTCGCCGAACTGCTCGGACTCCGCCCGGCAGCGCTCCTGCCACTCCGGGTGCTGGCCGAGCAGCTGGATCATCGTGGAGGTGGTGATGGTGGAGGTGTCGTGCGCGGCCATCATCAGGAAGATCATGTGGTTGACGACGTCCTGGTCGCTGAACCGCTCGCCATCGTCGGTCTCGATGTGGCACAGCACCGAGAAGATGTCGTCGGTGGCGGTGGCGCGCTTGGCCGGCAGGTAGTGCCGCAGGAACTCCTCGAGCACCTTGCGGCCGCGGAACGCCCGCCCCCACCGGGTCATCGGTACGTCGGCGCGCACGATGCCCGATGCGGCCTGCACACAGGCGATGAACGCCTTGTTGACCCGGTCCATCTCGGCCCGGCTGGTGTCGGCCGCACCGCCCATGAAGATGTCGGCGGCGATGTCGAGGGTCAGCTGCTTGAGCCGCCAGTAGGACTTGAACGACGCATCGTCGCCCCAGTCGGCCATCCCCTTGGCGATCGCCGGCTGCATGTGATCGGCGTAGCTCTCCAGCCGCGGCCGGGTGAACGCCTCCTGCATGATCCGCCGGTGCGCGTGGTGCTCGTCGAAGTCGATCAGCATCAGGCCGCCGTTGAAGAACGGTCCGACGATCTTGCGCCAGCCGTTCGCGAACGCCTTGTCCTTGTTCTGCAGCACCTCGGCGCAGGCATCCGGGCCGAGCACCATCGCGCCGGTCTCGCCCAGGGAGTTGAACGGAGAGACGGCGCCGTAGGTCTCCCACTGGTGCCGCATCAACGCCACCGGGTCCTTGGCGTAGACCAGGATGCGACCCAGCACCGGCAGACCCTTGTCCGAGGAGACGATCGGCGGCAGCTCGTGCACCTCGGTCGTACGCCGCGACGCTGCGCCCCGGCCGGCGTCCCTCTCTGGGGCCGCCCCTGCGGCCGGATCTGCCGGGTCGTTCGTTCGGGTGGACTGGATCGTCATCGCCTGCACCTCGCTGGCTGCGCCTGGGACTGGATGTGACCTGCGTCATGCTCAGCCTGATTCAGGAAGGACGCCCTGTCAACCTTGTCCCGGCCCGGATCGGCTGACAGGCTGGGACCATGGCAGTGCAGTCGGGCGTCTACCGCGGGATGAGCACCGAGGAGCGCGTCGCGGAGCGACGCCAGCGGCTCCTGGACGCGACCCTGGCGGTGTGGGCCGACCCCGAGACCCGGACCACGATGACGGCCGTCTGCGCCGAGGCCGGGCTCACCGAGCGCTACTTCTACGAGAGCTTCACCGGTCTGGACGACGCCCTGACCGCGGTGCTCGACGGTGTCGCGGAGGAGATCGAGCAGATCACGCTGGCCGCCGCGGACGCCGCCGATGCGGCCGGCGAGCATCCGGCGGCCCGGGTCTACGCCACCGTCCGTGCATTCGTGCAGCTGCTGGTCGACGATCCCCGCAAGGGGCGTGTCGCGATCATCGAGGCCGCGAGCATCCCCGCCCTGCGCCAGCGGCGTACGGATCTCCTGCGGCATCTCGCACACCGCTCCGCCGAGGAGGCCCGCACCCACCTGGGACTGCTACCCGCCCGCGGCGAGCGTGCGGACGAGTTCTCCGGCCTGCTCTTCATCGGCGGCATGGCCGAGCTGATCACGGCCTGGCTCGACGGCGTGCTGGAGGCGACGGCCGACGAGATCGTCGAGGCCGCCGCGCACTGCTTCCTCGGCGTCTACGGCTGAGGCGAGAATGGCCGATGCCCCGGCCGCTTGGCGACCGGGGCATCGGGGTGGAGCTTCAGACTCAGAACGAGTCGATGGCCTCGTTGAGCGTGGCCGAGGGCCGCATCACCGCGGACGTCTTCTCGGCGTCAGGGAAGTAGTAGCCGCCGATGTCGGCCGGCTTGCCCTGCACGGCGAGAAGCTCCTCGACGATCGCGCTCTCGGCGGCGCTCAGCTTCTCCGCGAGCGGCTTGAACGTGGCCGCCAGGTCGGCGTCCTCGGTCTGCTCCGCCAGCTCCTGGGCCCAGTAGAGGCCCAGGTAGAAGTGCGAGCCGCGGTTGTCGATCGTGCCCAGCTTGCGCCCCGGCGAGCGGTCCTCGTTGAGGAAGGTGCCGGTGGCACGGTCGAGGGTGTCGGCGAGCACCTTCGCGGCCGGCTTGCCGGCCTGCTCGGCGTACTTCTCCAGCGAGGGGACCAGGGCGAAGAACTCGCCCAGGGAGTCCCAGCGCAGGTAGTTCTCCTCGACCAGCTGCTGCACGTGCTTGGGCGCCGAGCCGCCGGCACCGGTCTCGAAGAGGCCACCGCCGGCGATCAGCGGGACGATCGAGAGCATCTTGGCCGACGTGCCGACCTCGAGGATCGGGAAGAGGTCGGTGTTGTAGTCGCGAAGCACGTTGCCGGTCACCGAGATGGTGTCCTCGCCCTTGCGGATCCGCTCCAGCGAGTACGCCGTGGCCAGCGACGGGGCCAGGATCTTGATCTCCAGGCCGTCGGTCTCGTGCAGCGGCAGGTAGGAGAGCACCTTCTTGATCAGCTCGGCGTCGTGGGCCCGGGTCTCGTCCAGCCAGAAGATGGCCGGGGTCTGCGAGGCGCGGGCGCGGTCGACGGCCAGCTTCACCCAGTCCTGGATCGGGATGTCCTTAGTCTGGCAGGCGCGCCAGATGTCGCCGGCCTCGACGTCGTGCTCGATCAGCACGTCGCCGTTGGCGGCGAGCACGCGCACGGTGCCGTCGACCGGGATCTCGAAGGTTTTGTCGTGGCTGCCGTACTCCTCGGCCGCCTGCGCCATCAGACCGACGTTCGGCACGGAGCCGATCGTGGCCGGGTCGAGCGGGCCGTGGGCCTTCACGTCCTCGATCACCGTCTGGTAGACGCCGGCGTAGGAGCTGTCCGGGATGACGGCCAGGGTGTCGTCCTCGCCGCCATCGGCCCCCCACAGCTTGCCGCCGTTGCGGACCAGCGCCGGCATCGAGGCGTCGACGATGACGTCGGAGGGGACGTGCAGGTTGGTGATGCCCTTGTCGGAGTTGACGTAGGAGAGCCGCGGGCCGTTGGCCAGGGCCGCGTCGAAGGCGGCCTTGATCTCCGAGCCGTTGGGCAGCTTGTCCAGACCGGCCAGGATCGAGCCGAGGCCGTCGTTGGCGGAGAGGCCGGCGGCGGCCAGATCGTCGCCGTACTGGGCGAAGACGTCCTTGAAGAAGGCCTTCACCACGTGGCCGAAGATGATCGGGTCGGAGACCTTCATCATGGTCGCCTTGAGGTGCACCGAGAAGAGCACGTCCTGCGCCTTGGCCTCGGCGATCGCGTTGACCAGGAAGGCCTGCAGGTGGGAGGCCTGCATCTTGGTGGCGTCGACGATCTCGCCGGCCAGCACCGCAAGGCCGTCCTTGAGCACCTTGGTCTCACCGGACTCCGTCTCGAGCACGATCGAGAGGGTGTCGTCGGCGGCGATGGTCACGGACTTCTCGTTGGACTTGAAGTCGTGCTCGCCCATGGTGGCCACGTTGGTCTTGGACCCGTCGGCGAAGGGCTTGTTGCGGTGCGGGTGGGTCTTCGCGTAGTTCTTCACCGACTGCGGCGCGCGGCGGTCGGAGTTGCCCTCGCGCAGGACCGGGTTGACCGCCGAGCCCTTGACCTTGTCGAACTTGGCGCGGATCTCCCGCTCCTCGTCGGTGGCAGGCGCGTCCGGGTAGTCGGGAACGGCGTAGCCCTTCTCCTGCAGCTCCTTGATCGCGGCCTTGAGCTGCGGGATCGAGGCGGAGATGTTGGGCAGCTTGATGATGTTGGCGGCCGGCGTCTTGGCCAACTCACCGAGCTCGCTCAGCGCGTCGTCGGCCAGGCCGAACTGCGCCAGGATGCGCGCGGCGACGGAGATGTCGCGCGTCTCGACCTCCACGCCGGCCTTCGCGGCGTACGCCTCGACGATCGGGAGGAAGGAGTACGTCGCCAGCAGCGGCGCCTCGTCGGTGTAGGTGTAGATGATCTTGGCGTTGTCTGCAGCCATGGCTCCTGCTTCGGCTCGGAACTCTTTCTCGACGTCAAGATACCTGACGCCTGCTCGCCGCCCACCTTCGCATCCGAACGCGGGGGACTGGAAGTACTAGAGTGCCAAATGCTCGGCTAAGGGCTGAGCCAAGACATCGGATCCATCTGTATCGACGAGGGGGCTCGGACATGACCGCTGACAGCGGCGCCAACACCACCGCAGCAGAGATCGTGAGTGACACCACCACCGAGCCGACGCTGACGCAGAAGCTCGCCGCCGAGACCCTCGGCACCTTCATCCTTGTCCTGTTCGGCTGCGGCGCGGTGGTCTTCGCCAAGATCTTCGCCCTCCAGCAGCGGGAGCCGACAGGCGTCGCCTTCATCACCACCGTCGGGTTCACCTTCGGGCTCGCGATCGTGGTCTCGGTCTACGCCTTCGGGCGGGTCTCCGGCGGACACTTCAACCCCGCGGTCTCGCTCGGCGCCGCGATCAGCGGGCGGATCGCCTGGATCACCGCCGGCTTCTACGCCGTGGCCCAGATCGTGGGCGCGATCGTGGGCGCGCTGGTGCTGTGGATCTTCGCCCACGGGTACGACGGCTACGCGTCCCACTCCGTCATCGGCATCGGGCAGAACAGCTTCGGCGGCACCGGTGGCTACGCCTGGTGGGCAGCGTTCGTGCTCGAGATGGTGCTGACCGCGGTGTTCGTCTACGTCATTCTCAGCACCACCGATGAGCGCAACCCCTACTCCGCGGCAGCGCCGTTGGCGATCGGCCTGACGCTCACCGCGATCCACTTCGTCGCCATCCCGGCGACCGGCACCTCGGTCAACCCGGCACGCTCGATCGGCCCGGCGCTCTTCGCCGGCACACACGCGATCGGCCAGCTGTGGCTGTTCATCCTCGCGCCGCTCATCGGTGGCGCCATCGCCGGCATCACCTACCCGATCGTCTTCGGCCGGGCCAGCGACCCGGTCCCCGGCTCGGGCCTGATCCTGCCGCCCAAGACGGCTGCCGGTACGGCGCCCGAGTCGGCGGGTTGGGGCCAGCAGGGCTGGGGCCAGCCCGGGCCCGGCCAGACGACCGGGCAGACGACCGGCCAGGTGGCTGGGCAGGCGACCGGCCAGGCGACCGGCCAGCCGCAGGCACCCGGCGACCTTCCGGTGATCGAGCAGGACGGCTGGCGCTGGGACTACGCCGCCCAGCAGTGGCGTCCGATCGAGCCGCCAGCCGCTCCGGCGGACGAGCCCGAGGGCAAGACGGTGATCAAGAACGACCCGCCGCAGGCCTGACGCAGTCGCACCGAGCGAGCCTCGAGCCCACCTGAACCGGTGGCCTCGAGGCTCGCTTCGCTTGCAGGTCGACCAGGGCTACTGCCGCAGCGTGTCGTGCTCCCCCGTGCCGTTGTCCAGGCGGTCGATCAGCCCGACGCCCCTGCGGTAGGTGTCCCAGACCGAGGCGTTGGGGCTCAGCGCCGAGGTCCACTCCAACGCCACCACCGGCTTGGCCTGGACGACCGTGACGACGTCCTCGACCACACCCTTGCGATACCCGGCGCGGTAGCCGTCGCCCAGCCGCGGCGTCGCGGTGATGACCAGGCCCGCTTCGGCACCCCCCTGGCCCGCCCGCCACAGGCCGTCCTGGCCGAACCACCACACGTTGCCGCGCGTGTCCTGGGCGTAGAAGTCCGTCCGGCTCGCGGCCGACTCGCCCGGTCGGGTCACGACGGTCCGCACCGCGGTCGTGCTGACTCCGTCGACCATCACCGGAGCACGCAGAACGCTCACCGTCCGTACGGCGTTCGGGTGTCCGGTGCGCGTCACGTCGTACACCCAGGTGCGGCCGGGTCGGAGTGGCAGCCAGGCGTTGTCGATCCGGTCGACGAAGTCCTGCGCCCGCGGCGACGGGGTCGGGATGACCAGCTCGTCGACGCCGGTCGGCGGATAGGGCTTGGCGCCGGTGCCGCAGCCGGCGAGCGCGACCGCCAGCACGCCGGCGGCCAGGCACGCGGACAGAGCGGTCCTCCCCCGGCCCGCTGCGGGGCGCCTGAGCCGCACGCCTAGCCCTGGGCGGGGATGGTGCTGGCCAGCACCCACAGCGCGATCCCGACCGCGCCGAGCAGCGAGACGTCGAACCAGCGGCTGCGCACCGCCAGCATCCCGGTGTCGCGACGGGGCAGCACCGCCCGCAGCGCCGATGCCGCGACCATCGCCGCGGCCAGGATGTGCACACCACCGCGCCAGTGGCCGAGGCCGACGACGACGAGGGCGAGCACGGTGAGGCTGAGGATGCCGAGGTAGAACAGCCCTCCGATGGTGGAGGGATAACGTCGCGAGTCCTCCTCGACGAGCGCGAGCTGCGGCGGCACGGCCGCCCCAGCCGCGGCGCCGTCCCCGGTCCCGGACGGCGCACCTTCGCGCACCGCCGGCCGGGGCTCGTGCGCCGAGCCGTCGGAGAGAGGAGTCACAGAAGCCAAGTTACGCGTTCGCCTTCTCCGCGTTGAGCACCACGTTCGAGAGCAGCATCGCACGCGTCATCGGGCCGACACCGCCGGGGTTGGGCGAGACCCAGCCGGCGACGTCCCAGACGTCCGCGGCCAGGTCGCCGGCGATCTTGCCGTCTACGCGGGAGACCCCGACATCGAGCAGCGCGGCACCCGGCTTGACCATCTCACCTGTGATGATCCCCGGCACGCCGGCGGCAGCCACCACGATGTCCGCCTTGCGCGTGTGGAACGCCAGGTCGCGGGTGCCGGTGTGGCACAACGTGACCGTGGCGTTCTCGCTGCGCCGCGTCAGCAGAAGGCCGAGCGGGCGACCGACGGTGACGCCGCGGCCGACCACCACGACCTCGGCCCCGTTCAGCTCGACGCCGTGGCGGCGCAGCAGCTCGACGATGCCGAAGGGCGTGCACGGGAGCGGCGCCTCGTGGCCGAGCACCAGCCAGCCGAGGTTGGTCGGGTGCAGGCCGTCGGCATCCTTGGCCGGGTCGATCAGACCGAGGACGCGGTTCTCGTCGATGCCCTTGGGCAGCGGCAGCTGGACGATGTAGCCGGTGCAGGCCGGATCGTCGTTGAGGGTCTGGACCGCCGCCTCGATCTCGTCCTGGCTGGCCGTCTCGGGCAGGTCGATCCGGATCGACTCGATGCCGACCTCGGCGCAATCCTTGTGCTTGCCGTTGACGTACCACGTCGAGCCGGGGTCGTTGCCGACCAGGATGGTGCCGAGCCCGGGCCTGATCCCGCGGGCGTGCAGAGCGGCCACCCGCTCAACCAGCTCCTGCTTGATCGCCTTGGCGGTGGCGGTGCCGTCGAGCTTCTGTGCAGTCATGTCATCTCCTAGGGATCGTACGAGAGTCGCCGGGCGGGATGCATCGCAAGGCCGACGAGGGAGCGGGTCTGGGGAGCGGAGCGACCCGCGACCGAGGAGAACGCAGCGAGGCGCCCGCCCGACGGCTCTCGTCAGTGGAAGAAGTGGCGGGTGCCGGTAAAATACATGGTCACGCCGGCCTTCTTGCACGCCTCGATGGTGAGCTCGTCGCGCACCGAGCCGCCCGGCTGGACGATCGCCCGCACCTTGGCGTCGATCAGGATCTGCGGGCCGTCCTCGAAGGGGAAGAACGCGTCGGAGGCCGCGACAGCGCCCTCGGCGCGGGCGTCGTCGCCGGCGAGCGAGTTCGCGCGCTCGACCGCGAGCTTGCAGGAGTCGACCCGGTTGACCTGGCCCATGCCGATGCCGACGCTGCCACCGTCCCTGGCGAGCAGGATGGCGTTGGACTTGGCCGCCCGACAGGCCTTCCAGGCGAAGGCCAGGTCGGCGAGGGTCTGCTCGTCGGCCGGCTCACCTGTCGCGAGGGTCCAGCTGGAGACATCGTCGCCGTCGGCGTCGACGTGGTCGACCTCCTGGACCAGCAGGCCGCCGGAGATCGAGCGGGTCTCCGCCGCGGCGCCAGCGTCGACCGGTGCGACGAGGATCCGGATGTTCTTCTTGCCCTGGAGGATCTCCACCGCACCGTCCTCGTACGCCGGAGCCACGATCACCTCGGTGAAGACCTCGGCCACCTGCTGCGCCATCGCGACCGAGACCGGCCGGTTCGAGGCGATCACGCCGCCGAAGGCGCTGACCGGGTCGCAGGCGTTCGCCTTGCGGTGCGCTTCGGCGATGTCGGCACCGACAGCGATGCCGCACGGGTTGGCGTGCTTGATGATCGCCACCGCCGGCCCGGCGAAGTCGTTCGCGGCGCGACGGGCGGCGTCGGTGTCGACGTAGTTGTTGTAGGACATCTCCTTGCCGTGCAGCTGCTCGGCCTGGGCCAGCCCGGTGGCACCGCTGCCGTTGACGTAGAGCGCGGCCTTCTGGTGCGGGTTCTCGCCGTACCGCAGGACCGACTGCTTGTCCCACGTGGCGCCGATCCAGGCCGGGAAGCCGCTGCCCTCCGAGGAGTCGACCAGCACCGAGCCCATCCACGAGGCCACGTGCACGTCGTAGGAGGCGGTGTGCACGAACGCCTTGGCGGCCAGGGCCTTGCGCTCCTCGTAGGTGAAGCCCTCGCCCTGGGCGGCCTCGAGTGCCCGGGCGTAGTCGGCGCCGTCGGTGACGATCGCGACGGAGGGATGGTTCTTGGCCGCAGCGCGGACCATCGAGGGGCCGCCGATGTCGATCTTCTCGATGATCTCCTCGACCGTGCCGCCGGCCGCGACAGTCGCCGCGAACGGGTAGAGGTTCACCACGACCAGGTCGAACGGCTCAACACCGAGATCGGCGAGCTGCCGCACGTGGTCGTCCAGGCGACGGTCGGCCAGGATGCCGGCGTGGACGCGCGGGTGCAGCGTCTTGACCCGGCCGTCGAGGCACTCCGGGAAGCCGGTCAGGTCCTCGACCTTGGTGACGGGCAGGCCGAGGGAGGTGATGAGGGCTGCCGAGCCCCCGGTGGAGACCAGCTCGACGCCGGCCTCGTGCAGACCGCGGACGAGGTCGTCCAGCCCGGTCTTGTCGAAGACGGACACGAGTGCCCGCTTGATGGAGATTCTGTCCTGCTGTCCGGCCATCACTGACTCCTGTTAGTCGATGAAGGACGGCACCCAGGCGGACGATGCCGGCTCGCACACTCCCTGGTGGTTGACCCACCCGCGCCAGTCGTGTGCCTGCATCTTAGCGAGGGCTCAACCCCCGAAGCGAACCCGTCGCCCGTCGACGGTGAAGCCTTCCCGGGACATCCGGCCGACGGTGTCGACCAGCATCGCGCGCTCGGCGACCTTGATCCGCTCGTGGAGTACGTCGACGGTGTCGTCCGGCTCCACCGGCACCGCCGTCTGCGCGACGATCGCACCGGTGTCCACGCCCTCGTCGACCACGAACAGGGTGCAGCCGGTGACCTTGACGCCGTACTCCAGGGCGTCTGCGGGCCCGCTGATGCCGGGGAACGACGGCGACAGCGCCGGGTGGGTGTTGATCGTGCGTCCGCCGAAGCGGGCCAGGAACGCCGGGCCGAGCAGCTTCATGAAGCCGGCCGAGACGACCAGGTCGGGCTCGAAGGCAGCGACCTTGTCGGCCAGTGCCTCGTCCCAGCGTTCGCGGTCGGTGAAGTCCTTGACCCGCGTGACGAAACTCGGCACGCCCGACTGCTCGGCACGCTCGAGAGCGAGGATGCCGTCACGGTCGGCGCCGACGGCCACCACCTGAGCGCCGTACGCCGGGTCGGCGCAGGCGTCGAGGAGAGCCTGGAGGTTGGTCCCGGAACCGGAGACGAGGACGACGAGGCGTGCGGTCACGCCGGGAGTCTAGAGCCGGGCTCACGCCTCGGCGGAGTCCCCGCTCGGTCCGGTGACCGCAGCGGAGTCCATGGCGACGCCTTCGCCGGCGGCTTCGTCGGCGAGGCCGTCGGCGCCGACCTTGGCGCGACGGCGCTGCCACCAGGTCATCGCCGTACCGGCGAGCAGGCCGCCGATGCCGAAGGAGGTGACGCCGTGCACGAGGGTGTCGAAGGCGAGCGGTCCGACATCGGCCATCCGGCCCGGTCCGACCGCTCCCCCGGCCAGGCCGGCCAGGATCCCGATCACGATGCCGCTCAGCACGCCTGCGGCCAGACCGCGCACCGCACCGTGGTCCCAGCGCAGCGTCGGCTGCCGACGCTGCACCAGCACCACCGCGACGATCGCGGCGATCGGCCCCAGCGCCAGCAGGTAGGGAGTCCACGCCGGCGTGGGGCCGTTGTCGGGCAGGGCGGCCAGCAGCGGGAACATCGGCACCGGCCCGAGGCTCACCACCGTCGGGGTGACCAGCGTGTGCGTGCCGACGGTGAAGCCGGGCCCGAGCAGGTAGGAGCTGGAGAACAGCGTCGCGTTGGGCAGCACCAGGATCATCAGGCCGACGTAGAGCACTCCCGGCCCGGCGCCGAGGTGCAGCTGCGACATGACGTTGAGCGCGGTGTCGCCGTCGAGCAGGAAGGCGATCGCGAAGACCAGCGCGGAGACGCCCAGCCAGACCACCAGCAGCATCCGCACCATCGCGAACGTCGAGCGGACCACCGGCGGCATCAGCGCCATCCGGACGGCCGCCCGGCCGGAGCCGACCGCGATCCCGCTGCCGCCGGCGAGCACGCACAGCAGCAGCGACCAGAGCACCACGTGGCTGTCCGCCGGAGCGGTGGCCGCGGAGCCGGCGAAGGTGGCGACCACGAGTGCTGTCACGACGTACCCGAGCGTGAACAGGCCGGTGGCGGCAGGCACCGTCCAGTCCCGCTCGCCGTCGCCGAGGCCGTGGTGGTCGGGGCCGTGCTCGGCGACCGAGTCACCCACCCGCAGGCCGAAGCGCCACGTCGTCCAGGCGAAGAGCAGGGTCAGACCCAGCGGTACGGCGGTGAGCCGCACGCCCTGCACCACCACGCCCGAGCCGTGCCCGGCCAGCCATCCGAGCGCGCCGACACGCAGCGCTCCCGACGGAGTCCCGTGCGCGCCGGCGTCGGTGAGGAACCAGCCCACCACGCCGACGGCGAGGCAGACCAGCAGGGTGGAGACGGCTGCCGCGATGCCTCCGAAGGTCGCCACCAGCGCCAGCGGACGGCGCAGCCGCAGGTCGGCGCGCAGCTCCGCATCGGTACGTCGGCGGGTGGACGGGGTGAGCAAGGAGGACATCGCGACCATCCTCGCCCGAGCGTGGGACCCGGCCGGGGAGACTCGCCGCACGACCTTCACCGATGGGGCGCCGTCACCGGGCCGCGGCTAACGTGTCCCCTGCCCATGAGCACCAAGCAGCGCCACGCCACCGAGTTCGAGACGTTCTACAAGGACGTCCGAAGCCGTCTGCTGCTCCAGACCTGGGCGCTGACCGGGGACCTGACCGCCGGCCGCAAGGCCGTCCAGGACGCCCTGATCATCGGCTGGCACCACTGGCGCAAGATCGGCCGGCTCGACCCCGTCGAGCGGGAGAACTGGGTGCGCCCGATCGCCTGGCGGCACGCGCTGCGGCGGCACTCGGTGCCGCACTTCCACCGCAGCAAGGACGGCGACGAGGACGCCCAGGCGACCCTCGAGGCGCTGAGTCGACTCCCCCTCGAGCAGCGCAAGGTGCTGCTGCTCGCACACCTGACCACGATCAGCGAGGACGTGCTCGCCCGCGAGGTCGGCATCACCCAGCTCCGCGCCGAGCAGGCGCTGCGCGCCGCCACCGGCGACTTCATGCTCGCCCGCAGTGCGCTGCCGGCAGACGTGCAGCCGAGCTTCGAGTCGCTGGTCACGACCGTCGAGGCGGTGCGCTGGCCGCGGCCCACGATCCTGACCCGCGCCGGGGCCGCGCGGCGGCGTACCCACACCGCGGTGGGGCTGGTCCTGGCGGTGGCGGCCTTCGCCGGCTCGGGCTTCGCCGTGACCGACGCGGCGGGCGACCGGCCGAGCCTGGGCAACCTCTCCCTGCACCACCGCGACAGCGCCACCAGCGCCGCCGCGGAGAGCTATCACCTCAGCACCGACACCCTGCTCAGTCCGGAGCAGATCGGCGCCGCCCTCGGTGGCGCCTGGATGACCACGCTGACCTCCGACGACGACAACGGCACCCTCGCGCTCCCGTGCCAGCGCGGCGCCCTGGCCGACCCGCACCCGCGGGCCGCGTTGGCGCGCACGTTCGTCGGGGACAAGAAGACGATCACCGCCGCGCAGACGACGCTGGCCTCAGGCAGCTCCACCGCGGCGCAGTCGGCCTACACCAAGACCTTGAGCTGGTACGGCGGCTGTCGCGACAGCCGGGTGCAGCTCCTGTCGACCGCCACCGTCGGCGGCATCGGCGACCAGGCCACCGTGCTGCTGCTGCACAACTGGACCTCCCCCGAGCGCACCATCGCGGTGGGCGTCGCCCGCACCGGCGTGCTGACCACGGCTGTCGCCGGGACCATCCCGCCGGGCAAGAGCGACGCCCCAGCCAGGTCGGGAGTGACCTCGCTGCTGGGCACCGCCGTCCAACAGCTGTGCCACCTCCCTGGAGCAGGAGCCTGTACGACGCAGCCCGTCTCCGCCGTCGCCGCGCCGGCACCGGCGTCCGGCACCGAGCCGGCGCTGATGAACGAGGTCGACCTCCCGCCCGTCACCGGCGTCGACCAGCCCTGGGTCGGCACCAACCCCGCCCCGGCCACCTCGAACGTGGCCGCGACCCGCTGCGACGAGGCGAGCTTCACCGGCGCCGGCATCTCGCACGCGATCACGCGCTCCTTCGTGATCCCCACCGCGCAGGGACTGGCCCCGCAGTTCGGCCTCACCCAGACGCTCGGCGACTTCGGCACCGCGAAGGCCGCCTCGACGTTCGTCGACGGCATCCGCAAGAAGCTGACCACCTGCCCGAAGACCGACCTCGGCAGCCACGTCACCCAGCTCACCACCACGTCGTCGGCCACCACCGACATCACCGCTTGGCGGGTGCGCGTGGAGACCTCCCAGACCGCCTCGGTCGTCTACCTGATGGCCATCGTGCGCAACCGCACAGGTGTCACCCAGGTCGGTTTCGTCCCCTCCGGCAAGGTCACCATGACCGACGCCGACTTCACCGCCCTCGCCCACCGCGCCGCCGAGCGGCTCACCTACCTCAAGTAACGTCCCCCGTCCGCCTGGCTGCCCGGCTATCTACGGTCGTCGGCGGGGCCGACGCGCGGCGGGGATCGGGGCGAGGTCCTCGGAGGCGCTGCCGCAGCCGGAGCGCCCGTGAGGGACGAGCGGGTGCGGAGCGAGGCCTGCTTCGAGGACCCGGCCCCGATTCCCGCCCCACACCCGGCGCAGCCCCGGGACGTCACCGGGGACGTCACCGCCCCCACCCAGCGCAGCCGGATCCGCAACGACACGTGTCAGACCACGCACGTGTGGGATCTGGTACGCCCCAACCCGGCTTCCAGCCAGCACACCCACGCACATGCGCGATCTGTCACGCCACCAGACACCCCGGGGCGGTCAGGGCGAGTCGCGGCGCGCGAACGCAGGCCGGTGTACGAGGGGCGCCGCAGAGGGGCGCTGCCGGACGACGCGCCGGCGAGGAACGAGCCGCGCGCGGCGGAAGGCCTGCCCCGGGGCGCTCCTCGTACACCGGCCCAGCACCCAGCGCAGCCACACCCAGCACAGCCACACCCCAGAAAATGAAGAGCGCCCCGGCCGCCGAAGCAGCCGAGGCGCCCTGCACCGAGCCGAGGCTCAGAGGTTCTTCATGATCTCCCGCATGAGGTCAGCGGTCTCCGACGGCGTCTTGCCGACCTTGACGCCGACGGCCTCGAGGGCCTCCTTCTTCGCGGCAGCCGTGCCGGCCGAGCCGGACACGATCGCGCCGGCGTGACCCATGGTCTTGCCCTCCGGCGCGGTGAAGCCCGCCACGTAGCCGACGACCGGCTTGGTGATGTGCTCCTTGATGTACGCCGCGGCGCGCTCCTCGGCGTCGCCGCCGATCTCGCCGATCATCACGATCGCCTTGGTCTCCGGGTCGTCCTGGAAGGCCTGGAGGGCGTCGATGTGCGTCGTACCGACGATCGGGTCGCCGCCGATGCCGATGGCGGTCGAGAAACCGTAGTCCTTCAGCTCGTACATCATCTGGTAGGTCAGCGTGCCCGACTTGGAGACGAGACCGATCGGGCCCTTGCCGGTGATGGTGTGCGGCGTGATGCCGGCCAGCGACTCACCCGGGGTGATGATGCCGGGGCAGTTCGGACCGATCATGCGGGTCTTCTTGCCCTGGAGGTAGCTCCACACCTCGGCGCTGTCCTGGACCGGAACGCCCTCGGTGATGACGACGATCAGCGGCATCTCGGCGTCGATCGCCTCGATGGCGGCGGCCTTGGTGAAGGCCGGCGGCACGAAGAGCACCGACACGTTCGCGCCGGTCTCCTTGATGGCCTCCGCAACGGTGCCGAAGACCGGCAACTCGACGTCAGCGCCGTTGGCGTCCTTGTGGGTGACGGTGGTGCCGGCCTTGCGAGCGTTGACACCGCCGACGATCTGGGCACCGGAGTCGAGCATCAGGGCGGTGTGCTTGGCACCCATGCCGCCGGTGATGCCCTGGACGATGACCTTGCTGTCCTTGTTGAGGTAGATGCTCATTCTTCTTCTCCCCGTCTCAGGCGTTCGCCAGCTCGGCGGCCTTGTCGGCACCGCCGTCCATGGTGTCGACGACGGTCACGAGCGGGTGGTTGAGGTCGGTCAGGATCTGACGGCCGAGGTCGACGTTGTTGCCGTCGAGACGGACCACGAGCGGCTTGGTCGCCTTCTCGCCGAGCAGCTCCAGCGCGCCCTTGATGCCGTTGGCCACCTCGTCACAGGCGGTGATGCCGCCGAAGACGTTGACGAACACGGCCTTGACCTGCGCGTCGTTGAGGATGACGTCGAGACCGTTGGCCATCACCTGGGCGTTCGCGCCACCGCCGATGTCGAGGAAGTTGGCGGGCTTGACGCCGCCGTGTGCCTCGCCGGCGTAGGCGACGACGTCGAGGGTGCTCATGACGAGGCCAGCGCCGTTGCCGATGATGCCGACCTGGCCGTCGAGCTTCACGTAGTTGAGGCCGAGGTCCTTGGCCTTCGCCTCGAGCGGGTCGGCCTCCTCCCGGATCTCGAACTGCTCGTGGTCGGGGTGACGCACCTCGGAGGCGTTGTCGTCCAGCGACACCTTGCCGTCGAGCGCCTCGAGCTTGTCGCCCTCGAGACGGGCCAGCGGGTTGACCTCGACGAGGGTGGCGTCCTCCTCGACGAACGTCTTGTAGAGCGCCTGGATCAGCTCCACGGCCTGCTCGAAGACGGGCTCGGGGAACGCCGCGATCGTGGCGATCTCACGGGCCTTGGCCGCATCGACACCCTTGCCGGGGTCGATGCCGATCTGCTTGACGGCGTCGGGGTTGGTCTTGGCGACCTCCTCGATCTCCACGCCGCCCTCGACCGAGGCGATGCACAGGTACTGGCGGTTCGACCGGTCCAGCAGGAAGGAGAAGTAGTACTCCTCCTGGGGCGGGGTCGCCGGCGTGACCAGGACGCGGTTGACGCGCAGGCCCTTGATCTCCATGCCGAGGATGTTGCTGGCGTGCTCGAAGGCCTCATCGGGGGTCTTGGCGAGCTTGACGCCGCCAGCCTTGCCGCGGCCGCCGGCCTTGACCTGCGCCTTGATGACGGTGACGCCGCCGATCTGCTCGGCGGCGGCCTTGGCGTCCTCGGCGGTCTCCACGACCACACCGAGGGTGGTTGCGACACCGTGCTTAGCGAAGAGCTCCTTCGCCTGGTACTCCATCAGATCCACTGATCCACCATGTCTCTATGTCGGTTGTACGTCGGGCGAGCAGCGGGCGCGCAAAGGCGGGCGCGGTCGCTCGGTGATCCTCCGGCACACTAGTCCTGCTCAGCGCCAGCGACGAGCCCTGGGGTGCTTGACGTGACGCACGCCATACGGTCAGATCTAAGCGCGTGCTGCCGATTCTCGGGTGAGGCGATTCTTGACGGTCCAGACCGGTCCGTTAGAGTCATGGCTCGCCGTCTGAACCCCGAGCAGCGGAGCGATGAATACATGGGTAACCACCGAGCGGATGTCGTCGTCGACAGCCAACCCTCGGAAGCGACCCCTGAGCCGATCTCGTACGTCGGGAAGCGCCGTGCCGCTCCGGCGCTCGAGGTTCCCGCCCAGGTAGAGCCTCAAACTCCCGAGCCCAAGCCCTACGTCGGCAAGCGCCGCGCGGCGGTTGCCGTCGACGAGCAGCCGATCGAGGCGCAGCCCCCGGCAGCGCATCCCGCCGGTCCGACGGCCGTCGCCGCTGCGGCAGCCGCCCCCGCCCTCGGCGTACCGATGCCGCGGCGGGTGGCCGAGGCGCAGCTGCCTACCGCCATCGCCATCCTCGATATCGATGTCGAGAAGCCGCTGGAGCACCTCGCCGAGGCAGCCGTCGAGACCACGCTCGAGACCGCCTGGCGCGACCTGCGGATCGACACCGGCTCGCTGCCGCCCTTCGAGGAGACGGCCGCCTACGCCACCGACTTCAGCACCGAGACGACCTCGCACATCCCGGTCATCGCCACCGGCAAGCGCCGTGCCGGCGCAGGCACCGCCACGCGCACCGGCAACCCGCTGATCAAGCGGCTTCCCTCGGCGCCGCTCGCCCTCGGGGTGGCCTCGCTCGCGATCGCGGTCGGTGGTGCTGTCACCGCTGCCCACGCTCCCGCCCACGCCGGCGACAGCGGCCGCTTCGTCGCGGCCAGCGCGCTGGCCGGCGCCAGCGACGTCGGTCAGGTCGGCACCTCCGCCCAGCGCAACGCCACCGTCTCGCGCAGCTTCGACCGCACGGTCACCGCCCAGGCCAACCAGGCGGTCCAGGAGCGCAATGAGGCGCTGAACCAGATCAACGACAAGGCCGCCTCGCAGGACAAGTGGAAGGCCGCCAACCAGTGGGGCCTGCCGATCACGGCGGGCGGCTACCACCTCACCGGCCGCTTCGACGACGTCAGCGGACTCTGGGCCACCGTCCACACCGGGCTCGACTTCGCCTGCCCCACCGGCACCCCGATCCATGCCGTGGCCGGCGGCACCATCACCGAGGTCGGCTGGGCAGGGGCCTACGGCAACCGCACCGTGGAGACCCTCCCCGACGGCACCGAGCTCTGGTACGCCCACCAGGTCCGCTTCGGCGCGACCGTCGGCGAGAAGGTCACCGAGGGCGAGACCATCGGGTTCGTCGGCTCCACCGGCAACACGACGGGCCCGCACGTCCACCTCGAGGTCCGCCCCGGCGGCGGCGACCCGGTCGACCCGGACCCCGCGCTCAAGGCACACGGCATCGACCCCGACGCCAACCAGAGCTGAGTCGGGCCTTCGTCCTTGACGAAGACTTGACGCTATTCGAGGGCAGCCTTCAGGAACGGCTCACCCGGATATCAGGCCTGGTTGTCACCGTGGAGGCATGACGACCTTCGCCCCTCCCATCACGCCGGTCGCACCCGCCACGACCCGCAGCCGCCTGCTCGGCTGGCGTGGAGGCTCGCTCCTCGCGCTCCTGGCGGGCACCGCGCTCACCTACCTGTGGACCCTCTCGGAGTCGGGCTACGCCAACTCCTTCTACGCCGCCGCCGCCCAGGCCGGTTCGCAGAGCTGGAAGGCCTGGTTCTTCGGTTCGCTCGACGCCGGCAACGCGATCACGGTGGACAAGCCGCCCGCTTCGCTGTGGCTGATGGGCCTCTCGGCGCGGATCTTCGGGATGAGCTCGTGGAGCATCCTGGTGCCGCAGGCGCTGCTGGGCGTGGGCTGCGTCTACCTGGTCTTCTTGACCGTTCGTCGGGTCAACGGTCACACCGCCGGCATCATCGCCGGTGCGGCGACAGCGCTGACCCCTGCCGCGGCCCTGATGTTCCGGTTCAACAACCCGGACGCGATGCTGCTCTTCCTGCTCACCGCCGCCGGGTACGTCGTGCTGCGCGCCACCGAGAAGGCCTCGGGTCGGCTCGTGCTGCTCGCCGGCGTACTCCTCGGCTTCGGGTTCCTGACCAAGATGCTGCAGGCGTTCCTCGTGCTGCCCGCGTTCGGCCTGATCTACCTGCTGGCTGCCCCGACGACGCTGCGCAAGCGGATCCTCCACCTCCTCGGCGGCTTCGCCGCGATGGTCGTGAGCCTGGGCTGGTGGGTGGCGATCGTGGAGCTGGTGCCGGCGTCGTCGCGGCCCTACGTCGACGGCTCCACCGACAACTCGATCCTCCAGCTCGCGTTCGGCTACAACGGCCTCGGCCGACTCAACGGCAACGAGACCGGCGGCCACGGCAACGCCGGCTTCAGCAGCGGCGTCGGTCTGCTGCGTCTCTTCGAGGGCGTCTCGGGCGGCATGGTCGCCTGGCTGCTGCCGGGGGCACTGATCGTGCTGGTCGCCGGCGTAATCGCGCGGGGTCGGGCGCCACGCACGGACCTGCCGCGCGCGGCGCTGCTGATGACCGGCATCTCGATACTGGCCACCGGCCTGGTCTTCTCCTACATGGCCGGCATCTACCACGACTACTACACCGTCGCACTGGCCCCGTGGATCGCGATGACCGCAACCATCGGCGCCGCGATCCTGTGGCAGCGCCGTACCGCCTGGCAGGCGCGGGCCGCGCTCGCGATCGCTCTCGGCGGTAGCGCCGTCTGGGCGTTCGTGCTGTTGCACCAGGCGCACGAGCAGCCGTACGACGCGCTGCGCTGGGTAGCGCTCATCCTCGGCCTGGCCGGCACTGCGGCACTCCTGCTCCCGTGGCGCCGCCGCCTGACCAACGCGGTGCTGGTCGGGGCCGTGCTGGGGATGTTCGTCGGGCCGGCGGCGTACACGATCGACACGGTGCGGACCCCGCACACCGGCTCCATCGTGACGGCCGGCCCGGTCTCCTCGACAGGCTTCGGCGGGATGGGCGGACCCGGCGGTCGTCCGGGCGGCGCGCCGGGCGGCCGGGCCGGCGGCCGGCCGAGCTTCGGCAACGGCTTCCCGGGCGGTGCCCCGGGTGGTGCCCAAGGTGGCACGACCGGCCAGAACAGCCTCCCCGGCGCAGGCGGCTTCGGCGGCCGCGGGGCCGCTGGTGGTGGCGGTGCTGGTGGCGGCGGCCTGCTCGAGGGCGCGTCGGTGAGCAGCGAGCTGAAGAGCCTGCTGACCAAGGACGCCTCGTCGTACACGTGGAGTGCGGCCGTGAGCGGCTCCCAGAACGCGGCGAGCTACGAGCTGGCGACCGGCACCTCGGTGATCGCGATCGGCGGATTCAACGGCACCGCCGACGGCCCGACGCTGGCGCAGTTCGAGGCGTGGGTCTCCGAGGGCAAGATCCACTACTACGTCGCCAGCAGCAGCGGCTTCGGCGGCGGCTTCGCAGGCCGCGCCGGCGGCACCGGCAGCAGCGGCTCCAGCTCCTCGATCGAGCAGTGGGTCAGCTCGCACTACACCGCGCAGACGGTCGGCAGCACCACCGTCTACGACCTCACCCAGCCCAGCAGCAGTACCGGGACCACCGACTCCACCACCACGACGGGAGACAACACGTGAGCACCCTCGAGAGGCCCGAAGGCACCAGCGCGCACCTGCATGCAGCACTCGTGGGAAGCATGGTCGCGCCCGCTCTCGAGGTCGTGATCCCGGTCTACAACGAACAGCTGCAGCTGGCCGCGTCCGTACGCCGCGTCAACGCCTTCCTCGGCGGGCTCTCCTCCCACTACCGGATCGTGGTGGTGGACAACGCCAGCACCGACCACACCTGGGCCGTCGCGCAGGAGCTGGTCGAGGAGCTGGACAGCGTGACAGCTGTCCGGCTGGCGGAGAAGGGCCGCGGCCGCGCTCTCAAGGCAGCCTGGTCGGTGTCCGACGCCCACGTTCTCTGCTACATGGACGTCGACCTCTCGACCGACCTGCGCTCGTTCCTGCCGCTCGTCACGCCGTTGTTCAACGGCCAGGCCGACCTGGCGATCGGCTCACGCTTGCATCCCGAGAGTCGGGTACGCCGTGGCCCGAGGCGCGAGCTGCTCTCCCGCGGCTACAACCGACTGCTGCGCTGGCGGCTCGGCGCGCGATTCGCGGACGCGCAGTGCGGCTTCAAGGCGATCCGTCGGGAGGCGGCCGAGCAGCTGCTCCCCCGCGTGCAGGACGACGGCTGGTTCTTCGACACCGAGCTGCTGGTGCTCGCTCAGCGCTCCGGCCTTCGGATCCACGAGGTACCGGTGCTCTGGACTGACGACCCCGACTCCCGCGTCGACATCGTGTCCACCGTGCTGGAGGATCTGCGCGGCATCCACCGGCTGCGTCGTACCGATCCGCCGGCCTCCAGCTGGGTGCAGAGCCTGGCCGGCTGAGGCTCGGTCTGAGTGCCGCCGCGTGTCGGGTCGGGGTGAGCGGAGTGGCACCTTGGAGCAGGCCTCCCGCCGCGCGGCGGCTCGTTCCTCGCCGGCGCGTCGTCCGGCAGCGCTCCGGCGGCGCCCTCCGCTCACCCCGACCCGACACCTGGAGGGATGCTCAGCCGGGTCGGCCGGCGATGCTCAGAGCTTCTGCACCGGGGCGTAGCGGAGAAGAAGTCGCTTGACCCCCTGGGTGCCGAAGTCGATCGAGGCGACGGTCTTCTCCGCGACGCCTTCGATGGTGACCACGCTGCCGAGGCCGAACGTGTCGTGCGTGACCCGATCACCGGGTGCCAGCGAGGGCACCTCGCGGGCCGGCTTGGACTTGGCCGCGGCGTCTGCGCGGATGGCGGCCGAGGAGAAGTTGCGGCGGCCGGTGCCGGTGATGCTGCCGAGACCGCTGCCGAACCGCTCGCCACCCAGGTCGGGCCTGCCCCACTTCGTCATCGCCGCCTCAGTACGCCGCCAGTCGACCAGGTCGACCGGGAGCTCGTCGAGGAAGCGGCTCGCAGGGTTGTGCGCGGGCGCGCCCCAGGCCGACCGCACCACGGCACGGGAGATGTAGAGGCGCTCGCGGGCGCGGGTGATGCCGACGTAGGCGAGGCGGCGCTCCTCCTCGAGCTCGGCGGTGTCGCCGAGCGCGCGCGAGTGCGGGAACACGCCGTCCTCCATGCCGGTGAGGAAGACCACCGGGAACTCCAGCCCCTTGGCGGTGTGCAGCGTCATCAGCGTGACGACGCCGTCCTCGCCCTCCGGGATCGAGTCGGAGTCAGCGACCAGCGCGACCCGCTCGAGGAAGTCGGTCAGGCCCGGCGAGAGGATGCCGGCGTCGACATCGGCGGGATCCGCGCTCGGCCCCGCCACCGGGTCGTCGGAGAACTCACGGGCGACGGCGACCAGCTCGGCGAGGTTCTCCACTCGGGTGGCGTCCTGCGGGTCGTCGCTGGCCTCGAGCTCTTCGAGATAGCCCGACCGGGCCAAGGTCGACTCGAGGATGACGTCGGCGCGCTCGCCGCCCTCGACCATCGACTGCAGCTCGGTGATCATGGCGACGAAGCCCCGGATGTTGGTGGCGCTCCGCGTGGCCAGGCCGGGCGCGTCGTCGGCGCGCTGGAGGGCCTCCCAGAACGTCAGGCCCTCGCGCTGGGCGAGCGCGTCGACGCACTCCACCGCACGATCGCCGATGCCGCGCTTGGGGGTGTTGAGGATCCGCCGCAGCGACACCTGGTCGGCCGGGTTGGCCAGCGTGCGCAGGTAGGCGAGCGCGTCGCGCACCTCGCGACGCTCGTAGAACCGCACGCCGCCGACGACCTTGTAGGGCTGGCCGGTGCGGATGAAGACCTCTTCGAAGACCCGGCTCTGGGCGTTGGTGCGGTAGAAGACGGCGACGTCGCTGGCCTTGTGACCGCCGTCGACCAGCTTGTCGATCTCGTCGCTGACGAAGCGGGCCTCGTCGCGCTCGTCGTCGGCGACGTAGCCGACGATCCGCTCGCCGTCGCCGGCCTCGCTCCACAGCCGCTTCTCCTTGCGGCCCTTGTTGTGCGTGATGACGGCGTTGGCGGCCGTCAGGATCGTCTGGGTGGAGCGATAGTTCTGCTCCAGGAGGACCGAGGTGGCGTTGGGGAAGTCCTGCTCGAAGTCGAGGATGTTGCGGATGTTGGCGCCGCGGAACGCGTAGATCGACTGATCCGCATCGCCGACCACCATCAGCTCGGCGGGTGCGGTCCGGGGCGAGGTCTCGACAGGCTCGACCAACCCTCCCGGGTCGGGGCTGTCGGCGCACAGCTCGTGGATCAGCGCGTACTGCGCGTGGTTGGTGTCCTGATACTCGTCCACCAGCACGTGCCGGAACCGTCGCCGATAGGTCTCGCGCACGTCCGGGAACTGCCGGAACAGGTGCACCGTGGTCATGATCAGGTCGTCGAAGTCCAGGGCGTTCGCCTCGCGCAGGCGCCTCTGATAGAGCTTGTACGCCGCGGCGTAGCTCTCCTCGAGCTGGTTCTTCGCATCCTTGGCGGCGTCCTCGGCGTCGCGCAGCTCGTTCTTCTGGTCGCTGACCCAGTTGAGCACCTGCGCCGGCTGGTAGCGCCGGGGGTCGAGGTCGAGATCGCCGACCACCAGGCCCATCAGCCGTTTCTGGTCCTGGGCGTCGTAGATCGTGAAGTTGGACTTGTAGCCGAGCTTGTCGATCTCCTTGCGCAGGATCCGCACGCAGGCGCTGTGGAACGTGCTCACCCACATGATCCGCGCACGCCGGCCGACCAGGTTCTCGACGCGCTCCTTCATCTCGGCCGCGGCCTTGTTGGTGAAGGTGATGGCCAGGATCGAGCCCGGGTGGGCGCCGCGCTCGCTGATCAGCCAGGCGATCCGGCGGGTGAGCACGCGGGTCTTGCCGGATCCCGCACCGGCGACCACCAGCAGCGGCACACCCTCGTGGGTGACGGCGGCGCGCTGCGGCTCGTTGAGCCCGGCGAGCAGCTCCTCGCGGCTCGGGCCGCGACGGGCAGGGCGCTCCTCGGGCAGGGCGAACAGAGCGGCGGCGTCGGTGGCAGGCGTTTGGGGTGGTCTCATGCTGCAACAACCCTATGTCGAGCCACCGACAGAAGCGGCCCCGGCGGGGGTCAGCGAGTCAGCTCGAGCCGGCGTACGTCGCGGGAGAGCAGCGCCAGCAGGCTCGACCCGCCGATGACCGCTGCGACGACCACCAGCCACCGGTCGAAGCCGACCGCCTCGGCGATCGGACCGGTCAGCGCCAGCCCCAGCGGCCGGGCCACGAACGAGCCGACCATGTCGAAGGAGTAGACCCGCGAGAGCTTGTCGTCGGGGACGTTCTGCTGGATCGCGAGGTCCCAGAAGACCGAGAAGATGGAGAGCCCGATCCCGTGCAGCAGCGCACCGGCCCAGACCAGCGGCGGCGAGGACGCGAACGCCATCGCGAGCGGGAGCAGCGCGGTCGTGGCGAGCAGGGCCGTACCGGCGAAGAGTGAACGGCGCGGACGCCAGCGCAGGCAGACCAGGCCACCCACCACGAAGCCCACCATCAGCCAGGCCAGCGCCGCACCCCAGGCGGCCCGGCCCATCTGCTGGCCGACCACGACTGGCCCCAGGACGTTCTGTGCGCCGCCGTAGAACAGGTGGTAGAGCATCGCCTGGCCGATCAGGATCCACAACCAGGCGTGCCGCAGCACCTCGCGGGCGCCGTCGCCCAGCTCGGCCAGCACGGTGCCGCGCGGGCTGGCGGTCACCTCGGGGATCCGCAGCCGGGAGAAGCAGGCCGCCGCGACCGCGAAGGTCGCCGCGTCGATCATGATCGCCCAGCCTGCGTCGACGAGAGCCACGAGGATCCCGCCGACGGCGTACCCGATCGTCATGGCGAGCTGCTGCAGCAGTGCCCGCGTGGCGACGGCCCCGGCCAGATCCGCCTCCGGCACCGTCATCCGGGTCACCGCCTTGGACGCCGGTCCGCTGAGCGCAGAGAGCACGCCGGCCACCGAGCCGAGCACGGTGAGGCTGCCGATCGAGGCGTGGTGCAGCACCAGCGTGAGCGCGAGCACCGCCTGCACGAGCGCGCTGCCCAGCGAGGAGCCCTGCATCATGATGCGGCGCGAGACTCGGTCGCCCAGCACGCCGCCGAGCAGCGTGGTGAGCACCTCCGCGGCGCTGAAGGCGGCCTCCACCAGACCCAGCTCCGCTGCACTCCCGCCGAGGTCGAGGACGGCGAAGGCCAGCGCCACCGGCGTGATGCCGTTGCCGAACGAGCTGACGGTGCTGCCACTGACCAGGAGCCGGAACTCCCGGTGGCGCAGGACGCCGGCACGCTCGATGGCAACGGTGGTCACGGCGACAGATATTAGTTCGCTAACGAAATATTCGCTACCGAACTATTATCCTCGCCATGGGAAGCCAGAGCGATGCGCGCGAGGACTGGGCCGATCGGCACGTCGAGCGCTGGCGCGACCACTGGATCGACATCGACTTCGACGACGACGTCGAGGCCATCACGGTCAGGCTGCTGCGGGTGCGCAAGCACCTGCAGCGCGCCAAGCAGCAGGCGGTCACCGAGGTCGGACTGCAGGACTTCGAGTACGACACCCTGCACGCCCTGATGATCCGCGACACCCCTGGCAAGGCGGGCCCCTCGGAGCTCGCCGAGGACCTCGACATCAGCAACGCGGGCATGACCGGCCGCCTCGACATCCTGGAGCGGTCCGGCTGGGTGCAGCGCCGTACCGACCCCGCCGACCGCCGTCGGGTGCACGTCGAGGCGACCGCGGCGGGCCGCGACATCTGGCGCCGGGCGATGCGGCTGCGAGGCCGCGCCGAGGACGAGCTGTTCGGCGTACTGACCCCCGATCAGAGGCACACGCTGGCAGCTCTGCTCAAGGAGCTGACCCTGAGGATCGAGGAGGGCTGAGCGAAGCAGCCTGCGACCGGCCGGGTCGCGCGGCCACTCGACCCGCCGAAAGTGACCTCTCAACCCTCTAGATGGGACGACTCGGCATCAGAGCAGCCGCCGGTCGTTGGCCCAGCGGGTCAGCTCGTGGCGCGAGGAGAGCTGCAGCTTGCGCAGCACGCTGGACATGTGGGTCTCGACCGTCTTGATCGAGATGAACAGCTCCTTGGCGACCTCCTTGTAGGAGTAGCCGCGCGCGATCAGCCGCATCACCTCGCGCTCTCGCTCGGTGAGCCGATCGAGGTCCTCGTCGACGGCGGCCACCTCGATGACGCCGGAGAAGGCGTCCAGCACGAAGCCCGCCAGCCGCGGCGAGAAGACCGCGTCTCCCCCGGCCACCCGCTCGATGGCGGCGGCCAGCTCTGGCCCGGTGATCGTCTTGGTCACATAGCCCCGCGCACCACCACGGATGGTGCCGATCACGTCCTCGGCGGCGTCGCTGACCGACAGCGCCAGGTAGCGCGGCCGGCCCTCGATGCTGGGTGCCCGTCGCATCACCTCGACGCCGCCCCCACCGGGCAGATGTACGTCGAGCAGCACCACCTCGGGCTGGTGCGCCGCCACCGCCTTGACCGCGGTGTCGACGTCCTCGGCCTCGGCCACCACCTCGATGCCCGGTTGCTGGGCGAGCTCGGCCCGCACGCCGCTGCGGAACATCGCGTGGTCGTCGACGACCAGCACTCGTACGCTCATGACACCCGGCTCCTGACGATCGGTTCGCTCACTGCTCCTCCTCGCACGGCATCTGCAGCCGCACCTCGGTGCCCTCGCCGGGCCCCGTCCTGACCTGGGCGCTGCCCCCGTGCCGCTCCATCCGCGCCCGGATCGAGTCGCGTACGCCGTGACGGTCCTCGGAGACCTCGTCGAGCACGAAGCCCACACCTCGGTCACGGACGAACACCTCGACCGTGCCGGGGTTCACCTCGGCGTAGACGTCCACCCGCGCCACGCCCGCGTGCTTGGCCGCATTGGTGAGGGCCTCACGCGTCGCCGCGACGAGCGGCTGCAGCCTCGCCGTCAGCGGACCGTCCCCCACCGCCACCACGTCCACGGCGACCCCGTGCACGTCCTCCACCTCGGCCGCGACCTGCCGCAGCGCAGCGGCGATGCTGGCATCGGGCGAGACCACGTCGGCGTACAGCCATGACCGTAGGTCGCGCTCCTGGGAGCGGGCGAGGCGCGCGACGGTCGCGGGGTCCTCGGCGTTCTTCTGGATCAGCGCCAGCGTCTGCAGCACCGAGTCGTGCAGGTGGGCAGCGACGTCGGCGCGCTCCTGGGTACGGACCCGCTCGGCCCGCTCGGCGCCGAGGTCGGAGACCAGTCGCAGCGCCCACGGGCCGACGATGACGCCGATGCCGGCGAAGCCGAGCAGGAACGCCACCAGGAGCTGACCGGCATCGCCGACCGAGCCACCGCGCAGCGAGAACAGCGCGAACGCCACCAGCACCAGCAGCACGCCCGCCGCGACCCGGAGGTAGGAGGCCCAGCCGCCGCGGCCGAAGACCAGCGCGGCCGGGTCGAGCCGCTCCCCCGCGTCCAGCCAGCGCTCCCGCTGCGCCTCGTCGGCCTGACGCCACAGCAGCGCGACCCCTGCCACCGCGATGGCCACCGGCCAGAACAGCGTCCCGATGCCGAGCGCCGACTCCACCAGCAGCACCGCGCCGAAGCCCAGCACGGCCAGCGCGATCGCGGGACCGGCGTCGGTGAGCCGGCGCATCCGGCCCGGCCGGCGGCCGCCGCGGGTGGCGCTCTCCGCACCGGGGGTGTTGGGCTCGTGGGTCGGCGCGGCCGGCAGGAAGAGCCACAGCCCCGCATAGAGCAACACGCCCAGCCCGCTGAGCAGCGCGGCCGCGACGAAGAAGACGCGCACCCACATCACCGACACCCGCAGGTGGTCGGCCAGGCCTGCAGCCACCCCGCCGACGATCCCCGTCTCGGTGTCGCGATAGGCCTTGGGGGGCATCGGGAGCTCGCTCATCGTGGTGCCATCGTCACACGCGCGCGCACGCGGTTCCATGCGGAAGGTCCCTGATGCGCGTCTCAGGGCCCCCCGCACGGATCAGGGGACTCCCCGATAGCGGTACGGCGGCGGTCCCGGGAGGCTTGAGCCATGACCACGACTCCGACCGATGCTCCGCACGAGCCAGGTCCGGGCACACCACCCGGGGCACCCGAACCGCACCACCTCGGCGCCCTGCGCCGCAGTGTCGGCGACCGGCACATCGCCGGAGTCGGCGGCGGCCTGGCCCAGCACTTCCGCATCGACCCGATCATCGTCCGGGTCGCCCTGGTGGTGCTGATCTTCTTCGGCGGAGCCGGCCTGATCCTCTACATCGGCGTCTGGCTGTTGGTGCCCGAGGAGGGCAAGGCCTCGGCGATCGTGCGGCTGGACGAGCGCAGCCGGTCGTTCCTGCTCTACCTCGTCGCGGGCCTGGCCGCACTCGCCCTGCTCGGCGAGACGGCCGGGCACCTGCACGCACCGTGGCCCGTCTTCGTCATCGCGGTGATCGCGCTGCTCATCATCGGCGAGCGCCGCGGCGAGCTCCGGCTGCCGGGGCGTCGGGAGCCGGTCAGCGCCACCGGCGCCCCGGCGCCCGGTGCCACCGCTCCCGGTGCCGGCTCGGGGATCGCCCCGAGCCTTCGTCCCGGGCCTATGCCGCCGCACAGCAGACGCCGTGGGCCCCGGAGCAGACGCAGCTGCGCTCGACCGACCCGGTGGCGCTGACACAGCTGCAGCCTTCGGCGACCGGCGCCGCGCCCATCGGCGTACCGACCGCTCCGGTCAATCCCCGCAAGCGCGGTCCGATCCTGTTCTGGTTCACCATCGCGCTGATCGCGCTGGCGGAGGGCGTGCTCGGGATCGTCGACCTGGCTGGCGCCTCGGTCGCCGGTCCGGCGTACCCGGCGCTCGCGGTCGGGATCATCGGCCTGATGCTGGTCCTGGGCGCGTTCTGGGGCCGGGCAGGCGGCCTGATCCTGCTCGGCTTCCTGGCCAGCTTCGTGCTCGTTGGCAGCCTGGCCGCGGACAAGTGGCAGCTCGACGGACACGGGCGCAGCGTGCACTACGCCCCCACCTCGACGGCGGCCCTTCGCACCGACTACCGCCTCGCCACCGGCGAGCTCCGGCTCGACCTGTCCCAGGTGAGCGACCCCACTGCTCTGGCTGGTCGGTCCATCTCCGTGACCGGGCACGTCGGCAGCATCGAGATCGTCGTCCCACCGCAGATCTCGACCACGGCCGACGGCGTGGTCAAGGGGCCGGGCCAGGTCGAGATCTTCGGCGAGGGCCACGGTGGCATCCACCCGCGCAACAGCGGCTCGGTCACCGGCAGCCTGACCACCGTTCCCCTGTACATCCACGCCAACCTCAACGTCGGCCAGATCACCGTGGAGACCAGCGATGAGTGACGAGACCCGATTCCTGCCCGGCGAGCCGGAGCAGCCGGAGCACACCGAGCTGCTCGAGGAGGCGGTCGAGGTCGAGCCCACAGAACAGCCTCGGTACGACGAGGGTGCGCGGCGTACGGGCTCGCACCCGGTCAACGTCGGCCACCTCGTGATGGGCCTGGTCTTCCTCGCGATCGTCGGCGGCTGGGCGCTGGTGCAGAGCGACACCGTGACCGGGACCGACATCCGCTGGCTGTTGCCGCTGCCGTGGGTGATCGGCGGCGGGGTCGGCCTGATCGCGGTGGCGGTCTCGGGCCTTCGCCGCCACGGCGTGGGCCGCTGATGTCGAGAGGTCACATTCTGCGGGTTGAGTGTCCACGATGGTGGACACTCAACCCGCAGAATGTGACTTCTCGACTGCTAGGCGGGCTCGCCGACCACACTGCGTGCCAGCGCCTCGACGGCACGGTCGGCATAGTCGGTGAAGACCCCGTCCACGCCGGCGGCGAGCATGGCGCGGTGTGCGCTGACCGGGCCGCGCAGCGTCCAGACGAAGACCTTGAGTCCGGCACGGTGCGCCTCGGCGAGCAGCGGCCGCACCGCGCCGTCGGCGCCGAGGACCATCGTGCGACGCGGTCCGATCGCGTCGGCGTACGCGGCGATCGCATGGCAGTCGATCCGGCTCCAGGTCTCATCGACCAGTTGGACGAGCGGCAGCGAGGTGAGCGGATCCATCCGCCGGACGAACTCCGGGTCGAAGGACTGGATCCAGACTCGCTTGCCGGGCAGATCGACGCCGTGGTCACGCAGCGTCTGCAGCAGCGGCTGGACCATGGGGAGGCCCGCGGCGGCGAAGTAGGCAGGGTGCTTGACCTCGATGTGCAGCCCGATCCGGCGGCCCGCGCGAGCCGACTCCTCGGCGACGAGGAGCAGCAGCTCATCAAGGCTGATGATCGGCTCGTGCACCGTCGGGGCATGCAGGGTGCGCAGCTCGGCGAAGGTGAAGTCCTCGGTGAACCAGCCGCCGCGCACCTTGTCGCCGACGTGCCGGACCGTACGGCGCTCGGCGAACTCCGGCCGCGACGCCACGTCGGTGGTGCGGGAGAGCTCGTTCTCGTGACGTACGACGAGGACGCCGTCGCTGCTCATCACGATGTCGGTCTCGACCGCGTCGGCACCCATCCGGATGGCGAGGCGGTAGGACTCCAGGGAGTGCTCGGGGAGGTGACCCGGGGCACCGCGGTGGCCGATCACGAGAGGCATGCCACCACGGTCCCGAGCCGGGTTGAAGCGCGGAACGCTCCCCGGACGATGGAGTGTTAACCGTTGGTGACCATCAGGGGGCGTCGTCGGCGCGCCAGGTGACCCCTTCGCGGATGATCCGGGCCGGCGTACCGGCCACGGCCGTCTGTGCCGGCACCTTCTGACCGCGCACGAGGCTGCGTGCGCCGACGACCGCACCGTCGCCGATCTCCACGTGGCCGGTCAGCACCACGTCACGGCCCAGCCAGACGTGCCGGCCCAGTCGGATGGTGGCGCCGTACGGGTTGATCCGCTCCCCCGTCAGCACGTCCTCGAGCCGGTGCATGTCGTCGGTGGCGACATAGACGTCGGCCGCCCACAGCTGGTCGGTCTCGGCGACGATGCCGCCGCCGTTGCGGGCGTCGATCACCGCGCACCGGGTCGCGACGACCTCGCCGTTGAGGATCACCGAGGAGCGGGCGCCGCAGTAGACGTCGCCGGCGGTCAGCTCGGTGCGCGGGCCGAAGAACACGGTGGCCCCGTCGCCGCCGACCAACAGCGAGACCAGGTTGGTCAGATCCGCGGCGACCACGAGCACGACGTCGGCGAAGGGATAGAGCGCCAGCCTCTCGACCAGCGCGGGTGCCAGCACGGCCTCGTCGCTGAGGTAGAGCGCGTTGCCGCCCTCGTGCCACCACGCCGGCATCGGGTCCAACACCCGCCGCAGGTCGAGTACGCCGAGGATGTCCGGGTCGACGCCGGCGCCCAGCAGCCGGTGCCGATGAGGCGCGCTGAGGGCCTCGCCCCGGCTCCACGCGGTGGCAGTAGACATGCGGGGTTTCTACCACCCCGGACTGGGCAACCCGGAGGGGATGGACACGTCGGCGGAGCACGACCCGGACCACCACCCGGAGCGCGGCGAGCCCGGCGTGCCGGGGCAGGCGCGCCGTGAGGACGCACATGACGACCGGGCCGACGGCCGCGAGGAGACGCACGCGGAGCGGATGGACCGGCTCTTCGACGACCTGCTCCAAGAGCTGCGGGTGATGCAGACCGGTGCCCAGCTCACCTCCGGCTTCCTGCTCACGCTGCCGTTCCAGAGCCGGTTCGCGACCCTCGACACCACCCAGCGGGTCACCTACCTGATCCTGGTCGCGCTCTCCCTGCTCACCACCTCGTTGGTGATGTCGGCGGTCGCGGTGCACCAACGCCTCTCGGGCCGCCTGTTGAAGGATCGCGTCGTGGTGGCAGGACGCCGCCTGATCGCGGCCGTGCTGGTCACGCTCGCGCTGCTGGTGACGGGCATCGGGTTCTTCGTGGTGGACGTGGTCGGCGACCGCACCTGGGCGTGGGTGAGTGCCGGGGTCCTCGCCCTGGCGCTGGTCGGACTGCTGGGCGTGCTGCCGCAGTGGCTGCTGCGCAACACCGACCGTTCACCGCGGTAGGCGCGGCCGGCACTCCGGCAACCTGACAGAATCGCTGTCATGAAGCTCTCGACGCAACTGGCCTACTCCGGCAACCCGCGCGAGGCCGCCGATCAGGTGGTCGGCCTGGAGAAGGCGGGCCTGGACCAGCTGTGGGTGGCGGAGGCCTACGGCTTCGACGCGGTCTCGCTGCTCGGCTACCTGGCGGCCAAGACCGAGCGGGTCGAGCTCGGCGCCGGCATCCTCAACATCTTCTCCCGCACCCCCGCCGCGCTGCTGCAGACCGCTGCCGGTCTCGACAACGTCTCCGGGCGGCGCGCGATCATCGGGCTGGGTGCCAGCGGCCCCCAGGTGATCGAGGGCTTCCACGGTGTTCCCTACGACCGCCCGCTGGCACGCACCCGCGAGATCATCGACATCCTGCGCCGCGGCCTGCGCCGCGAGACGCTGACCAGCGACGGCCTCTACAAGCTGCCGCTGCCGGAGGGCCAGGGCACCGGGTTGGCCAAGCCGCTCAAGCTGCTCAACCGGCCCGAGCGCTCCGACGTACCCCTGTGGGTGGCGGCCCTCGGCAATAAGAACGTGGAGATGACCGCGGAGGTCGCGGATGGCTGGCTGCCGCTGATGGTCTACCCGGAGAAGGTCCAGACGGTCTGGGGCCACGCACTCGCCGCCGGCAAGGCCAAGCGCAGCACCGAGCTGGGTCCGCTCCAGATCAGCGCAGGGGGCCTGCTCGCCATCGGCGAGGACGTCAAGGGCCTGCTGGACCAGATGCGCCCGATCTACGCGCTCTACGTCGGCGGCATGGGTGCGCGCGGCAAGAACTTCTACTACGACATGGCCTGCCAGTTCGGCTTCGAGAAGGAGGCCAAGCAGATCCAGGACCTCTACCTGGACGGTCACAAGCGCGACGCGGAGGCGCTGGTGCCGATGGAGTGGCTGGAGGCGGGCAACCTGGTCGGCCCCGCGTCCTACATCAAGGAGCGGATCGCCGCGTTCGACGAGGCCGGCATCACCAGCCTGCAGGTCACGCCCGCGGCCGGCACCGACGCCCTCGCCGCCGTCGGCCAGGTCAAGGAGTGGCTCTCCTAGCTCTGATGCCTAGCCGCGCTTGCGGCTCCAGGCCGCGCCGAGCGCGAAGAGGTTCGAGACCCGGTGGTGGTCCATGGCGTCGGCAACCCGGCGGCGGCCGGTCCGATCGGAGATGCCGAGCGCCCGTGACGCCGCCTCCAGGGTGGCGCCACGGGACATGAGCCGCAGCAGCGGATCCCAGCTGGCGGGCTCCTCGCGCACGGGTACGGCTTCGGCCCACATCTCGTCGAAGACCCATTGGGCCAACCCCGCCACCGCGGGGCTGCGGATGGCGATCGTCGAGGTCGGCCACCCCTCGCCCCACTTCAGTGGGAGCGCCACCACCTCCCCGTCGGCGACCCAGAACCAGCTGATCGGCTCCGCGGTGATGCGGATCTCCACCCCCGCACTGAGCTCCTGACCGATCCGGTCGGCCGCCTCGGGGCGTGCGGTGTCGGCCAGGTTGCCGATGATGCGGGCACGGTTGCCCTCGCGGCCGACGACGTTGTGCCACACCGTCTGCATCTCGGGATCGGCGACATAGAGCCGAGACGCGTCCGGCAGCACGATGTCTGTACGCCGCAGGTCCTGCTTCTGGATGACCTGGTGCCACAGGTCGGTGACAGCGGACCAGCCGTGGAACACCTCGACGTCGAGGATGCCGTGGCTGGCCCCACCGATCTCCCAGTCGCGGGCCAGCGCCGGGAGCTTGGCGACCAGATCGACCAGCTCCTCCAGACGGCTGCTCACCTCCTGGCTGACCTCGTGCGACCGGCGGCGTACGACCTCGGCGACGGCCTCGTCGGGAGCGAGGTAGTGGATGTCCTCGCCGTGCACGGCGAGATAACCCTCGGCTGCCAGCTCGGACAACTGGTCTCGCACCGTCCGCTCGTCGCGCATCGCCACCTCGCTGAGCGCGGCGACAGTGCGGGGCCTGGCCCGCAGCGCGATCGCGAGCAGCTCCAGATGGCGAGGTGGCATGCCGTGATGGTTTCACGCAAGGGCGTCGGGCATGCGCATCGTCCGATCTCGGCCATGTCCGGCCCCGGCCACAGGTTCTCCTGCCGCCCGCGGGTCACGGCCCGATCGATGATGTGTGGTCTCAGGTCGAGACCCATAGCTGGAGGATTGATGAAGAAGTTGTACGGCGGCATTGCGGCCGCTGCCCTGGTCACGACCGGGATCGTCTGCTCGGGCGGCGCTGCCAGCGCGACAACGCCGTCACCATGGCCGGACCAGTTCCACGCGAGCCATCTCGTCACCACGACCGACGGCGCAGTGTTCCTGGTCGGAACCTACGACACCGGAGTCCAGCAGTCCGACGACAGCGGCGACACCTGGGAGGCGACCGCGGGCGCGCTCGTCGAGGTAGTGGACGGCGCAGTGACGACGCTCGACCTCGGCTCCAACGCCGACCCGACCGCACTTGCCGTGCACGACAACACCGTGTTCGTCGTTGGCACCGACGACCTGACCGGCGATGCCGAGTTGTGGACCGTCACCGGCGGCACCGCCAGCGCCGCCGAGACCCTTCCCGACACGGGAACGCCTCAGGCCGTCGCGGTCTCCTCCGACGGCGACCGCATCGCCGTCGCCGGCTGGGACAGTGTGGTCGTGCTGGACGGCGACCTCGACCCGACCGCCACGATGCCCACCGGCGGGGTGGACGAGGACACGGACGAGCCGGTCGGCATCAGCGGCATCGGCGGCATCGCCTTCACACCGAGCGGCGACACCCTGGACGTCGCCGCCTCCACCTATGCCGGCGCCGTCGACCTCTGGTCGCTCGACACCGATGGCGGTGACGTCGCCTTCGGCGACGTGGCTTCGCAGGTCGTCGAGACTGCGGACGGCAACTCCTCTGCGAGCGGCATCGCGATGGGCCCCGACGGCACCGCCTACGTCACCACGGTCAACGGTGACGGGGGCGGCCTCTATGCGGTTGGCGACGGCGCGCCCGTCTTCCAGGCGCTGGGTGGCGCCCAGGGACTGGCGCTCACTGCCGATGGCTCGACCGCGTACGTCACCCTCTTCGGTGGCATCATCGCCCTCGCCACCGACGCTCTGGGGACCTACGGCGACAACCCCAACGCCGACTACGGCACCGGGGACGACAGCGCTGACGCGGTGGCCCTCGATGCCGACGGTGACGTCGTGATCGCCGAGAGCCAGCAGAGCTATGACGACGCCACCGAGACCAGCACCGTCACCGATCAGAAGATCGACGTGGTGACCGCCCCGAGCGCGCCGTCCCATGTGACGGCCACGGACCGCGAGGAGACCACGGCCGACGTCTCCTTCACCGCTGCGGGCTCGACGGGCTCCTCGGCGCAGCCGGACGCCCTCCAGGACCTGGTGACCTACACGATCACCCTGCACGACACCACGAACCCGGCCGCCCACGACATCGTGCAGGACACCTCGTCCACGGACATCACGGTCGGGTATGACACCCCGCTGGTCGCCACCGACGCCTACACGGTCGCTGTCACCGCGACCAATGGCCTGTTCACCAGCGAGGCGGCGACCGGCACGATCGCGGCCCCGCAGGCGGTCGTTCCCGGAAGCGCCACCGTCACCGTGACGGGCAATGCCGTCGTCGGCTCCACGCTTACCGCAGCCGTCAGCAACAACACCTTCAAGACCGGGGCCAAGCTGAGCTACCAGTGGTTCTACACCGGCGGCGAGTTCGGTGGCGCGGTCGAGGGCGCGACCAAGGCGACGTTCTCGCCCACGGCCGACCTGGTCGGCCTCAAGGTGGGCGTGATCGTCACCGCCGACCTCGGCGGGTACACCCCGGCGACCGTCAGGTCGAACGTCGTCGCAGTGAGGGCGGCCGCCCAGCCGGTGAAGGTCACGAAGGTCAAGGTCGCGCCGGTCAAGTCCAGCTCCAAGAAGCTGACCCTGACCCTGGCCGGCGTCACCACCGTGCCCGGCAAGGTCAAGGTCTACGACGGCAAGAAGCTGATCGGCACCGCCACGGTGAAGAACGGCAAGGTCGTCGTCAAGCTCAAGAAGAAGCTCGCCAAGGGCAAGCACAAGCTCACGGTGAAGTACGCCGGCTCGGCCACCGTCGCCAAGTTCAGCAAGACCGTCAAGGTGAAGGTCAAGTAACCGCCTGACCCCTGGTCACGTTCCTTGCGAAGCAGCGCCGGTGTCCGTCTCGACGGGCGCCGGCGCTGTTCGTCGCCCGGCAGTCTCCTCAGCCGCCCTCCCACGGTGCCGATCACGTGCGATGAGGCGGCTCAGCGCGAGCCGGCACCAGGGAGGAAGACCCGGATGAGGAAGCTGTCCGCCGGCATCGCCGCCGCCGCTCTCGCGGCCACCACCATCGCCTGCTCCGTCCCTCCGGTCCACGCCGTCTCGGCGTGGCCCGCCGGCTTCACGCCGCTGAAGGTGACAGCGACCACCAGCGGCGCTCTCTTCGTCGCCGGCGAGGACGGCGACGGCAACGCGGATCTCGTCCGGGTCACGGGTGGCACGCCGAGCCTGGTCGACCTCGGCGAGGATGCGAGCCTGGCCGACCTCGCCGTCAAGGGCACCACCGCATACGTCGTCGGCACGCTGCCCGACGAGGACGGCGACGACGTCGCGACGCTGTGGACCATCGGTGACGACGGTACCGTCGTCACCACGGCCCTGCCGGGCGATGCCACCGAGCCGGTGGCCCTCGCCATCTCCGCCGACAGCACCGAGTTGGGCGTGGTCGGCTCCGCCGAGGCCGCTGTCTACCCGGTCGCGGGTCTCGGCGACGCCACGGTCCCCACGGCCACCACGCCGGTGACGACGCTGGCCAACGTCGGCTCGGCGGCTTTCGACCCGACGGGCGGCACCTTCGAGTTCTCCGGCACCTCGTCCGACGGCACCTCCCGGCTCTGGTCGATCGGCTCGCACGCCGCGGCGACGACGCCGACGACGGTCTCGCTCGGACCGGGCGACGTGGACACGCCGCCGACCGCGCTGGCGGTGGCGGCCGACGGCACGAGCTACGTCGCCACCACTGGCGACGACCCCACCCTCTACGCGGTCAGGGGCGGCACCCGCCGCGCCGCGCAGCCGATCGACGGCGCCGACGGCCTGACCGTCTCGCTCGACGGCCGCACGGTCTATGCCGCCGGCGACAGCGAGATCACTGCCTACGCCGTCGCCTCGCTCGGCCGCTATGACGACGACGAGCACCCGGCTCCGGCGTACACGCCCGATGTCGACGGCCTCGCCGTGACCCTCGACCGCGGGGCCCTGACGGCCGTCGAGACGCCCTCGGACGACTCGGCTCCGGTGATCGACCGCATCACCGCCCCCAGCGCGCCCTCGCACGTCACGGCGCAGCGGGACGCCACCACCGCTGACGTCGCGTTCACCCCGCCGGCCGTCACCGGGTCCTCGGCCTGGCCCGCCGATGTGGACGACCTGATCACCTACACCGTCGCCCTGCACGACACCACCCACCCGGCGCGGCCTGACCTGGTCACCGACGACGAGACCGATCCCACCGACGTCATGCTCGGGTACGACGACGTGCCCCTGGTCGCCGGTGACGCGTACACGATCACCGTCACCGCGATCAACGGCATCCTCAGCAGCGTGGCAGCCCGCGGAACGCTCGCCGCACAGGCCGCCAAGGTGCGTTCGATCAAGGCCGCGGCGCTCACCACCCGCTCCAAGAAGCTGATCCTCACCCTGAGCGGCGCCAGCGCGGTTCCGGGCAAGGTGAAGGTCTACGACGGCAAGAAGCTGATCGGCTCCGCGACGGTGGAGAACGGCAGGATCGTCCTCAAGCTCAAGAAGAGGCTCACCAAGGGCACCCACACGATCACGGCGAAGTACGCCGGGTCGGCCACCGTCGCCAAGTTCACCAAGACCGTCAAGGTCAAGGTCAAGTGACCGATCGCTGACGGTGTCCGGAACAGGACAGGATCAGCGCGTTTACTTGGTCCCGCTGAGGGGTCCGGAGCCGTGTGGGGGCTCCGGACCCCTCAGCCATTTGGACCGGGCTACCCGGACGGGTTCCGCAGGACGCTAGCCTGGCAGAGATGTCGCAGCCAGCCCCCACTCCCCAGCAGGTACGCCGGGCGCTTGCGCGCGCCGAGCGTGGCGCCGCCCTCGACGTAGCCGAAGCGACGGTGTTGCTGGCTGTTAGGGGTGAGGATCTCGACCGGTTGTGTGCCGCCGCGGCGAAGGTCCGTGATGCCGGCCTGGTCGCGGCCGGCCGCCCGGGGGTGGTGACCTACTCGCCCAAGGTGTTCATCCCGATCACGCGGTTGTGCCGGGATCGGTGCCACTACTGCACGTTCGTGGAGACCCCGGCGCAGGCGGCACGCGAGGGCCGCGAGCCGTTCCTCTCCCCTGATGAGATCCTCGCGATCGCGGCCCAGGGCGCGCAGTTGGGCTGCCTGGAGGCGCTGTTCACCCTGGGGGATCGGCCCGAGGACCGCTGGCCCGAGGCCGCGGCGTGGTTGGAGTCTCGGGGCTATGACTCGACGTTGTCCTACGTGCGCGCGATGGCGATCCGGGTGTT